>NZ_BKDH01000002.1:0-619551 GCF_009811375.1 Variovorax boronicumulans
ACAGGATGCGAGAGGTGCGCACGCCCAGGGCCCGTACGGCTTCGACGAACAGCAGTTCGCGCACGACCAGCGTCGAGGCCCGCACCACCCGTGCGACACGCGGCGTATAGACCAGCACCAGCGCGAGCACGGTGTTCATCAGAGAAGGTCCGAGGATGGCCACCAGCGCGATGGCCAGCAGGATGTCGGGGAAGGACATCATGGCGTCGACCACGCGCATCAGCGGTGCGTCGAGTCGGCGGAAGAAGCCCGCCATCAAACCCAGCACCGTGCCGGCGATGACCGCACCCAGCGCCGTGAGCGCGGCAATGGCCAGTGAGTAACGCGCGCCGTGCACGATGCGTGAATACATGTCGCGCCCGAGTTCGTCGGTTCCGAGCAGGTGTTCGGCGCTGGGCGCCTTCAGGCGCTGCAGCACGGCGGTGTCGTTAGGGTCGGCGGAAGCGAACAGCGGCGCACCGACAGCGAGCACGGCAATCACCAGCAGCACCAGGGCGGAGACCATCACGATGCGGCGGTGCATCAGCTGGCGGAGCATTCGAGGCATGCGCATCGTTCAGACCTTCACGCGCGGATCGACCACCGCGTACAGCAGGTCGATCGAGAAATTGATGAGCACGTAGATCGCGGCGATCACGAGCAGTGCACCTTGAATCACGGGGTAGTCGCGCCGCAGCACGGCGTTGACCACGAGGTTGCCCACGCCGGGCAGGCCGAACACGGTCTCGGTGATGACGGCGCCGCCGATCATCAGCGCGACGGTCAGACCGATCACGGTGACGATGGGCACCAGCGCGTTGCGCAGCGCGTGCTTGAGCACGACGACCTTCTCGCTCAGGCCCTTGGAGCGCGCGGTGCGCACGTAGTCTTCACCCAGCACGTCGAGCATCGAGGCGCGCGTGAAGCGGATGATGAGCGCGGAGTTCAGCAGGCCCAGCACGGTGGCCGGCAGCACCAGCGCGTGCAATCTCTCGGCAAAGGGTGCATCGGGCGCGCCGTAGCCCGACACCGGGAACCACCCGAAGGACACCGCGAAGATCTGGATCAGCACGATGCCCAGCCAGAAGCTGGGGATGCTGGCACCCAGCATCGCGATGCCGGTGAAGAACTGGTCGACCACGCGGCCGCGGAACACCGCAGAGACGATGCCGCAAGGCACGCCGATGAGCGCGGCGATGGCCACGGCCAGCAGCGCGAGCAAGGTGGTGGGCTCGGCGCGCTCCCACAGTGCTTGCGTGACCGGGCGCTGCAGGAAGATCGAGGTGCCCAGGTTGCCCTGCAGCACTTCGCGCAGCCAGTAGCCGAACTGCACGGGCAAGGGTTTATCCAGGCCGTAGTCCTTCTGCACGCGGGCGATGTCGGCGGCGGTGGCCTGGTCGCCCAGCAGCACCGAGATGGGGTCGCCCGAGGCGGCGCGCGTGAGCACGAAGACCAGCACGGCCACCAGCGCCAGCACGATGAGCATGCCGCCCGCGCGCGAGGCGATGTAGCGAAGCGATGCGCTCTTGATCATGACGAGAACTCGATGGCGGCGGCGCTGCCCACGGCCACGTACTGGCCGGTGAACTGCACGTCGCCGTTCTTCTTCACGCGGAAGATGGTCACGTTGTCGCCCTGCTTGTTGTGGCACACGTAGAGAAAGCGCCCGCTCGGCTCGAGCGTGCAGCTGCGCGGGTAGTTGCCGCGCGTCCACTCCTCGCGCACGAGCGTGGGCGCGCCGGTGCGCGCATCGACCTTGAAGATGGAGATCGAATCGTGCAGCCGGTTGAGCGACACGAAGTGCGTGCCGCCCGGCAGCATGCGGATGCCCGAGGCGTAGCTGGTGCCCTTGAAGCCGGCCGGCAGCGCCGAGGTTTCGCTCACCAGCGTGAGCACGCCGGTGGCGCCGTCGTAGCGCAGGAAGGCGATGGTCGAGGCCTCTTCGTTGACGAGGTAGACCCACTTGCCATTCGGATGGAAGGCGAAGTGGCGCGCGCCCGAGCTTTCGGACACGGCCACCGTGCTCGGCTGGCTCAGCACGCCGGTGGCGCGGTCGAAGCGGTACGAGATGACGCGATCGAGCCCCAGGTCGGCCACGAGCACGAAGTTGCCGGCCGGGTCGGCCTGCACCATGTGCGCGTGCGGGCCGTCGTGGTCGCTGGTGGCAAAGCCTTCGTGCGAGCGCGCGGCCAGCGGCACGACGTCGGCGCCGGGCTTGCAGGGCGTGGCGGCGCCGCAGGCAGCGACGTCCTTGTAGACGACGGCGGCGCGGTCGGTGTCGAAGCTGCCGTCGGCACGCAGTGCGATCACGCTGACGTCGCCGCTGGCGTAGTTGGCGGCGAACACGAAGCGCCCGTCGGGATGCACGCTCAGGTGCGCCGGGTCCTTGCCGCCGCAGGGCATCTCGGCCACGAACGACAGCGCGCCGTTCGCGCCGATGCGAAAGGCCGAGACGGAGCCGGCCTCGAACTCGTTGGCCGCGTAGAGCATCGGCAGCGTCGGATGGCGCGCCAGCGATGCGGGGTTGCGCAGCTTCGCATCGCTGCCCGCGCTGGCCACGGCCGGTGGTGCACCGGGGATGGGCTTGAGCGCGCCGGTCGCGCCGTCCACCACGAACTGGTGCACGCCCAGGCCGCGCCCGCCGCGCCACGGCTTGCCACCGTCGCTGTAGGTGCCGACGTAGGCGTACACGGGGCCCGAAGTGGTGGCTTGAGCGGGAGTGGCCATGGATGGTTTGAGTCCGAGGGCGCCGAGGCCGGAGGCCAGTGCGCTGACTTGCAGAAGTTGACGACGCGACGGCATGGCGGTGCTTGCGGCCTTACTTGATCTTCGCGTTCCAGAAGAACGGCCAGGTCGCGGGCTGGTAGTTGTCCAGCGCCGGGCTCTTGGCCGAGAGGCCGTTGAACTTGCCGACGTTGATGTAGGGCACTTCGTCGTACACCACCTGCTGCACCTTGCCCCACAGCGCGCCGCGCTTGGCCGGGTCGCTCTCGGTGTTGAAGGCGCTGAGCGCGGCCTTCTTGGCGGGCGAATCCCACCAGCCGGGCGCGCCGTCGCCCAGTTGCGGCGGCGAGAGCATGGGCTCGGGGAACTGGCCCGAGTGGGTCACGTAGATGTCCCACAGCTTCGGGTCGTTGCGGCGTTGCACCAGCGTGGCCCAGTCGACCACGTTGAGGTCGACCTTGAAGCCGGCGCGCTTGAGCTGCTCGGCCATCAGGAGCGACATGTTGTAGTGGAAGTCGTACTGGCGGCTGGTGAGCACGCGGATCGGCTCGCCCTTGTAGCCGGCCTTGGCGGCGGCGTCTTTCGCCTTGGTGGCGTTGCGCTGGTTGTAGTGGTCGGCGCCGGCCGCCGAGTAGAACGGCGAGCCCTTGGGGAAGTGGTTGGCCTCGGCCACGAAGAAGCGCGTGTCGCCGAAGCCGGCCGCGAGCATCTCGCCCTGGCCCAGCGCGGTCTGCACGGCCTGGCGCACCGCCGGGTTGGCGGCCACGCCTTCCTTGGTGTTGAGCACGAGGTAGGGGAAGCCGAACGACGGCGTCATGATCGGCAGCGTCTTGCCGCCGGCCTTCTCCAGCCGCGGCAGGGCTTCTACCGGCAGCAGGTCGGCAAAGTCGTACTGGCCGGCCAGCGCACCTTCGACGCGCGTGCTCGCGTTGGGCACGGGCACGAAGCGCAATTCTTCGATGACCGCTTCGCGCTTGCCGCCGTAGCCGCTCGCAGGTTCCTTGCGCGCGGCGTACTTGTCGAAGCGCGTGAGCAGCACGAACTGGTCGGGGCGGCGCTCCTTGAACTTGTAGGGGCCGGTGCCGACGAAATCCTTCAGCGGCGAAGCGATCGAGTCCTTGGCCATGATGGCCGCCATGCCGCTGGGCAGCGCGAGCTGCGACAGCAGCGGCGCATACGGCGCCTTCAGCACGATCTCCACACCCAGCGGGCCCTTGGCCTTGAGGCTTTCGATTTCCTTGCCCACGGCCTTGCCGCGCGGCGACTGGTCCATCCAGCGCTGCAGGCTGGCCACCACGTCGTCGGCCGTGAGCTCGCGCCCGTTGTGCAGCGCCACGCCCTTGCGCAGCGTGATCGCGTAGGTCTTGCCGTCGGCCGAGATCTTGGGCATGCCCTCGGCCAGCATCGGCACCACGTTCCACTTGGCGTCGAAGGTGTAGAGCGTCTCGTACACGTGCTGCATGATGGTTCCGACCAGATCGGCCGTGGAGGCCATCGGGTCGAGCGTCTGCGGCTCGGCCACCATCGCCAGCGTGGCGAAGTTGCGCGGGCCCTGCGCGTGGGCGCTGGGGTGAGGCAGTGCGGCACACAGCATCGCGAGCAGGGAAGCTCCCAGCAGGCTGCGCTTCGACAGGCGGGGCAGGCGCTGGACAAGACCGGCGTGAGACATGGAGAACTCCTTCATGGGGCGGACTGATTTATGAAAGAAATTTTCTTTCTAGGCCGAACTCTGAAGCAGACTTCATGCCAAATCATCCGTGTTAACCCTTGTTGAGGGGTTATTCTGAAAAAGTCTTTCAATTCAGACGGATACTGCGGCCCTCACCCGCCCCTCAACCTTGTCACTCCCAGGAGTTCCCATGCCCCTCGAATACCTCGGCGCCCCGCCCATCGCTTCCGACCGCCAGGCCCGCCCCTTCTCCCCCGCCGTGCGCGCGGGCGATTTCGTCTACGTGTCGGGCCAAGTGCCCGCCAACGCGCAGGGCGAGATCGTGGCCGGCGGCATCGAGGTGCAGACGCGCCAGGTGATGGAGAACCTGAAGACCGTGCTCGCGCTGGCCGGCGCCACGCTCGACGACGTGTGCAAGAGCACCGTCTGGCTGCACGACGCGCGCGACTTTGGTGCCTTCAACCGCGTCTACATGAGCTACTTCGGTGAAAACAAGCCGGCGCGCTCGACCACCGAGGCGCGCCTCATGGTCGATGCGAAGGTCGAGATCGACGTCGTCGCCTACAAGCCCAAGGCCTGATCAGGCCGGTCGCAGTTCGGTCTTGCGCTGCACGATGCGCGAGACCAGCCCGTACTCCACGGCCTCCGTGGCCGACAGCCAGCGGTCGCGCTCGATGTCGGCCAGCACCACATCGATGGGCTTGCCGGTTTCGCGCGCGATCTCGTGCGCGATGCGCTGGCGGGCCTTGATGATCTCCTGCGCCTGGATCGCGATGTCGGTCGCCTGCCCGCCCGCGCCGCCGCTGGGCTGGTGGATCAGGAAGCGCGTGTTGGGCAGGCACACGCGGCGCTCGCGCGGCGCCGCCAGGAACAGGTGCGTGGCCGCGCTGCCCACCCAGCCGGTGCCGATCATGTGCACCGGCGCGCTGATGAAGCGCACCACGTCGTGGATCGCGTCGCCCGACTCCAGGTGCCCGCCGGGCGAGCTCACGAGGATGTCGATGGGTTTGTCGCCGCTGTCGGCATCGAGCGCGATGAGCCGGCGCGTGACGTCGGCGGCCACGCTGTCGGTGATGCTGCCGAAGATCAGCAGCGTGCGCGACTTGAACGCCTTTTCCTCGAGGTAGGAATTGCGCGGCTCGGCCGTGGCCGCGGGCGGGGTGTCGTCGTCGGTTTCCAGTGTTGAAAACATGGGCTGCATGAAGAAAGCTCCTGTGGTTGAACTGTCTTGACGAACAAGCCCACAGTTTCGTGACATTGCGCCTGCTGTGGCAAGCTGCGCCGATGCTCGACGAACGCTATCTCTCGCAATTGCCTGCGCTGCGAAGCCGGCTGGTTCGCACCGCGGCGCGGCTGCTGGGCACGCACGCCGAGGCCGAGGACGTGGTGCAGGACACCTACCTGCGCGCGCTCGAAGCCGGCGATGCCGCGCCTCCCGCATCGACCCAGGCGTGGCTGACCACGGTGGTGCGCCACCTGGCCATCGACCGGCTGCGGCGCGAGGACTGGATGCGGCGCTGGCTGCACGATGCGGGCGACGTGCACGCGCCTGAGGCATCGTCGGCGGAAGCCGATGCGGCGCAGGCCGAGTCGGTCGAACGTGCGTTGCGGCTGCTCGCTTCAAAGCTGTCGCCCGCCGACGGTGCGGCGCTGCTGTTGCATGAGGTCTTCGAGGCCAGCTTCAAGGAGATCGCGCAGGCCAGCGGCAAGACCGAGGCGGCCTGCCGGCAGCAGGTGCATCGCGCGCTGTTGCGGCTGCGGCAGGACAGGCACGCCGACGACGAGCACGAGCGCGCCGCATCGCCCGCGCATTTCCAGGTGTACCGACAGGCGCTCCTGCAGTGCGATGCCGCGCCGCTGCGCGCCCTGCTGCGCACGCCACCGACACGCGCTTTCTCTGCATCAGCTTCGGCAACCCCGGCATCGACGCCGCACACCGTCTGCCAGCTCGTGCACCTCGGTGGCCAGCTCGGCCTCGTGCTCACGCTGGGCGACAAGGTGCTGTGCGTGCTGCCCCTGGAGGCGACGCAACCCGAAGAGGTCGCGCAGTGAGCCGGGTCGTCATCGTCTCCGGGCCGCCGGGCTCGGGGAAGACCTCGGTGTCGGCGCTGCTGGCCAAGGCCGATCCGCGCGGCCTGCACCTGCCGTCCGACCTGTTCTACGACTTTCCGGCGCACCCCGTGCCGCCCTACCGCGCCGGTGCCGACGCGCAGAACACGGCCGTGATCCGGGCCGTGTGCCGCGCGGCCGCGTCGTTCGCGGCGGACGGCTACCGGGTGTGCCTCGACGGCGTGTTCGGCCCGTGGTTTCTGCCACTGGTCGCGCGCGAATTCGAGGCGGCAGGCACGCAGGTGGCGTACGTGCTGCTCGAGGTCGATCTCGAGGAAGCGCTGACGCGCGTGCGGCAGCGTTCGGGGCCGGAGCTGGACACGATGGTGCGCACGATGCACGCCGCGTTCCAGCAACCGGCGCCCGGGCTCGATGGCCATCGCATCGCGACGATGGCGCGCACGCCCGAAGCGGTCGCGCAGGCCATCGAGCAGCGGCTGGCCGGCGACGCGCTGCGCCTCGACCTGCGGTCGTGGGCGCGCGCCGACCGCTGAGGCTCAGCCCGCCAGCCGCCCCGCCACCAGCTGCAGCACGCGGTCGCAGCGCTTGGCCAGGTCCTGGTCGTGCGTGACCATCACGAAGGCCGTGCGGTGCCGGTGCGCGAGATCGAGCATCAGCGCGAACACGGCGTCGGCGGTGCTGCGGTCGAGGTTGCCGGTGGGCTCGTCGGCCAGCACGCAGGCCGGCTGCGTGACCAGCGCACGCGCAATGGCCACGCGCTGGCGCTCGCCGCCCGACAGCTCGGCCGGCCGATGATGCAGGCGCTCGCCCAGGCCCACGCTGGCGAGGATTTTTGCCGCGGCCTGCGCCGCTTCGCCGGCCTCGACGCGGCGGATCTTCAAAGGCATCGCGACGTTGTCGAGCGCGCTGAACTCGGGCAGCAGGTGATGGAACTGGTAGACGAAGCCCAGGTGATGGTTGCGCAGCCGGCCCTGCTCGGCGGGGTCGGCATGCGCGATGTCCTTGCCGAGCAGTTCGACCTTGCCCGCGGTGGGTGCGTCAAGCCCGCCCATCAGGTGCAGCAGCGTGCTCTTGCCGGAGCCGGAGGCGCCGACGATGGCCAGCGTTTCGCCGGCATGCACGTCGAGGTCGACACCGTGCAGCACGGTGAGGTCGATGCGGCCTTCATGGAAGCGCTTGGTGAGGCCACGGGCCTTCAGGACGACATCACTCATAGCGCAGGGCCTCGGCAGGATTGACGCGGCTGGCGCGCCAGCTCGGATACAGCGTGGCCAGGAAGGCCAGGATGAGGGAAATGACCGCGATCGGCATGATGTCGCTTTGCTGCGGGTCGCTCGGCATCTTGCTGATCAGGTAGATGTCCTTGGGCAGGAAGCTGGCGTGGAAGAGCTGCTCCAGGAAGGGCACGATCACGTCGATGTTGTAGGCGATGCCCAGGCCCAGCAGCAGGCCGCCGACGGTGCCGATCACGCCCACCATGGCGCCCTGCACCACGAAGATGGCCATGATGCTGCGCGGCGAGCTGCCCAGCGTGCGCAGGATGGCGATGTCGGCGCGCTTGTCGGTCACGGTCATCACCAGCGTCGAGACGAGGTTGAAGGCCGCCACCGCGACGATCAGCGTGAGGATGATGAACATCATGCGTTTCTCGACCTGCACGGCCGCGAACCAGGTCTTGTTCTGGCGCGTCCAGTCGCGGATGAGGAACTGGCCCGGCAGCGTGACGGCGAGCTGGTCGGCCACCTCGCGCGCTTCATGCAGGTCTTTCAGCTTGAGGCGGATGCCGGTCGGGCCTTCGAGGCGGAACACCTTGGCGGCGTCTTTCTCGTGCACCATCGCCAGCGCCGAGTCGTACTCGTAGTGGCCCGAGTCGAACACGCCGACCACGGTGAACTGCTTCAGGCGCGGCACCACGCCGGCCGGCGTGACCTGGCCGCCCGGCGCCACCAGCGTGACCTGGTCGCCGGGCTGCACGAACATGGAGCGCGCCAGCTCGATGCCCAGCACGATGCCGAACTCGCCCGGCACCAGCTTGTCGAAGGTGCCGCCCTTGGCGATGCCGCCGGTGTCGGTGACCTCGGGCTCGAGCGCGGGGTCGATGCCGCGCACGATGGCGCCCTTCATGTCTTCGCCACGCGCGATGAGCGCCTGCGTGTTGATGAAAGGCGCCGCGCCGATCACCTCGGGGTTCTTGCGGGCGTCGGCCATGATGGCGTCGATGTCCTGCAAGGCCTGGCCGTCGCGCGAGAAGATCTCGATGTGCGACACCACGCTGAGCATGCGGTCGCGCACTTCCTTCTGGAAGCCGTTCATCACGCTGAGCACGATGATCAGCGCCGCCACGCCCAGGGCGATGCCGAGCATCGACACGCCGGAGATGAAGGAAATGAAGCCGTTGCGTCGCGTGGCCCGGCCTGCGCGCGTGTAGCGCCAGCCGAGCTGCAGTTCGTAGGGGAATCGCATCAGCGGCCTCGCCCCGTGGCCTCAAGGGGCATGGGCGCACCCGCGGGGGGCGGCAAATACTCGGGGTGAGGAGCGAGGGGGTAGGTCATACGGTGGAATTGTGGCATCCCGGACAATAGGGAAATGGCCGAACCTCTCCCACGTCATCTGTTGATTCCCTTTGCCGGCCGCGGTTCCCCGGCTTGCCGCGCGGCGCTCGCGACCCTGCGGCTGCCGAACCTCGAAACCCTGCTGCTGCGCCTGACGCTCGCCGACACCGACACGCAGGACGACAGCACCCGCTCCCCGCCGCACGAACGCGCGCTGGCCCGCGCGCTCGGCCTGCCTCCCGCCGACGACGGCTGCATTCCCTGGGCTGCGCTCGAAGCCCGCAAGACCGGCCTGGCCGCGCCCGGCGACCCCGAGGCCTGGGGCCTGGTGACGCTGTGCAACTGGCAGGTCGGCATCGACGACGTGGCGCTGGGCGACCCGAGCGCCATCGAGATCGACGCGGCCGAGTCGATGGCCCTGCTGACCGTGGCGCAGCCGTTCTTCGAGGAAGACGGCATCGCGCTGTACCCCAGCGACACGCCGGGCCGCTGGCTCGCCCGCGCGCCCATCTTCGACGGGCTGGCCACGGCCTCCATCGACCGCGCGGTGGGGTACCCCATTTCGCAGTGGTCGCCGCTGGGCGACGCCTCGCGGCCGCTGCGCCGGCTGCAGAACGAGATGCAGATGCTGCTGTACACGCAGCGCGTGAACGACGAGCGCACCGCGCGCGGCGTGCCGCCGATCAATTCGTTCTGGCTCAGCGGCACCGGCGTCCTGAAGGACGCCGCCCTGCCCTCGCCGCCCCTGTCGCGCACGCCGGTCGTCGAACTCGCGCTGCGCGATGCCGCGCTGCGCGACGACGGCCTGGCCTGGGCCGCCGCCTGGCAGGCCTTGGACGCCGGCGCCATCGCCGGCCTGCTCGCCGACCTCACGCGCGGCGCCGACGTGGCGCTCTCGCTGTGCGGTGACCGCGGCGCGCAGCTTTTCACCGTGCAGCCGCGCGGCCTCGCCCGCTGGGCCAAGGGCCTGTTCGACCGCAACCGCGCCACCCAGGTGCTGGAGTCCCTATGAAGATCATTGCCCGGGACATCCCGCCGCGCACCGTCTGGGCGCTGGAACAGGCCGGCGTGCACCCGCTGCTGGCGCGCCTCTTTGCCGCGCGCGGCGTGCGCGGCAAGGACGAGCTCGACGACGGCCTCGCGCGCCTGCTGCCGCCCGACACGCTGCGCGGCACGCGCGAAGCCGCCGTGCTGCTGGCCGATGCCATCGCACAGGACAAGCGCCTGTGCATCGTGGCCGACTACGACTGCGACGGCGCCACCGCCTGCGCCGTCGGCGTGCGCGGCCTGCGCCTGCTGGGCGGCAAGAACGTGAGCTACCTCGTGCCCGACCGCGTGGTCGACGGCTACGGCCTGACGCCGCCGATTGCCGAGCGCGTGGCCAACGCCGGCGCCGACATGCTGATCACCGTCGACAACGGCATTGCCAGCGTCGAAGGCGTGGCCGCCGCCAAGGCGCGCGGCCTGCAGGTGCTGGTGACCGACCACCACCTGCCCGGCCCCGAACTGCCCCTGGCCGACGTGATGGTGAACCCGAACCAGCCCGGCTGCGAGTTCGAAAGCAAGAGCATCGCCGGTGTCGGCGTGATGTTCTACGTGCTGCTCGCGCTGCGCTCCGAACTGCGCACGCGCGGCGTGTTCGACACCGCCACGCAGCCCAAGCTCGATGCGCTGTTGCCTCTCGTCGCCCTCGGCACCGTGGCCGACGTGGTGAAACTCGACGCCAACAACCGCCGCCTCGTGGCGCAGGGCCTGCGCCGCATCCGCGCGGGCGCGATGCCGGCCGGCGTGGCGGCGCTGTTCAAGGCGGCGGGGCGCACCGCCTCGGCCGCGACCACCTTCGATTTCGGCTTTGCCCTCGGCCCGCGCATCAACGCGGCCGGCCGGCTGGCCGACATGACGCTGGGCATCGAATGCCTGCTGACCGACGACGCCGGCCGCGCCGACGAACTCGCGCGCATGCTCGACGGCATCAACCGCGAGCGACGCGACATCGAGGGCGGCATGCGCGACCAGGCGCTGCTGCTGGCCGAGTCGCTGTTCGCGGCCGATGGCGAAGGCGTGGAAGCGCCGCCGCCGGCCATCAGCGTGTTCGGCGCGGACTTTCACGAAGGCGTGGTGGGCATCGTGGCCTCGCGCATCAAGGACCGCTTCCATCGCCCGACCTTCGTGTTCGCGGCCAGCGCGGCGCCGGGCAAGGAGCAGGAGCTGAAGGGCTCGGGCCGCTCGATTCCGGGCTTTCACCTGCGCGATGCGCTCGACCTCGTGGCCAAGCGCCACCCCGGCGTGCTGCTGCGCTTCGGCGGCCACGCGATGGCCGCGGGCTGCACCGTGGCGCGCGAGCACTTTCCCGTCTTCGAGCGCGCGCTGGCCCAGGTGGCCGGCGAATGGCTGGCGGAGGCCGCGCTGACGCGCCAGATCGAGACCGACGGGCCCATCGCGCGCGAGTACATGCGCATCGACCTCGTCGACACGCTGCACCGCGAGGTCTGGGGCCAGGGCTTTGCGCCGCCCACCTTCAGCGAAGAGGTCGAGGTGGTGTCGCAGCGGCTGGTGGGCGAGAAGCACCTGGCGCTCAAGCTCAAGCACCAGGGCCAGCCCATCGACGCGATCTGGTTCAGCCACACCGAGCCGCTGCCGCCGCGCGTGAAGCTGGCGTTCCGGCTGGATGCGGACGAGTGGCAAGGGGTGCGACGGTTGCGCTTTCTGGTCGAAGGCGCGGAGGTGTGACGCGGGCGGCCTAGACTGGAGGCCCATCCATTCGAACGGGCACTCTCGCATGCAGCAAGAAGCCATCTCGGCCCACGACATCTTTCCGCACATCCGTGTCGTGATGGGCATGGTCATCGGCCTGGGCGTGACCCGGCTGCTGTCGGGCGTGGCGCGCATCGTGCAGCACCCGACGCAGTACCGACTCTATGCCGTGCACCTGGCCTGGGTCGCCTCGGTGCTGCTGGCGCTGGTGCATTTCTGGTGGTGGGAGTTCGGCCTGTACCAGATCGACAGCTGGACCTTCGGCACCTACGCCTTCATCGTCAGCTACGCGATCCTGCTGTTCCTGCTGTGCGCGCTGCTCTTTCCCGACAGCATGCAGGACTACGCGAGCTACCGCGACTACTTCTACGCCCGCCGCGCGTGGTTCTTCGGCTTGCTGGCCGCCACCTACCTGCTCGACGTGGTCGACACGCTGATCAAGGGCGAGGCGCACTTCGCCCGCTTTGCGATGGAGTACCTCATCCGCACGCCCATCCTCGTGGGCCTGTGCATCGCGGCGGCCCGCTCCGCCAACCCGCGCTTTCACACGGCCTTCGTCGCGGGCACGCTGGCTTACCAGCTGTCGTGGATCTTCCGGCTCTTCGACACCTTGGATTGAGCCGCTGCGGCCAACAGGAACAGGACCTGCGTCCATGAGGGCAGGCTAGTATCCACGTCCTTCAACCGATACGGACCCCACCTACCGCCGTGAGCACCCTGCCCCCTTGCCCCCAATGCCATTCGGAATTCACCTACGAAGACGGCCTCAACCTTGTCTGCCCCGAATGCGCTCACGAATGGTCCGCCTCGGGCGCTGCCGCCGAAAGCGCGGCCGATGAGGGGCGGGTCATCAAGGATTCGGTCGGCAACGTGCTGAACGACGGCGACACCGTCACCGTCATCAAGGACCTGAAGGTCAAAGGCTCGTCGCTGGTCGTGAAGGTCGGCACCAAGGCGAAGAACATCCGCCTGATCGATGGCGATCACGACATCGATTGCAAGATCGACGGCATTGGCGCGATGAAGCTGAAGTCGGAATTCGTGCGCAAGGCTTGAGACCGGCCTGACTCGTGCGGCGCAGCGTCTCGCTGTCCGCTCGTCATGCCAGTGCCGCGCGGACTTCCTAGCTGGCCAACTCCCGGCAGCGCGCGGCGTCCAGCGCATGGCCGCAGGCGTGGAACTCCCGCGCCGCCGCGGCGAAGCCTTCGCGCGCGGCAGCGGCACGGCCGGTGGCCCGTTCGATGTGGGCCTGCGCCTCGTGCAGCGACGCGTACCAGGCCGGCAGCTTCATCACCACGTTGGCCAGGTACTCGGATTGCTGCTGGTGGCTGGCCGCCAGGTCCAGTTCGTTGGCTCTCGCGGCCGCGATGGTGGCCGGGATGGCGAAGGTGATGCGGCAGCCGGGGCAGCTTTCCAACGGGCCGCGCACGTTGGCCTCGGCCTCCTCCAGCACGCCCAGCGCGGCGTCGGGCTGCGTGGCCATCGCGATGCGGGTGCCGTAGATGCGGTCCAGCAGGTGGAAGCCGACGTCGGACTGGCGCGCGACGTCGAGCGCTTCGTCGAGCAGGCCGCGCGCCCGGTCCATCTGCCCGCGGTAGATCGCCAGCTCGGAGCGGCGCTGCAGCGACAGCGCTTCGCCCGTCGCACCGCCGATCGCGCGGTGCATGCGCCCGCCGGCCACCAGGTCCTGCTCGGCGGCGTCGAGCTGGCCGCTGAGCAGCCAGGCCTCGCCGCGCAGCGTGACCGCGAACGCGTGCCCGCGCGCTGCGCCCAGCCGCTGCGCTTCCGTGGCCAGCGCATCGGCAAACGCGATGACCTCGGCATACGGCCGCGAGCCGTAGAGGAAGCGCTGCGTGATGCACAGGTGGCCGTCGAACACGCGCACCGCCAGCTGCGGCAGGTGGCTCGTCTCCTTGAGGTCGGCCCACACGCTGCCGTGCAGGTCACCGCGCGCGTGTGCCGCCGCGGCCTGCGACCAGGAGGCGATCACGAGCGTGCCTTCGTCGCCCGTCTCCAGGGCGATCCGGCGCACTTCGGCCGAGCGGCGCGTTCCTTCGGCGGGGTCCCCGAAGCCCAGGGCCGCCGCGCCGCTGTAGGCCAGCGCTTCGGCGAGGCGCCCCGCCACCGTGGTGGGATGCACATCCTTCAGATACTGCAGGGCACCGGGCGGGTCGCTCATCTTCACTTGCGCCAAGGCCCGCTTGGCGCGCAGTTCGTGGGACAGCGCCTCCGCAGCGACGGCGGCGGCCGCATCGTAGGCGGCCAACGTGCCGGGCCGGCCCAGCGCGTCCAGGGACTCGGCACGCAGCGCCAGGGCTTCCGGCTGCGTCGCCCGGTGCGCGAGCAGCGGCTCGACGTGGCGCAACACGTCCTCGTAGGCGCCGAGGCGAAAGGCCTGGCGCGCGGCCGCCAGCGCACACGGCATCGCCCGCTCGGCATCGCCCGCGGCGAGCCAGTGATGGCCCACCAGGCCCGGTGCCGCACCGCAGTGCTCGAGCCGCGCCGCCACGTCGCGATGCCACAGCACACGCCGGTGCGGCGGGATGCCTTCGGCCAGCGCGTCCCGCACGAGGGCGTGGCGGAAGCGGTAGCGGCCATCGGCGACCACCAGCACGCCCGCGGCCAGCGCCTGGTCGAGCCGCGCCAACGCGTCGTGGCCTTCGTCGGCGGCCAGCGCCACGGCCGTGGCCACGTCGAAATCTTCGGCCGACAGCGCCAACCGGCGCAAGGCCTCCGTCGTGCCGGGGTCCAGGTCGCACAGGCGTTCGGCCAGGGCCGACGACAGGCTGCGGGACATCACCGCCGTGGCGCCGTCCGACGTGGCCGCACCGCGCGCGAGCTCGACCACGGCAAACGGCAGGCCCTCGGCACGGCGCGCGATGGCGGTGGCGGCCTCGGCCGTCATCGGTGCGTCGGCCGAGCGGGCTGCGAGCAGCGCCGCTTCTTCCTCGGACAGCGGGCCCAGTTCAAGGGCCTCCAGCTGGCCGGCGCGCTGCAGGCGCGAGGTGTTCCGATCCAGCAGGGGCGGCAGCGCGTGCCGGCACGCGAGCAGCACGAACACCGGGGGGCCGCTGGCAGCCAGCTGCGTCAGCGCCTGGGCGCTCGCGTCGTCCGCCGCGTGCGCATCGTCGACGATGAGCAGCACCGGCTTGTGCGCGGCGGTGGCCAGCAGCAGCCGGCGCACGGCGCCCACCATCTGGTGGCGCCCGAGCGGCAGGGCCAGCGGCTTCACGTCGCCCGAGGCGGTCATCTGCGCCAGCACGGCCTGGGCGTGCGCACCGATGGCCTGTGCCGCGTCGGGCAGTTCGCCGAGCAAGGGCTCCACCAGGTCGGCCGCGATGCCGTAGGGCCGGGTCCAGTCGCCGGCCTGCAACGAGCGCACCTGCCAGCCCAGGCCCCGCGCTTCTTCGGCGACGCGGCGGCAGAACGCGGTCTTGCCCATTCCCGCCGGTGCGCGCACCACCGCGCCCCCCGGACGGCCCGCGAGGCTGGCGCGCAGCCACCCCAGGACACGCACCAGCTCCATGGCACGGCCGACGAAACGCGGCGCGGCGCCCTCCAGGCCCGCCACGCATTCGCGGTACAGCGCCTCGGCCGGCGGACCGGGGCGCATGTCCAGGGTCTGCTGCAGATGGTCGCGCAGGTGGCCGTACCAGCGCAGCGCCGAAGAGCGTCGCCCGGCCGCCAGTTCCTCGCGCATCAGTTGCACATGGGCCGCTTCGTCGGTGGGGTCTTCGCGCACCAGCCGTTCCAGGTCGCCGGTCTGGCGCAGCAGCTGCAGGAACTTGTCGCGCAACCGCTGGCGCGGCGCCTCGGTCCAGGTTTCGTAGCGGGCGTCCGGCAGGAGGTCGCCGCCATAGAGTTGCGCGGCCGCCTTGCAGGCCTGCGGATCGCCGCTGCGCAGGGCCTCGTCCGCTGCGCGCTCGAACTGCTCGGCGTCGCACGCCACCGCTTGGTCGGGCAGCAGGAAAACCCGGCCGCCTCGCAGCACCAGGGCGTCGGGTTGGCCGATGAACTGGCGCGCGTGGTGCGCGGCCTTGCGCAGGTTGGCGCTGCCCGCGTCGGGGTCCAGGTGCGGCCACAGGGCGTCCACCACCTGCTCGTTCGCCAGGCTGCGCCCGGGCTGCAACGCCAGCAGCTGCAGCAGCTCGGCGGCGCGCCGGGTCAGCGGCACTGGTGGAATCTGCGGGTCATCGCCGGCCACGCTCAGGTGGAACGGGCCCAGCAGCCGGATGGACACGGCTTCGGACGGCGGAGTCGGTGGGGGCGACATCGCGATTCCTTTCCCCCGGCACGGGCCGGGAACGTTTCAGGAACGCCAAGCGTGGAGCATCAGTATGCCGTCTATCGAATCTGGCGGGTGCAACGAATAGACGCACCACCCTCGCGCCCGCGGACCCTCAAGGAGTACCTCATGCATATCGCAAAAGACGCAGTCGACGTGAAGATGGAAATTCCCGGTGCCCTGATCCGGCAGCGTCTGAATTTCGGCGACGCGACCGGCTACAGCAAGATCAGCGGCGAGTACTTCACGCTGTCGGCGGGCGTCGACACGACGCCGCTGTTCCAGGGCCTGAACAACCACAACTCCTGCCAGTGCCCGCACTGGGGGTTCGTGCTCAAGGGCCAGATCACCACCACCGACGACGCCGGGGAGCAGGAGACCGTCCAGACCAACGACCTGTTCTATTGGCCGCCCGGCCACAACGTCAAGGTCGACGCCGACGCGGAGATCGTGATGTTCAGTCCGCAACACGAACACACGCACGTGATCGACCACATGATCGAGAAGGTGAAGTCATGAACCCGAACAAGGCCCTCTGGGAAAAAGGCGACTTCACCCGCATCGCCGAGAGCATGCGCGAGAGCGGTGAAGACGTCGTGCGGCACGCGCACATCACGCCCGGCATGAAGGTGCTGGACCTCGGCTGCGGCGACGGCAACACCGCCATCCCGGCCGCCAAGCTCGGCGCGCAGGTGCTGGGCGTGGACATCGCCGCCAACCTGGTCGCCGCGGGCAACCGGCGGGCGGCCCAGGCCGGGCTGTCGGCCAGCTGCAGGTTCGAGGAAGGGGACGCCTGCGAGCTGCGGCTGGAGAACAAGTCCTTCGACCTCGTCATCAGCATGTTCGGCGCCATGTTCGCGCCCAGGCCCTTCGACGTGGCACGGGAGATGGTGCGTGTCACGCGCCCGGGCGGCCGCATCCTCATGGGCAACTGGATCCCGAACGACCCCACGCTGGTGGCGCAGATCCTGAAGATCAGCTCGTCGTATGCGCCCCCGCCGCCCGAGGGTTTCGTGAGCCCGATGGGCTGGGGCTCGACCCCGAACATCATCGAGCGCTTTGGCGCGGCGGGCGTTGCCTCGGAGGCCATCAGCTGGGAACGCGACAGCTACATCTTCGACTTCAAAGGCTCGGCAGCGGAATTCGTCGACACCTTCCGGCAGTTCTACGGCCCGACCATGAACGCATTCGACGCCGCAGCCCAGGCGGGGCGCACCGACGAACTGCGCACGGAGCTGGTGACGCTGTTCCAGAGCCAGAACCAGAGCCAGTACCCCAACACCTGCCTGATCGCCGCGACGTTCCTGCGGGTGACGGTGGAGGTGGGCTGATCCGCGGCGTTCCGTCGGCTTCTGCGGCCGGTCCGGACCGCCGGACAGGTCGAGGGAGACAAAGAAAAAGCCCGGCAACGCAGGACGTTGTCGGGCTTTTTTGATTGGTGCCGCTTGTCGGAATCGAACTGACGACCTTCCGCTTACAAGGCGGGTGCTCTACCAATTGAGCTAAAGCGGCTGAAAGAAAGCAGTGCTGGCGACGATTCTAAGCGGCCGGCTTTGGGCCGACCGCATCGTCACTTGACGCGCTTGAGCGATGGCCGGGTGCCACCACCGGCCGGCGGGCGCGGCGGCTCGTCGGTCGGGTCGGTAGCATCCGAGGCGGCGTCGACCGTCTCGTCGCCCTCTTCGCCCGTCACCAGGTGGAACACCTTGCTGGCGTCGCCTTCGGTGCCGCGCGAGGCATCGCGCAGCGGCATGCGCGGCGCGCTGTTCGGCGAAGCCGCGGCCGAGGCGGCGTCATCGCCATCGTCGGACGTGGTGGCGGCCGGCACGGGGGCCGGGAACGCCATGCCCTGTCCGTTCTCACGGGCGTAGATCGCGATCACACGGCCGACCGGCACGCTGATCTCGCGCGCCGTGCCGGCGAAGCGGGCCTTGAACTCGATGAAGTCGTTGCCCAGCTTCAGCGAGCTGGTCGCGTCGAAGCTGATGTTCAGCACGATCTCGCCGTTCTTCACGTACTCGCGCGGCACCTGGACGGTGTCGTCGACCAGCACCGCGACATAGGGCGTGAACCCGTTGTCGGTGCACCACTCGTACAGCGCCCGGATGAGGTACGGGCGGGTGGAAGAGGACTCGAGCGCGTTGATCATGAAAGGCGGCGAAAAACGAAGGAAGCAAGCACGCAGCTTACTTACTTTCGCATGACCTTTTCGGAAGGCGTCAGTGCTTCGATGTAGGCCGGGCGCGAGAAGATGCGCTCGGCGTACTTCAGCAGCGGCGCCGCGTTCTTGCTCAGGTCGATGCCGTAGTAGTCGAGGCGCCACAGCAGCGGCGCGATGGCCACGTCGAGCATCGAGAAGTTGTCGCCCAGCATGTACTTGTTCTTGAGGAACACGGGTGCGAGCTGCGTGAGGCGGTCGCGGATGTGCGAGCGGGCCTTTTCGAGCGCCTTCTCGTTGCCCTTGGCGGTGCGGTTCTCGAGCGTGGCGACGTGCACGAACAGTTCCTTCTCGAAGTTGAGCAGGAACAGGCGCACGCGGGCGCGGTCGACCGGGTCGCCGGGCATCAGCTGCGGATGCGGGAAGCGCTCGTCGATGTACTCGTTGATGATGTTCGACTCGTACAGGATCAGGTCGCGCTCGACCAGGATCGGCACCTGGCCGTACGGATTCATCACGCTGATGTCTTCGGGCTTGTTGTAGAGATCGACGTCGCGGATCTCGAAGTCCATGCCCTTTTCGAACAACACGAAGCGGCAGCGGTGGGAGAAGGGGCAGGTCGTTCCTGAATACAAGACCATCATGGCGAGAGACTCCTAAAAATCAAAAAGAGTGGGTCGCCTGGGCAACCCACTCTGTGGGACCGGACGCACGAGGCGCCCGGTCGGCGTGAACGGAATTACTTGACGTCTTTCCAGTACGAGGCGTTCAGTCGCCATACGAAAACCACCGACATGGCCAGGAACAGCAGCACCCAGACGCCGATGCGCACGCGGGTGTTCTGTGCCGGCTCGGCCATCCACTGCAAGTAGCCGACGAGGTCGCCCACTGCGCTGTCGAACTGCACCGGGGTCAGCGTGCCGGGGGTCACTTGCTCCCACTTGCCCGAGAACACATCGGTGGCATGGCCATGCTGCTCGACCTTGGTGTAGATCGGCAGGCGCTCGCCCTGCAGTTCCCACAGCGGGTTCGGCATGGCGACGCTCGGGAACAGCAGGTTGTTCCAGCCGGTGGCCTTGGTGTCGTCGCGGTAGAAGCTGCGCAGGAAGGTGTACAGGTAGTCGGGGCCCGTGCCGCCGTGGCCGGCGCGCGAACGTGCGACCAGCGTCAGGTCGGGCGGCGTGGTGCCGAACCATTCCTTGGCCTGGCGCGCGTCGATGTTGGCCTTCATGGTCTCGCCGACCTTGTCGGTCGTGAACAGAAGGTTGTCCTTGATCTGCTGCTCGCTGATGCCGATGTCCTGCAGGCGGTTGTAGCGCATGAAGGCGGCCGAGTGGCAGTTCAGGCAGTAGTTGACGAACAGCTTGGCGCCGTTCTGCAGGGCCGCCACGTCGGTGGTCTTGTTGGGCGACTTGTCCCACGCCAGACCGCCCGATTCGGCGGATGCGGCCGCGGAGAAAGTCAGGCCCAGTGCCAGACCCATGACAGCGAGCCAGCCGGAAATTCTTTTCTTCATCGTGTTTCTCTCAAGCTCTCTTGCACTTGCGCGCGCATCAATGGGCGGCGAAGACCACGCGCTCGGGCACGGTCTTGAATTCGCCCTTGCGGCTCCACCACGGCATCAGCAGGAAGAAGCCGAAGTAGAAGAGCGTGCCGATCTGCGAGATGGTCTGGGCGATGTCCAGGGCGAACGAGCCGATGACCAGGTTGCCCCAGACGCCGGGTGCCTGGATGCCCAGGTAGCCCAGGATCAGGAACAGGAACACGAACACGCCGTAGACATACTTGTGCCAGCTCGGACGGTAGCGGATCGACTTGACTTCGCTGTGGTCGAGCCACGGCAGGAAGAACAGGATGATGACCGAGCCGCCCATGATGACTACGCCCCAGAACTTGGCGTCGAAGGTCTTGAGCAGGAAGATCACGACGGCGGCCACGACCACGGCGGCAACCTTGAGGCCCATGCCCGACTTGCCCTTGATGAAGTTCCAGACGGCGGCCGCGGCGATGATCAGTGCGAACACGTTGACCATGTCGTCGGTGGTGGCGCGCAGCATCGAATAGAACGGCGTGAAGTACCAGACCGGGGCGATATGGTTCGGCGTCTTCAGCGAGTCGGCCGGGATGAAGTTGTTGTACTCCAGGAAGTACCCACCGGCTTCGGGCGCGAAGAAGATCACGGCCGAGAAGATCGTGAGGAACACCACCACGCCGAAGATGTCGTGCACCGTGTAGTACGGGTGCGACGGGATGCCGTCGAGCGGATGGCCGTCGGGACCGCGCTTGGCCTTGATCTCGATGCCGTCGGGGTTGTTCGAACCCACTTCGTGCAGCGCGATCAGGTGGGCCACCACGAGGCCGAGCAGCACCAGCGGCACGGCGATGACGTGGAAGCTGAAGAAGCGGTTCAGCGTGGCGTCGCTCACGACGTAGTCGCCGCGGATCAGCAGGGCCAGGTCAGGACCGATGAAGGGGATGGCGGCGAACAGGTTCACGATCACCTGGGCGCCCCAGTAGGACATCTGGCCCCAGGGCAGCAGGTAGCCCATGAAGGCTTCGGCCATCAGGCACAGGAAGATCGCGCAGCCGAACACCCAGATCAGCTCGCGCGGCTTGCGGTAGCTGCCGTACATGAGGCCGCGGAACATGTGCAGGTACACTACGATGAAGAACGCCGAGGCGCCCGTCGAGTGGATGTAGCGGATCAACCAGCCCCAGGGCACGTCGCGCATGATGTACTCGACCGATGCGAACGCTTGGTTCGCGTCAGGCTTGTAGTGCATGACGAGGAAGATGCCGGTCACGATCTGGATCACAAGGACCAGCATCGCGAGCGAGCCGAAGATGTACCAGAAGTTGAAATTCTTCGGTGCGTAGTACTTGCCCCACTGGTCGTTCCAGAGCTTGGTCAGCGGGAAGCGGTTGTCGACCCAGTTGAGCAGCTTCTCGCCGGCGGGGGCGTTGGGGGAAACTTCGTGAAATTCAGCCATGTTCGTGGTCTCCCTCAGGCCTTCTTGCTGTCGTCGCCGATGAGCAGGCGCGTGTCGGACAGGTACATGTGCGGAGGCACAGGGAGGTTGTCAGGAGCGGGCTTGTTCTTGAAGACGCGACCGGCGAGGTCGAACGTGGAACCGTGGCAAGGGCAGAGGAAACCGCCTTCCCAGTCGTTCGGCAGCGAGGGTTGCGGGCCGGCCTGCAGGCGGTCGACCGGCGAGCAGCCGAGGTGGGTGCAGATGCCGACCACGACCAGCACGTCGGGCTTGATCGAACGGTGGCCGTTCTGTGCGTACTTGGGCGTGAATTCGTCGGGGTGACGCTTGGAGAGCGGGTCAGCGAGCTGGCCATCGAGCTTGGCGAGTTCGGCGACCTGGTCAGGACTGCGCTTGAGGATCCAGACCGGCTTGCCGCGCCATTCGACGGTGATCTTTTCGCCGACCTTGAGGGCCGAGATGTCCACTTCGACCGCGGCGCCCGCGGCCTTGGCCTTTTCGGACGGCTGGAATGTGCTCACAAAAGGGATTGCGGTGGCCACGCCGCCCGCTACGCCGGCACAGCTGGATGCGATCAACCACGTCCGCTTGCTTGTGTCGATCCGGGGCGAGCCGGAGGTCATGTCACTCATGGGGATCCTCTAAGTCTTCTTCGCTGGAGCAGGGGCTGACCTTTGCCACAGCAAGGTCAACCCGAGATTGTAGCGGGGCGCAAAAGGGTTTTTCAATGATTGCCGCGCGTGCGCACGGCGTCGCAGCACGTGCGCGACAGCACGCGACGGCCCTCGGCGCTCAGCTCAGCAGCCCGTACTGGGTCGCCTGCCGAACGGCTTGGGTGCGCGACTTGACGGCCAGCTTGCGGTAGATCCGCTTGGCGTGGAACTCGACCGTGTTGATCGAGAGGCAGATCGCTTCGGCGATCTGCCGATTGCTCCAGCCTTGCGCGATCAGGCGCAGCACATTGAGCTCCCGAGGTGACAGCAGCCCGGGAGCAGGCATCGGAGGCGAGACCGTGTCGCCGTCGCGCAGCGCGGACTCGACACCCTCCGGTTTCGCGGACGCCGCAATCAGGCCGAGAACGCGACGCGCGACGCGTGCGTCCATCGGCGAACCGCCGCGCTCGATCGAGCGCAGCAAGAAAGAGAGTTCAGCATCGCCGGTGCTCGTCAGCAGATAGCCGGAGGCTCCTGACGAGATCGCGGCCTCGACCAGCAGGCGGTCGTCGTCCTTCGACATGGCGATGGCGTCGATCTGCGGGTAGGTACGCCGCAGGTGCGACAGGAGCGCGACACCGCCGTCATCAGTGAGGTGCATGTCGACCAGCACTAGGTCATAGGGCAGCGCGGCCAGCAGGCGGATCGCCTCCGCGTGCGTGGAGGCGATCACGACGCGGCGTCCCGGGGCCAAGTCGCAAAGGAGGCGTCGCATGCGATCGGCCAGGGCCAGGTCGCCCTCAACGATCAGGGCACCGAAGAAGGCACAGCCCAAGGCGGCGTACCGGCCGGTGAGTGCCGGCGCCGAGTGTGCGCTGCTGGCGGACAGGTGATTCATCATGAGCAGACGCCTCCGACCACGCTGTCGGCCACGGGCCCGCACACCCGCACACCTTTCGCTCCCACACCTTCAGACAATCGAATCACGCATATCCCCTTGTTGCGCCCCGCGCGCCTACCTTGAATGTCAACTTTCGTTTCGGGGTACTGCAGGAACGATGCCTGGGAGTCGGCCATGCGGCCCATCGCAACGATGGCTCGGCGAGTGCGTTGATTTCATTGAAGAAATGCGGCGGTAACGCCCGGGACCCCGCCGGTGGAGCTGCGCGCCAGTCGCCGTCGTTACGGCCATCTTGGGCGGAACGTTACGTAGCATTGAGATACACATGCACCCGTCACACTCATCCACAACAATCGAGGCAATACGCGGTTACAAGGAGGCCGTGGCAAACGCCTCATCCTCCAGGCCAAATTAGTTGCGGCACACTTCTGATGCTGCTAACCTCAAGTCAAGAGCATAAAAACCCTTTGAGAGGATCACTGTGAAGACGAACAAACTGGTTGCTACCGTCGCCCTTGCCACCCTGGCAATCTCGTCGGCTTTTGCCCAAACGCAGGTTACCCCTGCGCCCGCAAGCACCAATCGCGCATTTACGCCGGGCCCTGCTGGCGCTCCGAGCGCAACCGCTGCTGGCCTTGGCGGCCTGACCCCCGTTCAATGGGGCGCTGTTGCAGGCACCGGCGCACTGATGCTGACCCTCGGCAGCAGCAACAACGGCAACGGCGGCGGCGGCTTCTTCGTCCCTGGCACCGGCACCACCGGCACGGGCACCACCGGCACGCGTTAATGCTGGTTGCCCTCCTGAGAGGAGGGCATTCGCTGAAAAGTCCGCGCGTCGCTTCCGCCACGCGACTCTTAGAACGTTGCCTTTTGGCAACGTTTTTCTTGGGCGTTGGCGGTTGCTCCTCCGGAACTTCAGCCATGCTGGATTCAGCTCGCCTGCTGTATCGCGGTGAGTCTGCAGCAACCCAGCCCAATTTCAATCCCAGCTATCGGTACCTGCGGGCCACCGTCGACGGGCGCGTCCTTTACATGGTGCTCGGCTACATTGACCAGCGCGCCGAAGGGCCCGTCGAGGTTTGGTACAGCGGCACGGGCGAGGTCGTCCGACTTCTGAATGGTCAACTGGTCGGCACGACCGGGCTGTCCATCGACTGGCGCGACGTTCGACTTGCCAACCCACCCGCCTGGCAAGCTCACACTGCCAACACCACGCAGACCTACGCGCGCGAACGCGACCTGATGCCCGGCTATCGCTTCGGCATTCGCGACGATATCGCGCGCACATCGATCGCGCCGCCCACCGACAGCGCGCTCGCCGGCGCGCCCGCAAGCTCCTTGCGTTGGTATGAAGAGCGCAGCGTCTCCCGCCCTGCGGCAGCCTCCGTTCCTCCCGCCCGCTTCGGCGTTTCATTTACTTCTGGCGCCCCTCAGGTCGTGTATTCGGAGCAATGTATTTCCCGCGACCTCTGCATGAGCTTCGAACAGTGGACACCCCCCACACCAGCAGCCGGCACCGCGGCGCGCGCTGGTACATGAGCCCCCTCTTTCTGCGAGCCATCAGACCTCAGCATTGGCCCCGTCGAACGGCCCTTGCCTGCGCGTTGATGGCGAGTCTTGGCGCGCTGGCGGAGCCGTCGCAGAGCGCGGCGACCGTCGAGCCCGCAAATGATGCCGAGGTGCGCCCCGGTGAGAGACTGAGCACCTGGTTGTTGCGTCAGCCCGAAGGCACCGCAGCGCCCGGACTGGCATGGCGCGTACCGCAGGAACGGCTGGCCCAGCAGTTCCTGAAGAACACCCTGCTCGTGCGCCTCGAGGCGGCCAGCAGGCGCGCACCGCGCCCCGAGCAACTCGATCGGCTGAAGCTCATCACATGGCTGCAGAACCTGCCGATCACCGGCCGCGTGGCGCTGGGCATCGTGGACCCCCGCTGGCTGCAGGCGCACCCGGATCAAGACCCCGTGCTGTCGGCCGGCCAGCAGCTCATTGCGCCCTCCCCGCAATTGAAAACCATCGCGGTTGTCCGCCCCAATGGCGAGTTGTGCCACGTGGCGCACGAGGCCGGTCGGACCGCTTGGGACTACGTCATCGCCTGCGCCCCCAACACGACTCACGATTGGGCATGGGTGGCGCAGCCCGATGGCCGAACGTCCCGCGTGGGCATCGCCCCCTGGAACGGCCACCCCTCCGATGAGCCGGCACCCGGCGCATGGATCTGGGCTGCGCCGCGCGGCATGACTGAACTGGTTGACGCATCGGAAGGCATCATCAAGTTCCTGGCGACCCAGGGCCCTTCGCCTCAGACAGCGGCGCTGGGCACCACCACCGCCGCACTTGCAACAGCCAAGCCGGCCGCAGCAATCACTACGTCCATCCCGCCGTCAGCTCCGCCGGAAAGCGTCATCTCAGTGCGCCCCGACGCATCGGCCCCGCAATACAAGGCGCCTCGCACAAGCAGCAACGACTGGGGCGAAACCGGCCTGCTCCAGACGCCGACGGCACGCATGGGCGAGGCCGGCGACTTCCGCACGTCGATCAGCCACGTGTCGCCCTATACGCGGCTGAACGTGATGTTCCAGCCGCTGGATTGGCTGGAGGCCGGCTTTCGCTACACCTCAGTCAGCAACCGCACCTATTTCGCCAATACCGCTGGTCAGAGCTACAAGGACAAGAGCATCGACGTGAAAGTACGGCTGCTGCGCGAATCGGCCTATGCACCTGAATTGGCGCTGGGCTTTCGCGACCTCGGGGGCACCGGCCTCTTCTCCTCCGAGTACCTGGTCGCCAACAAGCGCTATGGCGATCTCGACTTCAGCCTCGGCATCGGCTGGGGGTACCTGGGCAGCAGCGGGAACATCCGAAATCCATTGCTCGCACTGAGCAACCGCTTCAGAACCCGCTCCGCCAGTTCGTCGACGGGTGGCGAAGCAAACTTCAACTCCTTCTTCCGAGGCCCTGCAGCCCTCTTCGGCGGCGTCGAATGGCGTACCCCCTGGGATCCCTTGACGGTCAAGCTCGAGTACGAAGGCAACAACTACAAGAACGAGCCTCAGCAGAACAACCAGGTTCAGCGCTCGCCGTTCAACATCGGACTGGAATATCGCTACTCACCCGGCGTCGCCTTCACCGCCGGCCTGGAGCGCGGCAACAAGGTGATGGTGGGCCTGACCCTGTCCACCAACATGGCGAGCATGCGGGCCAGCAAGCCCGCAGATCCGCCGCCACCCCGCTTCACGCCGGAGGCGCCGGCCAACCCACCCGGATGGGCCACCACCGCGGCGGAGATCCAGGCACGCACCGAATGGACCGTGCAGCGCATCGCGCCGCAAGGCGACAGCGCGCACGTCTGGATCACCGAAAGCCACACGGTGTACCGCGAGGCCCGCGTGCAGCAGGTCATTGCCGTCATGCATCGCGATGCACCGGCGTCGATCAAGCACTTCATCCTTCATTACAACGAGCGCGGACTGGCGCTGCACACGCAGGTCGTCGATCGCAGCGAGTGGGTGACGGCGCACTACCAGGCACAGACGCCCGCAGAACTGCGCGCGACGGACCAGCGTGACTACGCCCCGCCGCGCGGCCGGACCGAGGACGGGCTCTACGTGCCGACATCGTCGCAGCGCGCACCCACTGATACAACCGCCACCGCATCGTCCGACGAGACGCCGGCCATGGCGCCGTGGGAACGGCGCACGGAAAGACTCACCTTCGGCCTGACTCCGAGCTTCTCGCAGATCCTCGGTGGCCCTGATGCCTTCCTGCTCTATCAGCTTGGCGTCTCTGCCACTGCGGAGTACCGCTTCACGCCGAGCACCTGGGTGAACGCCGCGCTGAACTGGCGCCTGATCGACAACTTCGACAAGTTCACCTACACGGCGCCCAGCAACCTCCCGCGCGTGCGCACCTACCAGCGCGAGTACGCAACGACCAAGCGGTTCACCATGCCGGTGTTTCAGCTGACCCACGTGGGCCGGCTGAACGAAGACCAGTACTACAGCGTCTACGGCGGCGCGCTCGAGTCGATGTTTGCCGGCGTGGGCGCCGAATGGCTCTACCGCCCGTGGCGCAGCAAGTTTGCCTTCGGCATCGACATCAACCACGTACGCCAGCGCGACTTCGCACAGGACTTCGGCCTGCGCGACTACAAGGTCAATACCGGCCACGCCACGCTCTATTGGGACACGGGCTGGAACGGCGTGCAGGCCAGGATCAGCGCGGGCCAATACTTGGCAGGCGATCGCGGCATCACCCTCGACATCAGCCGCCGCTTCGACAACGGCGTGACGATCGGCGCCTGGGCCACCAAGACCAATGTGTCCGCCGCACAGTTCGGCGAAGGCAGCTTCGACAAGGGCATCTACGTTTCCATTCCCTTCGACGCCTTGCTGCCGCGCTCGAGCAAGTTCACGGCGAACTTTGCCTGGGCTCCACTGATACGGGATGGCGGTGCCAAGCTGGGACGGATCAACCCACTGTTCGAGATGACGTCGATACGGGATCCGAAGGCTTTCAGCTTCTCGCCGCCCGACGACAAAGCACCCAAGGCGGGGGACAACATCCTCGACTTCAAGCGGGCGCAGTAGGCGCCACAGGCTGAAAACAAAAGAGCCCCGATCCGGGGCTCTTTTGTTTTCAGCATCACCCCAGTGAGTCGGGGTGGGAAAAAATGAAGCAGTCTATCGAATCAGATTGCCACGGCAATTTGATTCGGCGCGGATGGCTGGTTGGCCTCGCCCACCTGCGCAGCGCCGACTGCCGCTGCGATCGGCAGAGCACGGTCACGCACACGGTGACGCTCCACATGCACCCAATCCACCACCTCCGCATGGGGCCGATAGCCGGGCAGCATCTGCGTCAGCGTCTGCTTCAGCATCGGTACATCGCTGCTTTCGAGTGCCGCATTCAGCGTCTCGAATTGGCGCCAGAGCTCATTCCAAGGCAGGCAGGGATCGTGTGCCTTCATGACACGAGGATGCGCTGTAGGCATCGCGCTGTCACCAATCAGGAGCTCTTCATAGAGCTTCTCGCCGGGCCGCAACCCGGTCACCTGGAGTTCGATATCGCCATCCGGCGAACGTTCGTCACGGACCGTGCGCCCCGAAAGCTCCACCAGCCGACGAGCGAGGTCGATGATCCTTACCGGTTCGCCCATGTCGAGCACGAAGACATCACCGCCCTGCGCCATCGCACCCGCCTGAATTACCAGCTGGGCGGCCTCGGGAATGGTCATGAAATAACGCGTGATGTCTGCATGCGTCAGCGTGATCGGGCCGCCCGCCTCGATCTGCTTGCGAAACAACGGCACTACTGAGCCACTGGAGCCGAGCACGTTGCCGAAGCGGACCATCGAGAAGCAAGTATCGGAACTCTGCTGGGCCAGCCCCTGCAACGCCATTTCGGCGACCCGCTTGCTGGCCCCCATGATGTTCGTCGGCCGCACGGCCTTGTCGGTGCTGATCAGGACAAAGTTGGGGACCTTGCACTCCATGGCAATACGCGCCGTCGTGAGCGTGCCCATCGCGTTGTTTCGCACACCCTCTGCCGGGTTGTGCTCGACGAGCGGCACATGCTTGTATGCCGCCGCGTGATAGACCGTGTCAGGGCGCCAGGCGCGCATCACTTCACGCAGCCGCGCCGCATCGCATACCGAGGCGAGCAGTGGGACGACACGTACGTTCGGCGCCAACTGCTCCAGCTCCTGGTGGATGCCATAGAGCGCGTATTCGCTCAGCTCTACGAGCAGCAGCGTGGAAGGCGACAGTTGAACGATCTGCCGGCACAGCTCACTGCCAATGGAGCCACCGGCCCCCGTGACCAGCACCACCTGACCACGGATGTGCTTGTGCAACAAGTCGGCTACCGGCTCGACCGGATCCCGCCCCAGCAAATCTTCGATGTCGACTTCAACCAGATCATTGACCTGCACCTTGCCGTTGGCCAGATCGAGCAGCCCCGGGAGCATCCGTACATGCAGATGCAATGGCAGCAACTGGTTCAGAATTTCCACGCGGCGCCCGCGGCTGGCTGAAGGCATCGCCAAGAGCACGTCTGTGATGCCCCAACCGGCAGCGTTGTTACTGAGCCAATCCGAAGACTGAATACGCAGACCGTTGATCGTGTTGCCTTGGAGGTGCGGAGCATCATCAACAAAAGCCCGAACCACCATGTCCCGGCTCTGCGCCAGCGCAGCAGCAAGCTGCAAACCCGCACTTCCCGCACCGTAGATCACCACTTGAGGCAGTTGCTTGCGCTGCAGCGCGCTCATGTAGAGACCGCCCAACCAGTAGCGCGCAAACATGCGCGAGCCAGCGATCGCCAAGAACAAAAGCAGTGGCACCAGCAAACCGACCGTGCGCGGCACCCCTCGCACGCCGACCACCGAAAAGATCAGCGCATAGCCGAGGCCAAACAACACGCACGCGCGCACGATGGCCATGACTGCAGCCGTGCCCGCATAGCGAAAGATGGCTCGGTAGAGCCCGAAAACCACAAAGAGAGGAAGCGCAAAGGCAACAGCAACAGCGACGGCTGACCACTGAACGCCACGCGGCGTCATCCACTGCTCGAAGCGAAAACTGAATGCCAACCAGACACACAGGACGCAGAGCATTGCATCGACCCCTAGAGCCAGCATGCGCTTCATGGGGCGCGGCAAAGCGAGCAAGGGCGCAGCCAGACGATTGATCACACTGAAAACTCCTGCGGCGCTTGGAGTGCGCCGCGCTGCAACAATTGTCCGTGAAGGGTACCCACCCCTCCCCCCCAATTCAGGGGATTCGCGACACTCACAATGTCATTTTTTGTATCTTCTGCATCGACATGACTTTGGTCATAGGGCGGCTGATCAGCCCATTCGATCAGTTGCCCCGTTGGCAGCAATGGCCGATTCAAGCCCAGAGTGCTTGCTGCCTGCCCACATCCGCGAGGCAGTAGGCGTCAACGCCCTGACTACAATGCCGAGGGCGTGCTTGGTCATTCTTCGGCTCTCTTGTTTAGATGGCGCGATCCAATCGCTCGACGAAGAACAAATGGTGAGGACATTTCGGCATGACATGTGATTCATGCTGGATATGAAGCACACGGCACGCAATACGCTGAATCTGACAATAGAGGCACAAGCCTTCGCAGGGAGCCCAAGTCTCATGAAATCTGTTCTGGTGGTATGCATTGGCAACATCTGCCGTAGTCCGATGGGGGAAGCACTGATTGCTGCAGCGTTGCCGCAGGTTCAAGTCGCGTCAGCGGGAACTGGGGCCTTGGTCGGGCACCAAGCAGATCCGATTGCACGCAAACTCATGGCTGAACGTGGCATCGACATCGAGGCCCACCGGGCACGCCAACTTACAGGGCAGATGTGCCAGCAGGCCGATCTCATTCTTGCGATGGATGAAGCCCAACGGATTCACATCGGGCAGCGCCATCCGTTGACCCGAGGCAAGCTGTTTCGCCTAGGCGAAGTCGCACGCGTTGACATTCCCGATCCGTATCGCATGGGCCGTCCGGCCTTCGAGCACGCCCTGCAACTCATCGCTGACGGTGCCCAAGCTTGGGCCGAACGCATCCGCAAACTCTCATGACTCCTTCTGCTTCCACTTCGGCTCCCGCCACAGCATTCGCGCGCGACGATGACGACGATGCAATTCATCTGTCCGAGTACTTCGATATCTTGCTCGACCGAAAGTGGCTGGTGGCCGGCGTTACTGCCGTCGCTCTCGTCATCGGTACGGCCTACGCGCTCCTGGCTACACCGATCTATCAATCCAACCTTTTGATTCAGGTTGAAGACTCCGCTCCGGACGCGAAGAACTTTCTTGGCGACACCGCCAACCTCTTCGATGTAAAAACGCCAGCCACAGGCGAAATCCAGATCATCCGCTCGCGAATGGTTATCGGAGGAGCCATCGAGGCAAAGCAGCTGTACATTGATGCTCAGCCTCGCTACCTTCCGTTCATCGGCGAATGGCTCTCAAGGCGCGCCAAGGAACTGTCAAGCCCGGGCTTTCTTGGCATGGGAGGGTACGTTTCTGGCACAGAAGCGGTCAACATTGCCAAGTTTGACGTGCCTTCCACGTTCGAAGATCAAAAGCCTTTCACGATCACCGCGCTAGCCGGCGATCAATACTCGCTGAGCCATCCCGATCTTGCCGAACCATTGACCGGCACTGTCGGCAAGGTACTCAACCGACAGGCTCCCGAAGGTGCCATCACCTTGGTGGTATCGCGACTCGACGGCAAACCCGGTGCCGAATTCTTGGTCTCGCGTGCATCGTTGCTCACCACCGTCGAAGACCTTCAAAGACGTCTCCAATTGGGGGAACAGGGCAAGCAGTCGAACGTAATCAGTGTTTCGCTCGAAGACAGCGACCGTGATCGCCTCCGGAGCACACTCAACGAAATCGGCGCTCAGTACGTCCGCCAAAACGTTGAGCGCAAAGCCGCCGAGGCCGAAAAAACCATTGAATTTCTTGACCGGCAGCTGCCCGAATTCAAGCAGCAGCTCGAGGACTCGGAAGACGCATACGCGCGTTTTCGCAACCAGAACGGCACCGTCGCCTTCGATGAAGAGGCCAAGGCTGCCCTGACCATGTCGGTGCAGCTGCAAACCAAGCTGCTGGAGTCCCAACAACTGCGACGTGAACTGCTTTCGCGCTTCACGGAGAGCAATCCAAAGGTCCGAATGATCGATGGCCAGATCTCAGCCATTCGCCATGAGATCGAGGGCCTCGAGACCCGTGTCAGTGCCATGCCAGCCGTGCAACGTGACGCCTTGCGGCTCGAGCGCGATGTGCGCGTCAATGGCGAGCTCTACAAGTCGCTGCTCAATAGCTCACTGCAACTGCGCCTTGTGAAGGAAGGCAAGATCGGCAACGTGCGACTGCTCGATACCGCTGTCGAACCGAAGAAGGCCGTCAAACCGCAGAAGCCCTTGGTCGTCGCGCTTTCCCTGGTGCTCGGGTTGTTGACCGGCGTGGCCTTTGCCATTGTCCGAAGCAAGCTTTCAAGTGGCATCCAGAACCCGCAAGAAATTGAGGAACGTCTCGGCCTCAATGTCTATTCCGTTGTGCCATTGGCACTCGAGCAGGAAACGATACTGGAGCATATTGCCGGCGGCGCGAAGGGTGTGCAATTGCTGGCTGTGACCTCCCCCGAGAGCCTTGCCATCGAGAGTCTGCGCAACCTGCGTGTGTCTCTGCAATTGACTTTGATGGAGACCAGCAACAATCGCGTGCTTATCACCGGGGCCACGCCTGGTGTGGGCAAGAGTTTCGTCTCCGGCAATTTCGCCGTCATCATGGCGCAGGCCGGCAAGCGTGTTCTGTTGATCGACGCCGACCTACGCAAGGGCCACCTTCAAAAGGCCTTCGGCTTGCCGCGCAAGGGCGGCTTGGCCGATGTACTGTCGGGCGAGATGACACCCGAGCAAGCGATTCATGCTCAAGTGGTCCCCAATCTAGATGTCCTGACAACAGGCGCCTATCCGTTCAACCCCGCGAACATGATGCTGTCGTCCACATTGGGCGAACTGCTGAATGACTTCTCGGAACGCTACGACCTGGTGGTGATCGACAGCCCACCAGTGTTGGTGGCTGCCGACGCCGCTGCAGTCGCGGCACATGCAGGTGCCGTGCTGCTGGTTGCTCGCGATAACCTGACCCAGTTGGGTGAGTTGAATGAGAGCGTCAAGCGCCTTGCGCATGCTGGCCAGCAAGTTAACGGCGTGGTCTTCAATGGCATGGACCTTTCGCGCAGGCACTATGGCAGCTATGGCTACAAGTACGGTGGCTACCGTTACACCGAGTACAAGTACAAAGAAGCCGGAGTGGCCTCGGAGTAATTAACAGGACGCTGCAGGGGCACCAATTTCCATTGGGCCTCTTCAGAGAACCTCTGCAAGACAACGAAAATCAGCGAACTGCTTGTCGCTGAGCCAGCCACCACGTCAGCAGCGCGAACATCTCCCCGACAAGCAGGCCCAGGCCATCGGCCCAGAGGTCGCTCCATTCAGCGTAGCGATCAGGCGTGAAAGACTGCAGTATCTCGATGAGCGCACCGTAGGCCAACAAGCAAAACAGCCGCAGCCATATACGCCCCGGCCAAGCCTTGTGCGCCAGGAAGGCCAATATTGCGAAGGCCAAAACATGATTGCTCTTGTCCCAGCCGGTGGTGGGCATGGGGGTCGAGGGAGGCGCGAGCGACAGCGCAAGAATCGCACAAACACAGGCCCAGAAAGCCCAGACGGATAACAAAGCGATCTTCGAATTCACCTGTTTACGCTCTTTCAGGCTCGGATAGCACGGAAACTACCTCAGACATCGACCACTTCGCCCGCTCGCAGCACGCGCCCAGCGGGGACTTTAACCCCATAGGCAAGCGCCGAGCCCACAGGCATCCAGGCAGAACGTCCGAGCACACTGCCTCCAGCCATGCCCGCATTGACACCGAGATGGCCGAATGACTCCACCATGCAGTCATGATCGACAACGGCGCCACAGTTGACGATCACGCCTTCACCAAGCTGAGCCCCGGTTCCCACGATAGCCCCAGCCATGATTGCAGTGCCCTCCCCGATGGTGGCCGCAGGTGACACCATGGCTGCGGGATGGACCACTATCGCCAGCGCCAATCCCTGCGCCTTCACTTGCTGATGCGCCGCCTCACGCAATACGTTATTACCGATCGCCACGATCACCGCATCGATTCGCCCGCGGCAGTCGGCCAGCATTGCCGTTGCACCCCAAACCGGACAGCCGCACAAATGATGCTGCGGCGGCTTGGCCGCGTCGTCCAGGAACGCTGTCAATGCATAGTCCTGCCCGAGCAATGCGGCCTCGGCAACGGAACGTCCATGGCCGCCCGCCCCAATGATCAGCAAGCGCTTTTTCAACTGCTTCCCCATATTCAGTGCGTCACACCCTCGCGCCTCAGCACCTTGACGAAAGTGAGCCACAGGATGCGAATATCAAACCAGAACGAGCGACGCTGAAGATATTCAACGTCGAGCTGGACTTTGGCTGGGATAGGCAACTCATCGCGCCCATTCACTTGGGCCCAGCCCGTCAGGCCCGGCACCAATAGGTGGACACCATACTGCATCCGCAGATCGATAAGATCCTGCTGATTGAAGAGTGCCGGACGGGGTCCAACAAAACTCATGTCACCGATCAAGATACTCCAAAGTTGCGGCAGTTCGTCGAGACTACTTTTGCGCAAAAAAGAGCCAATAGGCGTCAAGTACATATTGGGATCAGACAACAAGTGTGTGGCCACTGCCGGCGTGCCAACACGCATGCTGCGAAATTTAGGCATTCTGAAAATTTGATTGTTGCAGCCAACGCGACTAGACCAATAGAGCACCGGCCCTCGCGAAGTAAGACGCACAGCGAGTGCAACAATCACTAATGGGAATAAAAATATGCCGCCACTACATACAGCCAAGAAAAAATCAAAAGCTCTCTTCATTACAGTATTGCCACAACTTTGCGCAACCCCTCATCAACTGATAAGGGAGGGACCCATCCAAGAAGCTTCCGTGCCTTGCTGATATCAATCTGCAAATTGCCGCAAATTTTTTGCAACATCGCCCGGCGGCCCACTAGAAAGGCCAGCCCCTCCAACAACCACATCGGTACTGGCAGTAACCGGGCGGGCCGATCAAGCACCGCGCCCAGACTACATATCAATTCCGTCGTGGATAGGTCTTGAGCATCACCTGTGAGAAATACCTGATTGGCTGCTGCAGGGTGCAAGATGCAGCAACTTATGAAGTCGATCAAATTATCTAGTGCCACCAAAGTGCGTCGATTCTCAATCGCGCCCAACGGAAGAATGACTCCTTTTTTAATCGCAGAGACAAGCCGATTAAAATTTCCGGGCGCACCGGGTCCGTACACCATAGGAGGTCGAATAATTACGAAATTCGTACACGAGGGCTTAAGCAAATAAGTTAGCCGTTGCTCAGCCTCCCACTTGGATATTGCGTAGGGCTCAATAGGTGCAGGCGTATCGACCTCTGTAAATGGCCGCGAACTCTGACCTCCCAGAACTCCAATAGAACTTACGAATATAAAACGCTGGACACCTGTCATAGCCGCTTGCTGAGCGAGATTCAGTGTTCCATCAACGTTGACCTCCCGGAATGCGCGAAGAGGGTCGTGAGTCGATTCCCGTTGTATATGAGCGCGCCCAGCCAGATGCACAACTACCTCCACGTCTTGGAGCGCCGATTGCCAGTCAGTATGAGCATCAATGTTCGCTATCGGCACAAAATGGGCGCGAGCATGCATGCTCACAGTACGCCGGCCGGCACACACTACCTGGTGATCACGAGCAATGAGATATTGCACCAAAGCTTTACCAACAAAACCGCTGGCTCCCGTGATCAACACCTTCATAACCGAACCTCATCAATCACAGATTGATAAATCGCCATGGTGCGTCCTTGCATAATTTCAAACGAAAAATTCTCCTCATAATGAATTCTTGCGGCTCGCCCCATCGAAATTCTTCGTTCTCTGTCATGAAGCGCAGCTTTTAGGCTTTCAATTATTTTGACCTCATCACCTCGCTCCACCAAGAATCCCGTAACTTGATCAACCACCAATTCAGGAATCCCCCCTACATTAGAAGCGACCACGGGAAGTCCCCCACGCATCGCCTCAATAATTGTCAACGGAAGCCCCTCCCATTTAGATATCAAGATCAACACATCTGATGCGGCGATTCTTCTATCAACGTCACGGCAAAATCCTGAAAAAATAACTCGCCCAGTCAAACCAAGCTCCTCCACAAGCTCTCGACAACCTAGCTCCAGCGGGCCATCCCCAACCATTTCTATAGACCATGGCTGGTCTTTTATTTTCGCCAAAGCCCGCAAGAGCAACGAGTGGTCTTTTGGTTCTTCGAAGCGAGCCACCATAATTAACTTCACAATTTCGTCAACCGATTGCTCCGCTGCGGGAAACTGAACGTCACGAACACCGTTTGGGATCGCCACCAGTAGTTTTGAATCACCAACTCCCTGTCGCAGCGCCAAATCACGATCATAATTTGAAACCGTAATTATTCTCTTTGTGATTTTTGCTAAAGCGGCCTCAATAATTCGATAAATCTTTCGTTCCCAGCGAGGTACACCATCTGTGAAAGCCCAGCCATGCGCCGTAAAAATGGCTGGCACCTTTTTCAGACGTGCGGCTATTCTTCCCAGGACTCCGGCCTTTGACGAATGCAAATGAACAATATCGGGAGAAAAATCTTCAAAAATACGCAAAATCTCCCGTATTGCTTGAAAATCGTAAAAAGGGGAAATTTCTCTGACAAGGAATTTTAACGACTGCACCGCCAGTCCTTTTCTCTCCGCCAGTTCGACAAAAACACCGTTGCCGCCGACCAGAATCAATACTTCGTGACCCAAGGCCACCATCCCCTCAGCCAAATCCAGTAAATGTACGCTGGCCCCCCCTAGCGCGTCCGAGCGGGTGATGATATAGAGAATTTTCATACGCCTGATTCTTTATATCCATCCGGATTGGTGAGCTGCCACCGCCACGCATCAGCCATCATTTCATCTAACCCGCGTTCGGCCCTCCAACCCAACTCTCGAAAAGCCTTGCCTGGATCCGCCCAGCATTGCGCGACATCCCCCTCACGTCTTGGCACAATAACGAAGTCAACTTTTCGTCCACATGCACGCTCAAAAGCAGAAATCACTTCCAACACCGAATACCCGCGCCCAGTCCCTAAATTCCAAGTAGAGAGACCCGATCTACGGCCCACCGCCTCAAGCGCGCATAAGTGACCGGCCGCCAAATCTAGCACATGGATATAGTCTCGAACCCCCGTACCATCCGGGGTTGGATAATCATTTCCAAATAGTTGCAGAGCCTTCAAGCGTCCGACCGCGACTTGGCTTATGTAAGGCAACAGATTATTGGGAGTGCCATTTGGATCATCACCAATAAAGCCGCTTTTATGCGCCCCCACTGGATTGAAATAGCGCAACACCGCGATTCCCCATCTACCCTCCGCGTCAGCCAGATCTTGCAGTAGCTCTTCCACCATGAGCTTTGACCGGCCATAGGGATTTGTTGGCACCCCCGTGGGGCTATCTTCGCTCAAAGGCATTTCATTTGAATCACCATAAACCGTAGCAGAAGAACTAAATACAAGCCTATAAATCCCAAATTCAGCCATCGCTTGGCATAGCTGCAAGGTTCCGGATACGTTATTTAGATAGTAGTTCAAAGGCTGTCGCGCACTCTCTGCGACCGACTTTAGCCCAGCAAAATGCATGACCGCTTGAATTGGGTATTTCAAGAACAAATTGCGCAAACATGCGCCATCACGAACATCACCTCGTACAAAAGTCGGTGCCCGACCCGCAAGCTGCGCGATTCGAGATAGCACAACAGCTGAGCTGTTGGAGAAATTATCTAAAACTACCACGCTATGTCCGGCCTGCAGCAGGGTCAGCACGGTATGTGAGCCGAGGTAGCCCGCGCCGCCCGTCACCAAAATGCTCATCTTGCCAACCATTAAGGGTCCTTTTCAATGCAAAAACTCTAAAGGATAAATCCCAATCAACAACTACCAAGTTCCCCTATTAGTCTATCCTCTCGCTACTCCATCCCTAACCGAACGTCCGCCAAAGAATTGCAAAGCCATTCGATATACAAAAAAAACAACCATCAAAAATCCAACTATCGCGATCAATTTCTTAAAGACCAAGAGTCCGCCGAAATCTCCGGTGAATACCGCCAGCGTTGGGATAAGCAGCGAGGTACATTTTTTTGAATTTGAAATCCCAACTCTAAAAATTCGAGCAAAGAAAAAGATTGCAATGTAGGCAATAAGGCAATAATTAAAAGCAACAAGGAACGGCGAGATATAGATCAAACCTTCTCCACCAATTGCGAGCGCCTCACCAATGAAAAACGAATTCATCACGCCAATATCTTGCAGATACATTCCATAGCCGCCTGTCAGCATCATGAGGTCTTTAGAAAAGGATTCTCGATTGAAAATCATTCCCGAAAATGGAATCTCATTTATGATGTAAGAAAAATCATGCAACCGCAAAGAAAATTGCTCATACGCACCTTGAATTTGCCCGACCCCTAACCGCTCAACCAAATACAAAACGATCTCGACTTCATCAAGGGTCGGAAATTGTATTTTCGTCACAAAATAAATCAACAGAAGAGGGCCAAGAACTAAAAATGGTGCAGCAAGGAGAACCTTCCGAGGATTCATTTTTGAATTCGTCAACCGCCCCAAAAAATACAGGATCAGCATAGCAACAAGAGGCGCCTTATCTCCCTGCAGGGTGGCCGAGTAAACAATCAAAAACATATAAAGACACCATCTGCTTCTCCCAATTTTCTCACCTATCAACCCCAGCAGTATCGCGAGCAATGTATAGGAAAATCGCATGTACCCAATCGCAAACGAAGGTGCCGATATCTCGTATTTATTCTCTAGTCGAATTTGAAGAAGATCTAATCCCGAAGACAAATTGGCTATGAAGGCATGTTTTGCGCCGAAACCATGCACGACTGCCACCAAGAAGAGCGTCAAAATGGCCGAGGAATGTAAAAGCCAAATGAAGTTCCTTGATTCAACGAGAGTTTCCTCACGAATAGATTTTCCGAAGAGCAAATATTTTTTAAAAATCGTCTTAGAAAAAAATCCGATGGCGAGAAAAAGTAGTGAAGCCGCGATCATCACTATCGGCGTAGTCTCTTCTATCGATCTTTCGGTTATATAAAATGTATTGAAAGCGTAAGGCCCGAAGATCTCGTATAAAAAAGCTCCAAGCAGCACCAAAAGGAAGATTTCCCGCCCAATGAGTACGCCGCCAAATCTATTTCTCTTCAAAGAAAACTCAAATATAGTCCCCTTTAAACAGGCGCGAAATAAATAAATCACCATCAAGAGGAGAGAAAAAATCAATAAGAGGCGCACAATGTTAAGTACTAGTTAATTAGAAAATCCCGCCGCCAATCGAAGTTTTAGGAAAACTTCAAGATCGCATGCATTTGATACTGCGTGCCAGACGAACAAGAACAAGGAGATGGGCCTTCACCCTGCAGTAAATAGGCGCCGAAAGCTCTAATCGACGTGGCCCTTATCACCTGTCGCTTCTCAATTGAGTTCCAACTGCCTTACTCTTGACAGTTTTCTGTATTACACGGTGTCAACTTTTTGGTACACCACACAGGGACTGCTTCCAGCCTCTCCGCCTATTCGCAAGTCCCGCCTTTCAAAAAATTCGGCCCCCTACCGAATCACATGCAGGGCGAACACAGCCTTCACCACGACCGCAGGGCTCTGATCAGCAATCCACCATTCGAGAGTTCAGCGGTGTGGGCACCATACCGCGTCCGACACGAGACTGGATGGATTCGTGCGCTATAGCAATACGACCGTCACATGGGGCTTTCTATTTCCCTGGAAAACAACTTCTCAAGGCTCCTCTCGTCCTTCGCGCGTGCGTGGCGGACCGCAACTCCTCGCGGCCGTGATACTGACCCGCCTCCCAGTATCACGAGTCGCGGCGCAAGCACCCTTATTGCACAAGCCTACTTGGCGCGGAAATACCTCTTGAAGATCGCTAGCAATGTCGCAAGAAAGAACTTCCCCTCGCCTCTTAAAAGAAATTCTCGAAGCATAAAACCGGCGACCTCCGCGTAGCCCAAAGGGTTGCCTCGCGCCTGATCACCACCAATTCTGTACCTTATAAGAGGCTGATCAATATTTCGAAAAATAAAACCTCTATCCGTCGACGCCCTAAGCCAGAGGTCGTAGTCCTCAGACATAAACCCTCCCAAATAGCCTCGAAGAGCGATAATCGACTTTGCGCTAATTGCACAGGCCGGATGGATCATCGGATTTCTACGCCAAAGGCCAGATCGAATTCCGCGATTGTCACAAGGAAATTGCGAAACCCCAATCTCCTCATCTTGCTCATTGATCAAGATAGCCGCCCCTCCGAGTACGTCGGGATAATTTAACTCTCTTAAATATTTTTTTGTAATAGCCAGCCTATCAGGAAGGCAAACGTCATCCGCATCAATTCGCAGAATGTAGCCATCTTTTATCAAATTAACGCCGAAATTCAAATTAAAGGCCAGCTGCCCGATCGACGTTCTATGCAGACTCAATCGAGAATCTTCGTAGCTAGCCAAAAAATCCCACAACTCGTCATCGCAATTATTTGCAACAATAAAAAACGAAAAATCAGTGCATGTCTGCTCAAGAACGCTTTCAATGGCAGCCGCCAAGAAAGGACCTTTTCTATTAACACACATGAGAAAAGAGAACTTCTCCATCGGACAACCCTTATTTCAAAGCAGTCGCTGTCAGCCACGCACTTAACTCCAGCAGGAGTTTCTTCTTCTCAATATAAGGACGGGCCTGATTTAAAATATCGCCACGATCCATCTGGACTATCTGGTCTCGAAATTCCAGAATCGCAGCAATATCAGGTCGGCCTTCCTTATAAAAAACACAACCCTCTGGAAAGATGTCTCTATGCCCGCCATAGATCGCCAATCCCTGGGCCAAATATTCTCTGCTTTTCAGCGGACACGCTTCTTTCATTCCATTTCGATGAAGAGCAAATGAAGATAATCCAACTTCCGCCACGGAAATCAGGTCCTCCAATTTCTTTTTTGTCACGTGTCCATGCAAAAAAATCCGCCTATCATTTTCTGCTCTAATGCGATCCTTTTCTTCAAGATGCCCGGCGATATGCAGTACAAAGTCAGCCTTCGATTTTTCGATACTATCCAGCAATAAATCCAAGCCATGCCAACGGCTAAATTGGCTAGCGACAAAGATAAGCACAGCCACCTGATTTTTCGATTTTTCAACTTCCCGGCGAGAGACAGCAAAATCCTCCACCATCACGCCATTCGGGTAGCAGAAATTAGGCCTATCCCCCGCCTTTATCTTAGGGCGATGCTGTAGTATTTCTTTTGTGACACCGATAAATCCCGAAGATGCTTCGTGGTTACGTGCTCTACAAATGCGTTCTAACCCTATACGAAACTTATTCGCCACTCCACCCATTGCCCGCAGCTCAGAGAGCTCAAGAGTGTGATGCACCAAATAGACGGGTTTTTGACAACCAGAAATAAAGGCATGCAAAAAAGGGTCCGACGTGCTGTATCGCAATAAAATTACGTCGTATTTTTTAGACTCGGCTTTTAGCCAAGCATAATATTCCCTTCGAAAACTCATGTAATCACGAGCTCTTCGAAGGAGATTTCTTCTTTCGCCAGGCAAAACCTTCACAGAGAATTCGAAAATTCCCGCGCTTAGAGATTTGTGAGGAAGGGAGAAAATCTTGACAGTCCAATCAATCTCGAGTGCTTCCGCGGCGAGCTGCTCCCATCTCATTTGATTAATAATCCCTGAAGAAGGATTGAGCATTAAAGCGGAATGTAATACCTTCATGTCTTACGCAAGTTAAAGCTAAGATTCACCAGGATTTCTTAGACCACCGATCGTTAACCCTCGCATGGCCTCTGGGGAATAGAAAACCAAAAAAAATTAATACTTAGTCTCAAAGACCGCTCGCCCAAATCGAAAAAATCGTTCGGCCAAAATTAGATCGCAATAATATTTCAATATCTACTGCTCTTGCAAGTAAGTCGAGGGAGACAGGAAACCGAGATGAGCGTCATCGACCTTTCCTCAGAGGAAGTCGCCTGTAAGGATTTTCGATATTCTTACAGCACTAAGTCCATCCCCATATAGCTCAGCATCTGATTGAAAAGATGTGTCGCCATCAATTGCGTCTGAGATCCTCTTGGAATCTGCCCCTACTAGAGTATTAACTTGGTGTTCGACCAACTCCATCCATTCCGTTTCCTCTCTTAGCGTAATGCAAAATTTCCTATGGAAGTAGGCCTCTTTTTGAACCCCACCAGAGTCAGTGACGATAAATTTTGAATTAGCCTCAAGCCACATCATTTCCAAATATCCGACAGGTTCCGTCACATGAACGTTTGAAGGCAATGGCGCGCCGATTTTTTGAAGCTTCAGCCGAGTTCGAGGATGAAGCGGCAGAACGAATTTCACATTCTCGCTATCCAACCCTTTTAATATTTCTTTCAAATTTTGAGGGCTGTCCGTATTTTCCGCGCGATGAATTGTGCACAAAGCAAAGGCATCTTTCCTCAGCTCGGCTTGATCAAACCAGTCAGGTTTTTTAGCATGCTCTTTAAAAAGCAACGCGACATCATACATAACATCGCCTGTTCGATGGATTGCCTCCTTTGCGACCCCTTCTTTAATTAAATTTGAGCAGGCACGATCAGTTGGCGCGAACAATAGCGATGAAAGATGATCAGTAAGAACTCGATTTATCTCTTCTGGCATTTTTCTATTAAAGGATCGCAACCCAGCCTCAACGTGGGCCACCGGAATGTGAAGCTTTGAGGCAGCCAGACTTCCTGCCAAAGTGCTATCGGTGTCCCCATAAACAAGAACTCTGTCGGGCCTTTCCAACAGCATTAAGGCTTCCAATTTCTCAAGCATCCGACCGGTATTCTCACCATGGGTTCCACCTCCAATGCCCAAGTTGTGAGTCGGACAAGGTATACCAAGCTCCGTAAAGAAAACATCCGACATATTGGCGTCGTAATGCTGGCCTGTGTGAACCAGGACCTCTTGAACATTTGAATGCATCGAACTTAAAGCGCGAGAAATAACTGACGCTTTGATGAACTGAGGTCTAGCACCTATTACTGTGAGAATTTTCATTGATGACTCGCTTGGAAGGAGGGCTTAGTCTTTTTTTTCTTTACTCTCAAGGACGAAATTTCAGCTGAGTATTTTTTCAACACCATCCAGCGCGTAAAAATCGCAACGAAATTATTTGTTCGCCTCAGGTCAGAAGTACGCAGATCAGCGTAATAAAAATCTCTGGGAATATCAAACGCGGTAGAGTCTCGACGAGCAAGGAATTCGAGTGCCACCTTAAATATTGCAACAGTTCTAAAAACCCATTTATCCGGAAGCGAGAGCTTGTAAATTTTCTCCAAAATCCTTGTTAGCCTCCCCCCTCCGGGACGAGACATTGAAATACCCAATGGAGGAAACACTCTCACTTCCAAATAACGATTGTATAAACCCGATTTTCCTCGAAATCGGTAGGGCACAGAATACCAATACTCCATCAATTCGTTATCCCAAAGAGGCATTCTCCAGCGCAGCCCAAAATATTCATAAACCCGCAAAGAATTTACAACATATTTTGCAATTTTATGCTGAGCAAAAAATGCGTCGTTGCATTGAATTATTTCCTGGGCATTCAATCTTCCACAATTCGGATCAATTCGAATCAACTCCTCTAATATGTGCTCTATCACCTCATCAGGGATTTCATCGAAAAAAGGTATTTTTAGATACAGCTGGGAATCAACGACATGATTGAGCAGTCCCTTGCGCAGCAGCAAATCCTCTCGACCAATCTTGGCTTCAAACGGAACATAGCTTCCACCCAAAAAATCCCCACAAAACCCGGGAGCAACGACGGCTCCCTCTTGAATGATGCCAAGCGAAATCAGCTCGTTCAGTGCGATGAACTCTTGGTAATGTGGCGTAGAGGAGCACAAATGCGAGTAATTTAAATAATCTGCGTGCTTCCTAGAATTCAAAAAATCCTTGTACTTCTCCTCTGTGTATTCAACAAAATGCCATTGCATTCCGAGTCGCTCTGCAATTATCTTTGAGCGGGAGACCTCAGGGCTCGAAATGGTTCCATAGGTATAGGCAACTGTATTTTTGTAGCCTGCCTTCGCCACTAGTGCCGCGATATATCGTGAGTCGTACCCCCCACTCAACGGGATGACTAATTGACGCCCTTCTAGTGAAGTGATTAAGCGATTAAGCCATCTTTCACTAATTTTATCGAGCCGATCAAATTCCACTTCATCTTCTGAGATCTCAACTATGGGATTTTTATGATCGTAGTATTGAATTGACTTCAATCCTTTTTCTTTAAATCCTTCCGCTTCGAAGATTATTTCCCCTGGTCTTAATTGAAAAACCCCTTCCAGCAAGGTGGACGCCCCGATCGTAAAGCCACTCAACATATATTCGTCGAGCGACCTGAGAAGCGGTTTTGGAGTTTCTTTTAAATTCTCGACAACTTCGCGAGGGTCATCGCTGACCAAAAATTCGCTACCAGCGGAATAGAAAAGGGGAATTGATCTAAGTCGATCAACGGCGATGAGATTCATCCCCTTAGCCTTGATCATCAACGCAAAGGAACCGTTCGCTTCTTTTATTTTTGCGATAATTTCGGCGGCATTATTGAAATTTGAAAAATAACCACATGCTTCGCTAGCCCTATAAAATCTCCCACACTTATCAAAGAAATGTCCTTTGAAAAAGATGCCGTTTGCGATAACCCAGCTATCGCCTCCGCTTCTTAGGTTTAAAACGTGCATGGGATTACCTTACTCCATCGTCAAAAAAGGCGCACAACTTCATATAATTTCATGCAGACTACTTAGATTGCTCGGAAGTAAATCCATTTTTAAAATTCACGAAGTAGTAGGCAAGAATAAAAATTGTAGTGACGGCTAAGGAAAGGATGAATGCCGAGATGCTCTTTGAAGTCGCCATTCCGCCTATCAGTGGAAGCAGACAAAAGCCCCCCCATCCAAATGAGCGAAGAGTGGATCGAATCAACGGCCCCCATTCATTTTTGAGAATTTTGTTGAGCCAAAACAACATCCAAACCCAACATATAGCGCTGCCAGTGGAAAAAAGTGCTATGGCCATCTCTAGATTTTCCTGCCACGCACCTATAGCTATTGCGCCCGCGCGGACGAGGAGTAAGACAACATGAAAGAGCAGATGCTGCTTTTGTTTTTCCATGACCTCGAACAAAGTGCTAAGCGGGGAGGTGACGAATACAAAATACAACCACGGCGCCATCCATTGAGCAAAGAATCCAGCTTGGCGCCATTCGGGGCCAAACACGAACCCGAACAATTCGGGTCCAGCCACCATCAAAACCAATGCGGGAGCCGCCGCAATTTTTGTTAGCTGTCCATGAACACGAGCCATGATGCCGGCGATTTCCCCCGTTCGATAGGCTTCAGCTGCATTTGAAAGAAAAACACTTCCAATGGCCGAACCAATCACCGACATTGGCAACATTAGCACGCGCTGCGCGAGTGCGTATAGCCCTGCAGCTATGGGGCCAAATAGTGCGGCTAGCATTAATGGGGGAATTTGACTGCCGGCTGCATTTAACAACGCCGCCCATGTGGAGTAGAGAGGAAATTGCCTATACCGATAAACAATCAACGGGATGTTCGAAAATTTTGCTTGTAAAAAATTGATATTTTTTGAAGACTTCCTACAAAGAGTTCCTCCCCCAACGGCCTGCCCTATAACTTGCCCGCCGATCAAAGCTAGAGATCCAAATTTGAAGCCAAACAATTGAACGGACAACGTACTTGCCACCTGCAAAACGCGGCCTGTCGCAATAGATTGAAACTCCTTTTTTCGAATGGCCCAATAATTCAGCGTTTGATAAATTCCAGAAAAAAACACGCCAAAGGGAAAAAGCCATAAGTATTTTGAAAGCGAAGGGGCATCCAACATCCGGGAAGCCGCATCCCCAAAGAAACCTACGACAATCGCGCTCAATCCCGCAATAATCGTGACGAGCAACGCGCAGAGGACAACTATAGAAACGGCCTCTTGATCATCTTCAGGCAAAGGAATTGCCAATTCAAACCGCAGGCTCGCCACCACGGTAAAAATACCTAGCAGCCCTGCATAAATGGCCAAGACTCCAAAGTCCTCAGGAGTAAATATTCTTGTTAAAGCGGGGGCGACAAGTATTGCTAATAGTTGTGACCCTGCGGCGCCTGCAACTAACGCAACCACGCCGCGGATAAATTTGTTATTCTTTACCATATCGGTTCACGGTTAAATAAGTTTGGCAAGACCTCCCACCAAAATTCAAGGTCAGTTGGCATTATTGCCAGCCTTTTTACCCCCTCAAAAAATCAGGTCACACTTCCATATTAGCTTTGAGTAGCGCCCTCCCAAGTGATTCGACAATTAGTTCTTGCGATTTTTCTGTCAAATATGGATGAAAGGGCAAACTCAGAACTTGCTGAGCAGCCGTATCGCCCCTAGGCAATTGAAGATTGAGGTTTGCCACAGCAGGCTGCAGGTTTAATGGAGTAGGGTAGTGAATTGCAGTTGGAATGCCTGAGATATCAAGCTGTCGTTGCAATGGATTTCGATTTAAAACCCTAATTGTGTATTGCGCATATGCGCTAATATTATGGCTTTCAATATATGGAACATCTTGAACCCCTATTTCAGGCAGCATCGATTCGTATTTTTTTGCTACAATCTGGCGCAGCGAGATTTCTTCTTCAAAAATCTCCATCTTTTGCAATAGGATTGCCGCTTGCAGAGTATCCAAGCGGCTGTTGACGCCCACACGAATATGGTGGTAGCGACGGTCTTGCCCATGCCGGGCAATCTGCCGCATTACCTTGGCTAGCTCGTCGTTGTTGGTGAAGATCGCTCCGCCGTCGCCATAACACCCCAACGGCTTGCTAGGGAAGAAGCTCGCGCAGGCAACAGTGCTCAGGTTGCCACTCTTGCGCCCCTTGTAGGTGGCGCCAAAACTTTGCGCCGCATCTTCGATCACTGGAATGCCGTACCGAACTGCGATGGCGTTAATAACGTCGAAGTCGGCGCACTGGCCGTACAGGCTCACCGGAACGATGGCCTTAGTTCGCGGAGTAATCGCAGCCTCCAACAGCGCCGGATCCAGGTTATAGGTGCGCGGATCGATGTCCACGTATACAGGCTTGGCACCCAACAGCGCCACCGTTTCGGCAGTCGCAATGTAGGTGAAGCCAGGTGTGATGACTTCATCACCAGGGCCGATGCCCAGTGCCATTTGAGCGATCTGCAAAGCATCCGTGCCGTTGGCCACGGTGATGCAATGCTTGGCGCCCGTGTAGGCAGCCAGCTTCTCCTCCAATTCGGCGACTTCAGGGCCGAGAATGTATTGACCATGCGCCAACACGCGCTGAATGGCGGCATCTATCTGGTCCTTGATGCGGGCTTGCTGGGTCTTGAGGTCGATGAATTCGATCATGGCGTCTTGGCATCCAACTTGGTCACGGCATTGCCGTCGAGTACGTAGCGCGCGCCGGTGTGCGCGCAAATGGCTTCTGCTGTGCCTTTCAGCGGCAACGCGAGTTGCTCGCCGAACTCGCTCATCCAGCCGATCTGTCTGGCGGGCACGCCGACCATGAGTGCATAGGCCGGCACGTTCTTGTTGATCACGGCGCCGGCGCCGACAAAGGCGTATTCGCCTACGGTGTTGCCGCAGACGATGGTGCAATTGGCCCCCAGCGTCGCGCCGCGCTTCACGAGGGTGCGGCGGTATTCGTCCTTGCGCGTGACGGCCGAGCGCGGGTTGTAGACATTGGTGAAAACCATGCTCGGCCCGCAGAACACGTCGTCTTCCAGGGTCACCGCGTCATAGACGCTGACGTTGTTCTGGATCTTGACGTTGTGGCCGATGGTTACGTCGTTGCCGACGTAGACGTTCTGGCCCAGCGAACAGCCTTCGCCGATCGACGCCTGTGCGCTGACGTGCACCCAGTGCCAGATGCGGGTGCCGTCGCCGATGCGGGCGCCCTCGTCGACGATTGCGGTGGGGTGGGCGTTGTATGCCATGCCGGTCTCGCGGTGCGTCAGGCGAGATGCCGCACGAACGGATGCACTTCACCCTGCTCGCCTTGAACGGGCGTGGCGCTGCGGATCACGTTCACGGTTTCGATGCAGTGGCGCGCATCCTCGAGGCCATAGCCACGGCCGGCCAGAATCTCCTTGTAGCTCACCGTGTGCAGGTCGGTGAAGCCTTCCGAAAACTCGAGCTTCTCCCCGCTGATGTCGATGTTGCGGAAGGTGGTCTTCTTGCCTTTCACATCGGCCGGCAGATCGTTGGCGTCGATGGACAGGAACCAGCGCACGCGCGCGCGTTCGTATTCAAGGTAGCCCGCCGCCTTGGCCGTGCCGCTGTAGTGCACCACGTTGCGCTGCAGCTTGCCGAAGATGAAGTGCAGCATGTCGTAGAAGTGCACGCCGATGTTGGTCGCCACGCCGAACGATTTGCGGTTGTCGCCCTTCCAGCTTTCCATGTACCACTTGCCGCGAGAGGTGATGTAGGTCAGTTCGACGTCAAACTTAGTGTCCGCGGGCGCCGCTGCCACCTTGTCGCGCAACTTCAGGATGGCTTCGTGATGACGCAGCTGCAGGATGTTGAAGACGCGCTTGCCGGTTTCCTTTTCAACACGCTGCAGTTCGTCGACGAGGTCGGGCGTGGGCACCAGGGGCTTCTCGCAGATCACGTCGCAACCCAGGCGCAGGCCCGCCGCGATGTGCGGATGGTGCAGGTAGTTGGGGCTGCAGATCGACACATAGTCCAGCGCGGTCGCGGGGTTGCGCTTGAGCTGCTGCGCGTGTTCGTAGAAGCGCTCGAACTCGGTGAAGAACTCGCTCTGCGGCGAAATGCTGTCGATGACGCCGACCGAATCGTTGATATCGTAGGCCACCGCCAGATGGTTGTCGGTGTCCTTGATGGCGCGCATGTGGCGCGGAGCGATGTAACCGGCAGCGCCAATGAGGGCAAAGTTTTTCATATTGGGGAAGAAACGGGGAAACGGGAAATGGCTTACAGGCGGAACACGGAGAAGCCGCTGTCACGGGCATCCTGCGCGTTGAACAGGCTCTTGACGTCGACCAGCACGGGCTGCTTGCCTCGGCATAAAGCACGTAGCTCAGTCAGCGTCGCGCCGCGATACTCGTTGTGACCTACAGCGACCACGAGGGCATCAACCGGGTGGTCCACATCAACCCGGCCAAGTTGAAGGCCGTACTCACGGGTCACCTCTTCAGCGTCCGCCCATGGGTCCACAATTTCTACGGAAGCGCCCCATGCCTCGAACTCGCGAACCATATCAACGATCTTGCTGTTGCGGATGTCGGGGCAGTTTTCTTTGAAAGTGATGCCCAGCACGCCGATGCGGCAGCGCGGCACGTCCATGCTGTTCTTCAGCATCAGCTTGATAGTGTTGCGGGCCACGTAGCGCGCCATGTTGTCGTTGATGCGGCGCCCGGCCAGTATCACCTGAGGGTGATAGCCGACCTGTTCCGCCTTGTGCGTGAGGTAGTACGGGTCCACACCAATGCAGTGCCCCCCCACAAGGCCCGGGCGGAAGGGCAGAAAATTCCACTTGCTTCCTGCGGCCTCGAGCACGTCGAGCGTGTCGATGCCCAGGCGCTCGAAGATCACGGACAGCTCATTGACTAGCGCGATGTTCAGGTCACGCTGTGTGTTCTCGATCACCTTGGCGGCCTCGGCCACCTTGATGCTGGCGGCCTTGTGCGTGCCGGCGGTGATGATCTCGTTGTAGAGCGCATCCACAACATCGGCCACCTCGGGCGTGCTGCCACTCGTGATTTTCTTGATCTTGGTGAGCGTATTGACCTTATCGCCGGGGTTGATCCGCTCCGGGCTGTAGCCACAGAAGAAATCGACATTGAATTTCTTGCCGCTGAATTTTTCCAACACGGGCACACACACTTCTTCTGTCGCACCGGGATAGACCGTTGATTCGAAGATGACGATCGCCCCCTTCGACATGACCTTGCCGACGGTTTCGCTGGCCTTGACCAGCGGCGTCAGATCGGGACGGTTCGCATTGTCGATAGGCGTAGGCACGGTCACGATAAAGACAGCACAGTCACGCAAATCATCGGCATGCGACGTGAATGCCAGCTGCGTCGCAGCCTTCAACTCTTCGCTGGTGGTTTCGAGCGTGTGATCGTGTCCACCCTGCAGTTCCGTGATGCGTTTGGCATTGATATCGAAGCCGACCACCCGACGCTTCTTGCCAAACTCCACAGCGAGGGGAAGGCCCACGTAGCCAAGGCCGATGATCGCGATAGGTTGAGTTGATTGAATGACTTGCATATTGAAAGCACTGGAGACGAAAAATTGGCGACAGACTCGATCAAGAGTCATGCCGCCACACCGCATTCGCGGCTGCTGACTTCAAGAGCAGTCAGACCCGTGACGCAAACCTCAAAAACTCGGCCCGGGTCAGACTCAATTAGCGATGTCTGACGTAAACCTCGCTGGCGTTGTTGACCACCTGTGCCGACGGCAGGATCAGACTGACCACGCGGTTCCACTTGACCAGCGGCACCGGGTCGACATACACGACGTCCTGCGACTGCAACCGGAACTGGCTGGCTAGAGCCATCGTCGCCGGGTTCTTGGCGTTCAGATGGAAGATGGCCGGCGCGCCGGTCGCGCCTTGGCGAATCACATAGATCTGGCCGGCGTTGGAGGTGGTCGTCATCGGACCACCCGCCTCGCCCAAGGCCTCGCTGAGGCTCAAACGCCCGTTGCTGCGCATGGACAGAGCGACAGGCGCCATGATTTCGCCCATCACGAAGACCTTGGAGTCTTCCCGGTGCGCCACACGAACGGTATCGCCGTTCTTCAGGGGGATGTTGTTCCCGTCGTAGCCGGCCTCACGCAGCCGGGTCATGTCGATCGGGACTGAGCGGCCATCGCGAATGAGCGTGACGGCCGCGCGATTGGCATTGGCCGTCATGCCACCGGCACGGTTGATTGCCTCGTTCAGCGTCATGGGCACATCAGTGAAGATCTGAGACCCCGGAACGCGCACTTCGCCTTCCACATAAGCGCGACGGCTTCGGAAGGACTGGATACGCACCGTCACCTGCGGATCGCGAACATGCGGCCGCAGCAGCTTTCCGATCAGGTCAGAAGCGTCGCCTTCGCTCAGCCCTGCCACGCGCACGCGACCTATGTAGGGAAAGGCAATCTCACCATCCGCATCGACGATGAAGCCTGGCGCCACCTGCACACCAGTCGGGTCGGCCGACTGCGAAATCACAGCACCCGCATTGGGCAGCAGCTCAGGGTGGTCGTACACGATGACGCCCACGACGTCGCCCGACCCAATGGTGTAGCGCGCGCCCTTGCCAAACAAGGCCTGCACCTCAGGCGGCACGCCCTTGGGCGACACCTCCGCCAGCGTACGCACCAGCGCCAGCGAGATCGGAGTGATTTCGCCCTCAGGCGCTTCATCAGGAAGGTAGCGGAACTGCGACGGCAACTCGCCGCCCGCTTCGTAAGGCTCCACAGAACCCATGCCGGGCACCACGGCACAGCCCTGGAGCAATACCGCGCCGGCAAGCGCTACCCACGCGAGGGCTTTCGCATCTCTTCTCAATTCAGGTCCCTTGAAAGTCAGTCAGTCGTATCAACAACGAAGCGGCGATAGAACGGCAATTCCCGGAGGCATGCGAGGCTCGCACATCCGCTCTCTTGTATCGCGCTTCTTTTTCAAACACTTGTGATCGCCGCCACTACGCGGCACCATTTATGTAAAAATTTGAACAGCTATAGTCGCGCTGAAACTGGCAAATTCAGGCAACAAAGGTGCAGAATTCATCGCAGGGTCACGCAAGAATCTGGCGCACCCAGGGCGAATGCGCTCTGACAGACAGAAGTCTTGAAGGTCGATTTCGCGCGGCCGCTCCCCACTGCTCCCCTCTCATCGTACCAGTGCAGTGCACTGTCAATGGGGCTTTGCCTGCGTTCCAGGATGCTTCCGGAATGCCCGCACTGCGCCGTTTTGCCTTCTTTTCGAGAGCAAAACACGACGTATCCGGCCGGTTCTACCCATCCCGCGAAATTGGAAACAAGACGTTCCAAAGCGTAGTCGGCAAGGTTTGGCTACGGAGACTGGGTACCCTCCGTCCGTTCCGGGCAGGAGCCGCCAGCGGTCATGCCTCAGTTGCAGTCCAGCACACCCGCCGCGCCGCCGTCTTGCCCTCCCGCTTCCGCAGGCATACTGGCACCCCTTTCAACAGCAGGTCTTCAGCACCCTTTCTGAATCATGAGCATCCTCAGCGAATTCAAGGAGTTTGCCGTCAAGGGCAACGTCATCGACCTCGCCGTCGGCGTGATCATCGGGGCGGCGTTCGGCAAGATCGTCGACTCGCTCGTGGCCGACATCATCATGCCGCTCGTGGGCATGGTGTTCGGGAAGCTCGACTTCTCGAACCTCTACGTGATCCTGGGCACGGTGCCGCCGGGCGTGACGAACACGCTGGCGGAGTTGAAGAAGGCCGGCGTGCCGGTGCTGGCGTATGGCAACTTCATCACGATTGCGGTCAATTTCGTGATCCTCGCCTTCATCATCTTCATCATGGTCAAGCAGATCAACAAGCTGCGCAAGACCGAAGAGGCCGCGCCCGCAGCGCCGGCCGCCACGCCGGAAGACATCACGCTGCTGCGCGAAATCCGCGACAGCCTGAAGCGCCCCTGAGCTTTTCTTACTGGCCGCGCGCTCAGACGCCGGCCAGCGTTCGCGCCATGCGCAGCGCCTCGACAAGGCTCGAGGCATCAGCCACACCCTGGCCCGCAATGTCGAACGCCGTGCCGTGATCCGGGCTGGTGCGCACCAGCGGCAGCCCGAGCGTCACGTTCACGCCCTTCTCCACCCCGAGGTACTTGACCGGGATCAGGCCCTGGTCGTGGTACATCGCGATCACCACGTCGAACTCGCCGCTGGACGGCACGCCGGCCTTGGCGCGCGCGCGCATGAAAACGGTGTCGGGCGCATGGGGCCCGTGGGCGTCGATGCCCTCGGCGCGCGCGGCCTCGATGGCCGGCGCGATGACGGTGCGCTCTTCCGAACCGAACAGGCCGCCCTCGCCCGCGTGCGGGTTGAGCCCGGCCACGCCGATGCGCGGCGGCCGCCCGAGGGCATGGGTCAAGGCGCGGTGGGTGATGCGCAGCGTGTCCAGCACGCCGTCGAAGCGCACGGCCTCGATGGCGTCGCGCAGCGACATGTGGATGCTCACGAGCACGGTGCGCAGCTCGTCGTTGGCCAGCATCATGCGCACGGGCACGTCGGCCACGGTGCGGCCCAGATGGGCGGCGGCCTCGGCCTGCAGCAGCTCGGTGTGGCCGGGGTACGGAAAGCCGGCCGCGGCCAGCGCTTCCTTGTGCAGCGGTGCGGTGACGAGGGCCGAGATCTCGCCGCGCAATGCGGCGCGCGCAGCCCACACCACACAGTCGCCGGCGGCGCAGCCGGCTTCGGCGCTGATGCGCCCCTGCACGATGCCCTGCGGCGGCGCGATCACCTGCAGCACCGGGATGCACCCCGGCGGCACGGCAACCACTTCAGCGACGCTGGCGATCTCCACGACAGGCCACCCCAGCCGCCCCGGCGCCGCGAGCGCCTGCGAGGCTTTTCGCAGCGTGCCGACGTCGCCGGCCACGAACGCACCGCGCACGGCGTCGGGCGCGTCGCGGAAGGCCTTGGCAATGATCTCGGGGCCGATGCCGGCCGGGTCGCCGAGCGTGATCGCGATCGGCGCCTTCATGCGGGGTTGTCGATGTCGATGAATTCGTGCTTCAGCCCGAGCTGGGCCGCCACATGGGCGGCCACGGCCTGCGCGCCGTAGCGCTCGGTGGCGTGGTGGCCGCAGGCCAGGAAGGCCACGCCCAGCTCGCGGGCGTAGTGCGCCTGCGGCTCGGAAATCTCGCCGGTGATGAAGGCGTCGGCGCCGGCCGCAATGGCGGCCTCGAAGTAGCCCTGGGCACCGCCCGTGCACCACGCGATGTTCTTGATCGGGCGATGGGCCGTGTCGACCAGCGTGACGGGCCGTTTCAGCACCTTCTCGACATGGGTCGCCAGGGCCTTGGCGCTGGCGAAGTTCTCGCCGTTTTCGCGCGCGCCCAGAAAGCCCAGCTCCTGTTCGCCGAAGCGGCCGGCCGACCCCGGGTGCGCCACGAGCCCCAGCTGCAGACCGAGTTGCGCGTTGTTACCCAGCTCGGGGTGCGCGTCGAGCGGCAGGTGGTAGGCGAAGAGGTTGACGTCGTCGCCCAGCAGCAGGCCCAGGCGCTGCTTCATCCAGCCGGTGACGCAGCCGTCCTGGCCGCGCCAGAACAGGCCGTGGTGGACGAAGATGGCATCGGCCTCGGCGTGGATCGCGGCCTCGATCAGCGCGCGGCTGGCGGTCACGCCCGAGACGATCTTGCGGACCACGGTGCGCCCTTCGACCTGCAGGCCGTTGGGTCCGTAATCCTTGAAGCGCCCGGGGGCCAGCAGCAGGTCGAATGCGTGAAGCAGTTCGTGGCGTGTGGTGCTCATCGCGACATTGTCGCGCTCCCTGCGGCCGGCGCGCCATCGCGCATCGGGTGGCCGCGTGCGGCCAGGGGCCACAGGGCCAGCAGGAAGCCCAGCGCCGCCAGCGCGGCGACGTAGTGCGCCGGCGCCATGGTGTCGTGCTGCAGCCAGAGCGTGAGGATCACCGGCGTCAGGCCGCCGAAGACGGCATAAGACATGTTGTAGGCGAACGAAAGCCCCGTGAAGCGCACCGGCGCCGGAAAGGCGCGCACGCCCGCGATCGGCACCGTGGCGATGGTGCCCACGAACAGACCCACCAGCCCGTAGTGCCAGAACAGCGTGGCCGGCGTGCCGGGCAGCCCGGTGTAGAACAGGTAGGCGGTGGCAAAGAGGCCGCCCCAGCCGATGAGCATCACGGCGCGCGTGCCGATGCGGTCGCTGGCCCAGCCGACGATCACGCAGCCGATGGTCAGGGTCAGCGTGGCGAGTGCGTTGGCCTCGAGCGCCAGCGCCGCCGGAATGTGGTGCACCTTCTGCAGGTAGGTGGGCGTGTACAGCACCACCACGACGATCGCGGCCGACAGCACCCAGGTCTGCAGCCCCACGTACACGCTCGCCAGGCGGTGCTCGCGCAGCACGGTGCGCAGCGGCAGCTCGCGGGCGACCGTCTTGCGGCCGGCCAGCTCCTTGAAGACCGGCGTCTCGTGCAGGAAGCGGCGCAGGTACACCGAGAACAGCCCGAACACGCCGCCCAGGATGAAGGGAATGCGCCAGGCGAAGTCGTGCACCTGCTCGGGCCCGTAGTAGCGGTTGATGGCCACCGCCACCAGCGAGCCCAGCAGGATGCCGCCGGTGATGCCCGAGGTCAGCGTGCCGATGCCGAAGCCGTAGCGCTTGGCCGGCACGTGCTCGCCCACGAACACCCAGGCGCCGGGCATTTCGCCGCCGATGGCTGCGCCCTGCAGCACGCGCATGGCCAGCAGCAGCAGGGGTGCCGCGACGCCGATGCTCGCGTAAGTGGGCAAGAGGCCGATCACCAGCGTGGGCGCCGCCATCAGGAAGATCGACAGCGTGAACATGCGCTTGCGCCCCAGCAGGTCGCCGAAGTGCGCGATGACGATGCCACCCACGGGCCGCGCGAGGTAGCCCGCCGCGAAGATGCCGAAGGTCTGCAGCTGGCGCAGCCAGTCGGGCATGTCGACGGGGAAGAACAGCGCGCCCAACACGGTCGCGAAGAAGACGTAGATGACGAAATCGTAGAACTCGAGCGTGCCGCCGAGTGCGGACAGGGCCAGGGTCTTGTAGTCGCGCGCATCGAGCGTGCGCGCCGGAGCGGGCGCGGTGCCGTCCGTGTAGGTAGCTTCTGAGGTCATGGCAGGCAGGGGTATCGTGGCCGCTCGCCTGCCTTGAACCGGATAGGGGCAGAGCGTGGCACGCCGACGAAAGGATCGCCTGGCCGCGTCCGCCTGGTGGGCGGCGCGGAAGGCCTGAGGGGGCGATCCGGGTCGGATCGCCTGCCGATACTAAGGGTTAGCCCGTATTCACGCCCCGAAGGCCGCGCAATCTCGACCCTGCCGCGCGGTCTATGGCGCGAGGCCGGTTGAGGGACAATTGCAACCGGCGCCGTCTTTCAGCGCTTTTCCAACGCTCTTTCTTCAAGCTTTCATGAAACGCACCTGGCTGCTCTTTGCCCAAGCCGTGACCGTCCTGCTGGCGGCCTACTTCGTCGTCGCGACGCTCAAGCCCGAGTGGATCCACAAGCGCTCGACCTCGCTGGGCGGCGTGGTGTCCATCGTGGAAGCGCCCAGCGGCGCGCCGGCCGTGCCCGCCGCGGGCAGCCTGAGCGCGGCGGCCAAGAAGGCCTCGCCGGCGGTCGTGAGCATCAACACCAGCAAGGCCGCGCAGCGCCACCCGCGCAGCAACGACCCCTGGTTCCGCTTCTTCTTCGGAGACCAGGCCGACCAGCCCCAGGTGGGCCTGGGCAGCGGCGTCATCGTGAGCACCGACGGCTACATCCTCACCAACAACCACGTGGTCGAGGGCGCCGACGAAATCGAGGTCACCCTGAACGACAGCCGCCACGCGCGCGGCAAGGTGATCGGCACCGACCCCGACACCGACCTGGCCGTGCTCAAGATCGAGCTCGACAAGCTGCCGGTGATCGTGCTGGGCAACTCCGACGAGCTGCTGGTGGGCGACCAGGTGCTGGCCATCGGCAACCCCTTCGGCGTGGGCCAGACCGTGACCAGCGGCATCGTCTCGGCGCTGGGCCGCAACCAGCTGGGGATCAACCAGTTCGAGAACTTCATCCAGACCGACGCGGCCATCAACCCCGGCAACTCGGGCGGCGCGCTGATCGACGTCAACGGCAACCTGCAGGGCATCAACACCGCCATCTACTCGCGCTCGGGCGGCAGCATGGGCATCGGCTTCGCCATCCCGGTGTCGATGGCCAAGATCGTGCTCGAGGGCATCGTGAAGGAAGGCCAGGTGCGCCGCGGCTGGATCGGCGTCGAGCCGAGCGACCTGTCGCCCGAACTGGCCGAGACCTTTGGCGTGAAGGCCGACGCGGGCGTGATCATCACCGGCGTGCTGCAGAACGGCCCCGCCGCCAAGGCCGGCATCCGCCCGGGCGACGTGATCACCTCGGTGGGTGAGAAGAAGACCGACAGCGTGCAGGCCCTGCTGACCGCCGTCGCCGGCCTCAAGCCAGGCGACACAGCACGCTTCGCGCTGCAGCGCGGCACCGACAAGATGGAACTGGACGTGACGCCAGGACTGCGACCGAAGAGTCCGATCCGGCAGCAGTTGCCCAACAACGAATAGGCGGGAAACGACAGCGGCTCCGGCCGCAGATCGGACAGCAAAAAAAAGCGGCCCTCGGGCCGCTTTTGTTTTGGGGGGCAGGAGCCGATCGATCCGGGGGATCAGGAACTGCCGGAAGACCCCGAACCCGCGCCCTCTTCTTCACTCTCGGGCGCCTTGCCCGTTCCTGCGAAATAGCGCGCCCCGATGATCCCCACCTCGTACAGCAGGCACATCGGCACCGCCAGCGCGAGTTGCGAGACCACGTCGGGCGGCGTGAGCACCGCGGCCACCACGAAGGCGATCACGATGAAGTAGCCGCGGAACGAGCGCAGCTTCTCGATGGTGACCATCTCGAAGCGCACTAGCAGCATCACCACGATCGGCACCTGGAAGGCGACGCCGAAGGCGATGTACAGCGACAGGATGGCCTCCACGTACGACGAGATGTCGGGCGTGGCCGCCACCGCCGCGGGCGTGAACTTCTGGATGAAGCCGAACATCTTGTCCAGCACGAACAGCTGCACGAAGGCGATGCCGCCGTAGGCCAGCACGCTGCCGAAGAAGATCAGCGGCAAGGCGAAGCGCTTCTCGTGGCTGTACAGGCCCGGCGCGACGAACATCCAGGCCTGGTACATGAGCCAGGGCAGCGCCAGCAGCACGGCCGCCATCATCAGCACCTTGAGCGGCACGAAGAACGGCGAGAACACGCCGATGGCGATCAGCTTGGCGTCCGGCGGCATGTGCGCACGGATCGGCATGGCGATGATGTCCATCAGCCCGCCCGGACCGGGCCAGATCGCCAGCAGGATGCCCGCGACCGCGAGGCCATAGACGCAGTACAGCAGCCGGTCGCGTAGCTCGACCAGGTGCTGCACGAACGGCTGCTCGGTGCCCGCCAGCTCGTCTTCTTCTTTGTTCTTGTTGTCGGAATCGGCCATGGGGAAAGGAGAAAGCGTGGGAGACACAGGCGCACGGGGCGCCCGGGAACGCCGCAGGGCGTGCGCGCGTACGTCAGTTGATCTTGTGGGGGCGGAAGCGGGCGACCCGCGCCGCGCCCGACAGCGCCTTGGTGCGCACGCCGTTGCGCGCCTTGTACCAATTCGGCGTGGCGCCCTGCTTCAGGCGCCAGTTCTTGCGGGGATGCCTGTATTCGGGCACCGCCTGCTCGGGCTCGGCCAGTGCCGACAGGGTGTCGCCGGACGCGCCGGAAAACTGCTTCTCGAACTCGCTGGCGCCGGTGTGGATGCTGTGCTCCACGTCGCGCGCCGCGTCCTCGACCGTGGTCTTCATCTTGCGGAGCTCGTCGAGCTCCATGGAACGGTTGACTTCGGCCTTGACGTCGTTCACGTAGCGCTGTGCCTTGCCGAGCAGGGCGCCCACCGTGCGTGCAACGCGCGGCAGCTTCTCCGGCCCGATCACGATCAGCGCCACGACGCCGATGAGCGCCAGCTTCTCAATGCCGAGGTCGATCACGGATGTGTGCCTGCGGTGCTCAGGACTTCTGGCGCGCTTCGACGTCGATCGTCGACTTGTCGCTGTTGGCCGGCTGGCCGGTCACTTGCTGCGTGGGGGTCGGTGCAGCGGAGGCGTCAGGGGAGGCCGAGCCGTCCTTCATGCCGTCCTTGAAGCCCTTGACGGCGCCACCGAGATCCGAACCCATGTTCCGCAGCTTCTTGGTGCCGAAGATCATGACCACGACGAGCAGCACGATCAGCCAGTGCCAGATGGAAAAAGAACCCATGGAGAACTCCTAAGAATGTGTCCGATTTTAGTCGGGGGGAATGTGACAGTTTGGCTTAACCCTGCTCAGCCGCGAAGCCAGGGCCGGGGGCCGCCCATGACGTGCACATGGAGATGGTGAACCTCCTGCCCGCCCTCGGTGCCGGTGTTCACGACGACCCGGTAGCCGCCGTCCGGATAGGGCCGGCAGCCCTGCTCCAGCGCCAGCTGGGGGGCCAGCGTCATGATCTTGCCCATGAGCGCCGAATCCTCGGGCGTGAGCTGCGCCATCGAGGCGATGTGCTTCTTGGGCACCAGCATGAAATGCACGGGCGCCCAGGGGGCGATGTCGTGGAAACCGAACAGGTCGTCGTCTTCGTAGACCTTGCGCGAGGGGATCTTGCCTTCGATGATTTTGCAGAAGACGCAGTTCGGATCAGATGACATCTTTGGGTTCCATGGGACGGCCGTCGTTCATCCGGATCATGCCTTTCACGATCCGGTAGAGGAACCACAGCGAAATCAGGCTCCAGGCGATCCAGCCCGGCACGAACAGCAGCAGCCAGAGCCACGAGGTGACGATGTACAGCAGGCCGGCCCACAGCACCGAGCGGATGCGCCAGCTGAAGTGCGAGGCCTGCCAGGTGCCGGCCGCGTCGTCGCGCTTCACGAAATCGATCAGGAGGGCGATGAGCAGCAGCAGCACGGAGGCCTGTGCGCCCGGCACGACCGCGCCGATGGCCACGATCAGGTGCAGCACGTAGCTGACCCAGCCCCAGGTCTTGAGGGAGTCGTCGGGTTCCACGTTCACGATGTCATTGGCCATGGTCGATGCCCTTTCAATCGATCATTCAGTCGTTGGAAGCTTCGCGGGCCTGCACCTTGCGCAGGGCTTTTTCCTCGATGCCACTGGTGCCCTCGCGGCGCTCGAGCTCCGCGACGACGTCGGCCGGCGAGAAACCGTAGTGGGCCAGCGCCACCATGGTGTGGAACCACAGGTCGGCCACTTCGTTCACTATTTTCGAGCGGTCGCCGCCGTGATCGGCATCCTTGGCGGCCATCACGACCTCGGTGGCTTCCTCGCCGATCTTCTTGAGGAAGGCGTCGGGGCCCTTATGCAGCAGCCGGGCGACGTAGCTCTTCTCGGGGTCGCCACCGTTCGCGGGCAGGCGGCTCTCGAGCACCGCGGCCAGGCGGGCGAGCGCGTCGGAGGTGTTCGAATCGTTCACTGTGGCGCTCATTTGTAGATCGACTCCGGGTCTTTCAAGACCGGTTCGACCACGGTCCACTGGCCCTTCTCGTACTTGCTGAAGAAGCAGCTGTGGCGGCCGGTGTGGCAGGCGATGCCGGGCTCGTGACCCAGCTGGGTCACCTTGAGCAGCACCACGTCGTTGTCGCAGTCCAGGCGGATCTCGTGCACGGTCTGCACGTGGCCCGACTCCTCGCCCTTGAACCACAGCTTGCTGCGCGAGCGGCTGAAATACACCGCGCGGCCCAGCTCGGCGGTCTTCTCGAGCGCCTCGCGGTTCATCCACGCGAACATGAGCACGTCGTTCGTGCCTTGTTCCTGGGCGATCACGGGCACCAACCCGTTCGCGTCCCACTTCACTTCATCGAGCCAATTCATGGGGATATTGTCGAGGATAGGAAAAGACCCTTCCGGTCCCGCTCAGGCGTCGATGCGCACGGGAATCCCGCGCTCGGCCATGCGCGCCTTGGCCTCGCCCACGGTGTGCTCGCCGTAGTGGAAGATGCTCGCGGCCAGCACCGCGTCGGCGCCGCCCTTCTGGATGCCGTCGGCCAGGTCGTCGAGGTTGCCGACGCCGCCCGAGGCGATCACGGGCACGTTGACCGCGTCGCTCACGGCGCGCGTCAGGGCCAGGTCGAAGCCGCTCTTGGTGCCGTCGCGGTCCATGCTGGTGAGCAGGATCTCGCCCGCGCCGCGGCGCGCCATCTCGGTCGCCCACTGCACCACGTCCAGGCCGGTATTCTTGCGCCCGCCGTGGCTGTAGACGTCCCAGCCCGCGCCGCGCGTGGCGGCGTCTTCGGGGCTGCGGCGCTTGGCGTCGATGGCGACCACGATGCACTGCGAGCCGTACTTCTGGGCCGCGTCGCTGATCACCTGCGGATCGGCGATGGCGGCCGAGTTGAAGCTGGTCTTGTCGGCGCCCGCGTTGAGCAGCCGACGCACGTCGGCCACGGTGCGCACACCGCCGCCCACGGTCAGCGGAATGAAGACCTGCGAGGCCACCGCTTCGATGATCGGCAGGATCAGGTCGCGACCGTCGCTGGTGGCCGTGATGTCCAGAAAGGTGAGTTCGTCGGCGCCCTGCGCGTTGTAGCGCGCGGCGATCTCGACCGGGTCGCCGGCATCGCGCAGCTCGAGGAAGTTGACGCCCTTGACGACGCGGCCGCCGGTGACGTCGAGGCAGGGAATGATGCGTTTGGCAAGCATGGGGTGGTGAACCAGGGAGAAATCAGAGAACGCAAAGCTGTTGCCAGCCCTGCCATTGGGCGCCGGGCGCCAGCACGACGGGTTCGTCGATGCGGGCCGCCTCGACGCACAGCATGTGGCGAAAGCCCTCTGCGGGCATGTCCGCGAGTGTCGCACCGAGCACGGCACCGGGGTTCCAGACCACAGTTTCGGTGCAGGTTTCGCTCTGGGTGATTTCGAGCGTGCCGCCGGGCTGGACCAGCCGCAGCGGCTGCGCCGGGGCCGTGTAGACGCTGTCGAACTCGGCGTCGAACTGCAGCGCGGCAGCGGTTTCGGTCTGGCGCACGTCACGCACCGCGTCCCAGCGGGCGGCGCCCTGCAGGCCTTCGAGGCGCACGGCGGCGATGTCGTCCACGCGCAGGTAGGTGTGCAGCGCGGCCGAAAACGGCCAGGGCACGTCGCCGGTGTTGGCCAGGGTGAGCGCTGTGCGCAGCCGGCCGGCGGCGAGCGTGGCGTCCATCCGCGCCTCGAAGGCATGCGGCCAGAGCCGGCGGGTGGCGTCGTTGTCGCGCAGCACCAGCCGCAGCGTGTCGGGCGCGCCCGATTCCTCGCGAATCCAAGGCAGATTGCGCATGAAGCCATGCTTGGGGAGCATGCCGCGCTGGTTGAACTGGGGGCAGCACAGGGGAATGCCGCCGCGGATGGCAGTTTGGCCGTCAAAAACGGCCTTCGGACTCAGATACAGTCGCTCCCCACCGCGGGCCGGGGCCCAGGAAAGCACCTGGGCGCCATGCAGCGCCACCGTCAGCGTGCTGCCATCGGCCGCCACGGCGTGCAACGCCGGCTGGCCTCGAAACTCGATCGAGCGGATATCCATGTGAGGAATTGTAGGCAGCCGCCGCATCCTGACAGCGGGCCATTGCGTGCATCCGCCTTTCTTGGATACCCTGTGCCGGGTCGGTCCCGTGCACTCGAAAAGAACCACTCTCACACGACAAAGGGGATACGCATGAAGAAAAAGCTGCCCATGGCCGCCTGGATCCTGATCGCCATGGTGCTCGGCATCATCGTCGGTTACATGATCTTCACCAGCTTTCCCGACAAGAAGGCCGCCAAGGAGATCGCGGACTACGTCTCCATCGTCTCCGACGTCTTCCTGCGCCTGATCAAGATGCTGATCGGCCCGCTGGTGTTCTCCACGCTGGTGGTGGGCATCGCGCACATGGGCGACGCCAAGTCGGTGGGCCGCGTGTTCGGCAAGGCCATCGGCTGGTTCCTCACGGCCTCGCTGATCTCGCTGGTGATCGGCCTGGTCATGGCCAACCTGCTCAAGCCCGGCGAGAACCTGGGCCTGCCGCTGCCCGACATCGGCGCCTCGGCCAACCTGGCGACCAACAAGTTCACCTTCAAGGACTTCGTGAGCCACACGGTGCCCAAGTCGTTCGTGGAGGCGATGGCCAACAACGAGATCCTGCAGATCGTGGTGTTCTCGATGTTCTTCGGCGTGGCGCTGGCCTCGCTCGGCGACAAGGCCAAGACGCTGGTGGCCGCCATCGAGGAGCTGTCGCACGCCATGCTCAAGATCACGGGCTACGTCATGAAGCTCGCGCCGCTGGCGGTGCTGGCGGCCATGGCCGCCACCGTGGCCGTGAACGGGCTGGGCATTCTCGTCAAGTTCGCCGTGTTCATGCGCGACTTCTACCTGGGCCTGTTCGTGCTGTGGGGCGTGCTCATCATGGCCGGCCTGCTGTTCCTCGGACCGCGCGTGTTCAAGCTGCTGGTGCTCATCAAGGAGGCGTTCCTGCTGTCGTTCGCTACGGCGAGCTCCGAAGCCGCCTACCCGAAGATCCTGCAGGCGCTCGACCGTTTCGGCGTGAAGCGCAAGATCTCCAGCTTCGTGATGCCGATGGGCTACTCGTTCAACCTCGACGGCTCGATGATGTACTGCACCTTCGCCGTGCTGTTCATCGCACAGGCTTACGACATCCACATGCCGATCAGCACGCAGATCACCATGCTGCTGATCCTGATGCTCACCTCCAAGGGCATGGCCGGCGTGCCGCGCGCCTCGCTGGTGGTGATCGCCGCCACGCTGAACCACTTCGACATTCCCGAGGCCGGCCTGCTGCTGATCCTGGGCGTGGACACCTTCCTGGACATGGGCCGCTCGGCCACCAACGCGGTGGGCAATTCCATCGCCACGGCCGTGGTCGCCAAGTGGGAGGGCGAGCTGCTGTCCGAGAGCGATGCCGAGGCCAACGCCAAGGTGCTCGACGAGGAAGCCGCCGCCACCCTCGCCCATCCGGCGCACGCGTGAGGCGCCACGCCATGACGCGCATCGCCACGCTGCCCTCCGCTGCCGCCGCATGGCTGCTGGCGGCCGTGGTCCTGGCCTTGCCGGCCGGCCCTGCGCAGGCGCAGGAGCTCCTCACCGGCACGCTGGCCAAGGTGCGCGAGAGCGGCACCATCGCCATCGGCCACCGCGAGGCCTCGGTGCCTTTTTCGTACCTCAATGCGCGCAAGGAGCCGATCGGCTATTCCATCGAGCTGTGCCGCGCGCTCGTCACGGCCATCGAGGACACGGTCAACAAGAGTCTCACGATCAAGTGGGTGCCCGTCACCTCCGACTCGCGCATCGACGCGGTCGTGAGCGGCCAGGTCGACCTGGAGTGCGGCTCCACCACCAGCAACCTGGAGCGCCAGAAGCGCGTGGCCTTCTCGCCGACCATGTTCGTCTCGGGCACCAAGGTGCTGGTGAAGAAGGGCGCGCCGATCCAGTCGTTCCGCGACCTGGCCGGCAAGAAGGTGGCGGTGACGGCGGGCACCACCAACGAGAAGACGCTGCGCGACCTGTCGCAGAAGTTCAAGCTCAACATCGAGCTGAAGGTGGCGCGCGACCATGCCGAGTCGTTCGCGCTCGTGAAAGAAGGCCAGGCCGACGCCTTCGCCACCGACGACGTGCTGCTCTACGGCCTGATCGCCCGCGACGCCGCCAAGGCGCAGTACGAGGTGGTGGGCGACTTCCTCTCCTACGACCCGTACGCGGTCATGTACCGCAAGGGCGACCCGCAGCTCAACAAGGTGGTGGTCGACACCTTCCAGGTGCTGGCGGAAGACGGCGAGATCCACCGCCAGTACAAGCGCTGGTTCATGCGCAAGCTGCCTTCGGGGGAAAGCCTCAACCTGCCGATGAGCGCGCAGCTGGAAACGATCATCCAGACGATGGCGGTGAAGGCCGAGTAGGCCCGTCTGCCCTTCGTCCCTAGCGCGTCGGCCAATCCCAGCGCGGGATCTCGCTCATGTCGAGGTTCGCGATGCGGGTCTCGCCGAAGCGCTTTTCGAGCACCACCGGCTGCAGGCCTTCGCTGTCGTCCAGGGCGGCGATCAGGCGCGCCGCATGCGACACCACGATCACCTGCGACGACCGCGCGGCCTGCGCGATGAGGCGGCCCAGCGCGGGCAGCAGGTCGGGGTGCAGGCTGGTCTCGGGCTCGTTGAGCACCAGCAGCGCGGGCGGACGGGGCGTCAGCAGCGCCGCGATCCACAGCAGGTAGCGCAGGGTGCCATCCGACAGTTCGGCGGCCGTCAGGGGCCGCAGCAGGCCGTGCTGGTGCATCAGTGTCTCGAAGCGGTCGCCGTTCGCCTGCACCTCGACGCGGGCGCCCGGAAAGGCGTCGTCCACGGCGCTATCGAGCGCCTCGCCGTCGCCGATCTCGCGAATGGTCTGCAGGGCGGCGGCCAGGTCGGCGCCGTCGTTGGCGAGCACGGGCGTGTAGGTACCCAGCTGCGGCTGGCGCGCCGGGGCGTCGGCGTCCGAGCGGAAGTGGTCGTAGAAGCGCCAGGAGCGCATCTGCTCGCGCAGCGTGAGCATCTCGGGCGCGTCGCGCGGGTCGGCGTGCTCGGTCATCATGCTGGCGAAGGCGGGAATCGGCCGGCCGACGGCCTGCCAGCCCTTGCCGTCGCGCAGGCGCAGCGCGGCGCCCTTGCGGTCGACCAGGTGCGTGGAGGGACGCAGCAGCGGGCCGCTCCAGATCGCCTCGTGCTTGATCTGCGGGTCGTGCGAGAAGGCCGAGGACGGGATCGGCGGCGGCAGGCCGATGTCGATGGCGTAGCCGAAATCGTCGGCCTTGGCGCCGGCGAAGCCCAGCTTCAGCGCCACCGGCTCGCTGCGCGTAGTGCCCTGCACCGGCTGTTCGCCGCGCAGCATGGCCGCCGAAAAGCGCTCGGGCCCGGCCCACAGCGTGGAAGACAGCCCGCCCTCGCGCACCAGCGAGCGGATCACGCCGCCGTTGGCGATGTCGGCCAGCAGCCGCATCGCGCGGTACACGCTCGACTTGCCGCTGCCGTTGGCGCCCGTGACCACCGTGAGGCGGCCCAGCGGCACCGTCAGCTGGCGCAGCGAGCGGTAATTGGCGATGGCGAGCGCGGAGAGCACGCGCCGCTACGGCAAAGGCGTCAGGCGCCGGCCAGCTCGTCCGCGCGCGCCTGGGCGGCGGCGAAGTCGAGGTCGCCCGAGTAGATGGCGCGGCCGCAGATCACGCCCTCGACGCCTTCGGACTCGACCGCGCAGAGCTGGTCGATGTCGGCCATGTTCGAGAGGCCCCCCGAGGCGATCACGGGGATGGTCAGCGCCTGCGCGAGCTTGACGGTGGCGTCGATGTTGATGCCCGAGAGCATGCCGTCGCGGCCGATGTCGGTGTAGATGATCGATTCGACGCCGTAGTCCTCGAACTTCTTGCCCAGGTCGGCCACTTCGTGGCCCGTGAGCTTGCTCCAGCCGTCGGTGGCGACCTTGCCGTCCTTGGCATCGAGCCCCACGATGATGTGGCCGCCGAAGGCGCTGCAGGCGTCCTTCAGGAAGCCGGGGTTCTTGACCGCGGCGGTGCCGATGATCACGTAGCGCAGGCCGTCGTCGATGTAGCGCTCGATGGTGTCGAGGTCACGGATGCCGCCGCCGAGCTGCACGGGGATGTCCTCGCCGACTTCCTTCAGGATCGCCTTGATCGCTGCGTGGTTCTGCGGCTTGCCGGCGAAGGCGCCATTCAGGTCGACCAGGTGCAGCCGACGGGCGCCGGCCTGGACCCATTTGCGGGCCATGGCGGCGGGGTCTTCGCTGAAGACCGTGGATTGGTCCATGTCGCCCTGCTTGAGGCGAACGCAGTGGCCGTCTTTGAGATCAATGGCGGGAATGAGGAGCATGGAAGTGACGCGAGTGTGCGAAAGCCGGGCTGCCAACGGTGCGGCCCGGGCGGGAATATAAGGTCAGGGATTCCAGTGGAGGAAGTTGCGATACAGCTGCAGCCCATGGTCCGCACTCTTCTCCGGGTGGAACTGGGTTGCAAAAATGTTATCGCGTGCGATGGCCGCGGTAAAGCATGCCCCGTAATCGGCCTCGCCCACGCTGTGCCGGGCATCCGCCGGACATGCGTAGAAGCTGTGCACGAAATAGAAGTAGCTCTGGTCGGGAATGCCCGCCCACACCGCGTGCGGCTGGGCCTGGCGCACCTGGTTCCAGCCCATCTGCGGCACCTTGAAGCGGCTGCCGTCGGGCTGCAGGCGACCGGCCAGGTCGAACTTGACGACCTCGCCGGGAATGAGCCCCAGGCCGTCGGTCGGGCCTTCGTCGCTGCGCGACAGCAGCATCTGCATGCCCACGCACACGCCGAAGAGCGGCTTGCTGGCCGCGGCTTCGAGCACCGATTCGAGCAGGCCCGAGTCGCGCAGCTCGCGCATGCAGTCGGGCATGGCGCCCTGCCCCGGCAGCACCACGCGGGTGGCCTGGCGCACCACGTCCGGGTCGGAGGTGACGAACACCTCCACGCCCACCTGGTCGGCCGCATGGCGCACGGCCTGCGACACGGAGTGCAGGTTGCCCATGCCGTAGTCGACGACCGCGACGGAATTCTTTGCTACAGATTTCATAGCTGTTCGCTGAGGGATTTCAGAGCGAACCCTTGGTCGAAGGAATGACGCCGACGGAGCGCGGATCGAGTTCCAGCGCGCCGCGCATGGCGCGCGCGAAGGCCTTGAACACGGTCTCGCACTGGTGGTGCGCGTTCACGCCCTTCAGGTTGTCGATGTGCAGCGTGACGAAGGCGTGGTTCACGAAGCCCTGGAAGAACTCGTAGGTGAGCTGGCTGTCGAAGGTGCCGATCATCCCGCTGGTGAAGGGCACGTGCATCACGAGGCCCGGGCGACCCGAGAAGTCGATGACGACACGGCTCAGCGCCTCGTCCAGCGGCACGTAGGCATGGCCGTAGCGGCGGATGCCCTTCTTGTCACCGATGGCCTTGGCCACGGCCTGGCCGAGCGTGATGCCCACGTCTTCCACGGTGTGGTGGCCGTCGATGTGCAGGTCGCCCTCGCAGTCGATGTCCAGGTCGATCAGCCCGTGGCGGGCGATCTGGTCGAGCATGTGATCGAAAAAGCCGATGCCCGTGGAGAGCTTGGCCTTGCCGGTGCCGTCGAGGTTGACGCTGACCGTGATCTTCGTCTCGGCGGTGTGACGGGTGACCGTCGCGATGCGATCGGTGCTGCCCGGGGTCGTGGGGGTTGTCATAGTGAGGCTTCGAGCGCCGCCAGCATCTGCGTGTTCTCGTCGGCCGTTCCGACGGTGAGGCGCAGGCAGTTGGCGAGCAGTTCATGCATTTTAGAAACGTTCTTCACCAGCACCCCGCGGGCCTTCATGCCCTCGAAGGTACGGGTGGCATCGGGCACGCGCAGCAGGATCATGTTGGCGTCGCTGGGCCAGGTCTTCACGCCCGGCAGCCGGGCCAGCGCGGCCATGAGCTGGTCGCGCCCTTCGCGGATCTGACGCGCCTGGGCCTCGAACACGGCCGCGTGTTCCAGCGCGAACAGCGCGGCCTCGCAGTTGAGCACGCTGATGTTGTAGGGCGGGCGCACCTTGTCGATCTCGGCGACCAGCGCGGCAGGGCCCATGAGGTAGCCCAGGCGGATGCCGGCCAGGCCGAACTTGCTCAGGGTGCGCATCAGCAGCACGTGGCGGTGGTTCGCGAGCCGGTCGATGTAGCTGCGGGCGGCGAAGGGCTGGTAGGCCTCGTCGATCACCACCAGGCCGCCCTGCGCGCCCTGGGCCTGCACGATCTTCTCGATGACGGCGTCGTCCCAGAGGTTGGCGGTCGGGTTGTTCGGGTAGGCGAGGTAGACGATGGCCGGCTTCTCGCGCGCGATGGCGGCCAGCATGGCGGCCTCGTCGAGCTCGAAATCGGCCGTGAGCGGCACGCCGACGAAGCGCAGGCCCTGCAGCTGGGCGCTCATCGCGTACATGACGAAACCGGGCACGGGCGCGAGCACGGCGGCGCCGGGCTGGTCGCAGGCGATGCCCAGCAGCGAGATCAGTTCGTCCGAGCCGTTGCCCAGCATCAGCCCGAAGCCTTCGGGCAGGCCCGCATGGGCGGCCAGCGCGCGCTGCAGGTCGGCGCCACGGTCGCCGGGGTAGCGGTTGAGCGCCAGCGCGCCCAGGCGCGCGCCCAGTTCGGCCTGCAGCGCGGGCGGCAGGCCGTAGGGGTTCTCCATCGCGTCGAGCTTGAGGAAGCCGCGCGCGTCCTGCACCGCGTAGGCATGCATGGCGCGCACGTCGGCGCGGATGCGGTCGAGCGGCAGGCGGGTATCCGAAGCGGAGGTGGAGGCGGAAGAATCGGAAACGGTCATCGGGTGCAGCGGTAGCTGTTGCGGAGGGCGCCGGCCATGACCAGTTGCACGGGCATGTCGGCTTCGTAGCTGTCGGCGTTGCGGCTCAGCTCGGTCTGGTAGAGCGAGCGGGCCATCGAGGGTTCGAGGCGGCGGCCCTCGATGCAGAACGGCGGCACCTGGCCGTTGCGCTGCGACGACTCAACGCCCTCGCGCAGGCCTTCGAGCACGCCGACGAGGTAGTAGCTTGCGTAGGCCTTGCCGTCCTTCTCGCTGGCTTCGAGCGTGCGCAGCTCGCGGATGCTCATTGCCTGCGCGCCGACGCCGATCGCACCGGCCGCCAGGGCGAGCAGCAGCGCCGGCAGGCGCGGCAACAGCAGGACGGCGGCGCGTTGCATGGCCTCGCTGGCTTACTTGCGGTAGCGCGGCGGCGGGGCGTACGCGCCGTCGGCCGGAAAGGCGCTGGGCTGCGACGGCGAGGCGTCGCGGCGGGTGCGGCGCGGTGCGTTCGGCTCTTCGAGCTCGAACAGCGCGGCGCCGATCACGCCGATGTTGCGCACATCGCCGGCCTCGGTGTTCGCGGCGTAGGCACGGCCCGGCGTGGCGAAACGGAAGGCGGCCACTTCGCTCTGGCTCTTGCGGAAGCCCTCGATGTTGAGCGTCTGCTGCGGGCGCAGCACGTAGCCGCCATTGCGCAGGCTGCCGGGCTTGCCGTTGAGCACGTCCAGGCCGTCGACGGTGGCGATCACCTCGTAGCTGCGGTCGCTGAGGTTGCGAAAGCGCAGCGTGTAGCGCGCGCCTTCGACGCCGGCGAGGCGGAACATGTCATTGCCGCTTCGACGTGCGCGCTGCAACGGCAACGGGCGGTCGTTCTCGTCGAGCACCGACCATTCGATGTCGCCCTGGGCCAGCTGCAGGTTCAGCCGGCGCTCGGGGTTGCTGCCCGCATCGCGGCGCACGCTGGCCGCGTCGTTGTAGCCGATCGAGGCCACGTCGTCGGGCTGGTCGGACAGGCGCTTGGCGGCGACGGTGCGGGTCTTCGACTCGATGCCTTCGCCCCATTGCGTGCCGAGCTGGGCCGGCGCCGGTGCGGGCTTTGCAGCACTGGACGTGGCCGCCATCGCCGTCGTCTCGGCGCGGTTCTGCGGCATCTGGGTGCAGGCGGCCAGCAAGGCGGCACCGGCAACGAGGCCGGTGGCGAAGCGGAAAAATCGCGAGCGATAGAGGCGTTGAATCATCTGGCGTGCTCCTCCCTGAAGCGGGGTTGTTGGAGCCTCAGATCTTACGCAGGCGCATGCGCGCGGCTTCGGCGTGCGCCTGCAGGCCCTCGCCTTCGGCCAGCGTGACGGCGATCGGGCCCAGCACCTGCGCGCCGGCCTCGCTCACCTCGATGAGGCTGGAGCGCTTCTGGAAGTCGTACACGCCCAGCGGGCTCGAGAAGCGCGCCGTGCCGCTCGTCGGCAGCACGTGGTTCGGGCCGGCGCAGTAATCGCCCAGGCTCTCGCTGGTGAAGTTGCCCAGGAAGATCGCGCCGGCGTGGCGCAGCAGCGGTTCCCAGCGGTGCGGTTCGCTGCTGCTGACTTCCAGGTGTTCGGGGGCGATGCGGTTGCTGATCTCGCAGGCCTCTTCCATGCTCTTCGTGTGGATCAGCGCGCCGCGGCCGTTGAGCGAGGCGGCGATGATCTCGGCGCGCGGCATGGTCGGCAGCAGGCGGTCGATCTCGGCCTGCACGCGGTCGATGTAGGCGGCGTCGGGGCACAGCAGGATGCTCTGGGCCAGCTCGTCGTGCTCGGCCTGGCTGAACAGGTCCATGGCCACCCAGTCGGGCGGCGTGGAGCCGTCGGCCAGCACCAGGATTTCGCTCGGGCCCGCGATCATGTCGATGCCCACGGTGCCGAACACGCGGCGCTTGGCGGCGGCCACGTAGGCGTTGCCGGGGCCGGTGATCTTGTCGCAGGCCGGGATGGTGGCCGTGCCGTAGGCCAGCGCGGCCACGGCCTGCGCACCGCCGACGGTGAAGCCGCGCGTGACGCCCGCCACGTAGGCGGCGGCGAGCACGAGCTGGTTCTTCTCGCCCTTCGGCGTGGGCACGACCATGATGATTTCGCCCACGCCGGCGACGTGCGCGGGAATGGCGTTCATCAGCACGCTCGACGGATACGCGGCCTTGCCGCCCGGCACATAGATGCCCACGCGGTCCAGCGGCGTCACCTTCTGGCCGAGCAGCGTACCGTCGGCGTCGCGGTAGCTCCAGCTTTCGCCCGAGGCTTTCTTCTGCGCCTCGTGGTAGCTGCGCACGCGGCGCGCGGCAGCTTCGAGCGCGTCGCGCTGCACAGCGGGGAGCGCCTCGAAGGCGGCCTTCAGTTCGGCCTGCGTGAGTTCGAGCTCGGGCAGCGTCTTCGCATCGAGCTTGTCGAAGCGGTTGGTGTACTCCAGCACCGCCTCGTCGCCGCGCTTTTGCACGTCGGCCAGGATGTCTGCCACCACCTTCTCGATCGCCGCGTCCGCGTCCGCGGACCAATGCAGCCGCGCCTTGAATTCAGCGTCGAAGCTGGCTGAGTTCGTGGACAGTCGGGCGGGGGCTGCTTGCAGAGTCATGGGTTTGAGGTTCAGGCGGAGGGAATGGCGGACGCGAAGGCGTCGATGATGCGGCGGATGGGTTCGCGCTTGAGCTTGAGCGCGGCCTGGTTGACGACCAGCCGGGCGCTGATGTCCATGATGCGCTCCACCTCGACGAGGTGGTTGGCCTTGAGCGTGTTGCCGGTCGAGACCAGGTCGACGATGGCGTCGGCCAGGCCCGTGAGCGGCGCCAGTTCCATGCTGCCGTAGAGCTTGATCAGGTCGACGTGCACGCCCTTGCTGGCGAAGAAGTCGCGCGCCAGGCCCACGTACTTGGTGGCCACGCGCAGGCGCGAGCCCTGCTTCACGGCCGAGGCGTAGTCGTAGTCGGCGCGCACGGCCACGCTGAGGCGGCAGGCCGCGATGCGCAGGTCCAGCGGCTGGTACAGGCCCTGGTTGCCGTGCTCTAGCAGCACGTCCAGGCCGGTCACGCCCAGGTCGGCGCCGCCGTACTGCACGTAGGTGGGCACGTCGGAGGCGCGCACCAGCACCACGCGCACGTCGGGGCGGGTGGTGTCGAGGATGAGCTTGCGCGATTTCTCGGGGTCTTCGGTGACCTCGATGCCGGCGGCGGCCAGCAGGGGCATCGTCTCTTCGAAGATGCGGCCTTTGGAAAGAGCCAAAGTGATCATGCGGCGGCTCCCGTCACGCGTTCAATGTCGGCACCGAGGCCGCGCAGTTTCGATTCCATGCGGTCGTAACCCCGGTCGAGGTGGTAGATGCGGTCGACCAGCGTCTCGCCCTCGGCCACAAGGCCGGCGATGACGAGGCTGGCGGAGGCGCGCAGGTCGGTGGCCATCACGGTGGCGCCCGAGAGCTGCTGCACGCCCTCGACCATCGCGACCTTGCCTTCGACGTGGATGCGCGCGCCCAGGCGCACCATCTCGTTCACGTGCATGAAGCGGTTCTCGAAGATGGTCTCGGTGACCATCGAGGCGCCGCGCGCGATCACGTTCAGGGCCATGAACTGGGCCTGCATGTCGGTCGGGAAGCCGGGGTATTCGGTGGTGCTGAAGCTTTGCGCCTTCAGGTGGTCGTACGCGGGGCCCTGCGAGCCGATGCGGATGCCGTCGGGCTCGGTCACGACGGTGCAGCCGGCGTCGCGCAGCTTGTCGATCACGGCGTCGAGGTGGTCGCCGCGCGCGTGGCGCAGGAAGGCCTCGCCGCCCGTGGCCGCCACGGCGCACAGGAAGGTGCCGGCCTCGATGCGGTCGGCCACCACGGCGTGTTCGCAGCCGTGCAGCTTCTCGACGCCCTGGATGCGGATGTGGCTGGTGCCGTGGCCTTCGATCTTCGCGCCCATGCGGATCAGCATCTCGGCCAGGTCGACGATCTCGGGCTCCTGCGCGGCGTTCTCGAGCAGCGTCTCGCCCTCGGCCAGCGCGGCGGCCATGAGGAAGTTCTCGGTGCCGGTGACGGTGACCATGTCGGTCAGGATGCGCGCGCCCTTCAGCCGCGTGCGGCCCTCGGGCAGGCGCGCGACCATGTAGCCGTGCTCGACCACGATCTCGGCGCCCATCGCCTGCAGGCCCTTGATGTGCTGGTCGACCGGCCGCGAGCCGATGGCGCAGCCGCCCGGCAGCGACACCTTGGCGTGGCCGAAGCGCGCCAGCAGCGGGCCCAGCGCCAGCACCGAGGCGCGCATGGTCTTCACGAGTTCGTAGGGGGCCTCGGGGTTGCCGAGCTCGCCGGCGTTCAGGCGCACGGTGCCGTTGTCGTCGGCCTCGGCCGTCACGCCCATGTTGCGCACCAGCTTGAGCATGGTCGACACGTCCTGCAGGCGCGGCACGTTGTGCAGCACCACGGGCTGGTCGGTCAGCAGCGCCGCGCACAGCTCGGGCAGCGCGGCGTTCTTGGCGCCGGAAATGAGCACTTCGCCGCGAAGCTCACGCCCGCCGCGAATCAGAAGTTTGTCCATGAAGGATCCAGCGAAATCAGGAGGCCCGCAGGGGCCGGAAAGTCATTTGTCCACGGCGGCCCATTCGGCCGGCGTGTAGGTCTTCATCGAGAGCGCATGCACCTCGTCGGTGTGCATTTTCGCACCGAGGGTGGCGTAGACCCGCTGGTGGCGCTGGATGGCGCGCTTGCCCTCGAATTCGGCCGAGACGATGGTCGCGTACCAATGTCGGCCGTCGCCCTCGAGCGTGATGTGCTCGCACGGCAGATGGGCAGCGATGATGGCTTGGAGTTCGTCAGCGGTCATGGGGTCTTGGAAGGCGGGTTCAGCCGCGGATTTTGTAGCCGATGCGCAGGAGGTGAACGGCAATCGCGCTCACCACCAGCCAGGCGGAACCGACGATGCCGAAGCTCAGCCAGGGCGAAGCGTCGCTCACCCCGAAGAAGCCGTAGCGGAAGCCGTCGATCATGTAGAAAAAGGGGTTCAGGTGGCTCACGCTCTGCCAGAACGGCGGCAGCGAGCCGATCGAATAGAACACGCCCGACAGGAAGGTCATGGGCATGATCAGGAAGTTCTGGAACACGGCCATCTGGTCGAACTTCTCGGCCCAGAGCCCGGCGATGAGGCCCAGCGTGCCCAGCATGGCCGAGCCCAGCAGCGCGAACACCAGGATCCACACCGGCGCCACGAAGCTCGGCACGGCGAAGAAGACGGTCACGGCGAACACGCCCACGCCCACCGCCAGCCCGCGGATCACCGAGGAGCCCACGTAGGCGAAGAACCAGCCCCAGTGCGACAGCGGCGTGAGCAGCACGAACACGAGGTTGCCCATGATCTTGCTCTGGATGATCGAGGACGAGCTGTTCGCGAACGCGTTCTGCAGCACGCTCATCATCACGAGGCCGGGAATCAGGAAAGCGGTGTAGCCCACGGTGCCGTAGACCGTCACGCGGCCTTCGAGCACATGGCCGAACACCATGAGGTACAGCAGCGCGGTGAGCACCGGCGCGCCGACGGTCTGGAAGCCGACCTTCCAGAAGCGCAGCGTTTCCTTGTAAAGCAGCGCGCGCCACCCAGTGACCGCCATCATCGCGACACCTCCAGCGGCGTCTGCTCGCCCGCCATCAGGTCGATGAACACGTCTTCCAGGTCGGCCTTGCGCATTTCCACGTCTTCCACCGCGACGCCGGCTTCGCGGATCGCGGCCAGCAGTTGTTCGACTTCATGCGCGTTCTGCGCCGGCAGCTGCACGATGCGCCCGGTGATGCGCGCGTGCTGGGCGATGGCCCAGGGCAGCATGGCGTCGGTCTTGAAGCGCAGCACATTGCTCGCGGCCGACTTCAGCAGCTCGCTGGTGCGGTCCAGGGCGATCACCTTGCCGAGCTTGAGCATCGCGATGCGGCTGCACAGCGCCTCGGCCTCTTCGAGGTAATGGGTGGTGAGCAGCACGGTGCTGCCCTGCTTGTTGAGCTTGGCGACGAACTGCCAGAGCGTCTGGCGCAATTCGACGTCGACACCGGCCGTGGGCTCGTCGAGCACGATGACCGGCGGCTTGTGCACCAGCGCCTGCGCCACCAGCACGCGGCGCTTCATGCCGCCCGAGAGCTGGCGCATGTTGGCGGTGGCCTTGTCGGCCAGGCCCAGGCTCTGCAGCAGCTCGTCGATCCAGGCCTCGTTGTTCTTGATGCCGAAGTAGCCCGACTGGATGCGCAGCGACTCGCGCACGTTGAAGAAGGGGTCGAACACCAGCTCCTGCGGCACGATGCCGAGCTGGCGCCGGGCTTCGGCGTAGTCACGCTGCACGTCGAAGCCATGCACGCTGATCGCGCCCGCCGTGGGCCGCGACAGGCCCGCCAGCATGCTGATGAGGGTGGTCTTGCCCGCGCCGTTGGGGCCGAGCAGGCCGAAGAACTCGCCCGGCTCGATCTGGAAGGAAACCTCGTCGACCGCACGCAGCCCCTGCTTGCCTTGGGCGCGTTGCTGACGGGAGGGAGGGTAGGTCTTGGAGACCGACTGGAATGAGATCGCGGGCATGGGAGCCCGCGATTTTACGGGCGATGGGTTTTTCGGCGCTGTTCAGGGGTGAACGCGGGGAGCCGGCCGCGCTAGGCATCGGCCCGGAGTTCACCCACAATCCCGCCGGTGCCGATTTTGCGCACCGCAACCGCCCATCGCGAGGAACGCCAATGAAGTGTTTGACCCGCAGCCCCCTCCCAACCGTTGCCGCCCTGCTCCTGGCGATGGTGCTGACTGCTTGCGGGGGAGGAGGTGGAGGTGGTGGAGGCGGAGGTGGCGGCATCGCCCTTGTCGGCGGCGGCGCAGGCGCTGGCGCAGGGGGCGGCACCGCCCAACCTTGCACTTCATCTGCCGGTTCGGTCCAGCTGCCAGCCCGCGATGCACTCATTGCGCGCGCCAAGTGCCTGGAGCTGGACACGCCCTACGTGCCGCCACCCGGCGATGTGCTGGAGCACAACACGTCCGGCTATGCCAAGGCCATGTGCTCGGCGGTCTTCATCACCGGACTCGATCCTGCAGTCGCCGCCGAAACCATCGGGTACTTCACGGGGCCGTACGAACAGCGCAAGAAGGTAGGGGCGCCGGTCGTCGACCGCACCAAGAAAGAGGTGCGGATCACGATGCCCAACGGCGGTCCGACGCTGGTGGCTCGCCACTTCGGATCGCAGGGCTGCATCACGCTGCCGCCCGGCAAGGACGACGTTTTCTTCACCCCCGTCAATGTCAAGAGCGCGCTGGCCGACCCCACGACCGTGCCCTGGCCCATGGGCGATGTGCTGCCGAACGACCCGCCGCCCGCCGACGTCGACATGGCCAAGGTGAACCAGGCCCTCAGCGCCGCCTTCGAAACCACGGAGGCCTACACCGCAGCCTTCGTGGTCACGCACAAGGGGCGGCTCATCGGCGAGCGCTACATGAGCGGCATCAGCGCGACAACGCCGCTCGAATCATGGTCGATGGGCAAGAGCGTCGTGGCCACGATGATGGGCGTGCTGATCAAGCAGGGCGTGTACAAGCTCGACCAGCCCGCGCCGATTCCCGAATGGCAAGGTGCCGGCGACGGCCGCCAGCAGATCCGCATGGCCGACATCCTGCGCATGTCCAGCGGGCTGCGCATCAAGGCCCCGGACGATCCGGACTTTGACCCCAACGGCACCTACCCCGATCACATCTACTACTACACGGGGCGGATCAACGCCTTCAACTACGCCGCGACCCGACCGCAGCAATGGCCACCCAACACGGTGGGCCGCTACCGCAACACCGATCCGGTGCTTGCCAACTACCTGGTCCGCCTTGCGGTCGAGAAGCGCGGCGAAGAGTACCTCTCGTTCCCGCAGCGCGCCATCTTCGACAAGATCGGCATCCGCTCCATGGTGATCGAGACCGATCCCTACGGCAACTTCCTCACGCAAGGCTACGACTTCATGCCGGCCCGCGATTGGGCCCGGCTGGCCAATCTCTACCTGCAGGACGGCGTGTGGAACGGGGAGCGCATTCTTCCCGAGGGGTTCGTCAATTTCGTGAGCACGGCCGCACCGGCCTGGGCCGCAGACCAGCGCCCCATCTACGGGGGATTCTTCTGGATCAATGGAACGGGGGCACTGGCGGCACCGACGACGGCCTACTACATGCTCGGCGCAGGGGGCCAGTTCGTGCTCGTGATTCCGTCGCACGATCTCGTCGTCGTGCGCATCGGCCACTCCAAGGGAGAACGATTCGCGACCTCGACCCTGAACAAGGCACTCACGCTGCTGACCGCAGCAGTGCCACGCACGCGCTAGGGTGCGGGGGTCAGGGTGCAGCGGGCAGAAGGCCCGCGATGCCGTACAGCGCGGCCAGCTCGCGCAGGCGCGGCGACAGGCCCTTGACTGAGAACCCCCGGCCCAGCGCGCTGGATTCGCGCCGGCACTCGAGCAGCACCGCCAGCGCGGAGGAATCGAACTGGGCCAGTGCCGTGGCGTCGACCACGGTGGACGACGAATCGGTCTGGCCCTTGAGCCCCTGCTGCAGCATGCGCATGCAGGCAGGAGCCTCGTCGTGGGTGAGTCGGGAGGGAAGGACCAGCATGGCGTGCGCCCGTCAGCCCTTGCCGTTGCCCTTGTTGCGCGCGGCCAGCGCGGCAATCAGGCCATCGATGCCGCTCTTGTTGATTTCCTGCGCGAACTGGGTGCGGTAGGTGTCGACCAGCCACACGCCCAGCACATTCAGGTTGTAGACCTTCCAGCCGGCGCCCTGCCCCGGCGTCTTTTCGAGGCGGTAGTCCAGTTGCACCGGATCGCCGCGGCCCTTCACCTCGGTACGCACGAGCACGTCGGTGTCGGTGGGCGCGCCGCGGAACGGGCGGATGGTGACGGTCTGGTCACTCACCTGGTCGAGCGCGCCGGCGTAGGTGCGCACGAGCAGGGTCTTGAACTCGTCCTGCAGGCGCTTTTGCTGCTCGGGCGTGGCCTGGCGCCAGGCCGGGCCGACGGCCGAGGCGGTCATGCGCTGGAAGTTGACGTTGGGCATGATCTTGCTGTCGACCAGCAGCATGATCTTGTTGATGTCACCGGCCTTGATCGACGAATCGGCCTTGATGGTCTCGAGCACGTCGGTCGACAGGCGCTTGACGAGCGCGTCGGGGGCTTCGTCGGCCGCGAATGCGCTCTGGTGCACGAAAGCGGTGGCGGCGCCGAACAGCAGCGCGCCGGCCAATGCCAGGCGGCCCAGGTCGCGTCGTTGCAGCAAGATCTTGTTGTTCATGGTGAGTCCCTCAGGTTGAATTGTCTTCCCTGCATGGTGCAGCCAATGGCCCCGTGCTGAGACAGGAACGGTTTCGACAGGCGTCAGGCCGACCGGGTTCCTGAAGCGGAGGTGAAGCCTTGCAACCGGATGCAAGCAGGGCCACCCCGTCCGCCCCCTTTTGCCGTCACTTGCCGGCGTTGTCGTCGTCCGGCGGGTTGCCGTCGTAAACCTGGTTGCGGCGGCGCTGCAGGAACGCATCGCGCGTGAACGAGTACTTGTCGAGCGCGGCTTCGTCGAGCAGGCGGGTGGCACCCAGGTAGCGCGAGCGGGTGTCCACGACACGCAGGCCTGCCAGCGAATTGCGCCAGGCGATGTCGTGGATGTGACCCTGCGCGTCGCCGTACATGTCGAGCGGCCGGGCGATCGTGTCGCGCAGCGTCGAGGGGCCGAGCAGCGGCAGCACGACGTACGGGCCGGCGCCCACGCCCCAGTAGCCCAGCGTCTGGCCGAAGTCTTCCTCGTGGCGCGGCAGGCGCGCCTCGGAAGCGACGTCGAGCAGGCCGCCCAAGCCGAAGAAGGTGTTGACGTTCAGCCGCATGAAGGTCTCGGCGCTGTTCTGCAGCTTGAGCTGGGCCACGTTGTTGGCCAGGCTCCAGATGTCACCGAGGTTGCTGAAGAAGTTGGTCACGCCCTGGCGCACCAGCGAGGGCACCACGTTCTGGTAGGCAGTGGCCACGGGCTCCAGCACGGCCTCGTCGACGGTGTCGTTGAAGCGCGTCATGCCGCGGTTGTACGGCTCGAAGGGGTCGGTCGGGCTTGCGCCGGATCCGGTGGCGCATCCGGCCACGAGGGCGAAACCGACGGTGGCGGTGGCCCAACGGGCGGAGCTAGCTACACTTTTAATAGCAGTCGACGAAAAAAGTCGTGTGGTCATTTCTTGTTGGCTGTTCCCGGCGCCGTATTCCCCTCGGCGGCCTTGCTGTACAGGAACTGGCTGATCAGGTTCTCCAGCACCACGGCCGATTGGGTCGCGGTGATGGTGTCGCCGGCTTGCAGGTTCTTTTCCTCGGCGCCCGCCTCGATGCCGATGTACTGCTCGCCGAGCAGGCCACTGGTCAGGATCTTGAGCGAGCTGTCCTTGGGAAAACTGTAACGGTTTTGCAGCGCCAGCGTCACATCGGCCTGAAAGGCCTTGTCGTTGAACGCGATGGATTCCACACGACCGACCACCACGCCAGCGCTCTTGACCGCGGTCTGGGGCTTGAGCCCGCCGATGTTGTCGAAACGCGCGGTGACCGTGTAGGTCTTCTGGAAGTTCAGGCTCAGCAGGTTGGCCGACTGCAGCGCCAGGAACAGCAATGCGGCGCCGCCGATCAGCACGAACAGGCCGACCCAGATGTCGTTGGTGGAACGTTGCATGGTTTGCACTCTCTGTCTAGAACGATGGAGCCGAGGCCCCTTTAGATACTGAACATCATGGCGGTGAGCAAGAAATCGAGCCCCAAGACCGCCAGCGACGCCATCACAACGGTGCGCGTGGTGGCGCGCGACACGCCCTCGGGCGTCGGCTGGGCCTCGAAGCCCTGCAGCAACGCGACGAAGGTCACGGTGAAACCGAACACGATGCTCTTGATGACGCCGTTGCCGACGTCGCGCCAGACATCGACGCCGCCCTGCATCTGGCCCCAGAACGCGCCCGGGTCGACGCCCAGCATCAGCACGCCCACGACATAGCCGCCCATGATGCCGACCGCGCTGAACACGGCCGCCAGCAGCGGCATGGTGATGACGCCGGCCCAGAAGCGCGGCGCGAGGATGCGCTGCACCGGATCGACCGCCATCATTTCCATGGCGCTCAACTGCTCGTTGGCTTTCATGAGGCCGATCTCGGCCGTCAGCGAGGTGCCGGCCCGGCCGGTGAACAGCAGGGCCGCCACCACGGGACCGAGTTCGCGCACGAGGCTCAGCGCCACCAGCAGGCCGAGCGCCTCGGACGAGCCGTAGCGCTGCAGCGCGTAGTACATCTGCAGCCCGAGCACGAAGCCCACGAACAGGCCCGACACGCCGATGATGGCGAGCGAGTAGTTGCCCAGGAAATGGATCTGGTCGCGCACCAGCCCGAAGCGCCGCATGATCTGCGCGCCCGGGCCGAGCAGGCGCAGGAACAGCTTGGCCGCATGGCCCATGTCGGCCAATTGGCTGCGCACGGCAAAGCCGACGTCGGCGGGCTTCCACCAGGTCATGAGCGCCCTCCTTCGCCGTTGCCGAAGTCGTCTTCGATGCTGACACCGGGGTAATGGAAGCGCACCGGCCCGTCAGGCAGTGCGTTGACGAACTGATGCACCAGCGGATCGGCGCTTTCGCGCACCTCGTCGGGCCGCCCCTGCGCGGCGATGCCGCCATTGGCCAGGATGATCACGTGATCGGCGATGCGGAAGGTTTCCTCGAGGTCGTGCGACACGATGATGCTGGTGAGGCCGAGCGCATCGTTGAGCTGGCGGATCAGCCGCGCGGCCGTGCCCAGCGAGATCGGGTCGAGCCCCGCGAAGGGTTCGTCGTACATCACGAGGTCGGGGTCGAGCGCGATCGCGCGCGCCAGCGCCACGCGCCGCGCCATGCCGCCCGACACCTCGCTGGGCATCAGGTCGCGCGCGCCGCGCAGCCCGACGGCGTCCAGCTTCATGAGCACGATGTCGCGCACCAGCGCTTCCGACAGCTGCGTGTGCTCGCGCAGCGGAAAGGCCACGTTGTCGAACACGCTGATGTCGGTGAACAGCGCGCCGAACTGGAACAGCATGCCCATGCGGCGCCGCGCCGCATACAGCGTCGCGACATCGAAGTGGCCGACATCCCTCCCGTCGAACAGCACCTCGCCGCGTTGGGCGCGCTGCTGGCCGCCGATGAGGCGCAGCACGGTGGTCTTGCCGCCACCCGATGCCCCCATCAACGCCGTCACCTTGCCGCGCGGCACGGAAAACGACACGCCGTCGAGGATCGCGCGCGCGCCGTAGCCGAACGTGACATCGCGGAATTCGACGAAGGAGGAAGACGTGGGTGTGGCTGGGTCCATCTCAATAAAAAAGCCGGGCGCCTTCTCAGGCATCCCGGCATGCGGTTTCCGCGGATGATAACGGGGCCGCGAACGGCGCCGCTTCACTGAAACAAAAATCAGCGCGGTAAGTCGCTGAATCCCATCAAAAATTCGTCGACCGAACGCGCCGCTTGACGGCCCTCGCGAATTGCCCACACCACCAGCGATTGGCCGCGGCGAATGTCGCCGGCGGCGAACACCTTGGGCACATTGGTGGCGTAGCCGCCGATGAAGTCGACCGTGGCGCGCGCGTTGCCGCGGGCGTCCTTCTCGACACCGAAGGCGTCGAGCACGGTGGCCACGGGGCTGATGAAGCCCATCGCCAGCAGCACCAGGTCGGCCTTGAGGATCTGCTCGCTGCCGGGCACCTCCTGCATCTTGCCGTCCTTCCACTCGACGCGCACGGTCTTCAGGCCGGTGACCTTGCCCTTCTCGCCGATGAATTCCTTGGTCGAGATGGCGAACTCGCGCTCGCAGCCTTCTTCGTGGCTGGAGCTGGTGCGCAGCTTGATCGGCCAGTAGGGCCAGGTCAGCGGGCGGTTCTCTTCTTCCGGCGGCTGCGGCATCAGCTCGAACTGCGTGACGCTCACGGCGCCGTGGCGGTTGCTGGTGCCCACGCAGTCGGAGCCGGTGTCGCCGCCGCCAATCACGATGACGTGCTTGCCGTCGGCGCGCAGCTGGCCCTTGACCTTGTCGCCTGCGTTGACGCGGTTCTGCTGCGGCAGGAACTCCATCGCGAAATGAATGCCGTCGAGATCGCGGCCCGGCACGGGCAGGTCGCGCGACTGCTCGGCACCGCCGGTGAGCACCACAGCGTCGAAGTCTTTCTGCAGCTGCTCGGGCGTGACGGTTTCCTTGGCCAGGTTGGTGACCTTGGAGCCCTTGCCCAGCGGGTCTTTCGCGGCACCGACCATCACGCCGGTGCGGAAGGTCACGCCTTCGGCCTTCATCTGCTCGACGCGGCGGTCGATGTGCGACTTCTCCATCTTGAAGTCGGGAATGCCGTAGCGCAGCAAGCCGCCGACACGGTCGTTCTTCTCGAACAGCGTGACGTCGTGGCCGGCGCGCGCCAGTTGCTGCGCGGCAGCCATGCCGGCCGGGCCGGAGCCCACCACGGCGACCTTCTTGCCGGTCTTGTGCTTGGCGACGCGCGGCGCCACCCAGCCTTCGTCCCAGGCGCGGTCGATGATCGCGTGTTCCAGCGACTTGATGCCGACTGCGTCGTCGTTCACGTTGAGCACGCAGGCGGCCTCGCAAGGCGCGGGGCAGATGCGGCCGGTGAACTCGGGGAAGTTGTTGGTCGAGTCGAGCACCGCGAAGGCGTTCTGCCAATCGTCGCGGTACACGAGGTCGTTGAAGTCCGGAATGATGTTGTTGACCGGGCAGCCGCTGTTGCAGAACGGCGTGCCGCAGTCCATGCAACGTGCGCCCTGCACCTTGGCCTGGTCGGTGTTCAGGCCGACGACGAATTCCTTGTAGTGCTTGACGCGCTCTTCGACAGGCTTGTAGCCCTCTTCGATGCGCTCATGCTCCATGAAGCCGGTGATCTTTCCCATCGTGCTTTCCTCTGTTCTTCGTATCTATGGCGCGCTCAGACGGCGGCCGTGGCGGGCGCGGCCAGTGCGTGCGGCTCGAGGCCGACGTGGGCGTTGTTGCCGCTGCTGGCCAGCTCGACCTGGCGGTCGTGCAGTTCGGCCAGGGCGCGCTTGTACTCGTTCGGGAACACCTTGACGAACTTGGTGCGCGACTCGGCCCAGTTGTCGAGCAGCTCGCGCGCGCGCTTGCTGCCGGTCCAGCGGTGATGCTCCTCGAGCAGCTTCTTGAGCTGCGCTTCGTCGGTCTCGCCGCCGTGCCAGATCTTGCGATGCACGCTGGCGGTCTGCTCGGCCGAGGTCAGCACCTTGTCGAGCGACACCATCGAGAGGTTGCAGCGCGAGGCGAACTGGCCGTCTTCGTCGTAGACGAAAGCGACGCCGCCGCTCATGCCGGCCGCGAAGTTGCGGCCCGTCTTGCCGAGCACGGCCACCGTGCCGCCGGTCATGTATTCGCAGCCGTGGTCGCCGGTGCCTTCGATGACCGCCGTGGCGCCCGACAGGCGCACCGCGAAGCGCTCGCCGGCCACGCCGCACAGGTAGGCCTCGCCGGTGGTCGCGCCGTACAGCGCCGTGTTGCCGACGATGGTGTTGCGCGCGGCTTCACCGCGGAAGTCCAGGCTGGGGCGCACCACCACGCGGCCGCCCGAGAGGCCCTTGCCGGTGTAGTCGTTGGCGTCGCCGATCAGGTACAGCGTGATGCCGCGTGCCAGGAAGGCGCCGAACGACTGGCCGCCCGTGCCTTCGAGCTGGATGCGGATCGAGTCGTCGGGCAGGCCCTGCGGATGCACCTTGGTCAGCGCGCCCGAGAGCATCGCGCCCACCGAGCGATTGACGTTGCGTGCCACCTCGATGAACTGCACCTTCTCGCCCTTGTCGATGGCGGGACGCGACTTCTCGATGAGCTTCACGTCCAAGGCGCGCTCGAGGCCGTGGTCCTGGTTCTCGACATGGAAACGCGGCACGTCGGCCGGCACGATCGGCAGCGCGAACAGGCGGCTGAAATCCAGGCCCGAGGCCTTCCAGTGCTCGATGCCCTTGCGCATGTCGAGCAGGTCGGCGCGGCCGATCAGGTCGTCGAACTTGCGGATGCCCAGCTGGGCCATGATCTGGCGCACTTCTTCGGCAACGAAGAAGAAGTAGTTGACGACGTGCTCGGGCTTGCCCGAGAACTTCTTGCGCAGCACCGGGTCTTGCGTGGCCACGCCCACCGGGCAGGTGTTCAGGTGGCACTTGCGCATCATGATGCAGCCCTCGACCACCAGCGGCGCGGTGGCAAAGCCGAATTCGTCCGCGCCCAGCAGCGCGCCGATGGCGACGTCGCGGCCGGTCTTCATCTGGCCGTCGGCCTGCACGCGGATGCGGCTGCGCAGGCGGTTGAGCACCAGCGTCTGCTGCGTCTCGGCCAGGCCGATTTCCCACGGGCTGCCCGCATGCTTGATCGACGACCAGGGCGAGGCGCCCGTGCCGCCGTCATGGCCGGCGATCACGACGTGGTCGCTCTTGCACTTGGCCACGCCCGCGGCGATGGTGCCGACGCCGATTTCGCTCACCAGCTTGACGCTGATGCTGGCGTGCGGCGCGGTGTTCTTCAGGTCGTGGATCAGCTGGGCCAGATCCTCGATCGAGTAGATGTCGTGGTGCGGCGGAGGCGAGATGAGACCCACGCCCGGCACGGCATAGCGTTGCTTGCCGATGTACTCGGTGACCTTGCCGCCGGGCAGCTGACCGCCCTCGCCCGGCTTGGCACCTTGCGCCATCTTGATCTGGATCTGGTCGGCCGAATGCAGGTACTCGGCGGTGACGCCGAAGCGGCCCGACGCGACCTGCTTGATGCGCGAACGCAGCGAGTCGCCATCGTTCAGCGGCAGGTCGACCTCGACGTTGGCCGCACCGATCACGCTCTTGAGCGTGTCGCCCTGCTTGATCGGGATGCCCTTCAGTTCGTTGCGGTAGCGCGCGGGGTCTTCACCGCCTTCGCCCGTGTTGCTCTTGCCGCCGATGCGGTTCATGGCAATGGCGAGCGTGGCGTGCGCCTCGGTGCTGATCGAGCCGAGCGACATCGCGCCGGTGGCGAAGCGCTTGACGATCTCGGCAGCCGCCTCGACCTCGTCGACCGGGATGGCCTTGGCCGGATCGATCTTGAACTCGAACAGGCCGCGCAGCGTGAGGTGGCGGCGGTTCTGGTCGTTGATGAGCTGCGCGTATTCCTTGTACGTGTTCCAGTTGTTGGAGCGCGTGCTGTGCTGCAGCTTGGCGATGGCGTCGGGCGTCCACATGTGCTCTTCGCCGCGGGTGCGCCAGGCGTATTCGCCGCCGGCGTCCAGCATGTGGGCGAGCACGGGGTCGTCGCCGAAGGCGGCCTTGTGCATGCGGATGGCTTCCTCGGCGATCTCGAAGACGCCGATGCCTTCCACGCGGCTGGCGGTGCCGGTGAAGTACTTGTTCACCGTCTCGGTGTTCAGGCCGATGGCTTCGAACAGCTGCGCGCCGCAGTAGCTCATGTAGGTGCTGACACCCATCTTCGACATGATCTTCGACAGGCCCTTGCCGATGGCCTTGACGTAGTTGTAGACCGCCTTGTCGGCGCTCAGGTCGCCCGGCAGGTCGGCGTGCATGGCCGCCAGCGTTTCCATCGCGAGGTACGGGTGCACGGCTTCAGCACCGTAGCCGGCGAGCACGCCGAAGTGATGCACTTCGCGCGCCGAACCGGTCTCGACCACGAGGCCGGCGGTAGTGCGCAAACCTTCGCGCACGAGGTACTGGTGCACGGCCGAGAGGGCCAGCACCGCGGGGATCGCGACTTGCGTCGGGCCCACGCCGCGGTCGCTCACGATCAGGATGTTGTGGCCGCCCTTGATGGCATCGACCGCTTCGGCGCACAGCGAGGCCAGCTTGGCTTCGACGCCTTCATCGCCCCAGCCCAGCGGGTAGGTGATGTCGAGCACGTAGCTCTTGAACTTGCCCTGCGTGTAGCGGCCGATGTCGCGCAGCTTCGCCATGTCGGCGAAGTCCAGGATCGGCTGGCTCACTTCGAGCCGCATCGGCGGGTTGACCTGGTTGATGTCCAGCAGGTTCGGCTTGGGGCCGATGAAGGACACCAGCGACATCACGATGGCTTCGCGGATCGGGTCGATCGGCGGGTTGGTCACCTGCGCGAACAGCTGCTTGAAGTAGTTGTACAGCGGCTTGTTCTTGCTGGAGAGCACGGCCAGCGGGCTGTCGTTGCCCATGGAGCCGATGCCCTCTTCGCCGGCCTGCGCCATCGGGCTCATCAGGAACTTGATGTCTTCCTGCGTGTAGCCGAAGGCCTGCTGGCGGTCGAGCAGCGCAGCCTGGCTCACGGGGATCGCGGCGGGCTCGGCCTTGACGCTGTCGAGCTTGATGCGCAGGTTCTCGATCCACTGCTTGTAGGGCTTGCTGTTGGCGAGGGTGGCCTTGACCTCCTCGTCGTCGATCATGCGGCCCTGCTCCAAGTCGATGAGGAACATCTTGCCGGGCTGCAGGCGCCACTTGCGCACGATCTTCTGCTCGGGCACGGGCAACACGCCCGACTCGGAGGCCATGATGACCAGGTCGTCGTCGGTCACGCAGTAGCGCGAGGGGCGCAGGCCATTGCGGTCGAGCGTGGCGCCGATCTGGCGGCCGTCGGTAAACACGATGGAGGCCGGGCCGTCCCACGGCTCGAGCATGGCAGCGTGGTATTCGTAGAACGCGCGGCGGCGCGTGTCCATGGTGGCGTGCTGTTCCCAGGGCTCGGGAATCATCATCATCACGGCCTGGCTGATGGGGTAGCCGGCCATCGTCAAGAGCTCGAGGCAGTTGTCGAAGGTGGCGGTGTCGGACTGGCCGGCGAAGCTGATCGGGTAGAGCTTCTGCAGGTCGGCACCCAGCACGGGCGACGACATCACGCCTTCGCGCGCCTTCATCCAGTTGTAGTTGCCCTTGACCGTGTTGATTTCGCCGTTGTGGGCGACATAGCGGTACGGGTGGGCCAGCGGCCACTCGGGGAAGGTGTTGGTCGAGAAGCGCTGGTGCACGAGGCCGAGGGCCGAGACGCAACGCTTGTCTTGCAGATCTAGGTAGTAGGTGCCAACTTGGTCGGCCAGCAGCAGGCCCTTGTAGACCACGGTGCGGCTGGACATGCTCGGAACGTAGTATTCCTTGCTGTGCTTGAGCTTCAGGCGCTGGATGTTGGCGCTGGCGGTCTTGCGGATCACGTACAGCTTGCGCTCCAGCGCGTCCTGCACGATCACGTCGTTGCCGCGGCCGATGAAGATCTGGCGCAGCAGCGGTTCCTTTTCGCGCACGGTGGGCGACATGGGCATGTCGCGGTTGACCGGCACGTCGCGCCAGCCCAGCAGCACCTGGCCTTCGGCCTTGATGGCGCGTTCCATCTCCTGTTCGCAGGCTTCGCGCGAGGCGTGTTCCTTCGGCAGGAAGATCATGCCGACGCCGTATTCGCCCGGCGGGGGCAGCGTGACGCCCTGCTTGGCCATTTCTTCGCGGTACAGCAGGTCGGGCAGCTGGATCAGGATGCCCGCGCCGTCGCCCATCAGTTTGTCGGCGCCGACGGCGCCGCGGTGGTCGAGGTTCTCGAGGATCTTCAGACCCTGCAACACGATGGCGTGGCTTTTCTCGCCCTTGATGTGGGCGACGAAGCCGACGCCGCAGGCGTCGTGCTCATCGGCACCGGAATACAGACCGTGTTCTTGGAGGTGTTGAATCTCGGCAGCCGTCGTCATGGCGCGCTCCTTCAGTTTTCGCAGGGAAAGGGAGCATATTGCGATGCACAAAGAATGCCAAACACTTTAATAGGGGTCAGATTAACATTAAATCTTGAGTTTTCTTGTCAGAATTAAATTGGGGACACATTAAAAACAGCAGCACAACGCCCAACAAGGGCGCGGCTTTCGGCCGCTTTCAGTCCGGATCTTTGGCGGGCGCAGGCGGCCGGCCGGCCTTGGCCTTGATCACGCGGCGCTCGGTGGACTTCTGCAACGTGTCCAGAAAACCGTCGTCGCCGGCCGCCCAGCCGCGCAAGGTGGCCTCGGTCAGGGCCTGCTGATCGGCCGCGCGAACCCCGCCACGCACCAGTTCGGCATACGCCGCCTCCCGCGCGAAGGGCGTGTTGCCGAGCTCCCAGTACAGCGGATGCGGCGTCAGCAGGCGGTCTTGCCGCAGGCCGGCGTAGTGGCCGTGGCTGGACCACGGGAAGTCGCGCGCCTCGGTGACCATGCCGGCGCGCACCGGATTCAGGTCGATGTAGGCCATGCAGGTCAGCAGGTAGCGCTCGGTCTGGATCAGGGTCGATCTGTAGCGCCCTTCCCACAAGGTGCCGCTGCGGCCGTGGCGGTCGTTGAAGTAGCGCACGTAGCTGCGCCCGACCGACTGCATGAACTGCGGCAGGCCCGTGGCGCTGTCGGGCGTGGCCAGCAGGTGGAAGTGGTTGTCCATCAGCACGTAGGCATGCAGCGCGATGCCGAAGCGCGCGGCGTTCTCGGCCAGCAGGCCGAGCAGCTTCTCGTGATCGGCACGGTCGACGAAGATCGGCTGGCGGTTGTTGCCGCGCTGGATCACGTGGTGCGGCATGCCAGCCAGCGTGAGACGGGGGAGACGGGCCATGGTGACGGTGGACGACGCCGTCCGGGGTCAGAAGGTGCGAATGAATCCGGCGTGGCCGAGCAGCCCGCCCAGGCGCGTCCCCTCAAGGCGCAAAGCACAGCCGTAGCAGACGCTACGGCGAGCATTTGCAACGCCGAGGGGGCGTGCCTGGGCGGGATGAGCGGGCATGGCGGGTTCGTTCACACCTTCTTAATCAGCGAGGCGGAAGCGCGTGTCGCCCAGCGTGTCGAGCCCGAACTGCGCCAGCAGCTCGCGCAGCCGCGTCGCCGCACTCGCCTTGCGCTGGCCGGTGTAGCGCGCCAGGATCAGCTCGTTCTTCATGCTGTGCTCCCAGCCGACCAGTTCGGTGACGGTGACGCTGTAGCCGTTGGCTTCCAGGTACAGGCAGCGCAGCACGTTGGTGAGCTGGCTGCCGATTTCGCGCGTGTGCAGCGGATGGCGCCACAGCTCGGCCAGTGGCGTGCGCGACAGGGCCAGCGCCTTGGTCTCGCGCAGGCAGGCCGCCACTTCGGCCTGGCAGCAGGGCACGAGCACCATGCAGCGCGCCTTCTTCGCCAGGCCGAAGGCGATGGCGTCGTCGGTGGCGGTGTCGCAGGCGTGCAGCGCGGTGACCACGTCGATCTGCGCCGGCAGCTCGCTGGCCTGCGCCGACTCGGCCACGGTGAGGTTCAGGAACGACATGCGCCCGAAGCCCAGCTGCTGCGCCAGCGCGCGGGAGCGCTCGACCAGCTCGCTGCGCGTCTCGATGCCGTAGACATGGCCGCCCTGCCGCGCGCGGAAGAACAGGTCGTAGATGATGAAGCCGAGGTACGACTTGCCCGCCCCGTGGTCGGCCAGCGTGGCCTCGGCGCCCTCGCCCGGCAGCTCGCGCAACAACTGCTCGATGAACTGGAACAGGTGGTAGACCTGCTTGAGCTTGCGCCGCGAATCCTGGTTGAGCCGGCCTTCGCGCGTGAGGATGTGCAGCTCCTTGAGGAGCTCGACGGACTGGCCCGGCCGCAGGACTTCGGCCAGCTCGGCCTCGGCCTTCGCAGCCTTGTTGGTGGGGTGGGCTTTCGCGGGACGGGGCATGGTGTTCTTGTTGTTCATGGCGTGGCGCTTCCCGGGCCGACGTCGAGCGCGGTCCAGCCGGCCGGGCCCAGGGCTTCGAGCGTCTCGATGTTGCGCTCGAAGATCGCCTCGGCCTCGGGAAAAGCCTCGACCGCGCGGTCCACGCTGTCTTCGCGCAGCAGGTGCAGCGTGGGGTACGGCGCGCGATTGGTGGCGTTGTTGATGTCGTCGGCCTCGGTGCCGGCGAACTGGAAATGCGGATGGAAGCTGGCGAGCTGCAGCACGCCGTCGAAGCCCGCGCGGGCGAGCTTGCGCTCGGCGCGCTCGGTGAAATCGTTGAAGTCGAGAAAGTCCGCCAGCGCGTGGGGGACGATCAGCAAGGTGGTGTCGCGCACCTCGGCATCGAGCGCCACGAGCGCGCGGGCCTCGGCCAGCAGCGCATCGATGAGGCGGCCTTCGTGGGTGTCGAGGTAGGTGACGTAGTGGATCTGCCCCTTCACATGCACCGCCTTGGCGAAGGGGCACAGGTTGAGGCCGATCACGGCGCGCTCGAGCCAGCGCCGGGTGTCGGCTTCGGCCTGCGTGGCGTCGGTGACCGTCGGGTCGCTCATGCCGTGGCCTCCGTCAGTCGGCGGATGCGCCCGAGGCGCGCAGCGACCGCCATGCCGGCAAGCGAACAGGCCAGCGTGGCGGTCCAGGTCCAGTGCCAGCCGCCGACGCGGTGCGCGAGCCAGGCCACCGCTGGCGGCGCCAGGAACTGGCCGAGCGACGACGCCTGCTGCATCAGGCCGACGGTGGTCGACACGGTGCTCGGCCCCGGCGCCAGCCGTACGCCCAGCAGGAACAGCGTCGCCGGCACCATGCCGCCGCCGAGCGAAAAGGCACAGATCGCGGCATAGCGCATCGCGGGCGGCAGGCCCAGCGCCTCGGCCCCCTGCCCCACCTGTGCGAAGGCGGCGACACCGCCCAGCGCCATGGCCAGGAAACCCCATTGCAGCAGGCGCTCGGGCGCCACGCCGCGCTGCAGCCAGCGGCCACCCATGAGGTTGCCGACGATGTTCATCGCCGCGGCCAGCGCAGTCAGCACCGCACTCCAGGCGGCCGGCACCTTCGCATCGGCATAGATGGCGGGCAGAAAACCGATCACGGCCATCCACTGGGACGAGTACACGGCGAAGGTCAGCGCGATCAGCCACGGCGCGCGCGCACCGACCGTCTCGCGCAGCCGCGAGGCCCAGCCGGACGATGCGGGCTGCAGGCTCGCCCCGGCCACGCGGGCCCGGTCGCGTGGCACCGCCAGCCATACCCAGAGCGCCGCGCCCGCCGACACCAGCGACAGCGTCCACCACCAGTCGGCCCAGCCGCCCCAACCGATCAGGGCCGGGCCGATGAGCAGCGCCAGCGCCACGCCGAGCGGCATGTAGGCGCCCCACAAGCCCAGCGCGGCTTTGTCGGCGCCCGCCGGCGTCAGTGCGCGGATGAGTCCCGGGCCAGGCATCACCGCCATCAGGAAGCCGATGCCTTCGGCCGCGCGCAGCACGAACAGCCACAGCACCGCGTGAGACCCGCCCAGCAGACCGGCACCGACGGCGCCCCCGAGCAGGCTGGCCGTCGTCAGCACCGCCAGCCCGACCAGCATGCTGCGCCGCAGTCCGATGGAATCGGCCGCAAGCCCGGCCAGCAGGCCGAGCGTCATGCTCGCGACCTGGACCAGCGAGAGCAGGAAGCCCGCCTCGACCAGGTCGATGCCAAGCGACGCCTGCAGCGCCGGCACGGCGGGCGGCAGCTTGCCCAGGTGCAGCGCGGCGCTGACGCCGCCCAGCACGACGGCGAAGGCCGCGGCCGGCACGCGGGCCGACGCGCTGTTCGAGCGCACGGCCGCCGTCATGCGATGCCCCGGCGACCGGTCAACCGTTCGTGCTCGCGCATGGCGAAGCGGTCGGTCATGCCGGCGATGTAGTCGGCCACGGCACGGTGCCGGTCTCGGCGCTCGGCGTACGAGGCGGGCATCTCGGCGCCGCGCGCCAGGTAGGCGTCGAACAGCCCGCGCACGACCTCGCTCGCCTGGTCGGTGGTCTGCGTGACCTGCGGATGGCGGTAGAGATTGCGGAACAGGAACTGCTTGAGCGCCTCCGACTGCGCCTGCATGACGCCGCTGAAGGCCACCAGCGGCGGCGCCTGGCGCACGGCGTCGGCATCGACGGGACCCAGCGCCTCGATGGCCGCACGCGTCGTGTCGATCACGTCGTAGACCTGCGCGCTGAGCATGCGGCGGATGGTTTCATAGAGCACGCGCCGGCCTTGGCCCTGCAGGTGCGGATGCTCGGCCAGCGCTTCGCGGCGGTAGCGTTCGAACAGTTCGACGTCGGCCAATTGTTCGACGCTGATGAGGCCCGAGCGGACGCCGTCGTCGATGTCATGCGCGTTGTAGGCGATGGCGTCGGCCAGGTTGCACAGCTGCGCCTCCAGCCCCGGCTGCGTGCGGTCGAGAAAGCGACGGGCCACGCCCTGCGGTTCGGCCGCCTCGATGCGTTCGGCGTTGGCACGCGAGCAGTGTTTGAGGATGCCTTCGCGGGTCTCGAAGCTGAGGTTCAGGCCGTCGTACTGCGGGTAACGGTGCTCCAGCGCATCGACCACGCGCAGGCTCTGCAGGTTGTGCTCGAAACCGCCGTGCTCGGCCATGCAGGCGTTGAGCGCGTCCTGGCCCGCGTGGCCGAAGGGCGTATGGCCCAGGTCGTGGGCCAGCGCGATCGCCTCGACCAGGTCTTCGTTGAGCCGCAACGCACGCGCGATGGAGCGGCCCAGCTGCGCGACTTCGAGCGAATGCGTGAGCCGCGTGCGGAACAGGTCGCCCTCGTGGTTCAGGAACACCTGGGTCTTGTAGACCAGCCGGCGGAAGGCGGTGGAATGGACGATGCGGTCGCGGTCGCGCTGGAAGGCGTCGCGCGTGGGCGCGGGCGGCTCCGCGTGGCGCCGTCCGCGCGAGCGCGCGGGGTGGCAGGCGTACGCCGCAAGGCTCATGCCGCGCAGCACTGCGCGAGCACGTCGCGCACCATCGCGTCGGGCGCGCTGCGCACGACGGCGGAGCCGGGTCGGTCGATCACCACGAAGCGGATCTCGCCGGCTTCGGACTTCTTGTCGACGCGCATCAGCTCCAGATAGCGCTCGGCGCCCAGTGCCGGTCCCACGGTGGGCAGGCCGGCGCGCTCGATCAGGCGAGTCAGCCGTTCGACGAAGGCCGCGTCGACGCCGCCGAGCCGCTGCGACAGCTGCGCCGCCATGACCATGCCGCAGCCGACGGCTTCGCCGTGCAGCCACTCGCCGTAACCCAGCCCCGACTCGATGGCATGGCCGAAGGTGTGGCCGAAATTGAGGATGGCCCGCAGGCCGGTCTCGCGCTCGTCCTGGCCGACCACCAGCGCCTTGATCTCGCAGCTGCGCTTCACGGCATGGGCCAGCGCGGCCGGGTCGCGCGCCACCAGCGCTTCGATGTTCGCTTCGATCCAGTCGAAGAAGGCCATGTCGTAGATCGGACCGTACTTGATGACCTCGGCGAGGCCGGCGCTCAGTTCGCGCGGCGGCAGCGTCTGAAGCGTGTTCAAGTCGCACAGCACGAGCTGCGGCTGGTAGAACGCGCCAATCATGTTCTTGCCCAGCGGGTGGTTGATGGCTGTCTTGCCGCCCACCGAGGAGTCGACCTGCGCCAGCAGCGTGGTCGGCACCTGCACGAAGGGCACGCCGCGCATGTAGCTGGCGGCCGCGAAGCCGGTCATGTCGCCCACCACCCCGCCGCCGAGCGCGAACAGCACCGTCTTGCGGTCACTGCCGTGGCCCAGCAGGGCGTCAAAGATCAGGTTGAGCGTCTCGAGGTTCTTGTATGCCTCGCCGTCGGGCAACTCGAGCAGGTGGACCGTGCGAAAGCGGCCGGCCAGCACGGTTTGGAGGGCTCGGGCGTACAGCGGCGCCACGGTGGTGTTGCTGACGATCAGCGCGCTGGCAGCCGCGGGAACGACGCCGAAGCTGGTAGGGTCTTCCAGCAGGCCGCCGCCGATCAGGATCGGGTAGCTGCGCTCGCCGAGCTGGATCTCGACGCGTTCGGGCTTTGGCGGGGCGGAAAGTGCAGGCGAAACAGACAGGGACATGGCCGCGAGTTTAGGCGCTCGGGCCTGCCGGGGTCAGTCCGAGGGCTCTTCCGGATGGGCGCCGGGTTCGACCACCCCGGCCAGCTCGAGCTGCATCACGATGAGGTTGACCAGCACCGCGATCGACGGCCGGCCGGTGTCGACCACGTCATGGGCCGTTTCCCGGTAGAACGGGTCGCGCGCGTCGTGCAGTTCGCGCAGCCTGCCGAGCGGGTCGGCCACCTGCAGGAGCGGGCGCTTGACGTCGTGGCGCAGGCGCCGGAACAGGTCTTCGGGCGAGGAACGCAGGTAGATGACGTGGAAATGGTCGCGCAGCTGCTGCCGATTGGCCTCGCGCAGCACGGCGCCACCGCCGGTCGCCAGCACGCCATGGGGGTGGGCGGCCAGGTCGGCGATGACCGCCTGCTCGATGTCGCGGAAGGCGGCTTCGCCCTCGCGGTCGAAGAAATCACGGATCGTGCAGCCGATGCGCTGCTCGATCACATGATCGGTGTCGATGAAGGGAGTGTTCAGCCGAGCGCCCAGCCGCCGGCCCACTGCGGACTTTCCGGCGCCGGGCAACCCGACAAGTGCGACCGCCACGCGGTGGCTGCTACGCCCGCGCGTCAGCGCGCGGCGTTGCGGTCGGTAATCATCTTCGGGGTGATAAAGACGAGCATTTCGGTCTTGTTGGCAACGCGTTCGCGCTTGCGGAACAATGCCCCCATGTAGGGGATTTCACCCAGCACCGGCACGCGCGATTCGTCATTGGTTTCGGTGAGCTCGAAGATACCACCGATGACGACCGTGCCGCCGTTCTCGACCAGCACCTCGGTCTGCACGTGCTTGGTGTTGATGGCCGGGCCCGCCGAGGTGTTGACGCCGCGGGCGTCCTTGCTCACGTCCAGCGTGAGGATGATGTTGCCTTCGGGCGTGATCTGCGGCGTGACTTCGAGCTTGAGCACCGCCTTGCGGAACGAGATCGAGGTCGCGCCGCTGGAGGTGGCCTGCTGGTAGGGGATTTCCTCGCCCTGCTCGATCAGCGCCTTGGTCTGGTCGGCCGTGATGACGCGAGGGCTGGAAACCAGCTTGCCCTTGCCGTCGGCTTCGAGGGCCGAGATTTCGAGGTTCAGCATGCGCGACAAGCTCGAGTTGAACAGCGAGATCGCGAAGGTGCCTGCGGCGTTACCGGTGCCGCCAGCGTCGCCGGCGGGCAGGTTGATGAAGTTGGAGTTGGTCCAGGTGGCTGCTGCGCCGCCGACGCCGCCGGCGTTGGTGGTGGCAGGCATGACACCGAAGGTGCCGTAGGCCGGATTGCCGTTGGCCGACGCGACGCGTTCGCGGGAGATACCGCCACCCATCCGCACGCCGAGCGACTTGCCGAAGGTGTCCGAGGCTTCCACGATGCGCGCTTCGATCAGCACCTGGCGGACGGGAATGTCCAGCTTCTGGATCAGGTCGGTGACCTGCGCCAGGCGCGAAGGAATGTCGGACACGAACAGCTGGTTGGTCCGCGATTCGGCGATCACGCTGCCGCGGGGGCTCAGGATGCGCGAGGTCGCGCCGCCGCCACCACCACCGCCGCCACCCGCCGATGCACCAGTCCCCGTCAGGCCCTGTGCAATGGCAATGGCCTTCGTGTAGTTCAACTGGAACGACTGCGTGCGCAGCGGCTCCAGGTTCTCGATCGCCGCCTTGGCTTCGAACTCGAGCTTTTCCTTGGCGTTGATCTCGTCCTTGGGCGCGATCCACAGCACGCTGCCGTTCTTGCGCATGCCCAGGTTCTTCGCCTGCATGATGATGTCGAGCGCCTGGTCCCAGGGCACATCCTTCAGACGCAGCGTCAGCGCGCCGCTGACCGAATCCGAGGTCACGATGTTGAAGTTCGTGAAGTCGGCGATCACCTGCAGCAGCGAGCGGATCTCGATGTTCTGGAAGTTGAGCGACAGCTTCTCGCCGTTGTAGCCGACGCCTTGCGTGAGCTTGCTCGGGTCGACCTTGCGCGCGCGGACTTCCACCACGAACTGGTTCTCGCTCTGGTAGGCGCTGTGCTCCCAATCGCCCTTGGCATCGATCGTCATGCGCACGCGGTCGCCCGACTGCTGCGAGGTGATCAGCTGCACCGGCGTGCCGAAATCGGCCACGTCGAGGCGACGGCGCAGGCCTTCGGGCAACGTCGACTTGGTGAACTCCACGACCAGGCTCTTGCCCTGCTGCTTCACGTCGACGCCGACCTGGTTGTTCGGCAGGTCGACCAGCACGCGGCCGGTGTTGTCGGCGCCGAGGCGGAAATCGACGTCGCGCAGCGGCAGCGTGTCGCGGTTGCGGTTCTCGGCGAAAGTGGTCGCCGCGGAAGCGGCGAGTGCCGTGCCAGCCACCGGCTCGAGCACCACCAGCAGCGACTTGCCCTGGATCTCGGCCTTGTACGCCGTGGCCTGCTTCAGGTTCAGCACCACACGGCTGCGGTCACCGGCCTGCACCACGTTGACCGAGCGCAGGTTGCCCTGGTTCACTTCGATGGCCGAACGCCCGATGGCGTTCGTCACGCCCGGGAAGTCCAGCGCGATGCGCGCCGGCGTCTGCACCGAGAACCCAGCGGGCACGGCCGTGAGCGGCTGGGCCAGGTCGATGCGGATCACTTCCGCGCCCGACTGGGTCGAGCTCGTCACCGACTCGATCGCGTTTTGCGCATGGGCGACGGCCAGGGCACCGAAAGCCAGCAGACCCAGCCCGGCGGCGCGCAGCCACTGTGCCATCGTTGATTTTTTATGGTTCATTTCGCACTCTCTTGCAACTGCAGCGTGGCTACGCGTTCGATCCATTCGCCCGCGGCGTCCTGCACGATCTCGCGCAGGGCGACTTCGGTTTCGTTGATACGGGTGATGCGCCCGTAGTTGAGCCCCAGGTATTCGCCGACGCGCACCTTGTAGAGCAGCTTGTCCACACGCACGAGCGCCACCGGCTGGCCGTTGCGGTTCATGCTGCCGACCATCGCCATCGTGTCGAGCGGGAACGCCTCGAGCGCTTCCTTGCGGCGCGCCAGCTCCGGCGCGATCAGCTCGGAGGTGCTCGGCTGGTTCGACTCCCGGCGCAGCGCCTGGGTCAGCTTCAGCATGTTGAAGGGCTCGAACGACGACGCCTCGGTGTAGGCCTGCGGCGTGAACTTCTTGGGTTCGGAGATCGGCGGCACCGAGGGCTTCACCTGCGCGCGCTGCTCGACCATCCAGCGCTGCAGGTCTTCCTGGTCGGAATCGCCGCAGGCGCTCAGGCCCAGCGTGGCCAGTGCCAGCCACAGGACTTTGGCGACCGGCTTCATTTCTTCGCCTTCGGCGCCGTGGCGCGTTTCTGGGCGGCCCGCTCGTCTTCGTCGAGGTAGCGGTAGGTGCGCGCGGTGGCGTCCATCGTCAGCACGTCCTTGTCCTTCTGCGGTGTGACGGTCACGTTGTTGAGCGTCACGATGCGCGACAGGCTGGCCACGTCGGCCGCGAAGGCGCCCATGTCGTGGTAGCGACCCGTGACGCGCACGGCGATCGGCAGCTCTGCGTAGTAATCCTTGACCGACACCTGGCCCGGACGGAACAGTTCGAACTGCAGGCTGCGGCCGAGGCCGGCCTGGTTGATGTCGGAGAGCAGTGCGTCCATTTCCGCCTTGCTGGGCAGTTGCTTCTCGAGAAGGATCACGTACTGCTGCACCTGCTCGCGCTGCTTCTTCAGCAGGTCGAGGTTGGCGGCTTGCGCCACTTTCTTCTGGTAGTCGGTCCGGAGCGTGACTTCCTTGGCGCGCTCGGCTTCGAGTTCGTCGTTGGAGTTCGTGAGCCAGACAAACCACAGGCCCGCCAACACCAGCGCGGACACGGCCAGGCACAGCGCGTAGCGCGGCACCGCCGGCCACATGGAAGGATCGTTCGGATTCAGTCCGCGGAACTGGTCGCCGAAGTTCCGCAGTGCGGTGGCGACGTCGACTTTGGGGAGGGATCGGTTGCTGATGGCCATGATCGATTACCCCTTCGCCTGCGCCTTGGCGGCCAGGGCCTTCTCGGCCTCCGCCTTCTGGGCGTCGGTGGGCCGCTTGAGGCCGATGCGCATCGTGAAGTTCGCCACGCGGCGCTGGTCGCGCTGGCTCAGGTTCACGTTGGCCGAGGTGATTTCGACCAGCTCGGGCTTCACCAGCCAGGGGCTGTTGTTGCCGAGGTTGCGCAGCAGTTCCGACACGCGCTCGTTCGACTGCGCCATGCCTTGCAGGGTCACGGTCTGGTTCTCCTGCTTCATGCTGGTGAGGTAGACGCCGTCGGGCAGTTGCCGGACGAGTTCGTTGAGCAGGTGCACGGGCAAGTTGCGGTCGCCTTGCAGGTCTTCCACGGCCAGCTGACGCGCGCGCAAGGCTGCGATTTCTTCCTGCAGTGTCGAGATTTCCTTGATCTCGACTTCGAGCTTCTTGATCTCGGCCTGGAGGAAGCCGTTCTTCGATTGCTGCGCCGAAATCTGGGCCTCGAACCACAGGTAACCGAGACCGGCGATCAGGGCGCCCAGCAGTGCGGCACCACCCAGGGTGCCGTAGAAGGCCTCGCGGCGGCGCTTGCGCGCGGCTTCGCGGTGCGGAAGCAGATTGATCAGGATCACTGCAGGAACCTCCGCATGGCCAGGCCGCAGGAGGTCAGATAGGAAGGCGCTTCGCGGCGGACCTTCTTCTCGCGAATGCTGGGGCCGAAGTCCATGCCGTCGAACGGATTCACGAGCGAGCAGGCAAAAGAGGTCTGGCGGGTCACGGCATTGGTCAGCCCCGGCAGCGACGACGAGCCGCCCGCCAGCAGCACGTAGTCGACGCGGTTGTGCGGCGTGCTGGTGAAGAAGAACTGCAACGCGCGCGCGATTTCCTGCGCGATGCTTTCGACGAAGGGCTTGAGCACGCCCGAGCCGTAGTCGTCGGGCAGGTCGCCGCTGCGCTTCTTGGCTTCGGCTTCCTCGGCGGAAAAACCGTACTGGCGCACGATCAGTTGGCTCAATTGAGCGCCGCCGAAGGCCTGGTCGCGGTCGTACAGCACTTCCTGGTTGCGCAGCACCTGCATGCTGGTCGTGAAGGCGCCGACTTCGAACAGCGCCACGATGGCGTCCACGCCCTTGCCAGGGAGCTGCTCGATCAGGCGCGCCGTCGCCAGGCGAGAGGCATACGACTCGACGTCGAGAATCATGGCCTTCAGGCCCGCGGCTTCCGCCAGGCCTTCGCGGTCCTGCACCTTCTCCTTGCGGGAGGCGGCGATCAGCACTTCCACGTCGCCGACGGAGGTCGTGCTCGGCCCCGTCACGCAGAAGTCGAGACTCACTTCATCGAGCGAGAACGGGATGTACTGGTTGGCTTCGGATTCGACCTGGATCTCGAGCTCCTGCTCGCTCATGCCGCCCGGGAGGATGATCTTCTTGGTGATGACCGCCGAGGGCGGCAGCGCCAGCGCCACGTTGCGGGTCTTGGTACCGCTCTTGCGCACGACACGGCGCACGGCTTCGGCGACTTCGTCGAATTTCTCGACGTTGCCGTCGGTGATCCAGCCGCGTTCGAGCGGTTCGATGGCGCAGCGCTCCAGAACCAGCTTGCCGCTGGCCTCACGGCCGAGCTCCACCAGCTTCACGCTGGACGAACTGACGTCCAGTCCCAGCAGGGGGGCGTTCTGACGACGAAACAATGATCCAAGAGCAGCCAAGTTAGGTCCCTCTCCCCCTGTTATTTGTAACCAATGGAAAAATATGCGTTCGGTTGCATGCTAGCAGCAGGCACAGCGCCCACCAAGCGTGCAGAAAGCCCGGAACCGACAACCGTTGTCAAAACGTGACGTCAAAGCCGCATTCTGTAACTTTCTGCTTAGCCCCTGGAGAGGGAATGCGCGAGGTAACAAAGATCCGGAGGCGCCGAGGGGGCGGCTTTTTATAATGTCCGGTGACTCTCCGGGCCCCCATGCAAGAAACTTCCAGCCCGAAAGGGCGCGCCAAGACTCCTCCACCCGAACGCCCCTTCTGGCTGAAATGGCTGTTGCGTTTCGTGTTCTGGGGGGCGGGCATCGCTGCGGCGGGCCTGCTTTCCATCCTGTGCGTGGTGGCCGTGGCCCTGGCAGTGGCCTATCCCAACCTGCCGGACATCTCGGAACTCTCCGACTACCGACCCAAGCTGCCGCTGCGCGTGTTCTCCGCCGAAGGCACGCAGATCGGCGAGTTCGGGGAAGAGCGGCGCAACCTCACCCCCATCGCCGCGATCCCCAAGGTCGTGAAGGACGCCGTCCTGGCCGCCGAAGACGCGCGCTTCTATGACCACGGCGGCGTCGACTACAAGGGGCTGGTGCGCGCCGGCCTCGCCAACCTGAACCGCGTGAAGAGCCAGGGCGCCTCCACCATCACGATGCAGGTGGCCCGCAACGTCTACCTGAGTTCCGAGAAGACGCTGACCCGCAAGATCTACGAGGTGCTGCTGACCTTCAAGCTGGAGCACCTGCTCACGAAGGACCAGATCTTCGAGATCTACCTGAACCAGATCTACCTGGGCAACCGCGCCTACGGCTTCGCCGCCGCTTCCGAGGCCTACTTCGGCAAGCCGCTGTCCGAGATGACGATCGCCCAGGCCGCCATGCTGGCCGGCCTGCCGAAGGCGCCCGGCGCGAACAACCCGGTCAACAACCCGCAGCGCGCACGCGGGCGCCAGTTCTACGTGATCGACCGCATGCAGGAGGCCGGCTTCATCACCGCCGAGCAGGCAGCCGAGGCCAAGAAGGAAGAGCTGCACCTGCGCGACGCCGCCGACCCGAACCGCCTGCACGCCGAGTACGTGGCCGAAACCGTGCGCCAGCTGATGTACGCCCAGTACGGCGACAGCACCTACACGCGCGGCCTCAAGGTCTACACCTCGCTGGTCGCCGCCGACCAGGCCGCGGCCTACAAGGCCCTGCGCAAGGGCATCATGGATTACGAGCGCCGTCAGGTGTACCGCGGCCCCGAGAAGTTCATCGACCTGCCGAACGACCCCAAGGAGCTCGACGAGGCGGTGGACGACGTGCTGAACGATCACCCCGACAACGGCGACGTGATGGCGGCCGTGGTGCTCAAGGCCACGCCCAAGGAAATCCAGGCCATCCGCGCCAACGGCGACGCCGTGCAGATCACAGGCGACGGCCTCAAGCCTGCGCAGTCCGGCCTGTCGGACAAGGCACCGCCCAACATCAAGATCCGCCGCGGCGCCGTGATCCGCGTCGCGAAGACGCCCAAGAACACGTGGGAAATCACCCAGCTGCCCGAAGTGGAAGGCGCGTTCGTGGCTATGGACCCGCGCGACGGCGCCATCAAGGCGCTGGTCGGCGGGTTCGACTTCGGCAAGAACAAGTTCAACCACGTCACGCAGGCGTGGCGCCAGCCGGGTTCGAGCTTCAAGCCCTTCATCTACTCGGCGGCGCTCGAAAAGGGCTTCACCCCCGCCACGGTCATCAACGACGGCCCGCTGTTCTTCGACGCCGGCACCACCGGTGGCCAGCCCTGGGAGCCCAAGAACTACGGCGGCGGCTTCGACGGCCCGATGTCGATGCGCACCGCGCTGATGAAGTCGCGCAACCTCGTATCGATCCGCATCCTGCAATCCATCGGCACGCGCTACGCGCAAGACTGGATCACCAACTTCGGCTTCGACAAGGACAAGCACCCCGCCTACCTGCCGATGGCGCTCGGTGCCGGTGCCGTCACGCCGATGCAGATGGCGGTGGGCTATTCGGTGTTCGCCAACGGCGGCTACCGCGTGAATCCGTACCTCGTGACCCGCGTCACCGACCACAAGGACCGCGTGCTGGTCGACGTCCAGCCGCCGCTGCTCAATGAAGCCTCGCGCGCCATCCCGCAGCGCAACGCCTTCATCATGGACACGCTGCTGCAGTCCATCACGCGCGCCGGCACGGCCGCGAAGGCGCAGGCGATGCTCAAGCGCCCCGACCTCTACGGCAAGACCGGTACCACCAACGACTCGCTCGACGCCTGGTTCGCGGGCTTTCAGCCCACCATGACGGCGATCTCGTGGATCGGCTACGACACGCCGCGCAACCTGGGCGACCGCGAAACCGGCGGTGGTCTGAGTCTGCCGATCTGGATCAACTACATGGAAACCGCCCTCAAGGGCGTGCCCGTGACCGACCTGTCGACCACGCCGCCTTCAGGCATCGTGAGCGTCGGCGGCGAGTGGTACTACGACGACTACGCGCCGGGCCGCGGCGTGTCGAGCCTGGGCGTGGAATCTTCCGCGCCGGTGGCACCGGCCGAAGCCCTGAGTGGCCCGGCGATCAGCGCGCCTGCACCGCCCGAGGAGCGCAACCGCATCCTCGACCTGTTCAGGAACTGATCAAGAAAGCGGGAAAGCGGCGGCTCAGGCCGCCGCGAACGCCAGCGGCTGCCCCGCCTGCAGGGTCGCCTCGCGCGACAGGTTGCCGAAAAACTCTTCCCCGGTCTTGGTGTCCACCCACACCCGGCCGTCGTGCCGGTAGTGATAGCCGCCGGAGCGCGCCGCCAGCCAGATTTCCTGCAGCGGCTTCTGCAGGTTCACGATCAGCTGGCTGCCGTTGCGAAACGACATCGTGATCATCCCGCCGACCCGCTGGTTGTCGATGTCGGCGTCGGTCGCGTCGTTGATGCGGTCGCAGCCCTGCTCGATGGCAGCAAGCGCCGCCTCGGCGCGGTCCATGTACTCGGTGTCGGTCATTACAATTTCAGCATGTTGAATGTTCGCCAAATTCTAGTGAGCGCTCGCGCCCGCACCGCGCTCATGGTCTGCCTTGCCGCCAGCGCGGCCGGCCTTGCGGCGTGCGGACAGCGCGGCGCGCTCTATCTGCCGACCGATCCGGCGGCCGCCCAGCGCGCCACCTTGCCCCAATTGCTCACCCCCGGCGGCTCCAAAGCCTCCGACAACGAAGCGGCCCCCAAGCCCGCCGCAGCCAGCAGCGCCCCCGCCTCCCCCCAGAAATGACGACGAACACCCCCCTGCCCGGCCACCCCCACATCGCCCACCGCGACGGCGCGCTGCACGTCGAAGGCGTCGCGCTCGACGCGCTGGCGCGCACGCACGGCACGCCGCTGTTCGTCTATTCGAAGCAGTGGATGCTCGATGCCCTGGCCGCCTACCAGCGCGGCTTCGAGGGTCGCGACGCGCTCATCTGCTACGCAATGAAGGCCAACTCGTCGCTCGGCGTGCTGCGCGTGTTCGCCGAGGCCGGCTGCGGTTTCGACATCGTCTCGGGCGGCGAGCTGTCGCGCGTGCTGGCGGTGGGCGCCGATCCGAAGAAGATCATCTTCTCGGGCGTCGGCAAAACGCGCGCCGAGATGCGCCAAGCCCTGGCGGCCGGCATCGCCTGCTTCAACGTCGAGAGCGAAGCCGAGCTCGACGTGCTCAACGAGGTGGCGCTGGCCGAGAAGGTGCGCGCACCGATCAGCATCCGCATCAATCCGAACGTCGACCCGAAGACGCACCCCTACATTTCCACGGGCCTGAAGGGCAACAAGTTCGGCATCGCGCACGACCGCGCGGTGCAGGCCTACCAGCACGCCGCCCGGCTGCCGGGCCTCGAGGTGGTCGGCATCGACTGCCACATCGGCTCGCAGATCACCGAAGCCTCGCCCTACCTGGACGCCTGCGACCGCGTGCTCGACCTGGTGGAAGCCATCGAGGCGGCCGGCGTGCCGATCCATCACCTGGACTTCGGCGGCGGCCTGGGCATCGACTACAACGGCGAAGTGCCGCCCAAGGCCGATGCGCTGTGGCAGCAGCTGCTCGCCAAGCTCGACGCGCGCGGCTTCGGCCAGCGCAAGCTGGTGATCGAACCCGGCCGCTCGCTGGTCGGCAATGCCGGCGTCTGCGTGACCGAGGTGCTCTTCACCAAGCCCGGCGAGGACAAGAACTTCTGCATCGTCGACGCGGCCATGAACGACCTGCCGCGCCCCGCGATGTACCAGGCCTTCCAGAAGATCGTGCCGCTGCGCGAGCGCGCCGGCGACGCCCCGACCTACGACGTGGTGGGCCCGGTCTGCGAAAGTGGCGACTGGATCGGCCGCGACCGCGCACTCAACGTGGTGGCCGGCGACCTGCTGGCCGTGCTGTCGGCGGGTGCGTACTGCATGAGCATGGCCAGCAACTACAACACGCGCGGCCGTGCCGCCGAGGTGCTGGTGAGCGGCGCCACAGCGAAGCTGATCCGCCGTCGCGAGACGATGGAAGACCAGTTGCGCGCCGAGATCGACGGCTGATCCGGTCTCAGCCGGTGCGCAGCGGCTTCTCGCTGCCGCGCACGGCCACTGCGGGCCTGGCCTGGCGCTTGCGCGCGAAATTCCAGACGCGCCACGCCAGCAGCACGCCGATGATCGCGGCATAGACGAACACTTCGGCGAAGTTGTTCTTGCCCGCGCGCATCCAGAAGAAGTGCAGCAGCCCGAGCCCCGCGATCACATAGACCAGCTTGTGCAGCAGCTGCCAGCGCTTGGCGCCCATCGCCTTGATCGCGCGGTTGAACGACGTGGCCGCCAGCGGTGTCAGCAGCACGAAGGCCGAGAAGCCCACCAGGATGAACGGCCGCTTGGCGATGTCCTTGGCGATCTCGCCCCACTCGAAGCCCATGTCGAACCAGCTGTAGCACAGCAGGTGCAGCACCACGTAGAAGTACGCGAACAGGCCCAGCATGCGGCGCAGCCGCGCCAGCACGTTGAGCTTGGCGATCACGCGCAGCGGCGTCACCGCCAGCACGATGCAGATGAAGCGCAGGGTCCAGTCGCCCGTCGCGCGGATCAGGAACTCGGCCGGGTTCGCGCCCAGCCCGTCGGTGAAGGCACCGAAGGCCAGCCGCGCGAACGGCAGCAGGCACAGCAGGAAGACGACCGGCTTGGTCGCCGGGTGCATGAGCAGCTTGTTCAGCATGGCGCAACGACCGGGCGGGCGCGGGAGCTCAGTAGTTCTTCTTCAGGTCCATGCCGGCGTAGAGCTGGCCGACCTGTGCCTCGTAGCCGTTGAACATCTCGGTCTTGCGCCGCTTCGCGAACAGGCCGCCGCCGTCGCCGATGCGGCGCTCGGTCGCCTGGCTCCAGCGCGGGTGGTCGACGTTCGGGTTCACGTTCGAATAGAAGCCGTACTCCTGCGCCGCCGCCTTGTTCCAGGCCGTGCTCGGCTCCTTCTCGACGAAGCGGATCTTGACGATCGACTTGGCCGACTTGAAACCGTACTTCCATGGCACCACGAGCCGCACCGGCGCGCCGTTCTGGTTGGGCAGCACCTCGCCGTACATGCCGAAGGCCAGCAGCGTGAGCGGATGCATCGCCTCGTCCATGCGCAGGCCTTCGGTGTAGGGCCAGTCGAGCACGCGCGAGCCGACGAAGGGCATGGTCTTCGGATCGGCCAGCGTCACGAACTCGACGAACTTGGCATTGCCCTGCGGCTCGACCTTCTTGATGAGCTCGGCCAGCGAATAGCCCACCCACGGGATCACCATCGACCAGCCCTCGACGCAGCGCAGGCGGTAGATGCGCTCTTCCTGCGCGCTGAGCTTGAGCAGGTCCTCGATGCCGTACTTGCCCGGCTTCTTGACCAGGCCTTCGACCTCCACGGTCCACGGCCGCGTCTTGAGGGTGCCGGCGTTCTTCACCGGATCGCCCTTGTCGACGCCGAACTCGTAGTAGTTGTTGTAGCTGCTCGCGTCCTTGTAGTCGGTGAGCTTTTCCATCGTCTGCGCGCCCGGCACGGCCGATTTGGCGCCCGGCAACAGGGCCAGCTTGTGCGGGCCGGTCGCCTGGGCGAAGGCCTCGCGCCCGGCAAAGGTGGCGAGCGCCGCACCCGCGGCACCGCCGGCCATCAGCTTGAGCAGGTCGCGCCGGCCTTCGTAGGCGGCGCGCGGCGTGATCTCGCTCGACAGCGGATGGGTGAAACCCTGGGTGTCGCGACGGTGCGAACGGGAATGGAACGACATGGCAGGCCTTTCGCGTGAATCGTTGTGCTCAGGGTAGTTCGTGACATGCCCCGGTTTGGTTACGCGCCATGGTGGCGCGTGGTTTCAATTCTTCGCAAAAGGCGCAACGCCTGCGCTTACAGCGTGCCGTAGCTGTGCAGCCCGCTCAGGAACATGTTCACGCCAAGGAAGGCGAAGGTGGTCACGGCCAGGCCGGCCAGCGCCCACCAGGCCGCCACGGTGCCGCGCAGGCCCTTCACGAGGCGCATGTGCAGCCAGGCCGCGTAGTTGAGCCAGACGATCAGCGCCCAGGTTTCCTTCGGGTCCCAGCTCCAGTAGCCGCCCCAGGCGTCGGCCGCCCACAGGGCGCCGAGCACGGTCGCGATGGTGAAGAAGGCGAAGCCGACGGTGATCGACTTGTACATGACGTCGTCGAGCACCTCGTTGGCCGGCAGGCGCGCCGCGATGCGCTTGCGTCCCAGCAGGATGCCCGCCGCGATCAGCGCCGAGATGCCCGCATAGATCACCCAGTAGCTGCCGCCGGCTTCCTGCACGCGCTGGCGGAAGGCCACCGGCACGAAGCACAGCGCCACGCCCAGGAGCCAGATCGGCGTGAGCTTGTACCAGCGGGTCTCGCTCGCCTGCTCCTTGATGAGGTAGGCGAAGGCCACCATGGCCGCGAGCGCGAAGGTGCCGTAGCCGATGAAGTTGGCGGGCACGTGCAGCTTCATCCACCAGCTCTGCAGCGCGGGCACCAGCGGCTGGATCTCGTGCGCCTCGCGCACGATCGTGTACCAGAGCAAAAAGCCCACCGCCGCGCTCACCACCAGCATCACGAAGGCACCCAGCGCGCGCGTGTTGTAGCGCTCTTCGAAGTACAGGTAGAACGCAGCCGTCAGCCAGCAGAACAGCACGAACACTTCGTACAGGTTGCTCACCGGGATGTGGCCGATGTCCGGGCCGAGCTGGTGGCTTTCGTACCAGCGCACCATGGTGCCGATCAGCGCCATCGTCACGGCCGCCCAGGCCAGGCGGGAGCCGATCAGGTCGAAGGTGTCGGCCTGCTGCTTGCCGGCGGCGAAGCCGATCCAGTAGAACAGCGTGCTCATGAAGAACAGCACGCTCATCCAGAGGATGGCCGACTGGCTCGACAGGAAGTACTTGAGCCAGAACACCGAATCGGCGCGCGCCAGGTCGCCCTGGTAGGAGCTGATGGCCAGCAGCGAGGCCGCGGCCACCACCAGCGTCAGCACCCGCAGCGGGCGCCAGAACCAGCAGATGCCGATGACCGAGACCAGCGCCGCCACGAGGATCGGCTTTTCGTAGCTGTCCATCGAGCCGGCGTGGCGCATGAAGGCGAACGCGCCGCCGGCCAGCACCAGCGCCGCGAACACCCAGTCGAACAGGTTGCGGCGGGAGAGCCAGCTTTCGTGGAGCGTGAGGGTCGTGGTGTTCATGGTGACGCCGGTTCTTCTTTCTTCAGGGCGAGCAACCTGTGCTTCAGGTGCTCGAATTCGCGATCGCTGTCCAAGGTCTTGCGGTTGACCGAGAACGCCATCGTGGCGACCGTTTCGCGGCCGTCGTTGTCTCCAGAGGCGCCGCCGCCGGGTGTCAGCCACACCCACAGGCGGCGCTCGCGCACGTACAGCATGGCAAAAATACCGACGATCAGCAACAGACACCCCAGATAGACGATGTTCTTGCCAGGGGCACGCGCCACCTGGAACACGCTGGCCTGCACCTGGGTGAAGTCGGTCATCATCATCGCGACCGGCGCCGGGTAGAAGTGCGCGTCGCTCAGGGCCAGCACGGCCTGCGTGAGGTAGCCCTGCGATTTCTCGTCGTTCGGCAGCGCGGCCAGGCCGGCGCCCTCGCGGCTCAGGTTGAGCACTTCGAACAGCACGTCGTTGAGGATGCGCACCAGCACCGTGCCGGCGCGCTCGCGCTCGGCCTCGGGCACGTTGGCTTCCATGAATTCGGCGATCGCCTGCCAGCCGCCCTGCGACGCGGCGTCGGCCTTGGCGCGCTCGGCGCCCGAGAACAGCGCCAGCGCGCGGGCGGCCGACACGCGCAGCTGCTCGGCCATTTCGGGGCGCTTCGGGTCGGTCGCCTTGGCGATGTAGCGCTGGATGGCGCGCTCGCGCGTGGCGGGGTCGCCCAGCGCGGTGCGCATGCGCACGAAGCCGTCCATCGAGCCCTGCTCGTCGGCCGGCACGCGCAGGTAGCGGAACGGCTCCTCGGGCTTCTCGCGCATGCCCAGCAGGAACACCGGCTGGCCGTCGCCGGCATCGACCGGCACCATGTAGTTCTGGTACTCGCGCGCCTGGCCGGCCGCGTCGCGCAGCTTGTAGCCGATGCTCGGGCCGATGTTGCGCAGCACCTTGGGCTTGTTGGTCTTGTTGGCGGCGCCCAGGCGCGACTCGATGCCGTGGCGCAGGTCGACCTTGCGCACGTCGGCGCCGCTGCCCATGGCGCCACCGTCGGCGAAGTTCTCGACGTTGATCACGCGCAGCGCGGCGTACTCGAGCGTGAGCTTGTCCTTGCCGTTGGTGATCTCGGTGCTCGGGCCGCCGATGATGCCCTCGACCTCGAAGGGCTTGGCCGCGGCCGCCATCGGCACCGCCTTGAGCTTCACCGTGGAGCCGCCGTCGTCGAAGCTCGACTGGTAGATCTCCACGCCCTTGTAGCTGGCCGGGTGGTTCACCTCGATGCGCGCGGGCACCTGCTCGCCGCTCTCGCGGTCGTGCAGCACCACCTCGCTGGCGAACAGCTTGGGCATGCCGGTCGAGTAGTAGTCGACGATGAACTTCTTCAGCTCGATGGTGAACGGCAGCTCCTGCAGCAGCACGCCGTCGGCCTGGTTCAGGATGGCCACGTTGCCCCGCCCCCCCTCGGGCACGAGGATGTTGCCGCGGAAGGTCGGGTTGGCGGTCGACAGGCGGTGCTCGGGCGCCACGTCGGCGATCATGCCGCCGCCCGTGAACACGCTCTTGCCGTTGAACCAGGTCTGGGCGCGCACCACCAGGTCGCCGTCGAGCAGGCCGCCGATGCAGACCAGCACGATGGCGCTGTGGGCAGCGATGTAGCCCAGCTTGTGCGCGCCGCCGGCGCGCGCCGCGACCATCCAGCCGGCCGAGGCCTTGCCGTCGGCGCTGGCGTTGCGCTGTTGCAGCTTGACCTTCCAGCCGCCGCTCACGAGCAGCTGGCCGATGCGGTTGGCCGCCATGTCGGGCGTTTCAGCCAGCCGGTTCTCGGCGCGCTGGCCGAAGGCCTTGAGGCTCTGCGCGCGGATGTCTTCCTTGAAGGTGCGCAGGTCGATCAGGATGCGCGGCGTGTTGCGCGCGACGCACAGCGACGTGCTGATCACCAGGAACAGCAGGATCAGCAGAAACCACCAGGCGCTGTAGACCGAGTCGAGCCGCGCCGTGCGGAACAGCTCGGCCCAGAAAGGCCCGAACTGGTTGATGTAGTTGTTGATCGGCTCATGCTGCTTGAGCACGGTGCCGATGATCGAGGCGATGCAGATGACCGTGAGCAGCGCGATCGCGAAGCGCATCGACGACAGCAGTTCCACCGCGGCGCGAAGCAGCTGCGGGCCGCGATGCACGCGAAGGCCATGGGTGGAAACGGTCATCGGGAGGGAACCAGGAAAGAGGAAAAAAACAAAAGGGCGGGCCATCCTCCTGGATCGGCCCGCCCTTTGTTTGGGATTTTTATCGGCGGTTAGTTCACGCTGGACAGCGCGACGGCGGAAATCAGCGCAGGCCGGCGATGTAGTCGGCGACAGCCTTGATTTCGCGGTCGTTGAGCTTGGCGGCCACGCCGTTCATGGGCGAGCTGTTCAGGCGGACGTTGTCGCGGAAGGCCACGAGCTGGGTCACGGTGTAGTCGGCGTGCTGGCCGCCCAGGCGCGGGTACTGGGCCGGGAGGCCGGCACCGTTCGGGCTGTGGCAGCCGGCGCAGGCCGGGATCTGGCGATCGCCGATGCCGCCGCGGTAGATCTTCTCGCCGAGGGCGACCGTGTCCTTCTCCTTCGAGAAGCCCGGCTTGATCTTCTTGGAGCCGACGAACCAGGCGATGTTGCGCATGTCTTCTTCGGACAGCGCCGAGGCCAGCGGCTTCATGATGGCGCTCTTGCGCTTGCCGGACTTGAAGTCCTGCAGCTGCTTGAGGATGTATTCGGGGTGTTGTTGCGCCAGCTTGGGGTTGGCTGCGATGGCCGAGTTGCCGTCCGCGTTGTGGCACGAAGCACAGCTTTGGCTGTTGGCCGGCGTCGCATTGAACAGCGTGTCGCCCTTGGCGGGATCGGGCTTGGCCGGCTTGGCGGCTGCCGCTGCGGGGGCAGCTGCATGCTCATCGGCTGCAAAACTCGCGCTGGCTGCGACGCCCATGAGGGCTGCAAGCAGAATATTGGCAAACAACTTCATATCGGGGGCTTCGAATTTATGGCGCAAAACCCCGCGATTCTACAATGGCGCCCCGTTCCGAAAGCCCATTGATGACCTCCCCGCGCGCCAAGTCCGCCGCTTATCCTCCCCGCGCGGCCCCTGCCGTGGACCCGCAGGTCGCTGAACGCGAGCGCGTGGCCCTCGGTTGGCTGCACACCGCCCACTTCCTGACCAGCGCTCCGCAGCTCGAGCACCTGCCCCCGGTCGACCTGCCCGAGATCGCTTTTGTCGGCCGTTCCAACGCCGGCAAATCGACCGCCATCAACACCCTGACGCAGCAGACGCGCCTGGCCTTCGCCTCGAAGACGCCGGGCCGCACGCAGCACATCAACCTGTTCGGCATCGGCAAGCAGAAGGTCGACGACGCCGTGCTGGCCGACCTGCCCGGCTACGGCTACGCGGCCGTGCCGAAGGAAGCCAAGCTGCGCTGGCAGCGCGTGATGGGCAACTACCTCATGACGCGCGAAAGTCTGCGCGGGGTTGTCCTGATGTGCGATCCGCGCCACGGCATGACCGAGCTCGACGAGATCCTGCTCGACGTGATCCGTCCGCGCGTCGAGCAAGGCCTGAAATTCCTCGTGCTGCTGACCAAGTCCGACAAGCTCACGCGCACCGAAGCCGCCAAGGTGCTGTCGATTACGCGACTGAACGCCGGCGGCGGCGAGGTCAAACTGTTCTCGGCCCTGAAGAAGCAAGGGGTCGGCGAAGCGGCCGAGCTGCTGTGGCGCTGGGTGCACCCCGACGACGCCGCGGCAGCGCCCGCGCCGCCACCGGCCGACGACGCCTGATGCGCTAGGGGAACCGGCTGCATCGAGCGCCTCGTCTGCGAAGTTCACTATCAAAACAATAGCAACAGTCAACCCAAGGAGACACGAAGCATGATCGAGACCTTCCAACGCAGCCTGCCCAACGGCACCACCCTCAGCTGCCGCGCCGCCGGCAAGCCGGGCCAGCCGCTGATGGTGTTCCTGCACGGCTTTCCCGAGGCCGCGTTCATCTGGGACGAACTGCTCGCCTACTTCTCGGACCCGGCCCACGGCGGCTACCGCTGCGTGGCGCCCAACCTGCGCGGCTTCGAGAAATCCAGCGCCCCCACGGAAGTGGCCGACTACAAGGCCCACCTGCTGATCCAGGACATCCAGCAGCTCGTGGCCACCGAGAGCGCCGACGGCACCATGGCCGCGCTGGTGGCCCACGACTGGGGCGGCGCCTTCGCCTGGGGCTACGCCAACGCCTTCCCGCAGCAGGTCGGCAAGCTGGTCATCATCAATTCGCCGCACCCGGGCACCTTCACGCGCGAGCTGCGCAACAACCCGGCGCAGCAGCAGGCCAGCGCCTACATGCACTTCCTGGCGCGCCCCGATGCGGAGGCGCTGCTCGCGGCCGACGACTTCAAGCGCATGTGGCCCTTCTTCCTGCTGATGAAGGCCGGGCCGGACGGTTTCGGCTGGCTCACCGAAGAGGTGAAGCAGCAGTACCGCGAGGTCTGGAGCGCGGGCCTCACGGGCGCCTGCAACCTGTACCGCGTGACCCCGATGAAGCCGCCACTGCCGGGCCAGACCGTCGACAGCATTCCGGTGCTGCCGCGCGAACGCCTCACGGTGACCATGCCGACCTTCGTGTTCTGGGCACTCGACGACGCCGCGCTGCTGCCGGGCCTGCTCGAAGGGCTGGAAGAGTACGTGCCGAAGCTCGAAGTCAAGAAGGTGCCGAACGCCACCCACTGGATCGTGCACGAGCAGCCGCAGCTGGTCGCGCGCGAGATCGAGGGCTTCCTGGCCCGCAATCAGTAGATTGGCGGCTCGCCTTCCGGGCGGGTCTTGAACCGGCGGTGCACCCAGTAGTACTGGGACGGCATCGTGTCGATGTAGCCCTGCAGGCGCTCGTTCATGAGCGCCGTGTCGGCCTCGACGTCGTCGGTCGGGAAGTTCTGCCACGCCGACAGCACCTGGATCTCGTAACCACCGGGCGTGAGCTTCGCCACCACCGGCACCACCTTGGCCTTGCCCAGCCGCGCGAAGCGCGACAGCGAGGGCACGGTGGCCGCCTGCACGCCGTAGAAGGGCACGAAGATGGTCTGGTCGCGCCCGAAATCCATGTCGGGCAGCAGGTACAGCAGGCCGCCCTTGCGCAGCCCCGCGAGGATGGGCTTGATGCCGTCCACCCGGTTGAGCGCCGCCACGTCGCCGAAGCGCGTGCGGCCTTCGCGGATCCAGGCGTCGACCATCGGGTCGCGCTGGGTCGTGTAGATCGTGGCCGACGGGCGCGCCGTGTGCATGGTGAGCGCGGTGGCCGCGGCGTCGAGCCCGTAGAAGTGCGGCGCGAACAGGATCATCGGCGCGTCGCCCTCGGCGATCTCGCGGATCTCCGAGGCAGAACCGACGATCTTCAGCCGGCTCTTCACCACCTTTTCGGGCGCATGCCAGAGCCAGCTGCGGTCCAGCCACGACTGCGCGACGAAGACGAAGGTCTCGCGCGCGATGGCGCGGCGCTCGGCCTCCGACTTTCCGGGGAAGCACAGGGCCAGGTTCCGGTCGACCACGCGCCGCCGCGGCACGGCGATGGTGTGCAGCAGGCGGCCGAGGACCCTGCTGAAGCCGCGCACGAGCGGCAGGGGCAGCGGGGCCAGCACCCGCATGAAGCCGATACCGAGTCGGGAACTGAGGCTCATGGCGCGGCGCCTCCGGCGGCGTTGGCCACCACGGCGGGTTCGCCGCGCGGCTCCTTGTAGCGCGCGTAGTCCCAGACGTACTGGCCGGGCAGGCTGTGGATCAGGCGGCCGATGCCGTCGTTCATGGCGGCGGCGGCGTCTTCGATGGACGCCTCGGGGTCGGTGAGCGCGGTGCCGACGATCGGCTCGAAGCGGATCACGTAGCCCGCTCCGCGCGGCAGGCGCTCGCACACGCTGAGGAAGCAGGCGGCGCCGGTCTGTTGGGCCAAACGGGGAAGCAGGGTCATGGTGTAGGCGGGGCGGCCGAGGAAAGGCGCCCACACGCCCTGCCCCAGCGGCGGCACCTGGTCGGGCAGGATGCCGGTGTAACCGCCGCTGCGCAGCGTGCGGATCAGGCCGCGCACGCCGGTGTTGTTGGTCGGCAGGGTCTGCAGGCCGGGCCGGTCGCGCGAGCCCGCGGCGATCAGGTCGGCCATCCATTTCTTGCGCGCCGGGCGGAACAGCGCGGTGATCGGCCCGAAGTCCGCGAGAAAGCGCTCGCCGATGGCCTGGCCGCACATCTCCCAGCTGCCCAGGTGCGGCGCCACGAGGATCACGCCCTTTTTCGCGCGCATCGCGGCCTCGAAGGCCTCGACGCCTTCCCAGCGCACCACACGCGTCAGCACGCTCTCGCCCTGCGGGCGCAGCCACAGCCAGGGCAGTTCGGACGCCATGTGGCCGGCGGCGGCGATGGCGGGACGGTACTGCGCGGGCGAAAAGCCGGCGCTCTCGGCGTTGGCCTTGAAGCGGCGGCGGTAATCCGGCGCACACCACCAGACCAGCCATCCCAGCAAGGCGCCGAGCCGATGCATCAACGGCATCGGCACGCGGGCAAGCAGGCGGAACAGGGTGATCATTGAACGGGGAGGGGGAGAGAGTCAGGGAGGGTCAAAAGGCGGACGCGCGCGCATGGTATTGCGCGGCTCGAATAGAATGCAAATTGTCGCCGAGTTACGGAACAACTTGCAGGGCGACACCCACAAGCGCGAATGCGATTGTGTCCCGTCGATACGTCGACATCTGCTAAAGCGTTCGCCAGGGCTCCGCAGAGTTGGCAACGCGCCAATTGAACTTCAAGGAGTGACCACAGTGGCGAACGACTTTCTCTTTACTTCCGAATCGGTTTCCGAAGGCCATCCCGACAAGGTCGCGGACCAGATCTCGGACGCGATCCTCGACGCGATCTTCGAACAGGACCCCCGCAGCCGCGTCGCCGCCGAAACGCTGACCAACACCGGCCTCGTGGTGCTCGCCGGCGAGATCACGACCAACGCGCACGTCGACTACATCCAGGTCGCGCGCGACACCATCAAGCGCATCGGCTACGACAACACCGAGTACGGCATCGACTACAAGGGTTGCGCCGTGATGGTCTGCTACGACAAGCAGTCCAACGACATCGCCCAGGGCGTGGACCACGCCTCCGACGACCACCTGAACACCGGCGCCGGCGACCAGGGCCTGATGTTCGGCTACGCCTGCGACGAGACGCCCGAGCTGATGCCCGCGCCGATCTACTACGCGCACCGCCTCGTGGAGCGCCAGGCCCAACTGCGCAAGGACGGCCGCCTGCCCTTCCTGCGCCCTGATGCCAAGAGCCAAGTCACGATGCGCTACGTGGACGGCAAGCCCCACAGCATCGACACCGTGGTGCTCTCCACGCAGCACAGCCCCGACCAGAGCGAAACGCCGACCAAGATGAAGGCCTCGTTCAACGAAGCCATCATCGAAGAGATCATCAAGCCCGTGCTGCCCAAGGAATGGCTGCAGAACACGCGCTACCTGATCAACCCGACCGGCCGCTTCGTCATCGGCGGCCCGCAGGGCGATTGCGGCCTCACCGGCCGCAAGATCATCGTCGACACCTACGGCGGCGCCTGCCCGCACGGCGGCGGCGCGTTCTCGGGCAAGGACCCGTCGAAGGTCGACCGCTCGGCCGCCTACGCCGCGCGCTACGTGGCCAAGAACATCGTGGCCGCCGGCCTGGCGCGCCAGTGCCAGATCCAGGTGGCGTACGCCATCGGCGTCGCCCAGCCGATGAACATCACGGTCTACACCGAAGGCACCGGCGTGATCCCCGACGAGAAGATCGCCGAACTCGTGCGCGAGCACTTCGACCTGCGTCCGAAGGGCATCATCCAGATGCTCGACCTGCTGCGCCCGATCTACCAGAAGACCGCCGCCTACGGCCACTTCGGCCGCGAAGAGCCCGAGTTCACCTGGGAAGCCACGACGCAAGCGGCCGCACTGCGCGCCGCAGCCGGCCTCAAGTAAGCACTGCGACTACCGGGTCTCAAGGCCCGCCGTCCCCTCGGGGCGGCGGGCCTTTTCCTTTCATGGCGCGTTCTTCAGAAGCGGTACGCGCCGCTCAGGCCCACCGTCCAGTTGCGACCGGGCGCGGGCTCGTAGAAGCGCGCATTGCCTTCGTTGACGATGACCGAGCCCATGTAGCGGCGGTCGAACAGGTTGTCGACGCGCGCGAAGGCGTTGAAGTCCCAGCGCTCCCACTTCTTCAGGTAGCCGGCGTACAGCGCCGCCACGGCGTAGCCGTGCGCGCTCGCGGTGTTCAGGTCGTTGGCCTGGATGCGGCTCAGCGCGCGCATCTCGACGCCGGCGCGCCAGCCCTCGGGCGGCACCCAGCCGAGCGAGGCGAACAGCGACTGGCGCGCGATGCCCGGGATGCGGTTGCCCGCGTTCACGGCATTGCTGCCCGCGCAGGGCGACGGCGAGCAGAACGCATCGCGGTAGGTCGCGTCCAGCCACGTGTAGGCGAGCTGCGTGCGCCAGTGGTCGGCCGTCTCGTGCTGCCAGCCAAGCTCGAAGCCGTTGCGCCGCGTGCGCCCCGCGTTCTGGAAGGTGGCACGACCGCCGCTGTTGGTGGCGGTGACGATCTCGTCGCGCGTGCGGGTGTGGAACAACGCCGCCGTCAGCAGGCCGCCGCCCAACCGCGCCTTCGCGCCCACCTCGAGGCTGTCGTTCACCGACGGCCGCAGCCCGAAGTTGAGCCCGCTCGCGCCACCCGGGCGGTACGACAGCTCGTTGAGCGTCGGCGTCTCGAAGCCCCGGCCGGCCGAGCCGTACACCGCGAGATCGGGCGTGGCCTGGTAGCGCAGCGAGGCCACAGGCAAGGTCTTGCTGTAGCTCGCGCTGCCGCTGTCGTCGCGGTTGGCACCACCGATGTAGAGGTCGTGCGAATCGAAGTGCACACGGCTGCGGCGCACGCCGGCCTCGAGCGTCCAGCGCTCGGAAAAACGCCACGCCGCCTGCGCATACGGATCGAGGTTCCAGACCTCGTTGCGCTCGTTGCGGCGCAACCGCCCCTGCACGCCCAGCAGGGGCGCGGCCACCGGGCCCAGGTAGTTCTCGTAGCCACGGCGGCGCTCGCGCAGGCTGTCGTAGCCCAGGCCCGCCACGAGGTCGAAGGGCCGGTCGGCCAGCTGCAGTGCGGCGGTCCAGCGCAGGTCGACGCCGCCGTACTGGCGCGTGAGGTCGATCACCCCGCCCGCATGCAGCGGGCTCTGCTGCGCCGACGGCGGGATCGACTGGAACTGCACGGTCTTGCGCTCGCCGCCATAGACCATGAACTGCAGCGCCTGCTCGGCATTCAGGCGCCGCTCATAGCGCAAGCCGACCTGCGTCTGCTCGACCGTCTTGCGCGTGTCGTACTGCAGCGCGAGCGGCGCCTTGCGCGGTGCCTGCGCGACCTGCTCGGCCGTCAGGCCCAGCGGGTCCTGCGCCTCGATGCGCACGCTGTTGAGCACCAGCGTGAGCTTGTCGCCGTTGTCGAGCGCGATGCCCAGCTTGCCGTTCGCGATGTTGCGCCGCGCGGCACTCTGCTCGCGCCAGCCGTCGGTGCGAAAGTGGCTCGCGCCGAGCAGGTAGTCGACCGCGCCCTGCGAACCACTGAGCTGCAGCGACTGGCGCCAGCTGCCGAAGCTGCCGCCCGCCAGCGAGTACGACAGGCGCGGCGCGCCCTCCCCCGATGCGGTGAACGCCTGCACCACGCCGCCCGACGAATTGCCGTACAGCGCCGAGAACGGCCCGCGCAGCACCTCGACGCGGTCGACCGAGCCGATGTCGATGTTCGAGGTCTGCCCCTGCCCGTCGGGCAAGGTGGCCGGAATGCCGTCGACGTACAGGCGCACGCCGCGCACGCCGAAGGTCGAGCGCGCACCGAAGCCGCGCACCGACAGCTGCAGGTCCTGCGCGTAGTTCATGCGGTTCTGCACCTGCAGGCCCGGCACGGCGCCCAGGCTCTCCGACAGGTTGACCTGCATCCGGCTGTCGCGCATCTCGTCGCCATCGACGCGGTCGACCGAGCCGGGCACGAGAAACGGAGACAGCGTGCCGCGCGGCGTGGAAACGGTGACATCGCGCAGCGTGCCGGCCGGCGACGTGGCGGGCTGCTGGCCATGCACGGCCAGCGGAGCGCCCAGGATCAGCAGGCGAAGCGGATAGGAGAGTGCGGCATTCATCGGCACCGATTCTGCGTCGGTGCCCTGCCCCTTTCGCCTAGCGCGAACCCGTGCGCGGCGACCGGCGCCAGCCGTACCAGGCGCACACGAGCACCGGAATGCCCAGGCCCACCCAGGCCACCATGTCGCCGAGGCCGCCGTCGCTGAACAGCGCGGTGACGAGGCCGACCGTGGTCATCACGCCCAGCGCGATGGGCCAGCCCCACATGCGCCAGAAGGACTGGTGCGGTGCCTTGTGGTGCGTCGTCATGCCTGCACCTTCATGGCCGGTGCCGGGTCGGGCTGCGGGCCCGAGGCCGAGGGCGGCGCGCGCTCCGTGGCGGGCGTCGCGGTCGGGGTCGCCCGGGCCGGCACCGTGTTGCCGCGCTTGAGCCACAGGTACAGCCCGCTGCCCAGCACGATGATGGTCGCGATGTCCAGCAGCGCCCACAGGATCTGCATCGGCATGCCGCCGTAGTCGCCGAAGTGCAGAGGCTGCGACACCAGCAGGCCCGTGAGGTACCACGGCATCTTCGGCGCTGCCGTCACCTCTGCGGTCTTGGCATCGACCAGCACCGGCTGCAGCAGCTTCGAGGTGAAGGGCTCGTTGCCGCGCAGGAAGAAGGTCGTGTGGTGCGGGCTCGAGAACGAGGTGCCCGGGAAGGCGATGAACGACAGCTTCATGCCGGGCGCCTTCTGCATCGCACCTTCCATCGAGCGCTGCAGCGAGCCGCGCTCGGCCACCGGCACCACCGGCTCGTTCTTGTAGGGCGCGAGCAGCGTGCTGAGCTGGTCGTACTGCCAGTACTTGATGATCAGGTCGGCCCAGGTGTTGATCATGCCGGTGGAGCCCACCACGAACAGCCACACCAGCGTGACGATGCCCAGCAGGTTGTGCAGGTCGAGCCACTTCAGGCGCGGACGCTTCTCGCGCCGCACGGTGCCGAAGTCGAGCTTGCGCATGAACGGCGAATACAGCACCACGCCCGAGACGATGGCCACCAGCAGCAGTAGTCCCATGAAGCCCAGGAACAGCTTGCCCGGCAGCCCGGCGAACAGGTCGACGTGCAGCTTGAACATGATGTACATGAAGCCCTGGCTGAACTCCGGCTGCGCCAGCACGACGCCGGTGCGCGCATCGACCGCCACCGACTTGAAGTCTTCGGTGGGTTCGGGCGTGGGCGTGAGCGTGACGAACCACAGGCCGTCGTCGTCCTCGGGCTGCGAGACGAACTGCACCACGCGGTCGGGGTGCTTGGCGCGGCCGATCTCGACCACCTTGTCCAGGCTGATGCGCGGCGTGTTGGCCGGCATCTTCGGCGCCTCGACCTCGGTGCCCAGCAGGTGGCCGATCTCGTGGTGGAAGATCAGCGGCAGGCCGGTGATGCACAGCAGCAGCATGAACACCGTGCAGACGAGGCTGCTCCACTTGTGCACCCAGGCCCAGGTCTTGATCTTTCGGCTGTCCATGTCGTCGTGCGTCGTTGGGTGGTGAAAAGGCTAGAAGCGGTAGGTGGCGCTCGCCACGATGTTGCGTCGCGCACCGTACCAGCAGTCGCCGCGCGACAGGCAGGTGCTGAAGTACACCTTGTCCGTCACGTTGTTGATGTTGAGCGCATAGCGCCACTGGGCCGTATCGTAAGCAAACACCAGGTCGGCCAGCGCCACACCGGGGATGCGCGGGCCGGTGCCGAACTGGGTGTCGCGGAACGAACTCATCACGCGCACGCCGGCGCCCGCCGAGAAGCCGCTCATGCCGGCCACCGAGAACCTGTACTTGGCCCAGAAGCTGGCCTGGTGCTTGGGCAGGCCTTCGATCTGCGCGTCGGCGTCGGTGTAGTTGTAGTGGGCGATCAGGTCGAGGTTGGCGCCCACCGAGCCCTTGGCTTCGAGCTCCACACCCTTGGTCTTGGTCAGGCCGCGCTGCGAGAACACCTTCGGCTGCTCTTCGACGATCTGGTTCTTCTCGCGCAGGTCGTACACCGCGGCGCTGAAGGCCATGGCGCGGTTCTTCGGCTCGTACTTGACGCCGGCTTCCCACTGCTCGCCGCGCAGCGGCGAGAAGATGCGGCCTTCGCGCGGCGACTGCGGCGTGAACGACTCGCTGTAGCTCAGGTACGGCGACCAGCCCGAGGGATGGGCGTACATCACGCCCAGTCGCTTGGTGGTGGCGCTGCTCTTTTGCTCGTCGCTGCCGGCGGCGCTGGACACGGCACGGTCATGGCGCAGGCCGGCCACGAAGATCCAGTTGTCGAGCTTGATCTGGTCCTGCAGGTACAGGCCGGTCTGGCGCTGGCGGGTGCGCGGACGCGCCACGCGCTCGGGCTCGTCCACGTGGCCGTACACCGGTGCATAGAGGTCGATGGTGTCCGCAGTGGTGCCGCCCCAGACGTTCTCGCGCTGGCGCGCGAAGTCCGCGCCCACGAGCAGCGTGTGCTGGAGCGCGCCGGTCTGGAAGTGGCCCTCGACGTGGTTGTCCAGCGTCTGCGTGCGGTTGCGCGTCAGCTGGCTGTCGAAGTAGCGGGGGAACACGCGCTTGAAGATCGGGTCGGTCGACCAGCTGTCGAAGCCGCTGAACGCGCCGCCGTAGTGGTAGCGGTTGTCGTTTTCGTTCTTCGCGTAGCGGAAGTTCTGGCGCACGGTCCAGCTGTCGTTGAACTTGTGCTCGAACTGCCAGCCGAAGGTCTGGCGCTCGCTGTTGTAGTAATCGCCGGCCTCGCCGATGAAGCGGCTGGCGGGCACGCGGCCGTTCGGGTTCGGCAGCAAGGTGCCTTCCCACGGCAGGAACTGCGAGCTGCTGCCGCTCTTGTCTTTTTGCCAGAGCCCCTGCAACGTGAGCGAGGTCGCCGCGTTGGGCCGCCAGGTGAGCGACGGCGCGATCACGCTGCGGTCGTCGGGCACGTTGTCCACTTGCGAATCGGACTTGCGCTGCAGCGCGATCAGCCGGTACGACAGCGAACCGTCGGCGTTCAGCGGACCGGTCAGGTCGGCCTGTACCTGCTTGCGGCCGAAGCTGCCGAACTGCACGCCCACTTCGCGCTGAGCCTCCTGCAGCGGCCGCTTGCTGACCATGTTGACCACGCCGGCGGCCGTGCCCGCACCGAACAGCATGCCCGACGGGCCGCGCAGCACTTCGAGGCGCTCCAGCGTGTAGGGCTCGGTGCGCGTGGTGCTGGTGTAGTAGCCGTAGGCCTGGCGCAGGCCATCGAGGTAGATGTCGGGGTAGGCGCCGCGCACGCGGATCGAATCGGTGCGCGAGTCGACACCGTAGGCGTCGGAGCGCACGCCCGCCGCGTAATTGAGGGCGTCCTGCAGGTTGTTGGCGCCCTGGTCGACCATCTGGTCGCGCGTGATCACGGTGACGGACTGCGGCGTTTCCGACAGCGGCGTGTCGGTCTTGGTGGCGGTGACGGCGTTCTTCGCGCGGTAGCCGATCACGGGCGAGGTGGCGGTCTCGGCTTCGGCGTTCGCATCGACGCGCACTTCAGGCAGCGAGCCCGTGCCGCCCGTTTGCGCCAGAACGTGCTGCTGCGCGTAGATCGCCAGGCAGCCCACCAGCACCGAAGCGGCCCTGCGCCGCGCCCTCATTCTTGCCATGTTTTTATTGCCCATTGAACACTATTGATAACAATTCGCATTCTATTGTCAAGAAAGTCGCGGTCCACGGGTTTTCCAGCACACAGGGGCGAAGCGTTGCAAAACCGCCGCGGTCGCCGCCGCGCGCCGGGCTACGATGCCGCCCGCACGCCCTTGCGTGCGCTGACAGGCCCCATGCTCAAGCTCCTCGCCTCGTTGTTTCCTGCGCTGCGCGGCCCGGCGCTGGTGCTGGTCGTGCTGGTGCTCACCGGCTGCGCCGGCCTGCCGCCGCGCCTGCCCGATGGGCCGCCCTCGATCGCCATTCCCGCTTCGGCCGCCACCCCGCTCGGCCATGCCGCCGCCAGCCTCGATTCGCCGCCCGACGGCCTGTCGAGCATGCGGCCGCTGATCGAGGCCTCGTTCGCGCTCGATGCGCGGCTGGAACTCATCCGCCGCGCCCGGGCCTCGCTCGACGTGCAGACCTACCAGCTCGGCAACGACAAGACCGGCCGCCTGCTGCTGCGCGAACTGCGCGATGCCGCCCGGCGCGGCGTGCGCGTGCGCCTGCTGCTCGACGACTTCTACACCGCCGGCATGGACCGCTTGCTGCTCGGGCTGGCCGCCGAGCCCAACGCGCAGGTGCGGCTGTTCAACCCCTTCGTGAACGCACGCGACCATTCGTCGCTGCGCTGGCTGGAATTCTTCGGCGATTTCCGGCGGCTCAACCACCGCATGCACAACAAGCTGTTCATCGCCGACGGCGCCATGGCCATCGCCGGCGGGCGCAACCTCGCGGACGAGTACTTCCTGCGCAGCGAGAGCGCCAACTTCATCGACTTCGAACTGCTGTTGGCCGGCCCGGTGGTGCCGCAGTCGGCCGGGATCTTCGACACCTACTGGAACAGCGACGTGGTCTACCCGCTGCAGCGCATGGCCGGCACGACGCTCACGCCCGACGAGCTCAAGGCCGCCTTCGACGCCGCGACCTCGCCCGCCTTCGCGCCGCTGCCCGATCCGCTGGCCGCCACCGACCTGCTGGGCGACCTGCCGCTGGGCGCGCAGCTGGACAACATCGGCGAGACGCGCTGGATCCGCGCCGAAGCCGCCGCCACCGCCGACAGCCCGAACAAGGCCCTGGGCACGATGGCGCGCCCGCAGGAGTCGCTGGCGCAGCGCTTCCACGAGATGCTGGGCGCCGCGAAGTCGAACGTGGTGGTGATCTCGCCCTACTTCATTCCCGGCGACGAGGGCATGGAGCGCATCCGCATGGGCCGCGACCACGGCCTGAGCATCACCGTGGTCACCAACTCGCTGGCCGACAGCGACGAGCCCCTGGTGAACATCAACTACAACCGCTACCGCGTCGACATGCTCAAGCTGGGCGTGAACCTGTACGAGGTCAGCACGCAGCAGCTCAAGCGCAGCGGCCAGTTCCGCAGCCTGCTCAAGAAGGCGCGCGGTCGCCTGCACGCCAAGCTGGCGCTGGTCGACCGCCAGTGGGTGCTGCTGGGCTCGATGAACCTCGACCCGCGCTCGGCCCTGCTGAACACCGAGTTCGGCGTGCGCGTGCGCAGCTTCGAGCTCACGCAGGCGCTGCTCTTCGCCTACCAGCTGGACGACATGGAAGGCGTGTACCGCGTCGTGCTCAAGCCCGACGGCCAGAACGTGCAGTGGATCGGCACCGGCGACGTGCACAACGAGGTGCTCGACAGCGAGCCCGACTCCAGCATGCTCACGCGCCTGCAGCTGCTGCTGTTCTCGTGGTTCGTGCCGACCGACCAGCTGTGAGCCGCGAGCGGGCGGCCCCGCGTCGCATCCTCGCCACAAATGCAAACGCCTCGCATTTAGCTCTTTAGAATTCAGCCCGCCGCGTCCAGCGGCCGTCATGGCGTCCCGCCACGGAGCTTCTTCCGTCCGCGCTGCGCCATTGCCTCACCCAGACATTTCCAGTTCAAGGCAGGGCACGACAACGCCCTTCGTCTCTCGCGACGAAGGGCGTTGTCGCGTACGGCTGTGCCTGCGCGGCGCCGCCCTCCAAGAACAAGCACAACCGGACAACATGAAGCCCTCTTCCCGCACAGCCACCCGCACCGCCACCCCCTCGCGCCCGCTGTGGCCCCTTTCGCTGCTGGCCGGCGCCGCCCTCGCGTCGCTGTCGGGCGTCGCGCTGGCACAGGCCGCCGCCACGACCCTGAAGGAAGTCACCGTCAGCGCCGAGGACGACAAGGGCTACGCCCCGGCCGCCACCAGCACCGCCACCAAGGGCAGCGCGCCGCTGCGCGACGTGCCGCAGGCGGTGAACGTTCTGCCCGAGCAGCTGCTGCGCGACCAGGGCGCCGTGTCGATGCAGGACGCCCTGCGCAACGTGCCGGGCGTGAGCTTCAACCACGGCGACGGCCAGCGCGACCAGGTCGTGATCCGCGGCTTCAGCGGCATCTCCGACTGGTTCGTGGACGGCGTGCGCGACGACGCGCTGTACTTTCGCGACCTCTCGGACACCGAGCGCATCGAGGTGCTCAAGGGCCCGGCCGCCGTGCTCTACGGCCGCGGCTCCTCGGGCGGCCTGATCAACCGCGTGACCAAGAAGCCCGTGTTCGAGCGCCGCTTCGGCGAGGTCTCGCTGGGCCTGGGCAGCCACCACTACACGCGCAGCACGATCGACCTGAACACGCCCATCGGCGAGAACATGGCCTTCCGCCTGAACGTGGCGGGCGAGCAGTCGGACAGCTACCGCGACCAGCAGTTCACCGACCGCTACAACATCGCGCCCTCGCTGGCGATCAAGTTCAGCCCGCAGACCGACCTGCTGCTGCAGTACACCAACCTGCGCGACCAGCGCCTCACCGACTTCGGCATTCCGGCGCTCAACGGCCGCCCGGTCGACGTGCCCATCGGCGCCTACTACGGCTCGGCGCACGGCAAGCGCGACGACACCGTGACCAGCAAGGTGCAGACCTTCACCGCCACGCTGAACCACCGCTTCAGCGACGCGCTGAGCCTGCGCAACACCACGCGCTATTCGAGCTACCACCTGGACCGCAACAACACGCTGCCCAGCGGCACCACCGACCCGGTGCGCCTGACGGTGGGCCGCACGCGCGGCATCGTCGACCGCGACGAGAGCGGCTGGTTCAACCAGACCGACCTGACCTGGCGCAACGACCTGGGCGGCTTCAAGCAGGAGTGGCTGGTCGGCGCCGAGTTCGGCGTGCAGCGCAAGCGGCTGTTCAGCGTGTCTTCCGCTACAGGAGCGCAGCGCGTGAACCTGTTCAGCCCGGTGGCGGACCCGCTGCCGATCCCGCTGGCCACCTACCTCGCCGACGGCGCGATCCCGAGCAACAGCGAGTTCAAGACCGCGGCCGTCTACTTCCAGGACCAGATCACGCTGGCGCCGCACTGGAAGGCGCTGATCGGCGGGCGCTACGACGTGTTCAAGCAGGACACCAGCTTCGAGCGCAAGCTCGCGCCGCTGGAACGCACCGACCGCAAGTTCAGCCCGCGCGCCGGCGTGGTGTGGCAGCCCGACACGGTGCAGTCGTACTACGTGTCGTACAGCCGCTCATTCCAGCCCTCGGGCGAGAACTTCGCGCTGTCCACCGGCAACATCGACAACGCGCCAGAGATCACCGTCAACAAGGAAATCGGCGCCAAGTTCGACCTGCTCGACGGCGGCCTGAATCTCACGACCGCGCTGTTCAACCTGGAACGCTCGGGCATCAAGAACACCGACCCGAACAACCCGCGCCGCCAGATCAACGTCGGCACGCAGCGCACCAACGGCCTGGAGCTCGCGCTCAACGGCCGCCTGCCGGGCCGCTGGGACGTGAGCGCGGGCTATGCCTACCTCGACGCGAAGATGACCAGGTCGCTCGCCACCGTGAGTTCGCTGCAGCTGCCCGTGGGCGCCGCGATCCCGGTGCAGGGCAAGACCGCCGCGCTCACGCCGCGTCACTCAGCCTTCGTATGGGCCATGAAGGACCTCGGCCACGGCTTCAGCGCCGGCGGCGGCCTGAACTACGTCAGCGCGCGCTACGCCTCGCTGAGCAACCTCGTCACGCTGCCCTCGTACCTGACCGCCGACCTCGCGGCCAACTACAAGACCGAGCGCTACGAGATCGCGCTGAACCTGAAGAACATCGCGAACCGCAAGTACTACGTCTCGGCCCACGGCAGCGTGGACAACCTGATCCTGCCGGGACCGGGGCGCGAGGTGCAGCTGACGCTGCGCGCGAAGTTCTGAGAAGGCCTCAGGTCGCCGCCGCCACCTTGCGCCGTTGCAGCCACGTGACCCACCAGGCGCCCGCCGTGCACAGCACCAGGTAGACGACGGCGACCAGGATGTAGACCTCGACCACGCGCCCGTCGCGTTGTCCCACCTTGCTGGCGGCGCCGAGAAAGTCGTTCAGGCTGATCACGTAGACCAGCGAGGTGTCCTTGAGCAGCGCGATGGTCTGGTTGATGAGCGAGGGCGTCATGTTGCGAAAGGCCTGCGGCAGGATCACGTGCCGCATCGCCTGCCCCGGCGACATCCCCAGGGACTGCGCCGCCTGCATCTGGCCGGCGCGCACGCTGCCGATGCCGGCGCGGATGATCTCGCAGTAGTACGCGGACTCCGCGAGCACGAACGCCACGAGCGCGGCGTAGATCGGCCCGACGCCGAGGTTCGGGTCGCCGGTCACGGCGCGCAGCACCACTGGCATCAGGAAGTAGATCCACAGGATCGTGAGGATCAGCGGGATCGAGCGGAACAGGTTCACGTACCCCGCCACGAGCGCCGCCACCGGCCGCGGCGCGAAGATCCGCGTGATCGCCAGCAAGGTCCCCAGGCCGATGCCCGCGGCCATGGAGGCCGCCACCAGCAGCGCGGTCATCTGCAGGCCCTGCAGCAGGTAGGGCCAGGCGCGCTGCAGGGCGACCCAATCGAAGTCGTAGCCCATCACGCGGCGCCCAGCAGCCCGGGCACGCGCACCCGATGTTCGATGCGGCGCATCAGCACGATCACGCCGTAGGTGATCGCCATGTAGATGAGCGTCGCCACGATGAAGGCCTCGAAGGGATGGGCGCTGAACTCGCTGAGCTGGCGCGTCTGCCCGGTGAGCTCCATGAGCCCGATCGTCAGCGCGACGGCCGAGTTCTTGAACACGTTCAGGAAGTCCGAGGTCAGCGGCGGGATGACGATGCGCAGGGCCTGGGGCAGGATCACGTAGCGGTAGGCCGCCACGGTTCCCAGGCCCATCGCCATGGCCGCCTGCTTCTGGCTGCGCGGCACCGACTCGATGCCCGCGCGCACCTGCTCAGCCGCCTTCGCCGCCGTGTAGAGCGTGAGGCCCACCAGCACGGTGAGGAACTGGTTCGCGGTCGGGTTCATCTGCTTGATCGCATGGCCCCAGGCGGTCGGCAACAGCTCGGGCACCACGAAGTACCAGAGAAACAGCTGCACCAGCAGCGGCGTGTTGCGAAAGCAGTGGATGTACACCGCCGACAGCGTGCGCGCCGTCCGGTGGGGCAGCGTGCGGGCCACGCCGGCGATCAGGCCCAGGCCCAATGCCAGCGTCCAGGCCAGCAGCGACAGCGCGACCGTCCACAGCAACCCGCGCACGAGCATCAGGCCGTACAGGCCCTCCCCCGTGACCGAGGGTTTGAAGAAGATCAACCAATCCCAGGTGTAGTGCATCGCGAAGGGTGCCGGGAGGCGGTTCGGTTCGTGAAGGGGTGGCCGCGTCCGTGCCTTACAGCGGCTGGTCGCTCGGATGGCGCACGAGCTCCTGCATGTCGGGCGACATCGGGAAGTTGACCGTCACGCTGCCCTTCACCGCGATGGGCTTGAGGAAGTACTTCTCGTACAACGCGGTGAACTCGCCCGATCGCATCATCCCGGTGATCACGCCGTCCACGAGTTTCTTGAACGCCGCGTCGCCCTTGCGCAGCATGCAGCCATAGGCTTCCTTCTGCTGCGGCACGCCGACCACCTCCCAGTCCGCCGGGTTCCTGGCGCGGGCGATGTTGCTGAACAGAATGATGTCGTCCTGCGTCGCGGCCACCGCGCGCCCCGTTTCCACGGTGAGGAAGTTCTCGTTGATGTCCTTGGCCAGGATGATCTGGATGCCCCACTTGTTCTTCTCGTTGAGCTGCCGCAGCATGCGCTCCGCCGTGGTGCCCGCGCTGACCACGACGTTCTTGCCGACGAGGTCGGCCCAGTGCTTGATGCCCGAGTTCTTGCGCACCAGCAGCCGCGCGCCCACGACGAAGAAGGTCGTCGAGAACGACACCTGGTTCTGCCGCTCGGCGTTGTTGGTGGTCGAGCTGCACTCCAGGTCGACGGTCTGGTTGGCGACCAGCGGAATGCGCGTCTGCGGCGTGACTTCCAGGGTCTTGACCTCCAGCCGGGCGAGCTGCAGGTCCTTCTTCACCTGGGCGACCACGCGCTGCGAGATTTCCCAGGCGAAGCCGGCCTGCTTGTTGTGGTCGTCCAGGTAGTTGAACGGGATCGAGGCGCCGCGCGTGGCCACCGTGATCGCCCCGGTGTCCTTGATCTTCTTGAGCGTGCCGTCCAGCGGCGATGCGGTCTGCGCGGCAACGCCGGCGCACAGCGCGAGGCCGGCCATGGCGAGGAAGGAACGGATCAACGCGGCGTGAAGGGTCGGCTTGAAAGTCATCGCGGGCTCCAGGTGTCGGGGATCAGAGATCGAAACGCGTGGCGCAGGCGTCCAGCGCGCCCAGCAGCTCGTCGCGCAGGGCCTGGGGGTCGTCCAGGCCGATCGACAGGCGGACGACCGGCCCTTCGACATCGCAGAAATTGCGCCTGGCGAGTTCCTCCGCCGGGTAGAAGGCCGCGATGCTGCGCACGCCGCCCCAGCTGGCGCCGATGGCAAAGCGCTTCAGGCCGGCGAACAGCGCCCGGTAAGCGTCGTAGGGGCAGTCCACGAGCTGCAGCGACATCACGCAGCCGGGCTGCGCGAAATCGCGCGCCCACAGCGCATGGTCCGGCGCGCCGGGCAGCGCCGGAAAGAGCATGCGGCGCACGAGGCGGTGCGCGGCGAGTTGCCCGGCGATCAGGCGCGCGCTGGCGGCCTGGCGCTCCATGCGCACCTGCATCGTGTCCAGGCCGCGAGCCACCAGGAAGCAGTCCTCCGGGCTCACGGCCAGCCCCATCAGCGACTGCAGGCTGCGCAAGGACCGGTACAGGCCTTCGTCCTGGGTGGTGACGCTGCCCATCAGCACGTCCGAATGCCCGCCCATGTACTTGGTGCATGCGTGAATGCACAGGTCGACGCCGTGCGCCAGCGCGGCAAAGCCCAGCGGGCTGGCCCAGGTGTTGTCGATGGCGGTCAGCACGCCACGGGCGCGCGCCACGGCGGTGATCGCCGGCACGTCCTCCACCTCCATCGTCACCGTGCCGGGCGACTCCAGCCAGATGAGCCGCGTGTTCGGGCGCACGAGGCGCTCGATGCCCGCGCCGATGCGCGGCGCATAGAACTCGACCTCGATGCCCAGTGCCTGCAGCCGTTCGACGGCAAAGGACTTGGCCAGGCCGTAGGCGGCATCGGTCATCAAGAGGTGGTCGCCCTTCTGGAGCAGTGCGAGCAGCACGCCGCAGATGGCCGCCTGTCCGGAGGGAAAGACGATGCCGTGCGCGGCGCCGTCCAGCTCGGCGATGCGCGCCTCGAGGGCGCGCTGCGTCGGCGTGCCCGTCGTGCCGTAGCTGAAGCCGTCCGGCAGGCGGGTGCGGCGATGCACGAAATCGTCGAGCGAATCGAAGACGACCGTGGAGGCGCGCCACACCGGCGGCGCCAGGCTGGCGAAGGCGGCGTCTGCAGAGGACGTGCCGGGATGGGAAATGGATGGGTTCACGATGGAAGTCAGTTCGCGGGGGCCGATTCGATGAGCTGCAGCGCATGCTTCATCTGCTCGACGGCCATGGTTTCGAGATCGGTGTAGACCTTCATCTCCACGCCCAGGCGGGTGAAGGTTTCGCGGGCGGTGGCGATCCGGGCCGGGTCCTGGGTCTTGGGGTTGGCCAGTGCCGCCTCGAGGCGCTTGTACTCGCTGGTAAGCAAGGCCGGCTGCTCGCCGAGGGCACGCAGGCCGGCGTTGGTCATCGAACGGATGCGCAGCAGCATCTTCACGTCCGACTGCTCCATCTCGCCCTGCGCCCGCTCCAGCGCCAGCTTGGCGGCCACCGCCTGCGGGCTGTCGGGCTTGCGGGTGGCCGCAAGGGTCTGGAACCTGGCGACGTCGCTGGAAAAGTCGTGCGCCCACACGGGCGCCGCACACGCCAGGACCGTCACTGCAAGCGCTGTTCGAAGGTTCATCTCGCGTCTTTCGGGAAGTGGCTGAAGACACCGACTCTAGGACGCTGGAGATAATCCGGATCGCGCCCGAAATTCTTTCTCCATAAGCGGTTGTTATATGTTGCTCCGAGAGATCGAGGTGTTCCGTTCCGTGATGTCCGTGGGCTCCGCGAGCAAGGCGGCCGCGCTGCTGGGCGTGACGCAGCCGGCCATCAGCCAGTCGCTGCGCAGGCTGGAGGAAGCCGCGGGCTTTCCCCTGTTCCGCCGGCTGCGCGGCCGCCTGCACCCCACGCCCGAAGCGCAGGCCTTGCTGGTCGAGGTCGAGCGCGTCTTCGTGGGCCTGAGCAGCATCGAGCACCGCATGCGCAGCCTCAAGCGCTTCGGCGTCAACACGCTGCGCATGGCGGTGTACCCGGCCTTCGGCCTGAGCTTCGTTCCGCGGGTGCTGTCGCGGCTGGTGGCCGAGCGCGGCGATGCCGACGCCCGCCCGCAGATTTCGCTGCAGGTGCTCAGTTCGCGGGAGGTGCACGAGGCCGTGCTGGGGCGCCAGGTCGACTTCGGGCTGATGGCCGACGAGATGCCGACGACCGGCCTGGAGCACTCCGAATTCGCGCGCTTTCCGGGCGTGGTGGTGATGCATGCCAAGCACCGGCTGGCCCGCGCCAGGACCATCCAGCCGCATCAACTCGCCGAAGAGCCCTTCCTCGCGCTCAACCCGGAAGATGCGTCCCGGCGCCGCCTGGAGCGGGCCCTGGCGGACTGCAACGTCGCGTTGAGCGTGCTGGTCGAGACCCCTTACGCGGCCAGCGTGTGCGAGATGGCCCTGAGCGGCATGGGCATCGGCGTCGTCAACCCGGTCACCGCGCTGGAGTACGCGCAGCGCGGCCTGGCCGTGCGCCCGCTGTCGCTGGAGGTGTCCTTCGCGGGCATGCTGGTGCTGCCGCCGGGACAGCCGCTGTCCGGCCTGGCGGTGCGCGTGCTCCAGCTCATGCGCATCCAGCTGGCCGAAGACCAGAAGGCCCTGGCGGGCCTTCTCAAGCCTCGCGCCAGGTAGCGCCACGCAGGCGCAAGGCGTTGGTGATCACCGACGCCGAACTCAGGCTCATCGCCAGCGCGGCGATCATCGGCGACAGCAGCCAGCCCGTGAACGGGAACAGCACGCCCGCTGCCAGCGGCACGCCCAGGGCGTTGTAGAGGAAGGCGAAGCCCAGGTTCTGCTTCATGTTGGCGATGGTCTGCTCGGAGATGACGCGCGCCTGCGCAATGCCGCGCAGGTCGCCCTTGACCAGCGTCACCTGGGCGCTGTTCATCGCGACATCGGTGCCGGTGCCCATCGCCACGCCCACGTCGGCCTTGGCGAGCGCGGGCGCGTCGTTGATGCCGTCGCCGGCCATCGCGACGATGCGACCCTCGCGCTGCAGCCTGTCGACCAGCGCGAGCTTGTCGGCCGGCTTCACTTCGCCGTGCACTTCGTCGATGCCCAGCTTCGCGGCGACGGCCCGAGCCGTGGTCAGCCCGTCGCCCGTGGCCATGATGACGCGCAGGCCCGAGGCCTTGAGCGCGGCCAGCGCCTCCAGCGTGGTGGGCTTGATCGGGTCCGACACCGCGAGCAGGCCGGCCGCCTGGCCGTCCACCGCCAGGAACATGACGCTCGCGCCCTCGGCCCGCAGGGCCTCGGCCTGCGGCTTGAGCGCGTCGACCCGCACGCGCAGCTGTTCCATGAGCGCCGTGTTGCCGAGCGCCAGCTTCCGGCCGGCCACGGCACCGCTCACGCCGATGCCGCTGCTGGATTCGAACCCCTCGGGCGTGTCCAGCGCCAGCTGGCGCTCGCGCGCCGCCCGCACGATGGCGTCGGCCAGCGGGTGTTCGCTGCCCTGGTCCAGGCTGGCCGCCAGGCGCAGCACCTCGTCGGCCGTGAAGCCCGGCGCAGGCACCGCGCGCTCGAACTGCGGCCGGCCTTCCGTCAGGGTGCCGGTCTTGTCGACGATGAGCGCATCGACCTTGCGGAAGTTCTCGATCGCCGCGGCATCGCGGAACAGCACGCCCTGCGTGGCCGCCTTGCCGGTGGCCACCATGATCGACATCGGCGTCGCGAGGCCGAGCGCACAGGGGCAGGCAATGATGAGCACCGCCACGGCGTTGATGAGGCCGTAGACCCAGCTGGGCTGCGGCCCGAAGAACCCCCAGGCGAAGAAGGTCAGCACCGCGATGGCGATCACCGTCATGACGAAGTAGCCCGCGACCCGGTCGGCCATCCGCTGCATCGGCGCGCGCGAGCGCTGGGCCTGCGCGACCATCTGCACGATGCTCGCGAGCACGGTCTGCGAGCCGACCTTTTCCGACTGCATGACCAGCGCGCCATTGGTGTTGAGCGTCGCGCCGATGAGCTTGTCGCCCACGCGCTTGGTCACGGGCAGCGGCTCGCCGGTGAGCATCGACTCGTCGACCGCGCTGCCGCCTTCGATCACCACGCCGTCCACCGGCACCTTCTCTCCGGGGCGCACGCGCAGCTTGTCGCCGACATGCACGTGGCCGATGGGCACGTCTTCCTCGGTGCCGTCGGCGCCGATCCGGCGCGCCGTCTTGGGCGCGAGCCCCAGCAGCGACTTGATGGCCGCGGAGGTTTGCGAGCGCGCCTTGAGCTCAAGGATCTGGCCCAGCAAGGTGAGCGAAATGATCACCGCCGCCGCTTCGAAGTAGACCGACACGCGCCCCATCGACACGAACGACGCGGGGAACACGCCCGGCGCCACCGTGGCCACGACGCTGTAGACAAAGGCGGCGGCCGTGCCCAGGCCGATCAGGGTCCACATGTTCGGGCTGCGGTTCGCCACCGACTGCACCGCGCGCACAAAGAACGGCCAACCGGCCCACAGCACGATCGGCACGCTGAGCACGAGCTCGATCCAGCTTTGCGTGCCCATCTCGAACCACTGCAGGCGGTGGCCGGCCATGGCGAGCACGGTGACGACAACGCTCAGCGGCAGCGTCCAGAAGAAGCGCCGCTTGAAGTCTTTCAGCTCGGGATCTTCGCCCTCGTCGAGGGTCGGCATCTCGGGCTCCAGCGTCATGCCGCACTTGGGGCAGTTGCCCGGGTGGTCCTGCCGGATCTCCGGGTGCATGGGGCAGGTGTAGACCGTGCCTTGCGCGGCGGGCTGCGCAGGGCCCGCGGGCGCATGCCCGTGCGATGCGTGGTGATCGTGGTGGTCGTGATGACCGTGGGGGTGTCCTGCGTGCCTGGTGGACGTGTCGTTCATTCGCGTTCTCCGACAGGAAAGGGGGAAGCCCTTGAGGGGGAAGCGATCAGTGTCCAGATTGACACGATGTGAAGGTCAAGCCCTGTCGCGCGATACCCTTGAAGAAAAAGCGCCGGCATGGCGGCCGGCGCGTGAAAGACGCGTGCGCATCACGCTCACTTGCCGGCCTTGCCCACCAGCACCGCGCCCTTCATGCCAGCGTCGTAGTGGCCCGGCTGCAGGCAGCCGAAGTCGACCTTGCCGGCCTGGGTGAACTGCCAGACGATCTCGCCGGTCTTGCCCGCGGCCAGCGTGACCATGTTCGGATCGGCGTGCTCCATCTCGGGGTTCTTCTTCATGGCCTCGTAGTGCGCCAGTAGCGCCTTCTCGGTCCCGAGCACGAGCTCGTGCTTCAGGACGCCGGAGTTCTTGACGACGAAGCGCACCGTCTCCCCCTGCTTGACCTTGATGTCCGCCGGCGTGAAGCGCATCGAGTCCGTCATGTCGACCTGGACCGTGCGCGTCACCTTGGCGGCCACGCCAGGCTTGCCGACGGCGGCTTCGGCATCGTGGCCGTGGCCACCGGCATGGGTGCCCGAAGCAAAGGCGCCGGCAGCGGCCAGTGCGGCTCCTGCGGCGAAAACGGTGTTGCGGAAGGTGTGTGTCATGGTGTCCTTGGAGGTTGCCGGGATGCCGCGACTCTAGGAAGCCAAGCCCGTCCACCACCGATCACCCGGATTACAAAAAAGCAATCTGCGCGCGCGACCTCCGCGCATCGGCGACATGAGCAAGGCCTTATTTTGCCCGGGCAAAATATCTCAAAGCGTCCCGGCCGAAGGCACCCGGCCACCCGGTGTTTCCCCGGAAAAGCACGGCGGTGCCGAACGGCGGCAAGGGCGCCGCCCTTGAAAGGTCATCGAATGCCCTTATGATTAGCACTCGCTGCTGACGAGTGCTAACAGCCCTCCCATCCAGTCGACAGGTCGCCGGTTTCTCCGGCGCCCGACCACAAACAAACCCGTTTCTTACCCTTCCAGGAGATGCAATGAAACTTCGTCCTTTGGCCGATCGCGTGATCGTCAAGCGTGTTGACAGCGAAACCAAGACCGCCTCTGGCATCGTCATCCCCGACGCAGCCGCCGAAAAGCCCGATCAGGGTGAAGTCCTGGCCGTGGGCCCGGGCAAGCGCAACGACAAGGGCGAACTGGCCGCACTGACCGTCAAGGTCGGCGACCGCGTCCTGTTCGGCAAGTACAGCGGCCAGACCGTCAAGGTCGATGGCGACGAACTGCTCGTGATGAAGGAAGACGACCTGTTCGCAGTCGTCGAGAAGTAATTCTTCTCCTCCTTTCGATCCCATCCAAATTCAATCCATTCGGAGTTAATTCATCATGGCAGCAAAAGACGTAGTCTTCGGCGGCGAAGCCCGCGCACGCATGGTCGAGGGTGTCAACATCCTGGCCAACGCAGTCAAAGTGACCCTGGGCCCCAAGGGCCGCAACGTGGTGCTCGAGCGTTCGTTCGGCGCCCCCACCGTGACCAAGGACGGTGTGTCCGTGGCCAAGGAAATCGAACTCAAGGACAAGCTGCAGAACATGGGCGCCCAGCTCGTGAAGGAAGTGGCCTCCAAGACCAGCGACAACGCTGGTGACGGCACCACGACCGCCACGGTCCTGGCACAAGCCATCGTTCGCGAAGGTTTCAAGCTGGTGGCTGCCGGCATGAACCCGATGGACCTGAAGCGCGGCATCGACAAGGCTGTCACGGCCCTGGTCGCCGAGCTGAAGAAGGCTTCGAAGCCCACCACCACCTCCAAGGAAATCGCGCAAGTCGGCTCCATCTCGGCCAACAGCGACGAAACCATCGGCAAGCTCATCGCTGACGCGATGGACAAGGTCGGCAAGGAAGGCGTGATCACCGTGGAAGACGGCAAGTCGCTGGACAGCGAACTCGACGTCGTCGAAGGCATGCAGTTCGACCGCGGCTACCTGTCGCCCTACTTCATCAACAACCCCGAGAAGCAATCGGCGCTGTTGGACAACCCCTTCGTGCTGCTGTTCGACAAGAAGATCAGCAACATCCGTGACCTGCTGCCCGTGCTGGAGCAAGTCGCCAAGGCGGGCCGTCCGCTGCTGATCATTGCCGAAGAAGTCGAAGGCGAAGCCCTGGCTACCTTGGTCGTGAACACGATCCGCGGCATCCTGAAGGTCGTGGCTGTGAAGGCTCCTGGCTTCGGCGACCGCCGCAAGGCCATGCTGGAAGACATCGCCATCCTGACGGGCGGCAAGGTCATCGCTGAAGAAGTGGGCCTGACGCTCGAAAAGGTGACGCTGGCCGACCTGGGTCAAGCCAAGCGCATCGAAGTGGGCAAGGAAAACACGATCATCATCGACGGCGCTGGCGCTGCTGGTGACATCGAAGCCCGCGTGAAGCAAGTTCGCGTTCAGATCGAAGAAGCGACCAGCGACTACGACCGTGAAAAGCTGCAAGAGCGCGTGGCCAAGCTGGCCGGCGGCGTGGCAGTGATCAAGGTTGGCGCGGCCACCGAAGTCGAAATGAAGGAAAAGAAGGCTCGCGTCGAAGACGCCCTGCACGCCACCCGCGCTGCAGTGGAAGAAGGCGTTGTGGCTGGCGGCGGCGTGGCACTGCTGCGTGCCAAGCAAGCCGTGGGCGAGTCGGTCAAGGGCGACAACGCTGATCAAGAAGCCGGCATCAAGCTGGTGCTGAAGGCCATCGAAGCGCCCCTGCGCGAAATCGTGAACAACGCCGGCGGCGAAGCCTCGGTGGTGGTGAACGCTGTGCTGGCCGGCAAGGGCAACTACGGCTTCAACGCTGCGAACGACACGTACGGCGACATGCTCGAGCTGGGCATCCTGGACCCGACGAAGGTCACCCGCACCGCACTGCAGAACGCCGCTTCGGTGTCCTCGCTGCTGCTGACGACCGAAGCCATGGTTGCTGACGCACCCAAGGACGAGTCCGGCGCCGGCGGCGGTGGCATGCCCGACATGGGCGGCATGGGCGGCATGGGCGGCATGGGCATGTAATTTCGCTCGCCCCCAGGCTGCGCGGCACTTCGTGTCCGCTACGCCAACCCCCTACCGGGGGCAACACCTGCGGCCCGGCAAAGCCGGTTCCGCGGTGTTTCGCGAAATGAAAAAGCCCCGCTTCGGCGGGGCTTTTTCTATGGGCGCTCGGTATTAGATCGGGCCTATCGGAACTGGTCGCGCAGCGCCATGTAGAGCACCTGGAACCGCGCATGCCGCGTCTTGTGTCCATCGGCTCCTTCGGATGAAGGCTCCAGCGTCTGCTTCACCGGCGGCAGCGTGCACACCTCGGCGACCTCGCCCCCATCGGCCAGCCACGCCAGCCGCGCCGCACCGAGCGCCCCGCCCGTTTCGCTGCCCGCATACAGCGTCAGCGGCACCTGGAAGATGTCGGCCAACAACTGCCCCCACCAGACACTGCGCGCACCGCCGCCCACGAGCGCGACTTCGCGCAGCGGCATGTCGGCCGGCAGGCGCAGCGTGTCGAAGCCATCGCGCAAACCGAAGCTCACGCCCTCGACCACGGCATAGGCGATCTCCGCCGGGCCATGCGCATGCGTGAGGCCGAACAGCACCCCTTGCGCATTCGGGTTGTTGTGCGGCGAACGCTCGCCCGACAGGTACGGCAGGAACAGCGGGCAGCGCGCCCGGTCCGCCAGCGCGACCGACGCCGCGGCTTCGAGCAGCGCCGCCTCGTCCGCGAACTTGAAGGTCTTCGCCGCCCAGCTCACCGCGCTGGCGGCCGAGAGCATCACCGACATCTGGTGCCAGCGCCTGGGCAAGGCATGGCAGAAGGCGTGCATCGCCTGCGCGGGGTTCGGCAGGAAGCGGTCGGTCGAGACGAACACCACGCCCGAGGTGCCGAGCGAGACGAAGCCCTGCCCCGGCTCCACAAGCCCCATGCCGACCGCGCTGGCGGCGTTGTCGCCCGCGCCGCCGGCGATCTTCACGCCCTCGCGCAATCCCCAGCGCGCCGCCAGTTCCGGCTTGAGCAGCGCGGAGACTTCGCTGCCTTCGACCAGCCGCGGCATGTGAGCGCGCGTGAGCCCCGTGGCGGCGAGCAGTTCGTCGGACCAGTCGCGCGCGCCCACGTCGAGCCACAGCGTGCCGGCCGCGTCGGACATCTCGCTGACCGCTTCGCCGCTGAGCATGAAGCGCAGCCAGTCCTTGGGCAGCAGCACGCGCGCCACGCGGGCGAAGACCTCAGGCTCGTGCTCGCGCACCCACAGCAGCTTGGGCGCGGTGAAGCCGGGCATCGCGAGGTTGCCCGCGATCTCGCCCAGGCGCGGCACGGCGCGCGTGAGCGCCTCGCACTGCGCACCGCTGCGGCCGTCGTTCCAGAGGATGGCCGGGCGCAGCACCTCGCCCGCCGCGTCGAGCAGCGTGGCGCCGTGCATCTGGCCCGACAAGCCGATGGCGCGCACCTGCAGCAGCGCCTCGGCGTGCGTGGTGTGCAGCTCGGCCATGACCGCCTCGAGCGCCTGCCACCACTGGGCAGGCGCCTGCTCGGACCACAGCGGTTGCGGCCGGTCGACCGTGAGCGGCGCGCGTGCCACGCCGACGATGCGGTGATCGTCCGCGAGCAGCAATGCCTTGAGCTCGGACGTGCCGAGGTCGAGTCCCAGATACAAGATGGTCTCCCTGATGGCGCCTTCGGAGCGGGCGCGTTCGCCTTGAAAGAAGTCAGCCGAAGCGCGTGTCGGCCTGGCGCCTGAACTCGCTGGGCGTCATGCCCTTGATTTCGAGAAAGCGCCGGTTGAAGTTCGCCACGTTGTTGAAGCCCACCTGGTAGCAGATGTCGGTCACGTAGTGGTCGGTCTGCATCAGCAGGTGGCAGGCGCTGTTGATGCGCACGCGGTTCACGAAGTCGGTGAAGCTGTTGCCGGTCGAGCGGCGGAAGAAGCGGCTGAAGCGGCTCTCGCTCATGCCCAGCTCGGCGGCCACGTCCGACATCGAGATCGAGTCGGTCATGTTGTTGGTGATGCGGTTCACGATGTCGTTGATCTGGTCGACCTGCGCATCGCCGTCGCTGCCCTGCACGCCCTGCATCTGCACGCTCGACAGCAGCCGGTAGTCGGTGCACTGGGCCAGGTCGGCCATGAACTCGCAGAACAGGCCCAGGCGGCGCACGCCGCGCGCGGCCTTGATGGCGTCCCAGTGCGCCAGCGCCTGCGCCGACATGCCGAAGAACTCGATGCCGTGGCGCGCGCGGTCGAGCAGCGGCATCACGTCGCGCAGCTCGGGAATTTCGGCCGCCGCGCGCTCGATGGGTTCGTGGCGGAACTGGATCACGCGGTCGCGCCCGGCGGCGCCTTCTTCGGGCACGTCCAGCGAGATCCAGTTGTGCGGCAGGCGCGGCCCGCACAGCACGAGGTGGCCGGGCTGGAACGGCCCGATCCAGTCGCCGATGAAGGCCTTGCCCGAGGTCTCGGTGATCAGGTGCAGCTCGTAGTCTTCATGGAAGTGCCATCGCACCAGCGGGCTCGGAAAGCCGTGCGCGAGGCAGCGCACCAGGCCGGTTTCTTCCGGGGCCTCGTAGCCCAGCGACGGGGAGCGCGCGAAGTCGCGCTCCAGTTCGGGTTGGCGTTGACGAGGGATCGCGCGTTTGCGGGTGGTCGTGGTCATGGCGGCACGGATCGATCAGGGCCGGGAAGCGACGGCCTCGTTGTCTTCCTGCGAAAGCGCCGTGCGAACGGCTTCCAGCGTCGGTGGATCGGCGCCCTCGCGGGTGCAGTTCAGGGCCGCGGCGGTGGCGGCAAAGCGCATCACAGCGCGCCAGGCGTCGTCGCCCAGTTCGGCCAGTTGCGCCGGATGCTCGACGCCATGCGCCAGCAGCGCCACCGACAGCCCGGCGGTGAAGGTGTCGCCCGCACCGATGGTGTCGACCACCTCGACGCGCGGCGCGGCCACGGTGAGCGGCGCGCTGCCGGTGCGCCACAGCGTGGCGCCGGCACCGCCGCGCGTGACGACCACGGCGCGCGCGCCGGCCGTGAGGCACTCGGCCGCGAGCGCATCGACCGGCCGCCCGGGGGCGAGCAGCGCGGCGTCTTCGTCGCTGAGCTTGACCAGGTCGGCCATGGCGAACCACTCGGTGACGCGGGCGCGGTAAGCGGCCATGTCCGGGATCAGGCTGGGCCGCACGTTGGGGTCGAACACGATCACGCAGCGCCCCGTGTGGGCGGCCACGAGGTCGGCGATGCGCGACGACGCCGGCTCCTGCAGCAACGAGATCGAGCCGAAGTGCAGGAAGCGGCATTCCGCCGGCAGCTGCGGCAACGGCTCGGGCGCCCAGGTGGCGTCGGCGCTGCCGCGTGTGTAGAAGGCGTAGCGGTTGGTCTGCGGCGTGCGCTCGACAAAGGCCAGCGTCGACGGCGCGTCGCTGCGCAGGATGAGCCGGGTGTCGACGCCGTTGCGTTCGAGAAAAGCCATCAGCCGTTCGCCGAACAGGTCGGTCGACAGCTGCGTGAGAAAGCCGGTCGGCTGCCCGAGCCGCGCGCAGGCCACGGCCGTGTTCAGCGGCGAACCGCCCTCATGGCCCAGGAACGCCAGGGTCCCACCTTCGCCGGCGGTGAAATCGATCAGGGCCTCGCCCGTGAGTGCAATGCGCATGGTGCTTGGATTTTCTTCTTCTGTCAGGGCAAGGCGCGGGCGTCGGCCAGGAAACCCGCTTCGGCAGCCAGGGTGGCGGGATGGTCGAGCAGCTCGGCAAAGAGGCGCGGCGGGATGGTGATGGCGCCCACGCCCAGCCCGAGCAGCGACAGGTAGGCCGCGCGCGAGCGGATGCTCGCCACCAGCAGCCGCGTGCCCGAAGAAGGCCGCTGCGCCACCAGCGACTGCATCTGCGCGATGAGCGCCAGCCCGTCGATGCCGGCGTCTTCGAGCCGGCCGAGGTACGGCGCCGCATAGGCCGCGCCCAGTTGCGCGGCGAAGTGCGCCTGCTCGGGCGCGTACACGGCGGTCCAGGTGACGGGCACGCCCTGGGCGATGAGCCGTGCGCCGGCGTCCAGGCCCTGGCGCGTGGCGGGAATCTTGATGACGAGCTGGCCGGGGTCGAACTGCGGCAGCAGGACGGCGGCGTCTTCCAGCATGCCGTCGACCTCGCTCGAATACACCTGGGCCTGCACCTGGCGCGCGCCCAGGTCGATGCAGCGTTTCAGCAGGCCTGGCACATCGGCGCGCCCGACGCCGGCGCGTTGCAGCAGCGTCGGGTTGGTCGTCACGCCGTGCACCACCGGGTGCGGCAGGCAGGCCTGCAGCTCGGCCAGGTCGGCGCTGTCGAGGTACAGGTGGAAGTCGTCGTTCATGCAGAAATGCGGAAGGAAGGTAGGGTTCAGCTCATGACATTGCCGCCGTCGACATTGAGGGTCTGCGCCGTGATGTAGCGCGCCTCGTCGCTGGCGAGAAACACCGCCGCCCCGGCGATGTCGCCCGGCACGCCCATGCGCCCGAGCGGCACCGCGAGGCCGACACGCCGCTTCTTCTCGCCCGGCGCCAGCCCTTCGGCCTTGGCGAACAGGCTGTCGACATGGTCCCACATCGGCGTGTCGACCACACCGGGGGCGATGCCGTTGACGCGGATGCCGTGCGGCGCCATGGCCAGCGCGGCGCTCTGCGTGTAGCTGATGACGGCCGCCTTGGTCGCGCAGTAGTGCGACACCAGCGCCTCGCCGCGGCGCCCGGCCTGCGAGGCCATGTTGATGACAGACGCGCCCGGCGTGCCGGCCTCGACCATGTGGCGCAGCACGGCCTGCATCACGAAGAACATGCCCTTCACGTTGACGGCGAAGAGCTTGTCGAACGAGGCCTCGTCGCTGTCGAGCAGCGGCGCGAGGTCGAACACGGCGGCGTTGTTGAACAGCGTGTGGACAGGGCCGAAGGCGACCTGCGCCTCGGCCAGCATGTGCGCGATGGCCTGCGTGCCGGTCACGTCGGCCGCGATGTAGGCGAGCGCGTCGGGGTGGGCTTGCTGCAGTGCGCGCACGGCCTCGGGCGCGGCGGTCGCGCGGTCGATCACGCTGCAGCGTGCGCCCTCGGCGATGCAGGCCTCGGCGACCGCCAGGCCGATGCCGCCGCCGGCACCGGTCAGCAGCACATGGCGGTCCTGCAGGCGGCCGCTCATGGCGCGGCCTTCTCTTCGATGAAGCGCGCCACGCGCTTGCCGGCACGGCGCACCGCATCGACCAAGCGCGCATCGCCCGCGAGGCTGCCCCACAGCCCGGCATCGGCGCACAGCGCCGCCACCGGGTCGGCCGCGTCGCAGATGGCGTGCGCGGCGGCGTCGTCCATGCTCTGGTCCTGGTAGGCATAGGGCAGCGTGCCCCGGCGCCAGCGCTGCAGGAACGCGAGGAACAGCGCGGGCAGCATCGCCACGCTGTCGATGCCCTGCCCGGCCGCGAGCCGCTCGCGCACGGTCGGCGCGATGAAGCCCGGGATCTTCGAGAAGCCGTCGGCCGCCACGCGCTGGTTGGTGTCGCGGATCGCGGGGTTGCCGAAGCGGTCGAGCACCACGTCGCGGTAGGCCGCGAGGTCGATCGGGCTCGGGCTCAGGCACGGGATGACGTCGTCGGTCACGTAGTCGAAGGCCATGCGGCGGATGGCCGCATCGTGCGTGCCTTCGTGGATGAAGCCCAGCCCGGCCAGCGTGCCGGCCCAGGCGATGCAGCTGTGCGTGGCGTTGAGGATGCGGATCTTGGCCTCTTCGTAGGGCTGCACCGATTCGACCAGCTCCACGCCCACGCGCCCCCAATCGGGCCGGCCGGCGATGAAGTCGTCTTCGATCACCCACTGGATGAAGCTCTCAGCCGTGACCGCCGCGCCGTCGTCGCGGCCCGTGGCTGCGCGCACGCGCGCGCGCAGCTCGGGCGGCGGGCGCGGCGTGATGCGGTCGACCATCGCGTTCGGGCAGCGGGTGTTCGCATCGACCCAGGCCTGCAGCGGCACGTCGCCAACGAGCGCGATGAATTCGAGCAGGCCCGCGCGAAAGCGGTCGCCGTTGTGGCGCAGGTTGTCGCAGTTCAGCAGCGTCACGGGGCCTGCCTGCGCGGCATGCCGTGCTCGCAGGATCGCGCAGACCGCGCCGTAGATCGTCTCGCCGGCCTCGCCGCGCCGCGCGCGTTCGATGTCGGCCGCGAGATCGGCGAACGACAGGTCGAGCTTGCCCTTGGTGTCGAGGTAGTAGCCGGCCTCGGTCACGGTGAAGGAGACGATGCGCGTGGACGGCGCGGCGCCGCGTGCGATCACCGGGGCCAGCGAGGGCTCGTAGGGCAGCACCTCGCGGATCGCCTCGATCTGCTCGTAGCGGTACTCGCCCGCGGGCGACACCGTCTCGAGCGTGTAGCGCCCGCCCTGGGCCTGCAACGCCGCGACCACCTCGGCCATGTCGGGCCGGATGTTGGCGCCCGACAGCGACCAGCGGGTGTCGCCCGCATCGATCAGCCGCTGCAGGTAGACGGCCTGATGGGCGCGATGGAACGAGCCGAGGCCGAGGTGAAGCACCGTGAATTCCGAAGGCGCCGGTGGGGTGGGCACGAGGCCCGCTGCTGCGAGGGTCACGGGGAAGGTCCGTTGAAAGTAAGGGGCGTCGGATCAGGCGGCCACCGCGCGGCCTTCGCGGCTGAACAGGTGCAGCACGGACGGGTCGAGTTCGACCGCCACGTCGTCGCCGGCCTGCAGCGGCGTGCGTTCGTTCTGGCGCGCGATGAGCGGCACGCCGCCCACGTCCACGTGGATCAGCGTGTCGGCGCCCAGCGCCTCGATGAGCTCGACGCGGCCCGGCACGCCGGCGGCCGCGCCCTGCTTCGGATGCACGCGCAGGCCTTCGGGGCGCACGCCCAGGAAGCCGTCGCTGGGCAGGCGCCCGCCGGTGGCGGCGGAAAAACTCGGGATGGCGCTCGCCGCCACCATGTTCATCGACGGCATGCCGATGAACTGCGCGACGAACTGGTTGGCGGGGCGGTCGTACAGCTCCAGCGGCGTGCCGACCTGCTCGATGAGCCCGTCCTTCAGCACCACCACGCGGTCGGCCAGCGTCATGGCCTCGACCTGGTCGTGCGTGACGTAGATGGTGGTCGCCCCCAGTGCGCGGTGCAGCTTGTGGATTTCGACGCGCGTGTTGCCACGCAGCGCTGCATCGAGGTTCGACAGCGGCTCGTCGAAGAGGAACACCTTGGGCGCGCGCACGATCGCGCGCCCGATGGCCACGCGCTGGCGCTGGCCACCCGACAAATCTTTCGGCGTGCGGTCCAGGTACTGCGTGAGGTTCAGCGTCTTGGCCGCGTACTCGACCTTGGTCCTGATCTCGTCCTTGGCCACGCCCGCGAGCTTCAGCGCGAAGGACATGTTGTCGTACACGCTCATGTGCGGGTACAGCGCGTAGCTCTGGAACACCATCGCCAGGTCGCGCTTGCCCGAAGGCGTCCAGGTGATGTCCTTGCTGTCGAGCAGCAGGTTGCCGCTGGTGATGGGCTCGAGCCCCGCGATCAGCCGCAGCAGCGTCGACTTGCCGCAGCCCGAAGGCCCGACGAAGACGATGAACTCGCCCTTCTGGATCTGCAGGTCGACGCCCTTGATGATGTGGACGTCGCCAAAGCTCTTCTTGATGTTCTTGAGTTCGAGGTAGGCCATGAGATGTCTCCCTTTCTTTACTTGACGGCGCCGAAGGTCAGGCCTTGCACCAGTTGCTTCTGGCTGAACCAGCCGAACACGACGATGGGCGCGATGGCCATCAGCGAGGCGGCCGACAACTTGGCCCAGAACAGGCCCTCGGGGCTGGAGTACGAGGCGATGAGCGTGGCCAGCGTGCCGGCCTTGGCGGAAGTGAGGTTCAACGCCCAGAAGGCTTCGTTCCAGCTCAGCACCAGGCACAGCAGGCCGGTCGATGCGAGCCCGCCGACCGACAGCGGCATCACGACATGGCGGAACTCGGTCCACAGGCTCGCGCCGTCCATGCGCGCGGCTTCGAGGATCTCGTTCGGAATGTCCTTGTAGGCGCTGTAGAGCATCCACACCATGATCGGCAGGTTCGACAGCGTGAACACGATGGTGAGCGCGGTGAGCGAGTCCAGCATGCCCGCGGTCTGCGCGAGCACGTAGATCGGCACCAGCGCACCGACGGCCGGCATCATCTTGGTGGAGAGCATCCACATGAGGATGTCGCGCGTCTTCTTCGTGCGGAAGAACGCCATCGAGTACGCAGCCGGCGCCGCGATCAACAGGCCCAGGATCGTCGAGCCCAGGCTCGTGATCAGCGAGTTGCGCGCGTACAGCAGGTAGTCGCTGCGGCGCTGCACTTCGCCGAAGTTGTCGAGCGTGGGCTCGAAGATGAACAGCGGCGGCACGTGGATGGCTTGCAGCTCCGTCTTGAAGGCCGTGAGGAACAGCCAGCCGAGCGGGAAGAACAGGAGCAGCGCCACGGCCCACGCACCGACGGTGCGCAGCAGCTGGGGAAGGAAGTTGCTGGGTTGCATGGTCGTTCCTTCTTCAGTCGAGGTTCTTGCCGATGATGCGGATGAGGAACACGGCCACGATGTTGGCCAGCACCACCGCGAACAGCGCACCCGCGGAGGCCACGCCCACGTCGAAGTTCATGAGCGACTGCTTGAAGATCATGTAGGTCATGTTCGTGCTCTCGTTGCCGGGGCCGCCATTGGTGGTGATGGCGATCTCGGCGAACACGCTGAGCAGGAAGATCATCTCGATCATGATCACCACGGCCATCGGGCGGCCGAGGTGCGGAATGGTGAGATAGAAGAAGCGCTGGAACGAACTCGCGCCGTCCATGCGCGCGGCTTCCATCTGTTCGCGGTCGAGCGACTGCAACGAGGTGATGAAGATCAGGCAGGCGAAGGGCAGCCACTGCCACGCCACCATGATGATCACCGAGAACAAAGGCACGTCGGTGAGCCAGTCGACCGGCTGTGCGCCGAAGAAGCGCCACACATCGGCCAGGATGCCGTAGATGGGGTTCATCATCATGTGCTTCCACAGCAGTGCATTCACTGCGGGCATGACGAAGAAGGGCGAGATCAGCAGCACGCGCACGATGCCGCGGCCCGGGAAGGGCTCGTTCACCAAGAGCGCGAGCAGCACGCCGAACACCACGGTGATGACGATGACGCTGCCGATGAGCAGCAGCGTGTTCCACGTGGCCGGCCAGAAGTCGGGGTCGGTGACGAAGTAGTGAAAGTTCTCGAGGCCCGCGAACGTGCGTTCGCCGGGTTGCATGAGGTTGTAGTTCACGAAGGAGAAGTACAACGTCATCAGCAGCGGCACGATCATCCACAGGAAGAGCGTGAGCACGGCGGGCGCCATGAGGGCGCGGGGCAGGAGTCTTTTCATGGTCTGTTCCTCTCAGGCTGCGGCCCTCTCCCCGCGGGGAGAGGGGAAGAAGCGCGGCTTACTTGTAGTAGCCCGCTTTCTTCATCTCGCGCTCGGCGGCGAGCTGCGAGGTCTTCAGCGCCTGGTCGACCGTGACCTTGCCCGACAGCGCCGCGCTCATCTGCTGGCCCACCGCCACGCCGATGGCCTGAAACTCGGGAATGGCCGCGTACTGCACGCCGACGTACGGCGACTTGGGCAGGGTGCTGTCGCTGAGGTTGGCGCTGTCGATGGCCTTCTTCTCGGCGGCGGCGAACTTGGCGACCTTCTGGAACTCGGGGTTCGCGTAGGTCGACTTGCGCGTGCCGGTGGGCACCGTGCCCCAGCCGTGCTCCTTGGCGACGAGGTTGACGTACTCCTTGGAGGTCGCCCACTTCACGAAGGTCTGCGCGGCGGCGCCCTTGGTCGAACTGGCGGGAATGGCCAGGTTCCAGGTCCACAGCCAGTTCGCGCCCTTCGGCGTGACAGCGACGGGTGCTTGCGCGAAGGCCACCTTGTCGGCCACCTTCGACTGCTTGGGGTCGCTGATGAACGAGGCCGCGATGGTCGCGTCGACCCACATGCCGCACTTGCCTTCGTTGAAGAGCGCGAGGTTCTCGTTGAAGCTGTTGGCCGAGGCGCCCGGCGGGCCGTAGGCCTTCATGAGGTCGACGTAGAAGCCGATCGCGTCCTTCCAGGGCTTGGTGTCGATCTGCGGCTTCCACTGCATGTCGAACCACTGGCCGCCGTTCGTGTTGACCAGCGTGGTCAGGAAGGCCATGTTGTCGCCCCAGCCCGGCTTGCCGCGCAGGCACATGCCGTACAGGCCGCCCTTGGGGTCATGGATCTTGCCGGCCAGTTCCTTCACCTGCGCCCAGGTGGGCTGCTCGGGCATCTTGAAGCCGACCTTGTCGGCCAAGTCCTTGCGGTACATGAGCATCGAGCTCTCGCCGTAGAAGGGCGCGGCGTACAGCTTGCCTTCGTGCGACAGGCCGGCGCGGATGGCGGGCAGCAGGTCGTCGGCATCGTAGGCGGCATCGGTGGCGATGGGCTGCAGCCAGCCCTTCTTCGACCAGATCGGCGCTTCGTACAGGCCGATGGTCATCACGTCGAACTGGCCGCCCTTGGTGGCGATGTCGGTGGTCACGCGCTGGCGCAGCGTGCCTTCCTCGAGCGTGACCCACTTGAGCTTGATGTCGGGGTTGGCCTTTTCGAAGAAGGGCGTGAGCTTCTGCATCTCGATCATGTGGCCGTTGTTGACGGTCGCGATCACGAGTTCGGTGGCGGCGTGGGACACAAGGCCCGTGCCGATGAGTGCGAGGGCGAGGCCCGCTTTCAGAAAGCGCTTCATGGTGTCTCCTTGGGTGAGCGACGCCTCGGTATCGTGGTCGCCGTGCCCGGATTCTGGAGAAACGCGCTTGCAGCTTTGGTATTTCGAGAGTCACCACCAGTACTCTCATGCACCAGTTGGCTAGTGAAATCCCTAGTTGATGCAATTCAGGATGGAAAACTGTCTGTCTGAAGTTCTCATGCGTGCCCGCCGCCGCCCAGCAGCTGGCGCCGGAACTGCGCCGCCGCCGGCGACAGCGCGCGGTCCTCGCGGGTGATCAGGCAGATCGGCGGCACGCGCACCGGCAGCTCCACCGGCACGGTGCGCAGCACGCCCAGCCGGGCGTAGTGGCTGGCCTGGGAAGCCGGCATGACGGCGGCCATGTCGGAGTTCTCCAGCAGTGCCGTGATGGCGATGGGCGATGCCGTTTCGATGATGTCCAGCCGCGCCTGGATGCCCGCCTCGCGCATCGCCGCCTCGAAGCGCCCGCGCTGCGGCGAGCCCGGCGGCTGCAGCACCCACGACCAGCTCGCCATCTCGGCCAGCGTGACCGTGGCCGCGCGCTCGAACACCGGGTGCGCGGCGCGCACCACGACCACCTGCGACTCGCCCAGGAGCGGCACGCTCGCGTACTTGGCTTCGTCGTGGCCGTCGGTAAGGCGGCCCAGCACGAGGTCGACGTCGCCCTGCTCCAGCTGTGCCTGCATCAGGTCGCTGGTCTCGACCACCACCGACACGGCCACCTGCGGATGGCGCAGGTGGTACTCGACCAGCGCCGGCGCCAGCAGCTCTGGCACCGCGCCCGGCACGCTGCCCACGCGCAGCGCGCCGCTCAGGCCGGAGCGCAGCGCGAGCATTTCCTCGCGGGCGGTGCCGAAGTCGCTGAGCACGCGGTGGGCATAGCGGATCAGGATCTCGCCGTAGGGCGTGGGCGCCATGCCGCGCGCTAGGCGCTCGAAGAGCTGTTCGCCCAGCGACTCCTCCAGCTGCTGCAGCAGCTTGGTGGCCGCGGGCTGGCTGATGTTCATGGCCTCGGCCGCGCGGCCGAGGTGGCGGTGCGCATCGAGCCGGGCCAGCAAAAGCAGCTGGCGCGGCCTCACATGCAGCATCAGCGAGGCGTCGGTGAGGCCGGGTTTCATGCACAAAAGTATATGGAGCTTCGGCCTTTTTCGATTGGATCGCGCGACCGAAGCTCCGTAGGCTCGGGCCCACAACAAGCAGGAGACGACGCGATGACCCTCTTTCCCCTGGCCCGCGGTGCCGGCCTGGCGGCGCTGCTGGCGCTGGCCGCCTGCCTGAATGCGGGCGCGCAGCCGGCCTACCCCGACAAGCCGCTGCGCATCCTGGTCGGCGCCTCGCCCGGCGGCGGCACCGACATCCTTGCGCGCGTGCTGGCCGACAAGTTCGCGCCCGTGCTCAAGCAGCCTGTGACGGTGGAGAACCGCCCCGGCGCATCGAACACCATCGCCGGCGAACTCACGGCGCGCGCGCCGGCCGACGGCGCCACGCTGCTGCTGGCCACCAACACGGCGCAGGCCGTGGCACCGCACATCCTCAAGCTCAAGTACGCCCCGCTGAAAGACCTGCAACCCATCGGCCTCGTGGCCGTGATGCCCAACGTGCTGGTGGTGTCGGCCAGCTCGCCCTACAAGTCGGTGAAGGACCTGCTCGCCGCCATGGCCGCCAGGCCGGGCGGCTTCAAGTACGCGTCGTCGGGCATCGGCAGCACGCAGCACGTGGGCGGCGAAGCCTTCAACCTGGCCACGGGCATGACCTCGATCCACGTGCCCTACAAGGGCAGCTCGCAGGCGCACATCGACATCATCTCGGGCGAGGTCGAGATGATGTTCGACAGCACCTCGTCGGCCATGGGCCAGATCCGCGCCGGCAAGTTCCGCGCGCTGGCCGTGAGCGCACCGCAGCGCTCGCCCGAGCTGCCCGACGTGCCGACGCTGGCCGAGCAGGGCGTCAAGGGGGCCGACGTGTCCACCTGGTACGGCCTGTACGTGACGGCCGGCACGCCGCGCCCGGCGGTCGAGCGGCTGAGCGCCGAACTCACGCGCACGATGGGGCTGGCAGACGTGCAGTCGCGCATCAAGGCCCTGGGCGGCGAGCCCGGCACGCTGACCGGCGAACCCTTCGCGGCGATGAATCGGCAGGAGTTCGACCACTACGGCCGGCTCGTGCGCGACGCGCGCATCAAGGCCGAGTGAGGCCGCCCTTCCCCCTTCTTCTTTCCTCAGACATCCGACCATGCCCACCCCCTCCTCCTCCCCGCGCGTGACCTCCGCCAAACCCCGCATCGCCGTGCTGCTCGGCGACCCCAGCGGCGTCGGCCCCGAGATGGCCGTGAAGCTGCTCGCGCGCCAGCGCAACCTCGACGCCGCGCGCGTGCTGCTGATCGCCGACCCCGTCGTGCTGGCCGCGGGCGAGCGCGTGGCGGGCGCGAAGCTGGCGCCGCTGCAGGTGAACACCCTCGACAGCCTGCGCTTCGAGGACGGCCGCCCGAGCCTCCTCGTGCGCGACTGGATGGCGGGCGAGGAACCGGTGCTCGGCGAGTCGAATGAGCGCTCGGGCCGGGCCTCGTTCGAAGCGCTGGAGCTGGCCACGCAGGCCGTGCGAAACGGCCAGGCCGACGCGATCCTCTTCGCGCCGCTCAACAAGCATTCGCTGCGCCTGGGCGGCCTCGTGCACGAGGACGAACTGCGCTACATGCAGGAGCGCTTCGCGGTCACGGGCTTCGTCTGCGAGTTCAACCTCACCGGATCGCTGTGGACCTCGCGCGTGACCTCGCACATCCCGCTGAAAGACGTGGCACGGCACATCACGGTAGAAGGCGTGCGCGACGCCGTGAAGATCATCGCGTCGGCACTGCGCCGCGCCGGCGTGGCACACCCGCGCATCGCCGTGACCGGGCTCAACCCGCACGCGGGCGACGGCGGCTCGATCGGCATGGAAGAGATCGAGATCATCGCGCCCGCCATCGAACAGCTGCGCGTCGAAGGCCACGACGCGCGCGGTCCGTTCTCACCCGACACCGTGTTCATCGGCGCGCGGCGCGGCGACGTGGACGCGGTGGTATCGATGTACCACGACCAGGGCCAGATCGCGATGAAGCTCATGGGCTTCGAACAGGGCGTGACCTTGCACGGCGGCCTGCCCGTGCCCGTGGCCACCTCGGCCAGCGGCAGCGCCTTCGACATCGCCGGCCAGGGCGTGGCGCAGATCGAAGGGCTGCAGCAGGCCTTCGACCTGTGCGTGCGGATGGCAAGCGGTGCGCCTGCTGCACCTGCGTCCGTCGAGGCGGCAGTGGCCTGAGCCGCCTGGCGCCCCAAAGAAAAAGGGCCGCGTGTGCGGCCCTTTGAAGGGAAAAAGCTCAGGCGCTCGGCGGTGGGCCGTAGTCGTTGCTCTCCGGCTGCGTCGGCTGAACGAAGAAATAGATCAGCACGAGATTGATCAGCGGGATGATCGACAGCAGCAAGAACCAGCCGCTCTTGCCGATGTCGTGCAGGCGACGCGCACCCACGGCGAGTGCGGGCAGAAGCAAGCCCAGCGCTGCGATGAAATACACGTATTGATGGATCAGGCCGGTGATGATGAGCACCCCGAACTGGGCCAAAAAAAACCACCAGAACTCCGAACGCGACGCACGACCGCTGAAGTCGGTGTACTTGGCGATGCACGTCTTGACCGCTGTTTGAAAGTCCATTGACTCGCTCCTCTTGATGAATCCCAGGGAAATTTCCCCGGGGCCATCATATCGGCGCACTGTGCAACGACAAACTCGGCCAAACCGGCCACCGCGCTGCAAACCAATGGCCTAAAGGCCTAGTGGATAGAGCCTTTGGCCAAGGCTCGCAAGCCTTGCGATGAGGTGCGCCGTCAGGCGCTCAACCGCTTCAGCAGGCCGGCCGTCGAGGCATCGAGCCCCGACACATCGCCCGAGGCCAGGCGCGGTTCGATGTCGCGCGCCAGCACCTTGCCGAGTTCCACGCCCCACTGGTCGAAGCTGTTGATGCCCCACAGCGCGCCGCTGGTGAACACGCGGTGCTCGTACATCGCGAGGAAGGCGCCCAGTGCTTCGGGCGTGAGCTTCTCGAACACGAAGAAGGTGCTCGGCCGGTTGCCCGGGAAGTTCTTGTGGCCGCCTTCGTCGAGCTTGCCGACCATCAGCGCCTGCGCCTGCGCAAGCGCATTGGCCAGCAGCTTGGGGTGGTGGCCGTCGAGGTCGTGCGAGGCGTCACGCACCGCCATGAACTCGAGCGGGATCACGTCGGTGCCCTGGTGCAGCATCTGGAAGTAGGCGTGCTGGCCGTTGGTGCCGGGCTCGCCCCAGAGCACGGGCGAGGTGCCGAAGGCCAGCAGCGCGCCGCTCGCATCGACCTGCTTGCCGTTGCTCTCCATCTCGAGCTGCTGCAGGTAGGCCGGCACGCGCTTCAGGGCGCTGTGGTACGGCGCGATGCTGCGGCTCGTGAAGCGGTGGAAGTTGCGGTACCAGACATCGAGCAGGCCCAGCCGCACGGGCAGGTTCTGCTCGAGCGGCGCGGTGCGGAAGTGCTCGTCCATCGCATGCGCGCCCGCCAGCAGCCGGCGAAAGCCGTCGGCGCCGATGGCCAGCGCGATCGGCAGGCCGATGGCCGACCACAGCGAATAGCGGCCGCCCACCCAGTCCCAGAAGCCGAAGGTGGTGTCGATGCCGAACTGCTTCGCGGCCTCGACGTTGGTGGTGAGCGCGGCGAAATGGCCGGCGATGTCGGTGCCGCCCGACTGCTCGTACCAGCGCTTGGCCGAGAGCGCGTTCGTCATCGTCTCGGCCGTGGTGAAGGTCTTGGAGGCGACCAGGAACAGCGTGTGCTCGGGCGCCAGGCCCTTGAGCACGCCCGCCAGTTCGTGGCCGTCGACGTTCGAGACGAAGTGGAAGCGCTTGCCCGGCGCCACGAACTCCGCGAGGGCCAGCACGGCCATCTGCGGGCCGAGGTCGGAGCCGCCGATGCCAATGTTGACCACGTCGGTGATCGTGTGGTCGCCGCGCACCTTCTCGGCGTAGGCCAGCATGGCGTCGAGCGTGGCATGCACCTCGCGCAACTCGTGGGCCGTCTGGCGGCCGGTGGCCGCGTCGGCTGGCGCGCGCAGCAGCGTGTGCAGCACGGCGCGGTCTTCGGTGTTGTTGATGTGCGCGCCCGCGAACATGGCGTCGCGGTGGGCCTCGAGGCCGCATTCGCGCGCCAGCGCGAACAGCAGCGCCTCGGTGCGCGCGTCGATGAGGTTCTTCGACAGGTCGGCGAAGACGTGCGGCGCCTCCTGGCTGAAGCGCGCGAAGCGCCCGGCGTCGTCCACGAAGGCATGGCGAAGGTCGAACTGGCGACCGGCCGTGTCGAAGCTGGACTGCAGTTGCGCCCAGGCCGGCGCGCGGTCACAGCGCAGGGTCATGGTCATGTTTACTTGCCGCTTTCCTGCATGAGCTTTTCGAGCTTCACGGCGTCGGCCGCGAAGGCGCGGATGCCCTCGGCGAGCTTCTCGGTGGCCATGGCGTCTTCGTTGAGCGCAAAGCGGAAGCCGGCTTCGTCGTAGCTCACCTTCTCTGCGTTGCCGCTTGCGGCAGCCTTGGCGTCGAGCGCGTGCGTGAGCGGCGCGTTGCTCGCGGCCAGCTCGGCCAGCAGCTCGGGGCTGATGGTCAGCAGGTCGCAGCCAGCGAGCGCCTGGATCTGCCCCACGTTGCGGAAGCTCGCGCCCATGACCTCGGTCTTGATGCCCTGCTGCTTGTAATAGTTGAAGATTTCGCGCACCGACTTCACGCCGGGGTCGTTGGCGCCCGCGCTGGCGGCTTCGTCCCACTTCGCACCGGCCGACTTCTTGTACCAGTCGTAGATGCGGCCCACGAAGGGCGAGATGAGCTGCACGCCGGCCGCGCCGCAGGCCACGGCCTGCGCGAACGAGAACAGCAGCGTGAGGTTGGTGCGGATGCCCTTCTGCTCGAGCAGGCGCGCGGCCTCGATGCCTTCCCAGGTGGAGGCGACCTTGATCAGCAGGCGCTTCTCGGTGTCGATGCCCTCGGCCTTGTACAGCGCCACGATGCGCTCGCCGCGGGCCACGGTGGCGGCGGTGTCGAAGGACAGGCGGGCGTCGACTTCGGTGGACACGCGGCCCGGGATGATGGAGAGGATTTCGGTGCCGAAGCGCACCAGCAGGCGGTCGATGACCTCGTCGAGCGGCTTGCCGGCATGGGCCTTCACGGTTTCATCGAGCAGCGGCCGGTACTCGGCCTTCTGCACGGCCTTGAGGATCAGCGACGGGTTGGTGGTCGCGTCCTGCGGCTTGGAAATGCTGAGCTGCTTGAAGTCGCCGGTGTCGGCAACCACGGTGGTCCACTGGCGGAGTGCATCGAGTTGGTTCATGAAATCAATTATCCGGGGAGGGGTGTGACAAGTCCTGCACGCAGTTGCGCGGCGGTCGATGTTTTCATGCGAACCGTAGCACGGGTTTTCGCGAAGCTCCATCGGCCTGCAGCGCGAAGGGTTGTCGGCCGCCCTGCCCTACAGGGGCTGTGGTCCCCGGCTGACGGCAGCCAGCCGCGGCCCGGGGCACCCTGAACGGGACGCGGCATCCACGCCGAGAACGACTTTCCCCAGGAGCCCTCATGACCCCTCGCCCCCCACGCCCCGCGACCGTCGCCGGTCGCGCCTTCGACGACCGCCGCACCAGCCACGCGATCGGCACCATGGCCACCGCCTTCGTCGTGGGCGGCGTGGCCACCTGGTACGCGCTGGGCGCCGCACGCACGGCCCGTGCCCGGCCCGCCGGCCCGGCCGACGGCGCCCCGCTGATGCGCGCGCCGCTGCAGGTGGTGGCGCCGGTCGACCTGCACCGCTACGCCGGTGTCTGGCACGAACAGGCGCGGCTGCCCAACCGGTTCCAGCAGCAGTGCGCCGGCCCGGTGAGCGCCGAGTACACGCCGCAGCCCGACGGCACCGTGCAGGTGCGCAACCGCTGCGTGCGCGACGACGGCAACTTCGACGAGGCCATCGGCAGTGCGCGCGTGGTTCCCGTGGCCGGCCAGCCCGGCGCGGGACGGCTGCAGGTGCGCTTCGCTCCCGCCTGGATGGGCTGGCTGCCGCTGGTGTGGGGCGACTACTGGATTTTGAAGCTCGACCGCGACTACCAGGTGGCGCTGGTCGGCACGCCCGACCGTGAGTACCTTTGGGTGCTGTCGCGCGCGCCGCGCCTGGAGGACGACGCGCTGCAGACCGAGCTGGACTACGCCCGCAGCCTGGGGTTCGACACCGACAAGGTGGTGCTCACCGGCAGGTAGCGCTGCAGTTGCGCCGGCAGCTTGTCGGGCGCGGTGCAGTGGATGGCGTGCCAGCCGAAGGCGCGGGCCATCTCGACGTTGGCGGCCGAGTCGTCGATGAACACCGTCTGCTCGGGGTCGAGGCCGTGGCGCATGGCCAGCAGCTCGTAGATCTCGCGCTCGGGCTTGAGAAACTTCACGTCGCCCGAGAACACGCCGCCGTCGAAGCGCCGCATGAAGGCATGCCGGCGCTCGAGGGCGCGGGCGAACGGCACGGGCATGTTCGACAGGTAGTACAGGCGCAGCGGCTCGCCGGCGTCGCGCTGCACGAGCAGCTCTTCGAGCATCGCGACCGTGACGTCGATCGGCGCCAGCCGCTCCCCGAGCCCGTCGAGCATGGCGTGCAGCGACTCGGCAGGCAGCGCCAGCCGCGCCGACATGCGGGCGATGGCATCGTCCAGCGTTCGGGTGCCGCAGTCGAAGCCGGTCCAGTCGTCGTGATGGAAAAGGGCCCGGCCCAGGGCCGCGGCGGCGGCGTCAGTGGGGGCGTGAGAGGGGAGATGGGCCTGGACCAGCCGTGCCGGCTCCCAGGCGAACAGCACGGCGCCAAGATCGAAAACCACGTTCATGGCGCCATTGTTTCATGCGCCGGGCACCACGCTCACGCCATGGGTTCCGAGCGACAGGGTGGTCTGCGTGCCGGCCGCCAGCGGGCGCGACAGGTCGGTCGAGACCACGAAGACCGGCCCCAGCGGGGTGTCGAAGCCGTATTCGTAGAAGCTGCCCAGGTACGCCGACTTGCGCAGCGTGGCGGGCAGGCCATCGAGCGCGCCGATGTCCCAGGCCTCAGGCCGCACCGCCACCTTCACCGTGCCGGGCGCCACCGCGTAGCGCGGCTGCAGCCGCAGCGGGCCGAGCGTGACGCTGCCGTCGGCCTGCGCCACGGCCGGAAAAACCATCGCCTCGCCCATGAAGCCGGCGACGAACTCGCTCTCGGGGCGACCGTACAGCTGCTCGGGCGTGCCGCGCTGGGCGATCACGCCGTGGTCCATGACGATGATCTGGTCGCTCACGGCCAGCGCCTCGCTCTGGTCGTGCGTCACGTAGGCCACGGTGAGCTTCAGGCGCTGCTGCAATGAGCGGATTTCCTCGCGCATCTCGCGCCGCAGGCGGGCGTCGAGGTTGGATAGCGGCTCGTCGAACAGCAGCACCGCCGGCTCGAGCACCAGCGCGCGCGCCAGGGCCACACGCTGCTGCTGGCCGCCCGACAGCTCGCTGGGCAGGCGCTCGTCGAAGCCGACGAGGCCCACGCCCCTGAGCGCCTCGCGCGCCCGCGCCGTGGCCTCGTCCCTCTTCACGCCGCTCATGCGCAGGCCGTAGCCCACGTTCTCGATCACGTTCATGTGCGGGAACAGCGCGTAGCTCTGGAACATCATGCTCACGTTGCGCTCGCCCGGGCCGAGCGTGGTGACGTCGCGCCCGCCCATGAAGATCGAGCCCGAGGTCGGCGATTCGAGCCCCGCGATCATGCGCAGCGTGGTCGTCTTGCCGCAGCCCGAGGGGCCGAGGATGGTGGTGAGCGTGCCTACGGGCACCTCGAAGCTGATGCCCTTGACGGCCATCGGGCCGTTCTTGTCCGTGCCGTAGCGCTTGGTGACGTTGCGGAATTCGATGCCGTTCATGCTGCCAGGCTTTCCATTTTGTGATGACCCTCATGCGGAGGCGCCGTGCCGCGCCGCCCCAGCTTGCGCTCCCCCACCACGAACTGCACCAGCGCAATCGCCAGCGACATCAGCACCATGAGCACCGTGCAGTACGCGAGCGCGATGCCGTAGTCGCCATTGCCGACGCGGCCGATGATGTAGGTGGTGGCGAGTTCGTTCTCGGCCGTGACCAGGAAAATCACGGCGCTCACCGTCGTCATGGCGCGCACGAAGCTGTAGACCAGCGCAGCCACCAGCGCCGGCTTGAGCAGCGGCAGCACCACCTTGAACAGCGTCTGCGACGTGGACGCGCGCAGCATCAGCGAGGCTTCGTCGAGCGAGCGGTCCAGCTGCTTGAACGCCGCCGTGCCGGCCCGCACGCCCACCGGCAGATTGCGGAACATGAAGCACAGCACGATGATGAGCCCCGTGCCCGTGAGCTCGAAGGGCGGCACGTTGAAGGCCAGGATGTAGCTCACGCCGAGCACCGTGCCCGGGATCGCAAAGGCCAGCAGCGCGCCGAACTCGAAGGCGCCCTGCCCCTTGAACTCGTTGCGCGCCAGCAGCCAGGCGATCAGCAGGCCCAGCGCCGCGGTGATCGGCGCCGAGATGCCGGCCAGTTTCAGCGTGGTGATCAGCGAGTTCCACGCGGTGCCGGCCCACACCAGCCCGAACTGGCCCCACTCCAGCGCGAAGGCGCTCTTGAAGTGGTTGAGCGTGAAGCTGTAGTCGCGGCCCCAGGTCTGCACGAAGCCGCCCGCGAAGGCGAACAGGTAAACCACGGCGGTAAAGGCGATCCACGGCAGCGCGATGCACTGGATGGTGCGGCGCACGCCGTCGGGCAGCGCCATCGCGATGCCGGCGTCGCCCTTGCCACTCACGGTCGTGTAGTTCTGCTTGCCGAGCAGGCCGCGCTGCAGCGCGAACACGCCGAGCGCGAACAGCGTGAGCACCCAGGCCAGCGACGCGGCGCGGCCCTGGTCGTACTGCGCGCCGACGATGGCAAAGAAGATGTCGGTCGACAGCACCGAGAACTGCCCGCCCACCACCACCGGGTTGCCGAAGTCGGCAATGCTCTCGATGAAGCCGACCAGGAAGGCGTTGGCCAGCCCGGGCTTGAGCAACGGCAGTGTCACGGTGAAGAAAGCGCGGCGCCGGTCGGCGCGCAGCATCTGCGCGGCCTCTTCCAGGCTCGGCGCGATGCCCTGCACCACGCCGCGCATGATCATGAAGGCGATGGGCGTGAAGGCGAACAGCTGCGCCACCAGCACGCCGGGCATGCCGTAGAACCATCGCGTGGGCTCGATGCCGAACACGTTTTCGAGCACCTGGTTGACGATGCCCGCGCGGCCGAACAGCAAGATGAGGCCCAGGCCGACCACGAACGGCGGCGTGATGATCGGCAGCAGCGCCAGCACCCGCAGCACGCCCTGCCCACGCCGGCTGCCGCGCTCGGCCATCAGCGCCATCAGCGTGCCCAGGAAGGTGGTGCCGGCCGCGGTGAGCAGCGCCAGCACCAGCGTGTTCCAGGCCACGCCGCAGCGCACGCCACCCGCCAGGCAACCCAGGCCCCAGATGCGCTCGGTGAACACGCGCGCCGCGAAGGCCGTGATCGACCACTGCCCGTCTTCGTTGAAGAAGGCGCCCGACAGCGCCCGGCTCACCGGGTAGGCGATGAACAGCGCCATCAGCACGCCGCAGCCGACCACCGAGGCAGCCACGAACAGGTCGCCCTTGAACAGGCCGAGCCGCGCGACGCCGAAGGCCGCCAGCAGCACCAGCGCCGTGAGCGCCACGAAGCCGCCGGCGCCGATGCCGAACTGGTTGACGGCCAGTTCGCCGAACTGGGTGTTGAGTGCCGCGACGCTCCAGCCGCGCGCGCCGATGGTGAAGCCCGCCACGGCCAGGCCGATGGCGCCGATTGCGCCGCCCGCCAGCAGCCAGCGCCCCTGCGCCTTGCCGGCCGGCAAGGCCGCGCCGACAGCGCACAGCAGCAGCCCGGCCAGCCCGATGAAGAGCCAGCTGCGGCCCTGCGTGGCCGCCTGCATCAGGCCGTTGGCGCCCTCGGCTTGGCCGAAGACCTGCGGAACGGCTTCGTACCAGGTCGCGTCCTGGATCGCATACCAGGGCAGCACGAGATAAGCCGCCAGGCCCAGCGCGACCCAGGCCCAGATCCATCGCCGCGCGCGCCGGGCGGCGGCCAGGGACGCCGGGTTGGCCGGCGCGCCTTCGTTGGAACGCGCCTGCACTTAGCGCGGCAGCGAGTTGACGTCTTTTTCCCAGCGCGCGATCAGGCGGCGACGCTCGGCGCTGGCGCCGTACTTGGCGTAGTCGTAGTTGATGAACTTGATCTTCTTGAAGTCAGGAATGCGCGGATCGAGTTTGGCGCTCGCATTGCTGGGCAGCTGGAACTGCTTGTTGGCGGCGCCCAGTTCCTGCGCGGCGGGCGTGAGCGCCCATTCGTAGAACTTCTTGGCGGCGTCGAGGTTGCGCGCGCCCTTGATGACGCTCATGGAGCCGATCTCGGCGCCGGTGCCGTCGGCGGGCGTGATGGTTTCGACGGGGAAGCCCTGCATCTTCTCGCCCGGGCCGTCGTGCACGAAGCTGATGGAGATCGCGGTTTCGCCGCGCGCCACCGCCTTGATCGGGCCGGTGCCCGAGCGGGTGTACTGGCCCACGTTCTTGTGCAGCGCCTTGAGGTAGTCGAAGGCCTTGTCCTCGCCCATGAGCTGCACCAGCGTGGCGATCATGGTGTAGGCCGTGCCGCTGGAGGCCGGGTTGGCCACCTGGATGTCGCCCTTGTACTCGGGCTTGAGCAGGTCGGCCCAGGTCTTGGGCACGGGCAGCTTCTTCTTGGCGAGCAGCTCGGGGTTGTAGCCGAAGCCCAGCGGGCCCGAGTAGATGCCCACGGTCTTGTAGCCCGACTGCTTGGCCTGCTGCTGGGCCCAGGGATGCAGCTGCGTGAGCGTGGGCGACTTGTATTCGAGCGTGAGCCCCTGCTCGGCCGCCTGCAGGTGCGGGTCGCCCGTGCCGCCGAACCAGACGTCGGTCTTGGGGTTGTCCTTCTCGGCGATGAGCTGGGCCAGCGCCTCGCCCGAGCCCTTGAGCGCCATGTTGATGCGCACGCCCGTGGTGCGGGCGTAGACGGTGGAGATCACGTTGCACCACTCGGCCTGCACCGAGCAGATGACGTTGACGGTCTGCGCCGACGCGGCGGCCGACAGACCCAGCAGCGCGGCTGCCGTGAAAAGCTTCTTCATTGGTATTCCCCTGCCTCGGCAATAAAAAAAGGCCTCGCGGCCATGGGACAGCGTAGCTTTAGTACAGGTGTGCCGAATCGGTACAAGTACCATCGCGACTGGCACGTTGCCTGCTCGGCATTCAGACAAAGGAAAGTTTTCTCATGAGCTTCGATCTCGTTCTGTTCGGCGGTACTGGCGACCTTGCGTGGCGCAAGCTGATGCCCGCGCTGTTCCAGGCCTTCAGGCACGGCAGCCTGCCGCAGGACGGGCGCATCGTCGGCGTGGCACGCGACGACCTGTCCGACGACCAGTACCGCGAGCTGATCCAGTCGCGCTTCAGCGCCGTCGAAGGCGCCAAGCGCCCCTCCCCCGAGGAGTTCAAGAAGTTCGCGTCCATGCTGCACTACCTGCGCATGGACCTGTCCAAGCCCGCCGACTACGCCAGCCTGGCCGACCTGCTCAAACAGCGCGACGCCAAGACGGTCGTGATGTACGTGGCCACGGCGCCCGCGCTCTTCACGCAGGTGGTCGAGCAGATCGCCGCCGCCGGGCTCAACGGCCCGCGCACCCGCGTCGTGCTCGAAAAGCCGCTGGGCCACGACCTGGCTTCCAACCGCGCCATCAACGCCGCGGTGGGCAAGGTGCTCGAGGAGAAGCAGGTCTTTCGCATCGACCACTACCTGGGCAAGCCCTCGGTGCAGAACCTGTTCGCGATGCGCTTCGGCAACGCGCTGTTCGAGCCCATCTGGCGCCGCGAGCACATCGCCAACATCCAGATCACCATGGCCGAGGACCTGGGCGTGGAAAAGCGCGGCGCCTTCTACGACCAGACCGGCGCGCTGCGCGACATGGTGCAGAACCACGCGCTGCAGCTGCTGTGCGCCGTGGCCATGGAGCCGCCCATCAACGCGCACGCCGACGCCATCCGCGACGAGAAGCTCAAGGTGCTGCGCGCCCTCAAGCCCTGGACGCCCGAGAGCCTGGGCCTGCACGCGGTGCGCGGCCAGTACACGGCCGGCACGGCCTACGGCGAGCGGGTGCAGGGCTACCGCGACGAGCCGGGCGTGAACCCCGACAGCCGCACCGAGACCTTCGTGGCGCTGCGCACCGAGATCGCCAACTGGCGCTGGGCCGGCGTGCCCTTCTACATCCGCACCGGCAAGCGGCTGGCCTCGCGCGACGCGCGCATCGAGGTCAACTTCCGCCCCACGCCGCACGCCATCTACCGCGCCCCCGCAGGCAACGTGAACAAGCTGGTGATCAACCTGCAGCCCAAGGACGGCCTGGAACTGCACATGCTCGCGCAGGCGCAGGACAACCGCCAGCGCGGCGGCAACGGCCACGCCAGCGCCGCCCAACTGGCGCCGGTGCAGCTCGACCTGGACTTCGACAAGCGCTTCGGCGCCGAGCGCGTGGGCGCCTACGAACGCCTGCTGCTGGACGTGATCGACGGGCGCCTCAACCTGTTCGTGCGCAGCGACGAGCAGGAAGAAGCCTGGCGCTGGGTCGAGCCGCTCATCGACTCCTGGGAGTCCGACGGCGGTCCGCGCCCCTATGCAGCCGGCACCTGGGGCCCCAGCGCGTCGAGCGCCATGATCGCCCGCGACGGCTTCGCCTGGGGCGAGGAGCAGTAACGCAGCAAGGCTGCGCGGCCTTCCTTCAGCCGAACTGAAGGCAGCGCATGCTGAGCGTGCCCGACTGGAAACCTTCGTAGACCGTCTTCGCACGCTCGCCCGGCGCCGCAGCGCCCAGGGCATACAGGAAGGGAAAGTAGTGGTCCGGCGTCGCCACGGCGGTCGACGCCCCTTCGAGTTTCTCGTAGCCGATCAGCGCGCGGTCGTCCCGGCCGGCCAGCGCGGCCTTCACCGCCTCGTCGAACGACTGCGCCCACGGGCGGCTGGCCTTGAGCCCATCGGGCGTGCCGCGGTCGGTGGCGCGCAGGTTGTGCACCACGTTGCCGCTGCCCATCACGAGCACCCCCTGGTCGCGCAAGGCCGCCAGGTCGCGCCCCACCGCATGGTGGAACGCCGCCGGCTTGTCGTAGTCGATGCTGAGCTGGAAAACCGGCACGTCGGCTTTCGGGTACAGGTGCTTCAACACGGTCCAGGTGCCGTGGTCCAGCCCCCACTGCTCGGTGGCGATCACCGGCGCCTGCTTGACGGCGCCGATCGTTTCGCGCGCCAGTGCGGGATGACCGGCCGCGGGGTATTCGATGTCGAACAGCGCCTGCGGAAAGCCGCCGAAGTCGTGGATCGTCTTGGGCCGTGTCTGCACCGTGACCCCGGTCGCGCCCTGGCTGAGCCAGTGCGCCGACACGCTGAGGATCGCCGTGGGGCGCGGCAGCTCGCGGCCCCAGGCGGCGAGGCGGCGCGTGAAGGCGTTGTCCGCCAGCGCGTTCATCGGCGATCCGTGGCCGATGAAGATGACGGGCATGCGGCGCGCAGGTTGAGCGCCGGCCGCGTGCGCGATCTCGGTCATCAACGCGAACGCGGCGGTTGCGCCCAGCGCCGAGCCCATGAGAAAGCCGCGGCGGCCGAGCAGGCGGGTCATCGGGGTGGAGGTCATCGTGTCAGGGGGTGTGGATTCGGGGCCAACCCAAGACTGTGCAACAAAGTGAGGGCTTGGAAAGTGCGTTTACGCACACCGCCCGGCGCACGCACCATGGTTCACGGCACGAATGCACGCAGGCGCTCGCCCAGCGGCGCCAGGAAATCGCGCAGCAAGGGCTCGCGCATCAGCCTGTCGAGGTAGCCCGGCGCCAGTCGCCCGTTCTCCGCATACACCGCCAGCACGCGCAGGCTTTCACCACGCAGCACGGTGGTCGCGTGGACGTCGCCCTGCCGCGCGCAGGCGCCCGCCATGTCGCGCAGCAGCGCCGTGGCATCGTCGGCATCGGGCGCCCATTGCTGGCCGTAGAGCCGGGCCAGCCGCTGCGCCTCGGCGGACGGTACGTCGGGGAAGACCAGGGGCAGCAGACGCTCTCGCACACGGGTCAGCGCCGTCACATCGGTTTCCGTGAGGCCCGTGGCGTGGCGGCGCGTCAGTCGGCTCAGACTCATGCCGAGGTTGGCGAGCCGCACACCGCCGCGCACCAGTTCCAGCAGCAGGCCGAGCCATGCGAACCGGCCGAGCGTGGCGTCGAAGCCGAGCCCGCGTTGCTGGATGCGCGGCAACGACAGCATCAGGCCGCCCATCAACAGCGGTTGTTCGTGCGGCAGATGCGCCAACAGCGCGGCCAGGATCTGGTCGTGCATCTCCGGCAGGCGCTGCATCGGCGGCGGCTCCGCTTCGCCATCGCGGGTGTACCAGGCACCGACCGCGCCGATCTCCGGCGACGCCCGCAGGAACGCGGACTGCACCTGCAGGCGCTCGGGCGCACAGCGCACAGTCGGCGACCACAGCGCCAGCGCGTCGCCGCGCGCCTGCATCAACCCCCATTGCGCGGCCGCTGCCCAGCCCATCGGGACGGGCGCCTGCAACAGCAGCAGTTCGGTCAGCCGAGGGTCGGCGGCCATGCGCGCGCGAACCACGTCGACGGTGGCATCGGTGGAGCCGTCGTCCACCACGATGATCTGGTGCGGTGCGAGGCTTTGCTCGGCGATCGATGTCAGGGCCTCCGCGACATCGGCTTCGCCGTCTCGCGTCACCATCAGGACGGACACCTGCGCGGCGGGCTCAGCCGTGCTCAGTGCCTGTTGGGCCACCCATCGCTGCCGGGCCCCCGCAAGGTAGCGCTGCATCGCACCCGCCAGCACCTCATGCTGCGGCGGCAAGGACTGCAGCGCCCGCGGCCCGGCGATTTCCAGCGCACGCCGCCGCGGCGCATCGGCCACCAGCGCGCGCACGCGGTCGACCAGCTCGTCCTTCGTACACCCTTCGACCGCGTCGCGCAGCACCTGCGGAATCTCGGAATGGGGATACAGCTCCGACACCACGGCCTTGCGATGCCGCAGCAGGATCGACAGGCGCGGCAACTCGACGGTGCTGGAGTGATCGGCCTTGCGCATGTTCAGCCCGACCTTGGCGCGCGGCAGCAAGGCGTCGCGCTGCGCCGGTGTCCAGGCGGTGCCGAAGGGATAGGCGACCCGCAGTCCGGCAGCAGTCAGCGCTTCCAGCACCTGCAGCCGCCGGGGCGTCGTCTCGCCGAAGAAGATGACGTCGATGTCCTGCTGCGCATCGTCCAGCACCGCGGACGCCGGCAGCAGCGGCGTGGCCAGCGGCTCGAAGCCCGGGCCCACGTAGTCGGCGCGGTAGATGCCCAGTGCCGGGTGGTGCACCATGTTCTCGAGGCTGTACTCCCACACGTGGGCGCGCTGCAGCAGCCGTTGGTAGCCGGGCATCTCCGCGAGCAACGCGGGCAGGGCCGGCTCGAAGTTGACGACGATCGCGTTCGGCGGCAGCTCGTCGTCCGAGGGCAGGCTCAGGCCCATCGCGAAAAAGAAGAGGTTGATGTCGTCGTTGTCGACACCCGGGCCCGGCGCGATGCTCGTGGTGTAGCCGAGGCGTTCGCTGGCGAGGCGAAAGCCCTCCATCACCTCCCGCACGTTCTCGTTACCGAGCGAGCAGAAGCGCAGGTGCGGCCGGTACGGAAAGTTGTCCGCCGGCCAGCCCTGCGGACTGCCGCCTTCACTCACAAACGGCCTTCCTCCACGGCATGGCAAGCCACCTGCACGCCCTTCAGACTCAACAGCGAAGGCCGCTCCGACGAGCAGCGCGCATTGGCATGCGGGCAGCGCGGATGAAAGGCGCAACCGGTCGGCGGGTTCAGCGGATTCGGCACTTCGCCCTGCACCGGCGTGCGCGCACGGCCGGTGTGCTTCATCTGCGGGATCGCGTCGAGCAGCATGCGGGTGTACGGATGCTGCGGCTCGGCGAAGAGCTTCTGCTTGTCCGCCACCTCGACCAGCCGGCCCAAGTACATCACGCCGACCTGGTCGGCCACGTGGCGCACCACCGCGAGGTTGTGCGAGATGAAGAGATACGTCAGGCCCTGCTCGCGCTGCAGGTCCTTCATGATGTTGAGCACCTGCGCCTGCACGCTCACGTCGAGCGCCGAGGTGGGCTCGTCGCACACGAGGAACTCGGGCTGCGTGGCGAGCGCGCGCGCGATGGAGATGCGCTGGCGCTGGCCGCCCGAGAACTGGTGCGGGTACTTGCTCATGTCCAGCGGCGAGAGGCCGACCGACTGCAGCAGCTCGCCCACGCGCTGGCGCAGCGCGTCCTTGTCGCTCAGGATGCCGTGCTCGCGCAGCGGCTCGCCGATGATGTCCTCGACGATCCAGCGCGGGTTGAGGCTCGCGTAGGGGTCCTGGAAGATCATCTGGATGCGGCGGCGCAGCTGACGGCCTTCGGGCGTCTTGAACGCGGCGTGCGCGTCCTGCCCGTCGAACTGCAGGCCGCCGCGCGTGGGCGCATACAGGCCGACCAGCAGTCGCGCGACCGTGCTCTTGCCGCAGCCCGATTCGCCGACCAGCGCGAGCGTCTTGCCGCGCTCGATGGAAAAGCTCACGCCGTCCACGGCATGCAGCAGCACGCGCGGCTTGCGTTCGAGCACGCGGTTGAGCCAGGGCGGCGAGACGTCGAAGGTGCGCGCGAGGTCGTGCGCGACCACGAGCGGCTCGCCGGTCTTTGCCGCTGCGGCGTCCTTGCGGGGTTCGATCACGGCGCTCATCGGGTCACCTCTGCCAGGGGTTCGGCCGCCTCGGGCGTGGCGCGCTCGCCGGCCGCCAGGGCGTCGTGGTGCTGCGCGGCGATCTCGGCCTGGCCCGCGTGCGGGTCGGCGGCATCGTGCAGCCAGCAGGAGGCGCGCGTGGCGCCCGCGTGCATCAGCTCGGGCCGTTCGGTCAGGCAACGTGCGAAGGTGCGCGGGCAGCGCGGGTTGTAGGCGCAACCGGTCGGGATGGCATTGAGCCGCGGCATGGCGCCGTCGATCTGGTTGAGCCGTTCGCGGTCGCTGGTCATGTCGGGGATCGACGCCATCAGGCCCGAGGTGTAGGGGTGCGCGGGCTGGTGGATCACCTCGTGCACCGGGCCGATCTCGGCGATGCGGCCCGCATACATCACGGCCACGCGGTCGCAGGTCTCGGCGATCACGCCCATGTCGTGCGTGATGAGCATCACCGCCGCGCCGCGTTCCTTGCAGACCTGCTTGAGCAGCTGGATGATCTGCGCCTGGATCGACACGTCGAGCGCGGTGGTCGGCTCGTCGGCCACGATGAGCTTGGGTTCGGCCGCGAGCGCCAGGGCGATCACGACGCGCTGGCGCATGCCACCCGAGAACTGGTGCGGGAAGTGGTCGATGCGCTGTTCGGCGGCGGGAATGCCGGTGTCCTGCAGCAGGCCGATGGCGCGCTTGCGCGCTTCCGATTCGGTCACGGGCAAGTGGGTGCGGATGGTCTCGATGAGCTGGCGGCCCACGGTGTACAGCGGGTTCAGCGAGGTCAGCGGATCTTGAAAGATCGCGCCGATCTTGCGGCCGCGGATGGGGCGCATCGCATCGAAACCGAGGTTGTCGATGCGCTGGCCCTCGAGCAGGATCTCGCCGCCGGCCACGCGGCCCGGCGGTTCGAGCAGGCCGATGATGGCCGCGCCGGTGAGCGACTTGCCCGCACCCGACTCACCCACCACGCCGAGGATTTCTCCGGGCGCGATGTCGAAGGAAATGCGGTCGAGCGCGCGCAGCGTGCCGCGGCGGTTCGGAAATTCGACGACGAGGTCTTTGACCTGGAGCAGCGTCATGAGGCGTTCTCCTTTTCTGTTCAGCGCAAGCGCGGATTGAGCGCGTCGCGCAGCCAGTCGCCGAGCAGGTTCACGCTGAGTGCGATCAGCACCAGCATCAGGCCCGGGAACACCGTGATCCACCATTCACCCGAGAACAGGTACTGGTTGCCGATGCTGATGAGCGTGCCCAGCGAAGGCGAGGTCGGCGGCACGCCGACGCCCAGGAACGAGAGCGTGGCCTCGGTGATGATCGCGGTCGCGACCTGGATGGTGGCCAGCACCATCACCGGCCCCATCACGTTGGGCAGCACGTGGCGCAGCATGATGCGCAGCGGCGCCACGCCGGTGACGCGCGCGGCCTGCACGTACTCCTTGTTGCGCTCCACCAGCGTGGAGCCGCGCACGGTGCGCGCGTACTGCACCCAGCCCGTGAGCGAGATCGAGATGATCAGCACGCCGAAGGCCAGCGATTCGTGCGCGCCCGGAAAGAGCGCGCGGCCGACGCCGGCGATGAGCAGCGCCACGAGGATCGGCGGGAACGACAGCATCACGTCGCACACGCGCATGAGGAAGGAGTCGAGCCAGCCGCCGAAGAAGCCGGCCAGCAGGCCGAGCACCACGCCGACCACGACCGACAGCACCACCGACACCACGCCGACGATCAGCGAGATGCGGGCGCCATAGATCACGGCCGAAAGAATGTCGCGGCCCTGGTCGTCGGTGCCGAGGATGTATTTGGTGGAGCCTTCGGCGCTCCACGCCGGCGGCAGGCGGGCGTCGCCGAGTTCGAGGGTGGCGAGGTCGAAGGGGTTGTGCGGCGACACCCATCCGGCGAACACCGAACAGAAGACGCACACCAGCGCAATGACGGCGGCGGCGATCGCCACCGGCGAGGTGCGGAAGCTGTAGCCGACATCGCTGTCGAGCCAGCGAGCAAGGGTTTTTTTCATCGCCGGGCCGCCCCAAGAGAAAAAGCGGCCCCCTCGGGGGGCAGCAGACCTTGCGCAGCAAGGGGAGCGTGGGGGTTAGTTGTCATCGTGAAGCAAAAAAGGAATGGGCCCGCAAGAAGCGGGCCCATGGTCGGGCCGCTCTGGCAGCGGCCCACGGTCGACTTACTTGATGCTCATCCACTTGAAGTACATGAAGTTGTCGGCCAGCTGCACCAGCTCGACCTTCTTGCTCACGCCCCAGGCCAGCGACTGCTGATGCAGCGGCAGGTGGCCGATGTCGTCGGTGTGGACCTTGAAGGCTTCCTTGATCATCTCGTTGCGCTTGGCCTTGTCCGACTCGGACTGGATCTTCTTGGTCAGCTCGTCCAGCTTCGGATTGCAGTAGGCGCCCAGGTTGAACTGGCCCGTGCCCTTGTCGTCGGGGCACGAGGTGAGCGAGCTCAGCGCGTTGTGCGAGTCGTAGGTGGTCGGGGTCCAGCCCAGCATGTAGAAGCTGGTGTCGCGACGCAGGATCTTCGGGAAGTAGGTGCCCTTGGTCTCGGCCACGAGGTTGATCTTGACGCCGATCTTGGCCAGGTTGGCGGCCACGCTCTGGCAGATCTGGCCGTCGTTGACGTAGCGGTCGTTCGGGCAGTTCATCGAGACTTCGAAGCCGTTGGGGTAGCCGGCTTCGGTCAGCAGCTTCTTGGCGGCATCGACGTCGAAAGGCAAGCGCTTGTCCTGGTCGGCGGTCCAGCCGTTGATGCCCGGGCCGACGAGCAGCGCGGTGGGCTTGGAGGCGCCGCGCATCACGGTGCGCTGGATGCCGGCGATGTCGATGGCCTGGTAGAAGGCCTGGCGCACGCGCTTGTCCTTGAACGGGTTCTTGCCCTTCACGTTCGAGTACTGCAGCTCGTCGCGCTTCTGGTCCATGCCCAGGAAGATGGTGCGCATCTCGGGGCCGGTGATGACGCGGGCGTTGGGCGCGGCGTTGATGCGCGCGATGTCCTGCACGGGCACGGGCTCCATCACGTCGACTTCGCCGGAGACCAGCGCGGCCACGCGGGTCGCGGGGTTGGCGATGGGCGTGAACACGATCTCCTGCGCGTTGCCGTCGATCTTGCCCCAGTAGGTGCCGTTGCGCGTGAACACGGTGCGCACGTTGGGCTGGCGCTCGCGCACGCGGAACGGGCCGGTGCCGTTGGCCTTGAACGAGGCTGTGTTCTCGATGCCCTTGCGGCGGTCGACGGGCTTGGTGGCCTGGTTTTCCTCGCACCACTTCTTGCTCATGATCATGGTGAGCGAGATCACGTCGGGCAGGATCGGGAACGGGCCGTTGGTTTCGATTTCGACGGCGAGGTCGCCGACCTTGCGCACGGCCTTGATCTCGCTGAGCGTGGCCTTCATGTCGGAGCCGTCGCCCTGCGCACGCGCGAAGCTGAACACGACGTCGTCGGCGCTGAACGGCGTGCCGTCATGGAACACCACGCCCTTGCGCAGTTCGAAGCGCCACACGTTCGGCGAGGTCTGCTTCCAGCTCGTGGCCAGCAGCGGTGCCAGGCTCAGGTCCTTGTTGCGGCCCACGAGAGTTTCATAGACGTTGGCGGTGACGCTCAGTTGCAGCGACTCGTTGAGCGAGTGCGGGTCGAGCGACAGGGCGTCGCCCTGGTTCGCGATGCGGATGGTCTGCGCGCTGGCGACCATGCTGACGGCGCTCAGAGCGCACAGGACAGCGACCGCAGCCGCTTGCTTCTTGAAACTCATGGGAACACTCCTCGGGTTGAAATCGAACACATCACGGCGCCGCGGTGGCGGCGGCTTTCCCTGGCTGCAGGCTGCGGGTAGCAGCCAGCGGCATGCCCTGCTCGATCAGGCCCGCATGCAGTGCGGCGCCCAGCGGCAGGATCTCGTCGTTGAAGTCGTAGCGGCTGTTGTGCAGGAAGGCGCCACTGCGGGCGTCCTGGCCGATGCGCAGATAGGCACCGGCCTTCTTCTGCAGCATGAAGGAAAAATCTTCGGCGCCCATGCTGGGCTCCAGGTTGCGATCGACGTTCTTCGCGCCGACCAGCGCCTGCGCCACATCGGCCGCGAACATCGCTTCGGGCGCGGTGTTGATCGTGGCCGGGTAGATGCGTTCGTACTTGATCGTCGCGGTCGCGCCAAAGCCGGTGGCAATGGCCGTGCACAGCTCGCTCAGTCGCTGCTCGACCTGCGCCTGCACGCGCGCGCTGAAGGTGCGCACGGTGCCGACCAGCGTGGCCTCGCCCGGGATCACGCTCATGGCGCCGAGGTCGCCGGCCTGCACGGCGCAGATGCTGACGACGGCCGCGTCGATGGGGCGCACGCTGCGCGACACGATGGTCTGCGCCGCGGTGATGATGTGCGCGGCCACCACGACGGGGTCGATGGTCTGGTAGGCATGCGCGCCGTGGCCGCCCTTGCCCTTGATCTCGATCGTCACGCGGTCGGCCGCAGCCATCATCGCGCCGCGGTTGATGCCGACGGTGCCGGCCGGCATCGCGGGCCAGTTGTGCATGGCGTAGACGGCGTTCACCGGGAAGCGGTCGAACAGGCCGTCTTCGATCATCACGCGCGCACCGGCAAGGCCTTCTTCGCCGGGCTGGAAGATCAGCACGGCGGTGCCGTCGAAGTCGCGCGTCTCGGCCAGGTAGCGCGCGGCGCCGACGAGCATGGCGGTGTGGCCGTCGTGGCCGCAGCCGTGCATCAGGCCGTCGTTGGCGGAGCGCCAGCCGAAGTCGTTGTCCTCGCGCATCGGCAGCGCATCCATGTCGGCGCGCAGGCCGATCATGCGGCCGCTGGCCGTCGACTTGCCGCGGATGACGCCGACCACGCCGGTCTTGCCGATGCCCTCGTGGATCTCGTCCACGCCGCAAGCCCGCAGTGCTTCGCGCACGCGGCCCGCCGTGTAGACCTCTTCGAAGCCGAGCTCGGGGTGGGCGTGCAGGTCGCGACGAAAGGCCGTGATCTCGGGGTAGAAGCTGGCGATGTGCGCGAAGGCCCGGCCGGAGGCCTGCAGGCGCGGCGTTGCGGCAGCGGTTGCGACACTCACCTCAATGGCCTCCCGCCTTGCCCACGCGCAGCCGGGGATCGACCACGAAGTACAACAGGTCGACCACGAGGTTGATCACCACGAAGATCAGTGCGATCAGGCACAGATAGGCGGCCATCACGGGGATGTCCGCGAAGGTCACGGCCTGGATGAAGAGCAGCCCCATGCCGGGCCACTGGAACACCGACTCCGTGATGATCGCGAAGGCGATCAGGCCACCGAGCTGCAGGCCGGTGATGGTCATGACCGGCACCAGCGTGTTCTTGAGCGCATGGCCGAAGTGGATCGCGCGGTTCGACAGGCCCCGTGCACGCGCGAACTTGATGTAGTCGGTGCGCAGCACCTCGAGCATCTCGGCGCGCACCAGCCGCATGATCAGCGTGAGCTGGAAGATCGCCAGCGTCACCGCCGGCAGGATGATGTGGTGCCAGCCGTCGGCCTTGAAGAGGCCGCTGGTCCACCAGCCAAACTGCACCGTATCGCCGCGCCCGAAGCTCGGGAACCAGCCCAGCGTCACGGCGAAGACGAGGATCAGCAGGATGCCGATGAGAAAGGTCGGCAGCGACACGCCGAGCAGCGACACGGTCATGAACACCTGGCTCATGAAGGTGCCACGGCGCAGGGCGGTGTACACGCCCATCGGAATGCCGACGAACAACGCCAGGGCCGCGGCCACGAGTGCGAGTTCGAGCGTGGCCGGGAAGCGCTCGCCGATCAGGCGCGACACCTTGGCACCCTGGCGCAGGCTCAGTCCGAATTCGCCTTGCGCGGCGTTGACGAGGAAGTGCCAGAACTGCACGAAGAAGGGTCGGTCGAGCCCCAATGCGGCGCGCATTTCACGGATCTGGTCGGGCTTGGCATCCTGCCCCAGCAGGAACACGACCGGGTCGCCGACATATTGAAAGAGGAGGAAGGCAATGAACGCAACCGCGATCATCACGATCACGGCCTGGATCAGGCGGCGCAGTACAAAGGCAGTCATTCAGCAACAAGAGTGATCGCGGCATGCTAGCAGTGCAAGCAGCGTGCCCGCACGGGGGTTCCCCGGGGGTGGAGGCGCAATTTTTACGAGTGAGAACAGGCGCGCGCCAAAAGAAAAAGCCACCCGGCTTGCGCCGGGTGGCTTTCAGTCTTTCGATTCGAAGCTGGCTTGCGCCAGCATCAAATTAGAAAGCGTGACGGATACCGAAGTCGTAGCCGGTCGAGGTCTTCGGGGTGAAGCCACCCGTGGTCACGAAAGCCGGGCCGCCGACGGTCAGAGCTGCACCGTTCTTGTTGCTCACGCGAGCAACGGTAGCGTACAGAGCCGTGCGCTTCGACAGGTTGTGCACGTAGCCGATAGCCAGCTTGTTGGCCTTCGGGTCAGCAACTGCGGGCTGGAACAGCACTGCGGGCTGGTTGTAGTCGTACTTGACGCTCGAGTACGAAGCGCGGATCAGGCCAGCACCGACCGGCACGGTCACGCCGAGCAGGTAACCGGTCAGGTCGATGTCAGGACGGCCACCGGCGAACGGGGTGACTTCGTAGTCAACCTTGTTCTTGGCGCGCGACAGTTCACCGAACAGCTTCACGGGACCGAAGTCGTACGAAGCGCCCAGGTTCAGCGTGTTGACCTTGGTGGTCGTGCCGACGTAGAACTGGTCACCAACGGTGCTGCTGCCGTAAGCCAGAGCAACGTCCAGGGGGCCGTTGGCGTAGCCGAAGCGGCCGCCGACGTAACGACCTTGACGCTGGCTGTTAGCCACATCAGGCGTTGCCAGGCCAGGGCTGTACTTGGTCTTCTCAGCGAAGCCGTACTGCACTTGACCGTAGAAACCACCCAGGTTCGGCGGCAGGAAGTAGCCGATGGTGTTGCTGGCGCGGACGTAGTTGCTGGAGCCAACGTTGGTGAACGGAGCGGTCGAAGCAGCGGGGGTACCGAATGCGCCGAACGAGCCATTGGCCGTCGAGATCAGGTTGGTGCCAACGCCGTTGGTGCCGAACGGATCGAACACGGTGTCGTTCCAGAACGTCGGGGTGTAGTCACGGCCCAGACGGATTTCACCGAAACCGCCCGACAGGCTCACGGTCGAACGACGTGCGAACGTGGCGATGCCTTCTTGGCCGTTGTCGTTGCTGATCGGAGCTTCGAGCCAGAAGCTGGCGGCCAGGCCACCACCGAGGTCTTCCGTACCACGGAAGCCCAGACGGCTGGAGTTGTAGCCCGAGTTAGCCAGTTCGCGACGGCTTGCCTTGACGCTGCCCTTGTTCAGGTAGAACGGGTTCAGGAAGGTGGCACCGTTCAGGTCACGCGAGGTGGACGAGTAGCCGCTGATCGACGCGTCGACCACACCAAACAGCGTGACGGACGACTGAGCCGAGGCAACACCGGCAACAGCCAGGGCAGCCAGAGCAACTAGAGATTTTTTCATTGCAAGTTTCTCCAAGGTTAAACATAGGGCTCCGGTGCGAAGGGCTCACCGTGACTGGCACTTTTGTGCTCCCACCGGACCCCGGGCCAACCTCCTTTTGGGAAGTTGATGCTATTGCACCAGAGCCGCTGCGGCAGGGCAAAACAAATCGCCCTAAATCTTGGAAGCCCCGTGTGTTTCGTTGCAGTCGTGCAACAAAGGACTTAGACGGGTGGTTTTGCCACGATATGAAACGAAATGTGCTGTCCTTGCATCGCCGGACAGGTGCGTTCAAATAGACCCATGACCGCCCTGCTCGACCCCGCCCTCACAGCCGCCGATGCGGCTTTGCGCACGCTTTTTGCCCGATCTCACGCCACCCGGGCGCTTCCGTCCGCGATCCAGCCGCAAGGTGAATTGAGCGAATCGGAGCGCCGCGAGGCCGGTGCGCTGATGCGCGTGAATCATGTCGGCGAAGTCTGTGCACAGGCGCTGTACACCGCCCAGGCCGCCGTGGCGCGGGACCCGGCGTTGCGCGCGCACTTCCTGGAAGCCGCGCATGAAGAAACCGATCACCTGGCCTGGACCCGGCAGCGGCTGGACGACCTGGGCGCCCGCCCGTCCCTCCTGAATCCGCTCTGGTATGCAGGCGCCTTCGGTCTTGGCCTGATTGCTGGACGCCTGGGCGATCCCCTGAGCCTCGGTTTTGTTGCCGAAACCGAACGGCAGGTGGAAGCGCACCTCGAAAGCCACCTGGACCGCCTGCCGTCGACCGATCACGCGTCCCGCGCCGTGGTCGAGCAAATGAAGATCGACGAAGCCCGCCACGCCACTCAGGCCGTCGACGCGGGCGCCGCGGAACTGCCGGCCCCGGCCAAGGCCCTGATGCGCCTGGCATCGCGGGTCATGACGACCGTCGCCCACCGAATCTAGGGCCTTCGGTCGCCATCCAACGGGGGTTTCAGGTCTCGATCAGATCGAAGCTGGTCGTGATTTCCGCCGTCTTCGCCAACATGATGCTGGCGGAGCAGTAGGTTTCGTGGCTGAGGGCGATCGCCCGCTCCACGGCGGCGGCCGGAATGCCCTTGCCCGCCACGGTGAAGTGCATGTGGATCTTCGTGAAGACCTTGGGATCCTTCTCGGCGCGCTCGCTGGTCAGTTTGACGCTGCAGCGCTCGACGCGATGGCGCCCCCTCTTCAAGATGAGCACCACGTCGTAGGCGGTGCAACCGCCCGTGCCCGCGAGCACGGTTTCCATCGGCCGTGCCGCCAGGTTCTGGCCGCCGTTCTCGGGCTTGGCCGCGTCCGGGGCGCCGTCCATCATCAGGACATGGCCGCTGCCGGTCTCGGCCACGAAGCCCATGGCCGATCGAGTGCCTGCGTCACCGGTCCAACTTACTGTGCATTCCATGGTGTTCAGCTCCAATTGGGATGAATTCGTGCGGAAAAATGCGCACCAAACATCAACTTGTGTGTGGGAAAAGCATCGCCTGCTTGTTGCATCGCAACAAAGGGTGGGTATACTCTATTTCATTGCTGCGCACTTCATGGTGCGCACCCAGTTGTCTCCTCCACCCTTCCAATTGGTGGATTTAGCCCCGAGTCGCAAGACTCGGGGCTTTTTTCTTTGTGCGCCCCGATGGCCGCGCCACTCTAGCTGCCCACTGCGAAAGGGCAGCTGCTCTGGCTGCCCTGGCTGTTGCCGGTGTTGCCTCGGCTCAGTCGTCCGTCACGCTGTTTGGTGTGGTCGACGCGTCGATCAGCGGCTACTCGTCCACCTCGCGTGACCTGGGCAATGGCGTCGCGTACGACAGGCTCGGCTTCCCCATCTACAACCCGTTCTACCTGAACCGCGGCAGCATCAAGGCGAGCCGCCGTGAACTGGCCCACTCGGGCTACAACTCCAGCCGCCTGGGCTTCCGTGGCACGGAAGACCTCGGTGGTGGCTTGGCCGCCAGCTTCTGGCTCGAAGCCCCGATCAGCAACGACGATGGCCAGACGGGCGTCTCGACATTCACGCGCCGTTCGACCGTGAGCCTGTCGGGCGGGTTCGGTGAAGTCCGCCTCGGCCGCGACTACACCCCGACGTTCTGGAACGACACCGTGTTCGACCCGTTCGGCACCAATGGCGTGGGCACCAACCTGGTCTCGACGGCCAACGGCTCGTTCGGCGGTTTCACCGGCTATGCCGACGGCAAGAAGCTCCCCGACGCCCTCAAGAACGTTCCGCAGCTCCCCGATGCCGGTGGAAGCAACTACGTTCGCGCCGGCAACAGCATCGGCTACTTCCTGCCGCCGAACCTGGGTGGTTTCTACGGCCAAGTGATGTACGGCTTCCACGAGAAGACCAAGTACAGCCCGGGCACCGCAACGCCGCCCCTCGCCGAAAACGCCTCGCGCACCGGTCGCTATGTCGGCGGTCGCTTCGGCTACGCCAACGGTCCGCTGGATGTTGCGCTGGCTTACGGCAGCAGCACCGTGGGTGACCAGTTCTATGTCGGCACGACCACCAAGGTCAACACACTGAACCTGGGCGCTTCGTACGACTTCGGCCCCGTGAAGCTGTTCGGTGAACTGTCGCGCGCCAAGAACAAGGTTGACTACGAAGTCGAACCGTACCTCGGCGGCCGTCCGGACATCGATCTGACCGGCTACCTGCTCGGCGTGACCGTGCCGGTCGGTGCTGGACTGATCCGCGCTTCGTACTCGAGCGTCAAGTACGACGAGAACCTGGTTGCCCGCAACCCGTGGGAAGTGCTGCCCGCAGACAAGAAGGCCAACAAGCTGGCCATCGGCTACGTGCACAACCTGTCGAAGCGCACGGCCCTGTACGCCACCGTTGCTCGCGTGAGCAACAAGAACGGCGCATCGCTGACCGTCGGCGGCCCGGGCTTCCAAGGCACCGGCAACGGCTTCACGCCGAAGACCTCGACGGGCTACGACTTCGGCATCCGTCACGCCTTCTGATCGTTCGCTGTTGATTCACATGCTGGCCCACGCCAGTTTGAATCTGCAAACGCTCAAGCCGCCCGGTTCAAGCCGGGCGGCTTTTTGTCCTTCCTCAATTCATCCGGCCACGCCTGCTCTGCAGCAGCCCCACATTCATTTCTCCGCTCAGCACCGATGCGTAGAAACGCTCGACCATGTTGACGCTCGTTCGCGCGTTGCGCGCCAGTGTCAGCATGTCGATCCCCTGCCCATACAAGAGCCGCAACGTGATGGCCGTATGGCGCAAGCAATACAGCGTCCTCGACTGACCCAGCGGTCCTTTCTCGAGACCGGTCTTTTCGAGCACCCAGTGAAAGAAGAAATTGAGAACCGCCAGCGCGTGCTCGCGGTTCTTCAGGTGCGGCATGAAGATGTAGTCTTCCGCCCCGCCGAAACCATGGGTCTCGCGGTACGCGACCAGGCATTCATAGACACGAACGGCAGGTCGCAGGCTCACGATGGGCTGGCTGTGCCGCTTGGTCTCCGGCAGGTTCATCCGCAGGTAGACATGCTTGCCTCGCACCACCTCGATGTGCTTGTGTTTCATGAGCTTGATGTCGCTGGGGCGCACGAAGGTGTTGACCATCCAGCGGATCAGCCACGGCAACTCGTCGGGCATGACGAGCAATTCGCGAGCGATCCAGAAACGTTCGCCGGCCGTCAGCCGATCCAGCACCGGGTGCGAATGGCCGCGCAAGCTGCGCGCCGCCGCGATCAGCGCACGGTACTCCGCCACGCTGAAGCTGCCGCGCGGCTGGCTGCGCACCTTGACCTTCGGGAACACGGGGGCCTCGCGCAATGCACCGACGTGCACGCCATGCATGACCACCTTGCGGAGCAACACGAGGTACTGCGCGATCGTCGTGCTCGTAAAGCCTTGTTCCCCGAGGTGATCGATCAGGCGCTGCACGTCCGCGGTCGCGAACACGGCCACCGGCACATCGCCCAGCAACGGAACGATGTGCGCACGCAATCTGTTGCCCATGACCTGCCATGTGGGCCGTCCGATTTCGCCGCGTTGCACGCGCGCGGCCTCGGCCTGCATCAGTCCCTTCGAAAGGTCACTGACAGAAACTGATAACAAATTCTGCCCAACTGTTAGTGAATTAGCGGGCGTATGAATCGCGGGATAGGTGCGCGCAAAAAAACCGGAATCATTTGCAGCAGGAGCCTTGCGGAATAGGTTTATGACATTTGTGTCCATGCCATTCCCCGCATGCAATACCGATGCCTCTTATGATTGATGGTTAGCAAATGAAAACTCCCTGGAAAAGATCTTGCGCAATGCACCCGTTACTGCGGCGTTAACGCCCGCCGACTATCTCAGAAAAATCCTCAATGCGCGGGTCTACGACGTGGCTGTCGAGTCCGCTCTGGAGAAGGCGCGCGCGCTCAGCGAGCGGCTCGGCAATACCGTGTTGCTCAAGCGCGAGGACCAGCAACCCGTATTCAGTTTCAAACTGCGCGGTGCCTATAACAAGATGGCGCACCTGAGCAAAGCGCAATTGGCGAGCGGTGTGATTTGCGCATCGGCCGGCAATCACGCGCAAGGCGTTGCGCTCGGCGCGCGCAAGCTCGGCACGCGCGCAGTGATCGTGATGCCCGTGACCACGCCGCAATTGAAGATCGATGCGGTGCGTGGTTTCGGCGGCGAGATCGTGCTGCACGGCGACAGCTATTCCGACGCCTACCTGCATGCGCTCGAATTGCAGACGCAGCAGAACCTGACCTTCGTCCATCCCTTCGACGACCCCGACGTCATCGCGGGCCAGGGCACCATCGCGATGGAAATCCTGCGCCAGCACCAGGGCCCGCTCGACGCGGTGTTCGTGGCGATCGGCGGCGGCGGCCTCATCTCCGGCGTGGCCAACTACATCAAGGCCGTGCGGCCCGAGATCAAGGTGATCGGCGTCCAGATGAGCGACTCCGACGCGATGATGCAATCGGTCGCCGCGCACCAGCGCGTGAACCTGCCCGACGTCGGCCTGTTCTCCGACGGCACGGCCGTCAAGCTGGTCGGCGAGGAAACCTTCCGCATCGCGCAGAACCTGGTCGACGGCTACATCTCGGTCGACACCGACGCCGTGTGCGCCGCCATCAAGGACGTGTTCGTCGACACGCGCAGCATCGTCGAGCCGGCCGGCGCACTGGCCGTGGCGGCCATCAAGCAGTACGCGGCCGAGCATGGCCGCCAAGGCGAGACCTACGCAGCGATCCTGTGCGGTGCCAACATGAATTTCGACCGGCTGCGCTTCGTGGCCGAGCGGGCCGAGGTCGGCGAGGAACGCGAGGCGCTGTTCGCCGTGACCATCCCTGAAGAGCGCGGCAGCTTCCGTCGCTTTTGCGAACTCATCAGCCAGCTGCCGGCCGGCGGCGCGCCGCGCAACGTGACCGAGTTCAACTACCGCATCAGCGATGCCGCCAAGGCCCACGTGTTCGTCGGCCTCACGACCTCGGCGCGTGGCGAGTCGGCCACCATCGCGAAGGTCTTCATCGAACACGGCTTCGACGCACTCGACCTCACGCACGACGAGCTCGCCAAGGAGCACCTGCGCCACCTGGTGGGTGGCCGCACGGGGCTGGCGCACGACGAGCGCCTGCTGCGTTTCGTGTTCCCCGAGCGTCCCGGTGCGCTGCTCAAGTTCCTGAGCCTGATGCGGCCGAACTGGAACATCAGCCTGTTCCACTACCGCAACCAGGGCGCCGACTACGGGCGCATCCTCGTGGGCCTGCAGGTGCCGGCCGAAGAGTCGGCGGCCTTCGACAGCTTCCTCGAAACGCTGGGCTATCCCTGCGTCGAGGAAACGGCCAACCCGGCCTACCGCCTGTTCCTCCAGGCCTGAAGAAAAGAGAAAGAAAGCGACCGCTGCGCTTACTGCGCAGGGGTCTGCGCCTGCGGCGGCGGCTCCATCGCGGCGCCCGCCGTGGCGGCAGGTTGCAACTGCTGCTGCGGCGGCATCACCACTGCCGGCATCGTGGCCGGCAACGGGCCGGCAGGCACAGCCGGCGACACCGACGGCAGACCAGCAGGTGGCGTCGGAAGCCCCATGCTCAGCGGCGCACGCACCGGCAGCTGCAGCGTGAACGCCGCCGGCCCGTCGCGCTGGGCACCGAGCGTCGCCGCGCGCACGCCCACCGACTGCAGCACATAGCTCTCGCCGACCTTCGAGCCGACGCGGAACGGCCGCGGCGGCTTGCCGTCGATCGAGATCAGCGCCGCGCCCTGGTTCGACGGGTCCGCCACCACGCCCGACAGCGCGAAGCGGCTCGCGGCCTCCGGCGCCACGGGCGCGTTCGACGTCACCGTGACCACGCCCAGCAACCGGGCCACCGCCTCGGCATCGGCCGCGACCGGTGCGCGCGGCATCGTGGCCGCCGCAGCCACGGCGTCGGCCGGCGAGGCCAGCCGCAGCGCCCAGAACACCGCGGCGCCCGCGGCCAACGCCCAAAGCCCCGTCGTTGCAAGTGGGGCATGCCAGCGGGCTGCGGAGTAAGGACTTGTCATGGCCGCGGATTATCATGCAGCGCGCTTACCGCCTCATGTCCCCGCAAGCTATGAACAAACTCCTTCGTTCCGTCTCCCGCACCGCACAACGCGGCTTCACGCTGATCGAACTCATGGTGGTGCTTGTCATCATCGGCGTGCTCGCTGCGCTGATCGTGCCGAACGTGATCGAGCGCGCCGACGACGCCCGCGTCACCGCCGCCCGCACCGACATCAACAACCTGATGCAGGCCCTCAAGCTCTACCGCCTCGACAACCAGCGCTACCCGACCGCCGAGCAGGGCCTGCAGTCGCTGCTGACCCGCCCCACCGCGGGCCCGGCCGCGCCCAACTGGAAGCCCTACGTCGAGAAGCTGCCCAACGACCCCTGGGGCCATCCGTACCAGTACATGAACCCCGGCATCAAGGGCGAAATCGACGTGCTCTCCTTCGGCGCCGACGGACAGAGCGGCGGCGAGGGCAAGAATGCCGACATCGGCAGCTGGCAGTAAGCGCATCGCCCCCGGCCGCGTGGTGCTGCCACCGCCTCGCGCAGCGCGCGGCTTCACGCTGCTGGAGCTGATCGTGGTGATCGCGATCATCGCCATCGCGACCGCCAGCGTGAGCTTCGCGATGCGCGACACCAACGCCGCCGCGCTCGACCGCGAGGCCGACCGCCTCGCCGCCCTGCTCGAATCGGCCCGCGCCCAGTCGCGCGCCAGCGGCGTCATGGTGCGCTGGCGCCTCGTCGAAGGCGGCGGCTTCGTCTTCGACGGCCTGCCCGCCGACGCGCTGCCCACCGGCTGGACCCACGCAGGCATCACGGCCCAGCCCCTGCTGGGCGGCGACACGCCGGTGGCGGCGCTGCAGCTCGGTCCCGACCCCATCATTCCGGCGCAGCAGGTCATGTTGCACAGCGACGGCCCACCCGCGCGCGTGCTGCGCGTCGCCACCGACGGGCTGCGGCCCTTCACCGTGTTCGCCGTGCCATGACGCAACGGCTGCGGCGCGCCGGCTCCAGCCACGGCTTCACGCTGGTCGAGGTGCTGATCGCGCTGGGCATCGTCGCGCTCGCGCTGGCGGCCGGCTCGCAGGCCACGATGTCGCTCACGCGCAATGCGCAGCGCCAGTCCGACCTCGTGCTGGCCGGCCTGTGCGCGGAAAACGAACTCGCCAAGGCGCGCCTGTCGCGGCAGATGCCGGCCGTCGGCGACTCGGGCTCCATCTGCCTGCAGGCCGGCCTCACCTTCCTGGTGACGACCACGACCGTGCCCACGCTCAACCCGAATTTCCGGCGCGTCGACGTGCAGGTGCGCGACGAAGGCAGCGCACCGCTGCTGCGCGTGTCGACCGTGGTGGGGCGCGTCTGATGACGAAGCTCAGCCGCAAGCCCCCGCGCGCACGCGGCTTCACGCTGATCGAGCTGCTGGTCGCCATCGCCGTGATGGCGCTGCTCGCACTGGTGAGCTGGCGCGGCCTGGACAGCATGTCGCGCGCCACCACGCAGAACCAGCAGCGCGCCGACGCGGTGCTCACGCTGCAGGCCACGCTCGCACAGTGGAGCGCCGACCTCGACGCCATCACCCTGCTCGCGCAGACCCGCCCGATCGACTGGGACGGCCGCGTGCTGCGCATGACGCGCCGCGGCAGCGACACCAGCACGCCGACCGTGCAGGTCGTCGCCTGGACGCTGCGCCCCGGCGCGGACGGCACGCGCTGGCGGCGCTGGCAGTCGGCGCCTTTCGCCACGCGCGGCGAATGGGTGCAGGCCTGGAACCTCGCGGCCGCCTGGGCACAGGACGGCGCCGCCCCCACCGGCGGCGCCACCGATGTGGCGCTGATGCCGGTCAACAGCTGGCAGCTCGCGTACTTCCGCAACAACGCCTGGGTGCCGGCGGAGCCGCTGCCCGTGGCGGCGGCGAACCCGTCCAACCCGGCCGGCGCGCTCATCGCCATGCCCGACGGCGTGCGGCTGGTGCTGACCCTGCCGCCCGGCGACGGGCTCTCGGGCACGCTCACGCGCGACTGGGTGCGCCCGACGCTCGGGGGGCCGCGCTCATGACCTCGCCGCAACGCCATCGCGTGGCCAGCACGCGCCGCCAGCGCGGCGCCGCGCTGCTCGCCGCCATGCTGACCGTGATGCTGGTCGCCACCTTCTCCGCCGCTGCGCTCTGGCAGCAGTGGCGCTCGGCCGAGGTCGAAGGCGCTGAGCGCGCGCGCGTGCAGGCGGCCTGGGTGCTGATCGGCGCGCTCGACTGGTCGCGCCTGATCCTCGGCGAAGACGGCCGCGCCGGCGGCCCCGACCACCTCGGCGAGCCCTGGGCCGTGCCGCTCGAAGAGGCCCGCCTCACCAGCTTCCTGTCGGCCGAGAAGAACGTGGCCAGCGACAACCTCGAAGGCCTGCCCGACGCCTTCCTGTCGGGCCGCATCATCGACGCGCAGTCCAAGCTCAACGTGCTGTCGCTGGTGGACGCCGGCAAGCCGGTGCCGGCCAGCGTTGCCACCTTCACGCGCCTCTTCAACCTGCTCGGCCTGCCGGCGGGCGAGCTGACCCAGATGACCGCGCGGCTCGCGAGCGCGCTGCACACCGGCAGCACCGACGCCGCCTCAGGCGGTAGCGGCGGTGGCGGCAGCAGCGGCGGTGGCGATGCCAGCGCCGACACCGGCGCCGCTCCGCTGATGCCGCAGGAAGTCGCGCAACTCGTGTGGCTCGGCCTCTCGCCCGCCACCGCTGCCGCGCTCGAGCCCTACGTGACGATCCTGCCGGAGCGCACCACGCTCAACCTCAACACGGCCAGCGCCGAGGCCATCAGCGCGAGCGTCGAATCGCTGGGCATCGCCAGCGCGCGCCAGCTGGTGGAGCGGCGCAGGCGCTCCTTCTTCAAGAACATCGAGGAAGCCAACGCCGGCCTGCCCAGCGGCGGCTCGCGCTTCAACGCGGCCCAGCACGGCGTGGGCACCCAGTATTTCGAGGTGTACGGCCGGCTGCGGCTGGACCGCACCTGGGTGGAAGAGCACTCGCTGCTCTTTCGCAAGGGCCTGGCCGTGACCACCGTCTGGCGCACCCGTGGCGCGGGCGCCACCATGCCCCCGGCAAAACCCTGACGCCGCTTTCCTTTTCTCTGATCAAAACACCGTCAAACGCACGTAGTCTCTGCAAGATATGCTATTCAAACAATAGCAACAACTTGTAAGCCACCCTCCTACAATCACCGGCTTTTCCGACACCCCCCCGACATGACCCCGCTGCTGCTCCTTGCCCCCCTCCCTCCGGCCGATGCCGCGGGCGAGTACGACTGGGCCCAGGCCGGTGAGGACGGCATCGCCCTGCGCGACCAGGGCCGCGCGCTGCTGACGCTGCTGCCGTCGGGCCCCGAGGTCACGCTCGGCATTCCGTCCTCGGCGCTCTCATGGCACCGCGTGACCTTGCCCAAGGGCAGCATGGGCAGCACCTCGAAGCTGCGCGCCGTGCTCGACGGCCTGCTCGAAGAGCACCTGCTCGACGACCCGGAAGCCCTGCACTTCGCGCTCGCGCCCGACGCCAAGGCCGGCGAGCCGGTGTGGGTCGCGGCCTGCAACCGCATCTGGCTGCGCAGCGTCGTGCAGGGGCTCGAAGCCGCCGGCCGGCGCGTCGTGCGCATCGTTCCCGAATTCACGCCGCAGCCGGCCGACGCGCCGCCGCTGCTGCAGGTCACGGGCGAGCCCGAGGCGCCGCAACTCACGGTGTGCGACGGCGACGGCGTGGTCTCGCTGCCGCTGGCCGGCGCGGGCCTGGCCCTGTCGAACGGCCTGCCGCTGGACACCGCCGTCATCACCACCGAACCCGCCGTCGCCGAAGCGGCCGAGCACCTGCTGCAGCGCCGCGTGCCGATCGTGCAGGCGCCGCAGCGCTGGCTGCACGCCACGCGCACGCCCTGGGAGCTCGCGCAGTTCGACCTCGCCGTGACGGGCCGCGCCCGCGCCGGCAAGAAGTTCGCCTCGGTGCTTCAGACGCTGCGCTTCGCGCCCGAATGGCGCGCCGCGCGCTGGGGCGTCGTGGTGCTGCTGCTGACCCAGCTCATCGGCCTGAACGCCTGGGCCTGGAAGGAGCGCAACGCGCTCGAGTCCAAGCGCCAGGCCACGCGCGCCATCCTGACGCAGACCTTTCCCTCGGTGAAGATCGTGGTCGACGCGCCGCTGCAGATGGGCCGCGAGGTCGCCGCGCTGCAACAGGCCGTCGGCGACGTGGCACCGAGCGATTTCGAACCCATGGTCGGCGCCATCGCCACCGCCCTGCCGCCCGGGCGCTCCCCGAGCGCCATCGACTTCAGCGCCGGCCAGCTGCGCCTGCGTGGCCTCGGGCTGCAGCCGCAGGAGGTCACGCAGATCACCGCCGCGCTGTCGCCGCGCGGCTACCAGGTGCGCACCGAAGGCGACCTGCTGCTGGTACAGGCCGAGGCCAACCGATGAACTTCAGCGAACAACTCAAGGCCCGCTGGGCCGTCCTCGGGATGCGCGAGCGCCGCCTCGTCATCGGCGCCGTCGCGCTGGTGGCACTGGCCTTGCTCTGGTGGATCGCGCTCGCCCCCGCGCTGCGCACGCTGGCCGCGGCACCGGCCGAACACGCACGGCTCGACGCCCAGCTCCAGCAGATGGCCACCTTGCAGAACCGCGCGAAGGCGCTGCAGTCGCAACCGCGCCTGGCGCGCGACGACGCCCTGCGCGCGCTCGAAAGCTCGGTGCGCGACGGCCTCGGCGTCACGAACGCGCAGCTCATGACGGCCGGCGGCGACGGCGCCGCCACCGTCACGCTGCGCGGCGCGCCGGCCCAGAACCTGGCGCAATGGCTCGCACAGGCGCGCGGCAATGCCCACGCCGTGCCGCGCGAAGTGCACCTGACGCGCGCGCCCGTCGCACCGCCGCCGCCAGGCGCCAAGCCTGCGCCCGCCACGCCCGACCAACCTCCGCAACCCCGCTGGGACGGCACGCTCGTGATGGCGCTGCCCGCCCCGCGCTGAAGCAGCCCCACGCACCGCACGGCATGGCGAGACGTCCCCCGGTCCCCGACCTCCAGCCGCGCCGCGGCAGCTGGCGCTGGGCCGTGCTCGGCGCCGCGACCGGCATGCTGGTGGCGGTCGTGCTGTTCGCACCGGCGCGCTGGCTGGCCTCGGCGCTCTCGGGCTGGACGCAAGGCCGCCTGCTGCTGGTCAACCCACGCGGCACGGTCTGGAACGGCACCGCCGCCGTCGTGTTCGCCAGCGGCGCCGGCGGCACGCAGGCCGTCTCGTTGCCGGGCCTCTTGAACTGGCGCATGTGGCCGAACTGGCGCGGTCTGTCGGCGCGCCTCGACCTCTCTTGCTGCGCAGCGCAACCGCTGGGCCTGCAAGCCAGCCCGCGCGCCAACGGCCTGCAGCTCGCCTGGCAGGACGCCCGCTCGCGCTGGCCCGCCACGCTGCTCACCGGCCTGGGCGCGCCCTGGAACACGCTCAAGCTCGAAGGCGCGCTCGACCTCAACACCCGCGCTTTCGCCATGCAGTGGGACGGCCCCGCCTTGCGCATCGAGGGCCAGGCCACGCTCGACGCCACCGATGTGTCATCCGCCCTGTCGACCCTGCGGCCGATGGGCAGCTACCGCCTGTCGCTCGAAGGCGGCACGCGCCCCACGCTGCTGCTGAGCACGCGCGAAGGCAGCCTCGAACTGAACGGCAGCGGCGACTGGAGCGGCACCGCGTTGCGCTTCAACGGCGAAGCCAGCGCGGCACCGGGCCGCGAAGACGCACTTTCCAATTTGTTGAACATCATCGGGCGGCGCGACGGTGCGCGCTCGATCATCACCCTGGGTTGATCCGACCATGAAGAAGCCTCTGTCCTCGTCCGGCACCCGCCCCGGCCTCGTCGCGCTCGCGGTACGCCTGCTGATCGCGGCGTCGTTCGTGCCGGTGCTGCCGCCCGCCTACGCGCAGACCGGCGACGCCCCGCGGCGCGGCGAACCGATCACGCTGAACTTCGCCGCCGCCGACATCGAGGCCGTGGCCCGCACCATGGCCGTGGTCACGGGGCGCGACGTGGTGGTCGACCCACGCGTCAAGGGCACCATGAACCTGGTCACCGACCGCCCGCTGGCGCCGGCCGCTGCGTTCAACCAGTTTGCCGCTGCTCTGCGCCTGCAGGGCTTTGCGGTGGTGGAAGCCGACGGCCTGTACAAGGTGGTGCCCGAGGCCGACGCCAAGCTGCAGACCAGCACCGTCAACACCACGATCAGCGGTGCCAGCTCGGCCGCGGGCAACCAGATCGTCACGCAGATCTTCCGCCTGAACTACGAATCGGCCAACAGCCTGCTGCCCGTGCTGCGCCCGCTGATCCCGCCGAACAACACCATCAACGTGAACCCGGGCAACAACTCGCTCGTGATCACCGACTACGCCGACAACATGCGCCGGCTGGCGCGCATCATCGCGTCGCTCGACGTGCCCAACGCGTCCGACATCGAAGTCATCCAGCTCAAGCATTCGGTGGCCACCGACATGGTGCCGCTGGTCACGCGGCTGGTCGAAGGCGGCGGTGCGAGCGCGCCCGGTGCCGCCGCGCCGGGCGGGGCCGACGCGTCGTTCCGCACCACGCTGATGGCCGACCCGCGCAGCAACTCGCTGATTCTTCGCGCCGCCAACCCGGCACGCGCGCAGCTCGTGCGCACGCTGGTCGAGAAGCTCGACCGTGCGCCGGCCGAAAGCAGCAACGGCGCGGCCGGCAACATCTACGTGGTCTACCTGAAGAACGCCGATGCGGTGCGCCTCGCAGCCACGCTGCGCGCCGCCATGGCCGCGAGCCAGCAGCAGTCGCAGGTGCCGGGCGCGCCCGGCGCCGCGGGCAGCGCCGGCTCGTCGGTGCCGCCGGCCAGCATGCCGATGACGCAGGCCAGCTTCGGCGGCAGCAACACCCAGGGCGGCGGTTCGGCCGCGGCCAACGCGCCGCTGAACAACGCCAACCAGCCGTCCACCGGCGGCCAGATCCAGGCCGACCCGAGCACCAACTCGCTCATCATCACCGCGCCCGAGCCGCAGTACCGCCAGATGCGCGCCGTGATCGACAAGCTCGACGGGCGCCGCGCGCAGGTGATGATCGAGGCGCTCATCGTCGAGGTCAGCGCCAAGAAGGCCGCCAACTTCGGCGTGCAGTGGCAGAGCGCGCTGGGCAACAACGCCGTCATCGGCACCAACTCCAGCCTGGCCAGCGCCAACATCCTGGCGCTGACGCAGGCCCTGGCCACGCGCGACGTCGCCAACGTGCGGCCCTCCACCGGCCTGAACCTGGGCATCGCCGGCAAGATCGGCGGCCAGTACATCCTGGGCGCCATCGCCAACTTCTTCAACAGCGACGGCGACGCCAACGTGCTGTCCACGCCCAACCTGCTGACGCTGGACAACGAAGAAGCCAAGATCGTCATCGGCCAGAACGTGCCCTTCGTGACCGGCCAGTACGCCAGCACCTCGGGCTCGGTCGGCATCAACCCGTTCACCACGGTGGAGCGCAAGGACGTGGGCCTCACGCTGCGCGTGCGCCCGACCATCAACGAGAACGGCACCGTGAAGATGACCATCTTCCAGGAGACCTCCACGGTCGACCAGAACACGGCCAAGGACCCCAACGGCCCGACCACCAACAAGCGCTCCATCGAGTCGAGCGTGCTGGTGGAAGACGGCGGCCTCGTGATGCTCGGCGGCCTGCTCTCCGACAACTACGGCAACACCGTCGAGAAGGTGCCCGTGGCCGGCGACATCCCGGTGCTCGGCAACCTGTTCAAGAACGAGGTGCGCACGCGCGACAAGAGCAACCTCATGATGTTCCTGCGCCCCGCCGTGATGCGCGACGGTGCCTCCACCGAAGCCTTCGCCTACGACCGCTACGACGAGATCCGCGGCATGCAGCAGCGCACGCAGCCCAACACCGACAACATCATGCTGCGCGGTGTCGACTCGGCGCCCGTGCTGCCCGAGGCGCCGCTGGTGCGCATCAACCGCCTCAACAGCAGCGACAGCGGCAAGAAGAACAGCGAGACCCGCATGGAAGGCACGCAGCTCATCCCGCCGCCGCGCCCCGCCACCGACAACCGCCGGCTCGCGCCCAGCCCGCTGCGCGGCGCGCTGCCGCCCACCGCCGACCCGACCAGCTCGCGCGAGCTGCCCTGAGCCCCGTTTCGCACACGCCATCCCCCCATGCGCTATCCCCTGCCCTACGCGTTCGCACGCAGCCAGCAACTGCTGCTCGAAGCCACGGACGACGGCCGCCACACGCTGTGGATGTCTTCCCATCCGGCACGCAGCGCCGTCGGTGAAGTGACCCGCAAGTACGGCGTGCAGGCCTTCGAGGTGCTCGACGACGGCCCGCTCGCGCAGCGCATCAGCGCCGCTTACGCCCAGGGCGAATCGAGCGCCGCCGCGGTGGTCAGCGAAGTGCAGAACGACGCCGACCTCTCGCGCATGATGCAGGAGCTGCCGGCGGTCGAAGACCTGCTGGCCAGCGCCGGCGACGCGCCCATCATCCGCATGCTGAACGCGCTGCTCACGCAGGCCGCGCGCGACGGCGCCAGCGACATCCACATCGAGCCCTACGAGCGCACGTCGTCCGTGCGCTTTCGCATCGACGGCACGCTGCGCGAAGTGGTGCAGCCCAACCGCGCGCTGCACGCCGCGCTGATCTCGCGCCTGAAGATCATGGCCGACCTCGACATCTCCGAGAAGCGGCTGCCGCAAGACGGGCGCATCAGCCTGCGCATCGGCACGCGCGCGGTCGACGTGCGGGTGTCGACGCTGCCCAGCGCGCATGGCGAACGCGCCGTGCTGCGCCTCCTGGACAAGAGCGAATCGAAGCTCACGCTCGAATCGGTCGGCATGCAGGGCGACTCGCTGGCGCGCTTCGAAAAGCTCATTGCGCAGCCGCACGGCATCATCCTCGTGACCGGCCCTACCGGCTCGGGCAAGACCACCACGCTGTATGCCGCGCTGGCCCGGCTCGATGCGAGCCGCAGCAACATCATGACGGTGGAAGACCCCATCGAGTACGAGCTGCCGGGCGTGGGCCAGACGCAGATCAACGCAAAGATCGAACTCACCTTCGCCAAGGCCCTGCGCGCCATCCTGCGGCAAGACCCCGACGTGATCATGATCGGCGAAATCCGCGACTTCGAAACCGCGCAGATCGCCATCCAGGCCTCGCTCACCGGCCACCTCGTGCTGGCCACGCTGCACACCAACGATTCAGTGAGTGCCGTCACGCGCCTGACCGACATGGGCGTGGAGCCCTTCCTGCTGAGTTCGTCGCTGCTCGGCGTGCTGGCCCAGCGCCTCGTGCGCAAGGTCTGCACCGCCTGCGGCGGCCCGGGCTGCGAGGTCTGCGGCCAGACCGGCTACCAGGGCCGCACCGGCATCTTCGAGCTGCTCGTGGCCGACGACGAGGTGCAGGCACTCATCCACGGCAAGGCCGCCGAGAGCGCGCTGTTCGAAGCCGGCGCACGCGGCGGCCTGCGCTCCATGCGCGAAGACGGCGAACGGCTGGTGCAGGCCGGCATCACCTCGCGCGCCGAACTCTTGCGCGTCACCCGCGAGTAGCGACCCGCGATGCCCGCCTATTCCTTCGAAGCCATCGATGCCAGCGGCCAGTCGCGCGAGGGCGTGCTCGAGGCCGACACCGCGCGCGCCGCACGCGGCCTGCTGCGGGCGCAGGCGCTCATCCCGCTGTCGGTCAAGCCGGTCGGCGGTGGCGATGCGGCCGGCGGTGGCGGCAGCGCAGGCAGCACGCTCACGCGCTGGCTCGGGGGCGGCAAGCGCGTCTTCAATTCGACGAACCTCGCCGTGTGGACGCGCCAGCTCGCCGGCCTCATCTCGGCCGGCCTGCCGCTGGAACGCGCGCTCACGGCCCTCACCGACGAAGCCGAATCGGAACCGCAGCGCAACCTCGTGGCCTCGCTGCGCGCCGAGGTCAACGCGGGCTCGCCCTTCGCGCGCGCGCTGTCGGCGCACCCGCGCGAGTTCTCGCCCATCTACACCGCTGTGATCGGCGCCGGCGAGCAAAGCGGCAACCTCGGGCTCGTGCTCGAACGCCTCGCCGACGATCTCGAAGAGCGCCAGGTGCTGCAGCAGAAGCTGATCGGCGCCGCGCTGTACCCGGCCATCGTCACGCTGGTGGCGATCGTGATCGTGATCTTCCTCGTGAGCTACGTGGTGCCGCAGGTGGCGCAGGTGTTCGCGGGCACCAAGCGCTCGCTGCCCTTCCTCACGACCGTGATGCTGTCGCTGAGCGCGGCCGTGCGCAACTACGGCTGGTGGATGCTGGGCGCCGTGGTGATCGCGGCCATCGGTGCGCGCATCGCGCTGGCGCAGGAGGCCTTCCGCCTCAAGTTCGACGCCGCCTGGCTCAAGCTGCCGCTGGTCGGCAAGCTCGCGCGCGGCTACAACGCGGCACGTTTCGCCAGCACGCTCGCCATGCTGGCCACCGCCGGCGTACCCATCCTGCGCGCGCTGCAGGCCGCCTCCGAAACGCTGGGCAACCGCGCCATGCGCGCCGACGCGCTCGACGCGCTGGTGCTGGTGCGCGAAGGCGCCCCGCTGGCCTCCGCGCTGGCGCAGAAGAAACGCTTCCCGGGGCTGGTGTCGATGTTCGCGCGCCTGGGCGAACAGACCGGCACGCTGCCCGTGATGCTGCAACGCGCCGCCAACCAGCTGGGCGCCGAAGTGCAGCGCCGCGCGATGCACCTGGCCACCATCCTGGAGCCGCTGCTCATCGTCGCAATGGGCGGCGTCGTGATGCTGATCGTGCTGGCCGTGATGCTGCCTATCATCCAGCTCAATCAGTTCGTCAAGTGACGACGGACGGGGAGCCCCTCACATGCCCGTAACGCTCGAAGACAAACTCGTGGTCGCGATCTCCTCGCGGGCCCTGTTCAACCTCGAAGAAGAAAACAAGATCTTCGAGGCCGGCGACAACGAGGGCTACATGAAGCTGCAGCTCGACCGCATCGATGAACCGGCCGCCCCCGGCATCGCGTCGTCGCTGATCCGCAAGCTGCTGCGCTTCAACGAAGACGGCGTGCAGCGCGTCGAGGTGGTCATTCTTTCGCGCAACGACCCGGTGTCGGGCATGCGCATCTTCAAGTCGAGCGCCGCGGCCGACATCAAGCTGCAGCGCGGCGTGTTCACCCAAGGCCGCCCGCCCTTCGGCTACCTGCGCCCGCTGCGCGCGCACCTGTTCCTGTCGGTCAACGCGCAAGACGTGCGCGAGGCACTCGCCGCAGGCTTCCCCGCCGCGCGCGTGCTGGTCGAATCGGTGAAGGCCAGCGATGCGTGGCCGAACGAAGTGCGCATCGCCTTCGACGGCGACGCGGTGCTCTTCAGCGACGAGGCCGAGCGCGTGTTCCAGGCCGAGGGCCTCGATGCCTTCCAGGCGCACGAACTCAGCAAGGCCGACCTGCCCCTGCCCGAAGGCCCGTTCAAGCCGCTGCTGATGGCCTTGCACCGCCTGCAGATGGCGGGCAATGCGCAGATGCGCATCCGCACCGCACTGGTCACGGCGCGCAGCGCACCGGCGCACGAGCGCGCGATCCGCACGCTCATGAAATGGAACATCCGCGTCGACGAAGCGATGTTCCTGGGCGGCCTGCCCAAGGGCGAGTTCCTGCGCGAGTTCGAGCCCGACTTCTTCTTCGACGACCAGACCGGTCACGTCGATGCGGCCTCGCGGCATGTGCCTGCGGGGCATGTGTCGAGTGGCATCAGCAACGAGTCCTGACGCCGTTCAGGGCGCGATCCCGCCGACGGGGCACCTTGCTCCGCGAATGTCCTCCGGCCTGCGGCCTCCCCCTTGATTTCGCTGCGCAAGGCACCCCATCGACGTGATCGATGGGCAGTACGGCCGTTGATCGGCCGCACCCCCACGCTGCTTCCCGTGCCCAGGGCACTGGGTGCTTCCCGCAGCGAAATCAAGGAGGAGGCCGCAGGCCGGGGGACATTCGCGGAGGGAAGTACCCGGTGGCCTGGGCACGCGCCCCAGCCCTTCTCTCGCCACCTCAAAGACCAGCGCGTTGTCACGCGCGTTTCGTCCCACTGTCATCGCTCGTTCACTGCCGAGTAACGGGTTCTCCCTAGTCTTGTCGCCTGTCCGGTGCGCAGTGCCTTCGTGGCACTTTTTTTTCGCGCCGGCCTTTCACCTCCCTCGACAGACAACAAGAACCGAACGGCTTTTCCGATGCGTCCGAACTCCCTCACGCACGCCGCGCCTCTCACGCGCTGGCTGTTGCCCCTTGCGATTTCCGCCGCGCTCGCGGCCTGCGGCGGTGGAGGCGGCGGTGGCGTTGCCTTTCCCCCGATCAGCGGCACCCCGACGCCGCCCCCGGCCAGCACGCCCAACGAAGGCAAGAGCGGCCCGAAGGCGCTGATCGTCGAGATCGACGGCCTCACGCATGCAGCATTGCGCGACGCCATCGCACAGAAGAAGGTGCCGGCCGCGCTGCAATCGCTGCAGCTCGCTCCCGCATGGACCGGCGGCACCGACGGCGCGCTCAGCGAGCAGCCCGCCACCGACGGCCCCGGCTGGGCCACGCTGCTGACCGGCACCTGGGTGCCGCGCCACGCGGTGCGCGCCGACACCGCGGACCAACGCATCGACGCCAAGCTCGCGCCCTCGGTCTTCGCCTTCGCGAAGCAGAAGAAGGACGCGGGCTACCTCACCGCATCGGTCACCGCCAACACGCTGTATCCGAACCTGCTGCTCGCGGAAACCGGCACGCTCGACACCGCCGTCGACTGCGCCGGTGCCGACGCCTGCGTGACTGCCAACACCACGCGCCTGATCGGCGCAGGCTACGACCTGCTCGTGGCGCAGTACAGCGCGCCGGCCGCCGCGGCCGCCAACGGCCTGCGCAGCGACAGCTACCAGCGCGCCGTCTCCGACACCGCAACGGCCGTCAGCCAGCTGCTCGCGCGCATCGCGCAACGCACGGCCAACGATGCGAAGGAAGACTGGCTCGTGATCCTCACGACCGGCCACGGCCTCGATGCCTTCGGCGGCGTCACCAGCCTGAAGGACGTCGACAACAAGACCGTCTTCATCGCCAGCAACAAGACCCTGCCCGCGCTGCCCGCCGTCGGCGCCGCCTCGCCGGCCGACGACACCGCGCTGCGCCAGTCGGCCGCCGCGACCGACATCGCGCCCACAGTGCTGCGCCACCTCGGCGCGCTGCCCGCGACTGCGGCCTACAACCTCAACGGCCAGGCCCTGCAGGCCACCACCGCCGTGCAGCAACTCGCGGCCCGCACCAGCGCCGACCGCAGCAGCATCGAACTCTCGTGGACGCTCGCGGGCGACCTCGGCGACCCGGTGCAGGTGCTGCGCGACGGCAAGCCGATCGCCACGCTGCCGGCCGGCGCCACGCGCTACACCGACCCCGTCAAGGCCGCGGCCGACGGCCTCTACGCCTTCCAATACACGGTCGCCGCCGGTGGCGCCAACGTCTCGATCTCCGCGCAGATCGCCTACGTGAAGGTGGGCCTGGTCAACCTGTTCCCGCTCGACGCACTGCCCGCGCTGGACCTCAACGCCACCGCGACGCTCGCGCCCATGGCCGCGGATGCCGACAGTGGCTCGCTCGTGGCCGACGACAACTTCCAGCCGCCCTACCGCGTGCAGGCGCTGCGCGTGGACAGCCGCATCAAGAACGCGAGCGGCATGGCCGGCTACAAGCTGCTGCAGACGCGCGACGTGACCACGGCCTCCGCCGTGGCCGCCTTCACCTTCGGCTTCTGGCTGCGCACCGACGCCACCTGCAGCCAGGGCGTGAGCAACGGCGCCTCGGTCATCGCCAACAAGAACTACGACACCGGCGACAACGCCGGCCTGGCACTCGGCCTGTTCAGCAACTGCGAGCTGCGCTTCAACACCGGCACCGGCAGCGGCCGCGGCGAGATCAAGGGCAAGCACTTCCTGAGCGCGGGCCGCTGGGCCTACGTGGCGATGGTCGTCGACAAGGCCGGCAAGAACATGAGCGGCTATGTGTTCGACCCCGTGAAGGGCACGCAGACCGGCAGCGTCGCGCTTTCGAATGCGCTGGTCGCCGCACTCGGCGGCCTGGGCAAGGGCATCGCCCTGAACGAAGACGCCACCGGCCTGTACTACCAGCGCTGGTCGGCCTCGCCGCGCGGCGCGATGGACTTCAACGACTTCGCGATCTGGAACCGCGCGCTCACCGCCGAAGAGCTCACGGCCATATACACCTCGGGCCAGCCGCTGTCGGCACTGGCGCCCTGATTACTCCGATCACCCCGATCTCCACGACATCACAAAGAGAGGATCACCCCATGCTGCTCCAAGCTTCCCTCCCCGCGCGCCTGCTGGCCGCCTTCCTCCTGGCCTGCACGCTGTCCGCCTGCGGCGGCAGCGACAACGGCGGTGGCGGCATTCCGCCCATCATCACGCCGCCACCGCAGCCCCAGCCCGAACCCGGCGTGAAGCCCGAAATGCGCTGCGCACCGTGACACGCGACGTCATGACATCCCACGACAAGACCATGAATTCACGCCGCAAATTCCTCACGGGCACCGCCACCACCGGCGCGGCCGCCCTCGCCCTCTCGGCCTTCCCGCCGAGCATCCGCCGCGCCCTGGCCATTCCGGCCAACAACAAGACCGGCACCATCAAGGACGTCGAGCACATCGTCATCCTGATGCAGGAGAACCGTTCGTTCGACCACTACTTCGGCACGCTCATGGGCGTGCGCGGCTTCGGCGACCGCTTCACGATTCCGCTGCCGGGCGGTCGCAACGTCTGGCAGCAGGCCGACGAGACGGGCGCGCCCGTGCTGCCCTACCACCTGGACCAGACCAAGGGCAACGCGCAGCGCGTGGCCGGCACGCCGCACGACTGGAACGACGGCCAGAACGCCTGGGACGGCGGCCGCGCCTACCAGTGGGTCAGGTACAAGAAGACCGGCACCGCGCCGTACACCCAGGCCATGGGCTACCTCGAGCAGGCCGAGCTGCCGTACCAGTTCGCGCTGGCCAACGCCTTCACGCTGTGCGACGGCTACCACTGCAGCATGCACACGGGCACCAACTCGAACCGCATGTTCCACTGGACCGGCACCAACGGCCCCACGGGTGCGAACGTGGCCTCGGTCACCAACGAGTGGGACGACAGCTACACGCCGCCCTCGACCACCGGCTACGAGTGGAAGACCTTCCCCGAGCGCCTGCAGGCCGCCGGCGTCAGCTGGATCGTGTATGAAAACATGCGCGACAACTTCGGCGACAACCCGCTGGTCGGCTTCAAGCAGTACCGCCAGGCCAGCGAGGCCTCGGGCAAGCCGATCAAGAACACCGGCCCGGTGCCGGCCTACGACCCGGCCAGCGACGATGCCGGCAACCCGCTGTACAAGGGCATCGCCAACACGATGCCCGGCGCCAATGTGGACGAGTACCTGAACGCCTTCCGCAACGACGTGAAGAACGGCAAGCTGCCGCAGGTGTCGTGGATCATCGCGCCCGCCACCTACTCGGAGCACCCCGGACCGTCGAGCCCGGTGGAAGGCGGCTGGTACATCCAGGAAACGCTCGATGCCCTCACCGCCGTGCCCGAGGTGTGGAGCAAGACCGTGCTGCTCATCAACTTCGACGAGAACGACGGCTACTTCGACCACTACCCCTCGCCCGCCGCGCCCTCGCTCAACCCCGACGGCTCGCCCGCCGGCAAGACGACGCTGCCCGAGGCCGACATCGCCTTCGAGCGCTTCACGCACCCCAAGCCGCCGGGCACCACCAGGCAGCCCGCGCCCGACGGCCGCGTCTACGGCCCCGGCGTGCGCGTGCCGATGTACGTGATCTCGCCCTGGAGCCGCGGCGGCTGGGTGAACTCGCAGGCCTTCGACCACACCTCGGTGATCCGCTTCATCGAGGCGCGCTTCGGCGTGAAGGAGCCGAACATCTCGCCGTTCCGGCGCGCGGTGTGCGGCGACCTGACGAGCGCCTTCAACTTCGCCACGCCCAACAACGAAGTGCTGCCGACGCTGGCCGGCCGCACGAGTCGTACGCAGGCGAACGACAAGCGCGCGGCGCAGGAAGCCCAGGCGCAGGTCCCGATGCCTGCCACGCCACAGCTGCCGCGCCAGGCCGCCGGCACGCGCCCCTCGCGCGCCCTGCCCTACGAGCTGCACGTGAGCGCACGCAACGACGCCACCAGCGGCAAGGTGCGGCTGCTGTTCGCCAACACCGGCAAGGCCGCCGCCGTCTTTCACGTGTACGACAAGCTCAACCTGGAACGCCTGCCGCGCCGCTACATGGTCGAGGCCGGCAAGACGCTGGACGACACCTGGAACGCGATGCTCGACAACACGGGCTTCTATGACCTGTGGGTGCTCGGCCCCAACGGCTTCCATCGCCATTTCCGCGGCGACCTGAACAGCCTGCGCGCCGGCGATGCGCCCAACCCCGAAGTGCGCGTGTGCTACGACATCGCCAACGGCAATGTCTACCTGCAGATGCTCAACGGCGGTCGCAACGCCTGCAAGTTCACCGTGCGGCCCCGGGCCTACCGCACCGACGGCCCCTGGACCGCGACCGTGGCCGGCGGCACCTCGGCCGAGCAGCACTGGGACCTGGCCGCCAGCGGCGCCTGGTACGACTTCGAAGTGACCTGCGACGCCGACACCAGCTACTACCGCCGCTTCGCGGGCCGCGTGGAAACCGGTCGGCATTCGGTGAGCGACCCGGCCATGGGCACGGCCGCCGCCTGAGGTCAGGGTGACACCATGACCTCCCGCCGCAACTTCCTCACCGGCCCCGCCACCACCGGTGCCGCCGCGCTCGCGCTCTCGGCCTTTCCGCCGAGCATCCGGCGCGCGCTGGCCATTCCGGCCAACAACAAGACCGGCACGATCAAGGACGTCGAGCACGTCGTGATCCTGATGCAGGAGAACCGTTCGTTCGACCACTACTTCGGCACGCTGGCCGGCGTGCGTGGCTTCGGCGACCGCTTCCCCATTCCGCTGCCCAAGGGCCTCAACGTCTGGCAGCAAAGCGATGCCAACGGCAACGTGGTGCTGCCGTACCACTTCGACAGCCGCAAGGGCAACGCACAGCGCGACGGCGGCACGCCGCACGACTGGGACGACAGCCAGCAGGCCTGGGGCGGCGGCCGCATGAACGAATGGGCGCGCTACAAGACGCCCAAGGCCATGGGGTATCACAAGCAGGCCGAGATCCCGTTCCAGTTCGCGCTGGCCGATGCCTTCACGCTGTGCGACGCGTACCACTGCGCGATGCACACCGGCACCGACGCGAACCGCTCGTTCCACATCACCGGCACCAACGGCCCGACCGCGCAGAACGTGGCCTTCGTCAGCAACGAGTGGGACTGGCTGGACGCCACCCCCAGCAAGGTCGACACCGGCTACACGTGGAAGACCTACGCCGAGCGCCTCGAAGACGCCGGCGTGAGCTGGATCTGCTACCAGAACATGCCCGACGAGTGGGGCGACAACATGCTGGGCGCGTTCCGCCAGTTCCGCCGCGCCAATCGCGCGTCGCCCTACCCGGTGACCAGCGGCTACTACAAGGCGCCGTTTTCCGACACGGGCCAGAAGCTTCCCTTCCACGCCTACGACGCGGCCAGCGACAACCCGGGCAACCCGCTGTACAAGGGCATCGCCAACACGCTGCCCGGCGACAAGCCCGAGGACTACCTGGACGCGTTCCGGCGCGACATCAAGGCCGGCCGCCTGCCGCAGGTCAGCTGGATCAACGCGCCCTCCGCCTACTGCGAGCATCCGGGCCCGTCCAGCCCGGTGCAGGGCGCATGGTTCCTCCAGGAAATCCTCGATGCGCTCACCGCCGTGCCCGAGGTGTGGAGCAAGACCGTGCTGCTGGTCAACTTCGACGAGAACGACGGCTACTTCGACCACATGCCCTCGCCGTCGGCGCCTTCGCTCAACCCCGACAAGACGCCGGCCGGCAAGACCACGCTCGCCGCCGACGCCCTGAAGCCCGAGTACTTCACGCAGCCGGCACCCGACGGCAGCACCTCGCAGCCGAAGCCCGACAACCGCGTCTTCGGCCCCGGCCCGCGCGTGCCGCTGTACGTGATCTCGCCCTGGAGCCGCGGCGGCTGGGTCAGCTCGCAGGCCTTCGACCACACCTCGGTGCTGCGCTTCCTCGAAACGCGCTTCGGCGTGAAGGAGCCCAACATCTCGCCCTTCCGGCGCGCGGTGTGCGGCGACCTCACGAGCGCCTTCAACTTCGCCACGCCGAACACCGAGGCCCTGCCCACTCTCGCGGGCAAACTGAGCAGGACCGACGCCGACAAGGTGCGCAACGACCAGCAGGCGTTGCCGCTGGTGCCGCTGCCGACCGATCCGCAGCTGCCGCGCCAGGCCACCGGCACGCGCCCATCGCGCGCCCTGCCCTACGAGCTGCACACGAGCGCCAGGGCCGACACCCTCGCCGGCACTGTGAAGCTGATCTTCTCGAACACCGGCAAGGCCGCGGCCGTGTTCCACGTGTACGACAAGCTCAATCTCGACCGCCTGCCGCGCCGCTACATGGTCGAGGCCGGCAAGACGCTCGACGACAGCTGGACCGCTGCGATCGACAACAGCGGCTTCTACGACCTGTGGGTGCTCGGCCCCAACGGCTACCACCGCCACTTCAAGGGCGACCTCAACCGCCTGCGCGCCGGCGGCGTGGCCGCGCCCGAGGTGCGTGTCTGCTACGACATCGCCAACGGCAACGTCTACCTGCAGATGCGCAACGACGGCAAGGCTGCGTGCAAGTTCACGGTGCGCGCCAAGGCCTACCGCGACGACGGCCCGTGGAACGCGACAGTGAACGGCGGCGCGCAGGCCGAGCAGCACTGGGAACTGGCCGCCAGCGGCCAGTGGTACGACTTCGCCGTCACCTGCGACAGCGACCCGGCCTTCTACCGCCGCTTCGCCGGCCGCGTGGAAACCGGCAAGCACACGGTCAGCGATCCGGCGATGGGCTTGCCCGACCTCTGAAGACGTAGGCATGATCCCCCCGCGCCCGCCAGCGGCGCGGGGGAATTCATGCACGCCAAGGTCATCCGGTACTTCGTCGAAGTGGTTCGCGCGGGCTCGATCCGCAAGGCGGCCGAGCAGTTGCACGTCGTGCCCACGGCCGTCAACCGCCAGATCCTCAACCTCGAGGAAGAACTGGGCGCGCCGCTGTTCGAGCGCATCCACAACACGCTCAAGCTCACGCCCGTGGGCGAGATCGTGCTGGCGCATGCGCGCGGCACGCTGCGCGAGTTCGACCTCGTGCGCCAGCGCATCGAGGACGTGCGCGGCCTGCGCCAGGGCGAGGTCACGCTGGCCACCACGGCCGGTCTGGCCGACGCCTTCCTGCCGGCCGTGGTGCAGCGCTTTCGCGCCGCGCACCCGGGCATCCAGCTGAAGCTGCTGGGCCTGCCCATCGCGGCCGTGCTGCGCAGCGTGGCCGAAGGCGATGCCGACCTGGCGCTGGCCTACGACGTGCCCGGCACGGCCGGCTTTCGCACGCTGTTCAGCAGCGAGTGGCCGATCGGCGCGGTGGTGCCGCCGGGCCATCCGCTCACGGCGCATGCGACCGCGCTGCTGGCGGAGTGCGTGGGCTACCCGCTGATCCTGCCCGCGCCCTCGCTGTCGATCCGCCCGATCCTCGATGCCGCCTTCGAGCGCTCGGCCATCCGCGTGTCGCCCGTGGTCGAGACCACCTCCACCGCGCTGATGCGCCGGCTGGTGCGCGACGGCGGCGGCATCACGCTGCTCAATCGCCTGGACGTGGACGAAGAGCGCAACGACGGCAGCCTGGTCTTCGTGCCGCTGCGCGACCCCACGCTGCGCGCCCAGACGCTCACGCTCGAGACCCGCGCCGCGCAGCCACCGAGCGCGGCGGCCGAGCTGTTCGCGAACCATGTCGTGGCCTGCCTGGACGACCTGCTGGCACCCTGAAATTCCCCTCTGAATGACCGTCCACTTTTTGTGCACAGGGCGCGTCATTTATTGACTTTGCATGTGCAAAGACATCGCTCCTAGACTGCCGCGCCGGTTCATCGGCAGGAAAGGTTCCCATGTTCTCGAACGATAAAAAGACCCCCGCAGGAGACGGCGAAGGGGTCGACCAGAAGCTTCCGCTCGCTCGCTGCGGCGCACTGAGCCTGCAGCACGTGCTCGTGATGTACGCAGGCACAGTGGCCGTGCCGCTCATCGTGGGCGGCGCGCTCGGCCTCTCGAAGGCCGACATCGCCTTCCTCATCAACGCCGACCTGTTCGCCGCCGGCATCGCCACGCTGGTGCAGGCCATCGGCTTCTGGCGCTTCGGCATCCGCATGCCGGTGATGATGGGCGTGACCTTCGCGGCCGTCGGGCCGATGATCGCCATCGGCATGGACCCCTCGCTCGGGCTGCCCGCGATCTACGGCGCGACCATCGTGGCGGGCGTGTTCGGCATGCTGGTCGCGCCGCTCATGGGGCGCGTGCTGGGCGTGTTTCCGCCGCTGGTCACGGGCACGGTCATCACGCTGATCGGTGTGTCGCTCATGGGCGTGGCCATCAACTGGGCCGCCGGCGGCCAGCCCACCGCGACCCGCATGGTCGACGGCGTGGCGCACGCGGTGGCCAACCCGGCCTACGGCGAGCCGGTGAACCTGGCAATTGCCACGGCGGTGCTGGCGGTGATCATCGCGATCACGCGCTTCGGCAAGGGCCTCATCGCCAACATCGCGGTGCTGCTGGGCATCGTGTTCGGCGTGGGCCTGTCGCTGGCGCTCGGGCGCATGCATTTCGACGGGCTCGAGGAAGCCAGCTGGATGGCCGTGACCACGCCCTTTCATTTCGGCCTGCCGCGCTTCGAGCTCACGGCCATCGCCTCGATGTGCATCGTGATGCTCATCACGCTGGTCGAATCGACCGGCATGTTCCTCGCGCTGGGCGAGATCACCGGCCGCAAGGTGACGACCGACGCACTCACACGCGGGCTGCGCGCCGACGGGCTGGGCACGGTCATCGGCGGTGTGTTCAACACCTTTCCCTACACCTCGTTCTCGCAGAACGTGGGGCTGGTCACGGTGACGGGCGTGCGCTCGCGCTACGTGGCCGCGGGCGGTGGCCTGATGCTGATCGCGCTCGCGCTCTTTCCGAAGATCGCGCACATCGTGGCCTCGGTGCCGCAGTTCGTGCTCGGCGGCGCGGGCATCGTGATGTTCGGCATGGTGGCGGCCACGGGCGTGCGCATCCTGGGCGCGATCGACTATGCGCACAACCGCCACGCGCTGTACGTGATCGCGATTTCCATCGGGCTCGGACTGATCCCGACGCTGTCGCCGAACTTCTTCCAGCACTTCCCCGCCTGGACCCATCCGCTGACGCACAGCGGCATCGTGCTGGGCACGCTGGCCGCGGTGCTGCTCAATCTTTTCTACAACGGCGTGCTGTCGAAGGAACGCTCCTTCGCGATGGCGGCGCGCACTTCGCACGGTACCGAATGACCTTCCAGAACCCTTCGTCCTCTTCACCGCAGCGCCCGCCGCTGCTGATCGTCCGCCACGCGGACGTGCTCGTCACCATGGACGCCGCCCGGCGCGAGATCCCCGACGGCGCCGTGGTGATGGACGGCCCCGCCGTCGCCTGGGTGGGCGCCACGGCCGAGCTGCCGGCGCCCTACCTCGACGCGCTGCGCAGCGGCCAGGCCGAGGCCATCGACATGCACGGCCATGTCGTGATGCCCGGGCTGGTGAACACGCACCATCACATGTACCAGAGCCTCACGCGCGCCGTGCCCGAGGCGCAGGACGCCGAGCTCTTCGGCTGGCTCACGAACCTGTACCTGCTGTGGGCGCGGCTCACGCCCGAGATGATCCGCGTGTCGACGCAGACCGCCATGGCCGAGCTCATGCGCTCGGGCTGCACCACCAGCAGCGACCACCTCTACCTGTTCCCCAACGGCTCGCGGCTCGACGACTCGATCGAGGCCGCCGACGCCATGGGCATGCGCTTCCACGCGGCGCGCGGCAGCATGAGCGTGGGCCGCAGCGCCGGCGGCCTGCCGCCCGACGAGGTGGTGGAGACCGAGGCCGCGATCCTGCGCGACAGCGAACGCCTCATCGACCGCTGGCACAACCCCGCGCGCCATTCGATGCGCCGCATCGTGCTGGCGCCCTGCTCGCCGTTCTCGGTGTCGCGCGACCTGATGCGGCTGTCGGCCGAGCTGGCGCGCGAACGCGGCGTGTCGCTGCACACGCACCTGGCCGAGAACGACAACGACGTGGCGTACTCGCGCGAGAAGTTCGGCATGACGCCGGCCGAGTACGCCGAAGACCTGGGCTGGGTCGGCCACGACGTGTGGCACGCGCACTGCGTGAAGCTCGACGACGCCGGCATCGCGCTCTTCGGTCGCACCGGCACCGGCGTGGCGCACTGCCCGTGCTCGAACATGCGGCTGGCCTCGGGCATCGCGCCCATCGGCGCGATGCGGCGCGCGGGCGTGCCCGTGGGCCTGGGCGTGGACGGCAGCGCATCGAACGACGGCGCCCACATGCTGGGCGAGACGCGCCAGGCCATGCTGCTGCAGCGCGTGGGCTACGGCCCCGCCGCCATGACGGCGCGCGAGGCGCTGGAGATCGCCACGGTCGGTGGCGCGCGCGTGCTCGGGCGCGACGACATCGGCGCGCTGGCGCCGGGCATGTCGGCCGACCTCGTGGCCTTCGACATGCGCGGCGTGGACCACGCGGGCGCCTGGCACGACCCGGTGGCGGCGCTGGTGTTCTGCACGCCGGTGGCGGCATCGCTGAGCGTGATCGACGGCGTGGTCCGCATCCGCGACGGGCGCTTCACGGGCTTCGAGCTGGCGCCGCTGCTGGCCACGCACCGCGACCTGGCGCGCACGCTGTACGAGAGTGCGCGGCATCCGCACACCGCCTGAAAAAGCGGTGCGCCGTGCGCGTCAGCGCCGCATGGTGTCCAGCTGCGTGACCGGCGCGGCGTTGTTGCCCCACGACCCACGGATGTAGGTGAGCACCTCGGCCACCTCGGTGGCGTCGAGCGCGTGCCCGAACGGCGGCATGCCGTAGGGGCGCGGGTTGCCGGCCGTGGCGGGCAGGAAGCCGCCGTGCGCGACCACCTGGATCAGGTTGGTGGGCCGCGCCATCGTCACCGCGCGGTTGCCCGCGAGCGGCGGGTAGGCGCCGGCCGCGCCCTGGCCCTGGTCGCCGTGGCAGTAGGCGCAGCGCTGGTCGTAGATCTTCGCGCCACGCACCATCGCGCCGGCGTCGCGCTGCACCGGCGCGGCGGGGGCCTTGGTTGCTTCGGGGGCGTCCTTCTTCACGGCCTCGGGCAGGTCCTTCAGGTAGATCGCCATCGCGCCCAGGTCGGCGTCGCTCAGGTACTGCGTGCTGCGGAACACGACGTCGGCCATCGGGCCCATCACCGAGCCGCGCGGGGAGGTGCCCGACTTGAGCAGCGCCACGACGTCGGCCGCGGGCCAGTCGGCCACGCCCGCTTCGTGCGGATCGGCCAGCGAGGGCGCGTACCAGTTCTCGACCGCGATCAGGCCGCCCGACAGCCCGAGCTTGGTTTCTGTGGCGCCCAACGAGTTGCGGCTGCCGTGGCAGGCGATGCAGTGGCCCAGCCCGCCGACCAGGTAAGCGCCGCGGTTCCATTCGGCCGGCTTGTTCGCGTTGGCCACGAAGGGCTGCGGCTTGAACGAGAGCGCGCGCCACACCGCGAGCGCGGCCTGCGTGTCGTACGGGAAGCGCAGGCGGTGCGCCTTGTTTTCGGTGTCGGCCGGCGCCACGCTGCGCAGGTAGGCGTAGAGGGCGTCGGAGTCTTCGCGCGTGACCTGCGTGAAGTTCGGGTACGGGAAGGCCGGGTACAGCAGGCGCCCGTCCTTGCTGCGGCCGTTGTGCATGGCGCGCCAGAAATGCGCGCTGCTCCAGCCGCCGATGCCGTGCGTCGCATCGGGCGTGAGGTTGGTCGCGTAGATGGTGCCGAACGGCGTTTCGAGCGGCACGCCGCCCGCATAGGGCTGGCCGCCGCGCGTGGTGTGGCAGCCGGCGCAGTTGCCCGCCAGCGCGAGGTAGCGCCCGCGTTCGACGAGCTGCGGCGTGGCTTCGAAGGCTTCGGCGCGTTCGGGCAGCGGGTCTTCGCCGCGCAGGTTCAGCGCCAGCACGACGCCGGCCAGCACGGCCGCCAGGGTGACCAGGCCCAGCAGGGCCCAGCCGAAATGTCTCAGTCGCGCGGTCATCGGGTTCTCAAGGTTTCGCTGCGGTCGGCATGCCGCCGCAGGTCACGGGCAGCGGCGCGGGCAGCGAGGCCGCCGGGCGGGTGTCGGCCGGCATCGGCTGCACGGCCAGCCAGCTGGCCACGGCGTTGATGTCGGCGGTGGTCATGCGCTGGCCGATCTGCGCCATGCAGTCGGGCGCGGGCGCGTGGCGCTCCTTGGTGAGCCAGGCGCCGAGCTGCGACGACACATACAGCCGCGGCAGGCCCAGCAGGCCCGGAATGGCCGGCTGCACGCCCGTGAGCGCGGCGCCGTGGCACTGCACGCAGGCCGGGATCTGGCGCGCGGCGTCGCCTTCGAGCGCCAGCTGGCGGCCGCGCCGCAACTGCTCGGGCGAGGCGTCGCTCTGCGGCGAGACCGCCGCGTACGGCAGCGACAGGTTGGCGAAGTACTCGGCCATCTCGCGCAGGTAGTCGTCCGACAGGTGCTGGACCATGTAGGTCATGTCGCTGTTGAAGCGGCGCCCGTCGCGAAAACTCACGAGCTGGTTGAACAGGTAGCCCGCCGGCTTGCCCGCCAGGCGCGGGAAAAAGCCGGCGTTGGTGGTGGCGCCTTCGCGCCCGTGGCAGGCGATGCAGGCGGCCACGCGCTGCTCGATGGTGTCGGGCACGGTGGTGGTGGCGGCCTGCGCCGCGATGGGCGCAAGCGGCAACAGCAGCGCCAGGGCCAGCGCGGCCCGGTGGAGCACGGCCTTCATCACGTGCCTGCCGCGAAATGCGCCAGGGCCAGCAGGCCCGCGATCAGCAGCAGGGCCATGCACAGCCCCACGCCGATCAGCGGCAGGATGCCCAGCTGGGCGGTCCGCTTGTCGGCGTCGGCCCGGCGGCCGCCCAGCCCGATGAAGCTCCAGAGTACGGCGCGCACCGCGCGCATCAGATTGAACATGGGTCCACTGTCGCGCAAACGGGTCAAAAAAAACAGATGCAGATCCAGCTCGATTCACCATATCAGATTAGAGTCCCCGCGAATGACAACGGCCCACCGATGAAGCGTTATGAAGCCCTGGCCTCGGACATCGAGGCCTCGATCCGCAACGGCACCCTCAAGACCGGCGACCGCCTGCCCTCCGTGCGCCACACGGGCAGCAGCCGCGGCGTGAGCGCCTCCACCGTGTTCCAAGCCTACTACCTGCTGGAGGCGCGCGGGCTGGTGCGCGCGCGCGACCGCTCGGGCTACTACGTGGCCGGCGGCGGCCTGCGCGACGCGCCGCCCGAGACCACCCTCACCTCGCGCCCCGCCGAAGGCCCGCGCGCGCTCGAGGTGAGCGACCAGGTGTTCGACATCCTCGAAGCCAGCATGTCGCGCCAGGTCGTGCCCTTCGGCTCGGCCTTTCCGAGCCCGCTGCTGTTTCCGCTGGCGCGGCTGGGCCAGTTCATGGCGGCCAGCGCCAAGGCGCTCGACCCGTGGCGCACCGTGGACGACCTCACGCCCGGCAGCGCCGCCCTGCGCCGACAGATCGCGCTGCGCTACCTGGCCGACGGCCTGCCGGTGCCGGCCGAGGAGATCGTCGTCACGAACGGCGCGCTCGAAGCGCTCAACCTGTGCCTCTCGGCCGTGACGCGGCCGGGCGACGCGGTGATCGTCGAGTCGCCCACCTTCTATGCCGCGCTGCAGGCGCTCGAGCGCATGGGCCTGCGCGCCATCGAGGTGCCGACGCACCCGGGCGAAGGCATCGACCTCGACGCGCTGGCGCAGGCCATCGCCGCGCACAAGCCGACCGCCTGCTGGCTCATGACCACCTTCCAGAACCCGCTGGGCAGCCTGATGCCCGATGCGAAGAAGAAGGCGCTGGTCGAACTGCTCGCGCGGCACGAACTGCCGCTCATCGAGGACGACGTGTACGCCGAGCTCTACTTCGGCGAGCGCCGCCCGCCGCCGGCCAAGGCCTTCGACACGCAGGGGCTGGTGCTGCACTGCTCGTCGTTCTCCAAGAGCCTCGCGCCCGGCTACCGCATCGGCTGGGCCTCGGCCGGGCGCTTCGCGCGCACGGTGGCGCGCCAGAAGCTCACGACCACGCTCAGCACCTCGGTGCCCGCGCAGCTGGCGCTGGCCGACTACCTCGAGAAGGGCGGCTTCGACAAGCACCTGCGCAAGCTGCGCCAGACGCTGGCGATGCAGCAGGCCAGCTTCACGCAGGCCGTGGGCCATTACTTTCCGGCCGGCACGCGCGCCACGCGGCCGCTGGGCGGGTACTTCCTGTGGGTGGAATTGCCGGCGCAGGTAGACGCGCTGGAGATCCATCGCCAGGCGCTGGAGCGCGACATCAGCGTCGCGCCCGGCCCGATCTTCTCGGCCACGCGCGCGTTCTCGAACTGCCTGCGGCTGAACTACGGCCACGCGTGGGACGCGCACAGCGAGCAGGCCTTGCAGACCCTGGGGCGGCTGGTGGCAGAAGCAAGCTGAAACGACAACGCCCGCCGAAGGGGCGGGCGTTGTTCGGGCATGTCGACCTACTCTTGCGGTTCCAGCGCGACAGACGCCTGTGCCCCGTTCTTCCTGCGCGCCTGCAGCACGAACGCCACCAGCTGCCACACCACGAAGATCGCGATCAGCCCCAGCAGCGTGCCGCTGATGGGCCGCGACACGAAGGTGCCGAAGCCGCCGCGGCTCAGCAGCATCGCGCGGCGGAAGTTCTCCTCGAGCATCGGCCCGAGGATGAAGCCCAGCATGAGCGGCGCGGCGTCGAGCTCCAGCCGCATGAACATGTAGCCCATGAAGCCGAACGCGGCGGTGATGAACACGTCCTGCAGGTTGTTGTTCACGCTGTAGGTGCCGATGCAGCAGAAGAACAAAATCGACGGGAACAGCACGCTGTACGGGATCTTGAACACCGAGAGCCAGTAGCGCACCAGCGGCACGTTCAGCACCAGCAGGAACACGTTGCCGATCCACATGCTGGCCACCAGGCCCCAGAACAGCTCGGGGTGGCTGGCGATCATGTTCGGGCCCGGCTGAATGCCCTTGATGATGAAGGCCGCCAGCATCAGCGCCATGACCGCGTTCTCGGGAATGCCGATGCTCATGAGCGGAATGAAGCTCGTGCGCGCCGCCGCCTCGTCGGCCGCCGCCTGGCCGGCCACACCCTCGATGCAGCCGGTGCCGATCTCGTGCTTGTACTTGCTGACCTTCTTGTCCAGCGCGTACGCCGCGAACTGCGCAATGGTCGGGCCGCCGCCGGGCAGGATGCCCAGGATGGAGCCGACCACGCTGCCGCGCAGCGCGCTGGGAATGATCCGCTTGAACTCCGCCCAGGTCGGAATGAGGTTGATCTTGCCGTTGAAGGGCGAGCGCTCCTCGCGCGAGTCGAGGTTCTTCGTGATCTCGGCGATGCCGAAGCAGCCCAGCGCGATGCTCACGATGCCCACGCCGTCGGTCAGGAACGGCATGTCCATCGTGAAGCGCGCCATGCCGCTGTTCACGTCGGTGCCGATGGTGCCCAGCAGCACGCCGATCATGCACATCGCCAGCCCGTTCAGCAGGCTGCCCGTGGTCACGAAGCTCACGCACACGAAGCCCACCAGCATCATCGCGACGTAGTCCGCCGGGCCGAACAGGAAGGCCACCTCGCCCAGCGTCGGTGCCAGGAACGACAGCACCAGGATCGCGACCGTGCCGCCGATGAAGCTGGAGAAGCCCGCCGTGAACAGCGCCAGGCCCGTCTGGCCCTTGAGCGTCATCGCGTAGCCGTCGATGCAGGCCACGATGCTGCTGGCGTGCGGGATCTTCATCGTGATCGCGCTCACGCTGTCGCCGTACTGCGCACCGTAGTAGATGCCGGCCAGCATGATCAGCGCGCCGGTGGTGGGAATCGAATACGTCAGCGGCAGCAGCAGGCTGATGGTGGCCAGCGGCCCCAGGCCCGGCAGCAGGCCGACCAGCGTGCCCACCGTGCAGCCGATGGCGCAGTACATCAGGTTGTGGAGTGTCAGGGCGTGCGAGAAACCGAACGCCAGGTTGTTCAGGACTTCCGTCATGGTCGTGGCCTCAGAACAGCGGCAGGTTCAGGCCGAGCAGCTTCTGCAGCGCCAGCGCCATGGCGATCAGGCCCGCCGAGATCTTCACGTTGCGCACCCACGAGTTGGAGCTGCCCGCGAAGGCCGAACAGAACACCATGAAGACGATGCCCGCGATCATGTTCACGTACATCGAGATCAGCGCGAACCCGCACAGGCTCGACAGGATGAGTCCGATGTTCTTGAAGTTCAGGTCCAGCGTCACCGGCGCCACCACGAACGACCGGACCACCGTGGCCACGCCGATCAGCAGCAGCAGGCTGCTCACCATCACGGGGAACAGGCCCGGCCCCGCCCGGCTGAAGTCGCCGATGGGATAGCGCAGCGCGGTCAGGCCGAAGGCCAGCGCGATCGCCATGAGGAACAGACCTCTGACAAGGTTTCTATTTTTCATTCATACGCTCACGGAGTGTTGTGATTCGAATGCGCCCGCGACCGGTGCAACCGGTGCGGGCGTGTCTCCGTCCGGAGGGAGTCGCCGGACGGATCGATGCTCTTTTTGCAAGCTGATCGGAATCTGACGCAGCCGCGAGGGGAACTACGTACCGGGCGCGAAGGCGGCGAACGCGCCCGGGTCACAATGCGCGGGGCCTCCTTTCGAAGGATTGCGGAACGCCGATGAAGACACCACGCCACGCTCCCCGACACGCGCTCCTGGCGGTCGCCACCACCGCCGCGCTGCTCGCCGCCTGCGCGGCACCGCCGCCGCCGGCGCCCGGCGAGTGGTCGCCGCAGCCCCCCAACCCGAACGCGCCCTACCCGGCCGAATCGCGGATGAACGGGGAGCAAGGCATGGTGCTGCTGCGCGTGCGCACCACGCCGGCCGGCCTGCCCACGAGCGTCGAGGTGAAAGAGTCGAGCGGCCACGCACGGCTGGACCGCTCGGCCGTCGAGACCGTCCGCACATGGCGCTTCAAGCCGATGCCGGACGATGGCACGGTGGTGTGGCGGGAGGTGCCGATCCGGTTCTTCATCACGTCGCCGCCGCAGCAGCCGACGATGAATTAGGAAGCGGGGCATGCTGAGACAGCGACGTCTCGCGGCCCAACGCCTATCGGCTAGGGCCAGTCATCAGCGGCACCGCATTGGTTTTACGATGACATTCAACGCTGATCTGACGCACTAAGCGAACAACTAGGACCGGGCATGCCCATCTCTCTGGCCATCGAAGAAAATTTCAATGAATTCGTCCGTAGGTTTGGAGGAACAGTTGTCTCAGATGTCCTAGGACCATCGCCAAATCACCCGAATGCCGACTACTACTTCCCACAGCATTCTGTGGTGGCCGAGCTCAAATGCCTAGAAGACGACAAGAGCGAAGACGAGCTACTACAGGCCAAGATTCAAACACTGTTTGACAAGTGGATGGCAGATGGGACCATTCCGACGTACTACGGTGAATCTGTCCGAATCGAATCCAAGACGCTGCCCCCCATCTGTCAACACGCACTACTTGAGGTCTACAAAACACCGATTCAGCGCCGAGTACTCAAAGCGAATAAGCAGATCAAAGCAACCGCTGAGCGACTCGGGTTGCAAAACTATCAGGGGCTTCTTCTCGTAGCCAACGATGGAAACTATGCGCTGGAAGCAGATGCAGTGATTTATCTGATCTGGCGAATACTGGGGCAGAGTTTTCGGAACATCACGAATGTCGTGTACTTCACTGTGAACATGCCGGCGACTCACCCATCGACGTCGAAGCCATGCCTTGTCATGGCGAGAGCCCAGCGGAATCATCTTGAATGCATAGATCCCATCTTCATGCAGAACCTAACTTCAGGATGGATCAAGTATTTCGAAGAACTAGTAGGTGAGCCCGTTGAAGAAAGGCGCATTGATGGTCTGGGGGATCTTGCTCTTCTGCGCTATCAACCGCGAGCCTAGGCCCGGCAAGAACATCAAGCCGCCACCGCCACCCCACCCCGTCGCATCCGGCTCACCCTGAACAGCAGGAACGCCGCGATGCTCACGTTCACCAGGTTCCATCCGATGCCGTTCAGGAAGGCCGCGTGGTAGCTGCCCGTCAGGTCGAACACCTTGCCCGACATCCAGCCGCCCAGCGCCATGCCGAACAGCGTGAACATCAGCACCGTGCCCACGCGCGCACCGGCTTCACTGGGCGGGAAGTGCTCGCGCACGATGATCGCGTACGAGGGCACGATGCCGCCCTGGAACAGGCCGAACAGCGCCGAGATCACGTACAGCGGCACCAGCCCGTCGAAGGGCAAAAACAACAGCAGCGCCACGCACTGCAGCACGCCGCCCAGCATCAGCGTGCGCAGCCCGCCGATGCGGTCGCAGATGGCGCCCGACACCAGCCGGCTCACGATGCCGAAGCCCAGCATCAGCGACAGCATCATCGCGCCCTGCGCCGGGCCGTAGCCCAGGTCGCCGCAGTAGGCCACGATGTGCACCTGCGGCATCGCCATCGCCACGCAGCAGGCCACGCCCGCCACGCACAGCAGGCCCTGCGCCGTGCCCATGCTCAGGCCGAAGGGGCGCGTCATGTCGCGCACCAGGGTGCTGCCCGGGGTCTGCGACATCGGTGCCACCTCGACCAATACCGGCGGCCGTGCGCGGAAGAACAGTGCGAGCAGCGCCATCGTCACGCCGCAGAAGATGCCCATGCCGATGTAGGTCTGGCGCCAGCCCACCTGCTCGACGAAGTGCTGCGCAATGGGCGGCCACACGGCGCCCGCGAGGTAGTTGCCGCTGGCGCACACCGCCACCGCGATGCCGCGCCGCTTGACGAACCACAGCGAGGTGTCGGCCACCAGCGGCGCAAAGGCCACCGAGCTGCCGAGCAGGCCGACCAGCAGCGCCTGCGCGATGGTGAAGGACACGATGCCTTGCGACAGGCCCGTGGCGATGTAGCCGGCGGCCAGGAAGACCGAGCCCATCAGCAGCGGCTTCATCACGCCGATGCGGTCGGCCAGCTTGCCCATGAGCACGCCGCCGAAACCGAAGCCCAGCATCAGCAGCGTGTAGGGCATGGAGGCATCGGCGCGCGCCACGCCGAACTCGGCCTGCACGGCAGGCAGCATCACCGACACCACGTACATGCCGCTGCTGCCGACCGTCATGACCAGCAGCGTGAGCGCCAGGCGCACCATGGCGTAGCGCGAGTCGGGCTGGTGGACGATGGTTGTCTCTTGCGTCTTCATTCTTGTCTCCACGCATGCATCGGGCGGCGCATGTCGTGTGGCATTCTCGCGGAAGGCCGCGCCGCCTGCTGCGCGCGCCCTCGAGCACCCGACGCATGCCCATCACCTACAGACAAGCCATTCCCGAAGACACACCCGCGTGCCTCGACCTGCGAGGCCGCACGCGAGAGAACGCCTTCTCGGTCGACGAGTTGAAGGCGCTCGGCATCACCCTGGAGAGCTGGCAAGCCGGCATCGCCGACGGCTCGCTGCCCGGCTACGTGGCCCTCGCCGATGGCGTGCTGGCGGGCTACTGCTTCGGCGAGCGGGACACCGGCGAGATCGGCGTGCTGGCGCTGCTGCCTGCGTATGAAGGCCAGGGCATCGGCAAGGCGTTGCTCGCGCTGATGGTCGAAGAGTTCAAGGGGCTGGGCTTCCAGCGGCTCTTCCTGGGCTGTTCGCCCGATCCGCAGGTGCGCTCGCACGGGTTCTACCGGCACCTGGGCTGGAAGCCCAAGGGCGAACTCGATGCAGCGGGCGATGAAGTGCTGGCGTACGTCCCGTCCTGAGACGTTCGCCGCGGCCGGTGCGCTGAACGCTCCGGCAGCCTCAGCCCACGAACGGCGCAGGTGCCATCACCACCACGACGCTCGACGACAAGAAGGCCTTCGGCATCGGAATGCCGGGCTTGCGCTTGCCGTCGCAGGCCGCGGTCAGCAGGCCGAGACAGAGCAGAAGAACAAAGGCTGTGCTTCGCATGCGGCGCATGCTAAGCCTGCGAAATGACGCGTCAAGTCGGACGGCAGCGCCAGCCACCGTCGGTAAAGCGAGCTTTCTGCTTCAGCGCAAAAGGACTTCCGGCCGCTCGCCGGCCTGCAGGCGGCGCTCGATGTCTTCGAGCACGTTCGGCAGGTCAGCCACGCTGTCGATCACGTAGTGCGCGCCGGCGGCCTGCAGCTCGGCGGTGGCGCGGGCGCGGCGGGCCTGCTGGCTGTCGGCGTCGAGCGCCTGCCACTCGGCCAGCGTCAGGCCGTTGACGTTGCCGCTGACCGACACGCCGACCGCCCAGGTGCCGGCGTTCAGGCCTTCCTGCAGGCCCACGCCGGTGTCGTCGACCTTGACGACGGCGTGCGGCGGCCACACGCCGAGGTCGGCGAAGCAGCGGTACATCATGAGCGGCGACGGGCGCCCCGCCGCGAGGTCGCCCGCGCACACGAGGTTGTCGGGCGCATAGCCGCCGGCCGCGGCGATGGGCGTGACGACGTCCATGATCGGGCGGTTGTAGCCGGTGGTGGAGCCGATCTTCAGGCCGCGTTCGCGCGCCGCGTTGACGGCCTCGATCGCGCCCGGAATGAAGTCGGTATGGTCGCGCACGCTGGCCGCGTTCATGGGCGTGAACACCTCGTACAGGCGGTCGACGTCGGCGTCGCTGAGGGCATGGCCGTGCTCGGCTTCCCACTGCGCGGCGATGCGCGGCTGCGTGCCCAGGGCCTTGATGTGGTCCCACTTGGCCATGCCCATCGGGGCGCGGGCCTCGTCGATGGTGATGTCGATGCCGAACTGTGCGAACAGCTTCACGAAAGCGCCCATGGGCGCGCAAGAACCGAAGTCGAGGATGGTGCCGGCCCAGTCGAAGACGACGGCCTGCAGCCTGGCATGGGGGTGGGCGTTCATGGCGACGGAAGAAGAAAAGGGATGAAGAAGGCGGTGGTGCTCACCACGCGTCGAACACATCGGCGGCAATGCCGAAGCCCGTGCTCGCGCCGCTGCCGCTGGTGACCAGCACCACGCGCGTGGCGTCGTCGGGCGCGTCGATCACGCAAGGTGTGGTCTTCGAGGACGGGTACACGCCGGTCCAGCGTTCGGTGACCTGCGCGGTCTCGAGATTCAGCGTGCTGCGCAGGTGCCGCAGGATGAGCTGGTCGACCGCCTCGATGGTGAAGGGTTCGGGCGCGTCGCCGTAGTGGTGCGAGTCGCCGACCACCAGCGAGCCGTCGGCGCTCTGCACGACGATCAGGTGGATGCCGTGGTCGAGCGAGGCGCGCTCTTCCTGCATCAGCCGCGCGCGCAGCGCCGCCGCTTCAGGCAAGCTGCTGTAGCCCTCGTAGCGCACCAGGCTCAGGTCGGTCATCACCGCGCCCGGCAGGCGAAAGCCGGCCTCGGGCTGCACGCGCAGCATCTGCAGGCGGCACAGCGTGAGGTCGTGCGCGGCGATGCGGCCGGCGAACAAGCCGTGCAGCTCGGTGTTGGTGCAGACCACCACGCGCTCGCCGCGCAGGGTGCCGCGCGAGGTGCGCACGCGCGGGGTTTCGATCTCGTGCACCGTCTCGCCGAAGCGGAACACGACGCCGTGCACCTCGGACAGCCAGCGCGCGAGCAGGCCGACGGCGGTGCGCGATTCGACGCGCAACTCGTGCGGGCTGAACAGCACCGAGCGCGCCTGCGCGAGGTTGAGGCCGGGCGCGCGCTCCTGCGCGTCGGCGGCGTCGATGAGCGCGCAGGCCTCGGCCATCGGCGTGCGCAGGAAGGCTTCGAGCACGGCATGCGCCTCGGGCCGGTACGCCGCGAGCCAGAGGTGGCGGTGCACGATGTCGATGCCCGCCTGCGGCGCAACGGCCTGCCACACGTCGCGCGAATGCATGGCGCGGCGCCACATGTCGCCCGGCGCCTGGCCGGTGACGGTGATGAAGCCGAAGTTGCGGATCGAGGCGCCCAGGCACGCCGCATCGCGCTCGACCACGCACACGCGCAGGCCGCGCTGCGCGGCGGTGTAGGCATGGGCCAGGCCGACGATGCCGGCGCCGACCACGATCACATCGAAGCTGTCGACGGACATGCTGGGGTTCATCAACGTTGTCTCCAGGCTTGCGTGCGCTTCAGCGCCCAGTGCCCGGCCAGCGCGAACAGGCCGCGGCCGACGGCGGCCGTGAGCATGATGAGCGAGGCCATGGCGGCGGCGGGCGCCACGTCGCCGGCATCGTCCATGTTGAGCACGGCGATGGCGGCCAGCGTGGTCTGCGGCGAATAGAGGAACACGACGGCCGACACGGTGGTCATCGCGTTGACGAAGAAGTAGCCGGCCACGTTGAGCACGGTGGGCAGCGCCACCGGCAGGTGCACGCGCCACAGCGTGCGCCAGAACGGCACGCCCATCGACTCGGACACCAGCTCGTACTCGCGGTCGAGCTGGCGCAGCGCGGTGAGCGAGGTGAGGTGCGCCACCGAGAAGAAGTGCGCCACGGTGCAGATCACGAGGATCGCCATGCCGCCGTACAGCCCGTGCAGCGGGTTCGCCGCCGAGTTGAAGAAGAAGATGTAGCCCACGCCGAGCACGAGCCCCGGCACCGCGAGCGGCAGGTTGGCCAGCAGGTTCAGCAGCTCGCGCAGCAGGCCGAAGTGGCGCGGCTTCTCCACGAAGTAGGCCGACACGAAGGTGGCGAGCGCGCCCGCCACGGCCGCGCACAGCGCCAGGCGCAGCGAGTTGCCGTAGCTGCCCCAGCCGCCGCCGTCCATGTTGCTGAAGTCGTAGTTCTTCAACGAGGGCGTGAGCTTGTAGGGCCAGTAGCTGGCGAGCGAGGCGAACACGGCCATGCCGATCATCACGACGATGGCGATGGCGGTGAGCGTGCAGAACACGAGCAGTGCGCGGTCGCGCGTCTTCACGGGCTCAGGCTGGTAGGGCGTGGCGCGCGCCGACAGCGCCGCGGCCTGCTTGCGGCGCACGCGCCGCTCGACGAGGAACGACAGCACGGCCGGAATCAGCAGCACGAGGCCGACCACCGCGCCCATCTGGAAGTTCTGCTGGCCGACCACCTGCTTGTAGATGTCGGTCGCGAGCACGCCGGTCTGCCCGCCCACGACCTTGGGCACGCCGAAGTCGGTGATGACGAGCACGAACACGACCATCGCGGCCACGATGAGGCCGTAGCGTGACGACGGCAGCGTGACGGTGCGGAAGATGCGCCAGCGCGAGGCGCCCAGGGTCTGCGCGGCTTCGTACAGGCGCCCGTCCGAGGTGGCCATGGCGGTGGTGAGGATCAGCAGCGCATGCGGCAGCGTCCAGAACACCGAGCCGAGCACGATGCCCAGCGGGCCGTAGATCGACAGGTCGCCCAGCAGCCCCTTGAACAGGCCCTGGTTGCCGAACAGGTAGATCAGGCTGATGGCCGGCAACAGCGAAGGCGCCAGCAGCGGCATGAGCGCCACGGCGCGCAGCAGGCCCTTGGCGGGCATGCACGAGAGCGTGAGGCCGTAGGCGTACACGTAGGCGATGGCGGTGCACAGCACGGCGCTGATCACCGCGAGCAGCACGCTGTTGAAGGCCGACTGCACGAGTGCGGGGCTCTCGAGGTAGCGCGCGAAGTTGGTCAGGCCGACGAAGCTGCCTGCGCGGTCGTAGAAGCTCTGGCCGACCAGCGCGCCGACGGGGAGCGCGACGATCACGACGAGCAGCAGCACGACGAGCAGCACGGCGGCGCCGGTGAGCCAGCGTTCGCGGTCGAAGTGATTCGAACGCGGGATGGCGATCGGGGCTAGGGCTTCGGAAGGGGTGCTCATGTTGTTGTTCTTTTGGTGTCGTTGTTCAGGGCGCGTGCACAGGCCACCGGGTACTTCCCTCCGCGAATGTCCCCCGCCTTCGGCTCCTCCTTGATTTCGCTGCGGGAAGCACCCAGTGTCCTGCGCACGGGACGCAGCGCTGGTGTGCGGCCGATCAACGACCGCTGTGCGTCACGCTCACGCCGATGGGGTGCCTTGCGCAGCGAAATCAAGGAGGAGCCCGAAGGGCGGGGGACATTCGCGGAGCAAGGTACCCCGTCGGCGGGAGCGCGCCCTAGATGGCTGCGCACCACGCGACAAGGACCTCGCACACGCGATGTCATGTCATTGCGCCAGGACCGACAGCGCGTTCAAAGGCAGTTGGATGTGCACCATGCTGCTGGGCACCAGCGGCTCTTCGCCGCCGCTGCGCGCATCGGCGGGCAGCTCGGCCTCGATCTCGATGCCCAGCGGCTCGCAGGCCAGGCGGGCCGAGGTGCGGTTGCCGAAGAACTCGGTGTCGAGCAGGCGCGCGGCGAAGCTGTTGGTGCCGAGCTCGGAACCGAAGCGCTTCACCACCACATGCTCGGGCCGGATGCCCACGGTGGCCTGCGAGCCGACGCTGAGACTGCCGGGCGCGCAGAACAGCTCGCTGTCGCGCACGCGCACCTTGCCGTCGGCCAGCACGGTGGCGGGCAGCATGTTCATGCGGCCCACGAAACCCGCCACGAAGCGGGTGCGCGGCTTGCGGTACAGCTCGTCGGGCGTGCCGGCCTGCTCGATGCGGCCGTTGTGCATCAGCACCACGCGGTCGGCCATCGAGAGGGCTTCTTCCTGGTCGTGCGTGACCATGATGGTGACGATGCCCAGGCGCTTCTGCAGCGCGCGGATTTCACTGCGCAGCGTGGCGCGCACCTGCGCGTCGAGCGCGGACAGCGGCTCGTCGAGCAGCAGCAGGCGCGGGTTGGGCGCCAGGGCGCGCGCCAGCGCGATGCGCTGCTGCTGGCCGCCCGAGAGCTGCACGGGGTACTTGTCGGCATGCGCGGTGAGGCCGACGAGGTCGAGCATTTCGCGCGAGCGCTTGGCCATCTCGCGCGCCAGCGCGCCCGTGGGGTGCAGGCCGTAGGCGATGTTCTGCGCCGCCGTGAGGTTGGGGAACAGCGCGTACGACTGGAACACCACGCCGAAGCCGCGCGCCGCCGGCGGCAGGCCCGCAATGTCCTGGCCGCCGAGCAGGATCTGCCCGCTGTCGGCGCGCTCGATGCCGCACACGATGCGCAGCAGCGTGGTCTTGCCGCAGCCCGAAGGACCGAGCAGGCAGACGAACTCGCCGGGCTCGATGTCCAGGTCGATGCCGTCGAGCACGCGCGTGGCGCCAAAGGACTTGCCGATGCCGCGAAGGGAAAGAAAGCTGGTCATGTGCGGCTACCCGAAACCCAGATCACATTGGCTTTTTCTCGGCCTTGGCGTCGTAGCGCTTCGACCATTCCGTCAGGATGCGGTCGCGGTTGGCGGCAGCCCAGTTGAAGTCGTTCTTGGCCAGCAGCTTCTCGACGTCGCCCGGCACGAACTCCAGCTTTTCCTGGATGCCCGGCAGCGCGAGCACGGCGAAGTTCTTCGCGTACAGCTCGTTGGCCTGCTTCGTCACGGCCCAGTCGGCCAGCGCCTTGGCGGCATCCTGCTTCTTGCTGGTCTTGATGATGCCGGTGGCTTCCATGTCCCAGCCCAGGCCTTCCTTGGGCAGCACGATGTCGATGGGCGCGCCATCGCGCTTGGTCTTGTTGGCGCGGTATTCGAAGGACATGCCGAGCGCGAACTCGCCGGCGCCGGCCTGGCGGCAGGGCTTGCTGCCCGACAGGCTGTACACGCCGATGTTCTGGTGCAGCGCGTCCATGTACTTCCAGGCCTTGTCCTCGCCCATCATCTGGATCCAGCCCGACACCATGAGGTAGCCGGTGCCCGAGGCGGCCGGGTTGGGCATGGTGATCTGGCCCTTGTAGACCGGGTTGGTCAGGTCGGCCCAGCTGGTGGGCTTGGGCAGGTTCTTCTTCGTGGCTTCGGCGGTGTTGAAGCAGATGGCCGACGACCACACGTCCATGCCGACCCACTTGGGCGGGTTGGCGGTGTCGCGCATGGTGGGCTTGATGGCGTCCAGGCCCTTGGGGGCGTAGGGCTGGAGCATGCCTTCCTTGTCCAGCAGCATCAGCGAGGTGGCGGCCAGGCCCCACACCACGTCGGCCTGCGGGTTGGCCTTTTCGGCCAGCAGCTTGGCGGTGACGATGCCGGTGGAATCGCGCACGAACTTCAGCTCGATGGCCGGGTTCTCCTTTTCGAAGGCGGCCTTGTAAGCCTGCACCTGGTCGGCTTCGAGCGCGGTGTAGACCAGCAGCTCGGTGCGGCCTTGGGCCGAGGCGGCGAAAGCCAGCGAGAACAGGGCGGCGGGCACGGCGGCCCACATCAGACGACGATGCAGCATGGGAGATTCCCTCGAGGTAAGAACAGGCGGTGTACGCAAAAAGAAAACACGGCCGGGGCCGTGAACGCAGCGATGCTCGCAGCGCTATGTGACAAAGGTTTGTCACACGGCCGTACCCGCGCTGCGGCGTTTGCACTTTCGTCACACGGCTGTCATCGAGCGACGCGAGCCTGTACAGGCTGTCGCACACCGTTCTTTTGCAATCCCATGACACTCGACCTCGCCGAGATCGCTCGCCTGTTCGCCGAACGCGGCGCGCTGGCGTACGCGAGTGAGCCGGTGTCGCAGCTCGAACACGCGTTGCAATGCGCCTGGCTGGCCGAACAGGCCGGCGCCGGCGACACGCTCGTGACGGCCGCATTGCTGCACGACCTGGGGCACCTGCTGATCGCCGAGCACCAGACGCTGTCGCACTCGCCCACCGAACTGGGCATTGACGACCGCCACCAGTACATCGCGCTGCCGCTGCTGCGCGGCGCCTTCGACGTGGCGGTGCGCGAGCCGATCCGCCTGCATGTGGACGCCAAGCGCTACCTGTGCGCGACGCGCCCGGGCTACGTGTCGAAGCTCTCGCCCGATTCGGTGCGCAGCCTGGCGCTGCAGGGCGGCGTGATGGACGACGAGGCGGCGCAGCGCTTTGCGGGCCTGCCGTGGTCGGGCGACGCGGTGCGGCTGCGGCTATGGGACGAAGCGGCCAAGGCCGAGGGGCTGCGAACGCCGCCGCTCGCGCATTTCCTGGCGACGGCGGCGCGCGTGATGCTGCGCTGAGGGCCGGCGGGACGAAGGGACGGGGGCCGACTTTCAGCCCCGTTTAAGAAACATTTGTCTACGATGGTTTCCTCACGAGGTCCGGCGCCCCTGCGCCTGCGAGGAAATCCGCATGTCATCTGTTCCATCCCCCACCATCGCGGCGCGTGCCGGCGCATTCGTCCAGGTCCTGCGCCGCGTGCTGCGGCTCGCGGCGCCCTACTTCAGTTCGGACGAAGAAAAATGGCGGGCGCGCCTCATGTTCGCGGGCATCGTGGCGCTGAACCTGGCGTACGTGTACGCGCTGGTGCTCTTCAACCAGTGGTACGGGCGCTTCTATGACGGGCTGCAGAACAAGGACGCGGTGGTCTTCTGGCGCGAGATCCGCGTGTTCGCCTGGCTGGCCTTCTTCAACATCGCGATCCAGGTGGCGAAGTTCTACCTGACGCAGCTGCTGCAGCTGCGCTGGCGCTCGTGGATGACCCGCCACTACCTCGGCCGCTGGATGGCCGACCGCACCTTCTATCACCTGGAGCTGGCGCGCTACGCGCAGGCCGACGGCGCCACGCCCGACAACCCGGACCAGCGCATCCAGGAGGACATGCAGATGTTCACCAACGCCACGATGACGCTGTCGATGGAAATCCTGAACGCGGTGGTCACGCTGCTGAGCTTCATCGGCATCCTGTGGGGCCTGTCGGGCACCTTCGACCTGTCGCTGGGCGGCAGCACCTACCAGGTCGCCGGCTCGATGGTGTGGCTGGCGCTGGTCTACTGCGTGGTCGGCACGGTCATCACGCACTTCATCGGCCGGCCGCTGATCGGCCTGAACTTCCGCCAGCAGCGCTTCGAGGCCGACTTCCGCCACCACCTGGTGCGCGTGCGCGAGTACAGCGAAGCCATCGCGCTCGACCGCGGCGAGACGGTGGAGCGCGGCCAGCTCGACACGCGCTTCGGCGCCGTGCTGCGCAACTACCTGCAGCTGATCAAGAAGCAGAAGAACCTGGTCACCTTCACCGCGATGTTCGGACAGGCGTCGGTGATCTTTCCGTTCATCGTGTCGGCGCCGCGTTTCTTCAGCGGGGCCATCCAGCTGGGCGCGCTGATCCAGATTTCATCGGCCTTCGACAAGGTGCAGGAGTCGCTGAGCTGGTTCGTCGCCAACTACGACCGCGTGGCCGTCTGGCGCGCCACCACCGACCGCCTGATCAGCTTCGACGACGCGATGCGCGCCCACGCCGCGCGCGAAGACGCCCTGCAGCGCGAAGAAGGCGCCGCCGCGCTGGGCACCAGCGACCTCACGCTCGCGCTGCCCAATGGCACGCAGCTGCTGGCCGGCGCCGCGCTGGCGGTGCGCCCCGGCGACAGCGTGCTGCTGCAAGGCCCCTCGGGCAGCGGCAAGTCGACGCTGTTCCGCGCCTTCGCGGGCATCTGGCCGTTTGCGCGCGGCAAGGTGCAGGCCCCGGCCGACGCGGTCTTCATGCCGCAACGCCCCTACCTGCCCGACGGCAAGTTGCGCGAGGCGCTGACCTACCCGCACCCAGCCGCCGGCTTCAGCGACGACCAACTGCGCCAGGCGCTGGTCGATGCGCTCTTGCCCGACCTCGTGAACCGGCTCGACGACAGCGACGCCTGGAGTCAGAAGCTCTCGGGCGGCGAGCAGCAGCGGCTGGCGATCGCGCGGGTGCTGCTGAAGAAGCCGGCGTGGCTCTTCGCCGACGAGGTGACCAGCGCGCTCGATGCACCGGCCGAAGCCGTGCTCTACCAGCGGCTGGCCGACACGGTGCGCGCGGGCGGCGGTGCGATGGTGTCGATTGCGCACCGGCCGGCGGTGGGCGATTTCCACGGCCAGCGGTGGACGCTGGTGCCGCAGGACGAAAGTGCGGCCGGCGGCGCGCGCTACCGGCTCGATACCTCTACAACTGCTCAGGCCGCAGCGACGTAACGCTCCCAGCCCTTCTTGCGCAGGTCGCAGGCCGGGCACTCGCCGCAGCCGTAGCCCCAGGCCTGGCGGTGTTCGCGGTCGCCGAGGTAGCAGGTGTGGGTTTCTTCCACGATCAGGTCGACCAGCGGCTGGCCGCCCAGGCGGTGGGCCAGCGCCCAGGTCTCGGCCTTGTCGATCCACATGAGCGGCGTCTCGATCACGAGGCGGCGCTCCAGGCCGAGCGACAGCGCCAGCTGCATCGCCTTCATGGTGTCGTCACGGCAGTCGGGGTAGCCCGAGAAGTCGGTTTCGCAGACGCCGGTGACGATCACCTGCAGCCCGCGCCGGTAGGCCAGCGCGCCCGCGAGCGTGAGGAACAGCAGGTTGCGCCCCGGCACGAAGGTGTTGGGCAGGCCGTCGGCCTGCATGGCGAAGGCGACTTCTTCAGTGAGCGAGGAGCCGCCGAGCTGCGCCAGCGCGGCCAGCGTGAGCACGTGGTCTTCGCCCAGGCGCGGCGCCCATTCGGGAAAGCGCTCGCGCATCTTCGCGAGCACGGTGCCGCGCACGTCGAGTTCGACGCGGTGGCGCTGGCCGTAGTCGAAGCCCAGGGTTTCGACACGCTGGTACTTGGACAGGGCCTCGGCCAGGCAGGTGGCCGAGTCCTGGCCGCCGGAGAAGAGAACGAGGGCGGTGGTGTGCAGGGGCATGGGGCCTCCGGAAAAATAGGGAAAGGAAAACGGTCGGCGCGCCGCCAAGTCAATCTTCGAGCATCGCGCCGCTGCCGCCGGCAGGGCCGCGCACGCCGATGGACTCGACCTCCGCGATCCGCTCTGCCGGGAAGAACTTGCACAGGCAATGCTCGATGTCGATGTACTCCCCGGCATGGATCACGGCCAGCATGTGGGCCAGGATCTGCTGGTAGACGGCCACGACGTGGTCGATCAGCACCGCGTCGAAGCTCCACAGACGGCTCATGTACTGCCCCGGAATGCCGGCAACCGCCTTGACGTCGCCCGGCGGGCGCCGCTGGGCGAATACCACCTTGCCCGAAAAACGGGCATCGGCATAGCGGCCGATGTCGGCGCGCTCGGTGAGCTGGTAACGGCCGCTGACCTTGAACACGCGCGACACGTCGGACAGCAGTCCCTCGGAGCGCAGGAAGCCGAACACGACATCCAGGCACAGGGTCTCGGTCACGTTCTTGACGATGCTGAGGTCCTGCGACGCGGCAATCTGCTGCACCTCGCGGTCGCCCGTGAAGTCGAGCACCCGGTCCGCCGCCCGCGCCAGCACGGCGCGCTGGAGGTCGTTGTAGGGCACGGCCCCCATTTCCACCAGGTAGATGCGGGCCTGCGGGTCCTGCAGGCGGATGCTGGCCAGGGTGTAGAGCGTCTGCGCCAGGCGCTGGTCGCTGTCGAAAACCCCGATCTTCGTGTTGAGCGCACTGGAGACGAGGTAGAGGTTGACCATGGCGGGCGATTTTATTTTTGATTCCGCGCTCGGCGCGCCACGCACCGGCGGCGGCGTTCTCTGGTGCTTCTAGAGAAAGCGCTCCAGCAGCTTGCGCGACGCGCGATCCAGCGCCTTCGCATCGGGAATGCGGAACTGCACGCCGTGCGCGCTCGCGATCAGCAGCGCACCGCCTTCGAGGCGGCGGATGTCTTCCTCGGCCTTGAGCACGAAGCTGGTGTCGCCGCGGTCGGTGCTCACGGTCCAGGTGCTGGGCACGCCGAAGCTGGACACGCCGTGCAGCTTCAGCAAGGTGGGCGCAAAGTCGCGCACGGCGAGTTCTTCGGTCAGCAGCGCCTGGGTGGGCGCGGGCAGCTGGTCGACGCGGTCGACCCACACGAGTTCGCGGCCTTCGCTGCCGACGAGCGACACGCCCTCGTTGGGCGCGCTCAGCGGAAAGGCGCGCACGGGCGTCACGCCCACGTGGTGCTCGCCCTGTGCGTCGGTCAGCACGAGGCGCCCGAACGTGTCGCGGGCGAGTTCGAAGCTGATGTTGGTATTGGTGCTGCTCATCACACGTCCCCTGCCGGATGGGCGGCGTGGCTCACGGCCAGCGGCGCCTGGGCGTTGGCGCGCTCGTCGGCGGCGCCTTCGCTCACATCGTCTTCGTCGCCCTGGCGCAGCTGCGCCTGGTACAGGCGCCAGTAGGCGCCCTGCTTGGCCATGAGCGCGTCGTGTGGCCCGACCTCGACCACCTCGCCGCGGTCCATGACCACGAGGCGGTCGGCCTTGCGCAGCGTGGACAGACGGTGGGCGATGGCGATGGTGGTGCGGCCCTGCACGAGGTTGTCGAGCGCCTTCTGGATTTCCTTTTCGGTCTCGGTGTCGACGGCCGAGGTGGCCTCGTCGAGGATCAGGATGCGCGGGTCGATGAGCAGTGCGCGCGCGATGCTGATGCGCTGGCGCTCGCCGCCCGACAGGCCCTGGCCGCGCTCGCCCACCAGCGAGTCGTAGCCGTGCGGCAGGCGCAGGATGAAGTCGTGCGCATGGGCCGCGCGGGCCGCTGCGACGACTTCTTCGCGCGTGGCATCGGGCTTGCCGTAGGCGATGTTCTGCGCGATGGTGCCGAAGAACAGGAACGGCTCCTGCAGCACCAGGCCCACGTGGCGGCGGTAGTCGGCCACGGCGAAGCGGCGGATGTCGGTGCCGTCGACCTTGATGGCGCCGTCGGTCACGTCGTAGAAGCGGCAAATCAGGTTGACCAGCGTGCTCTTGCCCGAGCCGCTGTGGCCCACGAGGCCGATCATTTCGCCGGGTTCGATGGTCAGGTCGAGGTCGTGAATCACGGCGCGCGAGCCGTAACGAAAGCCCAGCCCGCTCATATCGATGCGGCCCTGCACGCGCTCCACCTTCACCGGGTTGGCCGGCTCGGGCACGTTGCTCACGTGGTCGAGGATGTCGAAGATGCGCTTGGCGCCGGCGGCGGCCTTCTGCGTGACCGAGACGATGCGGCTCATCGAATCGAGCCGCGTGTAGAAGCGGCCGATGTAGGCGATGAAGGCGGTGAGCACACCCACCGTGATGCTGCCGCGCGCCACCTGCCAGATGCCGAAGGCCCAGACCACGAGCAGGCCGATTTCGGTCAGCAGCGACACGGTCGGCGTGAACAGCGACCAGGTGCGGTTGAGCTTGTCGTTGACCTGCAGGTTGTAGGCGTTGGCGACGCGGAAGCGCTCGGCTTCGCGGCGCTCCTGCGCAAAGGCCTTCACCACGCGGATGCCGGGGATGGTGTCGGCCAGCACGTTGGTCACTTCGGACCAGACGCGGTCGATCTTCTCGAAGCCGGTGCGCAGGCGGTCGCGCACGACGTGGATCATCCAGGCGATGAAGGGCAGCGGCACCAGCGTGACCACGGCCAGCAGCGGGTTGATCGAGATGAGGATGGCCGCCGTCATGACGATCATCAGCACGTCGTTGGCGAAATCGAGCGCGTGCAGCGACAAGAAGACGTTGATGCGGTCGGTTTCCGAGCCGATGCGCGCCATGAGGTCGCCGGTGCGCTTGCCGCCGAAGTAGTCCAGCGGCAGGGTCAGCAGGTGCTCGTAGGTGGTGGTGCGCAGGTCGGCACCGATGCGTTCCGAGACCAGCGCCAAGAGGTAGGTGCGCGCCCAGCCCAGCCCCCAGCCGACCAGCGCCGCAATCAGCAGGCCACCCAGGTAGAGGCCGACCCGGGCGGAGTCGATCTTCTGCCCGTTCTGGAACGGGATCAGGATGTCGTCCATCAGCGGGATGGTCAGGTACGGCGGCACCAGCGTGGCGGCGGTGGAGATCAGGGTCAGGACAAACCCGAGGATCAGCTGCTTGCGGTACGGCCCGGCAAAGCGGCCTAGGCGCAGCAGCACCCAGGTCGAGGGCGGGGTCTGGAGCTCGGTGTCGGTGCCGTCGACGTCGAGAAGTTCGGGCACCTCTTCTGTCGCCTTCGCGACAGCGGGCGCGGCGCGCTGGCCGAACAGCTTGAGCAGCTTGAGCGCCGCCGGCTGGCCGGCCAGGGTGTAGCGCCAGCGGGCGAGCTGTCCGGCGGGGCCGATGAGGTCGAGGGTTCCGACGCCGGCATGGTCGGAAAGACGCATTTCCAGGGCCTGATCGGTGAGTGGCCACTCACGCCACTCGCCGCCGGGCTCCAGGGCGATGAGCCGCTGGTCGGTCAGGGCGACGAGGCCGGTGGCGAAGCGAAGTTGGTCGTCGAGGTCAACCGCAAGTGTTACCGAAACGTTTTCAGCGCCTGCGAGTCGGCTTTTCAGCACGCCTGAGACCGCCTCCGTTTCGCCCGCCTGGGCGCCGACTGGATCGTGATGTTGCATTGTGTTTATTTGACTCTTGCCCGTCGCGGGCCGCTGGGACCGCGTCATGGCGTCCTTGGTCGGGCGCCGATTCTGACCGATCGCCATGGGTGCGCTTGAAGGCGCCGTGGTGCTCGGCCAAAGCACATCGAACGTTTGCATGACCCGTTTCGACGACATCCAATTGCTGCGCATCAACTATTTGCGCGGTCCCAACCTCTGGACCTACCGTCCGGTGCTCGAAGTCTGGCTCGACCTGGGCCAACTGGAAGACTTCCCCTCCAACAAGATCGACGGTTTCACCGACCGGCTGACCACCCTGCTGCCGGCGCTCATCGAGCACCACTGCGGCGTGGGCGAGCGCGGCGGGTTCATCCAGCGCCTGACCGAAGGCACCTGGTCGGGCCACGTGCTGGAGCACGTCGTGATCGAACTGCTGAACCTGGCCGGCATGCCGACCGGCTTCGGCCAGACCCGCAGCACCTCGGAACACGGCGTGTACCGCATGGTGTTCCGCGCGCGTGACGAGCAGGTCGCCCGCGTGGCGCTCACCGAAGGCCACCGCCTGCTGATGGCGGCCATCAACAACGACCCGTTCACCGCCGCCGACGTGCAGACCGCCGTCGAGGCCGTCAAGGCCAAGGTCGAGGACTGCTACCTCGGCCCGAGCACCGCGGCCATCGTGTCCGCCGCCACCGACCGCGGCATTCCGCACATGCGCCTGAACAGCGGCAACCTGGTGCAGCTGGGCTACGGCGCCAACCAGCAGCGCATCTGGACCGCCGAAACCGACTACACCAGCGCCATCGGCGAATCGATCGCCAGCGACAAGGAACTGACCAAGTCGCTGCTCGCCAGCTGCGGCGTGCCCGTGCCGCACGGCCAGGTGGTCGAGTCGCCCGAAGAAGCCTGGGAAGCCGCCGAGGACATCGGCCTGCCCGTGGTCGTGAAGCCGTCGGACGCCAACCATGGCCGCGGCGTGTCGCTCGAGCTGACCACGCGCGAGGAAGTCATGGCCGCCTTCGCGGTCGCCGAGCCCGAAGGCAGCGACGTGATGGTCGAGCGCTTCATCCGCGGCCACGAACACCGCCTGCTGGTGGTGGGCGGCGAGGTGGTGGCGGCCGCGCGCGGCGAGATCATCACCGTGACCGGCGACGGCACCAGCACCGTGGCCGGGCTGATCGACAAGCAGCTCAACAGCGACCCGCGCCGCGGCGCCGAAGAAGAATTCCCGCTCGACGTGATCGTGCTGGCCACCGACGCCAAGCTGCAGCTCGAACTCAAGCGCCAGGATCTGGACGGCACCTCGGTGCCGGCCGCCGGCCGCGTGGTCACGATCCAGCGCAACGGCAACATGGCCTACGACTGCACCGACCTCGTGCACCCCGAGGTGGCGCACGCCGCCGTGCTCGCCGCCCGCGTGGTCGGCCTGGACATCGCGGGCATCGACATGGTCGCGCAGGACATCTCCAAGCCGCTGGGCCCGCAGGGCGGCGCGATCGTCGAGGTGAACGCCGGCCCCGGCCTGCTGATGCACCTGAAGCCGGCCATCGGCTCGCCGCGCCCCGTGGGCCGCGCCATCTGCGACCACCTGTTCCCGAACGACGCGCCCGGCCGCATCCCCGTGGTGGGCGTGGCCGGTTCGCGCGACACCGCCGTGCTCGCACGGCTGGTGGCCTGGCTCATCAACCTCGGCGGGCGCCACACCGGCCTGGCCTGCCGCGACGGCCTGTTCCTGGAACGCCGCCGCGTCGACGCACGCGACAGCGCCAACTGGGACGCCGGCCACCGCCTGCTCGTGAACCGCGCCGTCGAGGCCGTGGTGATCGAGAACGGCGCCGAGACCATCCTGCGCGATGGCCTGGCCTACGACCGCTGCGAAGTCGGCATCGTGACCGACCTCGAAGGCTGCGAAGCCCTGGCCGACTACGACATCACAGAGAGCGACCAGATGGTCAAGGTGCTGCGCACCCAGGTCGACGTGGTGCTGGGTGAAGGCACGGCCGTGCTGAACGCCGACGAGCCGCGCATCGCCGCGCTGGCGCCGCTGTGCGATGGCGCCGTCATCCTCTATGCGGCCGACCCGCAGGCCGCCGCGCTCGCCGCGCACCAGGCCGAAGGCGGCAAGGCCGTGCTGGTGCGCCAGGACCGCGTGGTGCTGGCCAACGGCACGAGCGAATCGTTCCTGCCCGGCCTGGGCCGCCTGACCATCTGGCGCGCGACCCACGTCGGCGTGAGCCTCGAAAGCCTGCTGGCCGCCGTGGCCGCCGCCTGGGCCATGGGCATTCCGCTCAACCTGATCGGCGCCGGCGTCGAAGCCTTCGAAGCCGACCTGCAGGCGGCCCTGGCCTCGCTGCAGCTGTCGCAGGCCTCGCCCCTTTCGCCCCAACTACAACTGGCATGACACGATGCGCCGCCCCGCCACCCGCGGGGCCGGCGCCCTGGTCACACCGCAAGATCACCGCAACCGCGCGCCCCGTGCCGTAGCCCCATGAAAGTCACCCGCATCCGCGCCCTGCGCGGCCCCAATCTCTGGAGCCGCCACACCACCATCGAGGCCGTCGTGGCCTGCGAAGGCGACGAGAACGCCGTCGGCAAGCTCGACGGGTTCGAAGCCCGCCTGCGCGCCCGCTTCCCGACCATCGGCGAGCTGCACCCGATGGTGCTCGGCCAGCCGCTGGCGCTGGCCCACGTGCTCGAGAACGCCGCCGTGGCGCTGCAGGCCCAGGCCGGCTGCGCCGTCAACTTCGGTAACACCGCGCCCACGACCGAAGAAGGCGTCTACCAGGTCACCGTGCAGTACACCGAGGAAGACGTGGGTCGCCGCGCCCTCGCGCTGGCCGAGGCACTGATCCAGGCCGCGCTGGCCGACACCGCCTTCGACGCCGACGCCGCCATCACCGAGCTGCGCGACCTCGACGAGTCGGAGCGCCTGGGCCCGAGCACCGGCTCCATCGTCGACGCCGCCGTGGCGCGCGGCATTCCGTACCGCCGCCTTACCAGCGGCAGCCTGGTGCAGTTCGGCTGGGGCTCCAAGCAGCGCCGCATCCAGGCCGCCGAGATCGACAGCACCAGCGGCGTGGCCGAATCGATCGCGCAGGACAAGGAACTCACCAAGCAGCTGCTCAACGCCGCCGGCGTGCCGGTGCCGCTGGGCCGCCCCGTGAGCAGCGCCGACGACGGCTGGGCCGCCGCCGAAGAAATCGGCCTGCCGGTCGTGGTCAAGCCGCAGGACGGCAACCAGGGCAAGGGCGTGACGGTGAACATCACCACGCGCGAACAACTCACTTCGGCCTACGACTCGGCCGCCGTGTACGGCGAGGTGATGGTCGAGAAATTTTTGCCCGGCTTCGACTTCCGCCTGCTGGTGGTGGGCGACCGCCTCGTGGCCGCCGCGCGGCGCGACCCGCCGCAGGTGATCGGCGACGGCAGCTCCACCGTGCGCCAGCTGGTCGACACCGTGAACCTCGACCCGCGCCGCGGCGAGGGCCACGCCACCTCGCTCACCAAGATCCGCCTGGACGACATCGCCATCGGCCGGCTCGAGTCGCAGGGCCTCACGCCCGAGAGCGTGCCCGAGCTGGGCCAGCGCGTCGTGCTGCGCAACAACGCCAACCTCTCGACCGGCGGCACCGCCACCGACGTCACCGACACCGTGCACCCCGAAGTGGCCGCGCGCGCCGTCGATGCGGCGCAGATGGTCGGCCTGCACATCTGCGGCGTCGACATGGTCTGCGAGAACGTGCTGCGCCCGCTCGAAGAACAACACGGCGGCGTGGTCGAAGTGAACGCCGCGCCCGGCCTGCGCATGCACATCTCGCCCTCGTTCGGCCGCGGCCGCGCGGTCGGCGAGGCGGTGATGGACACGCTCTTCGCCCCCGGCGACGACGGCCGCATTCCCGTGGTGGCCGTCACCGGCACCAACGGCAAGACCACCACCGCGCGCCTGATCAACCACATCATTGCCTCCAGCGGCCTGCGCACCGGCATGACGAACACCGACGGCGTGTACGTCAACGGCCGCCAGACCGACAGCGGCGACTGCAGCGGCCCCAAGAGCGCGCGCAACGTGCTGATGCACCCCGACGTCGACGCGGCCGTGTTCGAAGTGGCCCGCGGCGGCGTGCTGCGCGAGGGCCTGGGCTTCGACCGCTGCGAGGTGGCCGTGGTCACCAACATCGGCAGCGGCGACCACCTGGGCCTGAACTACATCACCACGGTCGAAGACCTGGCGGTGCTCAAGCGCGTGATCGTGCGCAACGTGGCGCCCGACGGCTACGCGGTGCTCAACGCGGCCGACGTGAACGTCGCCGCCATGGCGGCCGGCTGCCCCGGCAACGTGATCTTCTTCACCGCCGACCGCATGCACCCGGTGATGGCCACGCACCGCGCGCAGGGCAAGCGCACCGTGTACGTCGACCAGGACACGCTGGTGGCCGCCGAAGGCTCGTGGCGCGAACGCATCGCGCTGCGCGACGTGCCGATCACGCGCGGCGGCACCATCGGCTTCCAGGTCGACAACGTGATGGCCTCGGTGGCCGCCGCGTGGGCCGTGGGCCTCGATTGGGACACCATCCGCAGCGGCCTGTCGAGCTTCATGAACGACGCGGCCGGCGTGCCCGGGCGCTTCAACGTCATGGACTACCGCGGCGCCACCGTGATCGCCGACTACGGCCACAACACCGACGCCATGAAGGCGCTGGTGTCGGCCGTGGACACCATGCCCGCCAACAAGCGCTCGGTGGTCATCAGCGGCGCGGGCGACCGGCGCGACTCCGACATCCGCGACCAGACCGCGATCCTCGGCCAGGCCTTCGACGACGTGATCCTGTACCAGGACGCAGCGCAACGCGGCCGGGCCGACGGCGAAGTGATGGCGCTGCTGCGCCAGGGCCTGCAGGGTGCCTCGCGCACGCGCCAGATCGACGAGATCCGCGGCGAGTTCGTCGCCATCGACGCCGCGCTGGCGCGGCTGCAGCCGGGCGACCTGTCGCTCATCCTCGTCGACCAGGTCGAAGAGGCGCTGGCCCACCTCGCGCAGCGCATCGCGCAGGGCTGATCCGCCCGCCCCGCAGCGCAGGAGGCCCGCCCTCCTTGCGCTGACGGACGTGTCCCACACGCAGGGGCGCGTCCGGCCCGCTCCACGGCGTGCGGCTTGTCCCACAGCCCGGCCCGGGCGCCCGGCCCACACTGGGGACCGGTCGCGCCCTGCGTGCTTTTGTCTTCCTCATGTCCGCTCGCACGGCGCGCCTTTCCAGGAGCCCCGATGACGACCCATTCCCTCCGTTCCACCGTGTCGACCGCCGCCCTCGTGGCGTTCGGCGGCTTCTTCATGGCCTGTGCGCCGCTGGCCTCGGCCCAGGCGCCCGGCAGCGACGCGCGGATGCAAAAGGAACGCGCCACCTGTGACGGCGTGCAACAAGACCGCGCGGCCTGCCTGCGCGAAGCCGGCGCCGCGCGCCAGGAAGCCGGTCGCCACGGCCTGACCACCCCCGGTGCGGAACGCGAAGACGCCAACGCACTTGCACGCTGCCGCGAACAACCCGTGGCCGACCGCGCCGATTGCGAAGCGCGCATCCGCGGCGGTGCGCGCACCTCCACCGAAGGCAGCGTGATGGGCGGCGGCGTGATCCGCGAAACCGTCACCCCGCTGCCGCCGCAGCCCGTGCAGCCGGCGCGCTGACCGAGCGAGGCCGGCCTTCACCCCGATACGCCAACAAGGAGCACACCATGCCAAACAATGCGCGTTCGATGATCTTTGCCCTGCTCGCACTCAGCGGGCTGGCCACCACCACCATCGCCACGGCCGCCCGTGGCGATGGCGGCGGCAGCACCTACCAGCAGGAGATTGCGGTCTGCGGCCACAACCAGCAGGACCGTGCCGCCTGCATCCGCGAAGCCGGCGCCGCGCGCCAGGCCGCGGCGCGCGGCGGCCTCACCTCCGCGCCCGACTACCGCGCCAACGCCGTGGCCCGCTGCGGTCTGCAGCCGCCGGCCGAGCGTGCCGACTGCGAAGCCCGCGTGCTGGGCAGCGCAGGCAACATCCGCAGCAATGTCGATGGCAGCGTGATGGGTGGCGGCGTGATCCGCGAATCAGTCTCGACCCGCGTGGTGAACATACCGGCCGCAACATTGCCGCCGCCGATGCCGGCACCGATGCCTGCGGAACCGATGCCGATGCCCATGCCGCGCCCCGTGCCGGTGCAGTGACCCGGTGCGCATCGCCCGGAATGCGCCTCGGTGATAACACCGACGACACGTTCGCGGGCGATGCCCTCGTTTGTCATCAAATCGTCACAAAATACAGGCATGTGCTAGCTATAGTTCCCGGTCCCTGCCAACCGAGGAACACTTTCCCATGAATGCCATCAAGGTCGCTCGCCGATTCATTGAAACGGACCCGGCCAACGAATCGGCCAAGATCCTTGCCCAACTCGTGCTGGCGCTCGAAGCCGAACGCAGCTTCGAGTTGATCACGCTCTACAGCCTCGACTACAAGAGCTTCCAGCTTGCGATGGACATCCTGAAGGAGTGGCGCCTGGACCGCTACTACGCCAGCAAGTCCAAGCTGTTCGATCTCTCGCTGCAAGTCACCGAGCTCGAAGCGGGCAACAGCGCCGCTTCCTGAGCCCGTCCCATGGCGGTCCGGTACCCGGCGTACCCGGGCCCGCCTGTTTTCATTTTCCCCAGCGCAACACCAACGGATCGAGCCGCCGCGCGGTCTCGATGAGGCCGGCGCGCGTCTCGGGATGCAGCGCGGGCAGCGGATGCCGTGGCGCTTCGCAGGCGATCACGCCGCCTTCCTTCATGAGCGCCTTGCAGGCCAGCAGGCCCGCCTGGCGGTTCTCGCAGTTGATGAGCGGCAGCCACCGCTGGTACAGCGCGAAGGCCTGGTCGCGGTCGCCGGAACGGTGCGCCTCGATGATCGGGCGGATGCCGTCGGGGTAGCCGCCGCCGGTCATCGCACCGGTCGCGCCGGCATCGAGGTCGGACATCAGCGTGATGGCCTCCTCGCCGTCCCACGGGCCTTCGATGGCATCGCCGCCCAAACGGATCAGCTCGCGCAGCTTCGACGCGGCGCCGGCGGTCTCGATCTTGAAGTACGCGACCTGCTCGATCTCTTTCGCCATGCGCGCGAGAAACGGCGCCGACAGCACCGTGCCGCTCGCGGGCGCGTCCTGAATCATGATCGGAATCGTCACCGCATCCGAGAGGCGCGCGTAGAACTCGTAAATCTGCGGCTCGGGCACGCGGAAGGTCGCGCCGTGGTACGGCGGCATCACCATCAGCATCGCCGCGCCCATCGCCTGCGCGCGGCGGCTGCGCTCGGCGCAGACCTGGGTGCTGTAGTGCGTGGTGGTCACGATCACCGGCACGCGGCCCTTCACATGCTCGAGGATCGTGCGCGTGAGCACCTCGCGCTCCTCGTCGGACAGCACGAACTGCTCGGAGAAGTTCGCGAGGATGCACAGCCCGTCGGAGCCCGCGTCGATCATGAAATCGACGCAGCGCTTCTGGCTCTCCAGGTCGAGCGCGCCCTGTTCGGTGAAGGTGGTGGGCACCACCGGGAAGATGCCGCGGTATCGGGGGGTCATGACGTGTGATCAGTGGGAGTGACGGGGAACGGCCGAGCCTCTGCAGCCGACCAGGAAATCGAAGTCGCAGCCTTCATCGGCCTGCAGCACATGGTTCACGTAGAGCTTCTGGTAGCCGCCGCCGCGCGTGCTCATGGGCTGCGTATCGGACGCGGACAACGACGCGAGGCGCGACGCCAGTTCCTCGTCGCTGATGTCCAGGTGCAACCGCCCCGCATCGCAATCGAGCTCGATCCAGTCGCCGTCGCGCACCGCCGCGAGCGGCCCGCCGTCGGCTGCTTCGGGCGCGACGTGTAGCACCACCGTGCCATACGCCGTGCCGCTCATGCGCGCGTCGGAGATGCGCACCATGTCCTTCACGCCCTGGCGCAGCAGCTTCGGCGGCAGGCCCATGTTGCCCACCTCGGCCATGCCGGGGTAACCCTTGGGGCCGCAGTTCTTCAGCACCATCACGCAGCTCGCGTCGATGTCGAGGTCTTCATCGACGATGCGTGCCTTGTAGTGCTCCAGATTCTCGAACACCACGGCGCGGCCGCGGTGCTTCAGCAGCTCGGGCGTGGCGGCCGAGGGCTTGAGCACCGCGCCGCGCGGCGACAGGTTGCCGCGCAGGATGCGGATGCCGCCGTCGGCGATCAACGGGTTGTCGAGCGGGCGGATCACCTCGTCGTTGAGGCTCGGCGCCTCGCGCACGTTGTCCCAGAGCGATTGGCCATTGACGGTGAGCGCCCCCGGGTGCGGCAGCAGCCCGTTCTCGCCGAGGCGGCGCAGCACGGCGGGCAGGCCGCCCGCGTAATAGAACTCTTCCATGAGGAAGCGCCCCGAAGGCATGAGATCGACGATCGTCGGCGTGTGGCTGCCGATGCGCGTCCAGTCTTCCAGTTCGAGCTCGACGCCGATGCGCCCCGCGATCGCCTTCAGGTGGATCACCGCATTGGTCGATCCGCCGATCGCCGCGTTCACGCGGATCGCGTTCTCGAAGGCCTCGCGCGTGAGGATCTTCGACAGCGTGAGCCCGTCCTTGGCCATCTGCACCGCGCGCGCACCCGACATTTGCGCGAGCACATAGCGCCGCGCATCGACCGCCGGAATCGCCGCGTTGTGCGGCAGCGAAGTGCCCAGCGCCTCGGCCATGCAGGCCATGGTGGAGGCCGTGCCCATCGTGTTGCAGGTGCCCGCCGAGCGCGACATGCCGCCCTCGGCCGAGAGGAACTGGTGCAGGTTGATCTCGCCCGCCTTCAGCGATTCGTGCAGCTGCCACACGGCCGTGCCCGAGCCGATGTCCTTGCCGTCGAGCTTGCCGTTGAGCATCGGCCCGCCCGTGACCACGATGGCCGGGATGTCGCAGCTGGCCGCGCCCATCAGCAGCGCGGGCGTGGTCTTGTCGCAACCCGTGAGCAGCACCACCGCATCCACCGGGTTGCCGCGAATGGCTTCTTCGACGTCCATGCTCGCGAGGTTGCGCGTGAGCATCGCGGTGGGCCGCAGGTTCGATTCGCCGTTCGAGAACACCGGGAACTCGACCGGGAAGCCGCCCGCCTCCGAGATGCCGCGCTTGACGTGCTCGGCGATCTTGCGGAAGTGCGCGTTGCACGGCGTGAGTTCCGACCAGGTGTTGCAGATGCCGACGATGGGGCGGCCGTCGAACTCGTGGTCCGGGATGCCCTGGTTCTTCATCCAGCTGCGGTACATGAAGCCGTTCTTGTCGGCGGAGCCGAACCATTCGGTCGAGCGCAGTTTCTTTGTCATGGGGAAATGGTCAGCGGCGCGGAGCGCGCGAGGTGAAGAAGCGTTGGAGCAGGCAGAAAACGAAGAGCAGCGCGCCGACCACGATGCGCGTCCACCACGAGCTCAGCGTGCCGTCGAAGGAAATCAGCGTCTGGATGATCCCGAGCATCAGCACGCCGAAGAGCGTGCCCGCCACGTAGCCCACGCCGCCCGTGAGCAGCGTGCCGCCGATCACCACCGCCGCGATGGCGTCGAGCTCCAGCCCGAGCGCATGCAGGCCGTAGCCCGAGAGCATGTAGAAGGTGAAGATCACGCCCGCCAGCGCCGAGCAGAAACCCGAGAGCGTGTACACGCCCACGAGCGTGCGGCGCACCGGCAGGCCCATCAGCATCGCCGAATGCTCGCTGCCGCCGATGGCGTACACCGCGCGGCCGAAGGGCGTGCAATGCGCGATGAAGATCGCGGCCAGCAGCACGGCGATGGCGATCACCGCGCTGACCGACACCGAGGCCTCACCCCAGATCGGAATGCGGATCTGCGAGACCTCCGAATAGAACGCGTTCGTGATGCTGATCGAGTCGATGCTGATGAGGTAGCACAGACCCCGTGCGAGGAACATGCCCGCGAGCGTGACGATGAAGGGCTGCAGCCGGAAGCGCTCGATGAGCAGCCCCATGAACGCGCCGAAGGCCGTGCCCATCGCCAGCACCAGCGGGATCACCACCGCCGGGCTCCACCCGTGCTTCTCGACCAGCGAGGCCGACACCATCGTGGTGAGCGCGATCACCGAGCCCACCGACAGGTCGATGCCGCCCGACAGGATCACGAAGGTCATGCCGACCGCGACGACGATGAGGAAGGCGTTGTCGATCAGCAGGTTGAGGAACACCTGCGCCGAGAAGAAGCCGTCGTAGAACACCGAGCCCAGCGTCGCCATCAGCACGAACAGCGAGATGGTCGCGGCGAGCGGCAGGTACTTCGGATTGAGCCCCTTCTTGCCCCCTCTCCCGATTGCGGGAGAGGGTTGGGGTGAGGGTGCCGCGTTGGCGTCGATCACCGCACTCATGCCCTGCTCCCGTCATGTACCGGCCGCTGCACCAGCGTGCGAACCTCTGCCCGGAACTCCGGCGACTGCATCAGCATCACCACGAACACCACCACCGCCTTCACCACGAGGTTGATCTCCGGCGGCACGCCCAGCGAATAGATCGCGTAGGTGAGCGTCTGGATGATGAGCGCGCCGATCACGCTGCCCACGAGGCTGAAGCGCCCGCCCGTGAGCGCCGTGCCGCCGAGCGTGACCGCGAGGATCGCATCGAGCTCCAGCAGCTGGCCCGCGTTGTTGCCGTCCGCGCTCTTCACGTTCGAGCTGATCAACAGGCCCGCCACGCCCGCGCACACGCCGCAGAACGCATACGCGCCGACGACCAGCCGCCGCGCCTGGATGCCCGCCACGCGCGCCGCCGTCGGGTTGATGCCCACCGCCTGGATGAACAGGCCGAGCGCCGTGCGCGTGATCGCGAGGTACAGCAGCGCGAACACCGCCGCCACGATGAACAGCGAGAACGGCAGCCCCAGCAGGTAGCCGCTGCCGAGGAAGAAGAAGGGCTTGTAGTAGATCGTGATGATCTGCCCGTCCGCGACCAGCTGCGCGATGCCGCGCCCCGCCACCATGAGGATCAGCGTCGCGATGATCGGCTGCATGCCGACCTTGGCGACCAGCAGCCCGTTCCACAGGCCGCACAGCAGCGCGACACCGAGCGCCGCGAGGATCGCGAGCGGCATCGGGAAGCGGCTCACGTCGCTGGACACCGAGCCGCCGATCATCCAGGCCGCGACCGACGCCGCGATGGCCACCACCGCGCCCACCGAGATGTCGATGCCGCGCGTGGCGATCACGAGCGTCATGCCGAGCGAGACCAGCACCAGCGGCGCCGCGCGGTTCACGATGTCGATCAGGCTGCCGTAGAGATGGCCGTCGCGCCATTCGAGGTGCAGGAAACTCGCGTTGAACGCGGTGTTGATGGCGAGCAGCAACAGCAGCGTGATGACCGGCCAGGCGAGCCGGTGGCTCATGAGGGACGAGAAGCGGTTCATGCGGCGGCAATCATTTCGTAGACCTCGTCCTCCGTGGAGCCACCCGGCAGCTCTCCCACCTTCTGCCGGTCGCGCAGCACCACGATGCGGTGCGCCACACGCACCACCTCGCTCATCTCCGACGAGATGAAGATCACCGCCATGCCAGCGCGCGCGAGCCGCAGGATCTCTTCCATGATTTCCTGCTTGGCAGCCACGTCGATGCCGCGCGTGGGCTCGTCCAGGATCAGGAGGCGCGGCTCGGTCGCGAGCCAGCGCGCGATCATGGCCTTCTGCTGGTTGCCGCCCGAAAGCAGGCCGATGGGCGTTTCGACACTGGCGGTCTTAATGCCCAGTGAGGCGACGAAGCGCTCGGCCATCGCGGTCTGCTCGGCATGCGAGAGAAATTTCCGCGTGCCCAGGCGGGCCTGCAGCGCCAGCGCGATGTTCTCGCGCACCGACAGCTCGGCCACGATGCCATCGGTCTTGCGCTCTTCAGGGCACAGCGCGAGGCCTTCGCGGATCGCATCGGCCGGGTTCGAGAAGCTGACGGAGCGGCCGTCGATCTTCAGCACGCCACGGTCGGGCGATTCGAGCCCGAACAGCAGGCGCGCGAGTTCGGTGCGGCCCGCGCCGAGCAGGCCGGCGATGCCGACGACCTCGCCGGCACGCACGCGCAGGTCGACCGCCTGCAACTGGCCGGCTTGCCCCAGCCCTTCGGATTGCAGCAGCGCGGGCGCCGCCTCGTCGAACGCAGGCAGCGCGGCAGGTCGTGCCGATTGCGCCGCCAACTCGCGACCCAGCATCGCCGCGATCAGCGCCTGCGGGCCGAGGTCCGCCGCCTTCCATTCGCCCACCCAGTTGCCGTTGCGCAGCACGGTGATGCGGTCGGACACCGCGTACATCTGGTTCAGGAAGTGCGTCACGAAGACGATCGCGAGCCCTTCGCCGCGCAACCGGCGCAGCACCTCGAACAGCTTCTCGACTTCATCGTCATCGAGGCTCGACGTCGGCTCGTCGAGGATCAGCACTTTCGACGACACGCCGAGCGCGCGCGCGATCGCCACCATCTGCTGCACCGCGACCGAATAGCTCGACAGGAGCCGCGTCACGTCGATGTCGAGCCCGATGCGCACCAGCAGCTCCGAAGCCCGGCGGTTCACCGCGGCCCAGTCGATGCGAAAGCCCTGCAGCGCGCCGCAGCGCGGATAGCGCCCCGCGAACACGTTCTCCGCCACCGAGAGGTTCGGGCACAGGTTCACTTCCTGGTAGACCGTGCTGATGCCCAGCTTCTGCGCCTCCAGCGGCGAGCCCGGACGGATGGCCTCGCCGCCCAGGAACATCTCGCCGCCGCTCGAAGGCAGCACGCCCGTGAGCACCTTGATGAGCGTCGACTTGCCCGCGCCGTTCTGCCCCATGAGCGCATGGATCTCGCCCGGGTAGAGCTTCAGCTGCACGCCGTTGAGCACCGGGATGCCGGCGAACTGCTTGTGGATGCCCCGCAACTCCAGCACGGGGGTGACGCCGCTGTCGGTCATGCGTTCACTTGTTCTTGTTGTAGACGTCGATGAACACCGCCGCCAGCAGCACCAGCCCCTTGATGACCTGCTGATAGTCGATGCCGATGCCGAGGATCGACATGCCGTTGTTCATCACGCCCATGATGAAGGCGCCGATCACCGCGCCCATCACGCGGCCCACGCCACCCGAGGCCGAGGCGCCGCCGATGAAGCAGGCAGCAATCACATCGAGCTCGAAACCCAGGCCCGCCTTGGGCGTGGCGGTGTTCAGGCGCGCCGCGAACACGAGGCCCGCGAGCGCCGCCAGCGCACCCATGTTCACGAAGGTGAGGAACGCGAGCCGCTGCGTCTTCACGCCCGACAGCCGCGCGGCCTTCTCGTTGCCGCCCAGCGCATAGATGCGCCGGCCGATGGTCGTGCGGTTGGTGACGAAGTCGTACACCACGATCAGCACCGCCATCACCACCAGCACGTTGGGCAGGCCCTTGTAGGTGGAGAGCAGGTAGCTGAAGAACAGGATGATCGCCGCGAAGAACAGGTTCTTCACGAGGAAGAAGGCGTAGGGCTCCTGCTCCATGCCGTGCGCCTTGAGCTTGGCGCGCCCGCGCAGCTTGAAGAACACCAGCGCCGCTGCGGCCAGCGCGCCAACGACCAGCGAGGTGATGCGCAAGGTGTCGCCCCCGAGCGGATCGGGAATGAAGCCCGAACTCAGGCGCTGGAACTCGACCGGAAACGGCCCCACCGACTGCCCCGCCAGCAGCGCCAGCGTGAGCCCCTTGAACACCAGCATGCCCGCGAGCGTGACGATGAACGAGGGGATCTTGCGGAACGCGACGAACCAGCCCTGCGCGGCGCCGATCACCGCACCGGCCGCGATGCTGACGATCGCGGTCGGCACGAAGTGCCATTCGTACTCGACCATCAGCACCGCCGCGAGCGCGCCGATGAAGCCGCAGACCGAGCCCACCGACAGGTCGATGTGCCCCGCCACGATCACCAGCAGCATGCCCAGCGCCATGATGACGACGTAGCTGTTCTGCAGCAGCAGGTTGGTGAGGTTCAGCGGGCGCAAGAGCGTGCCGTCGGTCAGCACCTGGAACAGCACCATGATCGCGACCAGCGAGATCAGCATGCCGTATTCGCGCAAGTTGTTCTTCAGGAAGCCCACGTGGAGCTTCGGGGCGGCGGTGGGTGCGGCGCCCTGCACCGCGTTGGCTTCAGGCGGCGACATGAACAGAACTCCCTGCGCTCACGATCGCATGCATGATGCGCTCCTGCGACGCCTCGGCCGCCGTGAACTCGGCCACGAAGTGGCCCTCGTTCATCACGTAGATGCGGTCGCACATGCCCAGCAACTCGGGCAGTTCGGAAGAAATCATGAGAATGCCTTTGCCCTCGCTCGCGAGCTGGTCGATGATGGTGTAGATCTCGTACTTGGCGCCCACGTCGATGCCGCGCGTGGGTTCGTCCAATATCAGCAGTTCGGGTTTCGTGAAGAGCCACTTGCTCAGCACCACCTTCTGCTGGTTGCCGCCCGACAGGTTGACCACCAGCTGTTCGACGCCCGAACAGCGGATGTTCAATGCCTTCCTGAAGTCGTTGGCCACCTTGAACTCCCGGCCGTCGTCGATCACCGCGCGTTCGGCAATCGCGTCGAGGTTCGCGAGGCTGATGTTCTTGCGGATGCCTTCCTCCAGCACCAGCCCGAGGCCCTTGCGGTCTTCGGTGACGTAGGCGATGCCGTGGTCGATGGCCTTGCGCACAGTGCTCACGTCCACGGGCTTGCCGTGCATCAGCACCGAGCCGCTGATGCGCTGGCCGTAGGACTTGCCGAACACGCTCATCGCCAGCTCGGTGCGCCCCGCGCCCATGAGGCCCGCGATGCCCACGATCTCGCCCTGGCGCACCTGCAGGTTCACGCCCTTGATCTGTTCGCGGTCGGCATGCAGCGCGTGGTGCACGCGCCAGTCGCGCACCTCCAGCACCGTCTCGCCGATCCTCGGCGAGCGCTGGGGGTAGCGGTGTTCCATGTCGCGGCCCACCATGCCACGGATGATGCGGTCTTCGCTGATCGGCGCGCTGCGGCAGTCCATCGTCTCCACCGTCGCGCCGTCGCGCAGCACGGTGATCGAATCGGCCACCTTGGCGATCTCGTTGAGCTTGTGCGAGATGAGGATCGACGCGATGCCCTGGCGCTTCAGCTCGAGCAGAAGCATCAGCAGCGCATCGCTGTCGTTCTCGTTCAGGCTCGCGGTGGGCTCGTCGAGGATCAGCAGCTTCACCTCTTTCGCCAGCGCCTTGGCGATCTCCACCAGCTGCTGCTTGCCCACGCCCAGGTCGGTCACCAGCGTGGTGGGCGGCTCCTTCAGGCCCACCTTGGCGAGCAGCTCGCGCGTCTTCGCGTAGGCGGCGAACCAGTCGATGACGCCGCCGCTCGCGATCTCGTTGCCGAGAAAAATGTTCTCGGCAATCGAGAGCAGCGGCACCAGCGCCAGTTCCTGGTGAATGATGATGATGCCCAGCTTCTCGCTGTCGGCAATGCCCTTGAAGCGGCGCAGCTCGCCCTCGAAATGGATCTCGCCGGTGTAGGAGTCGCACGGGTAGACGCCGCTCAGGACCTTCATGAGCGTCGACTTGCCCGCGCCGTTCTCGCCGACCACCGCGTGGATCTCCCCCGCGCGCACGGCGAGGTTGACGTTGCTCAGGGCCTTCACGCCCGGGAACGTCTTGGTGATCCCGCGCATCGCGAGGATCGTGCGCGCTTCGCCGGCCTGGCTCACTTGACCTGGCTTTCCTTGTAGTAGCCGCTGTCCACCAGCACCTGCTTCCAGTTGGAGCCGTCCACGCTCACCGGCTTGAGCAGGTACGAGGGCACGACTTTGATGCCGTTGTTGTAGGTCTTGGTGTCGTTCACCTCGGGCGTCTTGCCAGAGAGCATGGCGTCGACCATCGCGACCGTCACCTTGGCCAGCTCGCGCGTGTCCTTGAACACGGTGGAGGTCTGTTCCTTGCGCAGGATCGACTTGACCGACGGCACCTCGGCGTCCTGGCCCGACACGATCGGCATCGCCTGCGAACCCGAGCCGTAGCCCACGCCCTTGAGCGACGACAGGATGCCGATGGAGAGGCCGTCGTAGGGCGACAGCACCGCATCCACGCGGTCCTTCGTGTAGTAGGCCGACAGCAGGTTGTCCATGCGCGCCTGCGCCACCGCGCCGTCCCAGCGCAGCGTGCCGACCTTGTCCATGCCCATCTGCTTGCTGCGCACCACGAGCTTGCCGCTCTTGATGTACGGGTCGAGCACCGACATCGCGCCGTTGTAGAAGAAGAAGGCGTTGTTGTCGTCCGGCGAGCCGCCGAACAGCTCGATGTTGAACGGGCCCTTGCCGCTCTTCAGGCCCAGCGCCGCCTCGATGGATTGCGCCTGCAGCACGCCGACCTGGAAGTTGTCGAAGGTGGCGTAGTAGTCGACGTTCTTCGAGCCCTTGATGAGCCGGTCGTAGGCAATGACCTTCACGCCCTTGTCAGCAGCCTTTTGCAGCACGTCGGACAGCGTGGTGCCGTCGATGGCGGCAATGACCAGCACCTTCGAGCCCTTCGTCACCATGTTCTCGATCTGCGCAAGCTGATTGGGAATGTCGTCGTCCGCGTACTGCAGGTCGGTCTTGTAGCCCTTGTCCTTGAAGTACTTGACCATGTTGGCGCCATCGGCGATCCAGCGGGCCGACGACTTGGTGGGCATCGAGATGGCGATCAGGCCCTTGTCCTGCGCCTGGGCCAACGGCGTGAAGCCGACGACGGCGAAGGCCAGGCCCGCGAGCGAGGCCTTGAGGAAGTTGCGTTTCATGTCGGTCGGTCCTCAGTACTTGCGATTGGGAAACTCTTTGGCGGCGACTTCCATCGGGAAGATGCCTTCTTCGGTCACGATGCGCTTGGGCAGCGTCTTGCCGGCCTTGATGTCCTTCACCGCGCTCATGAGCTGCGGCCCGAGCAGAGGGCTGCATTCGACCGACACGTTGAGCTTGCCGGCGATCATGGCTTCGAAGGCGCCCTTCACCCCGTCGATGGAGATGATGGTGATGTCCTTCGCGGGCTTCATGCCGGCCTCTTCGATGGCCTGGATCGCGCCGATGGCCATGTCGTCGTTGTGCGCGTAGAGCACGTTGATCTTCTTGCCCTCGGCCTTGAGGAAGGCTTCCATCACCTCCTTGCCCTTGGCGCGCGTGAAGTCGCCGGTCTGCGAGCGGGTGATCTTGAATTTCGGGTCGGCCTTGATGATTTCCTCGAAGCCCTTCTTGCGGTCGATGGCCGGGGCCGAGCCCACGGTGCCCTGCAGCTCGACGATGTTCACGTCGCCCTTCTGGTCCTTCATCTTCTCGACCAGCCAGCGGCCGGCCTTGCGGCCTTCCTCGGTGAAGTCGGAGCCCATGAAGGTCACGTAGAGCGAGTCGTCCTTGGTGTTCACGGAGCGGTCGGTCAGCACCACCGGGATCTTGGCGGCCTTGGCTTCGCGCAGCACGGTTTCCCAGCCCGACTCGACCACGGGCGAGAACGCGATCACGTCGACCTTCTGCGCGATGTACGAGCGGATGGCCTTGATCTGGTTCTCCTGCTTCTGCTGCGCGTCGGAGAACTTGAGCTCGATGCCCGCCTCCTTGGCCGAGGACTTGATCGACTCGGTGTTGGCGGTGCGCCATTCGCTCTCGGCGCCGACCTGCGCGAAGCCGAGCACGAGTTTCTTCTGCGCGAGGGCGGACACGGGCAGCATGCTGCCCAGGGCTGCGGCGGCGAGCGCGGTGTTGAGGGTGCGGCGATTCATGGTCATGGTTGTCTCCTTCTTGATGAGTCTGTGATGTGTTCGGTCAGGCCAGCATGTAGCCGGTCTTCACCGTCGTGTAGAACTCCGCGGCGTGGCGCCCTTGTTCGCGCGGCCCGTAGCCCGACCCCTTGCGGCCGCCGAAGGGCACATGAAAGTCCACCCCCGCGGTCGGCAGATTGACCATCGTCATGCCGACCACGGCATGGCGCCTGAAGTGCATCGCGTGCTTCAGCGAATTGGTGCAGATGCCCGCGCACAGGCCGAAGGGCGTGTCGTTGCACAGCGCGAGCGCTTCGTCGTAATCGGCGGCGCGCAGCACGCAGGCCAGCGGCCCGAAGATCTCTTCGCGCGCGATGCGGTGTTCGGGTTGGGCCAGGAAGAGCGCGGGGCTCATGTAGTGGCCGGCGGTGGCGCGCTGCAGCGCCTCGCCGCCCCACACGTGTTCCGCGCCCTCTTCGCGTGCGATGTCGATCCACGCGAGGTTCTGCGCCAGCCGCTCTTCGTCGGCCACGGGGCCGATGTCGATGCCGCGTTCCAGTGCGTGGCCGATCTTCAGTGTCTTCAACCGCTGGCGCAGCTGCGCCACGAAGGCGTCGTGCACGGCGGCTTCGACGATGAGGCGGCTCGATGCGGTGCAGCGCTGGCCGTTCGAAAAATAAGCGCCCTGCACCGCGCAGTCGACGGCGCGGTTCAGGTCGGCATCGGCCAGCACGACCAGCGCGTTCTTGCCGCCCATCTCCAGCTGCACCTTGGCGCGCCGTGCGGCGGCTGCCTGCAGCACGCGTTCGCCGTTGGCGGCCGAGCCGGTGAAGCTCAGCGCATCGACCAGCGGGCTGTCGACCAGCGCCTGGCCCGCTTCGCGGCCGCTGCCCATCACGAGGTTGAACACGCCGGCCGGCAGCGTGGCGCGGCCGATGATGTCGGTGAGCGCCCAGCCGCAGGCCGGCACCAGCTCGGCCGGCTTGAAGACCACGCTGTTGCCATGCGCCAGCGCCGCGGCAATCTTCGAGGCCGGCACCGCGAAGGGCGTGTTCCACGGCGTGATGAGGCCCACCACGCCGACCGGCTCGCGCGTCACGTCGACCTGCACGCCGGCGCGCACCGAGGCCACGTTCTCGCCCCCGCCGCCGCGCAGGGCCTCGCCCGCGAAGAACTTGAAGATCTGGCCGGCGCGCGCCACCTCGGCCACGGCCTCGGGCAGGGTCTTGCCGACCTCGCGCGCCAGCAGCAGGCCCAGCTCGTCCTTGCGGGCCAGCAGCTCGGCGCCGATGCGATCGAGCACGTCGGCACGCCGCTGCGGCGTGCTGTGGCTCCAGTGCACGAAGGCCTCGCTGGCCGCGCGGATCGCCAGCTCGACCTGGCGCCGGTCGGCACGTGCGTACTCGGCCACCACTTCGCTGGTGTCCGATGGATTGACGCTGACACCGGTGGTCGCGCTGGTTTCCCAGCGGCCGTTGATGTACTGGCGCACGCTCTGCCGAAGCTCGCCGTGGATCACCGTGGCGTTGCCTTGTCTCTGTTGTTATGGGACTGGGGCGGAAGTCTAGAAACGATTTCGATATCGATCCAATCGTTTTTTAGACAAAATGCATATCAATCGGTGGATTCTGGAAAACCCCGTCAGACCTTCGTTCGCACCCTCTTCATGAACACCTACAACCACTGGTTCATCCGCGCCCGCCTCAAGACCCGGCAACTGCTGTTGCTGGTGGCGCTGGCCGAGGAAGGCAACATCCACCGCGCGGCGCAGGTGCTCAACATGACGCAGCCCGCCGCGTCGAAATTGCTGAAGGACCTGGAAGACGTGCTCGAGGTGCCGCTGTTCGAGCGGCTGCCGCGCGGCATGCGCCCGACCTGGTACGGCGAGACCATGATCCGCCACGCCCGCGTGGCGCTGGCCAGCCTGAACCAGGCGCACGACGAGCTCACCGCGCTGAAGGCCGGACGCCTCGGCCAGGTGAACGTGGGCGCCATCACCGCGCCGGGCCTCACGCTGATGCCGCCGGCCGTGGCGATGGTCAAGCGCGAGCAGCCCGACCTGCGCGTGTCACTGGAGATCGAGACCAGCCCGGTGCTGCTCGAGCGGCTCGAGCAGGGCAAGCTCGACATCCTCGTGGCGCGGCTGTTCGCCGAGCACGACAAGTCGCAGCTGCGCTACGAGGCACTCACCGAGGAGCCCGTGTGCGCGCTGGTGCGCCCCGGCCATCCGCTGCTGGGCGTGAGCGGGCTCACGCTGCGCGACGTGGTCGGCGCCGGCTGGATCGTGCCGCCCGCGGGCAGCGTGCTGCGCCACCGCTTCGAGCTGATGTTCCAGGAGGAAGGGCTGGCGCCGCCGGGCAACATCATCGAGAGCCCGGCGCTGCTGTTCATCACGCGCATGCTGCAGCAAAGCGACATGGTCGCGGTGCTGGCGACCGACGTGGCGCGCTACTACGCGGCGCACGGCATCGTGTCGCTGCTGCCGCTGGACATGCCCTGCCACATGGACGCCTTCGGCATCATCACGCGCACCGACCGGCTGCTGTCGCCGGCCGCGAAGGTGATGATGAAGGCCTTGAAAACGGCGAGCATGAGCGTCTACGGACGCAAACTCGAGATGGACTGATCAGGTCCAGCCGGCGTCCACGGTGAACTCCTGCGCCGTGCACATCTTCGCGTCGTCCGACGCGAGGAACAGCACCATGCGCGCGATGTCTTCCGGCATCAGCTTGTCGGGCAGGCACTGGTTGCGGTGCAGCGCCTTCTCGCCCTCCTCGTCGAGCCACAGTGCCACCTGCCGCTCGGTCATCACCCAGCCGGGCGAGACGGTGTTGATGCGGATGCGATCGCGGCCCAGCTCCACCGCGAGCCCGCGCGTGAGGCCGTTCACCGACGACTTGGCGATCGCGTAGCAGGGGTAGCCCGAGCCCTTGGTCTGCCAGCCCGTGGAGCCGAGGTTGATCACCGAGCCGAAGCCCAGGCGCTTCATGCCCGGCACCACCGACTGGATCGCGAACAGCGCGGGCCGCTCGTTGATGGCCATGCGGTTGTCGTAGTAGTCGGGCGTGACCGATGCGAGCGTGTGGCGGTCGTCGCTGGCCACGTTGTTGACCAGCACCGCGAAGTCGCCGAGCTCGGTGGCCGCGTCGGCCATGGCCTGCTGCAGCGCGCCGATGTCGCGCACGTCGCAGGCACGCCACCACGGCGCGGCGTGGCCGGCCCCGACGATCTGCGCGGCGAGCGCTGCGCTGGCCGCTTCCGCGATGTCGACGAAGGCCACGCGCGCGCCCTGCGCCGCGAACGCGGCGACGATGGCCGCGCCGATGCCGCTGCCACCGCCGGTGACGAACACGGTGCGGCCCTTCAGGCTGGGATGGATGGAAAGCTGGGGGGAATTCAAGGACAAGGTCTCCAGGGGGCATCTCATGACATTGCAAAACACATATCAATCGATGCAGTTATTTTCAATTTCTATTATCAATATGCCTTGATACGATCCGCCGCGTCAAGGCGACATGACCGACAGAAAGAACAAATGAACATGCAAGAGACAAGCGCCCCTTCGTCCCCGCTCGCGGCCCCGCGCGTGCTCAGCACCCCCGAGTGCCTCTGGCCGGCCGCCGCCGACCTCGGCGAAGGCACGCTGTGGTCGGTGCGCGAGCAGGCGCTGTACTGGATCGACATCCTCCAGCCGCGCCTGTTCCGCTACGACCCGGCCACGGGCGCGCAACGCACCTGGCACTTCGACGAAGAGATCACCGCCATCGCCGAGCGCGCGTCGGCGCCGGGTCTGTTCCTCACGCTGCGCCGCGGCTTCGCGCTGTTCGACACCACCGTGCCCGGCGACACCACGAAGCCGCGCTACCTGCACCAGCCCGAACCCGAGCGCACCGGCAACCGCTTCAACGACGGCAAGTGCGACAGCCGCGGCCGCTTCTGGGCCGGCAGCATGGACTTCGACTGCAAGGCGCCCACCGGCGCGCTCTACCGCTTCGACGCCGACGGCCAATGCACCCGGCACGACGACGGCTTCGAGGTGACCAACGGGCCGACATGGTCGGGCGACGGCCGCACCATGTACTTCAACAACACGGCGATCAACAAGCTGTACGCCTACGACTTCGACATGGACGCCGGCGCGGTGTCGAACAAGCGCGTGTGGCACCGCTTCCCGAAGGGCGACGGCCTGCCCGACGGCATGACCACCGACGCGGCCGGCCGCCTGTGGATCGCGCACTGGGACGGCGCCTGCGTCACCTGCCACGACCCGGTGAGCGCCACCGAGCTGTGCCGCATCTCGCTGCCCGCGGGCAACGTGACCGACTGCGCCTTCGGCGGTGCAGACATGCAGACGCTCTACATCACGACCGCGCGCAACGGCCGCACCGAAGAGCAGCTGCAGGGCGAGCCATTGGCCGGTGGGCTGTTCTCGGTGCGCATCGACGGCCCGGGCGTGCCGGCGGCGATGTTCGCCGGCTAGGCGCCCTCGCGCGGCTGCAGCGACGGCAGGTGCGCCGCCGCGAAATCGGCGAACAGCCGGGCCCGCGCGAAGCTGCCGCGGGATGAAGGCCACACCGCGTGGACCGGAATCCTCGGCGACTCGAACTCGGTCAGCACCAGCTCGGCCTGCCCGCTGTCGAGCAGGTCGCGGATCTGCCACAGCGGCGTGAAGAACAAGCCCAGCCCGCTCAGCACGGCCGCATAGATCGCGGCGGTGTTGTCGGCCCGGAAGCGCCCCGCCACCTTGACGCGCTGCAGCTTGCCGTCGACCGTGAAGGGCCAGTGCGCGTCGCTGCCGTGCGTGGTGCGCACCACGCACTGGTGTTCGGCCAGGTCTTCGGGCCGCTGCGGCCGCCCGTGCCGCGCGAAGTACGCCGGTGAGCCGAACACCACCAGCCGCAGCTCGCCGAGCGGCTTGGCCGCCAGTTCGGAATCGGGCAGCTCGCCGATGCGGATGGCCAGGTCCAGCTCGCCTTCGATCAGGTCCACGAAACGGTCGGAGGCCGTGAGCTCGACCTCCATGTCCGGGTAGCGCTGCATGAACGCGCCGATCAGCGGCACCACGAAGGCCGGCGCGAACTGCACCGGCGCGGCCACGCGCAGCAGGCCCCGCGGCGAGGCGAGCTGGCTGCTGGCCTCGACGGCCGCCGCATCGAACTCCGCCAGCGCGGCCTGCACGCGGCGGTGGTAGGCCAGCCCCACTTCGGTGACCGACGACTGCCGCGTCGTGCGGCGAAGGAGTTGCACGCCGAGACTGCGCTCGAGCACGCTCAGCGAGCGGCTGATCGACTGCACCGAGCGCCCCAGGTGCCGGGCCGCCGCGCTCTGGCTGCCGTGGTCGACGATGGCCACGAAGGCCCGGATGTCCTGAATCTGGTCCATGGATTCTCTCGGTCTGGATGAAGGTCTATGGCGGCGCGCGTGGATTCCCGATGGCGCCTGCCGTTCGTATCTTCGAGGCCTCGCGGTCGCAGGCCGCATGGCCAAAAAACGAAGGAATCATTCCATGAAACGACGACACAGACCCACCGTGCCGGTGATCGGCGCCGACGACTCAGAGGGGCTGCAACCCCGTCCGCGCACCTTGAACAACCACATCCAGGAGCTTGCCCAACCATGACCACAAGAAAACTGCCGGCCCGTTATGCGGGCATCGCCATGCCCTTCCTGCTGTCGATCTTCATGTCGTGCATCGTGGCGGGCATCTCCACGCTCAAGAGCGTGGGGCTGGCCTCGGGCCTCTTCCAGATGTGGATGGCCGCATGGGGCGTGTCGTGGCTGGCCGCGTTTCCGTCGCTGCTCGTGGTGCTGCCGGTGGTGCGCCGGATCGTGGCGGCGACGGTGCAGAGCCCGCAGCGCTGATCCGTGGTCAGCCGATGCCGAAGCGGTGCTCGGTCGTGCTGGCGAACACCTCGCCGGGGCGCAGCACGGTCGACGCAAATTCCTGCCTGTTCGGCGCATCGGGAAAGTGCTGCGTCTCCAGGCACAGGCCGTCGCCCTGGCGCAGGCTCGCGCCCGCGCTGCCGAGCAGGCTGCCGTCGAGGAAGTTGCCCGAATAGAACTGCACGCCGGGCTCGGTGGTGTGCACGTCCATCACGCGGCCCGAGGCCTCGTGGGCGAGGCGCGCCGCAAACGCCAGGCCCGTGCCGCTGCGATCGCCGTCGAGAACCCAGTTGTGGTCGTAGCCGTGCGCGCGCAGCAGCTGCTCGTGGCTGTCGCGGATGCGCGCGCCGATGCGCGTCGGCGTGCGGAAATCGAAAGGCGTGCCGGCCACCTCGCCCAGCCCGAGCGGAATGAGCGTGGCATCGACCGGGCAGTAGCGGCTCGCGGGCAGCGTCAGCACATGGTCCATCACCGAACCGCTGCCCGCGAGGTTGAAGTAGTCGTGGTGGCTCAGATTGAGCACCGTGGGCCGGTCGGTGGTGGCGCGGTAGTCGATGCGCCAGGTGTTGGCGGTGGCACTCAAGGTGTAGCGCACCGTCAGCTGCACCTCGCCGGGATAGCCCTCTTCGCCGTCGGCGCTGGTGTAGCGCAGTTCAAGGGCGAGTTCATCGGGCACCGGCACGATCTCCCAGTAGCGCTTGCCGAAGCCGGTGGTGCCGCCGTGCAGCGTGTTCACGCCGTCGTTCAGGCCCAGCTGGTGAGCGGTGCCGTCGAGCGTGAAACGGCCCGCCGCGATGCGGTTCGCGTAGCGGCCGACGATGGTGCCGAAGTGCGGGTGCGGCTTCAGGTAGTCGGCCAGCGAGGGCAAGCCGAGCACCACGTTGGCACTGCGCCCCTGCCGATCAGGCACGTGCAGCGCGGTGACGATGCCGCCGAGGTGGATGGCGCTCAAGCGCAGGCCGTGGCCGTTGTCGAGCGTGTATTCGGTGACGGGCCGGCCGTCGGGCATGGCGCCGAAGGGGCGCGAGGTGAGCGTCATCGGGCTTCTTGCGACTGCAGTGCCTCGCGCGCGCACTGCGACGCGGTGCGCAGGCCGATGCGGTCTTTCAGGTCGTGGAAGGTCGGCGGCTCGGCCGCGTAGGTCATCACCTCGACGCGGTGGCCCGCCTTGCGCACCGCCTCGGCAAAGCGCTGCTGCAGCGCGAACGGCGTGTTGCGGTCGTCGGGGTTGCCGATGAGCACGATGCGCCGCTGCGGGTCGCGCGGGATGCCGGCCACATGGTCCAGCGGGTCGTAGACCTGCGAACTGCCCGTGGTGTCGGTGCGCCCGTCCTTCGAGCGGCCGAGCAGCCGCGCGCGCTCCAGCAGGTCGAACGCGCCCGAGGTGAGCACCGCGCAGGCCACACGCGTGCGCCCAAGCGTGAGCAGCGCGGCGCCGGCCGTGGCGCCGCCGCTGTGGCCGAAGAGCACCACGCGCTGCAGCCGGTGGCGCTGCATCAGCGCTTCGAGCGCCGCATCGAGCGCATGGAACTCCACCGCCTCGCGCCGCTGGCGGTGGTCGCCCGACGAGCCGTAGGTGCCGGGGCGCGCCATGAAGATCCACGGCATGCCCGCGCGGTCGCTCGCGGCCTGCGCGTCGAGCGTGCGCAGCGGTTCGGTGTTGCCGGGAATGCGCGTGGGCGACAGGTTCATCACGCTGTCGCGGTCGCCCGAGAACTGCACGATGGCGATGCGCGCGTCGTCGATGTCGCGGCTCGCGAAGTAGCGGATGCACGACGGCCCCTCGACCGCCTGCACCCAGAGAAAGCCCGAGCGGTCGGGGCAGTTGGCGCGCACGGCGGGCTGGTTCCAGTGCAGCAGCGCGCCCTCGGCCGAGGCGGAGGCCACCGGCTCGCGCGGCGCTGCGGCCTTCGGCGCATCGGCACGCTGCGCGCAGGCCGTCTGCACGAGGGCCAGGAGTACACAGGCCAGGCGCGCGCGCGGGCTCATAGCTTCTGCAGCAGTTCGGAGATGAGGCCGAAGTCCGACTGCTGGCGGTCGCCCTTCACCAGCACCAGGTCGCCATCGCGCAGGAACTCGCCGAGGTAGCCGGTGAGCTGCGCGGCGTCTTCGAAGTGTGGGCCGAGCAGCTCGGCCGGCACCTCCTCGCGCAGCCAGCGCATCTCGGCGCCGTGCGTCACGAGGTGCTGGATGCCCGAGGCCAGCAGCGGCGCGGCCAGGCTGCGGTGCATCGCCTCGGCTTCCTTGTCGAGGTTGATGATGCGCCCGAGCACGCCGATCTTGCGCGTCACCGGCCCGTGCGCCGCATGCTGGCAGGTGCGCACGAACTCCATCGCGTTGCGCATCGACATGACCTCGGCGTTCCAGCTGTCGTCGATCAGCGTGGCCTGCACGCCGCCCTGCGTGCGCAGCGGGCGCAGCTGCATCACCGAGGCCGGCAGGCGCACGAAAGGCATGCGCGCGCACGCGGCCTCGGCATCGAAGCCCAGCGCCAGCAGCGCCGCAAAGGCCAGCGCCGAATTGCGCACCAGCCCGGCGCTCGCGATCGGGAACAGGTACTCGACCGTGCGACCCGGCAGCGCGATGCGCACGCGGCAGCCGCCGTCGGGCTCGGGCCGCGTGTCGACGATGCGGATGTTGGCGTCGGGGCTGCTGCCCACCACCCAGATGGCGCCCGCCGTGCGCGCGGCCGCCCGCACCACCTGCATCAGGCAGGGGATGTGGTCGGGCACGATGGCCACGCCGCCGGGCTCCAGGCCCAGGAAGATGCGCGACTTGAACTCGGCCGTCTGCTCGAGCGTGGCGGTCTGGCGGGTCTGCGACAAGCCGATCTCGGTGAGGATGGCCACGTGCGGGCGCGCCACGAGCGAGATCGGGCCGCGGTCCATCCACAGCGCGCTCTGCGCCATCTCGAGCACGCACACGTCGGCATCGGCCGCGAGGTTGGCCAGCATCGCCGGCACGCCCACGCGCGAGTTGTAGTTGTCGATGGTGGTGTGCACGCGCGCCGCCTCGGGCAGCAGGTCGCGCAGCATGGCGATGGTGGACGACTTGCCGACCGTGCCGGTCACGCCCACCACGCGCCCCTGGAAGCGTGCACGCGCGGCCACACCCAGGTCGATCATGGCGCGAATCGGGTCCTCCACCTGCAGCAGCGGGAACGACGGGTCGAGACCGTCCACCGGGTGCGCGACCACGGCGCCCGCGAGCGCGTGCTGCAGCACGGGCACGTCTTCGTGGCGGTCGGGGTTGTCGGCGCGCGGCTTGCTGTAGTTCTCGTGCCTGGCGAGCGTGCGGTAGTCCGATGCAATGAACAATGCCGGCTTCGGCAGCCGCGCCATGTGCGTCGGCCCGCGCACCACCGCGTTGACGAACCAGCCCGGCGGCGGCGGCACCAGCCACTGCCCGCCGGTGACACGCTGCAGGTCGTCGGCGGTCCACACGGGCGACGGCTGCGCCGGGGCACCGGGGCGCAGCGCCGCGAGCACGGGCGCGGGGCGCTCGGGCAGCGGCGTCGGAAACTTCGGCACGCGCAGGCCGCACCACACGGGCAGCCGGCGCGCGCCCGGCAGGTCGGGCACGCTGCCGCGCACGCGCACCTCGATCTGCAGCACGTCGTTCTCGAGCAGGCCCAGGCGCGGCGCGCGCAGGCCGTAGCGGTCGCGGTAGATGCGCCCCGGCGTCCAGCGGCTGGTGGGCCACATCCAGTCGCAGGGGTCGTGGTCCATGGCCTCGCCCCAGGCCGGCATGGTGGTGCTGCGCATCGGCAGCGCGCGGAACTGCACGCGCAGGTCGGCGCTCACGGGCGCATCGGCGGTCCAGAACGACTCGACCCACAGCAGGCGCCGCCCGATGATCTGCGTCGGCGCGAGGCGGATGCCCACGAGGCGCAGCGGGCCGAACTGCAGCGGGCGAATCTTGGCGTCCTCGGGCACGGCATCGACCGACCACTCGGGCCGGGGCGCGAGCACGGGGCCGACCAGCGCGGGCGGGCGCGACGCCGACAGCGGCGCCAGCGGCGGGCGCCCGGCCGGCGCGGTGCGTTCGGGCGGCGACAGCTGCAGCGCGCAGCGCCCGTCGGGCCGCTGCGTCATCTCGGTGCCGAGCGCGCGGCACAGTTCAGCGAAGCGCGCGCTGGCGGCTTCGGCTGCCTCACCCGCGAGCTGCTGCGAGAAACCGAAGCCCACGCCCACCGGCGTGAACACCACCTCTTCCACGCCGTGCGGTCCCAGGCGCAGCGAGAACACGCCGGAGTCCGCGAGGTCGTTGCGGATGGCGTCGAACAGCAGGTCGCCCGCGTCGTGCAGGATCGGCCGGCCCTGATGGACCTCGATGCCCTGCAGCACGTGGGCCGAGGTGCCGAGCACCGCGTCGGCGCCGGCTTCGACGATGGCATGGCCGACGGCGATCTCGGCGCGCGACGGCGCGGTCTCCAGGTTCTCGCCCCAGTGCACCGCGACCAGCACCACGTCGGCTTCATGGCGCGCGGCGGCGATGCGCGGCGCGAGCGTGGCGCGCCAAGCCGCCGGGTCGTCGAGCGACAGCCAGGCCGCGCCGGGGCGCTGCGCGGTGGCGGCGAAGCGCGGCTGCGTGGCATCGAGCGAGAACAGCGCCACGCGCAGCCCACCGGCCTGGCGGAAGGCGGGGCTCAGCGCGGAATCGAGGTCGGGCCCGGTGCCGGCGAACGCGATGGCGGCGGCGTTCAGCAGCCCGTGCTGCTCCAGCAGCGCCTCGGGGCCGTAATCGCCGCTGTGGTTGTTGGCCGTGGCGACCATGTCGATGCCGGCCTCGGTCAGCACCGCAAGCATCTCGGGCCGCGCACGGTAGTAATAAGGGCCGCCCTCGTCCTTCTCGACGCCCTGCTCACCCGTGGTGGCGACCACGCATTCGAGGTTCACGATGCGCAGGTCGGCCTCGCGCAGCGCGGCGATGTCGCCGAGCATGCGGGCGGGGCCGCCGAGGTCGTGCATGCGGTAGTGCTGGCGCCGGCCCAGGTTGACGTCGCCGCCCCACAGCACGATGCCCTCGGCGCCGCGCGGCGCAGTGGGCTCGGCCGTGGCCAGCGTGAGCTGCGCGCTCAGCTGCTGCGCCTCGCGCGCTTCGAGCAGCCGGTGGTAGGCCACGTAGCCCGACAGGTAGTGCTCCACGTCGTCGATGCGCACGCGGAAGCTGTGGTGCTTGATGAAGAACGAGCCCGCGATGCGGTCGGGATGGCGGAAGAACATCGCCAGCTCGGGCCAGAAGTGGCCGTTGGCGAGGTAGCGCGCGCGGTGCTCCAACGCGCGGTCGAACTTGTGGCGGTCGAGCCCCGCGAGCAGCGGGCGCAGGGCAGGGTCGGCTTCGAGCCGCAGCACCATCTCGCGCGCGGCCATCATCAGCTCGAGCAGCGTGGGGAAGGTGGTGATGCGCTCGAGCACGAAGTCCAGGTGGCCCGCCATGTTCTGCAGGCCGAACTGGTAGTAGCGCGTCTCGGGCTTGAAGCGCGTGAGTTCGTTGACGCAGTAGCTCAGCCAGTGGTCGTGCGCGCGCCAGTGGCCCGCGGCGATGAAATGCTCGAAGGCCTTCTCGACCACCGCGAGCCAGCGCGCGTCGCGCGTGAGGCCGTACAGCCGCATGAGCCCGAAGGCCGCCTCGCCGTCGTAATAGATGATGCGGTAAGGCTCCTTCACGTCGAGCCCCGGGTGGTTGAGCACGTGCACGAAGCGCCCGGTCTCGGGGTCCTGCATGGAGCGGATGCCCAGCGCGAGCTGCTCCATCAGCGGCTGGTACTGCGCATCGCCGGTGAGCTCCGTGTACTTCACCAGCGCCAGCAGGCACACGGCGTTGCCGCCGAGCTTGATCTCGTTGCCGATGTCGACCAGGAACGCGGCCTGCGTGCCGTCGGCCAGCGTGGCGCGGCGGATCAGCCGCTGGCTCAGGAAGGCCAGCGCGCGGTCGATGGCGGCCTTCTGCACGTCGCTGCGCGTGAGCTCCCAGCCTTCGAGCATGGCGTAGGTGGAGCTGGCGTGGCGCAGCGTGTTGTAGGTGGGAATCGCGCGGTCGAAGCAGGGGAACCAGCCGTAGTGGAACTCGCCCGTGGGCTTGACCTGTTCGGCCAGGTAGTCGCTGGCCGAATCGACCAGCGTGCGCACCTGCGCCGCGTTCCAGTCGGTGAGCGTGCGAAAGCCCGCGGCCTGCCCTTCGGCCGTGAGCGGCCAGGCGCCCTCGGCATCGACGTACACGGCGCGCGTGGTGAAGCACCACACGGGCGCGGCGTCGTCGGGGGGAAAGTCGCGCTCGTCGCCGAAGCGGCGTTTCGTGTGCGTGCGCAGGTTGCCGTTGTTGGGCTCCGCGTGGTCGACCGTGCCGTTGTAGAGCACGGCGCTGCCGTGCATCTCCTGCGCGAGCAGCGCGGTCTCGAAGCGCGCGTCGAGCGCGATGCCTTCGTTGAAGTAGTTGCGCTTGGTCTGCGCCAGCCGCGCCTTCAGTTCGCCCCAGGTCATGGGCGTGGCGCGCTCGACGATCTCCGCGCGCAGCCGCTGCGCCGGTCGCTCGGCGCGCTTTGCCTTCACGGTCAGCGCCTCGGCGGCGGCCTGCCACGCGGCCTCGGTGTCGGGGCCGCGGCCCATGACGACGCGGGCGCGGCTTTCGCCCTCGCCCATCGCGAGGAACACCACGCAGCCGGCCTCGTCGGTGGCGGGCGGGGTCGGGGGCAGCGCCCCGTCCGGGGTGGCCAGGGCCTGCCTGGCGCGGTTCAACAGATCGGCGAGGGGGACGGGAGCTTGGTGAGTCATGCGCCGCGAATGATGACAGGCCACGGCGCAGCCTGCCACTGCGGAAATCCGGGGCGGCGTCGGACCCGGATCAGGCCCGGGTCACGCCCAGGCGTCGAACACCGCGCCGCGCACGGCCTCGGCCGGCGCGATCCAGCACAGCCAGGTGTGTGAGCGCCAACCGTTCCAGATCTTCAGTTCGCCCTGGCGCTCGCCCTGCTCGGCCTGGTCCAGCCGCATCAGGCCCGCGCCCATGCCGCTGGCGACCATGCTGCGGATGGCGCTCTCGCCGTCGGCGGTGACGCCCTGGCGGTAGTCGCGCCCGGCCGAGGCGAACAGCTTTTCGAGGTGCGCACGCAGGATGCACGAGGGCGGCGTGCCGACCCAGGTCAGGTCGGTGAGCTGCTCGAGCGTGAGCTCGGGGTGCGCCTGCGCCACCGCCAGCGGCAGGCCCACGGCCAGGTCGACCACGCCCAGGCGCCGCAGCTCGAAGCCTTCGAGCCGCTCGGCATCGCTGAGCACGTAGGCGCAGTCGAGTTCGCCGCGCTGCACGGCTGCGAGGGTTTCGTACGACAGCCCCTGCTTGAGCTGCAGCGTGACCTGCGGATGCTGCTGCGCCAGCGTGACCAGCACGCTGCCCAGCCGCAGCGCCACCGGATCGACCACCGTGCCGAAGCGCACCACGCCCTGCGCCGCACCGCGCAACTGGTCGGCGGCCGACTGCATGCGCATCGCCGAGGCCAGGGTGCGCTCGGCCTCCTCGAGCAGGCGTCGGCCGGCCGCGGTGGGCGACATGCCGCGCGGCGTGCGCTCGAACAGGCGCACGCCGAGTTCGTCTTCGAGCGCCTTGAGCTGCGCGCTGGCGGCCGGGGCGCTGGTGAACACGCGTTCGGCGGCGCGGGTCAGGTTGCCCTCCTTCGCGATGGCAACGAAGGTCTTCAGTTGGTACAGCTCCATGACCGCGGATTGTGAGCGCGTGCGGCGCGGCAGTCCGTTCGCTTTTTCGGAAGCCCCTGTCCAAAGAAACGAATGGCCTTCGCGGCGGGGCGTCCCCATCCTTCAGGCCACGCGCTCCCTCTTTTTTCTTGAAAGGCCTTCCCGTGCCCTCCCCTTCCTCACGCCTGCCGGGCATCGCGGCCCTGCTCTTCGCCACCGCCAGCTGGGGCAGCCTGTTCCTCGTCGGCAAGGGCGTGTTGCAGCACGTGGCGCCGGTGTGGCTCACGCTCATCCGCTACACCCTGTCGGCGTTGGTGTTCGCCGCGCTGCTGGGCCTGCGCGGCAGCGGCGGCTGGCACAAGCTGCGGGAGCACGCGGTGCCGCTGGCGCTGCACGGCTTTGCGGGCTTCGGCGTGTTCAGCATCCTGCTGTTCGTCGGGCTCTCGCACTCGGTGCCCTCGCACGGCGCGGTGCTGATCGCCACCACGCCGATCACCACGCAGCTGCTGCGCTGGTGGCTCGATGGCGTGCGCCCGACGCGCACGACCCTGCTGACCGCCGCGCTGGCGCTGGCCGGCGTGGCGACGGTGGCCGGGCTGCTGTCGCCCGGTGGCGCAGGCCTGTCGCACGACACGCTGCTCGGCGACGCCATCGCCTTCGTCGGCACGCTGGGCTGGGTGGTCTACACGCGCGGCGCGGCGCGCTTCCCGACGCTGGACACGGTGGACTACACCGCGCTCACGGTGCTGGCCTCGTGGCCGCTGCTGCTGGCCGTGGCGGTGGGCATGACCGCGCTGGGCGCATCGCCCGCGCCCGACGCGCAGGGGCTGCGCCTGTCGTGGCAGGTGCTGCTGTACGTAGGGCTGGTGCCGTCGGCGCTCGCGGTGCTGGCCTTCAACCACGGCGTGCGCGCGCTCGGCGCGGTCACGGGCACGGCCTTCCTGAACTTCGTGCCGGTGTCGGCCTTGCTGATGGGCGTGGCGCTGGGCAAGCCGCCCGCCACCCACGAGATCGTCGGCGTGGCGATGGTGGTGGTGGCGCTGCTGCTGCATGTGGCGGCAGCGAAGCGGGCAGCGACGCCGGTGGCGCCGGTCCGCGCGCCGGCGCCAGGCCAGCGCACCTGCGGCGTCACGCCCTGAACATCAGCCCTCGGCGCGGCTGCGCCGGAAGATCGCGTAGTTGCCGTTCGCCATCCCCACGAGCACCTCGCCCACGTACAGCCGCGACTCCAGGTTGGCGACGGTGCGCCCGCGGTTGAGCAGCGTGGTCCTGCAGACGACCTGGCCTTCGAACACGGGCTTGAAGTAGTTCATCTTGATCTCGATGGTGGCGCAGATCTCGCCCGCCTCGAGCGTGGGGTACAGCGCCGTGCCCATGCCCGTGTCGGCCAGCGCATACAGCACAGCGCCGTGCACGACCTCGTGCGGGTTCAGATGCTGCGGCGCGACGACCAGCGTCATGGTGCTGGCGCCGGCGGTGGCTTGCTCGCAGTGCAGGTCGATCAGTTCGGCGAAGGGGTGTTTCATGGCGACGGGAAATGAACGGACCGGCCGACTGTAGACCGCACGGCCGTCAGTCGCCGAGCGCGCGATAGAAGTAGGTGGTGCCGCACGGCGTGCCGTCGGGCAGCAGCGCGTACCCGGGGATGGTGCCCACGCGCTGCCAGCCGCAGCGGGTGTACAGCCGCTCGGCCTCGGGGCTGGAGGTGTCGAGCACCAGCAGGGTCTTGCCGTGGTCGCGCGCACGCTGTTCAGCGCCCTTCATCAGCAGCGCGCCGAGGCCGAGCCGGCGTGCGCGGCGGTGCACCAGCATCTTCGCGACCTCGCCGCGGTGCGGCTGGTTCTCGGGCTGCGCCAGCACCAGCTGCACGGTGCCGACGATGCCCGCGTCGTCCTCGGCCACGAGCAGCTCGCGCTCGCCGCGCGCCACGCCGTCGGCCACGTGGCGCCAGAAGGCCCGCGCGCGTTCGGGCGTGAGCGGCTGCATGAAGCTCACCGAGGCGCCGCCGTCGACGCAGTCGATGAGCACGTCGGCCAGCGCGTTCAGCTCGGCCTCGGTGACGGAAGAAAGGGCGCGCAGGCGCGGGGTGGTGGCAGCAGTCATGGTCATTTCCGGTTGGCGTGGGAAGGCGCGCTGGTGATGACGACCGCGTAGCGCGCCGTCTCGCGGGTGGGGTTGAAGTAGCTCGTCGGCTGGTCGAGCACGAGCGCCAGGCAGTCGCCGGCCTCGAGCCGGTGCTGCTGGTCGCCGACCGCGAGTTCGATGCAGCCTTCGAGCACCCACACCTGCTGGTGGATGCGCGGCTCGCGCGCGCCGGTTTCGTAGGCCACGCGCGCGCCGGGCGGAAACAGCACCTCGACGATCTGGATCGGCGAGGCGTCGCCGCCGGCCGAGACGTTGCGGCGCAGGTAGCCCGAATGCGGATCGCGCCATTCGAGCTGGTCGGCGCGGCGCGACACCGGGCTGGCGGTGGGCGCGTCGGACTCGAACAGCGAGGCCAGCGGCACGCCCAGGCCGGTCGCGAGTTTTTCGAGCAGCACGGCCGTCGGACTGCTCTCGCCGCGCTCGATCAGAGAGATCATGGAGCGGCTGACGCCGCAGTGCGTGGCCAGGGCGTCGAGCGAGAGATCGCGCGCGGCGCGCAGGGCGCGCACGCGCTGGGCGATGCGGTCGTTGAGGCTGGGGGTCGAAGCTGATTCTTCTTTCATATTGGATTAAATATCCAATGAAATAGAAATTCAGTCAACCCCGGGGTCGAAGCGGCTCGTCTTGGCCACAGAGACTTGCTCGTCGAAGTGACTGTTCTTTGGAGAAATATTCATGCCCATCGCTGAAATCATCCAACACATCACCACCACCGACGCACCATGAGCGCCAACGATCCCGCCCCCCTGCCCTCGACGTTTGCCACCTTCGCCGACGGCCCCGCCGCGCCTTCCGCGCTGCGCGCCCGCATCACCGCCGCCTGCCGCCCCCCCGAAGCCGAGGCACTGCAGCCGCTGCTCGACCAGGCCCGGCTGCCGGCCGATCAGGCCGCCGAAGCCCACGCCCTGGCCCATCGCATCGCCCACCAGCTGCGCCAGCGCAAGCACGGCGGCGGCCGCTCGGGCCTGGTGCAGGGCCTGCTGCAGGAGTACGCGCTGTCGTCGCAGGAAGGCGTGGCGCTGATGTGCCTGGCCGAGGCGCTGCTGCGCATTCCCGATGCCGACACGCGCGACGCGCTCATTCGCGACAAGATCGCGCAGGGCCAGTGGCAGGCGCACGCGGGGCACAGCCCGTCGGTGTTCGTCAACGCCGCCACCTGGGGCCTGCTGCTCACGGGCAGGCTGGTGGCCACGCACAGCGAGACGGGCCTGTCGGCCACGCTCACGCGGCTGATCGGCAAGGGCGGCGAGCCGCTGATCCGCAAGGGCGTGGACATGGCGATGCGCATGATGGGCGAGCAGTTCGTCACCGGCGAAACCATCGCCCAGGCGCTGGCGCATGCGCGCACGCTCGAGGCGCAGGGCTTTCGCTATTCGTACGACATGCTCGGCGAGGCCGCGCTCACGGCCGACGACGCGCGCCGCTACCGCGCAGCCTACGAAGACGCCATCCACGCCATCGGCCGCGCTTCGAGCGGGCGCGGCGTGTACGGCGGGCCGGGCATCTCGATCAAGCTGTCGGCGCTGCACCCGCGCTACAGCCGCGCGCAGTACACGCGCGTGATGGCCGAGCTGTACCCGGTGCTGCGCGACCTGGCGCTGCTGGCGCTGCACTACGACATCGGCCTGAACATCGACGCGGAAGAAGCCGACCGGCTCGAACTCTCGCTCGACCTGCTGGAGCGCCTGTGCTTCGAGCCCGCGCTCGCGGGCTGGCAAGGCATCGGCTTCGTGGTGCAGGGCTACCAGAAGCGCTGCCCCTTCGTGATCGACTGGGTGATCGACCTCGCCCGCCGCAGCGGCCACCGGCTCATGGTGCGCCTCGTGAAGGGTGCCTACTGGGACAGCGAGATCAAGCGCGCGCAACTCGACGGGCTGGCGGGCTACCCGGTCTACACACGCAAGGCCTACACCGACGTGTCGTACCTCGCATGCGCGCGCCGCCTGCTCGACGCGCCCGACGCGGTGTACCCGCAGTTCGCCACGCACAACGCCCACACGCTGGCCGCGATCTACACGATGGCCGACCCGTCGCGCTACACGCCGGGCCAGTACGAGTTCCAGTGCCTGCACGGCATGGGCGAGCCGCTGTACGAGCAGGTGGTGGGGCCGCTCGGGCGGCCCTGCCGCATCTACGCGCCGGTGGGCACGCACGAGACGCTGCTGGCCTACCTGGTGCGGCGGCTGCTGGAGAACGGCGCCAACACCTCGTTCGTGAACCGCATCGCCGATGCGTCGATTCCGCTCGACACGCTGGTGGAAGACCCGGTCGCGACCGTCGAGCGCATGGCTGCGCAGGAAGGTGCGATGGGCCTGCCGCACGCGGCCATTCCGCTGCCGACCTCGCTCTACGGCGCGCAGCGCGCGAACTCGCAGGGCCTGGACCTCGCGAGCGAAGCCACGTTGCATGCGCTCGCGGCCACGCTGCAGGCCAGCGCGAGCGAACCGTGGCGCGCGACGCCGATGCTCGCCGCGCCACGCGCCGAAGACGAAGCCGACCGCACCTGGGCCGAGGTGCGCAACCCCGCCGACCGCCGCGACCTCGTCGGCCAGGTGCAGGACGCGGTGCCGGGCGACGTGGCCTCGGCCATTGCGCAGGCCGAAGCCGTTGCCGGCGCATGGGCCGCCACGCCGCCCGCCGAACGCGCCGCCGCGCTCGAGCGCGCCGCCGCCCTGCTCGAAGCGCAGCTGCCGCGCCTGCTCGGCCTCTTGATGCGCGAGGCCGGCAAGAGCGGCGCCAACGCCATCGCCGAGGTGCGCGAGGCGGTCGACTTCCTGCGCTACTACGCGGCGCAGGCGCGCACCGACTTCGCCAACGCCACGCACCGCCCGCTCGGGCCGGTGGTGTGCATCAGCCCGTGGAACTTTCCGCTCGCGATCTTCACCGGCCAGGTGGCCGCGGCGCTCGCGGCCGGCAACCCGGTGCTGGCCAAGCCGGCCGAGCAGACGCCGCTGGTCGCCGCCGAAGCCGTGCGCGTGCTGTGGGAAGCCGGCGTGCCGCGCGCGGCGGTGCAGCTGCTGCCGGGGCGCGGCGAGACCGTCGGCGCCGCGCTGGTGGGCGACGCGCGCGTGCAGGGCGTGATGTTCACGGGCTCGACCGAGGTCGCGCGCCTGCTGCAGAAGACGCTGGCTACGCGCCTCGGTGCGCACGGCGCGCCGGTGCCGCTGATCGCCGAGACCGGCGGGCAGAACGCGATGATCGTGGACTCGTCCGCGCTGGTGGAGCAGGTGGTGGCCGACGTGATGGCCTCGGCCTTCGACAGCGCGGGCCAGCGCTGCTCGGCGCTGCGCGTGCTGTGCGTGCAGGAAGAAGCGGCCGACCGCCTCGTCGCGATGCTGCAGGGCGCGATGGCCGAGAGCTGCATCGGCAACCCCGCGCGGCTCGCGGTGGACGTGGGCCCCGTCATCGACGACGAGGCGCGCGACGGCATCGAGCGCCACATCGCCGGCATGCGCGGGCGCGGCCGGCGCGTGTTCCGCCAGGGCCGCGAGTTCGGCCACGACACGCGCCACGGCACCTTCGTGCTGCCCACGCTGGTCGAGCTGGAACACCTGGGCGAGCTGCAGCGCGAGGTGTTCGGCCCCGTGCTGCACCTGCTGCGCTACCGCCGCCGCGACCTGGGCGCGCTCATCGGCCAGATCAACGGCAGCGGCTACGGCCTCACGCTGGGCGTGCACACGCGCATCGACGAGACCATTGCGCAGGTGGTGGCGCAGGCGCAGGCCGGCAACGTGTACGTGAACCGCAACATGGTCGGCGCCGTGGTGGGCGTGCAGCCCTTCGGCGGCGAAGGGCTGTCGGGCACCGGGCCGAAGGCCGGCGGGCCGCTGTACATGGCGCGCCTGCTGTCGGCGCGGCCCGACGACGTGCTGGCGCGCGCCGTGGCCGAAGACCGCCCCGTGGCACCTGCCAGCGGCCTCGCGGCGCTCGAAGGCTGGGCGCGCGACACGGGCCGCGACGCGCTGGCCGCGCAGTGCCGCCGCTTCGCAGGCCTGGCGCACGTCGGCCGCGCACGCACGCTGGCCGGCCCGACCGGCGAGCGCAACGTCTACACGCTGCAGCCGCGCGAGGCCGTGCTGTGCCTCGCCGATGCAGAGGCCGACCGGCTCGTGCAACTGGCGGCGGTGCTGTCGGTCGGCAGCACCGCCATCTGGCCCGCCGATGCGCCCGGCGCACACGCGCTGCTGGCCGCGCTGCCCGACGAGGCGCGCCACACGGTCGTGCTCGCCAACGACTGGCGCGCGCCCACCGTGGTCTTCGATGCCGTGCTGCACCACGGCGACGCCGGCCACCTTGCCGGCGTGCTGCAGCAGGTGGCGGCGCGGCCCGGCCCCATCGTCGGCGTGCGCGGCTTCGCGCCGGGCGACACCGGCATCCCGCTCGAAAGCCTGGTGCTGGAGCGCGCGCTGAGCGTCAACACGGCCGCGGCCGGCGGCAATGCGAGCCTGATGACGATCGGGTGAACGGGCTTATTTGTCGAAGGCTGGATCGATCGGCACGCGGTAGCCGTTGACCAGCCGGTTCGTCTCGTTCGCCATGCCGACCACGGCCATCAACTCGGCGAACATGGCCGGCGTCATGCCGGCCTTCTCCGCGCCCGCGTGGTGGCTCGCGATGCAGTAGCCGCAGTTGTTGGTGACGCTCACCGCCAGGTAAATCATTTCCTTCACCACCGGGTCGAGCGCGCCCGGCGCCATCACCTCCTTGAGGCTGGCCCAGGTGCGCTTCAGCGTGGCCGGGTCGTTGGCCAGGTACTTCCAGAAATTGTTGACGTCGGGCACGTTGCGCGACGCCTTGATGTCGTCGAACACCGCGCGGACCTCGTCGGAAGCGGCGGCGTGCTCGATGGGCTGGGGTTTCATGCGATCTCCTGAAGTGTGAATGCGCGATGGAAAGCAACATTTGCTTTCGGTACCTTCACATTTATTGTGAATTAGGTCCTAGGTTCGCGCGCCCTGCGGTTCATACAGTCGAAGCGTCACACATCAAGCGCGCCATCAGGCGCCATCTCAGGGAGAAGAGAGAACCATGGAACACGTCACACAGCACGTGGGGGGCGGTGCGCGCGCCGCATTCGTCTGCAAGAAGAAAACCAGGGGCATCGCGGGCGCCGTGCTCGCACTGGCCGCCGGCCTTGCGGGCCCGTCGGCCTGGGCCGACGTGAGCCTGGGCGGCACCAGCTACACCACCGGCTCGGGCGCGGTCTGCAGTTCGGGCGGCGCCGGTCCCACGTGGGCCTGCCAGGTGCCCAACGGCAGCGGCGGCTTCGCGCTCATCACCGGCGTGCCGACCGACCCCGTGAACGGCGGCCCCGATGCCGCGGCCTTGCAAGGCATGGTGAGCGGCAACCTCGGCGGCGACGCGCTGCTGCTCGGCGGCACGGCGGCCAAGGCCACCGGCTTCGGCAGCGTGGCGGCGGGCTCCGACGCACGCGCCACCGAAACCTACGCCACCGCCATCGGCTCCACCACCGTGGCCGCGGGCGTCAGCAGCACGGCCGTGGGCAACGTGGCCCAGGCCTTCGGCACCAACGCCACCGCCATCGGCGCCAACAGCACGGCTGTCGCCACCAGCAGTGTCGCAGTGGGCGACCGCGCCACCGCGAGCGACATCAATTCGACCGCGCTCGGCGCCAACACGCAGGCACGCAAGAAGAGCAGCCTCGCGGCCGGCGACAAGGCGATTGCCGACGGCATCAACGCCGCCGCGCTGGGCGCGAACACGCAGGCGCTGGCCGACAGCGCCGTGGCCGTGGGCGACCGCGCCACCGCGGGTGCCGAGTCGGCCGTGGCCGTGGGCCGCCAGAGCACGGCCTCGGCCGCCTCGGCCGTCGCCATCGGCACGGGCGCGACGGCGAGCGCCGTCAATGGCGTGGCACTCGGCGCCGGCGCCACCGCCGATCGCGCGGGCATGGGCGGCCAGCAGGAGCGCTTCTCGAACGTCGCCGTGGGCTCCACGCAGGGCGCGGTCTCGGTCGGCAGCGCGGGCGGCGAACGGCAGATCACCAATGTGGCGGGCGGCACGCAGGCCACCGACGCGGTCAACGTGCGCCAACTGCAGGCCGTGCAGGCCGGCGCGGTCAACTACGTGACCAACGTGGACGGCAGCGTCAACCACAACCAGATCGTGCTGGGCAACGGACAGGCACCCAACGGCACCACCGTGTCCAACGTGGCGCCCGGCGTGGCCGGCACCGACGCCGTGAACGTCAACCAGCTGAACGCGCAGAGCGCGCAGTGGCGCGACGCCATCCGCGTGAACCAGCGCGACGCCAACGCCGGCACCGCCGGTGCGATGGCCATGGCCGGCATGCCGCAGGCCTACATGCCGGGCAAGAACATGATCGCGGCCGGCATCGCCGGCTACGAGGGCCAGAGCGCGCTCGCGGTCGGCTTCTCGAGCATCTCGGACAACGGCAAGTGGGTGATGAAGTTCACCGGCTCGGCCAACTCGCGCGGCAACGTCGGCGTCTCGGCCGGCGCGGGCTTCCAGTGGTGAGCCGCATGAACCCCAGCACCGCCATCGCTCCAGGCCCCACGCATTCCTCCTTCATGACACGCACCTCTTTTCTGCCCACCGCCGCGCTGCTGGCCCTGCTCACCCTCGCCGGCTGCACCTCGTACGTGAGCCGCGGCATCGACAGCGACGGCAAGGCCGCCGAACTCGTCTGGCCCGGCGCCGACCAACAGCAAACGTGGCAGACCGAAGGCAGCTTTCCGAACCGCGAGAACCTGCGCGCCATCGGCCCCGGCGCCACCAAGGACCAGCTCTACGCGCTCATCGGCCGCCCGCACTTCGACGAAGGCATGGCCGCCGTGCGCGAGTGGGACTACGTCTTTCACTTCCGCTCGGGCGGCGGTGCGACGAGCTGCCGCTACAAGGTGATCTTCGACACGGCCTACAAGGCGCGCAGCTTCCACTGGAACCCGGCGATCTGCGCCGAGCTGGCCAAGGGCTGATCAGCCGCCCTGCGGCGGCTCCGGCCGCCGCCACAGCCACGTCAGCACGACCGCCATCGAGCCGATGGCGACGCCTGCGAGCCACGGCTTGTGCGCCGTCAACACGATGACGACCGCGCAGAACGCCATCGCCGCGGTGGCGCTCCACTTGGCGCGCCGGCTCACGGTGCGGCCGTTCTCCCAGTTGCGCAGCAGCGGACCGAAGAGCCGGTGGTTCAGCAACCAGCGGTGCAGCCGCGGCGAACTGCGCGCCGCGGCCCAGGCGGCCATCAGCACGAAGACCGTGGTCGGCATGCCCGGCGCGACCACGCCGATGGCGGCCAGCACCAGGCACAACGCGGCAAAGACCATCAGCAGCCAGCGCACGAGCAGCGGCAACGGCCGGGGCTCCACGGCAGCGGGCGGGTTCTGGGGGTCTTCGGCGGGCGTCACGGGCCGATTGTCTTTCTTTCTCTTTCACCGCACCGACGCGCTTGATTCAGATCAACCGCGCGCCGCTTTCGGCTGCCGATACTGGACTTTTACATCCACCTGCAAAGTTCTGAAGACCATGGCCCACCTTGTATGGAAGACCGAGCTCAATACGGGGATCCATGAGATCGACACGCAGCACCAGCGCATCGTGCAGTACATCAACGCGCTGGACGATGCCCGGCGCACGAACGACCGCCAGGTCGTGGGCCGGATCATCGAAGAGACCATCGACTACACCGCCTCGCACTTCGCGTTCGAGGAGGCCATGATCGAGGACGCGGGCTACCCCTTCACGGGCCCGCACCGGAAGGTGCACGAGATCTTCGTGCGCCGCGTCACCGAGTTCCGCGCGCGCTTCGAGCACGGCGAAGAGGTGCTGGCCGAGCTGCACGACATGCTCTCGCGCTGGCTGTTCAACCACATCCGCCACGAAGACGGCGCGTACGTGCCGACCGTGAAAGCGCACCTGCACACGACGGATTCGTCGGCGGAAGTGCTGGTGCATGCGCAGGTGCGCAAGGCGGTGCAGCAAGGCGGCGCCGCGGGACAGGTCAAGATGGGCTGGATGCGGCGCCTGTTCGGCGGGTGACGCGGCCCTGACAACGCCGCGCCACCGCATCGTCACTCCTCGACGAAGGCTTCTTCGCGCTTGGCCTTCACCGAAGGCAGCAGCACCACGATGAGCAGCAGCGCCGCGGCGGCCAGCAGCCCCGCCGACAGCGGACGCATGACGAACACGCTCCAGTCGCCGCGCGACAGCAGCAGCGCGCGGCGCAGGTTCTCTTCCATCATCGGCCCGAGGATGAAGCCCAGCAGCAGCGGCGCGGGCTCGCACTTGAGCTTCAGGAACAGGTAGCCCACGATGCCGAAGATCGCGACCATCCACACGTCGAAGGTGTTGTTGTTCTCGGAGTACACGCCCACCGCGCAGAACAGCACGATCGACGGAAAGAGCCACTTGTAGGGAATGGTCAGCAGCTTGATCCAGATGCCGATCATCGGCAGGTTCAGCACGATGAGCATCAGGTTGCCGATCCACATCGAGGCGATCAGGCCCCAGAACAGCTCGGGGTTGCTGGTCATCACCTGCGGGCCCGGCTGGATGTTGTGGATCGTCATCGCGCCCACCATCAGCGCCATCACCGCGTTGGGCGGAATGCCCAGCGTCAGCAGCGGAATGAACGAGGTCTGCGCGCCGGCGTTGTTGGCCGACTCCGGCCCCGCCACGCCGCGGATGTTGCCCTTGCCGAAGGGCACCTCGCCCTGCTTGAGCTTGATGCGCTTCTCGATCGTGTAGGCCGCGAAGGCCGACAGCAGCGCGCCGCCGCCCGGCAGGATGCCCAGGGCCGAACCCAGCGCGGTGCCACGCAGCACCGCAGGCGTCATGCGCCGGAAGTCTTCCTTGGTGGGCCACAGGCCCTTGACCTTGGCGGTGAACACCTCGCGCTCGTGCTCGGGCACGGCCAGGTTGGCGATGATCTCGCCGTAGCCGAACACGCCCATCGCGATCGCGATGAAGCCGATGCCGTCGGTGAGCTCGGGAATGTCGAAGCTGTAGCGCGCTACGCCCGAGTTCACGTCGGTACCCACGAGCCCCAGCGCCAGCCCGAGCAGGATCATCGTGATGGCCTTGAGCAGCGAGCCCGAGGCCAGCACCACGGCGCCGATCAGGCCCAGGATCATCAGCGAGAAGTATTCGGCCGGGCCAAACTTGAAGGCCAGCTCGGTCAGCGGCGGTGCGAAGGCCGCAAGAATGAGCGTGCCGACGCAGCCTGCGAAGAACGAGCCCAGGCCCGCCGCAGCGAGCGCCGGCCCAGCCCTCCCCTTGCGCGCCATCTGGTAGCCGTCGATCACGGTCACCACCGACGACGATTCGCCCGGCAGGTTGACCAGGATCGCAGTGGTCGAGCCGCCGTACTGCGCGCCGTAGTAGATGCCGGCCAGCATGATCAGCGCCGACACGGGCGGCAGCGCGTACGTGGCGGGCAGCAGCATCGCGATGGTGGCCACGGGGCCGATGCCCGGGAGCACGCCGATCAGCGTGCCCAGCAGGCAGCCGACGAAGGCATAGACAAGGTTCTGCGCGGTGAAGGCCACGCCGAAGCCGATCGAGAGGTTGGTAATCAGGTCCATTGTTCTCTTGGATTTCTTGTTGTTCTGCGCGGGTCAGCCGGCGATGAAGGTGGGCCACACCTGGAACTGCAGCTTCAGCGCCACCACGAAGGCCAGGTAGCTGCCGAGCGCGAGCACGGTCGCCAGCAGGGTCACGCCCTTCCAGCCGAAGCTGTCGCCCGCCAGGCTCGCGATGAAGGTCAGCGCATAGATCGCGACGATGAGCCCCATCGACGGCAGGCCGATGCTCGGCAGCCCGCCGAGCAGCACGCCGAACACCAGGTTGGCGCCGATGATGAACAGCAGCGGCTTCCATGCGATGCGGCCCACGGGTTCGCCGTCGGCGGTCTCGACCGTGAGGGCCTTGAACGTGATCAGCACGCCCATGCACGCGATGAGGATGCCCACGATGAGCGGAAAGTAGCCGGGGCCCATGCGGGCGCCGGTGCCCACGTTGTAGGTCGTGGCGCCCCATGCGAAGGCCACGCCGAAGGCGCTGAAAAGCACGCCCGAGCAGAAGTCTCTCTGACTCTTGATTCTCACCGTTGATGTCTCCTGGAACTGCGTTGATCGGCACAGGATGTGCGTCAGCGATCCTAGGAATTCAGCGCGGCGGTGTGTATGAACAAAGCATTGCCGTTTGGCAATGTTCGAGGCGCGACGAGACGAAGAAGGTGCCGCTCAGGCGTCTGCCGTCGGCAGGTCGATGCAGGCGCGCAGGCCCGGTCGGGCATCGTCGAACTGCAGGCGCCCGCCATGCAGCGCCACCACCGCCTGCACGCTCGCGAGCCCCAGGCCGTGGCCCGGCGTGCTGTGGTCCAGCCGATGGAAGCGCACGCCCAGTCGCTCGTACTCGGCGCTCGGAATGCCGGGGCCGTCGTCCTGCACGAACAGCTGCGCGCGCCCGTCGACCGTGTGCGTGCCGATGCGCACCGTGGCGCCGGCCCCGCCGTACTTCAGCGCGTTGTCGAGCAGGTTGGCCGCCGCGCCCGCGAGCAGGTCGCGGTCGCCAAGTGCGATGGCGCGGTCGGCCGGCTCGCGCAGCAGCGCGATGCCCCGCACCTCGGCCACCGCCTCGTACAGCTCCGCCACGTCGTCGGCGATGACGTGCAGCGCCACCGGCGCGAACTGCTGGCGCCGCGCGCCGGCCTCGACTTCGGCGATCTGCAGCAGCTTCTCGAACATCACGGCCAGCTCCTCGAGCTCGCGGATGGCGGTGGCCACGGGCTCGCGCTGCGGATGGTGGGCGTCGCCCAGCCCCGCCTCCACCGCACGCAGGCGCACCAGCACGCGCGTGAGCGGCGTGCGCAGGTCGTGCGCGATGGTGTTGGACACATGGCGCACGCCGTCCATCAGCGACTGGATGCGGTCGAGCATCGCGTTGATGTCGCCCTCCAGCAGCGCGAACTCGTCCTCCTGGCCCGAAGGCGCCACGCGCTCCTGCAACTCGCCCGCCGCGATGCGCGCGGCCGTGCGCCGCACCGCGCCCACGCTGCGCTCCAGCTCCTGGCGAAAGACGAAGGTGCCGCCGATGAGCAGCAGCACCGCCACGATGCCCGCCGCCGCGCTGGCGCTCGCCACCAACGATTCGATCGACTCCTGGTCGCGCAGGTCGTGCCCCACCACGAGCATGCCGCCGTCGGGCAGCGGGCGCATCACGAGGTAGGCGATGACGGTCTGGCCCGCACGCACCACGCGTCGGTGCACGCCATCGCCCGCGTCGGGCGCCAGCGAGGGCATCTGGTCGAGGTTGCCCGCGCGCTTGTGGCCTTCGCGGTCGGTGAGCAGGTAGATCTCGTTGTCGGAGTTGCGGCCGTCGGAAAGCGCATGGGCGATCTCGCCCGCCACGCCTTCGGCGCCGCGCGCTTCGTAGCGCACCACCAGCTGCTGCATGCTGGCGGCCACCTGCCGCACCATGCGCTGCTGCAGCACGCCCACGGTCTGCATGTAGACGATGGCCAGTGCGGCCAGCATCGTGATGGCCACGAGCAGGCCGTAATAGAAGGCCAGGCGGAAGCCGACCGAGCGCCACAGTTGGCGCAGGGCCCGGGTCATTGCGGCGCGGCCAGCGTGTAGCCCACGCCGCGCACGGTGTGGATCAGCGTCGGCGCGCCGCCCGCATCGAGCTTGCCGCGCAGGCGGCTCACCTGCACGTCGATCACGTTGGTCTGCGGATCGAACTGGTAGTCCCACACGGCCTCCAGCAGCATCGTGCGCGTGACCACCTGGCCCGGATGCATCATGAGATAGGCCAGCAGCCTGAACTCGCGCGGCTGCAGCGCGATGGGCCGGCCGCCGCGCTCGACGTGGCGGCGCGCAAGGTCGAGCGTGAGGTCGGCCAGCTGCAGCGTGCGGATCTCGGGCCCGCTGCGCGAGCGCCGCACCAGCGCCTCGGCGCGCGCCGCGAGTTCGGAAAAGGCAAAGGGCTTGGCCAGGTAGTCGTCGCCGCCGGCCTTGAGCCCGCGCACGCGCTCGTCGAGCGCGCTCAAGGCGCTGAGCACCAGCACCGGCGTCTTCTTGCCGAGGGCGCGCATCGTGGTGAGGATCGACAGGCCGTCCACGTCGTTGGGCAGCATGCGGTCGAGGATGACCAGGTCCCACGTCTCGCCCGTGGCGCGCGCGAACGCATCCGCGCCGTCGCGGCTGATCACCGCCACGTGGCCGAGCGAACGGAAGCCCTCGGCGATGTAGCGCGCGTTGTCGGCATCGTCCTCGACGATGAGGCAGTTCCAGATGACGGTGGGGCCGAGCACGTCAGTCGGTGCGGCCACGGCAAGAAATACCCATGGATGGCGGTGCGCTTGGACTCAGGTTGTGCCCCTGGGATGCAGGGGCTGCGACATGAATCCTAGCCCAGGTGGAAGCGGGAAAAGCCTGCGCTTCATTACCGTTTGTCCATGAAGGCTGCGCGGTCCTGCTCTGCGAACGCCGGACCTGCGCAGCGCGGTCGCGTCACACGTTTATCTGATTGCGGGCGCAAAAGCTGTCTGCGATGTTGAGCCTCCACCAACACAGGGAGGTTCCTATGGGAAGGACGACCGAGCGCGCGCTGATCGCGTGCACCCTCGCGCTCTGCGCCTTGCAGGCGCACGCATTCAAGATGGGCTTCCAGGGCCAGCTCGATGAGCTTCGCGCAAATGCATCGGGCAACCTGAACGCCAAGCTCGACGAAGAGCCTCACCAACTCCAGTTCGGCGACCCCATCCACGAGGACATGACCCAGGCCTCCATCGAGATGGCGGCAGCGAACGCCGACCGCATGCAATGCACCACCAGTCGCGAGAAGGTCGAGGCCTTCGTCCGGCAAGCGGCGCAACCCCGACTCAGCCATGGCCTGTGCTGCCACAAGGGGGCAGTTTCCAAAGCGTGCTCGGTGATAGGCATGCTCGGAGGCAACCAGGCCTTCGCCGACGTGCTCAAGCCGATGCAGTCGGGTGTTCGTTGGAATGACGACCCTTGCCACATGACCCACGAGGCCGTGTCCAGGGTGAGCTGGGCTCTCTGGATGACGGGGAACAACTACATGGAATACAACAACTCGAACTATGCGAGCCACTTCCACGAGCACCAGTTCCTGCATGCCATGGCACCTTCGGCCCGCAACGATCCCAAGCCACTGACGGCGAGGGAGACGCGCAAGCGCATCCTGATGTGGGCTGAGTTCGCCCTTCGGGTGGCCGACGGATCCATCCCGCCGGGTACAAAGCTGAAAGATGTGCGCGCACTGCTCAGCACGCAGATGCAGCACGACTTCAGTCTCGCATTCGGTAGCGACGGCCCACGCACCGTCGCCCTGTTGTTCACAGGCCTGGACGACGGCGACCCGCAGCTCGTGCGCCAGACCGCGCTGGGCGCGTTGTTTCACACCGTGCAGGACTCGTACTCGTCAAGCCACGTGGAACGGGCCAACGACCCGGTCAAGGACGGCGCACCCGGGGTCCTGAACAAGGGGGACATCGTGCGCTTCTACACCTACCGTGGGCAGGACGGCGGCAAGCACGGCAAGGCGGACCGCCGCCCCCACGATCTGGCCGCTGCGCAGATCGATGACCTGCATCCCGTGTCGATCGGCGCGCAGCTGCTCGCATGCACTGCCGCATCCCAGAACGCGCCCTCGCAATGGGAAGAAGGCATGAAGATCGTTCAACGCAACTTCACGCTGCGGGACGCCGACATCAATCGGGCATCGACGCCTGGGAAAGACTACGCGAAGTAGCCTTTTTCGCCCCTCACTCCACCGTCACGCTCTTCGCCAGATTCCGCGGCTTGTCCACGTCCGTCCCCCGCGCGCACGCCGTGTGGTACGCCAGCAGCTGCAGCGGCACCACGTGCAGCAGCGGCGACAGCGCGCCGTAGTGCTCCGGCATGCGGATCACGTGCAGGCCTTCGCCGCTGGCGATCTGCGTGTCGCCGTCGGCCAGCACGTAAAGCACGCCGCCGCGGGCGCGCACTTCCTGCAGGTTGCTCTTGAGCTTTTCGAGCAGGGCGTCGTTCGGCGCCACGGCAACCACGGGCATCTCGCTGGTGACGAGCGCGAGCGGGCCGTGCTTGAGTTCGCCGGCGGCATAGGCCTCGGCGTGGATGTAAGTCACTTCCTTGAGCTTGAGCGCGCCTTCGAGTGCGATCGGGTAGTGCAGGCCGCGGCCCAGGAACAGGGCGTTGTCCTTGCGCGCGAAGTCTTCGGCCCAGCCGATGATCTGCGGCTCGAGCGCGAGCACCGACTGCAGCGCGACGGGCAGGTGGCGCATTTCCTTCAGGTAGCGCGCTTCGTCGAGCGCGCTCAGGCGGTTCTTGGACTGCGCGATGGCCAGCGTGAGCAGGAACAGGCCCGCGAGCTGGGTGGTGAAGGCCTTGGTCGAGGCCACGCCGATTTCGACGCCGGCGCGCGTGATGTAGGCCAGCTTGCACTCGCGCACCATGGCGCTGGTGGCGACGTTGCAGATGGTCAGGGTCTGCTCCATGCCCAGCGAGCGCGCGTGCTTGAGCGCGGCCAACGTGTCGGCGGTTTCGCCCGACTGGCTGATGGTGACGACCAGCGTCTTGGGGTCGGGCACGGAGTCGCGGTAGCGGTACTCGCTGGCGATCTCGACCTGGGTGGAGATCTTCGCGATGCTCTCGAGCCAGTACTTGGCGGTGCAGCCGCTGTAGTAGCTGGTGCCGCAGGCCAGGATGAGGATCTTGTCGATGTCCTGGAACACGCGGTGCGCGCTCGCGCCGGTGGCGCCGTCCTGGCCGATGCCGTCGAACAGCTCGGGCACGATGCCTTCCACGCCTTCGAGCGTGTCGCCGATGGCGCGCGGCTGCTCGAAGATTTCCTTTTGCATGTAGTGGCGGTACGGGCCCAGCTCGGCCGCGCCGCTGTGGGCGTGCACGGTGCGCACGGTGCGCGTGACGGGCTTGTGGTTCTTGTCGACGATCCAGTACTTGCCGGGCTGCAGGTCGACCACGTCGCCTTCTTCGAGGTACACGATCTGGTCGGTCACGCCGGCCAGCGCCATCGCGTCGCTGGCCAGGAAGTTCTCGGTGCCGTCCTTGCCGGCGCCCAGGATCAACGGCGAGCCGGCGCGCGCGCCGATCACGCGCTGCGGTTCGTCGCGGCAGATGACGGCGATGGCGTAGGCGCCGTGCAACTGCAGCACGGCGGCCTTGACGGCTTCGAACAGGTCGCCGTTGTAGAGGCTGTCGACGAGGTGGGCGATGACCTCGGTGTCGGTCTGGCTCTCGAACACGTAGCCCTTGGCCTCGAGCGCGGCGCGCAGCGGTTCGTGGTTCTCGATGATGCCGTTGTGCACGAGCGCGATGCGGCCCGGGCGCGCGGCGGGCGCGTCGGCGCCGACGCCGTGGCTGAAGTGGGGGTGCGCGTTGTGCACGGCCGGTGCGCCGTGGGTGGCCCAGCGCGTGTGGGCGATGCCGGTGAGGCCTTCGACCTTGTCGTCGCGCACCTGCGTCAGCAGGTCGGCCACGCGCGAGGTGGTGCGTGCGCGGCTCAGGCCGCCGGCATGCACCGCGACGCCGCAGGAGTCATAGCCGCGGTATTCGAGCCGCTGAAGGCCCTGGACCAGGACCGGAACGATGTCGCGATGGGAGGCTGCGCCGACGATGCCGCACATGGGGTGTACCTTGTCTTGAAGAACAGAAGGGCTCGATGGTAGGGAGACGCACAAGAAATATGGCGTCTAAATTTCCTAGATTTCGGACTTTTATTTCACCAAAACCCATAGATGGAGTTTTATTCCATAATTTCAATTCATATGGAATCAATCTCCCTCGACGCCATCGACCTCAAGCTGCTCGACGCGCTCCAGAACAACGCCTCGCAGACCAACCAGCGCCTGGCCGCCGAGGTGGGCATCTCGCCGCCGACCTGCCTGCGCCGCGTGCAGCGCCTGCGCCAGGAAGGGCTCATCGAGCGCCAGGTCGCCCTGCTCTCGCCCGACCGGCTCGCCACGGTGCTGGGCCACGGCCTGCAGGCGGTGGTGGAGATTTCGCTCGACCGGCAGGACGCCGCCGCGCTCGACGCCTTCGAGGCCCGCGTGATCGCCGACGACGCCGTGCAGCAGTGCTGGCGCGTGTCGCCGGGGCCCGATTTCGTGCTGGTGGTGGTGGCGCGCGACATGCCCGGCTACGGCGCGCTGACGCAGCGGCTGTTCACGGCCGACGCCAACGTGCGCAACGTGAAGGCGTTCTTCAGCCTCAAGCGCGCGAAGTTCGGGGCCCGCGTGCCGCTGGGCTGACGCGGGTTCCCGACCCGATCAGCGCTCGCTCGCCGCCTCGCGCAGCGCTTCGAGGAAGGTGCGCCGCCACCAGTGGATGTCCTGCGCCCGGATGCGCGACAGCAGCTTCTGGTGCCGCTCGCGCCGCTCTTCCAGCGGCATCTGCAGCGCCTGCTGCACCGTCTCGGCGGTGCCGTGCGTGTCGTACGGATTCACCAGCAGCGCTTCCTTCAGCTGCTCGGCCGCGCCGGCAAAGCGCGACAGCACCAGCACGCCCGGGTCGGCCGGGTCCTGCGCCGCGATGTACTCCTTGGCCACGAGGTTCATGCCGTCGCGCAGCGGCGTCACCAGCCCCACGGCCGCCGCGCGGCACAGGCCGGGCACGCGGCGGCGCGCCACCATGCGGTGGATGTAGCGCACCGGCATCCAGTCGAGCTCGCCGTAGTCGCCGTTGATGGCGCCGCACAGCGATTCGAGCTCGCGGCGGATGTCGGCGTAGGCATCGACCGTCTCGCGCGTGGGCGAGGCGATCTGGATCAGCGTGGCGCTGCGGCGGTTCTCGGGGTAGTTGGCCAGCAGCTCGCGGAACGAGCGCACGCGCTGCGGGATGCCCTTCGAATAGTCGAGTCGATCGATGCCCAGCAGCAGCCGGCGGCTCGAGTACTCGCGCTTCATGGTCTCGTACATGTCGCGCGACTCCTTGGCGTGCGTGAGCGCCGCGAACTCGTCCACATCGATGCCGATGGGGAAGGCGTTGCAGCGCACCGTCTGCCCGTAGGCGCGGTACATGTCGTTGCCCAGGTACTCGCCATGGGCCTCGTTGCGCACGTAGTGCTCGAAGTGCTGCACGTCCTGCTGCGCCTGGAAGCCGATCAGGTCGTACGAGAACAGCGAACGCATCAACCATTCGTGCTGCGGAATGGCCGCGATGATGATCTGCGGCGGCAGCGGAATGTGCAGGAAGAAACCGATGCGCTGCTTGCAGCCCATGGCGCGCAGCTCGGCCGCCAGCGGCATCAGGTGGTAGTCGTGGATCCAGATGATGTCGTCGTCCTTCAGCAGCGGCATCAGCTTGCGCGCGAACAGCTGGTTCACGCGGCGGTAGCCGCCGATGAAGCCGGCATCGAAATGCGCCAGGTCCAGGCGGTTGTGGAACACCGGCCAGAGCACGTCGTTGCTGTAGCCCAGGTAGTAGCTGTCGTGGTCGTCGCGGCTCAGGTCGAGCGTGGCCAGCGTCACCTTGCCGGCCTGCTGCTTGTGCAGCTCGCCTTCGCCCGTGGGGCCGCCTTCGACGATCTGCCCGCTCCAGCCGAACCACAGGCCGCCGCTTTGCTGCAGGCTCTCACCCAGGGCCACGGCCAGGCCGCCGGCGGCGGGCTTGCGCGGGTCGGCCACGCGGTTCGAAACAACGACGAGACGACTCATATGCACGAATCCCAGGGAGCGGACAGGCGCACGGCCGCGTTGATGATGCCGACCATCGAATAGGTCTGCGGAAAGTTGCCCCACATCTCGCCCGTGACCGGGTGCGTGTCTTCCGACAGCAGGCCCAGCGGGTTGCGTGCCGCCAGCATGGTCTCGAAGATCTGGCGCGCCTCGGCCTTGCGGCCGATCTTGGCCAGCGCGTCGATGCGCCAGAAGGTGCAGATGTTGAAGGCGGTTTCGGGCTTGCCGAAGTCGTCGGCCGCTTCGTAGCGGCGCATGTAGGGGCCGTCGCACAGCGACTTTTCCATGGCGTCGACGGTGGAGATGAAGCGCGGGTCGCGCGCATCGATCAGGCCCACCTCGACCATCAGCAGGATGCTCGCGTCGAGCTCGTGCCCGCCGAAGCTTTCGGCAAAGGCCTGGCGCTCTTCGCACCATGACTTGGCAAGAATCTCTTCCTTCATGCGCGCCGCATGGCCGTGCCAGTAGGCGGCGCGTTCGGGCAACTCCAGCGTGCGCGCGATCTTGGCGAGCCGGTCGCAGGCGGCCCAGCTCATGAGGGCCGAGCTGGTGTGCACGCGTGCGCGCGTGCGCAGCTCCCACATGCCGGCGTCGGGCGTGCCGTAGACGCGCACGGCCTGCTCGCCCACGGCTTCGAGGTGCGGAAACTCCGCCACGCCCGCGCGGCTGAGCAGCCGGTGGTCATGAAAAGCCTGCGCCGCGCCGAGCACGATGTTGCCGTACACGTCGTGCTGGAAGTGCTCCTGCGCCTGGTTGCCCACGCGCACCGGGCCCATGCCGCGGTAGCCGGGCAGGCCGTCGACGAAGGACTCGGGCAACTCGCGCTCCAGCCCGATGCCGTACAGCGGCTGGATGTGTTCGCCGTGCGAGCCGATCACCACGTTGCCGAGCCAGCGCAGGTAGTCTTCCATCGTGCCCACCTCGCTCAGCGAGTTGAGCGCGCGCACCACGAAGAACGCGTCGCGCAGCCAGCAGTAGCGGTAGTCCCAGTTGCGCTGGCTGCCCGGCGCCTCGGGGATGCTGGTGGTCATGGCGGCCACGATGGCGCCGGTGTCCTCGTACAGCGAGAGCTTGAGCGTGATGGCCGCGCGGATCACCGCGTCCTGGTACTCGAAGGGAATGGCCAGGCGCTTGCTCCAGGTGCGCCAGTAGGCGATGGTTTCCTGCTCGAACTTGCGCGCGGTGTCGGCGATGCCTTCGAGCAGCGTCTCGTCCACGCCGAACATGAAGTTGTACTCGCGCGAGATCACGAAGGGCTGGCGCGACAGGATGTGCGAGATCGACGCGTCGGTGTTCAACCGCAAGGTCACGTCGGGCCCGACATAGCGGATGTGGTTGCTGCCGCGCGTGACCTCGGTCGGCGCCGAGGCGCCCCACTGGAAGCGCGGGTCGAGCGCCACGCGGATGCGCGGCGCGCCGGCGATGGGGCGCACGCGGCGCACCATCATGAGCGGACGGAAGTAGCGCGAGCGGCTGTGAAAGCGCGGCGCGAAATCGGTGATCTCGATGCCCTGCCCCGCGCTGTCGAACAGCTGCGTGCGCAGCACGGCGGTGTTGGGCTCGTACCACTGCTTGCTGGAGGCGAAGTCCTCGATCTCGATGGCCCAGGCGCCGGCCTCCTCGCCGGGGTGCAGCAGCGCGTTGAAGACCGGGTCGCCGTCGAAACGCGGCAGGCAGCACCAGACGGCGCGGGCGCGCGCATCGATGAGCGCGCTGTAGGCGCAGTTGCCGATCACGCCGACATTGAGCGAAGGCTCGGCCGGCGGCGCGAAGCCGCGCGGCGGGGCCGCAGCCACTTTCGCGGCGTCGACGGGCGCCTGGTCGTCGGGGCCTGCCGCGCCGGCCAGGGCGTCGCCCGCGCGGTCCTCCGGAGCCTTCGGCAGTTGTTGTTCGCTCATGCGGGCTTCCTCGGTGATGGTGTCTTGGGGGCAGGTGCGGCCAGCAGGTCGCGCGCCTGCACCAGCCATTCGTAGACCGCGCGCGGCGATTCGAGCCGGTGCAGCGCCAGGCTCGGCCCGGCGCCCACCTTGATCGCGACGCCGCCGCGCGGCTGCACGACGGCGAAGCCGCTCTCGTCGGTGGTGTCGTCGCCCGCGAAGACCGGCGTGCGGCCCGCGAACGGCGCTTCGGTCATGAAGGCTTCGATGGCGAGGCCCTTGTTGACGCCCGAAGGCTTGACCTCGAACACGAACTTGCCGTGCATGAGCTCGAGCTGCGGACGGCCTTCGATGGCGCGCGCCATCGCGTCGCGGCACACGGCCTCCAGCTGCGGCGCGAGCCGGTAGTGCAGCGCGATGGCGCCGTGCTTGCGCTCGACCAGCAGGCCTTCGTGGATGCGCGCGAGTTCGTTGGCCACGTCCAGGATCGGGACGAGGTCGGGCGGGCGCTGCTCCTGCATGCCGCCTTTGGCATCGCGGCGCTGCACGCCATGCTCGCCGGCCGCGGGCAGCCGCAGCGGCGCGAGAAAGCGGTCGATGGCATCGATCTGGCGCCCCGACACCACGGCGAGCGCGCCGCCGAGCAGGTCGCGCAGGTCGCTCAGCAGAGGCACGAGGGCGGGCGGCACCTCGATGGCTTCAGGCGTGGCGGCGAGGCCGACCAGCGTGCCGTCGAAGTCGAGAAAAAGGGCGGCGTCCCGGCCCGGCGGAGGTGGCAACTGGGCGTTGCTGCTGGAGGACTTTGGCATTGGGAAAAACCATAGCACGGCTCGCACGCGGCGCGTGTCGGCCAAAGTCCCGGCATGCGCCGATGGCGGGGATTCAGTCGGCCGTGGCCGGCAACGAGGCCTTCACCGCCGCGATGCGCGCGCGGTGGATCGCCTCGCCGATGCGCGGCCCGGTGGCGCCGGCCTGTTGCGCCTCGCGCGCCACCACGTCGGTGGCCACGGCCTGGGCCGCCGCGAGCACCGCGAGCAGGCGTGGGCGCTGCGGGTAGGCGGTGTCCTCGAAGCCGAGCCGGCCGCGCGCATCGCATTCGCAGGCCAGCAACGCCTCGGCGAAGCGTGCCGGCTTGCGGAAGGCGTCGCAGCGCTCCAGCAGGCGCACCAGCGGCGTTGCGTCGAGCGCGCCGCTGCGGTGGATGTTGCCGTGCTCGCGCGCCACCACCTCGGCCAGCTCGCGCAGCTCCACCGGCACGCGCCAGCGTTCGCACACGGCCTGCAGCAGGTCGACGCTGCGCAGCTCGTGGTTGATGTGGCGCGGCAGCATGTCGGCGGGCGTGGTGCCCTTGCCGAGGTCGTGCATCAGGCAGGCGAAGCGCACGGGCAGCGTGGCGCCCAGCCGCGCGCTGGTGTCGAGCACCATCATCAGGTGCACGCCGGTGTCGATCTCGGGGTGGTGCTGCGCCGGCTGCGGCACGCCCCACAGCCGGTCGACCTCGGGCAGCAGCACGGCGAGCGCGCCGCAGTCGCGCAGCACCTCGAACATGCGCGAGGGCCGTGTTTCCATCAGGCCGCGCGCAAGCTCCTGCCACACGCGCTCGGGCACCAGCGCATCGACCTCGCCGGCCGCGACCATCTCGCGCATGAGCGCCATGGTTTCGGGCGCGACGGTGAAGTCGTCGAAGCGCGCGGCAAAGCGCGCCACGCGCAGGATGCGCACCGGGTCTTCGCGGAAGGCGTCGGTCACATGGCGCAGCACCTTGTCGCGCAGGTCGCGCTGGCCGTGGAAGGGGTCGGCCAGGGTCTCGGGACGAGGGTCGAAGCTGCCGTCGGCGCCCACGTGCTCGGCGGGCAGCGCGATGGCGTTGACGGTCAGGTCGCGCCGGGCCAGGTCCTGCTCCAGCGTGACGTCGGGCGCCGCATGCACGACGAAACCGCGGTAGCCCGGCGCGCTCTTGCGCTCGGTGCGGGCCAGCGCGTACTCCTCGCGCGTGCGCGGATGCAGAAACACGGGGAAATCGCGCCCCACGGGCAGGTAGCCGCGCGCCACCATGGCCTCGGGCGTGGCACCCACCACCAGCCAGTCATGGTCGGAAACGGGGCGGCCCAGCAGCCGGTCGCGCAGTGCACCGCCGACGAGAAAAATGTTCATGAGTGCAGTGTAGGGATACTCTCCCTGCACAAAAAGAACGGTCGTTCGATAATCGCCGAGCGATGCGAACGACCGTTCGTAAATTCGTGTCGCGCGAAGCACCGGTCGCTGGCCGGTGCCCCCGTGCGCGGGGCTGTTTTCAACACCCAAGGAGCATTCACAGCTATGAAGAAACTCACAACAACAGCATCGTTGGCATTGGCGGCACTCGGGGTCCTGGCATCGGGCAGCGCCCTGGCGCAGAACGCCGGCGACTGGGTCGTCGGCACCGGCTGGTTCCACCTGTCGCCGCAGGATTCGAGCAAGCCGCTGACCGTGACCTCGCCCGTGCACAGCGTGCTGGCCGGCTCGGGCGCCAGCGTCACCAACTCGGACACGCTGGGCCTGAACGTCGCGTACTTCATCGACCCCCACTGGGCCGTCGAGGGCGTGCTCGGCGTGCCGCCCAAGTTCAAGCTCAACGGCAGCGGCACGCTGGCGCGCGTGGGCGAACTCGGCCAGGCCCGCCAGTGGAGCCCGACCGTGCTGGCCAAGTACTACTTCAACGAAGGCAACGACGCCTTCCGTCCGTTCGTGGGCCTGGGCGCCACCTACGTCTGGTACAGCGACGTGAAGCTCACGTCGAACCTGCAGGGCGCGCTGGCCAGCCAGTTCCACGTGCGTCCGTCTTCGGTGAACACCACCGCCAAGCTCGACAGCTCGTTCGCGCCCGTGCTCAACGCCGGCGTGGCCTACCAGTTCGACAAGCACTGGGGCGTGTCGTTCTCGGTGTCCTACATCCCGCTGAAGACCAAGGCCAAGCTCACCACGACCAGCATCACCGGCCTGCCGGTGGCGCGCAGCGAGGCGAGCCTGAAGCTGAACCCGATCGTCACCTACCTGGCGGCGACGTACCGGTTCTGACGAAGTCCGACGGGCCTCAGTCGCGCGAGGTGCGGTAAGGCTCGTCGAAAGCCACGAAGGTTTTTTCAGCCAGGGCGCCGTCGATCCACGCGGCGACGCCCGGCAGGGCCGCCACACGCGCGATGTACGCGTCGATGGCCGGCGGCACCGGCAGCCCGTAGCCGCGGATGCGCATGCCCACCGGCGCGAAGAAGGCGTCGGCGATGGTGAAGGCGCCGAACAGCATCGGGCCGCCGTGGCGGTCGAGCAGCTCGGTCCACATCTGCACGATGCGGTCGAGGTCTTCCTGCACGCCGGGCTGCTCGGCCAGAAGCCGCGCGCCCACCTCGGGCAGCGAGGCCTCGATGTTCATCGGGCAGTTGCCGCGCAGGTTGGTGAAGCCCGAGTGCATCTCGGCGCAGATGCTGCGCGCGCGGGCCCGCTCGGCCACGCCCTGGGGCCACAGCTGCTTCTCGGGGAAGCGCTCGGCCAGGTACTCGGCGATGGCCAGCGTGTCCCAGATGGCCAGGTCGCCGTCGACCAGCACCGGCACCTTGGCCACGGGGTTGATGGCACCGATCACGTGCTTGAACTGCGAGGTGGCGTCGAACGAATCGAAGCGCACCATCACCTCCTCGAAGGGAATGCCGGCCTGGGTCATGAGCACCCAGGGGCGCATGGACCACGACGAGTAATTCTTGTTGCCGATGTAGAGCTTGGACATCTGTCAGGGTCTCCGGGTCAGTGCGGGAATGCGGGGAAAAGCCGTCGATGCTAGCCGGGCGGCGGGCTGCGATTGATGACGAAGGCGGCGCGAATTGATGCGGGCCGCTTCAGCGCTCGTCGCCCTGGCGGGATTCGGGCGGGACGATCACGCGCGGGCCGGAGGCGTCTGCGGATGGCTTCACGACGCGCTCGATCAGGCTCACGAGGCGCGGCACCAGCGACAGCACCGCGAGCGCCAGCAGCGCGCTGAACACGGCCGTGACCTCGCGGCCGAGCCCGCAGGCCATGCCGATGGCGGCGGTCATCCACAGCCCCGCGGCGGTGGTGAGGCCCTGCACGTGGGATTCGTCCTTGCCCTGCTTGAGGATGGTGCCGGCGCACAGGAAGCCCACGCCGGCCACCAGCCCCTGGATCACGCGGCTCATGTCGGCGGGCACGATGCCGGTCTGCTGCGGGATCAGCACGAACAGCGCCGAGCCGATGGCCACCAGCATGTGCGTGCGCACGCCGGCCGCCTTGCCCTGCTGCTCGCGCTCGAAGCCGAGCAGGAAACCCAGCACGGCCGCCAAGAGCAGCCGCACCGAGATGCGCGTGAGTTGCGCGACATCGCCCACGTCCGAGAATTCGGACGCGACGGTGTCTAGCACCTCGTCGCGCCAGGTCATGTCAGGGGAGGTCCTTGTTGGGTTCCGGCTCGTTGGCGTTGCGCGGGCCCACGCGGCCCAGGCGCTCCTTCAGCGACTGCGGCTTGCCGCTGATGATGGCGGCGTAGTTGGTGGTGTTGGCCAGCACCTTCTTCACGTAGTCGCGCGTCTCGTTGAAGGGCACGTTCTCGGCCCAGATGGCCGCGTCGATCACCGGGCCGTTGCGCCAGTTGCGCGGGCGGCCCGGGCCGGCGTTGTAGGCCGCGGCGGCCAGCGCCATCGAACCGTCGAAGTCGTCGAGCGCGAGCTTCAGGTAGTTGGTGCCGATGGTGATGTTGGTTTCGCGGTCGTTGATCTGGCCGGGCGTGAAGTCGGTCAGGCCGATCTTGCGGGCGGTCCAGCGCGCCGTGGCGGGCATGACCTGCATCAGGCCCGAGGCGCCGACGCCAGAGCGTGCGTCCATGATGAAGCGGCTTTCCTGGCGGATCAGGCCGTAGACGTAGGCCGGGTCCAGGCCGATGTCCTGGCTCTTGCGCAGCACCGTGTCGTGGAAGGGCATGGGAAAGCGCTGCTCGACGTCGATCACGCCCTTGGTGCGCTCGCTGGTGTTGATGCAGCGGTCCCACACCTCGCGCTGGCAGGCCAGGTCAGCGGCGGCCAGCAGAGCGCGGTCGTCCATGCCGCCCTTGTCGTGCAGGTTGGTGGCGTAGTTCCACTCGCGCGTGCCTTCGGAGCGCAGGCCCATGCCGATGGCTTGCAGGCCGCGCTGCAGGCCCGGGTTGGTGCGCGCGGCGTTCTTTTCCTCGGGCGTGAGCGGCGCGGGCCGCGTGGCCGCGACAACGCGCTGGCCCAGCTCTTCGAGCGCCAGCATTTCGTAGAAACCGCGCGTGCCGGCGATGCTGGTGTACAGCTCGCGGGCCTGGGCGCGGCGCTCGTCGCCGCCGGCGCTGCTCAGTGCGCGGGCCTTCCAGTAGACCCAGGTCGGGTCTTGCTGGGCGGCGTCGCTCATGGCGTTGATGGCGGGCGCGACGTCCTTCCACTGGCTGGCGCGCAGGGCGGCGCGCACGCGCCAGCCGAGCATGTCGTCGGACAGGTCGCTGTTCTTCGTGACGTTGCCGAAATAGCTCACAGCCATCGGCGAGAGCTTGTTCGCGGCCGCGCGGCCGATGGTGCCCCAGACCCAGTTGCGCTCTTCGGCGGAGAGCATCGGGCCCCACTTGCCGTCGAGCTGTGCAGCGCCCTGGTCGGGGTCGGCGACCGCGATCTTGATGAGCGCGAGCACCACCAGTTCCTTGCGCGACTTGGCGGCCACGAAGGCGCGGCCGGTGAGGAACTTGGCGGCGCTGGCGTTGACCTCTTCGAACAGCGGCAGCGCGTCGGGTGCGGCGATGGTGACCGCGCCGCGCGCGGCCGCGGGCCGGTTGGCCTCGATGGCCAGGCGCGCCTTCTTCCAGGCGTCGTTGGTCGTCATCAGGCGGGCCGCCACCATGCGGTCTGCGGCGGTGAGGCAGCCGTCGTCGCTGTCTTTCTGGGCGAACCAGTTGCGGCGCACCTCGTCGGCCTGCGCCTGCGTGGCCGTGCCGGTGCGCAGCGTGTCGACCAACACCGCGTAGCAGCGCACCTGGGCGTCGTCGCCCATGCGGAAGCCGGCGATGTTGGCGGCAAAGCCGTCCCAGTCGCGGCGCTGGCCGAGCAGCAGCAGCCAGTCGTTGCGCAGGCGGTCTTCCTGGTACGTGTTGGGGTAGCGGGCGTAGAAGTCCTGCACCTCGTTGGGCGCGGCCTCCTGCAGGCGAGCCTTGAGCTCCCAGTAGGCGGCCCAGGGTTCGAGTGCATGGCCGCGGGCCTGCGGCAGCAGGGCCGTGAGGCGGGCCTTGTCGCCGCGCTGGAAGGCCTGCTTCATCTGGACCAGCACGTCGTCGTTGGTGTTGTTCTGCGCGGCGGCGGGCTGTTGCGACAGCAGCGCGGCGAGTGCGAGAACGGCGGAAAAAACCAGGGCGGGCGCGCCGCGACGCTGACGAGCGCGCGCGGATGCCAAAATGCTTGGGAACTGCATCGGGGGATTATGGACAAGTCAAAGGATGCCGACACCTCGGCCACGGCGAGTTTTCTGAAGGGTCAACTGCGAAAGGCGCTCATCGAGCAGCGGCTGGCGCTGCCCGACCGCCTCGCGCGAGCCGACCTGTTGCAGCGGGTGATGCGGATCTGGCTGGTCGGCCGGCCCGACACCGTGATCGGCGCCTACTGGCCGATCAAGGGCGAGTTCGACCCGCTGCCCGCACTGCATCGCTGGAAGGAAGACGGCGAACTCATGGAAGAAACGCAGCGCCGCCGCATCGGACTGCCGGTGATCGACAAAGTTCACAAGACGCTCACCTTCCATGCCTGGTACCCGGGCTGCCAGATGGAAGAAGACGCCTACGGCATTCCCAAGCCCAAGGACACCGAGCTGATCGTGCCGACCCTGCTGTTCGTGCCCTGCGTGGGCTACAGCGCGGGCGGCTACCGGCTGGGCTACGGCGGCGGTTTCTACGACCGCACGCTGGCGGCGCTCGAGCCCCGGCCTTTCACGGTGGGGCTGGGCTTCACGAACGGCTTCCTGGAAGACTTCGAGCCCGAGGCGCACGACCTGCCGCTCGATGCCATCCTGAACGACAACGGCGTCGTCTGGCCGACCTCCTGAGCCGGCTCAGTCGAGGTTGTCGACGGTGTCCGGGTCGGGCACCTCGCCGATGGTCTGGCGCGTGGTGACGGCCTGCGCCTCCAGCCAGTCGGAAAAGGCCTTGATCTCGGGCCGCAGCGCGTTGCGCGGCCCCGAGATGAGCCAGTAGGCCATCGGTGAATCCAGCCGGTGCTGCGGCAGCACCTCGATCAGGTCGCCGTTGGCCAGGCTTTCGGCAATGAGCGAGCTGCGCGCCAGCACCAGGCCCTGGCCCGTGAGCGCGGCCTGCACCATCTGGTAGGCATAGTTGAAATAGAGCCAGCGCTTGGGCTGCGCGCGCTCCAGCCCGTTCACTTCGAACCAGCGCCGCCACGTGAGCCATTCCAGGTGCGTGCGGTGCGCGTCGCCCGCCTCGATGAGCGTGAAGCGGGCGATGTCGGCCGGCGTCTTGATCGGCGGGTTGCTCTTGATGAGCCACGGGCTCGCCACCGGCGTCAGCGTTTCGCCGAACAGCCGCACGGCGCCGGGCGGCATGCCTTCGGGCGGGCCGTAGCGCAGCGCGATGTCCACGTCGGCCACGTCGAGGTCGACCGCGATGTCGCTGGCGTCGATGCGGATGTCGATCTCGGGGTTGTCGCGCTGGAAGGCTTCCAGCCGCGGGATCAGCCACATCGAGGCGAACGAGGCAAAGGTGGTGAGCGCCACGCTCTTGCGCCCGGCGCTCTGGCGGATCTGCCGCACCGCCATGTCGATGCGCGGCAGCGCCTGCTGCACCGACAGCAGCAGCTGCGCCCCGGCGCTGGTCAGCTCCACGGCCCGCGTGTGGCGCAGGAACAGCGACACGCCCACTTCTTCCTCGAGCGACTGGATCTGCCGGCTCACGGCCGACTGGGTGAGCGCCATTTCCTCGGCCGCGGCGCGGAAATTGAGGTGCCGCGCGACCGCCTCGAAGGCCCGCAGGTGCCCCGCGGAGATGGGCCGGGAGCGCAGGTGGGTTTGCGAATGTTGCATGGATGAGCCTTGGAAAGACCGCTCCGCATCAACCTGCGCTCCCTTCGTGGAACACCGCGGAACCGGCTTTGCCGGGCCGCTGGTGTTGCCCCCGGCGAGGGGGGAGGAGAAGCGACACGAAGTGCGCGAAGCCTGGGGGAGTACTTTGATTGATGCGGGAATCGCATCAGTAGGCTACCTCGTTTTCATTGGACCTCCAAGGCCGCAAAAACGATCATTCATTCCCGAACTGCGCCAACCTCTCTGTCTGTCAAAGGCGCTTCGGATCAGCCAAGGAGTCCTCATCATGTCCACCGCCGTCTGCACCAACGAATCGCTTGCTTCCCTGTCCCGTTCCACCCGCACCGCGGCCATTCCGCCGGCCGTGCGCCGTGGCGCCTGGCAGATTGCGCCCGGCGAGGCGATGAGCCTGAAGGCGCGGTCGGCGAGCGTGCTGCGCGTCAAGCAGGGCCGCGTGTGGGTCACGCCCGACGCCACCGCCCACGGCCCCAGCGAAGACATCGTGCTGGCCCCGGGCGAATCGCTCACCGTGGCCGCCGGCCAGCGCATCGTCATGGAAGCCTGGGATGGCTACGGTGCCACCTACGTGTGGGACCCGGTCTGATCGACCGCCTGCACTCCCGGCTCTTCTGAACAAAGGCGGCTTCGGCCGCCTTTTTCTTTGCCCGTCGTTTTCAGTTTTCCGTCAGTCAGCCGGTCAGGTGCTGATGTCGAAGCTGGCGCGCAGCGCCAGGAAGTGCGCCAGCGCCGCCTCGCCGCGTAGGGCCCGCAGGCCGGAGACCGGGTCGGGGCCCTCGCATTCGGCCAGGCCCATCGCAAACCCGCTGTAGCGCCGGGCGGCCAGCGGGCCGTCGTGGACCACCACGAGCGCCACGTGGCGCGGATCGCGCTGCAGCCGCGCCATCAGCGCCTGCACCGCCTCGCGCGGCCCCTCGAAATGCTGGCAGAAGCACTGGCCGTCGAACACCAGCAGGCCGGAGATGCCGTCCTCGGCGTTGCGCGCGCGGGCCTGGGTGACGATCGCGCCCACGGTGGCGGGCGGCAGGTCGGGGGCGAGCAGGCTGCAATAGAGGAATTCGTACAGGAGTTCTGCAGAGGCTTGTTCTGGTGTCATGCGGTGCAAAAAGGGGACATCGTTTCGAGTCTAGGGGGCCATCCTGCACCCCGAAATGTCAAAAGACATAGCCCCGCCAGCCTATAGTGCGGCGTGAAGTTCGAGGACTACCCCGTTGCCGCCTCCCCGCCGCAGGGTGCGAACCCCTGCGAACACTGCGCGCTGCGGCGCCTGGAGGCCTTCCTGCCGGTGACGGCGCAGCAGCTGGAGGCGATCCAGTCCTTTCGCAGCGGCACCCGGCGCGTCGAGGCGGGCGGCACCATCGTCGACGAGCACCGCGCCAGCCCGCAGCTGTTCACGCTCTACGCGGGCTGGGCCTTCCGCTACAAGACCCTGAGCGACGGCCGGCGGCAGATCCTGGGTTTCCTGCTGCCCGGCGACTTCATCGGCCTGCAGGACGAGTTTGCCGACGGCCAGACCCACGGCGTCGAGGCCGTGACCGACGCCACGCTGTGCGCCTTCGCCCGCGAGCGGTTGTGGGCGCTGTTCCAGACCCAGCCCCGGCTCGGCTACGACATCACCTGGCTGGCCGCGCGCGAGGAAAAGCTGGTGGACGACCACCTCGTCACCGCCGGGCGCCGCAACGCCGGCGAGCGCGTGGCCATGCTGCTCATGCACCTGTACCGCCGCGCCCAGCGCGTGGGCATGGTGCGCGACGGCTGGGTGGAGTTTCCGTTCAACCAGCAGCACATCGCCGACGCGTTGGGGCTGTCGCTGGTGCACACCAACAAGACGATGCGGCGCTTGCAGCGCCTGGGCCTGTACAAGCTCGACGGCGGCTGGCTGCGCATCCTGGAGCCGCATGCGCTCGAAACGCTGGGCGACTACTTCGAGCGCCCGCTGCGCCCGGTGCCGATGATCTGAAGGCGTCGCCTGCCTCAGCGCGCCGCCACCAGCTGCCGCAGGTCGCCCAGGTAGGCCTGCAGCCGCCGCACCGCCTGCTCGCGCTGCGTGGCGCTGGTGGTGTTGTGCAGCGCCGCCAGGTTGCGGCAGCCTTCCTGCAGCAGCGCCTGCTGCTGCTCGCGCCAGGGGCCAGGCGGCGGATCGGCGATGCGCTGGATGTAGGCATGCAGCGCGGCGCGGGCCTCGGCCGGCGAGGCCCGCGGGCCGCCGTTGCTGCCCTGGAAGCCGCGCAGCAGCACCAGCGCCTCCTGCTGGCGCTGGCGCCGCTCCTCGTACGCCAGCTTCGGGCTGAACACCGACTGTGCCACCTGCTGGCGCAGCAGCGCGCGCTGCTCGGTCGTGAGGCGGCCGTAGAAGTCTTCTTGGCGCTCGAGGAACTGGTCGTAGCGCTTCTCCTGCACCTGCGCGGGGCTGCGGTCGAGCCAGTCCTTGCGGTAGTCGGTGTTGTTCTTCGCGTACTTGCGTTCGAGCTGCTGCAGTTGGGCCTCGCTCAGGCTCAGCACGAATTCGGCGCTGGCGGCCTCGGCACGCTCGGTGACGGCGAGCAGGCGCTCGCGGACCCGGTCGGCCAGCTGGCAGGCCTGGGCCGGCGTCACGTCGGCGCTCGCCAGGCCCTGGGCCTCCTGCAGCAGGCCGATGATGCGCGGCAGCTCGTTCTGGCGGTGCCAGGCCAGCAGCTGGGCGAGCTCGTCGCGCACCTTGGGGGTCTGGGCACCGTCGAAGTCGAAGTAGCCGTCGAGCCACCAGTAGCTGAGCTCGGGCAGGTTGTTGTAGGCGAGCTTGACCGCGCTGCAAGCCCCCAGGGCAGCGGCCAGCAGCAGCACACCGATAATTCGGGCCAGTCCAGCACAACGAATCCGGGAAGAAAAGCGCATGAATCAGACTCCGCAGCAGAGCAACCAGGGACCGGTCGACGTCGTCATCATGGCGGCCGGCAAGGGCACGCGCATGAAGAGCAAGCTGCCCAAAGTGTTGCATCGTTTGGCCGGCCGCGCCTTGCTGGCCCATGTGACCGACACCGCCGCGCGCATCGGCGCGCGCCACGTCGTGGTCGTGACGGGCCACGGCGCCGAGCAGGTCGAGTCCGCCATCAAGGCCACCGCCGTGAACGCCGCCGCCCTCGGTTTCGCGCGCCAGGAGCCCCAGCTGGGCACTGGCCACGCCGTGCAGCAGGCCACGCCGCAGCTGCCGGACGACGGCACCGTGGTGATCCTGTCGGGCGACGTGCCCCTGATCGCCGAGGACACGCTGCGCACCCTCATCGCTGCCAGCGGCGGCGAGCGGCTGGCGCTGCTGACCATCGAGCTCGACGACCCCACGGGCTACGGCCGCATCATCCGCACCCGTGCCGGCGGCGAGGTGACAGCCATCGTCGAGCACAAGGACGCCACCGAGGCGCAGCGCGCCGTGCGCGAGATCAACAGCGGCGTGATGGCCGCGCCCGCGCGGCTGCTCAAGGGCTGGCTCGCGCGGCTGGACAACAAGAACACCCAGGGCGAGTACTACCTGACCGACATCGTGAAGTTCGCGGCCGACGACCGCGTGCCGGTGGTGGCGCATGTCACGACCGACGCGCTGCAGGTGGCGGGCATCAACAGCCCGGCCCAGCTCGCGGCGCTGGAACGCGCCTGGCAGCTGCGCCAGGCGAATGCGCTGATGGAACAGGGCGTGCGCCTGGCCGACCCGGCGCGCTTCGATCTGCGCGGCACGCTGAGCTGCGGCGCCGACGTCGACATCGACGTCAACTGCGTGTTCGAAGGCACGGTGTCGCTGGGCGAAGGCGTTCGCATCGGCGCGAACTGCGTGATTGCCAACGTGCGCATCGAGGCCGGCGCGGTGATCCATCCCTTCACCCACATCGACGGCGAGAAGGCCGGCGTGACGGTGGGCGCGGGCGCGCTGGTCGGGCCGTTTGCGCGGCTGCGGCCCGGTGCCCAGCTGGGTGCCGAGGTGCACATCGGCAACTTCGTCGAGGTCAAGAACTCCACGCTGGCAGCGGGCGCCAAGGCCAACCATCTGGCCTACCTGGGCGACGCCACGGTGGGCGAGCGCGTGAACTACGGCGCGGGCAGCATCACGGCCAACTACGACGGCGCCAACAAGCACCGCACCGTGATCGAGGCCGACGTGCACGTGGGCAGCAACTGCGTGCTCGTGGCGCCCGTGACCATCGGCGCGGGCGGCACCATCGGCGGCGGCTCGACGGTGAACAAGTCGACCGAGCCCGGCGCGCTGACCGTGGCGCGGGGCAAGCAGGTCAGCTTCGCGAACTGGAAGCGGCCGCAGAAGTTGCCGAAGAACTGACGGCGGCTTTGGTTCGAGGCAGGCGCCCTGCCCCGGACCTCACCAGCCCGTCAGCAGGCGCACGAAGCGCATCACCGGCCGCGCCGCCACCGGCGCCGTGGCCCGGGCCGCGCGCTGGGGCGCATGCACCCGCAGGTGCACCGCCGTCACCGCCGACACCTCGATCCACCCGCCCTGCGGCACGCAGTGCATGTCGCCCTCGCCGAGCAGCGTCTCGGTCATGAACACCGTCTCGCCCAGCCAGCCCGGCGGCGACACCACGCGGGCGCGGCCCTCGGCCAGCTGCAGCCAGGCGCCCGCATCGACGGCGGTGCGCAGCGACTGGCCGGGTTCGAGGACGATGGAATCGGGGGCTTCGGACAGGGTGGTGATCATGGCGGACCTCGGGTGGATGTGGGCTTCATCGTAGGAATTCCGCCGCTCGAAAAACAGGCACACCCGACGGCTATTGCGACCGGAACAGCCGGGCCGCCACGCCATCTGTTATGGTCTTTTTCCCAATCAACTGCATCTGTTTTCGGATGCCCGATGCGGGGAACATCGACCCATGGACTCGCTACCGCTCTACCGCCAGCTCGCGGCGCACTACGTGGACGCGATCCACGCCGGTTCGCTCAAGGCTGGCGACAAGCTCCCCTCGCTGCGCAGCCTGATGCGGCTGCACGACATCAGCCTCTCGACCGCGCTGCAGGTGTGCCGCGCCATGGAAAGCGAAGGCTGGGTCGAGGCGCGCGACCGCTCGGGCTACTTCGTGCGCCGTCCGCAGCGCCTGGCCATCGCGGCCATGGAAGAGCCCGTGTCCGGCCTGCCGCCCGACCCGGCGCAGTTCGTCAACATGCGCACCCGCATGGCCAACTTCATGGCGCGCGGACGGCTCAACGACGTGAAGCTCAACTTCGCGATCTCGCGCGCCGCCCCCGAGCTCTACCCCGCCGAGGCGCTGCGCAACGCCATGACGCGCGCGCTGCGCCAGCGCCCGGAGCTGCTGACCACCGCCTCCTCGCAAAAAGGCCACGAGCAGTTCCGCCAGGTGGTGGCCCAGCGCAACCTGCGCGTGGGCATGACGGTGGCACCCGACGACGTGCTGGTCACCAACGGCTGCATCGAGGCGCTGAACCTCGCGCTGCGCGCCATCGCCAAGCCCGGCGACACCGTGGCCGTCGAATCGCCCACCTTCTACGGCCTGCTGCAGGTGCTCGAAAGCCTGGGCCTGCGCGGGCTGGAGATTCCGACCAGCCCGCAGACCGGCATCTCGCTGGAAGCGCTCGACCTGGCCATCCACACCTACGACGACATCAAGGCCGTGGTGGTGGTGCCGCACCTGCAGAACCCCATCGGCAGCGTGATGCCCGACGCCCACAAGCAGCGGCTGGTGCAGCTGTGCGAGAGCCACGGCATCGCGCTGGTCGAGGACGACACCTACAGCGACCTGGTGGAAACCGAGGTGCCGCCGCGTGCCATCAAGTCCTGGGACCGCACGGGCAACGTGGTGTATTGCGCCTCGCTGCACAAGGTGCTGGCGCCGGGCCTGCGGCTGGGCTGGATCACGGCCGGGCGCTGGCACGCACAGGTCGAGATGCTCAAGTACGCGCAGACGCGCAACAACGAGGCGCTGGCGCAGATCGCCGCGGGCGAGATCATTGCCAGCGGCGGCTACGACCGCCACCTGCGCCGCCTGCGCGAACGCCTGCACACGCAGCGCGACCAGACGGCCGACGCCATCGCCCGCTACTTTCCGGCCGGCACCCGGCTGAACCTGCCGCGCGGCGGCTTCCAGCTGTGGGTGGAACTGCCCGAGCGGCTGTCGTCGGTGGCGGTGTTCGAGGCGGCCCTGCGCGAGCACATGCTGGTGGCGCCGGGCGCGCAGTTCTCGAACGCCTCGCGCTTCGACCACTACCTGCGCATCAACTGCGGCTGGCCCTTCAGCGAAGCGGTCGATGCGGGGCTGCGGCGGCTCGGACGGATCGTCGAAGAAGGCTGCGCGGCGCAGAAGAACCAGCCAGCCACGCTGGTCCGGTCGCCGCGCGCTGCAACTCAGTCGAGCAGCGCCAGGGCCGCGTAGTCGCCCACCTTGTCGCCGAGTCCGGCGGGCACCAGCAACACGCCGCGCGTGAGCGGCGGCAGCTTGCCGTCGACCTGCGCCTGCAGCCGCGGCAGCACGAAGTCGCGGTGGTGCCAGAACACGCTGCCGCCCAGGCTGACGCGCTGCAGGTCGAGCGTGATGACCAGGTTGTAGAGCATGCGGCCGATCACGCGGCACAGCGCGTCGGCCTTCTCGAGGGCCGCGGCGTCACCGGCCGCGGCGGCCGTGAACAGATCGGCCGCGGGTTGGCCGAAGCGGTGCGCGATCGAATTGCCGCCGGCCAGCGCTTCCACGTCGCCCAGGTTGCCGCAGCCGCACAGCGCGCCGCTGTCGTCGTCGACCACGAAGCTGTGGCCCGCATGGCCGGCGTTGCCGTTCTTGCCGCGCAGTGCCTTGCCGTCGACGCACAGGCCCACGCCCACGCCCGTGCTCCAGGTGGCGTAGGCGCAGTTGTCGAGCCCCTTCAGCGCGCCCCAGTGGCGCTCGGCCTCGAGCGCGGCCACGGCGTCGTTCTCGACGCGCACGCGGGCGAAGCGGCGCGCCAGCGGCGCCTCGACGATGGCCGTCATCCAGTTGTTGGGCAGCCCGCGCGAGGGGCCGGCGATGCCGCCGCAGATGTTGGGCGTGGCCAGCTCGACCATGCCGTCGTGCAGCTCGAAGGGCCCGGTCGACGACACGCCCACGCGGTCGATGCTCGCCGGGTCGATGCCCTGCTCGGCGCACACCTCGTCGATGAGCCGCAGGATCTGCACCGCCACGGCGTCGTTGCTGCCGGTCTTGGCGGTGGGCTCGCTGCGGCGGCCGATCAGCGGCGCGTCGCTCGAAGCGGAAAGGCTCACGGCGACCTTGGTGCCGCCGATGTCTACGCAGGCTCTCATTGCGGGGTTCTCTTCTTTCTCAGTCGTCGCCGCGCCGTGCTCAGAGCAGCCGCGCCACCAGCGCCGCGATCATGCTGAGCACCACCGTGCTCGCGATCGGCAGCTGCCAGTCGCGGCCGAAGGCGCGAAACTCGAAATCGCCGGGCAGCCGTCCGAAGCCGAAGCGGCGCAGCCAGGCGGTCAGGCCGCTCATGAGCACCAGCGCCAGGACGACGACGATCAGCCAGCGGAACATGCAGACAGTCTAGGCCGCCAGCACGGCCAGGGCTTGTCGGTGAAGTTCGGGTGTGGCTGCCGCGATCACGCGCTGGTCGGGGTTCAGCCCCAGCGGCCGGCCCTCCCAGTCGGTGACGACGCCGCCCGCGGCCTCGATCAAACCCGCCGGGCCCAGGAAGTCGTAGGGCTGCAGCCCCGTCTCGACCACGAGGTCGATGGTGCCGCCCGCGAGTTGGGCGTAGCCGTAGCAGTCGCCGCCGAAGCGGCGCATCGCGCACTGGCGGCTCAGGCGGTCGAAGGCGCTCCAGTCGGCCGGCGAGAAGATGTCGGGCGAGGTGGTGACGATGCGGGCCTTGGCGATCTCGGTGCAGTTGCTCACGCGCACGGGCTGGCCGTCGCGCGTGGCGCCCTTGCCGGCCTCGCCGATCCAACGTTCCTTGAGCACCGGCATGTCGACCATGCCCAGCACCACGCGACCGCCCTGCAGCACGCCGATGAGCGTGCCCCACAGCGGCGAGCCGGTGATGAAGCTGCGCGTGCCGTCGATCGGGTCGAGCACCCAGATGCGGTCGGCGTCGAGGCGCTCGGGGCCGTGCTCCTCGCCGAAGATGCCGTCGGCGGGCACGCGCGCACCGAGGATCTCGCGCATGGCTGTCTCGGCGGCGCGGTCGGCCAGCGTGACCGGGCTTTCGTCGGCCTTGGTGATGATGTCCAGCGGCGTGCGGAAGTAGCGCATCGACTGGGCGGCGGCCGCATCGGCCAGCGCACCGGCGATCGCGAAAAGGTCGGGGGCGGAAGAGCTCATGGGAAGGAGAACGCGTGCCAAAAGCTGCGATTAGACCCGAGCCCACGGCCCTTGCGCCATCGCCGGGACATTCGTCCGCCCGGCCCCTTCACCTGCGGGCTAGCGCTGCTGGCCCCAGCGCCGCACCGTGAGCCGCTCCAGCGTGCGAAAGCCCAGGCTTTCCACCAGCAGGCCGATCAGCACCACCAGCGCGAGGCCGGCGAACACGCGGTCGGTGTACAGCTCGTTGCGGTTCTGGAAGATGTACCAGCCCAGTCCGCCCTTGCCTGACGAGGCGCCGAACACCAGCTCCGCCGCGATCAGCGTGCGCCACGCAAAGGCCCAGCCGATCTTCAGCCCCGAGAGAATCGACGGTAGCGCGGCCGGCACCAGGATCTGCAGCACGTAGCGCAGCCCCTTCAGCCCGTAGTTGCGCCCCGCCATGCGCAGCGTCTCGGGCACGCCCTGAAAGCCCGCGTAGGTGTTGAGCGCCAGCGGCCACAGCACCGAATGGATCAGCACGAACACCAGGCTGCCGCGGCCCAGCCCGAACCACAGCAGCGCCAACGGCAGCAGCGCAATGGCGGGCAGCGGGTTGAACATCGAGGTCAGCGTGTCCAGCAAATCGCGCCCGATGCGCGTGGACACCGCCAGCGTCGTGAGCCCGAAGGCCAGCAGCACGCCCGCCAGGTAGCCCTGCAGCAGCACGGCCAGCGAGATGCGCACCTTCTCGACCAGCTCGCCGCTGGCCAGCCCTTCGGCCAGCGCGCGGGCGGTGGCGGTGAAGGTGGGCAGCAGCAGGTCGTTGTCCTGCCAGCGCGCCGCCAGCTCCCACAGCACGGCGATGACGGCAAGGATCAGCCCCTTGCGCAGCCAGGTGTGCGAGGCGAGGCGCATGGCCAGCGGCAGCGCGCGCTCCACCGGCAATTCTGTGAAGGGCTCGAGCGTGCGTTCGTACTCGGGGCGGATGGGTGGCGTCAGGGTGCTCATGGGGTGCCCTGCTCTTCCTCGAACAGCATGTCGTGGATGCGCCGCGCCGTCGCCTGGAAGTCCGCACCGCCCAGGCTGTCCAGCGAGTAACCGTGGCTGTTGAGTTCGGCACGCATGCGCCCCGGGTGCGGCGACAGCAGCGCCACGCGGTTGCCCACCACCAGCGCCTCCTCGATCGAGTGCGTGACGAACAGCAGCGTGAAGCGCACCTCGTCCCACAGCTCGAGCAGCTCCTGCTGCATGCGGCGGCGCGTGAGCGCGTCGAGCGCGGCAAAGGGCTCGTCCATCAGCAGCACGCGCGGCTGCATCGCCAACGCCCGCGCGATCGCCACGCGCTGCTTCATGCCGCCCGAGAGCTGGTGCGGGTGCACATCGGCGAATTTCGAGAGGCCCACCTTGTCCAGGTAATGCAGCGCACGCTCGGCCGCCTCCTTGCGCCCCAGCGTGCGCGAGGCGAGCAGCGGGAACATCACGTTCTGCTTCACCGTCTTCCACGGCGGCAGCTGGTCGAACTCCTGGAACACGACGATGCGGTCGGGGCCCGGCTGCGTCACGCGCCGGCCGTCGAGCCGGATCTCGCCCTCGACCGGCGGGATGAACCCGGCCACGGCCTTGAGCAGCGTGGACTTGCCGCAGCCCGAGGGCCCGAGCAGCACGAAGCGGTCGGCGGCATGCACGTCGAAGCTCACGCGGTGCGTGGCGCGCACCACGCGCTCGGGCGTGCGGTACTCGAGGCTGACGCCGTCGACCTGCAGCAACGCCTCGTGCACGTACGGCGGTGCCGCATCGCCCGTGGCCACCACGCCGCGCCGCCGGGCCGGCCGCTGCGGCGCCACGCTGCCGCCTAGGAAGGCCGCGGCGGGCGACCCTGCCAGGCGCTCGAGGCGGGACAGCATCGCGTCAGTTCCCCGAGGCCGTGTGCGCGTCGTCGAAGAAATAGTCCTTCACCGACGCCGGCTTGTTCTTGATCGCCCCCACGCGGTGCATGAACTCCGCGAACACGTAGGTGTTCTGCGGCGCGGTCTTGAACTGCACCTCGGGGTTCTTGATGATCTTGAGCAGCAGTTCGCGGTCGAGCTTGGCGTTGCTCACCTTCAGGTAGATGTCGGCCGCCTTCTCGGGATTGGCCGTGACGAACTTCGCCGCCTCGTCGAGCGCATCGACGAAGGCCTTGTAGGTCTTGGGGTTCTCGTTGCGGAATTTCTCGGTCGCGTACAGCACCGTGGCCGACGACGGCCCGCCCAGCACCTGGTACGAGTTCAGCACGATGCGCGCATTCGGGTTGCCCGCGAGCTCCTGCTCCTGGAACGGCGGATTGCCGAAGTGCCCCGTGATCTCCGTGCCGCCCTTGATGATCGCCGCCGCCGCATCGGGGTGCGGCAGCGCCACGCTGATCTTGTCGAGCCGGTTGAATTCCTTGTCGCCCCACAGCTTGGCCGACGCGATCTGCAGCACCCGCGACTGCACCGACACGCCCACCGCGGGCAGCGCGATGCGGTCCTTGTCCGTGAAGTCGGCGATCGACTTCACGTTCGGGTTGTTGCTCACCAGGTAGTACGGGAAGTTGCCCAGCGAGGCCACGCCCTTCACGTTCTGCTTGCCCTTGGTGCGGTCCCACAGCGTGAGCAGCGGCCCCACGCCGGCGCCCGCGATTTCGATGTTGCCCGACAGCAGCGCGTCGTTCACCGCCGAGCCGCCCGAGAGCTTGACCCACTCCACCTTCGCATCGACCCCTGCGGCCTTCGCGTGCTTCTCGATCAGCTTCTGTTCCTGCGCCACGTTGAGCAGCAGGTAGACGATGCCGAACTGCTCGGCGATGCGGATCTGCCCTTCGGCGTGCGCGGCCAGGCTGCCAGCGAGAAGGCCGAGGCCGGTGACGAGCGCGGCGGCGCTGCGGGTGAAGCGGTTCATTGGAAAGTCCGGAAGAGAAGGAGAAAAGAGGAAATCAGAAAGGCGTGTCGCCCACGATGGTGGTGCGGTTGAGCCGGCGGCGCAGGTGGTCGGGCGTGCCTGCCGCGAGGTGCATCAGCGAGCGGTTGTCCCAGAACACCAGGTCGTGCGGTGCCCACGTGTGGCGGTACACGAACTCGGGCTTCACGCTGTGCGCGAACAGCTCGGCCAGCAGCGCATCGCTCTCGCCTTGCGGCAGGCCGACGATGCGCGTCGTGAAGTGCTCGCTGACGAACAGCGCCTTGCGCCCCGTCTCCGGGTGCGTGCGCACCACGGGTTGCACGGCGGGTGCGACCTGATCGATCTGCGCTTGAGACAACTTGGGCCGCCACGGATTCTTCGCACGCAGCTCCTCGTACTTCGCGAGGTAGCTGTGCTCCGCCTTCAGCGGCAGGATGCGCTGCTGCAGCTCGACAGGCAGCGCCTCCCATGCCAGGTGCTGGTCGGCAAACAGCGTGTCGCCGCCTTCGCTCGGCAGCTCTTGCGCGTGCAGCAGCGAGCCCAGACTGGGGTTGGGCTTGTACGAAATGTCGGAGTGCCAGTACACGCCCGCGTCGCCGAGACCGATCGGCTCGCCGTTCTCCTTGATGTTCGAAACGATCAGGATCTCGGGGTGGTTCTTCAGCTGGAACTGGTGCAGCACGTGGATCTCCAGCGGCCCGAAGCGGCGGCTGAAGTCGATGTGTTGCGCGGGCGTGATGCGCTGGTCGCGAAAGACCAGCACGTGGTGGTCCAGGTGCGCGCGGTGGATGCGTTGGAAGTCGGCGGCGTTGATCGGCTCAGCGATGTCGAGCCCGACGATCTCCGCACCGACCGGCGCATCGAAAGGCCGCACCTCGAAGGGCTGCGCGGGAGCCTCTGTGGTGGAGGTAGCGCGGGAAAGAACGGCAGTCATGCCGCGAATGTAGAAGCGCGCCCTCCATTCCCCAACGAAGTCTTTGTTGCTTGCTTATGACCAACTCTTTCCGTTGAAAGCACAAGCACAAGGCGCCCAAAGCGCGCAGCGCCTTTGGCGCCGTGGTGGCCGAGCGCAGCGACGGCCCGCCCGGCATCCAAGCCCCTCTGGCTGCGCCGAGGAGCGCAGCGTTTCGCGGATCAGGGCTCGCAGCTGTTTGAGCCGAAGGCGAGTTCTGCGAGACCCCGCGAAACGCGAGCACCGCAGGTTGCCCGCAGCGAAGCGGAGGGACGCAGACAGTGGGGTCGCCTTTTCTTTGCTTACTTTCTTTTGGCGAAGCAAAAGAAAGTGAGTCGCCCGCCGGGGCGAGTCCCGGCCCCGGGAAGCAATCACTCAGCCAAGAACAAAGCCCTCAGAGCGTGTGACTCCGATCCCCCTCAGCGAACCCGACGGCATCCCAGGCTTCACCCACAGCAAACCCCACCACCTTGAACAACTCCCCCATCTCATGCTCATGAATCAACCGAGCCGCCATCCCCCGCTGCGCCACAGTCCCCCGCTCCATCCGCCCCAAGATCCCGCAATTCAAGAGAAACCGCGCCTGGCTCGTGTAGCCAAGCACAGAAAGCCCTGCCTCCTGCCCCGCCACAGCAATCCCCGTGAAGTCCACATGCGCCGTGATGTCCTTGTACCCCACCTCCGACAGAGGATCGCCATCCGCCTGATGCCCCCGATGGCACATCACCGTCCCCATGTGCCGCTGCGGGTGGTAGTACTCGCCCTCGGGGAACCCATAGTCGATGAGAAAAGCCGCCCCCTTCTCGAGCCGATCCGCCAGCGTCGCAATGAAAGCCTGAGCCTGCGGATGCACCTCGGTCAGGTAGTCATGCACCCCAGACACCTCGACCGGCGGCCGCAACTCGGTAGCCCGGTCCGCCCACGTCCACCCATCCCCCGCCGGATTACGCACCACCCCCCGCTCGAACCAGGCCCCCTTCACCCGCGCCAGCAACTGCACCGGCATCGCATCGAGCACTTCATTGCCGACCACCACGCCCTGCATGGACTCAGGCAGCTCCCCGAGCCACTCGACCCGCCCCGCATACCCCGCCAGCGCCTGCTGCTGCCGCTCACGCAAGGTGCCCGACAGGTCGACGATGCGATAGCGCACATCGCCGCGCCCCATCTCGCCCAGCGCATGCAGCAGCTGCACCGCCAGCGCCCCCGAGCCCGCGCCGAACTCCCACACGGTGTCGGTGCCGGTCTTCTCCAGCGCCTCGAGCACCTGCACCGCGAGCGTGTGCCCGAACATCGGCGTCAGCTCGGGCGCGGTCACGAAGTCGCTGCCGGATGAAGGCATGTGGCCGAACTTGGCCGAGGTGTTGGCGTAGTAGCCGAGCCCCGGCGCATACAGGGCCAGAGCCATGAAGCGGTCGAAGCCGATCCATCCGCCCGCGCGCTCGACGGAGCGGGCAATCAGATGGTCGAGGGCGATGGGTAAACTGTTTGTCGTTGGCGTCGTCACGGCGCCATTGTCCTCTTCCTGTCTTCTGTCTTCTTCCTCCGAATGAGCGCCATCCCACCCTCCTCCCCCGATCGCCGCCGCACCGTCCTCGTCACGGGCGCGGGCCGCCGGCTGGGCCGCGAGATCGCGCTGGCGCTCGCCGCGGGCGGCTGGCAGGTGGCGGTGCACTACCGCAGCTCGCGCGCCGAGGCCGAGCAGACCGTGGCCGACTGCGCCGCGCGCTCGGGCGACTCGGCCCTGTTCGAGGCCGACCTCGCCGACGAGCAGGCCACGCGCGCCCTGCTGCCGCGCGTGGCGGCGCGCTTTCGTGCCGTCGACGCGGTTGTGCACAGCGCCGCCCTCTTCGAACACGACGACGCCGCCAGCTTCAGCTACGCGCTCATGGAGCGCCACGCGCGCAGCAACACCGGCGCGGCCATCCTGCTGGCGCAGGCGCTGCACGACCACCTGGCCCGGCGCGACGCGCAGGGCGGCGCCGTGGTGCACCTGCTCGACCAGAAGCTGTGGAACCCGAACCCCGACTTCCTGAGCTACACGCTCTCCAAGGCCGCGCTCGAAGCCGCCACCCCCATGCTCGCGCTGGCGCTCGCGCCGCGCGTGCGCGTGGTGGGCGTGGCGCCCGGCCTCACGCTGGCGAGCCATATGCTCGATGACGACAAGTTCGCGCAGCTGCACAAGCTGTCGCCGCTGGGCCGCTCGTCCACATCGGACGACGTGGCCGCCACCGTGAAGTTCGCGCTGGAGAACAGCTCGATCACCGGCACCACGCTGCTCGTCGACGGCGGCCAGCACCTCATGAAATTCGAGCGCGACTTCTCGCTCATGTGACGAGCACCACCACCATGTCCACGAACACACCGCACGGCCACCAGACACTCACCCTCCAGGGCCTGCGCTTCGACGCCAACCTGGGCATCCTCGAGCAGGAAAAGACCGCGCCGCAGCCGATCCTGGTGGACGCCGAACTCAACCTCGGCCCGCAGCCGCTGCTGCCGCAGGACGACGACATCTTCCACGTGCTGGACTACCGCAAGGTGCGCCGCATCATCATCGACGAGTGCACTGCCGAGCACGTCAACCTGCTCGAAAGCCTGATCGGCAAGCTCGCGCAGCGCCTGCTGCAACTGCCCGGCGTGCGGGGCGTGCGCGTGAAGATCGCCAAGCTCGAAATCTTCGACGACTGCGAAGTCGCCATCCGCATCGAAGCCGGGGAATGGTGATCCAAGGCAAAATCGGGGGTCTTTCCCCTGATTTGCCCGAAGTAGCCCCCCAATGAACGCCGTCTGGATCGACGATACGCCCGAAGCCGGTGCGCCCTCCAACTCGCTGAAGATCGAACGCGAGACGCACAAGCTCGAAAAGCGCCTGTGCCGCCAGGTCGGCCAGGCCATCGTCGACTACAACATGATCGAAGAGGGCGACAAGGTCATGGTGTGCGTCTCGGGCGGCAAGGACAGCTACGCGCTGCTCGACATCCTGCTCAAGATGAAGGCGCGCGCGCCCATCCACTTCGACATCGTCGCGGTCAACCTCGACCAGAAGCAGCCCGGCTTTCCCGAAGAGGTGCTGCCCAAGTACCTGAGCGAGCTCGGCGTGGCCTTCCACATCGAGAACCAGGACACCTACAGCATCGTCAAGCGCGTCATTCCCGAAGGCAAGACCACCTGCGGCCTGTGCAGCCGGCTGCGCCGCGGCATCCTGTACCGCGTGGCCGACGAGCTGGGCGCCACCAAGGTCGCGCTGGGCCATCACCGCGACGACATGCTGCAGACCTTCTTCCTCAACATGTTCTTCGGCGGCAAGCTCAAGAGCATGCCGCCCAAGCTGGTGAGCGACGACGGCAAGCACATCGTGATCCGTCCGCTGGCCTACGTGGCCGAGAAAGACACGGTGCGCTGGGCGCAGCACCGCGAGTTCCCGATCATTCCCTGCACGCTGTGCGGCAGCCAGGAGAACCTGCAGCGCAAGCAGGTCGGCGAGATGCTGCGCGAGTGGGACAAGAAATACCCCGGCCGCGTGGAAAACATGTTCACCGCGCTGCAGAACGTCGTGCCTTCGCACCTGCTGGACGGAACGCTGCACGACTTCCAGGGTCTGAAGGCGACGGGCGTGGCCGACGAGAACGGCGACAAGGCCTTCGACACGCCCGCTTTCGACCTGCTCTCCCAGGCACCCTCCGCCCTGCGCATCGTCCAGGGCTAAGAAGGTGTAAACGAACCCGACATGTCCGCTCATCCCGCCCAGACACGCCCCCTCTTCGTTGCAAATGCTCGCCATAGCTTGGGCTATGGCTGCGCTTTGCGCCTCGATGGGACGCGCCTGGACGGGCTGCTCGGCCACGCCGGATTCATTTACACCTTCTGACGGGCAACCCAGGGGACTTTGAGGGCCGCAGGCCCGGAGACCCTTATGTATCGTGCATTTTCAGCTCTATTTTTGGTAGCAACCCTGAGCGGCTGCGCCACCTCCTGGGTGGTAGACAGCAACGTCAAGAGCTTTGCCACGCCGGGCACGACCGTGCCGCCCGGCGCCACCTACCGCTTCGAGCGCCTGCCTTCGCAGCAGGCCGACACGGCGCGCCAGGAAGGCCTGGAGGCCATGGCCGCGGCCGCGCTCGACAAGGTCGGCCTGCGCCGCGACGACACAAGGCCGCAGTACACGGCGCAGATCGGCGCGCGCGTCACGGCGGCGCTGTCGCCCTGGGCCGATCCGTGGCTGTACGGGCCCGGCCCCTGGGGCTACGGCTACGGCGGCTACTACGGTCACCGCTGGTATGGCAGCGGCTGGTACGGCGGCCCGATGTTCACGCCGCCGGCCAACCCCTGGTACCAGCGCGAGGTCAGCCTCGTGCTGCGCGAGGCGGGCGGCAGCCACCGCGTGGTGTACGAGACCCGCGCGCGCAACGACGGCCCCTACAGCTCGAGCGCGGCGATCCTGCCGGTGATGTTCGAGGCCGCGCTGCAGGGCTTTCCGAACCCGCCGCCGGGCGAGCGCCGCGTGAACATCGAGCTCACGCCGGCCGCCAGGAAATGACGCACTTCTAGAATTCGGACGGATGGAAGCCAATCTCACCCGCCTGATCGCCGTGCGCCACGGCGAAACCGCCTGGAACGTCGACACCCGCATCCAGGGCCACCTCGACATCGGCCTCAATGCCACCGGCCTCTGGCAGGCGCAGCGCGCCGGACAGGCGCTGGCCGACGAGCCAATTGCGGCGGTGTACGCCAGCGACCTCTCGCGGGCCTGGCAGACCGCGCAGGCCATCGCCGAGCCCCACGGCCTCGAGGTGCAGCCCGACCTGGGCCTGCGCGAGCGCGCCTTCGGCCGCTTCGAGGGCATGAGCTTCGCCGAGATCGAGGCCACGCTGCCCGAAGACGCCCGCCGCTGGCGCGAGCGCGACCCCGAGTTCGAGCCCGAAGGCGGCGGCGAAAGCCTGCTGACCTTTCGCGACCGCGTGACCGGCACCGCCTCGGCCATCGCCGCGCGCCACCCGGGCCAGCTCGTGGTGCTGGTGGCCCACGGCGGCGTGATGGACGTGCTCTACCGCGCCGCCACGCGCCAGGAGCTGCAGGCGCCGCGCACCTGGCAGCTCGGCAACGCGGCCATCAACCGCATGCTGTGGACGCCCGAGGGCTTCAGCCTCGTCGGTTGGAGCGACATCGCCCACCTGGCGACGGACGCGCCGCTGGACGAGACCACGACCTAGTGGGGTGAGCCGCTTGCCTTTCTTCGCCCCGGGCAAGACGCTCCCATGAAAAGAACGAATTCCACGCCCTCGGCGTACGCCAGCTGGGACGCCTCCCAGTCGCTGTCCGCGCCGTGGATCGACGCCACGCACCTGGGAAGCTTCGTCACCCTGGAGGCCGGCGACACCATTGCGCGCGAAGGCGAACGGCACGATTACTTCTATCTCTTGCGATCGGGCTTCGTGCATTCCACGATCCACCGAAGCAACGGCTCGGAGTTCCTGCTCGAGATCTTCGGGCCGGGTGCGATCTTCGGCGAAGGCCCGGCGTTTGCCGACAGCCCCCGACCGACGACGACCCGGGCGGTCGCGCCGGCCCTTCTCAGCCGCTATCGCCCGGCGGATGTCGCGCAGCAGTTTTCGGCGCTGCCCGAGCTCGCGACCTCGTTGATCCAGCTGCTCGGCTTCAAGAACCACATGATCGTCGCCAAGCTCGCCGGGGTGGCCTCGGCGGCACCGAAGGAGCGGGTCATCGACTTGCTGCTGCGGGTGGCACGCCCGCCATCGGCGCAGGCACCGAAACAACTCACCGTCGATCTGACCCACGAGCAGATCGGCGCCATGACGGCCCTGAGCCGCGTCACCGTCACGCGCACGTTGAATGCGCTGGCGAGAGAAGGGCTCATTGAAACGCGGGCCCGGCAGGTCGGCATTCCGAATGCGCTGGCCTTGCATCGTTTCCGCGACGCGACACCGTAAGGAAAAAGCCCGCTTCCTGTATCGCTGGATACCGTCGACACCCTCTCCCCCTCGCGATCATTCATCCCGTCACACACATGGGAAGAGCAGCGGCGGAGGGAATGGAGAGAGCCGTTGAGGAGAGAGGCCGGAGCGCCTTCAATGGGCGATGGTCCGGGTGTGGCTTAGCGCTGGACTGCACAAGTCCTTCCTGGCCGGGTGGCTCACGCTCATGGCCATCCGGCATCTTTTGAATCGCCGTCAGGCGTGTGATTTGAACCGCCGTCAAGCGTGCGAGGCCGCGTGCCCCGCCGCAGCCTCGGCCTTCGCCTCGCCCGGCAGCTCCACCATCGGCCCGCTGCCGCTGTAGCGGTCGAGCGCCAGGTAGATCGCGGGCGTGATGTACAGCGTGATCACCTGCGAGAAGATCAACCCGCCCACCACCGCCACGCCCAGCGGCTGGCGCAGCTCGGCGCCGGCGCCCAGGCCCAATGCGAGCGGCAGCGCGCCCATCAGCGCGGCCAGCGTGGTCATGAGAATCGGGCGGAAGCGCAGCCGGCAGGCCTCGCGGATCGCGTCGACCGGCTTCATGCCCTCGGTGCGCTGCGCGTCGAGCGCGAAGTCGATCATCATGATCGCGTTCTTCTTCACGATGCCGATCAGAAGCAGGATGCCGATGGTCGCGATCAGCGTGAGGTCGAAGCCGAAGAGCTTCAGCGAGATGAGCGCCCCCACCGCCGCCGAGGGCAGGCCCGCCAGGATGGTGAGGGGGTGGATGTAGCTCTCGTACAGCACGCCCAGCAGCACGTAGATGACCAGCACCGCGAGCACCAGCAGCACGGCCTGACTGCCCTGCGAACTCTGGAACACCGCCGCATCGCCGCCGTAGGTCGTGATGATCGACTGCGGCATCTTCAGCTCGTCCTTGAAGCGGTCGATCTTCGCGGTCGCGTTGCCCAGCGGCACGTCGGGGCCGAGGTTGAACGACACCGTCACCGCCTGCAGCTGGCCCTGGTGGTTGACCGAGGTCGGCCCCACGGTGCGCTTGACGGTCGAGAAGGCCGACAGCGGCACCAGCTTGCCGGTGGTGCTGCGCACCGACAGGCGCGCCACGTCTTCCTCGAACTGGCGGTCGCTGTCGGCCGCCGACAGGATGACCTGGTAGGTGTTGCTGGCGCCGTAGATGCTGCCGATCTGGCGGTCGCCGTACGCGTTGTACAGCGCGGTGCGCAGGTCGCCCACGGCCACGCCGAGCACGCCGGCCTTGTCGCGGTCGATCTCCAGCGTGGCCTGCAGGCCGCGGTTCTGCGAGTCGCTGGTCACGTCGCGGAAGTCGGGATCGGCGCGCATGCGCTCCATGAGTTTGGTCGACCACGGCACCATCTCGCCGGCGTTCACGCTCTGCAGCGTGTACTGGAAGCGCGCCTTGCTCTGGCGCCCGCCCAGGCGCAGGTTCTGCACCGGCTGCATGTAGACGGCAATGCCCGGGATCTCGCGGAAGCGCTGGCGCAGCGACTCGAGCACCTTGGCCATCTTGGGGCGCTCGCTGCGCGGCTTGAGCACCGCGAACAGCCGGCCCGAGTTCTGCGTGGCGGTCGGGCCGCCCACGCCGACGAAGGAACTGACGTAGTCCACGCTCGGATCGGCCTTGAGCGCGGCGGCCACGCGGTCCTGCAGCGCCTTCATGGCGGTGAACGAAATGTCTTCGGCCGCCTCGGTGGTGATCTGGATCTGGCCGATGTCTTCCTCGGGGAAGAAGCCCTTGGGAATGCTGATGAAGAGCCAGGCCGTGACCACGAAGGTCAGCCCCGCCATGACCAGCATCAGCGCGCGGTGCCCGAGCGTCCAGTCGAGCGTGCGCATGTAGCCGCCATGCACCGCGCGGTAGCCGCGCTCGAAGGCACGGCCGATCGCCGTGCCAGGCTCGGGGTGCTCTTCCTCGTGGTCGAGCGCGCCGGCCTTGCGCGGCACGTGCCTGAGCAGCCGGCTCGCGAGCATGGGCACGAGCGTGAGCGACACCACGGCCGACACCAGCACGGCCAGCGCCACCACCACGGCGAACTCGTGGAACAAGAGGCCGATCACGCCCGGCATGAAGAAGATCGGGATGAACACGGCCACCAGCGAGATCGAGATCGACACGATGGTGAAGCCCACCTCGCGCGCGCCGCGCAGCGCGGCGGCCATCGGCTCCATGCCCTTCTCGACGTAACGCATGATGTTCTCGAGCACCACGATGGCGTCGTCCACCACCAGGCCCACGGCCAGCGTGATGCCCAGCAGCGAGACGTTGTCCAGGCTGTAGCCGAAGGCGTAGAGCAGCGCCACCGCGCCAATGAGCGAAATGGGAATGGTGGCCGCCGGAATCAGCGTGGCCACCAGCCGGTGCAGGAACAGGAAGATCACCAGCACCACCAGCGCGATGGTGCCCAGCAGCGTGAGCTGAACGTCGTGCACCGCCTCGCGGATCGAGATCGAGCGGTCGTTGACCATCTGGATCTCGACCGACTGCGGCAGCTCGGCCTTGAAGCGCGGGATGAGCGCGCGCACCGCGTCCACCACCTGCACGGTGTTGGCATTGGGCTGGCGCTGCACGGCCAGCGAGATCGAGTCTTGCCCGTTGAAGCTGCTGGCGGTCTTGACCGACTCGAAGCTGTCTTCGAGCGTGGCCACTTCGTCCAGCCGCACCGGCGCGCCGTTGCGCTGCGCGATGATCAGCTTGGCGAAGTCGGCTGCCTTCATGAGCTGGCGGTTGGCCTGGATGGTGAGCGTCTGGCGCGGGCCGTCGAGCGTGCCGACCGGCGTGTTGGCGTTGGCCGAATTCACCGCCTTGGCCAGCTCGTCGAGCGTGATGTTGCGCGCGTTGAGCAGGTCGGCGTTGGCCTTGATGCGCACCGCGAAGGCCTTGCGCCCGTACACGCCCACCTGCGCCACGCCGTCGATGGTCGAGAGCGTGGGCGAAATCAGGTTCTCGGCGTAGTCGTTGAGCTCCGACGGGTTCATCGACGGCGAGATCAGCGCGATGAACAGCACCGGCGCGTCGGCCGGGTTCACCTTGCGGTACGAAGGCAGCTGCGTCAGTTCTTGCGGCAGCTGGCGCTGGGCGCGCAGCAGTGCGGCCTGCACGTCGACGGCAGCGGCGTCGATGTCGCGGCTGCTGACGAATTCGAGCGTGAGCGAGGTCACGCCCTGCGTGTTCACCGAGCTGATGGTCTGCAGGCCGGGGATGGTCGAGAACTGCTTTTCGAGCGGCAGCGCCACCGAACTCGCCATGGTGTCGGGGCTGGCGCCCGGCAGCTGCGCGTTGACGTTGATGACCGGCGTGTTGTAGCTCGGCAGCGCCGCGACCGGGATGCTGAAGTACGCAAAGATGCCGATGACCACGACGGCCGCCGACAGCAGCACCGTCATCGCCGGACGGCGGATGCAGAGCTCTGAAATGTTCATGCGCGTTCTCGTGCCGGCTGAACATCCGACGAAGCCGCGCTGCCGGGCGTGACGCCCGTGGTGCCGTTGGCAGGCGCCCCGCCCGGTCCGGCCGGAGCCTTCACGTCGATGCGCACCTTGCCACCCGGGCGCACGTTCTGGCTGCCTTCGATCACGACCTGCTCGCCGGGCGTCACGCCGCTCACGGCCACCTTGGTGCCGAAGGTGTGCAGCACCTTGACCTGGCGGCGCGCCGCGTTGCGCTCGGCATCGACCACGTACAGCGTGGCGCCGTCGGACAGCATCATGAGCGCCGCGGCCGGCACCACGGTGACGCCGTCGAGCATGCGCACCGTGATGCGCGTGTTGACGAACTGGCCGGGCCACAGGCTCTGGTCGGCGTTGGCGAACACGGCCTTGGCGCGCACGGTACCGATCTGCGGATCGACCGTGTTGTCGACGAAGTCGAGCGTGCCGAACAGCGGCTCGCGCCGGCCCGTGACCAGCGCCTCGACCTTGGCGCGCGTGCGCGCCGCGGCCAGCAGGTCCTGCAGGTTGCCCTCGGGCACCGGGAAGCTCACGGCGATCGGGTCGAGCTGGGTGATGGTGACCAGCGACAGCGTGGGCTGCACCAGCGTGCCCGGGTAGATGTTCACGGCGCCGATGCGCCCCGCGATGGGCGCGCGCAGCGTGGCGTAGCCCAGCGCCACCTGCGCCGACTGCACGGCCGCGCGGTCGGCCGCCACGGCGGCGCGCTGCGCCTGGAGCTGCGACAGCGTGGCGTCGGCCGCGCTCTTGGCAATGAAGTTCTGTGCCACCAGGTCCTGGCTGCGCTTGTACTGGCGCTCCAGGTCGGCCATGGTGGCCTCGTCCTTCTGCTGCTGGGCCCGGGCGCGGGCCAGGTTGGCCTGGTCGTTGCGGTCGTCCAGCGTGAAGAGCAGCTGCCCCGCTTTCACGAACTGGCCTTCCTTGACGTGCACCGCGCTCACGGTGTTGGTGACCTGCGGGCGCAGGTCGACGCTGTTGAGCGAAACCACGCTACCGTTGACCTGCACCGTCACCGGCACGTCCTGCTTTTCGGCCGTGGCCAGCGTGACCAGCGCGGCCGGAGGCCCGGCGTTCGCGGACTTGGCATCTTTCGTGGCCGGCCGATCGCCCGACATGCGCCACCAGCCGCCTGCGACGGCTACGATCAACACGCCCGCGAGGGCGAAGGCGGCAGATTTCTTCATGGGTTCTTGTGCACTTTGGGCTGACAGCAGCTATTGGAGCAGTGGCCGACGCACGGTGTTCACGGGCGCCGTAAAGAAATGTAAAGCAGGCCGACGCAAAGCCCCCGCACCACCCGCTGCACCCGGTATGAGGGAAAACACCCCCTCGCTAAAATCGCCGGTCCACAGCCTCTGGATATACCCCATGAACCGCTGCAAGACACCCACGAAAACGCTCACTTCCCTCGCTATCTGCGCCGCCCTTGCCGGCGCCGCCGGTCTTTTCTCCCTCCAGGCCAGCGCCCAGGACGAGGTGCCCCGTCCGCAGACCCAGAACGAGTCGCTCAATGGCGGGCGCAACTTCCCCATCGGCGCGCTGCGCGGCAAGTTCATGGTGACCAGCGCCCCCGACGTCGAGCTCGACGGCCGGGCCGACCGCCTGGGCGCCGGCGCGCGCATCCGCAGCCCGCAGAACATGCTGGTGATGCCCGGCGCGATCATCGGCCAGAAGTACCTCGTGAACTACACGCGCGACGCCGCCGGGCTGCTGCGCGAGGTCTGGATCCTGACGCCCGACGAGGCCATGGCCAGCCGCGAATCGCTGAACAAGCCGTTCCTGAACATCTGGCCGTTCGTCTCGAACGACACGCTGAACACGCAGTAACGCGGCCGGGCCGCAAGCAAGCAAAAATCCGCGGGCGCCACGCGCGCCCTGCAGCCCTTCCTCTTTGCGAAGGGCACAGAGAGCTCCCCATGAAAAAAGTATTCATCAAGACCTTCGGCTGCCAGATGAACGAGTACGACTCGGACAAGATGGCCGACGTGCTCCACGCCGCGCAGGGCTACGAGCCCACGCAGAACGTGGACGAGGCCGACCTCATCCTGTTCAACACCTGCTCGGTGCGCGAGAAGGCGCAGGAGAAGGTGTTCTCCGACCTCGGCCGCGTGAAGCACCTGAAGGCCAAGGGCGTGAAGATCGGCGTGGGCGGTTGCGTGGCGAGCCAGGAAGGCCAGGCCATCATCGCGCGCGCGCCCTACGTCGACATCGTGTTCGGCCCGCAGACGCTGCACCGCCTGCCCGAGATGCTGAACGACCGCGAGCGGCTGGACCGCCCGCAGGTGGACATCAGCTTCCCCGAGATCGAGAAGTTCGACCACCTGCCGCCCGCGCGCGTCGAAGGCGCCACGGCCTTCGTGTCGATCATGGAAGGCTGCTCCAAGTACTGCAGCTACTGCGTGGTGCCCTACACCCGCGGCGAGGAAGTGAACCGCCCGCTCGACGACGTGCTGGTCGAGATCGCCGGCCTGGCCGACCAGGGCGTGCGCGAGATCACGCTGCTGGGCCAGAACGTGAACGCCTACCGCGGCAAGATGGGCGACACGGCGGAAATCGCCGACTTCGCGCTGCTCATCGAGTACGTCGCCGAGATCCCCGGCATCGAGCGCATCCGCTACACCACGAGCCATCCGAACGAGTTCACGCCCCGGCTCATCGAGGCCTACGCCAAGGTGCCACAACTCGTCTCGCACCTGCACCTGCCGGTGCAGCACGGCAGCGACCGCATCCTCATGGCCATGAAGCGCGGCTACACGGCCATGGAATACAAGAGCACGGTGCGCAAGCTGCGCGCCATCCGCCCCGACCTGGCCCTTTCCAGCGACTTCATCGTCGGCTTCCCCGGCGAGACCGATGCCGACTTCGACAAGATGATGAAGCTCATCGACGACTGCCAGTTCGACAACAGCTTCAGTTTCATCTTCAGCCCGCGCCCCGGCACGCCCGCCGCCGCGCTGCAGGACGACACGCCGCACGAGGTGAAGCTGGCGCGCCTGCAGACGCTGCAGCGCGTGATCGACGGCAACGTGCGCCGCTTCGGCGATGCGCTGGTGGGCAGCACGCAGCGCGTGCTGGTCGAGGGCGCCTCGCGCAAGGACGCCAACGAACTCATGGGCCGCACCGCCTGCAACCGCGTCGTCAATTTCGAAGGCGACGCCCGCCTCGTGGGCCAGATGGCCGACCTGCGCATCACCCGCTCGCTGGCCTACACGCTGCGCGGCGAGGTGGTCACGCGCGAATCGGCCCTGGCTGCTGCCGCCACGGTGCTCGCCCACTGATGGCGAAACGACCGTCCGTCCGGGGCTCGTTCCAGCAGCTCCTGCTGTTTGCCTTCCTGCTGATCACCGCGCTGCTGGTGGGCGTGGCGCTGCGCTCGGTGCTGCAGTACGACGCGCTCGTCACGCAAAGCCGCGACGCCGCGGCGCGCGCGCTGCGCCTGTCGGGCGCCTCGCAGTCGCTGGCCGAACGCAGCGCGGCCATGGAGCGCGCGGGACGCCAGTCGCTGGTGCTCAACGACGCCGTGCTGCGCCGCCGCTTCGACGAGGCGGCGCGCGAAGCCCACCAGGTGCTGGAGCGCCTGGAACGCAACGGCCTGCCGGCCGCCGGCATCGACATGTGGCGCAGCCAGCTCGGCGTGATCGAAGGGCTGCTCGGCGGCAGCCCCGACAGCGCCCTGGCGCGCGAAAGCACGATGGCGATGCAGTTCCGCGAACTCGACGCCCTCAACACCAACATCGCCCAGCAGGCGCAGTTCCTGATCGAAACGCAGAACGACGCGCTGGCCAAGCGCATCGAGAACGCGCGCCGCCGGCTGATGCGCGAGGTGGTGGCTGCCAGCGTGCTGGCCGTGTCGCTGGCGCTGGCCTTCGGCATCTGGCTGGCGCGCCCCTTCAAGCGGCTCGAGAACGCCATCGTCGGCCTGGGCCAGAACCGGCTCGACGAACCGATCGACATCCGCGGCCCGGCCGACGTGCGGCGCGTGTCGCAGCAGCTCGAATGGCTGCGCCTGCGCCTGACCGAGCTCGACGCCGACAAGGCGCGCTTTTTGCGCCACGTGTCGCACGAACTGAAGACGCCGCTGGCGGCGCTGCGCGAAGGCGTGTCGCTGCTCGAGGACGGCGTGACCGGCCCGCTGAACCCGGCCCAACTCGAGGTCGCGCAGATCCTGCAGCAGAACACCGTGTCGCTGCAGAACCAGATCGAGGCGCTGCTGCGCTTCAACGCCGCCGCCTTCGAGGCGCGCGAGCTGCGCCGCGAGCGCACCGAGCTGCTGCCGCTGATCGAGGAGCAGATCGAGGCCCAGCGCCTGCAGTGGCAGGCGCACGGCCTGCGCGTGCGCGCCGAGGGCGAGCCGATCGCCCTCACGGTCGACCGCACCAAGCTCGGCACCGCCATCGCCAACCTGCTGTCGAACGCGATCCGGTTCTCGGCCGCGGGCGGCGTGATCACGCTGGCCGTGTCGGGCACGCCCGAGGCGGTGCACATCGACGTGTGCGACGCCGGCCCCGGCATTGCCGTGAACGACCGCGACCGCATCTTCGAACCCTTCTTCCGCGGCGAGCGCCAGCCCGAGCACACGGTGAAAGGCACCGGCATCGGACTTTCCATCGTGCAGGAGTACATTGCAGCCCATGGGGGCCGCATCGCCCTGCTGCCGGACGGCCCCGGTGCACGCTTTCGCATCGAACTGCCGCGCACGACCTGACCCCGGACACCCCACCCACACCGCCCCGCGCCTTTTCGACCCATGTTCCTTTCGTTCGTCCGCAGATCCACCTTCGCCGGGGCCATGGCCGTGCCATGCGCCCTGCTGCTGGCGGCCTGCGCCTCCCAGCCCAAGCCGCCGGCCGAAGCCGACGCGCTGCCGCCGCCCGTGGCCGCGCCGCGCGTCGTGCCGGTCGAGGCCGAGCCCCGCGCGCCGGCCACGCAGCCGGCCTCGCTCTTCACGCAGCTCACCCAAGGCCCCGTCGCGACCATGCTGGCCTATGCCGACAAGGTGCGCCCGCTGGGCGGCGCCGACCTGAGCGCGGAAATCGCGCGCGTCGGCGAACAGGGCGAAACGCCCGCGGCGCAGATGCAGCTGGCGATCCTGCTCGCACAGACCCGCGTGCCGGCCGACCTGGCGCGCGCGCTGGGCCTGCTGCAGCGCGTGATCGCCAACCCCGCGCCCGAGGCGCAGCCGCTGCATCCGCTCGCGCGGGCGCTGGCGGCGCGCTATGTCGAGCAGCGCCGCGTCGAGGACGACCGCGACAAGCAGGTGCAGCAGCTGCGCGACAGCCAGCGCCGCATCGACCAGCTCAACGAGCGCATCGAGGCGCTGCGCGCCATCGAGCGCAGCTTCGCCCGGCCGAACACGCCGGCACCCACGCCCTCCTCCAACGGAAGCAGATCCAATCCATGAGTACAGCTGGTGCCCGCCTCCTCGTGGTCGACGACGACCCGGACATGCTGCGGCTGCTCTCGATGCGGCTGGTGTCGGCGGGCTACCAGGTCACGGCCGTCACTTCGGCCGAGACCGCGCTCACGCAGCTCGAGATCGAGCACCCGCAGCTGGTGCTCAGCGACGTGCGCCTGCCCGGGCGCGACGGCCTGCAGCTGTTCGACGAGATCCGCAAGCGCCACCCGACGCTGCCGGTGATCCTGCTGACCGCGCACGGCACCATTCCCGACGCGGTCGAGGCCACGGCGCGCGGCGTGTTCACCTACCTCACCAAGCCTTACGACGCACGCGAACTGCTCGAGAAGATCTCGCAGGCGCTGGCGCTCGGTGCGCCCACCACCACGCCGAGCAAGACCGGCGACGACAGCTGGCGCTCGGAAATCGTGAGCCGCAGCAACCGCATGGCCGAGCTGCTGGCCGAGGCGCGCATGGTCGCCAAGTCGGACGCCTCCGTGCTGCTGCGCGGCGACTCCGGCGCCGGCAAGGAGCTGCTGGCGCGCGCCATCCACAAGGCCAGCGCGCGCGCCGACAAGCCCTTCGTGGCGGTCAACTGCGGCGCCATTCCCGAGGCACTGCTCGAATCCGAGCTGTTCGGCCACATGAAGGGCGCCTTTACCGACGCCCACGCGAACCACAAGGGCCTGTTCCAGCAGGCCGACGGCGGCACGCTGCTGCTCGACGAAATCGGGGACATGCCGCCCGCGCTGCAGGTCAAGCTGCTGCGCGTGCTGCAGGAGCGCGCGGTGCGTCCGCTGGGCGCGAGCCAGTCGATCGAGGTCGACGTGCGCATCGTCTCGGCCACCCACCGCGACCTGGACGCCGCGATGGAAGCCGGCCAGTTCCGCGAAGACCTCTATTACCGCCTGAACGTGGTGACGCTCACGCTGCCGCCGCTGTCGGCGCGGCGCGAGGACATTCCGCTGTTGGCCAACCACTTCCTGCAGAAGCTGTCGACCAAGTACGGCAAGCGGCTGTCGGGCTTCGCGCCCGAGGCGCTGAAGGCGCTGACCACCGCCGCGTGGCCGGGCAACGTGCGCCAGCTCTACAACGTGGTGGAGCAGGTCTGCGCGCTGTCGGGCTCGCCGCTGATCCCGCTGGCGCTGGTGCAGCGCGCGCTGCGCGTGCCGAGCGTGGAGGTGCTCACCTACGCCGAGGCCAAGCAGCGTTTCGAGCGCGACTACCTCGTCGGCCTGCTCAAGCTGACCGACGGCAACGTGGCCGACGCCGCCCGCCTGGCCGACCGCAATCGCACCGAGTTCTACCGCCTGCTGCAGAAGCACGAGCTCACGCCGGGCAACTTCAAGGCCGACGTTGTCGCTCCCGGGGGCGACCCTGTCGCCGAGTAGCGACAGGCCTAAGTCGTTGATTTGAAAGGCTGTTTCCCGAGGGCCTCCCCGGCTTGTCGGGATTCGGCGACAAAAACGGGGGTTTCGGGGGCCCGACAGGCCCCTCCCCCACGGAAAACGGTTTCGAATCGCGCCAAGTCGTTGATTTGAAAGCGTTTTTCCAGGCTGGCACAGGGTTTGCCCCTGTACTGGCATGACAGCACTTACCAGCCCATCTTTCGCACTGCGTCCGCAGCGCGACGGCCTGCGTCAAAAGCAGTTTTCCTCCTCGCGGCCCCGTGCCGCGGGCCATTCGCTGACCGCGCTCTCCGGCGTCGGCGGCGCCGCCACGGACTGCGTCTTCAAGCGCCTTCCGGCCATTGGCGACACCCCCCTCGACAAGCAACGTTGGTGAATGAACCGATGAAGCCGAACGACTTCTCCCACCTCAACGTCCTCGCCGAATCCGATTTCGCACGCCGCAGCGCGCTGCGCGAGGAACGCCACCCCAACGCCGTGACCGCACCGCCGGTCAACCGCGGTTCCATGGCCCCGCGCCCCTGGCGTGGTTTCTGGAACAGCATCGGCACCGCGCTGCTCGTGCGCCTGGGCGCCGGCCGCAATGCCGACAGCGCCCCCGCCGCCAAGCAGGCCGCCCCGGCCCCGCAGGCCTGGGAACGCGCCGCCGGCCAGCGCCGCCTCGCCTTCATGCTGCTCACGCTGCTGAGCACCGTGATCGCGTCGTCGCTGTTCGCCAGCGTGCAACCCGACTACGACAACGTCTGGCTCGAATACGGCCAGATCGGCCTGTACGGCCTGCTCTCGGGCTGGGTCGTGACCGGCTTCGTGACCGCGCTCATGGGCTTCTACGTCTCGGTGCGCGGTGACAAGCACGCCCTCTCGGCGAAACAGGTGGCCCACCACCCGATGAACCCCGAGGCACGCACCGCGATCATCATGCCGATCTGCAACGAGGACGTGGCCACCGTGTTCGCCGGCCTGCGCGCCACCTGCGAATCGGTCGCCTCCACCGGCCACGCCAAGCAGTTCGACGTGTTCGTGCTGTCCGACAGCTACAACCCCGAGACCGCCGCCGCCGAGCGCGCCGCCTGGGAAGACCTGCGCGCCGCCCTGGCCGAAAGCCCCAACCAGCCGCAGGTCGAGGTCTACTACCGCCTGCGCACCCGCCGCACGCACCGCAAGGCCGGCAACGTCGCCGACTTCTGCCGCCGCTGGGGCAAGGACTACCGCTACATGGTCGTGCTCGACGCCGACTCGGTGATGAGCGGCGACTGCCTGGCCTCGATGGTCAAGCTGATGGAAGCCAACCCCACCGCCGGCATCATCCAGACCGCGACGCAGGCCATCGGCCACGTCACGCTGCACGCCCGCGCCCAGCAGTTCGCTTCGCGCGTGACGGGTCGCCTGTTCACGCTGGGCATGCAGTTCTGGCAGCTCGGCGAGTCGCACTACTGGGGCCACAACGCGATCATCCGCGTCGAAGCCTTCATGAAGCACTGCGCGCTGGCCCCGATCAAGGGCACCGGCGGCATGTCGGGCGGCATCATGTCGCACGACTTCGTCGAAGCCGCGCTGATGCGCCGCGCCGGCTACCACGTGTGGCTGGTGTCCGACCTGGTCGGCAGCTACGAACAGCAACCGCCGGACCTGCTGGCCGAGCTGCAACGCGACCGCCGCTGGTGCCAGGGCAACCTGCAGAACGCCCGCCTGATGGCTGAGCCCGGCATCCACCCGGTGCACCGCGCAATGTTCGTGACCGGCACCATGGCGTATGTCTCGGCCCCGCTGTGGCTCGCCTTCCTGACGCTGGGCACCGCCCTGTGGCTGAGCGGCTCGAGCCTCGTGTCGAGCTGGAACGTGCTGCCCGCCGAACTGGCCGGCCTGTGGGTCTGGACCCTGTGCCTGCTGTTCCTGCCGCGCGTGCTGGGCATCGCCGCTGTGCTGATGCGCGGCGAACAACGCCAGTACGGCGGCGTGTGGGGCCTGGTGAAGAGCTCGGTGCTCGAAGCCGGCCTGGCCATCGTGCAGGCTCCGGTGCGCATGCTGGCCCACTCGCTGTTCGTGCTCGTCGCCCTCACCGGCATCAAGCTCGACTGGAAGTCGCCCCCGCGTGAAGCCAACGCCGTGCCGTGGAAGGTCGCTGCCTCGCAGCTGGCCCCCATGACGCTGGTGATCGCCATGCTGGCCGTCGGCGTCGCGATGATCGACCCGAGCGCCCTGATCTGGCTCATGCCCGTCGGCCTGCCGCTGCTGCTGGCGATCCCGCTGACCGTGCTGACCAGCCAGATCGCGCTGGGCACCACGCTGCGCGACCGCGGCTTCCTGCTGATTCCCGAGGAATCGCGCTCGCCCGCCGTGCTGCGTCGTGCGTGGATGCATGCGCTGCGCCTGGCGCGCCCGGCGGCACTGGCCACGGCCTGATGCGATCTCAGCCCTGCGGCTGATCGCTCCAAAGAAAAAGCCCGCTTCGGCGGGCTTTTTGCTGGGCGGTACGCGATGCGCATCGATATGTCAGAAGGGCAGCCAGCGGCGCCAGAACGGCGGACGGGGTGCGCGGGCGCCGCGCGCCACCAGCGCCGCGACGAGCGCCTCGCGGCCGTGCTTGCGGGCGGCCTGCAGCGGCGTGAGCCCGTCGAATTCAGACAGCAGGTTCGGATCGGCGCCGTGGTCCAGCAGGTAGCTGGCGATCTCGCCGTGCCCCTGGACCAGGCTGGCCACCAGCGGCGTGCACAGGATCTCGGGGTGCTGGTAGTTCGGATTCACGCCCGCACCGATGTGATAGCGCACCAGGTCGAGGTCGCCGGTCAGTGCGCCCTGGTAGAGCTCTTTCCAGTCGCCTGCGGACATGGCGGGGCTGCGCGCCTCTCTATATATGCATGCGTCGAGCGGCCGGGCTCAGAACGGCAGCTTGCCGCCGCCTCCGCCCATGCCGGGCATTCCGCCCATGCCCTTCATGCCGCCCATCTTCTTCATCATCTTCATCAGGCCGCCGCCCTTCATCTTCTTCATCATGCCCTGCATCTGCTCGAACTCGTTGAGCAGGCGGTTCACTTCCTGAACCTGCACGCCGGCACCGGCCGCGATGCGGCGCTTGCGCGTGGCCTTGAGCAGCTCGGGCTTGCGGCGCTCCAGCGGGGTCATGCTCTGGATGATCCCTTCCTTGCGGCGGATGTCGCGCTCGGCGCGCGTCATGTCGGCCTCGGTGGCCTTGGCGGCCATCTGCTGGGGCAGCTTGTCCATCAGGCTGGAGAGGCCGCCCATCTGCTTCATCTGCTGCAGCTGGCCGAGGAAGTCGTTCAGGTCGAAGCCGGCGCCGCTCTTGACCTTGGCGGCCAGCTTCTGCGCCGCCGCCACGTCGACGCCGGCCGTGACCTGCTCGACCAGCGCGACGATGTCGCCCATGCCCAGGATGCGGCCCGCATGGCGCTCGGCGTCGAACACCTCGAGGCCGTCGATCTTCTCGCTCACACCGGCGAACTTGATTGGCACGCCCGTGACCTGGCGCACCGACAGCGCCGCACCGCCGCGCGAATCGCCGTCGGTCTTGGTCAGGATGATGCCGGTGAGGGGCAGCGCCTCCTTGAAGGCCTTGGCAGTGTTGATCGCGTCCTGGCCCTGCATGGCATCGACCACGAACAGGGTTTCGACCGGATCGAGCTCGGCGTGCAGCTGCTTGATCTCGGTCATCAGCACTTCGTCGATCGCGAGGCGGCCGGCCGTGTCGACCAGCAGCACGTCGAAGTAGTGGCGCCTGGCGTGGTCGAGCGCGGCGCGCGCGATGTCCAGCGGCTTCTGGTCGGGCGTGCTCGGGAACCACTCGGCGCCGGCCTGCTTGGTCACGGTCTTGAGCTGCTCGATGGCGGCCGGGCGGTACACGTCGCCCGACACGGTGAGCACCTTCTTCTTGCGCTTCTCGATCAGGTGCTTGGCCAGCTTGGCGGTGGTGGTGGTCTTGCCGGCGCCCTGCAGGCCGGCCATGAGGATCACGGCCGGCGGCTGGGCAGCGAGGTTGATGTCGGACACACCCTCGCCCATGGTGGCGGCGAGTTCGCGGTTGACGATGCCGACCAGCGCCTGGCCCGGCTTGAGCGAGCCCAGCACTTCCTGGCCGAGCGCCTTCTCCTTCACGCGCGCGACGAAGTCGCGCACCACGGGCAGCGCCACGTCGGCCTCCAGCAGCGCCATGCGCACCTCGCGCAGCATGTCCTGCACGTTACTTTCGGTGATGCGCGCCTGGCCGCTCATCGTCTTGACGAGGCGGGAGAACTTTTCGGTGAGGGCGGTGGCCATGAAGGAAATACCTTGTTGTCCGCGGCAGCGGACCGATGGAAAGTCGTGAAAACCTGGAAGCGGTATGTGGGCCCGCTCTCTCGCGGGGGGTGCCCCCGGCGGGGGTGGGCGAAGCGACGCGACGTGCGCGAAGCCGGGGGGCGAGCCTATACACTCCACCGATGATTTTAGCGATCCCCTCCCCACTCGGCGTGGCGCTGGGCATCGCCACCGCGGCAGCCTACGGTTTTGCCGCTGCCGCCGGTGCGCGGCTCAGCCGCCAGACCACCCAATGGGCGCTCGGCATCGCATGGCTGCTGCATGCCGCGGTGCTGGGCCACGGGCTGATCGGCGGCGACCCTCGCTTCGGTTTTGCGCCGGCGCTGTCGGTCACGGCGTGGCTGGTGCTCACGGTCTACGCGGTCGAAAGCCGCCTGTACCCGCAACTGAAGGCACGCCGTGCGCTGGCCTGGCTGGGCGCGGCCGCCGTGCTGCTGGCGCTGCTGTTCCCCGGCACGCCGTTGCATGTCAGCGCCTCGCCGTGGCTGCCGCTGCACCTGGCGCTGGGCATCGCCTCGTACGGCCTGTTCGGCGCCGCCGTGGTGCACGCCTGGCTGATCACGCGGGCCGAAAAGCAGATTCGCCTGGCCAGCGCCGATGCACAGGCCGGCGTACCGCTGCTCACATTGGAACGGCTCACCTTCCGTTTCGTCACGGCGGGCTTCGTGCTGCTGTCGGCCACGCTGCTGGCCGGCCTGCTGTTCAGCGAGCAGCTCTACGGCGCCGCCGGCCGCGCCTGGAAGTGGGACCACAAGACCATCTTCTCGGTGCTCGCCTGGCTCAGCTTCGCGGTGCTGCTGACCGGCCGCGCACGCTTCGGCTGGCGCGGACGCACCGCGCGGCGCGTGCTCTACGCGGGCGCGGCGCTGCTGCTGCTGGCCTACGTGGGCTCGCGCTTCGTGCTCGAAGTCGTGCTGACGCGCCTGCCCGCATGAAGTACCTGCTCGTCCTCGCGGTGGTGTGGGTCGCGATATGGCTCTGGCGCAAGAACCGGCGCGAAGAGATGCGCGACGCGCAGCAAGAACGCGCCAAGAAGGCGCAACAGCGCACGCCGGCCGTCGGCCCGCCGCAGGCGATGGTGCGCTGCGCCCACTGCGGGCTGCACCTGCCTGCGGCCGACGCACTCCCCGGGCCGGACGGCGCGGTGTTCTGCAGCGCCGCGCACCGCCAAGCCGGCACCTCCGCATGAGTTCGTTGCGCCGGTCGCGCGGCGAGCCGGCCACCGACTGGGACGTGCTCGACCTGGGCGCCGGCGACAGCACGGCCCTGCTGCGGCTGTGGCGCGGCTTCATGGCGGCGCGCTGCTTCGTGGCGGTGGTGCTGGTGCTGCTGCAGGGCGTGGCCTTCGCCATCGGGCAGGCCGTGCAGCCGCTGCCGATCGTGCTCTCGGGCGGCTACCTCGTGCTGGCCTGGCTGGAGATGCGCTACGCGCACTTCGAGCCGCCGATCCGCGGCTTCTCCACCCTCTGGCTGCTGACCATCGGGGTCGACCTGGGCATCTTCAGCGCCTTGCAGGTGCTGCAGGGCGGCAGCGTCAACTACACGCCGCTGTTCGCGCTGCCCGTGCTGATGAGCGCGGTGCTCGGCACGCTGCTCGTGGGCCTGGGCACCACGGCCACCGTGACGCTGCTGCTGCTGGCCGACGCCGGCTGGCACTGGCTGCAGCAACCCGGCGATCCGTCGGCGCGCTTCGTGCAGGCCGCCCTCACCGGCACCGGCCTGTTCGTGGTGGCGCTGCTCGCGCACGAACTCGCGCGCCGGCTGGCACGCGAAGAAGCGGTGGCGCAGCGCAGCCGCAGCCACGCGCAGATGCAGGCGCAGGTCAACGACCTGGTGATCGAAACCCTGAGCGAAGGCGTGCTGGTGATCGACACCGACGGCCTGGTGCACGCGGCCAACCCGGCGGCCGACGCGATCCTCGGCCAGGGCCTGGCGCAGCTGCCGCTGCCGTTCCCGCTGCACACCCAGCCGGCCTGGCATGCGCTGGCCGCGCTGGCGCGCCAGACCTTCGCGCGGCGCGCCCCGCAGACCGAAGAGATCCCGGTGGCGCAGGCCCGCGGCGCGGCGCGCGAGGTGCGCGTGCGCACCCGGCTCACGCCCACCGACGACCGCCGCGCCGACAGCCTGTGCGTGATGTTCCTGCAGGACCTGCGCGAGCTCGAGGCCCGCATCCGCACCGAAAAGCTCGCCGCGATGGGCCGCATGTCGGCCGCGGTGGCGCATGAAATACGCAACCCGCTGGCCGCCATCGCACAGGCCAGCGCGCTGCTCAGCGAAGACCTGACCGACCCGGCGCACCGCAAGCTGACCGACATGGTGCAGCACAACGCGCAGCGCCTGGCGCGCATCGTGGACGATGTGCTCGACGTCTCGCGCGCGCGCCAGCAGCGCGTGCTGTCGCTGGGCGAACAGCTGGTGCTCGACCCGGCCGCGCAGATCCTGGCCGAGGAATGGATACGCCAGACCCAGCGCAAGGGCGTGCGCGTGGCGCTCGAGGCGCCGGGCAGCGAGGTGCGCTTCGAGGCCGAGCACCTGCGCCGCCTGCTGGTGAACCTGCTGGACAACGCGGCCCGCTACGCCAGCCAGCGCGAGGGCGCGATCCAGGTCATCACCACCTTGCAGCGCGCCGGCGTGCAGCGCGCCGCGTTGCTGGTGTGGAGCGACGGTGCGCCGCTGGAACCGGCGGTGCAGCGCCACCTGTTCGAACCCTTCTTCTCGTCCGAGAGCCGCTCCAGCGGCCTGGGCCTGTTCCTGTGCCGCGAGCTGTGCCGGCGCCACGGCGCCACCATCGGCTACGAACGGCGCGCGCTGGTGCCGGGCGGCCCCGAGGGCAACGAATTCTTCGTCAGCTTCGCACCGAGCGAAAACCGGCTGACACAATAGCGGCCGTGAGCTCCCTCCCGTCTTCCGCCGCCGCCCCGCGCCCCGCGCAGATCCTCGTCATCGACGACGAGCCCGACCTGCGCACGCTCTACGAACTCACGCTGCTGCGCGAAGGCTACCGGGTGGAAGCCGCGGGCAGCGTGTCCGAAGCCTGGCAGCACCTGGAAGCCGGCCGCTTCGACGCCGTGATCACCGACATGCGGCTGCCCGACGGCGAAGGCATGGAGATCATCCACCGCATCCAGAAAGACCAGCGCAGCGAGCGCTGCGTGGTCATGACCGCCTACGGCTCCGCCGAGAACGCGGTCGAAGCGCTGAAGGCCGGCGCCTTCGACTACCTCACGAAGCCGGTCGACCTGAAGCAGTTCCGCGCCGTGGTGGCGTCGGCGGTGCAGGCCAACCGCGCCGCGGTGGTCGTGCCGCAGAAGGCGCCGCCGCAGGCCGCCGGCCAGGGCGGCGAACGCCCCGACGCACTGGCCGTGACGCGCAGCGGCGCGACCGCGCTCGACCGGCTGGTCGGCGACTCCGACCCGATGCGCCTCGTGAAGTCGCGCATCGCCAAGGTGGCGCGCGGCATGGCGCCGGTGCTGGTGCGCGGCGAATCGGGCACCGGCAAGGAGCTGGTCGCGCGCGCCGTGCACGGCTGCAGCCAGCGCAGCGAAGGCCCCTTCGTCGCGGTGAACTGCGGCGCGATCCCCGAGAACCTGCTCGAGGCCGAGTTCTTCGGCGCCAAGAAGGGCTCGTACACCGGCTCCTCGCAGGACCGCGACGGCTACTTCCAGGCGGCGCGCGACGGCACGCTGTTCCTGGACGAAATCGGCGACCTGCCGCTGGCCATGCAGTCGAAGCTGCTGCGCGCCATCCAGGAGCGCAGCGTGCGCGCCATCGGCTCGACGCAGGAAGACGCGGTCGACGTGCGCATCGTGAGCGCCACCCATAAAGATTTGCACGCCGAGGTGCTGGCCGGCCGCTTCCGGCAGGACCTGTTCTACCGGCTCAACGTGATCGAGATCGCCGTGCCCGCGCTGCGCGAGCGCCGCGAAGACCTGCCTGCGCTGTGCACCGCGCTGCTCGCGCGCATCGCGCAGGACGGCGGCCTGCCCGTGCCGCGCCTGTCCGACGCGCTGCTGCAGCGCCTGGCCCAGCACCCACTCGACGGCAACGTGCGCGAGCTCGAGAACCTGCTGCACCGCGCCGTGGCGCTGAACGACGGCGACGAGCTGCACATCGACCTGATGGGTGCGATGACGCCGATGCCGGCCACGCCGCGCAGCGAATCCGCTGAAGCGCCAGCCGCCGTTGCGGTGGCTGCGCCCCCCGCGCCGGCGGTCGAGCCCAAGCCCGCGCCGCCGCCGCTGCCCTCCGACCTGCAAGCCTGGCTCGACCAGCAGGAGCGCGAGATCCTCGTGCGCGCGCTGCACGAAAGCGGCTTCAACCGCACGGCCGCCGCCGCGCGGCTGGGCATGAGCCTGCGCCAGATCCGCTACCGCATCGCGCGCCTGGGCATCTCCACGCCCAACGGCGACGACGGCACCACCGCGCATGCCGACGACTGACGACCTCGCCACGACACCGGCCAGCGACGATGGACTCTGGCGCGCCGGCTGGTACCGCTTCGCCAAGGCCCTGCCCTCGCCCAACTTCGGACCGCGCCCCGTCGGCGCGCAGACCGACCTGATCGTGCTGCACTCCATCAGCCTGCCGCCGGGCGAATACGGCGGCGACGCCGTGCAGCAGCTCTTCACCAACCGGCTCGACTGGGACGCGCACCCGTACTTCCAGTCGATCCGCGGGCTCGAGGTGTCCTCGCATTTCTATGTGCGGCGCAATGGCGAGCTCTGGCAGTTCGTGAGCTGCGACGACCGCGCCTGGCACGCCGGCGTGTCGTCGTGGCGCGGGCGCGGCAACTGCAACGACGACTCCGTCGGTATCGAGCTCGAAGGCCTCGAGGGCGAGCGCTTCGAGGAGGCGCAGTACGAAACGCTGGCCAGCCTCTGCGCCGCGCTCGCGCAGCACTACGCCATCGCCCACATCGCCGGCCACGAGCACATCGCGCCCGGCCGCAAGCAGGACCCCGGCGCCGGTTTCGACTGGCGCCTGCTGCGCGAACAGCTCGGCTGGAATCCACAGATGTTTCCCGAGCAGGTGGTCGCGCGCTAATTTTTTCAATCGCTCCGTGGCCCGCGATGCGCCGCTCTCGCAGCGCAGCAATCTCGCAAGCGCAGGCACGCGACGTAGCAACCATGCGGCCTGCAGGCCCAAATCGCCTTGCAAGCCGCGCCCCATGCGGGTTGCGCCACCATGGGCCAGTATTCACGCGGCATCGCTGGCGATGCGCTGAGTGCGGCGCAATTCCTGTCAGGGTTGCATCCATAGGAAAACACTACCTGTAGTGGCTTGTAGGGCACAGACACCCTAGATATAGTGTCTTCCCGTTCGGCAACAACGCCGACGCAAGGCCCGCGAGGCCTTGCCAACCAACAAGAATTGCACAACCGAGAGGAAGCGAATGCAAACTGCACTGAACACCCCGTCGACCCCCCGCGCCGTCCCCGCGACGCCGCAGCAGCAACAAGACACTGCGGGCTCGCCCACCGGTCAGAACCTCGCGCACTACCAGATCATCCGCCGCAACGGCGCCGTCGTTCCCTTCGAGCCGAACAAGATCGCCATCGCCATGATGAAGGCCTTCCTGGCGGTGCACGGCACCCAGGGCGCGGCTTCCGCCAGCGTGCGCGAGACCGTCGACACGCTGACGCAAGGCGTGATCCGCGCCATGGTCCGCTCGCGTCCGGGCGGCGGCACCTTCCACATCGAAGACGTGCAGGACCAGGTCGAGCTCGGCCTGATGCGCGGCGGCCACCATGAAATCGCGCGCGCCTACGTGCTGTACCGCGAACGCCGTACCCAGGAACGCTCCAAGCAGGGCGAGCAGGACGTGCCCGCCGCACCGGCGCTGCACGTGCTCGACAACGGCGAGCGCGTGGCACTCGACCTGAACGAGCTCAAGGGCCTGATCGAATCGGCCTGCCAGGGCCTGGGCGACAGCATCACCGCCGCCCCCATCGTCGCCGAGACGATGCGCAACCTGTACGACGGCGTGCCGCTGGACGAGGTCTACAAGGCCTCCATCCTGGCCGCCCGCACGCTGATCGAGAAGGACCCCGACTACACCTTCGCCACCGCGCGCCTGCTGCTGCACACGATCTTCAAGGAGATCATCGGCCGCGAAGTGATGCCGGCCGAGCGCGCCACCGCCTACGCCGACTACTTCCCGCAGTTCATCAAGAAGGGCGTCGAGAACGAGCTGCTCGACGAGAAGCTGCTGCAGTACGACCTGCCCCGCCTGGGCGCCGCCCTGAAGGCCGAGCGCGACAACCAGTTCGACTACCTGGGCCTGCAGACCCTGTACGACCGCTACTTCCTGCACGTGCGCAAGACCCGCATCGAGCTGCCGCAGGCGTTCTTCATGCGCGTGGCCATGGGCCTGTCGCTGAACGAAATCGACCGCGAAGCCCGCGCCATCGAGTTCTACGAAGTGCTGTCGTCGTTCGACTTCATGTCGAGCACGCCCACCCTGTTCAACGCCGGCACGCTGCGTTCGCAGCTGTCCAGCTGCTACCTGACCACCGTGCCCGACGACCTGGACGGCATCTACGAGTCGATCAAGGAAAACGCGCTGCTGTCGAAGTTCGCCGGCGGCCTGGGCAACGACTGGACCCGCGTGCGCGCACTGGGCAGCCACATCAAGGGCACCAACGGCGAATCGCAAGGCGTGGTGCCGTTCCTGAAGGTGGTGAACGACACGGCCGTGGCCGTGAACCAGGGCGGCAAGCGCAAGGGCGCCGTCTGCACGTACCTGGAAACCTGGCACCTCGACATCGAGGAGTTCCTGGAGCTGCGCAAGAACACCGGCGACGACCGCCGCCGCACGCACGACATGAACACCGCCAACTGGATCCCCGACCTGTTCATGCGCCGCGTGATGGAAAAGGGCACCTGGACGCTGTTCTCGCCCTCCAACGTGCCTGACCTGCACGACCTGTTCGGCGCCGACTTCGAGAAGGCCTACGTCGCCTACGAAGAAAAGGCCGCCCGCGGCGAGATCAAGCCCGCGCGCACCCTCCAGGCCTCGGACCTGTGGCGCAAGATGCTCACGATGCTGTTCGAGACCGGCCATCCCTGGATCACGTTCAAGGACGCCTGCAACGTGCGCTCGCCGCAGCAGCACGCGGGTGTCGTGCACTCGTCGAACCTCTGCACCGAGATCACGCTGAACACCAGCGACACCGAGACGGCCGTCTGCAACCTGGGTTCGGTGAACCTGCTGCAGCATCTGAAGGACGGCAAGGTCGACCAGGAAAAGCTCAAGCGCACCATCTCGACCGCGATGCGCATGCTCGACAACGTGATCGACATCAACTACTACGCCGTGAAGAAGGCGCGCGACTCGAACCTGCGCCACCGTCCGGTCGGCCTGGGCCTGATGGGCTTCCAGGACGCGCTGTACGAACTGCGCATTCCCTACGCCTCGCAGGAAGCCGTGCAGTTCGCCGACGAGTCGATGGAAGCCATCTGCTACCACGCCTACTGGGCCTCGACCGAGCTGGCCAAGGAACGCGGCAAGTACTCCAGCTACAAGGGCTCGCTGTGGGACAAGGGCATCCTGCCGATCGACTCGCTCGACCTGCTCGAGAAGGCTCGCGGCGGCTACGTCGAAGTGGACCGTTCGGCCACCCTGGACTGGGATTCGCTGCGCGCCAAGATCAAGGCCGACGGCATGCGCAATTCGAACTGCGTGGCCATCGCCCCCACGGCGACCATCTCGAACATCATCGGCGTGGACGCCTCGATCGAACCCTGCTTCGGCAACCTGTCGGTCAAGTCGAACCTGTCGGGCGAGTTCACCGTGATCAACCACTACCTGGTGCGCGACCTGAAGCGCCTGGGCCTGTGGGACGACGTGATGGTCATGGACCTGAAGCACTTCGACGGTTCGCTGCGTCCCATCGACCGCGTGCCGCAGGACGTGAAGGCGCTGTACGCCACCGCGTTCGAAGTCGAGACGACGTGGCTGGTGGAAGCCGCCGCGCGTCGCCAGAAGTGGATCGACCAGGCGCAGTCGCTGAACATCTACATGGCCGGCGCGTCGGGCAAGAAGCTCGACGACACCTACAAGCTCGCCTGGCTGCGCGGCCTGAAGACCACCTACTACCTGCGCACGCAGAGCGCGACGCACGCTGAAAAGTCGACGGTGCAATCGGGCCGTCTCAACGCGGTGTCGTCGGGCAACGACGCACCCTCGGGCATGAGCGCACTCGAAGCCGCCGCTGCTGCAGCGAAGGCACAGATGAGCGCGATGCCCGCCACCGACATCGCGTTCTGCGGTGTCGACGATCCGACCTGCGAAGCCTGCCAGTGATGTGCAAGTGAAGCGTCAACACACAAGACGCTTCGATCGATCAGCGAGGTGCTCGCACAAGTGAAAAGCGCGCGACGTTCAATCAATCAAGGCATTGACTGACGTCGCGCGATGCATGCGAGCAACATAACAACCCCATAAATGGCGCACGATGTGAACGAGCACTTTGCAACTCACATCGTTGCTCCGATAATTGCGCATTGGATTTTTCTATGTTGACCTGGGACGAAGAAGTCAAGCCCTCCTTACCAAAGGATATGCAACAAGGATTGCAGCAGCACCACGCATCGACCGGCGGTCTTTCCGCTGGCCGCGCGGTCGCCGCTCCGACTTCGTCGCTTGCACAACCCGCCACTGCCACCGCACCGGTGGCCGCCGCTGCAGGCCAGCGCGTCAAGGCTTCCGACAAGCGGATCATCAACGGCCAGACCGACGTCAACCAGCTGGTGCCGTTCAAGTACAAGTGGGCTTGGGAAAAGTACCTCGCCACCTGCGCCAACCACTGGATGCCGCAGGAAGTGAACATGACGCGCGACATCGCGCTGTGGAAAGACCCGAACGGCCTGACCGAAGACGAGCGCCGCATCGTCAAGCGCAACCTCGGCTTCTTCGTGACCGCCGATTCGCTGGCCGCCAACAACATCGTGCTGGGCACCTACCGCCACATCACGGCCCCCGAGTGCCGCCAGTTCCTGCTGCGCCAGGCCTTCGAGGAAGCGATCCACACGCACGCGTACCAGTACATCGTCGAGTCGCTCGGCCTGGACGAGAGCGAGATCTTCAACGCCTACAACGAAGTGCCGTCGATCCGCGAGAAGGACCAGTTCCTGATCCCGTTCATCGACGCCATCAGCGACCCGAACTTCAAGACCGGCACGCACGAGACCGACCAGACGTTGCTCAAGTCGCTCATCGTGTTCGCCTGCCTGATGGAAGGCCTCTTCTTCTACGTCGGCTTCACGCAGATCCTTGCGCTGGGCCGCCAGAACAAGATGACCGGTGCTGCCGAGCAGTACCAGTACATCCTGCGCGACGAGTCGATGCACTGCAATTTCGGCATCGACCTGATCAACCAGCTCAAGCTCGAGAATCCCGGCCTGTGGACCGCAGAGTTCAAGGCCGAGATCAAGGACCTCTTCATGAAGGCCGTCGAGCTCGAGTACAAATACGCCGAAGACACCATGCCGCGTGGCGTGCTCGGCATGAACGCCTCCATGTTCAAGGGCTACCTGCGCTACATCGCCAACCGGCGCGCGCAGCAGATCGGCCTCGAAACGCTCTTCCCGAACGAGGAAAACCCGTTCCCCTGGATGAGCGAAATGATTGACCTGAAGAAAGAGCGCAACTTTTTCGAAACCCGCGTGATCGAGTACCAGTCGGGTGGTGCGCTCTCCTGGGATTGAATTTTTCGATACACAACAATTCATGAATTCAAGAATTGCCCTTGCCACCGACTGCGCCAAAGAGCGCGGCATGGACGAGGGCTCAGGTGTTCATGGTGCTGGGGCTCAGATTCCAACGCCATGAATCGCTTCACGCTCCCAACGCGCGTGGAGTGCTTCAATAGGTTGATTTTTTCAACTTGATCAAGGAGAAATAGAAATGGCAACTGCAAAGAAAGCGCCGGCCAAGAAGGCCGCTGCAAAGAAGGCTCCGGCTAAGAAGGCTGTCGCCGCGAAGAAGGCTCCGGCAAAGAAGGTCGCGGCCAAGAAGGCTCCGGCTAAGAAGGCTGTCGCCAAGAAGGTCGTAGCGAAGAAGGCTCCGGCAAAGAAGGTCGCGGCCAAGAAGGTTGCAGCCAAGAAGGTCGTAGCGAAGAAGGCTGCACCGGCGAAGAAGGCCGCTGCCAAGAAGGCTCCGGCAAAGAAGGCCGCCGCCAAGAAGGCGCCTGCCAAGAAGGCCGTAGCGAAGAAGGCGCCTGCCAAGAAGGCTGCTGCCAAGAAGGCCCCTGCGAAGAAGGCTGCCGCCAAGAAGGCCCCTGCCAAGAAGGCCGCGGCCAAGAAAGCCGCGAAAAAGCCCGCTGCCAAGCCTGCCGCTGCTGCCAAGAAGCCTGCTGCCAAGAAGGCCGCCGCGCCTGCGAAGGCTGCCGTAGCGCCTGCCCCTGCGGCGCAAACGACGCTGAATCCCCAGGCAGCCTGGCCGTTTCCGACGGCCAGCAAGCCCTGAGTGAATTCTCAGCGGCCTTGAAAGGCACGAAGCCCGGCACCGCAAGGTGCCGGGCTTTTTTCATGGGCGCCCGCTGTCGCCGAATCGCCGAAGCGATGCGGGCAGGTCGTCAGCGAATCACAGGTCGAGCGTCGCGCGGTCGATCTGGTAGTTCTGCGGTCCGCGCTGCGCGATCTTGAGCGCACCGATGCGGTTGCCAAGGGCTGCGCAGCGCGCCAGCGGCCATTCCTTTTCCAGGCCGTACAGCAGGCCGCCGCGCCATGCATCGCCGCAGCCCGTGGGCTCGATCACCGCCGTGGGCACCACGCCGGGCACGTGCTCGCGCTCGCCGCCGGTCCACACCTCGCAGCCCTCGGCGGCCAGCGTGACCACGAGGCCGCGCACGCGCTGCGAGATCTCGGCCAGGCTCCAGCCGGTGCGCTGCGACAGCATCTTGCCTTCGTAGTCGTTGACCACGACCCAGCTCGCGAGCTCGATGAAGTGGCGCAACGCGTCGCCGTCGAACATCGGCAGGCCCTGGCCCGGATCGAACACGAAGGGAATGCCGGCGGCGGCGAACTGCTCGGCGTGCTGCAGCATCGCCTCGCGGCCGTCGGGCGCGATGATGCCGAGCTTGATGTCCTCGCGCGCCACCACCTTCGTGATGTGCGCCTGCTGCATCGCGCCGGGATGGAACGCCGTGATCTGGTTGTTGTCCGTGTCGTTCATGATCATCGCCTGCGCGGTGAAGGTGTCGTCGAGCTGACGCACGAACTCCGTGCTGATGCCCAGCGTGCGCATGCGCTCGGCGTAGTCGGCGCCGTCACTGCCCAGCGTGGCCATCGGCAGCGCCGTGCCGCCCAGGGCGTTGAGGCTGTAGGCGATGTTGCCGGCGCAGCCACCGAAGTCACGGCGCAGGCCCGGCACCAGGAACGACACATTCAGGATGTGCAGCTGGTCCGGCAGGATCTGGTCGGCGAACCGGCCTTCGAAAGTCATGATGGTGTCGAACGCGAGGGAACCGCAAATCACTGCTGCCATGGGTGGACCGTAGGTTGGATGAGAAAGGGAACGAACGGCGCGCGTGTCGGCGCTCCGTTCAGGGATAGAAAGCCTCGACGCGGTAGCCCGCGATCGGCGGCAGTGCCGCCGCCTCGCTGGCCGACAGGGTCAGCGGCAGCGAGGCCGCGCGGTCGGCACGCGCCGCCAGCACGCCCGGCGCGCCGTAGTCGGTGGGCGTCAGCACGCGCCGCACGACGGCCTGCTCCTGCGTGTCGAGCAGCGACAGCTCGATCGCCGGCATCGCGAGCGGCACGGTCGCGGCATTGCGCAAGGTGAAGCTCAACCGGTAGTCGTTGCCGCCGCTCTTCTCGCGCGCGAAGGCCGCGCCTTCGATCACGATGTCGCCGATCTGGCGCAGCGCCGCGAGCTCGCAACCGGTGTACTGGCACAGCGCCGACAGGGCGGGCCGCAGGTTCGGCTGGCGCGCCACGATGCCGTCGCGCTCGTGGCGAACGATCTGCACGATGAGGGCCAACGCCGCGAGCACGGCCAGCAGCACGAGCAGGCGGCGCACGCCCTTGCGTTGCCAGAAGCCGATGGCCTTTTCGGCTGGCTCGTCTTCTTCGGCGAAGGGATGGTCTTCAGGCGCCTCGAAGGTCGCGGAGAGCGAGAAATCCGGCTCGCCTTCGGCACGGATGCCGGGGCCCGGCAGCGGCGCGGACGCCTCTTCGTGTTGCGCATCGCGGGCCTTGGCGTTCGCGATCTTGGCCGACTTGGCGCGCGCGCGGCGCAGCGCCTTCTGGATCAGGAGCTGGTCGTGGTCCTTCTCTTCCTGCTCGCGCTCCGCGGCCGCGCCGTCGTCGTTCTCGCCGGTCGCTGCAACCAGCCCGCGCAGCGCTGAGCTGCGCGGCAGGTCGGGCAAGGGCGGCGCAGGCGGCGGCGATGCGGGCGGCGGCGCGCCCAGGTTCAGGTCGATGTTCGGAAACGGCGGCAGCGAACTCGCGGGCGGACGCCATGCGGGCTCGGTGGCGTCGAGGTCGGACCAGGGCTCGTCCGCGGCGAGGCCGTGTGCGGGCAGCGTCAGTTCGAAAGGCAGCGGGGATGCAGCCGGCGCGACGTTGGTGGCGGTGGTCGACAGCCCGGCCTCCTCTGGAGGAGCTGGCGGCGGCACCTGCGGCTCGGACTCGTCGTCGAGAAAGTCGGCCTCCTCGACCGCCGGCCGTGCGGCCGCCAGGTCGAGGCGTACGTCGTCGAAAGACGCCACCAGTGCGGCCATCGACGACATCGGCGAAGGTGCCGGTGTGGGCGCGGGTGCCGGCGCGGCAGGCGCGGACACCGCACCGTCGGGTGCCTCCTGCAGGTCGAGCGTGGCATCGAACACATGGCTGCAGCGGCCGCAGCGCACCCAGCCGTCCGAGATGCGAAGCTGGTCGCGCACCACCTTGAAGGTGGTGGTGCAGGCAGGGCAACGCGTGACGAGGCTCATGACCGGGCGATTGTAGGGTTGGGCCCTCGCCGTGCAGGCAGGTGCCCGGGGCGCTCGCGGTGCGAGCACCCGGCCGCGCGCTTCAGCAGCGCGCGGTCATGAGGATCCAGCCGTCCTCGGTGTCGCTGACCTCGAGCGCGGCGTACGGCGCATAAGCCGCCTTGAGCTCGTCGGCCTGGCGCTCGAGGATGCCGGCCAGCACCAGCGAACCGCCGGCGGCCACGTGGCTGCGCAGCAGCGGCGCCAGCACCTTGAGCGGTGTCGCGAGGATGTTGGCGAGCACCGTCTGGTACTCGCCCTTCGCTGCTTCGGGCAGGCCCGCGTTCAGCTGCACGCCGTTGGCCTCGGCGTTGAGCCGGGTCGAGGAGACCGCGGCTTCGTCGATGTCGACGGCGTCGATGTTGCGCGCACCGAACTTGGCGGCGCCGATGGCCAGGATGCCGGAGCCGCAGCCGTAATCGAGCACGCGCTGGTCGGCAAAAGCGCCCTCGCCTTGCGTCGCGATCCAACGCAGGCACATGCGCGTGGTCGGGTGCGTGCCCGTGCCGAAGGCCAGGCCCGGGTCGAGCCGGATCACCTGCTTGGCTTGCGCGGGCGGTTCGTGCCAGGTCGGCACGATCCAGAACTCGGGCGTGATCTCGACCGGTGCGAACTGCGATTGCGTGAGCCGCACCCAGTCCTGATCAGGCACCGGCGCCACGCCGAGCACCGCGCAGCCGTCGAAAAAGTCCTGCAGCGCGAGCACCGAGGCCGCCTCGTTGGCGGCATCTTCATCGGGGAACAGCGCGATCACGCGCGAACGCTGCCAGCCCTCCTTGGGCGGCGGCATGCCGGGCTCACCGAACAGGGCCTGCTCGGCATCGGTCTGCGCGTCGGCGTCTTCTACCGACACGCTCAGCGCATCGAGTGCGTCGAGCGCATCGCCGAGCATTTCGACCCGGTCTTCCGGCGCCATGAGGCGGAGTTCAAACATACAGGGCGTTGCGCGTGGACTCAGCGCTTGTGCGCTGCGAGCCACTCTTCCAGGTAGTGGATGTTCGTGCCGCCGCTCATGAACTTGGCGTCGACCATCAGCTCGCGGTGCAGCGGCATGTTGGTCTGGATGCCTTCGATCACCGTCTCGTTCAGGGCCGTGCGCATGCGCGCCATGGCCTGTTCGCGGGTGTCGCCGTACACGATGATCTTGCCGATCATCGAGTCGTAGTTCGGTGGCACGAAGTAGTTGGTGTACACGTGCGAGTCGACGCGCACGCCCGGGCCGCCCGGTGGGTGCCACATGGTGATGCGGCCCGGCGACGGCGTGAACTTCCACGGGTCTTCGGCGTTGATGCGCACCTCGATGGCGTGGCCGCGCATCTCGATCTGGCGCTGCGTGAACGGCAGCTTCTCGCCGGCGGCGACCATGATCTGCGTCTTCACGATGTCGATGCCGGTGGTGAACTCCGTGACCGGATGCTCCACCTGCACGCGCGTGTTCATCTCGATGAAGTAGAACTCGCCGTTCTCGTACAGGAACTCGAAGGTGCCGGCGCCGCGGTAGCCGATCTTCTTGCAGGCGGTGGCGCAGCGTTCGCCGATCTTCTCGATCAGCTTGCGCGGAATGCCGGGGGCCGGCGATTCCTCGATCACCTTCTGGTGGCGGCGCTGCATGGAGCAGTCGCGCTCGCCCAGGTAGACCGCGTTCTTGTGCTTGTCCGCGAGGATCTGGATTTCGATGTGGCGCGGGTTCTGGAGAAACTTCTCCATGTACACGGCCGGATTGTTGAAGGCCGCGGCGGCTTCCGCCTTGGTCATCTGGATCGCGTTGACCAGCGCCGCCTCGGTGTGCACCACGCGCATGCCGCGGCCACCGCCGCCCCCTGCCGCCTTGATGATCACCGGGTAGCCGATCGCACGGGCGATGCGCTTGTTGGTGGCGGCGTCGTCGGACAGTTCGCCTTCCGAGCCGGGCACGCAGGGCACGCCGGCCTTGATCATGGCCTGCTTGGCCGAGACCTTGTCACCCATCGTGCGGATGTTGTCGGGCGTCGGGCCGATGAACTGGAAGCCGCTTTGCTCCACGCGTTCGGCGAAATTGGCGTTCTCGCTCAGGAAACCGTAGCCGGGGTGGATGGCTTCGGCGTCCGTCACCTCGGCGGCCGAGATGATGGCCGGCATGTTGAGGTAGCTCAGGCCCGAAGGCGCCGGGCCGATGCACACGGCTTCCTGCGCCAGCTTGACGTACTTGGCTTCGCGATCGGCTTCGGAATAGACCATCACGGCCTTGATGCCCATTTCGCTGCAAGCGCGCTGGATCCGAAGGGCGATCTCCCCCCGGTTTGCAACCAGAATCTTCTTGAACATGCTTACTCGATGATGAACAGCGGCTGGCCGTATTCGACCGCCTGGCCGTTTTCGCCGAGGATCTGCGTGACCGTGCCGGCCTTGTCGGCCTCGATTTCGTTGAGGATCTTCATCGCCTCGATGATGCAGAGCGTGTCGCCCTCGTTCACCTTGCTGCCGACTTCGACGAAGGCTGCGGCGCCCGGGCTGGACGAACGGTAGAAGGTGCCGACCATCGGCGACTTCACGGCATGGCCGCTCGGTGCGGCTTCAACCGCAGGGGCAGCGGCGGCCGGGGCGGCGGCACCGGCCACGGCGGGCGCCGCAACAGCGGGCGCGGCGGCCAGGGTCTGCACGTACTGCACGGGGGCGGCACCGCCACCCTTGACGATGCGGACCTTGCCTTCGGTCTCGGTGATTTCCAGTTCGGAAATATTCGATTCGGACACCAGATCGATCAGTGTCTTGAGTTTGCGCAGATCCATGGGACTCCAGTGCCAGCTTTGCCGGTCTTTAGGAAAGAACTTGACCGAAAACCGTCGATTTTCGGCGTTTGGCGTCTAACGCCAGCTTGTGTATTTAAATTCTAACCGTGAACAAGTTGGCGTCGCCAAGCGTCCAGGTCGGTCGTTTCAAGCTTGCCCATTTTACGAGCCAGCACCGAACCGTCGGCATGGAGCACCAAGGTGAACGGCAGGCCGCCCCCCGTATTGCCCAGATTCTTCACCAGTTCCATGCCCTGCAAGCCGGCCAGCGCGGTCGGATAGGTGACCGGCGTGCGCTGCAGGAACTTGCGCACGGCGCTGGGCTGGTCAATGGCCAATCCCACCACTTGCCAGCCGTTGGCGCCGTGTTCACGGAAAAAGGCGTCGATCATCGGCATTTCTTCGACACAGGGCGGGCACCAGGTGGCCCAGAAGTTGAGCAGCACGGGCTTGCCGCGCAGGCTCGACAGGACCAGCTCGCCGCCCTCGGGGCGCTCGAAGCGCTGGTCCCAGAACATGGCGGCATCGAGCTTTTCGCCGCCGGTGGCCGCGACGCCGCTGTCATTGCGCTCCCGCCACCAGGCGCCGGCAATGCCGGCCGCGGCAGCGACTGCCGCCACACCGGCATACAGCATGCCGCGTCGTGTGGGCGTTGAAGTCATTACTGGTCCTTTTCTTGTTCAATGCGTCGGCGCAGCGCGTTCAGGTCGCCGCGCGGCGCGCGCCCCTGGGCGTCTGGCTTGAGGGCGCCGCGCAGGTCGTCGAGGTCGTACACCAGCAGATGCACCCCGATTTCCTCGCCCAGCGCCCGGCTCGGCGCATGGACGCTGAGGGCTTCGACCTGCTCGCCATGGAAGCCGGTCACCATGCGCGGCTCGTAGTCCACGTGGTGATCGATCAGGGCGATTTCGGCCGACTTGGAATCATCGCAGAACAATTGAATATAAATGTCTGACAAACGTGTGGCCGTGCCGTGCCAGACGGCGCCGCCCACATGCGGCCGGAACACGGCCATGCGCTCCATCCACTCGAGCGCGAGCAGGCGCAGCGCGTGCAGTTCCTGGGGCTGGGTGTCGGCGCAGAAGACCGCGATGTAGTCGCGCACCTCGGCCTCGACCTCGTCGTTGTTGGGCAGCGCGGTGCGCGTCGGGAGGCCGAGTTCGCGCAGCGCCCGGCGCTTGGCCGGGCCGTACTCGAGCCCCTCCTCGACGACGAGTCGGGCGGCAACGGCGGCGATTTCACGCTTGGACGTGTCCATCGGGGCATTTTGCCCGCTGCGGACGTCCCTCACATGAACATCAGTACGGCGCCCGGGGCGAAGCCGCCGGGGCACCCGCAGCGCCTCCCTAGAATTGGCCGATGCACATTCATATTCTGGGTATCTGCGGCACGTTCATGGGCGGTGTGGCCGCCCTCGCACGCGAAGCAGGCCACCGGGTCACGGGCTGCGACGCCGGCGTGTACCCCCCGATGAGCGACCAGCTGCGCGCGCTCGGCATCGACCTGATCGAAGGCTTCGGCGCCGACCAGCTGGCCCTCGCCCCCGACATGTTCGTGGTCGGCAACGTGGTCTCGCGGGCCCGGCTGCCCGACGGCAGCCCCAAGTTCCCACTGATGGAAGCCATCCTGGACGCCGGCAAGCCGTACACCAGCGGCCCGCAGTGGCTGGCCGAGCACGTGCTGCAGGGCCGCCATGTGCTGGCCGTGGCCGGCACGCACGGCAAGACGACCACCACCTCGATGCTGGCCTGGGTGCTCGAACAAGGCGGCAAGGCGCCCGGCTTCCTGGTCGGCGGCGTGCCGCTGGACTTCGGCGTGTCGGCCCGATTGGGCAACGGCCCGGCCTTCGTGATCGAGGCCGACGAGTACGACACCGCCTTCTTCGACAAGCGCAGCAAGTTCGTTCACTACCGGCCGCGCACCGCCGTGCTGAACAACCTGGAGTTCGATCACGCCGACATCTTCGACGATCTGGCCGCCATCGAGCGCCAGTTCCATCACCTCGTGCGCACCGTGCCCGGCACCGGACGCTTGGTGGTGAACGCCACCGAAGAGAGCCTGCAGCGCGTGCTGGCCCAGGGCTGCTGGAGCGAACTCGCCCGCTTCGGCGACGGCGGCCCGGCCACGGAATGGCAGGCGCGCGGCACGCACGACGCCTTCGACGTGCTGCACCGCGGCGAGGTGGTCGGCCGGGTCGAGTGGGCGCTCTCGGGCCTGCACAACCAGATGAACGCGCTGGCCGCCATCGCGGCGGCCGACCACGTGGGCGTGCCGCCGGCCGATGCGGCCCGTGCGCTCGGGCGCTTTCGCAACGTGCGCCGCCGCATGGAGCTGCGCGGCACGGTCGAGGGCCAAGGCGGCGCGATCACCGTCTACGACGACTTCGCGCACCACCCGACCGCGATCCGCACCACGCTCGACGGGCTGCGCAAGAAGCTCGACGACGCCGGCAAGCAAAGTGAGCGCATCCTCGCGGCCTTCGAGCCGCGCAGCAACACGATGAAGCTGGGCGTGATGGCCGCGCAACTGCCGTGGAGCCTGGAATCGGCCGACCTGTCGTTCTGCCACACGGCCGGCCTCGACTGGGACGCGGCCGCCGCGCTGGCACCGATGGGCGCACGCGCCCAGGTCGCCGGCGCCATCGAACCGCTGGTGCAGCAGGTCGTGGCCGCGGCGCGGCCCGGCGATCACATCGTCTGCATGAGCAACGGCGGCTTCGGCGGCGTGCACGAGAAACTGCTGGACGCCCTGCGCGCCGCCCACGGATCATGAACGGCATGCGCGCGCGCGAGCTGATCGACACCCTGAAGCTCCAGCCCCACCCCGAGGGCGGCTGGTACAGCGAGGTATTCCGGTCGGCCGCGAGCGTGACGCCCGCCGACGGACGCGCGCCCCGCAGCGCGCTGACCAGCATCTATTTCCTGCTCGAAGTTCAACAGCATTCGCGCTGGCACCGGGTGCTGTCCGACGAAGTCTGGGTGCACCTGGAAGGCGTGCCACTGGCGCTGTGGACCTGCGACGCCGCGATGCTGACCGCGCCGGCCCACGTGAAGCTGGGCCCGGTCGATGTGCACGGCACCCGGCCGCAGCACGTGGTGCCTGCCGGCCAGTGGCAGGCCGCACGCCCGATCCAGGGCCACGCGGCCGGCGACTACACGCTGGTCGCCTGCATGGTCGGGCCGGGCTTCGACTTCGCGGACTTCTCGCTGGTGCCGCAGGGCAGCGACGAGGCGGCGTCGATGCGGCACCACTGGCCCGACCTGGCCAGCATGCTCTAACTAATAGCGCTTCAGCCCCGGCGCTGCTTGACGGCTTGAGACAGCGTCTCGAGCACCTGCACCGAATCGTCCCAGCCGATGCAGGCGTCGGTGATGCTCTTGCCGTACTCGAGGCCCGACAACTGGTCCTTGCCCGGCGTGAACTTCTGGGCGCCCGCCTGCAGGTGGCTTTCGATCATCACGCCGAACACGCGCTTCGAACCGCCGGCGATCTGGCCGGCGATGTCCTTCGCGACGTCGATCTGCTTCTGGTGCTGCTTGGAGCTGTTGGCGTGGCTGCAGTCGACCATGAGCGTGGGCGGCAGCTTGGCGGCTTCGAGGTCCTTGCAGGCCGCTTCGACGCTGGCGGCGTCGTAGTTCGGCGTCTTGCCGCCGCGCAGGATCACGTGGCAGTCGCGGTTGCCGTTGGTCTGCACGATCGCGACCTGGCCGTTCTTGTGCACCGACAGGAAGTGGTGGCCGCGCGCCGCCGCCTGGATGGCGTCGGTGGCGATGCGGATGTTGCCGTCGGTGCCGTTCTTGAAACCGATGGGGGCCGACAGGCCCGAGGCCAGTTCGCGGTGCACCTGGCTTTCGGTGGTGCGCGCGCCGATGGCGCCCCAGGCGATCAGGTCGCCGATGTACTGCGGCGAGATCACGTCGAGGAACTCGCTGCCCGCCGGCAGGCCCAGGCGGTTGATGTCGATCAGCAGCTGGCGCGCGATGCGCAGGCCTTCGTCGATGCGGTAGCTCTCGTCCAGGTACGGGTCGTTGATGAGCCCCTTCCAGCCGACCGTGGTGCGCGGCTTCTCGAAGTACACGCGCATCACGATTTCCAGCGTGCCGGCGTACTTGTCGCGCTCGGCCTTGAGGCGGCGGGCGTATTCGAGGGCCGCGGCCGGGTCGTGGATCGAACACGGGCCCATGATCACCAGCAGCCGGTCGTCCTTGCCGGCCATGATGTTGTGGATGCCGCGGCGGGTGCCGGTGATCAGCGTTTCGATCGGCGTGCCGCGGATCGGGAAGAAGCGGATCAGATGTTCGGGAGGGGGGAGCACGTTGATGTCCTTGATGCGTTCGTCGTCGGTCTTGCTGGTTTTTTCGACGCTCGCATACCAGCTGTCGCCGGCGGGAGGGGTGTTCGTGCTCATGGTTCTCTTCCTTGTTGGTGTGAATGAAAAATCGTCAGGGCATAAAAAAACCGCCGGGGGCTGGAAGCCACCGGCGGTTCTGGGAGGGTGTTCGTTTGCTTTACGCGCTCGCCTCTCGTCCGCCGGAAACCGGGAACCAAAAGTAGGCAAAAAAGTAAGCGCGGAGGGCGGACATGTGGGCGGAATGTAGCACGGAAAACAAAAACCCGGCCAGGCGGCCGGGTCGGTGTTGTTTTTACCTGTAGCCCGATTCGTTGGCGTTGTGGATGATCCAGATCAGGTTGCCGCTGCTGAAATCGCCCATGCCGCCGCCCGCGAAGATCAGGCGGCCCTGGCCCTTGTAGGTCATCTCGAAGCGGTGGCGATCGCTGCCGAAGTAGAACGGAATCCAGGCCTTGCCGGTGATGTAGGCGCCTTGGTCGGTGGGCTGGCCGGCGAGGTCGGTGACCTGCTTGGTGCTCATGCCGATCTGCAGGCGCGTGAACTTGCTGTTGCGCGCCGGATTGCCGGTGATCTCGCCTTCGAAACCGTTCAGGCCCTTGACGGTGCGGCCGCTGCCGGCCTCGACCTTGGAAGAATCCACCACGTTGCCGCGTGCGTCCATGCCGGCCTTCGAACCGCTGGGCGCCGCAGGCGCGGCGGCGGCCGGGGCGGGTGCCGGTGCGGCGGCGGGCTGGCTGCCCGAACCGCCGCGCGATGCGCAACCGGCTGTGGCCAGCGCGACCACGGCGGTCACGGCCCACAGCACGGCGGGCGAATTGATCCTGTTCCCCATTGAAATGCTCCTTGATTCGTCGTTCGCAAAAGGAGCGCAGCTTAGCAACCGAATGAAACAACCGGCAAGTGCCGAAAGTCCTAAGCCGTTCCACCTACCGTCAGGCCGTCGATGCGAAGGGTCGGCTGGCCGACGCCCACGGGCACGCTCTGGCCTTCCTTGCCGCAGGTGCCGACGCCCGAATCGAGCGCCATGTCGTTGCCGATCATGGTCACGCGGGTGAGCGCGTCGGGGCCGTTGCCCACGATGGTCGCGCCCTTCACCGGGTACTGGATCTTGCCGTTCTCGACCCAGAAGGCCTCGCTGGCCGAGAACACGAACTTGCCGCTCGTGATGTCGACCTGCCCGCCGCCGAAGTTGGTGGCGTACAGGCCCTTCTTGATGCTGGCAACGATTTCCTGCGGGTCCTTGTCGCCGCCGAGCATGTAGGTGTTGGTCATGCGCGGCATCGGCACGTGGGCGTAGCTCTCGCGGCGGCCGTTGCCCGTGGGCTTGACCTTCATGAGGCGGGCGTTCATCGAATCCTGGATGTAGCCCTTGAGGATGCCGTCCTCGATCAGCACGTTGCGCTGGCTGGCGTGGCCTTCGTCGTCCACGTTGAGCGAGCCGCGGCGGTCGGCGATGGTGCCGTCGTCGAGCACCGTGACGCCCTTGGCCGCCACGCGCTGGCCGATGCGGCCCGAGAACGCGCTCGAGCCCTTGCGGTTGAAGTCGCCCTCCAGGCCGTGGCCGATGGCTTCGTGCAGCAGGATGCCGGGCCAGCCCGAACCGAGCACCACGGTCATCTCGCCGGCCGGGGCCGGACGGGCGTCGAGGTTGGTCAGCGCGGCCTTCACGGCGTGGTCGACGTACTCGGCGATCTGCGCGTCGGTGAAATAGGCCAGGCCGAAGCGCCCACCGCCGCCGCCCGAGCCGACCTCGCGGCGCCCGTTCTGCTCGGCGATCACGGTGACCGACAGCCGCACCAGCGGCCGCACGTCGGCGGCCAGCGTGCCGTCGGCGCGCGCCACCATCACCACGTCGTACTCGCTGGCCAGGCCGGCCATGACCTGCGCCACGCGCGGGTCGCGCGAGCGGGCGAGCTGCTCGACCTTCTCGAGCAGCTTCACCTTGGCCGTGCTGTCGAGCGTGGCAATGGGGTCGATGCCGCCGTAGAGCGAGCGGCTGGAGGCGATCTTGCGCGGCACGGTCTTCACACGCGCGGTGCGGCCGGCGGAGGAAATGGAGCGGACCGTGCGCGCCGCGTCGAGCAGCGAGGCCTCGGAGATGTCGTCCGAATAGGCAAAGGCGGTTTTCTCGCCGCTCACAGCGCGCACGCCGACGCCCTGGTCGATGCTGAAGCTGCCCGTCTTGACGATGCCTTCCTCGAGGCTCCAGCCCTCGCTGCGGGTGTACTGGAAGTACAGGTCAGCATCGTCCACGCGGTGCGCGGTGATCTCGGCCAGGGCCTTGCTCAGGTGCGATTCGTCCAGGCCGAACGGCGTGAGCAGGAGCTGTTGCGCCGTGGCGAGGCGCTCGATGGTGGGTTCGCGGGAGATCATGGCTGCCATTCTAGGCAGCCGCCCCCGTCCGTGCCGCCCCGGGGGACTCTAGTTCTGGGCGAGTTTGCGGGCCCGCGCGATCGACATCAGGATGCCCAGCCCCAGCCCCAGCGTGACCATGGCGGTGCCGCCGTAACTGATGAAAGGCAGCGGCACGCCCACCACCGGCAGGATGCCGCTGACCATGCCCATGTTCACGAAGGCGTAGGTGAAGAAGATCATGGTCACCGCCCCGGCCAGCAGGCGCGAGAACAGCGTGGGCGCGTTCAGCGCGATGGTCAGCCCGCGGAAGATCAGCAGGATGAAGGCCGCGATCAGCGCCAGGTTGCCGATCAGGCCGAACTCCTCGGAGTACGCCGCGAAGATGAAGTCGGTGGTGCGCTCGGGAATGAATTCGAGGTGCGTCTGCGTGCCCTGCATGAAGCCCTTGCCGCCCACGCCGCCCGAGCCGATGGCGATCATCCCCTGGATGATGTGGAAGCCCTTGCCCAGCGGGTCCTTGCTGGGGTCGAGCAGCGTGCACACGCGCTGCTTCTGGTAGTCGTGCAGCACGCGCCAGTCGACGCCGTCGACGCACAGCTGCGACTCGAAACCCACGATCAGCGTGATGGCCACCGCGCCGAGCACCACCGGCGGCACGATCAGCTTCCACGGCAGCCCGGCAAAGAAGATCACCGCCAGCCCGGCCGCCAGCACCAGCAGCGAGGTGCCCAGGTCGGGCTGCTTCATGATGAGCCCGACGGGCACCGCCAGCAGCAGCGTCGCCACCACGAAGTCGAGCGGGCGCAGCTGGCCTTCGCGGCGCTGGAACCACCAGGCCAGCATCAGCGGCATCGCGATCTTGAGGATTTCGCTGGGCTGGATCACCACGCCCACGTTGATCCAGCGCTGGGCGCCCTTCTTGGTGATGCCGAACAGCGCCACCGCGATCAGCAGCGCCACCCCGGCCGCATACAGCGGCACGGCGAAGGCCATGAGCCGCTGCGGCGGCACCTGCGCCACCACGAACATGATGCCGCCGGCCAGCAGCATGTTGCGGCCATGGTCGAGAAAGCGCGTGCCATGGTCGTAGCCGGAGGAATACATGGTGAGCAGCCCGGCAAAGGCGAGCAGCATCACGGCAAAGGCCAGGAAGCCGTCGAAGCCCTGGAAGATGGGCGCAATGCGACGCGCCAGGGAGGGCTGGTTGAACACGGCAGACATGATGGGGGCGGATTATCCCCGCCCCGCTCGCCCCTTCAGTCGAAAACGAGCTGAACGACCGTGCGCCCCGGTCGGCTTTCGATCGCCAGCCGGGCTCCGATGGCGGCGGCGCGCTTGGACAGCGCCTCCGGGACCTCGGCGGCGTCGAAGCCCACGCCGTTGTCGATCACCCGCAGGCGCACGGCGCCGTCGCGCGCGTCGGCCTCGATGCGCAGCGCGCTCGCATGGGCGTGCTGCAGCACGTTCGAGATGGCCTCGAACAGCAAGAATTGCAGCTGCCGCGTGGCGTGGGCGTCGAGCTGCGTCACCGGGGGCAGCTCGTCCACGCCCCATTCGAAGGCGATGTCCGCGGCCGCCAGCCGGGGTTCCAGCCGGTAGCGCAGCGCCGCCAGCAGCGCGCCGATGTCGCCGGGCGGCAGGTGGATGGAGTCGATCGACAGCTTGAGCTGGTCGAGCGAGTCGCGCAGGGTGCGCAGCAGTTCCTCGGGGCTGGTCTGGCCCGACTGCAGCTGGCGGATCGCCGAGCTGATGTGCGAGCCCACGCCGTCGTGCATGTCGCGCAGGATGCGCTCGCGCTCGTGGGTGCGCGCCTGGTCGCGGGCCACCTCCTCCAGTTCGGCGTAGGTGGAGGCCAGTTCGCGTTCGCGCTGCGCCACCCGGTCGGCCAGCGTCTTGACCCAGCCGCGCGCCTGCACGCTCGCGAAGTGGAAGCGCCGCAGCACGATCAGCAGCAGCGCCACCCCGAACATCACCGAGGAATAGCGCACCCAGGTGGTCTCGCCGTAGGCGTCGCTCAGGCGGATCACCAGCCAGTCGCGCGTGCCGAAGGCCACCGTGACCAGCGCGGCGCCGGCCACCAGCAGCCGCTCGACGCTGGGCCGGCGCACCGTCGCGACGGCAAAGGCGATCACGAAGCCGACGACGATCGTGATCTCGACCGCCAGCCAGGCCGTGAGCCAGCGCGGCTCCTCGCGGTTCAGCGCCAGCCAGGTGAACACCACGGTGCCGGCCACCACGGCCGCCGTCGGCCAGCGCATCCAGCGCGTGCGCGGGCTCTGCGCCCAGTCGGCCAGGTGGTAGCAGAACATCATGGCGGACGCGGCCCAGCCCGCGTAGCAACCGGCCATCAGCACGCCCCACAGCTGCCACGGCAGCGGCGGCTCGGGAATCATGGCGTCGGCCACCCGCAGCGCCCAGCAGAACTCGGCGACCGCGGCCCAGAAATAGAGGGCGTCGCGCTGGCGGCGGCCGGTCGCGCCGGTGTCGACCTGGGTGAACCACAGCGCCAGCGCGATGCTGCCGACGATGAGGCTGAACGCGGTCAGCAGCACCGACCCCGTGAAGCGCCAGGCGTAGGCGCCTTCGAACAACGCGGTGCGCACCGGCGTCGCCGGCCCGATGGTGACGCGCGAGAGGCCGGCGCGCCGTTCGCTGTCGGCGCGGATGCGGATCTGCAGCAGGTTCTCGCCCTCTTTCAGCAGCCGCCCGGGCACCGGCACGTAGACGGGCGCCTTCGCGTAGTCGGCGCGGTTGCCTTGGCCGAGGTCGCCGTAGGACTGCAGCAGCGCGCCATTGAGCTGCACCTCGAAGACGCTGCCGGCACGGGGAATGAAGACGCCCCAGGGCACCTCGGGCAGGGCCTCGACCTGGAACGGCAGCTCGAAGCTCGCGAAGCCGGTGCGGCCGCGGTGCCGGCGGTCCCAGTGGTAGGACAGGTCGACCGCTTCGGTCTGCACGACACCGTCGATGGTGGTGGTCACCCTGGCGTGGCGCAGCTCGATCGGGCCCTGCGTCTCCCCTGCGGCCGCGCGCCCCGCGGCAAGCAGCGCCGCCAGCCCGAGCAGGCACAGGAACGCCAGCCGCCGCAGCATCCGCCCTCAGCCCGGGTGGGACAGCAGGCCGAGGCGCGTGGCCTCGAACACCGCTTCGCTCTTGGAATGCACCGCGAGCTTGCCGTAGAGGTTCTTGATGTGGGTCTGCACCGTGTGCACGCTCAGGCCCTTGAGGCGCGCGATCTCGGCGTACGAGAAGCCGCGCGCGATCAGCGTCAGCACCTCGTGCTCGCGCGCCGAGAGCAGGCCGCGGTCGGTCTCGTCGAGCGCCGTCTCTGCCGGCGCCGCGCCTGCGGTGCCCGGCACGGCCGCCTGCAGGCTGCGGTACTTGGCGAGCACGCGGCGCGCGATCATGGGCGAGATCGGCGAGGCGCCGGCCTTCATCTCGACGATGGTCTGCGCGATGTCTTCCGGTGCGGCGTCCTTGTGGATGTAGCCGACGGCGCCGGCCTCGATGCTGGCGAGCACGTTCTCCTCGTCGCCGAAGACCGACACCACCAGCGGCTCGCAGCCGGGAAAGCGCGCGACGGCGTCGCGGATCACGTCCAGGCCGGTGCCGTCGGGCATGCCGAGGTCGACCAGCAGCACGTCGGGGATGGTCGCGGTCGCGGCCAGCCAGCTGCGCGCTTCCTGCACGGTGCCGGCGCTGCCCAGCCAGAACAGGCGCGGGCTGCGCTGCACGCTGGCCTCGAAGAAGGCGCGTGCGCGGCTGTCGTCCTCGACCACGAGCACGCCCCAGCGGCGTGGCATCCCGTCATCCTGTACCTCGGTATTCATGGGATGGAGCATAAGCCTGGGCACCCACCGCCACGCGGGGCCTGCCTCCCTCGTTCATGGGATGCCCCCTGCCAGATGCGTCACGAAACTTGTCTCTTCTTTCTGCCCTTGCGCCGCACCGCCACCCCTGCGCGGCCGCACCGTGAATACTTTCGAATTCCAGCCACGCCCTCCCGGCCTTCTCATGGGCCGATTCGCAGGGATTTGTGGGGTCACCGCGCCGTAGGCGGTGCGGACCTCATGCAAAATTGTCTGAATCCGGCCACGGGGCGCGAGCAGCGCACCCCAGTCACCTCCTCCCATGGAACCGCAAACCACCCATCTGTTGTATCTGCACGGCTTCCGCTCGTCGCCCCGCTCGACCAAGGCGCGGCTGGTGGCGAAGCACGTGGCGCGCGAGCACCCGAACCTGGAGTGGTGGTGCCCGCAGCTGCCGCCGTCGCCGCACGATGCGATCGACATGGTGATGAAGGGCATCGCGCACTGGCCGCGCAAGTCGATGGCGGTGATCGGTTCGTCGCTGGGCGGTTTCTACGCCACCTACGTCGCCGGCATGACGCGCTGCCGCGCCGTGCTGCTCAACCCCGCGGTACACCCGGCGCGCGACCTCACGCGCTACATCGGCAGCCAGACCGCCTGGCACGATCCGTCCGAGCACTTCTATTTCCAGCCGGAATTCATCCAGGAACTGCGCGCCATGGAAATCGGCGCGCTCACGCGGCCCGAGCGCCTGTTCGCGATCATCGCCAAGGGCGACGAGGCGCTCGACTGGCACGAGATGTCGGCACGCTACCCCGACAGCCGCATCAAGCTGCTCGAGGGCGGCGACCATGCACTGTCCGATTTCGAAAAAGCGCACCTCGACGACGTGATGGCCTTCATCAACCCCGTCTAGCGTCCGCCCCGGGCCCGGAAGCGCGCCCGATCCCGCGTGGGAGAATCGCCGGATGTTTGTATTGTTTGAAGAAGCCGGCAAATACCTCGGCGGCCGCATCCTGTCGGAAGCCGAAGCCTCGGCACAGGTCGAGCTCGAGACCGGCAAGCGCGTCAAGGTCAAGGGCGCCAACATCGTTCTGCGTTTCGAAAAGCCGTCCCCGGCCGAGCTGATGGCCGAGGCGCGCACGCTCGCCGCCGCCATGGACCTCGACCTCGCCTGGGAATTCGCAGCCGAAGGCGAGTTCGGCTTTGCCGACCTGGCGGCCGACTATTTCAGCGAGAAGCCCACGCTGGCGCAGCAGGCCGCCGCGCTGTTCGCGCTGTTCGAGGCGCCGCACTACTTCCGCCGCGCGGGCAAGGGGCGCTTCAAGAAGGCGCCGGCCGAGATCGTGCAGCAGGCGCTGGCCGCCATCGAGAAGAAGAAGGCCATCCAGGCGCAGATCGTCGAATGGGCGGGGCAACTGGCCGAGGGCGTGTGCCCGCCGCCGATCCGCGAGCAGCTCTACAAGATCCTGTTCAAGCCCGACAAGAACGCGCCCGAGTACAAGGCCGTGGTCGACGCCGCGCGCGCCACGCAGCGCCCGCCACTCGACCTGCTGGAGCGCGCTGGCGCCATCGATTCGCCCTACCAGTTCCACTGGCGGCGCTTCCTGTTCGAGAACTTCCCCAAGGGCACCGGCTTTCCCGCGCTCGCGGCACCGGCCGTCGCCGACGACCTGCCGCTGGCCGAAGGCGTGCGGGCCTTTTCGATCGACGACTCGCAGACCACCGAAATCGACGACGCGCTGTCCGTGCAGGGCATGGGCAGCGGCACCATCACGGTCGGCATCCACATCGCCGCGCCGGGCCTGGCGCTCACGCCGGGCAGCGCCATCGACGCCGTGGCGCGTGCGCGCATGTCCACCGTGTACATGCCGGGCTACAAGATCACCATGCTGCCCGACGAGGTGGTCGACACCTACACGCTGCTCGAAGGCGGCGACCGCCCGGCCGTGTCGCTCTATGCGCGCTTCGACGAAGCCACGCTCGAGCTGCAGGCCACCGAGACCAAGCTCGAACGCGTGCCGATCGTCGCCAACCTGCGCCACGACCAGCTCGACGCCGTCGTCACGCAGCCATGGCTCGAAGACGCCACCTTCAACTCCGACAACACCCCCGACGCCGCCGCGAAGCTGCGCGCGCCGCTGTCCTTCCTGTTCCGCCTGGCCAAGCACCTGAAGGCGCAGCGCGAAGTGGTGCGCGGCAAGCCCGAGAACTTCAGCCGGCCCGACTACAACTTCCGCCTCGTCGGCAACGACGGCGCGGAGCCCACCGGCAACGAGCAGGTGCAGATCAGCACGCGCCAGCGCGGCGCACCGCTCGACCTGATCGTGTCCGAGGCCATGATCCTGGCCAACAGCAGTTGGGGCGGCTGGCTCGGCGAGCTCGGCGTGCCGGGCCTGTACCGCAGCCAGGCCAGCCTGGCGCCCGGCATCAAGGTGCGCATGGGCACGCGCGCGCTGCCGCACGCGGGCCTGGGCGTGAAGAGCTACGCCTGGAGCACCTCGCCGCTGCGCCGCTACACCGACCTCGTGAACCAGTGGCAGATCATCGCGGCCGCGCGCCACGGCAAGACCGCCGCGCTGGCCGCGCCCTTCAAGCCGAAGGACGCCGACCTGTTCTCCATCCTCTCGGGCTTCGACGCGGCCTACGCCACGTACAACGCCTACCAGGGCGGCATGGAGCGCTTCTGGACGCTGAAGTACCTGCAGCAGCAGGGCATCACCGAGCTCGAGGCCACGGTCATCAAGGACATTCCCAACGGCGCGCTGGTGCGCGCCGACACGCTGCCGCTGGTGTTCCCGGTGGCCGGCCAGCAGGAGCGCGGCGCGCGCGTGCGCGTGAAGCTCGGCGAGATCGACGAGATCGCGCTCGACGTGAGCGGCACCGTGCTCGAACGCTTCGACGTGCCGCAGGCCGATGCCGCAACCGCTGACGGCGGCGAGGACAACGAAGAAGAAGTCGCCGGCCCGATCGCCATCGCGGTCGACCTGAGCGACACCGAGGCCGCACCCGACCCCGCGACGACCACGCCTGCATGACCCCCGGTCGAACGACCGGAGACACGCGACCCCTGGAGGAGTTTCGAGAATGAATCTCAAGGACCTCAGCACGCTGCAGATCGCTCTGGGCGTGTCGGTCATCGCGCATGCCGCGTTGCTCGCGGTGCGCTTCGTCGATCCCGAATCGTTCAACCGGGTCTTCAGCGAAACCCCGCTCGAGGTGATCCTGGTCAACAGCAAGACCAACGACAAGCCCGACCCCGCTGCCCGCGTGATGGCGCAGACCACGCTCGCGGGCGGCGGCGACCTCGACAAGGGCCGGGCCACCAGCCCGCTGCCGCCGTCGAGCTTCACCACCATGGGCGACTCGTTCGAGGAGTCGCGCCGCCAGGTCGAGGCCATGCAGGCCCAGCAGATGCAGATGCTGGCGCAGCTCAAGCGCGAGTTGGCCGCCATGCCCGTGCCCGATCCGCGCCAGGCCGGCGACCCGACCGAGGCCGCCGCGCGCGAGGAAAAGCGCCGCCAGATGGTCGCGCTGCTCGCCGAGATCGAGCGCCGCGTGAACGAGGAAAACGCGCGCCCCAAGAAGCGCTACCTGAGCCCCGCCACGCGCGAGGCGGCCTACGCGCTGTACGTCGACACGCTGCGCCGGCGCATCGAGGTCAAGGGCACCGAGAACTTCCCGACCGCGGCCGGCAAGAAGCTCTACGGCGAACTCAAGATGACCGTCACCATCAACCACGACGGGCGCGTGCTCGACACCGTGGTCGACGAAAGCTCGGGCAACACCACGCTCGACCGCCGCGCCCAGGCCATCGTGCGCAGTGTCGGCAACTTCGGCAAGTTCACCGACGCGATGCGCAAGCAGACCGACCAGATCGTGCTGCAGTCGCGCTTCAAGTTCACGCGCGACGAGACCATCGAGCTGTCGTCCCAATAGCAACAGCACCCCCAGCAGAACACGGAGCATCGGCCATGGATCAGTACTGCGTCATGGGCAACCCCGTCGAGCACAGCCGCTCGCCCCGCATCCACGCACGCTTTGCCGAACTCTGCGGCCAGCCCATGGCCTACGGCCGGCGCCTGGTGCCGATCGGCGCCTTCGCCGAAGGCATCGCCGCCTTCCGCAGCGAAGCGGCCGCGCAGGGCGACACCGCACGCGGCTGCAACGTCACCGTGCCCTTCAAGTTCGACGCCGCCGCGCTCGCGCAGCACACCAGCGAGCGCGCCACGCTGGCGCAGGCGGTGAACACGCTGCGCTTCGAGGCCGACGGCAGCATCCACGCCGACAACACCGACGGCATCGGCCTGGTCAACGACATCGTGCGCAACGCCGGCGTGCCGCTGGCGGGCCGGTCGCTGCTGCTGATCGGCGCCGGCGGCGCCGCAGCGGGCGTGCTCGGGCCGCTGCTCGACGCGGGCGCCGCGCACGTCGTGGTGGCCAACCGCACGCTCGACAAGGCCATCGCGCTGGTGCAGCGCCACGCCGCGCTCGCGCTGCGCCACGGCGCCACGCTCGAGGCCTGGGCGCTCGACGACGTGCCGGGCGACTTCGACGTGGTGGTCAACGCCACCGCCTCCAGCCTCGCGGGCGACGCGGTGCCCGTGCGCGCGCAGGTGCTGCGCCCCGGCGCACTGGCCGTCGACATGATGTACGGCCCCGCCGCCGCAGGCTTCATGGCCTGGGCCGAGGCGCACGGTGCGGTCGCGCGCGACGGCCTCGGCATGCTGGTGGAACAGGCCGCCGAGGCCTTCGAATTCTGGCGCGGCGTGCGCCCGCCGTCGGCGCAGGTGCTGGCCGAGCTGCGCGCCTCGCTCGCCGCCGGCGCATGAAGGGCCTGCTGCGCCTGATCGCCTGCCTCGTGGTGGCGGGCCTGGCGCTCGAACTGTTCTTCGTGGTGCGCATCGCGGCCATGGCGGTGATCGATCCGCAGAGCACGGCCTTCCAGCGCTCCGAAGCCTGGCGCGTCGCCCTCTCGCAGGGCCGCGACGGCGGATGGCGCCAGGACTGGGTGCCGTACACGCAGATCAACGACACCCTCAAGCGCGCCGTGATCGCGAGTGAAGACGCCGGCTTCGTCGACCACAACGGCGTCGAGTGGGAAGCCATCGAGCGTGCGCGGCAGCGCAACGCCCGCGCCGAACAGCTGGCCGCCAAGCGCATGGCGCGCGCGGCGGCACGCGGCAAACCGGTGCAGCCGGCCCCGCTGCGCGGCGGCTCCACCATCACGCAGCAGCTCGCGAAGAACCTGCTGCTGTCGGGCGAACGCACCATGCTGCGCAAGGGCCAGGAGCTGGTGCTCGCCACACTGCTCGAGGTGCTGCTCGACAAGCGGCGCATCCTCGAGATCTACCTGAACAACGTCGAATGGGGCGAAGGCGTGTTCGGCGCCGAGGCCGCGGCGCAGTACTACTTCAGGAAGCCGGCCGCGCGCCTGAGTTCCTACGAGGCCGCGCGCCTGGCCGTGATGCTGCCGAGCCCGAAGTTCTTCGAGCGGCGGCCCAACTCCTCGTACATCAACGGACGGGCATCGACGATCGTGGCGCGGATGCCGGCGGTCGACCTGCCCTGAGCTTGCGCACCGCGCCTTCCACCACCAGCACGGCGACGAAGCCGATCGCGTAGGCCAGCACGTCCCACCAGTCGGCGGTGGCGCCGAGCACGATGCGCAGCGCGCGGTTCGGAATGTGCAGGTGCCACGTCGACGCAAGGAACTGCCCCAGCTCGACCAGCAGCCCCACGCCGAAGGCCGCCAGCGCGAGCGGCAGCACGCGCGCGGCAACGAAGGTCTTGAACACGAGGTACACCCACGCCACGGCCAGCACGTCGCCGAAGAAGCTTCGCACCCAGCCCCAGCGCGCGCCGACGGTGGCCAGCAGCACGAGCAACACGAAGAGGGCCACCGCCCACGCCAAGGAAAGAAGATCGAATCGCCATCGCATGGCCCGTATCATCGCCTCCATATGCTGGCAAAGCTCACAGGTTGGTTGCTGCTGGGAATCGTCCGATTGCTCACCGGCGCGCAGGCGCGCTGGTACGGCTGTCCACCGAAGGCCGAGCAGCGCATCTACTTCGCGAATCACCAGAGCCATGCGGACCTCGTGATGATCTGGGCCGCGCTGCCCGAGGAGCTGCGCAGCATCACGCGGCCGATCGCGGCGCGCGACTACTGGGCCAACACGCCGGTCAAGCGCTGGATCACGACGGAGGTGTTCAACGCGGTGTATGTGGAGCGGGCGGCCACGGGGGCTGCACCGGTGGCGCCGCCGCCGGAAACACCGCCTCAGGCACCGCCGCCCGCGGCGCCCATCGCCCCGGCCGAGCGCATCGAGCCGTCGATGGAGCCGCTGCTGCCGATCGAAACTGTGTCTCACCCACCAGTTGCCGAAGGCCCGCAGGAGATTCAGGGACAGCTCGACCTTCCCGCGCCCCCGCCGCCTCCACCACCGGTCGCACCGCCGCCGGTCATCGAACCCGAAGCACCGGCCGCCGCGCCCGAGCCGCCCACCGCCGACCCGCTGGCCCCGCTCATCGACGCGCTGCGCAGCGGCGACTCGATCATCATCTTCCCCGAAGGCACGCGCGGCCACACCGGCGAGCCGCAGAAATTCAAGTCGGGCCTGTACGCACTGGCGACGATGTTCCCCGACGTGGTGCTCGTGCCGGCCTGGATCGACAACGTGCAGCGCGTGATGCCCAAGGGCGAGATCGTGCCCGTGCCCATCCTGTGCTCCGTCACCTTCGGCGCGCCGATCCGCGTCGAAGCAGGCGAAGAGCGCCGCCCTTTCCTCGACCGAGCACGTGCCGCCGTGATCGCATTGCGCGACGTCTGAAGGTATGAACCAGTTCCTGCGCAGCCTCAGCCCGACCCAGCAGGTCGCGGCCCTTTTCCTGATCGTCTTCGGCCTGCTCGTCATCGTGAGCACCGCCGTCTTCTTCCTGAGCTTCAAGGAACGGCGCAACCCCGTGCACGACGAGTCGTGGCAGGCCGAGCTGGCGCATTTCCGCGCACTGCTGGGCACCACCTGGTTCATGGTGATCGTGTTCTGGATCGGCTGGGCGCTGGGCGAAACGGTGGCCACCGTGCTGTTCGCGCTGATCGCGTTCTTTGCGCTGCGCGAGTTCATCACGCTCTCGCCGACGCGGCGCGGCGACCACCGCAGCCTGATCCTCGCGTTCTTCGTGGTGCTGCCGATCCAGTTCTGGCTGGTGGCCACCGCACGCTTCGACCTGTTCACGGTGTTCATCCCGGTCTACGTGTTTCTCGCCATTCCGGTGGCGAGCGCGCTGGCCAACGACCCCAGCCATTTCCTCGAGCGCAACGCCAAGCTGCAGTGGGGCATCATGGTCTGCGTCTACGGCATGAGCCACGTGCCCGCGCTGCTGCTGCTGACCTTCCCGGGCTACGAAGGCAAGAGCGCCTTCCTCGTGTTCTTCCTGGTGTTCGTGGTGCAGACCTCGGTGCTGGTGCAGCACCTGATCTCGCGGCGCATGCAGCGCACGCCGTTCGCGCCGAACGTGAGCCGCAGCTTCAACTGGACCAGCTGGGGCGTCGGCATCGTCGTGGCCAGCCTGGTGGGCGCGCTGTTCTCGTTCATCACGCCGTTCAAGTTCGGGCAGGCGCTCGCGGTGTCGATCATTGCGTGTGTCGCGGGCTCGATGGGCCACCTCGTGATGAAGGCACTCAAGCGCGACCGCGGCATTCCGAACTGGGGCCAGAAGGGCGTGGGCGTGACCGGCGCCAACGGCCTGCTCGACCGCGTCGACGCGCTGTGCTTCGCGGCGCCGATCTTCTTCCACTCGATCCGCTGGTACTTCAACGTCTGAAGCACCGGGCGGCGGGCGATCAGGCCTTGCGCAGCACCACCCGGTCGAAGGCCTGCTTTGCGCGCCGTCCCAGGGCCTTCGTCTTCAGCGCCTGAAGCTCGCGCTTGAGCCGCGTGCGCTGCTCAGCCGACAGCGCGGTGCCGAAACGCCCGAGTGCCAGCTCCAGCGCCTCGCGCTGCGCCGCCACCCGCCCCTGCCGCCCTTCGGCCTCGGCCAGCCATTCGCACGCATTGGCGACGCGCTCGCGCAAGGCCGTGTCGCCCGACTCGCCGAAGCGCGCGATGAGCACGCGGTAGGCCTTGGCCTGGCCCGGCAGGTCGTCCATCTTGTCGAAGGCCTTGGCCTTGTTGATCATCGACTTGGCGGCCCACAGCTGCAGGGCGCTGTCCCGCGCCATCGCCGTGCGCGCGATCACCTCGTCGTAGCTGGCCACGGCCTCGGCGAACCGGCCCGCGCGGCGCAGCACGGCGCCTTTGCGGAACAGCGCGCCGGCCACGCGCGCGCGCAGGTCGGGCAGCTCGGAATTGCCCCAGCGCGCAACGATCTCGTCGTGCACGCGCATCTCGTCCGCGGGCCGCGCCAAGCGGTCGAGCGCGGTGCTCTTGTATTGCAGGCACAGCGCCACCTGCGACTGCATTTCGGTGGAGGCATCGGCGCCGTAGCGCGCGTCCATCGCGTCGGCGGCCTCGACGACCTCGGCGAAGTGTTCGAGCGCCAGCAGGCAGAAGGTCTTGTGCGACAGGGCGCGGGCGCACTGGCGGCGCATCAGCGGGTGCGGCGAGGCGGCATGCGCCGCGAGCACCTCGTCGAACAGCGCGATGGCTTCGCGCGATGCGCCCGCGTCGCCGAGCTTGCGGCCTTCGCGGACGGTGTCGCATGCCGCATCGAAGAGCTCGGTCGGCAACTCGCCGGCGTCGAGGCCGCCGGTCTTGCGCAGCCGCTTCAGGCAGGCCTCGCGCCCGGCCATGGCCTTCACGCGCAGCTCGCGCAGTTCGGGCGTGGCGCCGTCGCGCGACGCCGCCACGAGCGGCTCGTACACCGCAAGCGCCGCCTCGGGCCGCCCCAGCAGGTCGAGCAGCACGAAGCCCTTGTGCAGCAAGGTGGTGGCCACGGTGCGCTGCACCATGGCGTCGCTGTCGCGGGCGAAGGTGTCGAGCAGGCGCTCGCAGGCGGCCAGCGCGGCCTCGCCGTCGCCCTGGTCGCGCAGCCCCACGGCCCACCCGTGGGCGCGCACGGCCGCGAGGCGGCGCACCTGCGCGGAGGCGTCGTGGCCGTAGCGGTCGAGCAGCCAGCCGACCAATTCGGCGCGGCGCGCCACCTCGTCGAGCCCGAGGCCGTCGAAGAACAGGGCCAGCGCGCGCACGCCTTCCAGCCGCAGCTCGGGCGCGGCGTCGGCCAGGCCGGTCTCGATCTGGTCGGCCACCTGCAAGCACAGCACCTGCGCCTGCGTGTGCTGCGCCAGCTCGCGCAGGTTGAGCACCGCGGCCAGCCGGGCCCGCGCCACGCGCAGGACCACGCCGGCGTCGGCGCCGCCCTCGAAACGTTCGATGGCCGCCTCGAGCGTGGCCAATGCGTCCTGCGGCAGGCCACGGTGGTGTTCGATCTCGGCCTTCAGCAGGCGCGCGTCCAGCCGCCATGCATCGAGCGCGGCGTCGGCCTGTGCGTCGAGCTGCTCGCTCATGAAGTCGCAGGCCTCGCAACGCGCCGCCGCGTCGTCGATGAGCCAGGTGCGCTGGTACAGCGCGTGGGCGATGTGCGCGCGGATCTCGGGCTCGCTGCGCCCGCCGTGCGCGGCCACCAGGCGGTCGAGCGTGGCCAGCGCGTCGGCCGGGCGATGCAGCTGGCGCAGCACATGCGCGAGCAGCCGCAGCGCCTGGCAACAGGGCACGACCACGGCGGCGTCGGGCAGCGCGCCGAACTCGGCGATCAGCCGGCTGCAGGCGGCGATCGCCTCGCGGCGGCGGCCGAGGTCGCTCAACAGCTCCGCCTGGCGAAAGCTCGCGGCGGCACGTTCGGCGGGAGATTGCTGCAGCTGCGCGGGCAAGACCGGGGCGTCGTTCAATGGCTTCGGTTGCTGCTGCGCGGAGGACTCGACTACATTCACCTTCGCTTCCTTGTGTGGCGCGCCCCGCGCGGAGCGGGGCGGAATGCAAGAACGGCGGATTCTGCCCGCGATCCCCCACGCATCGCGCGCGAATTCGCACCTTCTTCAACCTTCCTCACCCAGGCTTAGGCCTTTACGCTTCCTTTTCATGCGGATCCTCGGCATCGACCCCGGTTTGCAGACCACCGGCTTCGGCGTGGTCGATGCGGACGGCCATGCGCTGCGCTACGTGGCCAGCGGCACCATCAGCACCCGGCACCTGGGCAGCGGCAACCTGCCGGCGCGCCTGAAGGTGCTGTTCGACGGCATCGGCGAGATCACGGCGCGCTACCAGCCCGAGGCGTCGGCGGTCGAAATCATCTTCGTCAACGTCAACCCGCAGTCGACGCTGCTGCTGGGCCAGGCGCGCGGCGCGTGCGTGACGGCGCTGGTGAGCCACAACCTGTCGGTGGCCGAGTACACGGCGCTGCAGATGAAGAAGGCCGTGGCCGGCCATGGCCAGGCCGCGAAGGCGCAGGTGCAGGAGATGGTGAAGCGCCTGCTCGACCTGCCCGGCCTGCCGGGCGCCGACGCGGCGGACGCGCTGGGCATCGCGATCACCCACGCGCAGGTCGGCCGTTCGATGGCGCGGCTTGCGGAGGCGGCCGAGCTGTCGAAGACCCACGCCGGCACCTACCGGCAAGGGCGTTCGCGCTGAGGCTTCAGCGCACGATGTAGCGCAGGTCGCCCAGGCGCCGGCGGCGCTCGCGCACCTCGGCGGCCACGGCGGGCGCGTCGCCTGCTAGCGCCCGCGCGATCCAGTCGGCCAGTTGCGGCATGTCCTCGGGCGTGAAGCCCAGCCGCACGATCTCGGGCACGCCCAGGCGCAGGCCGTTGATGTCGCCGTCGACCGGTGCGATCGGCAGGCCGATGCCGCAGGCCAGCAGGCCGCCTTGGGCCAGCTGCTTCGCTGCACGTTGCCCGCCGCCCCAGCGCGCGGCCTCGAGCGCGAACTGGTGCGACTGCGTGAAGCCGCGTGCCTTGGCGAACACCGGCAGGCCTTGCGCATCGAGCGCGCGTGCGAGCGCCTGCGCGGTGTCGCGCATCGCCGCCGCATAGGCCGCGCCGTGCACCTTCCAGTCGAGCAGGCCGCGCGCCAGCGCCGCGGTGCGGCCCGCGTCCGAGTTGGCCGTGAGGCCGGGGTAGGCGATGGCGTCGATGCGCGCCATCAGCGCCGCGTCGTTCGACACGATCAGTCCGCCGGCCGGGCCGCCCAGGCTCTTGTAGGTGCTCATGGTGATCGCGTGCGCGCCCTCTTCGAGCGGCTGCGGCCAGGCCTTGCCGGCCACCATGCCCGAGAGGTGCGCGGCATCGAAGAGCACCTTGGCGCCCACGCTGTCGGCCACCTCGCGGATCGCGGGCACCGGGTGCGGGAACAGGTTCAGGCTGCCGCCGATGGTGATGAGCTTCGGCTTCACCTCGCGCGCGAGCTTGGCCAGCGCCACCACGTCGACCGAGTAGCCGTCGGCATCGACCGGCGCCGGCACGGTCTTCAGGCCGTAGAGCCCGGCCGCGCCCGCCGCATGGTGCGTCACATGGCCGCCGATGGCGGGCGGCGGCGCGATGACCGTGTCGCCGGGCTGGCAGGTCGCCATGAACACGTACAAGTTCGACAGCGCGCCCGAACTCACGCGCACCTCGGCGAAACGCGCGCCGAACACCTCGGCCGCCAGCTCGGCGGCGACGACCTCGATGCGCTCGATGGCTTCCAGCCCCATCTCGTACTTGTCGCCCGGGTAGCCCAGCGACGGGCGCGAGCCCAGCCCGCGCGACAGCAGCGCCTCGGCGGCGGGGTTCATCACGTTGGTGGCGGGGTTGAGGTTCAGCCCGTCGACGTCGTGGATGCGGTGGCTGTCGGCCACGAGGCGTTCGATCTCGGCGGCCACGCCCGCCGCGTCGCGCGCGGCGGCGTCGGTGGCAATGGCGAGCACGTGGTCCTCGCTGGCGGCGGGAACCCAGGAACGGCGGTGAAGGGCTGCGGGCATGCGGTGTCTCGCTGGGAGTGGTGGAGGGGAATGACCGCATGGTCGCGCCCCGTGTCCCAACGGGCAACACGGATAAACTGGGCCCGAGCCCTAGAAAAACTTGGCCTCCAGCGCATGTCCCTCGCCCCACCCCGCCCTCGCCTGCCGCCGCACACGGCCGTGCGCGCCTTCGAGGCCGCGGCGCGCCACGGCAGCTTCGCGCGCGCGGCCGAGGAGCTGTTCGTGACGCCCGCCGCCGTCGCGCAGCAAATCAAGGCGCTCGAGACCTGGGCCGGCGGTGCGCTGTTCGAGCGACACAGCCAGGGCATCCGGCTCAGCGCGCACGGGCGGCGCGCGCTGCCTGCGCTCAGTGCGGCGGTCGACCAGCTCGGCCTCGCGGTGCAGGCGCTGCGCCAGGAAACGCAGACCGCCGCGCGCCGCAGCACGCTGCAGGTGGCGGCCCTGCCGGCGATGGCGCAGCTGTGGCTGTCGCCGCGGCTCTCGCGGCTGAAGGCCGCGCTGCCCGGCGTGCAGGTGTCGGTGACGGCGCTGGAGCAGCCGCCGAACTTCCGGCGCGAGCCTTTCGATCTCGGGCTGTTCTATGCGCGCGGCGCCGAAGCCGCCGTTGGCGCGACGGGCATCCCGCTCGCACGCGACCGCCTCGTGCCCGTGTGCAGCCCGCGCGTGCGGCCGTCGCTGGACAGCGGACGCCCGCGCCCGCTCGACGACCTCCTCGACGTGCTCGCGCGTTGCGGCGGCCTGCACGACACGGTGTGGCGCGACGACTGGTCGCGCTGGCTGCAGGCCGTGCGCCCCGGCACCACGGCGGCCGAGGCCGATGCACTGGCCGCCGGCCCGGATTTCTCGCTCTACAGCCTTGCGCTGCAGGCCGCGCTCGACGGCGAAGGGGTGCTGATGGGTCGCGAACGGCTGGTGGCGCCGCTGCTGGAGAAAGGCCGGCTGCACGCGCCCTGGGGGCGGCCGAAGGCGCTGGGAGACACGCTGATGCTGCTGGTGCCGGCGCACCGCAAGGGGCCGCTGCTTGCGCAGCAGGTGCAGGCCTTGCAGGCCCTCGTCGACTGAACGGCTGGCTCTACGCGACGCGCTCGGCGATCAGCACGGCGAAGAAGCCGAGCGCCGCCAGCACCGTCCACTTGAACACGATCCACCCGAAGCGGCGGTACTTGACCTGCCCCGTCCCCGCATAGAACGCGAAGGACACGCCCGCCACCAGCAGAAGCAGCAGGATGGCCCAGCGAAAGAGAAGCATCGGAAAGAAAAGGCGTGCGCCGGGTTTACCAGGCTCGCGCCACTTCGCCAAAGCCGCGCGGTGCGCGCTTCTCGTCCTCGAAGGTCACGACCTCGTAGGCGTCGCTGTGCGAGAGCAGCTCGCGCAGCAGCTTGTTATTGAGCGCATGGCCCGAGCGGAACGCGGTGTACGCGGCCAGCAGCGGCTTGCCGATGATGTACAGGTCGCCCATGGCGTCGAGGATCTTGTGCTTCACGAACTCGTCGTCGTAGCGCAGGCCACCGGCATTGAGCACCTTGGTGTCGTCCATGACGATGGCGTTGTCCAGGCCGCCGCCGAGTGCGAGGCCCTTGCTGCGCATGTACTCGACCTCTTTCGTGAAGCCGAAGGTGCGCGCACGCGCGATGTCGCGGCTGTACGAGTCGGTGCCCAGGTCGAACTCCACGCGCTGGCCGGTGGAGTTGACGACGCGGTGGTCGAAGTCGATCTCGAAGCTCAGCTTGAAGCCGTGGTACGGCTCCAGGCTCGCCCACTTCTCGTTGGCGCCCTCGCCTTCGCGCACCTCGACCTTGCGCAGCACGCGGATGAAGCGGCGCGGCGCCTTCTGCAGCTCGATGCCCGCGCTTTGCAGCAGGAACACGAAGGACGAGGCCGATCCGTCGAGGATCGGCACTTCGTCGGCCGTGATGTCGATGTAGAGGTTGTCGATGCCCAGGCCCGCGCAGGCGGACATGATGTGTTCGACGGTCTGCACCTTGGCGCCGCCCGTGGAGACGGTGGACGCCAGGCGCGTGTCGGTGACCGATTCGGCGGTCATGCGGATCTCGACCGGCTCGGGCAGGTCGACGCGGCGGAACACGATGCCCGTGTCGGCCGGGGCCGGTCGCAGGGTCAGCTCCACGCGTTGGCCGCTGTGAAGCCCCACGCCCACGGCGCGGCTGATCGACTTGAGGGTTCGTTGTTGCAGCACGCCCGAGATTTTAGGCGGGCGGCGACCGTGACGCCCTATTCCCTTCGCTATGGCCGCGATAGACATGGACCGGTCAGACAAGAAAAAACAAAAAGCCGGGAAGCCCCCGGCGGTGGACGCAAGGGGCACGAGGTGGACGCAGCGCCTAGAGCCGGGGGGCAGTCCCTTTCAGGTCTTCCCCGTCCCCTTGCGAACCCTCGTGCCCTCTGCGTTCGGTGGCCTGCGGTCAGTCGGCCTGACGGCGCAGGAATGCGGGGATCTCGAAGTCGTCCATGCCACCCGACGACAGTGCGTCGACCTTGGCGGCGGCCATCGTGCGGTTGGTGCGCCACACGCTGGGCACGGCCATGCCGTCGTAGTTGGGCTGGCTGCCCGAACCACCACCCGCGTGGCCCACGCCGCCGAGCGTCGGCACGGTGAACGGGATGTTGTCGGTGCCGGTGCGGATCACTTCGAGCGTCGGGGCCTGGCGGCGTGCGTCGGCGCGCGACAGGCCCGTGGCCACCACCGTGACGCGCATCTGGTCGCCCAGGCTTTCGTCGTAGGCGGCGCCGTAGATCACGTGCGCGTCCGGCGAGGCGTAGGCGCGGATGGTGTTCATCGCGAGCTTCGACTCGTTCAGCTTCAGCGAACCCTTCGACGCCGTCACCAGCACCAGCACGCCCTTGGCACCCGAGAGGTCGATGCCTTCGAGCAGCGGGCAGGCCACGGCCTGTTCGGCGGCGATGCGCGCGCGATCCGGGCCTGCAGCCGCGGCCGTGCCCATCATGGCCTTGCCGGGTTCGCCCATCACGGTGCGCACGTCTTCGAAGTCGACGTTCACGCCGCCGTACTCGTTGATGATTTCCGAGATGCCGCCCACGGCGTTCTTCAGCACGTCGTTGGCGTGCGCGAAGGCTTCGTCCTGGGTGATGTCTTCACCGAGCACGTCCAGCAGCTTCTCGTTGAGCACCACGATCAGCGAGTCGACGTTGGCTTCGAGTTCGGCCAGGCCGGCGTCGGCGTTGGTCATGCGACGGCCGCCTTCCCAGTCGAAGGGCTTGGTCACCACGCCCACCGTCAGGATGCCCATTTCCTTGGCCACGCGCGCGATCACGGGCGCCGCGCCGGTGCCGGTGCCGCCGCCCATGCCGGCCGTGATGAACAGCATGTGCGCGCCGTCGATGGCGGCGCGGATGTCGTCCACTGCGGCTTCGGCCGCGTCACGGCCCTTCTCGGGCTTGCTGCCGGCGCCCAGGCCGCTGATGCCCAGCTGGATGTTCTTGTGCGCGTTGCTGCGTTGCAGGGCTTGCGCGTCGGTGTTGGCGCAAACGAACTGCACGCCTTGCACACCACGCTCCATCATGTGGGCGACCGCATTGCCACCGCCGCCGCCGACACCGATCACCTTGATCTGCGTGCCCTGGTTGAATTCTTCGACTTCGATCATTTCGATGGTCATTTCTAACTCCTTGAATATTGCAGTTGCCGTTATGTGTCTATGAATATTTCTTTTGCCGTGACGTGATCAACGGGATCGCCGTCGCGATGGTGGACCGGTGCGTCGCCATCGCTCGTTGAAATGCAGCGGAGGACCCGCGCGTGCGAGCCAGAGTGGGGAGTGGTTCATGGTCAGAAGTTCCCCACGATGAAGTCCTTGAAACGTCCGAACGCAGTCTTTACGGACCCGTTCTTCTGTGCGACCTTGAAGCCACGCATGCGTGCAAAACGTGCCTCCTCGAGCAGGCCCATCACGGTGGCCGCGCGCGGCTGCGCCACCATGTCCGAGAGCGCGCTCGAGTACTTCGGGATGCCGCGGCGCACGGGCTTGAGGAAGATGTCTTCACCGAGCTCGACCATGCCGGGCATGACGGCGCTGCCGCCCGTGAGCACCACGCCCGACGACAGCACTTCCTCGTAGCCCGACTCGCGCACCACCTGCTGCACCAGCGAGAAGATTTCTTCGATGCGCGGCTCGATCACGCCGGCAAGCGCCTGCTTGCTCAACATGCGCGGGCCGCGATCGCCAAGGCCGGGGACTTCGACCTGCGATTCAGGGTCGGCCAGCAGCTGCTTGGCGTAGCCGTGCTCGACCTTGATGTCCTCCGCGTCCTTGGTGGGCGTGCGCAGGGCCATCGCGATGTCGCTCGTGATGAGGTCGCCCGCGATCGGGATCACGGCCGTGTGGCGGATCGCACCGTTGGTGAAGATCGCCACGTCGGTGGTGCCCGCGCCGATGTCGACCAGCACCACGCCCAGTTCGCGCTCGTCTTCGGTGAGCACCGCCTGGCTCGAGGCCAGCGGGTTCAGCATCAGCTGGTCGACCTCCAGGCCGCAGCGGCGCACGCACTTGATGATGTTCTCGGCCGCGCTCTGCGCGCCGGTCACGATGTGCACCTTGGCCTCCAGGCGCATGCCGCTCATGCCGATCGGCTCCTTCACGTCCTGGCCGTCGATCACGAACTCCTGCGGCTCCACCAGCAGCAGGCGCTGGTCGCTCGAGATGTTGATGGCGCGCGCCGTCTCGACCACGCGGGCCACGTCGGCGGGCGTGACTTCCTTGTCCTTCACCGCCACCATGCCGCTCGAATTGATGCCGCGGATGTGGCTGCCGGTGATGCCGGTGTAGACGCGGCTGATCTTGCAGTCGGCCATCAGCTCGGCTTCTTTGAGCGCCTGCTGGATGCTCTGCACGGTGGCGTCGATGTTCACCACGACGCCGCGCTTGAGGCCGTTGCTGGGCGCGATGCCCAGGCCGGCCAGCTTGAGCTCGCCGCCTTGCAGCACCTCGGCCACGACCACCATCACCTTGGCGGTTCCGATGTCCAGGCCTACGACCAGGTCTTTGTATTCTTTGGGCATGTAGATGTCCTCGGTATTCGCTACTTGATTTTTCTTGGGGCCTCGGGCGAGACCGTGGTGACGCCGCGCAGCCGCAGGGCATACGCGTCGTTGTGGCGCAGATCGGCGCGTTCGACGTCGGCCACCGTGCGGCGGTACTGGCCCGCGACCTGCGTCACGGTCTTCAGGAACCGCTGCAGGCGCGCCGACACCTCGTCGCTCTGGCCGCGGCCGAGCTCGATCTCGGCCCCGCTGTCCAGCAGCACCTTCCAGCTGCCGCGGCTGGACAGCCGCAGCTCGGCGATGTCGAAGTCATAGGGCTCGAACATCGGCGCGAGCACGCGGTACATGCCCAGCACCTGCCCGGCCTGCTCGATCGGGCCGTCCAGGCGCGGCAGGTCGGCATCGACCTCGGCCACGTTGGCCTCGAACACGTCGCCGAAGCCGTTGATCAGCTTGGAGCCGGCCTCGTCGCCCCACACCGCCACCGGCACCTGCTCGGTCAGCGTCACGCGCAGCTTGTTCGGGAACTCGCGCCGCACCACCGCGCTGCGCACCCACGGCACCGTCTCGAAGGCGGTGCGCGCACGCGCCAGGTCGATGGTGAAGAAGTTGCCCTTGAGCTGCGGCGCCACGTTGGCGCGCAGCGTGACCGCGTTGTTGTGCGTGACCTCGCCGTCCACCTTGATGCCCGAGATCGGGAAGAAAGGCTGGCGCAGCACCCACCACGCGCTCGCCGCCAGCAGCATGAGCGCCACCAGCACGAACGCAACGTTCGCGACGATGTTCATCAGCTTGACGTCGAAGGGAGCGGGGATGCTGTCGGCCATGGCTTAGTTCGCGCCTCCCTTGGCATCGAGCGCGGCCGAAGCCAGCACGCGCACGCACAGCTCTTCGTAGGGAATGCCCGCCGCGCGCGCCGACATCGGCACCAGCGAATGGCTGGTCATGCCGGGCGAGGTGTTCATCTCGAGCAGGAAGGGCTTGCGGTCGCTGGCGCGGATCATCACGTCGGCGCGGCCCCAGCCGCGGCAGCCGAGCGTGTGGTACGCGGCCAGCGTGATGCGCTGGATCTCGCGTTCCTCGGCTTCGGGCAGGCCGCTCGGGCACTGGTACTTCACGTCGTCGGTGAAGTACTTGTTCTGGTAGTCGTAGGCGCCCTCGGGCGCGGCGATGCGCACCACCGGCAGCGCGCGCGCATCGAGGCCCTGGCCGAGCACGGCGCAGGTGACTTCCTCGCCGTCGATGAACTCCTCGCACAGCACGTCGGCGTCGAACTTGGCCGACAGCGCCACGGCGTCCTGCATCTGCGAGTAGCCCTCGACCTTGGTCACGCCGATGGACGAACCCTCGCGCGGCGGCTTCACGATCAGCGGCAGGCCAAGCACGTCGGGCACGACCATGATCTGCTCGCGGCTTTGCTGGTCGAAGGCCAGGCGCACGTACTTGGGCGTGGGCAGGCCGTCGGCCTGCCAGATGCGCTTGGTCATGACCTTGTCCATGGCCACGCTCGAGGCCATCACGCCCGAGCCGGTGTAGGGAATGCCGAGCAGCTCGAGCGCGCCCTGCACGGTGCCGTCTTCGCCGTGGCGACCATGCAGCGCGACGAAGCAGCGCGCGAAGCCTTCGCGCTTCAGGTCGGTCAGCTCGCGCTCCGACGGGTCGAAGGCATGCGCGTCGACGCCGCGCGAACGCAGGGCCTGCAGCACGCCGGCGCCGGACATCAGCGACACCTCGCGTTCGGCGGAACTGCCGCCGAACAGCACGGCCACTTTGCCGAAAAGTTGTGGATCCTGAAGGCTCACGCGGCCCTCCCCTTGCGCGCAGTGCGCTCTGAAGTTGTTGATGAGGGTGCGGGCGGCGTGCCGAGTTCGACCACCTTGCCCGGCACCGCGCCGATGGAGCCCGCGCCCATGCACAGCACCACGTCGCCCGCGCGGGCGTTGTCCAGGATGGCCTGCGGCATGGCGACGATGTCGTCCACGAACACCGGCTCGACCTTGCCGGCCACGCGCAGCGCGCGCGCCAGCGTGCGGCCGTCGGCGGCCACGATGGGCGCCTCGCCCGCGGCATAGACCTCGCCCAGCAGCACCGAGTCGGCCGTGCCGATGATCTTCACGAAGTCCTCGAAGCAGTCGCGCGTGCGGGTGTAGCGGTGCGGCTGGAAGGCCAGCACCAGCCGGCGCCCCGGGAAGGCGCCGCGCGCGGCCGCGATGGTGGCCGCCATCTCGACCGGGTGGTGGCCGTAGTCGTCGATGACGGTGAAGCGCCCGCCTGCCGTGTCGTTCGGCACGGCCACGTCGCCGTAGCTCTGGAAGCGGCGGCCCACGCCCTTGAAGCCGGCGAGGCCGCGCTGCACCGCTTCGTCGGCAATGCCGAGCTCGACCGCCATGGCGATCACCGACAGCGCGTTGCGCACGTTGTGCTCGCCCGGCAGGTTCAGCACGATGGGCAGGTCGGGCAGCGTCACGCCGTTGCGGCGCTGCGCGGTGAAATGCATCTGGCCGCCGACGGCGCGCACGTCGATGGCACGCACCTGGGCGTCCTCGCCGAAGCCGTAGCTGGTGACCGGGCAGGTCACGTCGGCCACGATCTCGCGCACCGCCGGATCGTCGGTGCACAGGATGGCCACGCCGTAGAACGGCATGCGGTGCAGGAAATCGACAAAGGCTTTCTTCAGCTTCGCGAAGTCGTGCCCGTAGGTCTCCATGTGGTCGGCGTCGATGTTCGTGACCACTGCCATCACGGGCAGCAGGTTCAGGAACGAGGCGTCCGACTCGTCGGCCTCGACCACGATGTAGTCGCCGCTGCCCAGCTGCGCGTTGGCGCCGGCGCTGTTCAGGCGCCCGCCGATCACGAAGGTCGGGTCGAGCCCGGCGGCCTCGAGCACGCTGGCGGCCAGGCTGGTGGTGGTGGTCTTGCCGTGCGTGCCGGCGATGGCGATGCCCTGCTTCAGGCGCATCAGCTCCGCGAGCATGAGCGCGCGCGGCACGACCGGAATGCGCTTTTCGCGCGCGGCCAGCACCTCGGGGTTGTCCGACTGCACGGCGGTGGAGGTGACGACCGCGTCCGCGCCGTCGATGTGCGCGGCGGCATGGCCCACGAAGGTGCCGATGCCCAGGCCCGCGAGACGGCGCAGCGTGGCGCTGTCCGACAGGTCGGAGCCCGTGATCTTGTAACCCAGGTTCAGCAGCACCTCGGCGATGCCGCTCATGCCCGAGCCGCCGACGCCGACGAAGTGGATGTGACGGATCGCGTGCTTCATTTCGCAAGCTCCTCGCAGGCGCGGACGACCGCGTCCACTGCTTCGGTCTTCTGCAGGGTCTTGGCCTTGGTGGCCCGGTCGATCAAGGTCGTGCGTTTGGTTTTCTGTAGCAAATCAGCCAGCAATTCAGGGGTGAGGTCGGTCTGTTGCACCAGCCAGCCGCCGCCCGCGTCCACGAGGAAGCGCGCGTTGGTGGTCTGGTGGTCGTCGACCGCCGAGGGGAAAGGCACGAACAGCGCTGCTGCGCCGACGGCCGCGATTTCGGTGACGGTGCTGGCGCCAGCGCGCGCGACGATGAGGTCGGCCTCGGCGTACGCCTGCGCGGTGTCGTCGATGAAGGGCGTGAGTTCGCCCTCGACGCCGGCCGCCGCATAGTTGGCGCGCAGCTCGTCGATCTGCTTGGCGCCGCTCTGGTGCAGCACCTGCGGGCGGGCGTCGGGCGCGATGCGCGCCAGCGCCTGCGGCACCACGGTGTTGAGCGCACGCGCGCCCAGGCTGCCGCCGACCACCAGCAACTTGAGCGGCCCCGTGCGGCCCGCGAAGCGCGTGGCCGGATCGGGCTGCGACGTGAACGCCGCGCGCAGCGGATTGCCCACCCACTGCGCCTTCTTCAGCACGTTCGGGAAGGCCGTGAACACGCGGTCGGCCACGCCCGCCAGCACCTTGTTGGCGAGACCGGCCACCGAGTTCTGCTCGTGCAGCACCAGCGGCTTGCCCATCAGCACGCCCATCATCCCGCCCGGGAAAGTGATGTAGCCGCCCAGGCCCACCAGCACGTCGGGCTTCACGCGGCGCACCACGGCCAGGCTCTGCCAGAAGGCGCGCAGCAACTTCAGCGGCAACAGGAACAGCGTGAGCGGACCCTTGCCGCGCACGCCGCCGAACTGCACCGGCTCGAAGGCGAAGCCGCGCGGGGGCACGAGCTTTTCTTCCATGCTGCCGGGCGCGCCCAGCCAGTGCACGCGCCAGCCGCGCTCGCGCAGGGCCTCGGCCACGGCCAGGCCCGGGAAGATGTGGCCGCCCGTGCCGCCTGCCATGACGAGTGCCGTGCGGCCGGTCATACGCGACCTCCCCGCATGAGCGGCGCATTCGCGCCGCAGCGCTGCGCGCTGACGCGGTTGTAGCGAAACCACGTTCTCATACGCGGCCTCCGCGCATGAGAACGCGGTTTTCGTAGTCGATGCGCAGCACCACGGCCAGCGCCACGAGGTTCATCAAGATCGCCGAGCCGCCGAAGCTCATCAGCGGCAAGGTCAGGCCCTTGGTCGGCAGTGCGCCGAGGTTCACGCCCATGTTGATGAAGGCCTGGAAGCCGATCCACACGCCCACGCCCTGCGCCACGAGGCCCGAGAACACGCGGTCCAGCGCGATCGCCTGGCGGCCGATGTGCATGATGCGGCGCGTGAGCCAGAGGAACATGCCGATGATCAGCAGCACGCCGACCAGGCCGAACTCTTCGCCGATCACGGCCAGCAAAAAGTCGGTGTGCGCTTCAGGCAGCCAGTGCAGCTTCTCGACGCTGCCACCCAGGCCCACGCCGAAGACCTCGCCGCGGCCGATGGCGATCAGCGAGTGCGACAGCTGGTAGCCCTTGCCCAGTGCGTGCTCTTCGCTCCACGGATCGAGGTACGCAAAGATGCGCTCGCGGCGCCACGGGCTGCTCGCCACGATGGAGCCGAAGGCCACCACCACCAGCGTCGCGATCACGAAGAACATGCGCGCGTTCACGCCGCCCAGGAACAGGATGCCCATGGCGATCACGGCGATCACCATGAAGGCGCCCATGTCGGGCTCGGCCATCACCAGCATGCCGACCACCACCACCGCGATGCCCATCGGCAGCACGGCGCGGAAGAACCGCTCCTTGATCTCCATCTTGCGCACCATGTAGCTGGCGGCGTAGAGCACCATCGCAAACTTGGCCAGCTCCGACGGCTGGAAGCGCATGAAGCCCATCGGCAGCCAGCGGCGCGCGCCGTTCACGTTGATGCCGATGTGCGGAATGAGCACCGCCACCAGCAGCAGCAGCGAAGCCACGAAGAGCCAGGGCGCGGCGCGCTCCCAGGTCTTCATCGGGACCTGGAAGGTCAGCAGCGCGGCGATGAAGGCGATGACCAGCGACGCCGCATGCCGCGTGAGGAAGTACGAGGCGCTGTAGCCGGCGCGTGCGAAGCGCGGGTTGTCGGGCAGCGCGATCGAGGCCGAATACACCATGATCAGGCCCCAGGTCATCAGCGCGACCGTGACCCAGACCAGCGCCTGGTCGAAGCCCAGCACGCGCATCGGCGTGGCCTTGGTCTGCGCGACGCCGGCGCCGCCCAGCCGCACAGGCAGGTGCACGGGCAGCGAATCCATGCCGCTGCGGGCGCGCCGGAACCAGCCGCCGAAACGGCTGCCGGTGCTGGTTTCCTGGCCTGCGGCTGCGGAGTTCAAATCGGGTCCTCCATCGATCCGGTGGTGGACAGCGACGCGCTGGGCACGTACGACACCACCGCGTCGTCGCCACCCACGGCCTCGCGCGGGCTGTCGGCGTAAGCCTCCACGGCCTCGCAGAACACCTCGGCGCGGTGCGCGTAGTCCTTGAACATGTCGAAGCTCGCACAGGCCGGTGACAGCAGCACGGCATCGCCGGGGTGGGCGCGCGCGGCGGCGAGCTTCACGGCCTCTTCCATCGAGCCCGCGTGCTTCAGCGAGACGCCGGTGGAGGCCAGCGCAGCCTCGATCAACGGGGCGTCGCGGCCGATGAGCACGACGGCGCGCGCGTACTGGCGCACGGGGTCGGCCAGTGGCTCGAAGTCCTGGCCCTTGCCTTCGCCGCCGAGGATCACGACCACGCGGCGTTCTTCACCGAGGCCGCTCAGTGCGGCCACGGTGGCGCCGACGTTGGTGCCCTTGCTGTCGTCGAAGAACTCGACCTCGTCCACGATGGCGATCGGCTCGACGCGGTGCGGCTCGCCGCGGTACTCGCGCAGGCCGTAGAGCATCGGGCCCAGCGGGCAGTCGGCGGCACTGGCGAGCGCGAGCGCGGCCAGGGCGTTCATGGCGTTGTGGCGACCGCGGATGCGCAGCGCGTCGGCGGGCATGAGGCGCTGGAAGAAGAGCTCTTCTTCCACCACCGCGCCGCGCTTGCGCTTCTGCGTTTCGTCGGCTTCCAGCGCGCGCACCAGCCAGGCCACGCCGTTGATGCGTTCGATGCCGTAGTCGCCGGGGCGCAGCGGCATCGCGCCGCCGAAGGTGACGTGGGTGCGGATCTGCGGACGCTGCAGCCGCACCTTGACCGGCGGCGGCAGCATGGCCATCACGCCGGCGTCGTCGCGGTTCAGGATCATCAGGCCCTTGGCGCCGAAGATGCGCGCCTTCGCGGCCGCGTAGGCCGGCATGTCGCCATGCCAGTCGAGGTGGTCCTGCGTGAGGTTGAGCACGGTCGCGGCCGTGGGCTCGAAGCCCTGCACGCCGTCGAGCTGGAAGCTCGAGAGTTCGAGCACCCACACGTCGGGCAGCGTGCCGGCGTCGAGGTGCCCGGCCAGCGTGTCGAGCAGCGTGGGGCCGATGTTGCCGGCCACGGCCACGATCTTGCCCGCGCGTTCGACCAGCTGGCCGGTGAGCGAGGTGACGGTGGTCTTGCCGTTGGTGCCGGTGATGGCGAGCACGGCGGGCGTGTAGCCCTTGGGCGCTTCGGGCTCGGGTTCGGGCACGAGTTCGAGTTGCGGCGTGGCCTCTTCCTCGACCGCGGCCGACGCCGGGTTGGTGGCGGACAGCTCGGCGATCTTGGCGACGAACTCGGCGGCCTCGCGCGCCGCGGTGGGCACGTAGGGCTTGCCGGGGGTCGGGAGGCGGGAGATGGTGGCGGCGGGCGCGGGCGACTCGGCGGGCGTTTCGGCGGCGGCTGGTGCTGCGCCGTCTTCCGTGGTGGCGTCTTCCGTCGTGGCGCCTTCGGCGACGACGTCTTCGGTGGGCGGCGTCACCGGCACACTCAGCGATGCATCGCGCGGCATGGCTTCGGCCATGGCGGGCGGTGTGGCTTCAGCGGCTTCGGTCGGTTCGACGGGAGCGGTGGGCTCGGCTTCTGCGGCAGGCGCATCGACTGGCAGTGCGGCTTCGGTCGGCTCTGCCGTCGGCTCGGTCGCCACAACGTCAGTCGCTTCAACAGCTTCAGCGGGCGCTGCCGTTTCGGCCTCACCCTCAGCCATCGGTGCGGTCACTTCCGGTATCTCGACCACCGCAGCCTCCGCCACAGGGACTTCTTCGCTCAAGGCCAGCTCGGCCTGGGCCGGCGTCTCGACGACAGGCTCGACCACGGCGGTTTCGACCGGCACTTCAGCTTCGGCTTCCACCACCGGCACCTCGACCGTCTGCAGATCGAGCAGCGCGCGCGCGAACAGGTCCAGCTCGCCGCCAACCACGAGGCCCACGGCCTTGGCGGCGTTGACGACCGGCGCCAGCGTCGCGGGCGACAGGCCCGGCGAGCGGTACACGGCACGGATCGGCGTGCCTTCGACCAGCGCGGCCGTGAACGGCCCGCCGATGAAGGTGGCGTCGGGCAGCTCGGCCTGCAGCGTCGCGAGCGAGGCCGGCGCCTCGCGCGTGTCGGCCACGGTCACGACCGCGCCGTGGCGCGCGCACCAGCGCGCCATCGCCAGCCCGGACGCGCCGAGGCCGAGGATGAGAACGGGGAGGTCTTTCAGGTGCCGCATGGTTGTGTTGTTACCGCAGCTTCAGCGTCGACAGGCCGATGAGGCACAGCAGCATCGTGATGATCCAGAAGCGCACCACGACCTGCGTCTCGCGCCAGCCGCTCTTCTCGAAGTGGTGGTGCAGCGGCGCCATCTTGAGCACGCGCCGGCCTTCGCCATAACGCTTCTTCGTGTACTTGAAGTACATGACCTGCGCCATCACCGAGATCGCCTCGACCACGAAGATGCCGCCCATGATGAAGAACACGATCTCCTGGCGCACGATGACCGCGATGGTGCCCAGCGCGCCGCCCAGCGCGAGCGCGCCCACGTCGCCCATGAAGACCTGCGCCGGATGGGTGTTGAACCAGAGGAACGCGAGCCCCGCACCGGCCATGGCCGAGCAGAACACCAGCAGCTCGCCCGAGCCCGGGATGTTGGGGAACAGCAGGTACTTGGAGTACACCGCGCTGCCCGTGACGTAGGCGAACACGCCCAGTGCCGAGCCCACCATCACCACCGGCATGATCGCCAGGCCGTCGAGGCCGTCGGTCAGGTTCACGGCGTTGCTCGCGCCCACGATCACGAGGTACGTGAGGATCACGAAGCCGATGCCGCCCAGCGGGTAGCTCACCTCCTTGAAGAAAGGCACCAGCAGGTTGATCTTGGGTGGAAAGTCGAGGTCGAAGCCCGAGCGCACCCAGGCGTAGAACAGCTCGAGCACGCGCCAGTTGGAGCTCTCGGAAATGCTGAACAGCAGGTAGAAGCCGGCGAGCAGGCCGACCAGCGATTGCCAGAAATACTTCTCGCGCGAGCGCATGCCTTCGGGGTCCTTGCGCACCACCTTGCGCCAGTCGTCGACCCAGCCGATGGCGCCGAAGCCCATCGTGACCCACAGCACGATCCACACGAAGCGGTTCGAGAGGTCGAACCACAGCAAGGTGGCGAACGCGATGGCGAACAGCACCAGCACGCCGCCCATGGTGGGCGTGCCGCTCTTGGTCAGGTGCGTTTCCATGCCGTAGCCGCGGATCGGCTGGCCGATCTTGAGCGCGGCGAGGCGACGAATGACGTACGGGCCGGCCACCAGGCCGACCACGAGCGCGGTCAGCGCGGCCATCAGGGCGCGGAACGTGAGGTAGTTGAAAACGCGCAAGAACCCGAACTCGGGCGACAGCGTCTGCAGCCATTGGGCCAGGGACATCAGCATGGTGTGTTGCGCGGCTCATGCGTCATGACCGGCCTCCTTTTGTTGTTGTGCTTCGATCGCCTGCACCACGCGCTCCATCTTCATGAAGCGCGACCCCTTGACCAGCACGCTGCCCAGCTGCGGCAGGCGGGCGAGCACGGCCGCGCGGAGCGTGTCGAAATCGTCGAAATGGCGTCCATCGACACCATCGTTGTTGTTGAAAGCCGTCGCCGCATGCACGGTCTCACCGCCCAGCGTGTAGACGGCGTCGAGGCCGCGCTGGCGCGCCCAGGCGCCGACCTCGGCGTGGAATTCCGGCGAGCGGTCGCCGACCTCGCCCATCTCGCCGAGCACCAGCAGGCGCGGCGCGGGCAGGCCGGTGAGCACGTCGATGGCGGCAATCACGGAATCGGGGTTGGCGTTGTAGCTGTCGTCGACCAGCGTGAGCGCGTGCCCGCCGGGCAGCACGACCTCGCTGGCGCGCGAACGGCCCTTGACCGGCTCGAAGGCCGACAGGCCCGCGGCGATGGTGTCGAGCGACACGCCGGCCGCCAGCGCGCAGGCGGTGGCAGCAAGCGCGTTGCCCACGTTGTGGCGGCCCGCGATGTGCAGGCGCGCGTCGAAGGCGCCCAGCGGCGTGCGCACGCGCACGCGCCAGGCGCCCTGCTGCCATTCGGCGCTGTCGAGCGAGATGTCGGCGTCGGCGTGCTCGCCGAAGGTCAGGCAGCGGCGCGAACCGCTCTGGCGCGCCAGGTCGGTCCACAGCGAGGTGAAGGTGTCGCCGTAGGGGAACACGGCGGTGCCGTCGTCGGGCAGCTCAGCAAACACGGCGGCGTTCTCGATGGCGACCGCCTCGACGCTGGCCATGAACTCCTGGTGCTCGCGCTGCGCGTTGTTGACCAGCGCGATGGTCGGGCGCGACATGGCGGCCAGCCGCGCGATCTCGCCCGGATGGTTCATGCCCAGCTCGAGCACCGCCAGCTGGTGCTGCGCGCGCAGGCGCATCAGCGTGAGCGGCACGCCGATCTCGTTGTTGAAGTTGCCGGCCGTGGCCAGCGCGCGGTCGGCGCGGAAGGCGGCGAGCACGGCCGCGATCATCTGCGTGACCGTGGTCTTGCCGTTGCTGCCGGTGACGGCGATCAGCGGCAGGTTGAACTGCGCGCGCCAGCCGGCGCCCAGCGCACCGAGCGCGATGAGCGAATCGGGCACCTCGAGGCCTGCGAGGCCTGCGGCTTCGAGGCCGCCGTGCGCAATGGCGGCGACGGCGCCCTGCTTCTTCGCATCGGCCAGGAAGTCGTTGGCGTCGAAGCGCTCACCCTTGAGCGCGACGAACAGGTCGCCGGCGGCCAGGGTGCGGGTGTCGGTGTGGACGCGGGCGATCACGGTGGCCGGGTCGCCCACGAGGCGCGACCCCGGCACCCATTGCTGCGCCTGCGCCAGCGTGAGGTTGAGCGGTGTGGAGATGGGCGTGGCCATGGCGGTCATGCAGCACCCCGCTTCGCGAGTGCGTCGAGCGCGTGGGTCTTGTCGGAGAACGGCAGGCGCTGGCCGGCGATCTCCTGCCACTCTTCGTGGCCCTTGCCGGCGATCAGCACCACATCTTGTGGCGCGGCCTGGGCGATGGTTTCGGCGATGGCGCGCGCACGGTCGACCTGCACGCGGGCCGCCTCGACGCGCGTGAAGCCGCGCAGCGCCTGGCTGATGATGGCGTCGGGGTTCTCGTTGCGCGGGTTGTCGCTGGTGAGCACGACATGGTCGGCCTGCCGTTCGGCGACGGCCGCCATCAGCGGGCGCTTGATCGGGTCGCGGTTGCCGCCGCAGCCGAACACGCACCAGAGCGCGCCGCCGCGCTGTTTGGCCAGCGGGCGAAGGCCGGCGAGGGCCTTGTCGAGCGCGTCGGGCGTGTGGGCGTAGTCGACCACGGCCAGCGGCGCGCCCTCGGTGGGCTGCACGCGGTCCATGCGGCCCGGCACGCTGCTGAGGTGGGCGCAGGCGGCCACGGCCTGGGCGAGCGTGAGGCCCAGCGCACGCAGGGTGCCGAGCACGCCGAGCAGGTTGGCGACGTTGTACTGGCCGATGAGCCCGGTGGCGACCCGTTCGGCCGGCGCCGTGCTGCCGTGTTCGGCCACGGTGAACTGCAGGCCCTGCGCGTCGTAGCCGATGTCGCGCGCCACGAGCCGCGCGGGCTTGCCGCCGGCCGAGACGGTCCAGACGTCGAGTGCGCCGATGCCGGCGTCGAGCAGGTTGGCGCACAGGCTGGCGCCGTGCATGTCGTCGATGTTGATCACCGCGGCGCGCAGGCCAGGCCAGCGGAACAGCTCGGCCTTGGCCTGCCAGTAGGCGTCCATGCTGCCGTGGTAGTCGAGGTGGTCCTGCGTGAAATTGGTGAACACGGCGACCGCGATGCGGCAGCCGTCGAGCCGGCGCTCGGCAATGCCGATCGACGAAGCCTCGATGGCGCAGGCGCCGAAGCCTTCGGTGACGAAGTCGCGCAGCGCGCGCTGCAGCATCACGGGGTCGGGCGTGGTCAGGCCGGTGTAGGTGAGCTCGGGCGGCACGCCGATGCCCAGCGTCCCCACCACGGCGCAGGGCGACGGAGCGCCGCGCTCGATGGTGCCGTCGGGGCGCATGGCGCGCACGCCGCCGGCCGCGCGCAGCGTGGACAGCGATTCGGCCAGCCACCACGCGGTGGAGGTCTTGCCGTTGGTGCCGGTCACGGCCAGCAGGTCGAGCTGGGCCGAGGGGTTGTCGTAGAAGGCGGCGGCGATCGGGCCGGTGGCGGCCTTGAGGCCGGGGTAGCTCACGATGCGCTCGTCGCCGTCGAAGCCGAAGGCGTCCACGCCCTCGTGCTCGACCAGGCAGGCCACGGCGCCCTGCGCCAGCGCGGCCGCCACGTGCTGGCGGCCGTCGGTCGCGGCACCGGGCCAGGCGATGAAGGCATCGCCCGGGGCGACCGCGCGGCTGTCGGCCTGCAGCGCGCCCTGCACGCGCTCTTTCAGCCAGAACGCGGCGGTGGTGGGGGAAGTGAATGTCAGCATGTCAGAAGCTCTCGGGGACGTCTTGCGTCTGCACGAGGGGTTTGACCGCCAGATCGGGCGGGACGTTCATCATGCGCAGGGTCTGCTGCACGACTTCGCTGAACACCGGCGCCGCGGCGAGGCCGCCGAAGTACTGGCCGTCGGTCGGCTCGTCGATCATCACCGCGACGATGATGCGCGGCTTCTCGATGGGCGCCATGCCGGTGAACCAGGCGCGGTACTTGTTGCTGGCGTAGCCCTTGCCGACCTGCTTGTGGGCCGTGCCCGACTTGCCGCCGACCGAGTAGCCCACCGTTTGCGCGCGCGTGCCGGTGCCGCCCGGGCCGGCGGCCATCTGCAGCATCTTGCGCACCGCGAGCGCGTTGGACGGCGAGAACACCCGCACGCCGACCGGCGGCTCGGTGTTCTTCAGGATGGTGACCGGAATGATGGAGCCGTCGTGCGCGAACGAGGTGTACGAATGCGCCATCTGGAACAGCGAGGCCGACAGGCCGTAGCCGTAGGCCATGGTGGCCTGCTCGACCGGCTTCCAGGTCTTCCACGGACGCAGCCGGCCCGTCACGGCGCCGGGGAACTGGATCTGCGGCTTCTGGCCGTAGCCCAGCGCGGTGTAGGTGTCCCACATCTCGTGGGGCGTCATCTTCTGGGCGATCTTGAGCGCGCCCACGTTACTCGACTTCTGGATCACGCCCTCCACCGTCAGCGAGCCGTAGTTGTGGGTGTCGCTGATGGTGAAGCCGCCCAGCTGATAGCGCCCGGGCGCGGTGTCGATGACGGTCGAAGGCTTGACGCGGCCGGCCTCCAGCGCCATCGCCACGGTGATGGGCTTCATGGTCGAGCCGGGCTCGAAGGTGTCGGTGAGCGCGCGGTTGCGCAGCTGCTCGCCGGTGAGGTTCTGGCGCTTGTCGGGCACGTAGCTCGGGTAGTTGGCCAGCGCCAGCACCTCGCCGGTGGTGCTGTCGAGCACCACCACGCTGCCGGCCTTGGCGCGGCGCGCGGTGACGGCATCGCGCAGCTTCTGGTAGGCGAAGAACTGCACCTTGCTGTCGACGCTGAGCTGGATGTCGCGGCCCTCGACCGGCGGCACCTGCTCGCCCACGCCCTCGACCACGCGGCCCAGCCGGTCCTTGATGACGCGGCGCGAGCCGGCCTTGCCGGCCAGTTCCTTGTTGAACGCCAGCTCGATGCCTTCCTGGCCGTTGTCTTCCACGTTGGTGAAGCCCACCACGTGCGCCGCCGCCTCGCCCTCGGGGTACTGGCGCTTGTATTCCTTGCGCTGGTAGATGCCCTTGAGGTTGAGCGCCGCGATCTGCTTGGCGATGGGCTCGTCGACCTGGCGCTTGATCCAGACGAAGGTCTTGTCTTCGTCTTCGAGCTTCTTGTCGAAGTCCTTCTGCGGCATGCCGAGCAGCTTGGCCACCTGCTTGAGCTTGGCGCGCACCTCGGGGTCGTCGCGCTCCACGTCTTCGGGAATGGCCCAGATGCTGGGCGCCACCACGCTGGACGCCAGGATGAGCCCGTTGCGGTCGAGGATGCGGCCGCGGTTGGCCGGCAGCTCCAGCGTGCGCGCAAAACGCACCTCGCCCTGGCGCTGGAAGAAGCTGTTGTTGAAGACCTGCACGTACGCGGCCCGCCCCGCCAGCATGACGAAGCCGAAGGCGATGCCGGCGACGATGAACTTGCTGCGCCACACCGGCGTCTTGCTCGCGAGCAAGGGACTGGTGGTGTAGCGCACGCTGCGGTTGCCGCGGCTCATCGGGCGGGCCTCGCGGTGGTGCCGGGCTTGGGCGGCGTGGTCGGCGGCAGCGGCGCCACGGCCGGGATCACCGAGCCGTCGGGGCGCACGTACTGCGTGATGGCCGGCGAGGCCGTGCGCATCTGCAGCTGTTCCTTGGCCAGCTTCTCCACGCGCAGCGGCGTGGCCTGGGCGCGCTTCTCGACCTGCAGGCGGTCATGCTCGGTTTCGAGCTTGCGCGTCTCCTGCAGCGCGCGGTCGAACTCCGTGTAGAGCTGGCGCGACTGGTACTGGGTGTGCACAAGGTACAAAGCCGTCGCAATGACGGCCAGCAGAAGAAGCAGGTTGATGCGCGCCATGGCTACCCGGCCTCCGTGCGTTCGGCCACCCGGAGGATGGCGCTGCGCGAGCGCGGGTTGCCGCGCACTTCTTCTTCGGACGGCTTGATGCGCTCCAGCGCGTGCAGCTTCATCACCTTGGGCGCAGCGAAGGGCGCGCGGCGGTCGTAGACCTCCTTCGAGTGCTTGGCGATGAACTGCTTGACGATGCGGTCTTCGAGCGAATGGAAGCTGATCACCGCGAGCCGGCCGCCGGGCGCGAGCACCGACAGGCTGGCTTCTAGCGCTTGTTGCAGCTCCTCAAGCTCGGCGTTGATGAAAATCCGAAAAGCCTGAAATGTGCGCGTTGCAGGGTTCTGGCCCTGCTCGCGGGTTTTGACCGTGCCAGCCACGAGCTCGGCCAGTTCGGTGGTGGTTGAAATTGCGCCCCGTTCTTGTCTGCGAGCAACAATCGCCTTTGCAATCTGAACAGCAAACCGTTCTTCGCCATAGTCACGGATCACCTCTGCAATTTGTTGAAGTTCGGCCGTTGCCAGCCACTCGGCCACGCTCTCGCCGCGCGTGGTGTCCATGCGCATGTCGAGCGGACCGTCGAAACGGAAACTGAAACCGCGCACCGGGTTGTCGATCTGCGGCGAACTCACGCCCAGGTCCATCAGCAAGCCGTTGACGCTGGCGTCGGGCAATTCGCCCAGCGAGCGGAATCCCTGGTGGCGGATAGAAAAACGCGCATCCGAGATGCGCGCTGCTTCGGCCACCGCTTCTGCATCCTTGTCGAATGCGATGAGCCTGCCTTCCGGCGCCAGCCGCGCGAGGATGGCGCGCGCATGTCCTCCGCGGCCGAAGGTGGCGTCCACGTACGTGCCCGTGGCTGCCGCGCTGCCGGAAAGAAGGGCTTCCACCGCCTCGTTCAACAAGACGGTCGTGTGGGTCAGGGGGGTGCTCACGGGGCTCCTCAGAACGCGAAGTCCTGAAACACATCCGGCATCTCGCCCTGGGTGGCCTCGGCCTCCTTGGCCTCGTAGGTCGCCTTGTCCCAGAGTTCGAAGTGGTTGCCCATGCCCAGCAACAGCGTCTCGCGGTTGATGCCGGTGGCGGCGCGCAGCTCGGGCGACACCAGCACGCGGCCGGTGCCGTCCATCTCGACGTCCATCGCGTTACCGAGGAAGACGCGCTTCCACCACTGCGCCGACATCGGCAGCGCAGCAATGCGTTCGCGGAATTTTTCCCATTCGGGACGGGGGAACACCATCAGGCATCCGTGCGGATGCTTGGTGATCGTGAGCTGGCCGCCTGCCGTGGCGCTCAGGACGTCGCGATGCCGGGTCGGCACGGAGAGCCGCCCCTTGGCATCCAGACTGAGCGATGAAGCGCCTTGAAACACGACCACGAAACCCCTGTGGTGGGAGGTGCCGCGACACCCGGAAGGGGCGTTGCCCGCACTTTTTCCCACTTAACTGCACTTTTTTCCACTGTAGCAGGAAACACTTGCGACGCAACTGGGGCTCGGGGGTATTTTTTGTAATGGAATCAACGACTTAGCGCCGATTTCCAAACCTGGAAATCGGCGAATTGTGTTGAAAATGAAGTACTTAGCTCACGCAGTGAAAGTGATGCGTGAAGGACGACCCCGTTACAGGGGCCGAGGGAGGCGGCTTCAGAGGATGAAGCGCGAAAGGTCTTCGTCGTGACTTAGTGCCGCGAGGCGCTCGTCGACATAAGCGGCATCGATGCGGACCGTCTGGCCCTCGATGCGGGTGGCATCGAAGCTTACCTCATCGAGCAGGCGCTCCATCACGGTCGACAAACGGCGTGCGCCGATGTTCTCGGTGCGCTCGTTCACCTCGAAGGCGATGGCCGCCAGCCGCGTGATGCCGTCGGGCGCGAAGTCGAGCGTCACGCCTTCGGTGGCCAGCAGCGCCTGGTACTGCTTCACGAGCGAGGCGCGGGTCTGCGTGAGGATGCTCTCGAAGTCCGACACCGAGAGCGATTGCAGTTCGACGCGGATCGGAAAGCGCCCCTGCAGCTCGGGAATGAGGTCGCTCGGCTTGCTCAGGTGGAAGGCGCCGCTCGCGATGAACAGCATGTGGTCGGTGCGCACCACGCCGTACTTGGTGGACACGGCCGTGCCTTCCACGAGCGGCAGCAGGTCGCGCTGCACGCCCTGGCGCGAGACGTCGGAGCCCTGCGCTTCGCTGCGCGTGGCGACCTTGTCGATCTCGTCGATGAAGACGATGCCGTTCTGCTCAGCATTGGCGATCGCCTGCGTGCGGATCTCGTCCTCGTTGACCAGCTTGGCGGCCTCTTCGTCGATCAAGAGGCGCATCGCCTCGGCGATCTTGAGCTTGCGCGTCTTGCGCTTGCCGCCGCCGAGCTGGCCGAACATGCCGCGCAGTTGCTCGGTCATTTCTTCCATGCCGGCCGGGCCCATGATCTCCAGCGGCGCACGCGTTTCGGCGAGGTCGAGCTCGATTTCCTTGTCGTCGAGCTGGTGCTCGCGCAGCTTCTTGCGGAAGGCCTGGCGCGTCGGGTTGGGGCTGTCGAGTGCGGGCGCAGCGCCATCGGCGCCGCGCGCCGGAGGCAGCAGCGCATCGAGGATGCGCTCCTCGGCCGCGTCTTCGGCGCGGGCGCGCACCTTCACGCTTTCGGATTCGCGCGTCTGCTTGACGGCGATTTCGGCGAGGTCGCGAATGATCGAGTCGACGTCCTTGCCCACGTAGCCCACCTCGGTGAACTTGGTGGCCTCGACCTTGATGAACGGCGCATCGGCCAGGCGGGCCAGGCGGCGGGCGATCTCGGTCTTGCCGACGCCCGTCGGGCCGATCATGAGGATGTTCTTGGGCGTGATCTCGTGGCGCAGCGAGTCGTCGACCTTCTGGCGGCGCCAGCGGTTGCGCAGCGCAATGGCCACGGCGCGCTTGGCGGCGGGCTGGCCGACGATGTGGTTGTCCAGCTCGGAGACGATTTCCTGGGGGGTCATGGACATGGTCAGAGCGCTTCCACCGTGTGGTTCATGTTCGTGTAAATGCAGATTTCTCCGGCGATCGCCAGCGATTTGCGCACGATCTGCTCGGCCGAGAGCTCGGTGTTGTCGATCAGCGCCTTGGCCGCCGACTGGGCGTAGGCACCGCCCGAACCGATGGCGATCACGCCGTCTTCAGGCTCCAACACGTCGCCATTGCCGGTGATGATGAGCGAAGTCGTGGCGTCGGCCACGGCCAGCATGGCTTCGAGCTTGCGCAGCACGCGGTCGGTGCGCCAGTCCTTGGTGAGCTCGACCGCTGCGCGGGTCAGGTGGCCCTGGTGCTTCTCGAGCTTGGCCTCGAAACGCTCGAAGAGCGTGAAGGCATCGGCCGTGGCGCCGGCGAAACCCGCCAGGACCTTGCCGTGATAGAGCCGGCGCACCTTGCGCGCCGTGCCCTTGATGACGATGTTGCCGAGAGTGACCTGCCCGTCCCCGCCGATGGCGACCTGATCGCCTTGGGGGGTCTTGCGGCGCACGCTCACGATGGTGGTGCCGTGAAACTGTTCCATCGCAGCCATCTGGGGATGGCCCCCGCCAATGCAACCCTTGCGGTCGGACAAACTGCTGGCGGAAAACACGGCCGCGCAGGGGCCGTGGAACCCCTGTGACGGGGTCAGTTCTTGCGGACGGCGACCGTGGCGTGGTCGGTGATGCCGATCAGCCCGAACAGCGCGGCAATCAGCCGGTGGGCGTCGACGAACTGCACCCGCTCGCCGTTCGCATCGCGCTCGCGGACCCAGCTCAGCAACGTGCCGGCCGCCGTCAGGTCCATGCGCAGCAAGGCCGCGCACGAGATGACCGGCGCCGTCGTGTGGCGCAGATCGTGGTCCAGTCGCTGCCAGCACGACAGCGAGTCGCCACGCAGGTCGCCCGCCAGCGCGGCAAAGCCGCTGTCGGTGGACGGGAAGCTCTCGGAATCGCCCCCGACCGACAGCAGCGACCACACCGAGCTCGGCCGGCTCGCCGGCGGCGCGGCCAGCGAGGTGCACTCGCCCTTCGGGTCCTGCCAGGAGGGCGGCGACACCTCGTAGGTGATGCAGTAGTTGAGCGCCACCAGCTCGAAGTCGTCGGGCAGGTGCATCATGCGCAGCGCCGCCAGGCGCAGCTGCCACCAGGCGTCGTCGGGATGGCGCTCGTTGTTGGGCGTGGCCGCGGCCAGCACGGCCATGAGCTGCGAAGCACCGAAGAAGCGCAGCTGCACCGGCGAATCGGACCAGTGCGCGAACAGGATGCGCAGCGGCGCGGCGGCCGGCGGATCGATCTCGGTGAGCGCGCGCCAGTCGAGCGTCCAGACCATGCCGGCCTGCGAGAGCGCGCGCGTGAGCGCCATGAGCCCCTCGCGCGTCAGGTGCGCGGGGCTGGCCCAGTCGGCGGCGCCGGTGGTGTCGGAGGCCGCTTCGGCGTCTTCGCTGGCGGTGACGGCCTTCACGCTGCGCGCGAGTTCGTCGAGCGAAACCCAGTCAGGACCCATGCGCTTCATGCGCTGCGCATAGCGCATGCGGGCGGCCGCGAACTTGGCGGCGTCGCCGGTGGCGCGGTACAGGTCGAACAGCGCGCGCCAGCGGGCGTCGTCGCGCTCCAGCGTGACGGCTGCGGTCGCGTCGTCGGCGGAGAACACACTTTCGGCGGCCAGTGCCTGCAGCAGGATGGCCTCGGCGCCGGTGTCGTCGCCGTGCGCGAAGCGGATCACCGCCTCTTCGAGCGCGCCGTCATGCGCGAGGCGCGACGGCTGCGGTGCCGGGGCGGCTGCCGCAGCGGCAACCGCTGGCGCTGCGCCCACGGGTGCGGAAGCGGCCGGTGCGCTCTGCCCGGCCGGCTCAGCCGGCAGCTGGTCGCCGCCGCTGTCGACCGGCGGCAGCGTTTCAGCGCCTGCGTCGGGCGGCGGATTGACCAGCGTCTCGCCGTTCGGCCCGCGGCCCTTCCACCACTGCTGCGACATCTGCTCTTCGATCTCGTCGATCTTCTTGAGCGTGAGTGCGCGGCCTTCGGATTTTTCGGAGGTGCTGTTGAGGTTGAACGACGAGGGCGTGACCGTCGCCTCGAAGGCATGGGCCGCCGCCTCGCGCTGGCGCAGCTTGCGCAGCATGTCGAACTCGCGGCGGCGCACGAAGTCGTTGCGCTGGCGCCGCTCGATCATTTCCTTCAGCATCTCGCGGCTGTAGGTCTGCTCGGGCAGCGACGAGTCGGAGGATGGCGTGTCCAGCTCCGACCAGTCTTTCAGGGGATTTCGAACGAACTTGGCCACCTTCGAGAAAAGGCGGCCTGACTCTTCCTTTGGCATTCAGAGAAGGTTATCGAAAGCGCGGGTTCCGTTCTACCGTGCTGCCGTTCAATCCCCGAACATTTTCTGCTTCAGCTCGCGGCGCTGCTGCGCTTCGAGCGAGAGCGTGGCGGTCGGGCGGGCCAGCAGGCGGCCGACGCCGATGGGCTCGCCGGTCTCGTCGCAGTAGCCGTAGTCGCCGGCGTCGATGCGCTGGATCGACTGCTCGATCTTCTTGAGCAGCTTGCGCTCGCGGTCGCGCGTGCGCAGTTCGAGCGCGTGCTCTTCCTCGATGGTGGCGCGGTCGGCCGGGTCGGGCACGACCACGGTGTCTTCGCGCAGGTGCTCGGTGGTTTCACCGGCGTTCTCGAGGATGCCGCGCTTGAGTTCTTCGAGCTTCAGGCGGAAGAACGCCATCTGCTTGTCGTTCATGTACTCGTCGTCGGGCATCGCGATGACCTCGGCGTCGCTCAACTCGGCGGGCGTCTTGGTCTTCCAGTTGTTGGCCAGCTTCGGGTCTTTCTTGACGGCCAGGGGCGGCGGCGGCACCAGCGCGGTGGAAGGCGCCTGCGAGAAGCTGGATTTGGCGGCGGTCGAAGCCACGGATTGCGGCATCGAGGGCACGGTCAGTTGCGACAGCCGGGACACGCGGCCACCACGCGCAGCGGGAGCGGGCGTAGCGGGGATCGAGGGTGTCGCCGGGGCGGAAGAAGAGGCGGCAGCCGTTTTTTTCATGGGGGTCGGGGGAGCAGAAAGGGCGGCCGCAGGACGGCCGACCGGTTGGGATGACGTAGGCGCCGCGCCCGCGGACTTGGTTGCGGGCTTGGCGGACTTCTTGGCAGCCGCGGTCCCGGTCTTGGCCGGGGTTGCCGCAGGCTTCTTGGCAGCGCTTTTCTCTTTCGCGGCAGAGGCAGCAGCAGCGGTGGCAGAAACCTTCTTCGTCGCGGGTACAGCCTTCACAGCCGTCGCCTTCTTTGCGGCGGGCTTGGTGGCTGGCGTGGCCTTGGCGGCGGGTTTCTTCACGGTGACTGGCTCCTTGTACGAACTGGAACGCGCTTTCACTGGGTGTCTCCTCCCAAGGGAACCGTTGCGGGTGTCAGGCCGCGTCGGCTCACGTTGTCGGGGGCGTCCTCAAGTGGTGAACCCCGGGGTTATACCCCCGAAAGCCCGCCAAAAACCCTTGGCGCCCCGTGCCGTAAGTCATATCTCGCCCCTGTGGACGAAGCATGGCTCCCGGAACAGGCGCGCGATTGTATAGAGAACTCGAAACGCAAGGCCATCGGGTGACGCACTGCCCTGCTCCGGTAGCATCGCCCGGCGCCGCCACAGGGGGTGGCGCAGGCACGCCGCGGGTCGGGGAGACACCGCGGCGGCCCTTCAAACAACCGATCGGAAAATAATCTTGAGCAAAAAAGCAGTATTGGGAGTCCTGGCCGCGGCCATCGCCGTCGCCTACGGCGGCAGCACCTGGTGGGCCGGCACGCAAATCAAATCGAGCTACGACGTCGCCCTGGGCGAACTGCCCAAGCAGACCGCGCTGGTGCGCGTGATCGAGCGCAGCTACGAACGCAACTTCCTCGGCGCCGTGAGCACCGTGACGCTCGAACTGGGTTGCCCGGCCGAAGCCGAAGCCGCCACCGCCCCTGCCGCGTCGGCACCCGCCGCCGCGCCGGCCGCCGCCACGACCGATGTCGCCGAGGCCGCGACCGAAGGCGACGAAGAAGAACCCGCCGAAGACGACAGCGACGCCGCGGCCACCCCGCCCAAGCCCGTGCGCATCACCATCCGCGACACCATCCGCCACGGCCCGATCGCCGGCGCGACGCTGGCCGCGGCCGTCATCGACAGCGAGCTGGTGCTCGACGCCAAGGCGCAGGCCGAGGCCGAGAAGCTGTTCGGCAAGGCCAAGCCACTGACCGCGCGCACCCAGGTCGGCTTCGGCGGCGGCTTCACCAGCGACTTCACCGTCGCGCCCGCCAAGCTGGCCGAAGAAGGCAAGGGCGAGTTCGCCTGGCAAGGCGCGCAAGCCCGCCTGGACATGAACGCGGCCCGCACCCACCTGCGTTATGACATGACGATGCCCGGCCTGGACGTCAGCACCGCCTCCAAGGGCGTGCAGCTGAAGATGGGCAAGTTCACCGCCAAGGCCGACATGGACGGCAGCGCCGGCTGGATGCTCGCCACCGGCAAATCCGAAGGCCGCCTCGACAGCTTCGAGCTGAACGCGCCCAAGGGACTGGGCCTGGGCGCAGGCACCGAGGCCGCCCCCGCCAAGGCGATCAAGGTGCTGCTGCAAAGCATCGACCTGACCGGCGAAGCCACCATCAAGGACGGCCTGTACGCCTCCGAAGGCGCCTTCAAGGGCAAGGGCAAGGTCAACGAGACCGCCATCGACAAGTTCGAGATCGCCAGCAGCGCACGCCGCATCCAGGCGGCCGGCTACAAGAAGCTGGCCGACGCCTGGTTGCAGTCGACCGCCGGTGCCGGCTGCGGCCAGCGCAGCAAGGCCCAGAAGGACGCGATGCAGGCGCTCATCGAACAGCTCGCACCCGACCTCAAGGCCATGGCCAAGCACAGCCCCGAAGCCGGCCTGGACCGCATGCTGGTCGAGATCGGCGGCCACAGCGCCGAGCTCAGCTACTCGGTGGCCCTCGCCGGCGTGACCGACGAAGACCTGCAGCTGCCCGGCAACGCGCTGGTGCTCAAGCGCGGCGTGCTCAAGGCCAACGCGCGCCTGCCCGTGAAGTGGATCGAGAAGCTGGCCGAAACCGGCGCCGAGAGCGGCCGCACGCCGCCGCCTGAAATGCTCGCGGGCCTGATCGAACAGGGCGAAGCCAACGGCTACGTGAAGCGCACGGGCGACGACCTGGTCAGCCAGGTCGAGTTCAGCGAAGGCCAGCTCAAGCTCCTGGGCAAGCCGATGGGGAATTTCGGCAAGTAAGCACGGCCCGCCCCATGAAAAACGGCGCTGACCGCAAGGCCAGCGCCGTTTTTATTTCGTCAACTCAGGCGAACGTGCTCAGACCAGGCACTGCTCCAGACCCTGCTCCAGGATCTCGCGCGGCAGCTCGATGCCGATGAACACCATGCGGCTCTGGCGCGCCTCGTCCTTGCCCCACTCCGGGCCCAGGTCGCTGCCCATGAGCTGGTGCACGCCCTGGAAGATCACCTTGCGCTCGGTGCCCTTCATGTTCAGCACGCCCTTGTAGCGCAGCATGCGCGGGCCGTAGATGTTGACGATGGCGCCCAGGAAGTCTTCCAGCTTGGCCGGGTCGAAGGCGCGGTCGGCCTTGTAGACGAAGCTCTTCACGTCGTCATCGGTGTGGTGATGGTGACCGTGCCCTTCGTGCTTGTGCGAGGGGTGGTCGCACGCCTCGCCATGCGCGTGGTCATGGTCGTGATGGTCGTGGTCGTCTTCCTTGAGGAAGTCGGGGTCGATGTCCAGCTTGGCGTTCAGGTTGAAGCCGCGCAGGTCGAAGATGTCCTTCAGCGGCACGTCGCCGAAGTGCGCCTTCTGCTGCGGCGCGCGCGGGTTCATGTGCTTCAGGCGGTGAATGAGCGCCTCGGTCTCTTCGGCCGACACCAGCTCGCTCTTGCTGATGAAGATCTGGTCGGCGAAGCCCACCTGGCGGCGCGCTTCCTGGCGGTCGTTGAGTTGCTGCGGCGCGTGCTTGGCATCGACCAGCGTCAGGATCGAGTCGAGCAGGTAGCTCTCGGCGATCTCGTCGTCCATGAAGAAGGTCTGTGCCACCGGGCCGGGGTCGGCCAGGCCGGTGGTCTCGATCACCACGCGGTCGAAATCGAGCAGGCCCTGGCGCTTCTTGGCGGCCAGCAGCTGCAGCGCTTCGCGCAGGTCTTCGCGGATGGTGCAGCAGACGCAGCCGTTGCTCATCTGCACGATCTGCTCCTTCGACTCGGTCACGAGGATGTCGCTGTCGATGTTCTCCTCGCCGAACTCGTTCTCGATGACCGCGATCTTCTGGCCATGGGCCTCGGTCAGGATGCGCTTGAGCAGCGTGGTTTTGCCCGAGCCGAGAAAGCCGGTCAGGATGGTCGCGGGAATGAGGGCCATGGAAAAGTGCTCCGGAAACGGAAAACAGAAAAAGGCGGGGGATTGGCGGGCAGTTTAGCCAATGCCACTGAGTTGCGTTGCCGACGGGGTCAAGCCCTCGTTCACAGGGGCTTTCTGACCACCACCAGCCCCTTCAGGTACTCCCCTTCCGGGAACTCGATGGTCATCGGGTGGTCGGGCGCGGCGCCCAGGCGTTCGGCAATGTAGCCGTCCACGCCGGCGTCCAGCCCCGCCGAGGCCACGATCTTGTGGAACAGGTCGGCGCTGATGCCGCCCGAGCAGGAAAACGTGAGCAGCACGCCGCCCGGCTCCAGCAGCTTGAGCGCCAGGCGGTTGATGTCCTTGTAGGCACGCGCCGCGCGCTCGGCGTGCGCCACCGTGGGCGCGAACTTCGGCGGGTCGAGCACGATGGCGTCGAAGGTGCGGCCCTGGTCGATGAACTCGCGCAGCACCGTGTTCACGTTGGCGTCGAGAAACTCCGTGGCAATGCCCTGCCCTTCGAAACCGTTGAGCGCCAGGTGCGCGCGCGCCCGCTCGAGCGCGGGTTGCGACGAATCGACCGACACCAGCGAAGCGCCCTCGAGCGCCCCGGCCGCCTTCAGGCCCGCGAGCGCGGCCACGGTGAAGCCGCCCGTGTAGCAGAAGCAGTTGAGCACGCGGCGAAAACGCCGGTGCTGCGCCAGCTCGGCAAAGCGCTGGCGGCTGTCGCGCTGGTCGAGGTAGAAGCCGGTCTTGTGGCCGGTGGCGATGTCCAGCGACAGCTGCCAGCCGTGCTCGCGGATGGTGATCTGGGTGGGGCCCTCGCCGCGCAGCCAGCCCGTGACCGGCTTCAGGCCCTCGCGCTCGCGGCCGCTGGCGTCCGAGCGCTCATACAGTCTGGTGAGCCCCGTGGCCTTGAGCAGCGCATCGGCCAGCACGTCTTTCCAGCGCTCCACGCCGGCCGACAAAAACTGCGCCACCAGCGTATCGCCATAGCGGTCGACGATCAGCCCCGGCAGGCCGTCGGCCTCGCCGTGCACCAGCCGCACGCCGTCGCTCTGCAGGTCGAACAGGCCGCGCGCGTTCACCGCGCGCGTGCAGACCGTGGAAAAAAAAGCAGCGTCGATGCGCTGCTTCTCGTCAAAGCTCCAGGCCCGCGCCCGGATCTTGGAGGCGGGGCCGAAGGCCGCCCACGCGAGAAAGTGGCCGTCGTGCGACTCCACGCGCACCGTTTCCCCCGAGTCCGCGCCGCCGCGCGCAATGGCGGATTCGAAGACCCAGGGATGGCGGCGTTGGAGCGAGCGCTCCTTGCCCGGCTTGAGGCGGAGGGTTTTCATTGTCTGGTGGGTCTTGAAGGATTGTCGTTGCGTGCGAAAACTCGAGCGACGGACGCAGCATGCGAAACTACACCGGCTGTACCGCGCTGAATATTCTTCAACTTGCATTTTCAGCGACATCCGATCCCGAAAGGCCCACAAGGTGAGCGCTCCTATTTTCCTCAAGCGCGTCGTGCTCAGAAACTACCGAAGCATCGGTAGCTGCGACGTCGAACTTGGTCCGTTGACGTATCTGGTCGGAGCCAATGGCTCCGGGAAGAGCAATTTCCTCGACGCGCTTCACCTCGTCGGCGACGCCCTCACCGGATCGCTCGACAACGCGCTGAACAAGAGAGGGGGACTCTCCGAAGTACGTCGAAGATCGAATGGTCACCCAACTCATTTTGGTGTTCGGCTGGAATTTGTTCTGAACGACGGAACCCCAGGCCACTACGCGTTTGAAGTTGGAACCCGACAGGGACTCGGCCATGAAGTGCAAACCGAAGAGTGCGCGATTGGTGGCATTGGGAAGGGCCCATTCTTCCGGATAGAACGCGGGTCGCTGATAAAAACCAGTGAGCCAACATTTCCCGCTGTAACGTCGGATCGACTCGCGCTTGTAAGCCTCTCAGGCCTCACCGCATTTCGACCCGTTTTTGACGCGCTTACGGCAATGGGGTTCTACAACTTGAATCCCAAGTTGATGCGGGAAATGCAAAACCCTCAAGATGGCCGGCTGCTCAAACCCGTGGGGGAAAACATTGCCAGCGTCATTGGGCACCTTGAGAGGTTCGCGCCCGAAGCCATGACTGTGATCCAGGAGTATCTGCAGACCGTCGCGCCCATGGTGCATGGCGTAGAAAGAAAAAAGATTGGTCCGATGGAGACTTTGGAGTTTCGTCAGGATATGGCCGGATCAAAACACCCCTGGCGCTTCTTGGCACAAAACATGTCGGATGGAACATTGCGAGCACTCGGCGTATTGACCGCGCTGTTTCAAAGCAATCGGGACTACGCCCCATCTTTGATTGGTGTCGAGGAGCCAGAAACAGCACTCCATCCGGCCGCAAGCGCTGCTTTGCGTGGCGCGTTGGTACTGGCATCGAAAAAGACACAAATCATCGTAACAAGTCACAGCCCTGACCTGTTGGACGACCGGAGTCTGGATGCAAGTTCTCTTCTTGCCGTCATTTCGGAGGGAGGAGAGACGAAGATTGGCCCCTTGGACCCTGCATCCCGCGAGTCGATGCGAAGCCATCTTTTCTCAGCTGGTGAACTTTTGCGCATGAATCAGCTAGTCCCAGATAGAGACATTCTGGATGCACAAGGTCTACGACAAGTTGAGCTTTTTGGACGAGCCGCATCTTGATCAACGTAGTTTGCATCGTTGAAGGCGATGGCGAAGTAGCCGCCTTGCCGGTGCTACTTCGCCGAATATGCGAGTGGCAAACACCAGCTGCACCCGCTCGTATTCCTGTCCCAATCCGGGTCTACAAGGATCGCTTCCTGAACCGCGACGCGGAGTTTCGTCGGCACTTGCTGCTCGCTGCGGCGAAATGCGAGGCCAGCGGCTGGGTACTTGTTTTGCTGGACGCCGACGACGACTGTCCTGCCACCCGTGGAGCCGAGATTCTTCGCCGGGCAAAAGAAATCGTGCCGCATCGCAATATCTCCGTGGTGCTTGCGAATCGCGAGTACGAAGCTTGGTTCATTGCTGCCGCGAGGTCCCTGCACGGACTGCGGAACTTCACCCTAGACAACCCCGAGGATGCTGCCACCCCGGAGGTTCCCAGGAATGCAAAGGGCTGGCTTGCCAGAAGAATGAGCGGAGCGGGCTACAACGAAACAACGGACCAGCCGGCTTTCTCCGCCCGAATGGACCTTCAACAAGCTTTCGATTCGAGCCGCTCGTTCAGGAAGCTCTGTAGCGAATGGCATAAACACCACCGCAACTGACCCTGGCTTCCAGGGCTCACGATCGCTCAGCTTAATCGTTCTTTTTGGCCTTGGCGCGCGGATGCGCCGCGTCGTAGACCTTGGCCAGGTGCTGGAAGTCCAGCCGCGTGTAGACCTGCGTGGTCGCGATGTTGGCATGGCCCAGCAGCTCCTGCACCGCGCGCAGGTCGCTGCTCGACTGCAGCACGTGGCTCGCGAACGAGTGGCGCAGCATGTGCGGATGCACCGGCGCGGCCAGGCCGGCCTTCAGGCTGCGCTCGCGCAACAGCTTCCACACGGCCTGCGACGACATGCGCGCGCCGCGCGCACTGACGAACAGCGCCGGCTCCTGGCGCTCGCCGCGCACCGCGAGCCAGTCGCGCAGCGCCTCGGCCGCCTTGCTGCCCACGGGCACGCTGCGCCGCTTGCTGCCCTTGCCGAGCACGTGGGCTTCCATGGCGTCGAGGTCGACCCAGCCGAGCGCCGTGGCGCTGGCCTGGGCGTCGAGCCCGGTGAGCTCGCTCACGCGCAGGCCGCAGCCGTAGAGCATTTCGACGATGGCGCCGTCGCGCGCTTCGGTCCAGGGGTCGGCCTCGGGGTCGTACAGCTCGGCCAGGCGCACCGCGTCGTCCACGCCCAGCGCCTTCGGCAGCGGGCGGCCCGCCTTGGGCGCGTGCACGTCCTGCACCGGGTTGAAGCCGATCAGCCCTTCATGGCCGAGCCAGCGGTAGAAGCTGCGCCAGCACGACAGCACCAGCGCGATGCCGCGCGGCTCGCGCCCGGCGCTGTGCAGCTGTGCCATCCAGCGGCGGATGTGGGCGGTCTGCACGCGGTCCAGCAGCAGGTTGGCCTCGGCCGCGTGGTCGGTCAGCGCGCGCAGGTGGAAGGCGTACAGCTCGACCGTGCGCGGCGCGAGCCGACGCTCCACGCGCACGTGTTCGAGGTATTTGTCGATCCATTCCATGGTGTCGTCGTGCTCCGTGCGCTGCCCGGGGCCGCGCTAGCTAGAACAGATAACCGAGCGATGCATTGTTCACGATGGCCGCCGGCTCACGCAATGCGCCCTTGAACAGCATGCCCCAACGGCGCCAGCACGAGGTGGGCGCGGCGGCGTACTGCACGTCGAAGGCCTGGTCGAAGCCGCTGGCACGCACCAGCCGCTCGATGCGCCACAGGTGGTACGGCTCCGACACGATGATCACGCTGCGCACGCCCTTGGCCTCCAGCAGCGTGCGCGACAGCGACAGGTTGGCGCGCGTGGACGACGACACCGACTCCAGCACCATCGGCCCCGTGTAGCCCTCGGCCGTGGCGTGGTCGCGCATGACCTCGGCCTCGATGCGGCCGTCTTCCACGTCGACGCCGCCCGAGAACACCAGCGTCTGCGCGCGACCGGCACGCGCCAGCACGATGCCCTGGTCGACCCGGCCCGTGAGGCAGGGATTGGGCTTGCCGTCGAGGTAGGCGCGGTTGCCCAGCACCAGCGCCACGTCGGCCGCGCGCGGCATCGGGCCGGCCAGGGCCGCCTCGGCACGCTGCCAGATCACGCCCGCGATGGCGGCGTAGGTGAGCACACCGGCCAGCAAGACCACGCACAGGCCGGTCAGCCAAGGCCGGCGGCGCCACCCGCTTCGCGCGGAACGGCTCAAGGGCGCAGCCGCGACAGCGCGCCCGACGACAGCTCGGCGATGCGCTCGAGAAAGTCCGTGCCCATTTCGGCGTTGAAGCGCTGCGCGTCCGGCGAGGCCAGCACCAGCAGGCCGAAGGCCGGCGACTCGGCGTCGGGGCGCAGCGGAATCAGCGCGATCGACGCGGCGCCCTGCGGCTCGGGCAGCCAGTTGGCCGCCTCGAAGCCCGCGTTGAGCCCGCAGTAGGGCGAGGTGAGCGAGGTGGCCAGCGCCTTCACGTCGTCGCTCACCCACTGGGCATAGGCTTCGTTCAGGTACTCGGTGCCGCAGTCCCACACCTTGATGGCCGTTTGCGGCACCAGGAACAGCGACTGCAGGTCGACCGCGATGCGGTACGGCAGGCTGCGCGGGTCGCGCGTGGTCAGCAGGCCCTTGGTCCAGCGCTGCAGGCGGTCGGCGATGACGACGTTTTCGGTGCCGTGGCGCACCATGTCCATCAGGCGGTGCTCCAGCGCCTTGATCTTCTCGCGCAGCATCTCGGCCTGGCGCTCCTGCAGGCTCACGGCGCGGTTGCCGTGCGGGCTGGTGAGCTGCACCTGCGCCAGCAGCTGGGCGTGGCGCTCGAAGAAGTCGGGCGTGTTCGACAGGTAGTTCGCGATGTCGTCTTCGGTGATCGGGTTCATGGCGTTGTTGTCGTGGGTGAATTGGGTCATGGCTGTTCCGAAATGTCGGGCACGTCGATCTCGCCCTCGAACACCGTCGTGGCCGGTCCTGTCATGAGCACCGGCCGGCCGTCGCCCTGCCACTCGATCGTGAGAATGCCGCCGTGCGTCTGCACGTCGACACGGGAATCCAGCAGCCCCAGGCGGATGCCCGCCACCACGGCCGCGCAGGCGCCCGTACCGCAGGCCAGCGTTTCGCCGGCGCCGCGCTCGAACACCCGCAGCTTGATGTTCGTGCGGTCGACCACCTGCATGAAGCCCGCGTTCACGCGCTGCGGAAAACGCGGATGGTGCTCGATCTGCGGGCCCTGCTCGGCCACGGGCGCGGTGTCGACGTTGTCGACCACCTGCACCGCGTGCGGGTTGCCCATGGACAGCACCGCTACCGAAACGATAGCGCTGCCGGCCCGGGTGCCCAGCGCCAGGTGCCACTTCTGCCACGCGCCTTCGTGCTGCGGGTCGAGCCCCGCCGTGTCGAAGGGCACGCGCGCCGGCTCGAAGACCGGGGCGCCCATGTCGACCGTCACGCGGCCGTCGTCGCCCATGCGGGGTTCGATCACGCCGGCCAGCGTCTGCACGCGCACGTCTTTCTTCTCGGTCAGGCCGTGCTCGCTCACGAAGCGCATGAAACAGCGCGCCCCGTTGCCGCACTGCTCCACCTCGCCGCCGTCGGCGTTGTGGATCACGTACTGGAAGTCGATGCCTGCGGCGGGCGACGGGCGCACCGTGAGGATCTGGTCGGCGCCGACGCCGAAATGGCGGTCGGCCAGGAAGCGGTACTGCGCGGCCGTGAGGCCCAGCGTGCCGCGCGTTTCGTCCAGCACGACGAAATCGTTGCCGGCTCCCTGCATCTTGGTAAAGCGGATTCGCATCGCCGGATTATCGCCACCGGCGCCGCCCTTCGCGCCGGAAGGGCCGCAGGGCGCGGCCCTTTCGACACACCCGGCCTCAGCCCTGGATGAACGCCAGCAGGTCGGCGTTCACCTGCGCCGCGTGCGTGGTGCAGGTGGCGTGCGGCGCGCCGGCGTACAGCTTGAGCTGGCTGCCCTTGATCATTTCGGCCGCCAGCTTGCCGGTGGCCTCGAAGGGCACGACCTGGTCGTCATCGCCGTGGATCACCAGCGTGGGCACGTCGATCTTCGCCATGTCGGGGCGGAAGTCGGTCTCGGAGAACGCCGTCACGCAGTCGATGGTGGCCTTGATCGAGGCCTGCAGCGCGATCTGCAGCGTCTGCTTGAACACGCCCTGCGACACCTTCGCGCCCGGGCGGTTGGTGCCGTAGAACAGGGTGCTGAAGTCGTCGATGAACTGCGCCCGGTCGGCGGCCAGCCCGGCGCGGATGCCCGCGAAGAGCGAGGCCTCGGGGCCCACGGGATGGTCGGCGGTCTTCATGAACAGCGGCGTCACCGCGCTGATGAGCGCCAGCTTGGCCACGCGCGCGCTGCCCTTGCGCGCGATGTAGCGCGTGACGTCGCCGCCGCCCATCGAGAAGCCCGCCAGGATCACGTTTTTCAGATCGAGCTTTTCGATCAGCTCGGCGATGTCGTCGGCGAAGGTGTCGTAGTCGTAGCCGGTCCAGGGCTGGCTGGAGCGGCCGAAACCGCGGCGGTCGAACGCGATGACGCGGTAGCCGCGCTCGGCGAAGAACAGCATCTGGGCGTCCCACATGTCGGCGCTCAGCGGCCAGCCGTGGCTGAAAAGAATCGGCTGGCCGCTGCCCCAGTCCTTGTAATAGAGCTCGGTGCCGTCGCGAAGGGTCAGTGTGGTCATGGTTTTTCCTTGAGATGGACGAAAGGGTGAAAGGGAAAGAGAAAGAATCCGCGCTGCTCAGAGCGCCAGGAAGTGATGCACCTCGGGCTTGCCCGGGCCGATGTGAAAGCGCAGCGCCTCGGCCTGCAGGTCGGCGTCGGCGTGCGACACGCGGTGGTGCTGGCGCAGGTGCTCGGCCCACGACTCCACGAGGAACCACTCCATCACGCGCTCGGCGTCGGCCGTGTGCTCGTGCACGCCCCAGGCGTAGGCACCGTCGCGGCGGCGCTCCAGCGACAACCGCTTCATCGCATCGAGGAACGCCGGCCGGTCTTCCTTGCGGATGCGGTACTCGACCTGGATCATCACGGGCCCGCGGTCGTGCGCCACCGGCTCGGCCAGGAGCGGCTCGGGCCAGTGGTTCGAGGCCTGCAGGTCGGCTTCGCCGGCGGGCAGCCGCACGCGATGGAACACCAGCCCCATCACCACCAGCCCCACGGCGCCCGCCACCAGCGTGGCCGGCACGCCGATCTGCTGCGCGACCAGGCCCCAGCCCAGGCTGCCGGCGGCCATGGCGCCGTTGAACACCGTGAGGTACACGGCCAGCCCGCGCCCGCGCACCCAGTTCGGCAGGATCGACTGCGCCACCCCGTTGAGCGTGGTCAGCGCAATGATCCAGCCCAGCCCCAGCACGCCCAGCATCGGCACCGCCAGCCATTGCGGCGGCGCGAACACCAGCGCGCCCATCACCGCGGCCGTGAGCAGCGAGGCCAGCAGCAGCATGCCGTCGGCATCGAGCCGGGCACGCAGCCGCGGCATCACCAGCGCACCGCCGATAGCGCCTGCGCCCACGGCGCCCAGCAGGATGCCGTAGAAGCTCGCCGTGCCGCCGAGCATCTGGCGCGCCACCAGCGGCAGCAGCGCCCACACCGAACTGGCGAACAGGAAGAACACCGCCGCGCGCAGCAGCACCACGTGCAGCTCCTTGCTGGCCCGCGTGTAGCGCAGGCCGGCGCGGAAGGCGCCGAAGAAGTTCTCGGACAGCCCGCTGTCCACCGCCGCCGGGCGCTTCCACCACAACAGCGCCGCGATCACGAACACATAGCTCAGCACGTCCAGCCCGTAGGTGGCGGCCGCGCCGAAGCTCGCGAGGATCAGCCCGCCCGCCGCGGGCCCGATGGAGCGCGCGATGTTGATGCCCAGCGAGTTCAGCGCCACCGCGCCCTTGAGCTCGCTGCGCGGCACCAGCTCCGGCACGATCGACTGCCAGGTCGGCCCCATGAGCGCCGCGCCGATGCCGCCCACGAAGGTCAGCGCAATCAGGTACTCGACCGTGAGCGTGCCCGTGTGCGACAGCACCAGCAGCGTGCCGCTCACCGCGGCCAGCAGCACCTGCACGAAGATCAGGAAGCGCCGGCGGTCGAGGATGTCCGACAGCACGCCGGCCGGAATCGCCAGCAAAAAGATCGGCAGCGTCGCCGCCGTCTGGATCAGCGCCACCGCCGTCGGGCTGGCCGACAGGTCGGTCACCAGCCACGAGCTGGCCACGTCGCGCATGAAGCTGCCGATGTTGCCCAGCACCGTGGCGGCCCACAGCACGGCGAAGACCGGCTGGCGCAGCGGCGCGAACGCGCCGGCGGCTTTGGCTTGGGGCTCAGTCATCGTGGCGCTCCTGGAGGTCGAGCCAGGCGACGAGCACGAAGCCGCCGACCAGGCCCAGGTGTTCGAAGAAGGCGTTGGCCGCCATGAAGCGTTCCTGCCCCAGCGGCATCTCCCAGAAACGCAGCGCGACGAAGGTCGCCATGAGCGTGAAGCCGCCCAGCGCGAGCGCGCCGAGCCAGCGCCAGAAGCCGGTGAGGATGAGCGCCGCGGCGCCCAGCTCCAGCACGATCACCGCCACGGCCAGCGGGCCGGCCGGCGACAGGCCGAAGTGGTTCATCTCGGCGATGGCGGCGTTGAAGTCCAGCGCCTTGTTCAGGCCGCCCTGCAGGTAGGCCGCGCACAGCAGCAGCAAGGCGATCCAGCGCACGGCGGGCGAAAGGGTCCAGTGCAGGGCCTTCATCACACCGCCCAGCAGGCGCAACCCAGCGCGCCCCAGAAGCTCTTCAGGTCGGCGATGGGCAGCTTGCTGCTCCAGGCCGTCGCATGGCTGTGGCCGTGCACGTTGCAGTCGTTGGCGCAGGCGCACGACATCGCGGCGTTGCGCATCACCTTCTGCAGCGGCGCCCCCTCGGCCGTGTCGGCCCACCCGGCATAGCCGCCGAAGGTGCGCGCGGGCGACCAGTCGGGCATGGCGGGCGGCAGGCCACCTTCGTCGTGCGCGGCGAACGGGCCTGCGCCGTAGACCACCTTGCCGCCCACCATCGTGAGCAGCGCCGTGGTGTCGGCAATCTCCGATTCGGCGCAGGCGAAGAAGTCGCGGTCGGGCACCACCAGGTCGGCCAGCTGGCCTTCCTGGATGCGGCCCTTCTTGCCCTCCTCGTTCGAGAACCAGGTGACGTTCTCGGTCCACATGCGCAGCGCGGCCTCGCGGTCCAGGCAGTTGCGCTGCGGGTACAGCTGCATGCCGCCCACCGTCTTGCCCGTGACCAGCCACGACAGCGACACCCACGGGTTGTACGAGGCCACGCGCGTCGCGTCGGTGCCGGCCGACACCTTCAGGCCGCGCTCCAGCATCTTCTTGACCGGCGGCGTGGCCTCGGCCGCGCCGGGGCCGTAGCGCTCGACGAAATACTCGCCCTGGTAGGCCATGCGGTGCTGCACCGCCACGCCGCCGCCGAGCGCGGCGATGCGGTCCATCGACTTTTCGGAAATCGTCTCGGCATGGTCGAAGAACCAGTTCAGGCCGGCCAGCGGCGTGTCCTTGTTGACCTTCTCGAACACGTCGAGCGAGCGGCTGATGGTTTCGTCGTAGGTCGCGTGCATGCGCCAGGGCCAGCGGTTCTGCGCCAGGATGCGCACCACGCCTTCGAGGTCGCCTTCCATCTCGGGCGCCATGTCGGGGCGCGGCTGGCGGAAGTCTTCGAAGTCGGCGGCCGAGAACACCAGCATCTCGCCCGCGCCGTTGTGGCGGAAGTAGTCGTCGCCCTGCTTGTATCTGGAGTTCGCGGTCCAGTTCAGGAAGTCGTCCTTCTCGGCCTTGGGCTTCTGCGTGAAGAGGTTGTAGGCCAGGCGGATCGTGAGCTGCCCGTCGTCGTGCAGCTTCTGGATCACTTCATAGTCGTCGGGGTAGTTCTGGTTGCCGCCGCCCGCGTCGATGGCGCCGGTCACGCCCAGGCGGTTGAGTTCGCGCATGAAGTGGCGCGTGGAGTTGAGCTGGTAGTCGAAGGGCAGCTTCGGCCCCTTGGCCAGCGTGGCGTACAGGATGGCCGCGTTCGGCTTGGCCAGCAGCAGGCCCGTGGGGTTGCCGGCGCTGTCGCGCACGATCTCGCCGCCGGGCGGCGCGGGCGTGTCTTTCGTGTAGCCCACGGCGCGCAGCGCGGCGCCGTTGAGCAGCGCGCGGTCGTACAGGTGCAGGATGAACACCGGCGTGTCGGGCGCCACCGCGTTCAGCTCGGCCAGGGTCGGCAGGCGCTTCTCGACGAACTGGTGCTCGGTGAAGCCGCCCACCACGCGCACCCACTGCGGCGCGGGCGTGATCGCCACCTGGCGCTTGAGCATGCCCATGGCATCGGCCAGGCTCCTCACGCCGTCCCAGCGCAGCTCCATGTTGTAGTTCAGCCCGCCGCGAATGATGTGCAGGTGGTTGTCGATGAGGCCCGGCAGCACGCGCTGGCCCTGCAGGTCGATCACGCGAGTGTGGCTGCCGGCCAGCGGCAGCACGTCTTCGGCGCGGCCCACGCGGGTGAAGCGGCCGTCCTTGATGGCCACCGCGTCGGCCGTGGGGTTGGCACGGTCCAGCGTGGTGAAGCGGCCGTTGCGCAGGATGAGGTCGGGGGTCTGGGTGGTGGCCATGGTGGATGCGGGGGCGAGGGAGGTGGCTGCAAAGGCGCCGAGGGCGCCCAGGAAGTGGCGGCGTTGCGGGTCGGGGGCGTTCATGCGTCGCTCCGCTCGGACGGGCGGCTGCCGGTGGCGGCAGTCTTCACCGCCCCGGGCTGCGCACAGGTCGGCAGCTTGCCGAACACGTGCGGCTTGACCTGGTCATGCAGCCACGAGCTGGCGGCCGGCCGGTCGAACACCTGCCGCACCAGCGGCGGGATCTGCTCGCCGAGCAGGATGCCCAGCAGGCCCACCAGGGCGATCACCGGCGGCGCCGGCGAGCGCACCTGGAAGAGCGCGTAGATCACGCCGACCAGCAGGCCGAGCGCGAGGGAAACGACATAGGTCTTCATGGTCGGTCGGCCTTCCGGGTGCTCTGCGCTCAACCCTCGTGGGCGCCGAACATGGTCTTGGCGTACGTCACGCCCAGACCGTAGGCGCCGCCCACCTTCTTCGCAATACCGGTCGTCAACTCGTAGGTGTCGCCACGCGCCCAGTCGCGCTGCAGCTCCAGCAGGTACTGCAGCGAGGTCATCGGCTGCGCGCCGGCCTGCACCATGCGCTCCATGGCGCGGTTGTGCGCCTCGGTGGACACGTCGCCGCAGGCGTCGGCAATCACGTACACCTCGAAGCCCTGGTCCAGCGCCGACAGCGCCGGGCCCACGATGCACACGCTGGTCCACAGGCCGGCCAGCACGATGCGCGGCTTGCCGATGGCGTTCACGCGCTCGATCACGGCGGCGTCTTCCCAGGTGTTCATCGAGGTGCGGTCCAGCATCTTCTGGCCGGGGAAGGCGTCGGTGATCTCGCTGAACATCGGGCCCGAAAAGCTCTTCTCGGCCACGGTCGTGAGGATGGTCGACACCTTGAAGCCCGCCGCCGCCTGCGCCACCAGCGCGGCGTTGTTGCGCAGGTTCACGGCGTCGATCGAGTGCGTGGCAAAGGCCATCTGCGACTGGAAGTCGATCATCACCAGCGTGTGGTCGGTGGGGGTGAGCAGCTTGGCGCCGGCGGTGGGGGTGGCTTGGACGGTCATGAAAGGCTCCTTCGGCAAAGTTGGGTGCGTGGATATTCGATTCGGTTCACAATCGCTTTCGGAGGGAATCTCCTTGGCGTGGGCTGAATCATCCAGTGCGCGCAGGGCCCCATCGACGAAACTTTTCATCATCAATGATCGAAGTTTTCGATCATTCCTTTTTTCCTGCGAGGAACGCCCCGTGCTCAAGCTCACCCTGGAAGCCATCGAGGTCGTCGACGCCATCGCGCGCCACGGCTCCTTTGCCGCCGCCGCCGCGCGGCTGAACAAGGTGCCCTCCACCATCTCCTACGCCGTGGGCAAGCTCGAAGAGCAGCTCGGCATGCTGCTGTTCGAGCGCAACGGCCCGCGCGTGACCCTCACCGCCGCCGGCGAAGAAATGCTCAAGGAAGGCCGCTGGCTGCTCGGCGCCGCGAGCGACCTCGAATCGCGCATGCGGCAGATTGCCACCGGCTACGAATCAGAGCTGCGGCTGGTGCACGACTCGCTCATTCCCACGCAGGCCTTCATGGACGACATCCGCGCCTTCGAAGACCTGCGCTGCGGCACGCGGCTGCGCGTCGGCTGCGAGGCGCTCACCGGCAGCTGGGAGGCGCTGCGCGAGGGCCGCGCCGACATCGTCGTGGCCGCGGGCGAAGGCCCGGCCGGCGGCGGCCACCAGGCCGTGGCCGTGGGCAGCCTGGCGTTCGCCTTCTGCGTCGCGCCCACCCACCCGCTCACGCGGCTGAAGCGCCCCGTGCAGCGCGGCGACCTCATCGACTGCAACGCCATCGTGGTCGGCGACACCGCGCGCACCCTGTCGGACCGCACCGTCGGCCTCATGGCCGGCCAGCCGCGCATCACCGTGCCGTCGATGGCCGCCAAGGTCGCCTGCCAGGTCGCCGGGCTGGGCCACGGCTTTTTGCCGCGCGCCTGCATCACCGACGAGCTGGCGCGCGGCACGCTGGTCGAACTGCCGACCGAGGAACCGCGCGCGCCCGAAGCCTTCTGGCTCGCGTGGAAGACCGGCGCGCAGGGCCAGGCGCTGCGCTGGTGGCGCGAGCGGCTGCACCGCACGCTCGTGCCCGCGCTGCTGCCACGCTCGTTCCTCTGAAGAAAAAAGAGAGGTTGCCGCTCAGCCGCCAGCGCGCAGCTTGTCGAGCGCCCGGTCGAGAAACGCCAGCCGGTCTTGTCCCCAGAAGCGCTCGCCGTTCAGGATGAACGTGGGCGCGCCGAACACGCCCGCTTCCACCGCGTCGGCGCTGTTGGCGCGGTACACCGCCAGCACCTCGGCCGACTGCTCCAGCGCCTGCAGCGCCGCGCCGTCGTAGCCGTTTTCGTCGGCGATCGCGATGCGCACCGCGGCCTGCGCCGTGTCGCGCTCCTCGGCCCACAGCGCGCGCAGCAGCGCGTGCGACAGCGGCTGCGCATCGAGGCCCTGCAGCTGGGCGGCGATCACCATCCAGCCGGGGTACTTGTTCCAGTTCGGGTCGGTCGGCGCGCCCTTCGGGTAGTGCGCGGGCTCCAGGTTCATCGGCATGCCGAGGTAATCGCGCCAGCGCGACAGCTCCAGCGCGTGGTACGTGCGGCGCGGCTCGGGGCGCGTCTTCAGCGGAATGCCGCCGGTTTGCGGCACCACCGCCTGGAAGTCGTAGGGCTTGAGCGTGAGCTGCACATGGTGGCGGCGCACGATGTCTTGCAATTGCGGGCCGCCGAGGTAGGCCCAGGGCGAGGAAAGGCTGTAGTAGCAGTCGATGGCGATCATGCGGGGATTATCTTCAGCCCCCGGCCGGCGCGCCGCGCGCTGCGGCCATACACCTCGCAACGCACCGCCTCGCGAACGCGGTGAAACTACGCCCCTTGCGCGTTGCGCATCGGCCGGGCCCTGCCCTTGCGATGCCACGCCGCCACTTTCTCGGGAGCCCTGATTTGCAGAAGAACACCCAAGCCAAGATTGCCCGCATTGCCCTGTCGGCCTCGGCCGCCGCCATCGGCAGCCTGGCCGCCTACTGGACCCTGCTCGCCACGCGCCAGGGCCACATTCTTTTCAACGCCCGCAAGCTGCCCGTGGTGCATCTGTCGGAAGATTTTTCGACCTACTCGCACCCCGTGCCCGGCGGCATGGTGCGCGGCTACGTGTATCACCCGCAGGGCGAAGACGCGCTGCAGGACCTGTTCATCTACTTCGCCGGCCGCGGCGAAGACGTGCGCGCCACCGCGCAGATGCTGCACTGGCTGCCCGAGGGCTTCGGCTTTGCCGCCCTCAACTACCGGGGCGTAGCCGACTCGCAGGGCGCGCCGTCTGAAATCGCCTCCGTGGCCGACGCCGCCCAGTTCGCCAGCCACCTGCGCCGCGCCTTTCCGCAGGCGCGCCTGCACGTGGTGGGCCGCAGCCTGGGCACCGGCGTGGCCATCCAGCTCGTGGCGCGGCAGGAGTTTGCGAGCCTGCAGCTCATCACGCCGTACGACTCGCTGCTCGAAGTCGCCAAGAAGCGCTTTCCGCTCGTGCCGCTGTCGCTGTTGCTGCGCCACCGCTTCAACTCCATCGAGCACAGCAAGGAAGTCGCCGCCAAGACCCAGGTGCTGCTCGCCGCGAAGGACGACGTGGTGCCCCACGAACGCTCCGAAAAACTCATCGCCGCCTGGCCCACGCCCGTGAGCGTGCAGACCGTGTCGAACTCGGACCACCACAACATCACCGGGCTCGAAGAGACCTGGCTGATGCTGGTGGACTTTGCGTTGACGGCGGTGTTGCCGGAGACGAAGGCGGCTTGAGGGCTGCGGGCCGGTCGTGAGGCAGAGGCTTCACGCCGGCCGCCGGGGGCTAGGCCGGCTTGAGCGAGGGGTGCGCTTGCAGCGCATCGCGTACGGCGCCGGCTGTTGCGTTGACGGTGGCGATGCGGGTCATCAACGCTTCGTTGAGCAGGCGCAGCAAGGCGCTCAGTTCGGTGCGGGTGGGGGCGAGCTCTTCGCTGTCGTTGAGGGCGCTGGTGTCTACGAGCTTTTCTAGCGCGGTGTAGGCACGCATTACTGCGTTGAGGTTGTCGGCGTCGTCGCAGGCTTGGACCGCAAGGTCGTCGAGGTCTGATGACGAGGAAGTGGGACGGGCGCTCGGTTGCGCTGGGACGGATGCAGATTCAGCCATGTGCGGCCTCCGAAGGGATTTTGGTTTGCCACAACCGACGCCCCCGCTTCCAAACGATGGCGGCAGCTCGAACGGGTTGGAAGACCGGAAAACCCCTTGTAGAGAAACCGGCAGGACTCGCGCCCTCCCGTCCGAGCCGCCTAAAAAAGCAGCGCGAACGAAAAAGCCGCAGACCATGTGCGGGTCCTGCGGCTTTCGTCGCAGGGGTTTTTGCGGGCTTCCAAACCCGATCGCGTTTTTTGCGCGACGAGGCAGTATATCTACCGGAGCACTATCACCGGAACGTACCGACCGGCAGAAATTCTCAATCTGAAGAGCACGCGCCGCACACTTTCTGCTAGAACGGTTTCTGGATTTAATGCCGGGAACAGAAGGAGAGAACGCATATGAAGATGACCGCAGGAAGACGAGCTCTTGACAAGATATATAAGAGACGTGATCGATACGACATACCCGAGTGGCAGCGACCGGAAGTATGGAATCCGGAGCGAAAGCAAATGTTAATAGATAGCATTCTTCGCGGGTGGCGACTGCCGAAATTCTATTTCGTCCGCCTCGATGACGATAGTTTTGAAGTTGTTGATGGCCAACAACGTTTGACGGCAATCTTCGAATTTTTCGCAAACGAACTTCAATTGGCGGAAGAAACCTCTCAAGAATTTGGCGGTTCCTTCTACAAAGACCTGAAGCCTAAAATTGCAGACACGTTCGATGACTTTGAGATCGATTTCGATGAAATCGAGGAAGCAAGCGAGGAAGAGTTAAAACAATTTTTTCAACGCCTGCAGCAAGGACTTCCGCTGACCAGCAGCGAAAAACTGAACTCCGTTCATAGTAAGCTTAGAGATTATTGTAGAAATCTTTCAAATCACGCCTTCTTTGCAAATTCAATTTCACTAGCAAACACAAGACTCGCACATTTCGATATCGCAACAAAAGTTGCCGCCATTGAGGTGGAAGGGATCGATTCAGGCCTTCGTTACGACGATATAAAAAAGATATTCGAAACGCAAAAATCCTTCTCACCTACGTCCGCAGTAGCAAAGCGCATACGCGCAGCATTAGATTTTCTAGCACTTGCATTTCCAACCCGAGAACCGGCTCTCAAAAACAGAACCGTAGTCCAGTCAATTATCACCCTTACCTGCCGCCTCATTGAGAGTGGAAAGCCCTCGGTTGATCCACAGACGGTAGCCGAATTCATTCAAACATTTTTAGATCAATTAACCGCACAAGTCGAATTAGGTCAAGAAGCGACAGACTACGACTACATCAGATTTCAAAAATCGGTCAACGCAAATGTGAAGGCTGGCGCTCGTGTGAGACATGAGGTACTTCTGAGAAAGGGGGTTATGCATAGCCCCGAAATGGCAGCCTCATTTGGTCCAACAGCTTTGGCTGCAAGCGGTATCGCGGCCCGTGTAAAAGAGCTTGGCAACAATGTGGCCAGTCATATCACTCGCTTCAACAGTTCGTACTCATCTGTGCATGGAGAAGATCTTTTCAAAGCGACAAACAAAACAAGTCAGGCCTTGCTTAGACTGGGAAAACCCATCAAAGACATCGCAAGCTACACAACTCTAATTGGCGACCTTTATTTCATTTTTCGCGAAAGCGTTGGACAACGCCTAGAAGGACGGATGCCTCAGTCCTTCGTTGACGTAAATGCTCTACGAACTGACCTTCAACATGATGTTGACCACGGAGAAAAGGGCAAAGTTCGAGCTAAAAGAAAGAAGATTGCCACTGCATTTTCTCGCTATTCAGGGACATCCAATCCGCAACTCCTTGATCCAACGAATTTCGTTCTTGTTCAGGCAAATTTGCTCTCAGCTCTTGAGCTTGACCTCAAGAATATGGCTATTCCGTAGTTTTTCTGAGTTCCCAATCTTCCCCGGGTTCAGATAACAACGATTCGAGGGCGGAAATTTATTATTGCTTTCAAAGCAACTATCTTCTTCTTCCAACCCCATTTATCCGCAAAGGTAACCGCAAGACACTCCTCCTCATCCCAGAAGGAGTGCTCTCATGCCAATCGCCCTGCTCGCGCTGACCCTCAGCGCCTTCGCCATCGGAACGACCGAGTTCGTCATCGTTGGCCTCATTCCCACCGTCGCTGCCGACCTCGGCATCGGCCTTCCCTCGGCGGGCCTCTTGGTCAGCCTCTATGCGCTGGGCGTTGCCATTGGCGCGCCGGTGCTCACGGCCCTCACGGGCAAGCTGCCGCGCAAGGCGCTGCTGCTCGGGCTGATGGCGCTGTTCACGGTCGGCAACCTGCTGGCATGGCAGGCGCCCAGCTATGAATCGCTGATTGCCGCCCGCGTGCTCACGGGGCTGGCGCACGGGGTGTTCTTCTCGATCGGCTCGACGATTGCCACCGGCCTGGTGCCGAAGGAAAAGGCGGCGAGCGCCATCGCGATCATGTTCACGGGCCTCACGGTGGCGCTGGTCACGGGCGTGCCGCTGGGCACGTTCATCGGGCAGCACTTCGGCTGGCGCGAGACTTTCCTGGCGGTGTCGGCGTTGGGCGTGATCGCCTTCATCGGCAGCTGGATCTTCGTGCCGGGCAACATCCGCCACACGCCGCCGGCCTCGCTGGCGCAACAAGCCAAGGTGCTGGCCGAGCCGCGCCTGCTGCTGGTGTATGCCAAGACGGCCATCGGCTACGGCGGCTCGTTCATTCCGTTCACGTTCCTGGCGCCGATCCTCACCGACGTGTCGGGCTTCAGCGCCGGCGCGGTGGGCTGGGTGATGCTGGTGTACGGCATCTCGGTGGCGGTGGGCAACATCTGGGGCGGCAAGCTGGCCGACCGCATGGGCCCGATTCCGGCGCTGAAGATCATCTTTGCGCTGCTGGCGGCCGTGCTGCTGGTCTTCAACTTCGCGGCGCCGCACAAGTGGCTGGCGCTGGTGGCAGTGCTGATGTGGGGCGCGGTGGCGTTCGGCAACGTGCCGGGGCTGCAGGTGTACGTGGTGAAGCAGGCCGAACGCTTCACGCCGCAGGCGGTGGACGTGGCCTCGGGCCTGAACATCGCGGCCTTCAACCTGGGCATTGCGGGCGCGGCCTGGGCCGGCGGCCTGATCGTGACGCACCTCGGGCTGATGCACACGCCCTGGATCGGCGCACTCGTCGTGCTGGTGTCGCTGGCCCTCACGCAGTGGAGCGGCTCGCTCGACCGCCGGGCCGGCATTCCGGTGCGCGCCTCGGGGCCGGTGCCGGTCGGGCACTGAGCTTTCCTCTTCTCTTCTTTTTCTTTCTTTGAACACAAGGCACACACACGCCATGAGCACAAACATCAACACCCCCATTCCCGCCTTCGGCCTCGGCACCTTCCGCCTGCAGGGCCAGGTGGTGATCGACTCGGTGAAGAACGGCCTTGACCTGGGCTACCGCACGATCGACACGGCGCAGATCTACGGCAACGAAGCCGAGGTGGGCCAGGCGATTGCCGAAAGCGGCGTGGCCCGCAACGAGCTCTTCATCACCACCAAGATCTGGACCGACCACTACGCGAAGAGCAAGCTGGTGCCCAGCCTGAAAGACAGCCTGGCCAAGCTGCGCACAGACCACGTCGACCTCACGCTGATCCACTGGCCCTCGCCCGCCAACGCGGTGCCGGTGGCGGAGTTCATGGGCGCGCTGGCCGAAGCCAAGGCGCTGGGGCTCACGAAGCAGATCGGCGTGTCGAACTTCAACATCGCGCTGATGCAGGAGGCCATTGCCGCCGTGGGCGCATCGGCCATCGCCACGAACCAGATCGAGCTGCACCCCTACCTGCAGAACCGCAAGGTGGCGGCCTTCGCGCAGAGCCAGGGCATCCGCATCACCTCGTACATGACGCTGGCCTACGGCAAGGTGCTGAACGACCCGGTGATCGGCGCCATTGCCACGGCGCACGGCGCCACGCCCGCGCAGGTGGTGCTGGCCTGGGCGATGCAATTGGGCTACGCGGTGATTCCGTCGTCGACCAAGCGCGCGAACCTCGAAAGCAACCTGAAGGCGCAGCAGCTGACGCTGACCGAGGCCGAGATGGCGCAGATCGCCACGCTCGACCGGGGCGAGCGGCTGACCGATCCGCAAGGGCTGTCGCCGGCGTGGGATTGAGGCGCTGGCGCGGGGCATAGCGCCGCGCGGCAGAATGCAGTGACCCCTCGGGGCGCCTCCACAGGCGCCCTTTTTCTTCTGCTTCTTTTCGCTTGCCAGCCATGACCGACCTCCACACCCGCATCTCCGACAGCTTCAACGCACAGGGCCTGATGGCCACGCTCGGCGCGCGGCTGGTGCATGTGGGCGACGGCGAGGTGCACATCGAGATGCCGTTTTCAAAAGCGCTGTCGCAGCAGCGCGGCTATGTGCATGCGGGCGCGGTGACGAGCATCGTCGACAGCGCCTGCGGCTACGCGGGGCTCACGAAGGCGCCGCAGGGCTGCGACGTGGTGACGGCGGAGTTCAAGATCAACTTCATGCGGCCCGCGCTGGGCGAGCGCTTCCTGGCGGTGGGCCGCGTGCAGAGTTCGGGCAAGCTGCTCGCGGTGTGCACGGGCGAAGTGCGTGCCTTCGCGAAGGCGGGCGACACGGACTACAAGGTGGTGGCGATGATGCAAGCGACCATCGTGAATGTGCCGCAGTGAACGAACGACACCCCGCTTCGCGCGGCTAGCAGCGCGGCGTGGTGGCTTCGCTCTGTTCTTGTTGTTGCTGCTGCTTCTGCTGCTCGGCGATCACCGCACGGCACAGCGCCTGCAGTTCGGCCGCGACGATGTCGGGCGCCTTGCGCAGCTCGGCAATGTCGCGCTCGCCGACGCAGTGGCCTTCGAGGCGCACGTAGATGCGAGTGAAGTTGCCCCCGAGCGCGCGCGCAATGTCGCGCAGGCAATCGGCGACGCTGGCAAAGCCGGTGTGGCTGTACGAGCTGGGCGGGATCACGCCCTTGGAGCGCGGCGCGCGCACGGAATACAGGTACGACGCGCCTTCAGACCGCAGCTCCACCACGGGCTGCAGACCGCGCTGAACGTCGTTGCTTCCTTGCTTTCCTTGCATGGGGCGGAGTGTAAATCTGGCGAAGGCAGAATCTGCCGACCAGGCCGAAGGCCGCTTCGCGAGGGGTGGCTCTTCTTCATTCTTGTCACGGCGACGCGCTCGCATTGCAGCCGCCATTCACACTTTGATCCATGGCCAATCGCTCTTACCTCTACAGCCTCACCAACCGGCCCACGGCGTACACGGACCGGCCCGAAACCATCTCGGGCATCTCCGAATGGAACTACGACATTCCGTTCATGTACCGGCTGCTGATGTCGGGCGATCCGCAGCTGTGCGCGTCGCTGATCTCCGACGGCCTCGACAGCGACGAAGGGGATGAGAAGGTCCGGCTGTACGCGATCAGCGGCCGCTTCGAGCCGGGCTTTGCGCGGGTGAAGCGGCTCATCGACATCATGCGGTACCTGGCGGCGCAGGCGCCGGTGCCTGCGCCCGTAGCAGCGCCCGTCGTGGCCGCGCCGAAGGCCGCGTCGTTCGTCGACCGGCTCAAGGGCTGGTTCTCGCCGTCCGCCGCACCGAAGGCGACTCCGGCGGCTGTCGCACGCGCAGCGGCCACACCCGCGACGGGCTCGACGCAGCTGCCGGGCTGGCTGGACGAGACCCTGGCTTTTCTCGAAGCCCACCGCAACGAGCACCTGCTGCTGGAGACGGTCGAGCTCGACACCATGACCGAATCGGAAGAGGCTCCGCTGCGGGCCTGCGTCGAGAAGGAGCTTGCGCGCTGCCAGCAGGCCGGCGCCGCGCTCGATGCGCTGCCGCAAGACATCGTGGCGGCGGCGCAGTTGCTGCGCGAAGCCGGTGCGAAAAAACAGGCGGCCCCGCTCGATGCGTTCTTCGGGCTGCGCTTCGACGACGACTGCGACAGCACGCGCAGCCGCGCCACGGAATATCCGCTGGGGCTGCAGTGGTACGACGTGCTGTACTTCGGCCTGCTCAACCGCGCCGAGTTCGAAGCCGCGACGCGCGGCGACGCTGCCGCTGCGTAGCGCTTCAGTCGCCGCGCCGCGGCTCGGCCCATGCCGACAGGATGCGCACGGCTTCGGCGTCCATCTTCTGTTCGGCCGGCTGCGCACGCGCGGCCAGCGGTGCGCCGGCTTCGGTGCGCAGCACGTCGACGTCGATGGGGTGGCGCGCCGCCACGGTCACGCCTTGGAATGCCTCGCCCGACTGCGCGAGCGTGGCCGCGTAGTACAGCTGGCCGATGCCCGCGATGTGCATGGCCGCCACGCACATGGCGCAGGGCTCGCACGAGGTGTAGAGCTCGCAGCCCGACAGGTCGACGGTGCCCAGCCGGCGGCAGGCATCGCGAATGGCCTCGACCTCGCCGTGCGAGGTGGGGTCGTGGTGCGCGACGGAGTGGTTGAAGCCCTCGCCCACCACCTCGCCGTTCTTGACGACGACCGCGCCGAAGGGCTCGGTGCCGGGTTCCTGGAGTGCCCGGGCCGAGAGGGCCAGGGCGCGTTGCATGAAGTGTTCTTGGTACATGGGTCGGATCTCCTGGGGTCTCAAGCCTTGCGGGCCTGGTCGATGGGGGACGGCGCGGGCGCAGCCTGCACGCCGAACAGGCCGGCGGTGGCGCTCGCGTAGCGGCGCGGGTCGAAACGCAGCACGGCGGGCAGCAGCAACACGGTGACGGCGGCCAGGTAGGCCCAGGCCATGGTGAAGCCGCCGGTCTGCTCGCGCACCCAGCCGGTGACGAAGGGCGCGAGCGCCGCGATCATGAAGCCCACGCCCTGCATGAAGCCCGCGAGCGCACCAGCCTGCGCGGGGTCGGGCCGGTGGTCGAGCGCGAGCACCATGCACAGCGAGAACGCACCGCCCAAACCGGCGCCGAGCACGACGGCGATGACGGCCGCCGGCACGGGCAGCGCAAGCCCGAGCGCCGCAAAGCCCACGAGCTGCGCCAGCAGCGCGCCGACCAGCCAGCGCCGCAGGTCGCGCTGGCCGCCGCGCCGCGCGAGCGCCGGCAAGGTGAGCGCGCCGACGACCTGCGCCAGCGTCATGAGCGCGAGCACGGCGCCGCCCTGCTGCGCCGTCCAGCCGCGCTCGGCATGGAAGTAATGCGGCAGCCACGCGACGAGGCTGGTGTAGCCGCCGTTGATGAGGCCGAAGCACAGCGCCAGCAGCCACGCGCGGCGGTGGCCGAAGCAGCGCAGCCAGGCGCGGTCGAGCGAGGGGTCGGCGGCGCGCACGGATGACGACGCAGACGGCAGCTGCCGCGCACCGCGCAGCCACGCCACCAGCGCCACGATCGCGAGCACCGCCCACATCGCGAGGCCGGCGTGCCAGTCGAGTTGGGCATCGCCGCCCACGGCGCGCGCGAGCCACGGGCTGGCCATGGCACCGAGCCCGCCGCCGCCCATGATGGCGGCCGAGTAGAGCCCGGTCATGAGACCGAGCCGCGCGGGGTAGGCCTGCTTGACCACGCCGGGCATGAGCGCCTGCACCAGCCCCACGCCCGCGCCCGCGAGCGCGGCGCTCCACAGCAGCGCCGCGGCGCCGCCCGCCACGTAGCGGCCGGCGCAGGCCAGCGCGATGGCGCCGAGCCCGAGCGCGATGCCGCCGCGCGCGCCCAGCCGCTGGCCCACGGCCGCGCCCGACAGCGACACCGCGCCCATCGCGAACATCGGCAGCACGGTGAGCAACGCGACGGCATGGAAGCCGATGCCGGTCGCGGCGCGGATCGGTTCGAGCAAGGGGCTGCTCGACGTGAGAAAGGCGCGCAGGTTGAGCGCCACCAGCACGACCACGCAGGCGAAGAAGACCGGGCCCGCGCCGGTGCGCGGGTTGTCGGAGGCGGAAGAGGCGGCGCGGCTCACGCGGGCACGGCGCCGGGCACGAGCGTGCCGTGGCGCGCGACCACGCGGCCGCCCGACACCACGAGCTTGCGCACGGGGCGGCTCACCACGGCCTGCGCGGGCGTTTGCGCGTCGACCAGCACGAGGTCGGCGCGGCAGCCCACATCGAGCCCGTAGGCCGCGAAGCCGCAGCCGCGCGCGCCGGAATGCGTGACGGTGTCGAGCGCCACGTCGAGCTCGTCGTCGCGGCGCAGGTTGTAGCGCAGGCCGATGAGCATGGCGCGCTCGAGCATGTCGGGGTTGCCGTAGGGCGACCAGGTGTCGCGGATGCCGTCGTTGCCGCCGAGCACGGTGACGCCGGCGGCGCGGCACGCCATGAGCGGCGGCACGTTGCGCGAAGCCGGCGCGCTGGTGATGAGCACCACGCCGAGCTTGGCCATGCGCGCGAGCAGCGCGTCGCGCTCGCGTTCGCTCACGTCGCCCAGGCAGAAGCCGTGGCTGATCGCCACCTGGCCCTGCATGCCGAGCGCCTCGGTGCGCTGCAGGATCAGCTCGAGCGAGAAGGCACCCATGGCGCCGGGCTCGTGCAGGTGGATGTCGACGGGGCGCTGGTGCTTGTGGGCGATGCCGAAGAGCACGTCGAGCGACTTCACGGGGTCGCCGTCGATGGCGCAGGGGTCGAGGCCGCCGAGCACGTCGGCGCCCAGGGCCAGCGACTGGTCGAGCAGCTCGGCCGTGCCGGGACGCCCGAGCAGGCCCGACTGCGGAAAGGCGACGACCTGGATCTGCTGCACCTCGCGCAGCGTCTCGCGCGTGCGCAGCGTGCCTTCGAGGTGGCGCAGGCCGGCCTGGGTGTCGACGTCGACATGCGTGCGCAGGCGCGTGGTGCCAAGCGCGAGAAAGGCCTTGGCCAGCACCAGCGACTGCGCGGCGGCGTCGTGCCCGCTGGCGTGGCGGAAGGCGCGCTCGTTCTCGATCTTGTCGGTGAGGTTCGTGCCGACCTCGTTGCGGTACCAGTCCATGCCCCACATGGTCTTGTCGAGGTGGGTATGGCCTTCGACGAGGCCGGGCAACAGCAAGGCGCCCTCGCCGTCTTCGACGGTGGCGCCGGCCGGTGCGGTCAGCGCCGCGCCGATCTCGGCGATGCGGCCGTCGTGCACGCGCACATCGACAGGAGACGCACCCAGGGGGCGCACGTTGCGGATCAGGAGCTGGGTCATTCGATTTCGTTCGTGGGTCAGGGGCAAGAGAAGACCGGTCAGGCGGGTTGCGCCGCCACGGTGCGCGGCAGCACGCGCGGCGTGACGAGCGCCACCGCCACGAAGACCAGCGCGTTGACCGCCAGCGCCACCAGCCCGGTGTTGAGCGACTTGAAGACCACGGGCGCCGCCGGGAACAGCGTGCCGAGGTTCGCGCCGGTGGTCATCGTGAAGGCCAGCACCGCACCGCCCGCGAGGATGCCCGCAAAGGCGGCGTGCTTGCTGCCGAAGGGTTTCTTCATGAGGCTGAACAGCAGCGAGGGCAGCAGCTGCGTGAGCAGGCTCGACGCGAAGATGGCCACGGCCACGATGGTGGTACCGCCGCGCAGCACGAAGTACACGGCGACCAGCGCGAACACGGGCAGCACGCCGCGCGCCACGCGCGAGACCTGCTTGTCGGTGGCATGGGGCGCGAAGCCTTCCTTGTAGACGTTCTTGCCGATCACGGTGGAAGCGGTGAGCAGGATCATCGAGCCCGGCACCAGCGCGGTGAGCACGCCCGTGCCGCCGATGACGCCGACGAACCACGGGTCGAAGGTGTGCTTCACGAGGCCGAACAGGGCCAGGTCGACCTCGGAGCCCTTGAGCCCCGGCACCTGCAGGATGGCCGCGAAGCCCACCAGGAACAGGAAGGCGATGACCACCTGGTACAGCGGCATCAGGATGGTGTTGCGGCGCACCGCGCTCGCGCTGCGGGCGGCATACACCGAGGTCAGGTTGAACGGGTACAGGTAGTAGCCCAGCGCCGTGAGCAGGATGGTCGAGTTGTACCAGGTGAGGTTCAGGCCCTCTTTCGGAAACTCGAAGAAGCTGGGGTTGGCCGCGTGGATGGCACTGAACATCGGCGTGACGCCGCCGTAGTAATGCCACGGCAGGTACACGCCCAGGAACACGGCGAGCACGAGGATCAGGATGTCCTTCACGATGGCGATGCTGGCCGAGCCGTGGATGCCCGAGAACAGGATGTAGCTCACCATCACCAGCGTGCCGATCCAGATCGCGACCTGCGGCGCGATGGAGCCGTACGAGGCCTCCGACACGATGATGCCCAGCCCGCGCAGCTGGATGGTGAGCAGCGCCACCATGCCCATGAGCGCGACCACCGACACCAGCACGCCGAGCGGGCGGCTGTCGTACTTGTGGGCGAAGAAGTCGGAAAACGACACCAGCTTGTGCGCGGTGGCGTAGCGCCAGATGGCCGGCAGCATCCAGAAGGCCATGAGGTAGGCCAGGCCGCCGTAGGCCAGGATGTAGAAGGCCGGCGAGCCCTTGCTGTACGACCAGCCGCTGGCGCCCAGGAAGGTGAAGGTCGAGAACGACTCGCCCGCCATGAGCAGGAACACCATGATCGTGCCCAGCCCGCGCCCGCCCAGTGCCCATTGCTCCAGGCTCATGGTGCGCCCGCGGCGCGCGAGCACGGCCAGGCCGAGGGCGCCGGCCACGAACAGCGCGATCACGCCGAGTGCGGCGTTCATCGCGCGTCTCCTGCGGCCTGGGCGGCCTGCGCGTCTTGCGCATCGAGGTCGCCCTCGGCGCGGTCGATGACCACCATGACCAGCGAGGTCAGCACCAGCCAGCTCACGTTCCAGACCATCAGGAAGGGCATGCCGAGCACGAAGGTGGGCGCGACGGACGACAGCCATCCCCCGCTGAAGAAGGCGGCGACCGGCAGCAGGGCCAGCCATTTGGCGAGTTTCATGGGATGTCTCTGTGTGTTCGGGTGGTTGGAAATTCGATCTTCTTTTGGTTAACCATTTTATATATTTTGGTTAACCAAACGGCGCGAATGGTACGAAGCCCGGCGGGCCGCGTCAATCCGGGGGCTTTCCCGGAGGTGGCGGGGTGCAGGCAATAATCCGCAGGCCCATGCCTGCCGCCACCCGCCGATCCGCCGCGCCCGCCCCTTCGACTGAACCCATCGAGTCCGCTGACGACACGAACGTGGACGAGCGCGTCTACGCCGCCGTGTCCAAGGCGCTGCTCAGCGGCAAGCTGCGCCCCGGCACGCCGCTGCGCGAGCGTGCGCTGGCCGAGGCGCTGGGCTGCACGCGCGGCGCGGTGCGCAAGGTGCTGGCGCGGCTGGGCTCCGAGAAGCGGCTGGTGCTGGAGCACAACCGCGGCGCCTTCGTGCCCAACCCGTCGATCGACGACATGCGCGGCATCTACCGCGCGCGCCGCATCGTGGAGGCCGGGCTGGTCGCCACGCTGTTCGGTCGGCTGGCGCGCGAGCAGGTGGCCGCGCTGCGCAAGCACGTGCAGGCGGAGCAGAAGGCGTTCAAGGAAGGCCGGCGCGAGGACGCGATCCGCCTGGCCGGCGACTTCCACCTGCTGCTGGCGCAGATGGCGGGCAGCGACGAGCTGCTGTCGTACATCCGGCGACTGATTGCGAACACCGAGCTGTACAAGGCGCTGTACGACTCGGCCGAGGCCGCGAGCTGCGCGCCGCGCGAGCACGAACAGATCATCGAAGCGCTCATGGGCGACTCGCTCGACGCCGCGCTGGCCGTGGCGCTGGAGCACCTGGACGAGCTGGAGCAACGCGTGATCGCAGGGGCGGCGGCGGAGCAGGAAGTCGACCTGGCGGCGCTGCTGAACGGCGCTGCGCCGGCGCGAAGCCACGGGCACGGTCACTGAGGCTTTCGCGCCCACGTTTCGCCCACACTTCGTCCACCAGCGAAGTGTCGAGGGGCCGGTCTCGCGAAGATCGGCGCACCATGCCAACGACCCCGCTCGCCGCCTCAGTCCGACCCCACGCCCCTGCCTTCGAATGGGCGCTGCTCGCGGTGCTCGCGACCTGCTGGGGCGCCTCGTACACCTTCATCAAGCTCGGCGTGGCGACGATCCCGCCGGTCACGCTGATCGCGGCACGCACCCTGATCGCCGGGTTGCTGCTGCTCGCGGTGCTGCGCCTGCGCGGCGTGCGCTTGCCGAAAGATGGCGCGACATGGCGGCGCTTCGTGCTGCAGGCTGGTCTGAACAGCGTGCTGCCGTTCACGCTGATCGCGTGGGCCGAACGCAGCGTGGATGCGGGGCTGGCAACCATCCTCAACTCGACCTCGCCGATCTTCATCTTCCTGCTGGGGTGGGGCCTGGGCGGGGCGGGCAAGCCCACGTTGCAGCGCCTCTTCGGCGTGGGAGCGGGGCTGGCGGGCATCTGCCTGATCGTGGGCTTCGAGGCGCTGCAGGGGCTGGGGCATTCGCTGCTGGCACAGCTGGCGCTGGTGGTGGCCGCTGTCTGCTACGGCTGCGCCGCGATGTTCGGCCGCGTGTTCAAGGGCCTGGACCCGATGGTGCCCGCGGCCGGTTCGCTGCTGAGCGGCGCAGCCCTGCTCGTGCCCGCGAGCCTGGCGATCGACAGGCCCTGGACGCTCGCCCCCTCCGCCGCCTCGATGCTCGCCGTGCTGGCGCTGGCGGTGCTCTCCACGGCGCTGGCCTTCACGATCTACTTCCGGCTGATCAAGACGCTGGGGCCGATGTCGACCTCGGCGCAGGCTTATCTGCGCGTGCCCATCGGCGTGACGATCGGTGTGGTGTTTCTGGGTGAGACGCTGGCGGCCACGGCATGGATCGGGCTGGCCTGCGTGGTGGTGGGCGTGGTCGCGATGACGCTGCCCGACACACAACTTTTGCGCCGGGGCCTTCGTTTTTTACGCGGCTTTTAGACCCGCGCTTCTACGCTGCCGGCTCCTCCATCCGTTAGCGAATTCTTTCGATGAAACACCTCCTTCGCACCGCCTTGCCGGTGCTCGTTCTTCCCACCCTGTTCGCCCTGCCGATGCTCGCCAATGCGCAGCTCACGGGCAACGTGGCGCTGACCACGAACTACAAGTTCCGCGGCCAGGACCAGGACATGCTGGGCAAGAACGACTACGCCAAGACCCGCGGCTTCAAGCCCGCCGTGCAGGGCGGCTTCGACTACGCCTTCGGCGACAGTGGCTTCTACGTCGGCAACTGGAATTCGAGCGTCAACTGGCTCAAGGGCAACAGCCTGGAGAGCGACCTCTACGGCGGCTACAAGTTCAAGGCCGGCCCGCTCGACATGGACGTCGGCGCCCTCACCTATCTGTACCCGGGCAATTCGACGGGCAACACGACGGAGCTGTACGCCAGCGCGGGCTACACCGACGCCACGCTCGGCTCGTTCACGCTGAAGTACTCGCACACGGTGTCGAAGGACTACTTCGGTTATGCCGGCGCCAAGACCGGCTCGGGCCGCACGGGCCGCAACACCGGCTACCTGAACCTGGCCTACAGCAAGGAGATCGTGTCCAAGGTCACGCTGAAGGCGGCCGTGGGCTACACGAACATGTCGAGCGACATCCGCAGCCTGGGCTACAGGAGCTACGTCGACTACAACGTCGGCGCGACCTACGACTTCGGCAGCGGCCTCACGCTCACGGGCTCGGTGCAGGGCGCCAACAAGAAGAGTTCGTACGTTTCAGTGGCCAACCCGGGCATCGAGATCCCCGAGTTCGGCACCTTCGGCCAGACGACCTACTCGCCGAACAAGGCGCGCTTCATCCTCACGCTGACCAAGACGCTCTGATCAGTCGATGCTGATGTTCGCCGCCTTGGCGACTTCGGCCCACTTCACGCGGTTGGCGTGCACGGTCTTCTTGAACTGCGCGGGCGACTCGATGCGCACGGTGTTGCCCTGGCTCTCGAAGCGCTCGCGGATCTCGGGCTGCTCGAGCACGGTCTTCACGGCGGCGTTGAGCTTGTCGACGATATGGGCGTCGGTGCCCTTGGGCGCGAAGATGCCGAACCAGATGGCGCTGTCGAAGCCCTTGGTACCGGGCAGGCCGCTGGAGGCGATGGTCGGCACCTCCTTCACGGCCGGCACCGCCGTGGCGGTGGTCACGCCCAGCAGGCGCACCTTGCCGGCCTTGTAGTGCGGCAGCACGGTCTGTACCTGGTTCATGATGCAGCAGGTCTCGCCGCGCACCACCGAGGTGATGGCCTCGGGGCCGCCCTTGTAGGGCACGTGGACCATGTTCAGGCCCAGGCGCGAGTTGAACTCGGCAAAGGCCATGTGCGTGCCCGCGCCGTTGCCGGTGGAGGCGTAGTTGTACTTGCCGGGGTTGGCCTTCACCAGCTCGACGAACTCCTTGAGCGTGCGCACGTTGATCACGTCGGGGTTGATGGTGAGCACGTTCGACACGTCGAGCACGGGCGCCACGGGCACGAAGTCGGCCTCCACGTCGAAGGGCAGCTTCTTGTAGAGCGCCGCATTGCTGCCGTGCGTGGCGGCGGTGCCGAACGAGAGCGTGTAGCCGTCGGGCTTGGCATGGGCGACGTACTCGCTGGCGATGTTGCCGGCGGCGCCCGACTTGTAGTCGATGATCACGGGCTTGCCGAGCTGGCGCGACAGCGGCTCCTGGATGGCGCGGGCGACCACGTCGACGCCCGAGCCGGCCGGGAAGCCCATGATCAGTGTGACGGGTTGTTGCGGCCAGTCGGGCTGGGCCAGCGCCAGGGTCGATGCGGCGGCGGTGCAGAGCAAGGCGCCAGCGGCCAGCAGGGCGCGACGCGGGAAGGGAGAATGGGCCATGTCGGTCTTTCTTCGAGGCGGACGGTGCAGGCGCCGATTGTGGCGCGCGGCTGATATCTGTTTGCACATGTGCTTATGCACCGCGCCCCTTGCCTCTCCATAATCGCTCCATGGTCCGCCCCACACAACAACTCCACACCCATCGCGAACCGGTGCCCGTGCGCGCCGCCGCCACCGTCCTGCTGCTGCGCGACACCGACACCGGCCTGGAGGTCTTGATGACCCGCCGCTCGGCCACCGCGAGCTTCGCACCCGGTGCCTACGTCTTTCCGGGGGGCCACATCGACGCGGCCGACGCCGCCGCCGCGCGCATCGCGGCACGCCGCGCCACGCAAAGCGACACGCAGCACACGCAGGCCATCGCCGCGATCCGCGAGGCCTTCGAAGAACTCGGCATCCTGCTGGCCCGCCACGCCGACGGCCGCGCGGTGAGCGCCGGCGAGGTCGCCGCCATGGACCGCAACGCCACCGCCGGCACGGCCTTCGCCGACCAGTGCGCCGCGCGCGGCCTGGTGCTGTCGGCCGACCAGGTCTTCACCTTCGCGCACTGGATCACCGACCGCGACCTGCCCAAGCGCTTCGACGTGCCCTTCCTGGTGGCGCGCATGCCCGAGGGCCAGGAGCCCACGGCCGACGAGAGCGAGCAGTTCGAGCCCTGCTGGGTGCGCCCGGCCGACGCGCTGGCGCGCCACGAGGCGGGCAGCTTCTTCATGATCTTCCCGACCATCCGCACGCTGCAGCGCATGGCGGCCTACGCGACGGTCGATGCGGTGCTCGCGGCCTGCGCGCCCGGTGCCGACGGCCAGGAGAAGCCGCTGTGGACCAGCTGCCCGCGCGCCGGCCTGCTCAAGGGCGAGGACGCGCGCTACATGGAACACGAGTCGCCCTTCGGCGAGCTCGCGCTGGTGTGCCCCGACGGCCAGATCGCGCATGCGCTCGACTGGCAGAGCACGCAACCCGTGGCGCTGCTGAGGAACGTGCAGCGCCTCACCGCGCCGAACCCCAGCGCCATGACCGGCCCGGGCACCAACACGTATCTCGTGGGCGACGCGGCCACCGGCTACCTCGTGATCGACCCGGGCCCGAACGACGCGACGCACCTGGCGCGGCTGATGGAAGCCACGCAAGGCGACATCCGCCTGATCGTCTGCACGCATTCGCACGCCGACCACTCGCCGGGCGCCGCGCCACTGCAGGCGCTGTGCGCGGCGGGGCGCAAGCCGCCGATCCTCGGGCTGTCGTCCGCGCCCACGGCCCGCTCCACCGCGCGCTTCAGTGCCGAGCGCGAGCTGGCCGACGGCGAACGGCTGGAGCTCTCGGGCACCGCGCCCGACGGCACGCCGCTCACGCACACGCTGCGCGCCATCCACACGCCCGGCCACGCGGCCAATCACCTGTGCCTGGTGCTCGAAGAAGACGGCCTGCTGTTCTCGGGCGACCACATCCTCAACGGCAGCACGACGGTGGTCGATCCGCCGGACGGCGACATGACGGCGTACCTCGATTCGCTCGACAAGCTCGACGCGGCCTGCGCGGCCGGCGGCATCGACTTCATCCTGCCGGCGCACGGCTACGTGATCGGCTTTGCGCGCACCGCCATCGCGCACCTGAAGGCGCACCGCCTCAAGCGCGAGGCCAAGATCGCCGCCGCGATGCAGCGGCTGCCCGACGGCACGCCCGAGCAGTGGCTGCCGCTCGCCTACGACGACGTGCCCGAGCGCATGTGGCCGGTGGCGGCGCGTTCGCTGGCGGCGCACGTGGCACGCATCCGGCAACTGGCCGACGCGCGATGAACCGCTCGAACCGCCCCTCTGCGCCCGACGACGAAGGCGTGCGCCTGGCCAAGCGCGTGGCCGCGATGGCCCAGGTGTCGCGCCGCGAGGCCGAGCTGCTGATCGAGAACGGCGCGGTGCGCGTGGACGGCGTGCCCGCCCTGCTGCCGCAGTCGCGCGTGCAGCCGCACCAGCAGGTCGAGATCGCCGCCGGTGCGCGGCCCGAGCCCGTGGTGCCGGTGACGATGGTGCTCTACAAGCCCGCCGGCATGCCGACCGACAACGCCCACCAGCTGCTGGTGGCCGCCAACCACCACGAGCCCGAGCGCGAGGGCCAGCGTTTTCTGCCGGCGCATGCGCGCGGCCAGCGCTGCATGACGCCGCTCGAAACTGGCGCCAGCGGCCTCGTGGCCTACACGCAGGAATGGCGCATCGAGCGCAAACTGCAGGAAGACGCGGGCATCCTCGAACACGAAGTGATGGTCGACGTGGCCGGCCCGGTGAGCCCCGAGGTGCTGGCGCGGCTGGAGCGTTCGCCCGCGCGCGTGAGCATCGGCCGGCAGTCGCCCGAGCAGACCGGCCTGCGCTTTGCGCTGAAGGGCGCGCGGCCCGGGCAGATCGCGCACATCTGCGACGGCGTGAACCTGCGCATCGTCGCCATGCGGCGCCTGCGCGTGGGCCGCGTCTCGCTGGCCGGGCTGCAGCCGGGCCAGTGGCGCTACCTGGCACCGAACGAGCGTTTTTGAAAGCGGCTTGAGGACGACGAGGCAGCACCGCAAACTGCCACCTGAAGACAGCGGCCCCGCGCCGCACACGGGAGATACCAGCACCATGAAGTTCGGCACACCGATCCGCACCCTGGCCTGCACCCTGCCCCTGACGCTGCTGGCGGGCTGCAGCTACCTCACGGCCTTGCTGTTCCCCGACGCGCCGGTCGGTTCGCCGACCGAAGCGACAACAGCCGCCCCACCCGCCGTGGTTTCCAAGGACGGCCTCGCACCGATCACCGCGGTGCAGGTGGAGCGCATCCGCGAAGCCGTCGGCGGCAAGCCCCCGAGCCCCGCGGTGGGCAAGGTGGTGGGGAGCGCGTCGCCGACCATCGAATCCTTCCTGCGCACCGAAGGCTGCATCACGGCGCGCAACGGCGCGGTGCTCAACCCCTTCGCGGCGCCCGGCCGGCTGTTCGACGGCACGGGCTTCCAGGGCGGGCCGATGGCCGAGATGCAGTACCACGACAAGACCGCCTGCGTGACGGTGCAGCGCATCCAGAACTGGAAGCTGGTGTCGCCCCGGCTGCTGCGCTTCGACGTGGTCTACGTGGGCGACGACGGCGAGGAGCGCGCGATCAAGCGCCACGAACTGATGCGCCAGCCCAAGGGCGGCTGGCTGTTCACGCGCTGAGCGTTGCGGCCGGCGAGCGGCACGTGCCGCTCAGCGGACGGTCGTGGCGGGCTTGCCTTGTTGGCTTTGTGCGACCGCGTCATCGGCCGGCTCCCAGCCGCCGCCGAGCGCCATGAACAGCACGACCTGGTCGTCGGCCAGTTGCGCCTCGCTGGCGGCCAGTGCGGCGTCGGCGCCGGCCAATGCGCGCTCGGCGTCGAGCGCGTCGAGGTAGGCGGTGCGGCCGTTGCGGTACAGCTGGCGCGCCTGCGCGGCGACCTTGGCGCTTTCGTCGCGCGAGGCCTGCAGGGCGGTGCGGCGGTCGAGTTCGCGGGCGTAGGTGCCGAGCGCGGTCTCGGTCTCGCGCAGCGCCGTCAGCACGGTGCCGTCGAACTTCGCGAGCGCGGCGCGCGTGCCGGCCTCGGCCTGCGCGATGCGGGCCTGCGCGGCACCGGTGTTGGGCACGGTCCACGAGATCAGCGGGCCCACGCTCCAGGCCAGCGTGTCCTGGCGGCCGAAGCCGGTGGCATGGCCGGCCGACGAGCCCGACAGGCCCAGCGTCACCTTCGGATAGAGGTCGGCCGTGGCCACGCCGATGCGCGCAGTGGAGGCAGCCAGGCTGCGCTCGGCCTGCCGGATGTCGGGCCGGCGGCGCAGCAGCGCGGCGCCGTCGCCCACCGGCAGTGCGCCGGCCACGCGCGGCGGCGTGGTGCAGTCGGCCACCTCGCGCGGAAAATCTTGCGGCAGTGCGCCGGTGAGCGTGGCCAGGCGGTAGAGCGCACCCTGGCGCTGGGCCTTCAGCGGCGGCAGCGCGGCGTCGAGCTGTGCGAGCTGGGCGCGCGCACGGCCGGCGTCGATGGCACCGGCGCGGCCTGCGCGTTGCAGGCGTTCGGTGACGTTCACGGCGTCTTGCTGCAGCGCGACCGACTTCTGCGCGATCTGCAGCCGCAGGCCGGCCGAGCAGGCTTCGGCGTAGGCGCGCGCGGTGCCGGCCGCGACGTTCACGCGCACGAGGTCGAGCGCGGCTTCGGCGGCCTGGCTGCTGGCGGCCGAGGCCTCGATGGCGCGGCGGATCTGGCCGAACAGGTCGACCTGGTACGACAGCGACGCGCCCGCGCTGTAGTTGAAGGTGTTCGGCGGCTCGTAGCCCTTTTGCAGCAGCGACAGGCCCGAGACGTGGCCGAACGACGGCCCGCCGTTCACGCCGATCGTCGGGTACTTGGCGCCGGCCACTTCGGTTTCGATGGCGCGTTCGCGCTCGAGGTTGGCGACGGCCTGGCGCAGGTCGGTGTTGTGCGCGAGCGCCTGGGTGACGAGGCGGTCGAGCAGCGGGTCGTGGTACAGGCGCCACCAGTGCGCGGGCAGCGGCGCAGCATGGGCCGGTGCTTCGGCGAACGGCTTGCCGGCAGCGGGCTGGCTGGCCAGCGCCTCGGGCGGTTGCCGGTAGTCGGGGCCGACCGCCGCGCAGGCCGCGAGCCCGGCCGCGACCGCGAGCGAAGCCATGCGAAAGGCGAAGCGGGTCATGGCGGTCATCCCTTCTTCGGCGTAGCGGCAGCGTGGGCCGCGTCGTGTTCGAGGACCTGCACGGTGACCGTCTGGCCGGCCACGAGGCGCGCGCCTTCGGGCAGCGGGTCGAGCTTCACGCGCACCGGGATGCGCTGCGCCAGCCGCACCCAGTTGAAGGTCGGGTTCACGCTGGGCAGCAGGTTGGCGCTGGTGGAACGGTCGCGGTCGGCGATGCCGGCGGCCACGCTGTCAACCGCGCCTTCGAGCACCGCGCCACCGCCCATCGGCGTCACGCGCACGCGGTCGCCCAGGTGGATGCGCGGCAGTTTCGTTTCTTCGAAGTAGCCCTCGACGTAGAACGACTGCGCATCGACCAGCGCGAGCACCGGCCGGCCGGCGGCGGCGTAGCTGCCCTGGCGCAGGTCGAGGTTGGTGACGAGGCCGTCGGCCGGCGCGCGCACTTCGGCACGCTGAAGGTTCAGGCGCGCCGAATCGAGCGCCACCTCGGCCTGCGCGACGGCGGCCTGCGCCTGCTCGACGCGGGCGCGGGTCTGTTCGCGCGACTCCTTCGACACCAGCTCGTCGAGCCCCGTGTTGCGCGCGTTCTCGCGCTGGGCCTGGGCGCTCACGGCGCGCTGCGCGGCGAGCGCGGCCTGCGCCTGGCGCACGGCGAGGTCGTAGCGCGCGCGGTCCACCTCGAACAGCAGCGTGCCAGCGGCGACCGGCTGGTTGTCGCGGATCGGCACGGCCGTGACGAGGCCCGACACGTCGGGCGCGATCTGGACCACGTTGGCGCGCACGCGGCCGTCGCGCGTCCACGGCGCGAGCTCGTAGTGGTCCCACAGGCGAAAGCCCGCCCAGACGGCGGCGGCCACCACGGCCACGGTGAGGAGAACGCGCAGCAGGCTCTGGGCCCGGGGGTTGTCTGCGAAGGGGTTGGCTTTCATGGAAATCTCTGTGTGGTTTGCGTTGTCATTGCAGGTGCGCCGTGAGGCGGCTCAGGCCGTACAGCAGCAGCAGGTACAGCGCCATGTCGAACAGCGCCGGGTGCCACACCCAGCGGTACAGGCCGGTGGCGGCGAGCAGCCGGCGCACGCCCCACAGGGCGAGCAGCGCGGCGCCGGCCAGCAGCATGAGCCAGGGCACGTAGAGCCCGTAGAAACTGGCTTCGCCGATCATGCGGAAGCTCCTTGCGGTGAAGAGGAAGACACGCCTGCCAGCGAAGGCGGCGCGTCGGGGAACAGGTTGCGGCGCAGGCCGACCAGCGCGGTGACGGCGGCGCGCGACGCGGTGGAGCTGTCGCGCGCGGCGAGCACCGCCGCCAGCGCCTCGTCGATCTGCGGCAGCAGCGCCGCCGGGCGCGGCGCCATGCGGCCTTCACCGCGCTGGCGGAAGAAGCGCGCAATGCCGCCGAGCAGCGCGGCCGAGGTGGCCATCGGCAGCTGGGCGCGCACGCGCTGCAGCACGGCGATGTCGGCGCCCATGCGCAGGTCGCGCAGCGCGTCGTTGGCGGCCACGCCTTCCACGGTGCCGCCGGCCTGCGCGATGCGCGGCGCCAGCAGGCCGATGCGGTCGAGCATGCGCACGGCGTAGGCGTTGCTCTGCGCGTACTGCGGCTGCGTGGAGGCGGCCATGTCGCCGAGTTCGCGCCAGGTGGCGCGCTGGATGCGGCGCGCGCTCCAGTCGGCGCCCACCGAGCGCACCAGCCGCGTGACGCGCGCGGCCATCACCACGCCGACGATCTGGCCGGTCATGCTGTTGATGAAGCTCACGAGGTCGGCACTCGCGGTGTCGTGCATCGCCAGCGTGCCCGACACGCCGAAGACCAGCGCCATCGCGGCCATGAAGTGCGTCGGGCGCGGCAGGTACAGGCCCAGCACCAGGAACAGCGGCGCGCAGACCAGCGCGAGCATGCCGAAGTCCTGCACCGTGGGCATGAGCACGAGCACGTAGACGGCAGAGATGGGAATGGACCACAGCGTCCACTTCAGGAAGCCGTGCATCGCGGGCACGGGGTCGTCCATGGTGGCGAAGAAGCAGCAGAAGACGGCGGCCATCATGGTGGCGGCCGAGCCCATGGTCCAGCCGGTGAGGATCCAGAACGCGCCGCACACGCAGATGGCGATGACGGCGGCCAGCGCCGACAGCAGCGCCATGCCGTGGTCGCGGTGCATCGCGCGCTGGCCCAGCGCGGCCGTGCGGCGCAGCGGCGCGCCGCCCTTCAGGCCTTCGTCGATGTCGCGGCGCAGCCGGGCGCAGGCGGTCCAGCCGTCGACCAGTTCTTCGAGCCGCCCCGCGAGGCCGATGCGCAGCGCGCGGGCCCAGGGCGTGAGCCCCGTGTCTTGTGCGGTGCCCAGCGCGGCGATCGCCTGGCGCAGCGCCTGCAGGCGGGCCGACGCATCGACGGCCGGATCGCTTTCGTCGCGCAGCCATTGCGCGGCCAGCGCGAGCACGGCGGTGACGTCGGGCGCGAGGCGGCCTTCGGCTTGCGCCAGCGCCTGCAGCCGGTCTTCGACGGCCGACAGCGCGGGCGTGAGCGCCGCCACGCGGTCCTGCATGGCGCGGATCGCGCCGGCGGTCCAGCGCAGGTGCGTGGTGTCGAAGGGCACGTGGGTCGAGAGCAGGCGCAGCTGCGTGATGTCGCCCGCGAGGCGGCGGCGGTCGTCGTCCAGGCGCTTCGGGTCGGCGTCCTTGGGGGTGCTGCGGTCGCCGGGCTGGAACAGGTCGCCGAGCCACTGGCGCGCGTCTTTCAGCGTGCGGTCGAGCAGGCCCAGCACGGTGGGCGCGAGCCCCGCGGGCAGCACGAGGCTGTGGACCAGCGTGGCGCAGAAGATGCCCAGGCCGATCTCTTCCACGCGCGCCACGGCGGTGTCGAACAGCACGAGCGGCGTCTGCACCGACGGAAAGCCGATCAGCGCCGCCGTGTAGCCCGCGAGCATGAAGACGTACGAGCGCGGCGTGCGGTCGAGCAGCGACACATACAGGCACAGCCCGACCCACAGCGCGAGCACCAGCGTGAGCAGCTCGGGCGCATTGGACAGCGCGGGCACCATCAGCACGGTGGCGACGCTGCCGATGAGCGTGCCGCAGAAGCGGAACACCGCCTTGGAGCGCACGGCGCCGGCCAGCGGATGGGCGACGACGTAGGTGGTCATGAGCGCCCAGAACGGGCGCGGCAGGCCGGCGCGGCTGGCCAGGTACATCGCCAGCATCGCGGCGGCGAAGCTCTTGACGGAAAAGAGAACTTCCGCGCGGGTGAAGCGCGGCAGGGCCATCGACAGTGCCATTTACTGGCCGCGCCCTTCCTGCTGCAGGCTCTGCATGCCGGAGGCACTGCGGCCGAGCTTGGCCTCGAGCGCGCCGAAGACGCGCAAGGTGGCGGCGATGTCCTCGTCGGGAATGCCTTCGAACAGCGCGGCGCGCATCTGGCGCAGCGCGGCCTCGATGGGCTCGCAGACGGCGCGGCCGGCGGGCGTGAGGTGCAGCGTCTTGGCGCGGCGGTCGGCCGGGTCTTCGCGGCGCTCGACGAAGCCGGCCTCGACCAGCTGGTCGAGCGAGCGCACCAGCGAGGGCCCCTCGATGCCCAGCGCCTCGGCCACCGTGCCCTGGCGCACGCCGTCTTCCATGCGCCCGAGCACCACGACCGGCCAGGCCAGCGTCTGCGACAGGCCCACATGCGCCACCGCCTTGTCGGCCGCCGCGCGGTAGCCGCGCTGGAGCACCGACAGCGAGGTGCCGAGCCGCATCAGCGCGTGTTCGCGCAACGGGGAGATGGGTTCGGTATCGGCCACGGCGTTATCAATTAGTTAGCTTGCTAACAATTGTACGGGTTTCTACCGAGTTCTGCACGCAGCCGCGCACGACGTCAGTGCGCGGCCCAGGGAAAAGGGGGAGAGAAAGAAAAGTGTGAAGCTCGCCGATAAGCCGGATTCTGTGCACCGGAGCCCTCTTGCGAAGACCCCGGCGTGACCGCCATTACTCTGGGCCGTTTGTCGCCAAACGGCTCGATGCCACCTACCCGCCAGCTCAGCGGAACCACCTCAATACTGGCCTACTTGGTGTTGCTGCGCGCAGAGATTGCCCGTTTCACCCGAACTGAATCGGCTCGTCTCTGTTGCTCTGATCCTCACCTCACGGTGGAGAGTCGTTAACTCCTGCGCTGTCCTGTGCAGTCCGGACGTTCCTCCAGTGCGATCTTTCGACCCGATGCTGTTGCCCGAAGGCAGAGCGTCGTCCCTTTCGGGCTTGCACCAGCGGCGGTCTGGCGTGCTTCACAGGTCGATTATCGCCCGCTCCATCAATGACCCTTCAGGCGATGCCGCGCGCCGGCTGTCAGCCGGGCGTTTCGCCGTCGCCGGCCTGCACTAGGCCCAGCTTGCGCAAGGTCCGGTGGAAGTTGCTGCGGTCGATGCCGGCCTCGCGCGCGGCGCTGGCCACGCGGCCGCCGTGGCGGGCGAGCAGTTCCAAGAGCCAGGTCCGCTGGAAGGCCTCGGTCGCCTCGCGCAGCGTGCCGCCAGCGATGGCAGGCCCCGCGTGTTCGTTCGCCGGGGCCTGCACGGGCGCTGCCACGGCGCTTCCCACGACGGCAGCGCTGTCCAGCGCCAGGTGATGCGGTTCGATGGCCGTCCAGCGCGAGCCGCGCGGCTGCTCCCTGAACGCCCGCAGCGAGGCGCGGCTGATCACATGCTCGAGCTCGCGCACGTTGCCCGGCCAGCCGTGCGCCAGCATGGCGGCCTTCGACGCCGGCGAGAGCCGCAGGTTGCGCGCGCCCAGCCGGTGCTGGTTCTCCTCGAGAAAGCTGCCGGCGAGCACGAGCACGTCGCGCCCCCGTTCGCGCAGCGGCGCGACGACCAGCGGATAGACCGACAGCCGGTGGTACAGGTCGGCGCGAAACCGGCCCTGCGCGATCGCCGCGGGCAGGTCGCGGTTGGTGGCCGCGATCACGCGCACATCGACCTTGCGCATGCGGTCGCTGCCGGGGCGCTGCACCTCGCCGCTTTGCAGCACGCGCAACAGCTTGGCCTGCACGCTCAGCGGCAGCTCGCCGACCTCGTCGAGAAAGAGCGTGCCGCCGTCGGCGATCTCGAACTTGCCGTCGCGGTCCTGCACGGCGCCGGTGAACGCGCCGCGCTTGTGGCCGAAGAGTTCGCTGTCGGCCAGCGTCTCGGGCAGCGCCGCGCAGTTGACCTGCACGAGCGGCTGCTCGCTGCGGCGCGAGCGCGCGTGCAGGCGCTGCGCGACCAGGTCCTTGCCGACGCCGGTTTCGCCGAGCAGCAGCACCGTGAGGTCGGACACGGCGACCGTGTCGATCTCGTGGCACAGCTGCTTCATCGCCGGGCTGCTGCCCAGCAGCTCGCGCGGCGCGCCACGCCCCGCACGCAGCGCTTGCGCGACGGCCTGCTCGCGCATGGCGCGCGCCTGCATCTCGCGGATCGTGTGGGCGGCCTCGATGCCGGTTTCGACGAGGGCGATCAGTGCCTCCATCTGCGCCGGGCCCACGGCATCGAAGGCGTGCGGTTCCAGGGCGTCCAGCGTGAGCAGGCCCCAGACGGCGCCGCGCAGGCGCAGCGGCGCGCCCATGCAGTCGTGCACCGGCAGGATGCCCGGCTGGCCGGCAACGAGGCCGTCGTACGGGTCGGGCAGGTTGCTGTCGTGGGCGAAGCGCAGGCCCCGTTCGCTGTCGAGCAGGCGCGCGAAGCGCGGATGGGCGGCCACGGGAAACTGGCGCCCCAGGGTTTCGTCGCTCAGGCCGTCGACCGCGACGGGCTTCAGCACGTCGACGTCGAGCTGCAGCAGCGCGGCGGCATCGCAGCGGACCAGTCCGCGCGCGGCGGCGAGCAGCGATCGGTAGCGGGCGGCCTCGGCTTCGGGCTCGGGTGGTGAGGCCTCGGTGGTCGAATCGACACGCAATGTGGTCATAAGTACAACGCTGGAGTTGTTGTGAATTTGACCACGCCCGGTAAATCCCCAATGACGTCAAGCACTTGCAGAGGCCCTCCGGCTGGCACGGATCGTGAGATGACCAACGCATCTCAACAGAGGAAGCGCCAGACCATGCACCCGCAAACCATCGCCATCGTCAAGTCCACCGTGCCCGCGCTCCAGGCCCACGGCGAGGCCATCACCAGCCACTTCTACAAGATCATGTTCGAGGGCCATCCGCAGGTGAAGGCCTTCTTCAACGAGGCGCACCAGGGCGCCGGCACGCAGGCGCGCGCGCTGGCGGGCGCGGTCATCGCGTACGGCGCGCACATCGACCGGCTCGAAGCGATCGCCGGCGCCCTGCCCCGCATCATCCAGAAGCACGCCGCGCTGGGCGTGCTGCCGGAGCACTACCCGATCGTCGGCCACTACCTGCTGCGCGCCGTGAAGGAGGTGCTCGGCGATGCCGCGACCGACGAGGTGATCGCCGCGTGGGGCGAGGCCTACGAATCGCTGGCGGGCCTGCTCATCGCCGCGGAAGAAGCCGTCTACAGCGCCAATGCGGCGCAACCCGGGGGGTGGCGCGGCACGCGCGAATTCCGCGTGGCCCGGCGCGAAGACGAAAGCGAGGTCATCACCTCGTTCTACCTGGAGCCCGTGGACGGCGGCGCGCTGCTGGCGTTCTCGCCGGGGCAGTACCTCACGCTGGTGCTGGAGATCGACGGCCAGCCGGTGCGGCGCAACTACTCGCTGTCCGACGCGCCGGGCAAGCCGTGGTACCGCATCAGCGTGAAGAAGGAAGAAGGCGGTCGCGCCTCGAACTGGCTGCACGAGGCCGCCGTGATCGGCACGCAGCTGCAGGCGCAGGCACCGTGCGGCGACTTCGTGTTGCAGCCCGCCGGCGAGCAGGCGCGCCCGCTGGTGCTGGTGACGGGCGGCGTGGGCATCACACCCGCGATGAGCATGCTCGAATCGATGGCGCACACGGGCCGGCCGGTTCACTTCGTCCACGCGGCCCGGCACGGCGGCGCGCATGCGTTCCGCGCCCGCGTGGATGCGTTGGCAAAGCGGCATGCGAACGTGAAGCCGCTGTATGTCTACGACGCGCCGCGCGACACCGACACGCCGCACGCGACCGGCTTCGTCACCCGTGAGCTGCTGGCCGGGCTGCTGCCGGAAGACCGTGACGTCGACCTGTACTTTCTCGGACCGAAGCCCTTCATGAAGGCGGTCTATGCCAACGGGCTGGCGCTCGGCGTGCCGAAGCAGCAGCTTCGCTACGAGTTCTTCGGGCCGCTGGAAGCCCTGGAGGCCTGAACCGCAACGGCCTGCCATCCCCTCGTGCTGAAACGGTCGCGGGCCGGGTGCAACCCGGCCCAGGGGGCGCCACAATGCGCGCTGACCATCCGACCCTCGCACCCAAGGAGATTCCATGAAGGCCCAGAACATCCTCCAGACCATCGGCAACACGCCGCACATCCGCATCAACCGCCTGTTCGGCCATGCGAAGCAGCAGGTCTGGATCAAGTCGGAGCGCGCCAACCCCGGCGGCTCGATCAAGGACCGCATCGCGCTGTCGATGGTGGAAGACGCCGAGAAGAGCGGCGCGCTCAAGCCCGGCGGCACCATCGTCGAGCCGACCTCGGGCAACACCGGCATCGGCCTGGCGATGGTCGCGGCCGTCAAGGGCTACAAGCTGATCCTGGTGATGCCCGACAGCATGTCGGTGGAGCGCCGCCGCCTCATGCTGGCCTACGGCGCCACCTTCGACCTCACGCCGCGCGCCAACGGCATGAAGGGCTCCATCGCCCGCGCCGAGGAAATCGTGGCCGGCACGCCCGGCGCGTGGATGCCGCAGCAGTTCAACAACCCCGCCAACGTCGACGTGCACGTGCGCACCACGGCCGAAGAGATCGCGGCCGACTTTCCCGAGGGCATCGACGTGCTCATCACCGGCGTGGGCACGGGCGGCCACATCACCGGCGTGGCGAAGGTGCTGAAGAAGAAGTGGCCCAAGCTGCAGGTGTTCGCGGTGGAGCCGGTGGCCTCGCCCGTGATCTCGGGCGGCGCGCCGGCACCCCACCCCATCCAGGGCATCGGCGCGGGCTTCATCCCGAAGAACCTCGACACCTCGCTGCTCGACGGCGTGCTGCAGGTCGACGCCGAGCCGGCGCGCGAAATGGCGCGCCGCTGCGCGGTCGAGGAAGGCATCCTGGTCGGCATCTCGTCGGGCGCGACGCTCGCGGCCATCGCGCAGAAGCTGCCCTCGCTGGCGCCCGATGCGGTGGTGCTGGGCTTCAACTACGACACCGGCGAGCGCTACCTGTCGGTCGAAGGCTTCCTGCCCGCCTGATCCAGCTACAAGTTTCATAGCGCCCCGGGCGCTTAAAATCGTCGGTCTGCTTGATAACCACAAGCCCCACGACATGCTGCGAATCTCCGAACTCAAACTCCCGCTCGACCACGCCCCAGAGGCGCTGGCCACCCTGATCGCCCGGACGCTCGACGTTCCGACCGAAGCGATCGCCTCCCACACCGTCTACAAGCGCAGCTTCGACGCCCGCAAGGTCGACCTGCTCACGGTCTACATCTGCGACGTGCAGCTGGCCGACGCCGCGCTCGAAGCCGCGCTGCTGGCCAAGCACGCCAGCCACCCGCACATCCAGCCCGCGCCCGACATGCGCTACACGCCGCCGGGCCAGGCGCCCGCGGACGCCACGCGGCCCGTGGTGATCGGCTTCGGCCCCTGCGGCATCTTCGCGGCGCTGATGCTCGCGAAGATGGGCTTCAAGCCCATCGTGCTCGAACGCGGCAAGACCGTGCGCCAGCGCACCCGCGACACCTGGGGCCTGTGGCGCAAGAGCGTGCTGAACCCCGAGTCGAACGTGCAGTTCGGCGAAGGCGGCGCCGGCACCTTCTCGGACGGCAAGCTCTACAGCCAGATCAAGGACCCGCGCTTCCTCGGCCGCAAGGTGATGGAAGAGTTCGTGAAGGCCGGCGCGCCGCCTGAAATTCTGTACGTCGCGCACCCGCACATCGGCACCTTCAAGCTGGTGAAGGTGGTGGAGAACATCCGCGAGCAGATCGTCGCGCTCGGCGGCGAGATCCGCTTCGAGCAGCGCGTGACCGACGTGCACATCGAAGACGGTCACCTGCGTGGTCTCACGGTGCTGGACCAGACCACCGGCACCAGCGGCGAACTGCGCGCCGACCACGTCGTGATGGCGCTGGGCCACAGCTCGCGCGACACCTTCGAGATGCTGCATGCACGCGGCGTGCACATCGAGGCCAAACCCTTCTCCATCGGCTTTCGCGTCGAGCACCCGCAGGGCCTCATCGACCGCGCCCGCTGGGGCCGCCACGCGGGCCATCCGCTGCTGGGCGCGGCCGACTACAAGCTGGTGCACCACGCCAGCAACGGCCGCTCGGTCTACAGCTTCTGCATGTGCCCCGGCGGCACCGTGGTCGCGGCCACCAGCGAGCCGGGCCGCGTGGTCACCAACGGCATGAGTCAGTACTCGCGCAACGAGCGCAACGCCAACGCGGGCATCGTGGTGGGCATCGACCCGCGCGACTTCCCGGGCGATGCGCTCGCGGGCATCGCGCTGCAGCGCCAGCTCGAAAGCAACGCCTACGTGCTCGGCGGCAGCAACTACCACGCGCCCGGCCAGCTGGTGGGCGACTTCATCGCCGGCAAGCCATCGACCGCCCTCGGCAGCATCATCCCGTCGTACAAGCCTGGCGTGACGCCGACCGACCTGCACCAGGCCCTGCCCGCCTACGCCATCGAGGCGATGCGCGAAGCCTTCCCGGCCTTCGGCCGCAAGATCAAGGGCTTCGACACGCACGACGCCGTGCTCACGGGCGTGGAAACGCGCACCTCGTCGCCGATCAAGATCACGCGCGGCGACGACTTCCAGAGCCTCAACGTGCGCGGCCTCTATCCGGCCGGCGAGGGCGCGAGCTACGCGGGCGGCATCCTGTCGGCCGGCGTGGACGGCATCAAGGTGGCCGAGGCCGTGGCGCGCAGCGTGCTCGGCAGCGCCGTTTGACGATGCACTTCCACCGTCCCACCACCGGCCAGCTGGCCGTCGCCACGCTGGCGATGGCCGCCGTGGTGCTCGCGTCCAACCTCCTGGTCCAGTTCGCCATCAACGACTGGCTCACCTGGGGCGCCTTCACCTACCCGGTGGCCTACCTCGTGAGCGACCTCGTCAACCGGCGCTTCGGCCCCGGCATGGCGCGGCGCGTGGCGTGGGTCGGCTTCGCGGTGGCCGTGGCGGTGTCGCTGCTGCTGGCGCCGGCGCGCATCGCTGCCGCTTCGGGCCTGGCCTTCATCGCCTCGCAGCTGCTCGACATCCGCGTGTTCGACCGCCTGCGCCGGGGCCTGTGGTGGCGCGCGCCGCTGGTGGCCACGGTGATCGCGGCCGTGCTCGACAGCATCGTCTTCTGGGGCATCGCCTTCGCGGGCACCGACGGCCCCTGGCTCACCTGGGCGCTCGGCGACCTGGGCGTGAAGCTCGGTGTCGGTGTGCTGATGCTGCTGCCGTTCCGGCTGCTGATCGGGCGGCAGGTCCCTGACCGAGGTGACCGAGGCGCTGCACGCGCATGACCATCCGCCCTGACAATACCCGCAGGATGTTCCGGCCGCGCTGACCGCGCGGGACCGGTTGTTCTTTTTCTTCCCTTTCCATCCCTCGCGCCCATCGCCGAGCCTTCCGTATGACCGACGCATCCACCGCCGCCCCGAACACGAACTCGCGCAACGCACGGCGCCAGCGCCCGGACATGGCCGAGCAGCTGCAGCAGCTGAAGGCCGGCACGGGCACCGACGCAGGCGCTGACGCGTCGGCGGCGCAGCCCGCCCCCGCGCAACAGCAGCAGCAACAACGCCCGCCGCGCGCCAAGCAACAGCGCCCGCATGGGCAGCAGCAGCCGCAGCAAGGGCGCAAGCCGCGCGGACAGCAGCCGCAACAGCAACAACAGCCCGAAGCCCAGCGCGCACCGCGCAAGGTCAATCCGGTGCTCGAGCGCCTGTTCGAGCTGTACCCGCAGCTGTTCGGCGCACGCTTCGTGCCGCTGAAGCTCGGCGTGTACGAAGAGCTGATCGCGCGCCACCCCGAAGACTTCAAGGCCGAAGACCTGAAGATCGCGATGGGCCAGCATGCGCGCTCCACGCGCTACCTCGAGAGCGTGGCCGCCGGCCATGCGCGCCACGATCTGGACGGCAACGCGCTCGACCCGGTCGCGCCCGAGCACGTGCACCACGCCATCCTCGAACTGCACCGCCGCCGCTCGCACCGCAACCCCGGCGAAGACCTGCGTCCCCAGCTGGTGACGCGCATCGCCAAGGCCATCGAAGCCTCGGGCCTCGACCACGAGGCCTATGCCGTGCTGGTGCGCTCGCGCGACGCCAACAACAACGCCGTCGTCGACGAAGCCCTGGCCGAACTCGCCCAGCAGGCCGCCAAGCGCGAAGCCCTGCTGCGCGCCTTCGAAGCCAGCGGCCGCAGCGAACAGGAGTTCGCCGACATGTACGGCATGAAGCCCGGCGACGTGACGCGCACGCTGCAACGCGTGCGCGACGACAAGAAGCGGGCCGAGGCTGCGGCCGCTGCCGCAGCGGTGGCCGCTGAAGCGGCGGCAGCCGCAGCGCCTGAAGTGCAGGCGGCGCCCGAAGCAGAAGCCGCCCCGGCCGCCCCCGAAGCGCCCGCCGCGGACTGACGCAACACGCCCGCCCCAACGAAAAAAAGCCGCCACATCACTGTGGCGGCTTTTTTCATGGGCGACGGCGTTATGGGCCGCCGTGCCCTGCAGCTTGCTCAGCGCGCGTTCTGCAGCGCCGCGATGCGCTCTTCGATCGGTGGGTGCGTGGCAAACAGCTTGCCCATTGCGCCCGTGATGCCCATGGCTTCCACGGCCTTGGGCAGTTCGCCGGCCGGCAGGCCGCCCAGGCGGGCGAGTGCGTTCATCATCGGCTGGCGGTTGCCCATGAGTGCGGCGGCGCCGGCGTCGGCGCGGAACTCGCGCTGGCGCGAGAACCAGGCCACCACGATCGCGGCGGCGAAGCCGAGCACGATGTCCAGCACGATGGTGCTCACGTAGTAGCCGATGCCGGGGCCCGACGAGCGGTCGTCGCCGCGGCGCAGGAAGCTGTCGACCGCGTAGCCGATCACGCGCGAGAGGAACACGACGAACGTGTTCATCACGCCCTGGATCAGCGTCATCGTGACCATGTCGCCGTTGGCGATGTGCGCGACTTCGTGGCCGATGACGGCCTCGACCTCTTCACGCGTCATGCCCTGCAGCAGGCCGGTGGACACGGCCACGAGCGACGAGTTCTTGAACGCGCCGGTGGCGAAGGCATTGGGCTCGCCTTCGAAGATGCCAACCTCGGGCATGCCGATGCCGGCCTTGTCGGCGAACTTGCGCACGGTGCCGACGATCCAGGCCTCGTCGGGCGACTGGGGGTTGTCGATCATGCGCAGGCCGGCCGTCCACTTGGCCATGGGCTTGCTGATGAGCAGCGAGATGATCGCGCCGCCGAAGCCCATCACCAGCGCGAAGCCGAGCAGCGCCGTCAGGTTGAGCCCGTTGGCCGTGAGAAAGCGGTTGACGCCGAGCAGGCTGGCGACCACGCCGAGCACCGCGACGACCATCACGTTGGTCAGGACAAACAGAAGGATACGTTTCAAGTTGAATTCTCCGTGGGGAACACTGCCGTCCAGATGAGGGCCAGAAGGCCCGCTTCAAGCCTGCCCGGTCGGGAATACCGCTGTTGTCATAGGTTGTGACGGGCGCGGCGCGGTGGCGTGCGGTAGAGCAATGATAGGAGTAAAAGTTCTACGAACGGGGCCGGAAGACCTTCGGATCGTCGTAGTAATCGGGTGTTTCGTTGGCGCCGCACCACCCCGGAACGCCGAGCACCGGCAGCGGTGCGAAGGGCTTGCGTGCCATGTGCTCGGGCGTGAGGCAGCGCGCCAGCGCCGCGTCGCCGAGCGGACCTCCGGCTGCAGGCAGCAACAGCACATGCGCGGTCGCGGCCTTGCGCGGCACCACCAGCTTTTCGAGCAGCGCATGGCCGAACACGCGCAGCCGGGCCTGCGCCCAGAGTGGGCGCCGCGTGACGAACAACGCCTGCCAGTCGCGCGCCACCAGCGCCTCCCACAGCGCGGGCGGTGCATCGAGCACCGCGCCGTTCTCGTCGAACAGCGTGAGCGCGTCGCGCAGCGGCCCGCGCGTGGCGCCGACGCCGGCGCGCGCGATCTCGGTGGCCTGCAGTTCGTTGAGGCGGCGCTTGGTTTCGGGAAAGGCCAGCCAGACGAGGCCGTTGAAGAAGTCGTGCAGGTTGTCGCGCGTGGGCACGGTGCGCGTGCGGAAGATGTGGGCCTCGTAGGCTTGGCCCTCGGGCAGCGCGTCCTGCGTGACGAAGTCGGGCACGGCGGGTGGCTTGGCCGCCTGCAGCGCGGCGGCGACGGTGCCACCCTGTGCGATGGTCCGCGCCACGGCTTCGCCGGGATCGCGGTACGGGGCCAGCCAGGGTGCAGCCCACTCGATGGCCGCGACCGCCGGCAGGCCCGGGCTCAAGGCGCGGGCGCCCCCGTCCATCGGATGCGGTCGGGATGCTGCATCACCGCGAACTCGCCCGTGAGCTTGTCGAAGAGCTTGAGCGAGCTGCCGCTCTTGCTGAGCAGGCCGGCGGTGCGCAGGGCCTTGGCCACGTCGTTCAGCGGCACGTCGGTGCCACGGCGCAGCGCGGGCACGGCCTGCAGGATGAACTCGGCGGCTTCGGAGATTTCAGGCTGCTGGGGCGGTGGTGGTGCCACCGGCTTGGCCGCTTTCGCCGTCGTCTTGCGCGCGGTCTTGGCCGCCGCCTTCTTCGCGGGGGCGGTCTTCGCGGCCGGCGTCTTCTTCGCAGCCGCCACCTTCTTGGCCGGCGCGGTGCGCACGGCCGGCTTGATGCCGTGGTGCGCGAGGTCGATGAAGCTGTCGTAGACGCCGACGGTCTCTTCGCCGGTCTTGCCCTGCTGGCCGATGCCGCAGACGCGGCAGCCCTTTTCGCGCAGGCGGATCACCAGCGGCGCGAAGTCGGAGTCGGACGACACCAGCACGACCACGTCGGGCCGCTCGGCGATCACGAGGTCGATGGCGTCGACGGCCAGCGCGATGTCGGTGCTGTTCTTGCCCGCCGACAGGTTCACCATCGGCCGCACCGACAGCCGCTTGAACAGCGCCTGGCGGTTCACGGCCATCTCGGCGTTGCAGTAGGCGCGGCGCACGTGGATGGCGCCGTAGTCCTCCATCGTGCGCTGCACGGCCTGCTCGATCACGTCGGCCGAGACGTTGTCGGCGTCGATCAGCAGCATCACGCGCAGCGACGACAGGGGCACCGGCGCCGTCATGCGAGCTTCCATTGCACGGTCTCGCCGCCGCGCAGCGGCTTGAGCGTGGCTTCGCCGTAGGGCACGGTCTCGGGCAGGGTCCAGGTTTCGCGCTTCAGCGTGATGGTGTCGGTGTGGCGCGGCAGGTCGTAGAAGTCGGGGCCGTGGAAGCTGGCGAAGCCTTCGAGCTTGTCGAGTGCGTTCACGCTGTCGAAGGCCTCGGCGTACAGCTCGATGGCGGTGAGCGCGGTGTAGCAGCCGGCGCAGCCCAGTGCGTGCTCCTTCAGGTGCGCGGGGTGCGGCGCGCTGTCGGTGCCCAGGAAGAAGCGGTCGCTGCCGCTGGTGGCCGCCTCGACGAGTGCGACGCGGTGCGTCTCGCGCTTGAGCACGGGCAGGCAGTAGTAGTGCGGGCGGATGCCGCCGGTGAAGATGGCGTTGCGGTTGTACAGCAGGTGGTGCGCCGTGATGGTGGCGGCGGTGAAGCGGTCGGCGTCGCGCACGTAGTGGGCGCCTTCCTTGGTGGTGAGGTGCTCGAACACCACCTTGAGCTCGGGGAAGTCGCGGCGCAGCGGAATCATCACGCGGTCGACGAACACGGCTTCGCGGTCGAACAGGTCGATGGCCGGGTCGGTCACTTCGCCGTGCACCAGCAGCAGCAGGCCGTGCTTCTGCATGGCCTCGAGCGTCTTGTAAGTCTTGCGGATGTCGGTCACGCCGGCATCGCTGTTGGTGGTGGCGCCGGCCGGGTACAGCTTGAGCGCGCGCACGCCGGCTTCGGCGGCCAGCGCGATTTCTTCGGGCGGCAGCTTGTCGGTCAGGTAGAGCGACATCACGGGCTCGAAGGACGTGCCCGCGGGCACGGCGGCGCGGATGCGGTCGCGGTAGGCCACGGCCTGGGCGGCGGTGGTCACGGGCGGACGCAGGTTCGGCATGATCAGCGCGCGGCCGAACTGGCGGGCGCTGTGGGGCACGACGGCTTCGAGGGCGGCGCCATCGCGCACGTGCAGGTGCCAGTCGTCTGGGCGGGTGATCGTGAGGGTGTCTGTCATTGCGGCGAGATTGTCGCTGGAATGGAACTCCCCCAGGCTGCGCGCACTTCGTGTCGCTTCGCCAACCCCCTCGCCGGGGGCGACACCTGCGGCCCGGCAAAGCCGGTTCCGCGGTGTCCCCCCGCGACGGGCCCTACCCCAGCAGGTACTCGCGCACCAGCAGGCGCGCCCGGTGCAGCCGGCTCTTCACAGCGCCCGGCGGCTCGCCCAGGCGCTCGGCGATCTCGGCGATGGTGAGTTCCTCGAAGTCGCGCAGCAGCACGACCTCGCGGTAGTGCGCCGGCAGCGATTCGAGCGCGTGGGCCAGGTCGATGCGCAGCGCATCGTCGCTGCGGGCCGCGAGCTGGCGTTCGACCACGTCTTCGTCGAGCGGGTCGTGGCGGAACATCGCGCGCTGCAGGCGCAGGCATTCGCGCCGGATGACGGTGAACAGCCACGACGAGAACGCCGCGGCCGCCTGCAGCCCGCGCACGCGGCACGCGACCACCAGCAGCGACTCCTGCACCGCGTCGTCCACGTCGCTGGCCTGGCAGTGCCGGCGGGCGTAGCGACGCGCGTCGGTCTGGCAGGCGGCGAGCAGGCCCTCGATGGCGACAGGGTCGCCGGTCTGCGCGGCCAGGATCAGGCAGGTGCGGTCGATCGCTGCGGGGGCCATGGGTCAGCGGCCCTTGTCGAGGGTGCGCCCGACCATCGCGCACATCGGGCAGAAGCCGACCAGCCCGGTGAGGGCCAGCATCGCGCCCATGAGGCCGACCGCGACGGCCAGGGCATTCGCCGGCCAGTTCATGGCGGCGAAGGCGAGGCCGGCGAGGCCCAAGGCGATGCGCAGGGCGCGTTCCCAGCCGGGAACATTCTTGACGTAGAGCATGGTGGTTTCCTTCGATCCGTGACGTGTGAATGCGGGAGGAGCAGAACGCCCCTCCCGCATGGAAAGAGGCGGCCACCCGCCGAAACGGTTCGCGGAAAGTCAGGATTTTTTCATGCGCCGGTGCCAACGGCCACCGCAGCCAGGCGCCACTACCGCTGGAACACCCCGCAGATGCGGTCCGCCACGGCCTGCATCCAGCGCACATGGCTGGTCGAGCTGCGCGCGCCCCGGCCCGGCGGCCAGGGGTCGAACAGGCGCAGCGTGGTGCCGCCCCCGCCGGGGTCGTTGTCGCCGCGGATGCCCGCGAGCACGACCATGTGGCCCGGCTGGCCGGCGGGCGCGCCGCCCTTGGCGCCCCAGCACAGGTCGAACATCAGCGGCCCGGCGTGCAGCGCGGTGCGCAGCGCGGCGACGGTCCACGGGCCGTGGGGCCGCAGCGTGAGGCCGTGCGCGGCGGCGAAGCGGCGGTTGTCGTCGCCATCGGGGTCGCTGCCCTGCGCATGGCGGTCGCTGTCCACGCGGCGGCGCAAGGCGCCGTCGGCGCCCATCAGCTCCGAGGGCGTGCGCGCCAGCACGGTCTGCACGGTGGCGCGCGTGAGCATCGCGGTTGCGGCCGCCCAGCACAGCGCGGGCGCCGGTTGCGGGATCAGCGCCACGGGGTGCAGCAGGGGGGCGTGGGTTTCGTTGTCGAAGGCCACGTTGCGGGTGCAGGGGCCGGCTTCGCCGTCTTCGCACAGCCAGTGCGCGGCCTGCAAGCGCAGCACGGCCGCCCGGGTGACGGGGCCGTAGTCGCCGTCGGGCGCGAGGCCGGGGCTGGGCTGCAATTTGCGGTTCAGGGCCTCCTGCAGGCGACGGACATCGGCCCCGCGCCAGCCCTGTTTCAGCGTGCTCATCGGTGGGAATCCCCCTTGAGACAAGGATGCACGGACGAAGGAAAGCGAGCGGATGCATTGTGAAAACGGCACGCCCCTGCGTCTATTGGTCGGATGACATAGCCGAAACATGTGATGACGCGGGGGTGTCCCCCCGGGCGCCAGCACGGCGGCGGACCTTGGTAGGCTCGCTCCCCATGACCGCGCCCGCCCCGACCGCCCAGCCCATCGCCACCGAACTCGCCGACGGCGGCCTCGCGGCCCTGTTCACCGCCCCCGGCGGCGCGCCGGCCTTCGCGGTGCGCTGGCAGGGCGCGGTGCACGGCTACCTGAACCAGTGCCCGCACGCCGGCGGCCCACTCGACTTCGAAGGCCAGATCCTCGAAAGCTCCGGGCGCTACCTGATGTGCGCGCGGCACGGCGCGATCTTCGAGCCCGACACCGGGCGCTGCGTGGGCGGCCCCTGCCGCGGCGCGCGCCTCACGCCGCTGGCGTTGCGCGAGGCGGCGGACGGCAGCGTGTGGCTGGCCGACTGACGCGGGCGAGCGGCTACAGTCGCGACCTCTTCTTTCCGCCCTGCCCCATGCGCCGATTCGCTGCTGTCTCCGTCCTCGTTCCGGCCCTGCTCATCGGCGCGGGCTGCGTCTCGCGACCCGCGCCGCGCGTCACCTTCCTGGCCGACGGCGTGTTCAAGTCGCCCACCGCGCAGGACGCCGAGAACTACTGCCGCAACTTCGGCGCGCCGATGCGCTTTTTGAGCAGCACGCTGTCGGAGGTGCCGGCGCAGGGCGTGCCGGCGGGGGAAGTCGTCTACCGCTGCGACTGAGCTTCTTCGGCTTCTTCCGGTCGCACCCGCGCCAGGATGAAATCGATGAACGTCCGGATCGCCCGCGTGTGCTGGCGGTTCGGCATGTAGAGCATGAACATCTGGGTGCCGAAGATCGACAGGCGCCAGTCGTCCAGCGTGGTCACCACGTCGCCGCGGCGCACGTCCTCCTGCACCACGTAGTCGGGCACGAGGCCGACGCCCAGGCCCGCGAGGATGGCCTGGCGCAGGAACAGAAAGTTTTCCGAGATCAGCGTCGGCTCCAGGATCACCTCGCGTCGCGTCTCGCCCTGGTAGGCCGAGATGCGCAGCTGCCGACCGATGACGGCGGCCGTGACCACCGGCGTGGCGCGCAGCGCGTCCAGCTGCACGGGCAGCGGGTGGCGCTCGGCGTAGGCGCGCGTGGCGCAGGCCACGTAGCGCACCGGCCCCATCTCGCGCGCCACGAGGTTCTGCGGCGGCTCGGGGATCACGCGGATGGCGATGTCGACCTCGTCGCGCAGCAGGTCTTCGATGCGGTTCTCGAACACCACGTCGAGCACGATGCCGGGGTACTGGCGCTTGAAGTCGATGAGCCAGTCGGCCATCACGAGCTGGCCGTAGCCGCTGGGCACGCTCAGGCGCACGCGGCCCTGCAGGCCCTCGCCCAGCGCGGTGACCGACTCGCGCGCCGCCAGCAGTTCGCCCTGGATGGCCACGCCGTGCTGGTACAGCCGCAGCCCGATCTCGGTGGGCTCGGCGCGGCGGGTGGTGCGCCGGATCAGCTGCGCGCCCACCGAACGCTCCAGCTGGTTCAGGTGGTAGCTGACGTTGGCGCGGGTCATCTTGAGCCGGCGCGCCGCCGCGCTCAGGTTGCCCGCGTCAAGGATTTCCACCAGCAGGGTGAGCGATTGCAGGTCCATGGGCGGATTGTGTCAAAAATTCTTTGACAGTCTGTCAACCACCTATGGAATTGTCAAAGCGCCGATGCCGGCCAAGAATGCAGGGCTCCCCAGAGCCCCGGACCCCTCGAAACTTCACGAGGGCCTGCCACGCAAGCAAGAGACAAGCGACACGCACATGGCCACCCCCACTCCCAGCCCTTCCACGTCCAACGGTCCCGTCACCTTCCAGCGTCAAGGCGACGTGTGCGTGGTGACCATCGACAACCCGCCCGTCAACGCCCTGGGCGTGGACGTTCGCCGCGGCCTGGCCGCCGCCATCGATGCGGCCGAGGCCGACAGCGGCGCCAAGGCCGTGCTGATCGTCGGCGCGGGCCGCAACTTCATCGCCGGCGCGGACATCCGCGAGTTCGGCCAGGCGCCGCAGCAGCCCTCGCTGCCCGAGGTCTGCCTGAAGATCGAGAACTGCAGCAAGCCGGTGGTCGCCGCCATTCACGGCGCGGCGCTCGGCGGCGGGCTGGAGATTGCGCTGTCGGCGCACTACCGCCTCGCCGCGCCCACCGCCAAGCTGGGCCTGCCCGAAGTGGCGCTGGGCCTGCTGCCCGGCTCGGGCGGCACACAGCGCACGCCGCGCCTCATCGGCGTGAAGCCCGCGCTCGAACTGATGCTCAGCGGCCGCCATGCGGGCGCCAAGGAAGCGTTGTCGCTCGGCCTCGTGGATCGCCTCGGCGCTGAAGCCGACGCGCGCGCCGAAGGCCTGGCCTACGCGCAGGAACTGGTTGCCGCCCACGCCCCGGTGCGCCGCACGCGCGAAGCCGCCGGCCTGGCCGACAAGGACGCCGCCCGCGCCGCCCTCGAGGCCGCGCGCGCCGACACCGCCAAGAAGAGCCGCGGCCTGTTCTCGCCGATGAAGATCATCGAAGCGGTCGAAGGCGCGCTCACGCTGCCCTTCGACGAAGGCATGGCGCTCGAACGCAAGCTGTTCCTGCAATGCATCGACAGCCCGCAGCGCGCCGGCCTGATCCACGCCTTCTTCGCCGAGCGCGAAGTGCTGAAGGCGCCCGAGACCCGCTCGGCCAGCCCGCGCCCGCTCACCTCGGCCGGCATCGTCGGCGGCGGCACCATGGGCGCGGGCATTGCCGTGGCGATGCTCGACGCGGGCCTGCCCGTGACCATGGTCGAGCGCGACGAGCCCAGCCTGGCGCGCGGCCGTGCGCACGTCGAGAAGGTGTACGACGGCCTCATCGCCAAGGGCCGCATGACACAAGAGGCCAAGGCCGCCGTGATGGCGCGCTTTTCGGGCTCGACCAGCTACGACGCCTTCGCCAACGTCGACATCGTGGTCGAGGCCGTGTTCGAAGAGATGGGCGTCAAGAAGGCCGTGTTCGCCGAACTCGACCGCGTGTGCAAGAAGGGCGCCGTGCTCGCCACCAACACCTCGTACCTGGACATCGACGAGATCGCCGCCAGCATCTCGCGCCCGCAGGACGTGGTGGGCCTGCACTTCTTCTCGCCCGCCAACATCATGAAGCTGCTGGAGATCGTGGTGCCCGCCAAGGTGAGCGCCGACGTGGTCGCCACCGGCTTCGAACTCGCCAAGAAACTCAAGAAGGTGCCCGTGCGCGCCGGCGTGTGCGACGGCTTCATCGGCAACCGCATCCTGGCCGTGTACCGCCAGGCCGCCGACCACATGATGGAAGACGGCGCCTCGCCCTACGACATCGACGCGGCCGTGCGCAACTTCGGCTACCCGATGGGCCCGTTCCAGGTGTCCGACCTGGCCGGCGGCGACATCGGCTGGGCCACGCGCAAGCGCAAGGCCGCCACGCGCGACCCGCAGGCGCGCTACGTGCAGGTGGCCGACCGCATCTGCGAGCGCGGCTGGTTCGGCCAGAAGACGCAGCGCGGCTACTACCTGTACCCCGAAGGCGCGCGCACCGGCGTGCCCGACCCCGAGGTGCTGGCCATCATCGACGCCGAGCGCGTGCGCGCCGGCATCACGCCGCGCACCTTCACCGAAGAAGAAATCATGCGCCGCTACATGGCCGCCATGGTCAACGAAGGCGCCAACGTCGTGCTGCAGCGTATCGCGCTGCGCCCGCTCGACGTGGACGTGACCTTCCTCTATGGCTACGGCTTCCCGCGCCACCGCGGCGGCCCCATGAAGTACGCCGACACCGTGGGCCTGCCCAAGGTGCTGGCCGACATCCGCGAGTTCGCCAAGGCCGACCCGATCTTCTGGAAGCCGTCGCCGCTGCTCGTGGAGCTGGTCGAGCGCGGCGCCGATTTCGCCAGCCTGAATCAATCCGAGTAACCGTTAGAGCCCACCGTCCAGGAGACAACCCCATGCGTGAAGCCGTCATCGTTTCTACCGCCCGCACCCCGCTCACCAAGGCGCACCGCGGCGAATTCAACATCACCTCCGGCGCCACGCTGGCCTCGTTCGCGGTGAAGGCCGCGGTCGAGCGCTCGGGCCTGGACCCGGCCCTGATCGAGGACGCGATCCTCGGCTGCGGCTACCCCGAAGGCACCACCGGCCGCAACATCGCGCGCCAGTCGATCATCCGCTCGGGCCTGCCGATCAGCATCGCCGGCACCACCGTGAACCGCTTCTGCGCCTCGGGCCTGCAGGCCATCGCCATGGCCGCCGGCCGCATCGTGGTGGACGGCGCGCCGGCCATGATCGCGGGCGGCGTGGAAAGCATCTCGCAGATCCGCGGCCGCAGCCCCGGCGACGGCGGCGACCTCAGCCTGGACCCGTGGATCGTCGAGCACAAGCCCGAGCTCTACATGGCGATGATCGACACCGCCGACATCGTCGCCAAGCGCTACAACATCAGCCGCGAAGCCCAAGACCGCTTCTCCGCCGAGAGCCAGCGCAAGACCGAAGAAGCGCAACTGGCCGGCCGCTACAAGGACGAGATCGTGGCCTGCACCACCACGATGGCCGTGACCGACAAGGAGACCAAGGAGGTCACCCACCGCGAAGTCACCGCCACGGAAGACAACTGCAACCGCCGCGGCACCACCTACGAGGCGCTGGCCAAGCTCAAGCCCGTGATGGGCGACGACAAGTTCATCACCGCCGGCAACGCCTCGCAGCTGTCCGACGGCGCCTCGGCCTGCGTGATGATGGAAGCCAAGGACGCCGAGCGCGCCAACCTGAAGCCGCTGGGCGCGTTCCGCGGCCTGGCGCTGGCCGGCTGCGAGCCCGACGAGATGGGCATCGGCCCGGTCTTCGCCGTGCCCAAGCTGCTCGCGCGCCACGGCCTGAAGGTGCAGGACATCGACCTGTGGGAACTCAACGAAGCCTTCGCCTCGCAGTCGATCTACTGCCAGGAGAAGCTGGGCATTCCGTCGGAACGCCTGAACGTGAACGGCGGCGCGATCTCCATCGGCCACCCCTTCGGCATGACCGGCGCGCGCCTCACGGGCCACGTGCTGCTCGAAGGCAAGCGCCGCGGCGCCAAGTACGCCGTGGTCACGATGTGCATCGCCGGCGGCATGGGTGCAGCCGGCCTGTTCGAAATTTATTGATTCATTGAGGAGTCCGCGATGGACCTGAACTTCACGACCGAAGAAGAAGCCTTCCGCAGCGAAGTGCGCACCTTCCTGGCGAACAAGCTGCCCGCGCGGCTGTCCGACAAGGTGCGCAGCGGCAAGATCCTGGAAAAGGCCGACATGCAGGAATGGCACGCCATCCTGAACGAACGCGGCTGGCTCGCCAACCACTGGCCCGAGCAGTACGGCGGCCCGGGTTGGACCGCGGTCGAGAAGTTCATCTTCGAGAACGAATGCGCGCTGGCCTTCGCGCCGCGCATCGTGCCCTTCGGCGTCAACATGCTGGGCCCGGTGCTCATCAAGTACGGCAACGAAGCGCAAAAGAGCTACTGGCTGCCGCGCATCCTGAGCGGCGCCGACTGGTGGTGCCAGGGCTACTCGGAACCCGGCGCGGGCTCCGACCTGGCCGCGGTGAAGACCACGGCCGTGCGCGGCATCGACGCGCAGGGCGACCACTACATCGTGAACGGCCAGAAGACCTGGACCACGCTGGGCCAGCACGCCAACATGATCTTCTGCCTGGTGCGCACCAACCGCGAGGCGAAGAAGCAGGAAGGCATCAGCTTCCTGCTGGTCGACATGACCTCGCCCGGCGTGGAAGTGCGCCCGATCATCACGCTGGACGGCGAGCATGAAGTCAACGAGGTGTTCTTCTCCGACGTGCGCGTGCCCGCCGAGAACCTCGTGGGCGAAGAGAACAAGGGCTGGACCTGCGCCAAGTACCTGCTGACCTACGAGCGCACCAACATCGCGGGCGTGGGCTTCTCGGTGGCCGCGCTCGAACAGCTCAAGGGCATCGCCGCATCGCAGACCAAGAACGGCAAGCCGCTCGCGGACGACCCGGCCTTTGCCGCACGCCTGGCGCGTGTCGAGATCGACCTGGAGAACATGAAGACCACCAACCTGCGCGTGATCGCAGCGGTGGCCGGCGGCGGCGTGCCCGGCGCGGAAAGCTCGATGCTGAAGATTCGCGGCACCGAGATCCGCCAGGAGATCTCGTCGCTCGCGCGCCGTGCGATGGGCGTATACGGACGGCCCTTCGTCGAGGAAGCGCTGCACGATGGCTTCGACGGCGAGACCTTCGGCCCCGCCTACGCATCGGCCGGAGCCGCGCGCTACTTCAACAACCGCAAGCTGTCGATCTTCGGCGGCTCGAACGAAATCCAGAAGAACATCATCTCCAAGATGATCCTCGGGCTGTAAAGGAGACACGCACATGAACTTCGAACACACCGAAGACCGGCGCATGCTCGCCGACAGCCTGAACCGCTTCATCGCCGAGCAGTACGCCTTCGATGCGCGCGACCGCATCGCGAAGTCGGCGCATGGGTTCAGCAAGGAAATCTTCCAGAACTTCGCCGAGCTCGGCGTGATCGGCGCGCTGTTCAGCGAGGCCGACGGCGGCTTCGGCGGCAGCGGCTTCGACATTGCCGTGGTCTTCGAAGCACTGGGCCGCGGCCTCGTGGTCGAGCCGCTGCTGGGCGCCGTGATGGTCGGCGAGGCGATCAGCGCCGCCGGCAGCGACGCGCAGAAAGAGAAGATCGGCGACATCGTCAACGGCGTGACCGTGGCGGCCTTTGCGCACGATGAAGCCGACACGCACTACGAACGCACGCGCGTGGCCACGACCGCCGAGCGCCGTGGCGATGGCTGGGTGCTCCAGGGCGCCAAGGCCGTGGTGCCGCAAGGCGAGCAGGCCGACCTGTTCCTGGTCTCGGCCCGCACCTCGGGCAACGTCGATGACGAAGCCGGCATCTCGCTCTTCCTCGTGCCTGCCAAGACCGCCGGCCTCACCGTGCGCGGCTGTCCCGCGATCGACGGTGGCCGCGTGGCCGAACTCACGCTCGACGGCGTGACGCTCGGCGCCGACGCGCTGCTGGGCGCCGAAGGCCAGGGCGCCGCCACGCTGGAACGCGCCATCGGCCGCGGCGTGCTCGCGCTGTGCGCCGAAGCCCTGGGCGCGATGGAAGCCGCCAAGACCGCCACGCTCGAGTACCTGCGCACGCGCAAGCAGTTCGGCATTCTCATCGGCAGCTTCCAGGCCCTGCAACACCGCATGGCCGACCTGCTGCTCGAGATCGAACAGGCCCGCTCGGCCGTGATCAACGCCGCCGCCGCCATCGACGGCAGCGACCGCGTCGCGCGCGAGCGCGCGCTGTCGGCCGCCAAGTTCAGCATCGGCCGCATCGGCGCGCTGGTGGCCGAGGAAAGCATCCAGATGCACGGCGGCATCGGCATGACCTGGGAGCTGCCGCTGCCCCACTACGCCAAGCGCCTCGTGATGATCGACCACCAGCTCGGCGACGAAGACCACCACCTGCAGCGCTACATCGCTCTGGGCAAGGAGGTCGCGGCATGACGGACAAGACCGTCCTCATCTCGCAGGAAGGCGCCGTCCGCATCCTGACCAACAGCAACCCGGCCGCGCGCAACGCGATCACGCCGACGCTGTACGCCGAGCTCTCCGCCGCGCTCACCGATGCGCAGAACGACCCCGAGGTCGGCGCCATCGTCTTCACCGGCGCCGGCGACTTCTTCTGCTCGGGCGGCGACCTGAACCTGCTGGCGAAGCGCCGCGAACTGCCCGAGGCCGAACGCCGCGAGAAGCTCGAAGGCCTGCACGACCTGATCCGCGCGCTCCGCGACTGCGGCAAGCCCGTGATCGCGGCCGTCGAAGGCGGTGCGGCCGGCGCGGGCCTGTCGATGGCGCTGGCCTGCGACATGCTCGTGTCGGCGCGCGATGCGTTCTACACGGTGGCCTACGTCAAGGTCGGCCTCACGCCCGACGGTGGCGCCACGGCCTTCCTCGCGGAGTTTGTCTCGCGCCAGCTGCTCACCGAGCTGTGCCTCACCGGCGACCGCCTGTCGGCCGAGCGCCTGCACGCGATGGGCGCGGTGAACCGCCTGACCGACAAGGGCGGCGCGCTGGCCGAGGCCATCGCACTCGCCGCCAAGGTGGCCAACGGCCCGCAGCGCGCGAGCGCACGCATCAAGACGCTGTGCCGCCAGGCCCATCGTGCAACGCTCGAGGAACAACTCGAGGCCGAAGCGGTCTACATGGTGACGTCGCAGGCCGACGCCGAAGCCGCCGAAGGCATCGGCGCCTTCCTCGGCAAGCGCAAGGCCGACTTCGTCGCGTTGCGCCACGCACCCCAGCCCGACGCGTCCTGACGCGCTGAGCCCCTCCCCGCCCGTGCATGCCGATGCAGATGCGGGGGCCTTTCGTTTTCCTGGAGTTGTTCCCATGCCCTCGCTGAATTCCTCGCTGCCGCTCGCCGGCGTGCGCGTCCTCGATCTGTCCCGCATCCTGGCCGGCCCCTGGTGCGGCATGGTGCTGGCCGACATGGGCGCCGAGGTGATCAAGGTCGAGCACCCGGGCCGCGGCGACGACACGCGCGACTGGGGCCTGCGCGTGGGCAAGACCGAGACCGCCTACTTCAACAGCGTGAACCGCAACAAGCGCTCCGTCACGCTCGACCTGCAGACGCCCGAGGGCCAGCAGATCGCACGCGACCTCGCCAAGCAATGCGACGTGGTGCTGCAGAACTTCAAGTTCGGCGGCATCGACAAGCTGGGCCTGGGCTACGAGCAGCTGCGCAAGGAGAACCCGGGCCTCATCTACTGCTCGATCTCGGGCTACGACCGCACCGGCCCCGAAGCCGCACGCCCCGGCTACGACCTCGTGGTGCAGGGCGAGGCCGGCCTGATGGCACTGAACGGCGAAGCCAACCAGCCGCCGCTGAAATTCGGCGTGGCCGCCGTCGACCTGTTCACCGGCATGTACTCGGCGCAGGCCGTGCTGGCCGCGCTCTACCAGCGCGAGAAGACCGGCACGGGCCGCCACATCGAGATGGCGCTGTTCGACTGCGGCCTGATGATCACCGCCTACTACGGCCTCGAAGCGCTGCTGATGGGTGAAGACCCGCCGCGTTATGGCAACTCGCACCCGTCGATCGTTCCCTACGGCGTGTTCGACGCGGCCGACGGCCCGCTGGTGATCACCGTGGGCAACAACGCGCAGTTCATGCGCTTCTGCACCGAGGTGATCGAGCGCCCCGACCTGGCGGCCGACGAGCGCTTCAAGACCAACATCCTGCGCTCGGCCAACCGCGCCGCGTTGCTGCCCGAGCTGAACGCCGAACTCGCGAAGCGCCCGCGCGCCGCGCTGCTCGAAAAGCTCAACGCCTCGGGCATTCCCTGCGGCGAGGTGCTCGGCCTGCTGGAGGCGCTGAACTCCAAGCGCGCCACCGACGCCGGCCTGGTGACCAAGCAGCCGCACCCGGTGGCCGGCGAAGTCAACGTGCTGGCGCCGCCCTACCGTTTCGATGGCGAGCGCCTGCCCGTGCGCAGCGCGCCGCCCACTTTGGGCGAAGGCACGCACGACGTGCTGAAGTCCCTGCTCGGCCTGTCGGATGAAAAGCTGGCAGCGCTGAAAACGAATGGCGTCGTCTGATCGCACCACGCGAAGACAACGCCCGCATCCCTGAAGAGAAATCCATGGCCTTCCCGTTCCTCCGTACCCCCCGCAACCCCGTGCGCCGCGCCCTGCTCGCGCTGGCCCTTCCCCTGCTGGCCGGCAGCGCCTTCGCCCAGGCCTGGCCGACCAAGCCCATCACGCTGGTCGTGCCCTTCCCGCCCGGCGGCCCGACCGACGTGGCTTCGCGCATCGTGGCGCAGAAGATGTCCCTGTCGCTCAAGCAGAACATCCTGGTCGACAACCGCAGCGGCGCCTCGGGCACCATCGGCGCGGCCTTTGCGGCCAAGGCCGCACCCGACGGCTACACCTTCGTGATGCTGGCCACGCCGACGCTGCTGGCCTCGCACCTGTACGGCACCGTGCCCTACGACATCTTCAAGAACTTCACGCCCGTGGGCACGGTGTACGACCTGCCGATCGTGATGGTGGTGAACCCGAAGGCCCTGCCCGGCGTGAACGGCCTGCAGGACCTGATCGCCAAGGCCAAGGCCGACGGCGGCAAACTCAACTACACGACCGCCGGCGCGGGCAGCTTCGGCCACCTGACGACCGAGCAGCTGAAGAACATCGGCAAGTTCGAGATGCAGCACGTGCCCTACCGCGGCAGCGCCCCGGCCGTGACCGACCTCATCGGCGGCCAGGTGCCCGCGATGTTCTCCGACCTCGTCGCCGTGATCCCGCACATCCGCGCCGGCACGCTGCGCCCCATCGCCGTGGGCTCCGGCAAGCGCGTGAGCCTGCTGCCCGACGTGAAGACCGTGGCCGAGCAGGGCTTCCCCGGCTTCGACGCCACCTCGTGGGGCGGGCTGCTGGCCCCGGCCGGCACGCCGCAGGCCGTGGTCGACCGCATGAGCGCCGAGCTGAAGAAGGCGCTGGCCGACAAGGAAGTCGGCGAGAAGCTGCAGAGCGTGGGCTCCTTCGCGGCCTACGGCACGCCGGAGCAGACCGCCACGCGCATGCGCCAGGACTTCGAGCGCTGGGGCAAGGTCATTCGCGACAACAAGATCACGACCCAGTAAGACACGGCCTCCGTCCGCAGCCGACAAGACCCCCTCAAGGAGACAACATGACAACAGGCAACGACAAGAACAACCCCACGGGAACGGCCGGCGCGCCGTTCCGCCCCCTGTTTCCGGTGCGCGGTCTCGCCGACATCCGGCGGCTGGAGGAGACGCCGCTCGAAGAAGCGCTCACGGTGCGCAGCACCTACGAGCTCTTCCGCAACTCCGGCGCGGCCTTCGGCGACAAGACCGCGCTCACCTTCCTGCGCAGCGGCAACCCGGCGGACGAGCCCATCCGCTGGTCGTACGCGCAGCTGCTCGCCGGCATCCACCAGACCGCCAACCTGCTGCACACGCTGGGCGTGGGGCCCGACGATGCGGTGGCGGTGCTGCTGCCCGGCTGCCTCGAGTACCACCTCGCACTCTGGGGCGGCGAGGCGGCCGGCATCGTGCAGCCGCTGAACCCGCTGCTCACCGATGAGAAGCTGATCGCGCTCATGACCGCGGGCCGCGCCAAGGTGCTCATCGCCTACGGCTCCGACGCGGAATCGGGCATGTGGTCGAAGGCGATGCGCCTGCGCGGCCAGGTGCCCACGCTCACCACCGTGCTGCGCGTGGCGCCGCACGACGAAGCGCCGGGCGCTGCGGGTGCGTTACCCGAAGGCGTGGCCGAGTTCGACGTGCTGCGCGCCGCGCAACCGAGCGACCGCCTCGTGAGCGGCCGCGACATCGCCCCCACCGACATCGCCGCCTACTTCCACACCGGCGGCACCACGGGCGCACCCAAGCTCGCGCGCCACAGCCACGGCGCTCAGGTGTTCACCGCCTGGGCCAGCGTGCAGCTGGCGGGCATGAACGAGCAGGGCATCTCGATCAACGGCTACCCGCTGTTCCATGTGGCGGGCGTGCTGCCGGCCTCGCTGTCGTCGCTGTCGGCGGGCGTAGAGGTGATCATTCCGACGCCCTCGCTGCTGCGCAACAAGGAGGTGCTGGCCAACTACTGGAAGCTGGTCGAAAAGTACCGCCCGACCTCGCTGTCCGCCGTGCCCACGGTGCTCGCCGCGCTGGCCAACGTGCCGCTGGACGGCGCCGACATTTCTTCCATCACCTACTGCCGCACCGGCGCCGCCGTGCTGTCGCCCGAGCTGGCCGCGCGCTTCGAGCGCCTGTTCGGCCTGCACGTGCACGAGAGCCTGGGCATGACCGAGATGGCCGGCATCTCGACCATCACGCCGCCCGGCGTGAACGGGCCCGCGGGCTGCGTCGGCTTTCGCCTGCCCTATGCGCAGGTGCGCATCGTGGCGCTGGACGAAAACGGCAACGCCAGCGACCGCGAAGTGGCGCAAGGCGAGACCGGCATGGTGCTGTTCAAGTCGCCCAACGTGTTCTCGGGTTTCGTCGATCCGGCCGACAACGCCAAGGCCTTCACGGCCGACGGCTGGCTCGCGACCGGCGACCTGGGCTGGATGGACGCCGAAGAGCGGCTGCACCTCACGGGCCGCTCGAAGGACCTGATCATCCGCAGCGGCCACAACATCGACCCCAAGACCATCGAGGACGCACTGGGCGCGCACCCGGCCGTGCAGCTGTGCGCCGCCGTCGGCGCCCCCGATGCCTACGCGGGCGAACTGCCCGTGATCTTCGCGACGCTGGTGCCCGGCGCCTCGGCCACCGAAGACGAACTGCTGGCCTTCACTTCTGCGCGCGTCGACGAAGCGCCCGCGCGCCCCAAGTGGGTGTCGGTGATCGCCACGATGCCGATGACCAACGTCGGCAAGATCTACAAGCCCGAGCTGCGCGCCATGGCCGCGCGGCAGGTGGTGGCGGCCACGGTCGCCGAGGTCTGCGCCGCGCTCGGCGTGGGCGACCCCGCCCGGCCGGCGGTGAGCACCGAAGGCGAAAGCCTCGTGCATGTGCAGATCGACGCCGCCGCAACGGGCGCACAAGCCGCGGCACTGCAGGAGCGGCTGCAGAAGGCCCTGGAGCCGCTGCCCTTCAAGACGCGCATCGCGCTGAAGTGATCTTGATCTGCTTCTTCACAACGATTTTCTGAAACCGAACGGGAGACAAACCATGACCCATCAACCCTCGACCCGCCGCGCCCTGCTGTGCGCGGCAGCATCGACCGCCGCGCTGTTCGCACTGGCCCCCGCGCATGCGCAGGCGCCCTACCCGAACAAGCCGATCCGCCTCGTCGTGCCCTTCCAGGCCGGCGGCGCGACCGACGTGCTGGCGCGCGTGCTCGGCCAGAAGATGTCGGCCAGCATGGGCCAGCCCCTCGTGGTCGACAACAAGCCCGGCGCGGCCGGCATCATCGGCACCGACGCGGTCGCCAAGGCCGCACCCGACGGCTACACCATCGTGCTGTCGCTGAGCAACTCGCTCATGACCAACGAGTTCCTCTACGAGAAGCTGCCCTACGACACGCAGCGCGACCTCACGCTGGTCTACCAGATCGCGATGGCGCCGCTGGTGCTCGTGGTGCACCCCAGCGTGCCCGCCAAGACCGGCCCCGAACTGCTGAAGTACGTGGCCGCGAACAAGGGCAAGGTGGCCTACGGCTCGTACGGCGTGGGCGCCTACCCGCACCTGGCCGGCGCGCACATGAGCCTCACGCAGCAGGCCGACATGAACCACGTCGCCTACAAGGGCGAGGCACCGATGGTGCAAGACCTGATCGGTGGCCAGATCCAGATGGCCTACGCCAGCGCGCTCGCGGCCAAGCCGCACATCGACGCCGGCAAGCTCAAGGCCGTCGGCGTGACCGGCGAGCGCCGCATGAGCACGCTGCCCAACGTGCCCACGCTGGCCGAGCAGGGCCTGAAGGACGAGGCCTACCGCGTGACCGGCTGGCTCGCCATTGCAGCGCCCGCCAAGACGCCCAAGGCCATCGTCGACCGCATCGCCGACGAAGTGCGCAAGGCCACGCAGCAGCCCGACGTGCGCGAGCGCGTGGCGGCCATGGGCTTCGAGATCAAGGACAGCTCGCCCGAGCTCTTTGCCGCAGCCTGGAAGCAGGAGCGCCCCGTGTGGGAGCGCCTGATCAAGCAGTCGGGCGCCAAGCTCGAGTAACCCCTTTTCCCATTTTTGTCATTCAAGAGGAACAGCCATGAAAGTTCTGGTGCCTGTCAAACGGGTCGTCGATTACAACGTGAAGGTGCGCGTCAAGAGCGACGGCACCGGGGTGGACATTGCCAACGTCAAGATGAGCATGAACCCCTTCGACGAGATCGCTGTCGAAGAAGCGGTGCGGCTGAAGGAAAAGGGCATCGTGACCGAAGTCATCGCCGTCTCGTGCGGTGACGCGAAGTGCCAGGAAACCCTGCGCACCGCGATGGCCATCGGTGCCGACCGCGGCATCCTGGTCGAGACGAGCGAAGAGCTGCAACCTCTCGCGGTTGCCAAGCTGCTCAAGGCGCTGGTCGACAAGGAACAGCCGTCTCTCATCATCCTCGGCAAGCAAGCCATCGACGACGACGCCAATCAAACGGGTCAGATGCTGGCTGCCTTGGCCGACCTGCCCCAAGCCACCTTCGCCTCGAAGGTCGACCTCGCTGCCGACAAGGTCACCGTCGCACGCGAAGTCGACGGCGGCATGGAAACGCTGACGCTCACGCTGCCCGCGGTCATCACGACCGACCTGCGCCTGAACGAGCCGCGCTACGTCACCTTGCCCAACATCATGAAGGCCAAGAAGAAGCAGCTGGACACCTTCAAGCCCGAAGACCTAGGTGTGGACGTCAAGCCCCGCCTGAAGACCCTGAAGGTCAGCGAGCCGCCGAAGCGCGGCGCCGGCATCAAGGTGCCTGACGTTGCAACGCTGGTGGACAAACTGAAGAACGAAGCGAAGGTGATCTGAACATGACCGCACTTGTTATTGCCGAACACGACCACGCCAGCATCAAGCCGGCCACCCTCAACACCGTAACCGCCGCGCTGGCTTGCGGTGGCGACGTCCACATCCTCGTGGCCGGTGCCAACGCAGCAGAAGCCGCCAAGGCCGCCGCGCAGATCGCCGGCGTGTCCAAGGTGATCGCTGCCGACAGCGCATCGCTGGCAGAAAACCTCGCCGAGAACGTCGCAGCCCAAGTGCTGGCGATCGCCGGCAACTACAGCCACATCCTGTTCCCCTCGACCGCCAACGGCAAGAACGTCGCACCGCGCGTGGCCGCCAAGCTGGACGTGGCGCAGATCTCCGACATCACGCAGGTCGACAGCCCGGATACGTTCGAGCGCCCGATCTACGCCGGTAACGCCATCGCCACCGTGCAGAGCACCGACGCCACCAAGGTGATCACCGTGCGCACGACCGGCTTCGACGCCGCAGCCGCCACCGGTGGCAGCGCCACCGTTGAAACCGCTGAAGGCGTGGCCGACAGCGGCAAGAGCAGCTTCGTCGGCCGTGAAGTCACGAAGAGCGACCGCCCCGAACTGACCGCCGCCAAGATCATCGTCTCCGGTGGCCGCGCGCTGGGCAGCGCCGAGAAGTTCAACGAAGTGATGACGCCGCTGGCCGACAAGCTCAACGCCGGCCTGGGTGCCAGCCGCGCCGCCGTGGATGCAGGCTACGCCCCGAACGACTGGCAAGTGGGCCAGACGGGCAAGATCGTCGCGCCGCAGCTGTACATCGCCGCGGGCATCTCGGGTGCGATCCAGCATCTGGCCGGCATGAAGGACTCGAAGGTCATCGTCGCGATCAACAAGGACGAAGAAGCCCCGATCTTCTCGGTGGCCGACTACGGCCTCGTGGCCGACCTGTTCACGGCCGTGCCGGAACTCGTGACCACGCTGTAAGCGGCTGCGACGATGAAGACCCGCATCACCGAACTGCTCGGCATCCGCTACCCCATCATCCAGGGCGGCATGCAATGGGTGGGCCGCGCCGAGCTGGCCGCGGCCGTGTCGAACGCCGGCGGCCTGGGCATTCTCACGGCGCTCACGCAGCCCACGCCCGACGACCTGCGCCAAGAAATCGAGCGCACGCGCACGATGACCGACAAGCCCTTCGGCGTGAACCTCACGATCCTGCCGGCGGTGAAGCCGCCGCCGTACACCGAGTACGTGCAGGCCATCATCGACAGCGGCGTGAAGATCGTGGAGACCGCGGGCAACAGCCCGAAGGACTTCATCGAGGCCCTGAAGCGCCACGACGTGAAGATCGTCCACAAGTGCACCTCGGTGCGCCACGCGCTCTCGGCCGAGCGCAACGGCGTCGACGCGGTGTCGGTGGACGGCTTCGAATGCGCGGGCCACCCGGGCGAGGACGACGTACCCGGCCTCGTGCTGCTGCCGGTGGCGGCGCGCAAGCTGCGCATTCCGATCATCGCGTCGGGCGGCATCGCCGACGGCCGCGGCATGGCCGCCGCGCTGGCGCTGGGCGCCGAGGGCATCAACATGGGCACGCGCTTCTGCGTGACGCAGGAAGCGCCGATCCACGACAACATCAAGCAGGCACTGGTGGCCGCGACCGAGCGCGACACCAAGCTGATGTTCCGCACGCTGCACAACACGGCGCGCGTGTTCCGCAACGCCATCTCCGAAGAAGTGGTGGCCACCGAACGCCGTCCGGGCGGCTGCGAGTTCGAGGACATCCGCCCGCTGGTGGCGGGTGCGCGCGGCCGCGCGGCGCTGGAGTCGGGCGAGGTGCACAACGGCGTGGTCTCGGCCGGCCAATGCATCGGGCTGATCGACGACATCCCGACCTGCGCGGAACTGCTGGAACGCATGGTGCGCGAGTGCCGGGAGCATCTGGACCGCGCCCGCAGCTGGATGAACTGAAGCTCTGCCGCGCTCCCGCCGACGGGGCGCCTTGCTCCGCGAATGTCCCCCGCCCTTCGGGCTCCTCCTTGATTTCGCTGCGCAAGGCACCCCATCGACGTGAGCGTTCAGAGCCGCTTCGGACTGGCGCGGCAACGGGCCCGCGAGGTCCGTGCGCGGCGCATCGCAGAAGCTGCATTTGTTGGCGCTCGCCGAGACTTCGTGCCGCATGAACCGGCCACTTCGCCGGGTTCTTCTCTAGAGTGAATGCCCCTGTCACTCGACACCCCACCAAGGGAAGAAGAAAGGCGCCACACCCCCACCACGACCGAGATGTTTGAAGGCTGCTTGCCTCGCGGCAGGTCGTCGGTGCGAAAGCAGCGATGCAGATGCGAGGTATCAAAAGGCGACGGCCGAGGTGTTACTAGCACCCCAGCCGTCTAACCAAGTTCGTGCAACACCTACGAAGGACCGCACAAAAATGGCTACCAAGACTATAGCCCGGCCAACTACGCCGGTAGCTTCCGAAGACAACGCCCAAGACCCGGCGGATCTTCTCGAAAACACCCTCTCTCAACTCGAAGCTCTTCTGTGGGTCTGCCACGGGGAAGAGATCGACTGGTGCAGCGGTGACGGGCCTCGACGACTAGACAACCTGCTTTGGCTTGCGGCTGAACTGGCTCGCAAGGCTGGAGAGTTGTTTCAGCTGAGTGAGAAGGCGCGACGTGGAGCGCTTGAGACTGGCGGTTAGCGGCTGGTCTGCGGGCTGCGTGTTTCGCGGCCCGCCCTGGTGAACAGGTTCTTTGGGGTGCAACTGCTGAAGCCCTTGTGATGGAGGGAATTCGGTTCGATTGAGGTGCTTGCGGTGCAGGCCTCGGTGGCAGCCATGCGCTCCATGCTGATCGTCGGCAGACGATGCGAGCAGCTGCTTTGCAGCGGTTTCCGACATCCCTCGCCCTCGCGCGAATGGGTACTATCGGCCATGAGCGGCCACTCCTGAGCGAGACCAAATTCCCCTCAAAGCTGACGCTCGCATCGCCTCGCCGTCAGCTGGAGTACGCGCTCTTCTAGCGATTGATCAAGGGAACCATGAACGTCGAGATCCTGTATCCATTCCTTGGGCTGCCCATAACATCTTTGGACCTCCAGGCGGCGTTCACTGCACTTGGCTTTGACTTGAGCGACGAACTTGAACTTCCCGAAGACGACTATCGCGCCTACATCGAGCGCCCTAGCGGCGGAGTCTCTTTTGCATTCACCGATGAAGCTTGGTTTCTAGGAATAGACGATCAGCCAATGGGCGTTGGGCCACTATTCTTTAACACCATATTCTTCTACTCCGATGGCGCGGATCGTTATGCCCAATACAGACATGCCTTGCCATTTGGGTTGGCATTTTCCGATGACACAGGATCGGCAAGGAAGAAGCTCGGCGAACCTGAATGGGTACGGCATACCGATGATGGACGAGTAGCCGCAGAGAGGTGGGAAGTTGACGCAAATTGCCGCCTGCATGCCACCTATGCGTTGTCTGGCCGACTTCATATTCTTATCTATAGCTGGCCAGACGCCCACTTACGAAAATCGTGAAGATTGAGACGTCCGCTTCGGAGCAAATCTCCAAGGCCACTATGAGCCCACTGACGCCGGCGGCAGAATGCGGCCCAAAGCCGACGCTGACCAGATCTGCATATCAACATCAACGCACCCTAAAGAGGACTGCTTTAGCTCGGGCTGTACAGCCGCTTCGGGCCCGAAGCGGTCCTTCGATGCGAGAGGTCGACCGACTGCTATGCAGCGATCACGGTCTGTCGTGCGTCTGCAATTGACGTCCGCTTCTTGCCAGTGAACTGCCCTTCAACGCGGCTGCTCCGACTGCCAGCGGGAAGAAGAGCTGGCCACAAAAGCCGGGGCGATTCAGTTCACCCTGTGCTGTTAGCCTTGCATGGTAGGCAGGGCCTCTGCCACGCCAACTCCGGCCATCGCGCCTTTTTTTAGAAGTGAACTCACCATGACCAGCCCGCTGTACAACGCCTCCGTTCCCGTCATGCAGCAGATGCTGCGCGCCCTGTCCGACGTGCTCAAGAAGGCCGAAGACCAGGCGACGCAGAAAAATATCGATCCCAATGCGCTGCTGCAGGCGCGGCTGTTCCCTGACATGTTTCCGCTGGTACGTCAGGTACAGATCGCCGCAGACTTCTCCAAGGGCATTGCCTCCCGCTTGGCGGGTGCCGAGGTGCCGTCCTGGCCCGACACCGAGGTCAGCTTCGCCGACCTGCAAGCGTTGATCGCCAAAGCCTTGGCCCATATCGGCTCCTTCAAGCCTGAGCAATTCGATTCCAGCGAGAGCCGCGAGATCGTATTGCGCCCCGGCACCCCCAAGGAAAAGAAGCTGACCGCAAGCGCATACCTTCTGCACTATGGACTGCCGCAGTTTTTCTTCCACGTGACCACCACCTATGCCATCTTGCGCCACAACGGTATGGAGATCGGCAAGCGCGACTACATGGGTGCCTACTGACCCAAGACAGACAGGCGTTCGGCCACTGTGGCCACTGCCGCTCGAAGTGCAAGCGTGCACGGCAAGCCCGATGTGTTGACGCGCGACATCGGCACCTCATCGCTGGCGCAGGGTTGCGCGGGGCAACGCACTGCGGTGCAGGTCGCGCGCTGCGACGGCGTGCTGCCACCGATTCGCGCCTTTGAGCCACCAACGATGGTCCTTCGAGGGGCCTTCATCACCCGATGAAGGCCCCTTGAAGGCGCCGCACCAGAGCCTGGGCCTGCCTGCACTCGAACGCGGTGTTCAACGGCCAGCGTACGGCAGCGACGAGTGATGCACGACGATGCGAAGCTTGCCGGCACCGTCCTTCACGAAAGTCCAGGTCTTGTCGACCGTGGTGACCTTGCCGTCCGGGTCAGTGAACAGCACGTTACCCAGCGTGCTGGCCACGTCGCCGTGGATGAGCACGGCAGTGTTGGCAATCTCGCATTTGGTCCAGCCCTTCAGGGCGAAGCCGGTGTCGTTGGGAAAGGCAGGGTTGCCGCCCACGAAGTACGCCAGCGCGCCGTCGCGAGCGGTGCGAAAGGTCTGCGGCGATGTCGTGAGCGTCGGCTTGAACAGCACTGCGCCCAGCTGGTAGGCGTAGGCGCTGTCGATGACCTTCTCGGCCAGCGCCCTCGCGGCCGGCTGCCCTCCGCTGGAATTCGCAGCGCTGATGTCGACCAGCGCCTTGCACCAGGCCTGCTGGGCCCCCAGGACTTCCGCTTCCGTGATGCTCCGGGCGACGACTTTCTCCTTGGCGGCGGCCGGCAAGATTGCCCCGGCGATCAGGAGGCTGGCGATGGCGCTGGGAATGAATTTTTTCATTTGGGTCTCCAATTGAAGTAGTTGGATACCGGAGCGGCCGGGTGGGTCGAGCCGAGACCCAAAGTGCATCCATACGACATGCACAAGGCATGATGCACCGGCTGATTTGCTCTGAGCAAAAGATGCAAATGAAATGAATGGTTGTGCATTCGCGAGATAGCCAGGCGTGCAGGCCTGTCTCGTGGGACAGGTGTCGAACGAAAGCCATCCTCTCGGTCTGCACCAGAATTTCCTCCGATCTGCGAAGACCTCATCACATGCAACAACGTTTTCTGAATGCCTTGCTGGTTGCCCTCATCGCCAGCTTCGGCATCTCTGGCGATCCGGCACGCGCCCAGGCCCAAACGACGCCCAAGGTGCAGCCCGGCGAGGGGCGGCCTTACGAGGTTGTCGACAGCGAGGTATGGGACGTGCCCGATCCGGTTTCAGGCCGCGGCTACCAAGTCTTCATTGCTTTGCCGCCGTCCTATGCGAAGCAGCCGCGGCAGCGCTACCCCGTGCTGTATGTGACTGACGCCGACTACGCTTTCCCGATCGTCCGGCAGTTGGGGCGCCGCCTGAACGTTGAAGGGCCTCAGATCGAGGAATTCATCCTCGTCGGCCTGTCTTACGCAAAGGGCGAGGACGGCGCGGTCAGCCGCCAGCGCGACTACACACCGACACCGAACGGCCCCAGCACCGCGCCTGCCAATGCGGTCCACGGTCAGGCGCGCGCCTATCAAGAATATCTGCGCAACCAGGTAAAGCCGTTCATCGCCGCTCGCTACCGGGCCGACCCGGCCAGAGCAATCTTTCTCGGCCACTCCTACGGCGCCCTGCTTGGGATGCAGATCCTTTTCACCGAGCCCGGCTTGTTCAACGGCTATATCCTCGGCAGCCCATCTCTCTGGTACGACAAGCGACATGCCTTGAAGCTCGAAGCGAGCTACGCCAAACAGAACCGGGACCTGACGGCGAATGTCTATCTTTATGTCGGCGCCTATGAGGCGCTGCGCAAAGGTGTTCGGCGCTACAACCAGACGGTAGACATGGTTGCCGACAACCAGGCGCTGGAGACGGCGCTACAGAGCAGAAAGTACCCAAGCTTGAAGCTGAAGTCAGCGGTCCTGAACGACGAAGACCATCTCACCGTCGCGCCGCGTGGCTTTACGCAGGGCATGAAGTATCTGCTCTCGGCGCACTGACAAATCACAGCGAACAGACAACTCGTCAACTCTTTGTGAGTGCGTATGTAGGAAGGAGTGAAACTGCAGTCTCACACCATCTTTCTGTGAATCAGCGGAAGCCCGGCTTCGGACAGAAGCAGCCATTCGGCGTCGCCACGCAGTCGCTTGCGAGTTGACCAGGAGAACTACGCCGCACTGACAGCCGGCAACGGGCTCGTCACCACCTCGACCCTTCGAGGTCCGCGGGCCATCTTCAAGCCGGAATCTCGCGCTCCAGCCGGCATAGGAAAGATCGCGCCACTTTTACACCTCGGCAACGCGCACGCAGGTCGCCAAGCGCGTAGACGACGCATTCATCGCTCAGGGCCTCTTGCACTGATCAGATCGCGCACGGCAATGGCCATCACCAAAAGCGCCAAGCCGGCGGCGGTCAGGGTTGCCGCCGCGTAGAAGCTGATCAGGGCCCAGTAAAGGACAGGCTGCTCGACGGCAAGGATGTCAGGTCCTTTGCGGTTGTTGAGCACCCCGGTGCGCACGCTTTCCACCACTTCGATCGCTCCAATAAGGCACCCCCAGCCGATCAAGGTCGCGACGGCGAGGGCTGCCATCGACTGTAGCCACGGCCGTCGGCGGTTCGGGGCATTCGGACGGCCCGTCACGTGCTCACTGCGTTGGCAAACGTCAACCGATTCCCGAAGGAATGCCGAACTGTCACCTCACGCGTGCCCCACCCCGTGTCCTCGATGCCAGGACACGCGTGGCCGTACTGCTTGGCTGCCATCCCGGCATGAAAGCCATCGATTCCGTTGCATGCAATGCGCAGGACTGCACCGCGGCAGGTGCCGCTGTGTTCGGCCAAGTACTGCACACGGCCTTCGCGCGACACCTGGAGGTACGGTGGCAGCATAGGCCCAAAGCGATGTTGCTCCACAAGCGTTGTTTCCTTTTAGTTAATCTCACGTGCGCGAACTCATCAGACGCACGTTGTGCGTCTCCGGATTATCGAAGGGCCCATATTCACAATGAAATACATGAATCGACACTGGGCCCCAGCCGAAATCCGTAGAAATTTTTGATGGTGGGACGGGGATTCACACATCCTAAATGGGCCTTTTCCATTGCCTCGGGGGGTGTGTCAATCCATTCCAGCTCCAGCTTTCATGATCGCGCGAAATTGTCGAGAGCAGCGCCCTTTGCGATGAAGGCGACCGGCCACAGTCGGCCAAGAGCGGAAGTTCGTCGGCGCCTCTCAGCTTTCCAGACGGGGCGCGCCTGCTTCCCGCCGCCTTCAATACAGTGAACCGAAAATGACGCCTGAAGAAAGCCAAGCCAATCAGTCGATTCTCGACGGCGTGGAAGCCGTCGGTGGCGGCTACGTGTGGGACGCGGAGGTCTTTGCGGTCACTCTTATGGATGTATCTTTGGCGGACGATAAGGTCATTCCGCTTTGCGGTCTGCGAGGCATCCAGCAAATTGCGCTCGACGCCTCGCGGCTCTCCATAGCGACCATCGCGGCATTGGCAGGCATCACCGGGTTGCAGTCGCTTGTGCTCGCGCGACGCACCTTCACCGAGAGTCAGCGGAACGAGCTCAGTCGATTGGGGCCTCAGATTGTTGAGGTCGATGACCAGGGCTCGTTGCGGCCACTAGCAGCCACTCGGCGGGCTCATCGAATATGAAAATCGAAGATGGCCAGATCGAGTTCCGGCGCCGCCTCAAGGCTGCTGGCAAGAAGGTAACTGGCCTGATGCCCGGCACTGACGCAGGTTGGCGCAGGAGCAGAGACGATGCAGCCGGGCGATCACTTGACATCAAGTCTGGGCGAGAACTTTGCCATCGGCGAGCTCGCCTCGCACGTCGGCATGCCAGCCAAATACCACGCCATCGTGTCGATGTCCGTCTCTGAAAAGGTCGTGCCGTTGGTCGCAACGTATCCTGGCTATCGACCGAAAAACTTCCAATCACTGCATGGTCAGGTCCAGACCCATCCAATTGCAAAATTCAAAGGTAAGGAAGAGCACGAGGAACGCAGAAGCGACGAACGCCCCGCCCACCTTGATGGATGTCAGTACCACTGCAGCGGTCTTCTGATTCTTGTCCTTCTGTCCCCGTTCGTAATGCCACTTGACGGCTAAATACATGCCCACGCTGAGCACGAGAACCTTGAAAATAACAAAAGAGATAGGGATTGAATTCATGATTGAAGGGATATCAATGGTGAAAGACGGCGAAGTGCCCGAGTGCGGCGATTAGCTCAATAGACCGATGAAGAAACGGAAATTCAATCAATCAATCAATCAATCAATCTAACGAAACGGTTGCGGTGAGCTAAATGGGCGTCCGCAAGGCGCGTCGAAAGGCACGCAAGACATGGGTCGAAAGGCGGCGCAGTCTGCCTGCACCACAGAAGCACTCTCATCGTGCTGTCGAGTGTTCATCTTCCAGGCTGATACGTACAGAACCAGATCAGCTGAAAATTTTCGTATCAGATGCAAGGAGGCCGGTAGTCGCGCCGGGGCGGGTCGACGTCTGATATGACAATCTCGGGAGCGGTCCAGAACGACCGTATCAGAATGAGATGCCCATGAACCGCTACGAGAAGCTTGCCGACAACATCGCTCAGCGTATTCGCGCGGGTAGCCTGAAGGCGAACGATCGCCTTCCCTCCGTGCGCGAACTGAAGTCGCAAATGGGCATCAGTGCGTCCACCGTGTTCTCTGCTTACTACCTGCTGGAGGCGCAAGGGCTTGTCGAAGCTCGGCAGCGGTCGGGGTACTTCGTTCGAGCGGGTGCGGAAATGCCGGCCAACGAACTCGCCGCCAGCGAGCCTGTCCTGCGGTCCATGTCGGTCGACGTCTCGTCGCTTGTCTTTCAGGTCCTTGCGCAGGCTCGCGAGCGCGATATGGTCCCGCTCGGCTCGGCCTTTCCGTCGCCAGAGCTGTTTCCCTTCGAGCAACTTGCCGCCGGCCTGACGCGAGCGCTCAAGCGGATGGATCCTTGGCAGACCGTCGAAGATTTGTCACCAGGAAACGTCCAATTGCGCCATCAGATCTCCCTGCGTTACGGCAGCGTCGGGATGGATGTTCCTGCGTCTGAACTGGTCATCACCAGCGGGGCGATGGAAGCACTCAATCTTGCGCTCGAATCGGTGACGCAGCCAGGCGACCTCGTGGCGATCGAAACGCCAACCTTTTACGGTGCGTTGCAGGCACTGGAGCGGCGCGGTCTTCGCGCGGTCGAGGTTGAGACCCACCCGCGAACAGGCGTAGATCTCGACTCTCTTGCTCGCGTGATCGACCAGCATCCGGTGAAGGCCTGCTGGTTCATGCCGACCTTCCAGAATCCAATGGGCTGCACCATGAGCGACGCAGCCAAAGAGCAACTGGTCAGCATGCTCGCCACCCGCGCCATACCGCTGATCGAAGACGACGTGTACGGCGAGCTCGCGCATGGGGCTCGGAGACCGCCACCAGCCAAGGCCTGGGACCGGGATGGCTGGGTGCTGCACTGCAGTTCTTTCTCGAAATCCCTGGCACCCGGATATCGCATCGGTTGGGTAGCGGGCGGTCGCTTTGCAGCCACTTTGGGTCGCAACAAGTTGATGAGCTCGCTGGCGACGGCACTCCCCTCGCAACTGGCGTTGCAGGAGTACCTGCAACACAAGAGTTTCGATCGTCACCTGCGCGCCCTGCGGCATTCGCTCAGCCGCCAGCAGGCTGCATGCTTGCGATTTATCGATCGATACTTTCCAACTGGAACGCGGGTCACGCGCCCCGAGGGTGGCTATTTCCTGTGGCTCGCGCTGCCAGAAGGTATCGACTCGCTCGCACTGCACCAGGACGCTCTTCGGCTCGGCATAGGCGTAGCGCCGGGCCATCTGTTTTCAGCCGACCGCCGATACACCCGGCACCTGCGCATCAACTACGGGTATCTCGGCGACCCGCGCTTGGAAGGGGCTATCAGGAGTCTTGGAGATCTCGCCAACGCGCAGCTGAAATCTACAACTGGAAATTCGGGGCCCATCTTCGAGGAACGTTCGTCGAGACCCTAGTTAGCGTCCATGCAGGTCGAGGTCCGCCGCCTTCGACTGACTCTCAACGTCACGCGTGCCGCTTCTGTCCAGTCGCGGCTTAAAGAACCCGCAGCACCTCAAACTGCTGTCGGATTGGAGCGACCTGTATCGACACCTCATCACCCTCGCATTTGCCCAGCATTGCCCTACCCAAAGGGGCTTCGCTGCTGATGACCTGAACCAGCTGAGTGCCGCTGACCAACGTCATGCTGCCCCCATCCGGGCCGAGAAAGAGCTGTTGCTGCTTGTCGTCGGAATCGACCAGGCAGACCAACGCGCCGAGCCGTATGCCTATGCTGGCGTCGTAGGGACGCGGGCGGAATTGGCGCCAATTGGCCATCGCCTGGCGTATGGCTTCGGCGCGCCGAGCTTGGCCGGTGGCCAGGTAGGCGGCTTCGAGTCCCAATGTGTCGTATTTGTTTTCGGCGATGTTCTCTTCGTGAGTCGCCGTTTCATGGGCTGCCCGCACTGCCTGTTCGACTTGCAGCAGGTCTTCGGCGAGCCGTTCCAGCACCTGCTGTTGCAGCAAGAATTTATCCATGACGAAAGGTCGGTATCTCGAATAAGCGGGGGGCAGGTTTTGATTATGAGGGGCTCCAGAAGCCTTCGACGCTTCTGTTGGCTGCAGGTTAACTTCAGCAATGGGCCCTAAGCCGAAGTTCACTCTTCTCCGAAGCAGACCTTGTTTCTTATGCGGAGATTTTGGCCAGGAGGTCCGGGCGTACCTCCTCCGGCGTGAAGGCTCTCAGAATTACTTCCTTGGGCTCGACCGCACCTTCAGCCCGTGCCAAATCCATCCTGGCAATCTGCTCTGGAGATAGAAAGTGGCTCTTCAGGGCGACGGCAACGCTCGTTATCTGAGTACGTCGAGCAAGGAAAGCATGCATCTGCGCGACGGTAAGTCCTATCGTATGACCTGCGGCGACTTCAGCTGCGACATGCACTGTGATGCCAGAACCTGCGTCCACATTAACCGCCGCATTGAACTCGGCAAAGTATTCTTCAAGGTTCATTAGGTGTCCGGTTCTGACCGATAGCGCCAGATGATTCCGGCGTTCAGATTGAGTACCAGATGTAGAGCGATTTCCCAGTGCTTTGCGCCGCTTGTGCCAAGCGTGTGAGGTCTTGCAGAATCGGCACCAGCTCATCAGCTTCATGAGGCACACCGTCGACATCTGCCCAGCCCGCGCTAAGACCGGGTATTGAACCCTGGGGAAGCTGCGCCAATCGACGTGTGAAGTCAGAAGGAAACGCCTCCAGAATGCCTTCACTTTCTTCGGTCATAGGACCTACTTGCAAACCGAACTCTGGATAGGAAAACTTCTTATCGGCTAGAAGAGCCCAAAGAGCCCCGAGTTCAATTCCGGTAAGACCTTTGTGCTCAACCCGCTCTAACGAGCGCAGGTCATCTTCAGAAGATTCATCGTCCGCAAGAAGGCGACTTTCATATGCGCCTGCATCCTCATCAGACGCGACAAAGAAGTCGGTGAGCATTCCCATGGTTGGTTCCTACCTTCGTGATGAAAGACCGTCATGGTGGTCTTTGGACATTGAATGGATAAGCGTTTTGGCCAAATTTAGCTGCCGCAGCGGCCGCCTGCTTCTGGCCGACTGTAGCCGGTCGCGCCGTGTTCCTGAACGGGCCCAAAGTGGCTGTGCGCTGCCCTCCAAAGCGGTCGTTGCAGCCGCCTCTTTGACTATGGGTTAGCTGGTGAATGCCTGCGGATCGACGAGCCGCACACCAGTAAGCTGAGCGAGATCCTTTGCTAAGTCGTCGCTTACCGCGATCTGAAGTATCTCCCGCAGATATGCCAACGGTGCGCCCGCCAAGGGGTCGTCCTTGAGCACCAGTTTCTCCACATCCTCCATCAACCCAAACTCAAAGTGCCGCTTATCGAACACCGAGCGATCGAGGTCCGCTGCGGACTTCTGGATCTTGAGGACGTTGAGGGCGAAGAACTCGCCAGGTAATTCCTTGCGCTTGTATGTGGCTTCTAGTGGCAGGTATTCGCATTTGCAGTCGTGCCGCTGCAGCACGTCAACGAACCGTCGAGACACCATGTAGAACGGAACGGTGCGCATGAAGTCTGTCAGCCCTGGCGGGCTTTCACGGTCATCAACCAGGGACACTCGGACGCGCCCCCAAAGTGATGCTTGCGATTGCCCTCGGCACAGGCCATATCCAGGATCGTCAAACAGCCGATTCAGATCTGCTTGATGTGGGCGCGCTTCAGGCCCTGGAACGGTGCTGCGCAGGTCGATGTCGAGTAGCTTGGTCATGCGTCGGTAGCGCCACGTTTGGCTCTGAATCTGCCGGTGTACGCGAACGTCAGGTTATGGCCGGCTCTAGCCGGTCGCGACTCCATCGCGGCGGGGCTCGAAGTCCTCCTTGGAAGCAGCCCCTCAATTCTTGATGAGAGGGATCATGACCCACTCATGTGCAAAGCACTTCTCCACCGCAAACCGGGCAAATGGCCACTTTTTCTGAACAATAAACGTCCACGCCGCATGTGGAGCACGAGCCACCTTGTTCAACCCAATCGTGACCTGTGTAGTGTTCTGATTCTGCCGGATAGGCGACCAAAGCCAGGAAGGCTGGTTCAGCGCGCTGTTCGCCAACGGCCCTGTAGACAAAGCACTCCGCAAGTCGAACGACTGAGCGCCCATCCGCTAAATCTCCGACCGTCCACTTTTCGGCCGCTTCCGCGACGAGCAAAGCCAATTCCGTCCGAGTGAGGGTCTTCAAGAAATTGAGGGCGGTTACACGATCCATTGCAATGTCCCACTGATTCCTGAGATTGGAGTCGCCGCAGCTTCGCTTCTGTAAGGCTTCTCGGAAAGTCAGCTTCTGGCCGACGGCGGCTGCTCAGCCGGGGCCTTCCAGCTTGGCCGGAAACCTTGGGCCGCTTCCTCGCGAATCCGTGCGAGGGACGATTCCGAACCCATCTCCGCCTCGATTTCACCGATGCAGCCCCAACAGTCCCCGCCGCAATCCAAGGACAGCGGGTCATCCTCTCGACCGAGCTCACGACCACAAATCCGGCAGTTCATTTGATGAATCGTGCCACAAGGTTGAGCGACTGGTTTTGGCCGACTGCACCGACTGCAGCCAGTCGCGCTGCCGTCGTGACCGAGTTCGCAGCGGAAAGCCGACGTGATCAGCTCCACTGTCGCTCATAGGCTGCGACGTGCTCGGAAAACAACGTCTCATAGGCCGGGTAGGAAATGCCCAAGACGTTCACCTCGATGCTATCGGGGCCATCGTCGCAGTCCATGATGCGCACGCCAGCACAGGCGAGGACCATTTGGTCTTCTGTTCGCACTGTTAGGGCAAGGTGGGCCTGATCAGCGTGATTCGAAATTGAACGCAGCCCTGTCCATGTCGACCGCATCCGGCACCAGCCCTTCGGGCTTCTGCTTCGCCAGTGCCTGTCGCTCACGAAAGCTCAGTGGTACGCCCCGCACATCCATCTGCAATCCACCGCAGCGGTCGAACCACCAACCCCACAACCGCACTCATCGTGCGCAGGGCATCGGGTGCTCCCCGCAGCGAAATCAAGGAGGAGGCCGCAGGCCGGGGGACATTCGCGGAGGGGAGTACCCGGTGACCTGTGCACGCGCCCCCGACAACAGCGCCCCGAACAAGGGCCGCAAGAGGCAGTCAACCAGCCGCCACAGCTAAGGAAACCCCCGATATATGAATGGTCATTGACCCCCTAGCATCGAGCGCTGCTCGCCTGTCAAGGTGTACGGATCGCGTCCCGGCGTCCGCCCGGTGACCTGGCGCCTGCCTCAGCTGCCCTTTCTGCGATGACAACTCCTCCCGAGTCCGGCCCCACGCTGGACGCCGCCAGTCCCCTCCCCCCCGACATCGAAGCCGCCGACGAACCCACCAAGGTTCCCCTCGCCATCGAAGACTGGCTCACGGTCCTCATCATGGGCGCGCTGGCGCTCATCACCTTCGCCAACGTCATCGTGCGCTACTTCACCGACTCGTCCTTCGCGTGGACGGAGGAGTTCTCGGTGTTCCTCATGATCATGCTGGCGCTGGTGGCCGGCTCGGCCGCCGTGGCGCGCGACCGGCACATCCGCATCGAGTACTTCTCGGAAAGCGGCTCCATGGCGCGGCGCAAGCGCCTGGCCCAGTTCGGCGCGCTGATGATCGCCATCCTGTTCGCGCTGATCGGCGCGCTCAGCATCCGCATGGTCTGGGACGACTACCGCTTCGAGGAAACCACGCCCGGCATCGGCCTGCCGGCCTGGTGGTATTCGATCTGGCTGCCCATCGTGTCGTTCGCGATCGCGGGGCGCGCCATCGGCCTGATGGTCCGCCGTGGGCGCAAGACCAACTACAAGTCTGACGACAACAGCAGCAGCAGCAAGAAGGGCGACGCCAAGTGATCGCCACCCTGCTCTTCGTCGCCTTCGTCGTGATGATGCTGGTGGGCGTGCCCATCGGCGCCGCGCTCGGCCTGGCGGGCGCGGCCTGCATCGCGCTGGCCAACGCCGACGCGCAGTGGTTCGGCCTGCTGGCCGTGCCGCAGAACTTCTATGCCGGCCTGGGCAAGTACCCGCTGCTGGCGATTCCGATGTTCGTGCTGGTCGGCTCCATCTTCGACCGCTCGGGCGTGGCGCTGCGCCTGGTCAACTTCGCCATCGCCATCGTGGGCCGCGGCCCCGGCATGCTGCCGCTGGTGGCGATTGCGGTGGCCATGTTCCTGGGCGGCATCTCGGGCTCGGGCCCGGCCAACGCCGCCGCCGTGGGCGCGGTCATGATCGCGGCCATGAGCCGCGCCGGCTATCCGGCCGCCTACTCGGCCAGCGTGGTGGGCGCCGCGGCGGCCACCGACATCCTGATTCCGCCCTCGGTCGCGTTCATCGTGTACTCGGTGCTGGTGCCCGGCGCCTCGGTGCCGGCGCTGTTCGCGGCCGGCATGATCCCCGGCGTGATGGCCGGCCTGGCGCTGATGATTCCGGCCGTGTGGCTGGCGCGCAAGCACAAGATGGGCGCGCTCGAATCGACGCTGCCGCGCCCGCCGTTCTGGAAGAGCTTTCGCGAAGCGATCTGGGGCCTGGCGGCGCCGGTGCTCATCCTGGGCGGCATGCGCGCGGGCTGGTTCACGCCGACCGAGGCGGCCGTGGTCGCCGTGTTCTACGGCCTGTTCGTGGGCATGTGCATCCACCGGACGATCAAGGTGCGCGACCTGTTCGTGATCCTGCGCGAGTCGGGCGAGCTGTCGGCGGTGATCCTGCTGGTGGTGTCGCTGGCAGGCATCTTCGCGTACTCGCTCTCGACGCTGGGCGTCATCGATCCGGTCACGCGCGCCATCGTGAATTCGGGCCTGGGCGAGTACGGCATCCTGGCATTGCTGATCCTGCTGCTGATCACCGTGGGCATGTTCCTGGACGGCGTGTCGATCTTCCTGATCTTCGTGCCGCTGCTGCTGCCCATCGTGCAGCACTACAAGTGGGACCCGGTGTGGTTCGGCGTGATCCTCACGCTGAAGGTGGCGCTGGGCCAGTTCACGCCGCCGCTGGCCGTCAACCTCATGGTCTCGTGCCGCATCGCCAAGGTGCGCATGGAAGAAACCGTGCAGTGGGTGGGCTGGATGCTGTTCTCGATGTTCGTGGTGATGGTGCTGGTGATCGCCTTCCCCGAACTCGCGCTCTGGCTGCCGCGCAAGCTGGGCTACTGATTTTTTCGATCCATCGACAGACAAAGAGGAGACCTCTCTCATGAAATTCCGCCGCACCCTGCTGGGCCTTGCCGCCGTCGCCGCCACGCTCGGCCTGTTCTCGACCGGCGCGATGGCGCAGGCCACCTACAAGCCCGAGTACAAGATGTCGCTGGTGCTGGGCCCGCCCACGCCGTGGGGCCAGGCCGGCAAGATCTGGGCCGACCTCGTGAAGGAGCGCACCCAGGGCCGCATCAACATCAAGCTGTACCCGGGCGTGTCGCTCATTCAAGGCGACCAGACGCGTGAGTTCAGCGCGCTGCGCCAGGGCGTGATCGACATGGCGGTGGGCTCGACCATCAACTGGTCGCCGCAAGTGAAGCAGCTCAACCTGTTCTCGATGCCCTTCCTGATGCCCGACTACGCGGCCATCGACGCGCTCACGCAGGGCGAGGTGGGCAAGGACATGTTCAAGACGCTCGACAAGGCCGGCGTGGTGCCGCTCGCCTGGGGCGAGAACGGCTTCCGCGAAATCACCAACTCGAAGAAGCCGATCAAGTCGCCGGCCGACATCAAGGGCATGAAGATCCGCGTGGTGGGCTCGCCCATCTACTCCGACATGCTCACCGCGCTGGGCGCCAACCCCACGCAGATGAGCTGGGCCGACGCGCAGCCCGCGCTCGCCAGCGGCGCGGTCGACGGCCAAGAGAACCCGCTGTTCCTGTTCACCGTGCTCAAGATGCACACGGTGGGCCAGAAGTTCGTCACCACCTGGGGTTACGTGGCCGACCCGCTGGTGTTCGTCGTGAACAAGGAAATCTGGGCCTCGTGGACGCCGGCCGACCAGGCCATCGTGCGCCAGGCCGCGCTCGACGCCGGCAAGCAGGAAATCGCCATCGCGCGCAAGGGCCTGGTCGAAGCCGACAAGCCCGTGCTGAAAGACATCGCGGCCATGGGCGTGACGGTGACCAACCTCACGCCGGCCGAGCGCGACGCCTTCGTGAAGGCCACGCGCCCGGTGTACGACAAGTGGAAGTCGACCGTCGGCGTCGACCTGGTGGCCAAGGCCGAGAAGGCCATCGCCGCGCGCGCGAAGTAAGCCGCGCGTTGCCGTCGGTGGATCGGGGTGGCATGACAATGTCGCCATGCACACCCTGATCATCGACACGGACCCCGGCGCGGACGACGTGATCGCGCTGCTGTTTGCCCTGGCGGCGCCCGAATCGCTGGCGATTCAGGCGCTGACCACGGTGGCGGGCAATGTTCCCCTGGCCAAGACCTCGCGCAACGCGCGCCTGGCCTGCGAATGGGCCGGACGGCCGCAGGTTCCGGTCTACGCCGGCGCCGAGCGGCCCCTGCAACGCACACCCATCTACGCCGCCAACATCCACGGCCGAGAAGGCCTCACCGGCGTGGCCGTGCACGAGCCCGCCGTGCCGCTGGCCGAGGGCAGCGCCGTCGACTACCTCGTGCGCACGCTGCGCGCCGCGCCCGAGCACAGCGTGACGCTCGCCATGCTCGGCCCGCAGACCAACCTCGCGCTGGCGCTCGAACAGGCGCCCGACATCGTGCGCGGCCTGCGCGAGCTGGTGCTCATGGCCGGCGCGCATTTCAACGGCGGCAACATCACGCCGGTGGCGGAGTTCAACGTGTTCGCCGACCCGCACGCGGCCGAGGCGGTGCTCAAAAGCGGCGTGCCGATCACGATGCTGCCGCTGGACGTGACGCACAAGATCCTCACGAGCGACGCGCGCATCGCGCGGCTGCGCCAGCTGGGCAACCGCGCCGGCGCGATCGTTGCCGACATCCTCGACGCCTACGCGCCGCAAGAGATGGCCCACTACGGCATGCCCGGCGGCCCGGTGCACGACGCCACCGTGACGGCCTACCTGCTGCGCCCCGACCTGTTCCAGGGCCGCCGCATCCACGTCGAGATCGACAGCCGCGAAGGCATGGGCTTCGGCCAGACCGTGGCCGACTGGCACAGCAGCCTGAAGCGGCCCGCGAACGTGCACTGGGTCGTCGACGGCGATGCGCAGGGCTTCTTCGACCTGCTGACGGAGCGCATCGCGCGGCTGCCCTGAGCCTCCAACCCTTCAACCAAGCCCCATGAAAAAAGCCACGCTGCGAACAGCGTGGCTTTTTGCTTGGAGCGCGCAGCGAATCAGTGCTGCAGGATCTTGTTCAGGAAGTCCTTGGTGCGCGGCTGGCGGTTTTCCGGGTGGTTGAAGAACTCGTCCTTCGGGCAGTCTTCGAGGATCTTGCCGCCCACGTCGATGAAGATCACGCGGCTCGCGACCTTGCGGGCGAAGGCCATTTCGTGCGTGACGACCATCATGGTCATGCCTTCCTTGGCCAGGCTCACCATCACGTCGAGCACTTCGCCGACCATCTCGGGGTCGAGCGCCGAGGTGGGTTCGTCGAACAGCATCACGATCGGGTCCATCGACAGCGCACGGGCGATCGCCACGCGCTGCTGCTGGCCGCCCGACAGCTGGCCCGGGAACTTGTCCTTGTGCGCCATCAGGCCCACGCGGTCGAGCATCTTCAGGCCGCGGGTCTTGGCTTCGTCGGGCGTGCGACCCAGCACCTTGATCTGCGCGATCGTGAGGTTCTCGGTCACCGACAGGTGCGGGAACAACTCGAAGTGCTGGAACACCATGCCGACCTTGGAGCGCAGCTTGGGCAGGTTGGTCTTGGGGTCGTGCAGCGGAATGCCGTTGACGGTGATCTCGCCCTTCTGGAAGGGCTCGAGCGCGTTCACGGTCTTGATGAGCGTGGACTTGCCGGAACCCGACGGGCCGCACACCACCACCACGTCGCCCTTGGAGATGTTCACCGAGCAGTCGTTAAGCACCTGCACCGGGCCGTACCACTTGGAGACGTTCTTGATTTCAATCATTTTTTCGGACATTTGTTTCTCTCCGGTTCAGTTCAGCCACTCAATCAGCGAATGATGGCGATTTTCTTGTGCAGGCGCTTCACCAGCCAGGAAAGGGCGTAGCACATGGCGAAGTACACGACCGCCGCCAGCAGGTAGGCCTCGATCGGGCGGCCGAAGTTCTTGCCGGCCGTCTCGAAGCCCTTGAGCATGTCGTAGGCACCGATGGCGTAGACCAGCGAGGTGTCCTGGAACAGGATGATGGTCTGCGTGAGCAGCACCGGCAGCATGTTGCGGAAGGCCTGCGGCAGCACCACCAGGCGCATGTTCTGGCCATAGGTCATGCCCACCGCCTGGCCCGCGTTCACCTGGCCGCGCGGGATCGACTGGATGCCCGCGCGCATGATCTCGCTGAAGTAGGCCGCTTCGAACGCCACGAAGGTGATCACCGCCGAGATTTCCGAGCGGTAGTTCGAGCCGAGCGAACCGAACAGCGAATAGAACGACGCCGGCACGAGCAGGAAGAACCACAGGATCACCATCACCAGCGGGATGCTTCGCATGCCGTTGACGTACAGGGCCGCGGGCGCATCGAGCCACTTCTTGCCCGACAGGCGCATGAGCGCCAGGATCGTGCCGAAGATCACGCCACCAATGGTGGCCACCACCGTCAGCATGATGCTGAAGTAGAAGCCCTTGATGACGAAGTTGCTGATGACGTCCCAGTTGTAGAAGGACAGGTCGAGATTCATCATGTCAGTGTCCTCCGCCGCCAGCGCTGGCCGAGACGATGAAGCCCGGCACGCGGGTCTTCTTCTCGATGAACGCCATGAGCCGGTTGATGGCCAGGGCCGACACCACGTAGCACGCCGTCACCGCCAGGTAGACCTCGATGCCGCGCGAGGTTTCTTCCTGCGCCTGCATGGCGAACATGGTGAGCTCGGTGACCGACACGGCGAACGCGACGGACGAGTTCTTGAAGATGTTCATCGTCTCGCTCGTGAGCGGCGGGATGATGATGCGATACGCCATCGGCAGGATCACGTAGCGGTAGTACTGCGGCGTGGTGAAGCCCACCGCCATGCCCGCGTAGCGCTGGCCCTTGGGCAGCGCCTGGATGCCGGAGCGCACCTGCTCGGCGATACGCGCCGAGGTGAAGAAGCCCAGTGCCAGCACCACGAGGATGAAGCTCGGCACGCCCTTCATCACGGGAACCAGCGCCGGAATCACGTGGTACCAGAGGAAGATCTGCACCAGCAGCGGGATGTTGCGAAAGAGCTCCACCCATGCATTGCCGAAGCGCACGAGCCACGGACTGTCGGGCAGCGTGCGAATGATGCCGATCAGCGAGCCCAGCACCAGCGCGACGATCAGCGCCAGCAGCGCGACCGACACGGTCCAGCCCCAGGCCGAGAGCATCCATTGCAGGTAGCTCGGATATTCCCCCCCGGGGTCTTGCAGGAAGACCTGCCAATCCCAGTTTCCCATGTGTGTTTACTCCTTCAGCTTCTTTTCGAAAAACCGTCCCTTGAAAAGAAACGCCCACCGCGAAAGGTGGGCGTCCATTCACGCAGCGACGCGCGCTTATTCCTTGGTGACGTACTCTTCGGCCGGCTTGTCGTTCGGGTTGGCCCACGCGTTCTTGGTGGCTTCGCCCAGCGGCAGGTTGATGGTCACGTTGGCCGGGGGAATCGGCTTGAGGAACCACTTGTCATACAGCTTGGCGAGTTCGCCCGACTTGGCCTGTGCCTTGATGCTGTCGTCCACGGCCTTCTTGAAGGCCGGGTCGTCCTTGCGGATCATGATGGCGATGGGTTCCACGGCCAGCACGTCGTTCAGGATCTTGTAGTCCTTGGGCGACTTCGACTTGGCAGCCAGGGCAGCCAGGATCGAGCCGTCCATCACGAAGGCGTCGGCACGGCCGGTTTCCAGCAGCAGGAAGCTGTCGGAGTGGTCCTTGCCATAGACCTCCTTGAAGGTCAGGTTCTCGGCGCGCTTTTGCTTGCGCACCGTCTGCAGCGGCGTGGTGCCGGTGGTGGTGGCGACCGTCTTGTCCTTCAGGTCGGCCAGCGAGTTGATGCCCGAGTTGGCCTTGACGACGATCTTGGTTTCTTCGACGTAGGTGGTCACGCCGAAAGCCACGTCCTTCTGGCGGGTGGCGTTGTTGGTGGTGGAGCCGCACTCGATGTCCACGGTGCCGTTCTGCACCAGGGGGATGCGGTTCTGCGAAGTCACGGGCTGGTACTTGACTTCGAGCTTCTTGCCGGCGGCCTTCTCCAGGTCCTTGATGATGTTGGCGCAGACGTCGTAGTGGAAGCCGGTGTACTGGCCATTGCCGAGCGTGTACGAAAGGCCGGAGGACTCACGCACGCCTTCGGTGATGGTGCCCGAGGCCTTGATCTTGGCCAGGGTGTCATTGGCCTGTGCAAAGGCGCCGCTGGTGGCGAGCGCTGCGACAGCCAATGCCAATACTTGTTTTTTCATACGAAAAGCTCCTGAGGGTGACTGAAACAAATAGAACGAAATTCTAGACACTCGCATTTTGCGGGATACCCGGACCAACCCGGTGCATTCCACGGGCATCGCCGCCCGCCTCGCACCGGCCGCGCCCATCGGGGCGCCAGCCTGGTGCAATCCAGACATTTCGCATTGTCCGACTTTCACTAAGCAGCCTTTGTGCCCGGCATTCGGGCGGCTGTGCGTGGCGCAAGCAGCGACCGGCGATCCCCGGCGTGCAACGGCCGAAAAAAACTGCCGCGACTGTAGTGGCGGCGCGGCCCGGCCGCCAATGCTGATTGCGGGGGGCCGTATGCGTGGTGCTTATAGATTGTGCAGTGCACAAATCTACCCGCCGTTCACGCTCGTTCAGTGCGGCGGCTGGGTCCCGACCAGGTAGGACCACAGGGCGTCGGCCGTGCGCTTGGGCTGCAGGCTTTCGGACAGCCCGGCCCGGGCCGCCGAGCGGCCGGCGCCGCCCTTCACCGGGACCGGCGCGGTGGGCCGCTCGCGGTAGGCGCGGATTTCCATCTTGGCCTCGAGGCTGTCGATCTCGGGCGGCAGCGCGCTCACCAGCTTGCGCGCCTTGATCTCCTTGCGCACCGCGCTTTGCGGCAGGAAGGCGATGCCGTGGCCTTCGAGCGCCATCACCTTCAGGCCTTCGGCCATGTCGGTCTCGTAGACGCGGTCCAGGTGGATGGCGGTGCCCGACTCTTTCAGCAACTGGTCGACCACGCGCCCGAGGTAGGCGCCCGGCGCATAGCCCAGGTAGGGCAGCGGCTGGCCCGGACGGCCCGGCAGCCGGTAGCGCGGCGCGCCCTCCGCATCGGCCTTGACCCAGGGGGCGACGGTTTCCTCGCCCAGGCTGACCATCTCGTACTTGTTGGCATCGAGCTGCAGCGGCTGTGAGGGGTGGTGGTAGGCGATCAGCAGGTCGCAGCTGCCCTCGACCAGCCGCAGCACCGCGTCATGCACGTTGAGCGCGATGAGCCGGCTCTTGATCGGTCCGAAGTGCTCGCGCAGGCTGGTGACCCACGAGGGAAAGAAGGTGAAGGCCAGCGTGTGCGGCACGGCGATCTCGATCACGTCCTGGCCGGCGGCCGAGTGGCCGCGCAGCATGGCGCGCGTGCTCTGCAGCGACTGCAGCATCTCGATGGCCTGGCTGTACAGCGTCTGGCCCGCGGGCGTGAGGCGGGTGGGGTAGGAGCTGCGGTCGACCAGGTCGGTGCCGGCCCATCCCTCGAGCGCCTGGATGCGCCGCGAGAACGCCGGCTGCGTCACGTGCCTCAACTGGGCCGAGCGGCTGAAGCTGCGGGTTTCCGCCAAGCTGATGAAGTCTTCGAGCCACTTTGTTTCCATACGCGGCGATTATGCGAGCGCCGCGCCATACTGGGCGCCCCCTCCTTTTCCCGCATGCGCCATGCCTTTCGACGACCTGCCTGAGCTCAGCGCCACCGAACTTTCGCGCAAGATCGCGGCCCGCGACGTGTCCTGCCGCGAGGTGATGCAGGCGTCGCTCGCCCGCATCGACGCGCTCAACCCGCGCTTCAACGCCATCGTCTCCCTGCGCGATGCGGCCCAACTGCTGGCCGAGGCCGACGAACGCGACGCCGAGCTGGCGCGCGGCGAACGGCGCGGCTGGATGCACGGCTTTCCGCTGGCCGTGAAGGACCTGAGCCACGCCGCCGGCCTGCCGACCTCGATGGGCTCGCCGCTGTCGCCGCGCTCGCCCGCGCGCACCGACAGCCTGCATGTGGCGCGCATGCGCGCGGCCGGCGCCATCGTCATCGGCAAGACCAACACGCCCGAGTTCGGGCTCGGCTCGCACACCTACAACACGGTGTTCGGCATCACGCGCAACGCCTACGCGCCCGATCGCAGCGCGGGCGGCAGCAGCGGCGGCGCGGCCGTGGCGCTGGCCCTGGGCATGCTGCCCGTGGCCGACGGCAGCGACATGATGGGATCGCTGCGCAACCCCGCCGCCTTCAACAACGTGATCGGCCTGCGCCCCTCGCGCGGCCGCGTGCCCGGCGACCCGGAGCAGGAACTCTTCTTCCAGCAGCTGGGCTGCGAGGGCCCGATGGGCCGCACCGTGGAAGACACGGCCCGGCTGCTGGCCGTGCAGGCGGGTTTCGACACGCGCGTGCCGCTGTCGTCGCCGCACGCCCTGCCCTCGCCCGACGACCTGCAGCTGGACGGCGACGGCCGCGGCCTGCGCATCGGCTGGCTCGGCAGCCTCTGGCCGGAGTTGCCGCTGGCGCCGGGCGTGCGCGAACTCGGCGAGCAGGCGCTCGACACCTTCCGCACCATCGGCTGCGAGGTCGAGCCCTGCACGCTCGACGTGCCGCGCGAGCACAACTGGAGCGCCTGGCTGCGATTGAGGCAACTGCTGGTGGGCGGCAAGCTCGGCGCCTACCTGAGCGACCCGAAGCTGTTCGCGCAGCTCAAGCCCGAGGCGCAATGGGAGATCGAGCAGAGCCGGCACCTGGACGCCGCCTCGCTGTACCAGGCCTCGCACTACCGATCGAATGTGTACCGCGCGTTCCTGAAGCTCTTCGAGCGCTTCGACTTCGTGGTCGCGCCGACGGCGCAGGTGTTCCCGTTCGACGCCGAGCTGCACTGGCCGGCCGAGGTGAACGGCGTGAAGAGCGACACCTACCACCGCTGGATGGAGATCGTCACGCCCTTCACGCTGGCGGGCCTGCCCACGCTGAACGTGCGCGCGGGCTTCGGCGACGGCGGGCTGCCGATGGGCCTGCAGCTGGCCGGGCCGATCCACGCCGACCTCGAGGTGCTGCGGCTGGGCCATGCCTACGACCAGGCCTGCGGCTGGGCGGCGCGGCGCCCGCCGGCCTTGTCCTGATCCGATCGGATCAGATCGGCGTGAGCACGCCGCGCCCCGCGAAGTGCCCTTGGGCGTTCGCGAGGAAGTGGTCCACCGACTTCTGCGTGGCCTCGGGCGACCAGCCCGCCATGTGCGGCGTGAGCAGCACGTTGTCCAGGCCGATGAGCGGCTCGGGGCGCTTGGGTTCGCTCTCGTACACGTCCAGGCCCGCGCCCGCGATGCGGCGCTCGCGCAGCGCCTTCGCCAGCGCCTCGGTGTCGACCACGCTGCCGCGGCCGATGCTCACGAGATAGCCCTGCGGCCCCAGCGCGTCGAGCACTTCGGCGTTGACCAGGTGCTTGGTCGCCGGCCCGCCCGGCGCGGCCAGGATCAGGAAGTCGGCCCAGGTGGCGAGCGACTTCAGGTCGTCGAAGTAGCGGTGCGTGGCGCCTTCGCGCGGCTTGCGGTTGTGATAGCCGATGGCCATGTCGAAGGCCGCCGCGCGCTTGGCGATCTTCTGGCCGATGGTGCCCAGCCCCAGGATGCCGAGCTTCTTGCCCGACACGTTCGGCGGCTGCGGAATCGCCTCGCGCCACACGCCTTCGCGGCACAGCCGGTCGAGCGTGCGGAACTCGCGCACGATGCTGATCAGCAGGCCGAAGGCATGGTCGGCCACGCAGTCGTCATTGGTGCCGGCGCCGTTGGCGGTGGCGATGCCGCGTGCGCGCGTGACCTCGAGCGGCACACCTTCGTAGCCCGCGCCCATGCAGCAGACCAGCTCGAGCGCCGGCATGGCGTCGATCTCGGCGGGCGTGAGGCCGATGACGCCGATGGTCAGCACCGCGCGGAACTTGGCGCCGTGCTCGGCGATGGCGGCGGCGCGCTGCGCGTCGCCGAAGGCGTAGGTCATGTCGTAGACCTCGGCAATCTGGGCCTGGTGGGCGCTCGAGAGGCTGTTGAGCACCAGCAGGGGAATCTTGGTCGACACGTCTGAACTCCTGGGGTCGGTGAAAAGAAAGAAGGGGTGAATGATCGGGCTAGAGCATCGGCACTGCTTCGCTCTTCTGCAAAGCCCACATCTGGGCGTAGCGCCCCTGCTGCGCGAGCAGATCGGCGTGCGTGCCGCGCTCGACGATCACGCCCGATTCGAGCACCAGGATCTCGTGCGCCTCGACCACGGTCGAGAGGCGGTGCGCGATGACCAGCGTGGTCTTGCCCTGCGCGGCGCTGCGCAGCTCGGACTGGATCGCGCGTTCGTTGGCCGAATCGAGCGCCGAGGTGGCCTCGTCGAAGATCACGATCGGCGGGTTCTTCAAGAGCGTGCGCGCGATGGCCACGCGCTGCTTCTCGCCGCCCGACAGCTTCAGGCCGCGCTCGCCCACCGTCGTCTCGTAGCCCTTGGGCGTGGCGGCGATGAAGTCGTGGATGCGCGCGGCGCGCGCCGCCCCTTCGACCTCGTCGCGCGTGGCGCCGGGGCGGCCGTAGGCAATGTTGTATTCGACCGTGTCGTTGAACAGCACCGTGTCCTGCGGCACGATACCGATGGCGCGGCGCACGCTGGCCTGCTGCACGGCGCGGATGTCTTCGCCGCCGATGGTGATGCGGCCTTGCTGCACGTCGTAGAAGCGGTACAGGAGGCGCGCCAGCGTCGACTTGCCCGAGCCCGAGGGGCCGACCACGGCCACGGTCTTGCCGGCCGGGATCTCGAAGCTCACGTGCTTGAGGATCGGGCGATCGGGCTCGTAGGCGAAGCTCACATCTTCGAAGCGGATGGTCGAGTCGGTGCCCGCCAGCGGCTGCGCGCCGGGCGCATCGCGCACCTCGCGCTCCTTCTCCATCAGCACGAACATCTTGTCCAGGTCGGTCAGGCTCTGCTTGATCTCGCGGTAGATCACGCCCAGGAAGTTGAGCGGAATGTAGAGCTGAATCATGAAGGCGTTGACCATCACCAGGTCGCCCAGCGTCATGCGCCCTTCGACCACGCCCGAGGTGGCGCGCCACAGCATCAGCACCAGGCTCACGGCAATCAGCAGCTGCTGGCCGGTGTTGAGCATGCTCAGCGTGCGCTGGCTCTTGATGGCGGCCTTGCGGTAGCGGTCGAGGCTGGCGTCGTAGCGCTTCGCCTCGAAGTCTTCGTTGTTGAAGTACTTGACGGTCTCGTAGTTCAGCAGCGAATCGACCGCGCGGCTCTGGGCCATGGAGTCGAGCTCGTTCATGGTGCGGCGGAACTGGGTGCGCCACTCGGTCACGGTGACCGTGAAGACGATGTACAGCACCAGCGCCGCGCCCGTGATCCACACGAACAGCGCGTCGAACTTCACGCCCAGGATGGTCAGCACCAGCGTCAGCTCGATGATGGTGGGCACGATGCTGTACAGCGACATCGAAATGAGCGAATGCACGCCGCGCGTGCCGCGCTCGATGTCACGCGTCATGCCGCCGGTCTGGCGCTCCAGGTGAAAGCGCAGGCTCAGCGCATGCAGGTGGCCGAACACCTGCAGCGCGATGCTGCGCGCCGCGCCCTCGGTGGCCTTGGCGAAGATCAACTCGCGCAGCTCGTTGAACAGCGAGGTCGAAAAGCGCAGCAGCCCGTAGGCCACCAGCAGCGCCATCGGCACGACGAGCAGCGCCTGCGCCATGTCGGGCTTGGGCGTCATCGTGTCGACCAGGTTCTTGAGCAGCACCGGCACGCCCACGTTCGCCACCTTGGCCGCGATCATGAAGCCGAGCGCGGCGATCACCCGCCACTTGTACTGCCAGAGGTAGGGAAACAAGCGACGCAGGGTCGCCCAGTCGGAACGGTCGGAGCGCGCGGGCGGGTGGCCGCCGGGCGCATGGGGAGAGGAGGAAAGGGCTTCGCCGCTTCGGCGCATGGGGGACAATCGTGGGTGTTGTTGTTGCTTCAGATTGTGCCCATGTCCTCCCCTTCCAGTGCCGCTTCCGCCGCAGCGGCGGCCGCCGCCACCCTCAAGAGCCTGCCCACCGACATGGAGCTGGTGCTCAAGGTCATCCCGATGCCGGCCGACTGCAACGCCAACGGCGACATCTTCGGCGGCTGGGTCATGGCGCAGTGCGACCTGGCCGGCTCGGTGATCCCGGCGCGCTACGCCAAGGGCCGCCAGGCCACCGTGGCGGTCAACGAGTTCATCTTCAAGCAGCCGGTGCGGCTGGGCGACATCCTCTCGTTCTATTCGAAGCTGGTGCGCGTGGGCCGCACCTCGATCACGGTGACGGTCGAGGTGTTCGCCGAGCGCTTCCGCGCCCAGGGCGAGTACATCAAGGTGACGCAGGCCACCTTCACCTACGTGGCCATCGACGACAACGGCCGCCCGCGCCCCATTGAAAAGTAATCCCCCAGGCTTCGCGCACTTCGTGTCGCTTCGCCAACCCCCTTGCCGGGGGCAACACCAGCGGCCCGGCAAAGCCGGTTCCGCGGTGTTTCCGGCGAAGACAGTCCCCTTCCCCCGTCAGACACCCGCGTCGCGCACGCGCTCGAAGCACTCGAACTCGCGGTTGATCCAGCGCGCGTCGCGCCGCTCCACGCGGCGGATGTAGACCGACTGCACCACGTCGCGCGTGTGGGCGTCGATCTCGACCGGCCCGCGCGGGCTGTCCAGCCGCAGGCCGCGGAACGCATCCACCAGCCGCTCGGTGCCCGCCTTGCCGCCGCGCGCGCCCGGCGCGCTCAGCGCGGCGTCGATGGCCGCGAGCCCGTCGTGCGCCGCCACGGCGAAGTAGCCCGGGCGCAGGTGGCTGCCGTACTCGGTCTCGAAGGCGCCCGCGAAACGCCGGTTGGCCGGCGACTCGTGGGCGAAGGAATAGTGGTGGCTGGTGACCAGCCCCTCGGCCAGTTCGCCGATGCCGTCCAGGTAGTGGTCGTCGGTGGCGTCGCCCGTCGCGAGCAGGCGGATGCCGGTGTCGGCCATGCCGCGGTCGCGCCAGAACTTCAGGAAGATGGCCGGCATCTGGCCCGAGGGCAGGAAGAAGAACACGGCCTGCGGCTTCAGCTCGCGCAGGCGCAGCATGTAGGCCGAGTAGTCGAGCGTGTTCAGCGGCACGCGCAGCATCGCGCCCACACGCCCGCCGCCCGCGGTGATGCCGGAGACGAAGGCGCTTTCGGCGTCCACGCCCGAGGCGTAGTCGGCCACCACGGTGCACACGTCGCGCAGCCCCTGCTGCAGCGCCCAGCGCGCCAGCGGCGCCGTGACCTGCGCGATGGTGAACGACACCCGCACCATGAACGGCGAGCGCCCGGGGATGCCCGAGGAGGCGGCGTTCATGATCACGGTCGGCACGCGCGCCTGCGTGGCGACGGTGCCGACGGCGTAGGCGTTGGAGCTGAAGTCCAGCCCCGTGAGCAGGTCGACGCGCTCGCTCTCGATGAGGTCCTGCGCCTGGCGCCGTGCCTGTTCGGGCGCGCTGCCGGGCACGTCGCGGCGCAGCAGCTCGACCGGCCGGCCCGCGATCTGCTGCTTGTGGTCGGCCAGCCAGACCGCCATGCCGGCGTCGAACTGGCGCCCGCCGCCCGCATAGGGCCCCGACCATGAGCCGATGACCCCGATGCGCAACGGCCGCACGCGCGCCAGCACCAGCGAGGGCGCCGCGAGCGTGCCCGCGAGTAAGCCCAAAGCATGCCGGCGCGTCGACCCGAATGCTACTTTTTCAGTAGCACGCATCGCCCGCGTGGCGGGCGCTGTGGGCGGGTTGACGTCTGGAGCAGGCACGAGGAACAGTGTACGCAGGCACCGTCCGCAGGCAAGTCCACGGAAGGCTTAGACCTTCGAGAAATCGGGCTTGCGCTTCTGGCGAAAGCTGCTTCGCGCCGCTTGCGCGGCTACGCCTCTGTTCGAGGCGTCGGATTTCAGCACTTGCTGAAATCCGGCTTGCGCTTTTCCATGAACGCACCGAACGCTTCCTTGGCAGCCGGCTCGCGCAGCATGCGGCCGAAGCTCGCGCCTTCTTCGCCCATGCGTTCGAGCACGGCGGGCATCTGCGCCTTCTTCAGCAGGCGCTTGGTCTCGATCAGCGCGCTCAGCGGCTTGGCCGCGAGCTTGCGCGCCTGCGTCTGCGCGATGCCGTTGGCTTCGGTCGGCGGCACCACGCGGTTGACCAGGCCCACTTCGAGCGCGGCCTCGGCCATGAAGGGCTCGCCCAGCAGCAGGGCTTCGGCGGCGCGGTGGTAGCCCAGCATCTGCGGCACCAGCAGGCTCGACGCGGCCTCGGGGCACAGGCCCAGGTTGACGAAAGGCATCGAGAAGGCCGCGTTGTCGCCCGCGTAGACGAGGTCGCAGTGGAACAGCATCGTGGTGCCGATGCCCACGGCCGGGCCGCACACGGCGGCGACGATGGGCTTGGGGAAGGTGGCGATGCCGCGCAGGAAGCGGAACACCGGCGATTCGGTGTTGGCGGGCGGCGCGTTGAGGAAGTCGCCGATGTCGTTGCCGGCGCTGAAGATCGTCGGGTCGCCCTGGATCAGCACGCAGCGCACGGCCGCTTCGCTCTCGGCCGTGGCGAGCGCGTCGGCCAGCGCGGCGTACATGCTGCTGGTGATCGAGTTCTTCTTGTCGACGCGGTTGAAGGTGATGGTCATCACGCCGGCTTCGGTGTGGACGAGGATGTCGCTCATGGAAAGATCCTTGGGTAGGTAAAACGGGGGGCGACGCGCTCAGAAGGTGTGAATGAATCCGGCGTGGCCGAGCAGCCCGCCCAGGCGCGGCCCCTCAAGGCGCAAAGCGCAGCCATAGCTCGGGCTATGGCGAGCATTTGCAACGCCGAGGGGGCGTGTCTGGGCGGGATGAGCGGACATGGCGGGTTCGTTCACACTTTCTCAAGCTTCGAGCGATTCGCGGACGAAATCGAGGCGGTCCTGGCCCCAGTACATCTGGTCGCCGACGAACATGGTGGGGGCGCCGAACACGCCGCGCTCCACCGCCTCCTGCGTGACCGCCTTGAGGCGGTCTTTCACTTCCTGCGCGCCGGCCAACGCGAGCAGGCCCGCGGCGTCGAAGCCTGCATTTTGCAAGACGGCGCCGACGGTCGCGGGGTCGTTCAGGTTCTTCGGCTCGACCCACATGGCATGGAACACCGCGTCGATGTAGGCACCGAAGCGTTCGGGCATCTTCATCTGCACGCCGGTGGCGCCGCGCATCAGCAGCAGCGTGTTGATCGGGAAGTGCGGGTTGTGCACGAAGGGCACGCCGTAGCGCTTCGCGAAGCGCTGCAGGTCGGTCGTGAGGTACGGGCCCTTGGCCTTGATCTCGGCGGGCGAATGGTTGCCCGTGGCCTGGAACACGCCGCCCAGCAGCATGGGCTTCCAGACCAGTTCGGCGCCGGTGTCGGCGCACACGTGCGGCAGCTGCGTGGCGGCCAGGTAGGCGGCGGGGCTGCCGACGTCGAAATAGAACGCGACGGATTTCGTCATGGGTGTCGTCTCCTTGGGGCTGTGCGCCGCGATGCGATGCGTAGCGCGGCGCCGGTCAGAACTTCTCGGACCAGGGGCGCAGGTCCAGCTCGTGCGTCCACGCATCGCGCGGCTGCGCATGCAGCATCCAGTAGCTGTCGGCGATGTGGTCCGGGTTCAGGATGCCGTCGCTGTCCTTCAGCGCATAGCGCTCGGGGAAGTTGCTGCGGATGAACTCGGTGTCGATGGCGCCGTCGACCACGACGTGCGCGACGTGGATGCCCTGCGGCCCCAGCTCGCGCGCCATCGATTGGGCCAACGCGCGCAGGGCCATCTTGGCGCCCGAGAAGGCGCCGAAGTTGGCCGCGCCGCGCAGCGAGGCCGTCGCACCTGTGAAGATGATCGTGCCGCGGTGGCCGCCGGCGGGCATCTCGCGCGCCACCATGCGCTTGGCCACTTCGCGGCCGTTGAGGAAGCCCGAGAAGCAGGCCATCTCCCACACCTTGAAGTACTTGCGCGCGGTTTCGGTGAGGATGCTCTCGGGCACGTTCGCGCCGATGTTGAACACCATCACCTCGATCGGCCCGACGGTCGATTCGATCTGCTCGATGAGCGCCACCACTTCTTCTTCCTTGCGTGCGTCGCAGGCGAAGGCGTGGGCCCGGCCGCCGTCGGCCTCGATCTGCGCCACCAGCGGCTGCAGCTTGTCGAGGCTGCGCCGCGTGACGCAGGTGGCGTAGCCCTCGCGCGCGAAGCGGCGGGCGATGGCGCCGCCGGTGGCGTCGCCCGCGCCGACGATCAATGCAGCCTTGGTGAGCGCCATGACGTTCATTCCTTGTAGTAGACGATCTGGTTCGACGTGGCCAGCAACGCCCCCTTCTCGCTCCACAGCTGCGCCTTCTGGTCGAAGAAGCCGTTGAAGAACTGCTGCCCCGCCGCGCAGCCCAGCAGGTAGCCCGTGCCGACCTCGGCCAACTCGGCGGCTCCGACATGGAAGTAGGTGGTGATCGACACCGTGCCCGCGGGCACGTGCGTGGCACGGCGCAGCCACACGCGCGGGTAGAACACGTCGCTCAACGCGGCGAGCGAGGCGAAGTCGAGCGGGCGGGCCTGCGCGTCGCGCACCCACAGGCGCGTTTCGCTGTGCTGCAGGCTGCCGTCCCACTTGGCGGGAATGCCGCCGCTGAAGGGGCGCATCTCGTACTGCTCGAGCCAGGCCACGCCCGACGGGCCGATGCGGATGCGATCGACGGCTTCGGGCTTCGGCGCCTCGGGCATCGTGAGGTCGGCCTGGCTCCAGGTGTCGCGGCGCGCGGCCGTGACCAAGGTGGCGGTGGTCGTCATGTTCGCCGTGCCATCGGCGCCGGGCTGCGTGATCGTCACCGTCCAGTGCTGCGTTGAGCGGTTGGTGCGCACGGCGGTGGCCTGGATGTCGAACGCGCCCTCGCCGAGCGCGGCCGCGTAGTTGACGGTCAGCGCGATGGGCGCGCCGAGCAGGTCGGGGTGCTTGAGCACCGCCTGCAGCGCGAGCGCCGCGGTGGTGCCGCCGAACGGGCCGACCATGTTCCAGTAGTCGGGACTCGTGGTGCCCGTGAAGTGCCCCACGCGGATGTCGCTGTGGTGCAGGGCCAGGGCTTTGTCGAGGGGGTGTGGGGTCGTGCTGCTCATGGTGATCGCCAGTGTGCCTGCGGAGGATGACGTCACGCAGTCGTGTGCGGGACGTTGGCGTGCTGCACTGCCGCAGGCGCGGTCAGCGCGGCAAGCCGATGCAGCTTGTCGAGCGTGCTCGGCCACAGGCTCTGGCTGAATTGCTCGCGGAAGAAACCGAAGTGGCCGATGCGCCGCGCCTGCACGTCGGCCGGCGCGATGCGCTCGACCGCGCTCGGCGCGCCCGCGTAGAAGCTCACGAGGCTGCGCGTGCCGGCGTGCGTCATCAGTTCGTCGTCGGTCATCGAGAGCGCGAGCACCGGGAAGCGCACGCGTGCATAGCTTTGCAGCGCGGGCTCGCCTTCGGCGCCCACGCTGTAGCGCGGGTTCAGGCACCAGCGGCGCCATTGCAGGATCACGCCGCGCGGCAGGTCGCCGACCTTCTTCAGCTTGCGGCCCGGGAAGTAGCCCCACAGGCGCGTGGCCAGCGGCACCAGCACGAACCAGAAATACAGGATGCTGCGCCGCAGCTTCGGCGCGTTCTCGCGCCAGTAGCCGCTGCCGGCCGCGATGCTCACGAGGCCATCGACCTGCCCGGGCCGCTGCAGGAAGCCCGGCAGCTGCGCGCCGAGGCTGTGGCCCAGCAGGTACAGCGGCTCGTCGGGCAGCGCGGCCTTCGCGGCGTCGATCACCGCCTCGTAGTCGCGCGCCCAGTCGAACAGGTCGGCCTGGAAACCACGCAGCGGCGCATCGCCGAGCGAGTCGCCGCTGCCGCGGTAGTCGAAGGTCCAGACCCGCAGGCCCTGCCCCGCGAGCCAGTGCGCGAAGGGCTCGTAGAACGACTGGCGCACGCCCATCGCACCGCCGATGACGATGCTGGCGCGCGGTGCGCCGGCGGGGTCGTAGCGGCGCACCGCCACGTGGGCGCCGGCGTCGACCGGCAGAACCTGCTGTTGCATGCCCTTCTCCTCAAAACAGACACGGTCCCTTCGCGAGACACCGCGGAACCGGCTTTGCCGGGCCGCTGGTGTCGCCCCCTGCAAGGGGGTTGGCGAAGCGACACGAAGTGCGCGAAGACTGGGGGTTAGCTCAAACCCTTTCAAAAATTCCTGCAGCGCCCTGGCCCATGCCCACGCACATCGTGACCATGCCGTACTTCAGCTTCTCGCGGCGCAGCGCGTGCACCACGGTGGCTGCGCGGATCGCGCCGGTCGCGCCCAGCGGGTGGCCCAGTGCAATCGCGCCGCCCATCGGGTTGACCTTCGACGGATCGAGCCCCAGCGTGTTCATCACCGCGAGCGATTGCGCGGCGAAGGCTTCGTTGAGTTCGAACCAGTCGATGTCCTCGTGCTTCAGGCCCGCATAGCGCAGCGCAGCCGGAATCGCCTCGATCGGGCCGATGCCCATGATGTGCGGCGGCACGCCCTTGCTGGCGAAGCTCACGAAGCGTGCGAGCGGCGTGAGGCCGTACTGCTTGATGGCCTTCTCGCTCGCCAGGATCAGCGCGCCCGCGCCGTCCGAGGTCTGCGAGCTGTTGCCGGCCGTCACCGTGCCGCGCGCGGCGAACACGGTGCGCAGCTTGGCCAGGCCTTCGATGCTGGTGTCGGGGCGCGCGCCTTCGTCCAGGCTCACGGTGCGGGTCTTGGCGATCGACTCGCCGGTTTCCAGGTTCGGCGTGCGGTCGGTCACTTCGATCGGTGTGATCTCGTCGGCGAACTTTCCGGCGGCCTGCGCGGCCAGTGCCTTCTGGTGCGAGGCGAGCGCGAACGCGTCCTGCGCCTCGCGGCTCACCTTCCACTGCTGCGCGACCTTCTCGGCCGTGAGGCCCATGCCGTAGGCGATGCCCACGTCGCCTTCGCGCTCGAAGATGGAGGGCGACAGCGAGGGCGAGTTGCCCATCATCGGCACCATGCTCATGCTCTCGACGCCGGCTGCGATCATCACGTCGGCCTCGCCGACGCGGATGCGGTCCGCCGCCATCTGCACGGCCGACAGGCCCGAGGCGCAGAAGCGGTTGACGGTGATGCCGCCGATGCTGGTCGGCAGGCCGGCCAGCACTGCCCCGATGCGCGCGACGTTCAGGCCCTGCTGCGATTCGGGAATCGCGCAGCCGCAGATGATGTCTTCGATGGCCTTGGGGTCGAGGCCGGGAACTGCCGCGAGTGCTGCCTTCAGCGTGGTCGCGAGCAGGTCATCGGGACGGTAGTTGCGGAAGTAGCCGCGGTGCGACTTGCCGATGGGCGTGCGGGTGGCGGAGACGATGTAGGCGTCTTGTACTTGCTTGCTCATGAAATCTGTCCTTAGTTGCGCACGGGCTTGCCGGTGCTGAGCATCCCCATGATTCGCTCTTGCGTCTTGGGGTGCACGATGAGCGAGCAGAACGCCTTGCGTTCCAGCGTCATCAGGTATTCCTCGGTCACGAGCGAGCCCGCGTCCACGTCGCCGCCGGTGACCACGTTCGCGATCAGGCTGGCAATGTGGAAGTCGTGCGCACTGATGAAGCCGCCGTCGCGCATGTTCACGAGCTGGCCCTTGATCGTCGCGGCGCCGCTGCGGCCCGCCACGCGGAAGGTGCGGCGAAGCGGCGGGCGGTAGCCGGCGTCGGCCATGGCCTTGGCCTGCTGCAGTGCCACGTAGAGCAGCTCGTCCTTGTTCGGCACGATCACGTCGCTGTCGAGCAGGTAGCCCAGCTTCTTCGAATCGAGCGCGCCGGTGCCGACCTTGGCCATCGCCGCGGCGGTGAAGCCTTCGGTGAGGAAGGGCAGCAGGTCGGTGCCCGTCGAAGCCGATGCGTTCTCGGCGGCACGGCGTGCGATGTAGGTCAGGCCGCCCGCGCCGGGGATCAGGCCCACGCCGACTTCGACCAGGCCGATGTAGCTTTCCATCGCGACGACGCGCTTGGCCGAGTGGATGGCCAGCTCGCAGCCGCCGCCCAGCGCCATGCCGCGCACGGCGGAGATCACCGGCACGTTGGCGTAGCGGATCTTGAGCATGACGTTCTGCAGCTCTTCTTCCGCGCCTTCGACCGCGCCGATGCCCGCGACCACGAAGGCCGGCAGCATCGCCTGCAGGTCGGCGCCGACCGAGAACACCTCGTCGGGCGACCAGATCACCAGGCCCTTGTATTCGGCTTCGGCCAGGTCGACCGCGGCGCCCAGGGCCTCGGCCACGTCGGGGCTGATGGCGTGCATCTTCGACTGGATGCTCGCGATGAGCACTTCACCGTCGAGCGTCCACACGCGCACATCGCCTTCGTCGCTGATCGTGGTGCCGGCGGTGTTGGCATCGGCCGCGTTCGCGCCGAGCACGCTCTCGGGGAACAGCTGGCGGTCGTGCACGGGCAGCTTGCGCTGCGGCACGAACTTGTTCTGCGACGCGCTCCACGAGCCTTCAGGCGTGTGCACGCCGCCGGCTTGCGCGACCGGGCCTTCGAACACCCACTTGGGCAGCGGCGCCGTGCTCAGCGCCTTGCCCGCGTCGATGTCTTCCTGCACCCACTTGGCGACCTGCGCCCAGCCGGCTTCCTGCCAGAGTTCGAACGGGCCCTGCTTCATGCCGAAGCCCCAGCGCATCGCGAAGTCGATGTCGCGCGCGCTCTCGGCGATGTCGGCCAGGTGCACGGCGGCGTAGTGGAAACCGTCGCGCAGGATGGCCCAGAGGAACTGGCCCTGCGGTCCTTCGCTCTCGCGAAGCAGCTTCAGGCGTTCGCCCGCGGGCTTCTTGAGCATGCGGCCGTACACCTCGTCGGCCTTCGCGCCGGCGGGCACGTACTCGCCGCTCTTCAGGTCGAAGCGCAGGATGTCGCGGCCGGCCTTCTTGAAGAAACCGGCCTTGGTCTTCTGGCCCAGGTTGCCCAGCTCCAGCAGCTTGGCGAGCACCGGCGGCGTCGCGAAGTTGGCGTAGAACGGATCGGTCTCGGCGTTCAGGTTGTCCTGCAGCGTCTTCACGACGTGGGCCATGGTGTCCAGGCCCACCACGTCGGCGGTGCGGAAGGTGCCCGAGCTCGCGCGGCCCAGCTTCTTGCCGGTGAGGTCGTCCACCACGTCGGGCGTGAGGCCGAACTTCTCGACTTCCTTCAGCGTGGCCAGCATGCCGGCGATGCCGACGCGGTTGGCGATGAAGTTGGGCGTGTCGTGCGCGCGCACCACGCCCTTGCCGAGCGTGCTGGTGACGAAGGCCTCGAGGTCGTCGAGCACCTGGGGTTGCGTGGTGGGCGTGTTGATCAGCTCCACCAGGAACATGTAGCGCGGCGGGTTGAAGAAGTGAATGCCGCAAAAGCGCGGCTTCAGAGCTTCAGGCAGCGCTTCGCTGAGCTTGGTGATCGACAGGCCCGAGGTGTTCGAGGCCAGGATCGAATGCTTGGCCACGTGCGGCGCGATCTTCTTGTAGAGATCGAGCTTCCAGTCCATGCGCTCTGCGATGGCCTCGATGATGAGGTCGCACTCGCCGAGCTTGGCGAGGTCGTCTTCGTAGTTGGCCTGCTCGATCAGGCCTGCGTCGGCCACGTCGCCCAGGGGCGCGGGCTTGAGCTTCTTGAGGTTGTCGATGGCGCGCGTGACGATGCCGTTCTTCGGGCCTTCTTTTGCGGCCAGGTCGAACAGCACGACGGGCACGCGCACGTTGACGAGGTGGGCGGCAATCTGCGCGCCCATCACGCCGGCGCCGAGCACGGCGACCTTCTTCACTTGAAATCGGGACATGGCTGAGTTTCGAAGTTATGAATCAGTTCGGGGAACACCGCGGAACCGGTTTGGCCGGACCGCTGGTGTTGCCCCTTGAGGGGAGGCTGCTACACGAAGTGAGCAGCACGGGAGTGGGTCAAGCTATCAAGAACAAAAGGGAATCTCCGCTGCATCGATGACGCGCTATGCCGAGTCCGATTCGGCACCTGATGTCGGTGGCGATTCGTCTGCTGCCAGTGAGTTCGCAAGGAGAACCAGTCCTCCCAAACCAAACAGACCGCAGATCGCCCAACCGAAACCGACCCACCACGGGAATGTCGCCGAGGCGCCTCTGTACCCGGTAGCAATGGGGACAGTTGCGAATATCCCAAGAAAGAAGATGACAGCGGCCGCACCAGCAGCAACCGCCACGAGGGCAAGGCCACCGATCAACTTTCCAGATGAGACGCTCATGTCACATGGCCTCCGTTGCGCACTTACTGCACACGGTTCCAGGTTTGGGTGCGCCAGAAGGGGCCGAGGTAGCCGCGCACTTCCAGCTTCTTGCCGCCGTCGATCGGCGTGAAGCTCGCGCGGTATTCCTTGCCGTTCTCGGGGTCGAGGATCTTCCCGCCTTCCCAGACGTCCTTGCCCTCGGCCTTCTTGCCGCCGCGGATGATCTCCAGGCCCGCGATGGGCTTGCCCTTGCGGTCGTCGGCGCATTCGTCGCAGGTGGCGTCGGGCTTGGTGTCCTTCTTCAACGACTTCTCGATGCGACCGAGCAGCGCGCCGTTGGCGTCGGCGATGCGGATCTCGGCCTTGGCCTCGCCGGTCTTGTCGTCGACGTTGCGCCACAGGCCCACCGGCGTGCTCTGGGCCATGGCCGAGACGGCGGTGACGGTGAACAAGACGGCTGCAAGCGTTGCTTTCATGAGCGGGCTCCCGGTGGGTCGATGAAGAAAGGCTGTGTGTCGCTTAAGCGAGTGCTGCGTCGGTGTCCATCAGCACCTTGCTGCCGGCGCGCGCGGTGCGCATCAGCATCACGGTCTCGGGGAACAGCTTGGCGAAGTAGAAGCGTGCGGTCTGCAGCTTGGCGACGTAGAACGGATCGTTGTTGCCGGCGGCGATTTCGCGCAGGGCCACTTGCGCCATGCGGGCGAACAGGTAGCCGAACACGAAGTGGCCGGCCACGCGCAGGTAGTCGACGGCGGCGGCGCCCACTTCGTCGGGGTTCTGGAAGCCCTTGAAGCCGATCTCGGTGGTGAACTTGGTGAGCTGGTCGCCCAGCATCGCGATCGGGTTGATGAACTCGGCCATCTTCTCGTTCACGCCTTCTTCTTCCACCAGCTTGGCGACGAGCTTGCCGAACTTCTTCAGCGAGGCGCCGTTGTTGCCCAGGATCTTGCGGCCCAGCAGGTCCAGCGACTGGATGGTGTTGGTGCCTTCATAGATCATGTTGATGCGGTTGTCGCGCACGAACTGCTCCATGCCCCATTCCTTGATGAAGCCGTGGCCGCCGAAGACCTGCATGCACGAGTTCGTCGCGATGTGGCCGTTGTCGGTGATGAAGGCCTTGACGATGGGCGTGAGCAGCGCGACCAGCTCGCCGCTGTCCTTGCGCACCTTCTCGTCGGGGTGGTTGTGTTCCTTGTCCAGCAGCAGCGTGCAGAAGATCTGCAGCGCGCGACCGCCTTCGGCATACGCCTTGGCCGTGAGCAGCATCTTGCGCACGTCGGGGTGCACGATGATGGGGTCGGCTTCCTTGTCCTTGGCCTTCACGCCCGACAGCGAGCGCATCTGGATGCGGTCCTTGGCGTAGGCCAGGGCGTTCTGGTAGGCCACTTCGGTCAGGCCGAGCGACTGGTTGCCCACGCCCAGGCGGGCGGCGTTCATCATCACGAACATCGCGGCCAGGCCCTTGTTGGGCTCGCCCACCAGCGTGCCGGTGGCGCCTTCGATCACGATCTGCGCGGTGGCGTTGCCGTGAATGCCCATCTTGTGCTCCAGGCCGGCGCAGAAGATCGGGTTGCGCTCGCCCAGCGAGCCGTCGGCCTTGACGTGGAACTTCGGCACCACGAACAGGCTGATGCCCTTGCTGCCCTTGGGCGCGTCCGGCAGGCGGGCCAACACCAGATGAATGATGTTGCTCGTCATGTCGTGCTCGCCGGCCGAGATGAAGATCTTGCTGCCGGTGATGCGGTAGGTGCCGTCCGCCTGCGGCTCGGCCTTGGTGCGCAGCAGGCCCAGGTCGGTGCCGCAATGGGGTTCGGTCAGGCACATGGTGCCGGTCCACTCGCCGCTCGTGAGCTTGGGCAGGTAGGTCTTCTTCTGGTCGTCGGTGCCGTGCGCGGCCAGTGCCTCGTAGGCGCCGTGCGACAGGCCCGGGTACATGGTCCAGGCCTGGTTGGCGCTGTTGAGCATTTCGAACAGGCACTGGTTCACCACGAAGGGCAGGCCCTGGCCGCCGAAGGCCGGGTCGCACGACAGCGCGGGCCAGCCGCCTTCGACGTACTTGGCGTAGGCGTCCTTGAAGCCGGTGGGCGTCTTCACTTCGTGCGTGGCCTTGTCGAGCACGCAGCCTTCTTCGTCGCCGCTGATGTTCAGCGGGAAGGTGACTTCGGCGGCGAACTTGCCGGCCTCTTCGATCACGGCGTTGATGGTGTCGGCATCGGTCTCGGCGTGGGCCGGCAGTGCCTTGAGTTCCTCGGCGACGTTGAGCACTTCGTGCAGCACGAACTGCATGTCACGCACGGGGGGGTTGTAGGTAGGCATCCGGGACTCTCCTGGTCGAAGCTAGATAGATTGGAAAAAACGAAAACGGAAAAACGAAGCGGGCCGCCGTGGCGCTCAGCGCACGGTCTTGAGGCGGCGCGTGCCGCGCGCAGCGGGCGCGGACTCGGCGGCATTGGAGGCAGGCGGCGCGTCCGGCGTGGCGGCGCGCGCAAGGATGTTGTCGAAGCCGACGTTGGCGCGGCCGATGGAGCCGGGCACCTGCAGGAAGCGGGCTTCGTAGTGCAGCGCGAGGATCAGGCCGTGGATCTCGAAGCCGACCTGGCGCTCGTCGGCGTCGGCGCGCAGGTGGCCTTCGGTCTTGGACTGCACGATGGCGCGCAGCACGGCGGCCTGCCAGATGCTGACCGACTCGACCAGCGCGTCGCGCACCGGGCCCGGGCGGTCGTCGAACTCGGAAGCGCCGCTGATGTAGATGCAGCCCGAGTCGATCTCGGTCGAGGTGCGCTTCATCCAGTTGGCGAACATGGCGCGCAGGCGCGGCAGGCCGCGGGGCGCCTGCAGGGCGGGGAAGAACACCTCCTGCTCGAAGCGGGCGTGGTATTCGCGCACCACCGAAATCTGCAGTTCCTCGCGCGAGCCGAAGTGGGCGAACACGCCCGACTTGCTCATCTTGGTGATCTCGGCCACGGCGCCGATCGACAGGCCCTCGAGCCCGATCTGTGCGGCCAGCGCCAGTGCGGCGTCGACGATGATGGCCTTGGTCTGCTGGCCCTTGGGGGCGGCGCGGGCCGGCTTGGCGGGAACGGCGGTGGCAGACATCGTGAAAGCTCCGAATAAAACGAACGGTCGTTCTATTTTGCAGGGGCTTTGCACTTTTGACCGCAAATGACCTTGGGCCGCGGTGGGTTAATAAAGGTTAGCCAAAGCAAGGGGCGGCCGCCAGGGGGCCGCACCCTTGCCCGGCGGGATCAGAACTCCTGCGACACGGGCCGCAGCACGACCTCGTTGATGTCCACGTTCGCCGGCTGCTCCACCGCGTAGACGATGGCGCGCGCCACCGAGTCGGCCGGAATCTGGTTGGCGTCGTAGAAGGCCTTCACGCCGGCGGCGCTCTCGACGTCGCTGCTGCCGAACTTCAGTTCCGAATCCACGGCGCCGGGCGACACGATGGTCACGCGCACGCCGCTGTTGCCCACCTCCACGCGCAGGCCTTCGGAGATGGCGCGCACCGCGTGCTTGGTCGCGCTGTAGACGGTGCCGATGGGCGTGAACACCTTCAGCCCGGCGATCGACGCGACGTTCACGATGTGGCCGCTGCCCTGCGCCTGCATGCGCGGCAGCACGGCGGCGATGCCGTAGAGCACGCCCTTGATGTTGACGTCGATGGTGCGGTCCCACTCGTCGACCTTGAGCTTGTCCAGCGGCGACAGCGGCATCACGCCCGCGTTGTTGACCAGCACGTCGATGCGACCGAAGGCCTCGACGGTGGCGGCAGCGAGCTTTTCCAGATCGGCACGCTTGGCTACGTCGGTGGCCACGGCGATGGCGTCGCCGCCGGCCTCGCGGATCTCGGCGACGACCTGGTCGAGCCGGTCGGTGCGGCGGGCCGCGAGCACCACCTTGGCGCCGCGCGCGGCCAGGTGGCGCGCCGTCGATTCGCCCAGGCCGCTGCTGGCGCCGGTGACGATGGCGACCTTGCCCTGGATGTTGTCTTGAATGGAGGTCATGGGAATTTCCTTGGGGTGTGTTGAAGAAGTGCATGCAGTGTGGAAAATCCACGCGTTCCAGTAAATGAAACTCTGGCGACTTCAGAATTCCCAAAAAAGGAACACTCCATGTCCAACCGCCTCGAAGCCCTGCGCGTGTTCTTCACCGCTGCCGATGCCGCCAACTTCCGCGAGGCGGCCGTGCGCCTGTCGGTGTCGCCGCAGGTGGTAACGCGCGCCGTGCGCGAGCTCGAGGAAGAACTGGGCGAGCCGCTCTTTCACCGCAGCACACGCGGCGTGCAGCTCACCGATTTCGGGCGCCAGCTGGCCGAGCGCGCCCGCGTGGCCGTGGGCGGCGTGGACGAACTTTTTCACCGCATCGACCGGCGCGCGCTGTCGCAGCACACGGGCACGGTGCGGGTCACGGCGCCGCATGTGTACGCCCGGCTGATTCCGCAGGCGCTGGCGCCGCTGCTGGCGCAGCATCCCGGGCTGGTGCTCGACCTGCGGCTGTCGGAGCAGCATGCCGACGTGGTCGACCAGCAGATCGACCTCGGCGTGCGCGTCGGCCCGATGCGCGACGCGCGCTTCGTGGCCCGGGGTGTGGGAAAGATGTCGCTGTGCGTGGTGGCATCACCTGCACTCATCGAGCGGGTCGGTGCGCCGCGCACCGTCGATGCGCTGTCCGGGCTGCCGGTGACGGCGCTGATCGACCACAGCTCGGGCCGGCCCTGGCCGTGGGCGTTCAGCAAGAAGCGGGTGTTCACCGTGTCGTCGCCCGCGTTCGTGACGGACAACATCGACGCCGAATGCGCCGCGGTGCTGGCGGGCATCGGCTTCGGCCAGCTCATCGGGCCGCTGGCGCAGCCGTGGCTGCAATCGGGCGCACTGGTGGAGGTGCTGGCGGCCGAGGCGCCGGAGCCCTGGCCGATCCACGTCTACCGCCCGCAGCGCGCGCCGGTGCCGGCGCGCGTGCGGCTGGTGTACGACGAGCTGGTGCGCGTGCTCAGAGCTTGAAGGGCACCACGTCCTGGCGCTGCTCGCCCAGGCCTTCGATGCCCAGCGTCATCACGTCGCCCTTCTTCAGGAACAGCGGCGGCTTCATGCCCATGCCGACGCCGGGCGGCGTGCCGGTGGTGATCACGTCGCCGGGCATCAGCGTCATGAACTGGCTCACGTAGCTCACGAGCTTGGCCACGCTGAAGATCATGGTCTTGGTGCTGCCGGTCTGCACGCGCTGGCCGTTGAGGTCGAGCCACATCGCGAGCTTCTGCGGGTTCTCGATCTCGTCGCGGGTGACGAGCCAGGGGCCGATGGGGCCGAAAGTGTCGCAGCCCTTGCCCTTGTCCCAGGTGCCGCCGCGCTCGATCTGGTATTCGCGCTCGCTCACGTCGTTGATGGTGCAGTAGCCGGCCACGTAGTCGAGTGCGCTCTTTTGCGACACATAACGCGCCTTCGTGCCGATGACCACGCCGAGCTCGACTTCCCAGTCGGACTTGACCGAGCCCTTGGGCAGCATCACCGGGTCGTTCGGGCCCTGGATGCAGCTGGTGGCCTTCATGAAGACGATGGGTTCCTTGGGCACCGGCAGGCCCGACTCGGCCGCGTGGTCGGCGTAGTTCAGGCCGATGGCGATGAACTTGCCGACGTTGGCCACGGGGCTGCCGAAGCGTGGCTTGCCCTTGACCAGCGGCAGCTTGTCGACCTTGGTCTTGCGCAGCTTGGCAAGGGCGGCATCGCCGAGCTGGTCGGGACCGATGTCCTTGACGACGGCGCTCAGGTCGCGCAGCTTGCCTTCGTTGTCGATGAGGCCGGGCTTCTCTTTGCCGGGGTTGCCGTAGCGGACGAGTTTCATGCGTTCCTTTCAGTGCATTGAAATAGGGAATGGGGTCAGTAGGTGGAGCGGCCACCGGAGAGGTCGAAGACCGCGCCGGTGGAAAACGAACAATCGTCGGTGCACAGCCAGCCGACCATCGCCGCCACCTCTTCCACGGTGCCGAAGCGGCCCATGGGAATCTTCGAGAGCATGAAGGCGATGTGGTCGGGGGTCATCTGGTCGAAGATGGCGGTCTTCACCGCCGCGGGCGTCACGCAGTTCACGCGGATGCCGGTGTCGGCCAGCTCCTTGCCGAGCGACTTGGTGAGCCCGATGACGGCGGCCTTGCTCGCACTGTACGCGCTGGCGTTGGGGTTGCCGTCCTTGCCCGCCACCGAGGCGATGTTGACGATGCGGCCCTCGCCCTTCGCGCCCTGCCTGCGCATCTGCGCCACCACCTCGCGACAGCACAGGAACACGCCGTTGACGTTGACCTCCATCACCTGGCGCCAGTCGTCCACCGGGTAGTCCCACAGCTTGACGTTGGGCCCGGTGATACCGGCGCTGTTGACCAATGCGTCGATGCGCGGCGCGTGCGCGAGCGTGGCGGCCACGGCCTTCGCGACCGAGGGCTGCTGCGTCACGTCGACCTTCAGTGCGAAGGCCTTGGCGCCCAGCGCTTCGGCCGCGCGCCCGGCGGCGGCCTCGTCGCGGTCCCACAGCGTGACGCTGCCGCCCGAGGCGACGAGCCGCTGCGCGATGCCGAAGCCCAGCCCCGTGGCACCGCCGGTGACCACGGCGTGGCGGCCTTCGAAATCGAGCCGGTTCATATCGTGATGCCGCCGTCGACCGTGAAGTACTGGCCGGTGGCGAAGATGGATTCGTCGCTGGCCAGGAACACCACCACCGGCGCGATCTCCTCGGCCTGCGCGAGCCGGCCCATGGGCTGGCGCGCCACGAAGGCCTTGCGCGCGGCCTCGGGGTCGGCGTTGGCGTTGATGCGATCGCCCAGCGAGGGCGTGTCGACCGTGCCCGGGCACACGGCATTGCAGCGGATGCCACGCGCCACGTAGTCGGCCGCCACGCTCTTGGTGAGGCCGAGCACCGCCGCCTTGGTGGTGCCGTAGACGAAGCGGTTGGGCAGGCCCTTCATGCTGGAGCACACGCTGGCCATGTTGATGATGCTGCCGCGCCCGGCCGCGAGCATGCCGGGCAGCACGGCCTGGATGGTCCACATCTGGGCGCGCACGTTGAGGCGGAAGGCAAAGTCGAGGTCGTCGTCACCGGCCTGCTCGATGGTGCCGTTGTGCACCACGCCCGCGCAGTTGAACAGCACGTCCAGCGTGGGCAGCTGCGCCACGACCGCGCCGATGGCGGCCTTGTCGAGCACGTCGAGCTTCAGGGCCGTGACGTTCGCCACGCCGGCATAGGCCGACAGCAGCTGCTCGTTGACGTCGGTGGCCCACACATGGGCGCCCTCGGCCGCGAGCGCCAGCACGCTGGCGCGGCCGATGCCCTGGCCGGCGGCGGTGACGAGCACGGTCTTTCCCTTCAATCTCATGGTCGGTGTCTCCTGGGGTGTTCTGCGGATGCGGGGTGGGTTCGGGTTAGGCCCGATGGGTGACATCTGTGAATCGCCGTATTCTGAATTGGCCTTACCACTTGTCCAATTCAGGACAACCCTTAAGCCGATCCACCGCCTCGCCCGCACCCACACCCTGCTCCCGTGCCGCTCCAGACCGTCGAACCCCAACGCCTCTATCGCCAGATTGCCGACCAGCTCCGGGGGCTGATCGCCAAGGGCGAGTTCGACGTGGGCGCGCGCCTGCCCGCCGAGCGCGACCTGGCCAAGCAGCTCGGCGTGAGCCGGCCCTCGGTGCGCGAGGCGCTCATCGCGCTGGAGGTCGAGGGCTGGGTCGAGGTGCGCACCGGCTCCGGCGTGTACGTGCTCGACCGCTCGCACCGCGCCAGCGCGCCGGTGGCGCCCACCGAGTGGGGGCCGCTGGAGCTGATCCGCGCGCGCCGCGTGATCGAGGGCGAGACCGCCGCCATCGCCGCCCTCTCGGGCAAGCGCAAGGACGTGGACGCGATGACGCGCGCCATCGCGTCCATGCGCGAGATGGCCGACCGAAACGTCATGCCGCTGGACGGCGACCGCGCCTTTCACCTGGCCATCGTCGGCGCCAGCGGCAACGTGGTGCTGGTCGAGACGGTGCAGGGCTTCTGGGATTCGCGCCGCGGCCCGATCTTCACGCGGCTGGGCGGCTACTTCGAGACCGTGACCTCGTGGCGCGCCGCCATCACCGAGCACGAGGCGATCCGCGACGCCATTGCCGCGCGCGACGCCGACGCCGCGCGCAGCGCGATGCACACGCACATGGACAACTCGCACCACCGTTTCAGCGCGAGCTGGCGCCGCGCCAAGCCCGCCTGATTTCTCGCCAGCCTTCCTGCCAGTTCACTACAACGGAGACACACCCCATGATCAGCAGCAGCAAGAACAGCAAACGCACCGCCCTCAAGGCCCTGGCCGCCTGCGCCCTCGCGGCCGGCGCGCTGGGCGTATCGGGCATCGCCTCGGCGCAGACCAAGCTCAAGTGGGCGCACGTCTACGAGACCTCGGAGCCCTTCCACAAGTACTCGGTGTGGGCGGCCGAAGAGATCAAGAAGCGCAGCAACGGCAAGTACGACATCCAGGTGTTCCCGGCCTCCAGCCTGGGCAAGGAAGCCGACATCAACCAGGGCCTGACGCTGGGCACGGTCGACATCGTGCTGACCGGCGCGAGCTTCGCGGGCAACAGCTACAAGCCGCTGGCCATCACCTACTTTCCGTTCATCTTCCGCGACGCGGAGCACCAGCTGAAGTACGCCAGGAGCGACGTGTTCAAGGAGCTCGCCAAGGGCTACGACGACAAGACCGGCAACCACATCACGGCGCTCAACTACTACGGCGCGCGCCACGTCACCTCGAGCGCGGCCAAGCCGGTGAGCAAGCCCGAGGACATGAAGGGCCTGAAGATCCGCGTGCCCGACGCGCCCGCCTACCTGGCCTTCCCCAAGTCGCTGGGCGCCAACGCCACGCCGATCGCCTTCGCCGAGGTCTACCTGGCTCTGCAAAGCGGCACCGTGGATGCGCAGGAGAACCCGCTGCCCACCATCGAGGCCAAGAAGTTCTACGAGGTGCAGAAGAACATCTCGCTGACCGGCCACATCGTCGACTCGCTGCTCACCGTGGTCTCGGGCCAGCTGTGGGCCAAGCTCAGCGCCGACGAGAAGAAGATGTTCAACGACGTGATGCAGGAAGCCGCCGAAAAAACCGGCCGCGAGATCATCGCCTCCGAGACCCGGCTGGTGGAGGAGTTCAAGAAGAAGGGCAACAACGTGATCACGGTCGACAAGGGCGCGTTCCGCGAGGCCGTGCTCAAGAACACCAAGCCCACCGACCACGGCTACCGCCAGCAGGACTACGACCGCATCATCGCGATCAAGTAAGGCCACACGATGAGCGACGACAAGCTGCTGGGCGACGACGGCGAGTTCCACGCCAAGGACGAGGCCGTCGACCTGTCCGGCACCACCGTGGAGGCCTGGGCCGCCCTGGGCATCTTCTGGGTGCTGGGCCTCACGGTGCTCTACCAGTTCGTGACGCGCTACGTGCTGAACGACTCGGCCTCCTGGACCGAGGAGATCGCGCGCTACCTGCTGGTGGGCACGGTGTTCGTGGGCGCGTCGATCGGCGTGGCGCGCAACAACCACATCCAGGTCGACTTCTTCTACCGCCACATGCCGCCGGCCATGGGCCGCGCGCTGGGCCTGCTGGTCGACGTGCTGCGCACGGCGTTCTTCGCGGCGGCCGTGGTCATGACGGTGCAGATGATGCTCAAGATCGGCAACAACGCGAGCATGACCATCGTCGACCTGCCGATGAACATCGTCTACGGCGTGTGCCTGCTGGGCTTCGTCGCCATGTGCGTGCGCTCGGTGCAGGTGAGCGTGGTGCACTGGCGCCGCGGCTACTGCGTGCTGGAGCGGCCCGAATCCACGATCGACGACCGCTGAGGTCGCAACCCCACTCCATCACGACAACAACATGCTGAAGATCGCCTTCCTGCTCTTCATGAGCGCCGGCATCCCGGTCGCCGTGGCCATGGCCGGTGCCTCGCTGGTCTACATCCTCTGGAGCGGCAACCTGCCGGGCTTCGTCGTCATTCACCGCATGGTGAGCGGCGTCGACAGCTTTCCGCTGCTGGCCGTTCCCTTCTTCATCCTCGCCGGCAACCTGATGAACAACGCCGGCATCACCAACCGCATCTACAACTTCGCGCTCGCATTGGTGGGCTGGCTCAAGGGCGGCCTGGGGCACGTGAACATCCTGGGCTCGGTGATCTTCTCGGGCATGAGCGGCACCGCCATCGCGGACGCGGCGGGCCTGGGCACGATCGAGATCAAGGCGATGAAGGAACACGGCTACTCGACCGAATTCGCGGTCGGCGTGACCGCGGCCTCGGCCACGCTGGGCCCGATCATTCCGCCGAGCCTGCCCTTCGTGATCTACGGGATGATGGCCAACGTGTCGGTGGGTGCGCTGTTCATCGCGGGACTGATGCCGGGGCTGATCATGACGCTGCTCATGATGCTCACGGTGGCCTACTACGCGCACAAGAACGGCTGGGGCGCGGACGTGAAGTTCCAGTGGCCGCGCCTCATGAAGGCGCTGGTCGAGCTGCTGGTGGTGTGCCTGTGGCCCACGCTGCTGTGGTTCGCGGTCGACAAGTTCGGCGCGCCGGCCCAACCGGCGGTGGCCATTGCGCTGGTGGTTCTTTTCGCGGCCGACAAGGTCTTCAAGTTCGAGGCGGTGCTGCCGATCATGACGCCGGTGCTGCTCATCGGCGGCATGGCGACGGGCCTGTTCACCGCCACCGAAGGCGCCATTGCCGCCTGCGTGTGGGCGATGGTGCTGGGCTTCTTCTGGTACCGCACGCTGCAGTGGAAGATGTTCGTCAAGGTCTGCCTGGAGACGGTGGAGTCGACCTCGACGGTGCTCTTCATCGTGGCGGCCGCCTCGATCTTCGGCTGGATGCTGACGGCCACCGGCGTCACGGCCGACATCGCGAGCTGGGTGCTCAACTTCACCAAGGAAGCCTGGGTGTTCCTGCTGCTCGCGAACCTGCTGATGCTGTTCGTGGGCTGCTTCCTGGAGACCACCGCGGCCATCACGATCCTGGTGCCGATCCTCTTGCCGATTTCGAACCAGCTGGGCATCGACCCGGTGCACTTCGGCGTGGTGATGGTGCTCAACCTCATGATCGGCGTGCTGCATCCGCCGATGGGCATGGTGCTGTTCGTGCTGGCACGCATCGCCAACCTCAGCATCGAGCGCACGACGATGGCGATCCTGCCCTGGCTGGTGCCGTTGCTGTTGAGCCTGGGCATCATCACCTACTGGCCTGCCACCGTGCTGTGGCTGCCGAAGATCATGCAGTAACGACCACCGCCGGCGCACCCGCGCCGGCTCCGAGAACGATACCCACGATGACCCCCTACATCCGACTCCATCCCGCCGACGACGTCGTCATCGCGCGCTCGCAACTGCTGGGCGGCACGCTCGTCGAGAACGTGGCCGTGCGCGGCCTGATCCCGCCGGGCCACAAGGTCGCCATGCGCGCCATCGCGCAGGGCGAACCGGTGCGCCGCTACAACCAGATCATCGGCTTCGCGAGCAAGCCCATCGCCGCCGGCGAGCACGTGCACACGCAGAACCTGGACATGGGCCCCGACAAGGGCGACTTCGAACGCGACTACGCCTTCGGCGCCGACGTGAAGCCCGCGCCCGCGAAGCGCGAGGCCACCTTCATGGGCATCCGCCGCGCCGACGGCCGCGTGGCCACGCGCAACTACATCGGCGTGCTGACCAGCGTGAACTGCTCGGCCACGGCCGCGCGCGCCATTGCCGACCACTTCTCGCGCAAGACCAATCCGCAGGCGCTCGCCGCGTTTCCGAATGTCGACGGCGTGGTCGCGCTCACGCACGGCACGGGCTGCGGCATGGACACGCAGGGCATGGGCATGCAGATCCTGGAACGCACGCTCACGGGCTACGCCACGCATCCGAACTTCGCGGGCGTGCTCGTCGTCGGGCTGGGCTGCGAGGCGAACCAGATCAACGCCTGGCTCGCGACCGGCCACCTGGCCGAGGGCGAGAACTTCCGCACCTTCAACATCCAGGACACGGGCGGCACGCGCAAGACGGTCGAGAAAGGCGTGGCGCTCATCAATGAAATGCTGCCGCGCGCCAACGCCGTGAAGCGCGAGCCGTGCAGCGCGGCGCACATCACCATCGGGCTGCAGTGCGGCGGCTCCGACGGCTACTCGGGCATCAGCGCGAACCCGGCGTTGGGCGCGGCGGTCGACCTGCTGGTGGCGCACGGCGGCACGGCCATCCTCAGCGAGACGCCCGAGGTGTACGGCGCCGAGCATCTGCTGACGCGCCGCGCGGTGAAGCGCGAGGTGGGCCAGAAGCTGGTGGACCGCATCAAGTGGTGGGAGCACTACACCGAGATCAACGAAGGCGAGATGAACAACAACCCCTCGCCGGGCAACAAGGCGGGCGGGCTCACGACCATCCTCGAGAAGTCGCTGGGCGCGGTCGCCAAGGGCGGCACCAGCAACCTCGAAGCGGTGTACGAATACGCGGAGCCCGTCACCGCGCACGGCTTCGTCTACATGGACACGCCGGGCTACGACCCGGTGAGCGCCACGGGCCAGGTGGCCGGCGGCGCGAACCTGATCTGCTTCACGACCGGTCGCGGCTCGGCCTATGGCTGCGCGCCCTCGCCTTCGCTCAAGCTGGCGACCAACTCGGCGCTGTGGCAGCGGCAGGAAGAAGACATGGACATCAACTGCGGCGAGATCGTCGACGGCACGGCCTCGATCCAGGAGATGGGCCAGCGCATCTTCGAGCTGGTGCTGGCCACGGCCTCGGGCGCGCACTCGAAGAGCGAACAGCACGGCTACGGGCAGAACGAGTTCGTGCCGTGGCAAGTCGGCGCGGTGATGTGAGGCCCACGCAGCCCCTGCCCGCCCGCCCCTTCGGCCACCGCCACGCCATCACCTTGAACGCAAGAGGAGCCTGATCCATGTCCAGAACCCTGCCGGCCGACGGCCTGCAAGCCAACGTCGCCCGCATCCTCGAAGCGGCGGGCAGCACGGCCGCCGAAGCACAGCAGGTGGCCGCCAACCTCGTGCTGGCCAACCTCAGCGGGCACGACTCGCACGGCGTGGGCATGCTGCCGCGCTACATCGATGCGGTGGCCGAGGGCGGGCTCGTGCCCAACGCCGCCGTGAAGGTCAACCTCGACATCGGCACGCTGATGGGCCTGGACGGCCAGCACGGCTACGGGCAGATCGTCGGCGTGCAGGCGATGGAGCTCGGCATCGCGCGCGCGAAGCAGCACGGCAGCTGCATCTTCACGCTCGCCAACGCGCACCACCTGGGGCGCATCGGGCATTTCGCCGAGATGGCGACGGCGCAGGGGCTGGTGGCGATGCACTTCGTCAACGTGCTCTCGCGGCCCGTGGTGGCGCCCTGGGGCGGCGGCGACGGGCGCTTCGGCACCAACCCGTGCTGCATCGGCATTCCGCTGGCGGGCGCCGAGCCCTTCGTGCTCGACTACGCGACCAGCCGCGTGGCGCAGGGCAAGATGCGCGTGGCCCACAACAAGGGCGAGCAGGTGCCCGACGGCTACCTCATCGACGAGCGCGGCGCGCCCACCAACGACCCGGGCGTGGTCGTGGTGCCGCAGGGCAACGGCCTGTTCGGCGCACTCATGACCTTCGGCGAGCACAAGGGCTACGGCATGGCCGTGGCCTGCGAGCTGCTGGGCGGCGCGCTCACGGGCGGCGGCACCTGGCACCGGCCCGCGGACACGGCGCGCACGGTGCTCAACGGCATGCTGACGGTGCTGATCGACCCCGTGAAGCTCGGCACGCAGAAGGCCTTCGACGAGGAGGCGCGCGAGTTCATCGGCTGGCTGCGGCAAAGCCCGCCGGGCCAGGGCTTCGAGGCCGTGCAGATCGCGGGCGAGCCGGAGCGCCGGGCGCGCGCGGCACGCCGGCGCGACGGGGTGTGGGTCGATGACGCGACCTGGGGCGAGATCGTCGCCGCCGGCGCCAAGGTGGGCGTGGCCGTCGCCTAGCGCCGCGCCGCCTGGCGCGACTTCTGGCTCAGCACCAGCGCGATGCCGCCAAGGATCGCCACCGAGGCGAGCGCCAGCCGCGGCGTGATCGCTTCCGACAGGAACAGCACGCCGCCGAACGCCGCCAGCAGCGGCACCGACAGTTGCACCGTGGCCGCCTGCAAGGCCGACAGCCGGCCCAGTGCCGCGTACCAGACCACGTACCCGAGCCCCGAGGTCAGCGCACCGGAGGCCACGGCCAACGCGACGCCGCGCACATCGGCATGCGCGCGCGTGGCGAACACCAGGCTCAAAGCCAGGGCCAGCGGCACGGCGCGCAGGAAGTTGCGAGCGGTCGCGGCCAGCGGGTCGGCCACGCCCCGTCCGCGCAGCGAATACACGCCCCACGCCACGCCCGCCACCGCCATCAGCACGGCGCCCAGCAGCGGCGGCGCGGCAACGCCCGGCGACACGAGGTAGACGAGGCCGGCCGCCGCAAGGACAAAGCCGCACCACGCCAGCACCCCGAAGCGCTCGCCGCCGCCCAGGCCCGCGCCCAGCATCGTGAGCTGCACCGCGCCGAAGAGGATCAGCGCGCCCGTGCCCGCCGGGAGGCTGAGGTACGCGAAGGAGAAGAACGCGACGTACGCGAACAGCATGACGGCCGGGAGCCAGCCGGTGCGCCCGAGCGCCGACGGCTGCGCCCGGAAGCGCACGACGAGCGCCAGCGTGATCGCCCCCGACGCGAGCCGGATGCTGCCGAAGCTGGCGGGGTCGATGCCGCCGTGCTGCAGCGCGAGCCGGCACAGCAGCGAGTTGGCCGCGAACGCGACCATGGCGACGGCGGTGAGCGCGGCAACGTGCAGGAAAAGGGCCGGGCGGGCAGCGGCGGCATCAGGCATGGCGCGCCCCGGAAAGCCAGCGGCGGCGGGAAGGACAAGCACTCATGCGAGCCTCCGATCCAGAGGTCATGCGAAACGGGCTTGTCACCGCGGCACCGCGTGGCGGCAAGGGAGGAAATTGATCGTACGCGCCGCCAGGGGCCGCGTCGAGTTCAGCGGTGCGGTGCCGGACCTGCCGGCCTCGCCTTCAGACGATCAGGGCGATCGTGGCTTCCAGGTGTTCCGACGGTGCCCGGCGGAAACCCGAGCGCGCAAAGCGCTGCAGCTGACCGACCACGAAGGCCGTGAGCGCCGCGGCGCGCACCTGGGCGTCGACGCTGGGCGTGGCCGAGCCGTCGGCGGCGGCCGCGCCGCGCAGCACCTGGCGCAGCGTGGCTTCGATCTTGTCGAAGAACTGGTTCATGCGCTGCTGCAGGCGTTCGTTCTCGAACACCAGCGCGTCACCGACCATCACGCGCGTCATGCCGGGGTTGCGCTCGGCGAACTGCACCAGCAGCACGAGGATGCGGGCCGCCTGCTGGCTGCCGGTGGCGCCTTCGCGCTCGAGGATCTGGTTGACCAGCGTGAAGACGCTCTGCTCGATGAAATCGATGAGGCCCTCGAACATCTGGGCCTTGCTCGCGAAGTGGCGGTACAGGGCCGCCTCGCTCACCTCGAGCCGCGCGGCCAGCGCGGCGGTGGTGACCCGCTCGGCACCGGGCTGCTCCAGCATGGCGGCCAGCGCCTGCAGGATCTGCACGCGCCGTTCGCCCGGCTTGGGGCGCTTGCGCGTCGGTGCGGCGGCGGGCGTGTCGGCCGGGGTCTCTACGCCGGGGGCAGCTGTCTCTTCGTTCTGCATGGGAGCGCGTGCAAAGATGTAATCAATTGATTCTCGCACAGCGCAGTGAGCGCGCGCCTTCCGCCGACGGAAGGCACGCGGAGGGCGCTCAACGCGCCCGGATCATCGTGCCGTAGGCCTGGTCGGTCAGTATCTCGAGCAGCATCGCATGCGGCACGCGGCCGTCGATGATGTGCACCGCGTTCACGCCGCTCTTGGCCGCGTCGAGCGCGCCTTCGATCTTGGGCAGCATGCCGCCCGAGATGGTGCCGTCGGCGAACAGGTCGTCGATTTCGCGCGCGCTCAGGTTGGTGAGCAGGTTGCCGTTCTTGTCGAGCACGCCGGGCGTGTTCGTCAGCAGCATGAGCTTCTCGGCCTTGAGCACCGTGGCCAGCTTGCCGGCGACGACGTCGGCGTTGATGTTGTAGCTCTCGTTCTCCTCGCCGAAACCGATGGGGCTCACGACGGGAATGAAGGCGTCGTCCTGCAGCGCCTTGACCACGCTGGGGTCGATGGAGACGATGTCGCCGACCTGGCCCACGTCGTGGTGCACGTTCGGGTCGGTGCGGTCGGCCAGCTTGAGCTTCTGCGCGCGAATGAGGCCGCCGTCGCGTCCCGTGAGGCCCACGGCCTTGCCGCCGGCCTGGTTGATCAGGCCCACGATGTCCTGCTGCACCTCGCCGGCCAGCACCCATTCGACGACTTCCATGGTCTCGGCGTCGGTCACGCGCATGCCCTGCACGAAGCTGCCCTTCTTGCCCAGCTTGTTCAGCGCGGCCTCGATCTGCGGGCCGCCGCCGTGCACCACCACCGGGTTCATGCCGACCAGCTTGAGCAGCACCACGTCTTCGGCGAAGTCGGCCTGCAGCGCGGGGTCGGTCATGGCGTTGCCGCCGTACTTGATGACGATGGTCTTGCCGTGGAACTTGCGGATGTACGGCAGCGCCTGGGCCAGGATCTCGGCCTTGTCGCGCGGAGGGATGTTGAGGACGGGGTCGGTCATGGGCGGTCAGGCTCCAAAGCGGTGGACGATGGGAAGAATTCTCGCAACAAGGCGGTGCCGGCGGTCAGGGCCGCAGCCAGCGCGGGACCTTGAAGCGCACGATCATCAGGTACGCCCCGACGTAGGTCGTGACGAACAGAAGGCAGAACAGCATCAGCACGAAGGTGTTGTTCCAGAACAGCACCGCAGGCACCACCGACAGCGCGGCGAACATCCACAGGTACGGCGAAGTGCGGTTGTTGCGCGCCAGCAGCTGGCGCGCCTCGTCGTCCGCGAAGGCCACGCGCACGATGCGCCGGAAGATCAGCTGGTGGAAGTGCAGCGCGTCGGCCGTGCCCGGCGACTGGCCCCGGGCCAGCTTGCGGTAGATGGAGAACAGCGTCTCCCACACCGGGTAGATCAAGAGCAGCATCGGGAACCACGGCGACACCACGCGGTGGCGCTGCACCAGCGTCACGCAGGCCACGGCGATCACCATGCCCCAGACGTAGGCGCCGCCGTCGCCGGCGAAGATCTTGCCGCGCGGGTAGTTCCAGACCAGGAAGCCGAAGGTGGCGCCGACCAGGCAGATCACCATCGCGGCCAGCTGCCGGTCGCCCAGCTGCAGCGCGACGTGCGAGATCGCCAGGCACACGAGCACGGCCACGGTGCCGGCCAGCCCGTTGTAGCCGTCGATGATGTTGAAGGCATGCGGCAGGCCGCCGATCGCCAGGGCCGCGAAGACCAGTGAGGCATAGGGCAGCAGCGCCAGCCAGCCGTCGAGCGTCTCGAAGCCGGTGCGCGCCACGCCCAGCCCCTGCACCCAGCACACCAGCAGCGCCGAGCCGATGGTCAGGCCCAGCCGGTAGCGCACCTTGACCTGCTGGGTCACGTCTTCGACGATGCCGCCGAGCACGGCGGGCAGGATGCACACCAGCGTGAGCATCGAGGACTTGAGCGGCCAGGCGATGTTCAGCGGCTCGATCAGGCCGGCGCCCAACCAGGCCGCGCTCATGCCGAGCATGATGCCGGCCCCGCCCAGGCGCGGCACGTGGCCCTTGTGGAAACGCTGGGGCATGTCGGCGCCATAGCGGCGCGCGTGTCTGCGCGCGCGGCGCATGAACAGCTGCACCGCGATGGCGGAGACGAAGAAACTGAGGATGATCAGGGCAATCATGTGTGGGGTTGGGGGAACCCTAGAATTCCCGAGCGAAATTAGACCATGCCCACGCCCCCTTCTTCACCCCACGCCCCGGTCACCCTGTCGATCGTGAGCCACGGCCAGCTCGCGCTGGTGCTGCCGCTGCTCGAGCAGCTCGACCGGCACAGCCGGGACGCGATCGCCAAGGTCGTGCTCACGCTGAACATTCCCGAGGCCGACCTGCTTGCAGGACGACAGTGGGGTTTCGCCATCGAGCGGATCGAGAACGTGGCGCCCCTGGGCTTCGGCGCCAACCACAACCAGGCCTTCGCGCGCTGCGACACGCCCTGGTTCCTGGTGCTCAACCCCGACATCCGCTTCGACGCCGACGTGCTCGCCCCGATGCTCGCCCAGGCCGCGCCCGACGCCGGCCTGATGACGCCGCGCATCCTGGAGTCGGGCCGGCCCGAGCCCGAGCCGCACCGCGCGCTGCTGACCCCCTTCGAGATCCTGGGCCGCAAGAAGCCCGGCTACCAGCCGCCGGCCGTGCCGGCCTGGATTCCGGGCCTGTTCATGCTGTTCCGCAGCGAGGCCTACCGCCGCATCGGCGGCTTCGACGAACGCTTCTTCATGTACGGGGAAGACTTCGACATCTGCGCCCGCACCCGGCTGGCCGGCTGGAAGCTCCAGGTGACCGAAGACCTGCGCGCGCGCCACGACGCCCAGCGCGCCAGCCACCGCAGCAAGAAGTACCTGTACTGGCACGTGACCAGCCTGCTCAAGGTGTGGCTATCGGGCGCTTTCTGGCGCTACTGGCGGCTGCAGCGCGCCGCCGCCTGAAAAAGGCACGCCGGCGTTTGCGAGGACAATCGGGGCCGAAAAGCCCGCACGAAAAGCCCGCTAGCGCCGCTTTCAGCACCGACGATGACGACCACGAGCAGCCCGACCTCCCTCCCCGAACACGCCCACCTGGTTCACCCGAAATACCGCCCGGACATCGACGGGCTGCGCGCCGTCGCGGTGCTCTCGGTGCTCGGCTACCACGCGTTCCCGCAGTGGATCAAGGGCGGCTTCATCGGCGTCGACATCTTCTTCGTCATCTCGGGCTTCCTGATCACCACCATCATCCTGGGCAGCTTCCAGGGCGACGGCTTCAGCTACCGCGAGTTCTATGCGCGCCGCGTGAAGCGCATCTTCCCGGCGCTGGCGCTGGTGCTGCTGGCCACCATGGCCTTCGGCTGGTTCGCCCTGCTGCCGCACGAATGGGAACAGCTGGGCAAGCACGTGGCCGCGGGCGCAGGCTTCGTCTCGAACTTCGCCTTCTGGAGCGAGGCCGGCTATTTCGACAACGCCGCCGAGACCAAACCGCTGCTGCACCTGTGGTCGCTGGCCATCGAAGAGCAGTTCTACATCTTCTGGCCCGTGCTGCTGGGCCTGGCCTGGAAGCGCAAGTGGCGCATGCTCGCGGTGCTCGGCACGGTGGCGGCAATGTCGTTCCTGCTCAACGTGACGACCATCCACAGCCACCGCACGGCCGCGTTCTATTCGCCGCTGTCGCGCTTCTGGGAACTGATGATCGGCGGCATGCTGGCCTATGCGCGGCTGCACCGCCCGCCGCCGAAGGCGGGCTGGAGCCGCCACGCGCAGTCGATTGCCGGCCTCGTACTGATCGTGCTGGGGCTGTGCTACATCCGCGGCGGCAAGGCCTTCCCGGGGTTCTGGGCCATCCTGCCGTCGGTGGGCGCCTTCTTCTGCATCGCCGCCGGGCCGACCGGCGTGCTCAACCGCTATGTGCTCGCGTCCAAGCCGATGGTGTGGGTCGGCCTGATCAGCTACCCGCTGTACCTGTGGCACTGGCCACTGCTGGCCTATGCGCGCATCCTCGAGGGCAAGCTGCCGTCGGACGGCATCCGCGCGCTGATGCTGGTGGCGTCGTTCGTGCTGGCGTGGCTGACCTACCGGTTCGTCGAGCGCTACACGCGCCGCAGCGAGAACCCGACGGTGACGGCGGGGCTGGTGGCCGTGATGATCGGCTTCGTCGTGCTCGGCCTGCTGGCGACCACGCGCTACTACGTGGGCCGCCACAGCGATCCGTACTTCAACAAGACCGCCGCGGCCGCCAAGGACTGGGCCTACCCGGATGGCCTGAGCCCGATCAAGGTCGACGGCGAGGTGCTGCAGCAGATCGGGCAGGGCAAGCGACGGGTGCTGTTCTTCGGGGACAGCCACGTCGAGCAGTACGGGCCGCGCGCCGTCGAGCTCTCCAAGACCTCGCCGGGCACCCTCGATTCGCTCTCTTTCGTGACGTGGGGCGCCTGCCCGCCGATTCCCAACGTGGTCGACGAGCAGAACAACCTCTGCGGCGAACGCCGCGACGGCGGCATGCGGCTGGCCATGAGCGACCGGTTCGACGCCGTCGTCTTCGGTGGCTGCTGGAACTGCTATTTCTCCGAGACCGGCAAGCCCAACGCCGAGAACGCAGCGGCCGACCGCTACTACTTCTTCGACGGCAAGGACAAGCGGCGCTTCATGGGCGGCGGCGGCGTGGACTTCTCGCTCAACATGCTCGAGACCGTGCTGACCACCTTGGCCAAGCACAAGCAGGTCTACCTGCTGCTGGACAACCCGGTCGGCGAGGGCTTCGGCCCCGAGGAGTTCATCAAGGGTGGCCGACTGGGCGACATGCAAGTGGGCAAGATGTCGCCCACCGCCCCCTGGGACCCGCGGCAGAAGGCGCTGCACGAGCGCATGCGGCAGATCGCGCAGCGCAGCGGCGCCATCGTGATCGACCCGATCCCGACCCTGTGCCAGAAGGACTGGTGCACCCGCGCCGATGCCGACGCCACGCCGATCTACAAGGACGCAGGCCACCTGCGCGCCGAGTACGTGCGCTCGCACGCCACCTACATGGACCCGGCGATGACGTCGGCGCCGGCCCGCTGAGGACCAGGCTGCGGCGGCCTGCGGGCCGCCGCGGCGCGCATCAGGACTTGTAGACCTTGCGCAGGCTGCGGATGCCCGGCAGCTTCGTCAGCGCGCCAATGAAGCGCACCATGCCCGGCGTGCTCCGGCGCAGCAGGAACAGCGTGATCCACAACCGCAGCTTCTTCTTGCGGCCCACATACGGGTTCGCGAAGACGATGGCCGCGTAGTCATCGAGCACCGCCGTCATCTCGCCGCGGTACTGGTCGTCCTTCTTGATGGCCTCGATCGCCTCGTTCACGAAGAACAGCTGGAAGCGCGGCATCAGGTATTCGCGCAGGTAGTAGCGACCGCGCTGGTGCTCGTCGGGGAACATCTGCAGCAGCTTCTTGAAGTACTTGAAGCGGCTGCGCACCATGCGGATACCGAACGAGGTGCTGGCCGTGTGGATGCACCAGACCGTCACCGCCTTGTCCACGAAGTGATTGCTGTAGCCCTTGCGGAAGATGCGCAGGAACAGGTCGTCGTCCTCGTAGCCCATAAACTGCGAGTCGAAGCCGCCCACCGCGTCGAAGGCCTTGCGGCTCACCAGCGCGGCCGAGGGCAGCACGAACATGTCGTAGCGCAGCAGGTCGAAGATGCTGCGCTTCGGGTGCTGCGCGTGGTCCTTGATGACGCCGGTGCGGATCACGTTGCCGTCGCCGTCCGCTTCGTACAGGTCGGCGTAGATGTAGCCGAACAGGCGGTCGTCCCACGGGATCGACGACACCAGCGTCTCGATGTGGTTCGGCAGGTAGAAGTCGTCCTGGTCCAGGAAGCAGATGTACTCGGAGGTCGACGCCGCCACGCCCGCATTGCGCGCCGAGCCCTGGCCGCCGTTCTCCTTGTCGAGGATGCGAAACGGATAGCGGGCCGCCAGCCCGTCGAGCGCGGCGCGCTCTTCCGGGCGCGAGCCGTCGTTGACCACGATCACCTCATGTGCCGGCACCGACTGCTCGAACACGCTCTTCACCGAGCGCTCGATGAAATCGGCGCCGTTGTAGAACGGGATGATGACCACGACGTTCGGCCAGGCCATCGGCTCGCCGGGCGGGGAAGGGTTCGCGGGGACGTTGGTTGGGTTCATTGTTGTTGTGTCAGACGGATTCGAAAAGATCGCGGACCACGCCGCGCACCCCGCGGCCGAACTTGTCGTAGCGACCGGTCATGGCCTCGCGCAGGATCGGCACGCACCGGGCCAAGCGCGAGGCCGGCAAGGCGGCGCGGAAGCGCTGGTGCACGATCTTGCTGCGCACCTTGTCGATGATCTCGGGGGGCACGCGATCGCCCAGTTGGAGCAAGCGCTCCAGCAACAACTCGGCCTTGATCGCGCGCTCGACGTGCGTGTTGCCCCGCGAGGCGAGCGCCTTGCGCACCTTTTCCTTGAAGGTGTCGCGGCGGGCACCGATCTGGTTGGATTCGTGCTGGCGGTATTCGATGAGGGACTCTTCCAGCAGGTCGACCCGCGACGTCGTCGACGCGATGATGGCCAGCCATTCGTCGTGCACCCACTCCACCGGCAACGGCAAGGCATCGGCGAGCAGCGAGCGACGGAAAACCGTGGTGGCGCCGGTCACGAGGTTGCGGCGCAGGAACACGTCGAAGGCCCGGCCGGTGTGAATTCGCTCGATCTCGGACGGCGTGACCTCCAGCGCGTGGAACAGCGTGTTGCCCAGGTCGCGGCCTTGGGAATCCACCAGGCGCGCATCGGTGTGCAGCAGCCAGAGGTTGTCGTCCTGCACGAAGGGCGCCACCATCCGCTCGAGCCGGTCGGGCACCCACACGTCGTCCTGGTCGCTCAGCGCGATCAGGTCGCCGGTGCAGGCCGAGATGGCCTGTTCGAAATTCTTCACGACCCTCAGGGCCACCGGGTTCTCGAAGACCCGCAGGGCGATGGGCGGCCCGGGGCGCTCCGCCGCGCACTCGGCCACCGTGGCGCGCACGACATCGACCGAGCCGTCGCGCGAGGCATCGTCGGACAGCACGATCTCGATCGGCGGCCGGGTCTGCAGGCAGATGCTGCGCACCTGCTCGCGCAGGAAGCGGGCGCCGTTGTAGGTGCACAGGGCGACGGAGACTTCGAGGGGACGGGAGTTACGCATGGGTGGATCGTTTTTTCTGTCGGGCATGCTGCCGATGGCAGCCGCAGCCCGTCCGATCGGGGGAGCGGGGGGCTCTTCCATGGTTACGAATTGCAGGGGAACCGGAGCCGGTAAAATTATCTCTCAGTTGATACTCTGAATAAAATGCGCGGGCTCGCACGAGCACCGTCCCGGCCCATCCGGCCATAGCCCTCCAAGAAATCCCGCTTGACCCCCTCGGCCACGAAGCGCTTTTGCTCATCGCCGTTTCACGCGGCGGTGGGAACCTGACCCTGCACATCAGCATCCGCATGGCAGACAAAGACACTGACGCACACGCATGAGCCAAGTTCATTCCAATCTCCACCGAAGCGCCCTGGCCGACTGGTGGGAAGGCACCCGCCGCACCGATATCTGGTGGACGCTGGCATGGTTCGACGTGGTGCTGCGTTATCGCCGCTCCATGCTGGGCCCCCTGTGGCTCACACTGAGCATGGGCGTCATGATCGGCGGCATGGGGCCACTGTATGCCTCGCTCTTCGGCACCCACCTGGACAAGTTCTTCCCGCACCTGGCACTCGGCGTGATCTTCTGGGGGTTCTTCTCCGCCGTAGTCACCGATGCCTGCAACGCCTTCGTCGGCGCCTCCAACTACCTGAAGCAGGGCTACTTTCCCATCAGCCTCTTCGTGTGGCGGGCCTTGGGGCGCAACCTGATCCAGTTCGCCCACCAGATCGTGCTGTACATCCCTGTCGCCATCTGGGCCGGCGTCTCGCTGTCGTGGTCGGCGCTCATGGTCATTCCGGCCTTCCTGATCCTCGTCGTCAACGCCCATGCGCTCGGCCTGCTGCTGGGCCTCATCTGCACCCGCTATCGCGACGTGACGCAGATCATCACCAGCATCATGCAGATGCTGATGTTCCTTACCCCTGTTTTCTGGCTTCCCGAGAACCTCCCGGGCCGCGCCAAATACGTGCTGTGGAATCCCTTTGCGCAGATGCTCGACCTGTTGCGCACCCCGCTGATGGGCGGCGAAGCCCACCTCCACAGCTGGATCGGTATCGGCGTGTGGACCGTGTTGTGCCTGACCGCCGCGAGCGTGATGTTCGTCAAATACCGTCGCCGCGTCGTTTACTGGCTCTGATCCATGGCATCCATTTCACTCAAGAACGTTTCGGTCAGCTTCCCCATCTACGGGGCAGGCTCGGTGTCACTCAAGAAGACGCTGGCGGCCTCCGTCACCGGCGGGCGCTTCGGCAAGGAAACCGGCGTCACCGTGGTGCAGGCGCTCAGCGGCCTCAACCTCGAACTCAAGAGCGGCGACCGGCTGGGGCTGATCGGCCACAACGGCGCGGGCAAGTCCACGCTGCTGCGCACGCTGGCGGGCGTCTATGAACCGTCGTCGGGCGAGTTCACGCGCCAGGGCTCCGTGGCCAGCCTGATCGACCCCGCACTGGGCATCGAGATGGACGCCACCGGCATCGAGAACATCATGCTGCGCGGCCTCGTAATGGGCATGAGCAAGAAAGAAGTCGACCGACTCACGCCGGACATCTGCGAATTCAGCGGCCTGGGCGAGTACGTCAACATGCCTGTTCGCACCTACTCGACCGGCATGATGATGCGACTGGCGTTCTCCATCTCGACCAGCGTCGAAGCCGACATCCTGCTGATGGACGAATGGCTGTCGGTGGGCGACGCCGCCTTCACCGAGAAGGCAGAGAAGCGGATGCGCGATGTGGTGTCGAAGTCGGGCATTCTGGTCCTGGCCTCCCACTCACCGGAGCTGATTGCCAAGGAGTGCAATCGCGTGATCCATATGGAACACGGGCGGATCGTCGAACGCTGAAGAAGCGCGCCCCGGGAAGCGCCCGGCCGGTCAGGCGATCTGCAATGCGTTGAGGATCGCTTCGGTCTGGTGCTGCCAGCCGAACTTCTGCAGCGCATCGCGCCGGGCCTCGGTCGCCATCACCTCATAGCTCTCGGCACTGCGGTCCACCGCCTGCAGGATCGCCGAGGCCCACTCATGGGCTTTCGCGATATAGCCGTTTTCGCCGTGACGAATGGCGCGGCGATAGGTGAAGCTCGGCGAAGCGATGCTCAAGGTGCCCACGCTCGCCGCCTCGAAGTACTTCAGTTCGGACTTGCAGTCGGTGAAAGCATTCGATTGCAGCGGCATGAGATTGAACTCGACCGTTCCGAGCAGCCGCTGCAGGTTCACGTAGTCATGGAACGGCTGCCGACTGACGCGATTCGAGAAGGCGCGCATCGCGGGCCCGTGGTCGATGTAGCCGACCACCATCACCTCGATATTCGGCCGCATCGCCAGCACCTCCGCCAGCGCCGGCTCCACGATGGCGTAGTCCAGGCGGTGCGAAGGCGAACCGCTGAAATAGCCCAGGGTGACCTTGCCGTCACCCGAGAAGCGCATGCGTTGCTTCTCGGCAAAGACCTTCTCCGCAAGCCCTAGCTGCTCCTTGTTCATGAAGTTCGGCACCACGGACACGGGAAGGCCCGAATAGTCCGCCAGTTTCCGAGCCAGGAAGTCATTGGTCGTGATGGCTCCGTCACACAGTCTCAACGTCTGCCCCATGCGGGAGATCATGGCGAACCAGTCGTCCCACAGCCCTTTCTGCGTGACATCGAGGCCCAGGGTTGCAACCACCAGGTGGGCATAGTCCGTGTCGAACACCAGGTCGTCGACGTCGAACAGCACACGCTTGCGGCGCGCGCGGAACTTGGTGATCAGGCCGTTGACCTGGTGGCAATAGCGCGAGCGGCAGATGACCAGCACATCCGCGGCATCGGCGATCTCGTCGAAACGCGCACTGTCGGACAAGAAGAAGTAGCTGGCTGAAACATGGCTGCCCGCATCGAGTTCGTTGAGCACCTGGGCCATGTTGTAGGCCCGGTAGCGGAACGTGCTGTTGTTGGGCTCCTCATAGAAGTACGCCACACGCACCGAACGCCTATGCAACATGGCCAGGCGTGCGGAAACCGGCAGAAGCCAAGGGTCCGCATAGGGAACGCCGGGTGTGTTCAGCGCAAACATCAGCGTGCCGCCGTGAGCGCTCGAAGGACCGCTTCGAACGCCTGCGCCCAATCCGTGCCCAACCCGTTCGCGGCGTAGTTGCGACTGCGCGTTTGCGCGTCTCCTGCCAGTGCGACCCCTTCCCGTAGAGCCTCGAGCAAGGCCTCCACGTCCAGATCCGCGCAAAGAATGTTCGGCGAATAGCTTGAAAGATCCTGCTTGTTGGCGAACCTGTTCGTCACCACCACCGCACCGCTGGCTGCGAGATCGAATGGCGGATAGCTCGGATGCGGCGTGTACATCAGGCTGAGCCCCAGATCGATGGTGCCCACGAGATCGGCATAGGCCTTCCAACCGAGCCCCTCGCATCGCTGAGGCCTGCTGCCATCGGCAAACGCCACGTTCGGAATGTCCTTCCCAACGAGGAACACATCCCACTGCTCGAGGTCGAGAATGCCTTCATTGACTGCGCGATCGAGGAGCGTCAGGCCGACATGGAAGAGGTTGCGCGGATTGTTGGGGCGGGCGTAGAAGAAGAAGCGCTTCTTGCCTCCCGGCTCACGATCACGCACATGGAACAGCGACTTCGGAAACGCCGGCTCGAACCAGCACCCCGTGCGGCTCAGGTGCGTGAGGCCGGAGGCAATCAGATGGTCGTAGAGCAACTGCGTATTGACGACGAAGCGGATGTCCTCGGTGCGCAAGACCTGCTCGCAATGCACTCGCTCCTCGCCAAACGGATAGAACATGCGCTCATCCTCCTGGAGGAGATAGATGATCGATGCATGCGGAACACTCGGCAACGCGGCGGCCGTCGTCCACCAGGAGGTCGTGATGAAAGTTTCGTCCGAGTGGATGTCCAAACCGGGCGAAGCCGTTTCGCCCTGTCGGCTTGCATCCGGATTCATGTCCGAGAGCGGTGCGAAAGCGAACTGGATTTCGTGCTGGAGTTCGACGCCGTACGCATTCAGGATCTGCCAGGCATTGCCGGGAATGGGGGCTTCGGTCCGGGTCACGACCCGCAACGTTGCGTTCATGCGATTGGCCAACTGGGCCGAGAACAGCAAGGCCGTACCCACGCCCCCGAACAGGCTGTCCGAGCCGATGCTGTCCGTCACCAGGCTGACGCGCGGCAGCGAAGGCTGCGGAATGACATAGGTTTGCAGGGGCTGCTGCGAAATAAAGCGCTGCCCGCAGATTTGCGGCACCGTCCCGCCGCGCTCGACGATGGCCGGCGCGACTTCCACCTTCGTGAACACCGCACGGCCGGCGATGACGTCCCCTAGCTTTTCGCGAATCAATCTTGCAGCCGCTCGGGTTCCGTGCTCTCTCCAGAACTCCACGAAGCGTCGACCTCGCATACTCATTTTTGTTTCCTGTTTTTCTTTATCAAACTCCGACACGAGAGATCGTCGGAATATGCAACATCGCGAGAGAGAAAATCAAATCGACCCTACCTTTTGGCGGAGTAGCCAGGGCTTATCGACCTAAACCGAACCTCTACAAATAAACACTCAGCTTTCCGTTTCACACACCACGAAGACATGGTGTTTATTCTATTTTCAAACGAAACACCAAGTACTTACTTATCAGGTATGCCACAACCGTATAGACCGGCATGCCAAGCGCCTGAGCCAGATAGGTATTTATACCAAACCCATCGATTGCCGTCATGACTGTCAACAGATTGGCTGCATATGCCACCGCTGTGGCTAAAAAGAACTTCACTGCCGCGGGGACCATGAGGCCGCTGTATGCAAATGTCCATCGGCTGTTCAAGATAAAACTCACGCAGATTCCAACCCCGTAGCCAATGGCATTGGCGGCGACATCGCCGGCTTTGAAAAAATACTTGGCAGAATAGATTATCGACAAGCCAACCAATGTATTGACAACACCAACCACGAGAAATCGAACGAATTGAAAGGAAAAAATTTCACCCCTCTTCATACCAATTTCTGCCTACAAATCCGAAAAGCACTCAAAAATTGAAAATCCGTCATCGGAGGAGTCTCTCCGGATTGGCATGTGCGGCCCGCTCGGCACTGAGGATCTGATGTATTCCAACTCCCAGGCTGCGTATCTGCGACAACCGCCTTCCATTTCCGACAACAGACCGGAATTGAATTTTTCTTTGATAGAGGCTGGAAACCTTGCTGGCACCCGTCGTGATCTTGGGCGGCTTTCTGGAAATTCTCTTGAAAATGGAAATGATCTCAGCGATCGTTGTCGGCCGTCCCGATGCGACGATCTTCAGCAGCACGCCCGGCCAGAAACCCGGTTCGCGCAGGGTGCCAATGATCTCGGATGCCGCATCGTCCACCGAGATGTAGTCGCGGATGGTGTCGATCGGAACATAGATACCGACCGGGCGATTGCGCACGATGCTGCGGGCCATGTGCGTCAGAAGCCCTTGCGCCTTGCCAATGGCCTGCCCCGCGCCGTAGAGAGTCGATATCCGGGCCAGCAACACGCAGATCTGCGGGTGTGCAACTCCGAAATCGCGCAGCAGGTCTTCCTGGCGCAGCTTTGCTCGCGCGTAGGCGCTATTGGGCGCCGGTACGGAGTTCTCGGTGATGACCTCGTCCTTGGACGACGCGTAGATGGCTCCGGCAGAGCTCGAAAGCACCAGCGCACCCGGCATCGCCAACAGCGCGTCGTTCGACTCGATCAGCCGAACGAGCAACGCGAGCGCCCGCACCTCAGGCTCAAGTGATTCCTCGGCACTGCCCATCGTTCCGATACCGGCGGCCCAGTAGATCTCCCACCTGGATGCTTGACGCGCGTGGGACGAAAAAGCGTCGACTGCGGCCTCGATCTGCAACGCGAGCCGTGCTTCATCCCCCCAGCTGAAATGCTCAGCAGGAACGAATGTCTCTGACCCATCGAGTCGCAGGGCACGACAAAAAGCGGAGCCCAGCAAACCGCGGCTACCGAGGACCCACGTCAAGGTCATGGGCGATTCGACCGGGTCGGCTTCGAGCTCACCACATAGAGCGGCTTGCCCATGGCAATGCCCATCGTCACCGCCAGGTACTCCGCGATCACACCAAGCGCCGTCAGGATGACGCCAGAGAAAAATGCCACCACGACAGCGAGCGATGTCCACCCTTCGACCGGGACCTGCCCTGTGTACTTTTCGTAGATGGCGTAGATCGCAAATCCCATCGCCAACAGAATCGAGAAGAATCCCATGATGGTGATGAGACGCAGCGGTCGGGTGCCGGTCGTGAGCACCAGGCTCCAGAAATGCCTGACCAGTGACAAGAAAGAATAACCCGAGGGGCGGCCCAGTTCTTCCCTGAGGCGCAATGGGCAGTGCCCCACACGGCCCGTGATCCAGAACAGCCCGACATCCAGATAAACACCATTGCCGCAATAGGCGGACAACGTCCTGGCAATTTCGCCATCGATGAACCGGAAGCTGTTGAAGCGGCCGATGGTCTTGTTGCCGAGAAGACGCGTGCTGATGCCTTTGGCCGTCCGGCTCATCAGGTTGCGCAACCAGCCATGCGGCGGCGGATTCGTGGGTTGTGCGTAGACGAGCTGGAGCGAAGCATTCAAGGCCAGGTCAAGCATCGCGCCGATGCTTGTGGGGTCCTGCTGGCCGTCTTCGTCCATGGTCACGACCCAGTCCCCCGTAGCGCTGGCCATGCCGGCCATGGTGGCGGCGTGCTGTCCATAGTTCCGGGACAGCCATACCGGTTGAACGAATGCATGGCTCTCCGCGAGCGCGGTCATGGTGAGGTCCGACCGATCCGGGCCGCAATCGTGGACCAGCACGACTTCGCTGACAACAAACGAGTTGCCGCCCGCTGTGACTTGCGGGTGTGTCAGTTTCTCGATTTCGGCCACGAGAATTGGCAACGTTTCTTCCCCCGAATAAACCGGGATCACTATGGAAATTCGTTCTAACCTGTTCATTTTAATAATTCTAACAGTTTAATTTTTTGCCATTGAAATAGAACGCAAGCCCGGAATTTCCTTCAAAACAAAATTCACTTCTTCAAGCAAACAATGGCCAGATTTTCAACAATAGAGATTGACCCTCTATCTGGCCACGGCTTGGATTTTTCGCAAAACTTTTCACCAATCATATTTTGATCAGCAGAGGATTTTTTGAAGGCATAGCCGGAAACCTCAACAAGCAATGGCACTCTTGAATATTCTGGAGAAAACGCTGAAATATTCATATCCCCCTGAATCGTATTCAACCGAGAAGAGCGATGCCAACTCCCGCTGCTTACAAAAACATACTCAACTCTCGAAAATTTCTCTTCTTGCTCAAGACGAGCAATCACTCGATTCGCCTCGGCCCTGTCCCACGAATTCACCCTCTTTTGGTCCGCAAATATTTGATTGCTTATGAGAACAAAAGACACCAATAAGAGAGTTAAAAATCCCGAAAAAATACTCCCCGGTATTTTTCCAAAAAAGCCTCGCACCACCGAATAGCCGACAAGCAACAGCAATCCGACAATCAATGCAACCTGGGGAAGCACCCTCGGCACGGGATGCCAGTCCTTGAATGGAGCGATCACGCCCACCGTCACTGGAATCAGCAAGAGCAAACTCAGTGCAATGCCCAGAGAATCAAAAAACTTCTTTGAATCTCTTTCCTGAGACCAGAAAATTCTTGCCGTCAAAATCACAGCGATAGAAATCATCGCGGCAACAAAAACCTTCAACCACCGAGGGGATACCGGCTCACCCAACCAGTAGATCTGAAGCAGAAGATCCTTGATCTGCCCAATTCTCTCCACAAGGAACCCGCGTTCAATGAGGTTCGCTCGTCCCGTCAACTCGATCCACCCCAGGCTCTTCGATGCGCTAAGAATGACCAGGAAGATAAACGCAGAGGCAAGGCAGACGAGCATCAATGCCGCCGCGCGTCGTTTGAGATCCTGTCCGTCGGCCACGTCAAAGCCGATTCGTTTCCAGGAAATCGCTCCGAACAGGTACGTAAAAATGATGGCTACGGAAAAATAGTTCAGAAACCCTTGGTAGATGAACAACATGCCGACCGTGGCACCCAGTGAAATCACGATGTTCGGCCACCTCAACGGCCCTCGCAAGATCATCTCCAACGACACGATGGAAAATGCCGCCGCTACACAATACCCGGGCAACACCATGCGAAAGGTCAGTATCTCCGCCAGATAGGGGTGGACCACCATGACCGCGCCCACCAACGCCGCCCCCCGCGCATTCGCGACACCTACGAATCGCAAGATGGAAACGACCAGCGCGGCCTGAAGGAGCAGCGCGCAGACGCCGAGCGATATGTACAAGTCATTGATGTTCACCCCGAGGGAGTCGATGAAGCTGTCAATGCCCCCAAGCAGGAACCGGCCCTGTGTCAGGAATACGCTCAGCTCGCCCTTTGTAAATCCCTGCCCGAACGCATAGTCATCGACGGCAAAGCCGCGCGCCAGAACCCCGCCTTTTGCAATCAGTGCTGCACCAAATACGATCAGCAGCAACTTGACATGAGTGTTCTCCCATCCGTCAAGAATTTTGAATTTTGTTTTTTCCATCACACATTGAAGCCAAATTAAGAAGCTTCTCGGGAAGCGCGAACTAAACTGCGATGCGAAGCTTCGAATCAGGCCTCCTTGCCTGGTTTTTCAGGACCTTCTTGAAAATATCACTGGGCGCTGCGATGCAACCTGCCGAACTCGTTTGACGAACCAAAGAAATTCTCTTCATCCGGATGGCATGCCCGGTTCCTGGAACGCATTTGTGCACGGCGCCCGCAGACATCACCTTGAGATTCCAAGCCCAATCTTCGTAACCTATTTGTGCTGCCAGATCTGTTTCCGGATAGGGATTTTCCACAAGGAATTCCCTGCGCACAAAACAAAGTGACGTCCAGTAGTTCACCAACGCAAGCGCGGCCGTGTCGAAATTCTTGCTTTCGGCATCGATATGCACAAAAACATGAGGGTCGTGCCCGAAATAGACATTCACCTCCGGGTGAAGCACGAGCTCCCGCTCGTCCGCACTCGCCATGGCATAGGCGTCCGAAAGCCAGGTAGGGCCCCAAAGATCGTCGCCGTCGAGAAACGCCACGTACTCGCCCTCGGCCATCAATGCCGCCTGGTTTCGAGCATGCCCGACATCACCATGGTTCATGGGAACCACGCGCACATGAGGAAACCTTGCGACGCTGTCGCTGACGATCTCGACAGAAAGTGCGTCCGCGCGGTCCATCGCAACGAGCAGCTCGGTGGTCAAACCCTGTTCTCGGGCCACCTCGAAGCAGGCCCAGACACTGTCCAATGCCGGCTTGAGCCACAAGCCTTCCTTGTGCCCATTGACGATCGCCGTGACGTGAAACTTAGACATGCTCGGCCTCGCTGGAGGATATGGATGAGAAAGGGAGTCCTGCCTTGAATGCGGACCAGGAACGCTCGATGCCCAGTTTTTTCCTCATGGCCTGCAGGCGACGCTGCACCTCTTCCGGGTTGTCGAGAATTTCCTGGATGGCCGCGCAGTAGGCGCGCTCGTCGTCCAGGGCATCGATCAGCCATCCGGTTTCGTTGGTCACCAGTTCGCAGACGCCTCCGACATTGCTCGCGATGATGGGGATGCCTGCGGCGGCGGCATTGATCAGGACCGTCGGCATGCCCTCGAAACGCGACGTGAAGAGGAAGGCGGCATACCGCTCCAGGGGAAGCTTGCTGAACGAGGCGAACATCCCCAGCAGACGCAGCTTGGGCTGCGTTTCTGCGAGCGCCGCCAGTTCGGCTTCGCGCTGAGGCTCACCGCCGCCGTAGACATCCAGTGCGACCTCCGGCAGAGACCGGATGATCCGCCCCAACAACTCCGTATTTTTCTGATGGCAGAACCGGCCCGCCCAGAAGATGGCCGGTCGCTGTTCGTCGGCTTGGGCTTTCTTCGCAATCTCTCGCAAATCGTCCAATGCAGGCTGAGGCAGGAACTGGAGCTTCTGCGTCAATGCAGGTGTAAATCCATACCTCGCCACCACTTCTTCAAGGAAGACGTTGGTATCGAAATAGATCTTGTCGACGTTATGGATCGCAGCCCGAAGGTGCGTATCCGCATACCCCGCCCCGCGGCCATCTTCCGTGAAGTCGCGGCAGAACAGCGTCGTGTAGACCTTGCATATCGACTGAAAAGCCTTGCCCTTTTCGACCAGGGCGGCCCAGCACGCCAAGCTGTTTACGTTCGTGATCGACTCGGGCTGAAGCGCGAATATGAGCGCCTCGACAATGCGTTGTCTGTTCTGCTGATTGAGATCGGCGTCGTAATCGGACAAAACCAGCACCTGTGACCCCGAGGGGAGCCAGTCGAAGGCGTCAACCTTGTCATGATCGGTCAAGACGAGCAGCGTGGCAGAAACGCCAACCGCCTCCTGGGCCGCGCGCAGGATGTTGACCCCAGCGAGATCCGCCCCGCCCTTGACAAGCCACGGCATGAAAACGACGTGCCGGATTCCAGCAGGCAAATCATGAAAAATTTCAGTCCACGCTGCACCGAGTTCATCGGTCGGGATGCTGAAATTCGGGCGCAGCCTCAAGTGCTTGCCGTGCAACGGGTGGCACGATTCGATTTCGGGGTCGAGCGTCATCAGGTCTGCAACGGTCCGTTTGACGACCGATGCGATCTTGGGCGGCATGCCCTTGAAGCGACCTTCCTTCATGCCGTGCTTCAGGTAGTGCAGCAGTGGGTGCACGCCGTGCAAGACGACATCCGGATAGATGTCGCAATACCACTCGCAATCGAAGTTCTCACTGGCCTTCAATCCTTCGAAGCCGCCATGCCGCAGGAAATGAAGGTAAGGGTCCTGATTCTTCAGATGCGGGTAATTTTCGAGGTACCACTCGGCATCGAAGAGGTCCGTTTCATGGAGCAATTCGAGATCGCGAATCTCCTGCTCTGTCACGAGCAACGTGCCATTTCTTGAATAGCGACTGAGATCAATGGCTGGCGCCGAACGTCGCTTCTCGGAGAGGGGCACGCGCATCGGTGGGCGGGCAACTGCAACCTTCCGACCCTCCTCTTTGCCCCACTTGAGGTAGTGCACCAAAGGATTGAGGCCCCTGTACGCCACGTCCTTGTTGGCCTTCAGATACCCTGCCGCATCGAATTTTTCGCTCGGTGCACGCCCTTCCCTGCCGCCGAACCGAAGAAAATGCCGAATCTCAGCGCCTTCCGGAACATCCGGATTGCGCTCCCGATACCATTCTTTATCGAACAGATCCGACTGCCGGAGCAGACCGGCATCGCGATACTCGTTCACAAGCTGAGCGCTGCGCTTCAATAGCTTTTTGAAATTCATTCCGGGTTTCATGAAAATTGATGCGCTTCCTCGCGTTCACACGCTCAGGCCTTTGTCCGTCGATCGAATGCGCATGAGGCCGGAGCCGTTCGGCTCACTCCATCAGAAGCAACTCACATTCACGGGCAGCGGGAATATTTCAAATACAGCAAGAAGACAAGAATCTCACTCTTGGCATTCGTTCATTGACGTGCGATCAAAAAACGGCGCCTCGAATTCGGCAGGCACTCAGGCGCCTCGTCCAAAAAATCTGATTACTCGAAGACGTCCGCCGCTTGAAGCGATTTGCCTTCGGCGTCCTTCTTGGACAACTGCGGCGCCATGCCGATGTCCGGCCACGCGATCTGCAGGCTCGAGTCGTTCCAGGCAATGCATCGCTCGTGCTCCGGCGCGTAGTAGTTCGTCGTCTTGTACAGAAAATCCGCAGAGTCGGTGAGAACGAAGAATCCGTGCGCGAAGCCCGCCGGAACCCACAACTGTCGGTGATTGCCTTCGCTCAACTCCGTGCCCACCCAACGCCCGAACGTGGGCGAAGAGCGCCGGATATCGACAGCCACATCAAAGACCGCCCCGCGCACCACACGCACCAGCTTTCCTTGCGCTTGCTGGACCTGATAGTGCAACCCCCGAAGCACGCCCTTGGACGACCTTGAATGGTTGTCTTGCACGAAGTCGACCTTCGACCCGACGGCATCTTCGAACGCGCGCTGATTGAAGCTCTCGTAGAAAAACCCTCTGGCATCGCCGAAGACCTTCGGCTCGATGATCAAAACGTCGGGGATCTCGGTTTGGATGACATTCACGAACGCACCTCTTCGGTCAGCAGGTGCTTCAGGTACTTTCCGTACCCGTTCTTCTGCAGCGGTGCGGCCAGCTTTTCGAGTTGGGCGCTGTCGATGAAGCCATTGCGCCACGCAATTTCTTCAGGGCAGGCGATCTTCAGCCCCTGCCGATGCTCCAGCGTCGCGATGAACTGGCCGGCTTCGAGCAGGCTCTCGTGCGTGCCCGTATCGAGCCACGCATAGCCGCGCTGCATGATCTGCACGTTGAGCTGGTCCAGGTCCAGGTACGCCTGGTTGACCGCCGTGATCTCCAGTTCGCCGCGCGCGCTCGGCTTCACGGCCTTGGCGATGTCGACGACCTGGTTGTCGTAGAAATACAGGCCAGTCACGGCGTAGCTGCTCTTGGGCTTGACAGGCTTTTCTTCGATGCTGCTGGCCTTGCCGTTGGCATCGAAGGCCACCACACCATAACGCTCCGGGTCGTGCACGTGGTACGCGAACACGGTCGCACCGCTTTGCTTCGCATCAGCGTCCGACAGCAGATGGGCAAAGTCATGCCCATAGAAAATGTTGTCCCCCAACACCAGCGCGCTCGGCGAGTTGCCCACGAACTTGTCGCCGATGATGAAAGCCTGCGCGAGGCCATCGGGACTCGGCTGCACCGCGTACTGCAGGTTGAGGCCCCACTGGCTGCCATCACCCAGCAGTTGCTGGAAGCGCGGCGTGTCCTGAGGCGTGCTGATGATCAGGATGTCGCGCATGCCGCCGAGCATCAGCGTGCTCAACGGGTAATAGATCATAGGCTTGTCGTACACCGGCAGCAGCTGCTTACTCATGGCGAGCGTGGCCGGGTGCAGGCGGGTGCCGGAGCCGCCGGCGAGGATGATGCCTTTGCGTTGCGTCATGGGGGTCTTCTTCTGTGAGGGGCAGGAAAAATCAGTCGGTCAGAGCGTCTCGCGCAGCATGCGTGCCACGCCTTCCTGCCAGGGCGGCAGGCGCAGGCCGAAGGTGGTCTGCAGCTTGGTGGTGTCGAGCCGCGAGTTGTGCGGGCGCTTCGCGGGCGTTGGAAAGGCGCTGGTGGGCACGGCCTCCACGGCCTGCGGGCCAGCCTTGAGTTCGACGCCGGCCTGCTGCGCCATCTCGAGCACGAAGCGCGCGTAGCCGTGCCACGTGGTCTCGCCGCCGGCGATGGCGTGGTACAGCCCGGCCTTGGCCGGGTCTTGCAAGGTGGCGCGAATCGCGTGCGCGGTGATGTCGGCCAGCAACTCGGCACCGGTGGGGGCGCCGAACTGGTCGTCGATGACCGTGAGCTTGTCGCGCTCCTTGGCCAGGCGCAGCATGGTCTTGGCGAAATTGCCGCCGCGTGCGGCGTACACCCAGCTGGTACGAAAGATCAGGTGCTTCGCGCAATGGCGCGCCACCAGTTGCTCGCCTTCGAGCTTGGTCTGGCCGTACACGCTGAGCGGGCCGGTCGCGTCGTCTTCCTTCCAGGGCTTGGTGCCGCTGCCGTCGAAGACGTAGTCGGTGGAGTAATGCACCATCAGCGCGCCGATCTGCTGCGCCGCCTCGGCCACCACGCCGGGCGAGGTGGCGTTGAGCTTGCGAGCGAAGTCGGGCTCACTCTCGGCCTTGTCGACGGCAGTGTGCGCGGCGGCATTGACGATGACGTCGGGGCGCACCGCCAGCACGGTTGCGGCCAACTGCTCGGGACGGCTGAAGTCGGCGTGGAACTCGGTGCTGTCGAAATCGAGTGCGACCACTTCGCCGAGCGGCGCGAGGCTGCGCTGCAGCTCCCAGCCGACCTGTCCACCTTTGCCGAGCAGCAGCAACTTCATGCGGAAGCCTTTGCAGGCGCAGCGTCGTACTGCTTCTCGACCCATTCGCGGTACGCGCCGCTTTGCACGTTGCGCACCCACTCGCCGTTGGCGAGGTACCACTGGACGGTCTTGCGGATGCCGGTATCGAAGGTCTCGGCGGGCTTCCAGCCAAGCTCGGCCTCGAGCTTGCGTGCATCGATGGCGTAGCGACGGTCGTGGCCCGGGCGGTCCGTGACGTAGGTGATCTGCTCCTTGTACGGCTTGCCGTCGGCGCGGGGGCTCAGCTCGTCGAGCAGCGCGCACACGGTGTTGACGATCTCGATGTTGGGCTTCTCGTTCCAGCCGCCGACGTTGTAGGTCTCGCCGAGCTTGCCGGCTTCGAGCACGCGGCGGATGGCGCTGCAGTGGTCCTTCACGTAGAGCCAGTCGCGCACCTGCATGCCGTCGCCGTACACGGGCAGGTTCTTGCCGGCCAGTGCGTTGACGATCATCAGCGGGATCAGCTTCTCGGGGAAGTGGAACGGGCCGTAGTTGTTCGAGCAGTTGGTGGTGACCACCGGCAGGCCGTAGGTGTGGTGCCAGGCGCGCACGAGGTGGTCGCTGGCGGCCTTGCTGGCCGAGTACGGGCTGTTGGGCTCGTACTTGTTTTCTTCGGTGAAGGCCGGGTCGGTCTTGGAGAGCGAGCCGTAGACCTCGTCGGTCGACACGTGCAGGAAGCGGAAGGCGGCCTTCTGGTCGGCCGGCAGGGCGTTCCAGTAGCCGCGCACCGATTCGAGCAGGCGGAAGGTGCCGAGCACATTGGTCTGCACGAAGTCTTCCGGGCCGTGGATCGAACGATCCACATGCGATTCCGCGGCAAAGTTCACGACGGCACGGGGTTTGTGCTCGGCCAGCAGGCGATCGAGCAGCGCGCTGTCGCCGATGTCGCCCTGCACGAAGACGTGGTTCGCGTTGCCCTTGAGCGACGCGAGGGTCTCGAGGTTGCCTGCGTAGGTCAGCTTGTCGAGGTTCACGACGGGCTCGTTGCCCTGCGCGATCCAGTCGAGCACGAAATTGGCGCCAATGAAGCCTGCGCCGCCGGTAACCAGGATCATGGAGTCCCCTGCATGTAGAAAAAAGTTTGCTTTACCAAAAATCAACATTCAATTATCCCATCGGTGTGAAGTGCCGATGTACAGGGCTTGGCCGGCTTGCGGGGCCCGCCTACAATCGCCAACAATTGCAGGAGAGCGGGCCTCCACGGAGGCCCTACCGAAGGCGCAAACTCCCATAAACGCTCAGGTCGGCCCGACGAAATTCCAGGCAACGCCACGGAACTTCGGCAAGGGGTCAGTACTGCACTCATCGATACAGCCGTCTGGAGAGCCGCCACGCCATGTGGCGCACCGAAGGAGCAAACCCGCTGCGGGTGCAGCAGGGTGAATCTCTCAGGTACCGAGGACAGGGGGAGCGGCAACTTGGACATCGGTCGTCTGGTTGCTTGCTATTTTTTCAATAGCACTCCACGCCCGCCGTTCAAGCGCTGCAAACTCAAAGGTACTTGCAATGCGTGTGATCGTTCTTGGCGCCGGCCTGCTCGGCGTGACTTCGGCCTACTACCTCCAGCAACTCGGCCACGAGGTGACCGTGATCGACCGGCAGGCCACCCCGGCCGCCGAAACCAGCTTCGCCAACGGCGGCCAAATCTCGGTCAGCCATGCCGAACCCTGGGCCAATCCGAGCGCACCGCTGAAGGTGCTGCAATGGCTCGGCAAGGAAGATGCGCCGCTGCTCTTTCGCATCCGCGCCGACATGCGCCAGTGGCTCTGGGGCCTGCAGTTCTTGCGCGAATGCACCCCCGCGCGCACCCGCCACAACATCGAACAGATCGTGCGTCTCGGTACATACAGCCGGGAAATGTTGCAGCAATTGCGTCGAGACACCGGCCTGAACTATGACCAGCGCACGCAAGGCATCCTGCACTTCTACACGACGCAAAAAGAATTCGATGGCGCCCTCGCGCCCGCCGAGCAGATGCGCGCCCTGGGCTGCGAGCGGCTGGTCATCTCGGCCGACGAGGCCATCAAGATCGAACCCGCCCTCGCCCACATTCGCCCCCAACTCGCCGGCGCCACCTACACCGCCGAAGACGAATCGGGCGACGCCAACCGCTTCGCGCGCGAGCTGGTGAAGCTGGCCGAGGCGGCCGGCGTGAAGTTCCTCATGAGCCACACCGTGACCGCGCTGCGCGAAGCCGGCGGCAGCATTGACCACGTCGAGGCGACCGACAACGAAGGCCGCTTCCAGCGCATCCGCGGCGATGCCTTCGTGCTTGCGATGGGTTCGCTGAGCCCCCTGTACGCCGCGCCGCTGGGCATCCGCCTGCCGATCTACCCGGCCAAGGGCTACTCGGTGACGCTGCCCGTGAAGGACGCGTCGAAGGCGCACCAGGTCTCGCTCACAGACGACGAATACAAGCTGGTGTTCTCGCGCTACACCTCCGAATCGGGCGACCGCCTGCGCATCGCCGGCACGGCCGAGCTCAACGGCTACGACCGCGACCTGAACCGCGTGCGTTGCGAAGCCATCGTGCGGCGCGTCGAAGAGCTCTTCCCTGGCGCCGGCGACACCGAGCGCGCGCAGTTCTGGACCGGCCTGCGCCCGGCCACGCCGAGCAACGTGCCGCTGATCGGCAAGACCAAACTGCCGAACCTGTTCCTCAACACCGGCCACGGCACGCTCGGCTGGACGCACGCCTGCGGCTCGGGCAAGTCGATCGCGCGCATCGTGAGCGGGCTGGCGCCCGAGGTCGACTTCGCGTTCGCCGGCATGCCGGCGCCCGCGCCACGCGCCGTGCAGCCCGCACTGGGCTGACACGACACGCGCCCTCGGGTCACGCCTTGAACGTGACCCAGGGCTTGAGCCGCACGGCGCAGCGGATGAGCCCCGCGCTTTCCTGCGCCTCGATCACCGCGCCGATCGGCTTGTAGGCCTGCGGCGCCTCTTCGATGCGGCGCTCTTCGCGCAGCGTCACGCATTGCCAGCTGGCATCGGCGTCGTCGGGTGCGGGCCGCATCGCGCGCACTTCCTGCCGACGCATGCGCCGGCCGGCACCATGGCTGCACGACCACAGCCAGTCCTCATGCCCCAGCCCGGTCGCGAGGTACGAGTGATCGCCCATCGACCCGGGAATCAGCGCCAGGTCGCCCGCGTGCGCCGGCGTCGCGCCCTTGCGATGGATGTTCATGCCGTGCTCGCGCAGCACGACGTTGTGCGGCACGTCGACCACCAGCGTCGACGCCGTGGCGCCCAGCAGCTCGGCGAAGTCCTTGCGCACCAGCTCGGCCAGCACGACGCGGTTGGCCCACGCATAGCGCGCGGCCACGCCCATGGCTTCGAGGTACTCCTGCGCCAGCGGCCCGGCCAGGCCGTACAACCCGCTCTTCGGATGGCGCAGGCCCTGCGGCCACTCGGCCCGCGCGCGGTCCATCCAGCGGCCGCCGACATGGAACCCGATGTCGCGCGAGCCGCTGTGGATCATCACGACGACCTCGCCCGCCTTGAGGCCCGCGCGGTACGCCGCGTGCCGGTCCATCACCTGGTCGACCACCTGCAACTCGACGAAGTGGTTGCCACTGCCCGGCGTGCCCAGGCACGGGTCGCGGAACACCTCGTGGCGCGCGCCGGTGTAGGCCAGCGGTGCGTGCCGCGACTGCCCGCCGAAGCTCGCCAGGCCGATGCACGCGCCGATCTCGGCCTGCAGCCGGTCGCGGTCGCAGGCCGCCCAGAGCCCGTCGTTGCGCACAGCATCCAGGAACGCGGCCGGCCCGTCGTCGAACAGCGCACGAAACGCCGCCGTGTGAACCGGCACGTCGCGCCCGTTGTCGAGCAAGCCGCGCGTGAGCCGCGCGAGCAGCTGCGTCTTGTGCGGCGCCACCTGGTCCAGCGTGAGGCCGGTGGTCAGCAGGCGCATGCCGCAGTTGATGTCCGTGCCGACCGCGGCGGGGATCACGAAGTCGCCATCGGTGGCGACGACGCTGCCCACCGGCGCGACCGAGCCCGGATGAAGGTCCGGCGTCGCGCAAGCCTTGCACACGCGGTGCGCGCCGTCGGGCGAGCGCACGCTGGCGAAGGCCAGCAGCTGGTTCACGGCTTTTTCTTCCAGCGGCAGGCTCTGCGGCAGAAGCACGGTCGCCTGCGCGGCTTCGTTGCGCAGGTGATAGATACCGTCGCGGTAATCGACGGCGATGTGGGCGCGCGAAAAGGCGCGCTGGAGTCTCGAAAAATGACTATTGGTGGGGCTGCCCATGGCTGCAATTCCATTCGGGGAAACCGTGTCGGTTTCCGGGCCCCGTCACATCGCGTGGCGGGGCGAAAGAGATCGACCGCGTGCCTCGGGGCGCGCGGATCACTCTTTCTTGCAGCAGCAGAGATTCAAGAAAGCGGGCGGATTCTAGCGACGCGAAGCGCCTGCGAACACAGTGCGCAGGCGCGCGCGTCGTTTTTCCCCGTCAGTCAGCCAGTCAGTCCGGCGCGGTGAACACCGTCAGCACGCCGGTGTAGCCGTACAGGTGATGGCGCGCGATCTCGCCGGCGGCGAAGAAGCCGACCAATGGCACATCGCCCAGCGCATGCCGCACGATCTGCAGCTCGGCACCCGGTGCGCCGAAGTGCGGGCCGCCGCGTCCCGAGCAGCTCACGTACACCGCGCCCGCGATGCGCCGCGCCGGATGCGGCGCGGCCTCAGCCTCGCCGGCTGCCACGGCGCGCGCCGTGGCCAGCGTCTGTTCTTCGGGCTCGAGTTCTTCGCGGATCTCGGCGCAGATGCGCATCAGGTCGGCACGCGCCGCCTGCGCGTTGCGGCGGCAGAAACTCAGCCGCATGCCGGCCTCGGCGTTGTCGGCAATGGCGATGCCGCGCCGCGTCGGGTCGAGGCCGATGATGTGGCGCACCAGCACGTCGGCGCCCAGGTCGCCGGTGCGGCGGATGCCGTCGCTGCCCGCGTCGGCCAGGCCGACCAGCGTGTTGCGCACGGCGTCGATGGCTTCCTGCGGCCGGTCCAGCGACACCTGCAGGTCGGCCAGCAGCACGTCGAGCGCCGGCTCGCCGTCGAGCGACAGCAGCAGGTTGCCGTCGGCCTCGGTGATCTCGCGCTCGCGCGCGCCGCCGGTGCGCAGCGGCTGGCAGCCTTGCGTGACGCGCGACACCAGTCGCACGCCCTCGCCGAACACCACGCCCGACAAGCCGCCCGAGAACACGCCGCCCGCCGCGCCGTGACCGCGGATGTTGCCGTTGCCGCCGACCGCGAACTGCAGCGCCCCGCCGCGGCCGGACGAGAGCCCGCCGAACAGGTAACCAGTGTCGGTGCGCCCCGCCATCTCGCCGATCAGCTCGCCCAGGTCGGGCGTGGCCGGGTCGGCGTGCACGAGCGCGGTGTGCGCCTCGAAGCCGCTCATTTCGGAACTGCCCAGCGGCGCCACGCCGGAGAACACGCGGTACTGGTCACTGGGCAGCGCGCACAGCATCAGGCTCAGGCCGGGCTCGTCGAAGTACTCGGCGTTGTTGGCCGACACGCCGATGCCGACCGTGCCCGACCAGTCGGTGACCTCGGGCAGTTCGGCACTCAGGTGATCGAGGATCTCCTGCGCCTCGGCCGCGTAGTGGTCGGTGATGTAGAGCAGCCCGAGCGTCGGGTTTGACGCGTAGTCGGGCAGCGCCATCTGCGCGCGCAACTGGGCCAGCACGAGGCCGGCGGCCATGCGCCATTGCGGGTGGGTGGCATGGCCGGTGGGAAACAGTTTCATGGTGCGTACCGACCCGTGCGTCGTCGTCTGGAAAGGTGTCTGTAAGACGTCAGCGCCGGCCGGAGGCTCGCTTGCGCGCGGCGGTGGACGTGGTTTTCTTGCGCGCGGCGGGTGCCGGCGCGGCTTTTTTGGCGGCAGCTTTCTTCGGGGCAGCCTTGGGGGCCGGCTTGCGCGCCGCCGTTGCCTTGCCGATGACCTGCCCCACGGCATCGGCCAGCGGCTGCGCCATGGCCGGCACCTTGAGCTGCGCCGCGTCCTGCAGCGCCGTGCTCGCGATCTGCTGGAACTGCTCGGTGAGCGAGCCCCACCATTGCATCGGGTCGACCACGCCGGCGGCGCCGTTGGACAAGGCGGGCTTGGCACGCGAGGTCTTCTTCGGCGCCGGGGCTTCCTCTTCTTCCGCTTCCTCCTCGGCCTCGTCGAACTCTTCTTCCTCTTCCTCTTCCTCGACGGGCTCCGGTTCGGGCCGGGGGGCGGGCGCCGGGGCGGGAGCCGGTGCAGGCGCCATCGCCGCGGCCTGCTTGGTGAACGCGCTGGCGATGTCTTCCATCCGCACGTTCATGCCGCGCAGGGTCGACAGCGTCATCTTCTGCACTTCGAGCGCCTGGATGGTCGCCTTGAGCGCGTGGCCGTTCTGTTCGAGCCAGTACTGGACGGTCTTGAGTTCCTGGATGCGCTTGTCGACCTCTTCGACGCTCATGGTGGGCGCGACCCAACTCGCCAGGCTGGGAATGCCGGGCACCGAGCCGGAGCCCGCGGCGGCACCGCCGGCGAGGTTCTTCAGGAAGTCGAATCCGGGGACGAACTGGCTGAAGTCGAAGGGTTTGCTGGCGTTGCTCATGCGGGAGGTCTCCTGGCTGGGTTTTCTTGTGCTGCCAGCTTACTCCAAGCCCTTTGCAAGCGAATCAGAGCTCGTCCCTGACCCGGCTGAAAACCTTCCAGAAATTCGCGTCCTGCGAGGTCGCGAAGTTGATCCGCATCATCGTGCTCGGCGGGCGGCGCGCATGGAACAGCGAGCCCGGCGCCAGCAGGTAGCCCTGGTCGAGCATGCGTTGCGTGAGCGCGTCGGTGTCCACGCCCGTGTCGACCCAGCCGAACAGCCCGGCCGGCTCCGAGGCGAAGGTGCAGCCGTGCGACATGGCCAGCTTCACCGCGCGGCCGCGCGCGCCGTCCAGGCGGATGCGCACGCGCTCCGAATGGCGGCGCAGCTGGCCCTGGTCGATGCACCACGACAGCGCCCGCTCGAACAGCGTGGGCGAGGTCAGCGTGGCCAGCAGCTTGGTCTCCAGAAGCCGCTCCTTCAGCGCGGGCGAGGCGGCCAGGAAGCCGATGCGCCAGTTGGGCGCCAGGATCTTCGCGAAGCCGCTGACGTAGATGGTGCGCTGCAGCCCGTCGAGCGCACTCAGGCGCGTGGCGTGCTCGGGCGCGAGGTGGCTGTAGGTGTCGTCCTCGACGATGTGGAAGTCGTGCTCGTTGGCCAGCTTGAGCACGCGGTGCGCGCTGCCCGGCGTGAGGCTGTAGCCGGTCGGGTTGTGCAGCACGCTCACGCTGACGAAGAGCTTGGGGCTGTGCAGCTTGCAGTACTGCGCCATCACGTCGAGGTCGGGCCCGTCGGCGCGGCGCGGCACGGGCAGGATGCGCATGCCCAGCGCCTCGAGCCGCGCGAACTCCAGCGCCCAGCCGGGCTCCTCGACCATCACCGGATCGCCCGCGCGCAGCAGCGTGCGGCTCACGATGTCCAACGCGTGCGTGGCGCCGATGGTAGTGACGATCTGGTCGGGCCCGGCCGGCACGTTGATGCGCACCAGCTTCTGCGACAGGCTGCGGCGCAGCGCGAGGTCGCCCGAAGGCTCGCCGTACTGCAGCGACAGCTCCTGCAGCGCCGACGTGGTCGTCACGCGGCGCACCGCGGTCGCCAGGAAGGTCGAGGCCATCCAGTCGGGCGGGAACACGCCCATGCCCGGCTGCGGCTTGTCGCTCGGGCGGTGGAACATGCTGCGGATCAGCGAACTGGCGTCGGCCGGCACGCGCGAGGCCATCATCGGCGGGACCACGGGCACGGCATGCGCCGGGTTGCGCGAGCTCTCGGACGCCGGCGCCGCGTCGCGCACATAGAAGCCGCGCTGGCGGCGCGCCTCGACCAGGCCCTGCGCGAGCAACTGGTCGTAGGCGGCGACCACGGTGTACGGGCTCACGCCCTGCTGGCGCGCGCACTCGCGCACCGAGGGCAGGCGTGCGCCAGGGGCCAGCAGCCGGTTGCGGATGCGCTCGGCGAGGCGGTCGGCCAGCTGCCCGGTCAGGGACTGGGTGGAGGTTCGGGTCAGCATCGGATCGGGCTGCATCGCACAGAGAGTAAGAAAAGGGCGGCGTGTGTCGAAGGAATGACCAATACAGATTTCAGATTTGTTCGGTCATCTGTACTGGAACTGTAATGGTCCAAAGTTTAGAGTCTGTGACATGAACTGGCAAGAATTCACCGCGCTGCTGGTGCTGGCCACGGCGATGAGCTTCTCGCCCGGCCCCAACACCACGCTCTCCACCGCCCTGGCGGCCAACGGCGGCCTGCCGCGCGCCATGCGCTTCGTGGTCGCGGTGCCGGTCGGCTGGACCTTGCTGCTCGCCATCTGCGCGGCCGGCCTCGGCGCGCTGGTGGTGGCCATGCCACCGCTGCGCCTGGCGATCAAGGGCCTGGGCATCGCCTACCTGCTGTGGCTGGCCTACAAGCTCAGCGGCAGCGCCCAGCTCGGCAAGGCCGACAGCGCCCGCCTCTCGGTCGGCTTCGGGCAGGGCGTGATGCTGCAGTTCGTGAACATCAAGGCCTGGCTGCTGGCGCTCACGCTGGTGGCGGGCTGGATCGCCGGCCAACCCGACGCGCTCGCGCGCTTCGCCATCGTCGCGCCGGTGATGCTCACCTACGCCTTCACCAGCAACTTCGCCTATGCGCTGGTCGGCGCACTGCTGCGCGAGTGGCTGGCCAAGGGCCGGCGCCTGCTCTGGTTCAACCGCGCGATGGGCCTCATTCTGGTCCTGACGGCCTGGTGGATGGTGGGCGTATGAAGCTCGCCATCAAGGACGAAACGCTGGGCATGTGGCTCGGGGTGGTCGGCGTGGCGCTGTTCGCCATCACGCTGCCGATGACGCGGCTGGCCACGGGCACGCAAGAGGCGCCGCAGCTGTCGCCGTGGTTCGTCACGCTCGGGCGCGCGGCGCTGGCGGGCGTGCTGTCGGCCGTCTTTTTGCTGGTCACGCGCTCGCCGCGCCCGGCGGCGCACCAGTGGAAGCCGCTGGGCATGGCGGTGCTGGGCAACTGCATCGGCTTTCCGCTGCTGCTGGCCTTTGCGCTGCGCGTGGTCACGGCCAGCCACGCGGCGGTGGTGACCGCGCTGCTGCCGCTGGTCACGGCCGCGGTCGCGGCCTGGGTGCTGCACCAGCGCGCGCGGTTGGGCTTCTGGCTCTGCGCCATCGCGGGCAGCCTGCTGGTGGTGGTGTTCTCGGTGCTGCGCGCGCAGCAGAGCGGCCACGGCTTCGGTTTCGAATGGGCCGACCTGCTGCTGGTCGGCGCGGTCGTCGCAGCCTCGGTCGGCTACATCTACGGCGCGCAGGTCACGCCGTCGCTGGGCGCCGAGCGCGTGATCTGCTGGGTCTGCGTGATGGCGCTGCCCGTGACGCTGCCCGCCACGATCGCCCTGTGGCCGCAGCAGCCCGTGGCCGCCTCGGCCTGGGTCGGCTTCACCTACGTGGGCATGTTCTCGATGTGGATCGGCTTCTTCGCCTGGTACCGCGGCCTGGCCCTGGGCGGCGCGCTGCGCGTGAGCCAGACGCAGCTGCTGCAGCCCTTCCTGTCGATCCTCGCGTCGATCCCGCTGCTGGGCGAGCCGCTCGACCTGGTGACGCTGGGCTTCGCCGCCGCCGTGGTCGCCACGGTGGTCGCGGGCAAGCGGCTGTCGCAACCGGCAGCGCCTGCCGCTGTTCCACGCGGCGCCGAGCCGCAGGCCAGGAGCTGACCACCATGACGCTGTTCAGCCATGTCACCGTCGGCTGCACCGACCTGCCGCGCGCCGCCGCCTTCTACGACGCGGTGCTGGCGCCGCTCGGCCTGATCCGCCGCCCCGTGACGCCCGACGGCGGCCCCGACGCCGCCTGCTGGATCGCGCCGGGCCAGACGCTGCCGCGTTTTTACGTGTACATCCCGCTGGACGGCGAACCCGCCAGCGCCGGCAACGGCAGCATGGTCGCGTTCTGCGCGCCCTCGCCGCAGGCCGTTCATGCCGCCCACGAGGCGGCCCTGCGCCACGGTGGCCGCGACGAAGGCGCGCCCGGGCCCCGCCCCCGTTACGGGCAGGGCTATTACGGCGCCTACCTGCGCGACCCGGACGGCAACAAAATCCATGTCGTGCACCGTGGCGACATCCCGCCATCCTGACGACACACTCAGACTCACCTCTCATTCGCCAGAAAGAAGAAAGCCTCCCATGAACTGGAAACTCGCCGCCCGCGCCGCCAAGATGAATCCTTCGGTGCTGCGTGAAATCCTCAAGGTCACCGAGCGCCCCGGCATCATCAGCCTGGCCGGCGGCCTGCCCTCGCCCAAGACCTTCCCGATCCAGGAATTCGCCGACGCCTGCGCCGAAGTGCTGCACAACGACGGCCAGGCCGCGCTGCAGTACGCCGCCAGCGAAGGCTATGCGCCGCTGCGCCAGGCCGTGGCCGACATGCTGCCCTGGGACGTCGACGCCTCGCAGGTGCTCATCACCACCGGCTCGCAGCAGGGCCTCGATCTCGTGGCCAAGGTGCTGATCGACCCGGGCAGCAAGGTGCTGGTCGAGACGCCCACCTACCTGGGCGCGCTGCAGGCCTTCGGCCCGATGGAGCCGCACCCCGTGGGCGTGGCCAGCGACGACGAGGGCGTGATCGTCGACGACCTCGTGAGCAAGGCGGCCGACGCGCGCTTCGTCTACCTGCTGCCCAACTTCCAGAACCCCACCGGCCGCACCATGACCGAGGCGCGCCGCGCCGCTGTCTCCGCTGCCGCAGCCGCCGCGAACCTGCCGATCGTCGAGGACAACCCCTACGGCGAGCTCTGGTTCGACGAAGCCCCGCCGCTGCCGCTGGCCGCGCGCAACCCCGAGGGCGTGATCTACCTGGGCTCGTTCTCCAAGGTGCTGGCCCCGGGCCTGCGCCTGGGTTTCCTGGTGGCGCCGAAGGCCATCTTCCCCAAGCTGCTGCAGGCCAAGCAGGCGGTCGACCTGCACACGCCGATCTTCACGCAGCGCATGGTCTCGGCCGTGATGAAGGACGGCTTCCTGGATCGCCACGTGCCCACCATCCGCGCGCTGTACAAGCGCCAGCGCGACGCGATGATCGCCGCGCTGCACCGCGAGATGGCCGGCCTGGACGTGAAGTTCAACGCCCCCAAGGGCGGCATGTTCCTGTGGGCGCGCCTGCCCGAGGGCATCGACACCGTGACCCTGCTGCCCAAGGCCGTGGAGCGCAACGTGGCCTTCGTGCCCGGCGCGCCGTTCTACGCCGGCGAAGGCGATCCGCGCACGCTGCGCCTGTCGTTCGTGACCGCCAGCGTCGAAGAGATCGACACCGCCATCGCCGCGCTCGCCGTCACGCTGCGCGAAGAGCTGGCGCTGCTGGCCCCCGCCCACGCCTGACGGGGCCGACGACGATGCACATCGCGATCCTCACCTTCGATGGCTTCAACGAGCTCGACTCGCTGGTCGCGCTCGGCGTGCTCAACCGCGTGAAGAAGCCCGGCTGGCGCGTGACGCTGGCCTCGCCCAGCGCCACCGTGACCTCGATGAACGGTGTCACGGTGCATGCCACCGCGACGCTCGAAGCGGCCTGCGAGGCGGGCGCGGTGATCGTCGGCAGCGGCATCCGCACGCGAGAGATCGCCGCCGACGCGGGCCTGATGGGCGTGCTGCGCGGGCTCGACCCATCGCGCCAGCTCATCGGCGCGCAGTGCTCGGGCACGCTGCTGCTGGCCAAGCTCGGCCTGCTGGGCACGGTGCCGGCCTGCACTGACCTCACGACCAAGCCCTGGGTGCAGGAGGCCGGCGTCGAGGTGCTCAACCAGCCTTTCTTCGCGCAGGGCAACGTGGCCACCGCGGGCGGCTGCTTCTCGGCGCCCTACCTCGCGGCCTGGCTCATCGCGCGCACCGAAGGCCTCGAGGCCGCGAAGAGCGCGCTGCACTACGTCGCGCCGGTCGGCGAGAAAGACGACTACGTGGCGCGCGCGATGCGCAACATCGAACCGTACCTGCAGACGCAGCCATCGGCCACGGCCGACGCCCTCTGCGCACAAGGACACTGAACACCATGCTCAACATCTGGGGCCGCATCAGTTCGATCAACGTGCGCAAGGTCGTGTGGTGCGCGCAGGAGCTCGGGCTCGACTTCCAGCGCACCGAGGCCGGCGGCAAGTTCGGCGTGGTGCAGACGCCCGAATACCGCGCGCTCAACCCGAACGCCATGGTGCCCACCATCGACGACGGCGAAGGCGCCGAGCGCGTCACGCTATGGGAGTCGAACGTCATCGTGCGCTACCTGTGCGCCCGCTACTCGCACGGCACGCTCTACCCGAGCGAGCTGCCCGCGCGCTTCGACGCCGAGCGCTGGATGGACTGGCAGCAGACCACGCTCAACCGCGCCAGCCGCGACGCCTTCGTGCAATGGGTGCGCACGCCGCCTTCGGAGCGCCAGCCCGCGCTGATCGCCGCGTCGGTGCGCGAGAGCGAGGCGCTGTTCGCCATGCTCGACGCGCACCTCGCGCAGCGCCCCTACATGGCCGGCGAGCGCTTCACCATGGCCGACATCCCGATCGGCTGCGAGGCGCACCGCTGGTTCGGCCTGCCCGGCGCCGAGTACCGCCGGCCCGTCTGGCCCAACGTCGAGCGCTGGTACGCCGACCTGCTTTCCCGCCCGGGCACGCGCGGCGTGCTCGACCTGGCTTTGGAATGACCCCCAGGCTACGCGCACTTCGTGTCGCTTCGCCAACCCCCTTCCAGGGGGCGACACCAGTGGCCCGGCAAAGCCGGTTCCACGGTGTCCCCTCGACTGACATTGCCCGCTGATCCGAACCGTTTGAATCCGATGAAATCCCGCCCCTTCAAGCAAGTCGACGTCTTCACCGCCACCGCCTACTACGGCAACCCGCTCGCGGTGGTGATCGACGGCCAGGACCTGGACGACGCCGCCATGCAGCGCTTCGCGCAGTGGACCAACCTGTCGGAGACCACCTTCCTGCTGCCGCCGACCGACCCGGGCGCCGACTACCGCGTGCGCATCTTCACGCCCGGCGGCGAGCTGCCCTTTGCCGGCCACCCGACCATCGGCAGCTGCCATGCCTGGCTGCAGGCCGGCGGCAAACCCAAGGTGGCGGGCCGCGTGGTGCAGCAGTGCGGTGCGGGCCTCGTGCCGCTGCGGCGCGACGGCGAGCGCCTGGCCTTTGCCGCGCCGCCGCTCAAGCGCAGCGCCCCGAGCCCCGCGCTGCTGGCCAAGGTGGCCGGCGCGCTGGGCCTGAAGGCGCAGCAGGTCATCGCGGCGCAGGTGCTCGACAACGGCCCGGTCTGGTTCGGCCTGTTGCTGAACGACGCCGACGCCGTGCTGGCGCTGCAGCCCGACCACCGCGCGCTGAAGGAACTGGGCGTGAAGGCCGGCGTGGCGGGCGTGCCCTCGGCGCACGACACCTCGCTGCTCATCGGCCGTTCGAACCGCGAGGCGCGCGCCTTCGGCAACCGCCCCGCCACGCCGAACGACGACGGCGCGAAGATCGACCTCGAGGTGCGCGCCTTCGCCGAGCCCATCGGCGTGCAGGAAGACCCGGTCACCGGCAGCCTCAACGCCAGTCTGGCCGAATGGCTGATCGCCGACGGCCACATGCCCGAGCGCTACCTGGCCGCGCAAGGCCAGTGCCTGGGCCGCGCGGGCCGCGTGCACATCGAGCGCGACAGCGACGGCACGATCTGGGTCGGCGGCGATGCCGTGACCTGCGTCGACGGCCACGTCACCCTCTGAACAAAGGCACGCCATGGCCCCCGCCGAAATCGACCACCTGGTGATCGCCGCCGCCTCGCTGGCCGAGGGCGTGGCATGGTGCGAGGCCACGCTCGGCGTCACGCCCGCGCCCGGCGGCGTGCACCCGCTGATGGGCACGCACAACCGGCTGCTGAACATCGCGAGCGCCGCGTTCCCGCGCGCCTATGCCGAGATCATCTCCATCGAGCCCGGCAAGGCGCCGTCGCGGCCGAAGACGCACCGCTGGTTCGACCTGGACGACGCCGCGCTGCAGGCCGCGCTCGCGCAGCGCGGCCCGCACCTGATCCACTTCGTGGCGCGCGTGCCCGACGCGCACGCCGCCACGCAGGCGCTCGCGCGAGAGGAGCATGCGCACATCGACCGCGGCCACCTGCTCGAAGCCTCGCGCGACACGCCGGCCGGCCGACTCGAGTGGCAGATCACCGTGCGCGACGACGGCCAACGCCTGTTCTACGGCGCGCTGCCCACACTGATCCAGTGGGGCGCGGTGCACCCCACCGACGCCATGCCCGCCTCGGGCCTGGCACTGCGTTCGCTGCGCGTGGCGCATCCGCGCGCGCCGGCACTGTCGGCCGCGCTCACGGCCATCGGCATGGGCGGACTGCCGGTCGATGCCGGCCCGCCCAACCTCGTCGCCGTGCTCGACACGCCGCGCGGCCCCGTCACCCTCGAATCGCAAGGACTCTGACCCCATGCTCACCCTGACCGAAATCGCCTGGTTCGCCCTCGCCTCGCTGCTGCTGGCGCTCACGCCGGGGCCGAACATGATCTATTGCGTGTCGCGCACGCTGATCCAGGGCCGCCGCGCGGGGCTCATCTCGCTGGGCGGCGTGCTGATGGCGTTCCTGGTGCACCTGTTCGCCGCGGCGCTGGGCCTCACGGCGCTGCTGCTGGCGGTGCCGGTCGCGTTCGACGCGATCCGTTTCGCCGGCGCGGCCTATCTGATGTGGCTCGCGTGGCAGGCGGTCAAGCCCGGCGGCAACGCGCCCTTCGAGGCCCGCGCGCTGCCGGCCGATCCGCCGGCCAAGCTGTTTCGCATGGGCTTTCTCACGAACCTGCTGAACCCGAAGGTGGCGATGTTCTACCTGTCGTTCTTCCCGCAGTTCATCCATCCCGAGCGCGGCTCGGTGCTGCTGCAGAGCCTGCAGCTGGGCATGGCGCAGATGGCGAGCAGCGCGCTGGTCAACACCGTGATGATCGTCGGCGCCGCGAGCATCACGGCCGTGCTGTCGCAAAGCGCCGGCTGGCTGCGCGCACAGCGCTACATCATGGGCAGCGTGCTGGCCGCGCTGGCCGTGCGCGTGGCGCTCACCGAACGCAAGTAAGCAACCCGAAGGACGTCGATGCGATTCACCCGCGAAGAGATCGAAGCCGCGCAGCGCACCGTGCATGCGGCCATGCCGCCCACGCCCCAGTACACCTGGCCACAGCTGTCGCAGCGCCTGGGCGCCACGGTCTGGGCCAAGCACGAGAACCACACGCCGGTCGGCGCCTTCAAGATCCGCGGCGGCCTGACCTACTTCGAGACCCTCGCGCGCGAGCAGCCCGCCGTGCGCCACGTGATCAGCGCCACGCGCGGCAACCACGGCCAGTCGGTCGGCTTCGCTTCGCAGCGGCACGGGCTGGCCGCGACCATCGTGGTGCCGCACGGCAATTCGCGCGAGAAGAACGCGGCGATGCGCGCGCTCGGCGTGACGCTGGTCGAGCATGGCGACGACTTTCAAGCGGCCGCCGAACATGCGTCGGTGCTGGCCGAGCGCGATGCGCTGCACCGCGTGCCCTCGTTCCATCGCGAACTAGTGCGCGGCGTGTCGACCGCGTATGTCGAGTTCTTCAGTGCATTGAAAGCTTCACCGCCCGACGTGCTGTTCGTGCCCATCGGCCTGGGCTCCGGCTTCGCCGGCGCGGCGGCGGCGCGCGCGCATTGCGGCGTGTCGACGAAGCTCATCGGCGTGGTGTCGGCGCATGCCACGGCCTACCGCGATTCGTTCCGCGCGCGCCATGCGGTCGAGTCGCCCGCCACCACGCGGCTGGCGGACGGCATGGCCTGCCGCACGCCGGTGCCGGAGTCGCTGGAGGTGATCCTGCGCGAAGCCGATGACGTGATCACCGTGACCGACGACGAGGTGGCCGAAGCCATGCGCGTGCTCTTCAGCGACACGCACAACGTGGCCGAAGGTGCGGGCGCGGCTGCGTTGGCGGGCGCGCTTCAGCAGAAGGAACGCTGGCGCGGGCAGACGGTGGGCGTTGCGCTGAGCGGCGGCAATGTCGACGCGGACATGTTCGCCGGGGTGCTGGGACGCAGCGCCTGATCCGCGCTCAGGGCAGCGGCCCGGTGTTCGCCGTGCTCAGCGGCAGCTGGGACACCTCGGCCAGCAGCAGCGCCAACTGCTGCGCGGCCGCATCGATCACCGCCTGACCCTTCGCTGCCGTGGCCGCTGCGGCGTTACCGGCAGCGCCCTGCGCGTTGTAGTCCTCCATCGCCCAGCCGAGCTTGGCGCTCTTGCCGTTGCCGAGGATCGCGCAGTCGGCCGCGCGCTGCTCCGAGGTGGAGCTGAAATCCTTCGCCTCGCCCATGCGCACCAGCGCGGGCGTCAGCGCCAGCATCATCGAGGTCTCGACCTCGCCCGCGTGCACGCCGAAGCGGTGCTCACGGGCGCTGAACTGCGCGTTCGCATCGCCCAGCGGCAGGTTGAACCAGCTCACGCTGTAGACGATCAGGCCGTGCGCGGCGCGCAGCTCGCGCGCCACGATGTCCATCGCGCCCACATGGCCGCCGTGGGCGTTGAACAGCACCAGCTTCTTCACGCCGGCGCGCGCCACGCCCGCGCCGATCTCGTTCCACATGCGGATCAGCGTCTCGGCCGAGAAGGTGAGCGTGCCCGCGAAGCGCGCGTGCTCGGGGCTCAGGCCGATCTGCTGGGTCGGCAGGAACAGCGCCGGCAGTTCCGGCGGCAGCAGCGGCAGCGCGGCGGCCACGATGCCGTCGGCCAGCACGGTGTCCACGCCCAGCGGCAGGTGCGGGCCGTGCTGCTCGGTCGCGCCCAGCGGCAGCACCGCCACCGTGGTCGCCGCGTCGAGCGCGGCGAAGTCGCGCGTCGTCAACTGGGACCAGAAACGGGGCCAACGGGGCGAAGAGACCGGAAGTGCGTTCATGCCGCGATCTTAGGACGGGGCCACGGGCGGCGCATGGGGCAACACTTGCATACAACTTGCCAACATCGGATGAATTGATCGCGAATCTGTTCACGATTAGTTCTCATCTTTCCCGATGTTCGGTCCTATTGTTTACAAATTGGCCTAGAGTCCCTTTTCACGAACTTTCCGCCACGGCTTGTCACGGCCCAGGAGAGTTCACGCAAAAGGGAGTAGCGTGTCCATCCATCCACAAAAAAATGGAGGCACCGTCGTTGCCGGGCGCAAAGTCGCGCCCTTCAAGGCATTGCCTCACCATCTCGCACGAGCCGTGCGGGGTTTGCCGCCGATCGTGTGCGTGCTGGTCTTCGGAAGCAGCACCGCGTACGCGGAATCCACTGTCGCGCCCTCGCCGGCCGCCCCCCTGGGCAGCGCGCTGGCGTATGACGCTTCGCAGCACGACGCCCTCATCGTCGCGCGCCGTGCCGGTCGCATCACGCCGGCCCAAGCCCTGCAACAGCTGCGCCAATGGCTGGAGGCGCCCCTGGCCGACGACCAACGCCGGCGCGTGGCGTCCGACGCCATCGCGATCGCGGTGGCCGACGGCCGCTTCGCCGACGCGGTGGCCGTGGGCCGCCAGGTGCCGCCCGGCGAGCTGGGCGACTACGCGCTCGGCCCGCTGGCCGGCGCCGCGCGGCGCACAGGCGACATCGCCCTGCAAGGCGACACCGTCAAGGTCTGGCGCGCGCGCCAGCCGGCCGCCCGCGAACCGCGCATCCACGAAGCCTTCTGGCGACTGGCCAGCGGCGACACGGCGGGCGCGCAAACCCTCTACCGCGCACTCGCACAGCCCGCGCCCACCGAGGTCACCGACCGCGTCGCGCTGCTCGACCTGCGCGCCGCGCTGGCGCGTGCCCAGGGCCAGCCCTTCCAGGCGCTCACGGCCTACGGCGAGATCTCCGCGCTGCAGCCCCAGCGCCGCGATGCACAGCGAGACGCCGACTTCCTGCTGGCCGAGTACGGCGGCGCCACGGCCGCGTTCGAGGACGCGCAGGCGGCCGAACGCAAGCAGCCCGGCAGCCTCGCGCCGCTGACGCTCGCACTGCTCGAACAGCAGGCGCTGGCGCAGCAACTGCGCTGGGCCGTGAAGGCGCGCGACCAGCGCCTGGGCGCAGCGCGCGTCACCGACCTCGACAAGGTGCTGGCCGCCCAGAGTGCCGCGCTGGCCCGCGTCGACGCCGCGCTCGCGCAGCCCGCCCCGCCAGACGCCGACACCTGGCGCACGCTGCGCATGCGGCTGCAGTCCGACCGCATGATGGCGCTGCTGGAGCGCGGCCGTCCCGCCGACACCATCGCGCTGTACGACAGCCTGCGTGCCGACGGCACCGCCTTGCCGCCCTACGCGCTGGGCACCGCCGCCCGCGCGCTGGCGCAGGAGCGCCGCTCGGCCGATGCCGTGCCGCTGTTCGAGAAAGCGGTCGTCGACCTGCCGATGCCCGACAGCCTGCACTTCGGCCTGGTCTACGCCTACCTGGACACCGGCCGCTTCGACGAGGCCGAGGCGCTGCTCCAGCGCATCGAAAGCGCCACGCCCGTGCTGATGCGGCTGGCGCCGGAAGCCGGCCGCCCCAACGACCAGTTCTCCGAGGTGAGCGGCCTGAGCGCGCTGCTGCAGCTCTACGGCGACCGCCCGAAGATCGCGCAGCCGCGCTTCAACACGCTCACGCAGGAAGCCCCGCTCAATGCGGGCTACGCCTACGGCGCCGCGCTCACCGAGCGGCTGCGCGAGCACCCCGAGGCGGCCGTGGCGCGCTTCGAGGCGCTGAGCGCCGACCACCCCGACGACCTGAGCGTGCGCACCGGCCATGTCGAGGCGCTGCTCGACGCCGACGAATTCCGCGCGGCCCGCATCCGTGCCGAGTCGCTCGAGGCCGATGCGCCCGACGCCGCCGAAGTGCGCGAGATGGCGCGCAAGCGCCGCTCGCTGGTCGGCCCGCAGCTCGAGATCGATGCCGAAGGTTCGCGCGGCGGCGGCACGCTGGCCAGCCGCGAATGGCGCGTCGACAGCCGGCTCAGCTCCGGCCTCATCGGCGACGCATGGCGCGTGTTCTACGCGCAGACGCTGGGCCGCGGCTACACCTCCGAGGGCACGGCCCAATGGGCGCGCGGCGGCCTCGGCGCGAGCTGGCAACAAGGCCGCTGGCTGGCCGAAGGCGTGCTGCAGCATGCGAACAGCGGCCGCTACCGCAACAGCGTGGCCGGCCGCGTCGACTACCGCGCCAGCGATGCCTGGCGCCTGTCGGCCACCTACGACGGCGACAGCAAGGAGCTGCCCTGGAAAGCCCGCGCCGTGCCCTTCGGCGCGCAGGCCATCGGCGCGCGCGAGTTCGGCGCCAGCGCGGCCTACGTCGTCAACGAATCGCGCCGCTTCGACCTGCAATGGCGCCGCCTCGACTTCAGCGACGGCAACCTGCGCGACGGCCTCGACTTCGGCTGGCGCGAGCGCTGGGTCAGCACGCCGCGCTTCCAGATCGAGACGCGGCTGGGCGTCGATGCCAGCCGCAGCCGCCTGCAGGACGTGCGCTACTTCAGCCCCTCGCGCGATGCCAGCGCGCAGCTGTCGGTGCGCGGCCAGTGGCTCACCTGGAAAAGCGACGACCGCCAGTTCTTCCAGGTGCTGGAGCTCGGCGGCGGCAGCTACCAGCAGGCCGGCTTCGGCAGCGGCCCGCTGTGGAACGTGCGCTACGAGCACCGCTGGGCCCTGGGCCAGAAGCTCACGCTGCGCTATGGCCTGACCTACGGCAGCCATCCCTACGACGGCGTGCGCGAAAAACAGCGCGGCGTGTTCCTGAACCTTTCGATGCCCCTGCAGTGATGTCCGTGATGCAAGCCCCCACCTTCTTCCTCCGGCTGCGCGCGGCCCTGCTCGGGCTGCTGCTGGCGACGGCGTTGCCTGCACTGGCCGCGCCAGTGCTGCCCGCCGACCCCGACAACGGCGTCGACTTCCGCGTGATCTCGTTCCACGACGTGCGCCCCAACGTGCGCGCCAGCTTCGAGACCTCGCCCGACGAAACCGCCATCGACGAGCGCACGCTCGCCGAAGTGTTCGCCTGGCTGCGCCACAGCGGCTACCACCCGGTCAGCCTGCAGCAGATCATCGATGCGCGCGGCGGCGGCAAGCCGCTGCCCTCGCAGCCCGTGCTGCTGACCTTCGACGACGGCTACCGCAGTGCCTACACGCACGTGTTCCCGCTGCTCCAGCGCTTCAACTACCCCGCGCTGTTCGCGCTCGTGACGAGCTGGCTCGAGGTGCCCGAAGGCCAGCCCGTGCACTGGGGCGACAAGCCCGCACCGCGCGAGAACTTCCTGCTGTGGCGCGAGGCCGCCGAGATGGCGCGCTCGCCGCTGGTCGAGTTCGCCAGCCACACCGACGCGATGCACACCGGCATCCAGGCCAACCCGCAAGGCAACATGCTGCCCGCCGCGGCCACGCACCGCTACGACCCGAAGACCGGCCGATACGAGGACGACGCCGCCTACCTGCGCCGCATCGAGACCGACCTGCGCCGCAGCCGCGAGCTGATCGAGAAGCGCACCGGCGCCAAGGTGCGCGCCACCGTGTGGCCCTACGGCGCCTACAACACGCCCGCGCTGGAAGCCTCGGCGCGCGTGGGCATGCCGATCACCTTCACGCTCGACGACGGCGCGAACACGAAGGAGATTCCGCTCAGCCGCATCCGCCGCGCGCTGGCCGCCTACGACAACGAGGCGCCCGACTACGTGCAGATGCTGCGCAGCCCGGTGGGCGGCGAGGTGCGCCCGATCAACCGCGTGATGCACGTCGACCTGGACTACGTGTACGACGCCGACCCGGCCCAGCAGGAGCGCAACCTCTCGGCGCTGATCGAGCGCGTGGCCGCCGTGCGCCCGCGCTCGGTGTTCCTGCAGGCCTATGCCGACCCCGACGGCGACGGCGTGGCCGACGCGCTGTACTTTCCCAACCGCCACCTGCCGATGCGCGCCGACCTGTTCGCCCGGGCCGCCTGGCAGCTGCGCAGCCGCACGGGCGTGAAGGTCTATGCGTGGATGCCCGTCACCGCCTACCGGCTGCCGGCGTCGAACCCGCTGGCCACGCACACGGTGCGCACGCTCAAGGGCGACGCGCCGGCCGACCGCTACCACCGGCTCTCGCCCTTCGACCCGGCCGTGCGCACGCTGGTCGGCGACCTGTACGAAGACCTGGGCCGCCACACCTTCTTCGAAGGCCTGCTGTTCCACGACGACGCCATGCTCTCGGACGACGAGGACGCCAGCCCCGCCGCGCTCGACACCTACCGCCGCTGGGGCCTGCCGGCCGACGTGGCCGCGCTGCGCGCCGACCCCGCGCTCATGGCCCGCTGGACCACCGCGAAGACCCGCTACCTGATCGACTTCACGCACGAACTCGCGGCGCGCGTGGGGACCTGGCGCCCCGCGCTGGAGACGGCGCGCAACCTCTACGCGCGGCCGGTGCTCGAACCCGCAGCCGAGCAATGGTTTGCCCAAAACTATGAAGCCTCGCTTGCCGCCTACGACTACGTCGGCCTGATGGCCATGCCGCGCATGGAGCAGGAGGCCCGCACCCCAGCCGACAGCGACGCCTGGCTGGGCCGCCTGGCGCAGCGCGCGGCCGCCACGCCGCACGGCCTGGACCGCACCGTGTTCGAGCTGCAGGCACGCGACTGGCGCACCGGGAAACCCGTGGCCGACGCCGAGCTCACGCGCCAGTGGACGCTGCTGCAGCGCGCCGGCGTGCGCCACCTGGGCTACTACCCCGACGACTTCCTGAACAACCAGCCCTCGCTGGAGACCGTGCGCCGCGCGATCTCGGTGCGCTCGCTGCTGTCGCGCGCACCCCGGCGCAACCACGACGCCGCCACGCTGCCGCCTGAAGGAGGGAAGCCCCGATGAACACGCTCCAGATGCTGGTGGACCTGATTCCGCCGGTGCTCTTCGGCTTCGTCTTCTACTACCCGTTCTTCATGGCGTGGGTGTGGATCGCGGGCGGCCTCTCGCACGCGTGGTCGTTCGAGCGCAAGCGCGACGTCGAGGTCGACCCGCTGCCGCTGCTGCCCTCGCAGCCGCTCGTGACCGTGGTGGTGCCCTGCTTCAACGAGGCGCCGCACCTGCGCGAAGTGATCGAGCAGCTCATGCGCACGCGCTACCCGAACTACGAGGTGATCGCCGTCAACGACGGCAGCACCGACGGCACCGGCGAGCTGCTCGACGAGATGACGCTCGAGTTCAGCCGCCTGCGCGTGATCCACAACGCCAGCAACCAGGGCAAGGCCGTGGGCCTGAACACCGCCTGCCAGCTGGCGCGCGGCGAGTACATCCTGGGCATCGACGGCGACGCGCTGGTCGACCCCAACGCCATCGCCTGGATGCTCAAGCGCATGCTGGCCTCGGATCGCATCGGCGCCGTCACCGGCAACCCGCGCATCCGCACGCGCACCACGCTGCTGGGGCGCATGCAGGTGGGCGAGTTCTCGTCGATCATCGGCCTCATCAAGCGCTCGCAGCAGCTCATCGGCACGCTGTTCACGGTGTCGGGCGTGCTGGCCATGTTCCGCCGCCGCGCCGTGCTCGAGGTGGGCTTCTGGAGCCCCGACGTGCTCACCGAGGACATCGACATGAGCTGGAAGCTCCAGCTCGCCGGCTGGCGCCTGCGCTTCGAGCCGCGCGCGCTGTGCTGGATCCTCATGCCCGAAACCCTGCGCGGCCTGTGGAAGCAGCGCCTGCGCTGGGCCGTCGGCGGCATCCAGACCATGCTGCGCATCACGCCGTCCATCCTGCGCCTGCGCAGCTGGCGCCTGTGGCTCATCTACAGCGAGTACATGGTGAGCGTGGTGTGGGCCTATGCGATGGCGCTGGTGCTGGTGATCAGCTTCATCCGTCCCTTTCTGCCGCACGAGTCGGCCTGGCATTCGGCGCTGCTGCCGCACTGGCAGGGCACGCTGCTGGCCATGACCTGCATCCTGCAGATGCTGCTGAGCCTGTGGATCGACCGTCGCTACGACCGCGACCTCATGCGCTATTTCGCCGGAACGATCTGGTACCCGATCGCGTTCTGGACGATCACGATGGCCACCACGGTGGTCGCCCTTCCCAACGCTCTGATGCGTCGTCGCGGCAAGCGCGCGGTGTGGACGAGCCCTGACCGAGGAGTTTCTTCCGATGCATCCTGAGAACCCGCTCTCTTCGCCGGCGCTGCACGAAGCCCCGCCGCCCCGCACCCGTTCGTGGGGCCAACCCGCGGTGGACGAACCCATCATCGACGCCGCGCGCATTCCATTGCACGCCTTCGGCAACGGCCGTTCGCCGGCGCGCACCCTGGCCATGTACCTGTGGCTGCGCGTGCTGCGTCCCGCGATCACCGTCGCGATCTGGTTCTGCGCCATCTGGTACGCCTGGCCCTACGTGATGGGCGCGCGCTCCCAGCCCGAGGTGCTTCAACTGCTGGGCCTGTACGCCATCGTCATCGGCGTGATCCTCGCCTCGATGCTGATCATGGGCCCGCTGCGCCGCCGCCAGCACCGCAGCGAGACGCCGCCGGAGAAGGAGCAGTCGTCGCTGTTCGCGCTGGCGTCGTACATCGAAGTCGCGCCCGCGCGCCTGTCGACCTGGCAACGCACGCGCCAGCTGCTGGCGCACCACGATCACCACGGCCAGCTGCGCGACGCCACCGACACCGCGCCGGCCGCGCTGGAAGAAGAAACGCCAGCGAAGCGCCGCAAGGCCTGACGCGCAGAGGCAACCGACGCGGCCTTTCGGCCGCGTCGCTGCAGGGGTTTCGGGGCGGTGATTCAATCGCGCGGCGGCAGCGCCGCAGACAGATTCACCTTCTTCCAAGGACCCCGACATGGACCTCCAGCTCCAGGACCAGCACGTTCTCATCACCGGCGGCAGCAAGGGCATCGGCCTGGCCTGCGCGCTGGGTTTCCTGCGCGAAGGCGCGCGCGTGAGCCTGGTCTCGCGCGACCTGCAGAACCTGCAGCAGGGCCAGCAGTCGCTGCTCGCCGCGTTCCCGCAAGCCGAAGGCCGCATCAGCCTGCACGCCGCCGACCTCAAGAACCCCGCCGGCGCTGTGGCCGCTCTCGACGCCGCCGAGCAGGCCTTCGGCCCTGTCGACGTGCTCGTCAATTCGGCAGGCGCCGCGCGCCGCACCCCGCCCGACGAGCTCACGCCCGCTGCGTGGCACGACGCGATGGACGCCAAGTACTTCACCTACATCCACATGATCGACCCGATCGTGAAGCGCATGGGCACGCGCGGCCGCGGCGCGATCGTCAACGTGATCGGCCAGGGCGGCAAGGTTGCGAGCCCCGTCCACATGGCCGGCGGTGCGGCCAATGCGGCGCTGATGCTGGTGAGTGCGGGCATGGCTGCGGCCTATGCAGCGAAGGGCGTGCGCGTGAACGCCGTGAATCCGGGGCTCACGCTGACTGCGCGGCTGCAGGAAGGGATGAAGGCGGATGCGAAGCTGCAGGGGATCGGCACCGATGAAGCGCTGGAGCGCGCGACTGCGCGCCTGCCGCTGGGGCGCATTGCGACGCCGGAGGAAGTCGCCAACACCGTGCTCTTCCTGGCGTCGTCGAAGGCAAGCTATGTGACCGGCGCGATCGTGGCGATGGATGGCGCCGTGACCCCGATGATCTGACGAGGGACAACAGGGGGAGCGAACGCAGTGATGCGATCCCCCCAAGGCCGAGCGCAGCGACGGCCCGACCATTCCCCCCCCTCTGGCCGCGCCGAGGAGCGCAGCGTTTCGCGGATCAGGGCTCGCCCTTGTTTGAGCGAAGCGAGTTTGGGCGAGACCCCGCGAAACGCGAGCACCGCAGGTTGCCCGCAGCGAAGCGGAGGGACGCGGACAGTGGGGTCGCCTTTTCTTTGCTTACTTTCTTTTGGCGAAGCAAAAGAAAGTGAGTCGCCCGCCGGGGCGAGACCCGCCCCCCGAAACCAAACCCTCAGCCCAAAGCCAACAACCCCTCGAACTTCAAAGCCAGGAAATCCACAACCCCCCGAACCCGAGCCGGCACAAACCGCCCACTAGGCAACAGCGCATGCAACGGATAAGGCTCCGTCTCCCAGTCAGGCAGCAGCCGCACAAGACGCCCTTCCCGAATGTCATTACGGACATCCAAAGCAGACTTCAGCGAAATCCCATACCCCGCCACAGTCCACTCCCGCGCCAGCGAAGCATCATCCACACTCCGATCCCCATTCACCCGCACCTCCGTCCACTGCCCCAACTGCGCAAACCGCCACACCCGGTGCCGTCGCCCACTCCGGTTGAACGTCAGGCAGTTGTGCTGCAGCAGATCCTGCGGAACCCGAGGCAAGGGATGCCGACGCAGATAGTCCGGTGAAGCCGTCAGCACCGGATTCGTCAGCGCAAACGCCCGCGCCACCAGCCGCGAATCGGCCAGCGCCCCGTAGCGCAGCGCCACGTCCACCTCGTCGCGCATCACGTCCAAGGGCCGGTCCCCGACGGAGAGCGACAACTGCACCCCCGGATGCAGCGCCAGGAACTCGTCGAACCAAGGCAGCAAGGTGCTGCGCGTCAGGTCCGACGGCGAGGCCACGCGCAAGGTGCCGACGAGTTCGCCGCGATCCGCAGTGACCAACGACTCCCCCTCGTCCAGCAGCTCAAAAGCACGCACCGCATAGTCGAGCAGCGTCTGCCCCTGCGGCGTCAGGCGCATCGCCCGCGTCGACCGCTCGAACAGCCGCGCCCCCAACTGCGCCTCCAGCCGCTTCAACGTCGCACTCGCCGCGGCAGGCGTGATCCCCAGCGCATGCCCCGCCGCCGTCAACGTGCCGCCACGCGCCGTCTGCACGAGCACCTGCAGGTCCGATATATTTTCAATCTTCATTTGAAAGTGTTGGTGATTCAGGCCACCTTATCAAACAGACGTTGTCATCCTACAGTCCAGCCATCGTTCCAGAAAGAAGGTCTCTTCCCATGAAAGCCGTCGGCTACCACCAGCCCCTCCCCATCGACAACCCCGAATCGCTGCAGGACATCGAGCTCCCCGCCCCGGTGCCCGGCGCGCGCGACCTGCTGGTGCGCGTGAAGGCCGTGTCGGTCAACCCGGTCGACACCAAGGTCCGCAAGAACGCCGCCCCCGAAGCCGGCCAGGCCAAGGTGCTGGGCTGGGACGCGGTCGGCACTGTCGAGGCCATCGGCAGCGACGTGACCGGCTTCAAGGTCGGCGACCGCGTGTACTACGCCGGCTCCATCATTCGCCCCGGCGCCAATTCGGAGCTGCACGCGGTCGACGAGCGCATCGCCGCCCTCGCCCCGAAGAGCCTCGACGACGCGCAAGCCGCCGCCTTGCCGCTGACCACCATCACCGCCTACGAACTGCTCTTCGACCGCCTCCAGGTGCCCAAGGACGGCGGCGAAGGCCAGACGCTGCTGATCACCGGCGGCGCGGGCGGCGTGGGCTCCATCCTCATCCAGCTCGCACGCCAGCTCACGAAGCTGCGCGTGGTCGCCACCGCCTCGCGCGCCGAAACGCGTGAGTGGTGCCTGGCGCTGGGCGCGCACGTCGTCATCGACCACTCGAAGCCGCTGGCCGCCGAACTGAAGGCCGCCGGCATCGATGAAGTCGACATGGTCGCCAGCCTCACGCAGACCGACCAGCACTACGCGCAGCTCATCGAGAGCCTCAAGCCCCAGGGCCAGCTCGCGGTGATCGACGACATGAAGGTGCTTGACGCGATGCCGCTGAAGACCAAGTGCATCTCGCTGCACTGGGAAATGATGTTCACGCGCTCGCGCTTCACCACGCCCGACATCGCCGAGCAAGGCAAGCTGCTGGCCGAAGTGGCCGCGCTGGTCGACGCGGGCCGCATCCGCACCACGGCGAATGCGAGCTTCGGCACCATCAACGCCGCGAACCTGCGCAAGGCGCATGCGCTCATCGAGAGCGGCAAGGCGCAGGGCAAGGTGGTGCTGGCCGGGTTCTGATCTGCGCACAATCGGTCGCATGACCGACGAAAGCACACCCACCCCGCCCCACCTCATCGAATTCGACACCCCGCGCCTGCGGGTGCGCCAATGGCGCGAGAGCGATCTCGCGCCATTTTTCGCGCTGGCCTGCGACCCGCAGGTGATGGAGTTCCTGCTCCCCTTGCCCACGCGCGCCGAGAGCGACGCAGCGGCCCACCGTGCCCGCGCGCTCATCGCGCAGAAGGGCTGGGGCTTCTGGGCCGTCGAGCGCAAGGACACGGGCGAGTTCATCGGCTTCACCGGCCTGAACGTGCCGATGGCCACGCTGCCTTTCTCGCCCTGCGTGGAGATCGGCTGGCGCCTGTCGCGCGCCAGCTGGGGCCAGGGCTTCGCGACCGAGGCCGCGCGCGGCGCGCTGCAGGTCGGCTTCGAACGGCTCGGGCTCGAAGAAATCGTGGCGTTCACGGCCAACGGCAACCTGCGCTCGGCCGCCGTGATGGCACGCCTGGGCATGCACGAGGACGTGGCCGGCGCCTTCGAGCATCCGGCGGTGCCCGAAGGCGATGCGCTGCGCGGCCACCGGCTGTTTCGCATCGACCGCGCGGCATGGCAGGCCGCGCAGCGCGCCTCAGAATGAATGCAGCAGCAGGGCGGCGCCCGACACGATCGCGAAGACCTGCACGAAGATGCGCAGCACGCGGCCGTTGATGCGGCGATGCACCACGCGGCTGAGCACCGCGCCCACGACCAGCGCGGGCAACAGCAAGGCCGCCGCGTAGAGCTGTGAGCCGTCGATGCGCCCCGCCGCCATCAGCGTGGCCAGCGACACCAGTTCGCCGACCAGGAAGCACAGCGCAATGGTCGAGCGCATGGTGGGCGCCGGCTGGTGCTGGTAGACCAGCGCCAGCGGCGGCCCGCCGATGCCGGTCGCGGTTTCGGTGACGCCGGTGACGAGCCCCGCCGCCACGAACGCGGTGCGGCCCGGCGAGAAGGCCGGCATCATCAGCGTGAACAGGGCCGCCGCGATGGTCGAGGCACCGACGAACAGCGACAGGTGGCTCGCGCTCAGCGCCGCCAGCACCCACAGGCCACCGACGGTGCCGAGCAGGCGCCCGCCGGTGATCCAGCTGGCGCCGGTGCGGTCGATGGCGCCGCGCTCGCGCCACATCACGTAGAAGTTCAGCGGCAGCATCAGCACCAGCACGCACACGGGCAGCAGGTCGGGGCGCACGATGCCGATCACCGGCGCGGCGATGAGCGCAAAGCCGACGCCGGTCGCGCCCTGCACGAAGGCGGCGAACAGCACGGCGAGCGAGACGAGGACGAGGTGTTGCGCGCTCACTGCGAGTGCCGCTCCGAGGCCAGGCGGCGGTGCGCGGCAGCCGGCGGATGCAGGCGCACGATGGGCGCGCGGTCCATGGCCGCGTGGGCGACGCGCGCCAGCTGGCGCTGCAGCGCGCGCGCATCCCAGTCGGGCGGCCAGCCTTCCCACAGGCGCAGGCGTCCGTCGACGAACACGGCGACGATCTGGTCGCGGTTGCCCAGGCGCACGAGGTCCCACGTGAGGTCGACCGACGTGCACATCTCGGGCGTGTCGACATCGACGATGAGGAAGTCGGCCGCCTTGCCCACGGCGATCTCGCCCGTGAGGTGGCCCAGGCCGACGGCGCGCGCGCCTTCGTGCGTCGCGTGGTCGAACCAGGTCCAGCCGCCGCCACTCGATGCATCGCCGATGGCCATGCCGAAGGCCAGCTTCTGCGCGGCTTCGGCGGCGTCCATCAGGCGGAAGGCGTCGCTGCGCGTGGCGTCGGTGCCCAGGCCGAAGCGGATGCCCAGCGCGGCCATCAGGTTCGCGGGCGCCACGGCGTTGCCCTTCCACTGGCTGGCAACGGGGTTGTAGCTCACGGCGGTGTCGGTGTCGCGCAGCACCATGAGTTCGGAGGGCGTAACCAGCGTGCCGTGCGCAATGAGCACCTGCGGGCCGAGCGCGCCCAGGTGCGCCAGCAGCTCCAGCGGCCGCCTGCCGCGCTGCACGACCGAGCGCTCGACCGAGGCGAGGTGTTCGTTGACGTGCGTCTGGAACACCGTGCGCGCCTCGGCGCACAGGGCCGACACGGCGACCAGCATCTCGTCGGACGCCGCTTCGGGCACCGAGATGGCAAGCGAGGGATGCACCAGCGGCGCACCCGACCACTGCTGCAGGAACTGCGCGGCGTGCGCCTGGATGGCCTGCCGGTCGGCGGCGCTGCTGTCGTTGCCACCGTCGTTGCAGATCAGGCCCAGCACGCAGCGCAGCCCGGCCTCCTGCACGGCGGCGGCCACGGCGCCGATGTCGCCCGGCGCGCGCGTGCCCGCGTCGCACACGGTGGTGAAGCCACCGCGCAGCGATTCGAGCGCCGCGAGCTTGGAGGCCATGTAGACGAACTCGTCGTCCAGGCTCGACTCGAGCGGCACCCACACGCGGCGGAAGATCTCGGACGGCTCGCCATAGGCCAGCGACTTGCCGAAGGACTGCGTGAGGTGGTGGTGCGCGTCGATCATGCCGGGCATCAGCAGCTTGCCGGGCAGGTGCAGCGGCGTGAGCTGCGGGTGGCGGGCGATGAGCGCGTCGGCGGGGCCGACCTCGCGGAAACGCCCACCTGCGATGCGCACGGCATGGCCGGTGGCAGGGCCGTCGCGCAGCATCAGGTGGTCGGGAACGAGCAGCAGCTCGTCGGCCGCGAAGTGCGCGGCATCGAGTTCAGGAGACATGGTGAAAGGAGAGAACGGGAAAGGAAATGGAGAGGCGCTCATTGCGGCGCCGGTGCGATGGCCGGGCTGTCGGCCTGCACGCGGTTGAACACCAGGTTGAGCACCACCGCCGTGAGCGAGCCCATGGCCAGGCCGTTGCCCAGCACCAGCTGCAGCGTGTCGGGAAAGCGGCTGTACAGGCCCGGCACGACGATGGGCAGCAGGCCCATGGTCAGCGCGCCGGCCAGCACGAACATGTTGCCGCGCTCGTGCAGGTCGACCTTGCGCAGCATGTCGATGCCCATGGTGCCGATGATCGCGAACACCACCATCGCGGTGCCGCCGACCACGGCCGACGGAATGGCGCTGGCCAGCCGGCCCAGCGGCGCCGACAGCGCGATGAGGATCAGGATCACGCCGGCGGCGGCCGTCACGTAGCGCGAGCGCACGTTGGTGGCGCGCACGATGCCGATGTTCTCGCCGCTGGTGATGATCATCGAGGTGCCGAAGAGGCCGCCCGCCAGCGACACCAGCGCGTCGCCGCGGATGGTGCGCGGCACCACGTCGCGCGGATCGATCTTGCGGCCCACCACCTCGGCCACCGCCACCGTCTGCCCCGTGGCCTCGACCATCGAGATGATGCTGAAGATCAGGAGCGGCACGGCCGCCACCAGGTCGAAGCGCGGCATGCCGAAGGGCAGCAGCGTCGGCGCGCTCCAGAAGGGCCCGGCCGCCACGCTGCTGAAGTCCATCAGCCCGCAGGCCGCGGCCAGCACCGTGCCGGCCAGCAGGCCCAGCAGCACCGCGAGCTGGCCGAGCGTGCCCTTGAACACGCGCGCGAACAGCACCGTGAAGCCGATGGTTGCCAGCGCCAGCCCGATGTTCACCGGGTCGGCAAAGGTGGACGTGCCGGCCTTGCCCGCGATGATGCCGCCGTACACCTTCACGAGGTTGATCGACACCAGCAGCAGCAAGGTGCCGATGACGATCTTCGGAAAGTAGCGCAGGCAGCGCGCGAACACCGGCAGCACCAGGAAGTAGAAGAGCGCCGTGAGGATCACCGCGCCCGAGGCCGTCTGCAGGTCGCGCTGCTGGGCGATGGTCACGAACATCACGATCGGCGCGCCGCCCGGCACCATCACGAAGGGCAGCCGCGCGCCGAACTTCCACGGCCCGAACGACTGCAGCAGGGTGCCCACGCCGCACAGCAGGAAGGTGGCGCTGATCAGGTTGACCGTGAGCGCGGACTCCAGCCCCAGCGCCTTGGCCACGAGGAACACCGACGTGATCGGCACGGCCGCCATCACCAGCACGTGCTGCAGGCCGAACAGCAGCAGTTGCGACAGGGGCAGCACCGCATCGACCGGGGCGATGGCGGAAGGCGCGCCGACAGGCACGACCGGGGGCACAGCAGAGGCATCGGGCACACGGGACATCATGGAATCCTTGAACCGGGACCGCGCCCAAATCGATTTGGGCGCACTGGCAAAAAAAGCCGCCGAAGCGGGTGAAGTACATTCCGTGGCATGGCGCCCCAAAACGATTTGGGAATTGAATCACCGCTTTTCGAAAAGGTCAACGGGATGAGCACCAACCCATCGCCGCGGGCAAACATCAAGGATGTGGCGCGCGAAGCGGGCGTGTCGCCGACCACCGTCTCGCACGCGCTCAACGCCCGGGGCCAGGTCGATGCGGAAACGCGCGCGCGCGTCGAGCAGGCGGCGCTGAAGCTGGGCTACCGGCCCAACCGCAATGCGCAGCGGCTGCGCACGGGCGAGGCGCACATGATCGTGCTGCTGTCGTCGATGCCCTTCGCGGTGGCCGGTGGCCCGTCGCGCCTGGGCTTCCTGATGGAGGTGGCGGCCGTGGCGGCCGCGGCGGCGCTGGACCGCCGCCTGGCGCTGGTGCTGGCGCCGCCGATGGAAACCGGGCGCGTGCCCATGGAGCTGCTCGACGTGGACGGCGCGCTGGTCATCGAGCCTTCGGCGGGCGACCTCAACCTGGCGTACCTGCTGCGGCGCGGCCTGCCGGTGGTGGCCATCGGCAAGCCGGCCGAGGAAACGGCCGACGGGCCGGCGATGCCGCCCTATGTCGACATCCATTCGGGCCAGACCACGTGCCTGCTGCTCGAGCACCTGCACGACCAGGGCGCGCGCAAGGTCGCGATGATCCTCGGCTCGGCCGCGCGCAACTCCTATGTGGAAGGCCAGGCGGCCTACCAGGCCTTCGCCGCCGCGCGCGGGCAGGCACCGCTGCTGTCGCTGGTCGACGAGGCCGAGGGCGAGAACGGCGGGCGGCAGGCCGCGCTGGCGCTGCTGGCGGCGCACCCCGACATCGACGCCTTCTGCGTGCCGGTCGACGCGTTCGCCTCCGGCACGGTGACGGCCGTGCGCGAATCGGGCCGGCGCATTCCCGAAGACGTGATGGTCGCCACGCGCTACGACGGCCTGCGCGCGCGCACCTGCGTGCCGCCGCTCACGGCCGTCGACCTGCACCTGGACGAGGTGGCACAGCAGGCGATTGCGCTGCTGTTCGACCACCTGCGCGGCGACACCAGCCGGCGCCGCGTCGACGGGCCGGCGGCGCAGCTGGTGCCGCGCCTGTCGTCGGCACGCCGGGGCTGATCGCGCGTCAGTTGGGTTTGCTGCGCGACACGCGCCACACCGCATTGCCCACGTCGTCCGCCACCAGCAACGCGCCGCCCTTGTCCAGCGCCACGCCGACCGGCCGGCCGTGGGCCTTTTCGGCGGCGCTCAGAAAGCCCGTGAGGACGTCGACCGGCGGTCCGCTCGGCTTGCCGCCGATGAAGGGCACGAACACCACCTTGTAGCCCGACTTGGGCTTGCGGTTCCACGAGCCGTGCTCGCCGATGAAAGCGCCGTTCGCGAACTCGGGCGGCATGCCGCGCGCGTGCGAGAACACCAGGCCCAGCGGCGCGACGTGCGCGCCCAGCGCATAGTCGGGCGCCAGCGCCTTGGCCACGCGCTCGGGCTGTTGCGGCGTGACGCGCGCATCGACCACGCCGCCCCAGTAGCTCCAGGGCCAGCCGTAGAAGGCGCCCTCTTTCACCGAGGTGAGGTAGTCGGGCACGAGGTCGCTGCCGATCTCGTCGCGCTCGTTCACCACGGTCCACAGCACGTTCGTCTCGGGCTCCCAGCCCAGGCCGTTGGGGTTGCGCAGGCCGCTGGCGAACAGGCGTTTCTCGCCGCTCTTTGCATCGACCTCCCAGATCGCGGCGCGGCCCTCTTCGGCTGCCATGCCGTTCTCGCCGATGTTGCTGTTGGAGCCGACCGTGACGTACAGCTTGCTGCCGTCGGCGCTGGCGATGACGTTCTTGGTCCAGTGGTGGTTCAGGCCGGCGGGCAGCGCCGTCACCACGGTGGGCGTGGCGCTGACCGAGGTCTGCCCCTCGGTGTAAGGCACCTTCACGAGCGCGTCGGCGTTGGCGATGAAGAGCTCGTTGCCGACCAGCGCCATGCCGTAGGGCGAGCTGAGGTTCGCCAGGAACACCTGCTTCACCTCGGCCAGGCCGTCGCCGTCGGCGTCGCGCAGCAGGGTGATGCGGTTGGCGCTGGGCACGCCCGCGCCCGCACGGCCCATGACCTTGCCCATGACCCAGTTGCGCACCTTGGCGACCGGGCCGCCGGCGCCGCTGCCCTCGGGCTTGGGCGGCTTGTTGCTCTCGGCCACCAGCACGTCGCCGTTGGGCAGCGTGTAGACCCAGCGCGGGTGGTCCAGCCCGCGCGCCAGCGCCGTCACGCGCAGGCCCTCGGCGGGGGTGGGCGCGGCGGTGTCGGTCCAGCCGACGGCGGGCGCCACGTTGACGGTGGGAATCAGCGTCTTGTTCGGATCGGCCAGCTGAGGCCGAGGGCCGGTCGTGAGCTCGGGCGCGAGCTTGGCGGTCTCGCCGCAGCCGGCGACGAGCAGCACGGCGGCCACGACCGCTGCGGACAGGGCGAGGCGGACGGGAAGGTGCGGCGATGCGTTCATGCGGATTCCTTGCGCGGCGGGCGGCCGCAGACCGCCGGATCATGCGCAATCGCACGGCGCGGGCGTGTCGGTCGTGGGCGCTTTCCGGCGTGCGCGCACCTCCTTCGCGCATCGTCGCTACCATCGCCGCATGACCGACGACCTGTTCCGCGCCGACGCTTACCTGCGCACCTGTGAAGCCCGCATCCTGCGCATCGACGACACCGGCATCGTGCTGGACCGCACCGTGTTCTATCCGCTGGGCGGCGGGCAGGCCGGCGATGCCGGCGTGCTGGTGCTCGCCGACGGCCGCGAAATCGCCATCGCCGACACCCGCAAGGCCAAGGACGCCGAGGGCCAGCCGACCGCCGAGTTCGTCCACGTGCCCGCGCCCGACCAGGCCGATCTGCTGGCCGCGCTGGCGCTCGGCGACACCGTCACCGCCCGCCTCGACTGGGAGCGCCGCCACCGGCTGATGCGCTTTCACACCGCCAGCCACCTGCTGTGCCACCTCGTGCCGGTGCCGGTGAACGGCTGCTCGATCACGCCCGAGTACGCGCGCATCGACTTCCACATCATCGACCCGCTCGACAAGGAAACGCTCACCGCGGGCCTCGCCAGGCTGGTCGAGGCCGCCCACCCGCTGACCGTGGGCGCCATCACCGACGCCGAGCTCGACGCCAACCCCGCGCTGGTCAAGAGCATGAGCGTGCAGCCGCCGCGCGGCACGGGCACGGTGCGCACCATCCGCATCGGCGGCACGGGCGAAGACGGCGGCGCGCCGTCGATCGACTTCCAGCCCTGCGGCGGCACGCACGTGGCCAACACGGCGGAAATCGGCGCCATGGTCGTCACCAAGATCGAGAAGAAGAGCGCGACCACCCGGCGCGTGGTCCTGGGCTGGCCCGCGGCCTCCGCAGCCTGAGCCTCGGGAAAGACCCGGCCCTCAGGAACTTCGCCCCGCCCTCTGGCTCCGACTGACCGGCATGACCTTTTCGCGCATCTCTTTCGCTACTTTTCTGATAGCTACCGCCGCAGCCTGCATGCCGGCTGCGGCCCAGCTGGCCCCGAAGACCGGGGCCGTGGTCACCACCCCCCACGTGCGCGCCGAACTGGTCGCCCATGCGCCCCAGGGCGTGGCGCCCGGCGCGCCGGTCTGGGTCGGGCTGCAGATCACCCACCAGCCCGAGTGGCACACCTACTGGAAGAACGCCGGCGATTCGGGCCTTCCGACGGAACTGAAGTGGACGCTGCCCGCCGGCGTCTCGACCGGCGAGATCGCCTGGCCGGTGCCCAAGAAGATCCCGGTCGGCACGCTGGCCAACTACGGCTACGAGAACACCGTGCTGCTGCCGGTGCCGCTCGAGGTCTCGACGCTCTACAAGCCCGACGTGGCGCTCACCGGCGGCTCGCCGGCCATGGACATCAAGCTGCAGGCCTCCTGGCTGGTCTGCCGCAAGGAATGCATTCCTGAAGAGGGCGAGTTCACGCTCTCGCTGCCCACGCGCGGCTCGACCGCGCTGAACAAGGCAGCCTTCGACACCGCGCAGGCCGCGCAGCCGCAGCCGCTGGGCGCGCCCGGCACCATCGCCGTCGAGGGCCAGCAGCTGAAGGTGCGCCTCGAAGGCCTGCCCGCCGCCGTGCGCGGCAAGACGCTCGAGTTCTTCCCCGAAACGCCCGAGGTGATCCGCACCGCCGCCGTCTCCGGCAAGGACTGGACGCAGGCCTGGGACGGTGCGACCTGGACCGCCACCGTGCCGCTGGCCGACCAGCGCAGCGAAAGCCCCACCGCCATGCCGGTGGTGGTGGCGCTGGCCGAAGCCGACCGCCAGGCCGGCCAACCCGTGGCGTGGCGCGCCGAGGCGCCGGTGTCGGGCACCTGGCCCGCCGCCACCGCCGCACCGCGCGCCGCCGAGGTGTCGCCCGCGCTGCAGGCGGCGCTGGCCGCCAACGCGGCCCAGGCGGCGGCCCCTGCTGCCGCTGCGCAGGCCCAGCCCGCCGGCACCTTCATCGTCGCCCTGCTCGGCGCGCTGCTCGGCGGCCTGCTGCTCAACCTCATGCCCTGCGTGTTCCCGATCCTCGCGATCAAGGTGCTGGGCTTCGCGCGCCAGGCGGGCAACGCTAGCGCGCACCGCAAGGCGGGCCTGGCCTACACGGGCGGCGTGATGCTGTCGTTCCTCGCGCTGGGCGGCGCCATGCTGGCGCTGCGCGCGGCCGGCGCGCAGCTCGGCTGGGGCTTCCAGCTGCAGTCGCCCGGCGTGGTGGCGGCGCTGGCGGCGCTCTTCACCCTGCTCGGGCTGAACCTGGCCGGCGTGTTCGAGTTCGGCCGCGCGGCGCCGCAGTCGGTGTGCAGCGCGCAGGCCAAGCATCCGCTGGCCAACGACTTCCTTTCCGGCGTGCTCGCCGTGGTGATCGCCTCGCCCTGCACCGCGCCGTTCATGGGCGCCTCGCTGGGCTTTGCCATCGGCCTGCCGGCGGCCCAGGCGCTGCTGCTGTTCGCCGCGCTGGGCCTGGGCCTGGCGCTGCCCTACCTGGTGGCGGGCTTCGTGCCGGCCGTGGCGCGCCTGCTGCCCAAGCCGGGCCCGTGGATGCACACGCTGCGCCGCCTGCTCGCCTTCCCGATGTTCGCGACCGTGGCCTGGCTGGTCTGGGTGCTGGGCCAGCAAAGCGGCATCGACGGCGCGGGCACGCTGCTCGCGCTGCTGGTGTGCCTGGCCGCCGTGGTCTGGGCGCTCACGCTGACCGGACGCACGCGCGTCGTCATCGCCACCGTGATGATCGCCTTCACCGCCGTGCTGGCCGGCACCATCGGCCGCAACATCGTGCAGGTGCCTGAACCGACTGCGAAGCTGGCCTCGGCAGCACCGAACGACGGCGAACGCTGGCAGCCGTGGTCGGCCCAGCGTGTGAGCGACATGGCGGCCGCGGGCCGGCCGGTGTTCATCGACTTCACCGCCGCCTGGTGCGTGACCTGCCAGTACAACAAGAAGAGCACGCTGGCCGACGCCGAAGTGCTCGCCGACTTCGACACGAAGCAGGTCGCCATGCTGCGCGCCGACTGGACCCGGCGCGACCCCGCCATCACCGCCGCGCTCACCGCGCTGGGCCGCAGCGGCGTGCCCGTGTACGTGCTGCAGGCACCGGGCAAGGCGCCCGTCGTGCTGACCGAAATCCTCAGCAAAGACGAGGTGCGCGCCGCGTTGGCAGCGCTTTGAGCGCCGATGCGGTGAATTGAAACGAGATGACAACGCCGCTGTCATGGGTTGTCACACGCACTTGAAGAAACCGTTCTAAGCTGCAGTTGTTGTTTGGAATTTTGTTTTTTGGAGTTCAAGCTGGCCATGACGCTCTCGCCCACTGTCGACTCACGCTCCCTTCGCGCCGCGCGCCAGGCACGCGCCGCCCTCAGCCGCGCTTCCCGCCGCGCCGTCGTGGCCGCAGCCGTCGCGCTGGGCGCTACCTTCCTCATGGGCACCAACGCCTTCGCCGCGCCCGCCGTGGGCCAGCAGGCGCCCGACTTCGTGGCCGTCGACACCACCGGCGCCAAGCACAAGCTGTCCGACTTCGCAGGCAAGTTCGTGGTGCTCGAATGGACCAACCCCGGCTGCCCCTTCGTGCGCAAGCACTACGGCAGCGGCAACATGCCGGCCACGCAGAAGGCGGCCACCGACAAGGGCGTGGTCTGGCTCGCCATCAACTCCACCGAACGCGCCGCCAGCGACTACCTGAAGGCCGACGCACTCGACGCCTGGATGAAGTCGCAAAAAGCCGCGCCCACCGCCGTGCTGATGGACGAAGACGGCGTGATCGGCCAGGTCTACGGCGCGCGCACCACGCCCCACATCTTCATCATCGATCCCAAGGGCACGCTGGTGTATGCCGGCGGCATCGACAGCATCGCCTCGGCCCGCGTGGACGACATCAAGACCGCCACCAACTACGTGAACCAGGCGCTGGGCGAAGTGACCGGCGGAAAACCGGTGTCGATGGCGAGCACGCGGCCGTACGGGTGTTCGATCAAGTACAAGAGTTGATGCGTGTACACGCGCCGCCCACTGTGCGGCGCGCCGCATTGACAGCTACCTGACTCCCCCCGTCAGGTCCCGGTCGGGAACCCCGACCTACCCTGGGGCCCACAACACCGCCCCAGGGGACACACCATGATTTCCGCGCCTGCCAACGCGCATTCCTCCTCGAAATTCGCCACCGTCCTGCGCGTGACCGGCGGCAACTTCATGGAGATGTTCGACTTCTTCCTGTTCGGCTTCTACGCCACGCAGATCTCGAAGGCCTTCTTCCCCGCGGGCAACGAGTTCGCGTCGCTGATGCTGACCTTCATGACCTTCGGCGCGGGCTTCCTGATGCGGCCGCTGGGCGCGATCTTTCTCGGTGCGTACGTCGACCGCGTGGGCCGCCGCCAGGGGCTGATCGTCACGCTCGCGCTGATGGCCGTCGGCACGCTGCTCATCGCCTGCGTGCCGAGCTACGCGACCATCGGCGTGATCGCGCCGCTGCTGGTGCTGGTCGGCCGGCTGCTGCAGGGCTTCTCGGCCGGCGTGGAGTTGGGCGGCGTGTCGGTGTACCTGTCGGAAATGGCCACGCCGGGGCGCAAGGGCTTCTACGTGAGCTGGCAGTCGGCCAGCCAGCAAGTCGCCATCGTTGTCGCCGCCGCGCTCGGCTACTGGCTCAACGTGACCTTCACGCCCCAGGAGATCGGCGACTTCTACTGGCGCATTCCCTTCTTCGTCGGCTGCCTGATCGTACCGGTGCTGTTCATCATCCGCCGCTCGCGGCAGGAGACCGAGGAGTTCATGGCGCGCAAGCACCGCCCCAACGCGCGCGAGATCTTCCGCTCGATGGTGGCCAACTGGGGCCTCGTGGTCGCCGGGATGATGCTGGTGTCGATGACCACCGTGTCGTTCTACCTGATCACAGTCTACACGCCCACCTTCGGCAAGGCCGTGCTGCACCTGAGCACGACCGACGCGCTGATCGTCACGCTGTGCGTGGCCATTTCCAACTTCTTCTGGCTGCCGGTCATGGGCTCGCTGTCGGACCGCGTGGGGCGCAAGCCGCTGCTCGTGCTGTTCACCGTGCTGACCATCCTCACGGCCTACCCGTCGCTCAAGTGGCTGGTCGGCGCGCCGAGCTTCGCGCGCATGCTCGAGGTGGAGCTGTGGCTGTCGTTCCTGTACGCCAGCTACAACGGCGCGATGGTGGTGGCGCTCACCGAGGTGATGCCGGTCAGCGTGCGCACCGCGGGCTTCTCGCTGGCCTACAGCCTCGCCACGGCGCTGTTCGGCGGCTTCACGCCGGCGATTGCCACGGGCCTGATCGAAATGACCGGCGACAAGGGCGCGCCCGGCCTGTGGATGACGGCCGCCGCGGCCTGCGGGCTGATCGCGACGCTCGTGCTGTACCGCCGCAACGTCGACCCGGCCGACGCGAGCCGCGTGCCCGCCGTCTGAGAAGGAGAGAACCGCGGGCATTGACCCAGCGCGCACCTGCCGTTGACCGGGAGCGCACCGCCCCTGCCGCCCCGGGTGGAAGTACCGATGATGGCGCGCGCCGACCTGCCTATCCTGCACCAGCGCTTCCGGCGCCCCCAGGGAACCACGGCATGAACGCACACCACTTCAGCACCCGGCTCGAACACCCGGCCGACCGGCAGGCCTGCTGGGGCCGCATCAACGAGTCGTACTTCGGCGCGCTGCGCGTGCAGTGCCTCGACCCCGGCCCGTTCGACGCGCGCATGGACGCCTACGAGCTCGGGCCGCTGGGCATGTTCATGATCGAGGCGCCTTCGCACCGCGTGGCGCGGCCCGACACGCACCGCGAGATCGCGCTCGACGAGCACTACAAGCTGGTGCTGCAGCTGGAAGGCCACGGCCACATCTCGCAGCGCGACCGCGAGTTCCACCTGCACCCGGGCGACTGGAGCCTGTACGACCCGCGCGTGCCCTACGCCATCACCAACCCCGAGCGCTCGCGCCTCTTGGCCATCACGATCCCGCGCCAGCAGTTCAAGGGCATGAAGATGCCCGACCTGCACACCTGCGAGGCCCACACGCCGGCCATGCAGGGGCTGTACGCGGTGCTCGGTTCGTTCCTCACCTCGCTGGCCGACCAGCTGCCGTCGCTGCCCAACGCCGTCGGCCGCTCGGTCAGCGACACCGTGCTGGGCCTGCTGGCCTCCACGCTCGCCACGCACGCCGACGAGCAGTTCGGCGCGCAGCCGCTGCCCGGCGTGCTGAAGGCGCGCGTGAAGCAGTTCGTGCACGCGCACCTGGCCGACCCGGCCCTGTCGCTCGACCTCATCGCGCAGCAGCTGCGCTGCTCCAAGCGCTACCTGCACCGCGTGTTCGAGGACGAAGACCAGACGCTCGACCGCTTCATCTGGCAGATGCGCCTGGAGCGCTGCAGCGAGGCGCTGCGCCAGGCCGCGGGCGGCCGCGCCTCGGTGTCCGAGATCGCCTTCGCCTGGGGCTTCAACAGCAGCGCGCATTTCTGCCGCGTGTTCAAGGCGCAGTACGGCGTGTCGCCGCGCGAGTTCCAGCGGCGCGAGGCGCAGCGGGCGGCGTCGCCGGCGCTGACGCACTAGGCGCCCCCCTTCAGGGGCTGCCCACGATCCCCGACACGTCGACGATGTACATCTGCCGCTGCGATTCGTGCACCGAGTCGATGCACACCTGCAGCCCGTCGCGGCGCCAGCGCGGGTGCAGGTCGCACCGGTTCTCCTTGCTCAGCGCCGGCGAGGCGTAGAAGCTGCCCAGGTCGTGGCGCCGGCCGGTGGCCATGTCGAACAGGAACAGCACGCGCTCGTGCGTGCGTGCGTCGGGGTAGGTGTCGCTCAGCAGCCAGCGCGTGTTGACCGGCGAGAAGGTCATGTGGCCGTTCTCCACCAGCACGCCGTCGCCGATCACGCGGACCTCGCCGCCCTCCCGGTCGTGGTACAGGTGATAGTGGATCTTCCCGGCGTGCGGGCCCCACACGATGATGTGCTCGTCGTCCTGCCACAGCGGGTGCGAGATCTGGTACTCCGACTTCTCGTAGTCGAAGGTGCCCACGGCCGTCGGGTCGAAGTCGTCCGCCAGCTGCGGCAGCGGGTGGTCGGAGCACTCCAGCAGGCGCAGGTCGGAGCCGTCCGGGTTCATCGTGAGCAGGCGGTGCAGGAAGCAGGTCTCGTCCTCGACGCGCTCGGTCCAGCGGTGCAGGAAGAGCACGCGCGACGACGACGGGTTGACCTCGATGTGGCTCACCCAGTGGATCGCCTTGTCCATCGACGCGCGCGGATGAAACCGACGCAGGTCCTGGTAGCTCAGCAGCAGGCGCGCCGTGCCGGTGGCCAGGTCGGTCGCGTGGATGCCGTCGTCGGCCGGTGCCAGCGGCAGCTCGAACGGCCCGCCGGCTTCGCTGTAGCCGATGGTGCGGTGCGTGATGTACAGGCGCCGGTAGTCCACGCTCAAGGCCCAGCGGCTGTCGGGCGCCACCACGTAGATCGGCAACGGCAGCAGGCGCTTGGCGCCGGTGTCGACGTCGAGCACCGTGGCGCCGAAGCCGGGGTAGAACGCATCGGCATCGCCGGTGCGGCTGTTGTAGACCAGCTGGCGGCCCGGCGCGCCGTCGAGCCACTGTAGCTGGCTGCCCATCTGCCAGTTCCATGCGGTGGTGTCGCCCACCGCATGGAAGCGGTCGTTGTCCTGCAGGTCGAAGTAGCCGATGCGGGCGGCGGCCGTCGGTGTGAGTTCGGCGTCCATCCAGGGCACCTGCTGCGCCAGCAGATAGCGCCCGCTGCGGTCCCAGGCGCTCTTGTTGTAGTAACCGAAGAAATGGTGCTGCGCGCCATCGCCCACGCGGCGGCAGGGCACGGGCGCGAGACGGGGTTGTTCAAGAAGTGGGTTCGACGACATGGGGCTCACTCCGCGGCAATGCGGCCTTGCTGGATCACCTTGTCCCAGCGCAGCTTCTCGGCGGCGATGAAGCGCGTCGCGGCGTCGCGCGTGTTGGCCACCGGAGTCATGCCCTGCTCCGACAGGCCCTGGCGGAACTCCGGCGCGGCGACGATCTTGCGGATGTCGGCATTGAGCTTGTCGGCAATGGCGTCGGGCACCTTGGCGCTCACCGCCACCGTGGTCCACGAGGTGGCCTCGAAGGCCGGGAAGCCCGACTCGATCGCGGTCGGCACCTCGGGCAGCGCCGGCAGGCGGGCCTTGCCGGTCACGGCCAGCGCCTTGAGCTTGCCGCCGCGGATGTGGGCCAGCGTGGTCGGCGGGTTCTCGAACATCAGCTGGATCTGCCCGGCCAGCAGGTCGTTCAGCGCGGCCGTGCTGCCCTTGTAGGGCACGTGCACGATCGGCGCGTTGGCCGTGAGCTTGAACAGCTCCCCGATCATGTGCACGGACGACCCCACGCCGGCCGAGCCGAAGTTGATCGTGTCCGGCTGCTTGCGCGCCAGCGCCACCAGCTGCTTCAGGTCGTTGGCGGGCAGCGCGGGGTGGGCCACCACGACGTGCGGCATCTCGGCCAGCACCGTGACCACCTTCAGGTCGGTCGCGGGGTCGTAGCTCAGCTTCTTGAACACGCCGTAGGTCGCGTGCAGCCCGATCGAGCCGAGCAGCAGCGTGTAGCCGTCGGCCGGTGCATCGGCCACGAACTTGCCGCCGATGTGCCCGCCCGCGCCGGGCTTGTTGTCGACCACCACCGACTGCTTGTACAGCTTGCCCAGCCGGTCGGCCAGCATGCGGGCCTGCACGTCGGAGCTGCCGCCGGCGGTGAAGGGCACGACGAGCCGGATCATCCGGTCGGGATAGGCCTGCGGCTGCGATGCCTGCGACGTCGAAGCGACGCCCAGGGCCAGTGCGAGAAGGCCGAGGCCGGCGGCCCTGCGGGGCCATTGCTGTGTCATGCGTCTTCCTTGCGGTGCGCCGCGACGGCGCGATGGAGAGAGGTGGATAGGGCGCAGTCTAGGAACGCAGCATCATTCTGAAAAATTCATTTTCATTCACAGGCTATGCAGAAAAGATATGCCATGCTTTCCGCCGTACAGCCCAGGAGCCCCGCATGTCGCGCCCGTTGAACTTCCGCCAGATCGAGGCCTTTCGCGCCGTGATGCAGACCGGCACCACCACCGCCGCGGCGGCGCTGCTGCACACCACGCAGCCGTCCGTGAGCCGCCTGCTCTCGCAGATCCAGCATGCCACCGGGCTCAAGCTGTTCGACATCCACAAGGGGCGGCTGCGCCCCACGCACGAGGCGCGCCAGCTGTTCGACACGGTGCAGCGCCACTTCCTGGGCCTGGACCGCATCGAGCAGAGCGTGGCGGTGCTGCGCAAGTCGGGCGCGGGCTCGCTGCGCGTGGGCTGCACGCCGGCGCTCGGGCTCGGCGTCATGCCGCAGGTGATCCATGCCTTCTCGCGGCTGCACCCCGAGGTGCACGTCAACCTGCAGACCGTCGGCACGCACGCCTTGCGCGAAGGCCTGCTCTACGGCCTGTACGACGTCGCGCTCAGCACCGCCGCCTTCCACGACCCGCAGCTCGACGCGGTCAGCCTGCACAAGGCCAGCGCGGTGTGCGTCGTGCATCCCGGGCATGCGCTGGCGCACCGCGACGCCATCCACGTGCGCGACCTGAAGCAGCAGGTGCTGCTCACGCTGAATGCCGACGACGAGATCCACCAGCAGTTCCAGCGCACGCTGCAGCAGTACCGCATCGAATGCGCTGCCACGGTCGAGACGACCTACTCGGTCACCATCTGCATGATGGCGGCGCAGGGCACCGGCGTCGGCATCGTCAACCCCTACGTGGCCTCCGTGTTCGCGCGCGACCTGAAGATCCTGCCGCTGTCGCCGCGCTGCCCGGTGGAGGTGTCGATGGCCTTCTCGCCGCAGTCGGCGCCGTCGGCCATCGCCGAGGAGTTCACCGCGCGGCTGCGCGACTACTTCCAGGCCTTCGTGATGCCCACCGCACGGAAGGCGCAGAAGGAGCGCGCCTAGGCCGCCGCGAGATAGCTGCTGTGCAGGATCTCCGGCCGGCTGCGCAGTTCTTCCGACGAGCCCGCAAAGGCCATGCGCCCGCGCTCCAGCACATAGGCGCGGCTCGACACGGCCAGCGCCACGGTCGTGAACTGCTCGATCAGCAGCACGCCCACGCCCTCGCGCGCGACCTGCTGCACCACCTCGACCAGCCGCTTGACCACCGCAGGGGCGAGCCCCAGCGAGAGTTCGTCGATGGCCAGGTAGCGCGGCTTGCCGATGAGCGCCTGCGCGATGCAGACCATCTGCTTCTGTCCGCCCGACAGCGAACGCGCGGGGAGCGCGAGCTTCACGCGCAGTTCGGGGAACACGCCGAGCACGCGCTCGACCGCATCGGCCACGCCGGCCGCAGGCAGTGCGGTGGCGGCGGCGCGCAGGTTGTCGAGCACCGACAGCTCGCCGAGCACGCGATGCCCTTCCGGCACCACCGCCACGCCCAGCGCGCGCACGCGCTCGGGCCGCTGGCCGTGCAGTGCATGGCCCTCGACCTCGATGCGCCCGCCCGCGAGCGGCAGCACGCCGCCGATGGCCATCACGGTGCTCGACTTGCCCGCGCCGTTGGCGCCCAGCAGCGCCGTCACCTCGCCCGGCGGCACCTGCAGTTCGATGCCGTGCAGCACGGCCTTGCCGCCGCGCTGCAGGCGCAGATCGGTCACGTTCAGCATGGGGTGGTCACTCCGTTCCCAGGTAGGCCTTGCGCACGGCCGGGTCGTCGAGCACCTCGCGCGTCGAGCCGAGCGCGAGGCGGCGGCCGAAGTCGAGCACCAGGGTCTGCGTGCAGGTTGCGGCGATCAGGTCGACGTCGTGGTCGATGAGCAGCACCTGCGCGCCGCAGAACGCATGCACCGCGCCGATCGTGCGGCGCAGCACGCCGGCCTCCTGCTCGGTGAGGCCGGCGCCAGGCTCGTCGAGCAACAGCAGCTTGGGCGCGCCGACCAGCGACTTCGCGAGCTCCAGCATGCGGCGCTGGAACAGGTTGAGGCGGTGCCCCATGACAGTCGCCACGTCGAGCAGGCCGGTGTGCGACAGCGCACGCGCCACCTGCGACGCGGCCTCGCCGCGCGCGTGCGGCACGTGGTCGAGCAGCGCGCGCACGTTGTCCCACACGCTGAGGTCTTCCACCACCTGTTCGGTCTGGAACGAGCGGCGCAGGCCGAAGCGCACGCGCACGATGGGCTTCAGGTCCAGCAGGTCGGCGCCGTCCACCGCCACGCGGCCGGCGCTGGGCGACACGAGGCCGCTGAGCACATTGACCAGCGTGGTCTTGCCCGCGCCGTTCGGCCCGATCAGGCCGCACACGGGCGCATCGAGCTGCGCCGTGAGCGCGTCGATGGCCTTGACGCCGCCGAAGGCGACGGTGAGATCGTCGATGCGGATCATGGCGCGGCGTCCTTGTCCTTCGGTGCGGCGAAGCGTTGGCGCACCGCATCGAACACGCCCATCAGCTGCCCCGCGATGCCGCTCGGCGCGGTGATGAGCGCATGCAGCAGTGCCACGCCGAAGAAGATCATCGCGAGGTAGCCGTTGACGCCGAAGTCGGTCAGCAGCGCCGGCACCGCGCGCAGCAGCAAGCCCGCGATGAGCGCGCCGGCCCAGTGGTACACGCCGCCCACCACCGTGAGCGCGAACAGCATCACCGATTCGCCGGCCGCGAAGGCGCGCCCGTCGAGCTGCCCCACGCCGCCCGCGAGCAGCGCACCGGCCACGCCGGCGCAGAAGCCCGCGAGCCCGAAGGCCCAGGTCTGGTAGCGCAGGATGTTCACGCCGGCCGCCACGGCCGCCGCCTCGCCGCGCCGGATCAGCGCCCACGAGCGGCCCGCGCGCGTGCGCCGGTGCAGCTCGATCAGCGCCAGCACCGCCGCCAGCCACACGGCGACGTAGCGGAAGTACGCGGCGTCCGACAGCGCCAGCGCGGGCCTGGGCATCATCAGCCGCTCGCTGCCGAACACGCGGCCCAGCCAGCCGGCACCGCCGTCGGGGAAGCCCGTCACGTTGACGACCACCTGGAAGCCGCCCGCCATCATCATCGTGACGAGCGCGAGGTACAGGCCCTTGAGCCGCAGCGCCGGCAGGCCCGCGAGCATGCCCACGACGCAGGACAGCAGCCCGCCCGCGAGCACCGACAGCTCGAAGGGCCAGCCCAGCCCGTGCCCCGCACGCAGTGCGACCCAGCCGCCCGCGCCGAGCAGCGCGTACTGGCACAGCGACACCAGCCCGAGCTGGCCATAGAGCAACGCCACGCCCGCCGCCGCGACCGACAGCGCGAGCGACGACGTGAGCGTCTTGATCCAGTACGCGTTCGCGAACCACGGCACGGCCCAGCCGATCAGCAGCACGCAGGCCACCATGAGCACGAGCGAGCGGCGGGCGCGGCGCGCGGCCTGCGCCAGCGCGGCGGGTGCGGCGTCGGACACGGGCATGGCGCCTTCGAGGATCGACGCGTTCATGCCGACCGCGTCCCCGCGCGGTAGAACACGATCATCGCCAGCGCGATGAGGAACGGCGTCGCCGTGCGAAAGGCCGCGAAGCCCGGCACCGTGATCGCCAGCGCCTCCAGCACGCCGATGGCGATGCCGCCCGCCACGGTCGCCGGCAGCGAATGCAGGCGGCCGATGATGGCGGCGGCGAACGCCGGAATCACGAGAAAGGTCAGCAGCGTGGCCTGCAGCCGCACGATGTTGGCCAGCAGCAGCCCGCACACGCCCGCGAAGGCGCCGCTCAATATCCACGCCACGGTGTCGACGCCGAACACGCGGATGCCGAGCAGCGCGCTCAGGTCGCGGTCGTTGGCCAGCGCACGCATCTTCAGGCCCACGCGCGTCTTCGACAGCAGCAGGCCGACGCCGCCCATCATCAGCACCGCCAGCGCCAGGCCGAGTGCGCGCGTGTGGGTGAGCCGCACCTCGACCTCGCCCAGCACGAATTCGAGCGCGCCGCCGTCGGTCGGCAGCACGAGACGGCGCGGCTGCTCGCCCCAGGTCCACTCGGTGAAGCCCACCACCACGAGCGCGAAGCCCAGCGTGGCGATGCTGCGGATGGTCGGGTCGCGGTGCGACAGGCGCGGTGCCAGCAGGCGTCCGTAGGCCAGCGACAGCGCCATGGCCGCGAGCACCGCCGCGCACCACGCCAGGCCTTGCGGCCAGTCGGCTTCGAGCAGCGTCCAGGCCACATACGCGCCGAGCGCGCCGATGGCCCCGAAGGCGAAGTTCAGCACGCCCGACGAGCGATAGAGCACCACCAGCCCCACGCCCGAGAGCGCGTACACCGCGCCCAGGCCCAGGCCCGAGATGACGAAAGGCAGGTAGTCCTCCATGGCCCGGCGCGCTTACTTCAGGCCCATCTTCTGCTCGTCGGCACGGATGTCGACCAGCTCCGGGTCGTCCGCCGTGAGGCAGCCGCCGGGCGCGAAGCGCCAGCCGTTGCCGTCGGGGCTGGCCATGGGCCCGCTGTTGTTGGCGTTGTGGCGGTTGCCGCTGCCCACGTAGAAGGGCTTGCACAGGATGTCGCTGCGGAAGTCGCTCACCTTGCGCAGCGCATCGGTCACGCCGGCGCGGTCGATCTTCTTCGGGTCCATCTTCAGCATCGCCTGCGTGGCCAGGCGCGCGGCCAGGTAGCCGGCCTGCGAGAAGGTGTCGCGCGGGTCGCCCTTGGCGCCGTGCTTGTCCATCACGGCCAGCCAGTTCTTGTTGTCGGGCCCGGCCGATTCGAGCGGGTTGAACTCGAGGTTGACGTCGAAGTTGCCCTTCCAGTACGGCCCGATGGCCTTGGGCACGTCGACGTTGTAGGCCGGCGCGGCCGACACGAAGTGGATCTTCTTGCCCAGGTTCTGCTGCTCGGCCGCGGCCAGCATCGGCACCAGGATGCCTTTGGGCACGTTCATGATGATGGTGTCGGGCTTCTTCGCGGCGGCCTGCAGCATGGTCGAGGTGGCGTCGGCCGAGCCGGGGTCGATGGTGAGGGTCTCGACCGTCACGCCGTTCTTCCTGCCCCATTCCTTCGGCCCCTCGCAGGCCCAGTTGCCCAGGCTCGGGATGTTCGGAATGATGCAGACCATCTTCTTCGCCTTGTACTTCTGCGCGGCGTACATCGCGGCGATGGTGGCCGACACGCGCGGCCCCGCGTTCACCGGCACGTAGTTGCGCGCGTTGAAGCATTCGCGCGGCACGCCGGTGCCGGCGATGACCATCACGCCCTCGTCGGCGTACATCTTGGCGTTGGCGCCGCACTCCACGAAGCTGGTGCTGCCCACGAGCGCGACCACCTTGCGGTCCTTCACGAGCTTGGAGGCGACCTGCGCGGCGGTCTCGGGGTTCCATTGGTCGTCGAGCACGAGGTAGTCGACCGGGCGGCCGTGGATGCCGCCGTTGGCGTTGACGCACTTGAAGTACGCGGCCGCCGCCTGGCCCGAGGCGCTGAAGTCGTCGGGGCCCGTCTTGCCGACCACGGCGCCGATGGGAATGGGCTCGCCCGTGGCGGGCTTGCCGGTGTTGAGGCCGCAGTCAGGGCCCGCCTGCGCCCAGGCGCCGCTGAAACCGGCCAGGCCCAGCGCGCCAGCAATGGCCGACAGCGCGATTCGTCTTTTGCTTTGCATGAGGTGTCTCCTTCTTTTGGGGTGATCGAAACCGGGGCGGGGCTACACCGCCATGCACACGCTCTTGAGTTCGGTGAAGCTCTCCACCGCCGCGCGCCCCAGGTCGCGCCCGCTGCCCGACTGCTTCACGCCGCCCAGCGGCAGCGCGTTGTCGAGCACGTTGTGCGCGTTGACCCAGACCACGCCTGCCTGCAGGCGCGGCACGATGCGGTGCACAGAGGAGAGATCGTTCGACCAGACGCTGGCCGCCAGGCCGTAGGCGCTGTCGTTGGCCAGGCGCACTGCCTCATCGACATCGTCGAAGGGCACCACGGTTGCGACCGGGCCGAACACTTCCTCGCGCGCGATGCGCATCGACGGCTGCGCATCGACGAACACGGTGGGCTGCACGAAGCAGCCGCCGTCGAAGGCCTGACGCCCGCCGGTGACCAGCGTGGCGCCCTCGGCCACGGCACCGTCGATGTGCGCCATCACGCGCGCCAGGTGGCGCTTGGACACCAGCGGCCCGAACTGCGCCTTCGGGTCGAAGCCCGAGCCGATGTGCAGGCCCTCGGCGGCATGCGCGAGCCGGCGCACCACCTCGTCGAACAGGTTGCGCTGCACGTACACGCGCGAACCCGCGGTGCACACCTGGCCCTGGTGAAAGAAGATGCCGTTGGCCGCACCCTGCGCCGCCGCCGCCGGGTCGGCGTCGCCGAGCACGATGAGCGGCGACTTGCCGCCCAGCTCCAGCGTGAAGCGCGCCATGCTGTCGACGGCCGCGTGGCCGATGTGCCGGCCCACCGCTGTCGAGCCCGTGAAGCTGATCTTGCGGATGTCCGGGTGCGCGGCCAGCGCTGCGCCGGCCGTGGCGCCGCGCCCGCACACCACGTTGAGCGCGCCCGGCGGAAAGCCCGCCTCCAGCGCCAGCTCGGCCAGCCGCAGCGCGGTGAGCGGTGTTTCTTCCGACGGCTTGAGCACCACGGTGCAGCCGGCCGCGAGCGCGGGCGCCACCTTCCACAGCGCGATGGCGAGCGGAAAGTTCCACGGCACGATGGCCGCGACCACGCCCACCGGCTCGCGCCGCGTGTACGTGACCCACTGCGCGCCGGGGATGCCGATGGAGTTGTCGAGCGTCTGGCCTTCGAGCTTGGTGGCCCAGCCCGCCATGTAGCGCACGAACTCCGCGCCCGCCCCCACGTCGACCATGCGCGCGATGCCGCGCAGCTTGCCGCTTTGCAGGGTTTCGAGCGCGCTGAGTTCGTCGGCGTGCGATTCGATGAGCGTCGAGAGCGTGTAGAGCATGCGCTCGCGGTCGGCCGGTCGCAGCGACTTCCAGGCGGCGCTCTCGAAGGTGCGGCGCGCGCCGGCGACAGCCGCGTGCACGTCGTCCGCGCCGCTGTCGGGCGCCTCGGCCACGGTCATCTCGGTGGCCGGATCGACGACCGGCAGGTACAGCCCGTTGCGGGGCACGACCTCGTGGCCGTCGATGTGGTTGCCGCGGCGGCGCTGCGCCTGCAGGCCCACCTGGCCGAGGTGTTCGATCGACAGGTCGCGCAGATTCATGGGCGGGCTCCGGGAAGGGATGCGAAAGAAAGAGGCGTCACGGCTGCATGGCGCGCGCGACGAGCAGCGTGTCGGTGAACTGCTCGAAGCGCCGCACCTTTCCGCCCTGCACCTGCCACACATGCGTGACGCGGGCCTGCATCGGCTTGCCGGTGGTGCGGTGGCGCGCGTGGTAGTCGCCGATGCCGACCACGGTGTCGCCGCCGTCGACCAGCCGCTCGAGCACGAAGCGGTAGCCCTCCCATTCGGCGCCGAGCACCTGGAAGACCTTCTCGACCACCTGCGCGGGGCCGACGTGCGTGCCGGCGCAGGGAAAGCCGGCCATCTCTGTCCACTGAACGTCGTTGGCCACGTCGGCGAACATCGCGGCGAGGTCGTGGCGGTCGGAGGCGGCGTAGTGGTCGGCCACGATCTGGTAAGGGGTGCGCATGAAAAAGCTCCTGGACAACGATGAGGTCAGACGGGCCCGAACTCGGGCGGGTAGAAGGTCTGCGAGGCCTTGCGCATGAAAGCGCCGGCGGGGTTGTTGGCGATCGCGCCGGTGCCGGTGAGCCCGAGGAACTTGCCGGTCGAGCGGCCGTTCGCGAAGTCGAAGAAGAACACCGACGCGACCGGAATCAGGAACTCGCGGAAGGTGAAGACGTACTGGTCGTCGTCGAACTTCCAGTAGCTCGCGAGGTCGACGTCGCCGTGGCCGCGCTGCACGCCCACGAGGCACTGCCACGCGTAGCGCTCGGCGCTCAGGTAGGTGTGCTCGTAGGTGTGGTTGGGGCTGTAGGTCTGCCAGGTGCGCAGGCCGATGAGGTCGCGCGTGGCGTGCGGTGCGCTCCCCGTTGCAGTGCCGCCTTCGAGCGTGCCGGGCCAGAAGTCCTGCGGCACGCGCGGCTGGCCCGCGGCCTCGTCGGCGCCGACGATGCGGCAGCGGATCGCGAGCACGCGGCGCGTGCGCGTGTTGACGACGACGGTCAGCGCCTCGCTGGGTCGGCTGGCCTGCGTGATGTCGAGGAAGAAGGTGTCGGGCGCGACCTCGATGGCCTCGTACCAGTCGCCCTGGCCTTGCCCGCCGCGTGCGCCGTCTTCGTGCCAGTCGAGCGTGTGCTGCGTGCCCGGCTGCAGCGTGAGCTGGAAGTCGGGCAGCGCGAGCCTCAGCGTCTGACCGGCGAGTGCGTCGGTGGCGGGCAGGCGGTTGGTTGCGATGCCGAGGGCGAACTGGTCGTAGGTCTTCCAGTCAGCGGGCTTGGTGGTGTCGGTGCTCATGGCGTCTTTCCTTCTTCAGGCGTCGTGCGCGAAGGCGATGGTGGGCAGGTCGACCGCGGACGCGCCGCCATCGACCATCAGCGAACTGCCGCTGACCATCGCGGCCAGCGGCGAGGCGAGGAACAGCACGGCGTTCGCCACGTCGTCGGGACTCGCGGCGCGGCCCATGGGCACGTCGCGCGTGACGAGGGCGTAGGCCGCGTCGGCATCGGGCAGGCGGTATTTGTCGACGAGCACCTGCATCTGCTCGTCGGCCATCTCGGTGCGCACCCAGCCGGGGCACACGGCGTTCACGCGCACGCCCTGCTGTCCATAGTCGCGCGCCAGCGAACGCACGAGGCCGATGAGCGCGTGCTTCATGGTCACGTAGCCGACCACGCCCGGCCCCGCGAAGTGGCCCGCGAGCGACGAGAGCACGACGATGTTGCCGCGCCGCGCGATGAGCTCGGGCAGCAGCTCGCGTGCGCAGACGAAAGCGGTGTCGAGGTTCAGGCGCGTGGACAGCGCCCACGAGGCGTCGTCGGTGGCAAGTGCGTCGCCCACGCCGTGGCCGCCCGCGTTGGCGACCAGCACGTCGACGCCGCCGAAGCGTTCGCGTGCGGCGGCCAGGGCGCGCTGCACATCGGCAGTGTTCGCTGCGTCGCCCGCCACCGCGAGCCCGCCGAGCTTCGACGCCACCGCTTCGAGTTGCGCGAGGCGGCGCCCCATCAGCACCACGCGGCCGCCCGCCGCGACGAACTGCGCGGCCACCGCCGCACCGATGCCGGTGCCGCCGCCGGTGATGAAGGCGACCTTGCCGGCCATGGAATCTGTAGCACTCATTCGCTCTGTCTCCTTGTGGGAATCGACTCTAGGTTTCAGTGCGCTTCGGCGATTGACCGACCGTGCAATCTCAGTTGCCTGACAGCGCGAAGTCCGCGCAGCGCTCGGCCAGCATCACGGTCGGCGCGTTGGTGTTGCCGCTGACGAGCGAAGGCATCACCGAGGCGTCGCACACGCGCAGCTTCGCCACGCCATGCACGCGCATGCGCGCATCGACCACGGCCATGGGGTCGCGGCCCATGCGGCAGGTGCCACTCGGGTGGTAGACGGTCTTGGCGCGCTCGCGCACGTAGGCCTCGAGGGCCTCGTCGGACATGTCGTCGGCGGCTGACGGCGCCAGCTCTTCGGACACCACCTCGCGCAGCGCCGGCGCGCGCAGGATGCGGCGCGCCAGCTTCACGCCGCGCACCAGCGTGTCGACGTCGGCCTGCGCCTGCAGGTAGCCGCCGTCGAACAGGATCGGCGCCATCGGATCAGCGCTGCGCAGCGCCACGCGCCCGCGCGACTGCGGGCGCAGGAAGCAGGGGTTGATCGACAGGCCGTGGCCGGCCAGCGGTTCGCGGTCGACATCGCCCACGAGCACGGGCAGCACGTGGAACTGCAGGTCGGGCCGGCCCTCGCCGGTGGTGTCGACGAAGCCGCCGCTCTCGACCACGTTCGAGGTGAGCAGGCCGGAGCCGAACAGCATCCATTGCAGGCCGTGCTTCAGCGCCGCCAGGCCGCGGTCGTTGCCCAGCAGGCTCACGGGCTCGCGCGTGCGGCCGTAGACCGACACCTCCAGGTGGTCCTGGAAGTTCTCGCCCACGCCGGGCAGGTCTTTCACCACCGGCAGGCCCAGCGCCTGCAACTGCGCGCCGGGACCGATGCCCGACAGCAGCAGCAGCTTGGGCGAGGCGAGCGCGCCGGCCGAGAGGATCACTTCGTCGCGCGCGGTCGCGATCACCTCTTCGCCGCCGCCGTTGCGGCCCGTGCGGTAGACCACGCCGGTGGCCGCGCCGTCCAGCGTGAGCACGCGCAGCACGTGCGCGCCGGTCACCACGGTGAGCTTCGGGTCGTCGCGCACGGCCGCGAGGTAGGTGGCGGCGGTGCTCGCGCGTCGGCCTTCGAAAGTCGTGGTCTGGTAGAAGCCCACGCCGGCCTGGGCGGCGCCGTTGAAGTCGTCGTTGTAGGCCAGGCCGCTTTGCTGCGCGGCGCGCAGGAAGGCCAGGCTCAGCGGATGGCGAAAGCGCGTGTCGCTCACCTTCAGCGGCCCGCTCGTGCCGTGCAGCTCGCAAGCGAAGCGCGCGTTGCCCTCGGCCTTGCGGAACCACGGCAGCACGTCGCGCCAGCCCCAGCCTTCGCAGCCCTGCGCCTCCCAGCCGTCGTAGTCGGCGGGCGTGCCGCGCACGTAGACCATGGCGTTGACCGAGCTGCCGCCGCCCAGCGTGCGGCCCTGCGGCACGAACATCTTGCGGCCGGCGGCGGCGGGCTGCGGCTCGCTCTCGTAGGCCCAGGTGCGCTCGGTGCCGATCACGCGCACGAAGGTGGCGGGCATGTGGATGAAGCGGTCGTCGTCGGGCGGGCCCGCCTCCAGCAGCAGCACGCGGCGCCCGGCGCGCACCAGCCGGTGCGCCAGCACGCAGCCGGCCGAGCCGGCGCCCACCACCACCACATCGAAAACCTGCTGCGCCATGTCTGTTCCAGACCGAAGTTGTTGTCGGGAACGGATGCTCGCGGCTGGCGCGCGCCCTGGCGCATCGGGGCGGGTTGATGCAACGCAAAGTGCGCTGTCGGTCAACTGACGGCGAACGCGGGGGGCCCTGCGACAATCGGGCCATGCCTTTCGCCCCTTTGCAAAACGACACCTTCCTGCGGGCCTGCTGGCGCCAGGCCACCGATCACACGCCCGTCTGGCTCATGCGCCAGGCCGGCCGCTACCTCCCTGAATACGTTGCCACGCGCGCCAAGGCCGGCAGCTTCATGGGGCTGGCCACCAACACCGACTACGCCACCGAGGTCACGCTGCAGCCGCTGGCGCGCTACCCGCTCGACGCGGCCATCCTCTTTTCGGACATCCTCACCGTGCCCGACGCGATGGGCCTGGGCCTGTCGTTCGAGGCCGGCGAAGGCCCGCGCTTTGCGCGCCCGGTGCGCGACGAAGCGGCCGTGGCCGCGCTCGAAGTGCCCGACATGGACAAGCTGCGCTACGTGTTCGACGCCGTGGGCTCGATCCGCAAGGCACTCGACGGCCGCGTGCCGCTCATCGGCTTCTCGGGCAGCCCGTGGACGCTGGCCTGCTACATGGTCGAGGGCGCGGGCTCGAGCGACTACCGCCTCGTGAAGAGCATGCTGTACGGCCGCCCCGACCTGATGCACCGCGTGCTCGCGGTCAATGCCGATTCGGTGGCCGCCTACCTCAATGCGCAGATCGACGCCGGCGCGCAGGCCGTGATGATCTTCGACAGCTGGGGCGGCGTGCTGGCCGACGGCGCGTTCCACGAATTCAGCCTGGCCTACACCGCGCGCGTGCTCGCCGGCCTGAAGCGCCACGGCCCCGACGGCCAGCCGGTGCCGCGCATCGTCTTCACCAAGGGCGGCGGCCTGTGGCTGGGCGCCATGCGCGCGCTCGACTGCGAAGTGCTCGGCGTCGACTGGACCGTGAACCTCGCCGCCGCGCGCCGCCTCGTGGCCGAAGGCACCGAGGACAAGGCCAAGGCGATCCAGGGCAACATCGACCCGAACGTGCTGTTCGCCCCGCCCGCGGCCATCGAGGCCGAAGTCGGCAAGGTGCTGCAGGCCTTCGGCAAGCCCCACACCGACCGCACCACGGCAGGCCCGACGCACATCTTCAACCTGGGCCACGGCATCAGCCAGTTCACGCCGCCCGACCACGTCGCGGCGCTGGTCCAGGCGGTGCACGATCAGTCGCGCGCGCTGCGCACTTGAGCTAACAAATGTGAACTGCCGACCGCCCGGTTGGCAGACTCAGCGCCCCCTGAAAGCCAGTCGCCCGGCGTTTGTCAAGCCCTAAAACGGCCCCGGACGCCCGACTTATGCACAAAACGCGTGTTGCACTGCGCAAGATTATCTGAGGGGGCATTGGTTCTGCTCCTAAACCAATAGCGACGCTAAGTGGTTGATTTATATAGGTTTTGATTTTTGCTTTTTTTACAGGCATTCCAGCGGAAGCCTTGAAAATCAAGGCTTCGGCGACTATCCAGCCGTCTTGTCAACAAAGTTATCCACAGAAACTCTGGATGACCGCCAAAGCGCAGTGAAATCAACAACTTAAGCGGTCTTGCTCCAAAACGCATTAACAAACCTTGCCAAAAAGGACGCCCAGCCTCTCCACCGAATCGCCGTCCGAAGCCGGCGCGCCGACGGTCACATCCGCCACAAACATCTCCTGCCCCTGGCGACTCGACGTCGCGGTGCAGACGCCCGCGCATGCCGCGCTGGGTGACCTGCTGAGCTACGCCGGCGCCGAGCCGCTGGTGCCGGGCACGCTGGTGCGGGTGCCGCTGGGCAAGCGCGAGGTGCTGGGCGTGGTCTGGAACGAGCCGACCTCGCTGGAGGGCGCCGAGCCCGACATGGCGCTCAAACCCGTGGGCGCGGCGCTCGACGCGCTGGCGCCGCTGGGCGAGGCATGGCGCGACCTGGTGGCGTTTGCCGGGCGCTACTACCAGCGCTCGATCGGCGAGATCGCGCTGGCCGCCCTGCCGCCGCAGCTGCGCGACCTGAGCACGACGCAGCTGGCGCGCCGCCTCAAGCGCAAGACCACCGCCGGGCCGGTGGCCGAGACGGCCGAATCCGCGAACCTGATCGCCCTCTCCGAAGAACAGTCGGCCGCGCTGGCCCGCATCGAGGCCGGCACCGGCACCTTCCTGCTGGTGGGCAGCACCGGCAGCGGCAAGACCGAGGTCTACCTGCGCTGCGTGGCCGACCTGCTGGCGCGCGACCCCGAAGCGCAGGCGCTGGTGATGGTGCCCGAGATCAACCTCACGCCGCAGCTCGAGGCCCGCTTCAAGGCGCGCTTCGGCGACGAGGCCGTGGTGTCGCTGCACAGCGGCATGACGAATCCGCAGCGGCTGGCGAGCTGGCTGGCGGCACACAGCGGCGCCGCGCGCATCGTGCTGGGCACGCGCATGGCGGTGTTCGCGTCGATCCCGGGGCTGAAGCTCATCGTGGTCGACGAGGAGCACGACCCCAGCTACAAGCAGCAGGAAGGCGCGCGCTACTCGGCGCGCGACCTCGCCGTGTGGCGCGGCCAGCGCGAAAAGGCCAAGGTGATCCTGGGCTCGGCCACGCCCTCGCTCGAGAGCTGGCACCAGAGCCGACCGCCCGAAGGCGACGACCCGGGCGGGCGCTACGTGCGGCTGGCCATGCCTTCACGCATCGGCGCGGGCGCGCTACCGGCCGTGCGGCTCGTGGACATGAACCTGCAGCCGCCGAAGACGGTGATCTCGGGCGCGCTGCTCGACGCCATCGGCCAGCGCATCGCGCGCGGCGAGCAGAGCATGATCTTCCTGAACCGGCGCGGCTATGCGCCGGTGCTGGCCTGCGGCGACTGCGGCTGGAAGAGCGAATGCCCGCACTGCAGCGCCTACCGCGTGTTCCACAAGATCGACCGCACGCTGCGCTGCCACCACTGCGGTTTCACCGAGCGCGTGCCGCGCGCCTGCCCGGCCTGCGGCAACCCCGACATCGCGCCCGTGGGCCGCGGCACCGAGCGGCTCGAAGAGCACCTGGCCGAGCTGTTCGCCGGCGTGAAGCATGCGGACGGCAGCGCGGTGCGCATCGCGCGCATCGACGCCGACAGCACCAAGAAACAGGGCGCGCTCGAATCGCAACTGGCCGCCGTGCACGCAGGCGAGGTCGACGTGCTCGTGGGCACGCAGATGATCGCCAAGGGCCACGACTTCCGCCGCATCACGCTGGTGGCCGCCGTGAACCCCGACGGCGCCCTGTTCTCCAGCGACTTCCGCGCGCCCGAGCGCTTGTTCAGCCTTTTGATGCAGTCGGCCGGCCGCGCGGGCCGCGACGCCGCCTACCTTGCGGCGCAAGGCGCCAAGGCCGAGATGTGGATCCAGACGCACCACGCGCCGCACCCGCTGTTTGCGGCGCTGCGCCGGCACGACTACGAGGCCTTCGCCAAGCAGCAGCTCGAAGAACGCCAGGCCGCGGCCATGCCGCCCTTCGCGTTCCAGGCGCTGGTGCGCGCCGACGCGCGCGAGCAGGCGGTGGCGCAGGGCTTCCTCAACCTCGCGGCCGACCAGGCCGAGGCGCTGCCCGGCGCCGACCTGGTCACGCGCTACCCGGCGGTGCCGCTGGCGATCCAGCGCGTGGCGAACGTGGAGCGCGCGCAGATGCTCATCGAAAGCCCCTCACGCGCCGCGCTGCAGCGCCTGCTGGCCGCCTGGCAGCCGCTGCTGCACGAACTGCGGCGCACGCCCGAGGGCAAGGGCGTGATCCGCTGGCTGGTGGACGTGGACCCGCACAGCATCTGAGCGCGGCGCGCGTACCTGCGCCTGCGCCTGCGCCTGCTTCAGCGCGGACGCAGGATGCGGTTGCGCAGGCCTTCGGGCTTGTGCAGCAAGGGCGCGGCGGGGCCGGCGACGGCACGCTTGGCGAGGCGCCCGGCCGGTGCGGCGGGGCAGGCCCCCGAGACCTGGTGCGCCAGTGCGGCGGCCAGGCGCGCCTCCTGCGGATCGCCGAGCGCACGGCTGAAATCGTCGGGCACGAAGCAGGTAGGCACGATGCCGTCCGGGTAGTCGCCGAAGCCCTTGGCGTTCACGCCCTGGAACTGCACGCTGAAGTAGGTGGTGCCGCAGTTGTCCTCGGGATAGAAGCCGTAGGGCTTGCCGCAGGTGGTGTCGCCGATCTGGACCACGTCGATGTCGATGCCGCGCAGGCCGTTGATGAACGCCTCGCTGGCAGAGCAGGTGTCGGGGCCCGTGAGCACATAGACGCGCCGCAGGTCGAGGCTCGGCAGCGGAAGGGGCGGGTCGATGGGAGAAAGAAAGCCCAGGGTGGTGGCCCAGAACGGCGTGGGCGCGAGCGTGTTGCCAGTCACCGGATCGCGCTCGGTGTGCTTGTTGTTGAACCGCACGGTCTCGAAGGTCTTGCCACGCGTCTGCGTCTCGCCGGCGACCATGAAGCCCAGTTGGCTGGCCAGGTCCAGATAGCCGCCGCCGTTGTAGCGCAGGTCGACGACCAGCTCGGTGGCCCGCTGCGCGCGCAGCCACTCCATGGCGGCCTTCAGTTGCAGTTCCGCCGTGCCGATGTGGTCGTTGAATTGCAGGTAGCCAACCGTGCGGCCCGCGTTCGGGAGCGTCTTGACGTTCTGGACGGGGGTCGAGATCACCGGCGCCGCCGTCAGCGTGATGTCGCGCGGGGTGTTGCTGCCCGCGTCGACGACGGTGAACCGCGTGGACGTCCCCGGTGCAGCGCCAAAGAGCGCCGCGTTGATGACATCGACGCCTTCCTGCGTGGGGTCGTTCACGAAATCGACGCCGTTGACCCCGAGCACCCGGGCGCCGCGCGGCAGGCCGGCGCCCGTCGTGGCCGCGGGAGAGCCGGGCTCCACGTACGCCACGCGCAGATCGCGCGGCGGGGAGAGGGCAAAGAAAGCCCACTGCGCGCCGTATCCGACGGACGAGCCGGCGCCCGAGAGCGCATTCCACTCCTCGGTGGTGTAGGTGAAATGGAACTGGTCCTTGTCCCTGCCCGACGGCGTCACGGCGTGGGTCTTGAGCAGGTCGAAATAGTCGGCCGTGGCGTACAGCGCCGGGTCCAGGTCCGGCACCTCGTCGTACCAGAGGTAGGTGTCGTTGGTCCACGACCGCAGCCAGTTGTTCTCGTCGAGCGTGCGGCCGGTCTTGTCGACGAAGGGCTTGCCGTCGGGGTCGGTGCCGGTGCGCGGTGCTACGCACCGGTCCTTGTAGAGGCTCGCGGTCCGGAACACGCCCTCGACCCAGGGCGCGTTGCGCAAGGCATCGCCGTCGTCGGGCACGTCGGGCGGCGTCGCGGGTGGGGTGGTGGCAGGCGGCGTGGTGCCCGTGCCGCTGTTCGGCAGGAAGCCGACGCCAGAGCCACCGTCCCCCCCGCCGCCGCAGGCGACGAGCACGGCCGTCGGAACAGCCAGCAGCAGAAGACGGGCGAAACGAAAACGCAGAGGGAAAAGAGACACGGCGAGATTCCTGGAGGGCGGTAAGGCGCCGCCATCCTAGGAAGCTCTGCGTCGTTGCGCATTGGACCAAAGTCCTAGGCGCGGCCCGAACGCGCCGCGTCGGTCGTCAGTGGTAGCCGGTGGGCTCCTTGCCCATGTCGACGTAGCGCAGCTCGTTGTGCCGTCGCCGCGCAATGCTGTTCGGCCAGGCGAACACGACGAGGCTCAGCGCGGCCAGCGCGAGCGCGGCGCCCGTGCCGATCGTGCCGGCATGCCAGAACCAGCCCACCGCAGCGAGCCAGGCCAACCACATCAGGATGCGAACCAGTATTGCCATCGCGCGCCCCACTTGGACCCTTCACACCTTGGACTCGGAACCACTGTAGCAGTGCAACTGCATACGCAAGCATTCATCTGAAGAGATAACGCACGGTATGCCTTTAGACATGCCCTGGGATTACCCCGAAATAATCTGCAAAAAGAGTTGACGGTACCCCCGCCCTTGCACAAGCTGTGCCTGTGCGGTTCCATCGCTGGGTCCGCGTTGTTTCGTGCCCGCTCGCTTGATGCAAAGGTCGCCGTGAAATCGTCGTCTCTTCTGGCTGGGGTTGCTGTGGCTGTCGCCGTGTCGCTTTCGTACCTTGCCGCTGCAGGGTCCGCGGGCGCGGCGGAGCTCGAACTGCAGGGTCGGCGGCTGGTGGTGTCGGGCACGCTCGACGGCAGCAAGGTCAAGGCCTTCACCGAACTCCTGAGCAATGGCACGGTGCGCACCGTGGTCTTCGAAGACTCGTTCGGCGGCACCGCCGAAGCGGCCGGCGCGTACGCCGACGCGATCCGCGAGAGCGGCGTGCAGACCGAGGTGCGCGGCCATTGCATGGCGGCCTGCGCCTACGCCTTCCTGGCCGGCAAGACGCACCGCTTCGGGCACGGCCTGCAGGTTAACGGCATCCTGGTGCCGGTGGCGACCCGCCCCACGGCGGCCGAGCTGGCGGTGCGCTGGCGCGGCGAGGAAGCCCGCAAGACGCTGGCCGATTTCACGCCCGCCCCCGGCACCACCGACGCGGCCCGCCCGATGGAAGCCACCGCGCCCGCGCCCAAGGACAACTGGCAGCCCGACCACGGCGTGCTCTTCACGGCCAGCCCGACGCTGTTCGGCCGCATCTACAACACCTACTACTGCGACGGCACGCAGGGCCGCGACTTCTCGAAGTGCGAGCGGCTCTCCGACGCCGATCCGTACAAGCTCGGCGTGCTGACCGAGTGACGCCTCCGGTCAGCGCAGCGCGCCGACCGCCACCGGGAAGGTGAAGAACGCCGCCACCGTCGTCCACAGGATGATGCGTGCGATGCGGCCGTTGTCGGCGCCGAAGCGCTCGGCCAGCATCGACACGTTGCTCGCACTCGGCAGCGCCGCGACCAGCACGATCACGGCCAGCGCCGAGGGTGCGAGCGGTAGCCCCAGCGCGATGGCACCACGCCCCAGCGCCCAGACCGCCAGCGGATGCAGCACCAGCTTCACCAGCACCACGGGCAGCACGTCGGCCAGCGGCGCTTTCGGCGCGGGCCCGGCGCCGGTGCCCATCGCCGCCGCCACCATGGCGCTAGCGCCGTGCTCGCGCGCCAGCAGCGCCGAGCGTGCCAGCACCGCGCCGATGGTGAAGAGCGCCACCGGCGAGGCCGCGTCGGCCAGCATGGCGATGGTGCGCTCGACCGGCCCGGGCAACTGCCAGCGCACCGCCGACAGCAGCACGCCCAGCAGGATCGACCACGGCATCGGGTTCACGAGGATGCCGCGCAATGCCTTGCGCGCGGCCAGCGTGGCGCCGTGCCGGCCCGCGCTGCCGGCACCGTCGAGCCTTGACAGCGCGATGCACAGCGACGAGGTCACGACCAGGTCGAACGCGATGGTGATGATGATCGGCCCGGCCGCCTGCGCGCCCAGCAGCGCCACCAGCAGCGGCACGCCCATGAAGCCGGTGTTCGGAAAGGCCGCTACCAGCGCGCCGAAGGCCGCGTCGTTCCAGCCGATGCGCGCATTGCGCGTGAACAGCACCACGCCCGCCACCACGGCCAGCGCGCAGATGCCCCAAATCAGTGCAACGCTGCCGTCCAGCAGCTGCGCGATGGGCGTACCGGCGCCGAAGCGCAACAGCATGCAGGGCAGCGCGAAATACAGCACGAAGGTGTTGAGCCCCGGGATCGCATCCAGCGGCAGGATGCGGGTGCGGGCGGCGGCGTAGCCGGCCGCGATCAGGGCGAAGAAAGGAAAAGTAACAAGGAAAACAGGCAGCACGCCGGCATTGTCGTCCTCCTTCGCGGCGCGATGCCCGCTGACACGGGCGGCCGCAGCCGGGCCCGTATCATTGCCCGCTTTGCGACGGCCGCGCCCTGCGGCCCCTCCTGCCTTTTTCGCGTTCCCGCTTTCCCGGTTCCCCCTCCCCCATGTCCCACGGTCTCAATCTCGCCCAGCAAGAAGCGGTCAACTACATGCACGGTCCCTGTCTGGTGCTCGCAGGTGCGGGCTCGGGCAAGACGCGCGTGATCACGCACAAGATCGGCCGGCTGATCCAGTCGGGCCTGAAGCCCGAGCGCATCGCGGCCATCACCTTCACGAACAAGGCCGCCGCCGAAATGCGCGAGCGCGCCAAGGACCTGATCGGGCGCGATGCGCGCAAGGTGGTGGTGTGCACCTTCCACGCGCTGGGCGTGCGCATGATGCGCGAGGACGGCCACGTGCTGGGCCTGAAGAAGGCCTTCAGCATCCTGGACGCCGACGACGTCACCAAGATATTGAAAGACTGCGGCGGCACCGTCGACGTCGCCACCGCCCGCATCTGGCAGTGGACGATCAGCAAGTGGAAGAACATGGGCCTGAACGCTGCGCAGGCCGCGGCCGCCGCGGTGGACGACAACGAGCGCATCACGGCCGAGATCATGGTCCAGTACGAAGAGCGGCTGCAGGCCTACCAGAGCGTGGACTTCGACGACCTCATCGGCATGCCGCTGAAGCTGCTGTACGAGTTCCCCGAGGTGCGCGCGAAGTGGCAGGCCATGCTGGGCCACATCCTGGTCGACGAATACCAGGACACCAACGCCACGCAGTACGAAGTGCTCAAGGCGCTGGCCGGCGAGCGCGGCCAGTTCACGGCGGTGGGCGACGACGACCAGTCGATCTACGGCTGGCGCGGCGCCACGCTGGACAACCTGAAGAAGCTGCCGGTCGACTACCCGACGCTCAAGGTCATCAAGCTGGAGCAGAACTACCGCTCCACCAGCGCCATTCTTCGCGCAGCCAACAACGTGATCGGCCCCAACCCCAAGCTGTTTCCGAAGACGCTGTTCTCGGAGCTCGGCGAAGGCGAGCCGGTGCGCATCGTCGATGCCGACACCGAGCTGCATGAGGCCGAGCGCACGGTGGCGCGCATCATCAGCCTGCGCGCGGGCGACACGGTGTCGCAGGGCAAGCAGTACAAGGAGTTCCGCGACTTCGCGATCCTGTACCGCGCCAACCACCAGGCCCGCATCTTCGAACAGGCGCTGCGCAAGGCCCAGATTCCCTACAAGGTGTCGGGCGGCCAGAGCTTCTTCGACCGCGCCGAGATCAAGGACCTGTGCGGCTGGTTCCGCCTGTGGGTCAACAACGACGACGACCCGGCGTTCCTGCGCGCCATCACCACGCCCAAGCGCGGCATCGGCCACACCACGCTGGCCAGCCTGGGCAGCTTCGCGAGCCAGTACAAGCTGAGCCTGTTCGCGGCGCTGTTCAGCCCGTCGCTGCCGAGCGTGATCCCCAAGCGCACGCTCGATGGCGTGCACGAGTTCGGCCGCTACATCAACGACCTGGAGTACCGCGCGCGCCGCACCATGGGCGCCGAAGCCTCGCGCGCCTTCATGCTCGAGTGGCTCAAGGAGATCGACTACGAGCGCCATCTGTACGAAGGCGAAGACAGCGAGGCCGCGGCCGCCACGCGCTGGACCAACGTGCTGGAGTTCGTCGACTGGATGTCGCAACGCGCCGGCGGTTCACTCGACGACGCCTCGGGCGCCGACGACACGAACCCGAACGAGCACAAGAGCCTGCTCGAAGTGGCGCAGACCATCTCGCTGCTGTCGACCATCAGCGAGCGCGAGCAGGACCAGAACGTGGTCACGCTCTCCACGCTGCATGCGTCCAAGGGCCTGGAGTGGCCGCACGTGATGCTCATCGGCGTGACCGAGGGCCTGCTGCCCTTCAAGCTCGACGACGACAACGGCCGCCAGAAGGTGGTGAGCGACGAGACCACGCAGCGCCTGCAGGAAGAGCGCCGCCTCATGTACGTGGGCATCACGCGCGCGCAGCGCAGCCTGGCCGTGAGCTGGACCAAGAAGCGCAAGCAGGGCCGCGACATGGTGCCCTGCATGCCGAGCCGATTCATCGCCGAGATGGGCCTGGACAAGGCCACGACCAAGGAAGACCCGCGCGAGAAACTGAAGGCGCTGCGCGCCGAGTTCGCACGCAAGGCGCTGGAGAGCGCGGCCAAGGCCGCCGCCACGCCATGAGGACGACGGCGACGGTCGCAGTCGCGCTGCTTGCCGCTGCACTCGCGGCCGGTTGCGCAACGCCCCACGACCCCAACTGCCCCGCCAACGCGCGCGAGCTGCCGCTGCAGGCGCTGTACGGCCAGTGGGACGCCCGCTTCGACGACCTGCCCGGCGCGGCCGTCGTGCAGCTGGGCAAGCACCCCGAGTACGCCGGCGTGCGCGGCACCATCACGCGCCGCGCCGATGCCTCAACGAAGACGACCGTCGCGCAGCTCGCGGGCGATGTCGACGACGAGGGCGCGCTGTCCATCGACGAATCGCTGGACGGCCGCGCCATCAGCGGCGTCTGGTCGGGCACCTTGCAGCCCGGCGCCTGCGGCCGCGAGTTCCGCGGCACGTGGCGCGATGCCGCGACCGAGCGCACGCACCCGTTCGTGCTGCGCAAGACCGTCGCACAGGAAGGAAAGCCATGAAGACGACACGACGACACCCTGCTTCTTTGTTCGATCTGCGCACCGTCGCCGCCGTGGCCGCATGCCTCGGCGCCGCATCTGTCGCACAAGCACAAGCCGTCGACAAGCCCGCCAGTCCGCTGGCCGATGCACAACTCACCTGGCAGCAATGCGCCGCGCTCGGCGCGAACAACGAGGCACGCCTGGCCTGCTACGACCGCTGGTCGCAACAACAGACGCTGCCCTCGGTGTCGGTGCCCGTGGCGCCGCCGGTGCTCGCGAGCACGCAGCCGCCGGTGGACGGCGCGATTCCGGCCACGCGCGTGGTCTCGGTCGCCACCACCGAAGGCTGCCGCGACCGCCAGTACTCGACGCTGTCGCGCTTCTGGGAACTCGAGAACGCCACCGACTGCGGCACCTTCGGCTTCCGCGGCTACCGCCCGCTCACGGTGTCGGCATCGGCCGCCACCGACAAGCCCCAGCCGCCGACCTCGCCGTCGGCCGGCCACACGGCCGAGCCCGTGGCCTACCAGGCGAACGAGATGCGCATCGGCCTGTCGGTGCGCACCAAGCTCGCGCAGGGCATGCTCACGCAGAACGACCCGATCAAGAAGGACTCGCTGTGGTTCGCCTACTCGCAGCAGTCGACCTGGCAGCTGTTCAACGGCTCGATCTCGCGGCCCTTCCGCACCACCGACCACGAACCCGAGCTGATGTATGTCTACCCGACCGACGTCCACCTGCCCGGCGGCTGGCGCTGGCGCTATGCGGGCGTGGGCATCGTGCACCAGTCGAACGGCCAGAGCCTGCCGCTGTCGCGCAGCTGGAACCGCGTGTACCTGATGGGCGGCGCCGAGCTCGACGACCGCTTCACCGTCACGGGTCGCGTCTGGCAGCGCATGTCCGAAAGCGCCGCGAAGGACGACAACCCCGACATCGCCGACTACATTGGCCGCGCCGAAGTCACGGGCCGCTGGAACCTCAACCGCGACAACCAGCTGGGCATCACGGTGCGCAACAACCTGCGCGACAGCGGCCGCGGCTCGGTGCGCCTCGAATGGCTGAAGGCCATCGGCGATCCGACCAAGAGCAACCTGCGTTTCCATACGCAGCTGTTCCATGGCTACGGCGACACGCTGGTGGACTACAACCGCAAGCGCACGGTGCTGAGCATCGGCCTCAGCCTCGTCGATTTCTGATCTTCCTCACTTCCCGAGCCCCACAGATGAGTGCAGACCTCACCCCCGTCGATGCCACGCAGCGCGAGATCATCGCGGCCCTGCACGTGGCGCCCGTCTTCGATGCCGCCGCCGAACTCGCGCGGCGCACCGACTTCCTCGCCGACTACCTGCGCAGCACCGGCCTGAAGACGCTGGTGCTGGGCATCAGCGGCGGCGTCGATTCGCTGACCGCCGGTTGCCTCGCGCAGCGTGCGGTCGAGAAGCTGCGCGCCGAAGGCCGCGACGCCACCTTCATCGCGATGCGCCTGCCCTACGGCGTGCAGCGCGACGAGGCCGAGGCGCAGGCCGGGCTGGCGGTGATCCGCCCCGACCGCCTGCTGACGGTGGACATCCGCCCCGCCGCCGATGCGATGCTGGCCGCGCTGCGCGCCGGCGGGCAGGCCTTTCGCGACGCGGCGCACGAGGACTTCGTGCTCGGCAACATCAAGGCGCGCCAGCGCATGATTGCGCAGTTCGCGGTGGCCGGCGCGCACGACGGCCTCGTGATCGGCACCGACCACGCGGCCGAAGCCCTCATGGGTTTCTTCACCAAGTTCGGCGACGGCGCGGCCGACATCACGCCGCTCACCGGCCTCAACAAGCGCCGCGTGCGCGCCGTGGCGCAGCTGCTGGGCGCGCCCGATGCGCTGGTCTACAAGGTGCCCACCGCCGACCTCGAGTCGCTGGTGCCGGGCAAGCCCGACGAAGACGCCTTCGGCGTGAGCTACGAGCAGATCGACGATTTCCTCGAAGGCAAGCCGGTGTCGGCTGCAGCGCGCGCGGTGATTCTTTCGACGCATCGCAAGAGCGCCCACAAGCGGGCGCTGCCCGTCGAACCGTTGGCGCCCACCGCATCACACTGACATGTCGCGCCAACGGCGAAAATGCACTGAACTAGTGTGCATGTGAACTAGCGACGGCAAAGATCTCTCCAGAAAAGCTGTCACTGCAGCGCGAAAACGGGTACGTGCTGCGCGCGGTCTACGGGCAGGACTACCAGCTGGTGCCTGTCTCCTCGCCGGCGCCGTCGTATCGCATGTGAGATCCGGGGTGCGACGGCACCCTCGCGCATCAAGAGAAAAAAAGCGATCGCTTCGGACGGTCGCTTTTCTTTTTTGGGGGTGTGGCTTCTTGCGGGTCCGAGGGCTGCGCAGAAGTTCGCAAGACCACCAAGCTCAGGGCCGCGGCGTCCGCCCCTCGCGCTGCCGCATGCGCCACTCCCCGACGAAGTAGTCGGCGCGAAACTTCAACCGTTCGATCACGGCCTCGCGGGTCGGCTGCTGTGCAATCACCAGCACGCATCGAGGCTCGTTGCCCTCGCGAAGTTCCGCCTTGCCCGAACAGGCGCCTTCGGCGGATTGCTGCAGTTCGAGCCAGCAACTCCACCCGTCGGGCAGATCGAGATCGATGCGTGTGGCGGCCATGGCGACCGGAGGATAAGTCGGTGCGGCGCAACCGCTCAATCCCCCAACATTGACCCTCCTCGCCGTGGGTGGGATGCCGCGGTCGCCGGGCGCAATGTCGGCGTCGACCGACATCGCCGCGCGCCGTCTGTCCTCATGACCGCCACGTCGCGCGATCTACGCTGATGCCCACGAATGGAAGGCGCCGCGCCGTGCACGACGCATGCAGCCCACGCCGTTTCCACTCCCGCCCCCCACAACCACCCCAAGGACATCAGCCCGTTGACGACCGCCACCGCCCCCGTTCCCGCCGGCCTTCCCGGCACCCACACGCCAGGCCCGACGCCGCACCGCTGGCAGTTCATCCGTGCGGGCGGCGTAGACCAGATGGTGTTCCGCAACGGCGAGGACATCGCACGCATCGCCGAGCTCGACCAGAAACTGTGGGTCGCACTCGCCTGCCCCACGCGCGGCATCGACTTCGATGCGCGCACGCTCGACCTCATCGATACCGACGGCGACGGCCGCGTGCGACCGCCCGAGGTCATCGCGGCCTGCCAGTGGGCCTGCGAGCGGCTGCGCAGCGCCGACGTGCTCCTCGCGGGCGGCGGCACGCTGTCGCTGGACGACCTCGACGACACGCGCGCACCGGGCGCCGACCTCGCGAAGGAAGGCCGACGCATCCTCGACCTGCTCGGCAAGCAGGACACGCACACGCTGACCCTCGCCGACATCGCCGATCGCGGCGAATGGCTGGCCGCGATGCGCTTCAACGGCGACGGCGTGGTCACGCCGGCCACGGCCGGCACCGACGACGCGCTGCGCGCCACCATCGAGGACGCGATGCGCACCCACGGCAGCACGCCCGACCGGCACGAACAGACGCCCGGCCTGGATCGCGCACGCGCCGAGGCCTTCATGGCCGAGGCACAGGCGGTCCGCGACTGGCATGCGCAGGGCAACGCAGAGGCCCTGCTGCCGCTGGGCGCGCGCACGCTGGCTGCGGCCGAGGCCTTGCGCGCGGTCACGGCGAAGGTCGACGACTTCTTCGCGCGCTGCCGCGTGGCCGCCTACGACGTGCAGGCGGTGGCGGCGCTCAACCCCTCGCCCGAGGCCTACGACGCGCTCACGGGGCACACCTTCGATGCGAGCGTGCAGCCGGTGGCCGAGTTGCCGCTGGCGCCAGTGACGCCCCATCGCTCGTTGCCGCTGGGCGGTGCGAGCCTCAATCCCGCCTGGGCCGAGGCCATGGCCGCGTTCGCGCGTGATGCGGTGGCGCCGTTGCTCGGCGAACGCGACACACTCGAAGAAGCCCAGTGGCAAGCGCTGCGTGAGCGGCTCGCACCTTGCGACGCGTGGATCGCCGCGCGCCCTGACAACGCGCTCGCGGGCCTGCCGCGCGAACGCCTCGACGCCTTGCTCGCGACACGCGATGCGTTGTTCGCGCTCATTGCCGAAGACGAGGCCGCCGAGCACCACAACCGGCTGCTGACCGATCTCGAGAAGCTGCTGCGGCTGCAGCGCGACCTGCGCGTGCTGCTGCACAACTTCGTGTCGTTCAAGGCGTTCTACCGGCGCGAGGGCGCGATCTTCCAGGCGGGCACGCTCTACCTCGACGGGCGCAGCTGCGAGCTCACGGTGCAGGTGCAGGACACCGCGCGCCACGCCGCGCTGGCCGGCCTAGCGAAGACCTGCCTCGCGTACTGCGACTGCACGCGCCAGGGAGAGAAGATGAGCATCGTCGCCGCCTTCACGGCCGGCGACGTCGACTTCCTTTTCGCCGGACGCAACGGCGTGTTCTACGACCGCCAGGGCCGCGACTGGGACGCCACCGTCACCAAGCTGATCGAGAACCCCACGAGCGTCGCGCAGGCCTTCTTCGCGCCCTACAAGAAGTTCGTGCGGCTGATCGAGGAGCAGGTCGCGAAGCACGCGGCGGCCAGCGAAGCCGGCTCGCAGAGCGCGTTGCAGACGCTGGCCGGACGCGTCGCCACCGCCGACCAACCGACCGACGCGGCGGCCTCGTCGACGAAGACGCCGGCCAAGCCGGGACCGATCCTGCCCACCGCCAGCCGCATCGACGTTGGCACCGTGGCCGCCATCGGCGTGGCGCTGGGCAGCATCAGTGCGGTGCTGGTCGGCATCTTCGGCAAGTTCGTCGACCTGGGGCAATGGATACCGGTGGCGCTCGTCGGCATCGTGATCGCGATCTCGGGACCGAGCATGCTGATCGCGTGGCTCAAGCTGCGCCAGCGCAGCCTGGGTCCGATCCTCGATGCGAGCGGATGGGCCATCAATGGCCGCATGAAGGTCAATGTGCGCCTGGGCGGCATGCTGTCTCAGACGGCACGCGTGCCACCGGGCGCCCAGCGCATCGCGCCCGATCCGTACCGCCAGCGGCACGGCCTCGCGGGCGCGCTGGCCGTCACCTGCGTGGTCGGCGCGGTGTTGCTGCTGGCGTGGCGCATGGACTGGCTCGATCCTCGGTTGCCGCCGCGGCTGCAGCATGATCGGGCGACCGCAACCACACCGGGCGCATGACACACATGACCATCGACTGGTACCTCGAACGCTTCGTGGCGGCGCAAGAGCCCGTCTACGCACAGGTCTGCGCGGAACTCGCGGCGGGACGCAAGCGCACGCACTGGATGTGGTTCGTGTTTCCGCAACTGAAGGCGCTGGGCCGCAGCGCGACCGCGCAGTTCTTCGGCCTCGACGGTATCGCTGAGGCGGCGGCGTACTGGCAGCACGCCGTGCTCGGTGAGCGACTGCGCCACTGCGCGGAGCTGGTCCGCGCCCTGCCCGGCAGCGATGCGCACCAGGTCTTCGGCTCGCCGGACGACCTCAAGCTGCGCTCCTGCATGACGCTGTTCGAGATCGTGGCGCCTGAAGCCCCCGTGTTCGGCGACGTGCTGGTGCAGTACTTCAATGGCACGCGGGACGACGCGACGATCGCACTCGTCCGAGCTGTGTGATCAGAGCCGGCCCTGGCCGTCGCCCGTGCGGTCATGCGCCCAGCGAATGGCTTGCTGCTCGGCGTGGCGCAGCGCCTCGGCCTCGCTGCCGTACGCGACGTTGTCCGTGTCAGGCGGCAAGCGCTGTCCGCGCCTTCGACGTCACCGCCCCCAGAGGCGCGGCAGAAGACCACGGGCCTGAAGGTCTGACCGTCCACTCGCTGCGCGGCTCACGAAAACCACTAGCCGAGGTAGCTGAAAGTGAGAAAGCGCTCGCCGACGCCGTCCGCAACTTCCGCCGCGGACGGCGCAGGGGGCATGGCGGGCGCGTGGCTGTCACCGGTCATGGAGGAAGGCATCCCGAAGGTGCCGGCCGGTCAGCCCTTGGCACTGCGAAATTGATCGCGCAGGCCCTTGATCTGATCGTGGTTGGCCTGCGCGCCGTCGGCCTGGCGCTGCACCAGCATGCGCACCTCGGCCGGCAGGTCGGCCTTGAGGGCCTTGCGGTAGCGCGCGAGTGCCGCGTCCTCGCCGCGCTCGCATTCCTCGAGCATCGACAGCGCGCTGTTCGCGCCGACCGCTCCCTTCACATGCACCCAGCCGCGATGCACCGCACCGCTGACCGTGCCGCCATCGTCGGGTTTGCCGCCGAGCTGGCGGATGAGCGCGACGAGTTCGGATGCCGCACTGGCGCATTGCGAAGCGCGGCTTTCGAACACCGGCTTCAGTTGCGCCGAGTCGACTTCCTTCGCGCAGGCGCGAAAGCCGTACTCGCCGTCGCGCGTGTTCTCCAGAAGGTCGTTCAGAACGTCGATCACCTGATCGTTGGACACCGCGTCCGCGGTGGTTGCCTGGATATCGTTGGCCATGGGTGGTTGCTCCTTGAAGGCCGGTCGCCGAAGCGAGGGCCGGGTTGAGAAAGAAAGACTGCAATGAGCCTTCATGGTCGACACGGTGCGGGAAGCGCCCTGTCGTCTCGACCCGACGACGCGTGTAAGCCGTGTCCGAGGCCACGGCCGCGTACCGTCATGCGCCGACAGCCTCAGGGGAATTGCGATGCCATGCGAGGCGGGCCTCGGCTGACGCGCTCGCGCGCACCGCCGCGGCAGCATCGCCCCAACTGGAGGACACGCGCATGGAGCGACTCTTTGATTCCTTCGCCAACACCGTCGCACGCTGGACGGGCAACCCGGCGGCCTTCCTGGTCTGCGTGGTCGTCGTCGTGGCCTGGGCGGTCGCGGGGCCGTTCTTCGGCTTCTCGGAAACGTGGCAGCTGGTGATCAACACCGGTACCACCATCGTCACCTTCCTCATGGTGTTCCTGATCCAGAACACGCAGAACCGCGACAGCGTCGCCCTGCAGACCAAGCTCGACGAACTGATCCGCACCTCCGACGCGGAGGACGACTTCATCGGCATCGAGCGGCTCACGGACAAGGAGCTGATCGCGCTGCACGCGCGCTGCGAGGCGGCGGCCAAGCAGAGCCAGGCGACGCTGGCGAAGACGCGGACCGAACGCAGGCGCCGCGGGCATGACGACATCAACGGGGATCGGGCCGGATAGCGGGAACGTGATTCCCCAAACACGGCGCCAGAATGCAAAAAGCCCAACCTAGGAAGGTCGGGCTTTTTGACTGAATTTGGTGGCCTGGGACGGAATCGAACCACCGACACGCGGATTTTCAATCCACACCGCAAGCCAGCAACCACGCGGCCTCCGGCCTTGTTCGCGGGAATATTCGACGTTTTTGGGCGGCCTGTTCATGCGGGCTCAGGCCCGGACGTTCCCGCCACTTTTGAGGCCTTGCCTCCCCCGATTACTGTATATTTATACAGTATAAAACCAGATACTGTACGAGGTGTTCCGCGCCCGATTCGAAGGCGAAAAACTGCCATCGGCAGAGGCGGCTAAGCACACGCGCGCGGTCGGGGATCTGGTCTACATGGAGCGCGTCCCCGGGCCGGCGCCAGGGCGCGGCATCTGGGCAGCCATGCTTCTGCGCGACGACGGCGAGACATACATCATCCCCGTGCTTGACCGTGCGCACCTCCGAAGGACTCGTGGCGGCATCTTGATCAGCGGCATGGAAGTCGTCCCGCGCGGCCGGGGCATGAAGAACATCAAGTCCGACGACTACCCGCAAACCTGGTGGTGCCGGCCGGTCGCCGTCACGAACAGCGGCTTCGAACACGATTTTCCGCAGGCCTCGCCCGCCGAGTCCCGCCGCCAGGCCAGAGAGTTCGAGCACTCGATGGAGGCGGAGCGCATCGCGGAGTCAATCAACCGGAGGCCGATGCGCAGGATGCCCTACGACCCGGCCACGGCTTCAGGCCACTACCTGGGGCATTTCTGAGCTGCGGTAGACGCGGCGCTCTCGACCAAATACCACCCACAGGCAGTAAACGCCCAATACCACCCTGAGGTGGTATTGGGCGACGAGTATCTGTTTACGTGGCGGCCGATGTGGGACTGTGGAAGTGCAACACGCGCCGCATTTGTCAGACTTCCTCTAGTTGCCCAAACAAACAATCGCAAGACTTCCAATCACCGTGACAGATTCAGCACTTGGCCAAGGGGCGACCTGCTTGCAAATCTGCTCCCCCTCAGTCTTTTGCTCGCCGGCTGCAGGCTTGAAGTTGTACCCCGAAACTTCGATAAAAAGCGGTAGTTTTGTGTAGCCTGGGTAGAGCGCCGAGATGTTTAAGTCACCTTGAATGGTACTAAGGCGTGCTGGATAGGCCCATTTACCGCCGCTGATGAATACGGTTTTTACTTGGTCAAATGCTGGATTCTTTTCAAGGCGATCGACGATGCGATTGACCTTCATTGCGTCCCAAGAGTTCAAACGCTGCTGGTCCGCGAAGATTTGATTATTCTTGAAAATAAAAGAGACGGTGAGGACAAGCACAGGGACCGTGAAAAATGCGGAAGGCATGCGAGGAAATCGCTCTCGCAAGAGAGACCAGCCTAGAAGAACGACGAAGCCGATGATCAACGAAGCTTGCACCAAAACCCTTGGCACAGGCCACCAGTCTCTGAACAGCAGGATGACTCCTGCTGTGAGTGGCATCAGCGCAACCAGCGCTCCCAGCAAGATCACCTTCCTACGAAGCGAGCTAGGCGCACGAATCCCTTCTATGAAAATGACAACGATGGATACCGCCATCATGCACGCGATGAGGAGCTTGGGCCACTGAGCGGCCACCGGCTCTGCACGCCAATAGACCTTAAAAAGTAATTCGCGAAACTGAAGAATGCGCTCGGGAATTTCATTGAACTGGACAAGTTTTGCGCGCCCTGTTAACTCAATCACGTCAAAGTGCTTAAGTCCTGTCATGATTGTCAGGAAACCAAAGGCAGAAGCAATACAGACCAGCAGCAATTCAACTGCGCGCTGCTGCCCAGCAGTTAGGGTGCGTGCGGTAGTCGCTGCAGCGTCCTTGGACAGACTGTCGTGCAGAAGAGCGAACACCAGCGCTACGGCCAGATAATTCAAGAACCCTTGATAAATAAATAGCATCGCCACTGTTGCGATGACGGAAATTATGAACCTTGCATATCTTCCCGCGCGCGGATTTTGCAGTACCTCCATCGCAATGATGGTAAGCAGCGCGGCAAGGCAATAGCCAGGAAGAACCATGCGAAAGGTCAGTATTTCCGCAAGATAGGGATGCGCCACCATAAGCGCCGCTGCCAACCCTACCCCAGTTCTATTGATAATCCCTGCAAAACGAAGAACAGACATAACCAAGGCTACTTGCAGGGCCAATGAAACGCCAGCGAGCGACCAATAGATGTCGTTAAGGTTTACGCCTAGAGAATCGATGGCAGAAGCGAGCGCCACCAATAGGAAGCGGCCTTGAGTTTGAATCAACTCCCGATCAAAATCTGAAAACCCCCGCCCGTATGAATAATCATCGACTGCAAAACCACGAAGAAACATTCCACCACGCGCAAGCAGTGCAACCCCAAACAAAACAAAAAACAGTCTTATCTGTTGGTCTTCGAAACAGTTCCGAATTCTCTGAGGCAGTGTTTTCATCTAAGGGAGTTTTATAAGCAGGCAATCGGGCTGCTAGGATGTTATTTGCTAGCGACAGGGCGAGGCGCATTCTACTTGTAGGGTTACTTTTTGTTGGCAGTTCGCTCTCGACCGACACCCCGCTAGCCTGGACGGCAACTGATCGACGGCAGGGTTCCTCTAGGGTCAGGGGCGTACTGCCCTGCACTCCGTGTCGCCTCTGCCCTCGCCCTCTGCTTGAAGCAGAGGGACCAGCACTTGATATGCCATGCTGGTTGGTGGGGCAGCTTTTCAACATGTACCATGCCCCACCCTGAAGGAGCGGATCAATGGAAAAAGTCAACTTCGACGCGCACGCGGATAACTACAACGAATTACTTCGTGAAAGCGTTGGATTCTTTTCCTCTGACGAAGCGTATTTCGCACGCTACAAAGTAGCGCTTGTGCGCGGCGCCACCAATCTCGAGCCGAAGCGAATTCTGGAATATGGATGCGGCATTGGCAGGAACCTTCCGTTTTTGAAGGAGGCTTTTCCCTCTTCCGTCATTGAAGGTTCAGATGTAGCGCCTAAGAGCTTGGAAATTGCTCGCAAGGAAAATCCAGACATCTCGTTTTTCCTTGAAGATGGTGCGTCCATGCAGAGCACCTTTGACATCATCTTCGTGGCGAGTGTTTATCACCACATCCCTCCTCCGCAGCGCGAGGCAGTTACAGCCACGCTCGCATCTCGACTTAATCCGGGCGGAGAGCTATATATTTTTGAGCACAACCCGTACAACCCTGTGACGCGCCGCATTGTCAACAACTGCCCATACGATGCTGATGCTGTACTCCTGAAGCCCAGTGAAACCAAAGCGCTCGTGAGCAGTGCTTCCATGAGCGTGACCGCGGCCTCCTACTGCTTGTTCATCCCTCCTAGGCTCTCGGCTTTGTCATGGATGGAACGTGGATTGGGTTGGCTGCCGCTTGGTGGTCAGTACTGGGTTCGGGGCACTCGCCACTAAATCAGCGCCCAAACGACAAAATCCCCGCTCCAGCCGGAGCCAGAGCGGGGGACGTGGTGGGCGCGGGAAGTCAGCGCGGCCAGCTGTCGATCAGGGCTTGGACGTCGGAGGCGTGGTCGTCAGCTGCTCGGACCAGCTCTTGAACTTCAGCCGTGCACTGGCCGAATACGTCTGCGAGGGGATCGGCCGGCTGAGCTTGGGCGGTGGCGACGGTGCTGGGCAAGCGATTGCGACGGGTGGCGACACAGACGGCGGAGCAGCCTGTCGCGATCAAGGCGCAGATCGTCAGCAACGCGAGCTGCCAGGGTTTCACGGGAGCGTGCGGCATTGATGGCCTCCAGTTGTCGAGCGTGGTTATCCGCCGCCTTGCGGTCGTTGGCCGCCTGCAGGATGCGGGAGGTCTCTGAGACCGAGAGCTTGTAGTTGGCGAGATCCTTCCGCGCCGTGGCGGCATCGGCGCGGGCGCCCGCCGCGCGCGTACGCTCGATGCCGGCCGTGGCCAGCGCGGCTACGAGCCCCAGGCCGAGCACCCAGAGCAGCGGGGTCTTGAGGTCGGGGAAGATCACGTCAGCCCCAGCGCCGCGCGCGCGGCCTTGTGAAGCGCAAGGCGGTCGGCCCACCCGTTCGAGTTCCCGTCGGCCTGAGTCTTGCGCCCTCGATTGATCAGGTCGCAGACCCCATCGAAGTCGCCTCGATCCGCCCAGGCGTTGAGCTCGCGCATGTCCCAGTAGTCGCACGCCGACAGGCAGGCCCACTGCGGCTCGGCCAGCAAATCCGGTTCGCGCTCGAAATCCGGCACGCCGGTGAAGCGCACGCGAAGTCGATCTCGCACAGCGGCGTGGTTCCAGCGGCCGGTGGTCTGCAACAGGCCGTGCCCACGAAACCGGAAGCCATCTCCGGGCTGGGTGTTCCCGAGGTCCGCGCGCCCTTCGTATTGGCGAAGCTGTATTGCGCGTACCTACCAGGCGCCAAGAGTCCACCGTCCGGCTCGATAGGCCAGCCCAGTGCCCTGAAGTCCCACTGCTCAATGACGTTGGCGATGTTCGGGTCATCCCCAGACGCTTCACCTTCCACGATCTGCGGGCCTACTACACCACCCAGCACAAGGCGCAGTTTGGAGGGCTGCCGGACCTGCACGCAGACAGCAAAACGACTGCTAGGGTTTACGACCGCTCTCGCGTGTCGGAGCGCAAAGGGCTAGGCTAGTAGTCGATTCGAAATCGGCCGCGCCCAATCGTGAGCTGCATTTGGTCGAGCACATCACGACCGATGAGGCCCTCAATGGAAACGTTGAAGAACGGACGCGCGAGCACTTCCAGCGCAGGGTAGATTCGCGGCGGGTCTCCATGCGTGCGAATTTCAAACTGTACGTCATATGCAGAGCACGTCGTCGGGTCGATGTGAGTTGTCGATCCGACAATCTGGCGCGCGCCGCGTTCGGGAATGCCGAGCAGCCGCATGGCTTGCTCGCTCACCATGGTGGTGTCGGCGCCTGTGTCGATGAGGAATGGAAGACGATGCGGCTGCGGCACCTGTAAACCGCGAGCCAGCATGACGCGCGCGCGGTGCGCTCACGCCGACCCACACGTCAAGGATTGGACCGCTGGAACTGTATGTACCGCTTAGATGCGGCACGGCCCAAGATCGCGGGTGAAATGCGCCACGTCTTGATCCTCCGCCACCTTTTTGACAAAGAAGTGGTCCAGCCCGAACGTGTTGTACGCCCAATTCAGAGCGTCTTCATACGTGGGCGAGAAGTGGACTGTCAACGTGTCCTTGATGACCACGTATTCGCCGTCGTGCCGGTTCAGCATCGACGGAAGGTGCTCGGTATAGGTTTGGAGTTCGGCGCGAAGGTCAACCATCGCAACGCACCCGAAGGGAAGATTGCATCGATGTCACCTCATATGTAATTGTTAACCGGCTGCCCACAGACTTATCCACAGCCGCTAGCCAATGAATTTACCCGCAGGTCACGCTCGAATCAATAAGAATATTTCTCATTGAGACGTGTTCTTGTTTAGCTGTGGCTAAATCGACGAATTCCCATGGTGGGAATAAAAAGCAAAAGGCGCTACAACCTTGATAGCTGTAGCGCCTTGCGAAATATGGTGGCCTGGGGCGGAATCGAACCACCGACACGCGGATTTTCAATCCGCTGCTCTACCAACTGAGCTACCGGGCCATTGTGTGCAGCCTTAAATTATACAGCGCTTCTGCGGCCTCGGGAAAGATCCACACCCAATTGTTTGAGTTTTCTGTACAGGTGGGTGCGCTCGAGGCCGGTTTTCTCGGCCACGCGGGTCATCGAACCGTTCTCCATCGCCAGATGGAACTCGAAGTAGGCCTTCTCGAAACCGTCGCGCGCATCGCGCAGCGGGCGATCGAGGTCGAAGCTCTGGGTCGACTGCGGACCCGCGTCGGCCACCGGCACGGCCGCCAGCGACGCCATCAGCAGGCTGTCGCCCGTGGTCGTGATGGCGGCGGCCTGGTGGGCGCCCGTGGGCGGCGGCACCACGCCGGCGGCGGTGCGGCGGGCGCTCTCGCGCGCCAGCCCCTGCTCCACCGCCTTGAGCAGCTTCTGCAGCGTGATGGGTTTTTCGAGGAACGCGAAGGCGCCGATGCGCGTGGCATCGACCGCGGTGTCGATGGTGGCGTGGCCGCTCATCATGATGACCGGCATGCTCAGCAGGCCCGCGGTGGACCACTCCTTGAGCAAGGTGACGCCGTCAGTGTCCGGCATCCAGATGTCGAGCAGCACGAGATCGGGCCGGGCGCGTTGTCGGGCCGCGCGGGCTTCGGCGGCGTTTTCCGCGAGCTCCACGTTGTGGCCTTCGTCATTGAGAATTTCGAAGAGCAGGTCCCTGATGCCCAGCTCGTCATCGACCACGAGAATGTTTGCCATGAGTGCTGCTTGTTGTATGCGCTGGTGTGTATTGATCCGCTCCCGATCCAGCCCCTATGCGCTGGATTCGCCGGTACTCAGGCGGACGAAGATTTCGAATCTTCGGTGTGAGCGACCGCTGCCCGCGGTTCGCCTGCCAGCGCGAATGATAGCGAGACTTGCGCCCCCGCCACAGCCCCGTCGACGACACGGTTGGAAAGCTCGATGCGCGCGCCGTGTTCGTCGGCGATCTTCTTGACGACGGCCAGGCCCAAACCGGTACCTTTTGTTTTCGTGGTGACGTAGGGCTCGAAGGCGCGCTTGAGGATGTTTTCGGCAAAGCCGGGCCCGCTGTCCTGCACGGTGAGGCGCACGCGCTGGCCCGAATCGCCCAGCCGGGTGCGGATGACGACCTCGCCCACCCGGCCCGTGCCGCTGGCGGCGGCCTCGGCGGCGTCCTGGGCGTTCTGCAACAGGTTGTGCACGACCTGGCGGATCTGCTGCTCATCGCCGCGCACGGGCGGGCAACGCTCGTCGAGCTCCGAGCGCAGCGTGATCGGCAGGTTCTCGGCGTGATACAGCTGCAGCACGTCGGCCAGCAGCGCATTGAGGTCGACCGGCTTGAGGTCGGCCGCGGGCAGTCGCGCGTAGTCGCGGAATTCGTTCACCAGCCGCTTCATTGCATCGACCTGGTCGACGATGGTCTTGACCGACTTCACCAGGATGGCCTGCTCGGGCGGCTCGACCTTGCCCGAGAGCTTCATCTCGAGCCGCTCGGCCGACAGCTGGATCGGCGTGAGCGGGTTCTTGATCTCGTGCGCGAGGCGGCGCGCCACCTCGCCCCAGGCCTGCGCGCGCTGGGCCGAGACGATTTCGGAAATGTCGTCGAACACCAGCAGCCGCGCATCGCCCGGCAGCTCGGCGCCGCGCGCGACGATGTTGATGGCGTCGTCCTGCTGCGGCAGGTCGTTGCCGGTGGCGTGCAGTTCGAAGGCGTGCTGCCAGTGATCGAGGCCGTGCTGCATGCGCTCGACCAGGAACTCGTCGAACTGCTGCTGCACCTTGGCACCGAAATCGGCCAGCCCCGGCACATCGACCAGCGCCTTGCCTTCATAGGCGGCGAGCGGCGCGCGCAGCACGCGGGTGGCGCCCGGGTTGGTGGACAGCACGGTGCCCTTGGCGTCGAGCACGATCACGCCCGAGGTCAGGTTGTCGAGGATGGTCTGCAGGTTGCCGCGGGCGGCGTCCAGCTGGTCCATCGTCTTCTCGACCGCGCCGCGGGCGTCGGCCAGCTGCTGGGTCATGACGGCGAACGAGCGCGTGAGGCCACCCAGCTCGTCCTTGCCCTGCAGCACGGCGGTGGGCCGCAGGTCGCCGGCGGCCACCTGGCGCACGCCGTCGGCCAGCACGAGCAGCGGCCGTGCGAGCTGGTTGCCGAACAGCACGGCCAGCAGCACCGCGCCGAACACGGCGAGGAACAGGCTCAGCGTGAGCGTGCCGATGTACATGCGCCGCAGGCCCTCGCGCGCGAGGGCCCGCTCCTGGTACTCGCGGTTGGCTTCCTGCACGGCCAGCGCGTTGGCGACCACGGCCGGCGGCAGCGGCCGCGTGACCTGCAGGTAGCGCGGCGCGGTGTCGAAATCGAAGCCCGGGCGCTGCACCATGGCCAGTGCGCGCACGCTGGCGTTCGACGGCGTGGCGCTGGGCAAGGCGGTTTCCTCCAGGCCCTCGACGTGCGCGACGGCGCGGTCGGGCCGCACCTGGCGGAACTGCTGCGCCGTCGGCCGCTCGGGGTTGAGCTGGAAGCGCGACGCGCCCGCGCTGGCCACCAGCTGGCCCGAACCGGTCCAGAGGATCACGTCACTGGCTTCGAGCTGGTCGCGGATGCGCTCCAGCAGCAGCCCCGCGCTCGCGTCGGGCACCTGCGACAGCTGGGCGCTGGCGGTGCGGGTCTTGGCGGCGAGGTCGTCGGACAGCGAATCGAGCGTGGCCCGGCCCAGGTTCAGGCCGGCATCGAGCGCGCCCTCGACCTTGACGTCGAACCAGCTCTCGATCGAGCGCGCGACGAACTGGTAGGACACCACGTAGACCAGCGCCCCGGGCACCACCCCCACGAGCGCGAAGATGGCCGCGAGCTTGATCAGCAGTCGGCTGCCGAACTTGCCCTGGCGCAGCCGCCGCAGCAGCCGGAACGCGACCCAGCCGATCACCAGCACCAGCAGCACGGCCACCACCACGTTGATGCCGAACAGGCGCACGTAGTAGCGCTCGTACAGCGCGCGGTTGTTGGTGGCCTGGGCCAGCAGGAACATCAGCACCAGGCCGATGGCCGTGACCATCGCGGCGCCGACGCCCACGGCCCAGCGCAGCGCGCGCGAGCGGCGGGCGGCAGGCGTGGCCGCGGCGCCGCTGCGCGGCTTAGCGCTCACCGCTGCTTCTCCAGCGGCAGCCGGGCGGTGCGCTCGGCGGCGATGTTCCACTCGGCCTGCCCGACCATGCCGATCTGGAAAGGACGCGGCAGCTGCGAGGTGTCGAGCCGGAAGCGGAAGGTGACCTGGTGCAGCGGCTCGTCGCCGATCTCGGCGGCGTCGCCCAGCCGCAGCCGGCCGATGCGCTTGATGGCCTCGAGCGCGTCGCCGAGGCTGTCGAAGTTCTGGTTCAGCGAGATGCCGAAGCCAGCGGCGCCGGTGATCGGCACCGGCGACACATTCAGCCGCCAGCGGCGCGTGAGAGGCTGGTAGGCCAGCCGCATGTGGCGCGCCACCTGGGCGACCTTGCGGTCGGTCCAGTACCAGCGCTCCTGGAAGACCTCGGCCTCGGCCACGAAATAGATGGCGATGCCCTTGTCGAGCACGTCTTCCACCAGCGTGGGCAGCTCGAACTGCACGGCGGCACTCAGGTAGACGCCGTCGTCGGCCTGCTCCAGGCGCATCTGGGTGATGGTGGCGCCGCCGGGCCTGCTCTGGGCGGTGGCGACGGCCGGGAACAGGGCCATCCACAGGGCCCAGGCCAGCCACAGGCCGGCCAGCAGGATCGACCGGCGGCCGTCAGTGCGGCGCGGGTTTTTCAAGCAGGGCGTAGAAGAAGCCGTCGTGGTCACCAGAGGGATTGTCCGGGACGCCACGGGCATTCGCCCCACTTTGGGGTAGCAAGTGTCCCGGGGACGGCAGCAAACGGGCGTCGGTGTTGCGTACAAGAAACGCATCAATTTGTTGCGAGCCTTCTTCGCGGAACACGGAACAGGTGCAATAAAGCAACCGGCCGCCGGGCCGTACGAGCGGCCACAGCGCGGCCAGCAGCATCGCCTGCTGGGTCGCCAGCTGGGCCGTGTCGCTCTCGCGGCGCAGCCAGCGCACATCGGGATGGCGCCGCACGATGCCCGAAGCGGTGCACGGGGCGTCCAACAGGATGGCGTCGAACAGGGCGCCGTCCCACCAGTCGGCGGGGCGGCCGGCGTCGGCCACCACGACCTTGGCCTTCAGGCCGAGGCGCGCGAGCGTCTCGTCGATGCGGCGGCTGCGCACGGCGTCGACCTCCAGCGCGGTCACCTCGACGGCGCCGGGGCCGGCCCGTTCGATCAGGTGCGCGGTCTTGCCGCCGGGGGCGGCGCAGGCGTCCAGCACGCGCAGCGGCGCGGCGCCGGGCTTGGCCGGCAGCAGGCCGTCGAGCAGCAAGGGGGCCGCGAGCTGCGCGGCGGCGTCCTGCACCGAGCAGGCGCCGTCGGCGAAACCGGGCAGCTGCTGCACCGGGCGGGCGCGCGCGAGCTGCAGGCCGTCAGCGCCGACGCGCGTGGCCGCGAGGCCCACCGCTTCCAGTTCCAGCAGGTAGGCGGCCGGCGTCGATTGCAGCGCGTTGACGCGCAAGGTCATCGGCGCCTGGGCGTTGTCGGCCGACAGCACGCGCTGCCAGTCGCGCGGGTGGTCGCGCTTGAGGCGTTCGATCCACCAGCGCGGGTGGTTCCACTGCGCGACCGGTTCGGTGTCGGTGGCGGCCACGAGCTCGTCGCGCTCGCGCAGGAAGCGGCGCAGGCAGGCGTTGATGAAGCTGGCCTGCGCCCGCGTCGCCGGGTTGCGCTTGGCGGCTTCCACGGCCTGATCGACCAGCGTGAAGGGTTCGTAGGGAGCGTGGTCGCTGTGCCAGGCCAGCGCGAGCGCCGTGCACAGCAAGGCGTCGGGCAGCGGCGGCGGCGTGCGCTTGGCCAGGTGGCGGCGCAGCGCCTCGGCGCGGCCGAGCCAGCGCAGCACCTGGAAGCCGAGCGCCTGCACGCCGGGGCGCAGCGCGGGCTCGATGGCCTCGAACGCGACGGTGCCCGAGGTGCCGGCGCGAATCGACGCCAGCGCCCCTGCGGTCAGTTGCAGTTGGCGCCAGAGCGGCGGTTGTTGCGGCGCCGAGGTGGCGCTGCCCGAAGAGGGGTCGGAGGAAAGATCTGCTGGCAAGTTGGGGCCGATGGTAACGGGCGAGAAAGACAGCACGCCGCGCGGTGGGAATGGAAACGAAGGCGTTACCCGCCTGTCGTCGGGTCGAGGCCGGTCAGAGCAAGGGCGCCGCCGGCCGCAGTCGCACGATCCAGGCCACCAGCAGCGCCGGGAACTGGGCGATGCCGGCGTTGTACTGCGCCACGGCCAGGTTGAACTGGCCGCGTGCGATTTCCGCCGCCGCCGACGGCTCGGGCCAGGCGATGGGCGCAGCCGGATCGGACGCGCCGCCCAGGCCGGGCATCAGCGGCGCGGGCCGCGAGAGCGTGCCGTCCGCATCGAACACCGTGACCGCGCCCGGGTACTGGCGCCGCCATGCGGCGATGAGCACCTGCAGCGCGGTGGCCAGCGCCGCCATGCTGCCCGGGTCGAGCGGGCGCACCCGCGTCGCGCCGAGCAGGGTCGCGAGCTGCGTCGTGGCGGCCTGCAGCGGCGCCACGGTGGGCGCGCCTTCGGGCGGCGACTCGGGCCGGGGCGCGGCGGTGATGCTGGCCTGGACGAAATCGAGCTGCTTGCGCAGCGCCACGTCGAGCACGGCGTAGGCCTGCAGCACGGCCGCGCGCAGACGCACCAGCCGGTTGTAGGCGCCCACGAACCAGAACAGCAGCAGCGCGACAACGAGCCAGCCGGCCAGCGAATCGGGCAGGACGCTCATCGGAAACAGAACCTCTTGGTCATCGGTCGGACCCCTGCGAACACAAAGAAAAACGCCCCCCGACCGGAGCGGTCGGAGGGCGTGGGCAACCGGTCATGCCGGTGATGCTAACCAGTTATTCGGTCGCGGCGCCTTCGTTGGCGTCGACCGTGCTGGTCGCTGCATCGCTGTCGCCGGAGCCGGCCAGTTCAGCGGCTTCCGACTCGGCGATGGCGCGGCGCTCGGCCTCGTCCATGGCGTCCTTGACCTTGCGGGCCTGGTGGTAGGCCATGCCGGTGCCTGCGGGAATCAGGCGACCGACGATGACGTTTTCCTTCAGACCGCGCAGCTCGTCGCGCTTGCCCATGATCGCGGCTTCGGTCAGCACGCGCGTCGTTTCCTGGAACGAAGCGGCCGAGATGAACGAGTCGGTCGACAGCGACGCCTTCGTGATACCCAGCAGCAAGTTGGTGAACGTCGCGGGGATCTTGCCTTCGGCGCGCAGGGCGTCGTTGGTGTTGAGCATTTCGCTGCGTTCGACCTGTTCGCCCGAGATGTAGCTCGTGTCGCCGATGTTGTCGACCACGACGCGGCGCAGCATCTGGCGAACGATCACCTCGATGTGCTTGTCGTTGATCTTCACACCCTGCAAACGGTACACGTCCTGCACTTCGTCCACGATGTAGCGCGCGAGTTCTTCCGAACCCAGCAGGCGCAGGATGTCCTGCGGGTCCGCCGGACCGTCGACCACGCTTTCGCCCTTGTTCACCACCTGGCCTTCGTGCACCAGGATGTTCTTTTCCTTCGGCACGAGGTCTTCGTAGACGCCGCCTTCGGGATCGGTGATCTGCAGGCGGATCTTGCCCTTGGTCTCTTTACCGAACGACACGGTACCGGTCATTTCGGCCAGCATGCCCTTGTCCTTCGGCGAACGGGCTTCGAACAGCTCGGCCACGCGCGGCAGACCGCCGGTGATGTCTCGGGTCTTCTGACCTTCGACCGGGATGCGTGCCAGCACTTCGCCGGGGCCCACGTCCTGGCCGTCGCGGATCTGCACCAGGGCGCCGATCGGGAAGCCGATCGTCACCGAGTGGTCGGTGCCGGGGATCTTCACTTCTAGGCCTTGGGCGTCGATCAGCTTGACCTGCGGACGCACGACCTTGGCAGCGCCGCGGCGCTTCGGGTCGATCACGACCAGGGTCGACAGACCGGTCACTTCGTCCACCTGCTTGGCGACCGTCAGGCCTTCCTCGACGTTCTCGAACTGCGCCTTGCCGGCGAACTCGGTAATGATCGGGCGGGTCAGCGGGTCCCAGTTGGCGAGCACGTGGCCGGCCTTGATCTGCTGGTCGGCCTTGACCGTCAGCGTGGCGCCGTACGGCACCTTGTGACGCTCGCGCTCACGGCCGTGCTCGTCATGGATGACGATCTCGCCCGAACGCGAAATCACGACCAGCTCGCCCTTGCTGTTGGTCACGTAGCGCATCGTGGCGTTGAAGCCGATCGAGCCGTTCGACTTGGCTTCCACGCTCGAGGCGATGGCAGCGCGCGAAGCGGCACCACCGATGTGGAAGGTACGCATCGTCAGCTGCGTGCCGGGTTCGCCGATGGACTGGGCAGCGATCACACCGACGGCTTCGCCGATGTTGATCAGGCCGCCACGGCCCAGGTCGCGGCCGTAGCAGGTCGCGCAGATGCCGAAACGCGTTTCGCAGGTCAGCGCGGTGCGGACCTTGACTTCGTCGACGCCCTGGGCTTCCAGTGCTTCGATGTTGTCTTCGTCGAACATCTCGCCGGCCTTGAGCAGCACCGAACGGTTTTCCGGGTGCAGCACGTCGTCCGCCGCCGAGCGGCCGAGGATTCGGTCGCGCAGCGACTCGATCACTTCACCGCCTTCGACGATGGCGCGCATCAGGTAACCGCCGTGCGTGCCGCAATCCTGCTCGGTGACCACCAAGTCTTGCGTCACGTCGACCAGACGACGGGTCAGGTAACCCGAGTTCGCCGTCTTCAGCGCCGTGTCGGCCAGACCCTTACGGGCACCGTGGGTGGAGATGAAGTACTCCAACACGTTCAGGCCTTCGCGGAAGTTCGCGGTAATGGGCGTCTCGATGATCGAGCCGTCCGGCTTGGCCATCAGGCCCCGCATACCGGCCACCTGGCGAATCTGCGCTGCGGAACCGCGGGCGCCGGAGTCGGCCATCATGTAGATGGAGTTGAACGACTCCTGCTCGACTTCCTTGCCGTGGCGGTCGATGACCTTCTGCTTCGAGAGCTTGGCCATCATGACCTTCGACACCTCGTCGCCGGCCTTGCCCCAGATGTCCACCACCTTGTTGTAGCGCTCGCCGGAGGTCACGAGACCGGAGACGTACTGCTGTTCGATCTCCTTCACTTCCTTGGCCGAGCGCTCGATGATGCCGTGCTTCTCAGCGGGCACCAGCATGTCGTCGATCGCGATCGAGATGCCGGCCTTGGTCGCCAGACGGAAGCCGTTTTGCAGCAGCTTGTCGGCGAACACGACGGTCTCTTTCAGACCGCACTTGCGGAACGAGACGTTGATGAGCTTGGAGATTTCCTTCTTCTTCAGCGCCTTGTTGATGTTCGAGAACGGCAGGCCCTTCGGCAGGATCTCGGACAGCAGGGCACGGCCCACGGTGGTGTCCACGAGCGAGGTCGACGGCGTGAACACGCCGGTTTCCTTGTCCTTGGTGTACTCCGTGATACGCACCGCGACCTTGGCGGTGAGCTCGACTTCGTTGGCGTCCAGCGCGCGCTGCACTTCACCGATGTCGGAGAAGATCAGGCCCTCGCCCTTGCCGTTGATGCGGTCGCGGGTCGTGTAGTACAGACCCAGCACCACGTCCTGCGAAGGAACGATCGACGGTTCGCCCGAAGCCGGGAACAGCACGTTGTTGGAGGCCAGCATCAGCGTGCGGGCTTCCATCTGCGCTTCCACCGACAGCGGCACGTGGACAGCCATCTGGTCGCCGTCGAAGTCGGCGTTGAAGGCCGCGCAAACGAGCGGGTGCAGCTGGATGGCCTTGCCTTCGATCAGGATCGGCTCGAACGCCTGGATGCCCAAACGGTGCAGCGTAGGCGCACGGTTCAGCATGACCGGGTGCTCTTTGATGACTTCTTCCAGGATGTCCCAGACCACCGGCGTGCCCGATTCGACTTCCTTCTTGGCAGCCTTGATCGTCGTCGCGATGCCCATGGCTTCGAGGCGCGAGAAGATGAAGGGCTTGAACAGCTCGAGCGCCATCAGCTTGGGCAGGCCGCACTGGTGCAGCTTGAGCGTCGGGCCCACCACGATGACCGAACGGCCCGAGTAGTCCACGCGCTTGCCCAGCAGGTTCTGGCGGAAACGACCGCTCTTGCCCTTGATCATGTCGGCCAGCGACTTGAGCGCGCGCTTGTTGGCGCCCGTCATGGCCTTGCCGCGACGGCCGTTGTCCAGCAGCGAGTCGACCGCTTCTTGCAGCATCCGCTTTTCGTTGCGCGCGATGATTTCCGGAGCCTTCAGCTCCAGCAGGCGGCGCAGACGCGAGTTGCGGTTGATGACGCGGCGGTACAGGTCGTTCAGGTCGGAGGTCGCGAAGCGGCCGCCGTCCAGCGGCACCAGCGGACGCAGGTCCGGCGGCAGCACGGGCAGCACTTCGAGCACCATCCACTGGGGCTTGATGCCCGACTTGCGGAAGGCCTCGAGCACCTTCAGGCGCTTGGAGTTCTTCTTGACCTTGACTTCGGAGCCGGTCAGGTCGCCACGCAGGCGTTCGATCTCGCTGTCGAGTTCGATGCCTTCGAGCAGGTCCTTGATGCCTTCGGCGCCCATCTTGGCGATGAACTCGTCACCGTATTCCTTGCGCTTGGCGTCGTAGTCGTCCTCGGACATGATGCCGAACTTCTTCAGCGGGGTCATGCCGGGGTCGGTGATCACGTACGCTTCGAAGTACAGCACGCGTTCGATGTCGCGCAGCGTCATGTCGAGCACGAGGCCCAGACGCGACGGCAGCGACTTCAGGAACCAGATGTGGGCGCAGGGCGCGGCCAGGTCGATGTGACCCATGCGTTCGCGACGCACCTTCGTCTGCGTGACTTCAACGCCGCACTTCTCGCAGATCACGCCGCGGTGCTTCAGGCGCTTGTACTTGCCGCACAGGCACTCGTAGTCCTTGATGGGGCCGAAGATCTTGGCGCAGAACAGACCGTCGCGCTCGGGCTTGAACGTGCGGTAGTTGATCGTCTCAGGCTTCTTCACCTCGCCGAAAGACCACGAACGGATCTTCTCGGGCGAAGCCATGCCGATCTTGATGGCATCGAAATGCTCATCGGGCGTGAATTGCTTGAACAGGTCGAGTAGCGATTTCATAAGACTCTTTCCCTTTTCAACTTAGGAACGCTCGAGCTCGATGTCGAGACCCAGCGAACGAATTTCCTTGACCAGCACGTTGAACGATTCCGGCATGCCGGCTTCGATCGAGTGCTCGCCCTTGACGATGCTTTCGTACACCTTGGTACGGCCTTGCACGTCGTCGGACTTCACGGTCAGCATTTCCTGCAGGACGTAGGCGGCGCCGTAAGCTTCCAGCGCCCACACTTCCATTTCACCGAAACGCTGGCCGCCGAACTGCGCCTTGCCGCCCAGCGGTTGCTGCGTGACGAGCGAGTACGGGCCGGTCGAACGGGCGTGCATCTTGTCGTCCACCAGGTGGTGCAGCTTCAAGAAGTGCATGTAGCCGACGGTGACGGGACGCTCGAACTGGTCGCCGGTGCGGCCGTCGTACAGGTAAGCCTGCGTGCGCGTCTCGGTCAGGCCCTTGAGCTTGGCGATGTCGTCCGGGTAGGCGAGCTTGAGCATGCCGCGGATTTCTTCTTCCGAGGCGCCGTCGAACACCGGCGTCGCGAAGGTCGCGCCGCTTTGCAGGTTGGCCGCCATGGCGAGCAGCTCGGTGTCGCTCAGCTGGTCGAGCTCTTCCTTACGGCCCGAACCGTTGTACAGCTGCTCCATGAACTTGCGCAGCTCGGCCACCTTGGCCTCTTGCTGCAGCAGGTCACCGATGCGCTGGCCGATGCCCTTGCCGGCCCAGCCCAGATGCACTTCGAGCACCTGGCCCACGTTCATCCGCGAAGGCACGCCCAGCGGGTTCAGGCAGATGTCGCACGGCGTGCCGTCGGCCATGTGGGGCATGTCTTCGACCGGAACGATCTTGGAAACCACACCCTTGTTGCCGTGACGGCCGGCCATCTTGTCGCCGGGTTGCAGGCGGCGCTTGACGGCCAGGTAGACCTTGACCATCTTGAGCACGCCCGCGGGCAGCTCGTCGCCCTGCGTGAGCTTCTTGCGCTTTTCTTCGAATGCGAGGTCGAAGCTGTGGCGCGTCTGCTCCAGCGAGTTCTTGATCGACTCGAGCTGCGAGGCCACGTCGTCTTCCGCCGGGCGGATGTCGAACCAGTGGAACTTCTCGACCGACGACAGGTAGGCCTTGTCGAGCTTGGTGCCCTTGGCCAGCTTGTTCGGACCGCCGTTGGCAACCTTGCCGGTCAAGAGCTTCTCGATACGGTCGAACGCGTCGGCTTCGACGATGCGCAGCTGGTCGTTCAGGTCGAGGCGGAAGCGCTTGAGTTCATCGTCGATGATCTGCTGGGCGCGCTTGTCGCGCTGGATGCCTTCGCGGGTGAACACCTGCACGTCGATCACGGTGCCTTGCGAGCCCTGGTCCACGCGCAGCGAGGTGTCCTTCACGTCGGAAGCCTTCTCGCCGAAGATGGCGCGAAGCAGCTTCTCTTCCGGCGTCAGCGTGGTCTCGCCCTTCGGCGTGACCTTGCCCACCAGCGTGTCGCCCGGCTGCACTTCGGCGCCGACATAAATGATGCCGGATTCGTCGAGGCGGTTGAGCTGCTGCTCGGCCAGGTTCGGGATGTCGCGCGTAATTTCCTCGGCGCCCAGCTTCGTGTCGCGAGCCATGACCACCAGTTCCTCGATGTGGATCGAGGTGTAGCGGTCTTCGGCGACGACGCGTTCCGAGATCAGGATCGAGTCTTCGAAGTTGTAGCCGTTCCAGGGCATGAACGCGATCAGCATGTTCTGGCCGAGGGCCAGTTCGCCGAGGTCGGTCGATGCGCCGTCGGCCACCACGTCGCCCTTGGCGATCTTGTCGCCGCGCTTGACGATGGGACGCTGGTGGATGTTGGTGTTCTGGTTCGAACGCTGATACTTGATCAGGTTGTAGATGTCCACACCGACTTCACCGGCAGCCGCTTCGGCGTCGTTCACGCGCACCACGACACGGGTCGCATCGACGTAGTCGACGATACCGCCGCGGGTGGCCGTGACCACGGTGCCCGAGTCGACCGCGGAAACGCGCTCGATGCCGGTACCGACCATCGGCTTTTCGGGACGCAGCACAGGCACGGCCTGACGCTGCATGTTGGCGCCCATCAACGCGCGGTTCGCATCGTCGTGCTCCAGGAACGGCACGAGCGAGGCGGCCACCGACACGATCTGCGCGGGCGACACGTCCATGTACTGGATGCGCTCGGCACCGACCAGGATCGATTCGCCGGCTTCACGCGCCGAGACCAGGTCGCCGGTCAGCTTGCCGTCCTTGTCCAGGACCGCGTTGGCCTGGGCGATGACGTACTTGCCTTCTTCGATGGCCGACAGGTAGTCGATGTCCATCGTGACCTTGCTGTCGACCACGCGGCGGTACGGCGTCTCGATGAAGCCGTATTCGTTCAGGCGGGCGTACAGGGCCAGCGAGTTGATCAGACCGATGTTCGGGCCTTCAGGCGTTTCGATCGGGCACACGCGGCCGTAGTGGGTCACGTGCACGTCGCGCACTTCGAAGCCTGCACGTTCACGCGTCAGACCACCCGGGCCAAGGGCCGACACGCGGCGCTTGTGGGTGATTTCGGACAGCGGGTTCGTCTGGTCCATGAACTGCGACAGCTGCGACGCACCGAAGAATTCCTTCAGCGCGGCCGAGATCGGCTTGCTGTTGATCAGGTCGTGCGGCATCAGCGGCTCTTGCTCGGCCTGACCCAGACGTTCCTTCACGGCCTTCTCGATACGTGCCAGACCGGTGCGGTACTGGTTTTCGGCCAGTTCGCCGACGCAACGCACGCGGCGGTTGCCCAGGTGGTCGATGTCGTCGACTTCGCCGTTGCCGTTGCGCAGGTCCACGAGGATCTTGACCACGGCCAGGATGTCTTCGTTGGTCAGCACCATCGGGCCGGTCGATTCGTCGCGGCCGACCTTGGCGTTGAACTTCATGCGGCCCACGCGCGACAGGTCGTACGTGTCCGGGTTGTAGAACAGGCGCTGGAACAGGGCCTGCACCGCGTCTTCCGTCGGCGGCTCGCCGGGGCGCATCATGCGGTAGATCGCCACGCGGGCAGCGAACTCGTCCACCGTTTCGTCGATGCGCAGCGTCTGCGAGATGTACGCGCCCTGGTCCAGTTCGTTCGTGTAGATGACCTGGATGTCCTGCACGCCGGCCGTGCGCAGCTTCTTGAGCAGCGCTTCGGTCAGTTCGTCGTTGGCCTTGGCCAGGATTTCGCCGGAGTCGGCGTCGACGATGTTGCGGGCGATGACGCGGCCGACCAGGAAGTCTTCCGGCACGCTGATGTGCGTGGTGCCGCCCTGCTCGAGTTCACGCGTGTGACGCGCCGTGACGCGCTTGTCCTTGGCGACCACGACCTTGCCCGACTTGTCTGTGATGTCGAAGCGCGCGACTTCGCCGCGCAGGCGCTCGGAGACGAACTCCATCTGCGCGCCGCTGTCCATCAGGCGGAAGTTGTCGTTCACGAAGAAGTTCGCGAGGATCGATTCCGGGTTCAGGCCGATGGCCTTCAGCAGGATCGTGACCGGCATCTTGCGGCGACGGTCCACGCGGAAGTACAGCATGTCCTTCGGGTCGAACTCGAAGTCGAGCCACGAACCGCGGTAGGGAATCACGCGGGCCGAGAACAGCAGCTTGCCCGAGCTGTGCGTCTTGCCCTTGTCGTGTTCGAAGAACACGCCGGGCGAACGGTGCAGCTGCGAGACGATCACGCGCTCGGTGCCGTTGATGATGAACGAACCCTTGTCGGTCATGAGCGGCACTTCGCCCATGTAGACCTCTTGTTCCTTCACTTCCTTGACCACCTTCGACTGCGAGGTCGACGACTCACGGTCATAGATGATGAGCTGCACCTTGGCGCGCACGGCCGAGGCGAAGGTCAGACCACGGGTCTGGCACTCACGCACATCGAACGCCGGCTTCGCCAGGTTGTACTCGAGGAACTTCATCTCGACAAAACCGTTGTGCGAGACGATCGGGAAGGCAGCGTCGAACGCGGCCTGCAGGCCTTCGACGGTGCGGTGCTTGGGGGCAATGCCGGCTTGCAGGAACGCGGTGTACGCGTCTTTCTGCATCTGCAGCAGGTAGGGGATTTCGACGACGCTGTCGCGGTTACCGAAACTTTTTCGGATGCGCTTGCGTTCGGTGTAACTGTACGCGGACGATTGGGCCATGAGAGCTCCGGTGCTTGAGATCTTCAGCGACTTGTCAGCAGTGCCGGGCGAACGGCACCACTGCTTGGCGGCTGGCCACTACCAGCCGTTGGCGGACGGCGATGCATTGCACATCGCCCGAACCAAGGGGTCTTCTGCAGTCGGGTTCAGAAGACACTCAAAAATCGTCTTGGCTTTTGCTTTTCCGGCGGCCTTCGGGCCTTCGAGAAAACCGGCGCCAAGCCGGCTTTTGGGTGCGCTCTGAAAGCGGCAAAGGCTGGAGGGCCTTTTCAGGCACCTCCAGCCCTCCAGGGGGTCTGAATTACTTCAGTTCCACCTTGGCGCCGGCATCTTCCAGCTTCTTCTTGGCGGCTTCAGCGTCAGCCTTCGACAGGCCTTCCTTGACAGCCTTGGGAGCAGCTTCCACCAGGTCCTTGGCTTCCTTGAGGCCCAGGCCGGTGATTTCGCGCACGGCCTTGATCGCCGACACCTTGTTCGCGCCAGCATCCATCAGCATGACGTTGAATTCGGTTTGCTCTTCAGCGACTGCAGCAGCAGCGCCACCGCCGGCAGCGGGTGCCGACATGGCTGCGGCGCTCACGCCGAACTTCTCTTCGATGGCCTTCACCAGGTCGTTGAGTTCCAAGACCGTCATTGCGTCGAGCGCGGTCAGAAATGCGTCTTTATCGAATGCCATTTTTGTTTCCTAACAATTGGGTTGAATATTTCAAACGCGAGGCTCAAGCGGCCTGCGCTTCTGCCGGTGCATCGGCGACGGGTGCAGCTTCGCCACCACCGCGCTTCTCGGCCAGCGCCGCGAGCACGCGGGCGGTACGAGAAATCGGGGATTGCATCAAGCCCAGCAGTTGCGCCAGCAGCACTTCCTTGGAAGGGATGTTGGCCAGTTGCTTCACGCCTTCGACGTCCAGGGCCTTGCCACCGAATGCGCCACCGCGAATCACCAACTTGTCGTTGGTCTTCGCGAAATTGGCCACCACCTTAGCGGCAGCCACAGCGTCTTCGGAGAAGCCATAGATCAGCGGACCGGTCATCTGGTCGCCGACGATCTCAAACGGGCTGCCAGCGACAGCACGGCGAGCCAGCGTGTTCTTCAGAACACTCAGGGTCACACCGTTGCTGCGCGCTTCGCTGCGCAGTTTGGTCATATCGGCCACCGTGATGCCACGGTATTCCGCCATCACGAGCGTTTGAGCTTTTGCGGCGAGGCTGGTCACATCACTGATGACCGCTTCTTTCTCACTGCGATTCAGACTCAAGGTCTACTCCTTTTAATGCGACCTTCGGCCGGGGCCTCGGATCGCGCTTCATGCAGCGACCAACTGTTTCGGAACAAAAATCAAATTCCTTGCAGTGGGGTCGCCATCTGCGCTGGATACCGGAAGGATCGATCCGGCCATTAAGTGCAGCGCCCTGCACACCAGCGGTCTTGGATGGCTCGCGGCAACCGAAGCTGCCGCGACCCACCACATCTGCCCTCTCCTTGCGGGATCGGGCAAATCTCTTTAGCTCGCCGAGATGGTTTGCGTGTCCACACGGACACCCAGACCCATCGTCGACGACACAGCCACCTTGCGCAGGTACACGCCCTTGCTGGTCGCCGGCTTGGCCTTGACCAGAGCGTCGATCAGCGCAGCGAGGTTGCCTTGCAGCTTGTCGTTGTCGAACGAGCGACGGCCGATCGTGCCGTGGATGATGCCGGCCTTGTCGACGCGGAACTGGACCTGGCCAGCCTTGGCGTTCTTGACAGCGGTGGCGACGTCAGGCGTCACGGTGCCAACCTTGGGGTTGGGCATCAGGCCACGCGGGCCGAGGATCTGACCGAGCGTACCGACGACGCGCATGGCGTCAGGGGCAGCGATCACGACGTCGAAAGGCATGTCGCCAGCCTTGACCATCGCAGCCAGGTCGTCCATGCCGACGATGTCGGCGCCGGCGGCCTTGGCTTCTTCAGCCTTGGCGCCTTGGGCGAACACGGCGACGCGCTTGGTCTTGCCGGTGCCGTTCGGCAGCACGACAGCACCGCGAACCACCTGGTCCGACTTCTTCGCGTCGATGCCCAGCTGCACGGCCACGTCGATCGATTCGTCGAACTTGGCGGTGGCGGCATCCTTGACGATGACGATGGCGTCAGCCAGGGGGTACAGCTTGTTGCTGTCGACCTTGCCTTGCAGCGACTTTTGCTTCTTGGTGATCTTGGACATTTACACGCCCTCCACATTCACGCCCATCGAGCGGGCCGAGCCGGCGATCGTGCGAACTGCTGCGTCGAGGTCGGCGGCAGTCAGGTCCTTCATCTTGGCCTTGGCGATTTCTTCGAGCTGAGCGCGCGTGATCTTGCCGACCTTGTCGGTGTGCGGACGGGCCGAGCCCTTGTCCAGCTTGATGGCCTTCTTGATCAAGGTGATCGCCGGGGGCGTCTTGATGATGAAGGTGAAGCTCTTGTCAGCGAACGCGGTGATGACCACCGGCAGCGGCAGACCCGGCTCGACGCCTTGGGTTTGCGCGTTGAACGCCTTGCAGAACTCCATGATGTTCAGACCGCGCTGACCCAGTGCGGGACCGATCGGCGGGGACGGGTTGGCCTTACCAGCTGGCACTTGCAGCTTGATGAAGCCGACGATTTTTTTCGCCATGCTTTGCTCCTTGCGGGTGATATCGCCTTGGCTCTCGCCGCGGCTCCCCGGGGTTAAACGACTCTTCGATCAAGGCCGCGCGCCGAGTCGGACAACGCGCAGCCGGAAACTGGCAGGCCCGCCCGAAGGCAGGCCGTGGGATCAGGTCTTCTCGACCTGACCGAATTCGAGCTCCACAGGGGTGGCGCGGCCGAAAATCATGACCGACACGCTGACCTTGCTCTTCTCGTAGTTGACGTCTTCCACCGTGCCGTTGAAGTCGGTGAACGGGCCTTCCTTGACGCGCACGAACTCACCCACGGTGAACTCCACCTTGTGGCGCGGCTTCTCGGTGCCCTGCTGCATCTGGTTGACGATGTCCTCGACCTCTTTCTGCGAGATCGGGGCCGGACGGTTCTTGGCGCCGCCCACGAAACCCGTCACCTTGTTGGTGTGCTTCACCAGGTGCCAGCTCTCGTCGTCCATGATCATTTCGACCAGCACGTAGCCCGGGAAGAAACGGCGCTCGGTGGTGCGCTTCTGGCCGTTCTTGATCTCGACCACTTCTTCGGTCGGAACCAGGATGCGGCCGAACTTGTCCTGCATGCCGGCGCGGGTGATGCGCTCGGTGATGTTGCGCTCGACGGCCTTTTCCATGCCCGAGTAGGCATGCACCACGTACCAACGCAGATCAGGATTGGCAGCGGGGGTCAGGAGAGGGTTCTGCTCCTCTTCCGGCGTGCTCTGCGTGGTTTCAACTGCGTCGTCGGTCATTATTTTCTCCAGCCCAGAATGAGGTCAAAGAACACCCATTCGAGCGTCTTGTCGGTGAGCCAGAGGAAGACGGACATGATCGCCACGAAGGCGAACACATAGGCCGTCATCTGCATCGATTCCTTGCGGGTCGGCCACACGACCTTCTTGACCTCGCGCCACGAGTCACGACCGAAAGCCCACAGCTGACGGCCATTCTCGGAGCTGCCGAAGGCGCCCACGGCCGCAGCCAGGCCGACCAGCAGCGCAGCCCATTGCACCAGCGAGCCTTGGCGCGACAGCAGGTAGAACGCCACGATGGCGCCCACTGCCAGCACCACCGCCGCAGCCAGCTTGGCTTTGTCGGCACCCGTGCTCACGGTTTCGATTTGAGAAGTGGCCATGTCGGCTGATTTCCTGTGGCCTCGCGGCCTTCAATTCAATGCGTCTCTTGAGACGCCGAAGCCCATCGGATCGCGATGGGCTTGTCGGGGTGCCACCTAGGTGGCAGGGGCAGTAGGAATCGAACCTACAACCTTCGGTTTTGGAGACCGACGCTCTGCCAATTGAGCTATACCCCTCCGGTACTCTTTACGCTCGGCTTAGATGTCGAGGATCTTGGCCACGACGCCCGAACCCACGGTACGGCCGCCTTCACGGATGGCGAAGCGCAGGCCTTCTTCCATCGCGATCGGGTTGATCAGCTTCACGGTGATGCTGACGTT
>NZ_BKDH01000003.1:0-514929 GCF_009811375.1 Variovorax boronicumulans
CCGAACTTGGCCGACAGCACGGTGGCGATCGCAGCCGTCAGCGTGGTCTTGCCGTGGTCAACGTGACCGATCGTGCCCACGTTCACGTGCGGCTTGGTGCGGGTGAATTTACCTTTTGCCATTTTTCGACTCCGAAAAAAACGATTTCAACGCATGCAGATGGGTCGCAAGCCTGTCGTTGCAACCCCAGAAAACTGGTGCCCTTTGCGGGAATCGGACCCGCGACCTCTCCCTTACCAAGGGAGTGCTCTACCACTGAGCCAAAAGGGCTTTTGTTCTAACCAAATCGCTTCCGGCGCCGAACCGGGTCTCTGGAGCGGGAGACGGGAATCGAACCCGCGTCATCAGCTTGGAAGGCTGGGGTTCTACCATTGAACTACTCCCGCATCGGGGGCACTTCAAGGCACCCAAAGCGCTAGATCCAATCGCTCTTAGAAACCAAATTCATCGCTGGTGGAGAGGGCTGGATTCGAACCAGCGTACTCGTAAGAGGGCAGATTTACAGTCTGCTGCCATTAACCACTCGGCCACCTCTCCGGCGAACCTCGAAATATAGCACGATTTTGTGACTACACAGGATTCCCAGCAAAAGATGAAGCGTGGAAACCTGCTCGAGGTGTGAAGCCTCTGATTATGAGCGAAGTTCGGAGCCTCCCGACTGCTGCGCCTCACGCCATGCACGGGCTTGGCCAAAATGACCGCAGCCGATGAACGGAACCGGCGGCCGAAGCGCAGAAAGCGGCGAGGGATGATTCGACATCAGCACCTTATGGCGCCCAACATCGATCAACGCACGCTTACTTTGCGCGTGCGAGCCCCATAGCATAAAAACAACAGGTCGCTCGCCCTGCGCCACATGGCGAATCACGGCGTCGGTCAGCACCTCCCAGCCGCGGCCCGAATGGCTGGCCGGCTGGGCTTCCTCGACCGTGAGGCAGGTGTTGAGCAGCAGCACACCGTGCGTCGCCCATTTCACGAGACTGCCGCCCGGGTTCGGAAACGCCGGCGGCGGCGTGCCCAGGTCGCGCTGGAGCTCCTTGAAGATGTTGCGCAGCGACGGCGGCAGCGCCACGCCCGACGCCACCGAGAAAGCCAGGCCCTCGGCCTGCCCGCGCCCGTGGTACGGGTCCTGGCCCAGGATCACCACCCGCACGTCTTCCGGCGGCGTGAGTTCCAGCGCCCGCAGCGGCTGCGGCGGAAAGATCACCGCCCCGGCGTCGAGGCGCTCGCGCAGGAAACCCTGCAGCTTCTGCCCGACCGCGCTGGCGAAGAAATCGTCGACCAGCGGCTGCCAGCCCGGCGCCACCGGCCAGTCGGCAGGATCGCTGCTTGACAGCTGGTCCGGCCGCGTCATTTGAACAATGCGGCGAGCGCCTCGCCGGGTTCCTTGGCGCGCATGAAGGCTTCGCCGACGAGGAAGGCGTTGACGCCCGCAGCGCGCAGCGTGGCGACGTCCTCGCGCGTGGCGATGCCCGATTCGGTCACCGGCAGGCGATCGGCCGGCAGCCTGGGCAGCAGATCGATGGTGGCCTGGATCGACACCTCGAAGTTGCGCAGGTTGCGGTTGTTGACGCCGATGAGCGGCGTCTTGAGCTTCAGCGCGCGATCGAGCTCGCCCGCGTCGTGCACCTCGACCAGCACCGCCATGCCCAGCCCGCGCGCGATGGCCTCGTAGTCCTTCATCTGCGCGTCGTCGAGGCAGGCAGCGATCAGGAGAATGGCGTCAGCACCCATCGCACGCGACTCGTACACCTGGTAGGCGTCGACGATGAAATCCTTGCGCAGCACGGGCAGGTCGCACGAGGCGCGCGCCTGCTTCAGGTAGTCGACGCCGCCCTGGAAGAACTGCTTGTCGGTCAGCACCGAGAGGCAGGCCGCGCTGACCGAGCCGTCGCCCTCGGCATAGCTTTGCGCGATGTCGGCCGGAATGAAGTCTTCGCGCAGCACGCCCTTGCTCGGGCTGGCCTTCTTGACCTCGGCGATCACCGCCGCCTGGCCGGCCGCGATCTTGGCGCGCAGCGCGGCCTCGAAGTCGCGCGTGAGCACGCGGCTTTCGGCGTCGAAGCGCACGGCCTCGAGCGGGGCGCGCTTCAGCGCGGCGGCAACTTCCTGGCGTTTGACGGCGACGATCTTGTCGAGAATGTCTGACATGGCTTGCTCTGCTTTCGGTGGCACGACGGCCTGATTCTCAGAAGGAGGTGGAGGCTGCGACCAGCTCGGCGAGCTTGGCCTTGGCCGCACCGGACGCAATGGCCTGGCGCGAACGCTCCACGCCCGCCGGCACCGAGTCGACCACGTTGGCCGCGTACAGCGCCGCGCCCGCGTTGAGCAGCACGATGTCCAGCGCCGGGCCGGCCTGGTTGTCCAGCACGCCGATCAGCATGGCCTTCGACTGCTCGGGCGTCTCGACGCGCAGCGAACGGTTGCTCGCCATCTGGAAGCCGAAGTCTTCCGGGTGCAACTCGTACTCGCGGATCTCGCCGTCCTTGAGCTCGCCGATCATGGTGGCGGCGCCCAGCGAGATCTCGTCCATGCCGTCGCGGCCGTAGACCACCACCGCATGCTCGGCACCGAGGCGCTGCAGCGCGCGCACCTGGATGCCCACGAGGTCGGGGTGGAACACGCCCATCAGGATGTTCGGCGCGCCGGCCGGGTTGGTCAGCGGGCCGAGGATGTTGAAGATCGTCTTGATGCCGAGCTCCTTGCGCACCGGCGCCACGTTCTTCATCGCCGGATGGTGGTTCGGCGCGAACATGAAGCCGATGCCGACCTGCGCGATGCACTGCGCGATCTGCTCGGGCTTGAGGTTGATGTTGACGCCCAGCGACTCCAGCACGTCGGCACTGCCCGACTTGCTCGACACGCTGCGCCCACCATGCTTGCTCACCTTGGCGCCGGCCGCGGCCGCGACGAACATCGAGCAGGTCGAGATGTTGAAGGTGTGCGAGCCGTCGCCGCCGGTGCCGACGATGTCCACGAGGTTCGTGGTGTCGGCCACGGGCACCTTGGTCGACACCTCGCGCATCACCTGCGCGGCGGCGGTGATTTCGCCGATGGTTTCCTTCTTCACGCGCAGGCCGGTGATCAGCGCGGCCATCATCACGGGCGAACACTCGCCGCTCATGATGAGCCGCACGATGTGCAGCATCTCGTCGTGGAAGACTTCGCGGTGTTCGATGGTGCGCTGCAGCGCTTCCTGGGGGGTGATCATGAAGAGTCTCCTCGGTGTGTGCGTGTAGCCAGGCTTCAGAAGGCGTGAATGAATCCGGCGTGGCCGAGCAGCCCGCCCAGGCGCGCCCCCTCAAGGCGCAAAGCGCAGCCATAGCTCGGGCTATGGCGAGCATTTGCAACGCCGAGGGGGCGTGTCTGGGCAGGATGAGCGGACATGGCGGGTTCGTTCACACCTTCTCAGGCCTTGAAGAAGCCGCGGATCGCCGCGACAGCGCGGTCGACGCCCGCGGCATCGACATCCAGGTGCGTCACGAAGCGCAGGCGGTACAGCCCGGTCGCGAGGATGCCCTGCTCATTGAGGCTGGCGAGCAGCTCCGCAGAACGCGCCTGCGCCGCCCCCGTGAGATCGACGAACACGATGTTCGTGTGCGGCGCCTCGACCTTCAGGCCTTCGATGCCCTCGAGCCCCTGTGCCAGGCGCTGCGCGAGCGCATGGTCGTCGGCCAGACGGTCGATGTGGTGGTCGAGCGCATGCGAGGCCGCGGCCGCCAGCAGGCCGGCCTGCCGCATGCCGCCGCCTGCCATCTTGCGGATGCGGTGGGCGTGCGCGATGAACTCGCGCGAACCGACCAGCGTCGAGCCGATGGGTGCGCCCAGGCCCTTGCTGAAGCACACCGACACGCTGTCGAAGCACTGCGCGATACGGCGGGCTTCGGCGCGGATGTCGGTTCGCTTGTTCAGCGCAGCCTGTGCGGTGGCGGCATTGAAAAGCCGCGCGCCATCCAGGTGCCGCTGCAGCCCCTTGCTTTTCGCCAGGTCGGTCGCGGCCTGCACGTACTCGAAGGGCAGCAGCTTGCCGCCCAGCGTGTTCTCCAGCGCCAGCAGCTTCGTGCGCGCAAAGTGCGCGTCGTCGGGCTTGATGGCCGCCTCGATCTGCGCCAGCGGCAGCGTGCCGTCGGGCGCGTGGTCCAGCGGCTGCGGCTGCACGCTGCCGAACACCGCGGCGCCACCGCCTTCCCAGCGGTAGGCATGCGCCTGCTGGCCGACGATGTACTCGTCGCCACGGGCGCAGTGCGACAGGATCGCGCACAGGTTGCTCTGCGTGCCGGTGGGCACGAACAGCGCCGCCTCGAAGCCCAGCAGCGCAGCGATCTTCTCCTGCAGCGCATTGACGCTCGGGTCGGTGCCGAAGACGTCGTCGCCCAGCGGCGCTGCCGCCATGGCCTCGCGCATCGCGGGCGTGGGCTGCGTGACGGTGTCGCTGCGCAGGTCGACGATGGGAGTGCGTTCGGTCATGGTGGGTCAGTCCAGAAAGTTCTTGAGCATGGCGTGGCCGTGCTCGGTGAGGATCGATTCGGGATGGAACTGCACGCCTTCGATGCGCACGTCGTGCGCAAAGCCGGTGTGCCGCACACCCATGATCTCGCCGTCGTCGGTCCAGGCGGTGACAGCCAGTTCTTTCGGGCAGCTCTCGCGCTCGATCGAGAGCGAGTGGTAGCGGTTGACGATGAACTTCTGCGGCAGCCCCGCGAACACGCCCTCTTGCGTGGTCGTGATCTCGCTGGTCTTGCCGTGCATGAGCTGCTGCGCGCGCACGATCTTGCCGCCGAAGGCCGCGCCGATGGCCTGGTGGCCCAGGCACACGCCCAGGATGGGCAGCTTGCCCGCGAAGGCCTCGATGGCCGCCACCGACACGCCCGCCTCGGCCGGCGAACACGGACCCGGCGACACCACCAGCCGCGTCACGCCCGAAGCGATCAGCGCGCCGATCTGCTCGACGGTGATCTCGTCGTTGCGGTGCACCTGCACGTCCGCCCCCAGCTCGCCGAAGTACTGGACGATGTTGTAGGTGAACGAATCGTAGTTGTCGATCATCAGCAGTTTCATGGCTTGCTCACAATCCGGTGCACGCCCTTGACGACGGGGAACACGTTGAAGTTGATCAGCAGGCCCAGCTTGAGGCCCGACAGGCGCAGTGCGGCGAGCACCTGCGCGCGGTGCAGGTCGGTCAGCACGTCGACGGCGCGCAGCTCGACGATGACCGACTGCTCGATCACGAAGCCCGCGCGGTACACCTCGCCGAGCGACCGGCCCTTGTAGCTGGCCGACAGCGCCACGTCGCGCGCAAAGCCGATCTCGCGCTCGGCGAGTTCGATGGCCAGCGCTGCAGCGTAGGCGCCCTCGTCGAGCCCCGTGCCGAGCACGCGCTGCACCTCGACGGCGGCGCCGATGATCTCGTGCGAGAAGTCGTTCTGGATGTCCGGTGCGTTGCTCATTCCAGGCCTTCCTCGACCAGTTCGGCGGCACGCAGGAGTGCGCGCGCCTTGGCTTCTGTTTCCTTCCACTCCAGCTCGGGCACCGAGTCGGCGACCACGCCGGCCGCGGCCTGCACGTGCAGCATCTGGTCCTTCACGATGCCGGTGCGGATCGCGATGGCCACATCCATGTCGCCCGCGTAGCTGATGTAGCCGCAGGCGCCGCCGTAGAGGCCACGCTTGGTGGGCTCGAGCTGGTCGATGAGTTCCATCGCATGCACCTTGGGCGCGCCGGTCAGCGTGCCGGCGGGGAACGTGGCCTTGAGCACGTCGATGGCGGTCATGCCGTCCTTCAGCGTGCCTTCGACGTTGCTCACGATGTGCATCACGTGGCTGTAGCGCTCCACCGCGAAGGCCTCGGTCACCTTCACGGTGCCGGTCTTGGCGATGCGGCCGATGTCGTTGCGCGCCAGGTCGATCAGCATCACGTGCTCGGCGCGCTCCTTCGGGTCGTTGATGAGATCCACCTCGGCCGCCTTGTCGAGCTCGATCGACGCACCGCGCGGGCGCGTGCCGGCCAGCGGGCGGATGGTGATCTTCTGCTCGCCGTCGCCCGTGTTCTCCTGGCGCACCAGGATCTCGGGCGAGGCGCCCACCACGTGGAAGTCACCCAGGTTGTAGTAGTACATGTAGGGCGACGGGTTCAGCGAACGCAGCGCGCGGTACAGCGACAGCGGCGATTCGGTGTAGCGCTTGCTGATGCGCTGGCCCACCTGCACCTGCATGAAGTCGCCGGCGGCGATCATCTCCTTGGCGCGCTCCACGGCCGCAAGGTAGTCGGCCTTGGCGAAGCTGCGCTCGGGCGGGTGCGCCTGCGTGGGCTTCACGACGGGCGCGCTCACCGAGTACTTGAGCTTGTCCTTCAGCTCGCGCAGGCGGCGCTTGCCCACGGCATAGGCCTCGGGCTGCTTCGGGTCGGCATAGACGATGAGGTAGAGCTTGCCCGACAGGTTGTCGATGACCGCGAGTTCTTCGCACTGCAGCAGCAGGATGTCGGGGCAGCCCAGCGCGTCGGGCGGGCAGCTTTTTTCAAGCTTGCGCTCGATGTGGCGCACGGTGTCGTAGCCGAAGTAGCCGGCCAGGCCGCCACAGAAACGCGGCAGGCCGGGCCGCAGCGCGACCTTGAAGCGCTTCTGGTAGTCGGCCACGAAATCCAGCGGGTTGCCCTTGGCGGTCTCGACGACCTGGCCGTCGGTCACGACTTCGGTGACGGCCTCATCGCCGAAGCCGCTGGCGCGCAGCAAGGTGCGCGCCGGCAGGCCGATGAAGCTGTAGCGCCCGAAGCGCTCGCCACCCACCACCGATTCGAGCAGGAAGCTGTGCTTGCCGCCGCCCTGCGAATGGGCGAGTTTGAGGTACAGGGAAAGCGGGGTTTCGAGGTCGGCAAAGGCCTCAGCCATCAGCGGGATGCGGTTGTAGCCCTGGGCGCTGAGGCTCTTGAATTCAAGTTCGGTGATCACGGATCGTTCTCCAGTTGCCTGCCGACGCTCCTTTGGCCGGTGGCAAGGTCATTCACGAGAGTGGCCCGGTGCCGGCATGCGTGCCGGCTCGGAACCGCGGGCGCACGGCGTGCGCCGCGCAATCAAACAGTCAGCGATGTATGGCGACGCCAGGGCCAGGCTCCCCGGCTGCCTTCACCTGTTTGAATGATGTGATGAACGAACATGGAGCGCCGAGTTTAGCCCACGAAAACCAGGCCTTGTGCAACCGCTGGCTTCAGGGTTCCCCCGGAGCCTCTCGGATAAAACGAAAAGATACATTCGCACGACCGTTCGCAAATTCAAGGAGACTCACTTGCTCGCACCCCTGCTCCCGGCCGTGTTCTCCCGCCTCGCGGCGCTCGCTGTCCTGTCGGCCGCGCTCTGCGGCAGTGCCTTCGCGGCGCAGGTCGAGGTGGCGGGCGTCAAGCTCGACGACCAGATGGACCTGCGCGGCGCCCCGCTGGTGCTCAATGGCGCAGGCATTCGCTACAAGACCATCATCAAGGTCTACACGGCCGGCCTGTACCTGGGCAAGAAGGCCTCGACCACCGAAGAGGCGCTGGCCGTGCCGGGCCCCAAGCGCGTGGCGATCACGATGCTGCGCGACATCGACGCCAACGAACTCGGCAAGCTCTTCGTCAAGGGCGTGGAAGACAACTCGCCCAAGAGCGAGATGGTCAACCTGATTCCCGGCCTGCTGCGCATGGGCCAGATGTTCGCGGACCAGAAGCAGCTCAAGGCAGGCGACACCTTCACCATCGACTGGGTGCCCGGCACGGGCACGCTGATCACGGTGCGCGGCGTGCCGCAGCCCGACCCGGTGAAGGAAGTGGCGTTCTTCAATGCGCTGATGCGCATCTGGCTCGGCCCGAACCCGGCCGACTGGAAGCTGAAGGACGCGCTGCTCGGAAAGCAGTAAGGGGCAGTCAGCCCGTCAGGCCGCCGCTGCGAGGTCGGCCAGCGACGCCACGAACCCGTCCGCATCCACGCCGCGCACCGGCTCGCCGTGGTTGTAGCCGTAGGTCACGAGCACCACGGGGCAGCCGGCGGCGCGTGCGGCACGCGCGTCGTTGCTCGAATCGCCCACCATCAGCGTACGCGCGGGCACCGTGCCCAGCGCCTCGCAGGTCTTCAACAGCGGCAGCGGATCGGGCTTCTTGCGCTCGAAGGCATCGCCGCCGAACACCTGCTCGAAGAAGCCATCGAGCCCCTTCGCGGCCAGCAGCGGCTTGGCAAAGGCGGTCGGCTTGTTCGTGAGGCAGGCCAGCCGCAGCCCGCGCGCGCGCAGCGCCTTCAGGCCCTCGACCACACCGGGGTAGGCGGACGAGTACCGGCCGTTGATCTCCAGGTAGTGGTGCTGATAGCGCTCCCAGGCGCGATCGAACAGCGCCGCCGGGGCCGGCGCGCCCACGTGCGCCAGCGCCGACAGGATCAGGTGCTCCGAGCCCTTGCCCACCATGCGCTCGATGGCGGCGGGTGTCACCGGCGGCAGCTCGAGGTCGCGCAGCATGCGGTTCAGGGCCTCGGCAAAGTCGCCGAGCGTGTCGACCATGGTGCCGTCGAGGTCGACGATGGCGACGTCGAAGCGGGAGAGATCGGTGCGAAGAGTGTCCAAAACAGGCGGCTCCCAGGGAGCGAAGTGGGTGGTGGATGCGCGAGGCACGCATTGTCCCCCGGCCGCAAAATAGGCGCCCATGACCCCCACGACGCCCCCGCCCTCCGCCCCTCGCCCCATCCGCACCGCCGCCACGCTCGTCGTCCTGCGCGACGGCCCCGAAGGCCTCGAGGTGCTGATGCTGCGGCGGGCTGAAAAGGCCAACGACCAGAACAGCGGCGCCAGCGTTTTCCCGGGTGGCATGGTCGATGCGCACGACCGCCTGCTGCACCCGCTGTGCGCGGGCCTGGACGACGCCGCCGCGAGCGCGCGGCTGGGCCTGCCCGAAGGCGGGCTCGACTTCCACGCGGCGGCGATCCGCGAATGCTTCGAAGAGGCCGGGCTGCTGCTCGCGAACGATGCGCAGGGCCGGCCGGTCGAGCTGCTCGCGCTCACCTCGGGCGAACTCGACGCGATGCGCGCCGCCGCCGAGCGCAGCACCGACGCCCTGCTCGCGCTGTGCGCCGAGCGCGGCTGGTGCCTTGCCGTCGACCGCATCGCGTACTTCAGCCACTGGCTGACCCCGCCCGGCATGCCGCGCCGCTTCGACACGCGCTTCTTCGCCGCCGCGATGCCCGCCGGCCAGGACGTGCGCCCCGACGGCCGCGAAACCGTCGAGCACCTGTGGCTGAAGCCCGCCGACGCGGTCAGTCCCGAACGCGGCCTCAAGCTGCTGAACGTGACGCGGCGCGTGCTCGAGCACCTGGCCACCTTCGCCCGCGTCGACGACTTCATGGCCCATGCGCGCGCGCTGCGCCGCATTCCACTGACCATGCCGCGCCTGGCCGACGGTCCCAAGGGCCGACGGCCGGTGAACATGGAAGAGCCCGCCTACGACGAGATCGGACACCTCGATCCCGACGGCCAGGGCAGCGGTCGCTATGCGCTCGAGGCGGGCCTGGTCACGCCGCTGTCCGCACGCGTGCTGCGCGTGGTGCACGACAGCGGCCTCAACAGTTTTCTCATCGGCGGCACCGAGGGCTGGGCGCTCATCAACCGCGCGCCCGGCGACGCGGCGCACGAAGCCGCACTGCGGGCGGCGGCGCCCGGGCCGGTGCGATGGGTGTTGTCGGCGGACGCTGCGCCGCAATCCCTGGACCTCGGCGGCGCCACGCTCCAGGTGCTGGGCGCGCAGGGTTTCCTGCTGGCCGAGGAGCGCATGCTGTTCACGGAGGACGCAACGACGCCCGCGCCCGAAACGGATCAGATCGTCGAATGGATCGTGCCCGCGCGCGGCTTCATGCGCCGCCCCGCGTCGGCGCTCGCCGACTGAGCCGCGTCTTCAGGCCTGCTGCGCTTCCGTCAGCGCCTGCGCCGCCACCACCGCCTCGGTGCGGTTGCGCACGTTGAGCGCGCGGAAGATCGCCGCGAGGTGGATCTTCACCGTGCCTTCGCTGATGCCCAGGCTGCGCCCGATCAGCTTGTTCGGCTTGCCTTGCGACAGCAGCTGCAGCACCTCGACCTGCCGCTCGGTGAGCACGCTGCGCAGGTGTTCGAGGGTCTGGGTGCCGCCACCGCCGTTGCCGCCGCGCGCAAAGGGTTCGCCCGCCGCGGCAGACGACGGCGACACGCCGGCCACGATGCCCGGCGGCAGCGCCGTGAGCATCATCGGCGGCACGTAGACGCCGCCCGCCAGCACCAGGCGCACGGCCGACAGCATGACGTCAGGCGAATAGGCCTTGGGAATGAAACCGAGCACGCCGCGTTCGAGCGCGCTGCGCATGATGGACGGGTCTTCGTAGCCTGACAGCACGATCACGGGCACGGCCGGGTGTCGTCGCCGGATCTCGTCGATGTGGGCCTGCCCGTCCGCGCCGGGCATGTTGAGGTCGATCAGGGCCAGGTCGAGATCGTCGGTCGCGCCGGCAAGCAGTTCGTCGACGCTCAGCGCCAGGACGAACTCGATGCCAGCTCCCAGCTCCGACAACTTGGCTTTGACCGCCTCGATGACGAGCCGGTGGTCGTCGGCGATCAGAATTTTCATGGCATACCCCAGTGTCCCAACGTCAATGTGCATTGGATTCTTCTGCGACTGCGAAGATAACGGCGATTGCCCCGTCCAGCAAGGCCGCCGCGCCCCACCAACGGCATAGACCCCAAGCGGTATGGCGGCCCCGTGGGCCCGTTGAAAAAATGAACGCCCACTCCAACGACCGGGGACATGGGCATGTGCGATCGCTGCAGGCGCCGGTGCAAGGCATGCTTCGCAATGCACGCTTGAGAAGCGGGCATCCCTCATGGCCCGCCTGCTCGACTGCTTCTCGCCCTTCATTGCCTTCGGTCTCGGCCTGGACGCGTTGATCGCGGCCGGCCGCCCCACCCTCACCCACGGCGACGCCCAGCGCGAGGCCCTGCGCCTGCTGGACATCGCTCGCGCCGACGCCGACGTGGCGGGCGCCACCGCCACGCAGATCGAATCGGCCGCCTTCGCCATGGTCGCGTGGCTCGACGAGATCCTGGCGCGCCACCCCGACGCCGTGGACGGCGCCGCGCCGCTGCAGGTGCAGCTGTTCAACTCCAACAACGCGCACAGCGAGTTCTTCCACCACCTCTCGGCCCTCGGCGCGCAGGACCATGCGGTGCGAGAGGTCTACTGGCATGCGCTGGCCCACGGCTTCAAGGGCCAGTACTACTTCGAGTCGGGCGACGAAGGCGAGCTCGGCAAGCTGAAGGACCTGCACGGCCGGCAGCTGCAGCCGCCGCCGCTCGAACTCGGCAGCCTCGCGCAGGACCACATCACGCCCCAGCCCTACGGCGTGCCCGACCCGCGCGGCCCGGCCGACATGCGCCGGCGCGACCGCACCGTGCTGCGCACCGGCACCGCGCTGGCCGTGCTGGTGCCCGCGCTCTTCCTGCTGTGGCACTGGCTGGCGGGGCCGCCGGCCGCCGGCACGGCGCTCACGCAGCGCATCGACCGGCAACTCGCCAGCTACGCCTGCGCGGACCTCGAAGCCTCGATCGACCCCGACGGCCGCCCGCGCGTGACCGGCTTCGTCTCGCAGCGCGACGACCTGCTCAAGGTGGCGGAGGACGTCGCGGCCATTCCCGGCGTGCGCGCGCCACAGTTCGACATCGGGCTGCGCGTGTGGCCGCACTGCGAGGTGTTCGCCATCCTCAAGCCCTCGCAGGCACGCAACCGCCAGAAGAACCACGGGCTGAGCGTGAGCGCGCCGTCCGCGCGCGACGGCCGGCTGCGCGAGGGCGACGCGGTGCGCGTGCAGGTGGTGGCGCCGCGCCACGAGAGCTACATCTGGGTCGACTACTACACCGCCGATGGTTCCGTGATGCACCTGAACACCGGGCCGGCCCCGACGCGGCTGCGCGCGGGCGAGTCGCTGGAACTCGGGTCCGACATTCCGTCGAGCTGGCTCGTGAGCCCGCCCTTCGGCAACGTGCTGATCACCGTGCTGTCGGCGCCGATGCCGTTCAGCGAAACCTCCGACCGCCCGCCGTACGAGATGGCCTCGGCCTACCTGCTGCGCCTGCGCGAGGCGCTGGCGGCCAGCCGGAACAGCGAGCGGCTGATCGCCGACTTCATCTCCCTCGAAACCGTGGCGCGCTGACCTCGCCCTTCCCCATCATGTTCGACACGCTGTCACCCGTGCACCTCTTCTGGCCGCTGCTCGCGGTCTGCCTCGCCGGCCTGGCGCTGCTGTACGCCGCCGTGCGCGACGCCGGCCGCGGCGCGCGGCGACGCGGCCTGCTGCGGCGCGTCGATGCCCTCGGCGCGCCCGCCGACCACGCCGCCGTCGACGCGCTGAAGGAGGCCATGGCGCAGGCGCGCACCTCGCTGCGGCAGGCGCCGCGCACGCGCGCGACGGCGCCGTGGTTCCTCTTCATCGGCGGCCCGGCCACCGGGCTGCCGGGGCTGCTCTCGGCCGCCCGTGCCGAGTGCGTGGCGCCGCCGCCGCACGAGGCACCCGGCACGCCCTGGTGGCGCTGGTGGACCACCGGCGCGCTGACGGCCATCGAGCTGCATCCCGACGCCATCGGCGACCAGGCCGGCACGGCGCCCGCGCGCGGGCTCTGGCTGCAGTCGCTGCTGGCGCTTGCCGAGCGGCGCGAACGCCTGCCGCTGCACGGCGTGGTGGTGTGCGTGGCGGCCGGCGACCTGCTGTACGGCGACCCCGCCCTGCGCAAGCGCGCCACCGCGAACATGCGCCGCCTGCTCGACGAGGCCAGCGACACGCTGCGCCTGCAGCTGCCGGTCTACCTCGTCGTGACGGGCCTCGAAGGCCTCAAGGGCTACGCCACGCTGCGCGCCGCGCTGCCGCCCGAGGTGCTCGCGCAGGCGCTCGGCCACCGCGTGGAGCACCCGTTCGCGGCGCACGCAGCACGCGCCGCCGACCGGCTCGATGCGCTGTTCGATCCGCTCGTGGCGCAGCTGCACGGCCTGCGCATGGCCCTGCTGCGCGAGCAGCCGGGCCCCGCGGGACGGCTCGCGCTGCATGGCTTCGTGGAGAGCGTGCGCACCTTGCAGCCGGCCTTGCGGCAGGTGGCGCAGGGGCTGTTCGAGGGGCACGGCAAAGGGGTGCGCGCGCCGCGCTGGCGCGGGCTGTACCTCACGGCGACGGCGTCGGAGAACGGCACGGGCGCCGCGTTCGTGAGCGACCTGTTCGGCCGCTTCCTGCCGGCGGACCAGCCGCTGGTGCGGCCCGGGCGCTTTGCGCCCACGGTGCCGGCGGAACTGCGCTGAGGCCGCCGTGCAGCTGGTGCTACTTGGCCGCAGCGTCGACGCGGATCTGCCGCGCGCCGAAGGTCACGTTGAGCACCTGCGCCTGGCCCGGGGTGACCGCGCGCACCTCGCGCCAGCGCGCGCGGTCGAGGTCGCGGAACGCGGCCATCACGCCGATCGCCTTGGCATCGGCCGGCAGGGTGAGGTCGAGCTTCTTGCTCTCGCCGGGGCGCAGCAGCATTTCTTCGCGCTGCACCAGTTCGGCGCCGAGCGTGGCCTGGTCTTTCTCGAACAGCGAGAAGAAGTCGGCGCCTTCGAAGGGCCCCGGTGTCTTGAGCGCGTAGACGCGCACCGTGAGCGGCGAGGCGCGGCCGCGCGCATCGGGGTTGGCATCGGCGCCGGCCGTGAGCGTCATCGACACCGGCGTGACCACCGGTTTGCTCGCGCAGCCGGCCATCAGAAGACCCGCTGCAGCAAGGCCAAAAGCCGCGAGACGTCGCCGGGAAGGCCACGCCACGGAGTGCTCATAGGACGAATGGTGTGTACCCAGCGTGCGCATGCTATTCCCTTCGTTGCATTGACCGGTCCTGACGCATCTTTGATTATCACCAGCGAACTCGAACAGGCAACATGCTGACTCCCCAACTCGTCGACGCACTGCTCACGCCCATCGGCGAGGCCTCGCCTTGCGGGGACGACCTGGAGTACGACGCGGACTTCATGGCCCTCACGACTGCAGCGCAAGGCAAGGCCGAGCAGCAGTTCGGCGACACCGTGATCCCCGCCGTCGAACCCGACTGGCGCGACGTGGCCGAACGCGCCGATGCGCAGCTGCGCCGCAGCAAGGACGTGCGCGCCGCCGTGCTGCTGCTGCGCGCCGCGACGCGCCTGCAGGGCGTGGCCGGCTTCACCGCAGGCCTGCAATTGCTCACCTCGCTGCTCGACACCTTCTGGGACGGCATACATCCAAAGCTGGATGCGGACGACGACAACGACCCCACGATGCGCCTGAACGCGCTCGCGCCGCTGAGCGACGACAGCATGGTGCCGCGCGACCTGTACGACGCCTCGGTGGGCAACGCACCGGGCGTGGGCCCGATCCGCGTGCGCGACATCGCCATTGCGCACGGCGTGCTCAACGCCGTCGGCGGCGAAGCCTCGTATTCGCCCGCGCAGGTGCATGGCGGGCTCGAGGCCCTGCACGCCGCACACCCCGAACAACTGCAGGCCGCCATCGGCCTTCCCGCGCTGCTCGATCGTCTGCAGAAGCTGCTGGGCGAGCGCACCGGCCGCACCGATGCGGTGGACCTGGGCACGCTGCGCACCGTGTCGCGCACGGTCGCCAAGGCCTGCACGGCGGCGGCCGGCGCACCGGAGGCCTCGGCCGATGAAGGCGCAACCTCAGACGGCGACGCCCCCGCCGGCAACACGGCCCGCCCGGCCGCGCCGCGCGGCGAGATCCAGAACCGCCAGGACGCGGTGCAGATGCTCGACCGCGTCATCCGCTACCTCGAACAGGCCGAGCCCGGCAACCCCGCGCCGCTCCTGATCGAACGCGCCAAGAAGCTCATCGGCGTGAGCTTCCTGGACATCATGGCCAACCTCGCGCCCAACGCGATGGACACCATCGAGACCGTGACGGGCAAACGCCAGTCCGAATGACCGCCGCCGTTTCCACCCGTCCCCTTTCATTCCCGCAAGGAGCATCGCCATGGCCAAGAGCAGTCAGAAATTCATCGCACGCAACCGCGCGCCCCGGGTCCAGATCGAATACGACGTGGAGCTCTACGGCGCCGAGAAAAAGATCCAGCTGCCCTTCGTGATGGGCGTGCTGGCCGACCTGTCGGGCAAGCCCGCCGACCCGCTCGCGCCCGTGGTCGATCGCAAGTTCCTCGAGTTCGACGTCGACAACTTCGACGCCCGCATGAAGGCCATGAAGCCGCGCGCCGCCTTCGCGGTGGAGAACTCGCTCACCGGCGAGGGCGACCTGAAGGTCGAGCTCACCTTCGACAGCATGGACGACTTCTCGCCCGCCGCCGTGGCCCGCAAGGTGGGCGCGCTCAACAAGCTGCTCGAAGCGCGCACGCAGCTGTCGAACCTCGTGACCTACATGGACGGCAAGGGCGGCGCCGAAGACCTGCTGGCCAAGGTGCTCGAAGACCCGGCCCTGCTGCAGACGCTGGCCGCCAGCAAGAAGCCCGGGGACGGCGAAGCCGCCGCCTGAGCCTCATTCCCGATTCCTGACAGACACACACCGGTACACGAGGAGAAACCATCATGGCCGACGCACTCGAGCAGAGCGCACTGAAAGACGTTGCGTACGCGGGAAGCGACTTTTCGTCGCTGCTGCAGAAAGAATTCAAGCCGCGCAGCGACGAAGCCAAGAGCGCCGTCGAAGCCGCCGTGCTCACGCTGGCGCAGCAGGCGCTGAGCAACAGCACCGTCATCGGCAAGGACGTGACCAAGTCGATCCAGGCCATGATCGCCGCGATCGACGCCAAGCTCACCGACCAGGTGAACAAGATCATCCACCACCCCGACTACCAGAAGCTCGAGAGTGCGTGGCGCGGCCTGCACTACATGGTGAACAACACGGAGACCGACGAGAACCTGAAGATCCGGGTGATGGACATCTCCAAGCAGGAGCTGGCCAAGAACCTCAAGAAGTTCAAGGGCGCGGCCTGGGACCAGAGCCCGATGTTCAAGAAGATCTACGAGGAAGAGTACGGCCAGTTCGGCGGCGAGCCCTTCGGCGCGCTGGTGGGCGACTACCACTTCGACCAGAGCCCGCCCGACGTCGAGATGCTCGGCGAGATGGCCAAGATCGCCGCCTCGGCCCACGCGCCCTTCATCACCGGCGCGAGCCCCAACCTCATGCAGATGGAGTCGTGGCAGGAGCTGGCCAACCCGCGCGACCTGACCAAGATCTTCTCCACGCCCGAGTACGCCGGCTGGCGCTCGCTGCGCGAGTCGGACGACTCCAAGTACCTGGGCATGTGCATGCCGCGCTTCCTGGCGCGCACGCCCTACGGCGCCAACACCAACCCGGTGGAAGAGTTCGACTTCGAAGAAGACACCGCCGGCGCCGACCACAGCAAGTACGCCTGGGCCAACGCCGCCTATGCGATGGCGACCAACATCAATCGCTCATACAAGCTGTACGGCTGGGGTTCGCGCATCCGCGGCATCGAGTCGGGCGGCGCGGTGGAAAACCTGCCGCTGCACACCTTCCCCAGCGACGACGGCGGCGTGGACCAGAAGTGCCCCACCGAGATCGCCATCAGCGACCGGCGCGAAGCCGAGCTCTCGAAGGCCGGCCTGCTGTCGATGATCCACCGCAAGAACTCCGACTTCGCGGCCTTCATCGGCGCCCAGTCGCTGAACAAGCCGGCCGAGTACGACGACCCCGACGCCACGGCCAACGCCAACCTGGCGGCGCGCCTGCCCTACCTCTTTGCCTGCAACCGCTTTGCGCACTACCTGAAGTGCATCGTGCGCGACAAGGTCGGCAGCTTCAAGGAGCGCGAGGACATGCAGCGCTGGCTCAACAAATGGATCATGAACTACGTGGACGGCGACCCCGCCAACTCGTCGGAAACCACCAAGGCCCAGAAGCCGCTGGCCGCCGCCGAGGTGATCGTGGAAGAAGTCGAAGGCAACCCGGGCTACTACACGTCCAAGTTCTTCCTGCGCCCGCACTACCAGCTCGAAGGCCTCACGGTCTCGCTGCGGCTGGTGTCCAAGCTGCCGACGGCCAAGGGCGCCAGTTGAAAAAAATCTGCGGATTCTTCTTGAATTCCCGGTTCCGTTTCGTTCTATGAGTAGCTGCCGGGCATCGGAACTTTTCTCCCACCGCCGGCAGCCATTTTTTTCGTTTCGATCATCAACCGCCCGAATGCAATCGGGTTCCAAGGAGTAGGAACATGTCATCTGACTTTCACATCAAGCTCGACGGCGTCAAGGGCGAGTCTTCTCACAAGGACCACAAGGACGAGATCGAGATTTCGTCGTGGTCCTGGAATGTGAGCAACGCATCGGGCGCGGGATCGGGCGGCGGTTCGGGCAAGGGCAAGGCCACGCCGGGTGAATTCAATTTCACGCACGTCTACGACAAGGCATCGCCCGTGCTCGCCAAGAACTGCGTGAGCGGCAAGCACTTCAAGGACATGGTCATGACCTGCCGCAAGTCGGGCGAAGGCCAGCAGGAGTACCTGAAGGTCACGCTCAAGGAAGTCTTCATCTCCAGCGTGGGCCCCGGCGGCGCACAGGGCGGCGACGTGCACGAGCAGGTGTCCTGCAGCTTCAAGGACATCGAGTTCGCCTACAAGGGCCAGGACGACAAGGGCGCCGGCGGCGGCGAGGTGAAGTTCGGCTGGAACGTGGCCACCACCGAAACCCGCTGACGGGCGACGGACCCGCCAGCCCCGTCCGCCCCTGGCACCCCACGGTGCCGGGGCCGGTCCCTGCCCGTGTCCTCACCGGAGCAATGCCATGGCATTCAGCACCACACTCATCGGTACCAGCGGCAAGCTGCACACGACCTACAACTCCGATTGGTCGGTCGGACGGATCGGCTCCAACACGCGTGAAGACGTGATGCTGGTGCAGGCCCTGTTCAAGATCTTCTACTACGAGCTGCTCGGCTTCAACCACGACTTCGACCCGCCCCCCGGCGCGACCGAGGTGATCGTGGTGGACGGCTACTACGGGCCGGTCACGCAGAAGCACATCACGCACTTCCAGGAACAGGCGATCGCACGCGGGCGCAAGGTCCTGCCGGACGGCATCTTCGATCCGTTCCGCGAGCCCGGTGCGTCCAGCACGATCAGCAAGACGCGCTACGCGCTCGACCTGCTGAACAACGGCTGTGCCAACAGCTGCGAAGAGCAGAACATCGACAACTACAGCAACCTGCCGAACCGGGAAGACATGCCCGCATTGCTGCGCAGCGCGCTGAAGAAAGTCAAGAAGAAGGCCAGCAAGTACAGCTGAACAGTCTCAGCGGACCCAAGCAAAACGCCCATCCATCGGATGGGCGTTTTGCTTGAAAGATGGCGCCACGCTCAGGGGTCTGTCGACGCGACGTTCTCGGGCAGCAGCCGCGTCAGATCGTCGTCGGCGTCCTCGATCACCCACAGCGTGAGCGCCGTGTAGTTGTCGTGGCCCGGCTTGGCGTTGGCCTTGATCTGCGCGTCGAGCAGTTCGGTCCACTGGCTGGGCGTGCGCGAGGCGTGCAGCGTGTCGACCAGGCACTCGTCGCCCAGCGGCTCCCACACGCCGTCGCTGCACAGGAGCAGCACGTCGCCGGGCAACAGGCGCATGCGGTCGGACACCGCGATGTCGGGCGCCTCCTCGATCGAGCCCAGTGCCGACAGTAGCATGTTGCGCTGCGGATGCAGGCGCGCGCCCTCCTCGTCGAGCATGCCACCCGCGACCATCTGCTGCACCAGGCTGTGGTCGGTGGTTCGCGCCACGATGGCGCCGCCGCGGAACAGGTAGGCGCGGCTGTCGCCGCTGTGCACCCAGGCCAGCACCTCGCGCTCCAGGTCGATCACCGCGAACACCACCGTGGAGCGCATGCCGGCGAGCTTGCCGCCTTCGGCCTGGCGCGCCACCACGTCCAGGTTGGCGCGCTCGATCAGCGCACGCAGCGCGGCCTCGTCCAGCGAGGGCGCGCCCGAGAAGCCGCCGAGCACGCTGGCGCGCACCGTGGCGGCCGCCACGTCGCCGCCGCCGTGGCCGCCCGCGCCGTCGGCCACCAGGCAGGCGACGTAGCGCTCGTCGTGCCAGTGGCCGTGCACGTCCTCGTTGTAGGTGCGCCCGCCCTGCCGGGAGAGCGTGACGATTTCGATTTCCAAGCGGGGTGCCTCGCGAGTGCTGGGGTTGTTCTGGTGGTCTTCAGGTGTCGGACTTCAGGCGCGCCATCTGCTCTTCGTAGGCCGCGAGGAAGGCCTTGCCGAAGAGGCTGTGGAAGTCGTCCTCGGCCTCGCTCGCGATGCCGCCGTACAGCGCCACGAACTGGTCCCAGAGCTTGGCCTTGCGGTTGGCGACAAAGAGCGCGTCGAGCGCGGTCTTCGCGCTGATCTTCTTCTCGAGCTCGGCCGGCTCGAAGCGCCCGATGACATGGGCCAGCGCCGCGCGCATGCCCACCATCACGCCGAACTGGTGTGCACGGAGGTCGTCGAAGGCATCGCGCATCGCGGCCTCGGGCGGCATGAAGCCGCGCACGCCGGGGCCCAGCAGGTGCGCCAGCGCGACCTCGACCGTGGGCGAGAACTTGAGCGGGTTGTTGGCTTGCGACGCGATCATCGTGACCTCGGCGCGCACCTCGCGCTTGAACTCCTGGCGCGTGAGCAGCAGCTGCAGCGTGCCCTCGGTGGAAGTACGCAGCATCGCGCCGATGCGCTCCATGAGGCCGGGCGTGAGCATCTCCGGCGGCTGGTGCGTGCTCGCCAGGCCGCGCAGGAAGGCGGCGAGCAGTTCGTCGTCGGAGGCGGCGCGCGTGGACGTGGCTGCCGCGGGTGTCGGCGGCGCGACGTGCACGGGCGGCGGCGGTGGCGGAGGGGGCGGCGGCTCGGCGACGCGGCCGGCGTTCTCGGGCCCGCTGATGCGGATCGGCTGGCCGGTCACGTCGTCGAACTTCGCGAGCGGGGCCACGGGCGCAGGCGCAGGCGCAGGCGCAGGAGGCGGTGGCGGTGGCGGCGTGATGGCCTTCGGCGGCTCGAAGCCGAACTGGTCGATCGGCAAGTGATCGGAGCGCGGCACCGGCGTGGCGGGCGCCGCGCGCTGCAAGGCGGCCAGCGGGTCGGCGTCCGACGCGGTGTTGGGCTGCAGCAGCGGATCGGCCAGCGGCGACAGCGCGAGCGGATCGCCGCCGATGCCGCCGGCGCCCGGCGAACCGCCGAACAGGTCGTCGATGCTCGCGGCCTTGCCGTGCGCGGGCGGCGCGCCCAGGTCGGAAAAATCGTCGAGCGCGCCAAGCCCTGCAGAAGGTGCGGCCGACGGCGTGGGGCCCAGCAGGTTCGCGAACGGGTCGACCTGGTCGGCCTGCGCATTGCGCGAGCCGCTGGCCATGGGGTCGGGAAAGAGCCGCGACTCGGCGGGCGCGGCGGCGGCGCGGGCCGCAGCAGGCGCCAGCGCGGGAGCGGCCGGCGACCCCAGCCCCGCGAGCAGGTCCGCGAACGGATCGTCGCTGCTGGCGGCAGGCGCGGCGACGGGCGCCGACATCACGGTGTTGGGGATGACCGGTGCGCGGGATGCCGCCGCAGCCGCCATCACGCGCACCGAGAGTTCGAAGCTGCCGATGACAAGGCGCGCACCGTCGGTCAGTGCCGCTTCCTTGCCCGCGCCCAGCGACACGCCATTGCATTGCATCGCGTTGCTGCCGCGATCGACGATGAAGTACTGCCCGTCGCGGCACAGCACCTGCGCGTGCACGCGCGAGACGGTGCGGTCGGGGTCGTCGAGCACGAGCGCGTTGGTGTCGGCGCGGCCGATGGTGCCGCCGCCGGGCCCGAAGTCTGCGGCGATGGACGGTCCGGCCGGCATGCCTTGCCGGGTGATGACAGCGATATGGATCATGAATCGGCCCCCGATGGCGGCTGCGCCCGTGCAATCTCGCAAGGAGTATTCATTCCGTGGGGCCGGTTGGCAATCTCGCCTTAAGAGGTATGCCGCATACGCGCCTTCGCGGCCTCACGGCGCCAGCAGCAGCACGAGCGACTGGCTCGGCACCGCGCGCACGCCGGGGCAGTTGGTGCTGTTCTGCAGCGAGTTGCTGGTCAGGCGCGTGGCGGGCATGCCCTGGAACAGCACGGTGAACGCGCCCGTGAGATGGCGGCACGGCCCCATCACGGTGCCGGAGGCCACGCCCAGCAGCACCCCGGGGTTGTCGCCGTTGCTCATCGGGATCGTGGTGCCCAGGTTGTGCGCCGGGCCGCCCATGATGAGGATCGTGGGGCAGTTGGGAATGGCCATCGCGCCCATCGCGATGTTCGGGTACGGAATGGGCAGCGGCGACGGCGCGGCCGGCGTCATGCAGACGTCGGGGAAGGCCATGTCGGTGCCCATGAGCTGGCAGTTGGCGAACATGGGACGTCTCCTCAACCGAAGTGGATCTGCGCGCCGCGCGTCTTGACCAGCTTGCCGCCGTTGACCATCACATGCTCGGCCTTGAGCTGCATCAGCTGCTGCGCCTCGTGGTCGATGTGCATGGCCTGCACGCGGTCGGTGCCCTGCGTGGTGCGCAGGTAGTGGCGGCTGAAGTGGGTGACGCGGTCCATCACGCTCGAGAGCACCGAACCGACGAACTTGATGGTGCCCGCGCACAGCCGGAACTGCCGCGCGGCCACCTCCACCTCGTCGGCCACCAGGTGGGTGCGACGCCCGCGCAGCTCGAGCTGGTCGGCATCGAGCTGCAGCCGCGCGGCCTCCAGGTGCAGGGCGCCGTCGCACCGCAGCACGGCCGGCTGCGCCGCGTCGCGCTGCAGCACCGCCAGCACCCACAGCTCCGACGGGCCGGTGCGCAGGCAGGCCACGGTGTCGCCGACGGCCGGCACCAGCAGGCAGCTGGCCGCACGCCGCGCCTGCACCTCGCCCCGCAGGCCGACGCGCACACGCACGGTGGCATCGGGCCCGACGGCGGTGACGAGGCCGCCCTGGCAGGCGCCGGCGATGGCGACGGTGGGGTCGACCGCCGGCGCGCAGACCGGTTGGCTCTGGCTGTGCGGGCTGCGCTGGCTGGGGCTTCTGCCGGGGGTTCGGGTCTTGCTCATGGGGCTCTCCAGGATGTGCGGATGGGGTCAGGCGGCGGCGACGGCGCGCCAGCGCTCGGCCTCGGCGCGCTGCGGGTCTTGCGTCAGCGCGCGGGCGTGGTCGTCGATGCGCGCGCCTTCGGTGAGCGCGCCGTGCAGCTGGGCGCGCAGCAGCGAGGCGCCCTCCATGTCGCAGCCGCGCAGGTCGGCGTGGCTGAGGTCGGCGTGGTCGAGCACCGCGTTCTGCCACTGCGCGCGTGCCATGCGCGCACCGGCGAAATGCACCTGGTGCAGGCGGGCGCGTGCGAACACGCTGCCTTCGAGCAACGCGCCGGTGAACAGCGCCTGCGTGAGGTCGGCGCCCGAGAAATCGACGCCGGCCGCCTGCGCCTCGCAGAAGATGGCGCGCGGCGCCTGCACGCCGGCCAGCCGCGCACCGCCCAGCAGCGCGCCCTGGAAGCTGCACTGCGGCAGGCGGGCGTCGGTGAAGTCGGCGCCCTGCAGGTCGACCCCGGCGAACTGGCAGCCGCGCAGCGACTGGCCGCGAAAGTCCTGCCCCGCCAGGGGGGTCTTGACGAACACCGTGCGCTCGAAGTTGCCGCCGCTCCAGGCCAGGTGACGCACGTCGCATTCCATCAGCGTCGCCTGGCGCCAGTTGACGCGCTCCGCGCTGGCATCGAACAGGCTGCACTGGTTGAAGGTGGCGTTGTCCAGGCTCGCGTCCTGCAGGCTGGCGTGGGCGAACTTGCTGCGATTGGCCACGAGCATGGACGCGTCGGCGCCGGCCAGCCGCGCGTGCGACACCTCGCACTCGTTCAGGGTGGCGGCATGCAGCCGCGCCTCGCCCAGGTCGGCGTGCGTGAGCTGGCACTGGTTGAAGGTGGCCCGCCGCAGATCGGCCGTGCCCAGCAGCGTGCCGCGCAGGTCGCACTGATCGAACACCGCCTCGTGCAGGTCGGCGCCGCGCAGGTCGGCCCGGCGCAGGTCGACCTTGCTGAACAGCGCACCGGCCAGCGCGGCGCGCGCAAAGTGGCCGCCCTGCAGATCCAGCGACTCGATGGGCTCGCCGATGGCGGCGGCCATGGCCAGGACTTCGGGCGTCATGGCACGGGCTGCGCCTGCTCGGCGGCGCTCAGCCGCGGCCAGGTGCGGGTGCGTGTGAGCAGCGCGTCGTCCAGCCGCACGTCGCCGTCCAGGCGCACGCGCGACAGGTCGGCCTGGAACAGGTTGCTGCGCCGCAGGTCGGCGCCGCGCAGGTCGGCATGCTGGAGCATGGCGTCGCGCAGGTCGGCGCCGGACATCCGCGCCCCGCGCAGCACGGCCTTGCGCAGCAGCGCGCCGCGCGCCGAGGCCAGGCGCCAGTCGCTGCCGGGCATGCGCGCGCCGGTGAAGTTGGCGCCGTCGGCCACGGCGCCGGCAAAGCTGGCGTCGGCCAGCGCCACGCCGCCGAAGTTGGCATGCGCGAGGTCGGCATGGCCGAGGTCCGCGCCCGTCATGTCGCACGCGGGCGTGACGACCACGCCGGCGGCGCGCGCCTGCGTCCAGCGCGCGCCCTGCAATGGGCAGTCGACGAAGTTGGCGCCCGCGAGGTCGGCGCCGCGCAGATCGATACCGCGCAGGTCGCACTCGACGAAGCTGGCGCCGGCCAGCGTCGCGCCCGTGAAGGCGACGGTGCGCAGGTCCGCGCGATAGAACACCTGCCCGCCGGCCTGCGCCTCGCTCCAGTCGCAACGGCCCCAGGCCGCTTCCAGCAACGAGGTGCCGCCCAGCTGCGCGCGCGCGCCGCGTGCGCCTTCCAGCCGGCAGCGCTCGAGCACGGCGGTGCGCAGGTCGGCGTCGTCCAGCACGCAGCCGTCCAGGCGGCTCGCGCCCAGGTTGGCCCCCTCGAAGTTGGTGCCGATGGCGATGGCGCCGCTCAGCTCGGCATGCGCCAGCACCGCATATGAAAAGTTGGCGCCCGAGAGGTTGGCCTGGCGCAGGTCGGCGCTTTCGAGCCAGGCGCCGGTGAAGTCCGCGCCGCGCAGGTCCAGCCCGTGCAGGTCGGCGCCGGTGAGGTCCATGCCGCGGAAGGCGCGAAAACCCGATGCCGCCGCCCGCCGGATCTCGTCGCGCAACGCCGCGGCCGCATCGGGCGCCATGCGATCGACCGGCGGCTGCTGGTGCGCCGCCTGCAGGTAGCCCAGCGAGTCGGCGCCCTCTTTCTGCAGCAGCGGGCCGTGGACCACCTCGGGCCGGAAGTCGCGTTTCTCGTGCCGCGCGGTCTGTTCGAGCTGCTTCAGGTCCTGCTCGGCGCGGTAGGTGGGCGGTCCGCGGTGCTGCAACTGCGCCAGGTCGACGCCGCGCTCGCGCGCCATCGCGATGGCCTGCTCCATGTACGCGAGCACGTCGTTGAGTGCATGCAGCTGCTGCAGCTCGGAGGCTTCGATCTGCCGCTGCAGCACCTCGGCCAGCTCGTCGGGCTTGGGCACGGGCTCGCGCGGCGGCATCGTCACGCCCAGCGCGTCGGGGTCCTTGCCGAGCCCGCGCAGCTGTTCGCGGGCCATGGCCACATCGAGTTCGGCGCGCCGGTACTGGGCCTGCGCCTGCACGCCGTCGCTGGCGAAGGGCGCGCGCGCGGCCTCGGCGTGCGGATCGGTGATGTCCAGGCCCTCGGGCAGCAGGTCGCTGTCGCGCAAGCTGTGGACCAGGCCCAGGCGCGGATCGGCGCGCTGCGCGATCACGTGCAGGTAGTGCGCATCGGGGCGCGGCGCCTCGGTGATGCGCTCCACGCCGCAGGTCATGCCGCGGATGTCGCTGCCGTCGTCGCTGGCAATCTCCGCCAGGCCGTGGAAGACCAGCACCAGCCGCTGCGCATGCGGAAAGCACCACACGGTGGTCAGGCGCATCGGCACTTCGCGCAGCGCGTCGTCCTGCCCCGCGCCCATCGCGTAGGCGGCGAACACGCGCGCGCGCAGGCCGGGCAGGCGCCCGGTGAGCGTGGGGTGCTCGGGATGCAGGTGGACGAACTCGAGCTCCTCGTCGCCGCGCAGCGGTTCGGCAAACCACTGGTCGGCGGGGGCCACGTTGAAGAAGCGCCAGTCGGTGTCGGGCGCAAAGCCGGGCGCGTGCTCGCGCAGGTACTCCGGTCCGTAGGTGCCGCGCCAGGCGGCACGCGCCGGGTGCATCGGATCGAGGCGGCCGAAGCCGGCCGGCTCCGCCACCTGGTCGGGATGGTGCAGCGGTGCGTGCGGCCATTCCACATTGGGCAGCGGGCGCACGCCCTGCACGGCGGCCCGGCCAATGCCCGCCGGATTGGCCGCGAAATCGGCACCGCCGTAGGCGCGCTCCCAGCCGATCGGCATCTGCGTGTAGGGCTGCGGCGCGCTGGCGCGTTCGCCCTCCCAGTGCCGCTCGCCCATCACCACCAGCGTCTTGCTCACCGGCCCCACGCGCACGCGCACCGCGCAGCCGGTGGCCGGTGCCGACGGCGGGCAGGCCCGGCCGTGCACCAGGAATTCGGCGGTGAGCTTGGCCACGCCTTCGTCGACCAGGGGCTCCGCCATTTCCTCGGCCAGAAAGTCCCACATCGACTGCTCGCCCCACAGCCGGCCGTGCGCGCCCTGCTCGAGCGGCACATGCAGCAGCGCGCTGATGCACAGCGCGCGCCGGCCCCGGTACTCGATCGGGCGGGTGGACAGGCCCAGGGCCTGCGGCTTGTTGATCTGCATCGCGTGCGGCCCGGCCCGTCAGGGCGTGCCCGACCCGCCGGAGCTGTTGGGGTCTTGCGAGCTGGTGGGTCCGGGCGTGCTCTGGGGCCCGTCCGCCGCCGGCGGCTGGTTCGAGCTGACGGGCTCGCTGGGCCCGGCCGGCTGACTGGAACTGGCAGGCTCGCTCGGCCCTGCCGGTTGGCTCGAACTGGCAGGCTCGCTCGGCCCCGCCGGCTGGCTCGAACTGGCAGGCTCGCCGGTGCCGGCCGGTGCCGTCTGCGCCGGCGAGGGCTGGGGGGTCGGCTGGGGCGCGGGCACCGAGCCGTCCTCGGCCGGCTTGAGCGCATCGGCCTGGTCTTCGGCACCGCTGCCCATCGCGCGGCCCATCGCGCCGATCGGACCGCCCACCACGGCGCCCGCGACACCCAGCACCGGCGACGCGATGATCGCGAACGGCCCGGTCACGAGGCCCAGCGCTGCGCCGGTACCCGCGCCGATCGCCGTGTCGGTGCCGTAGTGCGAGCCCGCCAGCGCCTCGCCCTGCGCCTTGCGATCGCGCGCCAGTGCGGCCATGTCCCGCAGCCGCTTCTGCAGGCCGGGAATGCGGCCGACGTCCGGGTCCTTGGCCGCCTCCTCGAGCTGCTTGGCCGCGTTCTCGTACTGGGTGAAGGTGGCCTCCACATCGCGCGCACCCAGGAACAGCCCGCGGATCGCGCCCACCGCCGAGAAGAGCGCGGCCACGCGGTTCAGCGGCGGCGGTCCACCGCCCCCGCCCCCGCCGCCGCCGGCCTTGAAGATGTGGATCGGCGCCTCGCGCAGGCTGCCGAGCTTGCGCTCGATGCCCATCGAGGCCACCGTCTCGAGCTTGAGCGCGATGGTGTTCTCGATCTGCATGCCCATGAAGTTGGCCACCGCCAGCCCGACGGCGTTGTCCATGCTCATGCCCAGGAAGGTGGAACGCGCCGCGCCCAGGTTCGCCTCGCTGTTGGTGCCGATGTAGCCGCTGCTGTTGGCGCCGAGCACCGTGGTGTTGGAGCCCAGCGAGGTCTGGTTGATGTCGCCGATGGCCATCAGGTTGATGTGCGTGTTGCTCACCAGGCTGTACTGCATGAAGTTGGCCTGGAACGGCGCCACGCCGGCGTCCATCTTCATCGAGTTGCCGCCGGTCACCTTGAACTCGATGTGGCCGGCCTCGAAGGTCATGCGCGACGCCTTGTGCGCCATGTTGCCGGCGATGGTCACCGTCTGGTTGCCGCCCACGGTGCGGCTTTCGTTGGAGGCCGTGAAGTCGGTGCGCGCGGACTTGGTCTCGATGCGGTGGTCGCCCTTGACCACCAGCGCGTGCGCGCCGTCCACGTTGGTGGTCTGGTTGGCCACCACGTGCACGTCCTGGCTGGCGCCGACGGTGATCTTCTGCGCCACCTTGACGCTCTTGGTCTCGTTGTTGGTGACGTTGACCGTGCGGTTGCGCTGCACGCTCACGGTCTGGTCGCGGTCGACCTTGAGCGACTGGTCGCGGCCCACGCTGCCCGAGTCGTCGCGCTCCACGCTGCGACTCATGTCGAGTTCGGCGTGGATGTTGATGTTCTCGGACCCCTTCTTGTCCTCGAACATGATCTCGTTGTAGTTGTTCACGCCGCCGCCCGGCGTGGACCGGGTCCGGAAGCCGCTCTGCGTGGGCGACTTGTACGGAATGGGCTGGTCGTCGTTGTAGACGCGGCCCACGATCACCGGGCGGTCGGGGTCGCCGTTGAGGAAGTCGACGATCACCTCCTGGCCGATGCGTGGCGCGAAGTAGCCGCCCCAGCCCTTGCCGCCCCAGGGCTGCGACACGCGCACCCAGCAGGTCGACTTCTCGTTGCTCTCGTCGTAGCGGTCCCAGTGAAAGTGCACCTTCACGCGGCCGTGGTCGTCCACGTGCAGCTCGTCGCCCTTGGGGCCGACCACGATCGCCGTCTGCGGGCCGGGCATGGTCACGCGCGGCGTGAGGCGCGGCGCGCGGAACGGGCGGTCGACCGGCATCACGGTGAGCAGGAACAGGCTGCTGCCGGTCTGCGCGGCGGCCAGCGCGGGCGTGGCGGCGATGAGCTCTTCCAGCACCGGCAGGGTGTCGGCGTTCACGGCGTCGTCGCGCAGCACCTCGGCCAGCGCGCGCTGCACGGGCTGGGCCGGCGCGCTGGCGCTCACGCCCTCGTAGCCGCGGTGGCTGGCGATGAAGGTGCAGGCGGCGATCACGTAGTCGCCGTTGCGCGTGCCGTCGGGGTCGTCCTCGAACTTGAAGCTGCGCCCCGCCGCCACGTCGGGCCACGGCGTGAGCGCCCAGTGGCGGTCGCGGCGCGCGTTGAGTTCGTCGCCGCGCAGCTTGGCGCGCGTCTCGGCGTCGTCGCCGCTGAAGTAGCCGCCGGGAAACTCGAACATTTCGAACTCGGCGAGCTCGTGCTGGTCGGAGCTGTCGATGTCGGCGCCCAGCTTCTTTTTGATGGCCTTGAAGTCGCTGTCGCGCGACGAATGCTTGCCGGTGTCGAACTGCCGCGCGCTGACCCAGCGCGAGATCTCGTTGAAGCGCGGCTCGGCCGCGTGGACCGCCATGTGGCGCAGCGTGTCGGCCGCGGGCAGCTTGTCGTGCGCCAGGTCGCTGGCGTCCGACAGGTGCATGGTGCCGGGCGCGTCGTGCGCGTCGAACCAGTAGTAGATGCCTTCGTCCTCCAGCAGGCGCGAGAGGAACTGGTAGTCGCTCTCCTGGTGCTGCACGCAGTAGCGACGCGGGTTGTGCGTGCCGATGACGTTGGTGGCCTTGGTCTTCTTGAAGCGCTTGATCGGGCTGTCCTCGAACACCGCGTCGAGCACCTCGAGCACTTTCTTTTCCTGGTGGATGCGCGAGTTGGCGCGCTTGGTGAGCAGCCAGAACCACGAGCGCAGCGCGATGCGGTACTCGTAGTGCCGCCCGATGTGGCCCGCGCGCACGAAGCGCACCGCATGGCCCTGGCAATGCCGCTCGTGCGCACCGCCGTCGGCGTCCTTGAACTCGATGACCACGTCGAAGGCGTGGCCCAGGATGTCCTTGGCGGCGAGGTCCTTGTTCTTGGACAGCACGGTGAGCTCGTAGGCCGCGGGGCGCGCCAGCGCCTCGTGCCCGACGATGCGCCAGAACATCAGGTCGTCCTTGGCGGGCGAATCGCTCTCGATGCGGAACTCGTGGTCGGCCATCTTGGGTCTCTCGGAAGTGGGGCGTCGCGCTGCGGGGGGCTCAGTCGAACGCGTAGGTGAAGTCGGCGTCCTTCACGTCGAGCGCCACGCGGCGGATCTCGCCACCCGAGGCCAGGCGTTGCAGGTACTCGACCGAAATGGTGGGCAGCACGGTGTTGGTGAGGATCGCGTCGATCACGCGCCCGCCCGACTCCGGGTCCTGGCAGCGCGCGACGACCTGCTCGATCACCGCCTCGGTGTATTCGAAGGGCACGCCGTGGTTGGTCTCCACGCGCTTCTTGATGCGGCCCAACTGCAGCCGCACGATCTTCTTCATCATCTCGGGCGACAGCGGGTAGTAGGGAATGGTGACGATGCGGCCCAAGAGCGCGGGCGGGAACACCTTCATGAGCGGCGCCTTCAGCGCATCGGCCAGCGCGTTCGAATCGGGCAGCAGCTCGGGGTCGCGGCACATGCTCATCACGAGCTCGCTGCCGGCGTTGGTGGTGAGCAGGATGATCGTGTTCTTGAAATCGATCATGCGGCCCTCGCCGTCTTCCATCCAGCCCTTGTCGAAGACCTGGAAAAAGATCTCGTGCACGTCGGGGTGGGCCTTCTCGACCTCGTCGAGCAGCACCACGCTGTAGGGGCGGCGGCGCACGGCCTCGGTCAGGATGCCGCCCTCGCCGTAGCCCACGTAGCCGGGCGGCGCGCCCTTGAGCGTGGAGACGGTGTGCGCCTCCTGGAACTCGCTCATGTTGATGGTGATGATGTTCTGCTCGCCGCCATACAGCGCCTCGGCCAGCGCCAGCGCGGTCTCGGTCTTGCCCACGCCCGAGGTGCCGCAGAGCATGAAGACGCCGATGGGTTTCTGCGGGTTGTCCAGCCGCGCACGCGAAGTCTGGATGCGGCGTGCGATCATCTCCAGGCCGTGCTTCTGGCCGATGACGCGCTGGTTCAGCGTGTCGGCGAGCTTGAGCACCGCCTCCACTTCGTTCTTCACCATGCGGCCGACGGGAATGCCGGTCCAGTCGGCGACGACCGAGGCCACGGCCTGCTCGTCGACCGACGGCAGGATGAGCGGTGACTCGCCCTGCACCGCATGGATCTTCGTCTGCAGTTCGTGCAGCTCGGCCAGCAGCGTGGCGCGGTCGGGGCCGGCCTCGGCGGCGGTTTCACCGGCCGCCGGTTCATCGACCGGCTTGTTGCCCGCGCGCAGCTTGCTGCGCAGTTCGAGCAGGCGATCGACCAGCCCCTTCTCTTCCTGCCAGCGCGCATTCAGCGCTTCGAGCTGCACCTTCGATTCGGCCAGCAGCGTGGCCACCAACGCGGCGCGCTTGGTCACGTCGATGCCGATGGCCTCTTCGCGGCCGATGATCTCCTGCTCGACCGTGAGGCCTTCGATGCGGCGCATGCAGTCTTCCACCTCGGGCGGCGTGGCGTGCTGCGACACGGCCACCCGCGCGCAGGCCGTGTCGAGCAGGCTCACGGCCTTGTCGGGCAACTGGCGCGCGGGAATGTAGCGGTGCGAGAGCTTCACGGCCGCTTCGATGGCCTCGTCGAGCAGCTGCACGCGGTGGTGCTTCTCGAGCACGCTGGCCACGCCGCGCAGCATCAAGATCGCCTTGGTCTCGTCGGGCTCGGGCACCTGCACGACCTGGAAGCGTCGCGTGAGCGCCGGGTCTTTCTCGATGTACTTCTTGTACTCGGCCCAGGTGGTGGCGCCGATGGTGCGCAGGTTGCCGCGCGCCAATGCCGGCTTGAGCAGGTTGGCCGCATCGCCGGTGCCGGCCGCGCCGCCTGCGCCGACCAGCGTGTGGATCTCGTCGATGAACAGGATGATCGGTGTCGGCGAGCTTTGCACCTCGTCGATCACCTGGCGCAGGCGCTGCTCGAACTCGCCCTTCATGCTTGCGCCCGCTTGCAAGAGGCCGATGTCGAGCGTGAGCAGCTTCACGTCCTTCAGCTGCGGCGGCACATCGCCGCGCGCCAGGCGCTGCGCGAAGCCTTCCACCACCGCGGTCTTGCCCACACCCGCCTCACCCGTGAGCAGCGGGTTGTTCTGGCGGCGGCGCATGAGGATGTCGACGATCTGGCGGATTTCCTCGTCCCGCCCGGTCACCGGATCCATCTCTCCCTTCTTGGCTTTCTCCGTGAGGTCGACAGCAAATTTCTTGAGGGCGTCGCCCTTGCCCATGGCGGCCGGCGCCATGGCGCCCGAGTCTTCGCCGGGTGCACCGCTGCCCATGCCGGTGCCGTCCTGGGCGCGCATCTGCGCTTCGGGCGAGGCGTCGCAAATTTTCGGGAAGTTGTCGGCCAGGTCTTCGACCTTGATCTTCTCGAACTGCTTGGACAAACCGAACAGCGGGTTGCGCAGGCTCTGCGTCTTGAGCATGCCCACCAGGATGTAGCCGGTGCGCACCTGCGCCTCGCCGAACTGCAGGGTGGCGTAGGTCCAGGCGCGCTCGATGGCGTTCTCGATGTGCGGCGAGAAATCGCTGATGGCGGTGGCGCCGCGCGGCAGGCGGTCGAGCGCGGCCGTCATGTCCTTGGCGATCACCGACACATCGAGGCCGTAGTGCTGGATCACGCGGTGCAGGTCGGAGTCCTGCGCCTGCAGCAGCTGGGCGAACCAGTGCTCCAGCTCCACGTACGGATTGCCCCGCATCTTGCAGAAGACGGTGGCGCCCTCGATGGCCTTGTAGGCCAGCGAGTTGAGTTTGCCGAAGAGGGCGGTGCGGCTGATTTCACTCATGGAGGACTCCGTATCTCTTCTGAACGAATGAAGATGGGTTTATTGAAAAGAGGCGGGCTGCTGCGGCAGGCGCGCCCTCGACGGCTGGCTGGCAATGCGCACGTCGGCCGCATCGCGCGTGCGCGGGCGTTCGCCGAGCCACGAGACCCAGCCCAGGCGCGGGCCGTTGCCCCGGGCCTGGCCCAGGCGCGTGGGCGGCACCTGTACTTTCTCGAGCACCAGCTGCGCGTCCCATTCGAGGGTGTCGCCGAGCAGCTGCTGCATCCAGCGCTGCAGCACGGGCTGCGCGTCGCCGGTGGGCAGGAACATGCGGTACTGGTCGACCGTGAGCGGCCCCAGGTGCAGGCGCACGCGGTGCTGGCGGTCCCACGCGCGCGTGCCGAGCATCGCGCCCATGCCCATCGCGCGCGAACTCTCGCCCTGCCCCAGCCGCGTGACCTCGTCCGTGGGCACGCGCATCCAGTGACCGACCCAGCGCTCCAGCTTCACCGGCACGCCGAAATAACTGCACAGCACCGACTCCACGCTTTCCGCGTTGTGCACGCGGCGCGCGAGCCAGCCCGAGAAATGCAAGCGCGCGTCATCATGGATCTCGTCGCGGTCGATGCGCCCCGGCGTGCCGATGCCGACCAGCGCACCCACCTGCAGGCGGAAGCGGTCTTCGCCGGGCCGGTCGAGCGCCACGGCCGGCCGCGACTGCGCCCACGCGCGGTAGAAGTGCAGCGAGAAGCGGTGCGAGAAGGTGTCGAGAAAAGCCAGCCAGGTCGGGTCGCCGTGGTTCAGGCTGCGCTCGCGGATGAAGTCGCTCAGGTGCACCGGCAGCGGGCCGTTCGGGCCGATGTAGCCGAAGAAGTGCTGGCGCAGGCGCGGCGGCGAATGCGCGGTGGCCGGCTCGAAGCGGCTGAAGCTGGCGGGCGCGAACGACAGCGACGGCTCCTGCCCCACGCGCACCGGCTCGGCGCTGGGCAGCAGGGCGCGGCCCCAGCGCGGCGTGGTCTTCGCGACGGACTCGATGCGCCGCATCACGGCGAAGTAGTCGAAGTCCCACGGCTGCGCCGACCACCCGCGCAGCGCCTGGTCCACCCGCGTGCTCACAGAATCTGGCGTGTCCCGCACAGCGGCCTCCAGCGCATGGCTTCGCCCTTGCCCGCGACGCGCAGCACGGTCTCGACGAAGTGGTTCACCTCGACATGGCGCGCCAGAAACTGCGCCAGCACGGCGCCGAACAGGAAGGCGCTGTGGCCGTGGAAGGCGTCCTTGTCGACCTCCAGCGTCACCTCGAGCCCGCGCCCGAAGGCGATCGGGCCCGCGAGCGGCAGGCGCCGCGCCACGGGCTTGCTCTTGACCGACAGCAGGCCGCGCACCTGGCCCTGGCGCATCTCGTCGGCATGCACGGCGTAGAGCATGAGCGTCTCGCGCAGCGCGGCGGCGCCCTGCTCCGGCGTGCTGTCGGACAGCGACAGGTAATTGAGCGCCAGGTGATCGATGACGCGCCAGCCCAGCCCCTGGCTCACGACCGGCGACACCGGCCGCGACGGCCCGCGCACCATGCGCACGCGCTGCACGGGAAAGGAGTCGACGCAGTCGAAGTCGTTGTCGCGCCCCAGCGGCATCAGAAGCGGCAGGTCGCGGTTGGTGCACAGCGCGGTCACGGCGAGCTGGCGCAGCGTGGCGGCATACGGCGCCTGCTGCGGGTCGACGATCTGCATGTAGACCTCGGAGCCGATGTGGCTGCTGCGGTGGCCTTCGGTGCGCTGGCGCACCGAGAGCATGCGCGGCTCGCGCGTGGTCGTGAAGTAGGCCGGGTGGCTGTTGCGGCTGCCGTGGAAGGCCGAGTAGAACGGCCGGAACGGCTGCTCGGCCACCGCGGCGTCGGCCCCCGGCGCGCCGTGGCCGATGACCTCGGTGACGGTGTGCACCTCGAAGTCCTGCGGGCGCGTGCGGTCGGGCACCAGGTGGAACTGGCTCACGCCCTCGGTCACGGGCACGCGGTCGAGCCGCTTGGTGAACAGGTTGACGGCAGGCACGCAGTGCAGCTGCACGTTGTCGGCGCTCACCAGCTTCTCGAGCGCCGCATCGCCGCGCGAGAACAGCAGCACGATCTCCAGCTCGGTCACCGGCATCGTCGCGAGCAGCGCCTGCAGCCCGCCGATGCGCACGAACTGGAAGCGCTGCGGGAACGCGAAGTACTCCTGCAGCAGCCGAAAGCCCGAGAAGCCCGTGGCCGTAACCGGCAGCAGCGCCTCGTCGTCCCCGAAGCCGACCGCGCCGATGGCGCTGCCCGGCAGGCTGCGCACCGCGCCCTGCAAGGCGCCGCCGGCCGTGAGCGGTCGCACCCACACGCCCACGGGCTGGCCCAGCGCGCATTCGTGCAGCTGCCAGGCCACGTCTTCCGCGCCGCCGAAGTGCAGCACCAGGTCGTCGAGCGCGATCTGGCTGAAGTCCAGCCCCGCCGTGGCGCGCAATGCAATGCGCAGGCCGCCGCGGATGGCGCGCGACTGCGGATGGGTGTTCAGCGGCAGGTCGGGCGCGTAGGTGAAGTACTGGGCGCGCTGCACCTCGATCGGCCAGATGCGCAACGCGGCGGCGGTGCGGAACTCGCAGTGCGTGTTCTGCCCCACGGCCTGGCGCGCGCGCAGGCCGGCGCCGCGCGGCAACGTGGGGCCGGCCGCGAGGTTGGCGTCTTCCGGGTCGGGCACGAACGACACCACCGTCATCGCCGGCGTGGGCGCCAGGAAATGCGGGTAGACGATGTCGAGCAGGTGGCCCGTGAAGCGCGGGTATTCGGCATCGAGCTTCAGGCCCACGCGCGCCGAAAGGAAAGCCGTGGCCTCGATCAGCCGCTCCACGTACGGGTCGGCGACTTCCTGGCCCTCGATGCCCAGCCGGTGCGCGATCTTCGGGAACGCACGGGCGAACTCCGAGGCGCTTTCGCGGAAGTAGCGCAGCTCCTGCTCGTACAGGCTCAGCAGCCGAGGGTCCATGTGGACTTACCTTGGGTTTTGCGCCATGTCCACGATCTCTATGCGGCCTTCCTCAAGATCGACGCGGCTTCGCATGAGGAACTCGAGCGGCACGGGCTGCGCCCACAGCATGCCGCGGATCTGCAGGCCGATGCTGTTGTGGGACTCCAGGGCCGGGCCTTCCATGACGAGTTCGACTTCGAGTGTGCGGGACAAAATGCGCGGCTCGAACTGCAGGATTGCGTTCTTCAAAGCCTGTTCCATGCTGACACGCTGCACCGACGAGGTGAACTGGCCAGACAGCATAGGCAATCCGTAGTTGATGACGGAGCGCGCGGCATTCGGGTGCTGCTTGTCGTCCATCGAGAGGCCGTGCCCCGTGGCATTGAAGAGCCAGCCGAGGTCGCGCAGCACGGCCTGGCGCAGCGCCTGCTTGGTGAGCGTGCGCTTGTCGTCGCCCTCGCGCTTTTCGTCGGGCGCGTGGTCGACGAGGCGGTCCAGCAGCGAAGGCTGCAGCCGCTCCTGCGCGGTGAGTTCAGGCACCGCCGCTGCTTTCGCCGCCTTCGGCCGCATCAACGGCAGCAGGCGTGAAGAGGATCTCGCGCACGTCCATCAGCGCGTACTCGCCGGCGTCGCTGCCGAGCACGCGCTGGCCGTAGCCGGCCCAGACCTCGGGGCGCAGCTCGCGCCACTCGGTCTTGCGCGCCAGGCGCAGCTCGCCGTCGTCCTGCGCCTCGGTGCCTTCGTAGCGCGTGGGAATGAGGGCCAGCGTTTCGCCGCCGTTCTCGAACTGCAGGTGCGCGGGCATCCAGACGCAGTCGCGCAGGTCTTCGGGCGGCTCGATCTTGATGTGCGCCAGGCGCGCGTAGGGAATCCAGTAGTACTTGCCGTTGACGAAGGCCTCGAGCACCGGGCCCAGGCGCATGTCGGCGTCGGCCAGCCATTCGAAGGGCGCGCCGTCGATGGTGCCGGCGATGGCGGGCGCGCCGTCGAAGGCGCGCTGGCGCAGGTCTTCGGCCAGCCCGCTCTCGCCGCGGCCTTGCCGCAGCAGCGATTCGATGAGCAGTGCCAGCCATTCATCGGGCTGGCCGAAGATCATCGGCGTGCGCGTGCCGGCGAACACGTCGGCGCGCAGGCCTTCGCAGCGCACGGCCTCGCCGTACACCTGCTTCATGGGCACGGCCAGTGCATCGAGCTCGGCCGCGACGGTGAGCTGGTTGAGCGCGCGCTCCCACTGCCCGAGCACGCACAAGAGCTGCGCCATGAAGACGCGGTGCTTCGAGTCGGAGGGCTTAGCGCGCACGTCGTCGCTCAGGGCCTTGAGGGCGGCCACCGGGTCGGCGGCCTTGAGGAAGTCTGCGGCGGTCGTCGTCATGGCGGGGTGCTCCTGGAGGCGTTCGGAATCGGATTTCGGTTCACGTCCGGGTGAACTGGCATTCGCGCACCGCGCCGCGCGCGCCGCTGGTCTTCTGCGGGGCCGACTTGATCTTCACCGTGCGGTAGCTGATGGAGACCAGCTCCGAGGGCACGCCCCAGTGGCCGCCGGAGTTGAGCACCAGCCGGCAGATGCGCGCGTTCTCCAGCGAGATCTCGAAGGTCGCCTGCGCCTCGGGCGACTGCGGATCGCCGCCGGCCTTGTAGGCGCTGATGACGACCTTCAGGTCTTTTTCCTGCGCGCGCAGCAGGCTGGCGAGCGTGGCCGTGGCCGCGTCGCTGCGACGCGCGACGACCAGGTTGTTGGGAACGACCTGGTTCTGCGCGGACGATTCGGGCACCTGCACCGACCAGTAGTAGCCGCCGATGTTCAGGCGCGCCTTGCCGTCGTCGAAGACGCGTTCGAGTTCGCCTTCGACGGGCGAGCCCTTGCTCTCGATCATCATGACCAGGTCGGTCTCGGCCGAGCCGGTGCCGATCAGTTCGTAGAACTGCCGTGCGTCTTCGGGGCTCCAGGAGCCGTCTTCGAGAAATGCCATGTCAACCTCCGGATTCGGACAAAGAAAACTGGACCGGGACCACGCGCACCTGCCTCATGGCCGCGCACCACCGTCTGCCGTGCCAGCGCTCCTGCGCAGCAAGGCCGCGAACACCTGGCGCTCGCCGCCGGCGGCCGGTGGCTGGCCGCCGCGCACGCGCACCTCCGACACGTCGGCCTGCGCCGCGGTGGCCACGCCGAACAGGCGCGGCGCGCTGTGGGGCGCGGCCGGCACCGCCATGACGAGCAGGCGCGCCTCGCCGGCCGCATCGAGCCAGGGCAGGTCGAAACGCTTGACCGCCGGCTGCTCGGGCGTGCCGCGCTTGAAGCGGTTGGTTTCGCCAGCCCCGTCGGGGTACACCGCCTGCAGCGCGCCGCGCGCGTCGATGCCGGTGATGACGAGGTCGAGCGAACGGCCGCTGGTGTTGCGCACGTTCAGGCGCACGCGCTCCCCCGTCCGCAGTGCAGGCAATGCAGGCAGCACGCTCGCGGCCTCGGCGACGGGCACGCTGCGCAGCAGCCGGTCGGCGCTCCAGACTTCGAGCGCCGCATCGAAACCGTCGAGCTGGCCGCCCCTGGCATGGGCCTGCAACTGGGCCAGCCACTTGAGCTGCGCCAGCGCCTGCAGGCGGCGGCGCAGCGCGGCCACGTCGGGCACCACGACGGTGGAGGCGGCGGTGCCGAACACGGGCGCGAGCGCTTCGAGCCGATGGCCCGCGGGGCCGAGGTCGGTCCAGCGCACGTCGGCGCTCGCGGGGTCGTCGGCCAGGCGGATCGCGGCCGGGTAGTCGAGGCTCAGGCCGGCGGGCAACGGCTTGTCGGCGCGCACGCGCAGGGCTGTCGCGGCCGGCTCAGTGACCGGCGTGACGCTCCAGAACGCGCTGCCCGGCAGGTCTTTCAGCGCCGCGGGCACGGCGAGCCAGGCGCCGCCGAGCTTGATCTGCGCGATGGCGGCCGGCGCGCGGCGCACGGTGCCGTCGTCGAGCGTGGCAAGCACGCGCACCTCCTGCTGCGGCGCCAGGCCGTCGAGCAAGCCAGCCTTGACGGCCAGGCTGTCGCCGCTGCGCTGCGCGCCCCACACCGGGCGCGTGGACGCGGGCGCGCCGCTGTTGGCGAACAGCGGCGCATCGAGGTTGCCCTCGGCCACGGGCGACGGCAGCTCGCGCGTGGGAAAGCGCTGCGCGAGTTCGTCGATGACCGGCGGGTACAGCGCGAGCACGCCGTCGAACAGGTCGCGCCAGGTGGCGGGCTTGCGCGCCAGCGACTCGACCACGGCCCAGGTCAGGAGGCCCTGCGGCCGGGCGCTGCGCGCCTTGCGCGGCAGGCGCAGCTCGGGCGTGATCTGGTGGCTCTCGGACGCGAACAGCGCCACGTAGCGGGCGCGCGGTACGGCATCGGTCGCGGCCGGCGGAGACAAGGACCGTGCGGGCGACGCACCGCCCATGAGCTGCGTCGTGCGCAGGCCGCGCCAGCGCACCTCGTCGTCGGCCGGGCCCTCGGCGGTCGCGGGCGCATCGCCCGTGCCGCGCGTCATGGAGTTGGCGGAGCAAGTGTCGAACACCGAGGCGACGAACACGTTCTTCGCGAGGAAGGCCTGGATCCAGGCATCGAAGTCGACGTCGCGCAGGTCGCCGCTGAGCGCGGCATCGGCGCCGAGCGTGCCGCGCACGTCGCGCGCGAGAAAGTTCTCGGACAGGCCGTCGGGCTCCTGGTAGCGCTTGGCCACGTCGCGCAGGCGCGTGCCGTGGCCGGAGAAATACAGCAGTACGAAGTCGCCGCTGGCCGACTGCGCGAGCAGCCGCGCCAGGGCGTCGTGGATGGCCTGCGATTCGGGCAGCGCGGCACCGGGCACGCCGTCGGCGAGCACGGCAATGTCGGGCGCGGTGAAGCCCTGCTTCAGCAAGGCGTCGCGCATGAGCATCACGTCGTTGCGCGGCGCCTGCAGCCACAGGGCCTGCGGCTGGTTGACGAGTTCGGAGACACCGACGAGCAGCGCGCGCTGCGCGGCCTGCGCGGCAGCGCCGCCCGCGCCCCACACCACCAGCGCGAGCAGGAACCGCAGGCTGCACGCGCGCCAGTTCATGGTGGCTCCGAAGCCGGTCCGGCCGACGCGACCAATGGCGACGTCGCGAGCACCGACAAGCCGCCGACCGGATCGGCCACGCGCAGGCGCCAGACGCCGTTCGGCCCCGGCCCTCCGACCACTTCGGCCGACATCGTGCGCAGCAGGCGATCCGCCTCGTCGATGCGCACGCCGTCCTTCCAGCGCACGACCAGGTTGGCCTGCGCCGCAATCGGCGCCGTGGGCACCGAGCGGAAACGCACATCGTCGTCTTCGGCACTGCCGCGCCCGCCGATGAGCCCCACGTTCTGGATCACCGCAAACAGCGCCACCGCCGCGAAGGCCGGGCGTGCCCAGCCTTCGGCGCCGAACCAGCGGCGGATGCTGCCCCACCAGCCGTCCTCGGGCCGCGGCAGCGGCCGGGCGGGCGATGGCGGCGGCGCGGCGGGGGCCTCGTCCTGCGGCTGCGCCAGCGCGCGGCCCAGTTGCAGGCCGGCATCGCGGTACAGCGCCTGGTAGTCGGTGCGCGGGTCCTGCGGGCCCAGCGGCGTGCCCGAGAGCACCGAGAACGCGCCGGCCACGCCGCGCAGCGCGATGCGACCGGGCTCGGGCGCGATGTCGGGCGCCGCGTGCGCGGCCCATTCGTCGTGCACCGCGCGGATCGCGGCGAGCCGCGTGGCCGACACCTCGCCGAGCACGCGCGCGGCCAGCTGCGGGCTGGGTTCGAGCGTGAGCACGTTCCAGGCCTGGACCACGCCGAACATCGGCTCGAAGGGCTCGTCGTCGGGCTCCAGCAGCACGTCGAAGGGGCCGGCCCAGTCGGGCTCGCCGGCGGCCATCCAGCCCTGCCAGAGGTCGCCGTGGATGCAGCGGTCGAGCAGCACGCCGAGCAGGCGCCCGTCGTGCACCACGCTCACGAGGCGGCCCGGCGCCCAGCGCGCGGTGAAGGCGCGCCGGGCGACAGCCTCGCGGCGCCGGGCCAATTCGGTCAAAGGGAGCAGCAGGTCCGACACCCCGGGCGCGCCCGCGCCGCTGCCGTGCGGCATCGCGACGGGTGCGGCGTCCGGCGCGGCATCGCCGGGCGGCGCGCCGGTTTCGAACGCATGGCGGATCACGCTGAGCGGGGGCCAGAGGTCGGTGGTCATGGCGTCTGTTCCTGAATGGCTATGTCTTCAGACATAAGACGCTTCAGCCCCGAGGATTTTGAAAACCTGCAGGATCGCCGCCATGTTGTCGGCCTCGATGGCGATGCCCAGGGTCTGGCCGATCCAGCTGCCGATGCGGGTCTGCGCATAGCCGGCGCCCAGCCCTTCGCGCTTGTGCACGAGGCCCAGCCGCCCGGCGCGGTAGTGGTACGAGGCGATGGCGTGGCGCGAGGCCACGCCCGACAGCCCGCCCTCGGCCTCCTGCCCGAAACCTTCGCACAGCAAGATGCGCTCGGGCTCGGGCAGCCCGGCGATGAAGGCACGTGCCGCCAGCTGCACGGCCTGCGCGCTGAGGCCGTGCTCGGCCAGGCAGCCGTCGAGGTCTTCGCCCGGGCCGAGTTCGTCTTCGAGCTGGGCCTCGGTGATCTGGTCGCCGATGGAGACCTTGCGGCGAAACGAACTGGCGCGCGTGCAGTCGATGAGGTAGCGGCGGAAGTACGCGCACAGCGCGAAGGCGGTGGACGGCGCGCTGTGGCCGGCGCGCTCTTCCGACTCGTCGGGGTCGGCATCGAGCCGCAGCACCTTCACGTAGATGAACTGCGCCACCAGCTCCTGCCGCCCCTCGCCCAGCACCTGCAGCTCGGGCGGATTGCAGGCCACGAGCGCATCGCCCACGATGCGGTACATGGTGCCCATGTCGTCCGAGGACAGCGTCTGCCGGCGCCGCCAGAGGCGGACGAGTTCAGAGCTCTCGGCGGACGAAAGGGTTTCCTGCATCACTGGCTCACCCCCAGGCTTGCCCACTTCGTGTGGCCTCCACCCCCCTTGCAGGGGGCAACACCTGCGGCCCGGCAAAGCCGGTTCCACGGTGTTTCCCGAACGGGCCGCGCTGCGCGGGCCATGGGGTCGAGCGTAGGCCGAGGTAGAACATCAGTCGTCGACGCAGACGCCTTCGGTCGGCACGAGGCACTGCGGCAGATTGGCACCGACCGGGCCACCGCGCGTGCGGATCGCACCCGACACCGCCGCCTGCGCCACAGCCAGACCGCGCGGCAGAAGAATCCACAGCTGGCCGCGCTCCTTCATGCGGCGCGCGTTGGTGGCGGCCTGCTGGCCGTTGCCGAAGAAGTAGTCGGCCCGCACCGCGCCGCGGATCGCGCCGCCAGTGTCCTGCGCGATGGTCAGGCGCTGCATGGGCGCGCCGCTGCCGGGCGTGCGTGTCGACACGAACACCGGGTAGCCCAGCGGCGTGCTGCGTGGATCGACCGCGATCGAGCGGCCGGCCGACAGCGGCACGCCGAAGGCACCCACCGGGCCGCCCGCGGGCGAGGTCGATTCCTTGAAGAACACGTAGCTCGGGTCCTTGATCCCGGAGCCGGTCACCGCGCCGGCCGTGCGCCGGCCCGGCACCACCACCGCGCCGCTGGCCGTGGGCCGCGCCAGCGTGAAGCCGCGCGTGCGGATCACGCTGTTGTCGATGGCGCCCGTGTCTTCGTCGTCGCCGTCGTCCAGCGTCAGCTCGAGCGAACCGCCGCGCACCTTCACGGCGCTGCGCGGCTTGCCGTTGGCGGCCTGCGCGATGGTCGGGCGGAAAGGCTGGCCGTTCTGCTCGGCATACGCCACGCGCACGACCTCGCCGCTGGGCAGCTTGATGCGGCCCGAGCCCTGGATCTGCATCTCGTACAGCGCCGTGGCGCTGCTCACGAAGGCCAGCACCTTGGCGTTGGGTGCGCCCTTGGTCTCGATCTCTTCGCGCGTGTAGTACGGCAGCAGGCGCTTGCCGTCGATGCGCAGGCGCACCTTGCGGTCGAGCGTGTCGCGGGTGATGGCCGACAGGTCGAGCGCGTACAGGCCCGGTGCGCCCATGTCGCGCGTGCTCAGGCCGCTTTGCACGATCACGTTGCGGCCTTCGACCTTCGCGGCCACCGTGCCGCTGCCGGCCGGGAGCTTGCGCGCATCGACGAACAGCATGTCCTCGGGCTGGCCGTAGACCGGGTAGATGAACGGTGCGACGTAGGTGCGGCTGCCCGCGATCTCGGGCTCGAAGTAGCCGGTGACCACGCCGTCTGGCTTGCGGTCGTCGTCGCGGATCTGGTACGCCGAGAACTCGCTTTCGAAGAAGCCGCGGATCGCCTGCGTGCTCTTGCCGTCGACCTTCAGCGCGCGCTCGCACACCTCTTTCCATTCGGCGCCGCGACCGTTGAGCACCTTGCAGCTGCCCAGGAAGGCCGGCCAGCTTTCCGAAAAATCGTCGCGCGCCCAGCCCGGCACGGCGTCGAAGCCGACCGAGGTGTAGGTGGCGAGCTGGGTCGAGAAGGTGCGCGCCTGCCCCGCCACGCTGCCGCCGGTGGGGCGGGCCGGTGCGGTCGCGGGGTCGGCCGTGGTGGGCGCGGTGGTGGCCGTGCCCGTGGCGGTCGGCGGCGTGTTGGCGCAGGCGGCCAGCAGCACCAGCGCGACCACGGCGGCCGTTCGGCAAAGGGGAAGCGCGAAGTGCGGCAACGGTGACGTGTGCATGAAAGTCTCCTGGTCGTGGTCGTGGAAAGGGGGCCGAAAGCGGCCGACGCTCTACAGACGATTACTTCTCGACGATTTTGAAATTCGCGACGCCATAGACGTCGTTGCACGGCGGGGCGCCCGGCGCGCACACCGGTTTGCCCAACAGCGGCGACGGCCCGGTGCCGCGTGTGGCTTCGAGTGCCGCGAGCACCGGCAGCGGGAACTGCGGGAACACGCCTTCGTTCTGCACGCCCGAGGCGCCGAAGTCGCGCTCGTGCTCGCTCACGAGCACCGCGAACTGGTTGGTGCCGGCCGGCCCGCCGGCGTCCATCGGCCAGGAGGCGCGCGGCAGCGCCAGCGCGGCGTTGGCGGTGATCTTGTTGTACTTGTCGAGCAGGTTCGGGAACAGCAGGAACATCTCGCCGCCGCTGGACAGCAGGAACACGTAGACGAAACCGTCGCGCTTGCTGCGCACCTCGAAGGCCAGCTTGTCCTTGCCGATGGCGACCTCGGCCTTCTTCGGCGTGGCCGTGACTTCGAAGCCCGGCGCGGCGCCGGCGGCGAGGGATTGCAGTGACTCGGCGGGGGTTCGTGGCTTGGGAGGCGGCGGCGGTGGGGGTGGCGGTGGGGCCTCCGCGACCTGGGTGGGGGTGTCGGGTGGGGGTGCGGACGTGGCGGTTTGCGCCGTCTTGCCTGCATCGCCTTCGCTGCCCGAGCGACCGAGGAACCACCAGCCGCCACCCGCTGCGACGACCAGCACGGCGGCGGCGACGGCGCCGAGGACGGCCTTGCTGCTGCCACCACTCTTGTTGTCGTTCGCAACAGGTGCCTTGGCGGCGATGGGCTTCGGCATGTGGGCCGTGCCGATCACGGTCGGTGCATCGGCACCCGACTGACTGCTTCGCGCACCCGACGGCGGCACGGTGCGCGGTGTGGGCGCGATGCTGTGGCCGACTTCGAGACCCAATGCCGCGCGCAGCTCCGCCATCGACTGCGGTCGCGCTTCGGGCCGAACGCCCAGGCCCGCGTCGATCGCCGCGAGCAGCCGGTCGCTGTAGCGCTGGCGCAGGATGTCGTTGCCCGCGAGCGGCACGTAGCTGTCGGACAGCAGCCGCGCCACTGACGGCGGCGGTGCACGCCCGCACACGGCGACGTGCATCACGGCGGCGAGCGCGTAGACGTCGGTCCACGCGCCCTGCGACATGTCGGGCATCTCGGCGTACTGCTCGATGGGCGCGTAACCGGGCTTGAGGATGACGGTGATCGCCTGCGTCTTGTCGGTGATCACGCGGCGCGCGGCGCCGAAGTCGAGCACCACGGGGCGGCCGGAGCCTTCGAGCAGGATGATGTTGTCGGGGGCGATGTCGCGGTGGTAGCAGTGGGCGTTGTGCATCACGGCGAGGGCTTGCGTGACGCCGTCCATGATGCGGGTGAGCCAGGCTTCGTCGACGCCTGCCGGGATGGCTACGAGTGCTTCTCGCAGGGTGTCGCCCTTGTAGAAGGGCATGACCATGTAGGTGGTGCCTTTTTCTTGCCAGAAGCGGTAGACCTTGAGGAGCGACGGGTGGTCGAACTGGGCGAGAAGGCGGGCTTCGTTGATGAAGCTGCGCATGCCGAGGTCGAAGGTTTCCCTGTGTCTTTCTGAGAGGGGGACTACGGTGCCGTCTTGCTGTCTTGTGGATAGCGAGGTTGGGAGGTATTCCTTGATGGCGACTACGCGCTCCAGCGTGTGGTCCCAGGCTTCGTAGACGACGCCGAAGCCGCCTTGGCCTACGACTCGGGTGATTTCGAATTCGGCCAGGCGGCTGCCTACGGGGAGGAGGCCGGCTTCGTGGGTTGCGGTTGCTGGGCTGGTGACGGGGACGCCCGAAGCCGTGGTGAAACCACCGCCGGTGATGACTGTGGCGCCTGTGTCAGCTTCGCTGGTGGATGGCACGGGCCGTGAGACGACTCGGGTGCGGTCGTCTTCCGGGGGAAGGGCGTTGTCGGTCATTGACCTGCTCCTGCTGGGCGAACGCCTTTTTGGGGTTGCTTTCCGGGGCCGGGTCTCGCCCCGGCAGGCGACCTACTTTTCTTTGCTTCGCCAAAGAAACGTAGGCAAAAGAAAGGCGACCCTGCTGTCTGCGACCCTCCGCTTCGCTGCGGGCAACCTGCGGTGCTCACGTTTCGCGGGGTCTCGCAGAACTCGCTTCGCTCAAACAGCTGCGAGCCCTGATCCGCGAAACGCTGCGCTCCTCGGCGCATACAGAAGGGGTTTGGATACCAACGGGCCATCGCTTTGCTCGGCCAGTAGGCCGCAGCAGGCGCTTCGCGCCTGCTGCGGCTTGCATGGGGCGTGGCGTTGAACTGAGCAGGGCGCTGGCGCTCGCGCAAGTGCAGACACATGTACGAGTGCGAGTGCGAGTGCGAGTGCGAGTGCGAGTGCGAGTGCGACCAACCCCGTGGCATCTGGCTGCTGGAAGTTCCCAGGCCGAGCGAAGCAAAGGCCTGTCCGGTATCCAAATCCCCTCTGGTTGCGCCGAGGAGCGCAGCGTTTCGCGGATCAGGGCTCGCAGCTGTTTGAGCGAAGCGAGTTCTGCGAGACCCCGCGAAACGCGAGCACCGCAGGTTGCCCCGTAGCGAAGCGGAGGGGTCGCAGACAGTGGGGTCGCCTTTTCTTTGCTTACTTTCTTTTGGCGAAGCAAAAGAAAGTAAGTCCGCCGCCGGGCGGAACTCCCGGCCTCGGGAAGCAAAAGAAAGCAGGGCCCTCATTCCCCACCCCCAAGAAACAAAGCCTCGAACTGCAAATCCCGAGGCAACCCAGTAGCCAACATCCGAACCCCGCCCTCCAAGCCAGGCGTCTCCATCCAAAGCGAGGCCCCAGCCAAAGGCAACTGAAGCGACCGATCCTCAGCAGCAGGCTCACCAGCAGCGGAAACAAACAGCCGCCCCAGCACCGCATCAAACCGCAGCGCATCCAAATCCCCTTCAAGCCCTTCCAACACAGCCTGCGTCCCCAACGCCCACCACCGAAGCGCAGCAACAAGCGCCTCTCCATGCAGCGCACCAGGTACGCCTTCATCCAATTCAACGGCGAGAGTGAATGGAAAGTACCGCCCCACCCCATCCACTGAAGGCATCAACACCCCCATCCACCCCCGCTCCCCCACCACCTGCGCCCCCAGCGCAAAGCACCACACAGGCGCCTCCAGGTAGTGAGCAGTCCAATCCGCATGCCGATCCCGCAGCCGTGCCAGCCCGCGTTGCAACCACGGGTCCCACACCGAGCGAAACGACTCCGGCAACCGCCGATGCGCAAAGTCCCCCATCCCCGGCAGCTTGCCAAACCATCCCGGCAACTCAGAGGAGACGAAGAGAGAAGAAGAAGAAGAGGCCAGACTCACAACCCCTCCGGACAAGAAAACTCCCGCAACTCCTTCAACCGGATCGGATGCTGCACGCTGTTCGTCGTCACTTCGAACCGCGTCTTCCGCGCCCCCACCTGGAACGTGATGAAGAACTTCTCCGGCGCATCCCCCGCTTCCAGTTGCCCGTCGTCCAACGTACGGAACAAAGCCCAAGGCCCATCCATCGCCGACCCCGAACTCCCCGTTGTCGACGGCGGACTCACCTGAACGCGCACCTGGTTGCTCCCCTTCGGCCCCGGCCACTGCACCGCCATCGGCACCACCGGCCCGTGCGCGTACTTCACCAGCTGCCCGTCCACGTCGAGGATGAACTGCGTGATGCCCGCGTCCATCTCCACCGGCTTGAAGTCCAGCCGCATTGACGGCCCGCGACCGCCGCCGCGGAAGAAGATGTCCTTGATGCGCGCCGCACGCTCGAACTGCGCCAGCGCCTGCGTGGTGATCGCGCCGCGCTCGGCCACGGGCTTGTAGCGCCACGGCCGGGTGCTGGTGTCGACCAGCGCGGCCAGGCGCTTCTGGAAGAAGTCGTCCATCAGGCCGCCGGCGCCGAACATCTGGCCGAAGTCCTCGGGCAGTACGTCGCGCTTGCTGCTTTGCACGAAGGGGTAGCGGCCCGCGATGGCGCGGTTGCAGAACTCGGTCACGGGGCGCAGGTCCTGGCTCAGGTTGCCGCGCTCGGCCACCTGCGCCTGCGCGGCGCCGGTCTGGCTCAGGTTCTCGATCATGCTGCGCACCGGCTCGGGCAGGCGACCTGCGTCCGACTTGAGCTTGCCGGCCACGTCGCCGGGCGGCGGCGAGGTGCGGCCCTTCACGGCCGTGTCGACGGCGTTGAGGTACACGTACACCTCGTTGAAGAGCTTGAGCGCGTCGTCGATCGGCGCGGGCTGGTTCGGGCCGCCCGCGGTGACCAGGCGGCGCAGCGACTCGAAGCGGTCGTCCACGATGCTCTCGATGCGCTTGCCCGGCGCCACCTGCTTGCCGGCGTCGCTGCCGAACAGGTCTTCCAGGCCCTTGCGCGTGTTGCGCACGGTCTCGGTGGCCTTGCTGACGACGTCCTTGTTGGCATCGGCCGCGGGAATCAGCGTGGTCTGCTTGACCACCGCACGCAAAAAATTCGCAAGTGGTGAATCGACGCCCGACAGGATGCGCGCGGTCTCGATGTTCTTCTCCAGGCCGCTGACGCGGATCAGCCGCACATCGGCCAGCAGCGCCTCCCACTGCTTGACGTACTCCTCGAGGTACAGGCGCCGCACGCGGTCGGTGAGCGCACCCAGCGCCGCGGCATCGCGCAGGCGCTCGCTGGCGTTTCGGTCCTGGCCGAGCACCCACGGGTCTTCGGCGGCCAGCAGGCCGGTGAGCACCACGACCTCGTTCTGGAAGCGCTTGTGGTACCCGTCGTAGGTGAACATGCCCGGCACGCCCTCGCTCAGCGGCTTGCCGCTGATGCGCTCGAACACCAGCGGGCCCGAGGGGCCGGTGGCCTGCGCCACGCTGAAGCCCGGAATTTCCTTGGTGGCGCGCTGGCGCTTGAGGCGGCTGAACACGCGCTGCTCCAGCGGGTAGCTCGCGAGCACGGCGCGCACGCTGCGCACCAGGTTCTCGTCCATCTTCAGTGGCGAGCGCGGCGGGCCCTGGGCGATGAGCACGTCGAGCTGGTCTTCGAGCGCCTTGCGCTGGTCTTCGGGAATGCCGCGGTCGAGGTTGCGCGCCCAGTCGAGCGTGATCCAGGCCTTCAGCGCCTCGGGGTCGAAACGCTCGGGCTGGTAGAGCATCAGATAGCTCTTCAGGGCTTCATAGGTGAACTCGAGGTTGTCCTTCTGCGCGGTGCGCAGCTGGTCCTCGATGCGCTTGGCGATCTGCGGCAGGAAAGCGTCGTTGAGCGCGCGCTGGTGCGTGAGCATGGCGGCGGCATCGAGCTTGTCGCCCTGGTACAGACCCAGCGTCATCGACAGCGGCTCGTCGCCCTGGCGGTTGTCGGGCGTCTTCCAGATGTCGCGCAGGCCCTGCAGCACGGGCGCGACCTCGACCAGGTTCTGCACGCGCGTCGGCAGCGCGGCCAAGGTTTTCTGCGCGGGCTCGACGCGGGCCTCGACCGACTTCAGGTAGTTGTTGTTCTGCCAGGTGCTGTAGCCCCAGGCGGCGAGCAGGCCGACGGTGAGCAGCGTCATCGCGGCCACGCCCGCCAGGCGCAGCGTGTTGCGGCGGCGCTCCAGCTTCACGTCGGCGCCGGCCAGGCGCTGCTCGGGGAACACCACCTCGCGCAGCAGCGCGGTGAGAAAGTAGCTGCGCCCGCTCGACTTCTGCGGCGCGAGCATGGCGCGCTCGATGCCGAAGCTGCGCGCCAGGCTGCCCATCACGCGGTCGATCGGGCTGCCCTCTTGCGTGCCGCTGGTGAAGTACACGCCGCGCACCCACGGCGGCTGCGCAAAGCGCGAGCCGGTGAACACCTGTTCGAGCAGGTCGGAGAGCAGCGGGCCGACCGAGCCGAACTGCGCCGGAAAACCGAAGATCGCCGCACGGCGCGTGCCGTCGGTCTCGCGCTGCATGCGTGCGATGAGGCCGTCGTTGACGCGGTTGTGCAGCAAGGCGAACTCGCGCTGAAAGGCGGCCGACAGGCCCTTCTCTTCCAGCTGCACGTTCTCGTCCGCCGGCAGCGTGAAGCCGAAGACCTGCGCGCGCTGTTCCTTGCCGAGGTCGTCGAAGTAATCGGTGAAGCCGTAGAGCAGGTCGCTCTTGGTGACGAGCACGTACACCGGCAGGCGCGTGGTGAGCTTGCTGTCGAGTTCGAGCAGCCGCGCGCGGATCGACGCCGCGAGCTGCGTGCGCGCCTCGGGGCCCTGGCTCAGCAGGTCGCCCACGCTCACGGTGAGGAACACGCCATTCAGCGGGCGGCGCGGGCGCGCCTTTTTCAGCAGGCCGAGGAAGCCTTCCCAGGCGCTCTTGTCTTCCGACTGGTGGCTGTCCTGCGTGGTGTAGCGCCCGGCCGTGTCGATGAGCACGGCCTCGTCGGTGAACCACCAGTCGCAGTTGCGCGTGCCGCCCACGCCGCGGATCGCGCCGGGGCCGAACTTCTCGGCCAGCGGGAACGAGAGGCCCGAGTTGACGAGCGCCGTGGTCTTTCCCGCGCCCGGTGCGCCGATGAAGACGTACCACGGCAGGTCGTACAGGTAGCTGCCGCCCGAGATCGACAGCCAGTCGCGCCAGCCCGGCTTCTTGCCGGCGGCATGCAGGCGCATCTGCTTGAGCGTGGCGACGGCTTCGCTGAAGCGCGTGTCGAGGATCTTCTGTTCGCCGTCGACCGGCGCGCCGGCCTTGGCGGCGGCCGGCGCCTTCATGAGGCCGTCGGTCAGGTGCTGGCTCGCGCGGCGCGCGCGCCAGCGGCGGTACAGCGCGCGCAGCACGACGATGAGCACGATCACGCCGATGACGATGGCGCGTGTCATCTCGCCTTCGAGCGGCGCGAGCGAACCGATCTTCACCAGCGGGCCGATCCACCAGATCAGCAGCGCGACGACGATCAGGGCGAGCAGCGTCAGCAGCAGCGGGCTGAACAGGAAGCCGAAGATTTTCTTGATCATTTCGTCGCTCCTGGAACGGGAGCAGCCGGTGCAGCAGCAAGGCGCTCGGGTTCGGTCAGCAGCACGATGTCGACGCGGCGGTTGCGCGCGCGGTTGGCCGGCGTGTCGTTGGCCACCACGGGCTCGGCGTCGGCCTTGCCGTCGGAGCGCATGCGCGCGGGCTCGACCAGCGTGGAGAGCGCGCCCTTCACCGCATCGGCGCGCGCGGCCGACAGGTGCCAGTTCGACGGATAGCGCAGCGAGCGGATCGGCTGGTTGTCGGAGTGGCCGGTGATGAGCACCTCGCCCCTCACCTCGGCCAGCGCCTGACCGATGCGGCGCAGCACCGGCAGCGAGGCCGCCATGGGCTCGGCGCTGCCCGAGCCGAAGAACGAATCGCCGCGCAGCCGCACCACGCTGCGGTCGGCCTCGTCGGTCACGGTGACCAGGCCCTGCTTGATCTCGGGTTCGAGAAAACGCGCGAGCCGCGGCGACTTGGCCGGCGCGGCGGGCGGTGCGATCTGGATGTTGGGCACGCGCAGGCTCGATACGGCCGCGTAGGTCGTGTCCGAGCGGTGGTTGAGCGTGAGCCGCAGGCCGAACCACGCGAGCGCCAGCAGCAGCGCGAAGCCGGCCGCGAACACCCACAACGGCAGCGACTCGCGCAGCCGCACCGTGCCCGCGCCCTGCCCGCGCCAGTGCGGCGACAGCTCGGCCTCGACCGGCGGGCGGTCTTTCGCGATCAGGTCGGCCAAGCGCTGGCGCACCGAGTCGAGCTGCGCGCGGCCGTTGTCGACCACGCGGTAGCGGCCCTCGAAGCCGAGCGCGAGCACGCTGTAGATCAGCTCGAGCAGCTGGCGGTGCGTGGGCACGTCCTGCGCAAGCTTGGCCAGCAGCTGGAACACCTTTTCGCCGCCCCAGGTCTCGTTGTGGAACTGCACCAGCAGGCTCTGCTTGTTCCAGCCGGCCTGCACGCCCCAGGGCGTGTTGGCCACCGCCTCGTCGAGCGCGGTGCACAGCACATAGCGCGCGGCCAGCACCGACTCGTTGCCCACGCCCGCGCGCCGCGCCGCGGCATCGAACTGGTTCACCGCATCGGCGGTGGACGCGCGCAGCGCCGGCACGTTGGGCGGCTGCGCGAGGTTGCGCAGCTTGCCGATCAGCACCAGCAGCTTGCCGGCCGCCGACACCAGCGGATTGAGCAGGCCGATCTCGCCCACCTCGGCCACGGGCGTCGGATCGGCGCCGCCAAAGAACGGCGCGGGCGCAGCGGCCGGCGGCGTGCCGCCCGGCGTGCGCGGCTTGGGCTTGATGACCGTGCGCTCGGACTCAAAGGCGGCAAAGGGGTCGGGAGGGGTGCTCATGGTGATGTTCCGTTTCCGTCAGCCGGAGGCGGCTAGGAACGAATGGCCCAGAACGCCAAGTCCAGGCCGGGGAAATCGCCCGCGATGTGCATCGCGATGCCGCCCGATTGCTCGAGCTGTCGCCACAGGTCGCTGTTGCGCGTTTCGAGTTCGAAGTAGTTGGCGCCCGTGTGGAAGGGAATCTGGCGCGGCGCCACCGGCATCGGCGTCAGCGTGACGCCCGGCAGCGCCAGGTTCACGAGATCGCGGATGCGCTCGACCGGGCCGATCTTCACCTGCGTGGGGAAGCGCGCGCGCAATGCCTCGCTCGGCATGTTCGCGCTCACCGCGAGCACGAAGGTCGCCTTGCGCTGCAGCTCCACGTCGGTCACCACCGCCACGCGCACGCCGTGCTTGCGGTCGTGCAGGTCGATGCGGATCGCCGACTGCTCGAACACCATCGACAGGCTGCGGCGCAGGTCGTCCATCACCGGGCGGAAGCTCAGCGCCAGGTCGTCGTGGATGTAGGGGCCGAAGCGCGTCACGCGGCGCGTGTCGCGGAAGCTCGCGAGGTCGCCGGCCAACCCGAGCGCGTGTTCGAAGAAATGCTGCGGGTGCAGCATCGCGCTCTTGGCCAGGTGCGCAAAGATGGCCTCGTTGCGGTTCACCGCCTGCAGCAGCATGAAGTCGGCGATCTCGGCCACGCCGCCGGTGCCGCCCTGGGTCATGCGCCCGGCCAGCGCCTCGCCGCGCTGGCGCAGCAGGCCCAGCAGCTCGTCGAGCCAGGCACGGATCACCGCGTGGCCGGCCACGTCGAGCAGCGGCGGCAGCATCCCGCGGTCGAGCTGCACCTGGTTGTCGACCCGGCGCTCGACCACGCGGGCCACGCCCAGGGTCGCCCAGGCATCGGTGGCTTCGCTGGCGCGCATCAGGCGCGTGTGAAGCTGGCCGAGTTGCAGCATCGCGGTGCGCTCGCCGGCCGTGTTGGAGTCGGGCACGTCCGACTCCAGCACCCGGTGGCGCACCAGCTCTTCGTACTCTTCAGCATCGGCTTCGCGCGCCCCCGCGCGGCGCAGCGGGAGTGCCAGCACCACGGCTTCGTCGCGCATGGACGCGGGAATGTCGATGGGCTCGGGCAGCGGATCGACCGCCGGCATATCGAACACCGTGCCGTCGCCGAAGATGCCCACCGCCCGCACCAGCGCCAGCTTGCCCAGCGTGAGCGCCGCCGCGTCGATCTCGACTTCGGCGAATCCCCAGGCGTAGGGCGTGGTGGTGCGCAACAGCACATGCCGCGCATGATCGGCATGGCGCTCGCTCTGCTGCAGGTGCTGAGGCTGCAACAGCATCCCCTCGCTCCAGACCACTTTGGTTCGCCAACTCATCCGCACTCCGTCAACGGCAAGGGTGCCGGGAAGAAAGAAGAAACACGAAGTTTCCGGCGCGGGGGGCGGGAGGCAAATCCGCCTTAAGGCCTAGCTAATGGCCTAGGAGGGCAGATTCGAGGTACGGCAAAGGGAGTAGATGGGACCAGGCGAAGTTTGCGGCTTCCGGCAGGTCGGTTCTGAAGGTCGCATGACTCCCCTTCCTCGGGGCAGGTTTTTCGGCGATGAAAACAGGCCCTTTTTGCCTCGTTCCATGAAGCTGAGGACAGCGACTCTGAATATACGCTTCATGTTTACGCCGCATTAATACATCCGCGGCAGAGGCCTCATCGGTTCAATTGATGAATTTTCTTCCGAAACTTCGATGCCTAGAGCGAATTGAGGATCACAACACCCGGCAAATGAAGCATCCTCGCTATTGAAAAATCAATGCAAGGCTCCGGTCACCGCCCATCCCATATCGAGGATTTTTTAACACAAAATCTTTGCTTTTGAATCAAGAGTTAGCAAAAACAAGTTCCGAACACCTCACCTGAAGTTGCTTCGACAGACCGCGACGCCAACTCCATCTGATTTACTACCACGCGACAATGCCACATATGCTAAAAAATTTATTGACTACAAAATTAAAATCAATTCTGCGTGACATCAAAACCGACCACAAAGAAATTCAACGCATTGATTCGCGTCAAATCAGCAATTGCATGCTGAAATTCCCGCTTGCAACATGCCGACCTCCGCAGAGCTTCTTAAACTCGGGAAATTTACGGAGCGACGCGTGAGCTAAGCTTTTCGCGTAGCTTGTGCGCATTCAAGTGCGAAAAAATTGTGAGCGGCAGATTGATTTTTCATTTAGCGAACCGTTCACTACTTTATTTTTAAGGTTGACCCAGCCTTCGGCTGGTCAAAAAAATCCCTATGTCCCGCAAAATTAGATGGCTTGACCAGGATTTTATCAGGGTTTGAGGGCCGCACGGACCGATTGACGTGGCAATGATGATTCGATCTAAATCTTCCTTCATGAGATTTTAATTATCAACTCGTTTCAAATAAGTCAAATCAAAAAAAACGATTACCAACCGAAGATTGAAATGGAAGCCTCACATTTTGCAGCTCCAGCCCGGCCCTACTCCCAGCGCGCTTTAGCATGCGTCGGGCAACTGGCTGATCAAGTACGTCAAATGCAAATTCCGCGGAAATATTTCTATCCCCTTCAATTGCAAACCCTGATCATTCCGCGCATATCAGTGCACACGGAAATGCATCGAGGGCACCGCCATCGTCATGCGATACAGCGAAGCCGGCACACGCATCGTCAATCTGCAGTGATCCTTCGATCGATCGTCTACGCCGTTGGCACTTCGAACGGTGGAGTTGTGCCGCCTCACTCCTATCCCCTATCGCGCGAATCAGCAAGACGCCCTGGGACTATGAGTTTGCCTTTCTCTTGAAAACACTTCAGCTATAGACTTAGTGTGGCGATTCTGGCGAATTTCGCCAGAATCGCCACTACTCAAGTTAAAGAAGTGATTGTTGTTGAAGATCGTGAGCTGGCGTAAGGACGATCCACTCCTCTCCTGTGGGCAGCGGGTACTCCAGGCTGACCTTACCCACATGTTCAAGGTAGTCCAGTGCTGGTTGCCACACACTGCTCCTTCGCAGAAAGTGAGGAGTGGCATTTTTTGCAATCAATTTCTTGGGAACAATGGATGCAAGGGAGTTCCACATTGCTTTTTTGTTTAACCAATGCAAAAGTAGTTCGGCATTTTTTTCGATTGGATCATTTTCCCTTCTGCTGAAGTAAAAATAATGCTCCACAAGATACCATTGGCATACATCGATGGCGCACATGACGCTTTCTCTTGTAATTTTTTGAGGGGCGATGGGATGGCTGAAGCATTCAAAGATCGCGGCCATTCGAGCGATGTTTTCTGAGACCTTGGAGGCCATTGCTCTGATACTCTCCAACGGACCACCTCGGATCATGAAGTTTTCAATCAAGGTTGAATACTCACTCCATATTTTCGCCGCTTCCGCGCTGAAACGCATCGGAGGAATTGGTTCGGAAAGAGGTTTTGAATAGGAAATGTCGAGCAACTTTCCAATCTCACCATTGAAGGCGTCGAGTCCCCCGTAGACTGGCTCGTATCCAGACGGAGGTTTCCGTGTGCCAATTTTTGACTGTGGAAATGAAAACAACGAACGTGCAAGAAGACCACTTTCTTCCCAGATGTTGTTTTCCTTTTTTAAGGCGCGAAGGAAAATCTCTGGTTGCAGCATCAGGTGTACCGTCAAGCGAGGATTTTCGATGGTAAAACTCTCCGAGCTAGTTCTCTCGACGCTCAACGATTTTCCATTCCAACTATTATTCAGGTTGCCCACATTTGCAGTTGCAAATGATGCAAGCGCACTTGCGCCTTCATCAGAAATAATGCTGGTTGTTGGTTGGTATTTGTCAAAAAAACGAAGAAATGCTGCAGAGGTGGTATTGTCGATCTGAAGCTTCAATCCTTTTGGCTCTATGGGCTCTGATCCAAGAATTTTTTCTTGATCGTAGCGAAGCGCTTCCAGATTTTCTGTTTTTTCATCGCGCAGACATCGATCAATCTTTTTCTCGAGAACTCGCTTCTGTTGATTCCAAAAATGAAGGTCTGCTTTGTATTTTTGAATCTTTCCCTGAAATTCCAAATCAAATCTTCTTTGAAACTCTCTGACAGGCTTCATGAGCAAGGCGTCAGTTGCGGTTTTTCTCTCTCCTGATGCTGCGAGAGTAAAGAAGTAAAGAGATAAAGGGGAAATTTGCCCTGAAGGATGGATGACGGTTCGCCTTGCTTGGCACGCAATCGAAAGAACTGACAGGATAGAGCTTGTGATCAGGGCTATTGGGCTTTGAATCTTTTCTGAGACCTCGTTGATGGTGCCTTGAATTAAGTGATGGTAATTATTTTTGGGCGGATGTTCTGTATGTGCTTCTCTGTTGTTTAATTTCTGAAGCAGGTCAACTGAAAAGTTATTCATTGATTAAAAGCGAAGGAAAAGTACTGAGGAGATGCGGGAACAAGGCTCGTTGTATTCTTATTTTTTCCGGTCAAGCTGCGCTGAGATTTGAATGAATACTGAATGATGGCGCGCCCAAGGGGGACGCCCGGTGCCACGGTTGGATTGCAAAAAATTTCGGCCCCATATGACAGAGCTGACAACCAAGCATCCGTCTTCATCGTCGCACCTTTGGACGAGAGTCCAGTAGCCTTGATAGGTAGACCCGAGGCCGATGAGTCGGATCTTTGGATGCGACGAAGGCGAGCACCAATGCCGCTTGACGCTATTTGATCTTCGACCTTCCTCTCCCACTCCCTCCTCCCACGTTCCCCACCACTCCCACTCAGCTCCTCCACCAAAGCCCCGCCTCTCCATCGAGAGGGCGGGGCTTTTTGCTGGATGGGCGGTTCCAACCTTCAGAAAGAAATTGATGAACTCAACTCCCCGAAGCACACGGCGTTCCCCGAGCGCTCGTCCGCGGTCTCGCGCCCCTGCATTGCACTTGGTGCCGACCACTCGTTCGCGGGATCCGATATCCGAGCGGTGGCCGGGCATGCAAACGGACGGCCCTGCCGGGATCGGCAGTCTCGACGCCGCTGCGGCCGTAGGCCGCGATCCCTTCAAGTCTGCCGTGCGGCTGTGGATGGAGAAGACCGAGCGTCACGACCTGCTGCAGCCTGTCGATCCTTCCCTCGTTCAGTCCGCAGAAACCGCAGCCTATTGGGACCGCCTGCTCGAGCCCATCGTGGCGGCGCACTATGCGCTGCGCACGGGGCACCAGGTGCGGCGCACTCGCGCCTTGCTGCGGCACCCGCAGCACCCCTGGATGCTGGCGCTTCCCGGCCGCGAAGTCGTCGGCGCTCCCGATGTCCAGCTGCTGGAGTGTCGATGCGTCGGCATGCACGCGGCTGAGCTCTGGAGCGCGGGCCTTCCCGCCTACGTGCGGATCCAGATGCTGCATCGGCTGGCTGTCACAGGCGCCCAGGCCCTGGATGTGGTTGCCCTGATCTGCGGCCAGGACCTGCGGATCCACCGGGTCGAACGCGACGAGGTCGAGATCTCCCGACTCATCGATGCCGAGCGCGAGTTCTGGCACTGCGTGGAAACCGACTGCGCGCCGCTGGAGGGCGATCGGGCGGAGGTCTGAGATGGGCAGCATCGTCTACCGGGCCACCAAGGACCAAGCCGTCCATGACGAACTGCATAGCGTCGCAGCCTTTGCTGCGGTGCTGGCACATCGCGCGATCGGCAACCGGCTGTGGTTCCTGGCACAAAACCGTTCGGGTGAACACGCCGGGCGGATCTGGATCGGCCTGACCCTCATCGATTGCAGGAAGGGTGAAGTGGCCGTCAAGAGCATGGACGAGAGCTGCGGGCCGTACTACTTCGACTGTCCGCTGGTCTTCCTGGATCGGGCCAGTCCTCCGACTGGGCCCTACGCAGGCCCATGGCGCGAGAAGGTGCGTGAGTTCCATGCACACCGGGTCACCAGACGAGCGGCCATCCGCCCGGGCCTGCGCGTCTCCTACGGCGAATCGACCTACGTGCTGCGCCGAAGTCTCGGCCGCCGTGGCTGGGACGTCGCACGAGAGAGCGACGGCCTGATCTGCCGCCTGAAATCCCGACAACTCGGCAGCGCGACGGTGTTGCCGTCCCAAGAAAAACCTCCCCAAGAGAAACATTCATGAAAACCAGATTCCGGTGGCACGCCACAGTGCCGCCCCATACCCGCGACCCCTTCGCCCAAGACGTATTCAAGTGGTCGGCCGACTTCGAGGTTCCCGCGATCGGCGACGACGTGATCATCCGCATCAACGGCATCGGGCGCGCCAAGGTGGTGGGCTACGCCTCGCAAGGCGGCTACCTGGGTGTGATGACCGTGCCGCACAGCCCGCCCGATTGGTGGATTCGCCAGAACGGACCACCCAGCCCCGACAACGCGGCGCTGGCGTTCGGTGCGGAGATCTCGCGCATCGACACCGGGGAGGGCGCATGAGCGGCACCGCGTTCACCTCGTCCATGCCCCGCACGGTGGTGGTCTTCAGCATCGAGCTTGCCGTCTTCGATGAGGAGGCGCTCGCTGGTGCTGCCAGGGTGCGTGCACGCGAAGATGGCCTGGACGATGAGGCGTGGGCGTCGATGCGCTCGGGCATCTCGGATGACCTGGTCATGCTGCTGGATCCGGGCCTCATTGCCGATGCGGGCTTCGAGATCCTTCAGTCGACATGTGAGGTCTGCGAGGTGAATGAGGGGAGCCAGCATGCCTTCGAGCAATGTTGAATTCGTCACCGAGCTGATGGAGTTCAGCGCTCACGGTGCGCTCATCCAGGCGTTCGTGATGCAGGCGCTGGAGCAGTACGCCAGGCGCGTCGCTGAAACGGATCCCCAGGCGCTGGACACGCCCATGGTCAGTGGTCATGCCTGGCATGGCTGCGCTGTGGAAGTGCGGGACAAGCTGGCCAGAAGGCTCGGCCGCAACGACCCGATTCCTCCTGCCACTGCGCCCACGCAAAGACGCTGACTCTTGAGGCAGCGGACTCGCTGCAACGGCATACAGGCGCCCTGCCTGTGCATCGGACCTCCCGGTTCGCCTTCATCCCCTACGCACGCACCCACCACGCCCCGGCCTCTCTGGCCTGGAGCGTGGTGGAGGTGCGCGCGTAGGTCTGGCTCGCCCTTTATCGCCCCTTAGGGCCGGCACTTCAAGGCGTCGCCGTCAACGGCTGCGCTCACAACATAGAGGATCTACTTTGTTCATTCCGATCATGGCGGAGGCACACGCTCGCCCGCAATCAACCAGGCCATCCCAGGAACGGCTGAATCACTCTCCTGCAGCTTCCACCAAACAGGACATCTGCACCTATCACCTGGTGCGCGTCAGCCGCAACCGCAAGACCGGCCCGATCCCGGTGACCACGACGAGTGCGAACTCGTGCCCACCGAGCTGCAGCTTCAAGGGCAATGGCTGCTATGCCGAAAGCGGACCCCTGGCCATTCATTGGCGCAGCGTGTCACAGGGACGGCGAGGCCACAGCTTCGATGAATTGCTCCAGGAGATCTCCACCTTGCGGCGCCATGCCCTGTGGCGCCACAACCAGGCAGGTGACCTGGCGCCTGAAGCGCCCGGTGTCATCGATGCCGGCCAGCTCACACGGCTGGCCATGGCAAATCGGGGGCGTCGTGGGTTCACTTACACCCACTATCCGCTCACCCGTAACAACCAGGCGGCGATCCTTAACGCGAACCGGCTTGGCTTCACGGTCAACCTCAGTGCCGAGACCTTGGTCCAGGCTGACGCGTATGCGGACCTGGGCATCGCGCCCGTGGTGGTCGTCCTGCCCCAGGGGTGCACCAAGCCAATGCGAACGCCTGCCGGGCGCCAGGTGATCGTCTGCCCTGCCAGCACTGGCAACTCCGATTGCCTGAACTGCGGGATCTGTCAGCAACGCGATCGCGCCGCCATCGTGGGCTTCCCGGCCCATGGCAGGGGGGCCGAGCGCGTGCAGGCAGTGTTCTTTGACAAGAGTTCGCGATGAGCACGTCCCGAACAAACGACTCAGCGAAACCCGAGGAGCCTGGATTCGACGAGGCCTTTCTGGAACGTGTGGATCGGGCGGTCCTACTTTCCAAGCAGCGTGACCCATACCGTCTGGATCAGGTCCATCGCGCTCTTGAGCAAGAGGCTTACCTCGCAGCAATCGCTACGCCACTCAGTGACGGTCCACCTCGCAGAAACGCATCAACCGCTACTTCCGATATCAACCAAGGAACCCCTTCATGACCCCTCGAAAAACTATTCACCAATGCCGAGTTGGCCGAGCAGCCGAAGCCCGCATTGAGCGGCGACGCACCACAGCTGTTGCGAATTCGAAGTCTGTGGCTATGCAGAAGGCCGGGATCGCCGCCAACGGAGTCAGACGATTCGCGTCGTTGCCGTGGGGTAGTGCTGCAAGGATGTCGGCATGAATACGGCTGCAGGTCCGCTGGAATACCTGGTTGTCTACGCGCTGGTCTTTTTGGCTGGACTCATCGTCGGCTTGGCGTCAGGTCTGCGAGATCTTCTTGGCGGCTGACGACTCTTCTGCAGCGACGCTGAACCACAAGCGCATCGCGAGGCACCGCCCGTGATCTGTCAGTTCGCAGATATTCCACGTCAGCTTGGCTCGTCAAACAAGCCGGCTTCACCGGCGACCCTTGAGGCTAGGAGGGCGAAGTGGAGCGGAAGTGCTTACCGAACCTCAGAGAGGTTGCTCGCAAACTCGACGAGCGACCTTCGCTGCTTCTGGTTCAGTTGTCCAAACCACAGAATGAGCTTGGCCAAGTCGTCATCCGGTGCGTAGAAATATGCGACTGGCACGTTGAGTTCAGAAGCCAATCGTTGAGCAAATGCAATGTTGGGCTCGTGAATTCCGCTCTCGTAACGGGAGATGCGTGCGCTCGCAGTACCTTCATCCAACCCCGCTCTCACACCTAGTCGATCTTGCGGCAAGCCGGCCGCAAGCCTCGCCATGCGAAGGCGTGCTCCAAAAACGGAACGAGCAGGGTTGAGAGACGGCACCTTACGATATTCGTAACAAGGAGCAATCTCGTCTCTACGTTTAACGTAGAATTTTCAAGGCTGAAACCCCAGACGGGTTGAAGCCAATCATCACCATGACCCATCCAGCGTCCGCAGGGCAATGAGCCGGTCGGACACAGGTGTGAATTGGCATGTCTCTCTTGATCCTGAGGAGGTTCAACACGTTTCTTGCCACGACATACACGAACAAGAAGTGCTGCGCGTCAAAGAACCAGGCAGACCTGGTTCTCGAGCCGAAGCGGCACCCCTTGACGGCTTCGGGAGGGAAGCCTCCATTTTTTAGAACCGAATCATGAACATTCACTTCGCCAAGAACAACCAGACCCGCTTCGTCAAGCACGGGTACTCGTGGCAGCTCTTCTTCTTCGGACCGATCGCATTCCTGATGCGCGGTCAATGGCCGCTGGCACTGTTGTGCGCGGTCTTCCTGTATGCGGCCTTCTTCGTTGTGGGGCTGGCCATCTTGCTGGTGCTTGACCCGGCCGAGGACTGGGTAGCACAGACCTGGGCGATCCTCATCGCTTGTGGCCTGATCGGGCATTTCGGAAACAGGCTCTCGGCACGCTCCTATGTGAAGAACGGCTGGGTGCCGGTCGACACTTTTCCACCCGACTGGAACATCCCACAGCTGATTGCGCCCAAGTCTGCCGATACCAAGCTTGGTTGAGCGGCCTGCGGTCTGTTCGGCTGCGCTCGTTTGGTCACGCTTCAAGTCCATCTTTTCAAGGCTCCCCATGAGAACCATGCACAGCACTGTCTTCGCCGTGCTTACTGCGATCGTCTTCACCCCTTTGGTTCTGGCCAAGGGCATCGATCCGCTGATCAGCCCCGATGCCGTGAGGCACCAGATCGACCGCTCGGCCATGGAGATCCAGATCCAGGGTTGGAGTCGTGACCTCAAGTACCCGGTCTATCCGGTCCAGGTGCAGGCAGGGGCCGGCGGCGTTTACTACACGACCACCGAACGCGCGAGCTCCTATAAGGAGTTCGACTTCGACGAGCTGCGCTGTGAGATCGGTGATGCCGATCGCGCCGTGCTGAAGACGCCCGGCTATGCCTGTGCCGATGGCGTGTGCATGACCAAGGAAGGTGCCGTGCTCGGCACCGATCCGCGCCGGCCGCGCAATCTCAAGCATCGCTGCTAGGCGCGCTCTGAGCAGCAATTGCGGCGAGGGCGGGTGAGGCAGCAACCAAGCGCGTCCGCCTTCCCCATATCCATCACTTCCACAACCATTTTTTACAGAAGATCTTTCAGATGATCCCCCTCAATGACATCAAGTTGATCGGCCTCAGCTTCTCTCTGTGCATGCTGGCTGCCTGCGGCGACAGCAAGATTTCCGCCGTCAAGGACACGCGCTTGGGTGGCGATGAGTTCACCATCGGCGAGACCCTGAGCAAGGTCAAGGAATGCAAGAGCACCGACTGGTCCAGCGAGATCGTCAACAACTCCACCGTCGTCACGCACATCTGCGCGGTGAAGCTGGATGACGAATTGCTCAACGCATCCAAGAAAGGGGAGTTGGCCGCCTTGAAGACAAGAGCGGGTCTCGCGAACATCTCCGTCACCACTGCCTTGTCGCAAGCCCGCAGTGCCCATGCAGAAGCAGTGCGATTCAGTCAGGAGCGCTCGACGCAGTGGGCCCGAAGGGTGGCCGAAGTCGACAAGCGGATCGAATACATCGCCACTGAGCCACGTTCGCAGTTCATCTCGATCAACGGGACTGCACTGAGGCGAGGGGAGGCGCCGCCGGACGCCGCGGCATGGGAAGCGCGTCGCTCCGAGCATCTGGTTGTGGCGAATGGCGAGAAGGAAAAGTTGCTGGCGGAGATCGAGGCCGAGAAGCAGAAGGCTCAAGCTGCGATCGACGCCGCCCTCAAGCAGATCGACGACGCGACGGCGTGGAACGAAAAGTACGCCCAGGAGATTCAGCGGACCTACGAAGTCGTGGCCAAGGAAGTCGGCACCTACTACGACAAGAGCCACACCCTCAAGGTCAAGACCACTTTCCGATACCGTGAAGGCGGCAATGCCGAGCCCGTGTCAGCCGCCTTGTTCATCGATGATCTTGAGGGAAGAAGTGCCATGCCGGTCTACCTGATGGATCCCAAGCGTATGCGGGAGTACCTCACCTACCTGACGAAAAACGGGATGGGGATGGAGGCGCCCCGGTTGTTTGACGAGCGCTTTCCCATCGAAAACATCAGTGGTCCAGACGGTGGTTTTCGATACAAGAGCTCCAAGCCGGCAACATGAATCTCCACTGTGGAAGAGGCAGCTCCGCCATACTGGCATCGAGGCTCCTGCAGCCCGCTGGTGCGCCCCGATCTTCTTCGCTGCAGGAATCAGTAGAACTCACGTCAATGCTAGGCGAATGAACGTATGCCGTTCTGAGCAAGCCACATCGATCTGGGACAGAGGCAATTCGCTCAATTCTCTCTTTGTGCGCCGCGTTTCTGCAGTGGTGGGGTACTCCACTTCATAGGCACTCTTTTTTTTCTCGGCCTTCTCTCCAATGGAAAGATAGAGGTTGTGGAGCATTATTTATTTGCGCGTGCCTTACTGATAGTACGCTGGATCACACGTAATTTTCTCCAGCGCAGGTCAAGTCAAAAGAGGTATTTAGGCATTTCCGATATGCATTTAGATCGCATACAAAAAATTATCGGACACGCCGATAGATTTGATTGGGAGCAAACATCCAAAACGCGGTTCGCTTCGCTATCCTAAGCAACGAAGTTTCGCACTTGCGCGATGCGGTCTGCTGGATAAGCCAAGGACAGACCTCAACCGAAGCGGCCAGTCGTTGTGCCACCATGGACTGTGCGTCAGTGCTTCATACGCCGACAGCTATCGCGATGGGGAAGGGGTCACACAGTGCGTCGGCCGCGACCTGCGTTCAGATACCCGCGCAAGGCGCGCGATCTTTCATCGCCGAAGTCACGCAGGTGCTTCAGCGCGCCGCAGTCGACGCCTTCAGCGCCTCCACCTGCGCCGCATACGCCTTCTCGATCCGCTGCAGCCGCTGCTCCCGCGCAGCATCGTTGACCCACGCCGCCGACAACGCGCGCTGGCGCCCCAGCTGGTATTCCAGCTTCGCTTCCGGCAGCAGCGCACTGTCGTCCGCCGCGACGTAGCCATACGCCGCGCGCAGGTTCTTCAGCACCTCGCGCTCGGCGTCGGCGCGCGGGCCCTTGCCCTTGCCGTAGCCGACCAGGAAGGCCTGCAGCTTCGCCTGGAACTCGGGCGGGTAGTCGCGGCGCACCACCATCGGCGCGCCGGGCGGTGGCTCGGACTCCCAGATCACCTGCAGCCGTGCGGCCTCGACCGGGAACTGCTGGCGGAAGCGCTCGAAGTCGGTGGTGTTGTTGGTGGCCACGTCGGCATCGCCGTTGGCCACGGCCAGCGCGGTGGCCTGGTGGGTGCCGACGAACTCGCTGCGAAAGCGCGTCTCCATCTCGATCTGGTTCGGCAGGAAGAGCTGACTCTGCGGCACGATGAAGCCGGTGACCGAGCGGCTGTCGCCGCGCGCGAGCCGCCAGCGTTCGGGCTGGGCCAGCAGGACCTCGAGCGTGTTGAGCGGCCCGGTCTTGCGCGCGAGCAGCACGGCGCGGTGCTCGGGCATGCCGTCGCGCCGCGCGATCTGCGCCACCACCTTCATGCGCCGCTGCATGACGGCGTCGAGCGCCATCTTGGCCGAGAGAAAGGCCATGTCGATCTCGTCGCGGCCGATGGCGCGGTCGAGCTCTTCGTACGACGGCACCGAGTACGCGCTGACGGGCAGGCCCAGCGCGCGGCTCATGTCGGCCATGAGCGGCGTCCACAACGCACGCGACTCGACGGTGCCGCCCAGCGGCAGTACGCCGAAGCGCACCTCCTTGATCACCAGCGGGCCTTTGGCGGAGGGCACTGGCGCAGGCTGCGCGCCCGCCAGCCATGGCGCCATCAGCGACGACACGGCCAGCGCGAGCATCGTGCGACGGTTCAAGGGCTCACATCCTTCAAGACAGCCAACTGGTCGGCATAGCCGTTTTCCAGCCGCTGCAGCCGCGCCTGCCGTGCCGCGTCGTTGACCCACTGCGCGGTCTTCGCGTTCTGCATGGCGAGCTGGTAGGCGAGCTTGGCGGCGGGCAGCAGCGAGCTGTTGTCGGCAGCGACGAAGCCCGCCAGGTCATGCAGCGACTTGAGCACCACGCGCTCGGCGTCGCCGCGCGCTCCCTTGCCGCGGCCGTAGGCGACCAGGAAGGCCTGCACGCGCTGGCGCAGTTCGGGCGGGTATTCGCGGCGCACGACGATCTGCGCATGCGGGATCAGCTCCGACTCCCACAGCACCTGCAGCCGCTGCGCCTCGGCCGGAAAGCGCAGCTTGAAGCGCTCGAAGTCGGCCGAGTTGTTGGTGGCCACGTCGGCCTCGTTGTTGGCCACGGTCAGCGCGTTGGCCTGGTGCGTTCCGACCACCTCGCTCAGGAAACGCGTTTCCATGACGATGTGGTTCGGCAGAAAGAACTGCAGCTGCGGCACGATGAAGCCCGACACCGACTGCCGCTCGCCGCGCGCCAGTCGCCAGCGCTCGGGCTGGTCGACGAGGTTTTTCAGCGTGTTGAAGGGCGGCGCCTTGCGCGTGAGCAGCAGCCCGCGGTAGCCGGGCAGGCCGTCGTGCCGCACGACCTGGGCCACGACCTTCATGCGCTTCTGGCTCACGGCGTCGAGCGCCATCTTTCCCGACAGGAACGCCATGTCGACTTCGCCGCGCTGGATGGCCTGCTCCAGCGCTTCGTACGAGTTGACCGAGAGCACGCTCACCGGCCGCTGGATGGCGCGGCTGAGTTCGGCCAGCAGCGGATCCCAGTCGCTGCGCGACTCGAAGGCCCCGCCCAGCGGCAGGATGCCGAAGCGCACCGGCGCATCCGCGGCGGGCGCCGACGCCTGCGCCGCCGCCAGCAGCGGCAGCAGCAAGAGCCCCATGGCCAGCGCCAGGGCCGCACGGCGGCCGGTGCCGGGAAAACTGCCGAAACGACGCAAGAAGGCGTGCATGGAAGGAGCGGAAGACACGGGGCCCGCGGCGAGCCGGCGGGGTCTAACATGGGCGACGCGGACGCCATTACATCCCAAATGCGAGTCTTTCTCGTGATGTTTTTCCGGTCTTCCCTGTTCGGGGCCGTGGCCCTAAGCTCGCGCCCCATGCGTTCAAGGCCTTCATGAACTGGAACTTCCGCCTCCTGCGCGGGCTGGCCCGCCTCACCTTCGCCCAGCAGCTGATCCTGCTGGCGCTGGTGCCGGCCACGGCGGCCACGCTGGTGGCCATCGCGGTGCTCACGCGCCAGCACCTGGGCAACCTCACCGAGCTGATGCGCGCCAACGCGCAGACGGTGGCGCTGCAGGTGGCCACGGTGGCGCAGGCGCCGCTGGCGCGCATGGACCGCCGCGCGCTGGCGCGCACCGCGCAGACCGGCACCTACCAGCCGCACGTGCAGCAAGTGCAGATCTGGACGGAAGACGGCGAGATCGTCGCCAACTCCGAGACCGTCGACCGCCGGCGCGGCGAGGGCCTGCAGGTGGTGGTGCCGATCGTCAGCGACGACGGGCGCCACAACGGCAAGGTGATGGTCGAGATCGGGCTGGACGCGGTGCAGAGCGCGCGCCGTTCGGTCTGGCTCAACGTGGCGCTTGTGCTGGCCATGAGCCTGCTGGGCGTGGGGCTGGCCGGCTGGTGGGCGGCGCGCCGCATCAGCGAGCCGATCCGCGCGCTGGGCGAGGCGGTCGACCGGCTCGGCGCGGGCGAGGCCGCCAGCGTGGCGATCGAAGGCACCTCCGAGGTGCGCCACCTGCAGCACGGCTTCAACCAGGCGGCGCGCGCACTCGCCGAAAGCCACCGGCTGCTGCAAAGCCGCATCAACGAGGCCACGGCCGAGCTGGCGCGCAAGAACCAGCTGCTCGAAGTGGCCAGCCAGGCCAAGACGCGGCTGCTGGCCGCCGCCAGCCACGACCTGCGCCAGCCGCTGCATGCGCTCACGCTGTTCTCCGACGGACTGGCCAACGGCGAGACCGACCCGGTGAAGCTGCAACGCATCGGCCACATCCGCGAATGCGTGGATTCGCTCGACCGGCTGTTCTCGGAACTGCTGAACCTGTCGCAGCTCGACGCCGGCGTGCTGCAGCCGCAGTGGGCCGACTTTCCGCTCGACCGCCTGTTCGACGAGATCAGCCGCAACTTCCGCCCCGTGGCCGAGCAGCAGGGCCTGCGGCTGGTGGTGCGCAAGACCGAGCTGTGGGTGCGCTGCGACTACGTGATGCTCTCGCGCATCCTCAACAACCTGGTGTCGAACTCGCTGCGCCACACGGTCGAGGGCGGCGTGCTGATCGGCGCGCGCGCCCGCGGCAAGGGCGTGCGCATCGACGTGGTCGACACCGGCGTGGGCATTGCCGCGCACCACCAGGCGCGGGTGTTCGAGGAGTTCTACCAGGTCGAGCCGGCCAGCCGCAGCAACGCGCCCGGCGGCGCGCGCGGCATGGGCCTGGGGCTGGCCACGGTGCAGCGGCTGGCCGAGCTGCTGAACACGCGCGTCGAGCTCAGCTCGCGCCTGAACAAGGGCACCTGCGTGCGCGTGCAGGTGCGCGCCGCGCCCGCCGCGCTGCCGGCGCCGGTGGCACCGGCGCCGGCAGCGGCCAGCGCCGACGACGAGAGCAACGGCGACAGCCTGGCCGAGCTGCGCATCCTCGTCATCGACGACGAGCGCACGATCCTCGAAGGCCTGAGCGTGGTGCTCTCCAACTGGGGCGCCACCGTGCTGGCCGCGCAGACGCGCGCCGAGGCGCTGGCGCTGGCCGATGGCTGGGACACGCCGCCCGACGTGGTGGTGAGCGACCTGCTGCTGCAGGGCGGCGACAACGGCCTGGACGTGATCGCCGCGCTCGAGCGCCACCCCAACGGCATCGGCGCCGGCACCGCGCGCCTGCTGGTCACCGGCGAGACCAAGCCCGACCGCCTGCGCGAAGTGGCCGCCGCCGGCATCGCCGTGCTCTACAAGCCGGTGTCGCCGCGCGTGCTGCGCCAGGCGATCCAGGCGCAGCGCGCGGCCGCGCTGATGGTGGCCGCGGGCCTCTGACACGGTACCTTCCCTGTAGGCGCCGGGTAGTCCGTCGGACATAGACCAAGCAGCCGCCGCGGTGTGATCTTCCTCACACGCGCAGGCCCTCGCGCATGCGGGCATAAGCCCTCCGCCTTATCGCGGGAAACAGGGCGCGTCCTTACATTGGACCATTGCCTCTCGCTGCACAAAGCAGTCCATGTCCGTCGCTGTGAACCCTCCCATTCCGCTTTTCTCCGGAAGAGTGCACCGTGCTGTCCACGCGCTGCTGGCCGTCGGCCTCGTGCTGTGCCTGGCCGCCGCGCCGCGCGTGGCATCGGCGGCCACGCTGACGGTGCTCGTCGGCGACGACCAGGCCGCGTCGGCTGAGTTCGTGCAGCAATTGCGCACCGGCCAGTCGGCCTCCGGCAAGTTCGAACTCGTGCGCATCGGACCGGGCGCCCCGGCCGCGGAGCCGGCCAGCGCCGACACCGAGCCCGCCGCCAACACCGGCGTGCGCACGCGCAGCCTGCGCACCGCGAGCGACGCGGGCCTCACCGTGGCGGTGGGCACCGCCGCCGCGCGCGCCGCCCTCGAACGCCCCGGCGCGGAGCCGCTGGTGCTCGCGATGCTGAGCCGCCTCGACTACGAGACCCTCAAGGCCGCCAGCCCCGCCGCCCTGCGGCGCGGCGACCGGCGCGTGGGCGTGCTGTTGCGCGACCCGGCCATGGCCGACCAGCTCGCGCTGGTGAACGCCGTGCTGCCGCAGAAGCGCCGCCTGGGTGTCATCGCCACGCCCGAATCCGAACCGCTGGTGCGCGAGTTGCAGCGCGCCGCGCAGAACGCCAATCCGGCCTGGGACCTGCAGGTCGAGATCGCGCCCGACGCCCGCTCGCTGGCCACCGCGCTGCGCGCGCTGGTGCCGCGCAGCGACGCCCTCATGGTGCTGCCCGACCTCATCGGCGACAGCCAGGCGGCCACGCTCTCGGTGCTGCATGCGGGCGCCGGCGCGGGCCTGCCGGTGTTCGGTGCCAGCGAAGGGCTGGTGCGCTCGGGCGGCCTGGCGGCGGCGGTCTCCACGCCCGGCCAGCTCGCGCAACAGGCGCGCCAGCTCGGACAGAAGGTGGCCAGCGCAGGCAGCACCGGCAACAGCAACAGCCCGCTGGTGGAGGCGGCCACGCCGGCCACCGTGCGGATCAACGCGACCGTGGCACGCGGGCTCGGACTGCGTCCGCCGGAGGAACGGGAGCTCACCGAACGACTCGCAGCCCCGCGATGAGCACCACGCCGGTCCCCCCAGGCCCGCTGTCCCGCCCGACGGCGGCGGGAGCAGCCACGGCGACCGAATCGCCACCGCCGCCTCCACCACCGGCCGCCGCCTCGCTCGTCGTGCGCGGCAACCTGCAGCGCGACCTGTTCCGCCTGGGCGTCGTGCCCTGCGCCGCGGTGGCGCTGGCGCTCACCGGCTGGTTCACCCACAACCGGCTGCAGACGCTCGAAGCCGCCTTCGACGCCGAAGGCCAGGCCGTCGCCAAGCAGGTGGCGGCCATGTCGGACCTGAGCCTGTACGCGGGCGACCTGCCGGCGCTGCAGAACGTGGCCTCGGCCGCGTTGCGCGGCGGGCAGGTGACGCGGGTGGAGATCAGCAACAGCGCCGGCGTGTACGTCACGGCCGGGCCCAAGAACGAATCGCTCGCGCAGCTGCGCATGTTCAGCGCGCCCGTCACCTTGCGCGAGGCCTCGCGCGCCAGCGCCTTCGCGCCGGCCGGCTCCACCGCGGCGGGCGACACGCCCATCGGGCTGGTGCAGACCTTCCGCGACACCACCGCCTACACGCACGAGCGCAGCCGCTCGCTCATCGCCGGCATCGGCATCGCGCTGGTCGCGCTGCTGGCGGCCTGGGCCTCGGTGCGCCACATGGCGCGCACGGTGGCGCGGCCGCTGCGGCGCGTGTCGCGCACCGTGGCGGCGCTGGAGGCCGGCCACTTCGAGGTGCGCTGCGACGTGGTCGAAGGCGGCACGCGCGGCACGCACGAGCTGGCGGTGCTCGCGCACGACATCGACCGCCTCGCCGAACGCCTGCAATACAACCGCCAGGTGAGCGAGGAGCGCGTGCGCGAAGCCACCGCCGTCGCGCTGCAGCGCATGGCCGAGGCCGAGCAGGCCGCCCTGTCGCGCGCGCGCTTCCTGGCCGCCGCGAGCCACGACCTGCGCCAGCCGCTGCATGCCATGGGCCTCTTCATCGACGGCCTCCTGCCCAGCGCCACCGAGGCGCAGCGCCCCGCCGTGCTGCGGCTGCAGGAGAGCACCGGCTTCATGGGCGTGCTGCTGGACGACCTGCTCGAAATTTCGCGGCTCGATGCGCAGGTGCTCACGCCCGCCATCACGCGCGTCTCGCTGGCCGCGCTGTTCGACCAGCTCGACGCGCAGCACGCGCCCGCCGCCAGCGCGGCGCAGGTGCGGCTGCACTGGCGCGACCGCGGGCTGGCGGTGCGCAGCGACGCGGCCATGGTGCAGCGCATCGTCGGCAACCTGGTGGCCAACGCGCTGCGCCACGCGCCCGAAGGCGGCACCGTGCTGGTGGCCGCGCGGCGCAGCCGGGCCGGCGTGCGCATCGAGGTGCGCGACAACGGCGTGGGCATCGCGCCCATCCACCAGGGCCGCATCTTCGAAGAGTTCTACCAGGTGGCCAACACCGAGCGCGACCGCCGCCGCGGCTTCGGCCTGGGGCTGGCGATCTGCGCGCGCATCGCCACTTTGCTGGGCACCCGCATCACCGTGCGCTCGGCGCTGCAAGCGGGCAGCACCTTCGCGTTCACGCTGCCGCCCGCGCGCAAGGCCGACGTCGCGCCGCCCGAGCCCGCACCGGTGGCACCGGCGCCGCTGGCCGGCCTGCGCTGCCTCGTGGTGGACGACGACCCCGCCATCCTCGACGGCACGCACGCGCTGCTGACGCAGTGGGGCTGCGAGGTCGAATGCGTCACCACCGGTGCCGAGGCGCTGGCGCGGCTGGGCACCGGCGACATCGTCTACGACGCCGTGCTGTGCGACCTGCAACTGGCCGGCGACGCCGACGGCGTGGAAGTGATCGACGCCGCCCGCCGCCTGCAGCCCGGCGCGCTCGCCGTGCTGGTGTCGGGCGCCACCGGGCCCGAAGTGCTGCAGCGGCTGCGCCACGGCGGCGTGACGCTGTTGACCAAACCGGTGGCGCCGGCCAAGCTGCGCGCACTGCTCACCACGCGACGCCACGCGCCCGGCGCCTGACCCCGCATGCCCACCGCCATCGACCTGAAAAACGTCCGCCCCTTCGTCGCCACGCCCTGCCACGGCGGCGCGGTCGGCACCGAGTGCGTGCGCAGCCTGCTCGGCCTGGTCAACCTCGCGTGGACCCACGGCTTCGCGATGCAGACGCGCTTTCTCGACGGCGACAGCCTCGTCACGCGCGCGCGCAACCGGCTGGCCGCCGAGTTCCTGGCCGACACGCGCTGGACGCACCTGTTCTGGATCGACGCCGACATCGGCTTCGAGCCCGAGGCCGCGCTGCGACTGCTGGGCGCGGGGCGCGACGTGGTGGCCGGCGTGTACCCGCACAAGAGCGACGGCTGGCCCGAAGGCGGCCTGCGCGCGCCGCTGCCGGCCGGCACCACGCGCGCCGACTTCGAGGCGCTGCATGCGGCGTTTCCGGTCAACGTGAACGACGCGGGCGCGCACGTCGATGCCGACGGTTTTCTCGAAGTGCTGGACGCACCCACCGGCTTCATGCTGATCGCGCGCCGCGTGCTCGAACAGATGGCGCAGGCGCTGCCCGAGCTGCGCTACACGCCCGACCGCATGGACGACCCGGTCGCCGCGGCGCGGCCGCACTACCGCTTCTTCGACGTGTTTGCCGAGCCGGGCAACGGACGCTACCTCAGCGAGGACTACGGCTTCTGCCGGCGCTGGCAATCGATCGGCGGGCGCGTGCACGTCGACACGCGCTCGCGGCTGTCGCACCAGGGTCTGCGCACCTACCGTGGCGACTTCGCGAGGACGCTGGGGCTGAGCGACTGAACCGCTTGCAGGTCGGGCGGCAAGGTGCGGCGGTCGTAGTCGCGCTCGGGCTCGATGCACCTCAGTTGCAGCCCCGGCCCTTCCTCCGCGAGGTAGTCGTAGCCGATGGCCTGGAACTGCCGCGCCGGATCGAGCCGCGTGTACAGGTCGCGCCGCACCACGCGGTCCGCGTGACGGATGCTCTTCAGGTGATAGAGCCGGTAGCGGCTGTAGAACATCAGGCCGTGGCGCTGCGCGTCGTCGGGCAGCCAGGGGCCGTGCAGTTCCGAGCTCAATTCGAACGAGATCTGCTGCGGCAAACGGAACAGCCGCGCGCGCGACTTGCGGCCCCACGGGCCGTCGCTGCGCCAGGCGTCGGGCGAATTCCAGAGTTCGCAGGACACGAGCGACAGGCTCGCGAGCTGGTGGTCGGGCAGCGAATCGACGGTGGCATGCAGGTGGCGCAGGAACAGCGCTTCGTAGCGCTCGTCGGCATCGCACACCAGCACCCAGCCTGCGCCCTGGCGGCGCGCGGCTTCGAGCAGGCGGCGCTTGTTCTCGTTCTCTCGCCAGACGTGCGCGCCGTCGTCGCGCGACGGGTTCGACAGCAGCTCCAGCAGCATCGGTTCGCGCCGCAGGATGTCGGCGGTGGCGTCGGTCGAACCGTCGTCGAGCGCGACGATGCCGTCCACATGGCCGCGCAGGTGGTCGAGGCAGCCCGGCAGACAGCGCGCCTCGTTGCGCAGCTGCAGCACGCAGACGATGCGCAGCCGCGAGGTGAGACGCTGTGCGATCAACGGGCGCGCGCACCGCGGGCAATGAAAGGCGCTGGCCTCGTGGTGCAGCAGGCGCGCGCAGACCTCGCACTGGCGGCGCGAGCCCATCGGCACCACGGGTGCGGCGGCCAGCCAGGCCGGTGCTTCAGCGGGCCATGCGCCGGCGCTGTCGTCACGCGCGATGCGGTTGAAATCGCGGCCCCAGCCGGCATCGCCGGCGCGCGCCTCGTGCGGCGTGCACTTGATCCAGTCCACATCGCGGTCGAACTGCTCGCCGCCCGTGCGCGTTTCGGCCGACAGGTGCAGCAGGTGCGCGTCCGGACAGGCCAGAAGTTGCCAGCCCGCCATCTCCAGGCGCACGCGCAGGTTGTCGTCGTCGCCGCCCCATTCTTCGAACGATTCGTCGTAGCCATGCACGGCATCGAAGGCCTCTCGCGCGCAGCACAGCGAGCCGTAGAAGGTCTGCAGCAGCAGCTCGGGCGGCACCTGGCGCGCGAAGACGGCCTCGAGCGTGTCCGTGAGTTCGTCGAAGCGCGCGAAGCCGACGCGGCCGACCGCCACGCCGCGTGCGGGCCCCGTCGCCGCGTGCAGCAGCAGGGCCAGCGCATCGCCCACGTAGGCGGACTCGGGCGAATGGACCAGCACGAAGCGCCCCGCGCTGCAACGCACGCCGGCGTTGATGGCTTTGCAGGGTGGTCGCCATGCATGTGCGACGTCGTTGACGAGCACCTTCCAGCGGATCTGCGGAAAGCGTTCGACCAGCGCCAGCACGCCGGCTTCCTCGCCGGGCTCGTCGAGCGCGAGCACGACCTCGATGCCTGGCCGCGCCCAATACCCGGCATTCATCGGCAGCACGCGCTCGAACTCGGCAAGCTTGCGGTAGAAAGGCAGCACGACGCTGAGCCACGGGCGGTTCGTGTCAGCCTCTCGACCTTCCGCCGTCATGATGTTCACTGCATCGCTCCTTCAGCGATGACGCACCGGAGATGCCCATGCAAGGCTGCTACATCAACCTCGAGCGAAGCACCGAGCGCCGCGCCGCGATGGACGCGCAGTTGCAGCGGCTCGGGCTGACGAATGTCTGGCGACACGCAGCCATCGATGCGCAAACGCTTGCGCCCGGCAACACGGCGATCACGACCGGCGAGCGCGCCTGTTTTCTCTCGCACACCGAAGCCCTCACCCGCGCGAACCCCGGCGAAGCACTCCTGGTGCTCGAGGACGACGCACAGCTCAGCGAGGCCCTGCCGGCCGTGCTGCGCAGTGGCGCGCTCGCGCAACTGGAAGCGGAAGGCTGCGACATCGCGTTCCTCGAATGCCAGCCCGTGACCTCGACGCAGCACCTGCTCGCGCTCTGGCACAGCCTGCAACGGCGCCTGCCGCCGCAAGGAAGTGGTGCGCCGCGCCATGCACTGTCGGGCATCGACTTCCTCGACGCGCGCACGCTCTACAACTGGGGCGCGGTCGCCTACGTCGTCACGCCGAAGGGCCTGCGCGTGCTGCCCGCGCTGCTGCAGGAAGCGCTCGCGCACGGGCCGTTGCAACCGTACGACCTGACGCTGGGCACCTTCCTGCGCGACGGCCGCCTGCAAGGCACGGTGCTCTCGCCCTTCCTCGCCACGCCGGCCTGGGGCAGCCATGCCGACAGCACCCTCGGCAGCCCCGCGGAATCGGCGGCGCACGACGTGCTCGGCGGTGCGTTGCGGCGCCTGTTCTTCGCCGGTCCGCTCGAAGGCCTCGAGGCCCATGTCGCGCCGTGGCGGCACGCGCCGCTCACCGACGACCCGCAGCTGCGGCTGCTCGCGGACCTGATGGCGCAGCTCTTCGTGCTCACGGCCCGCGATCACGCGCCGCGCTGACACCTTCTCAAAAATCCGAACAGCCGTTGCGCCGCTCGGTGTTCACGCAGCTCAGCAGGTTGGGCCGCGAGCGCACGCGCGACCATTCGCGCGCCAGCACGTCGGCGCCCTGCTGCGCGCGGTCGCCGTCCAGCGGCCCGGTGGCCAGGCAGATCGGCGCCTGGCCGATGTTCCGGTCGTACAGGTACGAGGTCAGCGGCTCGCGCACCACGTCCACCGAAGGCAAGAGCGGCAGGCCGCTCACGCGCAGCTGGCCCGGCACCACGCGCACGGCGTAGCCCTCGGCCGAGGTGAAGCTGCCGTTGATCGGGTACAGGCCCGTCGGGCTGCCCGGCAGCGCCGGCGAGAACATCGAGCCGCTGAAGCCCGCCCCGGTGTCGCCCAGGATCAGCCCCGTGATGCTGTAGATGAAGAAGGGGTTGGGCGCGCCCACGGTGCGCGACGCGTCGGCGATCACGATCGTCGCCGTCGGCTGCTGCGCGTAGATGAAGTGGTTGTCGCCCGGCGTCACGGTCACGGTGCACAGGCCCAGGTAGGCGCAGTGATAGAAGTTCGGCAGCGGACCCGAGCCGGCCAGGCCGCCGCGCGTTTCGCCCACCCAGGTGTCGGCCCACACGCGCCACAGCGCGCCCGAGATGCCGTGGCCGCCCGGGTTCTGGAAGCGCGCCGCGGCCACGAGGTCGGTGCCGCTGGTGCTGCTGACCGGTGCGCCGAGCGTAAGGTCGCCGCTCAGCGTGCGCACGAACACGGTGTTGGCGGCCATCGAGTCGGCCGAGGTGATCTGCGGCAGGTTGCCCGCCGCATCGAAGCCCGTGACCGACACCGGCCCGATGGTGACCGCGTTCGCGTCCACGTAGGCAAAGCCGCCGGCCGCACCGCCGCCGACCGTGGCCACGTCGTTGCCCGGGTTGCGCAGATCGACGCTGCCGTTGCGCGAGCGCGCGAGCAGCGCACCCGCCGTGATCGTGCCCGCGCCCGACTGGCTCACGTTGCCGCCCGACAGCAGCCCCAGCGTCGCGGCCGAGACCGGCGCGTTGAGCGCGATGCCGCCGCCACCGCCTTCGTTCTGCAGGGTGAGCGCACCCGAGGTCGTGAGCGCGCCGGCCACCGTGATGGCGCCCGCGTGCGTGGTGCTGCCCGCGACGATGGTCAGCGCCGACAGCTGCGCGAACTCCGCGCCCGACACCGAGAAGCCGTTGACCGTCGGGCCGCCCAGCACGATGGGCGTGGCCGTGTCGTCCGACGCGACCATGTTGACATCGACCCCGCCCGGGCGCAGGTCGATGGCGCCGGCCGCGACCACCGGCGCCTCGATGACGATCGAATCGCCGCTGCCGTCGTTGCTCGCGCGCAGCAGCACGTTGCCGCTGCTGCGGATGCCGGGCAGCGCGCCCGGCGCGGTCGGCGCGCCGCCGGCCTGCAGCACGACGCCGCGCCCGCCGTTCTGCGAACGGCCCGTGACCTCGATGTTGCCGCCGCCCGTGGTGACGAGCTGCGCGCCGTTTTCCAGCCGCACGCCGCTGTCTTCGGTGGCGCCCGGCGCCGAGGGGTCGTTGTTGAAGTTGTAGCCGCGCACCGCGATGTTGCCGCTGCCGGTGGTGATGGAGCTGCCGCCGTTGATGAGCACGCCGTGCGCCGCCGCGAAGGTCGACGAAGCCTGGCGCCGCGCCACGCCCTGCACCGTGACGTTGCCGCTGGTGGTGCTGATGGTGCTCGGCCCGATCTGGCCGCTGGTGATGACCACGCCGCTGTCCCAGGTGGTCGAGGTGCCGCGGATGTCGACGTTGCCGGTGGCACTGGCGATGCGCGCGCCCTGCAGCAGCACGTCGCCGCCTTCGATGCGCACGTTGCCGCCTGCGCCCGCGTTGCTCTGGCCGACGCGCGTGTCGACCTGCACGTCCTGCGTGAGGATCACGGTGCCGGTGGGTGCGCCGGGCTGGCCGCTGAGCAGCGACACGTTGCCGCCGTCGGTGATGACCTGCCCGCCGTTCAGGCGGATGAAGCCGCTGCCGGGCGTGCCCGTGCCCAGCGCGTTCATCGTCACGCTGCCGCCTTGCGTGAGGATGTTGCCCCCGAAGTCGATGAAGCCGCTGTTGCCCGACGGCGTGCCGTCGGGGTTGACGCCCGCGTTCATCACCACGTTCAGGTCGTCGCCGCCGGTCGCGCGGATCGTGGTGCCGGGCGTGCGTGTCTGGATGCCGCTGGCGGCGTCCAGCTGCAGCGTGAGCGGTCCCTTGGAGCCGGTGTAGTTGATGTCGACGTCGGCATCGAGCGTGATGACGCCGCCACCGCCCGTGCCGGTGCCCGTCGTGATCTTCACGCTGGTGCCGCCGTTCAGCGCGGTGTTGATGTCGCCGTCCTGGATGGTCGAGTTGGCGACCGCGTCGTAGGGGTTGGTCGGCAGCGTGCCCGCGGCCGTGCCGTGGGCGATGGTGAGGTCGAAGGGGTCGATGAACCACTGCCCCGCCGCGCCCACCGGTGCCGACGCGTCGACGCGCGCGCCGCGCAGGTCGAAGCGCCCGGCCGAGGTCTCGATGCGCCCGCCGTCGCCGCCGGCCGCGCCGCCGCGCGCCGAGAGCTGGCCATGCGCGCGCAACGACTCGGTCGCCACCACCTTGATGCTGCCACCGTTGCCCGCGCCCGTGCCCGCGTTGGCTTCCAGGCGCGTGTTGCCGCCGACGGCGATGGCGTTGCTGGCCGCGATGTCGATGCTGCCGCCGCCGGTCGCGCCGCTGGCGTGCAGGCGCGCCACCGCGGGCGAGCCGTCGAAGTTCGTGGCGCCGTCGATGAGCACGTTGCGCCCTTGCACCGAGATGCTGCCTCCCTTGCCGCTGTCGCTGGCCACCGAGGCCAGCGTGCCGACGCTGGTGCCCACGCCGGAGATGAAGGTGACCATGCGCATCGAGATGTCGGTGCCCTGGGCGTCGATGGCGATGGTGCCGCCGTCGGTGCGCAGCGCCGTCGGATGGTCGGCGTCGGCCGTGACGGCCACGCCGTAGGTGGGCGTGGTGGACGGCGTGATGATGATGTCGGGGCTGCCGAGCGTGGCGCTGAAGCCTTCGCTGCCCGCGCGGCCGATCACGTCGATGCGCCGGCCCGCGCCGGCCGAGACCGCGCCGCGGATGGCCACGCCGTTGCCGCCGCCGGCGGACATGTTCCCTGCTGCAAAGCCCGTGTCGGTGCGCAGGCCGTCGAGGTTCGCACCCTGGCCTTCGATGCGCACGTCGCGCTCGCCGGCGACGGTGGCATCGTCGATGACGACCGCCGTGCTGGCGCCCACCGCGGCGCCGCCGATGTTGGAAGTCCAGGTCGGGCCCTGGCCCTTGATGCCGATGTCGCCCACGGACTTCAGCACCGCACCGCTGCCGATGGCGACGCCGCTGCGCCCGTAGCCCGCGAGGCCGTCGAGCTGCAGGCCGCCGGCGCCCGCTTCGACCGTGCCGCCCGTGATCGACACGCCGTTGCTGCCGCGGAAGATGAAGTCGCTGTTGTTCTGGTCGTCGATCCAGGTGCGGCCCTGGCCGCGCATCGTCACGCGGCCTTCGCCGCCGGTGGTGACCTGGCTGCCGGCGAGCGTCACGCCGTCGCGCCACACGAAGTCGCCGGTGTCGCCGCCGAGCGGGACGATGCCACCGATGGCGCGGCCGTTCTGCGCGTCGCCCTGGCCGAAGAAGCGCACGTCGCCACCGTTGGCCGCGATGGTCGCGCCGGTCAGCACGATGGCGCCGGCAAAGTCGGTCTCCGCAGAAGGGTTGCCGCTGCTGTTGTTGATGTTCTTCGCGTTGGTGGCGACACGGCCGGACGCGTCGGCGTTGAAGTCGACGTGCAGCGCGCCTTGCTGCGATGCGATGGCCGAGCCCTCGTTCATCACGATGCTGCCGGCCGAATCGACGCGCAGCCGCGCCGTGCCGCCCTCGCTCTTGACGACCTGCACACCGGGCGCAAAGGTCACGCCCGCGCCGAGGCCGGTGCGCCCGCTCGCCAGCGTCACGTCGGTGCCGCGGCCCAGCGTGTCGCCGACACTGCCGGCGCTCACGGAGCCGCCGGTGAAGGCCGGCAATTTGCTGTCATACGCCGGCACGTTGCCGGCCTCGACGATGCCCAGGTCGGACTGCTTCGCGTTCACCGTCCAGCTGCCGTTGGCGCCGCCCTGCGCGCCACCGCCTGCGTCCACACGCACTGCCTGCACACGCACCGCATCGGCTTCGTTGGAGATCGCACCGCCCTTGCCGGCGCCCGCACCGCGCGCGGTCATCTCGCCGTAGGCCTGCAGCCGCGACTCGCGCTCGGGCGCCGGATCGGCCTCGCCCACCAGGGCCTGGCCCTGGGCGCTGGCCGTGGTGAGGGTGCCGCCCGCGCCACCCGTGGTGGCGTCGGCGCGCAGCACCGAGGTGGACGACAGCGCCACGTCGTAGCCATGCACCGACACGCTGCCGCCGCCGGCCTGGCCGCTGGCGTCGATCACCGCGCGCTGGTCGCCGCCGCCGGTGCCTTCGATGCGCACCTGCCCCGCCGCGATGCGGATGGTGCCGCCGTGCTGCCCCGCGCCCATGCCGGTGGCATCGAGCGTGCCGCCGTTCATCTCGATGCGGTTGTTGCTGCCGGCGCCGAGCACGATCTCGCCGTTGACGTTCTCCAGCGTGCGCGCGCGCACCGTGCCCGACTGGTTCACCACCAGCTCGCCCGCCGTGGTGGAACTGCCGATGAGCATCACGCGCCCGCCGTCGGCCTGCAAGGTGGCGCCTGCGGCGTTCACCACCTTGGCACTGGTGGCCATGGCATCGGCCGCGACCACGAGGTTGGTGAGCCCGTCGTTGCCCAGGTCGAAGCTGATCTTGCGGCCCGAGGCCAGAGCGACGGTGCCGCGGTTGGCGGTGATGCTGCCGGTGTTGGTCACCTCGGCGCCCATCAGCACCACGGGGCCGCCCACGGCGGTGAGCACGCCGGCGTTGCTCACCACCTTGGCGTTGGCGTCGTCGCGCAGGAAATCGAGCTTGGTGCTGGCAGCAGTGAGGAAGTCGTTGTCGGTGGTGTTCAGTGCCAGCGTGGAGGCCACGAGACCGCCCACGTTGACCGTCGCGCCCTGGCTGAACACCACGCCGCTCGGGTTGATGAGGAACACGCGCCCGTTGGCCGTGAGCTGGCCGGCGATGGTCGAGAGCTCGCCGCCCGTCACGCGGTTGAGCAGGATGCTGGACACGCCCATCGACTGGTTGATGTTGACCGCGTCCTTGGCACCGATGGAGAAGCTGTTCCAGTTGATGATCGCGCGCAGCGACGACTGCGAGATGCCCAGCGCCTGTCCGCCCACACTGGTGGCCGACGTGGTGCTGCCCACGGTCACGCCGCCCTGCGTGGTGTAGCCGTTCGGGCCGAAGCTCGGCAGGATGGTTTGTGCCAGCGCCGGGGCCAGGCCCATGCAGGCAATCGAAAGCGCCAGCGGGCGCAGCGGATGCCGGGGTTGGAAGGGGGTGCGGGGCTTCATGGTCAGAACGCCTTCTGCAGCTGCACGTACAGCCGCGGGTTGCGCCCGCCGCCGTCGGTCTGCGCGGGCGGTGTGCCGGCGCGCCAGGCGAGCGTGGCGTTGATCGAGAAGTTGCCGGGGCGCGACCAGCTCAGGCCGATGCCGTAGCCGCGCAGGCTGTGGGAGTTCTCGCCGTCGAAGGGCGAGGGATGGCGCGCGATCTTTCCGCGCGCCGCGTCGTAGAACAGGTAGGGCGTGATCTCGTCGGTGGCGGCCCAGCGGTATTCAAAGGTGCCGATCAGCCCCTGATCCACCAGCAGTTCGCCCGAGGGGTAGGCGCGCACCGCGCGCGCGCCGCCGAGCGCGAGTTTTTCCGAGGCGTCGAGGTTCTTGCTGGCCCACTGCCCGCCGACCGAGAAGTACAGCGAATGGCGCGGCACGATGGCCTGCAGCCGCGACACCTGGAAGCTCAGCTTGGTGAAGCCGCCTTCGGTGTGGCGCCCGCCGAACTGCTGGTCGGACTGGAAGCTCTGCGCGTCGCGGATCGACAGGTCGCCGTGGTACAGCGTGCCCGAACTGGCCCAGTAGCCGCCGCCGAGCACCTCGTCGCGCCGCTCCCAGGCCCAGCCGATGCCGAAGCCCTGCACGCGCTTCTTCGCGGTGAAGTCGACGCCGCGCAGCTCGTCGGTGAGGTCTTTCACGTCGGCCGTGAGGCGCAGGAAGAGGTTCTGCTGGCGCTGGCGGATCAGCGGGTAGTTGAGCGACACGTCGAGCACGTCGGCACGGCCGCGCGCGTCGAGGTCGACGAACTGGCCGCCCAGGTCGTAGCTCACGCGCGAGATGCCGATGCCCGCGCGCAGGCCGCTGGTGCCCAGCGGCGCCTCGTAGGCCACGCGGCCGTACTGCAGCGCGTTGCTGTTGGACAGCAGCAGGCGCGCATCGAGGTTGTCGCCGATGCCGAAGGGGCTGAGCCAGCGCGCCGTGCCGCCCACGCGGTAGCGCCCTGCCTCCTTGGTGCCGTGGTTGTCGGCCTCGGCCGAGAAGGCCCAGCGCGCGCCGGCCTCGACCTCGACCGAGAGGTCGGTGGTGCCCGCCTGCGCGCCCTCTTGCAGGCTCGACGACACCTTGAGGCCGGGCTGGTCCGACAGCAGCAGCATGGCGCGCTCGTAGGCCGGCGCGTTCACCGCCTCGCCCGGCTGCAGTGCCGCCAGGAAGCCGCGCACGCGCGCCTCGCTGATCGGCGCCTCGGGCGCCACCAGCACGTCGACCTTGCCGAGCCGGCCTTCGATGATGCTGATCTCGACGATGCCGTCGCGCACGGTCTGCACCGGCACCACGGCCTGCGCGAGGAAGTAGCCGCGCTCCTTGTAGCGCGTGGTGATCGCCTGCGCGAGGCCTTCGAGGTCGCCGAGCGTGACCTCGCGGCCGATGTACGGCGCGGTGATGGTCTGCAGCTCTTCGTTGCTCAATGCCTTCACGCCGTTCAGGCGCAGGTCGGTGAGCTTGAAGCTGCCCGCGGCGGCGGGCTGCGGCGGCGCGGGCAGGGTTTGCGGGGCGACGGCGCCGGTGGCTTGCGCCACGGGGCGGCCGCAGCTACCGCACGGGTCCTTGGTGGGCAGCAGCGTGGTGGCCTCTTGCGCATGGGCGCGGGGCATGGCGACCCACAGCGTGGCACCGACGAGTGCAGTCGCCGCGATGGCGATCGGCGTCGGCCGAGGACGAAGGCGGATCGCAGGGGCCATGGCAGTGCTTCTTTGCAGGAGGGAGCGTGGCGAAGACATGGTCAGCTTCCCACGGTGAGGCGCCAGTTGCCGATCAGGTTGAACGGCGCCCAGAAGAAGGGGTGGGACATCTTGGGGTCCTTCAGCACGGCCAGCTGTCCGGCCTGCATGGCCTTCTGGATGTCGCGCCCTTTGGCGAGTTCGCCATAGAGCGTGCCCATGAGCACGGCGGTGGCGTCGTCCGACACGGGCCACAGCGAGGCGATGAGGCTGGAGCTGCCGGCCGAGAGGAACGAGCGCGTGAAGCCCAGCACCTCGTCGCCCTGCGCGATGCGCCCCAGGCCCGACTCGCAGGCCGAGAGCGTGACCAGCGCCGTGCCGTCCATCGGCAGCGCCAGGATCTCGTGCGCCTCGAGAAAGTTCTGCTTGCCGCCTTCGTTGGCCAGCAGGATGCGCGAGTACAGCGGATCGACCTCGTCGGCCTCGGCGTGCGCCGCCACGTGCATCAGCGGCGAGCGCGAGGCCACGTCGCGGAACTGCGTCTTGGTGGCGGCCGCGCCCATGTACACCGTGTTGCGCGGGAAGAGCTGCGCGAGCTGCTTGACCTCGGTCTCGGCGCCCGGCAGGTCGTACTTGTCCTCGATGCGCGGATTGCCGAAGGCCGTGAGCGATGCGTTCACGCGCGGCGTGCGCTGCGCCAGCTGCACCGCGATGCTGATCGACGGTGCCACCGACACCGGGTGCGTCTCGATGAGGTAGCGCCCGTCCAGGCGCAGCGCCTGGAACGGCAGGTAGTGCAGCGGCCCGTGCGGCACCACCACCACGCGCTGGCCCGGCGCCAGGCCCAGCGGGCCGAGCAGCGCGGCGCCCAGCTTGTCGGCGTTGGTGATGGCCGCGCGGCGGCCGCGCACGATCGAGTTGCGGAAGGTCTCGACGAGTTCGGTGAGCTCGTCGCGCTTCACCGCGATGCGCTTTTCGACGATGCTGTCCGGCCCCACGACCCAGACCATCAGGCGGTCGGGCAGCGCGTGGTACTGCACCACGCGCTCGTCGGCCGCCAGCGTGCGCTGCAGCGCCGCCACGCCGACCGTGCCGGCCGACGATTCGCTGAGCTTGGCGCGCCCGCGCACCGCGTCGAGCAGCGCGCGCGAGCGGCTGTGCTCGCTGACCTCGAAGGCGCGTTGCGGATCGCCTGCTTCGCTGTACACCGCCACGCCGCGCTCGAACACCGACTGCAGATCGGAGAACAGGCCCATCTTCACTTCTTCGCTGCGAAAACGCGCGCGCACCTGATCGACGTCGGCGAGCGCGCGGCCCGCGGCCTCGGCCGCGGCCTGCTTCTGGCCCAGCGCGAGTTCGCTGCGCGCCACGCCGTCCCAGGCCCAGAGCCGGTAGTAGGCGGTGTCGGTGCCGACCTGACGCGTGGTGAGCGCGCGGTACTTGTCGCGTGCCTCGGCCGGCTTGTTCTCGGCCAGCAGCAGGCGGGCGCGCGTGCGTTCGAGCTGTGCGGCCAGCGGCGCCTCGCGCGGCTCGGCCATGTCGCCGAGCACCTGGCGTGCGCGTGCCGCGTCACCCGATTCGATGAGCGCGTTCACCAGCGAGGCCTGCACCAGCGGTGCATAGCGCGGCGAGCTGTTGGCCAATGCCTCGTCGTAGCTGAGCACCGCGCCGGCGAAGTCGCCGCGCCGCGTGCGCACGTCGCCGATCACCTTCTGCACCGGGCCGACCACCAGCTTCGGGTCTCGCGCGGGATGGCGCAGCGCTTCGCGCGCGAACTCCTCGGCTTTTTCGAGCTGGCCCGAGTAGCTGTAGACGATCGCCAGGTCGCGGTTGGCCACGGCGCGCAGGTTCGGGTCGCTGGTGGCGTTGGCCAGGTGCAGCGCCTTGCTCGCGGCGCGCACGCTCTGGCGGAACTCGCCCGCCTCGGCCAATGCGACCGCCTGGCTGCAGTATTGATAGCCCGAGAGCTTGACCGCGTCCTGCCCGTAGAGCACCGCGCCTTCGCTGGTCAGGGCCAGCAGCGTGTCGGTGTCGGCCAGCCGCGCCTGCGCCATGCGGTCGGCAGCGGCCTCGGCATTCGGGCCGCCCGCCGCCGCGGCGGGAGTTGCAGGTGGTGGCGCGGGACGTTGTGCCAGCGCCGAAGGGCCGCCGGGACCCAGAAGCAGCACACCCACCAGGCCGACCGCACCGGCAAGACCGGCACGGCGACGCGCCGGATGCGCACATCCCCATCTCGAAAACCACGCCATTGAACCCCCTCGACCCATGCACTCGCTGCCGCGAACGCTCGACGCCGCGGGAGTGCGCGCCGTTCAGGCCTCGTGGGAAAGTCTAGGAGCGGGTGTTCACCTCGCCTATTCGCAATACGGTCTAGCGCAAATGGCGTAGAGCCGGTTCACGCTAGGCGGGCACGCTGTCGATGTTGAGTCGGTCCCAATGCCGGTGCTTCGCAATCGCCGCAATGAAGTCGTGCGCGATCTGCGTCGCCGCCGTGGCGTCGCCCAGGTTCGTGACCGGCGTCTCGGCCACCACCACACCGGCCGGCGCCTCGCCCTCGGGCGTGACGCCCAGCGTGGCCAGCAGCTGCACGCCCTCGCCCACCGCGCAGATCGCCTTGCAGTGCTTGTAGGCCTCGAGCACGAAATGCACGGCATCGCCCTGCGCCGCGAGCGCCGCAGCGCCCTCGGCACCCGCAGGCACGAGCACCGCGTCGAACAGCACCGAGGCGGTGTTGGTGAAGGTCATGTCGACGTCGATCTGGCGCTTCGACGCACTGGCCACGGTGCCGAGTTTCGGGCCCACCACCTTGCACAGCACGCCCACCTGTTCGAGCGCGTCGCGGATCGGCTTGAGCGAGGCCGAGTCGACGCCGTCGGCCACGAGGATCGCGACCTTGCGCGTGCGCACCACGCCGTCGGCGCTGCCGTCGCTCATGCGCAGCGCGGGCGATTCGTCGATGGGCAGCTCGATGCGGTGTTCGCGAAAGCCCGAGTACCCTGCGGCCGCTTTCGCGTCGGGCTCGCCGATGCCCAGCGGCTCGGCCACGCGGCGGGCGAGTTTCTCGTCCACGTGCGCGAGGTTGTCGACCATGCGCTGGCGGATCGCGGGCACTTCGAGCTTCGAGAGTTCGAAGCGGAAGGCCGCGACGATGTGCTCCTTCTCGGCCATGCTCTGGCTGTTGAAGAACAGGCGCGCCTGCGTGAAGTGGTCATCGAACGACGGGCTGCGGCGCCGCACCTTCGGCGACTCGATCTCTTCGGGGAACGACTGGAAGCCGTGGCTGCCGCCGTCCACGCGGAACTCGGTGCCGCTGCCCAAGGTGTTGGGCTCGTAGGCGACCTGGCCGCGCGCGATGGTCTGGCGGTGCATGCCGTCGCGCTGCATGTTGTGGAACGGGCACACGGCCTTGTTGATCGGCAGCTCGTGGAAGTTGGCGCCGCCCAGCCGCGAGATCTGCGTGTCGGTGTAGCTGAAGAGGCGCCCCTGCAGCAGCGGGTCGTTGCTGAAGTCGATGCCCGGCACGACGTGGCCCGGGTGGAAGGCCACCTGCTCGGTCTCGGCGAAGAAGTTGTCGGGGTTGCGGTTGAGCACCAGCTTGCCGATGCGCTGCACGGGCACCATCTCTTCGGGGATCAGCTTGGTCGGGTCGAGCAGGTCGAAGCCCAGCGATTCGGCCTTGTCGGGCGCGATGAGCTGCACGCCGAGTTCCCACTCGGGAAAGTGGCCCTGCTCGATGGCCTCCCAGAGGTCGCGACGGTGGAAGTCGGGGTCCTTGCCGGCGATCTTCTGCGCCTCGTCCCACACGAGGCCGTGCACGCCGAGCTTGGGCTTCCAGTGGAACTTCACGAAGTGGCTCTCGCCGCGCGCATTGACGAAGCGGAAGGTGTGAACGCCGAAGCCTTCCATCATGCGAAGGCTGCGCGGAATGGCGCGATCGCTCATGGCCCACATCAGCATGTGGGTGCTCTCGGGCATGAGCGAGGCGAAGTCCCAGAAGGTGTCGTGCGCGCTCGCGGCCTGCGGCATCTCGTGGTGCGGCTCGGGCTTGACGGCGTGGATAAGGTCGGGGAACTTCATCGCGTCCTGGATGAAGAACACGGGGATGTTGTTGCCCACGAGGTCGTAGTTGCCCTCGCGCGTGTAGAACTTGACGGCGAAGCCGCGCACGTCGCGCACGGTGTCGGCCGAGCCGCGCGAGCCGGCCACGGTCGAGAAGCGCACGAACACGGGCGTCTTCGCATCGGGGTCCTGCAGGAAATCGGCGCAGGTGTACTGCGACATCGACTGGTAGACCTGGAAGTAGCCATGCGCCGCCGAGCCGCGCGCGTGCACGGCGCGCTCGGGAATGCGCTCGTGGTCGAAGTGCGTGATCTTCTCGCGCAGGATGAAGTCTTCGAGCAGCGTCGGCCCGCGCACGCCCGCCTTGAGCGAGTTGTGGTTGTCGGGAACCTGCAGGCCCTGGTTGGTCGTCAGGTGCGTGGGGTGCTCGGTGGTGAAACCCTCGAGCTGCAGCTGCTTGGCGTTGGCGCCGTCACCGGTCTTGGCGGTGCTGGCGCGGCGGCCTGCGGCGGCCTTGTTCTGGGGGGACATCGGGGTTCTGGGCATCGATGCGGGTCGGCTCAGCCGGCCTCGTTGCTGTTGCCGCTGCCGATGAAGATGTCGAGCACGTTCACCACGGCGATCAGGCCGATGCAGGCGGTCACGGCAGCCACCGCCCAGATCAGGATGTCGTCGCCCCAGGTGCCCATGAGCGAATCGAACAGTGCCGAGATTTCCATGATGTTTTTCCCTCCGAGAGAAGCGGGGCCGCAAGCCGGCAAATCCGCAAAGAGGAAGCTTAGGTGGGGCCCGGTGCGCGGGCCGTAGTGGCCGCCCCTCCCCGTCTGTGGGAGAAGGTGGGCGTCACCGGTAGGAGGGCGCCGACAGGCGCGAGCCTCAGGCGGTCAGGTCGAGCACGCGCTCGCTGGGCCGCGCGAAGTAGAACCACTCGGCGCCCGGCAGCGCCATCGCGTTCGGGAACACGATGAAGCCGTCGTCGGGCGCGCTGACCAGCGTGCCGTCGTGCCGCATGCCCACGGGCTCGCCGCGCTGCACGGGGTCGAAGGTGGCCCAGTCGCGCACGAAGCTGTCGTCCTCGTGCAGGCGGTCGGTCACGCTCGCCAGGCGCAGCAGCTGGGGCGGCTGCGGGGGCGCGGCCGACAGGCCCGGCGGCAGCGCCGCCATGCCCAGCAGCGCGAGCGTGCGGCGGATGGCCGCCCACGCCACCTGCGGCGCCTGCGGGTCCTGGTGCTGGCCGCATTCGAGCGTGACGCCGTAGCCGCCGCAGCTGCGGATGTATTCGTTGGTGCCGCGGCCGAAGTCGATGGCGGCCTCGTCGACGGCGGCGCCGCGCTGCGCGAGGCCGGCGGCGTAGATGTCGAGCCAGCCCTCGACCACGACGGGCGTGCCGATGTGCAGCGCGAGCCGGCCTTCTTCCTGCGCGCGCGCAAAGGGTTCGAGGCTGCCGCTGTTGTCGCGCGGGCCGATCATGGCGAAGGCCTCGCCCTCGCTCTGGAAGGAATGCAGGTCGAGCAGCACGTCGTGGCGCGCGATGACGGGGGCCAGCCGGTTGGTGATGCGGGCCTCGTAGTCGGCCGGTGTCTCGCTCGGACGGAACAGGCGGTTGAGGTTGCGCTGGCCCTCGCGCTGCAGGCGCCGCCGCGCGAGCGGGTTGGCGACCGGCACGAGCGTGAGTTCGCCGCGCAGCAGGCGCAAGTCGCCGGCATCGAACTCGGCCAGCACGCGCGCGATGCCCTCGGTGCCGCAGGTCTCGTCGCCGTGCACCCCGCCGATCACGAGCAGGCGCGGGCCGGGGTTCAGCGACGCGAAGGCGTGCAGGCGCAGGCTGTCGGTGGCGGTCGCGACGTCGTCGAAAAGCGGGGTGGACATGCGGGCGATTATGCGGAGGCGACTGTGACCACGCAAAAGGCAAGACCCTGTGGCATGGCGGGCGCGCAGCGCGAACCTACAGCCGCGCCCTGGCCTGTCCTACCGCCCCGTGGCGGGGCGCCGCGCAAGCTGGCGCCAGACCCGAACTTTGAAGGAGCACACGATGGCCCAGCCCCCGCGCAAGGACAAGAAGGACACCACCCGCGTCGAAAAGGACGGCGAATCGGCGCCGCGCCTGCCGCACGAGCGCGACCAGTCGTCGGACAGCCAGGTGATGCAGGACGGCCAGCCGCCCGAGAAGGGCCGGCGCGGCTACGAGGACGTGGAACGCGGCGTGGTCGACACCGACCGCGGGCTCACGCCCGAGCGCACCGCCGACGGCAAGGTCAGGCCTTGACGGTGGCCAGCTGCTGGCGCATGTCGCCGATCACCGCGCCGTAGTCCTTGGCGTTGAAGATCGCGCTGCCCGCCACGAAGGTGTCGGCGCCGGCCGAGGCCACGCGGGCGATGTTGTCGGCCTTGATGCCGCCGTCCACCTCGAGGCGGATGTCGCGCCCGCTCTGCTCGATGCGCTTGCGCGCCTGCTCGATCTTGCGCAGCGCGGAGTCGATGAAGCTCTGGCCGCCGAAGCCGGGGTTGACGCTCATGATGAGGATCAGGTCGATATCGTCGATGGCCCAGTCCAGCGCCTCGAGGCCGGCGCCCGGGTTGAACACCAGGCCGGGCTTGCAGCCGGCGGCCTTGATGGCCTGGATGCTGCGGTGCACATGGGTCGATGCGTCGGGGTGGAAGCTGATGTAGTCAGCGCCCGCTTGCGCGAAAGCTGCGGCCAGCGCGTCGACCGGCTGGATCATCAGGTGCACGTCGATGGGCACGGGCGTGCCGTCGGCGGTCTTGGCGTAGGGCTTGAGGGCCTGGCAGATCATGGGGCCGAAGGTCAGGTTCGGCACGTAATGGTTGTCCATCACGTCGAAGTGGATCCAGTCGGCGCCGGCCGCGATCACGTCGGTCAGTTCCTGGCCGAGGTGCGCGAAGTCGGCGGAAAGAATGGAGGGCGCAATGCGGAACGGGGTGCTGCTCATAACCCCGGATTCTCGCAGCCGACGGAAGTCCGAGGAAAGGCCTCCGTTACCATGCGCCCCATGTCACACAGCCCCTTCAGCGTACAGGTCGAACCGCGTTACCTGGCCGACCAGTCCTCGCCCAAGGACAACGTCTACACCTTCTCCTACACGATCACCGTCACCAACGTGGGCACGGTGGGCGCGCAATTGATCGCGCGCCACTGGCTCATCAACGACGCCTCGGGCCATGCGCAGGAGGTCAAGGGCCTCGGCGTGATCGGCCAGCAGCCGCTGCTGGCGCCCGGCGAATCGTTCCGCTACACCAGCGGCTGCCGCCTGCAGGCGGCCAGCGGCACCATGCACGGCAGCTTCTTCGTGGTGACCGAAGAAGGCGAGCGTTTCGACGTGCCGGTTCCCATGTTCGTGCTCGAAGCCGACATCGGCGGTGCCCCGGTCTCCCGGGTGCTTCACTAGGTACTCCCCCAGGCTTCGCGCACTTCGTGTCGCTTCTCCTTCCCCCTCGCCGGGGGCAACACCAGCGGCCCGGCTGAGCCGGTTCCGCGGTGTTCCCCGCACTGATCCGTTACGAATTCATCATGGCTGCTGCATCTCGCGACTTGCAGGGGCTGCTTGCCGGCCTCGACCCCACGGCCGATGTGGCGCAGCGCCACATCTGGCTCATCAACCTCTTCGACTGGCTGCGCGGCGACCGCGCCTCGCCGCAGGCCGCCATCGGCCGCGTGCAGCTGCTGCTCGACGCCGTCGAGGCACGCCCCGAGCTGTGCGACCGGCTGCGCGCCTGGTGGCGCGCGTTCACGCAGTCGGTCGACCTCACGGCGCTGCTGGCCGACTACGGCTTTGCGCCGCGCACCGCCTTCCTGAGCGAATTCGGCGAGCGCATGCGCCGCAAGATCCTGCCGGGCACGCCCGAGACCACCGACGCCTCGGACCTGTTCCGGCTGGTGCTGCCCGGCGTGTTCGACGCCGGCTGGATCGCGCTGCTCGACGACGCCCAGCTCGCGCGCATCGGCGCGCTGCTGGCCGACGCCGCGCCCATGCCCGACGGCTCGGCGCGCTGGCGCCACACGGTGATGGACGCCGTCACCTACTGCTGCAGCCAGGTGGTGGCGACGGGCTTTTCGCCCGAGCTGCGACTGCGCATCAGCCCCGAAGCCGGCGAGGCGCGCCCTTTCCACGCCCTCATGGCCGACCTGGACGCGCTGCGCGAGCAGATGTTCGCCCTGCCCCGCGACGAAGAATCCCTGCAGGCCGCCTTCGTGGCCTTCCGCGACCGGCTCGACGCCTGCCGCTCCAGCGCCTCGTCGGTCTACACGCACCTGGAAGACAACGGCATCTCGGTCGGCCTGGTGTTCCGGCTGCGCCAGCTGCGCGAGCGCGTGCTGCGCATCCGCGAGCTGCTCGACTGCCTGATGTCGCCCGTGCCGGGGCCCAGCATGGCGCGGCTGGTGGGCAAGCTGGTGCTGGCGGGCGGCGAGCGCAACAGCATCCGCGCGCTGATCGCCTCCAACTCGTCGATGCTCGCGGCCAAGGTGACCGAGCGCAGCGCCGAGACGGGCGAGCACTACATCACCCGCGACCGCCGCAGCTACCTGCAGATGGTGAAGAAGGCCGCCGGCGGCGGCGCCTTCACGGCGCTGACGGTGCTGGCCAAGTTCGGCATCTACGCGCTGGCCCTGTCGGCCTTCTGGAGCGGGCTGGCCGCGGGCCTCATGTACGCGGCCAGCTTCGTGGCGATCCAGCTGCTGCACCTGACGCTGGCCACCAAGCAGCCGGCCATGACCGCCCCCGCCATGGCCGCGCGGCTGCGCGACATCAAGTCGGACGACGCCGTGGACCAGTTCGTCGACGAGGTGGCCAACCTCGTGCGCTCGCAGGTGGCGGCCGTGCTGGGCAACGTGCTGCTGGTGGTGCCGGCGGTGGGCTTGCTGGTGCTGGGCTGGCAGGCCGCGCTGGGCCGGCCGCTGCTGGACGCGGCGCATGCGGCCTCCACGCTGCATTCGCTGTCGCTGCTCGGACCGACCGTGCTTTTCGCGGCAATCACCGGCATCCTGCTGTTTTCGTCCAGCATCATCGCCGGATGGACAGAAAACGCCTTTGTCCTGCATCGCCTGGACTCCGCCATGCGTTACAACCCTCGCATCGGCGCCTTTCTCGGTGCCGCCCGGGCCCGTCGCTGGGCCGCCTTCATGCGCACACACATCTCAGGCTTCGCCTCCAACATCTCGCTGGGACTCATGCTCGGACTGCTGCCCGCGTTCGCGGGCTTCTTCGGGCTCGGGCTGGATGTGCGCCATGTCACGCTGTCGGCCGGCCAGATCGCGGCCGCGGCGGCATCCATCGGGCTGCCGGCACTGCACCAGCCGGCCCTGTGGTGGGCGGTTGCGGCGATCCCGGTGATCGGCGCGCTCAATGTGAGCGTGAGTTTCTACTTCGCTTTCCGGCTGGCGCTGCGCGCGCACAGCGTGAGCCTCGGTGACCGCGCCCGCATCCGCAGCGCGATCTGGGCCCGCTGGCGCAGCCGGCCGGTGAGCTTCTTCCTGCCTACATGAACCTGACCGCACTCCTCGCCGAACTCCAGGGCTTCTGGGCCGAATGGGCGCGCCCCTCGGCCGGCCTGCCCACCGTGCTCTGGGCCCTGCTGGTGGCCGCCGCCGCGGCCTCCGGCCACCTGGTGCAGCGCTACCTGGGGATGCCCAAGGTCATCGGCTATTCGGTGGTGGGCGCGGTGGTGGGCTTTGCCGGCTTCGAGGGCGCGATCTGGCCGCTGCGCGGCATCAGCCTGTTCCTGCTGGAGCTGGGCGCGGCCGTGGTGCTGTTCGAAGCGGGCGGGCGGCTGCCGCTGCGCTGGTTCCGCCATAACCCGATGGTGCTGGTGCAAAGCCTGCTGGAAGCGGGGCTGACCTACTTCGGCGTGTACTGGATATTGATTCTTCTGGGCCTGCCCGAGCCGGTGGCCAACCCCATCGCACTGATGGCGATCGTCGCCTCGCCCGCCGTGCTCAGCCGCGTGATCATGGACACCCGCGCCGCCGGCCCGGTGACCGAACGCGCCATGACGCTGGCCACGCTCAACACCTTCTACGCCCTCACGCTGGGCTACGCGCAGGCCGGCCTGATCGAGCGCGCACCGCAGTCGCTGATGCTCAAGCTCTACCCGGTGGCGGTGGTGCTGGGCATGTCGTTCGTGGTCGGCGCCATCATGGCGCTGGCGCTGCGCTCGGCGCTGCGCGTGATGAGCCCGAACAGCGAGAACACCTCGATCCTGCTGCTGGCGATCATCGCGGCGGGCGCGGCGCTCACGGCCCACATCGGCGGCTCGGCGCCGCTGGCGGCACTGATCGGCGGCGTGCTGCTCAAGACGCTCAACCCCAAGCCCTGGGCCTGGCAGCGCCAGCTCGGCACCGCCTCGTCGCTGCTGACCATGCTGATGTTCGTGCTGGTGTCGATGGTGGCGGCGCAGGCCGACTGGACCCTGCCCGTGGCCAGCGTGGTGCTGGCCGTGATCGGCGTGCGCCTGGTCACCAAGATCTCGGGCGTGGCCATTGCCAACCCGGGCAGCGGCGCCAGCTGGAAGCAGGCCTTCTGGGTCGGCTGCGCGATGACGCCGCTGTCGTCGATCGCCCTGCTGATCGCCTCCAATTTCGCCTCGGCCTCGCCGCTTCTGGGCACCATGATCACGCAGGTCGCCCTGCCCTCGATTTTGCTGATGGAAGTGATGGGCGCCGTGCTCGCCACCGTGGCGATCCACGCCGTGGGCGAGAGTTCGGTCCCCTGGACGCCACAGGCCTTCAGCACCACGGAAGACACGCAGCGATGAGCAGCAGCAACAGCAACCCCACCTCCGTCCTCCCGATCGACCCGGACAGCGACGACGTCCGCTCCGCGCCGCTGCCCGCCGATCCGGCCAGCCGCGCCGTCAAGCTCGAGCCCTTCAACAAGTCCGAAGCGCTGTCGCTGGGCGTGGAGCTCGAGCTGCAGCTGGTCAACACGCACGACTACGATCTCGCGCCGTATGCCGAGGACATGCTGCGCCTGATGGCCCAGACCCCGCTGCCCGGCAGCGTGGTGCCCGAGATGACCTCGAGCATGATCGAGATCTCGACCGACATCTGCCACTCGGCGCAGGACGTGATCACGCAGCTGTCGCCGATCCGCGAGGCGCTGATCAAGAACGCCGACAAGCTCAACATCGCGGTGGTCGGCGGCGGCACGCACGCCTTCCAGCAGTGGCACGAGCGGCGCATCTACGACAAGCCGCGCTTTCGCGAGCTGTCGGAGCTGTACGGCTACCTGAGCAAGCAGTTCACCATCTTCGGCCAGCACGTGCACATCGGCTGCCCCGACGCCGATTCGGCGCTGCTGATGCTGCACCGCATGTCGCGCTACATCCCGCACTTCATCGCGCTGTCCGCCTCGTCGCCCTTCGTGCAGGGGCAGGACACGCAGTTCGACTCGGCGCGGCTCAATTCCGTGTTCGCGTTCCCGCTCTCGGGCCGCGCGCCCTTCACCACGAGCTGGAAGGAGTTCGAGGCCTACTTCGAGCGCATGACCCGCACCGGCGTCGTGCGCAGCATGAAAGACTTTTATTGGGACATCCGCCCCAAGCCCGAGTTCGGCACCATCGAGATCCGCGTGTTCGACACGCCGCTCACCATCGAGCGCGCCGCCGCGCTGGCGGGCTACGTGCAGTCGCTGGCCGCGTGGTTCCTGCAGGAGCAGCCTTTCGAGCCGAGCGAGGACGACTACCTCGTCTACACCTACAACCGCTTCCAGGCCTGCCGCTTCGGCCTGGACGCCGTGTACGTCGACCCGGCCAGCGGCCAGCACATGCCGCTGCGCGACCACATCCTGATGACCATGACCCAGCTCGAATGGCACAGCGAGGCGCTCAACGCCACGCAGGCGCTGGGCGAGCTGCGCACCAGCGTCGAGGCCAACCGCAACGACGCACGCTGGCTGCGCGAGAAGCAGGGCAAGGAACGGCTGCTGGCGGAAGTGGTGCGCCAGGCCTCGCTGCGTTTTCGCGGCGCAGCCTGAGTCCGCGGGTCAGGCCGCCACGGCCTCCTGCGAGAACTGCCGGCGGTACACCGTCGGCGACACCTTGAACGCCGTGGCGAAGTGCTTGCGCAGCAGCACCGCCGAGCCGAAGCCCGCATCGGCCGCCACGCGCTCCACCGAGCGGTCGGTCGTTTCGAGCAGCCGCTGCGCCAACGCCAGCCGCTGGTTCTGCAGCCACTGGCCGACCGTCGTGCCCGTCGATTCGCGAAAGCGCCGCGTGAAGGTGCGCCGGCTCATGAGCGCGCGCTTGGCCAGGTCATCGAGTTCGTGCGGCACCTGCAGATGCCGCCCCAGCCATTCGAGCAGCGGCGTGAGCCGGTCGCGCTCGGCCGCTGCCGGCACGGGCTGCTGGATGTACTGCGCCTGACCGCCCTGCCGGTGCGGCGCGACGACCATGCGCCGCGCGGCCCGGTTGGCGGTGTCGGCGCCGTAGCGCACGCGCAGCAGGTGCAGGCAGCAGTCGATGCCCGCGGCCGTGCCCGCCGAGGTGAGCACGTTGCCGTCGTCCACGTACAGCACCTCGGGCTGCAGCACGACCTGCGGGTACTGTTTGGCAAACGCCGCGGCCAGGTGCCAGTGCGTGGTGGCGGGCCGGCCGTCGAGCAGGCCGGCCTCGGCCAGCACGAAGGCGCCCAGGCACAGCCCGACCACGGTCGCGCCGCGCCGGTGCGCCGCCTGCAGCGCGCGGATGAGCGCGGGCGGTGCGGGCCGGCCGTCGTCGCGCCAGGACGGCACCACCACGATCTGCGCGCGGCGGATCGCCTCCAGGCCGTGCGGCACCACGAGCGTGAAGCCCGCGTTGGTGGCGAGCGGCCCGGGCTCGGGCGCGCAGACCTGCACGCGAAAGCGCGGCGCGCCGGTGTCGGTGCGGTCTTCGCCGAACACCATGCAGGGGACGGAGAGGTGGAAGGGGCTGATGCCGTCGAAGGCGACCACGGCAATGGTCTCGGCGATGGTTTCGGCTGCAGATGGGCGCATGGCCCGATCTTATCGATGAATGGCTTTCGGGCCACTGTCGCAAAACCCGCGGTGCGCGAAGAATCGAGCCATTCCAGACACAACCACCACCGAAGGAGAGAGACCCCATGAGCCAATCCGCACCGCGCCGCGCCCTCGTCGTCATCGACGTGCAGAACGAATACTTCGAAGGCGGCGGCCTGCCGATCGAATACCCGCCGGTCGAGAGCTCGCTGCCGAAGATCGCGCAGGCCATGGACGCGGCCCGCGCGGCCGGCGTGCCGGTGGTGGTCGTGCAGCACCACGCGCCGAAGGGCGCGCCGGTCTTCCAGGCCGACAGCTTCCACGGCCAGCTGCACCCCGAGATTGCGAAGCGCCCGCGCGACCACCTGGTCACCAAGGCCTTCCCTAGCGTCTTCACCGGCACCGACTTCGCCGACTGGCTCGCGCGCCACGAGATCGACACGCTGAGCGTGACCGGCTACATGACGCAGAACTGCGACGCTTCCACCGTGTTCGAAGCCATGCACCGCGGGCTGAACGTGGAGTTCCTGTCGGACGCGACCGGCGCGCTGCCTTACGAGAACGCGGCCGGCCGCGTGAGCGCCGAAGAGATCCACCGCGTCTTCAGCGTCGTGTTCCACAGCAACTTCGCGGCCGTGGCGACGACCGACGTGTGGGTCGCTGCACTGAAGAGCGGTACAGCGATCGAAAAGGACAACGTGGTCATGTCCAACCGCCGCGCGCGCGGCGTCTGACCTTCTCGCTCAGGCCAGGTTCAGCGGCTGCAGCACGGGCTGCCAGCGCTGAACCGCGATCTTCTTGAAGCCGCGGCCGTTGGGGTGCAGCTCGTTGGCCCAGTCGGTCGGGCCCAGCGTGCCCCGGCTGTCCACCACGTGCAGGTGCTGCGGGTCGCCCGCGGCGATGTTCTGCAGCATGCCGTGGAAGCCGTCGATCAGGTGGTCGACGCAGGGCTTGAACAACTCCGGTGCTACGCCCGCGTCGACCAGCGCCGGGCGCAGCCAGCCTTCGCGCCCGAACAGCGCCTTGCCGGTGGGCGGCGCGTAGTCGTAGCTGTGCATGACGATGTGGCAGTCCACGCTGGTGCGGGTGTAGATGAGGCCGATGAGCGCGCGGTACTGCTCGTCCATGTCGACAAGGAACTGGTCGAAGCCGCCCTTGCCGTTGCGAAAGCACTGCGCGGCCTGCGTCTCGCCCGCGCAATCGGACTTGAGCAGCGGGCGCAGGTCGTTGAAGCCTGCGAAGTCGTTGCCGCCGCCGCTGATGAACACCGCCGACAGCGTCGGCCCGTACAGGCGCAGCGACTCGCGCACGGCGTTGCGGTACTTGCCCTCCACATAGTCCTGGGCTTCCGCGCCGTTCATGCCCTTGGCCAGGATCACGTGGCCGCGCGCGCCGACCACGTCGCCCAGGAAGTTCAGCAGGCTGCCGCCCGGCAGCGGATACCAGAACCACGAATCGCCGAAGGCGAGGATGGTCGCGGTGCCGTGCGGGCCCATCTGCATCTTGGTCTCGTCCCAGTAGACAGCCATGGCGAACTCCTCGTGTAGGGAGCGCCATGGTTCTCGCAACCGCCGCGCGGCGCCATCCCCCGTTCGCAGTAGAACCTGCTGCTCAGTCCCGCAGCGACTGCACCAGCAGCACCAGCTCCGCCTGCCGGTGGCAGTCGGTCTTGCGCATCACGTTGCGCAGGTGGCTGCGCGCCGTGTGTTCGGAGCAGTGCTGCGCGGCGGCGAAGTCCTTCACGGTCTTGCCACTCGCCAGGAGCAGCGCGAGCCGCGCCTCGGTCGGGCTCAGGCCGAGCAGGCTTTCCAGCTGCCGCGGCTCCACGGGCGCCGCCTCGGCCGGATGGGCGAAGACCACGAGCGCCCGATGGCGCTGGCGCAGCACGGCCAGCGGGTGCGAAGGTTTGAGCGGCAGCACCGTGATGCGGACCACGCTGCCGGCCACGGGCAGGTGCAGCACGCCGGCCCGCGCGCCACCGGCCGGGGCGCAGGCCTCGCGCACCCGCTGCTCGAAGGCCGATTGCAGCGCGGACGACGCGAGCCGCAATCGCCCCTGCGCGCTGTCGAACAGGCCGCCGCGGCCCGCGCACGCCGCCGCGCGCGCGTTCAGGTGGTCGATGCGACAGGCCTCGTCGACCACGGCGATGCCCTGCGGCAGCGCGTCGAGCGCCGACAGCCCGGTGGCTGCATGCTCGCCCAGTTGCATCATGCGGGCGCGCAGTTCGCTGGCGCGCACCAGGTGCGGCGACAGGCGCCGGCAGAAGGCCTCGCTCTCAGGACCGTAGGGCGCCTCGGCCCGGGGGCGGATGAAGCCGAGCACTTCGCGCGTGTCGTCGTCGGCGCGCAGCCCCATGGCCAGCGTATGGCGCAGGCCGAGCGGCGCCAGCCAGTCGACGTAGATCGCGCTGCGCGACAGCGTGCGCGCGCCGAAGTAGGCGTGGTCGGTCACCGGCGTGCCCAGCGGGGCGTTCACCGGCATCTGCATGCGGATGTCGTCGCGCGCCAGGTGCTGCTCGTACTCGCGCACCTTGTCGGGCGGGCTCTCCAGGTTGGCGAGCCCCGCGCCCACCACCGAGCAGTCGGTGCGGCGCACCGTGAGCGTGTGAAAGCACGCGGCACCGAGCACCTCGCGCATGGCATCGAGCGCGTCGTACCAGTCGCCGGGACAGGTGATCCCGTCGTACAGCAAGGCAACGATCCGGTCGGTGTCTGCCTCGGCGGACACGCCTCCCTGCACGATGGCTGTCATGGCGGCCTGCTCCTGTTCGGACTTTCGGTGTATCCGCTTGCATGACGGTATTACAAAATGCTTCCAGTGTCAGCCCCCCCTTTCCCGCGGGCGCCGCGGCGAGCGGCCCCGCGCCAGGTCGTTATGCTCTCGCACCCATGGGTGAATTCGACCTGATCACACGCTATTTCAAACGTCCCGCCACGCGCTCGCCGCTGGGCGTGGGCGACGACTGCGCCTTGCTCGCGCCGGCCGCGGGCATGCAGCTCGCCGTGTCCTCCGACATGCTGGTGGAGGGGCGGCACTTTCTCTCGACCGTGGAGCCGGCCCGGCTCGGCCACAAGGCCCTGGCCGTGAACCTCAGCGACCTGGCCGCCTGCGGCGCGAAGCCGCTGGCCTTCACGCTGGCGCTGGCATTGCCCGGCGTGGACGAGCCCTGGCTCGAAGGTTTTTCGCGCGGCCTGTTCGCGCTGGCGGACGCCCACGGCTGCGAGCTGGTGGGCGGCGACACCACGCGCGGCCCGCTCAACATCTGCATCACCGTGTTCGGCGAAGTGCCGGCCGGCGCCGCGCTGCTGCGCTCGGGCGCGCGCGCGGGCGACGACCTGTGGGTGAGCGGCTCGCTGGGCGATGCGCGGCTGGCGCTCGAGGTGTTCCGCGGCACGCTGAGCCTGCCCGCCGAGGCCTTCGCACAGGCCCGCGCACGCATGGAACAACCCACGCCGCGCGTGGCACTGGGCCAGGCGCTGCGCGGCATCGCCACGTCGGCGGTGGACGTGAGCGACGGCCTGATCGGCGACCTGGGCCACATCCTCGCGGCCAGCGGCGTGGGCGCCACGCTCGATGCCGATGCCACCACCGCGCTGATCGCGGTCGACACGGCCGGCCTGCCCCCCGAGGCGCTGCGCACCTGCGCGCTCTCGGGCGGCGACGACTACGAGCTGGTGTTCACTGCGCCGGCCTCGGCCCGCGATGCAGTCCTGCAGGCCGGCGTGAACAGCGCCACGCGCGTCACTCGCATCGGCCGCATCGAAGCGGACGCGGGGCTGCGCATCGTCGATGCGAGCGGCGCGCCGGTGTCACAGCGCTTCGGCTCGTTCGACCACTTCGTCTGATCAAGAGCCGCGCAGCATCGCGCGCATCTTGTCCTGCGCGGTGTTGATGGCGGCCGACTGGCGGCCCAGCTGCTGCACCATCTTGTCGAGCTCGGCCCTCACCGCGGGGTCGGTCACGGTGAGCGAAGCGCCGGAGACCTGCAGCTTCGACTTGTTCTTCTCCATGAAATCGCCGATGGCCAGCGCACTGTCGAACACGGCGTCGAGCGCGGGGAACACCTCCTTGAAGGTGGCGGCGGGCGTCGTCACCGTCTTCTCGTAGGCCTTGCCATAGACCTGCTTCAGGTCGTCGGGCTGCTTGAGCTGCGCGCGCGCCGCGTCGGCCTTGGCCAGTTGCTGGTCGAGCGCGGAGCGCAAGCCGCCCAGGCCCTCCTTGGCGGCCTTGAGATCGTCACGGCGCGCCGGCAGGTCGGCCAGCGAGCGCAGCGCGCCCTTGGCCATGACCTGCGTCATCGGCTGGCTCACCGACTTGTTCATGCCTTCGTTGAAATCGGTGATCACCGCGTAGTGCTGCGCGTAGTCGCCGAACGATGCCTTTTCTTCGGCGGTGGGCGTGGGCACGCGCAAGCCGGGCTTGTCGAGCACGCGGGTCTGCAGGTAGGCGATGAAGGCGGTGCGCTGTTCAGCCTCCTTGTTGCCGCAGGCCACGAGCAGCATCGACAGCATCAGGCCGAAGGCCAGGACCAGCCATGCGGAAGAGAAACGGGACCGTGTGGTTGTGGTCATGGGGCACCTGCTTTCGCGCAAAGAAAAAAGACCGGCCAGCATACGACCGGCCCGCCCCCACGGCTACTGCAGGCTCTGCTTCAACGCCTCGATGAACGCCCGCGCCGCCGCCGACAGCGAATGGCCGCGCTTGGTGACGATCGAGATGTCGCGCACCACGCGCGGCGCGCTGAGCACCTTCACCACCAGCACCGGGTTCTTCTCGGCGCGCGCGAAGGCCGACGGCATGATCGACGCGCCCATGCCGGCCGCCGTCATCCACAGCGCGGTGGACAGGAAGGACACCTCGTTCACCACGTCGAGCGTCACGCCGGCCTCGGCCGCCGTGCCGTCGATCAGCGGGCGCACGCCGTAGCCGGGGCGCACGGTGATGACGGGGTGGCGCCCCAGGTCCGACCAGCGCACCACGCGCGCCTTGGCCAAGGGGTGGTCGGTGCGGCACACCACGGCAAGGTGGTCGCGCATGAGGCGCTGCACCTCGACCTCGGGGCCGGGCCGCTCGGGCGTGCCGATGCCGAAGTCGACGTGCTCGCCGAGGATGCGCGACAGGAACTGGTCGGGCGCGCAGTCGTTCACCAGCACGCGAACTTTCGGGTGCTGCTCGCCGAAGGCGCGCAGCGCATCGGGCAATAAAAACCCGGCCAGCGTGGGCGTGATGGCCAGCGTCACGCGACCGCGTTCCAGCGTGGCGAGTTCGCGGAAATCGGCCGAGAGCGAATCGACGTCGCGCAGCACGCGCTCGACGGTGGAAATCATCTGTTCGGCTGCGGCCGTGGGCTTGAGCGCGCGCGTGGTGCGGTCGAACAGGCGCGTGCCCAGGCCCTCCTCAAGCTGGCGGATCAGCATGCTCACGGCCGACTGCGTGACGAACAGCCGCGTGGCCGCGGCGCCCAGCTTGCGCAGCTGGTAGACCGCGAGGAACGCACGCAGCTGGCGGATCGTAGGACTGAAGTTCGTATTCATCAGAAAATTTGAAAAATCATTCGGAATTTCTTGATTTACGAATGAATGCTGCCATCGTTCAATCTCCGATCAAAGCACCGAATTCAAGGAGAGGCCCGAATGACAGCACCCATCGCCCGCGGCATGCACGCATTTCGTGGGCGACGCAGGCAACTGCTGTGGGCCGTGGCCGGTGTGCTGGTGGCCGGCACCGCCCTGGCGCAAGCGCCGGCAGGCGATTTCCCCACCAAGCCGATCCGCATGGTCGTGACCTTCCCGCCCGGCGGCAGCGCCGATGGCGTGGTGCGCATGCTGGTGCCGCGCCTGAACGAGAAGCTGGGCCAGCAGGTGGTGGTCGACAACCGCCCCGGCGCGGGCGGCAACGTGGGGCTGACGCTGGTGGCCAAGGCGCCGGGCGACGGCTACACGCTGGGCGTGGGCGCGGCGGGCGCGCTGGCGGCCAACGTGAGCCTGTACCCGCAGATGCCTTTCGATCCGCAGAAAGACCTCAAGCCCGTGGGCATGCTGGCGGCCATTCCCTTCGTGCTGGTCGGCCACCCGTCGGTGGCCGCGAAGACGCAGCGCGAACTCATTGCGCTGGCCAAGGCGAAGCCGGGCACGCTGTCGATCGGCCACGGCGGCAACGGCACGGCCATGCACCTGTCGGCGGCGCTGTTCAACCAGATGGCGGGCACGCGGCTGGTCGAGGTGCCCTACCGCGGTTCGGGCCCGGCGGCGCTCGACGTGCTGGGCGGGCAGATTCCGCTGGCGGTGGTCGACCTGCCCTCGTCGCTGCAGCAGATTCGCGCCGGCAAGCTGATCGCCTTCGCCGTGACCAGCCCGCAGCGCCTGCCGATGCTGCCCGAGGTGCCGACGGTGGCCGAAGCCGGCCTGCCGGGCTACGACTCGACCGGCTGGTTCGGCGTGGTCGCGCCGGCCGGCACGCCGGCGCCGGTGGTGGCGCGGCTCAATGCCGAACTCAACGCCGCGCTCGGCGACGAGCAGGTGAAGACCGCCATGCGCGCGCTCGGCGTGGAGCCAGCGCCGGGCTCGGTCGAATCCTTCGACAGCTACATCCGCGCCGAGACGAAGAAGTGGGCCCAGGTGATCCAGGACGCTCACATCAAGCTCGATTGAACGACAAGCCGATAGAGACATGACGAAGACCGCCGACACCTCGATGCAAGCCGACGTGCTGATCGTCGGCGCCGGCCCCGTGGGCCTCACGCTGGCGATGGACCTGGCCTCGCGCGGCGTCTCGGTGATCCTGTGCGAGACGCGCCGCTTCGCCGAGCCGCCGAACGTGAAGTGCAACCACGTGGCCTCGCGCACCATGGAGCAGTTCCGCCGCCTGGGCGTGGCGCAGCAGCTGCGCGATGCGGGGCTGCCGGCCGACCACCCGAACGACGTGGTGTTTCGCACCACGGTGACGGGCACCGAGCTCACGCGCATTCCCATTCCGTGCCGGCGCGACCGCTACACCGAGACCGAGGGCCCCGACGCATGGTGGCCCACGCCGGAGCCGCCGCACCGCATCAACCAGATCTACCTCGAGCCGATTCTGCTGAAGCACACGGCCGCGCTGCCGGGCGTGACGCTGCTCAACCGCACGCGCTTCGAGCGCTTCACGCAGGATGCCGAGGGCGTGAGCGCCATCGCCACCGACATGGACAGCGGCGCCACGCGCAGCATCCGCTGCCGCTACATGGTCGGCTGCGACGGCGGCAGCTCGCCGGTGCGCAAGCAGATCGGCGCGAAGCTCGAAGGCACGGCCGTCATCCAGCGCGTGCAGTCGACCTTCATCCGCGCGCCGCAGCTGCGCGCGCTGATTCCGGGCAAGCCCGCGTGGTCGTACTACGCGATGAACCCGCGCCGCTGCGGCACGATGTTCGCCATCGACGGCCACGAGACCTGGCTGGTGCACAACCACCTGAACGCCGAAGAGCCCGAGTTCGACTCGGTCGACCGCGACACCTCGATCCGCGAGATCCTGGGCGTGGGGCCCGACTTCCACTACGACATCATCAGCAAGGAAGACTGGATCGGCCGGCGCCTCGTGGCCACGCGCTTTCGCGACGGCCGCGTGTTCCTCGCGGGCGATGCCGCGCACCTGTGGGTGCCCTACGCGGGCTACGGCATGAACGCCGGCATCGCCGACGCGCTCAACCTCTCGTGGCTGCTGGGCGCTTGCGTGCAGGGCTGGGGCGACGAGGCCATCCTCGACGCCTACGAGGCCGAGCGGCTGCCGATCACCGAGCAGGTGTCGCAGTTCGCGATGGACCATGCGCAGAAGATGATCCGCGCGCGCCGCGCCGTGCCGCCGGACATCGAAGCGCCCGGCCCGGCGGGCGACGCGCAGCGCGCCGAAATCGGCCGCGAGGCCTACGCGCTCAACGTGCAGCAGTTCTGCTGCGGCGGGCTCAACTTCGGCTACTTCTACACGGGCTCGCCGATCATCGTGCCCGACGGCGAGCACCGCGCGCCGCCGTACTCGATGGGCGAGTTCACGCCTTCCACCGTGCCCGGCTGCCGCGCGCCGCACTTCTGGCTGGCCGACGGGCGCTCGCTGTACGACGCCTTCGGCCCGGGCTACACGCTGCTGCGCTTCGACCGCAGCGTGGACGTGCGCCCGCTGGAGCGCGCGGCCGCGGCCTACCGCATGCCGCTCACGGTGCTCGACATCGAGACCGCGAGCCTGCCCAAGGCCTATGCGCACCGCCTCGTGATGTGCCGCGCCGACCAGCACATCGCGTGGCGCGGCGCGCACCTGCCGGCCGATGTGTATGACCTCGTCGCCACCTTGCGCGGCGAAACGCGCCGCGAACGTGGACGCCGGCGCGCGCTGGCCTGGGAAGGCGTACTGGCCTAGCGCCGCGCCACCGCGCGCCACGCCAGCCAGGCGGCGATGGCAGGCGCCAGCGCGAAGACCGTGAACAACCAGATCGCGGCCGATCGTGCACCGTCCACGCCGCCGGGCACCGTGAGCCCCGCCGCATTCGCCACCAGCCCGGCCACGGCCGCACCGACTGCCATGCCATAGAGCTGGACGGTCGTGATCGACGCAGACGCCAATCCTTCTTCACCGCGCGGCGCCAGCGCCATCACGCGCGTCAGCAGGTGCGGCCAGCCGATGCCCACGCCGAAGCCGACCGCGGCCAGCGCTGCGGCCACGAGCGCGGTCTCGACGTGGGCCTCGAGCGCACCCGGCGTCGGCAGGAGCCACGCGAGCGCCAGCAGGCCTGCGGTGCAGACCACCGGCCCGGCGCGCAGCATGCGGTCGGCGCCTGCGCCAGTGCGGCCCGACGAGGTCAGCGAGCCGATGCTCCAGCCGCCCGCCATCGCCGCCGTGAGATAGCCCGCCATGAGCGGCGTGTGGCCGTGCAGCAGCTGCAAAAAGTAGGGCACGAAGATTTCGGTGGTGGTGCCGATCAGCAGCAGCGCCACGCTCGCGTAGATCGCGCCCAGCGGCGTGCCAAGCGCATAGGCGCCGGTCGGCAGCAGGCGCACGGCGCCGGCGCGGCGGTCGATGCGGGTGGCGGCGAAGCCGATGGCCAGGCCCAGCGCCACGCCCACGGCCTGCCCCGCGAGGCCAGGCCAGAAGCCGCTGGCCGCGATCACCAGCACCGACAGCGCCAGCAGCGCGATCTGCGGCGCCGGCACGCGCGGCATCTGCGCCGGCCGGTCATGCCGGATGCCGGCCGCGGGCCGCAGCTGCACCGCCACCAGCAGGGCCTGCGCCGCCGCCACCGGCAGCAGTGCCCAGAAGGCCCAGCGCCAGTGGCCGGCCTGCGCGAACAGCCCGCCCACGGCTGGCCCGCACAGCGTGGCCACGCCCCACATGCCCGACACCAGCGCCACCGCGCGCGGCCACAGCCGGGGTTCGAACACGCGCTGGATCAGCCCGTAGCTCAGCGCCGCCAGCAGGCCGCCGCCCAGGCCCTGCACCGTGCGCCCCGTGAGCAGCCACGGCATGGCCGGCGCCAGCGCGCAGCCCACCGAGCCGGCGGTGAACACGGCCAGCGCCGTGAGGCAGGCGCCGCGCGGCCCGCGCGCGGCCAGCAGCCGCACCGAGAGCGTGGCGCCGAGGATCGAGCCGACCACGAACAGGGTCGTGCTCCAGGCGTACCAGTCGAGCCCGCCGATCTCGCGCACCACCGAGGGCAGCACGGTGGTCACGATGTGGACGTTGACCGCGTGCAGCGCGACGCCACCGGTCAGCGCCAGCGCGCGCCAGCCGTTGCGCCCGCTGAACAGCTCGCGCCAGGCGGCGGTGGGCGGCGGCGCGCCAACGGCGGCGGCATCGAGGGAAGAGGAGGAGGACGACATGAGAACGAAGGAGAACGCCAAGGGAGCCTGGATACTAGGCGGCGCCCCTCAATTAAACAAGCTATTGCTTTGATAAATAGAAACTTCGGCGCGCTGCCGTCGCACAGGATGCGCGACACTTCGAAACCGATGCACGCCGTTTCTTCTTCCCCTTCTTCCTCGATGGATTCTTCTTCCGCCACCACCGGCGCCCTGCCCCGTCCCCCGATGCGTCGCCCCACCCTGCGTTTTCTGCTCTCGCACCCCGCGCACTTCATCGCGCTGGGCTTCGGCTCGGGGCTGTCGCCCTTCGCGCCGGGCACCGTGGGCACGCTGTGGGCCTGGGCCGCGTTCGTGGTGATGCAACTGTGGTTCACGCCCGCGACCATCGGCTGGATCATTCTGGCCGGCCTGCCGATCGGCTGGTGGGCCTGCACGGTCGCTGCGCGCAACATGAACGTGTCCGACCCCGGCGCCATCGTGTGGGACGAGGTGGTCGCCTTCTGGCTCGTGCTCTGGCTGGTGACGCCGGCCGGCCTGTGGGCGCAGGTCGTGGCCTTTGCGCTGTTCCGTTATTTCGACGCCGCCAAGCCCGGCCCGGTGGGCTGGGCCGACGCCGCCTTCAAGCCGCACGACCCCGCGCGGGTGCAGTGGTGGCGCGCGGGCTTCGGCATTCTTCTGGACGACCTCGTGGCTGCCTTCTGCACGCTGCTGGTCATTGCGCTGTGGCGCGCATGGTGAACCCGATGCAACCTTCCGCTCCCCCGACCTTGGCCGAACAGGACGTGCCCGCGCTCGTCGCGACGCTGGCCGAACGGCTGCAGGCCCGGGGCTGGATGATGGCCACCGCCGAAAGCTGCACCGGCGGCCTGATCGCCGGCGCCTGCACCGACCTCGCGGGCTCCAGCGTGTGGTTCGAGCGCGGCTTCGTCACCTACTCGAACGCCGCCAAGACCGAGATGCTGGGCGTGGACGCCGCGCTCATCGAGGCCCACGGCGCCGTCAGCGAGCCCGTGGCGCGCGCGATGGCCGAGGGCGCTATTGCCCGCGGCGCCCCGGCGCGCGCGGCCGTGGCCGTGACCGGCGTGGCCGGCCCCGCGGGTGGCTCGCCCGACAAGCCGGTGGGCACCGTGTGGTTCGGCTGGTCGGTCGACGGGCAGGTGCGCACCGAGCGCCGCCGCTTCGACGGCGACCGCGCCACGGTGCGCGCGGCCACGGTGCACTACGCGCTGCAGACGCTGATCCAGCTGCTGCCGCGCTGATCGCACGCGGGCTGTTCAGGCCTGCATGAAATCGCCGACCGGCCGACGCGGCGCGGGCGGCACCGGCGCCGTCGGAAAGCCCAGGCGGCACATCATCTGCACGGTCGGGCTGCGCGCATGGCGCGACGGCGCGGCGCCGATCAGCATGTCGTGCGCCGCCGCGTGGTGTGGCGCCATCTCCGGAAATTCCTCGAGCGGCTGGCTCATCGGCTGCATGCCCAGGCCCAGGTCGGTGGCGCGCAGCTGCTGGCGCACGTAGGCCCGGCCCGCGGCGATCTGCTCGCTGCGGCTGTTGCCGCCGGTGCTGATCCAGACGAAGCCCATCGCCGTGTGGGCCTGGTCCTCGAACATCCGCAGCGTCTGGCGGAAGGAGAGGCTGTCTTCGGCGGCCGGCACCTCGCGGTCGAAGCGCCCCAGCGCGACCGCCATGCGCAGCGCCGGGTCGTTGAGCGAGAAGCCGTCGCGGTGCGCCAGGATTTCCTGCGGCCCGATGCGCAGCAGGCGCAGGTTCTCGCGCGCGGTGTGGGGCGTGACCAGCTCCACGCGCGCCGCCGCCGCGCACAGCTTGCGCAGCGGCAGCACGCGAGCCATGTCGACCGTGCCGGCCGATTGCACGCCCCCGCCCGCCCCCGAGGCCACGGCCGCGGTGAGTCCCTGCAGCATGTCGGCCGACACCGCGCGACCGGTGTCGAAGCGCTGCTTGGGCGTGCGCCGCCGCAGCACCTGCGCGAACAGCGGATCGGGCGTGCCGCCGCGCGAGAGCGTGAGCCGCGCCACCGGCAGGTCGGGCCACTGCTGCGGCGCATCGCCCACCAGCTCGCCCTGCGGCCACAGCTGCACGCGCGCCTGCACGCCCTGCTGGGCCAGCGCCATCACCAGCAGCTCGATGAACGCGCCGTGGCCGATCATGAGCTGGCGGCCGAAGGGGTCGGTAGCGGGCTGCACGCGGGCGCGGTCGGCGTGCAGCACGATGGCGTCGGGCTCGCGCAGGTCGACCCGCCACGGCTGGCCGTTGTAGGCCGTGGGCGCGGTGACCGCATAGGCGACGGCGCGCTTGCGCACGTCGGGCTCGTCGCCCGGGCCGTTCCAGATCTCGAAGGCGGCGGCCGGCACGTCGGCGTGCAGCCACCAGGTGGCCAGGGCCGTCGCGCCCGCCGCCACCGCGAGGCCGCCGCCCAGCAGGCGCACGAAATTTCTGCGTTCTCTCATGGGCTCGATCGGTTGAAGCATCGGGCGCGTGACACACGGCCTGCCCGTGGCCGATTGCAGCACCGCGCCGCGCGGCGCCACGCGGCCCCCTGTCGTTTCCGACAGGGGTAGGTGGGCCGGCTCAGGGCGTGAGCAGGCCCAGCGCCAGGGCCCGCGCGCAGGTGGCGGTGCGGCCCTGCGTGTCGAGCTTGCGGGCGGCGCCCACGAGGTGGAAGTACACGGTGCGCTCGCTGATGTGCAGGATCTCGGAGATCTCCCAGGTCGACTTGCCCACGGCCACCCAGTGCAGCACCTCGCGCTGGCGTGCGCTCAGGAGCGGCACCTTCGCATCGCCCTGCAGCCGGCGCACGGTCGAATGCAGGCAGGAGGCGAAGTAGTTCATCGGCGCCAACGTCGCACGCAGTTCGCGCAGGTCGGCGGTGGCGTCGGTGGTCAGGGTCATGAAGGCCCAGTCGATGCCGGGCGTCCACAGCGGCACGGTCAGCCCCGCCTTCAGCCCGTGCTCGCCGGCGCTGCGCAGCAGGCCGCGGGCGCGCTGCCCGATGTCGGCGCGCGTGTGGCTCACCTGCCCGAGCCAGCTCCACGCGGTGGCCGGCATGCCGGCGCGCACATGCTGCACGCGGGCGTCGGCCTGCTCGCCGGCGTTGCTGCGCAGCGACTCGTAGCGGGTGCGGGCCCACGCCGGGGGCAGGTCGTGGAAGAACACCAGCGCGTCCTGCGCGGGCGCGTCGGCACGGGGCGCGGGCACCGGGCGCTTGAGCACGTAGGCGCCGTGGTTGAAGCCCATCGCCCGCATCGCGCGGCGGTTGACCTGCGCGACCTCCTCGAGCGTGCGGGCGGCCATGACGGCCTCGACGAACTGCCAGTCGTTGATCACCTCGGCCATGGATGCGTCCCCTCGGGTTGTGTGCGGCGGGCGCAGCGACTGTGGTTCTGGTTTTTCTGCGGCCACCGCCAGGGCGCCGGCCCTGCAAGGACCGGCATCGGGGCGCATGTTAATGCGGGACACCCGGAATCACCCATGCGCTTCCTTGCACGGCGCATCCGGGCGATGATCCGGCACCACCCATCCCGAGGCCCCATGACCGCAGCCACCCACGCCCCGACCATCGAGCGCTTCTACAGCGCGTTCTCCAAGCTCGACGCCGCCACCATGGCCGCCTGCTACGCGCCCGACGCGGTGTTCGACGACGAGGCCTTTTCGCTGCGCGGCCGGCGAGAGATCGGCGGCATGTGGCGCATGCTCTGCGAGGCCACCAAGGCCAAGGGCGCCGACGTGTGGCGCCTGAGCTGGCGCGACGTGCAGGCCGACGCCCGCACGGGCAGCGCGCACTGGGACGCCCACTACCGCTTCAGCGCCACCGGCCGCCTGGTCGACAACAGCATCGACGCGCGCTTCACCTTCACGCCCGACGGCCTGATCGCCACGCACCGCGACAGCTTCCCGTTCTGGACCTGGTCGCGGCAGGCGCTGGGCACGCCGGGCCTGCTGCTGGGCTGGACGCCGATGCTGCGCAACAAGGTGCGCGCCACCGCCGCCGCCAACCTCGCCACTTTTCTTGCACGCCAACCCTCATGACCACTTCTTCTTCGACCGCCCTCACCTTCACGAACAACGAAGCGCAGCACCGCTACGAAGCCACGCTCGACGGCAAGCTCGCGGCCTATGCCGAGTACAACCTGCTGACCGACGCGATCATGTTCACGCACACCGAGGTGCTGCCCGAGCACGAGGGCAAGGGCGTGGGCTCAGGCATTGCGAGGCACGTGCTCGACGAGGCGCGCGCCAACGGGCGGCATGTGATTCCGGTGTGCCAGTTCATCGCGGGCTACATCCGCAAGCACCGCGAGTACGCCGACCTCGTGCGCCCGGACATCCAGCGCGCCTTCAAGATCTGACGGAGGCCGCCTTCGGCGCGGGCAGCCACGCGAAGGCCGCGATGCCGATCACCAGCAGCGCGGCAATGACCGCCAGCACGGCGGTCAGCGGATCGCCGCCGTGCGCCGCCGCCACCGAGGCCGCCACGCCCGTGCCCCATTGCATGAACGCGACGCCCAGGAACATCGCCATGGTGAAGACGGCCATCGCGCGGCCCGTGAGCGCGGCCGGGTAGGCCACGCGCACGTCGGCGTACTGCCAGACGATGAAGCCCGAGAGCACGCCGATGAGCACCATGCCCGCGATGTCGAGCCAGGCGGAATGCACCACCGCGATGAGCGCGAACAGGCCGGCGTAAAAGAGGCCGCAGGCCACGATCCAGCGGCGGCGCGCGGCGCCGTCGCGGTCGAAACGGCCGAACAGCGGCGAGCCGAACAGCGCGATCACCGACACCACGAGCGCGACGTTGCCGCTTTGCACCAGCGAGTAGCCGTGGCGCTCCATCATCAGCGGACCCAGCCACAGCCCGCGCAGCGAGATGAAGGCCGCATACGTCACCGCACCCAGCACCATGATGCCCAGCGTGTGCGGCATGGCGAACAGCGCGCCGAACTGGCGCACGGCTTCGGGAATCGACTCTTTCTTCTGCGGCACGGCCGACGCGGGCTCGTGCACCCAGCGCCAGATGGCAAGCCAGGCCAGCGCAGACGCCAGTGCAAGCACCAGGAAGCCCGCGCGCCACGAGTAGGCCTGCACCAGCCACGCGAGCGGCGTGCCCGTGGCCAGCATGCCCAGGCCGCCGATGGCCAGCACCAGGCCCGACACGGTGGCGAAACGCGCCGCCGGAAAGTGCCGCGCGATGAACACCGTGCACACCAGGAAGGCCGGCGCGCAGCCAACGCCGATCAGCGCCTGCCCGGCCACCAGCACGAGGTAGTTCGGCGACACGGCCGACAGCAGCGCGCCCGCGATCGCGACGGGAAAGGCCACGAGCACGGTGCGACGCACGCCGTGCAGGTCGATGCCGATGCCCATGAAGAGCTGCATCGCGCCGAACGCGAAGTGGAAGGCGCCCGAGAAGATGCCGAGGGCCTGGGCGGAGAGATGAAAGTCCGACTGCAGCGGGCTCGCCATGATGGCGCCGACGGTGCGGAAGGCCTGGCTGAGCGCAACCCCTGCGCAGAGGGCGAGGACCATGACCCAGGCGGCTCGGGGTGTCAGGGGCTGTGCTGCAGGGCTCATGATTCGTCAGTGTTCTTGCTGTGATTCAGGGCGCGCGCACAGGCCACCGGGTACTTCCCTCCGCGAATGTCCCCCGGGGCTTCGCCCCTCCTCCTTGATTTCGCTGCGGGAAGCACCCAGTGTCCTGCGCACGATGGGCGCGGTCGTTGTGTGCCCGATCAACAGCTGCACGGCCCAACGCTCACGCCGATGGGGTGCCTTGCGCAGCGAAATTAAGGAGGAGGCCGCAGGCCGGGGGACATTCGCGGAGCAAGGTACCCCGTCGGCGGGAGCGCGCCCTGAACAAGACGCTCCATGCCGAATCTGGGACTCAACCCAGTCACTCACCGTGGCACTTCTTGTACTTCTTGCCGCTGCCGCAAGGGCAGGGATCGTTGCGGCCGGGCGTGGCTTCCTTGCGGATCGTCTCGACCTTCGGGCCCAGGCTCTTCCAGAGCTGGCGCAGGTCGTACACCGCCCAGATCGCGGCGCCGAAGTCGTCCAGGCGCTGCTGGCTCACGCTCGGCGGGCCGTTCTCGTCGTACATCGACAGCGTGGGCTTGGCGGTGTCGTCCTCGGTCAGCGCGACGATGTTGTCGAGCGCGTCGTCGAGCATCTGCGCGGCTTCCTTGTCGCGCGGCGCGGCCCAGTCTTCGGGCCAGTTCTCGACCGCGTACATGAAGCCCAGCGCCCAGATCTGGGCGAAGGAGGGAATCTCTTCGGCGGCCATCTCGGCACGTTCTTCCTCGGGCAGCGAGGCGATGGCGCCGCGGGTGTCGAGCACCTCGGGTTGCCAGCTGCGCTCGTCCTCGAGCGATTCGACGGGGGCGTCGAGGCCTTCCTCGATCTCGCGCCAGCGGCGTTTCCAGTTCCAGACGAACTCCATGTGCTGGGCCGGCACGAAGTGGTCGCCCAGCAGCACGGGCCAGTATTCGGTGGGGTCGATGGGGCGGCGCGTGCAGATCAGCGCGGCCATGAAGCCTTCGCAGAACTCCCACTGGGGAATTTCCTCGTCGTGCTCGCGCATGGCGTCGAGCGCGCTGTCGAGGGCGTCGAAATCGTCGGGCCCCAGGGCTTGCGAGGAGGCGGCCAGGGCAGTGTCAGGGGTATCGGGGGTGTCGGGTGTGGTCGTCATGGCAGCAGTCATGGCAGGTTGGGGGCAGCCCTCTATGATGCAGCAGGCTCCAGCCGACATCTGATGACTATGCCCACGATTATTCCGTTTCCCGCACGCTACAGCGCGTTCGCCCTGTGTGTGCTGGGTCTGGTCGCCTGCCTGGCACTGGTTCTGGCCTCGCCGCACCTGTGGCTCGCGTGGATCGGCGTGGCCGCTTTCGCGGTGCTCACCGGCACCGGCGTGCACGACCTGCGCCAGGCGCGCCACGCCATCCTGCGCAACTACCCGGTCATCGGGCACCTGCGCTTTTTGCTCGAATTCATCCGCCCCGAGATCCGCCAGTACTTCATCGAGAGCGACGCCGAGGCCGCGCCGTTCTCGCGCGCCCAGCGCTCGCTGGTGTACCAGCGCGCCAAGGGCGAGCCCGACAACCGGCCCTTCGGCACGCAGCTGAACGTGTCGGCCGCGGGCTACGAGTGGATCAACCACTCGATGCAGCCCACCAAGCTGGCGAACCACGATTTCCGCATCGTGATCGGCGGCACGCCGCAGCCGGCCGATGCGAACCTGGCGCAGGTGTGTACCCAACCGTACAGCGCGAGCGTGTTCAACATCTCGGCGATGAGCTTCGGCGCCTTGTCGGCCAATGCCATCCTCGCGCTCAACCAGGGCGCGCAGATGGGCGGCTTTGCGCACGACACCGGCGAGGGTTCGATCTCGCAGCACCACCGCGTGCACGGCGGCGACCTGATCTGGGAAATCGGCTCGGGCTACTTCGGCTGCCGCAACGACGACGGCACCTTCAACGCCGAGCGCTTCACCGCCAATGCGCGCGACCCGCAGGTGAAGATGATCGAGATCAAGCTCAGCCAGGGCGCCAAGCCCGGCCACGGCGGCGTGCTGCCGGCGGCCAAGGTCACGCCCGAGATCGCGGCGGCGCGCGGCGTGCCGGTGGGCGTGGACTGCGTCTCGCCCTCGTCGCACAGCGCGTTCTCCACGCCGACCGAGATGATGCATTTCGTCGCGAAGCTGCGCGAGCTGTCGGGCGGCAAGCCGACCGGCTTCAAGTTCTGCCTGGGCCACCCGTGGGAATGGTTCGGCATCGTCAAGGCGATGCAGGCCACCGGCATCACGCCCGACTTCATCGTGGTCGACGGCGCCGAGGGCGGCACGGGCGCGGCGCCGGTCGAGTTCAGCGACCACGTCGGCGCGCCGCTGCAGGAAGGCCTGCTGCTGGTGCACAACACGCTGATCGGCGTCAACCTGCGTCACCGCATCAAGATCGGCTGCGCGGCCAAGGTGATCACCGCCTTCGACGTGGCCCGCATGATGGCGCTGGGCGCCGACTGGTGCAACGCGGCGCGCGGTTTCATGATGGCGCTGGGCTGCATCCAGGCGCAGAGCTGCCACACGGGCCACTGCCCCACGGGCGTGACCACGCAGGACCCGGTGCGCCAGCAGGCGCTGGTGGTGCCGACCAAGGCCGACCGCGTGCGCAACTTCCACCGCAGCACGCTGCATGCGCTGCAGGAGCTGGTGCAGGCCGCGGGCCTGGACCACCCGCAGCAGATCACCGCGCACCACATCGTGCGCCGCATCTCCGACACCGAGGTGCGCCTGCTGAGCAACCTGGTGATGCAGGTGCAGCCCGGCGCGCTGCTCGGGCCGCTGGACAACCAGCACACCGTTTTCCGCACCTACTGGCCGCTGGCCAGTGCACAGAGTTTCCAGCCCGTGACGCAGGGCCCGCACGGGCTGCTGGCGCCGGGCTTCGCCATGGCCGCATGAATCCACTGAGACGAGGAGGCGCCGCGACGCGCCTGTACAGCCAACGGGGCGCCGCGTCGGCGCCCGCGCCGCTCGACGACGCCCCGGGCTCGGCGCCCGGCGACTACGCCGAGTTCCTGCGCGTCACGCTGCCCAGGCAGGCCAAGAACGTGGCCAGCCACCGCTTCGGCAGCGAGCGCGTCTGGCTCAAGAAGGCCGGCCCGCGCCACGGCAAGTGGGGTTACCGCGTGATGGCGCTGGCCGCGCGGCTGGCCGGCCTCGACGTGATCAAGCCCGTGCCCAACCCGGGCGGCGAGGCCGCCATCGCCACCGAGGCACGGCGCCTGAAGCAACTGGCCGCCGCAGGTTTGCGCGTGCCGATCGTGCTGGCGCAGCAGGCCGACGGCCTGCTGATTTCCGACCTCGGCGAAAGCGGCCGTGCCACCGTGGTGCTGCAGGAGCGCATCGACCAGGCCGCCGCCGCCGGCCCGGCCGCCCTGCTCGCCGTGTGGCGCGAGGGCCTGGCCGCCATCGCCGCCGTGCACCTGTGCGGCCAGCACCTGAGCCAGGCCTTCGACCGCAACCTCGTGCAGTGCCCTGACGGCGTGATCGGCTACATCGATTTCGAGGACGACCCCTCCGAGGTCATGACCCTGGCCGAATGCCAGGCCCGCGACTGGCTGAGCTACCTGCACTCCACGGCCATGATGCTCGAGGCCGCCGCACCGCAGGCGGCGGGGCAGCACTGGCACGCGGCGCTGGCGGAAGTGGACGAGGAAGTGCGCGAGCGCATCGCGAACGCAGCACGGCGCATGAAGTGGGCGCAGAAGCTGCCGGCCAGCCGGCGCTGGGGGCGGGATACGCAGCGGGTGCGGGCCGTCGCGCGCCTGCTGGGGCAGTGGTACGAGCTGAACAAGGCCTGAGACGAACCGGCGTGGCCTACGCCAGCGCCGACCGCACCGCCACACCCCGCAGCGCCAGCCGCTTCTTCATCGACAGCACCGCCTTGTCCTTGCTGAACAGCTGCGCCCCGTGCGCCACGGACAGGTCGATGAACACCTGGTCGTCCGGATCGCTGCACACGCAGGGCGCGCGCGCCGGCACCTCGGTCACCAGCTGCACGCGCGCATCGAAATCCGCGAGCACCACGGGAATCGTCAGCTCCCGCTGCGCCATGCGCCGGGCGATCAGCGGGTAGCCCAGCACGCGTTCCAGTTCGCTGCGCATCGCGGGCGTGGCCAGCCAGCGCAGCGCGCCGCGCGCGAGGTCGTCGACCAGCGGCGCCCAGGCCGGGTCTTCGAAGACCAGCAGGTCGAGGGCGATATTGGTGTCGATGACGACGAGGTCGGGGGCTGGCAAGGTCATGGGTCGCGTGAAATCTGTCTATCGCCGATGTTGCACCATGCGGCGCCCGGGCTTCTAGCGCCCTGACGGCATGGCCAGCACCTTCGGGTCGGCGACGAGCCGGGCGTAGGCGAAGTCGGTGAAGGCCTTGATCCGCGCCACCTCCTTCAGATCGGGATGCGTCAGCACCCAGACCTGCGTGTCCAGCGCCTCCCTCGGCGGCTCGATCTGCACCAGCTCCTCCTCAGCGTCGGCCAGCATGCACAGGAGCATGCCCAGGCCCAGGCCGCGCTTCACGAGCTGCGTCATGCCGACGAGGCTGTCGACGCGCGCTGCGATCCGCGCCGGCGGCACCTGATCGCGCAGCCACCTGGCCTGCAGCAGGTGCGACAAGCCTTCGTCGGGCGCGACCCAGTCGTGCTCCGCCAGCGGGGTCGTCGCTGGGTGCTTCGCGAGGTAGGCCTTCGACGCGTACACCGCCGTCTGCAGGCGCCCAGCGCGGCGCCCGACCAGGTGGTCCGGCGGGGCGTTGGTCGGGCGGATCGCCACGTCGGCCTCGCGCTTGGTCAGGCTCAGGAACAGGTTGTTCATCACCACCTGCAGCTCGATGCCCGGATGCAGCGCCCGGAAGTCCGCCAGGATCGGCCCGAGCAGCCCGGCCATGAAGGTGTCGGTGCTGGTGATGCGGATGACGCCGGTCAGCCGCAGGTCGAGCCCCATGAGGTGGCGCTGCGCGGCGTCGATCTGCTCGCCCACGCCCTGCAGGCGCTCGCGCAGCGCCTCGCCGGCCAGCGTCATCGCGTAGCCGGCGGGCAGCCGGTCGAACAGGCGCACCGCCATGCGCGCCTCGAGCGCGCCCAGGCGCCGCAGCACGGTGGAGTGGTTCACGCCCAGCTGGCGCGCGGCGCCGGAGAGCGAGCCGGCCTGGCCGACGGCCAGGAACACGCGAAAGTCGTCCCAGTCTGTGTCCTGCATTTATGCATACCCCGGATGCGATTTTTTCGAATAGCTTTGCAAACGTGCCGATCCTACAGTCGTCCGCAAGGGGCCGCGATTCGCCCGCCCCGCATCCACTCCACACGGAGGTCGACCCACCATGGACGCGTTTTTCATTCCCGCCTCGCTCGTCGCCGGAGGCCTGCTCGCGGTGCAGGCCGGCGCCAACGCCCAGCTCTCCAAGGCCACGGGCAGCCCCTTCACCGCCACGACCTTGCAGCTGTCGGTCGGCACGCTGGCCCTGCTGGCGGTGGCGCTCGCCACGGGCACGCTGACGGCGCTGGCCGGCCTGCCGGGCGTGCCGTGGTGGCACGTGATCGGCGGCACGGCCAGCGCCTTCTACGTGGTCTCGACCATCCTGCTGTTTCCGCGCCTGGGCGCGGTGGTGGCGGTCGGCCTGTTCATCGCGGGGCAGATGCTGGCCTCGTTCGCGCTCGACACCTTCGGCCTGCTCGGCGTGGCCCCGAAGGCGCTGACACCGGCCATGGCCGGCGGCACGCTGGCCGTGCTGCTCGGGGCCGGGGCCATCGTCGCCGGGCAGGCCGGCAGCCTGCGCCAGGCGCTGGCGGGCAAGGCCGGCTGGATCGTGCTGGCGCTGCTGGCCGGCGCGGTGCTGCCGGTGCAGGGCGTGGTCAACGGCCTGCTGCGGCAGGACCTGGGCGCACCCTTCGCGGTAGGCGCGGTGAGCTTCTTCGTGGCGACGCTGGCGATGGCCCTGGCGCTGCTGCTCGTCACGCTGTTCCGGCGTGCGCCTGCGGCCACGGCACCGCAAGGCACCGCGCTGCGCGGCATGCCGTGGTGGGGCTGGCTCGGCGGCTTTGCGGGGGCGGCCTATGTGACAACGGTGTTCACGGCGATCCCGGCCATCGGCGCCGCGGCCGCGGTCGGGCTGACGGTGGCGGGGCAGCAGGTGGCGTCGGTGTTCGTCGACCGCTACGGCTGGTTCCGGCTGCCGCAGCGCCCGGTGTCGGGCCTGCGCATGGCGGGCGTGGCCGTGCTGCTGCTCGGCGTGGCCATCATCAAGCTGCTGTGAAGGGAGCGAACGCCATGGCCTGGTTCCTTCTGCTTGCCGCCGGACTGGTGGAGATCGTGATGGCCCTCGCGCTGAAGGCCGCGGCGGGCTGGGAGCGCCCCGGCGCCGGCGCGCTGGGCCTGGGCGCCGCGCTGGCGAGCATCGTGCTGCTCACCGCCGCGATGAAGACGCTGCCGGTCGGGACGGCCTACGCGATCTGGACCGGCATCGGCGCCATCGGCGTCACGCTGATCGGCATCTTCTTTTTCCAGGAGAGCGCGGCGCCGCTGCGGCTGGTGTGCATCGCGCTGATCTTCCTGGGCATTGCAGGCCTGAAGCTGCAGTCCTAGGCGTCTGGCGGCGCGGCCCGGTTCGAGCCCCGCACCATGTCGAAGCGGAACAGCCGGCATTCGATGGGGCCGTTCCACATCGGCACGCGGCGCGACTCCTTCAGGCGCATCTGCTTGGGCAGCTTCAGGTCGGGCGTGAGCACCCAGGCGGTCCAGCCCGCGTAGTTCTTCTTCCAGTGGGTGGCGAGCTGCGGAAAGAAGTCGCCGCCGTCGCCGCCTTCGCCATCGCCCGGGGTCTGGGCGGCTTCGCGGGCGCCGAAGCGCGCCACGCCGCCGACCTCGATGCGCTCGCCGTACGGCGGGTTGAGCATGATCACGCCGCCCTCAGCCGGCGGCATGCGCTGCAAGGCATCGCCGCCGCGGAACTCGATGGCGCCCGCCACGCCCGCGCGTTCGGCGTTGCGCTCGGCGAAGTCGACCATGCGGTGCGACACGTCGGAGCCGAAGACGGCGATGGCGCTCGCATGCTGCGCGTTGGCGGCTTCATTCTTGATGGCCGCCCAGACGTGCGCCTGGAACGGCAGCAGCTTCTCGAAGCCGAAGCGCCGCAGCGAGCCCGCCGCGATGCCGCTGGCGATCTGCGCGGCCTCGATGGCGATGGTGCCGCTGCCGCAGCAGGGGTCGTACAGCGGGGCCTTCGCGACCTCGCCGGTCTCGGGGTTCCACCAGCCGCTGGCGGCCAGCATGGCGGCGGCCAGGGTTTCCTTCAGCGGGGCGTCGCCCTTGTCCTGGCGCCAGCCGCGCTTGAACAGCGGCTCGCCCGAGGTGTCGATGTACAGCGTGCAGCTGTCGGTGGTCAGGTGCGCAAAGATGCGGCAGTCGGGCCACTGGGTCTCGATGCTGGGGCGCACGCCGTTCGCCTTGGCGCGGAAGCGGTCGGCCACGGCGTCCTTGATGCGCAGGGTGGCGAAGTTCAGGCTCTGCAGCGGGCTGTGCTGGGCCGTGGTCTCGATCTTGAAGGTCTGCTTGGGCGTGAACCAGATCTCCCAGGCCACGCCGTTGGCGATGGCGTACAGGTCGTTCTCGTTGCGGTACGGCCCATGGGCCAACTCGACCAGCACGCGCTGCGCGAGCCGGCTGTGCAGGTTGAGCTTGAGGCCGTCGCGCCAGTCGGCGCGCACGCGCACGCCGCCGCGCAGGGTGAGCAGATCCTGCCCGGCACGGCCGGTCAGGGCATGCACCTCCTGGGCAAGGAATTCCTCGACGCCGGCGGCGCAAGGCAGGAAAAATGAGAGATCGTTCACGGAAAGTCGGCCATCGGGAAGCCCGCTAAGGGCCCCCATTGTCGCCGGGGCTGGGGCCTTCTCTATATAGTCGATTTGCCCATGACGCCCACCCCCGCCTCCGCGGCCCCCCCGGCAGACGCCCGCGACGGCGACCACCGCTTCGCGATCCAGTGCGAAGTGCTGCGCTTGTCGATCCGCCCGCTCGGGCCGGTGCTGCTGGTGCAGTACCTGCTCAACTGCGGCGTGGCGGCGCTCTTCGCCTGGCAGTTCTCGCCGGTGCGCGCGCTGGTGTGGCTGGCGCTTGTTACCGGCGTCACGGTGATGCGCGGCTTCTTTGCGCAGCGCCTGCCCGAGCCCTTCACCCCCGCCACCCTGCGCGCCGCGCAGCGCCAGCACACGCTGCGCACGGCCATCTGGGAGCTGGCGCACGGCCTGGCGGGCGTGCTGCTGTTCAACCCCGAGCGGCCCGACCTGCAGCTGCTGCTGGGCCTCATCCTCATGGGCATGACGCTGTCGTCGGCGTTCTCGGTGTCGTTCTACACGCCGGCCACGCAGCTGGCCATCACGCTGCTGCTGGCGCCGGTGATCGTCACGGGCCTGTGGCTCGGGGCGCCGGTGATGATGGCGGTCGCGGTGATCGGCATCGGCCTGACCGCGATGATGTGGAAGCTGGTGGCCGACCATTCGCGCCAGCTCGAGGAGAACATCGGCCTGCGCCTGAACGAGCGCACGCTGCGCGAACAGGCGCTGGCCGGCCTGCGCGCCTCCGAGCAGGCCCAGGCCGAGCGCCTGCGCTTCTTCTCGGCGGCCAACCACGACCTGCGCCAGCCGGTGATGGCCATCGGGCTGCAGGCCGAGGTGCTGCGCCAGCAGCTGCAGCACGGCACCGACAGCGCGGCGGTGCAGCACACGGTGGCCTCGCTCTCGCGCGCGCAGCAGGCGCTCGAGGGTCTGACCAACCAGCTGCTCGAAATCGGCCGCATCGAGGCCGCGGTCGATCCGCTGCGCCCGGCGGCGGTGGCGCTGGCGCCGCTGCTGAACGAGCTGGCGCGCCAGGCCGGCGAAGGCCGCGTCGCGGTGCGCTGCCCGGCCGAAGCGGTGGCCTGGACCGACGCGGTGGCGCTGCGCCGCGTGCTCTCCAACCTGCTGGACAACGCCCTCAAGTTCACGCCGCGCGGGCGCGTGCTGCTGGCCGTGCGGGCGCGCCGCCGGCCCGGCACCGACACCGGGCGCGCGTGGCGCGTCGAGGTGCGCGACAGCGGCATCGGCATCGCCGCCGAGTCGCAGACCCGCGTGTTCGACGACTTCGAGCAGGTCGGCAACGTGGAGCGCAACCTGCAGCACGGCCACGGCCTGGGGCTGGCGATCGTGCGGCGGCTGGCGGGGCAGCTGGGCATCGAGGTCGCGCTGCGCTCGGCGCCGGGCAAGGGCTCGGTCTTCAGCTTCGAGCTGCCGGCGGCCCGCCCCGGTGCGGCGGCCGTGCCGGCGCCCGCGCCCTCCGTGGCGCTGGACGAGCCCGATGCCGACGCCGTGCTGCGCCCGGGGCTCGCCGTGCTGGTGGTCGAAGACAACATCGTGGTGGCAGACAGCCTCTCGGCGCTGCTGCGGCACTGGCACGTGGCGCCGCGCATCTACGCCAGCGCCGCCGAGGCGCTCGCGCTGGCCGACCTGGACGCGCTCGACGCGGCGCTGTGCGACATCCGCCTGCCCGGTGCGTTCAACGGCATCGCGCTGGCCGAGCGACTGGCGCAGCGCAAGCCCGCGCTGACGATCGCGCTGATCTCGGCCGACATCACCGAAGCCACGCAGCAGCTGGCCGCCGCGCGCGGCTGGCACGCGCTGCGCAAGCCGGTGCAGCCGGACGCGCTGCGGCGCGTGCTGCTGCGGGCCCAGCAGCAGCAACAACAACCGCCGTCGCCGTCGTAGCGCTCCGCGCGGGCCGGCCCCGCTGCGGTGTCATCGCTTCCGAGCTATGCTCCGCGCACAGGCCGCCGCCGCCCCTGCCCCGATGCCCGTCGAACCCCTTCCCGCTCCTGCCGTTGGCGCCGCCGCCCTGCGCGAGCCCCGCTACGGGCGGGTCGCAATGGCCCTGCACTGGCTGCTCGCGGCGATGATCGTTGGCTCGCTCGGCGTCGGGCTCTACATGACGGGCCTGCCCTTCTCGCCGCAGCGCCTGAAGCTCTACAGCTGGCACAAGTGGGCCGGCATCACCATCCTCCTGCTGTCGGCGCTGCGGCTGCTGTGGCGCCTCACGCACCGCCCGCCGCCGCTGTCGGCGCGGGTGCTGGCGGCCATGCCGGCCTGGCAGCGGGCCGCGCACCGCATCAGCCATGCGCTGATGTACCTGCTGTTCTTCGCGGTCCCGCTGTTCGGCTGGGCCTACAGCTCGGGCATGGGCGTGCCGGTCGTGTGGTTCGGCCTGCTGCCGTTGCCCGACCTGGTCGCGGTCGACAAGGACTTCGCCGAGGCCGTGCTCAAGCCGCTGCACCAGCGCAGCGCCTTCCTGCTGGCCGGTGTCACGCTGCTGCACGTGGCGGCGGCGCTCAAGCACCACTGGATCGACCACGACGGTCTGTTGCAACGCATGTGGCCCGCGCCACGCAAGGAATCCGCCGGATGACGACCCGTCTTTTGTGGGGCACCGCCGCCCTCCTCGGCCTCGCGCTGCACGCCGCGGCCGAGCCCATGCCGGCCACCACCGCCAAACTGGTGCCCGAGAAGAGCCAGATCGCCTTCGTCAGCAAGCAGATGGGCGTGCCAGTGGAAGGCAGCTTCAAGCGCTTCGACGCGCAGGTCGCCTTCGATCCGAAGAAGCCCGAGGGCGGCTCGGTCGTGCTGCAGATCGACACCGCCAGCGCCGGCTTCGGCGTGCCCATGAGCGATGCCGAGCTGCCCAAGCCGACCTGGTTCGACACCGCGCATTTCCCGCAGGCCAGCTTCCGCTCGAGCGCCATCAAGGCGCTGGGCGAGGGCCGCTTCGAGATGGCCGGCAAGCTCACCATCAAGGGCGTCAGCAAGTACGTGACAGTGCCCGTGAGCATCGTGTCGTCGGGCGGCGCGTATTCGGTCGCCACGGGCACCCTCACGATCCAGCGGCTCGACTACAAGGTGGGCGACGGCGAATGGACCGACACCTCGGTGGTCGGCAACGAGGTGCAGGTGCGCTTCAAGCTGACGCTCGCGGGCCTCGGGCCGCTGTGACGACGATTTCATTTCCCATGCATCCTTCTTCCCTTGCCATGAACAAGCTCTTCTTCGCCGCGGTCCTGTGTGCGGGCGCGGCCCTGCCCCTGGCCGCCACGGCCCAGGAATACACCGCGCCGCCGCTGGCCGCCAAGCCCGCGGGCGGGCCGGTCAAAAATGCGAGCTACGTGATCGACCCGACCCACACCTTCGTCATGTACGAGATGGGCCACTACGGCACCACCACCAACCGCGGCCGCTTCAGCACCAAGGACGGCTCGGTGCAGATCGACGGCACCGGCGCCAGCGGCAAGGTCGACATCACGATGGACATCAGCTCCATCAACACCGGCGTCGACCTGCTCAACCGCCACGTGCAGAGCAAAGACTTCTTCAACGTGGCCGAATTCCCCACCGGCCGCTTCGTGGCCGAGCGCATCGACTTCAGCGGCGACAAGGTGACCGACGTGCCCGGCACGCTCACGCTCATGGGCCAGACCAAGCCGGTGACGCTGAAGGCCGTGCGCTTCAACTGCTACCTGAACCCGCTCATCAACCGCCAGGTCTGCGGCGGCGACTTCGAGGCCACCGTGCAGCGCAGCGACTGGGGCATCACCTGGGGCCTGAACTTCGGCTTCGAGAACAAGGTGAAGCTGCTGGTGCAGGTCGAAGCCGTGAACGTGCAATGAACCCATCCCCCACCGGAGCCCACTCATGACCGACGCCCACCTCCTGTCCCTGCTCGGCATCGCCGGCGCCATGGCCGTGGGCGCGATGAGCCCCGGCCCGAGCTTCGTGATGGTGGCGCGCACGGCCGTGGCCTCGCGCAGCGACGGGCTCGCGGCGGCGCTGGGCATGGGCGCCGGCGGGCTGGCGTTCTCCATCGCGGCGCTGGCCGGGCTGCAGGCAGCGTTCCTCGCGGTGCCGGCGCTGTACCTCGCGATCAAGGCCTTCGGCGGCGCCTATCTGATCTACCTGGGCTTTCGCATCTGGCGCGGCGCGCGGCAGCCGCTCGCGATCACGCCCGACACGGACGCCTCGCCCCGAAGCCAGGGCCGCAGCGGACGCACCTTCCTGCTCGGCCTGGCCACGCAGATCAGCAACCCGAAGACGGCGGTGGTGTACGCGAGCATCTTCGCGGCCTTCCTGCCGCGCGAGGTGCCGCTGGTGCTGGCGCTCGCGGTGCCGGCCGTGATCTTCTGCATCGAGACGGGCTGGTACGCGATCGTCGCGCTGGCACTGTCCTCGGCCGCGCCGCGCGCGGCCTACCTGCGCTACAAGACCTGGATCGACCGCGCGGCCGGCGGCGTGATGGGCCTGCTGGGCCTGCGGCTCGTGTGGTCGGCCGTTCGCGGCACCTGAGGCGCTAGAGCAGGCTCTCGGGCGTGAGCGGCGACAGCAGCTCGAGCATGGTGCGGTCCCAGAAGCCCGAGTCGGGCTCTTCGTGCAGCACGGTGGTCTTGCCGCCTTCCTCGCTGACCCATTCGATGCGCCGCGAGCCGACTGCCGCTGCATCGCCGCCCTCGGCAAAGCGCAGCCGGTAGGCGCCCTGCTGCTTGAGCACGTCGAGCAGCTTCAAGGTCTGCTGCGCCATCTCGGGGCTGCGGATGAACAGGCCGATCTCGGTGTTGTGAATCTCGGAGCGCGGATCGAAATTCATCGAGCCGACGAACAGGATGCGCTGGTCGATCACCGCCGACTTGGCGTGCAGCCGCCCCACCGACGTGCCAAAGAGGCCGAGGCGCACGCTGCGCCGCGTGCGCGCGGAACTCAGCTCGTGCAGCTCGGCGCCCAGCGCCAGCATGTCGGCGCGGTAGCGGCGGTAGGCGGTGTGCACCAGCGGCTCGTCGGTGGCGGCGAGCGAGTTGGTGACCACGCTGATCTTCACGTTGCGTCCGCGGATCTCGCGCATCACCTCCAGCCCCGACGCGCCCGGAATCAGGTAGGGCGACACCAGCGTCACCTCGCTGCGCGCGCGGCGCATCTGCTCGACCACGTTGTAGCGCACGCTGTCCACGTCGAGCAGCGGCACGCCGCCGTACGACGCGGTCTTGCCGATCACGCGGTCGGGCGAATCGGCATACGCCTCGGCGGTGGTCCAGATCAGGCCCAGCTTGCCGGCGTCGAGGTCGTCGGCCACCGGGCTGTAGCCGAGCAGGTCGTTGGGCGCGGGCCTGGGCGGCGGCGGCGTGGTGTCGGGGCCGGTGGCGGCGTCGAAGCGGCGCTGCAGCTCCTCGCGCGGCAGGTCGGTGTGCACGACCGCGCCGATCGGGCGCACGTGCGGGCTGTTCCAGTACTGGTCGAACAGCACGCCCAGGCGCGGGATCAGCGCACCCGTGACGAAGGTGTCGAGGTCGATGAAGTTGGGGCCGGTGGTGCGGCGGAAGTACTGGTTGCCGATGTTGCGCCCGCCCGCCACGGCCATCGCGCCGTCGGCGATGAAGAGCTTGTTGTGCATGCGGCGGTTGACGCGGCTGAAGTCGAACAGCGATGCGGTGAAGCGCTTGAGCAGGCTGCCGCGCCCGGCCGGGAACGGGTTGAACAGGCGCAGCTCCACGTTCGGCGTGGCGGCCAGGCCGAGCAGCAGCTCGTCTTCGCCGGACGTGTACAGGTCGTCCATCAACAGGCGCACGCGCACGCCGCGCTGGGCCGCATCGCGCAGGGTGCGCAACAGGTAGCGGCCGGTCTCGTCGTTCTCGATCTGGTAGTACTGCACGTCGAGCGTGCGCTGCGCGCGGCGCGCCAGCTGCAGCCGCGTGTCGAAGGCGAAGTCGCCGCCGGGCATGAGGCGAAAGCCGCTGAGGTCGGGGTCGGGCTGCGAGGCCAGCGCGATCTTGCCGAGCGCGGTGTCGGCCGAGACGGCGATGGCCTTGGTGGGCGGGCGCGGTGCGTCGTCGGGCAAGGTGGCACAGCCGGCGAACAGCGATGCAGCCACGAGGGCGAAGACCCAATGCCCCCAGCGCGACAGCAGGCGACGGGTCATTGTGGGCTTTCTACAGGGCTTTGCGCAGGTTGGCCGGTGCGATGCGCAAGGCTTCGCGGTACTTGGCGACGGTGCGGCGCGCGCACTCGATGCCCTGCTCTTTCAGCATCTCGGAAATCTGGCTGTCGGACAGCGGCTTCTTGATGCTCTCGGAACTCACGAACTGCTTGATCAGCGCGCGCACCGCGGTGCTCGACGCATTGCCACCGGTCTCGGTGCCCAGCGCCGAACCGAAGAAGTACTTGAGCTCGACCGTGCCGAAGGGCGTGGCCATGTACTTGGCGGTGGTCACGCGCGAGATGGTCGACTCGTGCAGGCCCAGCTCGTCGGCGATCTCGCGCAGCACCAGCGGGCGCATGGCCAGCTCGCCGTGCACGAAGTAGCTCTTCTGGCGCTCGACGATGGCGTTGCTCACGCGCAGGATGGTGTCGAAGCGCTGCTGGATGTTCTTGATGAACCAGCGCGCCTCCTGCAGCCGCTGAGACAGCGCCTGGCTGCCTTCGCCCTTGTGTGACTTGAGCGCGCCGGCGTAGATGTCGTGCACGCGCAGGCGCGGCATGACCTCGGGGTTGAGCATGACGCGGAACTTCACGTTCGTGCCGCGCCCGGTCTTGGTGACGATCACGTCGGGGATGACGATGTTGCGTTCGACGTCGACGAAACGGCGCCCCGGCTTGGGTTCGAGCCGCGCAATGACCTGCAGCGCCGAGCGCACCAGGTCTTCGTTGGTGCGCGTGAGCGTGGCCAGGCGCTTGAAGTCGCGCCGCGCGAGCAGCTCCATGGGCTGCTTGCAGATCGCGATGGCGGTCTTGCGGATGAGCGCTTCGGCCTCGGTCTCGTCTTCGCTGGCGAGCGCCTTCAGCTGGATGCTCAGGCATTCGCCGAGATCGCGCGCGCCGACGCCCACCGGCTCCAGGCTCTGCAGCAGGCCCAGCGCCACCTGGAAGTGGTGCACGAGGTCGTCGAACTGGTCGTTGTCGTCGCCCGCCAGGCCCGAGGCCAATGCGGGCAGCGAGTCTTCGAGGTAGCCGTCGTCGTTGAGCGACTCGATCAGGAAGCGCAGCGCGGCGCAGTCGTTTTCATTGAGCCGCAGGCTCAACGCCTGGCGGTGCAGGAAGGACTGCAGCGACTCCTGGCTGCGCGCGAGTTCGGTGGCATCGGCACGCTCGTCGTCGCCCAGGTTGTTCTGGCGCGCGGGCGCATCGCTGCCCCACTCGCTGTCGTCGGGCGCCATGTCGACGGTGCCGTCGCCTTCCCAGTCGGGCTCGCGCTCGGCGATCTCGGCGGCGGGGCCATCGGTGTCGGGGGTCGAGGTGCTGGTGTCACTGGACGTGGAGGAAGTGCTGGCGGCGGACGGCGTGAACTCGGCCTCACCCTCGCCCGCGTCGTCGCGCGGCACCGGCGCGTCGGCCGTGTCCAGCCCGAATTCCTCGCGCGCCGCTTCTTCCGCGGTGCGCTCGAGGAACGGGTTCTCGTCCAGCATCTGCTCCACCTCCTGGCTCAGTTCGAGCGTGGAGAGTTGGAGCAGGCGAATGGACTGCTGCAGCTGTGGCGTCAGCGCCAGATGCTGCGAGACGCGAAGGGACAGCCCTTGCTTCATGGAGACCCGACCCTCCCTTACATGCGGAAGTGCTCGCCCAGGTACACCCTGCGTACCTCGGCGTTGTCGACGATCTCCGAGGGTGTGCCTTGTGCCAGCACGTGCCCGTCGCTGATGATGAACGCGTGATCGCAGATGCCCAGCGTTTCACGCACGTTGTGGTCGGTGATGAGCACGCCGATGCCGCGCTCTTTCAGGAAACTGATGATCCGCTGGATCTCGATCACGGCGATCGGGTCGATGCCGGCGAAGGGCTCGTCCAGCAGGATGAAGCGCGGCTGGGTGGCCAGCGCGCGTGCAATTTCAACGCGGCGGCGCTCGCCGCCCGACAGCGCGAGCGCGGGCGAATCGCGCAGGTGGTCCACGCGCAGGTCGGCCAGCAGGTCGGCCAAGCGCTCTTCGGTGTGCTGCTTGGTCAGCGGCATCATGCGGCCGTTGGCGTCGGGCTCGCGCTGCAGCTCGAGCACGGCACGCACGTTTTCCTCGACCGTGAGCTTGCGGAAGATCGAGGCCTCCTGCGGCAGGTAGCTCAGGCCCATGCGCGCGCGGCGGTGGATGGGCATGTGGGCGATGGGCTCGCCGTCGATGGTGATCTCGCCGGCGTCGGCGCGCACCAGCCCGACGATCATGTAGAACGAGGTGGTCTTGCCCGCGCCGTTGGGGCCGAGCAGTCCGACGACCTCGCCCTTTTGCACGTCGAGCGAGACGTCTTTCACGACCGTGCGGCTGCCGTAGCTCTTCTTGAGGCCGCGCGCCACGAGGCGGCTGCCCGGAATGCCGTCGGCGGTCTGGGTTCCTGCGGTTTCGATCACTTGCGCCCTTCCCCTTCGGTGCCGCCCAGCGTGGTGCTCGGGCGCAGCCCGGCGCCGGGCGCGGGGGTGGGTGCCGGGGCCGCGGGCTTCTTGCCGCCGGCTGCCGGTGCGGAACCGCCCGCTGCCGGGGCCGCGGCGGCCTTCGGCGTGAGGATGGCCTTCACGCGGCCGCCGCCGCCCGCCGAGACGCCGGCGTTCGGCGGCACGAGGGAGCCGTTGACGGTGTAGGTGTCGTTGCTCTGGTCGTAGACGATCAGCGCGCCGCTGCTCTCGTCGTTGGCCGTGGCGCCGATCAGCCGGCGCATGACGGCACGGCGGATGAACTTGACGTTGTCGGCGCGGCTGTCGTACTCGATGACTTCCGACTCGCCCTCGATCCACTCGTCGCCGGCGTTGCGCTTCTGCTTGTAATAGGCCAGCTTGCCGGGCGCCGCCGTGACCACGCCGTACTGGTAGCCCTCGGCGTCCTGGCGCACGTCCAGCCGCGCGCCGCGGATGATGATCGTGCCCTTCGTGACCAGCACGTTGCCGGTGAACACGCTGGTCTGTTTCAGGTCGTCGTAGCGCATCGAGTCGGACTCGATGTTCATCGGCTTGGTGCGGTCGGCGGTTTCGGCCAGGGCGCCCGAGGCGGCACCGGCCAGCAACAGCGCACCGAAAGCCAGGCGGCCGAGGCGACGAAGGGTGGGGAATGTGGGGATGGAGGGCAATGTCATAAAGGCACGAAACTTGCTCTGAAACATTGTATGCGTGGGATGGCAATTGCCCACCGCCGCCAATGAAAAAGCCCGCCGAAGCGGGCCTTGCATTCGACCGAAGAACCAGGTCGTCGGGTCGGTCAGCCCTTCTTGGCTTCGCCGATGAGGAAGGTCGCGACCTGCAGCACCTTGGACATGCTGCCGGCGGTTTCGCCGTCCACATACCAGCGGCCCGCCACGGCCAGGGCCGGCACGCCGGCGACCTTGTAGGCCTCGGTCTGCTGCGCTGCGCGGCGGGCCTTGCTGGCCACGCCGAAGGACGCAAAGGTTTCCTTGAACTTGGCGCCGTCGAGGCCGGCACGCTCGGCCCAGGCCTGGATGTTGGCGTCGCCGTTCAGGTTCTGGCGCTGCGCGTGGATGGCGGCGAACACCTTCGGGTGGTACTCGTCGAGCTTGCCCATCGCTTCGAGCGTGAAGTACAGGCGCTGCTTGGCTTCGACGTCGTTGCCCACGAAGGGCACGGGGATGCGGCGGAACGCCACTTCCTTCGGGGCTGCCTTGACCCAGGCTTCGAGCGAGGGCTCGAAGTCGTTGCAATGCGGGCAGTTGTACGAGAAGAACTCGACCACCTCGACCTTGCCGGCCGGTGCATCGACGGGCACGCGCTTGTCGAGCACGAGGAAATCGGTGCCGGCCTTGGGGGCGCGCTGGGCGTGTGCCGGAACGGCAGCCAGCGAAAGCAGCCCGATCGAAGTGGCGGCCAGCGAAAAGTCACGACGTTTCATGGAAAAGGTTCTCCTGTGGGTACCGCAGTACAGAGCCGGCGCGCCGCCGGGAGTTCCCCATGGACGGCGCGACCGAGGCGCTGGAATTGACAAACGAGTGCGGCGAATGCCGCGCGGGCGAGAGCTTAAAGGCTGTTCAAGAAAGGCGCTGACGGGTCAGCGCTGCACGCGCACCAGCGCCGATTCGAGACCGCCGCCGTCGAGCCGTTCCTTGAGCCGGTCGGCGTCGTCCTTCTTGTTGAACGGGCCGGCGCGCACGCGGTAAACCGTGCGACCGGCCTGCTCGCGCTCGGTGACCTTGGCCTCGACGCCCATGAGCGACAGCTTGGCGCGCTGCGCCTCGGCGTCGTCGGTGGTGCGGAAGGCGCCGGCCTGCACGAAGTACATGAAGGGGTCGGCACCCGACGGCGACGGCGCGGCGGCCGTGTGGCTCGGCGCGGCGGACGCGGTGGTCGTGCTGCCGCCTGCGCGGGCCCGGGCGAGGTCGCCCAGCGGATCGTTCGACGGCGGCAGGGCGTTGGCTTCGGCCGGCACCGGCGCGGGGCGCGCCGGCTTGGGCGCCACCACCACGGGGGCCGGGGCGGTGACCGGCGGGGTGACGGTGGTGGGCGCCGTGCCCGGTGCCGCGGTGACGGGGGCGCCGGTGATCGGGTTCACCGGACCGGTGGCCGTGGCGGCCGGTGGCGTGGCCGCCGGCTTGGGCGCGCCGGCCTTGCCGGCCAGCGGCGCGTTCGGGTCCCAGTCGCGGTTCTTGCGGGCTTCGGCTTCGTCCTGTTCGGCACCGCCGCGTTGCGTCTTGTTGACGAACGGGATCGGCACCTTGGTGACGTAGACCGCGATGCCCAGGGCGACGCCCAGACCGAGCACCAGGCCGATGATCAGCCCGATGACGATGTTGCCGCGTTGTCTGCTTGTCTTCTTCATGTTCAGAGGGTGATTCACATCTTGCTCGGCGCACTGACGCCGAGGATCGCGAGGCCATTGTGCAGCACCTGCGCGGCCGCTGCGACGAGTGCGAGACGCGCCAGCTTGACCGGCTCGTCGTCCACCAGGATGCGCTCGGCATCGTAGTAGCTGTGGTAGCTGGCCGCGAGTTCGCGCAGGTAGAAAGTCACGTCGTGCGGGGCGAAATCCTTCGCCGCCGCCGTCAGCATGGCCGGGTACTTGGCCAGCAGCAGCATCAGCGCCTGGGCCGCCGGACTGTCCAGCGGCGACAGGTCGACCGCCTTGAGCGCGGCCGCGTCGCCGCCCCAGGCCGCGAGCACCGAGCAGATGCGCGCGTGGGCGTACTGCACGTAGTACACGGGGTTGTCGTTGTTCTTGGTGACCGCCAGGTCGACGTCGAAGGTGTATTCGGTGTCGGGCTTGCGGCTGAGCAGGAAGAAGCGCACGGCATCGGTGCTGGTCCACTCGATCAGGTCGCGCAGCGTGACGTAGCTGCCGGCGCGCTTGCTGATCTTGACCTCTTCGCCGCCCTTCATGACGCGCACCATGGTGTGCAGCACGTAGTCGGGGTAGCCCTCGGGAATGCCTTCGCCGGCGGCCTGCAGGCCGGCGCGCACGCGCGCGATGGTGCCGTGGTGGTCGGTGCCCTGGATGTTCACGACCTTGTGAAAGCCCCGCTCCCACTTGGCGATGTGGTACGCCACGTCGGGCACGAAGTAGGTGTACGTGCCGTCCTGCTTCTTCATCACGCGGTCTTTGTCGTCGCCGTAGTCGGTCGACTTCAGCCACAGCGCGCCGTCCTGCTCGTAGGTCTTGCCGGCGGCCACGAGCTTGGCCACGGCCGCCTCGACGCGGCCGCTGGTGTAGAGGCTGGACTCGAGGTAGTAGTTGTCGAAGCGCACGCGGAAGGCCTGCAGATCGAGGTCCTGCTCGCGGCGCAGGTAGGCCACGGCGAACTCACGGATGCTGTCCAGGTCGTCGATGTCGCCGCTGGCGGTGTACTCGCGGTCGTCCGACTTGACGGTCTTCTTCGCCTTGAAGTCCTCGGCGATGTCGGCGATGTAGTCGCCGTTGTAGGCCGGGGCCTTTTCGCCGCTGGGCCACTCGGCGTCGCCGGGCTTGAAGCCCTTGGCGCGCAGCTGCGTGCTGTTGGCCAGCGTCTGGATCTGCACGCCGGCGTCGTTGTAATAGAACTCGCGCCACACGCTCTGGCCCTGCGAGGCCTGCAGGTTGCAGATGGCGTCGCCCAGCGCGGCCTGGCGGCCGTGGCCGACGTGCAGCGGACCGGTCGGGTTGGCCGACACGAACTCGACCAGCACCTTTTCGCCGGTGGCGGGCTGCTGGCCGAAGCTTTCACCGGCGGCCAGCACCTCGCGCACGATCTGCTGCTTGGCGGCAGCCTTCAGGCGGATGTTGAGGAAGCCGGGGCCGGCAATCTCGATCGCCTCGACCCATTGGCCGAAAGCGGGGGTGGCGAGCAGCGCAGCGCTCAGTTCCTCGGCCAGTTCACGGGGCTTGCGCCCCAACGGCTTGGCGAGTTGCATGGCGGCGGTGCTGGCGAAATCGCCGTGCGCCGCCACCTTGGGCGACTCGAACGCGGCTTTGGCGCCGGCGCCGGGAGAGAGGGTTTCGAGCGTGTTCGCGAGCGCCGCGAGCAGCTCCTGTTTGACCAATAGCATCTGTGAATTTTACCGGGGGCAAACCCGGACCCAGTTAACGATCGTCATCCGATGGGCGATGTCGCCCGTTAGGATGGTCGGCCCCGAGGCGGGGCGTCTGTCACAACCCAACCTTGCAAGGACATATCCACCATGAAGAAGCTCCTTTCCCTGGTCGCCTCCACCGTCGCGCTCGGCGCCTGCCTGTCGTTCAGCGCCTACGCGCAGGACAAGGCACCCGCCCCGGTCGTGGCCCCCGCCGCCGCCGCCGCACCTGCGGCAGCCCCTGCCGCCGCGGCCGCACCCGCCGGTGGCGCCAGCTGCGATGCCAAGGCCATCGACAAGAACGGCAAGCCCCTGGCCGGCGCCGCCAAGAACAGCTTCATGAAGAAGTGCAACAAGGCCGCCGCCGGACCCGCCTGCGCCGCCAAGGCCCTCGACAAGAACGGCAAGGCCCTGGCCGGTGCCGCCAAGAACAGCTTCATGAAGAAGTGCGAAGCCGACGCGGCCAAGGCCTGATCCGGCGCGGCGCCGTGTGGCGCTGACATTTGTTACTCCCGAAGGGCCCGCTCATGCGGGCCTTTTCTTTTGTCTTTTGTGTTGATTACTTGCCGAAGCCGCGCGCCAGGAACACCGCCACCAGCGGGATCAGTGCGATCAGGTGCGCCTGGATCATCACCAGCTTGCGCGTCTTCAGGATGTCGGCCTCCGCCGGCAACTTGCCCGTGGCGCGCAGCGTCTTGCGCCAGCGGAAGTAGGTCAGCGTCGGGAAGATCGACAGCACGCCCACGATGATGAACAGCGTGAGCTTCACGTGCAGCAGCGGGTTGGTCCAGTACCAGGCCGTGCCCTTCACGCCCCACCAGGTGCGCGCGATGCCGGTGGCCAGCACTGCGATGGCGGCGATGCCGTAGACCATGTCGACCTTGGCCAGCCGCTCGACCACGGCGGCATTGAGCCATTGCACGCGGCACAGCGCGGCTTCACTGGAGATGAACACGACCATCGTGAGGATGGCCAACAGATGCAGGTAGGCGAGGATGGCTTCGAGGGTCATCGGAAACTTTCTTCATCGGGGTTGCAAGCAAATGCAAAAAGCATTGTGCCGCCCGGTCACGATTTCAGGACCGCCCGCCCCAGAATTCCGGCTGCCCGTACTGCGCTTTGAGGAAATCAAGCCACAGTCGCACGCGCAGCGGCAGGTGCTTGGTGCCTGTGAACACCGCATAGATGCCGTTGGGCGGTGCGGCAAAGTCGTCGAGCAGGGGCACGAGCAGGCCGGCGTCGATCTCGGCCTCGACCTCCCACGTGCTGCGCCAGGCGATGCCATGGCCCGCCAGGCACCAGTCGTGCAGCACCTGGCCGTCGGAACAATCGAGCGGGCCGCTGGGGCGCAGGTGAATGAGTTCCTGCACGCCCTCCTCGCTGGTAATGCGAAAGGCCCAGCCGCGCGTCTGCGAGGCGTCGCTCGACAGCGTCAGGCAGGCAAAGCGCGACAGTTCGCCCGGGTGTTTGGGCGCGCCGTGGCGGCGCAGGAACTCGGGCGTGGCGACGCAGCGGCGGCGGTTGTCGGCCAGGCGCACGCTCACCAGCGACGAGTCGGGCAGGTCGCCCACGCGCACGGCGCAGTCGAAGCTCTCGCCCGTGACGTCGACCACGCGGTCGCTGAGGTTCAGCGAGATCGTCACTTCGGGATGCAGCGCATGAAAGCGCGGCACCAGCGGCGCGACGTGGCGGCGGCCGAAGCCGGCCGGCGCGGTCACGCGCAGGTGGCCGCTGGCCTTCACGCCGCCGGCGCTCACGCTGGCCTCGGCGTTCGCGAACTCGGTCAGGAGGCGCTGGCAGTCTTCGAGAAAGGCGCTGCCTTCGTGCGTGAGCGCGATGCGGCGCGTGGTGCGCACCAGCAGCTTGACGCCCAGGCGCTCTTCGAGCGCGTCGATGCGCCGGCCCATGATCGCGGGCGCCACGCCTTCCGCCTTGGCCGCCGCGGTGAGGCTGCCGCGGGTCGCGACCGAGACAAAGGATTCGAGCTGCTTGAGGCGGTCCATGGCGCGGGAACTATATCGCCCGCCACCGAAGATCAGTCGCCGGCCGTGACGCCCTGCGCCCGCAGCGCGGAGATGTCGCCGTCGCTGTAGCCCACTTCCTTCAGCAGCGCCGCGCTGTGCTCGCCGATGTGCGGCGGCTGCAGGCGGATGCCCGGGCGTTCGCCGCCGAGCGTGAACGGCGCAAGCGGCACCTTGGCCATGTGGCCGTCGTTCATGCGCACGGGCGCGAGGCCGCCGGTGGCGTTGAGGTGCGGGTCGTCGAACAGCTCCTGCGGCTTGGTGATGGGCGCGAAGGGCAGCTCGTTCTGCTCGAACACCGCACTGAGTTCGGCCGCGCTGTGGTTGGCGAGGTGCGAGCGCAGGATCGGCATCATCCACTCGCGTGCGCGCACGCGGTCGTTGTTGGTCTTCAGGCGCGGGTCGGCCAGCATCTCCTCGAGGCCGAAGGCCTTGCAGAAGATGGCCCACTGCTTGTCGCTCACGGCCGCAAGAAAGATCTGCTCGCCGTCCTTCACCGTGAACACGTCGTACACGGCCCAGGCCGAGATGCGGCTGGGCATCGGGTCGGCGGCCTTGCCGGTGGCGGCGAACTGCATCATGTGCTGCGCGACCAGGAACACGTTGTTCTCGAACAGCGCCGACTGCACCTCGCAGCCCTTGCCGGTGATGTCGCGCTGGCGCAGCGCGGCCATCGCGCCGATGGCGCCGAACATGCCGCCCATGATGTCGTTCACGCTGGTGCCCGCACGCAGCGGGTCGCCCGCGCGGCCGGTCATGTAGGCCAGGCCGCCCATCATCTGCACCACCTCATCGAGCGCTGTGCGGTGGTCGTACGGGCCGGGCAAAAAGCCCTTGTGGCTCACGTAGATGAGGCGCGGGTTGAGCTTGGCGAGCGTGTCGTAGTCGAGCCCCAGCTTCTTCATCGTGCCGGGCTTGAAGTTCTCGCTCACGATGTCGGCGGTGGCGATGAGGCGCAGCGCGGCCTCCACACCTTCGGGCTTCTTCAGGTCGAGCGCGATGCTCTTCTTGTTGCGGTTGAAGGTCGGGAAGAAGCCCGCGCCCGAGCCCAGCAGGCGGCGCGTGTTGTCGCCTTCGATGGGCTCGACCTTGATGACTTCGGCGCCCAGGTCGGCCAGCAGCAGGCCGCAGGTCGGGCCCATGACCATGTGGGTGAATTCGACGACGCGCACGCCCGCGTAGGGCAAGGGATTGGCTTCAGACATGAGAGAGGGTTTCCTGGACAAAGCCCTTGGGCAGGCCGGCTTCGGGCGTCATGCCGTAGACCGGCTCGCCGGGCAGGCCGGCCTTGAGCGGCGCGCGCGCCGCGATGAGTGTGTCGATGTCGATGCCGGTGCGCACACCCATGGCCTCGAACATGAAGACGAGGTCTTCGGTGACCGCATTGCCCGACGCGCCCGGCGCATACGGGCAGCCGCCAAGGCCGCCGAGCGAGGCGTCGAAGGTGCGCACGCCCTCGTCCCACGCGGCCAGGCAATTGGCGATGCCCAGGCCGCGCGTGTTGTGCATGTGAGCGGCGCCCGCGTGCACGCCGAGTTCGGCGCGCAGCCGTTTGAAGAGGCGGCGCACCTGCGCAGGGTTGGCATAACCCACGGTGTCCGACAGGCCGACCTCCTGCGCGCCGGCCTCGACGCACTGCACGGCCAGGCGGATCACGTCGTCTTCCGGCACCAGCCCCTGCAGCGTGCAGCCGAAGGCGGTGGAGATGCCCGCTTCGAGCTTCACCTGCGGCGCGAGGGCGCCGCGCAGTTCGGCGATGGCGCGCACCTCCTCGACCATCTCGGTCGGCGTCTTGCGCACGTTGGCCAGCGAATGCGCCACGCTGGCAGACACCGGCATCGTGAGCTTGTGCACGCCCGCCTCGAGCGCGGCCTGCGCGCCCTTGCGGTTGGGCACCAGCGCCATCACCACGAGGCCGGGCAACGTGACCGCGTGGCGCACCACCTCGGCGGCGTCGGCCATCTGCGGCAGCAGCTTCGCGGGCACGAACGAGGCGACCTCGATCTCGCGCAGGCCGGCGGCATGCAGCGCGTCGATCCAGCGCAGCTTGTCGGCCGTGGGCATGGTGGCCTTCACGGACTGCAGGCCGTCGCGCGGACCGACCTCGCTGATGAGAACGTCGGGGGAGGTCATTGGGTGCTTTCTTGACTGTTCTATCTTGCAGAACTATATTCTGTTAAACAGAATTAAATCGGCAAGCCCGCCGACTGTCAAGCCACGCCATGCCCCGCAAAGCCCAGACCGAATCGGTGTCCGACCTCAACGCCGCCCCCGGCGGCGCCGCCGCGGTCGACCGCGCGCTGAGCCTGCTGTCGGCCTTCCGGCCCGGCGACGAGGCGCTGTCGCTCGCGCAGTTCGCCGAGCGCACGCAGCTGTACAAGAGCACGGTGCTGCGCCTGCTGGCCTCGCTCGAACATGCGCGGCTGATCCGCCGGCAGGACGACGGGCGCTATGCGCTGGGGCTGGAGATCGCGCGGCTGCACGGGCTGTACGCCGCGTCGCAGTCGCTCGACCGCCTCGTGCTGCCGGTGCTGCGCACGCTCGCCGCCGCCACCGGCGAGAGCGCGGCGTACCACGTGCGGCAGGACCAGGGCGACAGCTGGGTGCGGCTGTGCCAGTTCCGCGTCGATTCCTCGCACGTCGTGCGCGACCATGTGCGCGCGGGCGATCTGCTGCCCAACGACCGGGGCGCGGGCGCGCGCGTGCTGATCGCCTTCGGGCCCGAGGCCGAACGGCCGCGCGGGGCGAAGGAGCGCAAGCTGTACGACGCGATCCGCGCGCAAGGCTATTGCGCGCTGGTGGGCGACCGCACGGCCGAACTGGCGGGCATCTCGGCGCCGGTGTTCCACGCGGATGGCGGCCTGGCCGCGGCGGTCACGCTGACGATGCCGACGCACCGCTATGACGCAGCCTACATCGAGCCCGTGCGCGCGGCGGCGAAGGCGCTCAGCGGGCAGGTGTGAGGATCAGGATTCAGCCTTGAAGCCCGAGTTCTTGATCGGCAGTTCCCACCGCTTCAGATGCGTCGCCTGGATGCTCGCCAGCTCCGCCGGCCCCGCATGTGCCGGCACGAGGCCCAGCGCGTAGATCTTTTCCTGCACGTCGGGCAGGCGCAGCGCGTCGGCCACGGCCTTGTCGATGCGCGCGACCAACTCGGGCGACATGCCCGGCGGGCCGTACAACCCGAAGAAAGCATCGGCCGTCACGTTGATGCCGGCCTCCTTCAGCGTCGGCACGTCGGGCAACGCGCGGCTGCGCTTTTCGCCCGTCACCGCGAGGATGCGGACCTTGCCCGCGCGGTGGTGCTCGATGGTTTCCGAGGCGGTGTCGACCATCAGCGGCACCTGTCCGCCGATGAGGTCCTGCGCGGCCGGCGCGCCGCCGCGGTAGGCGACGTGCGTCATCGGCACGCCCGAGGCCTGCGCCAGCAGCTGGCCCGCGAAGTGCGGCACCGTGCCGGCGCCCGAGGTCGCGTAGTTGGCCTTGCCCGGGTTGGCCTTCATCCAGGCCAGCACCGCCTTCAGGTCGCCCGCCGGCGCGCCCGGTCCGGCCGTCACCGCGAAGTCGAAGGTGCTGCCGAGCGAGATCGGCGTGAAGTCCTTCACCGTGTCGTAGCCGAGGTTCGAATACAGCCACGGGTGGATCACCATCGCGCCGCTGGGCGAGAAGATGAGCACGCTGCCGTCCGGCGGCGAGCGCTTGAGCTCGGCCAGCGCCAGCCGACCGGCCGCGCCGGGCTTGTTGTCGACGATGACGTTCTGTCCGAGCGACACGCGCATCTTGTCGGCCAGGATTCGCGCGACCACGTCGGCCGACCCGCCCGGCGGAAAGCCGATCAGGATGCGCACCGTGCGCTCCTGCGCGAACGCCATCGGCGCGAAGGCCGTGGCGGTGATGACGGCAGCGGCCTGCGCTGCGAACTGGCGGCGTTGCATGGGGCGGTCTCCTCGGGGTGGTTGTTCTTCGGTGTGCTCTGTGCGTGTAGCCGTCAGCGCAGCGCGGCCAGCAGCGCCTCGTTCTGCGCCGGCAGGCCGACGCTCACGCGCAGCCATTGCGGCAGGCCATACGGGCCGAGCAGCGAGACCTCGATGCCGGCGGCCAGCAGGCGCGCGTGCACGGCGGGCGCATCGCCGACCTGCACCATCACGAAGTTGCCCGACGACGGCACGTGCGGCAGGCCGAGTGCGGCGAAGCCCGCGGCGAGCTGCTCGCGCCCGGCGGTGTTGAGTTCGTAGGTGCGCGCCAGGAAGTCGGTGTCGCCCAGCGCCGCCACGGCCGCGGCCTGGGCCGGCGTCGTCACGTTGAAGCGCGGGCGGTGCGCGTTCAGGCGCGCCGTGAGCGCCGGCTGCGACACGCCGTAGCCGATGCGCATCCCCGCCAGGCCGAAGGCCTTGGAGAAGGTGCGCGCCACGATCAGGTTGGGCAGGCGGCGCACCCATTCGATGCTGTCGTAGCGCTGCGCGGGCGCCAGGTACTCGGTGTAGGCCTCGTCGAGCAGCACCGTCACGTGCGCGGGCACCGATTGCAGAAACTCGCGCAGCGGCGCAGCATCGATGAAGGTGCCGGTCGGGTTGTTCGGGTTGGCCACGAAGACCAGCTTCGTGTCGTCGCCGATGGCGGCGCGCATCGCGTCCAGGTCGTGGCCGAAGTCGCGCGAGGGCACGACGGTGGCGCGTGCGTGGGCGTGCGCCGTGGCCGCCGCATAGACGATGAAGCCGTACTGCGAATAGACGACGTTCTCGCCCGGCTTGAGGCTGACCTGCGCCGCGAGCTCGAGGATTTCGCTCGACCCGCTGCCCAGCGTGAGCCACTCGGGCGGCACGTCGAGCCGCGCGGCCAGCGCCTGCTTGAGCGCGGTGCCGTTGCTGTCGGGGTAGTTGCCCGCGCCTTCGAGGGCAGCGGCGGCGGCGCGGCGGGCCGACTCGGGCATGCCGAGCGGGTTTTCGTTGGAAGCCAGGAGGATCATTGCGGCGGGAACTGATTATTTAAGAAGTTAAATATATACAGCTGCCACCGGCCCGGCCTCAGGGCCTACCCTTTGAAGCGAGGCTGGGGCCTGGGTCGATTACCTTCATTTTTGTCACAGATAAATCTCACTTTCGGCTCTTACTCGCCCGCAAAGTATCGAATACAGTTCTCCCATGGCTTCACCTGGGGCAAGTGCGCCCCACTGCTGCGCCGCCCCCGATTTCCTGTTTTTTGCATTGCGTTCCCCAAGGAGAAACACATGACCGACCGCACCACCGCCCACCGACTCCAGGTCGCGACCGAACTGCACCGCTTCGTCGAAGAGAAGGTCCTGCCCGCCAGCGGCGTGGCCAGCGACGTGTTCTGGAAGGGCTTCGACGCCATCGTCCATGACCTGGCGCCCAAGAACGTCGCCCTGCTCGCCGAGCGCGATCGCCTGCAGAGCGAGCTTGACGCCTGGCACAAGAAGAACCCCGGCCCGATCGCCGACATGCCGGCCTACCGCGCCTTCCTGGAAAAGATCGGCTACCTGCTGCCGCAGCCCAAGGGCGTGAAGGCCACCACGGCCAACGTCGACTCCGAACTCGCGCTGCAGGCCGGCCCGCAGCTGGTGGTGCCGATCCTGAACGCGCGCTACGCCCTGAACGCCGCCAACGCGCGCTGGGGTTCGCTGTACGACGCGCTGTACGGTACCGACGCCATTCCCGAAACCGGCGGCGCCGAAAAGGGCAAGGGCTACAACCCCGTGCGCGGCGCCAAGGTCATCGAGTTCGCACGCAACGTGCTCGACCAGGCCGCCCCGCTGGCCAACGGTTCGCACAAGAACGCCACCGGCTACAGCGTGAAGGACGGCCAACTGGTCGTCGCGCTGCAAGGCAGCACCACCGGCCTGGCCGATGCATCGCAGTTCGTCGGCTACCAGGGCGACGCCGCCGCGCCGTCGTCGGTGCTGCTCAAGCACAACGGCATCCACCTGGACATCCGCATCGACCGCAGCACCGCCATCGGCAAGAGCGATGCGGCCGGCGTGAGCGACCTCGTGCTCGAAGCCGCGCTCTCGACCATCCTCGACCTGGAAGACTCGGTGGCCGTGGTCGACGCGGCCGACAAGGTCGTCGCGTACGCGAACTGGCTGGGCATCGTGCAGGGCACGCTGACCGAAGAAGTCGCCAAGGGCGGCAAGACCTTCACGCGCGGCCTGAACGCTGACCGCGAATACACCGGCGCCAACGGCCAGCCGCTGAAGCTGCACGGCCGCTCGCTCATGTTCCTGCGCAACGTGGGCCACCTGATGACCAACCCGGCCATCCTGTACGAAGGCGGCAAGGAAATCCCCGAAGGCATCCTGGACGCCGTGGTCACCACCACCATCGCCATGATCGACGTCAAGCGCAAGGGCAACTCGCGCACCGGCAGCATCTACATCGTCAAGCCCAAGATGCACGGCCCGGCCGAAGTCGCCTTCGCCAGCGAGCTGTTCGGCCGCGTCGAGCAGCTGCTCGGCCTGCCCGCCAACACCGTCAAGCTCGGTATCATGGACGAGGAGCGCCGCACCAGCGTGAACCTGCAGGCCTGCATCGCCGAAGCCGCCGCGCGCGTGGCCTTCATCAACACCGGCTTCCTGGACCGCACCGGCGACGAGATGCACACCGCCATGCAGGGCGGCCCGATGATCCGCAAGGGCGACATGAAGTCCAGCGCCTGGATCGGCGCCTACGAAAAGAACAACGTGCTCGTCGGCCTGAACTGCGGCCTGCGCGGCAAGGCGCAGATCGGCAAGGGCATGTGGGCCATGCCCGACCTGATGGCCGCCATGCTCGAACAGAAGATCGCCCACCCCAAGGCCGGCGCCAACACCGCCTGGGTGCCCTCGCCCACCGCCGCCACGCTGCACGCGCTGCACTACCACCAGGTCAGCGTGACCGCCGTGCAGCAAGAGCTCGAGAAGATCGACGCCGAAGGCGAGCGCGAGAACATCCTGAACGCGCTGCTGCAGGTGCCGATCGCCGCCGAAGCGAAGTGGACCGACGCCGAGAAGCAGCAGGAAATCGACAACAACGTGCAGGGCATCCTGGGCTACGTGGTGCGCTGGGTCGACCAGGGCGTGGGCTGCTCGAAGGTGCCCGACATCCACAACGTCGGCCTCATGGAAGACCGCGCCACGCTGCGCATCTCCAGCCAGCACATCGCCAACTGGCTGCTGCACGGTGTGGTCACCAAGGCGCAGGTCGACGAGGCCTTCCAGCGCATGGCCAAGGTGGTCGACGAGCAGAACGCCGGCGACGCGCTGTACCAGCCGATGGCCGGCCACTTCGACACCTCGGCCGCCTACAAGGCCGCGCAAGACCTGGTGTTCAAGGGCATCGAGCAGCCCAGCGGCTACACCGAGCCGCTGCTGCACGCCTGGCGCCTGAAGGTCAAGGCCGCGGCCTGACGCGTACCTTGCGCAGTGTCGGCCACCGCCGGCACTGACGCCTCGGAGACACGCAACGAACGGCGCCCTCGGGCGCCGTTCTGCATGGGGCGCGACATGCCGGTAGCATCGACGCCGCCCTCTTCTCTCTCCGGTCTCCGTTTCTTTCGATGAACAAGCACGCGGCTTCGCCGCCCCCGACCCGCGGGTCGACCTCGGCCGCGGCCATGCTGGTCGCACTGGCCACCGCCTTCGCGCTGAGCCAGGCCTTTCGCACCGTCGGCGCCATGATGGCCACGCCGCTCACGCAGCACTTCGGCCTCACGCCGCAGGCACTGGGCACCTGGGCCGGCACCTTCCATTTCACCTTCGGCATCATGCAGCTCGCGATGGGCGTGTCGATCGACCACTTCGGCGTGCGCCGCACCGTGCTCACCGCCTTTCCGCTGGCCATCGCGGGCGCCGCACTGTGCACCGTGGCACCGGGCTTCGGCGCGCTGCTGCTGGGGCAGGCGCTGATCGGCGTGGGCTGCGCGCCGGCCTTCCTGGCCTGCACCGTGTTCATCGCGCGGCACTTCGACGCCGCGCGTTTCACCGCCATGTCGGGGCTGGTGATGAGCCTCGCGGGCATGGGCATCCTGTTCACCGGCACGCCGCTGGCGCTGCTGATCGAAGCCGCCTCGTGGCGCGCCGGCTACGCCGCGCTGACCGCCTTCGCCGTGCTCTCGTGGATCGTCATCTTCTGGCGCGTGCACGAGCCCGCGCGCACGACGACAACAACAACGATCGCATCGGACGAACCCGCACCCGAGCGCCAGTCGCTGCGCCAGGCCGTGCGCGACCTGCTGCCGCTGTTCGCCATGCCGCACACGCTCGGCCTGCTGTGCTTCGCCTGCGTGTCGTATGCAGCCTTCATCACGCTGCGCGGCCTGTGGCTGGGCCCCGTGCTGCACGACCGCCACGGCCTCTCGCTCGTGGCCAGCGGCAACGTGGCGCTGGTGATGACCGTCGCCGGCATGGCCAGCCCCATGCTGTTCGGCCGCCTCGACCCCGGCGGCGCGCGCCGCACGCGCTGGATGATGCGCTGCGCCTTCGTCGGCGTGGCGATGTTCGCCGCCATGGCCCTCACGCAATCGCGCGCCATCGACATCGGCCTGCCGATCGTCTACGGCATGCTCTCGGGCTACAGCGTGCTGCTGTACGCGTACACCAAGAACGCCTACCCGGCGGCCGTGACCGGTCGCGCGATGGCGCTGCTCAACATGGCGATGTTCCTGGGCGTCTCTCTGATGCAATGGACCACCGGCGTGGCTGCCTCCTGGGCCGTGGCCCAGGGCAGCGAGCCGTTTCGCGCGGTGTTTCTCACGGTGAGCGGGATGCTGGCGGCGGGGACGCTGGCGTTTCTGCTGCTGCCGCGGGCGAAGGTGCCAGTGCGTCCCACGCCCTGATCGCCGACACGCGGCCTCACACCGCATCCCCCAACCGCGCCCGCACCTCGCGCCGGCTCAGCTGTCGCTTGGCGACGGCATAGACATCGTGACGCCCATACATGTCGAAGTGCGTGGGCAGGCCCGGCGCTGAGCGTCGCGCCGCACCGCAGCGCGTGACCATGCAGCGGCGCAGCACGTCGTAGCACTTGGGCTCTGGCTGCGTTGCGCTTGCGCGCTCGGGAAACTTCGCGAGCACGACCTCGAACCAGCAGCCGTCGACGCAGTGCCACTGCGTGGTCTTGTCGATCACGTGGTAGACCGCGTACGGCGTGTCGCCGCGCCGCGCGGCCCGGTCCACACGGCGCGCCGCGCGCGCCTCGCGCAAGCGCCGGTTCGGCAACAGGATGCCGGTGACCGGATGCACGAACAGCTCGACGCCCGGCGCTTCGTGCAGCGGCACGCCGTCGCGGGTTCCCCAGCGGTGAGGCCGCACCCGCACCTCGCCGTCGCACAGCACCGCGTCGCGTGCCACGAAGTCGTCGACGTGCAGGAAGATGTGCGCCTGCACCGTGCTGCGGCGATCGATGCCGCTGCACAGCTCGGCGTACACCTTGTCCCACGGCCGGTGCACCTGCTTGTGCAGCCAGCGCTTGAGCGGCTGGAGGTTTTCGCTCAGCCACTTCGGATGCTGCAGGCCGCGCTTCATGCCCAGGTGCGAACCGCGCTCGGGGCTGTTGCGCCACGGGCGGCCATCGCCCTGCACGCGCCAGCCGCCGCGCGGACGCTCGACGATCACCTTGTCCATGTCGTCACGCATCGTCGGCCCTCCGCCCGAAGTCGCGCGCGGCTTTCTGCAGCGCCACCTTCTGTGCGCGCCGCTCGGCGCGGTGGGTGCGCAGGTGGCGGCCCGCGCCCTGGCTGGATTCGCGGCGGGCCATCGCGGCCACCACGGGATTGCGCGGTGCCGACGCGGGCACCGCAAAGTAGAACCGGCCCAGACGCTTGTCGTCGTCGCGGGCCTTTCGTTGAGCACTCATGTGCACACACTCCGAAAAAACAAAAAGGCCCCGGCGAATGCAGTTGCGCGCGGGGCCCTTGTCGATTCGGCCGCGGCGGATGCGAAGGTGCACATCCGGCCAGGGCGGTCGGTGTGCGTCAGGTGTTCAGTGAACGGTTCATTGAATGGTGTTCTCGCCCGGGAGGTTGATCGTCGCCGTGCGCGGTGTCTGGAAAAACGGTCGCTGAAAAAGGAAGGGCGGATTCTGGCGAGGGCTCGCGCCGCGCGCAAGCGGGGCACGCAGCGCTGTGGCGCAAAGCTGACACGAACGCGCGCGTTGAATCCGCTTGGCGCATCACGCCGTATGGCATCTCAAGCGCATCGCGCCTCCGAGCTGTTGGCGGTTTCCACAGAGCCTTTTCTTCCAGGAGACATCCATGAAAAAACTCGTGATCGCCCTCGGCGTGTCGGTCCTGCTCGGCGCGTGCGCCGGCAGTGGCATGAGCAACGCCAGCAACAACAGTGCCGCCACGCCCATGGTCGGCGGCGCGCCGATGTACCCGACGAAGGACATCGTCGACAACGCGGTGAATTCGAAGGACCACACGACGCTGGTCGCCGCGGTGAAGGCGGCCGACCTCGTGGCCACGCTCAAGAGCCCGGGCCCGTTCACCGTGTTCGCGCCCACCAACGCCTCGTTCGCGGCGCTGCCGGCCGGCACGGTCGACACGCTGCTCAAGCCCGAGAACAAGGCCACGCTCACCAAGGTGCTGACCTACCACGTGGTGCCCGGTCGCATGGACAGCGCGGCGCTGACGAGCGCGATCAACGCAGGCGGCGGCAAGGCGATGCTCAAGACCGCCAGCGGCGGCACGCTCACGGCGACGATGAGCGGCGGCACGGTGTGGGTGACCGATGCCAAGGGCGGCACGGCGGCGGTGACGATCGCCAATGTCTACCAGTCGAACGGCGTGATCCACGTCGTCAACAAGGTGCTGCTGCCAGGTTGAGTCAGGCCCGCTGCGCGGCCTCCGCTTCGTCGCGCAGCCATTGCGCGAAGTCCTGCGCGTCGCGGTTGCCCGCGGCGCGCCGCGACGTCTCGATGAAGTAGCCGCGGTGCGAGGCCGCACCCTCGCCGAGCGGCGCCACCAGCCGGCCGTCGCGCACCAGTTCGCGCAGCAGCGGCAGGCGCCCGATCACCACGCCCTGCCCCGCCACCGCGGCGGCCACCGCATCGGCGTACTGCGAGAAGCGCAGCGTGCTCTTCATGCGCAGGTCTTCCAGCCCCATCACCTTGAGCCACGGCTCCCAGTCGGTGGTCGGGGCTTCGCTGTGGTCGGGGTATTCGATGGTCAGCAGCGTGAGCTTGGAAAAATCGGACAGCTCGCGCAGCGACGCGGCCACCTGCGGCGCGCACAGCGGGATCACCGACTCCTCGAACAGCGCCGGGCCCACGCCGCGGCCGATGGGCACGAAGCGCACCGCAAGGTCGAGCCGGCTCACGTCCAGGTCGAGCACGTCGAGCGTGGCCGACACGCGCACGTCGACCTGCGGATGCGTGCCGGTGAAGCGCGCCAGTTTCGGAATGAGCCACAACGACGCGAAGCCCGGCGTGGTGGTGATCGACACCTGCCGCGGCGCGGCGCTGGCGCGCACGCGGGCGGTGGCGTCGCGCAGGCGCTCCAGGCTGTCGGTGACGGCGCGCTGCAGCACGCCGCCGGCCTCGGTGAGCGCGAGCGCACGGTGGCGGCGCTCGAACAGCAGCACGCCCAGGCTGGCTTCGAGCTGCTGGATCTGCCGGCTCACGGCCGACTGCGTGAGGTGCAGCTCGCCCGCCGCCAAGGTGAAGCTGAGCCGGCGCGCGGCGGCCTCGAAGCTGCGCAGCAGCTCGAGCGGCGGGAGCTCGCCGGCAGGGGTTTTCGCATTCTCTGGAGGCATGCAACGAGTTCCGAATGACCGCGTGTAAGAGAGGGTTGGGCTCACTATATTCATTCGTATCACGAATGCAATGGAGGTTCCCATGAGCACCACCGACCGGTCCCCTTCCACCTTTTTCTCCTCGTCGAGCTCGCGCTTCCACGTGAGCCTGCCCAGCCGCGCCGTCTTCGCCGTGCCCGACGGCGCGGGCGTGGGCATCGAGTGCCGCAGCGGCGCGGTGTGGATCACGCTCGACCGCGACCCGCGCGACATCGTGCTCGGGCCGGGCGAGCGCTTCGAGAGCACCGAGCACCGGCGCGTGCTGGTGTCGGCGCTGGAGTCCTCGTGCATCTCGGTGTCGGACGCGCAGCCCGCCGCGCTGCCGAACCCGGCCTCGCGTGCACAGGCTCGCGTGCGGTCGCCTTGGCGACTGGCACTGCACGGGTTGTCCCCGGCTTGACCGCGGGCGCCATGGCATCGAACCTCGATGCCATGGACCGCCCCCGCAGGGAGCAGCACCGCGCGCCGCCGTGACGACAGGCGGCTTTTTGCTTTGGGCGTCCGTTTTCCTTCTTGGCCTTGAAAGGGACACGCCCATGACCACCACTTCCGGCGCAGCGCTCGCATGACCGCGCCGCAACCCACACCCCAACCCTGCATCCTGTGCGAGCAGGCCGACGGCATCGCCACGCTCACGCTGAACCTGCCGCACAAGCTGAACCCGATCGCGAAAGACCTGCAGGTCGAACTGCGCGACGCGCTCGAGCGCATCCGCGACGACCGCACGGTGCGCGCCGTGATCCTCACCGGCGCCGGCAAGGCCTTCTGCGTGGGCGCCGACCTGAGCGCGATGGCGCCGCCCGGCGAGCCCGGCCAGACGCTCGGCGACCAGACCGCCGAGTGGATGCAGAAGCTCAGCAACCCGCTCATCGAGACGCTGCGCACGCTGCCGGTGCCGGTGGTGGCCGCGGTCAACGGCCCGGCGGCCGGTGCGGGCGTGGGCCTGGCGCTCGCGGCCGACGTGACCATCGCCGCGCGCAGCGCCTACTTCTACCTCCCGTTCCTGCCCAAGCTCGGCATCGTGCCGGACCTGGGTTGCACCTGGACCATCCCGCGCCGCGCCGGTCGTGCGCGCGCGATGGGCATGGCGCTGCTCGACGAGCGCCTGAGCGCCGGGCGTGCCGTGCAGTGGGGCCTGATCTGGGCCTGCGCCGACGACGAGCAACTGATGGACGAGGCCCGCGCCATCGCGCAGCGCCTGGCGCGCCTGCCGGCGCACGCGGTGCTCGAAGCGCGCGAGGCCTTCGACGCCTCGGAGCACCACACGCTGAAGGAACAACTGCACTACGAGAGCGAGCGCCAGCGCGCGCTCATCGACCGCCCCAGCTTCCGTGAAGGCGTGAGCGCCTTCCTGCAGAAGCGCCCTCCTGTTTTCGAAACCCGCTGACGTCCCCATGACCATCGAACGCACCCTCTTCACCGCCGACCACGAGGCCTTCCGCGACAGCTTCCGCCGCTTCATGGACAAGGAGATCGCGCCCTTCCACGACGCATGGGAAGAGCAGGGCTACGTGGACCGCGCCGTCTGGTCCAAGGCCGGCGAGAACGGCTTCCTGTGCATGGCGCTGCCCGACACCTACGGCGGCGCAGGCGCCGACCTGCTCTATTCGGTGATCCAGTTCGAGGAGCTGTGGGCACGCGGCTTCACAGGCATCGGCTTCGGCCTGCACAACGAGATCGTGGCGCCGTACATCCTGCGCTACGGCACCGAGGCGCAGAAGCAGCACTACCTGCCGAAGCTCGCCAGCGGCGAGATGGTCGGCGCCATCGCCATGAGCGAGCCCGGCGCGGGCAGCGACCTGCAGGCCGTGAAGACCAGCGCCATCCGCCAGGCCGACGGCAGCTACCTGCTCAATGGCAGCAAGACCTTCATCACCAACGGCTGGCATGCCGACCTGGTGATCGTGGTCGCCAAGACCGACCCGGCCGCGGGCGCGAAGGGCACGAGCCTGTTCCTCGTCGAGCGCGGCATGCCGGGCTTCGAGAAGGGCAAGCGCCTGAAGAAGCTGGGACTGAAGGCACAGGACACGTCGGAGCTGTTCTTCAACGACGTGCGCCTGCCCGCCGAGGCACTGCTGGGCGAGCTCAACCGCGGCTTCGTCTGCCTGATGGAGCAGCTGCCCTGGGAGCGGCTGCAGATCGCGATCAGCGCGGTGGCGGCATCGCAGGCCGCCATCGACCACACCGTGGCCTACGTGAAGGAGCGCAAGGTGTTCGGCCAGCCCGTGGGCAACTACCAGAACACGCGCTACACGCTGGCCGAGCTGCAGACCGAGGTGCAGGTGGCGCAGGTGTTCGTCGACAAGTGCATCGAGCTGCTGATGGCCGAGAAGCTCGACACCGCCACCGCGAGCATGGCCAAGTACTGGACCAGCGACCTGCAGTGCAAGGTGATGGACGAGTGCGTGCAGCTGCACGGCGGCTACGGCTTCATGTGGGAGTACCCGATCACCCGCGCGTACGCCGACGCGCGCGTGCAGCGCATCTACGGCGGCACCAACGAGATCATGAAAGAGGTGATCACGCGCGCGATGGGCCTCGGCGGGCGCTGAAGCGCCCCGCATTTGGCACCACTGGCGCCATGGAAAGGGCTGCGGGAGAATGCCGCGCATGCCCCTCCTCAACGCCTTCTACGCCCAGTCGGGCGGCGTCACCTCGGTCATCAACGCCTCGGCCTGCGGCGTGATCGAGACGGCGCGCCAGCACCCGGACCGCATCGGCACGCTCTATGCCGGTCGCAACGGCATCCTCGGCGCGCTCACCGAGGACCTGATCGACACCAGCGCCGAGCCGGCCGAGGCGATTGCGGCGCTGCGCAGCACGCCCTCGGGCGCGTTCGGCTCGTGCCGCTACAAGCTCAAGTCGCTCGAAAAAAATCGCCGCGAGTACGAGCGCCTGATCGAGGTATTCAAGGCGCACGGCATCGGCTACTTCTTCTACAACGGCGGCGGCGACTCGGCCGACACCTGCTTCAAGGTGAGCCAGCTGTCGCAGTCGATGGGCTACCCGTTGCAGGCCATCCACGTGCCCAAGACCATCGACAACGACCTGCCGCTGACCGACTGCTGCCCGGGCTTCGGCTCGGTGGCGAAGTACGTGGCGGTGTCCACGCTCGAAGCCTCGTTCGACGTGCGCTCGATGGCCGCCACCTCCACCAAGGTGTTCGTGCTCGAGGTGATGGGCCGCCACGCGGGCTGGATCGCCGCGGCCGGCGGGCTGGTGGCCGACCATGGCATTCCGGTGGTGGTGCTGTTCCCCGAGATCGAGTTCGATGCGGCCCGCTTCCTGGCGCGCGTCGATGCGATGGTGCAGCAGCACGGCTACTGCTCGGTGGTGGTGTCCGAAGGCTGCCACCACCCCGACGGCACCTTCCTGGCCGAACAGGGCGCGCGCGATGCCTTCGGCCATGCGCAGCTGGGCGGCGCGGCGCCGGTGGTGGCGCAGATGGTGAAGGAGGCGCTGGGCCACAAGTTCCACTGGGCGGTGGCCGACTACCTGCAGCGCGCGGCGCGCCACATCGCCTCGGCCACCGATGTGAAGCAGGCCTACGAGCTGGGCCAGCGCGCGGTCGAGCTGGCGCTCGAAGGCCGCAACGCGGTGATGCCGACCATCGAACGCACGAGCGACGTGCCTTATGCGTACACGCTGGGCGCGGCGCCGCTCGAAGCGGTGGCCAATGTCGAGAAGCCGATGCCGCGTGACTTCATCTCGGACGACGGCTACGGCATCACCGAGAAGTGCCGCCGCTACCTGCTGCCGCTGATCGCCGGCGAGGACTACCCCGCCTACCGCGACGGCCTGCCGGTGTACGCGACGCTGCGCAACGTGGCGGTGCCGAAGAAGCTGCCGGCCTTCGCGCTCGCATGACGGTGGTCATCGACACCGCGCGCTGTCCGCTGTGCGGCGAGGCGAACCGCTGCGCGATGGAGGTCGAGCGCGAGACCGGGCAGGCGCAGCCGCCCTGCTGGTGCATGGCCGCCGATTTCTCGCTGGCCCCGCTCGACACGCTGCCGCCGGCACTGCGCGGCCAGGCCTGCATCTGCGCGCGCTGCGCCGCAGGAAAGCCGCCGCTTCAGGACTGAGCGACGTCGCCCTGCGACTGGGATTGGGTCTGCCCCTGTGCAGGCTCGGCAGCCTCCGCCACATCCCCCGCCGTCACCATCGTCGGCGCCGTGCCGCTGCGCTGCGCGGTGACCACGCCGTGGATGAACTGCAGCTTGCCCACCGCCGCGCGCGGCAGCACGAAGGGGTAGTAGTCGGGCTGGCCCATGCTGCGCGACAGCTCGTTGAGCATGCTGGTCAGCAGCACCCAGCCGTTGATGAAGTCGAGGAATTTCGCGGCGTCGGGATGCTCGGGCTGCCACAGGTCGGCGGCGGTGAACAAATCGCTCTGCAGTTCCACGTTGCTCGCGTCGATGCCGAAGCTCATCGCCGTGTCGGCGGTGTCGGCCATGTGCAGGTAGTGGGCCCAGGTCTCGGCCCAGTCTTCCCACGGGTGCATGCTCGCGTAGCTGCTGACGAAGCGCTGCGCCCAGTCGGGCGGCGGGCCCTGTTCGTAGTGCTGCTGCAGCGCGGCGCCGTAGTCGGCGCGCTCGTCGCCGAAGAGCACGCGGTAGTCGTCGATCCAGCGCGTGGGCAGCACCAGCAGGTCCCAGTAGTAGTGGCCGATCTCGTGGCGGAAGTGGCCCAGCAGCGTGCGGTAGGGCTCGTGCATCTCGGCGCGGATGCGCTCGCGCACGGCGTCTTCGGCCTCCTCGGCGTTGAGCGTGATCAGGCCGTGCTCGTGGCCCGTCATCACGTGCGGGGCACCCGGCATGTTGCTGAGGAAATCGAAGGCCAGCCCGCGCACCGGGTCGGCATGGCGGCTCACCACCGGCAGGCCGAGCGCGAGCAGCTGCGAGATCAGTCGGCGCTTGGGCATCTCGAGCTTGCGCCAGAGCTCGCCGTTGGCTTCCACCGACAGGTCGGGGATGGTGCGCGTGACGCTGCAGGCCAGGCAGTAGCCGGGCGCCAGGCCCTGCGTGTCGGCGGGAATGGTCTCGCCTTCGCGCGGCTGCGCCACCATCCAGTTGCAGGCGGCCGGTGTCATGAGGTTGGCGCAGCGGCGGTAGGTGGCGCCGTGCGGATCGCCGAAGACGGTGAAGGTGTCGGGCAGCGCGCCCTCGCCTTCGGCCGGCGCCAGCGGCACCACGCCGAGCCGGTCGATCACGTAGCCCAGCGGCGTGTGGCAGGCCAGGCACTCGCTGTTGCGCAGGAACACGGGGCGCCCGCACTGGCAGCGGTAGGCGCGGCTGACGGTGGGCGCGGCGAGTTCGGCCGCGAGCGTGGGGACGGCGTCGGGCGCGGCAGGGTCGTGGACCGAGTCGGGGGTCGATGGATGCATGGCTTGTTCTTTGGAGACTTGACGCACAGGGGACAGCCGCCGCATTGTGCGACCGGCCCGCGCGCGGTCGACGCCGCAAACACCGATATGCTTGTAGGACGACGGACCCGCGACCGTCCCTGCGCCGCCCCATGACCTCCCCCCCAACACCCGACACGCCGCCCTCCATGGGCGCCCTGCGCGCCCGCTACGGCGAGCGCTACCGCTGGTACCTGCTGCTGTCGGTCATGGTGGGGACGATGGCGTCCATCATGTCCTCGACCATCGTCAACGTGGCGATCCCCGACATGAGCCACCACTTCGCGCTGGGCCAGGAACGCGCGCAGTGGGTGAGCTCGGGCTTCATGGTGGCCATGACGGTGTCGATGCTCACCACGCCCTGGCTGCTGTCGCGTTACGGCTACCGGCGCACCTACGTGGGCACCATGCTCCTGCTGCTGGCCGGCGGCATCGTCGGCGGGCTGGCCAACCACTACCCGCTGGTGCTGCTGGCGCGCGTGGCCGAGGGGCTGGCGGCAGGCGTGGTGCAGCCCATTCCGGCCATCATCATCCTGCGCGCCTTCGAGCCGCACGAGCAGGGCCGCGCCAGCGGCATCTTCGGCATGGGCGTGGTGCTGGCGCCGGCCATCGGGCCGAGCATCGGCGGCGTGCTGGTCGACCTGTTCGGCTGGCGCTCGATCTTCTTCATGGTGGTGCCCTTCTGCCTGGCCTCGATCTGGCTGGCCTACAAGTTCGTGCCCAAGACCGCGCCCGGCGGCGTGGCCGCGACGCGCGGCAGCGGGCTCGATGCGCGCGGGCTGGCGCTGGGCACCGTGGGCACGCTGTGCCTGCTGAACGGGCTGGTCGAGCTGCGCGGCGATTCGCCGCTGCAGGCCGCGCTGCTGCTGGCCGGCGCGCTCGTCGCCTTTGCCGCCTTCGTGTGGTGGCAGCACCGGCTCATGGCCTCGGGCGGCGCGCCGCTCATGAACCTCGCGCTCTTTCGCTACCGCCAGTTCGCCATGGGCAGCCTGGTCGCCTTCATCTACGGCACCGCGCTGTTCGGATCGACCTACCTGCTGCCCGTGTACATGCAGGTGGGGCTGCACCTGTCGGCCTCGCACGTGGGCACCACCCTGCTGCCGGCCGGCATCGTGCTGGCCTTCACCATCGCGGGCGTGGGCCGGCTGGCCGACAAGCAGCCGACCTGGCTGCTGGTGAGCATCGGCCTGGCGCTGCTGGCGGTGTCGTTCGCGCTCATGGCCGTGCTGCGGCTGGACAGCCCGCTGTGGCTGCTGGTGGTGTTCGCGATCGTCGGGCGCATCGGGCTGGGCTTCATCCTGCCTTCGCTCAACCTCGGGTCGATGCGCCCGCTGGCCAAGCCGCTTATCCCGCAGGGCGCGAGCGCGATCAGCTTCGTGCGCATGCTCGGCGGCGCGGTGGGCGTGAGCCTGTGCGCCATCATTCTCGAATGGCGCCTGGCGGCGCACGGCGACTCGCTCGCCAACCCGGTGAGCACGCCCGCGCGCTTGGCCGCCTTCGACGAGGTGTTCCTGATGCTGGCCGGCCTGTGCGCGCTGGCCGTCTGCGCGGCCTGGCAGCTGCGCGAGCCGCCCGGCGAGGACACGGCGCAACACAGGGGGTAAACCCCGGCGGCGCGGGGACTCGCTTTCGCTTTCAATTGTTATCAGTTGTATCTAGAAGCGGAATCGGTTCCATGCATCGCAGACGTTTTCTCGCCGCCTCGGCCGCGGCGACGGCCGGACTCGGCCCCCTCCTTTCCTTGCCTTCCACCGCCCTGGCCGCCGAGAACGGCGTCAGCGACGGCGAGATCGTCCTCGGCCACACCGGCATCCTGAGCGGGCCGCTGGGCGTGCCGATCAAGGTCGTGATGGCCGGCGCCGGGCTGGCCTTCGACGCGGTCAATGCGCAGGGCGGGCTCGCGGGCCGCAAGCTCAAGCTGGTCTCGCTCGACGACGAGCTCAAGCCCGAGAAGGCCGTCGCCAACTACGAGAAGCTGCTCGCCGAGCACCGCGCCTTCGCCTTCTTCGGCTGCGTGGGCTCGGGCACCACGGCCGCCGCGGCCAAGGTGCTGGGCCAGAGCGGCGCGCCGATGGTGGGCGGTTATGCGGTGTCGGACTCGGCGCGCGAAAAGGTCGCGGGCGCAGGCTACTTCGTGCGCGCCACCTTCGCGCGCGAGGCGCAGGCGCTGGTGCAGCACCTGAGCACCATCGGCGTCTCGCGCATCGCCGTGGCCTACCTGGACAACCCCGGCGGCGCCGAAGTGGCGCGGCTGGTCGAGGCGGCGCTCGACACGCTCAAGCTCAAGCCCGTGGCCGCGGTGCCCGTCAAAGGCGACGGCACGACCAACGAGGCCGCGGGCAAGGCGCTGGCCGACAGCCAGGCGCAGGCCGTGCTCATGTATTTGGGCGGCGGCATCGGCGGCGAGGTCATGAAGAGCGCCTGGGCCGCCGGCGGTCGCCAGATGTTCTACGGCATGTCGATCGTTCCGGGCGACGTCACCGCCAAGCTCGTGGGCGACAAGACCAGCGGCCTGGCCATCTCGCAGATCGTGCCCTACCCCTGGAGCGAGGTCGACGCCACCGCGCGCGAATTCCGCCAGCTGGCCGAGCGCGCCAAGGTCGACATCGGCTACCTCAGCTACGAGGGCTATGTGAACGCGCTCGTGATGATCGAGGCCCTGCGCCGCACCGGCCGCGACCTCACGCGCGCGAAGCTGCACGCCACGCTGAAGGCGATGAAGCTGCGCATCGGCAACATGGAGATCGACTTCACGGGCGCGAGCAACACGGGCTCGCGCTTCATCGAGATGGTGCGGGTGACGAAGGAAGGGCGGTTCCTGCGATAGAGACAGAGGCCGGGTCTGCTCACAGCCCCAGCTGCGTGAGCGCCCAGGCCACCGTGCCCAGCTGCATCACGTTGAGCACCATGCCCGCGATGTGGAGCTTGCGGAACTGCACGATCGACGTGACCGTCGCCGGGATCGTGTGGCGCAGCAGGTCCATGCGCGGAATGATGAGCCAGCGGCGCAGCGCAAACGCCAGGCCGGCGATGAAGGCCATGCCGACTGCGAAGAAGGGCTTGCCGCACCACGCATAGCTGAGCGCCGCCGCGCTTGCGGTCAACACCACGGCCACGTAGTACACGTTGAACAGGCCGCGGATGAAGCGCGAATCCAGCGGGGTGTCGTGCGAGAGCACGAGCAAGGGCAGCGAGCCCATCATGAAGAACCCCATCCAGACCAGCAGGATGACGGTCGCCATGAGCGCAACGACGATGGGAAGCATCTTTGAAAACCCTCCGCGGCGCGCAAGCATACGCCCGGGCGGGCGTGGCGTCTCCTACACCGCGCGTGCGGCCGCCGGCACCCGCGCCCCGCCATCGGCCACCAGCGCCGCGCCGGTCACGAACGAGGCTTCGTCGCTGGCCAGGAACAGGCAGGCGGCGGCCATCTCCTCGGGCGTGGCCATGCGGCCCAGTGCGATGCGTGCCACCGTCTGCGCGCGCGCGGCGTCTTCGTCGATGCCGCGTTCGGCGGCGAGGTCGCGCATCTCCTGGCGGCTCATGGGCGTGTCGACCCAGCCGGGGCACAGCGCGTTCACGCGCACGCCCTTCGGGCCGTAGGCCTGCGCGGCCGAGCGCGTGAGCGCGACCACGCCAGCCTTGCTGGACGCATAGCTGGCCATGCCGGCGCCCGCGTTGAAGGCCGCGACCGAGGCGATGTTGACGATGGCGCCACCACCCTGCGCCACCATGCCGGGCAGCACGGCGCGCTGGCAGCGCATGGTGCCGCCGAGGTTGACCTCGTGCAGGCGGTGCCAGTCGCCGTCGTCGATGTCGGCCGCGTCGTCGCTCTGCACGATGCCGGCGCAGTTCACCAGCACGTCGATGCGGCCGAACGCGGTCTGCACCGCGGCCACCGTGGCGCGCACGGCCGCGTCGTCAGTCACGTCGCAATCGAAGGCCGGGCCCTCGCCCACCGGCTGCGGACGCGGCCAGCCGGCCACGGCGACGCGCGCGCCCTCGGCCGCGAAACGCGCGGCCACGGCGGCGCCGATGCCGGTCGCAGCGCCGACCACGAGGCAGGCCTTGCCATGCAGGCGCGCGCTCATGTCGGTTGCTCCGCGAAGAAGGGGCTTTCAGGCAGCGTCGAGCCGCCATCGACCACGATCGTCTGCCCCGTGATGTAGCGCGCCGCCGGGCTCGCCAGGAAGCGCATCGCGTAGGCGATGTCTTCAGGCCGCCCCAGTTCGCCGGCCGGGATGTGGCGCGCGATGCGCGCGGCCTTCGCGGGGTCGGACAGCAGCGAGCCGCCCTGCTTGGCGATGTAGCCCGGCTCCACGCCGTTCACGGTGATGCCCTCGCGCGCGTACTCCAGCGCCGCCGTGCGGATGAAGCCGTTCACGCCGGCCTTGCTGGCCGCGTAGTGCGCGCTGCCCGGCATGGCCACGCGCGGCCCGGTCACCGACGAGGTGACGAGCAGCCGCCCGCCGCCGCGCGCACGCAGGTGCGGCACAGCGGCCTGCGTGAGCCAGAAGCAGGCCTTGAGGTTGACGGCCAACGTGTGCTCCAACTGCTCGTCGGTCATCGCGTCGATGGCGGCCCACGGATTCACGGCTGCGTTGTGGACCACGATGTCGAGCGCGCCGAACACGCGCACCGCCTCGGCCACCGCGCGCTCGGCCTCGTCGCGCCGGCCGATGTCGCAGGCCATCGCCTGCGCCGCGAAGCCGCGCGCGCGCAGCTCCGCCGCCACGGCCTCGCCCGCACTGCCGGTGCGGTTGGCGATGAGCACGGAGGCCCCGGCTTCGGCGAACACCTGCGCGATGGCCGCGCCGATGCCGCGCCCGCCGCCCGTCACCAGCGCCACCTTTCCCTGCAGGCCGAAGAGGTCGGGCGTGCTCATCCCTTGCACTCCCGCACAAACTCGGCGAAGGCCGCGTTGTGCTCGTCGACCTCGCGCTCGGTGGTGCCGGGGCAGCACAGCATCATGTTGTGGAAGGGCGTGATGAGCACGCCGCGGTTCATCATGAAAAGGTGCAGCAGCGCTTCGAGCTCGCCGTCGCGCGTGCGGCGCACGTCGCTCGCGTTGCGCGGCGCGTCGGCACAGAAGAGCGTCTCCACGCGCGCACCGACCTGCGTCGCATGCCACGGCAATCCTGCAGCGGCGATGCTGGCGTTGACGCCTTCGGCCAGGCGCTGCGCCAGCACCAGCATGCGATCGAAGGCCTCGGGCGTGAGCACCTGCGAGAGCACCGCGCGCATCACGGCCACGGTGAGCGCGTTGCCCGCCAGCGTGCCGCCGAAGCCGGCGTGCGCCGACTGGCGCTTCGTCGGGTGCAGCTTGGGCAGCACCTGCCAGACGCGCTCGGCGGTCTCGGCACTCAGCCCGAAAGCGGCGGCGGGAATGCCACCGGCGATGGCCTTGCCGATCACGAACATGTCGGGCGCGAGCCCGTGCTGGCGCGTGTAGCCGCCGGGCCCGCTCGAGATGGTGTGGGTCTCGTCGATGACGAGCAGCGTGCCGGTCTCGCGCGTGAGGCGGCGCAGCGCGTCGTGAAAGCCGGGCGCGGGCGCGATCATTCCGTAGTTGGTCATGGCCGGCTCGGCCAGCACGCAGGCCACGTCGCCGGCGCGCAGCGCGCGCTCCAGCGCGGGCACGTCGTTGAACTCGACCACGGCCGAGAGCTGGTCGTGCGGAAAGCCGTTGGGGTGGATGTCGTTGCGCATCGCGACGGCGCCGTCGCGCAGCTCCACATGCGCCTCTTCCACCGAGCCGTGGTAGCAGCCCGAGAACACCAGCACGCGCGGCCGGCCCGTGACCATGCGCGCCAGGCGGATGCAGGCGCGGTTGGCGTCCGAGGCCGAGGTCGTGAGGTTCCAGTACGGCAGGCCGAAGCGGCGCGACAGCTCTTCGCCGACCCAGGCCGCGTCGTCGGTGGGCAGCATCAGCGAGCTGCCCACGCGCGCCTGCCGCGTCAGCGCCTCGACCACCGCCGGATGGCCGTGGCCGCACATGCCGCCGGTGTCGCCCAGGCAGAAGTCGGCATAGCCGTTGCCGTCCACGTCGACAAAGCGCGCGCCGTAGGGCAACTGTGCGTCCTGCACGTAGAGCGGCCAGCCGCCGATCCAGCGGCGCATCCAGTGCGAGGGCGCGCCGTAGAGCCAGGCCTGCTGGCCCTGCGCAAAGCGTTCGCCGCTGCGCGCGTGGGTGCGTGCGTAGCGGTCTTGTTCGGCCTGCATCAGGGCCTGCACGCGCTCGCGCGGCACGGTGGGTTCGAAGGTCGGGGTCATCGGGAACTCGGTCAGGAAGAAAGAGAGGAAGAAACGCCCAGCATCGAGAGCGCCTGCGCATAGCTCGCGCCCGGATGCATCACGTCGAAGTGCACCGTGCGCAGGCCCACGCGCTGCGCGCCGGCGATGTTGCGCAGCTGGTCGTCGACGAACACGCAGGCGTCGGCGGGCAGGCCGAGCTGGTCCAGGCACTGCTGGTAGGCGCGCGCATCGGGCTTGAGGATGCCGGTGTGCGTGGCATCGACCACCACGTCGAAGGCGCTCATGAAGGGCAGGCGCTGGCGAAAGCCCGCGCCATAGAACAGGTCGAGCTCGTTCGACAGGATGGCGAGCCGGCAACCGGCGCGCCGCGCCGCCTCGATGGCCGCGAGCGCCTCGGGGCGGATGGCGGCCTCGGGGTCGGCGCCGCGCGCGCGCTGCACGAAGGTCTCCATGCGGTCCCAGCGTTCGCCGACCAGCGCACCGACCTCGCGCGTGCGCGCCATCCAGTAGTCGCGCTCCGAGAGCTTGTCGGCCTGCATGTCGCGCCACAGCGGATCGCTCGCGAGGTCGAAGGGGCCGCGCCAGGTGAGCGCGCCGCGCGGCAGCGACAGCGCTTCTTCGGTGAGTGCATGCGTCTCGAACAGCGTGCGGCTGATGACGCCGCCGAAGTCGAGCACGAGGGCTTGCGTGCCGGGGCTCATGCGCGGCTCCCTGCGGGCACGGTGCCGTCGGCCACCCAGGCATCGAACACGCGCAGTGCAGCGTCGCAGAAGGCGCTGTCGTTGATGTGCGCGTCGAGCTCGACGAGCCGCGCGGGGTCCACGCTGCCGCGCAGCGCCTCGGTGAAAGCCGCCAGGCCTTCAGGATCGTGCAGCGGCTCGCCCGGACGGTCCCAGCCTTCGATGCCTTGCAGCGGCATCAGCAGGCAGGTGGCGCCCTCGGCGCGCGCGAGACGGCGCGCGATCTCGCTCGCCACATCGCGGCGGAACGCGGGCGCGCTCAAGGCCGAGGCCAGCAGCCGGTTGTGGATGTGCGTGGGCCGCCCTTCCAGGCCCTCGGGCGTGGACTGCCAGGCCGGGTAGTCAAGCATGTCGATGGCGCCGGGTGCGACGATCTGCGGCGTGCCCGCGCGGCCGGCGCCGAGCAGGCGGTCGGGGCCGGCCGTCACGCACGAGCCGCCGAGCTGGTTGGCCAGCTCCTGCAGGCTGAAGTCCATCACCGCGCAGAAGCGGCCCTCGGCGGCCAGTGCCTCGAAGGCGCGCCCGCCCATGCCCGTGGTGTGGAACACGGCGACCTCGTAGCCGCGCGCCTCGAGCGCGGGCTTGAGCGTCTTCATGTAGGTGAGCGCGCTGGAGCCCAGCGAGGTCATGCCCACCAACGGCTTCTGGAAGGCCGGCACGCAGGCCTGGCGGCAGGCGCCGAGCACCGCGCCCGCGGCCTGGCTCAGGGCCGAGCGGCACAGGCTGTTGAGGCCATAAAGCCCGCCGGCCCACAGCACCATGATGAGGTCGGGCGGAATGCGCTCGGGCGGCAGCAGGTGCGAGTAGGCGATGGTCGACACCAGCACCTTCGGCACGCCCAGCGGCAGCGCCTGCGCCACGTCGAGCGCGAGGTCGGTGCCCATGGTGCCGCCCAGCGCGAGCAGGCCGTCGATGCGGCCTTCGGCCTGCCAGCGCGCGGCGAGCTTCGCGGCGCCGCGCGCCATCAGCGTCATGGCGCTGTTCTCGTCGCCGCTGGCCGCCACCTCGGCGACGGTCTTGCCTGCAGCCGCGGCCACCTCGGTGTTGGGAATGTCGGGCGTGAAGGGCGCGCCGTCGAGCACGCCCACGTCCATCACGACGACACGGCCGCCGCCGGCTTCGATGCATTCGCGCATGAACAGCAGCTCGGCGCTCTTAGTGTCGGCGGTGCCGATCAGCAGGATCGTGGGCGATGCACTCACAGCGTCGCTTCCACGTCGGCGAACGCACCTTCAAGCGCATCGACCATGAAGTCCACCTCCTCGCGCGTGATGACCAGCGGCGGCGAAAGGATGAGGTTCGGGCCCGAGATGCGCACCATCAGCCCGCGCTGGTAGGCCGCCTGCGCCACCTTGGCGGCGATCGGGTTGCCGCGCGGCAGCGTGGTGCGCGTCGCCTTGTCGGCCACCATCTCGATGCCCAGCATGAGGCCCATGCCGCGCACATCACCGACGAAGCTGAACTTGTCGACGAAGGGCCGCACGCGCGCCTGGAAATGCGCGCCCACGCGCGCCGCGTTGCCAGGCACGTCGAGCGCCTCGATCTGGTCCAGCGTGGCGAGTGCGGCGGCTGCCGCCACAGGGTGCGCGCTGTAGGTGTAGCCGTGGCCCACCGCGGCCTGGCCCGTGGGGTCGTTGAGGAAGACCTCGGCCACCTTGCTGCCGATGGCGGTGGCGCCCAGCGGCACGTAGCCCGACGAGATGCCCTTGGCCAGGCACCACAGGTCGGCCTTCACGTTCCACAGCCGCGTGCCGAACATCGCGCCGCCGCGGCCGAAGCCGGTGACGACCTCGTCGGCGATGAGCAGCACGCCGTACTTGTCGCAGATTTCGCGCACGCGCGGCCAATAGTTGGGCGGCGGCACGATCACGCCGCCCGCGCCCTGGATCGGCTCGGCGATGAAGGCGGCCACGGTGTCGGGACCCTGGAACTGGATCTCGCGCTCCAGCTGCGTGGCGCAGATCTCGCCGAGTTCTTCCGGGTCCTGCGTGTAGGGGTTGCGGTACAGCCAGGGCGTGTCGACGTGAAAGCAGCCCGGCAGCAGCGGCTCGTAGGCGCGGCGGAAGTTCAGGTTGCCGTTCACGCTCATGCCGCCGAAGTGCACGCCGTGGTAGCCCTGGCGCAGCGCAATGAACTTGAAGCGGTCGGCCTGGCCCTTGAGCTTCCAGTACTGGCGCGCGAGCTTGAGCGCGCCTTCGACCGCGTCGGAGCCGCCGTTGCTGAAGAACACCGCGGCCACGCCGTCGGGCTCCATGGTCTTGACCAGGCGCGCCGACAGCTCGATGGCGCGCGGGTGCGTGGTGCCGCGGAACACGTTGTAGAAGGGCAGCTCGTCCAGCTGGGCGACGATGGCGTCGCGCACCGGCTTGTTGCTGTGGCCCAGGTTCGCGGCCCACAGGCCGCCGACGCCGTCGAGCATCTTGTGGCCGTCCACGTCCCAGATCCAGCAGCCCTGGCCGCGCGCAATGATGTCGGGCCTGGTCTTGAGCATGGCCTGCGGATGCGCCATGGGGTGCCACAGGTACTGGGCGTTGTCTTGCTTGAGCGCCGCCACGGCGGCGGCTTCTTTCGTTGTCATGCAGGTCTCCGGAAGTGTTCGATGCGCGTGCTCAGGACGGCACGCCGACGGTGAGGGTCTTGACCTCGGTGTAGTGCAGCAGGCCTTCGGCACCCATCTCCTGGCCGATGCCGCTTTCCTTCCAGCCGCCGAAGGGCATCTCGGGCTGCGAGACGCCGAAGTGGTTGATGCCGACCATGCCGGCCTCGAGCGCGTCGCCCAGGCGGTGCGCGGTGTGCAGGTCGCGCGTGAAGGCGTAGGCGCCCAGGCCGTAGGGCAAGGCGTTGGCCTGGGTGATGGCTTCGTCCAGCGTGTCGTACGGCTGCAGCACGGCGATGGGGCCGAAGGGCTCCTGGCGCATCACGCGGCTGTCAGCCGGTGCGTTGGCGATCACGGTGGGCTCGAAGAAGAAGCCGGGGCGCTGCACGCGGTGGCCGCCGCACAGCAGCTGCGCGCCGCGTTCCACGGCGTCGTCGACGAAGCGCTGCATGTCCTCGATGCGGCGTGCGTGCGCGAGCGGGCCCATCTGCGTGGCGGGGTCGGTGCCGTCGCCCAGGCGCAGTGCGCGCGCGGCCTGCACGAAGGCGTCGCTCCATTCGCCGAAGCGGGCGCGCGGCACGTAGAAGCGGATCGGCGACGCGCACACTTGGCCCGCGTTGCGGAACTTGGCGGCCAGCGACTGCTTGAGCGCGAAGGGAAAGTCGGCGTCGTCGCAGACGATCACCGGCGCGTGGCCGCCGAGTTCGCCGGTGAAGCGCTTCACATGCCGCGCCGCCTGCTCGCCCAGCAGCTTGCCCACGGCCACCGAACCGGTGAACGACACCTTGGCGATCGCCGGATGGTCGATGAGGAACGACGACACCTCGGCCGGGTCGCCGCACACCATGTTCAGCGCGTCGGGCGGCACGCCCGCGTCGAGAAAGGCGCGCACCAGCAGCATGCAGGTGCCCGGCGTTTCTTCCGCCGGCTTGATGACCACGCTGCAGCCCGCGGCCAGCGCGCTCGCGAGCTTGCGCGCCGGCAGGTTGGCGGGAAAGTTCCACGGCGTGAAGGCCGCCACCGGCCCCACGGGCTGGCGCATCACCGACTGCGAGAGGATGCCCTCGACGCGCGGCGGCACGAGACGGCCGTACAGGCGCTTGGCCTCCTCGGCCTGGAAGTCGATGATGTCGGCCGACAGCGTGACCTCGCGCAGCGACTCGGCCAGCGGCTTGCCTTGCTCGAGCGTGAGCACGTGCGCAATCGTCTTCGCTTGCTCGCGGATGTTCTGCGCGGCGGTGCGCAGGATGTTGCAGCGTTCGAGTGCGCTCTTGCTGCGCCACTGCACGAAGCCGCGGCGCGCGGACGCGGCCGCTTCGGCGAGTTCGTCGCGGCCGGCCAGCGGCAGCTGCGCGATCGTTTCTTCGGTGGCAGGGTTAATGACCGCGCGGCGGCCGCCGGCGGTCTGCGTGCGCCATTGGCCGGCGATGTGCAGTGCGAGTTCGGGGTAGTCCATGCCCTGCACGATAGGGAGCGAGCCCCTTGCCGCGTTATCGAAAACTGGCAAACCTCGCGCGGCCTCGTGCGTCGCGCGCAAAGGCCTTCCTATACTGTCCGCGCCGATCTTCTTTCACGACGCCTCCACGCCACGACCTCACCGTGCCCCGTTCACGCACCCCTTCCCGGCCCAGCGCCAAGCCCCTGCCCAAGGCACGCAGCAATGCCGCGAGCGCCCCGGCCTTCGACCTCGAGACCTTCCTGCCCTTTCAACTCTCGGTGGTCGCCAACCGCGTGAGCCAGACGGTGGGCCAGTCGATTGCCAGCCGCTTCTCGCTGCAGATTCCGGAGTGGCGCATCGTCGTGGTGCTGGGCAAGTACGGTGCGCTCTCGGCGCTCGAAATTGCACAGAAGACGAGCATGGACAAGGCCCGCGTGAGCCGCGCGCAGCACCGGCTGGTGGACCTGGGCCTGGCCAACATGCACCCCTCGGCCGACGACCGCCGCAAGGTCATCGTGTCGCTCGAGGAAGAAGGCCTGGCGCTGTACCGCGACATGGTGCCACTGGCGCACGACACCGCGCAGCGCCTGTTTTCGCAGCTCACGGCGGACGAGCGCCAGGTGCTGCAGACCATCGTGCAGAAGCTGTTCGACAGCACCACCGGCTTCGAGCCCAGCGGCGAACTCGAATAGACCCCGAGACAGGGCGCGATCGGGTGGCTTAGGGGTTTGCCCTGTCACTTTAAGATCGTTGTCAACGAAACAATCTGGTCTGGAGATTGCTTCCGGCACGGGTCTTCGCACCCCTGCCACCGCTTCGCCGGACCGCCATGACCAGCCAGACCGCCTCCGTTCTTCCTGCCCCCGCCCCCACCGTCGCGACGCGCTGGACCCTGTCCACGCACGACATCGACGCCTACGCCAGCGGCCAGAACGGCTGGCACCTGGCGTGCGACATGCTCTCGGGCGGCAGCTTCGCCGGCTTTCTCGACCACGTGCAACTGCCCGGCCTGCGGCTGGTGCGCGAGACCACCAACCGCGCGCTGCGCCAGCACGGCGAGATGAACCCCGACTGCTGCGGCTTCGCCCTCACCTGCCGGCAGGACGGCGAGGCGCGCTTCTCGGGCCAGCGGCTGGACACCGAATCGGTGATGGTCGGGCGCTGCGACGAGCTCGACCTGTGCAGCCCGCCGGGCTTCGAGCTGACGGGCATCGTGGTCGACAACGCGCTGCTGCAGTCGCTCACCGAACGCCTGAACGACCGCGCGCCGCCGGCCTGGCTCGAACGGCGCGTGGTGCTGCACTTCGACGACCCCACCATGCAGTCGCTGCGCGGCACCTTGCGCGGCGCCTTCAGTGCGCTCGACGCGATGCCCGGCCTGCTCGACGACCCCGTCGCCACGGTGCAGCTGCGCGACGACGTGCTGCTGGCCTGGCTCAACGCCCTGCCCGAAGACGTCGACCTGCGCGAGCTGCGCTCCACCGAAGCGCACCGCCGCGTGGTGCGCCGCGCCTGCGAGCTGATGATGTCGCGGCCCGACGAGCCGCTGTCGATGCTGCAGGTGTGCAGCCGCATCGGCGCGAGCCAGCGCAAGCTGAACTACTGCTTCCAGGAAACGCTGGGCCTGAGCCCCGCGCGCTACCTGCGGGCGCTGCGCCTGAACGGCGTGCGCCGCGCACTGAAGCGGCCCGAGTCGCGCTCGGTGCAGGACATCGCGGCGCACTGGGGCTTCTGGCACCTGAGCCAGTTCGCGACGGACTACCGGCGCCAGTTCGGCGAGCTGCCCTCGCAGACGCTGCGCGGCGCGGCGCTCACGAGGCACTGATCCGGTGCACGGGCCGAGGGGAATCCCTCGGTTTTCGGGGCGCCAGTTTTGCCGTTTTTTGATACCTGCTTGCGGAGGCGGTCGCTATCGTTGACCGCCATATGTCCGCCACGCTGCCACCCCTTCCCAGCGCCCGTTCGCTCGCCGCCGCCCTGCAACGCCGCGAGCTCTCGTGCCGCGAACTGATGCAGACCTGCCTCGCGCGCATCGAGCGCCTCAACCCGCGGGTCAACGCACTGGTCTCGCTGCAGCCTGCCGAGGAGATGCTGCGCCAGGCCGATGCCTGCGATGCACAGTTGGCGCGCGGCGACGCGGTCGGCCGGCTGCACGGCTTCCCGATGGCGCCGAAGGATTTCGTCGCCACCGCCGGCCTGCCGACCACGATGGGCAGCCCGGTGTTCGCGAAGCAGGTCACGCCGCACGACGCGATCATGGTCGAGCGCCTGCGCCGCGCCGGCGCCCTGTTCGTGGGGCGCAGCAACACGCCCGAGTTCGGCCTGGGCTCGCACACCTACAACACGGTGTTCGGCACCACGCGCAATGCCTGGAACCTCGACCATGCAGCCGGCGGCAGCAGCGGCGGCGCGGCGGTGGCGCTCGCGCTGCACATGCTGCCGGTGGCCGACGGCAGCGACATGATGGGTTCGCTGCGCAACCCCGCGGCCTGGAACCACGTCTACGGCCTGCGGCCTTCGCTGGGCCGCGTGCCCACCGGGCCGGGGCCGGAGCTGTTCTTCCAGCAGCTGGGCTGCGAAGGGCCGATGGGCCGCACGCCCGAGGACGTGGCCTGGCTGCTGTCGGTGCAGGCCGGTTACGACGCGCGCTCGCCGCTGAGCCTGGCGGGCGACGGCGAGGCCTTCGCGCAACCGCTCGATGCGGAGCTGCGCGGCAAGCGCGTCGCGTGGCTCGGCGACCTCGGCGGCCACCTGCCGATGGACCCGGGCGTGATGGCGCTGTGCGAATCGGCGCTGCGGCATTTCGACACGCTGGGCTGCAGCGTCGCGCCCGCCGTGCCCGCCTTCGATTTCAACGCCCTGTGGACCGCCTGGCTGCGCCTGCGCGGCTTCATCGTCGCCGGCGCACTGCGCGGGCTGCATGCCGACCTGGCCACGCGCGCGCAGCTCAAGCCCGAGGCCTGCTGGGAGATCGAACAGGGCGAGCGCCTGAGCGCCGCCGCGCTGCACGAGGCGGCCGTCACGCGCACGCAGTGGCATGCCGCGCTGCTGCAGCTCTTCGAACGCTTCGACTTCCTGGTGCTGCCGGCCGCGCAGGTGTTCCCGCTACCGGCCGACGTGCACTGGCCGCGCGAGGTCGGTGGCCGCGCCATGGACACCTACCACCGCTGGATGGAAGTGACCATCGGCCCCTCGCTCGCCGGCCTGCCCGCGATGGCGATCCCGGCCGGCTTCTCACAGGCCGAGGGCACGCGCGGCCTGCCGATGGGCCTGCAGCTCATCGGCCGCCCCGGCGCCGACTTGGACGTGCTGCGCATGGCGCACGGCTGGCACCAGGCCGTGCCCTTCGCGAACGTGCAGTCGCCACTGCTGTTGCAGTAGCAAGCCCCCTGTTCCCCGTACTCCGACACATCTCACACAACCCGAGGAGAGAACCCATGCGCAGACGTTCGCTGATTGCTGCCGGCCTGGCCGCCGGCCTGTCCCCCATCGCCCTGCCCGCCCTGGCGCAGGGCCTGGGGGGCAAGACCCTGAACCTGATCGTGCCCTACCCCGCGGGCGGCGGCTCCGACATCAACGCGCGCCTGGCCGCGCCCGAGCTGTCGCGGCTGCTGGGCCAGCCGGCGATCGTCGACAACGTGCCCGGCGCCAGCGGCTCGCTCGGCGTGATGAAGGCGGCCAACGCGCCGGCCGACGGCTCGGCGCTGCTGGTGGGTTCGCCGATGGAGCTGATGCTCACGCCGCTCACGCTCAGCAGCGCGCGCTACAAGGCCGAGGACTTCCGCCCCATCGGCGTGATGGCCGTCACCTCGATGGTGCTGCTGGCGCGCAAGGACCTGGGCGCGGGCAGCGTCGACGAACTCATCGCGCTCTTGCGCCGCCCCGACACGAAAGAGCTGAGCTACGGCAGCATCGGCCCCGGGTCGCTCTACCACCTGCTGGGCGAGCGCTTCATGCAGCAGACGGGCACCAAGATGCTGCACGTGCCCTACAAGGGCTTCGCGCCGCTGGTGAACGACCTGCTGGGCGGGCAGATCGACCTGGTGTTTGCGCCGCTGGCCGGCAACGTGCCCGACCTGCTGGACGCCGGCAAGGTCAAGGCGCTGGGCATCGCGGCCTCGGCGCCGCACGAGCGCTTCACGGCCATTCCGCTGATCCGCAACAGCAAGGGGCTGGACGACTTCGTCTACAGCCTGTGGGCAGGCATCCAGGTGTCGCACCGCGTGCCCGAGGAAGCGCAGCAGCGGCTGCACACGGCCTTCAACCAGATGATGCTCAAGCCCGAGCTGCGCCGCGCGCTGGAACTCGGCGGCAGCAAGGTGGCGCCCGAACAGACGCTGGCCGAGCTGCGCCGCGGCTACCAGGCCGACATGGAGCGCTACCGCGCCATCGCCAAGTCGGTCAACCTGCGGCCCGAATGACATCCGCGGGCACGGGCCCGCGTTTTGCCAGTTTTCGATAACGCCGCGGCGGCGCGCAGAGAGAGGATGCGGACCTGTCCATCCTTCATCCGCCAAGGAGAACCTCCATGTCCGCCGACCTTTTCCCCGCAGCCCCCGGCGCCCTCACGCGCCGCCAACTCGTCATCGGCGGCGGCGCGGCCGCGCTGGCCGGCGTGCCTGCGCTGGCGCACGCGCAATCGAAGACCATCAAGATCGGCTACCTCACCACGCTGTCGGGCGTTCGCGCCAACTTCGGCGAGGCCGACCCCTGGAGCCTGGAGCGCGTGCGCGCCGCGCTGAAGGACGGCCTGACCATCGGCGGTACGACCTACAAGGCGGAGATCGTGGTGCGCGACACGCAGTCCGACGCCAACCGCGGCGCCACCATGTCCAGCGAGTTGCTGCTGCGCGAGAAGGTCGACCTGCTGCTGGTGCAGGACAGCGACGCCGCGCTGGCCGCCGGCCAGCTGTGCGACGTCAACGGCGTGCCGATGGTGTCGACCATGGGCCCGTGGCAGGCCATCACCTTCGGGCGCGGCTCCACGCCGCAAAAAGGCTTTCCGTTCTCGTTCCATTTCTTCTGGGGCGCCGACGACGTGCTGAAGAACTTCTTCGGCATGTGGGAGCCGCTGAAGGTGGAGCGCACGCTGGGCACGCTGTACATCGACAACGGCCCGGGCCACGCCTTCGCCGATCCGGCCACGGGCATCCCGGGCGGCGCGAAGCAGCGCGGCTACAAGGAGACCAACGGCGGCTTCTTCAAGATCGCGACCGACGACTTCAGCAACCAGGTCTCCAGCTTCAAGGCGGCGCGCGCGAACATCGTCTCGGGCTTTGCCTACGCCAACCACTTCGCCACCTTCTGGAAGCAGGCGCAGCAGGCGGGCTACCGGCCCGAGGTGGTGACGATGGCCGCGTCGTTCCTGTTCCCGAGCGCCGTGGAGTCGCTGGGCGCGGCGGGCAACGGCATGTCGACCGAGGTCTGGTGGACGCCCAACTTCCCGTTCAAGTCGTCGCTCACGGGCCAGAGCGCCAAGGCGCTCGCGGCCGACTGGGAGGCCACCACCGGCAAGCAATGGACGCAGCCCATCGGCTACGGCCACGCGCTGTTCGAGGTCGGCATTGCGGCGCTGAAGAACGCCACCAACCCGAAGGACAAGAAGGCCGTGCGCGACGCGCTGGCCAACCTGCAGCTCGATTCAGTGGTGGGGCGCATCGACTTCAAGGGCAGCCCGATCAAGAGCGTGGCCGTCACGCCGATGGTGGCGGGCCAGTGGCGCAAGACCAAGGCGGGCAGCAAGTTTCCGTACGAGCTGGTCATCACGCACAACAGCACGGCCAAGCAGATTCCGGTGGAAGACGAGCTCAAGCTGCTGTCGCAGCTGAAAGCTGCATGACCGACTGCCTCGTCATCGACGGCCTGTGCAAGCGCTACGGCGAGATCGTCGTGGCCGACCAGGTGGCGCTCTCGCTCGCACGCGGCGAGTGCCTGGGCGTGGTCGGGCCGAACGGCGCGGGCAAGAGCTCGCTGTTCAACCTGATCACCGGCGTGGCCGTGCCCGACGCCGGCAGCATCCGCCTCGAAGGCCGCGAACTCGTCGGGCTGCGCGCCGATGCGCGGGCGCGGCTGGGCGTGGCGCGCGCCTTTCAGATCCCGCAGCCCTTCGCGCACCTGAGCGCCTACGAGAACGCGCTGGCCGCCGCCACCTTCGCCGCGCGGCTGCCGCGCGCGCAGGCCGCGCGCCAGGCCTGGGCCGTGCTGGAGCGCACCGGGCTGGCCGACCGCGCCGACGTGCCGGCCGGCCGCCTGCCGCTGCTGGACCGCAAGCGCCTCGAGCTGGCCAAGGGCCTGGCGGCGCGGCCGCACCTGCTGCTGCTCGACGAGATCGCCGGCGGCCTCACCGAGGCCGAGGTGCAGGTGCTGGTGGCGCTGGTGCTCGAGCTGAAGCAGGACGTGGCGATGATCTGGATCGAGCACATCGCGCAGGCGCTGATGGCCGTGGCCGACCGCATCATGGTGCTGAACTTCGGCCGCAAGCTGCTGGAAGACACACCCGCCGCCGCCATGGCCAGCCGCGAGGTGCGCGAGGTCTACATGGGCGTGGGCGACGAAGACGCGCAAGAGGAGCACACCCATGCCGCTGCTTGAAGTGCGCGAGCTGTGCAGCCACTACGGCGACCTGCAGGCGCTGTTCGACCTGTCGCTCGACGTGGCGGAAGGCGAAGCCACCGCGCTCATCGGCGCCAACGGCGCGGGCAAGTCGACGCTGATCCGCGCCATTGCCGGGCTGGGCTCGCGCAGCCGCGGCGGCATCCGCTTCGACGGCCAGGCCATCGAGGCCGAGCCGGCCGAGCGCATCGCGCGCCGCGGCATCGCGCTGGTGCCCGAGGGGCGGATGCTGTTCCCCTCGCTCACCGTGGAAGAGAACCTGCGCATGGGCGCGCTGTGCGGCCGCACGGGCCACTGGACGCTGCCCACCGTGTACGCGCTGTTCCCCATCCTGCAGGAGTTCCGCCACCGGCCGGCCACGCAGCTGTCGGGCGGACAGCAGCAGATGGTGAGCATCGGCCGCGCGCTCATGGCCAATCCGCGCCTGATGCTGTGCGACGAGATCTCGCTGGGCCTGGCGCCCGTGGTCATCGAGCAGATCTACCGCGCCTTCGGCGACATCCGCGCGCAAGGCACGGCGTTGCTCGTGGTGGAGCAGGACGTGACGCGCGCCTGCCGCATCGCGCAGCGCGTGTACTGCCTGCTCAAGGGGCGCGTCACGCTGGCGGGCCGCGCGAGCGACTTCAGCGCCGCGCAGATCGCCAACGCCTACTTCGGACACTGAACACCACCCCACCATGGCCTGGCTCGAAACCCTCATCAACGGCGTGCTGCTCGGCGGCCTCTACGCACTCTTCGGCCTCGGGCTGGCGCTGGTCTTCGGCGTGATGCGCATGGTCAATCTCGCGCATGGCGAGTTCGTGGTGCTCGCGGCGTACTTCGCGGTCTTCCTGGCCACGCAGTTCCCCGGTGTGTCGCCGCTGTTCTTCATCGCGCCGGTGGCGCTGGCGGCCTTCGGCATGGGCTACCTGCTGCAGCGGCTGCTGCTGAACCGCGCGGTGGCCACCGACGATCCGCTCACGCCGGTGCTGGTCACCTTCGGCATCGCGGTGGTGCTGCGCAACCTGATGGTCGAGCTGTTCGGCGCCGACCCGCGCGCGCTCGACGGCGGCGCGCTGGCCACGGCCGGCTTCGAGATTGGCGGGCTGCGCATCGGCTGGTACCCGGTGCTGGTGCTGGTGCTCGCGGTGCTGGCCTTCGGCGCGCTGCAGTGGCTGCTGCAGCACTCGCGCTTCGGGCTGGTGGTGCGCGCCACCTCGGACCACCGCGAGATCGTGCGCACGATGGGCGTGCGCCCGCGCCATGTGTATGCGGTGGTGATGGGGCTGTCGCTGGCCTTCGCGTCGGTGGCGGGGCTGCTGCTGGCGCTGCGCACCTCGTTCACGCCCTTCTCGGGCGTGGAGCGGCTCTTGGGGGCGTTCGAGGTCGTGATCATCGGCGGCCTGGGCTCGTTCCGCTGGGCGCTGGTCGGCGGCATCGCGCTGGGCGTGGCGCAGCTCGTGGGCCAGCGGCTCGATTCCAACGCGGGCGCGCTGTACGCCCACCTGCTGTTCTTCGCGGTCCTGATGGTGCGCCCCAACGGCATCGCTGGCGCACGCACCTGAGATGACTTCGATGCGCCATCCGTCCCTCGCCCCCTGGATCGGCTTCACCGCAGCGGCTATCGCCATCGCCTTCGCGCCCACCGTGGCCGACGGCGGCCTGCTGCGCCTGCTCAGCGAGGTGCTGATCACGCTGGCCATGGCCCAGATGTGGAACCTGCTGGCCGGCTACACCGGGCTGGTGTCGATGGGCCACCAGGCCTTTGCCGGCATCGGCGCCTACCTGCTGTTCGTGGCCTCCGACCGGCTGGGCATCTCGCCCTACTGGATGGTGCCGGTGGCGGGCCTGGGCGGCGCGCTGCTGGCCGCGGTGGTGGCGCCGCTGATGTTCCGCCTGCGCGACGCCTACTTCTCGATCGGCATGTGGGTGCTGGCCGAGATCGTGCGCCTGCTGGTCGCCAAGTTCCCGCTGTTCGGCGGCGAGTCGGGCGTGCCACTGCAGGCGGTGCGGCTGGTGGAAGCCGAGACCTTCCAGCAGAACGCGTTCTGGATCTCGGGCGCCATCGGCCTCGCAGCGGTGGCCGGCGTGTACCTGCTGATGCGCTCGCCCTTCGGCCTGGGGCTGATGGCGGTGCGCGACAACGAGCTGGCCGCCACCAGCATCGGCGTGAACGTGTGGCGCAACCGCTTCATCGCCTTCGTGCTGTCGGGACTGGGCTTCGGGCTGGCCGGCGGGGCGCACTTCATGGGCACGATGTTCGTCTCGCCCGACTCGGCCTTCGACATCAACTGGGTGGTGACGGCGATGTTCATCGTGATCATCGGCGGCATCGGCACCATCGAGGGGCCGCTGATCGGCACCGTCATCTACTTCGGGCTGCGCGAGCTGTTCAACACCTGGTTCGCGATGTCGGGCGGCTGGTACCTGATCGCGATGGGCTGCATCGCCATCGCTGTCATGCTGCTGGCACCGCGCGGCCTGTGGGGGCTGGCGCGCGAGCGCTGGGGCTGGCGCGGCCTGAGCGTGCAGCGCCATCCACCGCCGCGCGACGAGACCACCCTTTCTTCTCCCCTTCCTCCCTCCACCCAAGGACGCACCGCATGAAGACCACCGCCTTCTTTCACAACGAACGCACCTTCTGGCACGTGCCCGGCGGGCTGCATGCCCTGTTCCTGCCGGTGGGCGGCTGGGTGCAGCCCATGGCCGGCAGCGGCATGGCCGAGTCGCCCGATTCCAAGCGGCGCATCAAGTCGCTGATGGACGTGTCGGGCCTGAGCGCGCAGCTCGACGTGCTGAGCGCGCCGATGGCCAGCGAGGAAGACCTGCAGCGCGTGCATCCCGCCAGCTACCTGCAGAAATTCAAGGCCGCCAGCGACGCCGGCGGCGGCGACCTGGGCGAGGTCGCGCCCTTCGGCCCGGGCAGCTACGAGATCGCGAAGCTCTCGACCGGCCTGGCGATTGCCGCGATGGACAGCGTGCTGCAGGGCCGCCACCGCAACGCCTTCGCGCTCACCCGCCCGCCGGGCCACCACTGCCTGCGCGAGCACAGCATGGGTTTCTGCCTGTTCAACAACATCGCGGTGGCCATCGAGACCATGAAGGCGCGCCACGGCCTGGGCCGCGTGGCCGTGATCGACTGGGACGTGCACCACGGCAACGGCACGCAGGAGATCTTCTACGACCGCCCCGACGTGCTCACGCTGTCGCTGCACCAGGAGAACTGCTTCCCGCCCGGCTACAGCGGCGCCGAAGACCGCGGCACGGGCGCGGGGCTGGGCTTCAACGTGAACATCCCGCTGCAGCCCGGCGGCGGACACGCGGCCTACATGCACGCCTTCGAGCGCATCGTGACGCCGGTGATCGACCGCTACCGCCCCGAGCTGATCGTGGTGGCGAGCGGGCTGGACGCCAACGGCGTCGATCCGCTGGCGCGCATGCAGCTGCACCCCGAGTCGTTCCGCCAGATGATGCGGCAGGTCAACGCACTGGCCGCGAAGCATTGCGACGGGCGCGTGGTGGTGGTGCACGAAGGCGGCTACTCGGAAGCCTGCGTGCCCTTCTGCGGACTGGCGGTGGTGGAAGAACTGTCGGGCCACCGCACCGAGGTGGAAGACCCGTTCAGCGACTTCTTCGGGCTGCAGCAACCGTCGGCGCGCTTCGATGCGTTCCAGCGTGAATTGATGGGCGAGATGGCGGCGTTGCACGGGGTCTGAGGCGGTCGCATGGACTAAGCTCGTCGCTGCCGGCCCGTGGCCGCGCGTCCTGCTTCACCGTCCATGCCCCGTTTCATCAACCGCCGCGCCGTCGTCGTTCTCTCCGCCCTCGTCCTCGTCGCCCTGCTCGGCCTGTGGGGCGCGAGCCGCTTCAACGTCAATCCGGCGCATGCGCCCGGCGAGGTGATCGACCAGTTCGAGGGCGTGCCGGTGTACTTCAACGGCGCCATCAACCACGTCGACGGGCGCAGCGTGGCGCCCGACGGCTACAACATCGGCCTGCGCTGGCAGTGCGTGGAGTTCGTCAAGCGCTACTACTACGAGCGTCACCAGCACCGCATGCCCGAGGCGCGCGGGCACGCCAAGGCCTTCTTCGACGCGACCGTGGCCGACGGCGCGCTGAACGCGGCGCGCAACCTGGTGCAGCACCGCAACGGCGGCGCGAGTGCGCCGGCGGTGGGCGACATCGTCGTGTTCGCGCCGTGGCTCTTCAATCCCTACGGCCACGTGGCGATCGTGTCGCGCGTGGACGCCGACGCGGTCGAGATCGTGCAGCAGAACCCGGGGCCCTTCGGCACCTCGCGCGAGCGCCTGCCGCTGGTACTCGCTGAAGGGCGCACGCACCTGGGCACCGAGCGCGTGCTCGGGTGGCTGCGGCTGCCCGCCTCCTCCTCTAAATCCTGAATCGCGGTCTAATCACAGCCATGTGCCAATTGCTAGGGATGAACTGCAACACGCCGACCGACGTGACCTTCAGCTTCACGGGGTTCGCGCAGCGCGGTGGCCGCACCGACCACCATGCCGACGGCTGGGGCATCGCGTTCTTCGAGGACCGCGGGCTGCGCCACTTCGTCGACCACCAGCCGGCCTGCGAGTCGCCGGTGGCCGAGCTGATCCGGCGCTACCCGATTCAAAGCCGCAACGTCATCGCGCACATCCGCAAGGCGACGCAGGGCGAGATCAACCTGCAGAACTGCCACCCCTTCGTGCGCGAGCTGTGGGGCCGCTACTGGGTGTTCGCCCACAACGGCGACCTGAAGGACTTCCGCCCGCGCCTGCACGGCAACTTCCACCCGGTGGGCAACACCGACAGCGAGCACGCCTTCTGCTGGATCATGCAGGAGCTGGCCAAGTCGCACGCGGGCGTGCCCAGCGTCGAGGAGCTCACGCTCACGCTGCGCGAACTGGCGCCGCAGCTGGCGGCGCACGGCACCTTCAACTTCATGCTGTCCAACGGGCAGGCGCTGTGGGCGCATGCCTCCACCAACCTCTGGTACGTGGAGCGCCGCCACCCCTTCGTGACGGCGCAGCTCTCGGACGAAGACCTGGAGATCGACTTCGCCCAGCACACCACGCCCACCGACCGCGTGGCCGTGGTGGTGACGGCGCCGCTCACCACCAACGAGACCTGGACGCCCTTCGCCTCGGGCGAGTTGCATGTGTTCGTGGACGGCCAACGGATGCCACGCTGAGGCCTGACATTCAGTCTTTTGGCTGACACTTTTTTGCAACAGCGCAAGAAAGTATCGATGAGTGAGCGCAAACAATGAACAATAACTGTTCTCATTTGCATCCGGTCGATCTTTCATGCCCGCTCCCCATTTCTTTCTCCGCCCGACCGTGGCCGCCTCGCTGCTGGCCCTTCACGCCCTGACGGCCCTGGCGCAGACACCGCCCGCCGAACCGGCGGCCCCCGCCAGCGGCACGCTGAGCACCGTCACCGTCGAAGCCAGCGCCGACGCCTCGGCCGAAGGCCTGACGAAGCCCTTCGCGGGCGGGCAGGTGGCGCGCGGCGGGCGCGTGGGCATCCTGGGCAACCAGGACATGATGGATTCGCCCTTCTCCAGCACCAGCTACACGCACGAGCTGATCCAGAACCAGCAGGCCAGGAGCGTGGCCGACGTGCTGCAGAACGACCCCTCGGTGCGTGTGGCGCGCGGCTTCGGCAACTTCCAGGAGTCGTACTTCATCCGCGGCTTCGTGGTGAATTCGGACGACATCGCCTACAACGGCCTGTACGGCCTGCTACCGCGCCAGTACATCTCGTCGGAACTGTTCGAGCGCGTCGAGGTGCTGCGCGGCGCGAGCGCCTTCCTGAACGGCGCCACGCCCACGGGCGGCGGCATCGGCGGCAACATCAACCTGCTGCCCAAGCGCGCGCCGAACGAGCCGCTCACGCAGGTCACGCTGGGCACGGCCAGCGGCTCGCAGAGCTATGTGTCGACCGACATCGCACGCCGCTTCGGGCCCGACCAGAGCCTGGGCGTGCGCCTGAACGCGGCCCACCGCGACGGCGGCACCGGCGTGAACGCCGAGCAGGTGAAGCTCGACGTGGCCTCGATCGGCTTCGACTGGCGCAGCCGCAACGCGCGCATCTCGGCCGACATCGGCCACCAGGAACACCGGCTCTCGCGCACGCGCCCGAACGTGACGCTCGGCGCCGGCGTGACGCGCGTGCCGTCGGCACCCGACAACCAGCTCAACTACGCGCAGCCCTGGACCTACTCCAACGAGCGCGACACCTTCGGCTCGCTGCGCGGCGAGTACGACCTCACCGACAGCGTGACCGCCTGGATCGCCGGCGGCGCGCGCAAGAGCCACGAAGGCAATGCGCTGGCCGGCCTCACGCTCACGAACAACCTGGGCGCGGGCAACATGTCGCGCTTCGAGAACCAGCGCCAGGACAACACCCGCACGGCCGAAGCCGGCGTGCGCGGCAAGTTCGCGACCGGCCCGGTGAACCACACGGTGGTGGCCTCGTACTCGTATTACCAGCTCAAGGAGAAGAACGCCTACAAGTGGGACTTCTTCAACCCCCTGAAGACCAACCTGTACGCGCCCATCGGCTACCCGATCCCGGCCTACACGGCGAGCGCGTTCCGCGGCAACGACATGGACAACCCCGCGCTGCTGACGCAGACGCGCCTGAGCAGCCTGGCGATCGGCGACACGCTGTCGTTCCTGGACGACCGCGCGCAGCTCACGCTCGGCGTGCGGCGCCAGAAGCTGGAAAGCACCGACTTCGCCTACGACACCGGCAAGCCCACCGCGTACGAGAAAAGCCGCACCAGCCCGATGGCCGGCTTCGTGTTCAAGCTGCAGCCGCAGGTGTCGCTGTACGCGAACTACATCGAGGGCCTGAGCAAGGGCGACACCGCGCCCACGGTGTCGACCGGCGGCGCCGTGCGCAACGCGGGCACGCAGCTGTCGCCCTATGTGTCCAAGCAGAAAGAGATCGGCATCAAGTTCGACGGCGGCCGCATCGGCGGCGGCCTGGCCTTCTTCACCACCGACAAGCCGCGCGCCCTCGTCAACAGCGCCGGCTACTACGTGGCCGAAGGCCGCGACCGCCACCAGGGCCTGGAGCTGACCGCCTTCGGCGAAGCGGCCAAGGGCGTGCGCCTGATGGGCGGAATCACCTTCCTGGACGCCAAGCAGCGCGCCACGGGCGACGCCACGACCGACGGGCGCCGCGTCATCGGCATCGCGAAGACGCAGGGCACCCTGGGTGTGGAATGGGACGTGCCGGGCGTGCGCGGCCTGTCGCTGGACGGCCGCGTGGTGGCCACGGGCCCGAGCTACGCCGACGCCGCCAACACGCTGCGCGTGCCCGGCTGGACGCGCTTCGATGTCGGCGCGCGCTACCTCACCGAGGTGGCCGGCAAGCTGGTGACGCTGCGCGCGCGCATCGACAACCTGACCAACCGGAACTACTGGGCCTCGGTGGGCGGCTACCCGAACAACGGCTACCTGGTGCTCGGCGCGCCGCGCACCTTCACGCTGTCGGCGTCGGTCGACTTCTGATCAGGCCGAGGCCAGGTGCGCCTCGAGCGCATCGATGAACATCTTCGGCACATCGAAGCCGGTCTGCTCGGTGATTTCCTGAAAGCACGTGGGGCTGGTCACGTTGATCTCGGTGACCGAGTCGCCGATCACGTCGAGCCCGATCAGCAGCAGCCCGCGCGGCGCGAGCACCTTGCCGATGGCTTCGGCGATCTCGCGGTTGCGCGCCGTGAGCGGCTGGGCCACGCCCTTGCCGCCGGCCGCGAGGTTGCCGCGCACCTCGGTGCCCTGCGGAATGCGCGCCAGCACGAAGGGCGCGGGCTCGCCCGCGATGATCAGGATGCGCTTGTCGCCCTGCGTCACCTCGGGCACGAAGCGCTGCACCATGATGGTTTCGGCGCCGTCCTTGTTGAGCGTCTCGACGATGGAGCCGAGGTTCAGCGCATCCTGCTTGACGCGGAAGATGCCCATGCCGCCCATGCCGTCGAGCGGCTTGAGGATGATGTCGCCGTGCTCGGCATGGAAGTCGCGCACGGCCTGCGCGCTGCGCGTGACCAGCGTGGGCGTGACGAACTGCGGAAACTCCATGATCGCGAGCTTCTCGGGGTGGTCGCGCAGCGCGCGCGGCGAGTTGACCACCTTCGCGCCCTCGCGCTCGGCCTGCTGCAGAAGGTGCGTCGAGTAGATGTACTCGGCGTCGAAGGGCGGGTCCTTGCGCATCAGCACGGCGTCGAAGTCCTTCAACGCCTTCGACTCGACGATGTCGACGCGGTACCAGTCCTTCGGGTCACCCGTCAGCGTGATCTGCTGCACCACGGCCGAGACGCGCCCGCCGGATTTCCACTGGATGTCCTGCGGCAGGCAGGCCGCGATGCGGTGGCCGCGGCGCTGGGCCTCGCGCATCATCGAGAAGGTCGTGTCCTTGTAGATCTTGAAGTGATCGAGCGGGTCGGCGACGAAGAGGATGTTTTTCATCAGGCGTTCTTTCCGGCGCCGGGAGCGGCGGCTGTGGAGGGGGTTTCTGGCGGCATGTTGCCGGAAGCGGCGATGTCCTTGCCGGCGGGGGCTTTTTCAACGGGCACCTGCACCCGTGCGCGGCCGACCTGCTGCACCGCCAGCGCCACCGCGCCGGCCACCACGCCCCAGAAGGCGGAGCCGATGCCGGCCAGCGTCACGCCCGAGAGCGTGACCAGGAAGGTGATGAGCGCGGCCTCGCGGTGGGCCTCGTCGCGCACCGCCGCCGCCAGCCCGCCGCCGATGGTGCCCAGCAGCGCCAGCCCGGCGATGGCCGCGACCAGCTCCTTCGGAAAGGCCGTGAGCAGGCCGGTGACGGCCGCGCCGAACAGGCCGATCACCACGTAGATGGCGCCGCAGCTCACGGCCGCCGTGTAGCGCCGCGCCGGGTCTTCGTGCGCCTCGCGGCCCATGCACATGGCGGCCGTGATGGCGCTCAGGTTGAGCGCGAAGGCGCCGAAGGGCGCGAGCACCAGCGTGGCCAGGCCGCTGATCGTGATGAGCTTGCTGACCGGCAGGTCGCTGTAGCCGCTGGCGCGGATCGCCGCCACGCCGGGCAGGTTCTGCGAGGCCATGGTCACGACGAACAGCGGCAGCGCCAGGCTCACGATGGCCTGCCAGGTGAACACCGGCACCGTGAACACCGGCCAGGTGAGCGAGAAGTGCACAGCCGACCACGCCAGCTCGCCGCGTGCGGCCGTGAAGGCGATGGCCACCAGCAGCGTGAGCGGCACCGCGTAGCGCGGCAGCAGGCGCTTGCCCACGAGGTAGGTGGCGAGCATCAGCAGCACCAGCGGCAGCGCGGTCTGCGCCGCCGTGAAGGCCGAAATGCCGAAGCGCGCGAGCACGCCGGCCAGCAGCGCCGAGGCGATGGCCATCGGGATCTTGTTCATCACGCGCTCGAACCAGCCCGTGGCGCCCGCGAGCACGATCAGCACCGCGCAGACGATGAAGGCGCCCACCGCCTCGCCCATGCCATAGCCCGCGCCGGCCACGGCCAGCACGGCCGCACCGGGGGTGCTCCAGGCGATCATGACGGGCTTGCGCCACCACAGCGAGGGCAGCGCCGAGGCCAGCCCCATGCCGATGCCCAGCGCCCACATCCACGAGGCCGCCATCTCGGGCGTGGCGCCGAAGGCCTGGGCGGCCTGGAACACGATGGCCACCGAACTCGTGAAACCCACGAGCACGGCGACGAAGCCCGCGGTGAAGGCCGAAAGGCTCAGGTCCTTGAAGAATCGCATGCCGCGATTCTGCCGGGGCGCGCGGCCTGGCGCCGCGGGCCTCAGATCTCGATCTTCGAGCCCAGCTCGACAACCGCGTTGTTGGGCAGGCCCAGGAAGGCCGCCGCGCCGCTCGCGTTGTGGTGCATCTGCGCGAACAGCTTCTCGCGCCACGGCGCCATGCCGCTGCCCAGCGTGGGGATCACGACGTCGCGCGAGAGGAAGTAGCTGGTCGTCATCGGCTCGAGCTGGCAGCCGCGCATGCGCGCGTTGTCGAGCGCGCGCGGCAGGTCGATGTCGTTCTTGAAGCCGTAGTGCACGATGACCTGCCAGCAGTGGTTGCCCAGCGCCTCGATCTCGATGCGCTTGTCCATCGGAATCCAGGGCACCTCGTGGTTGCGCACGGTGACGAACATGTTCTGCTCGTGCAGCACCTTGTTGTGCTTGAGGTTGTGCAGCAGCGCGTTGGGCACCACGCCCGGTTCGGCCGTGAGGAACACGGCCGTGCCGTCCACGCGCGCGGGCGGGCTCATGAACACCGAGCCCAGGAACGACTTCAGGTCGATCGCGTCGGCATGCTGCGCCTCGCCCATGAGGCGGCGGCCTTCCTTCCAGGTGACCATCAGCGTGAACACGGCGCCGCCGATCAGCAGCGGGAACCAGCCGCCTTCGAACAGCTTGAGCAGGTTCGAAGCGAAGAACAGGAAGTCGACCACGAAGAAGATCGCGGTCGAGGCGATGCACAGCGCCAGCGGCAGCTTCCACGCGTAGCGGATCACGAAGAAGGTCAGGATCGTGGTGATCAGCATGTCGGTGGTCACGGCGATGCCGTAGGCCGCGGCCAGGCTGCTCGAGGTGCGGAACATCACGACCGCCATCACGATGGCCACGAACAGGCCCCAGTTGACCAGCGGGATGTAGATCTGGCCCGCGGTGCGCACGCTGGTGTGCTCGATGTTCAGGCGCGGCAGGTAGCCCAGCTGGATCACCTGGCGCGTGACGCTGAAGGCGCCGGTGATGAGGGCCTGCGAGGCGATCACCGTCGACAGCGTGGCCAGCAGCACGAGCGGAATGAGGGCCCATTCAGGCGCCATCATGAAGAACGGGTTCTTCACGGCCTCGGGGTTCTCCAGCAGCAGCGCGCCCTGGCCCAGGTAGTTGAGCGTGAGCGCCGGCATGACGACCGAGAACCACGCGATGCGGATCGGCTTCTTGCCGAAGTGGCCCAGGTCGGCGTACAGCGCCTCGGCGCCGGTCACGCACAGCACCATGGCGCCCAGCAGGATGAAGCTGGTGCCCGGGTTGTCCCAGATGAACTTCAGCGCGTACCAGGGGTTCAGCGCCTTGATGATCTCGGGGTGGTGCGCGATCTGCCACACGCCCAGCACGGCGATGGCCGCGAACCAGGCCAGCGTGACGGGGCCGAAGAACTTGCCGATGCCCGCCGTGCCGCGCTTTTGCACCGCGAACAGGCAGAACAGCACGACCAGCGTGATCGGGATCACGTAATGCTTGAAGTGCGGCGACACCACCTCCAGGCCCTCGACCGCCGAGAGCACCGAGATGGCCGGCGTGATCACGCCGTCGCCATAGAAGAGCGAGGTGCCAAAGATGCCGACGATCAGCAGCAGCTGGCGCAGCCTCGGCTTATCGGCCACGGCCTGGGAGGCCAGCGCGAGCATCGCGACCAGGCCGCCCTCGCCTTCGTTGTCGGCGCGCAGCACGAGCACGACGTACTTGATGGAGACGATGACCGTGAGGGTCCAGAAGAACATCGACAGGATGCCGTAGACGTTCTCCACGGTGAACGGCACATGGCCGTGACCGAAGACTTCCTTGACCGCATAGAGAACGCTGGTGCCGATGTCGCCATAGACGACGCCGATGGCGCCGACGATGAGGCCGGCAGAGATGTTTTTGGGGGCTGACACGGGGGTCGATGGGAAAAGGTTGGCTCGCAATGATCGACGCGTCAGTCACGCCGGGGTGCCGCGGCCGTGCCGCGCATCCCTCCGCCCTTTTGGTTCCGTTGCTGTGGGGCCGCTATTTTGCCGTTGCCCGCCGACGCCGCAACCCGCCCCCGCCGCTCATTCGTAGATTTCGGCGTCCGGATCGGTCGCTTCCATCTCGTAACTGGCCGCGACCATGGCCAGGCGCCCCACCACGCCATACATGTAAAAACGGTTGGGGGCGCTGGCACCGGGCTTGGCACCCGGCTGCGGCAGTTGCGCGCTTTCCGAGAAGGCCAGCGGCACGTAGCTGGCGCCCGGCTGCTTGAGGTTCTCGTCGGCGGCGCGCTCGGCGTGCACGCGGTAGAAGCCGCCCACCACGTAGCGGTCCATCATGTAGACGACCGGCTCGGCCACGCCGTTGTGCACGCGCTCGTTGGTGAGCACGCCTTCCTGCACGATCAGCTCGGTGGGCTCGCGCAGGTCGCGCCCGGCGCTGGTCTTGGCGGGCGACGAGGTGGCGGTGCGCGACTTGCCGATCAGCGCCTCGACCTCCTTGGCATCGCGCACGGTCACGACGCCGGGGCTGCCGCTGCCGCTGTGGCCGCCCTTGACGACCACGAAGGGCTTCTCGTTGATGCCGTATTCCTTGTACTTGCGGCGCACCTTGGTGAGCACCGCGTCGACATGGCTGGTGAGCACGTCGATGCCGCGGCCCTCGGCCACGTCGACGCCTTCGGCGCGCGCGTAGATCGGGTTGATCAGCCAGGGATCGATGCCCAGCAGCTTGCCGAAGCGCTTGCACAGCTCTTCGTAGCTGTGCAGGTGGTTGCTCTTGCGGCGCACCGACCAGCCCGCGTGCAGCGGCGGCAGCAGGTACTGCTCATGCAAGTCTTCGAGGATGCCGGGCGTTCCCGCAGAAAGCTCGTTGTTGAGCAAAATTGTGCAGGGATCGAAGTTCTTCAGGCCCAGGCGGCGCTTGGAACGCACCACCGGTTCGAGCGTCACGGTCTCGCCATTGGGCAGTTCGATCTTCTTGGGCGACTTGATGGCCGGATCGATCGAGCCGATGCGCACATTGAGGCCCGCCATGTGGAAGATGCGCACCAGTTGCGCGACGTTGGCGAGATAAAAGGTGTTTTTCGAGTGGTTTTCAGGAATGACGAGCAGGTTGCGCGCCTCCGGACAGATCTTCTCGATGGCCGCCTGCGCGGCCTGCACCGCCAGCGGCAGCATTTCCTTGGTGAGGTTGTTCCAGCCGCCCGGGAACAGGTTGGTGTCGACCGGAGCCAGCTTGAAGCCCGCGTTGCGGATGTCGACGGCGCTGTAGAACGGCGGCGTGTGCTCCATCCACTCGAGGCGGAACCAGCGCTCGATGGCGGGCATCGAGTCGAGCACCCGCTGCTCCAGTTCGTTGATCGGGCCGGTCAGGGCAGTGACGAGATGCGGAACCATGCAGCGGCCTTGTTGGTTTTGTGCTTAAAGGTGGAGTGGAATTGTAGGATTTGGGGATGGCGCGCCCGATGACAAGCAGCCAAAGAGAACAAAGCACCCCAATCCACAACACACGTTGCAAGAACACCGCGGCACGGGCCGCGCCGCCGGCCCGATGGCCCCGGCCTTTCGGACCCCGATTAACCGCGGACTTCGCCCTGCCCCAGCACCACGTACTTGAGCGAGGTCAGGCCTTCGATGCCGACCGGGCCGCGCGCGTGGAACTTGTCGGTGCTGATGCCGATTTCGGCGCCCAGCCCGTACTCGAAACCGTCCGCGAAGCGCGTGCTCGCATTCACCATCACACTGGCCGAATCGACCTCGCGCAGGAAGCGCTGGGCGTTGATGTGGTCGCGCGTGACGATGGCGTCGGTGTGGTGGCTCGAGTAGCGGTTGATGTGCGCAATGGCCTCGTCCAGCCCCGCCACCACCTTGATGCTGATGACGGCGGCCAGGTACTCCTCGGACCAGTCGGACTCGACCGCATCGATCACCTTGGCCTGCGGATGGTGCGCCTCGCTGGCGCGCAGGATCGCGGCGGCGGCCGGGTCGCAGCGCATCTCGACGCCCTTGGCGGCGAAGATGGCGGCGATCTCGGGCAGGAAGTGGTCGGCCACCGAGGCCGCCACCAGCAGGCCTTCGGCGGCGTTGCAGGGGCTGTACTTCTGGGTCTTGGCGTTGTCGACGATGCGCAGCGCCATGTCGAACTCGGCCGTGTCGTCCACGTAGACGTGGCAGTTGCCGTCCAGGTGCTTGATGACGGGCACCTTGGCGTCGCGGCTGATGCGCTCGATCAGGCCCTTGCCGCCGCGCGGAATGATCACGTCGACGAATTCGGGCATGGCGATCAGCTGGCCCACGGCCTCGCGGTCGGTGGTCTGCACCAGCTGCACCGCATCGACCGGCAGGCCGGCTTCGGCCAGCGCCTCGGACACCAGGAGCGCCAGCGCCTTGTTCGACTCGATGGCCTCGGAGCCGCCGCGCAGGATGGCCGCGTTGCCGCTCTTGATCGCCAGGCTCGCGGCCTCGATGGTCACGTTGGGGCGGCTCTCGTAGATCATGCCGAAGACGCCGATCGGCACGCGCATCTGACCCACGCGGATGCCGCTGGGCTGCTGCTTCATGCCGATGATCTCGCCGATCACGTCGGCCATGCCGGCCAGCTGCTCGCAGCCCTCGGCCACGGTCTCCAGGACCTTGGGCGTGAGCTTGAGCCGGTCGACCATCGGGGCCGACAGGCCGGCGGCCGTGGCGCGCTCCAGGTCCTTTTGATTGGCGACGGCCAGCGCGGGGCCGGCTTCGCGCAGGCGCCGGGCCAGCGCCTTCAATGCTCTGTTTTTGGTAGCTGCATCCGCACGGGCCATGAGGAATGCAGCGGCTTTGGCTTGCAGACCGAGGGCCTGCATGTGCTCGCTGACGTTGAACGCGTTCATGGCGCGCATTTTCCCACGCGGACCTTCGGCCCGGCTGACGCGGGCCTTTTGATGGCGATCGACGGCGGGCGCGTCAGGCCCGGCGCGGCGCCGCGGCCGTGCTGCAGGCGCGGCACAGCATCAGCGCCAGCCGCTGCAGCGCCTGCCAGCCGCTGGCGGGCCAGTCGGGCTGCTTCAGGCCCTTGCAGATGCCGTCGACCAGGTGGGCCGCGCGCAGCAGCCGGGTCAGCATGCGGTCGTCCAGGCGCGGCAGCACGCGCTCGAAGGCGCGCTCGCGCGGGCCCCAGATGCGGTTCTCGCGCAGCGCCATCGGCAGCGGGCGGCCGGCGGCCATGGCGTCCTTCACGCGCTTGAGGGCGCGGATGTCCTCGGCGATCGTGTAGTGCACCAGCACCTCGGCCTCGCCCTCGGCCTGCAGGCCGTCGAGCATGCGCGCCACGCGCTGCGGGTTGCCGGCCAGCACGGCCTCGGAGAGCTTGAACACGTCGTAGCGCGCCACGTTGTTGACGGCGCCCTCGACCTGTTCCCAGCTCAGCTCGCCGGCCGGGTGCAGCAGCGCGAGCTTCTGGATTTCCTGGTGCGCGGCGAGCAGATTGCCTTCGACGCGGTCGGCAAAGAACTGCAGCGTGCGCTGGCCTTCGTCGCCGGGCATCACGCGCTGGTTCTGCAGCCCCAGGCGCTGCGCGATCCATTGCGGCAGCGCGGCCCGCTCAATCGGGTCGACCTGGATGCTCACGCCGTTGTTCTCCAGCGCCGAGAACCACGCGCCGGTGCGCGTGGCCTTGTCCAGGCGCGGCAGCATCACCAGCGTGAGCGTGCTGTCGTTGCCGGGCGCGCCCTCGGCCAGCTGCTGCAGCGCGACGCTGCCGTCCTTGCCGGGCTTGCCCGAGGGAATGCGGATCTCGACGATCTGCTTGTCGGCGAACAGCGAGAGCGAGCCCCCGGCCGCCAGCACCGCGCTCCAGTCGAAGTGCGCGCCGGCCACGGTGTACGAGCTGCGCTCGGTGTGGCCCTGGGCGCGCGCGGCAGCGCGGATGGCGTCGGCGGCCTCCTGCGCGAGCAGCGGCTCGTCGCCGTGGATCGTGTAAAGCGGCTTCAGGCCCTTTTGCAGATGGGCGCCGAGCTGGGCACTGGCAAGTTGCATTGAAAAAAACGGAAGCGACGCTTACAGGGACTGCACCGCGGCCAGCCGGCGCATCAGCTGCTGCGCGATGTCGGCCTGCATGTCGCGGAACAGCAGGTCGGCCTCGCCTTCCTTGGCCAGCGCGTTGGTTTCGTTGAAGCTCAGGTCGCGCGTCTGCGAGACCTCGGACGCGGGCAGCAATTCCTTGCCGCCCGGCGTGCGCAGGCTGAAGCGCACGCGCAGGCGCAGCTGCAGCTCGCGCAGCAGGCCGGCGGAGTTGGTCGAGATCACGAAGCGGTCGCGGTCCTCGCCCAGCACGACCAGCACGGCGTCGGCGGTGCTGGCCTCTTCCTTGGGCACCAGCGTCACGTTGCCGGCCGCGCGCAGCTCGCGCCGCAGCTGGTTGATGAGCGCCGTATTGCCTTCGAGCGACAGCGTCTTGAACGCGAAGTTCGGCGCCTTGCGCAGCGCGAAGCCGCAGCCGGACAGGGCCAGCGAAGCGCCTGCCACGCCGAGGCCCAGGAGAAAGCCGCGGCGCGGCTGCGAGGCATTGCGAATGTTCATGCGTCTGTCGTTTCCGTCGTTCTGCAGTGTCGGGTTCAGATGACCACGTTGACCAGGCGCCCGGGCACCACGATCACGCGCTTGGGCGGCGCGCCTTCGGCGAAGTTGACGAAGTCGTCGCAGGCGAGCGCCAGCCGCTCGATCTCGTCCTTCGAGGCACCGGCGGGCACCAGCAGCTTGCCGCGCAGCTTGCCGTTGACCTGCAGCATGAGCTCGACCTCGTCCTGCGCCAGCGCGGCCACGTCGACCACGGGCCAGGGGGCGTCGAGCAGGTCGCCCGATGCCTTGTCGTAGCCGAGTTGCTGCCACAGCTGGTGCGCGATGTGCGGCGTGGCCGGGTACAGGCAGCGCAGCAGGATGCCGAAGCCCTCGCGCGCGGCGGCCGCGTCGCCCGCGCTGCCGTCGGACTTGAAGCCCTCGAGCGCGTTGAGCAGCTTCATCGCGCCCGACACCACCGTGTTGTATTGCATGCGCTGGTAGTCGTAGTCGATCTGGCGCAGCACGGTGTGCACCTCGCGGCGCAGGGCCTGGGCGGGCTTGCCGAAGCTCTGGCCGGCGAGCGCCACCGGCGCCACGTCGGCCTGGGCCACGCCGTAGTTCCACACGCGGCGCAGGAAGCGGTAGCTGCCTTCGACTGCCGCGTCGTTCCACTCGAGCGTGGCTTCGGGCGGCGCAGTGAACATGGTGTACAGGCGCGCGGTGTCGGCGCCGTACTTCTCGATCAGGTCCTGCGGATCGACGCCGTTGCGTTCGCTCTTGCCCATCTTGCCCACGCCGCCGTACTCGACCTTGGTGCCGTCGGCCAGCGTGCCGCCAGTGATGCGGCCCTGCGCGTCGAGCACCGCCGTGACTTCGAGCGGCGGGAAGTAGTCCTTGCCGCCCTTCTCGTTGCGCTTGTAGAAGATGTGGTTGAGCACCATGCCCTGCGTGAGCAGCTTGGCGAAGGGCTCGTCGGCCTTCACCAGGCCCAGGTCGCGCATGACCTTGGTCCAGAAGCGCGCGTACAGCAAATGCAGGATCGCGTGCTCGATGCCGCCGATGTACTGGTCCATCGGCATCCAGTAGTCGGCGCCCTCGGCGACCATGGCCTTGTCGTTGGTCGGGTCGCAGTAGCGCATGAAGTACCACGACGAATCGACGAAAGTGTCCATCGTGTCGGTCTCGCGCCGCGCGGCCTTGCCGCACACCGGGCAGGTCACGCCGGCGTGGAAGCCTTCGTGCTTGGCCAGCGGGTTGCCCGAGCCGTCGGGCACGCAGTCGGTCGGCAGCACCACGGGCAGGTCCTTTTCAGGGACCGGCACCGCGCCGTGTTCTTCGCAATGGATGATCGGGATCGGCGTGCCCCAGTAGCGCTGGCGGCTCACGCCCCAGTCGCGCAGGCGCCAGGTGGTCTGCAGCTCGCCCAGGTCCTTCTGGCCCAGCGCATGCGCCACGGCGGCCACAGCCTCCTTGTAGGTCATGCCGCTGAAGTTGTCGGAGTTGATGGTCACGCCGCGCTGCTTGTCGCCGTACCAGTCCTGCCACTTGTGATAGTCGAAGTGCGGCTCGTCGTCGACCAGCACGACCTGGATGATCTCGATGCCGTACTTGTTGGCGAAGGCGAAGTCGCGCTCGTCGTGCGCGGGCACGCCCATCACGGCGCCGTCGCCGTAGCCGATGAGCACGTAGTTGCCCACCCACACCGGCACCTGCTCCTCGGTGATCGGGTGCTTCACGGTCAGGCCCGTGGGCACGCCCTTCTTCTCCTGCGTGGCGAGCTCGGCTTCGGTCGTGCCGCCACCCTTGCATTCCTCGATGAAGGCCGCGACCTTGGGATCGAGCGTGGCGGCGTGCGCGGCGAGCGGGTGCTCGGGCGCGACGGCGCAGAAGGTAACGCCCATGATGGTGTCGGCACGCGTGGTGAACACGTACATGCGGCCGTCCTGGATGAGCTTGCCGCTCGCGTCCCGGATGTCATGCGTGAACGCGAAGCGCAAGCCTTCGCTCTTGCCGATCCAGTTTTCCTGCATGAGCTTGACGCGCTCGGGCCAGCCCGGCAGCTTGTGCTGGGTGTGCTCGAGCAGTTCTTCGGCGTAGTCGCTGATCTTCAGGTAGTAGCCGGGGATCTCGCGGCGCTCGACCGTGGCGCCGGTGCGCCAGCCCTTGCCATCGATCACCTGCTCGTTGGCCAGCACGGTCTGGTCGACCGGGTCCCAATTCACGACCTGGGTCTTGCGGTAGGCGATGCCCTTTTCGAGCATCTTCAGGAACAGCCACTGGTTCCACTTGTAGTAGCTCGGATCGCAGGTGGCGATCTCGCGGCTCCAGTCGATCGCCAGGCCCATGGCCTGGAGCTGGCCCTTCATGTAGGCGATGTTCTCGTAGGTCCACTTGGCCGGCGGCACGCCGTTCTTCAGCGCCGCGTTCTCGGCCGGCAGGCCGAAGGCGTCCCAGCCCATGGGCATCAGCACGTTGTAGCCGCTCATGCGCAGGTAGCGCGTGAGCATGTCGTTGATCGTGTAGTTGCGCACGTGGCCCATGTGCAGCTTGCCGCTCGGGTACGGCAGCATCGAGCAGGCGTAGTACTTCTTGCGGCTCGCGTCCTCGGTGACACGGTAGACATCGGCGGCGCGCCATTGCGCCTGGGCAGCGGACTCGACGTCGCTGGGTTTGTAGCTGGGGTTCATGACATCTCGGCAGGGCCCGGCTCGACGGCGGCCGGGAAGGCGGATTATCGCGCCGTGCGTGATCGTCCCCCGGGCCCCATGCCGGAATCAGGCCCTTTCCTGCGGCGGCGGGGCGGGCGTCCACTCGTCGCCGAACAGTTCCGGCTCGCTGTAGGCCTCCAGATTCGCCCAGTGGTGGGCCGCGTCTTCCCGGTAGAACAGGCTGGCAAGCCCCGCCGCCAGGCGCCGCGCGCCGTCGCTGATGGCCGGAATGTCGCCCGACACCGTGCCGTGCGACAGCGCCGCCGGGTAGCAGAAGCAGTGGATGCGATCCAGCCCCGGGCAGGCGCCGGGCGCGTTTTCCTGGAATTCGAAGGCCGGCCCGAGGTCGGGCGAATCGGCCAGTTCGCGGTCTTCGTCGCCGGGCGCGGGCGTGAAACGGTCTTTCCAGATGCGGATGTGGGCGGCGATGCCCGCGAATTCGGGGCGGGCGGCCCAGTCGACCTGGAAACCGGTCGACACAATCAAGAAGTCGAACGCGAAGTCGCCCTTGGGCGTGGTGACACGCAGCGCCTCGCCCTGCGGCGCCACGGCCAGGATGGGGCAGCCGAAGTTGAAGAAGGCATTGGCGTGCCGCGACACCCGCAGCGTGCTGCCATGCGGCGGCGGCACATTCAGCACGTTGATGTAGTGGCGGATGCGCCACTTCAGTTCGTCGGGCAGGTCGTAGTGCCCCTGCGTGAGCCCCGGCACGCCAGCGCCCTTGCCCTTGTTGACGCGCGGCAGGTCGGGCCGGCGGATCAGCAGCTCGACGCTGTGCGCGCCGGCTTCGAGCGCGGTGGCGGCGCTGTCCATCGCCGAGGAGCCCGCGCCGACCACGCCCACGCGCAGGCCCCTCAGGCGCCCGTAGTCCATCTCGTCGGAGGAATGCGCCCATGCCGCGCGCGGCAGGCCGTCGACAAAGGCGGGCACGGCCGGGCCGCCCAGGCCGTCGCGGCCGGTGGCCAGCACGACGCGGCGCGCCAGCACGCGGCGTTCGCCGCCCGGCGTGCGCAGGTCCAGGCGCACGGCGCTGGCGTCGGGCAGCGGTTGCAAGCCCGTAACAGCGGTGTCGTTGCGCACATCCACGCCCATCACGCGGCGGTACCAGACCAGGTAGTCCATCCACTGCAGGCGCGGGATCTTGTCCATCGCGGCCCAGGCCTCTGTGCCGAGCTGGGCCTCGAACCAGGCGCGGAAGGTCAGCGAGGGCAGCCCCAGCGCCGGGCCCGTGAGCTCCTTGGGCGAGCGCAGGGTTTCCATGCGCGCCGTGGTGGCCCAGGGGCCTTCGCGCCCGGCCGGCGCGCGGTCGAAGACCACCGCGCGGATGCCTTGTTGCGCCAGCGCGCCCGCCGCGGCCAGCCCGGCCTGGCCGCCGCCGATGATGGCCACGTCGAGCACGGGTTCGCCGTCGACCTGGCGCGGCGGCACCCAGGCGCGGGCAGGCCAGCCGAGGTAGTCGAGGTCCTGGGCGAGCCGGCGTTCGAGCGCGGCAAGGCCGATGGGTGGGGCGGAGGGGGCGAAAGCGGTGTCGTCGGTGGTCATCGGTCGGGGGTCGGGGCGGCAGCGCCCCGCCCTGCTGAATTTACCCACTTCCGCGGGGCGCCCGCCTGCCACAGCGTACCGCTGGCCCGGATTTCGCATGCCACAATGAATTTCGACCACAGGGGCAGGCATGAGCGGCAGCAACGGCGAATGGTGGCGGGGCGCGGTGATCTACCAGATCTACCCGCGCAGCTTCATGGACAGCAACGGCGACGGCGTCGGCGACCTGCCCGGCATCACGTCGAAGCTCGACCACGTCGCCCGCCTGGGCGTCGACGCGGTCTGGGTCTCGCCCTTCTTCCGCTCCCCCATGAAAGACTTCGGCTACGACGTGGCCGACTACCGCGCCGTCGATCCGCTGTTCGGCACGCTGGCCGACTTCGACGCCATGCGCGCGCGCATGCACGCGCTGGGCCTGAAGCTCATCATCGACCAGGTGCTCTCGCACACCTCCGACCAGCACGCCTGGTTCGCCGAAAGCCGCAGCTCGCGCGACAACCCGAAGGCCGACTGGTACGTCTGGGCCGACCCGAAGCCCGACGGCACGCCGCCCACCAACTGGCTCTCGGTCTTCGGCGGCTCGGCCTGGCAGTGGGACTCGCGCCGGCGGCAGTACTACCTGCACAGCTTTCTCGCCGAGCAGCCCGATCTCAACTTCCATTGCCCCGAAGTCCAGGACGCGCTGCTCGGCGAGGTGCGCTTCTGGTGCGAGCGCGGCGTGGACGGCTTTCGCTTCGACGCCTGCAACCACCAGTTCCACGACGCGCTGCTGCGCGACAACCCGCCCGCCACGGTCGAATCGATGGGCGAGGTCAGCACCGTGCGCGCCGACAACCCGTATGCGATGCAGGTCCACCTGTACGACAAGAGCCAGCCCGAGAACCTCGTGTTCCTGGAGCGCCTGCGCCGGCTGCTCGACGGCTACGGCGCGGTCGCGCTGGGCGAGGTCGGCGACGAGAACGCGCCCCCGGTCATGGCGCAGTACACCGAACTCGGCAAGCGCCTGCACCTGGCCTACAGCTTCAGCCTGCTCACCGCCGACCACAGCCCGAAGCACCTGCGCCACCAGGTCGAGTCGCTCGACGCCGCACTGGCCGTGACGAACGGCTGGGGCTGCTGGGCGGTGTCGAACCACGACGTGCCGCGCGTCGCCACGCGCTGGAGCGACGGCGCCGCGCCCGACACGCGCCGCGACCGGCTCTGGCTCGCGCTGCTGCTGGCGCTGCGCGGCAGCGCCAGCCTCTACCAGGGCGAAGAGCTGGGCCTGCCCGAGGCCGACGTGCCCTTCGAACTGCTGCAAGACCCCTACGGCCGCGCCTTCTGGCCCGAGTTCAAGGGCCGCGACGGCTGCCGCACGCCGATACCCTGGACCGCCCAGGCGCCCAACGCCGGCTTCAGCACCGGCACGCCCTGGCTGCCGGTGGACGGCGCCCACCTGCCGCTGGCCGTCGAACTGCAGGAGGCCGACCCCGGCTCGATGCTCGCCTTCAGCCGCGCGCTGCTGCACTGGCGGCACACCCAGCCGCTGCTGCGCACGGGCGCGCTGGCGTTCGTCGATGCGCCCGCGCCGCTGCTGCACATCGTGCGAAGCGACGGCGACGCGGTGCTGCATGCGATCTTCAACACCGGGAGCGAACCGGTGTCGATTCCGTTGCCCGAGCCGCTGGTGCCGCTGGCCGGCCACCCGCTCGCGCCGACCGCGACCGTCACCGCCGATCCAAAGCCCCTGCTGACATTGGCGCCTTATGGCGTGTGCTTCGGCACGCCTGCCGAAGCAGGAGGACGCTGAACCCCATGCCACCTTCTCCTTTTCTCCAAGCTGCCGACATCCAGGCGCTGATGCGCGCCGAGCATGGCGATCCGTTCGCCGTGCTCGGCCCCCACGAGACCGCCGACGGCCTCGAGGTGCGCGCGCTGATGCCCGGCGCGCGGCAGGTGGCCGTGGTGCATTCGCGCACCGGCTGGCCGCTGTCGATCCTTGCGCGGCACGAAGGCTCCGACCTGTTCAGCGGCCTCGTGCCCGCGGCCGAGGCGCGCATGGGCTACTCGTTCCAGGTCGACTGGGAGACCGGGCACGCCTCGCGGCTCGAAGACCCCTACCGCTTTCCGTTCGTGCTCGGCGAGACCGACGTGTGGCTGCTGGCCGAAGGCACGCACCTGCGGCCGTGGGAGCGGCTGGGCGCGCACCTGCGCGAGATCGACGGCGTGAAGGGCGTGGCCTTTGCCGTGTGGGCGCCGAATGCGCGGCGCGTGTCGGTGGTCGGCGACTTCAACAACTGGGACGGCCGGCGCCACATGATGCGGCTGCGCCGCGAGTGCGGCGTGTGGGAGATCTTCGCGCCGCACGTGGCGACCGGCGACAGCTACGAGTTCGAGATCCTGTCGTCGCGCGGCGAGGTGCTGCGCAAGGCCGACCCCTTCGCGTTCTCGTCGCAGCTGCGCCCTGGCACCGCCTGCGTCGTGGCGCCGCTGCCCGCGCCCGTGCCGATGCCCGCCGGGCGCGCCGAGGCCAACGCGCACCAGGCGCCGATCAGCATCTATGAAGTGCACCTGGGCTCGTGGCGCCGCAAGCACCACGGCCAGGAATGGCTGGACTACCGCGAGCTGGCCGACACGCTCGTGCCCTATGTGCGCGACATGGGCTTCACGCACATCGAGCTGTTGCCCATCACCGAGCACCCCTTCGACGGCTCGTGGGGCTACCAACCCATCGGCCTGTATGCGCCGACCTCGCGCTTCGGCACGCCCGGCGACTTCCGCCATTTCGTCGAAGCCGCGCATGCCGCGGGGCTGGGCGTGATCCTCGACTGGGTGCCCGCGCACTTCCCGACCGACGCGCACGGCCTGGGCAACTTCGACGGCACCGCGCTGTACGAGTACGCCGACCCGCGCGAGGGTTTCCACAACGACTGGCAGACGCTGATCTTCAACTACGCCCGCACGGAGGTGCGCAACTACCTCGTCGGCAATGCGCTGTACTGGCTGGAGCGCTACGGCGTGGACGGCCTGCGCGTGGATGCGGTGGCGTCGATGCTGTACCGCGACTACAGCCGCAAGGCCGGCGAGTGGGTGCCGAATGCGCAGGGCGGGCGCGAGAACCTGGAGGCCATCGATTTCCTGCGCCGCATGAACCACGTGGTGGGCGTGGAGCGTCCGGGGGCTGTGACCATCGCGGAAGAGTCGACGAGCTTTCCGGGCGTGACGCGGCCGCCGGAAGACGGCGGGCTGGGGTTTCACTACAAGTGGAACATGGGGTGGATGAACGACACGTTGGCGTATGCCGGGACCGATCCGGTCTATCGCAAGCACCATCACCAGCAGATCACCTTCGGGCTGATGTACGCGCACAGCGAGAACTTCGTGTTGCCGCTGTCGCATGACGAAGTGGTGCACGGCAAGGGGTCGATGATCGGGCGCATGCCTGGGGACGAATGGCAGAAGTTTGCGGGGTTGCGCAACCTGTATGGGTACCTCTGGGCTTATCCGGGGAAGAAGCTGCTGTTCATGGGCGGGGAGTTTGCGCAGTACGCGGAGTGGAATGCGGATCGCGGGCTGGACTGGCACTTGCTCGAGCATGCGGGGCATCAAGGGGTGCGGCGGTTGGTGCGCGATCTGAACAACGTGTATCGGCACTTTCCTGCTTTGCATGAGCTGGACCACGAGGGTTCGGGGTTCGAGTGGCTGGTGCATGACGATGTGGCGCAGTCGGTGTTTGCGTTTGTTCGGCGGGCTCGGGATGGGACGTTTGTGGTGGTGGCTTGCAACTTCACGCCGTTGCCTCGGCATGCGTATCGGCTTGGCGTTCCTGTCGCGGGGGCTTATCGCGAAATCATCAACACCGATGGTTCGGTGTATGGCGGCAGCGGCGTGGGAAACGGGATTGTCGAGAGCGCTCCCACCGCCTGGCATGGGAAAGCGGATTCGATTTCGGTCAGCGTGCCGCCGCTCGCTACCGTGATGTGGGTGTTGGCTTGATAGGCCTGGAATCGTCTTTTTTCCCGAGGCCGGGTCTCGCCCCGGCAGGCGACCTACTTTTCTTTGCTTCGCCAAAGAAACGTAGGCAAAAGAAAGGCGACCCTGCTGTCTGCGTCCCTACGCTTCGCTTCGGGCAACCTGCGGTGCTCGCGTTTCGCGGGGTCTCGCCCAAACTCGCTTCGCTCAAACAAGGGCGAGCCCTGATCCGCGAAACGCTGCGCTCCTCGGCGCATACAGAAGGGCTTTGGATACCAACGGGCCATCGCTTCGCTCGGCCAGTGGGCCGCAGCAGGCGCTGCGCGCCTGCTGCGGCTGGGATTGGTAGCGGCGTTAGTTGGAGCGCGAACGCAGGCGCAGGCGCGAATGCAGATGTGCTTACGAGCACCAACCCGAGCACGAACACAGGATTTGGCTGTCGGCAACTGCCGGGCCGAGCGAAGCGACGGCCCGCCCGGTATCAAAGCCCCTCTGGCTGCGCCGAGGAGCGCAGCGTTTCGCGGATCAGGGCTCGCAGCTGTTTGAGCGAAGCGAGTTCTGCGAGACCCCGCGAAACGCGAGCACCGCAGGTTGCCCGTAGCGAAGCGGAGGGTCGCAGACAGTGGGGTCGCCTTTCTTTGCTTACTTTCTTTGGCGAAGCAAAGAAAGTGAGTCGCCCGCCGGGGCGAGTCCCGGCCTCGGGAAGCAAAAGCCGCCAGGGGTTCAAAGCATGCTGAGCCCAGGCCACCCCCACCCCCTAGGCGCAACACTCACGCAGCAAGGCGTCAACTTCGCCCTCACAGCGCCATCAGCCAGCAAAGTAGAACTCTGCCTCTTCGACAGTACAGGCAAGAGCGAGCAACAGCGCCTACCGCTCCCAGAGTGCACAGACGGCATTTGGCACGGCCTGCTTCCCAACGCAAGAACAGGCCTGATCTACGGCTACCGAGTCCACGGCCCCTGGTCCCCCCAAGAGGGCAAGCGCTTCAACCCAGCCAAGCTCCTCCTCGACCCTTACGCCCGAGAAATCCTCGGCCACTACAACGGCAGCGACCTCTTCCTGGGCCACACCCCAACAGACCCAACCCAACGCGACCACAGAGATAACGGCTCGATCGCACTCAAAGCCCGCGTCACAGCCCCCAGCAACACACCCAAAACAACGGGTCAGGCCCACATCCCCCCCACAGACCGCGTCCTCTACGAACTCCACATCCGCAGCCTCACCCACCAGCACCCCGGCGTGCCCGAACCGCTCAGAGGCACCTACGCGGGCCTCGCAGAACCCGCCATCCTCGACCACCTGCAACGCCTGGGCATCACCACCCTCAGCCTCATGCCCGTGCAGCACCGCGCCGACGAACAGCGCCTGCTCGCCAAGGGCCTGACCAACCACTGGGGCTACAACACCATCGGCTGGTTCGCCCCCGAGGCGCGCTTCTGGAGCGGCCGCCCCGGCACCACGCCCGCCAGCGAGTTCCGCGCCATGGCCGATGCGGTGCATGCGCGCGGCATGGAGCTGGTGATCGACGTGGTCTACAACCACAGCGCCGAAAGCGACGAGCTCGGCCCCACGCTCTCGCTGCGCGGCATCGACAACGCCCTGTACTACCACCTGCGCCCGGACGACCGCGCCCTGTACGAGAACTGGGCCGGCACGGGCAACTGCCTGAACCTCGGCGAGCCGCGCGTGCTGCAACTCGTGATGGACAGCCTGCGCTTCTGGGCCTGCGAGATGGGCGTCGACGGCTTCCGCTTCGACCTCGCCCCGGTGCTGGGCCGCGACGCACAGCGCGGCTTCGATGCGCGCGCGCCCTTCTTCGCGGCGATGGCGCAAGACCCGGTGCTGTCACGCACGCTGCGCATCGCCGAGCCCTGGGACCTCGGCCCCGGCGGCTACCGGCTCGGCGAGTTCCCGCCCGGCTGGCTCGAATGGAACGACCGCTTCCGCGACACGCAACGCGGCTTCTGGCTGCGCCAGGGGCGCGAGGGCGCCGCCGGCCTGGGTGACTTCGCGCACCGCTTCACCGCGTCCAGCGCGAGCTTCGCGCACGATGGCCGCGCACCGACCGCGAGCGTCAACTTCATCACCGCGCACGACGGCTTCACGCTGCGCGACCTCGTGAGCTACGAACGGCGCCACAACCTCGCCAACGGCGAAGACAACCGCGACGGCCACGCCCACAACCTGAGCACCAACTGCGGCGTCGAAGGCCCGAGCGACGACCCCGCCGTGCGCGCGATGCGCGCGCGCCTGCAACGCACGCTGCTCGCCACGCTGCTGCTGTCCCAGGGCACGCCGATGCTGCTGGCCGGCGACGAGCTCGGCCACAGCCAGGGCGGCAACAACAACGCCTACTGCCAGGACAACGAGACCACCTGGCTCGGCTGGATCGGGCTGTCTGACCCGTCCAGCGAACGCGCCCGGCTAACTGCGTTCGTCGCGCGGCTCACCGCCCTGCGGCGCGAGGCGCCGGCGCTGCGCAGCGCGCATTGGTGGCCGGCCGAATCGCCGGTCGACGCCCCCCCGGGCCTGCGCTGGCTGCGCCCCGACGGCCAGCCGATGGCACCGGCCAACTGGCACGCAGGCACGGCACTTGCGATCCTGTTCGGACATGCCGAGGACGCCTGGCTGGTGCTGGTGAATGCGGGCCCGGGCCCTGTCACCTTCACGTTGCCGAATGGCGACTGGCGCTGCTGCCTGGCCACCGATGCCGAAGACCCCGACGCCCTGCGCGCCGCGCCCCGCCCGCTGGGCCGCACAGCGCAGGTGCCGGATTCGAGCCTCTGGCTTGCAAGAACGTAGGAGCCAAGCCCACGGCGCAGTGCCAGACTCGGTGCGGACACTCTGACGACGACGAATTCAACAAGCGAACGAACGAACGGAGACACAGATGGACAAGCTCAACACCCAGGGCGCACAAGCCCCGCAGGCGCCCCTGCAGGCCCATCAACTGGTCCGCCGCACCATCGCGCTGGTGCTGGCCGGCGGCCGGGGCTCCCGCCTCAAGCAGCTCACCGACCGGCGCGCCAAGCCGGCCGTGTACTTCGGCGGCAAGTTCCGCATCATCGACTTCGCGCTGTCCAACTGCCTGAACTCCGGCATCCGGCGCATGGCGGTGGTCACGCAGTACAAGTCGCACTCGCTCATGCGCCACCTGCAGCGCGGCTGGAGCTTCCTGCGCGCCGAGCTCAACGAGATGGTCGACGTGCTGCCCGCGCAGCAGCGCATGGGCGACGAGCACTGGTACCGCGGCACGGCCGACGCGGTGTTCCAGAACCTGGACATCATCAGCACCCGCTCCACGCCGCACGACTACGTGGTGGTGCTGGCCGGCGACCACATCTACAAGATGGACTACTCCATCATGCTCAAGGACCACGCCGAGCGCGGCCTGGGCTGCACGGTCGGCTGCATCGAGGTGCCGCGCCACGAGGCCACGGCCTTCGGCGTGATGGCAGTGGACGACGGCCGGCAGATCACCAGCTTCCTGGAGAAGCCGGCCGATCCGCCCGCCATGCCCGGCCACCCCGACCTGGCGCTGGCCAGCATGGGCATCTACATCTTCGACTCGGCCTACCTGTACCGGCTGCTCGAGGAAGACAACGCCAACCCCGACTCGAGCCACGACTTCGGCAAGGACATCATCCCGCGCGCCGTGGCCGAGGGCCGCGCGCTGGCGCATCCGTTCAGCATGTCGTGCGTCACGCGCGCCTCGCGCGGGCCCGACGCCAAGGCCTACTGGCGCGACGTGGGCACGATTGATGCATTCTGGGCAGCCAACCTCGACCTGGCCTCGATCACCCCGGAGCTCGACATCTATGACACGGACTGGCCCATCTGGACCTACCAGCGGCAGCTGCCGCCGGCCAAGTTCGTGCTCGACCGCGAGGGCAAGCACGGCATGACGGTCAACACCATCGTCTCGGGCGGCTGCATCGTCTCGGGCTCGAAGGTGAGCAGCTCGGTGCTGTTCTCGGGCGTGCGCATCCACTCCTTCTGCGAGATCAACGAGGCCGTGCTGCTGCCCGACGTCGAAGTGGGCCGCGGCTGCCGGCTCAACCGCGTGGTGATCGACCGCGCCTGCGTGATCCCCGACGACACGGTGATCGGCGAAGACGCCGAGGCCGACGCCGCGCGCTTCGAGCGCACGGAAACGGGCGTGGTGCTGGTCACGCGCGAAATGCTGCGCCGGCTGGCGCCCGACCCTGTTCCCACGGCCGCTTCCTGATCCACACCATGCGCATCCTCCAGGTCAGCGCCGAGCTGTTTCCCCTCCTGAAGACCGGCGGCCTGGCGGACATCGCCGGCGCCCTGCCCCTGGCGCTCATGGCCGCAGGGCAGGAGGCGCGCGCGCTGCTGCCGGGCTTTCCCGCCATCGTGGCCGGCGTGCGTGACCTGGTGCCGGTGGCCGAATTCGCCGCGCCCTGGGGCGAGCGCTTCGGCCTGCGCGCCGGGCACGTCGCCATCGCCGGCGCGCCGCCGATTCCCACCTACGTGATCGACGCGCCCGCGCTCTACGACCGGCCCGGCAATCCGTACGAAGACACCACGCGCCAGCCTTACAGCGACAACCACCGGCGCTTCGCGCTGCTGGGCTGGGCGGCGGCGCAGCTCGCGCAGGGGCTCCACCCTGGCTGGCGGCCCGACATCGTGCACGCGCACGACTGGCACGCGGCGCTCGCGCCCGCCTACCTGGCCTTCGTGCGGCGCGCGGGCGGGCCACGCACGGGCAGCGTGTTCACGGTGCACAACCTGGCCTACCAGGGCGTTTTCGCGCCCTGGCACTTCGCCGAACTCGGGCTGCCGGCGCCGGCCTTCCACATGAACGGGCTGGAGTACCACGGCCAGATCTCCTTCATGAAGGGTGGCCTCTACTTCGCCGACCAGCTCACCACCGTGAGCCCGACCTACGCGCTCGAGATCCAGACGCCCGAGCAGGGCTGCGGCCTCGACGGCCTGCTGCGCCAGCGCAGCAACGTGCTCAGCGGCATCCTCAACGCGGTCGACGACCAGGTCTGGAACCCATCCACCGACGCCGCGCTGGTGCAGGGCTACCAGGCGCCCGAGGGCCGCCACATGGCCGGCAAGGCGCGTTGCAAGTCGGTGCTGCAGCGCCAGCTGGGGCTGGCCGAGCGCCCCGACGCGCCGCTGTTCATCGTGGTGAGCCGGCTCACCGAACAGAAGGGCCTGCACCTCGTGCTCGGCGGCCTCGACACGCTGCTCGCGCAGGGCGGCCAGCTCGCGCTGCTGGGCAGCGGCGAAGGCTGGCTTGAAGAAGCCTTCCGCCAGCGCGCGGCGGCGGCGCCCGCCTCGGTGAGCGTCACCATCGGCTACGACGAGACGCTGGCGCACCAGCTCTTCGGCGCGGGCGACGTGACGATCGTGCCCTCGCTGTTCGAGCCCTGCGGCCTCACGCAGATGTACGGCCTGAAGTACGGCAGCCTGCCGCTGGTGCGCCGCGTCGGCGGGCTGGCCGACACCGTCGTCGACTGCACGCTGGAAGACATGGCCAGCGGCGCCGCCACCGGCTTCGTGTTCGACCGCTTCGAGGACGCCGACTACGACCGCGCCCTGCGCCGCGCCTTCGCGCTGTACGAGCGCGCCGCCGACTGGCGCCGCGTGCGCGGCAACGCCATGCGGCGCCCGGCCGACTGGGGCACGGCGGCGGCGCAGTACATCGATGTGTACCAACGGGCGTTGGCCTGAAGCCCCCGCCCCACACCCCACCACCCACTCCGGGAACGCCCCCATGACGATCAAGGACTTCGCCTACGACCACCCCGACCGCGACGTTGCCGCCTTCAAGCGCGCGGTGGCCAACAAGCTGATCTACGCCGTCGGCAAGGACCCCGTGGCCGCCAGCCCCGACGACTGGCTGCACGCCACCGCGCTGGCCGTGCGCGACCAGCTTGTCGAACGCTGGATGACAACCACGCGCGCCAACTACGCGCAGGACCTCAAGCGCGTGTACTACCTCTCGATGGAGTTCCTCATCGGGCGCACCTTCACCAACGCGCTGCTCGCCGTCGACCTGTACGGCACCGTGCGCGAGGCGCTGGCCGACTTCGGCGTCGACATGGCGGCGCTGGCCGAGCGCGAGCCCGATGCGGCGCTCGGCAACGGCGGCCTCGGGCGGCTCGCGGCCTGCTTTCTCGATTCGATGGCCACGCTCGGCGTGCCCGGCATGGGCTACGGCATCCGCTACGAGTACGGCATGTTCCGCCAGCGCATCGTCGACGGCCAGCAGGTCGAAACGCCCGACTACTGGCTCACGCGCGGCAACCCGTGGGAGTTCCAGCGGCCCGAGGTGAACTACCGCGTGCGCTTCGGCGGCCACGTGCAAAAGCGCGAAGGCAAGAACGCGCCCTACGGCGCGGCGGACTGGGTCGACACGCACGACGTGCTGGCCGTGGCCTACGACACCATCATTCCCGGCTACGGCACGCAGGCCACCAACACCTTGCGGCTGTGGTCGGCGCGCGCCACCGAGGAGATCGACCTGTCGGCCTTCAACCGCGGCAACTACATGGCGGCGGTGGAGAGCAAGAACCACTCCGAGAACGTCTCGCGCGTGCTCTACCCCGACGACTCCACGCCCTCGGGCCGCGAGCTGCGGCTGCACCAGGAATACTTCTTCTGCAGCGCCAGCGTGCAAGACCTGCTGCGCCGCTACCTGCGCAACCACACGAGCTTCGACCAGCTGTCCGAAAAAGTCAGCATCCACCTGAACGACACGCACCCGGTGCTGGCCGTGCCCGAGCTCATGCGCCTGCTGCTCGACGAGCACGGCCTGGCGTGGGACGTGGCCTGGGGCCACACGCAGAAGGTGTTCAGCTACACCAACCACACGCTGATGCACGAGGCCCTGGAAACCTGGCCGGTCGAGATGCTGGGCCGCATCCTGCCGCGCCACCTGCAGATCCTGTACGACATCAACGCGAAGTTCCTGGCCGCCGTGACGCAGACGCACGGCCAGGACGTCGAACTGGTGCGCCGCCTCTCGCTGATCGACGAGACCGGCGAGCGCCGCGTGCGCATGGCCTACGTGGCGGTGCTCGCGAGCCATTCGGTGAACGGCGTGTCGGGGCTGCACTCGGAGCTGATGAAGCAGTCGATCTTTGCCGACTTCGCGAAGATCTTTCCCGAGCGTTTCAACAACAAGACCAACGGCGTCACGCCGCGCCGCTGGCTCGCGCAGGCCAACCCGCCGCTGGCCGCGCTGCTCGACCAGCGCATCGGCAAGGGCTGGCGGCGCGACCTGTCGCAGCTCGAAGCGCTGCGGCCGATGGTTGCGCAGCCCGCCTTCGTGCGCGCCTTTCGCCATGCCAAGCGCGAGAACAAGCTGCGGCTGGCCAACTGGGTCGGCGAGCACCTGAAGCTCGACCTGGACACCGACGCGATGTTCGACGTGCAGGTCAAGCGCATCCACGAGTACAAGCGGCAGCTGCTCAACGTGCTGCACGTGATCGCGCGCTATCACCGCATCATCGATGCGCAGGCCAGCGGCACGCCGCTCGACATCGTGCCGCGCGTGGTCGTGTTCGCGGGCAAGGCGGCCTCGGCCTATGCGATGGCCAAGCAGGTGATCCGTCTCATCAACGACGTGGCGGCCACCGTGAACGCCGACGCGCGCGTGGGCAAGCTGCTGAAGGTGGTGTTCCTGCCGAACTACAGCGTGAGCCTGGCCGAGATCATCATGCCGGCGGCCGACCTGTCGGAGCAGATTTCCACCGCGGGCACGGAAGCCTCGGGCACCGGCAACATGAAGTTCGCGCTCAACGGCGCGCTCACCATCGGCACGCTCGATGGCGCCAACGTCGAGATGCGCGAGAACGTCGGCCCCGAGAACATCTTCATCTTCGGCCACACCACGCCCGAGGTGGCCGACATCCGCGCACGCGGCTACCAGCCACGCGAGATCTACGAAGAAAACGCCGAACTCAAGCGCGTGCTCGACGCAATCCGCGATGGCGCGTTCTCGCCGGGCGAGCCCGCGCGCTACCAGGGCATCTACGACGCGCTCGTGAACTGGGGCGACCACTACCTGCTGCTGGCCGACTACGCGAGCTATGTCGCGAAGCAGGCCGAGGTCGATGCGCTGTACCGCGACGCGGAGGCGTGGACGCGCATGGCGATCCTCAACGTGGCGGGAATGGGGGCTTTTTCGTCGGACCGGACGATCGCGGAGTACGCGCATGAGATCTGGCACACGAAGCCAGTGATGCTCGGCTGAGGCGAGCGGGCCGGGCCCGCAAGCTCAGCGCGGTTTGGCGGGGGCCGCCTCGGCCTCGGTCACGAACCCGATCCGACTCAACCCGGCCTTGTTCGCGATGCCCATGAGCGCCACCACCTTGCCGTAGGGCACGGTCTGGTCGGCGCGCAACTGCACTTCGGTGTCCTTGCTGTCGGCGGCGGCCTTTTCGAGTTGGGCGGTCAGTTCCTCATCGGTCACCGGCTTGTCGTTCAGGAAGACCTTGCCCGACGCATCGACCGACAGGCTCACGAACTTGGGCGTGTCGTTGGGCTGGCCCGCGTCGGTCTGCGGCAGGTCGAGCTTGATCGAGCTGGCCATCAGCGGCGCAGTGATGATGAAGATCACCAGCAGCACCAGCATCACGTCGACCAGCGGCGTGACGTTGATGTCCGACAGCGGCCGCTGCCCGCCCGCGCCCATGGCCCGCCCGCCACCTGCGGCGCTGCTGCCAAGCGAAGTGCGTCCGAAGGCCATGGTGTGCGCTGCGCCTTAGACGGGCATCGGCCGCGCGGGCGGCGGTGCGGCGGGTGCCGGCGCTTCGCCGAAGCTGCCGAGCAGGTCGTGCGCGAAGCCTTCGAGCTCGGCCTCGACGCGGCCCACGACGCGGCCGAACACGTTGTAGGCCAGCACGGCCGGAATGGCGACGGCGAGACCGAAGGCCGTCATGACGAGCGCCTCGCCGACCGGGCCAGCCACCTTGTCGATGGTGAAGCCGCCGGTCTGGCCCGCGATGCCCGCCAGCGCGCCGTAGATGCCCCAGACGGTGCCGAGCAGGCCGACGAAGGGCGCGGTGGCACCCACGGTGGCCAGCAGGATCTGTCCGGCCTGCAGGCGCCGCAGCGCGCCGTGCAGCGCACCGCGCAGCACGCGCGTGAGGCGCTGGTTGCGATCGACCGTGGCGCCCAGCGTGCCGCCGGGGGCTTCGGTGGCGGCCTGGCGCAATGCGGCCACGGCGGGGCGCACGAGTTCGGCGCGGTCGAAGGCCTGCAGCTTCTGCTCCGCCTCGACCAGGGTGGCCGACTGCCAGAACGCCGCGATGCTGCGCAGCACGTCGCGCGTGCCGCCGCGCAGCAGCCAGGCTTTCCAGAGGATCACGACCCAGCTGGCGATCGACATCGCGAGCAGCAGCGCGGCCACCGAACGGCTGACGCCGTCACCGTGGGTCAGCAGCTCAAGAACACTCACAGAGTCCCCCAGTCATGGTCTTTTCGCGAAACACCGCGGAACCGGCTTTGCCGGGCCGCTGGTGTTGCCCCCTGAAAGGGGGTTGGCGTAGCGACACGAAGTGCGCGAAGACTGGGGGTGAGCTTCATCTCAGACCCAGCACGTCGAACATGTCGAACAGGCCGCTGCGCTGGCCGCTCAGGAAGCGCACCGCACGCAGCGCGCCCTGCGCGTAGGTCACGCGGCTAGACGACTTGTGGGAGATTTCGATGCGCTCGCCGATGCCCGCGAACAGCACGGTGTGGTCGCCCACGATGTCGCCGCCGCGGATGGTGGCGAAGCCGATGGTCGACGGGTCGCGCTCGCCCGTGATGCCTTCGCGGCCGTACACGGCGCAGTCCTTGAGGTCGCGGCCCAGCGCGTCGGCGATCACCTCGCCCATCTTGAGCGCGGTGCCCGAGGGCGCGTCGACCTTGAAGCGGTGGTGGGCCTCGACGATCTCGATGTCGTAGCCGGTGGCCATCGCGCGGGCGGCCATGTCGAGCAGCTTGAGCGTGACGTTGACGCCCACGCTCATGTTGGGCGCCATCATGATGGCGATGTCTTTCGCGATCTCGGCGATCTCGGCCTTCTGCGCGTCGCTGAAGCCGGTGGTGCCGATCACGGCCTGCACGCCCAGCTCGCGGCACACGGCCAGGTGCGCCATCGTGCCTTCGGGGCGGGTGAAGTCGATCATCACCTGCGCGTCCTGCAGGCCGGTGCGCAGGTCGGCCACGATGGGCACGCCGCTGGTGAAGCCCAGGAAGGCCGCGGCATCGGCGCCGAGGGCGGCGCTGCCGGCGATGTCGAGCGCGCCGGCCAGGCGGCAGTCGGGCGCGTTGCGCACGGCCTCGATGAGCATGTGGCCCATGCGGCCCGAGGCGCCGGCGATCGCCACCCGGCGCAGCGCGGGAGCGGAGGAAGAAGAATCGGAAGTGGGGGTGGTGGTCGGTTCAGTCACGGGGATTCGGTCGTTGAAAAGTCCCTACGGGAGCCATGGACACCGACGAAAGCCGCCCCACCGGTCCGGCGGGCACCGCCCGCAGGAGGGGTGGCCGCCGCCGGAGCCCGTGCCGCGCACGCTCAGCGCGCGGCTTCGAGCGGGGGGTAGGCGGCCGGCAGCGCGGGCATGGGGGCTGCCGGGGTGCCGGTGGTGTCGGCTTTCTTGTCGGCCTTGGGCGCGAATTTCTTGAGCTCTTCTTCGGTGGCCTCAAGCTGCGGCACCTTGCCACTCTTGCGGCGGGTGTCGAGCGTGGCGACGAATTCTTCTTCGCTGGGCATTTCATCGCCCTCGAAGCGGTCCATGAGTTCACCGTTGAAGAACACGGTCAGGCGGCGCTCCTGCGGATCGACGCCCTGGCGGCGGATCGTGAAGACGTAGTCCCAGCGGTTGGCGTGGAAGACGTCGTTCAGCAACGAGGTGCCGAGGATCTCGCGCACCTGCTGGCGCGACATGCCGGGCTTGAGTGCCGCGACTTGTTCCTTCGACACGAAATTGCCCTGCACCACTTCGACTTTGTAGGGGGTGACGGCAGACAGCGCGCCACGCGTGCGTTCGCTGAAACCGCTGCAGGCACCGAGGGCGAGCGTCGCCGCAATGGCAGCAACCAGCAACCAGGGCCGGCGTTGGAGGATGGCAGGCATGGGAGAAGAGGGGGTAGCGATATGATCGAACATTGTAGCGGCCGAGCCTGAAGGCCCGGCCTCAGCCCAGGGCGCAGGAACCATCATGGCCAACATCGACGAACTCAAGAACACCGGCCTCAAGGCCACCTTGCCGCGACTGAAGATCCTCGAGATCTTCCAGACCGGCAGCCAGCGGCACATGACGGCGGAAGACGTCTTCCGCGTGCTGCTCAACGAACACTCCGACATCGGCCTGGCCACCGTGTACCGCGTGCTCACGCAGTTCGAGCAGGCCGGCATCCTGGAGCGCAGCCACTTCGAAAGCGGCAAGGCGGTCTACGAACTGAACGAAGGCACGCACCACGACCACCTGGTCTGCACCTCGTGCGGCAAGGTCGAGGAGTTCTACGACGCCGAGATCGAGCGGCGCCAGCAGATGATCGCCAAGGACAAGGGCTGGGTCCTGCAGGACCACGCCATGTCGCTGTACGGCCTGTGCGGCGACTGCGTCAAGAAGCGCTGACGCTGAAGACCTGCTGAAGCAGAAAGCGGCCCTTCACTTTGAAGGGCTTTTTTCTTTGCTCAGTCCGGATCGCGCCCGCTTTCCATCGCCTTGTGGTGGCGGGCCACGAAGTCGGCATAGGTGTCGATGCCGCGCAGCTGCAGGATCGAGTTGCGCACCGCCGCCTCCACCAGCACGGCGATGTTGCGCCCCGCCACCACCTGGATGATGACCTTGCGCACCGGGATGCCGAGCACGTCCTGCGTGAGCGGTGCCGAGGGCATGCGCTCGTAGTCGCGCTCGAAGCTGTCGCGGCGCACGAGGTGCACGATGAGCTTCAGGCGCATCTTCCGGCGCACCGCCGTCTCGCCGAAGATCGCGCGGATGTCCAGCAGGCCGATGCCGCGCACCTCCAGCAGGTTCAGCAGCAGGTCGGGGCAGCGGCCCTCGATGGTGTTCTGGTTGATGCGGTACAGGTCGACCGCGTCGTCGGCCACCAGGCCGTTGCCGCGCGAGATCAGCTCCAGGCCAAGCTCGCTTTTACCGAGGCCCGACTCGCCCGTGATCATCACGCCCATGCCCAGGATGTCCATGAACACGCCGTGCATCGAGGTGCGCTCGGCGAAGTGCTTGGACAGATAGGCGCGCAGCAGGTCGATCACGAAGGCCGACGACTCGCGCGTGGCAAACAGCGGCAGCTGGGCGCGCTCGCAGATCGACAGCAGCTCGTCGGGCGCAGCCTGGCCGTCGGCCAGCACCAGCATCGGCGGCTCCAGCGTGACGATGCGGCCGATGCGGCGCACGCAGTCTTCCTTGCTGCCGCGCGTGAGGTAGGCCACCTCGCGCGCACCGAGGATCTGCACGCGGTACGGGTGGATGTAGTTCAGGTAGCCGACCAGGTCGGCGGCCGACTGCGCGCGGCTGATGACGTCGGGGTCGAACTGGCGCTCCGAGGCGCCCAGGCCCGCGAGCCATTCCCAGCGGAGCGACCCGCGGAACTCCTCGAACATGGCATCGGCGCTGATGACGGTCGGCTTCATGCGTGCGGCGGCCGGCGCAAAACGCCGGCATTCTGGTCAGGATGGAGGGAGAGAAAAGCGTCGCCGCAGCTTATCAGCAGCAGCGGCAGGCCCGGCACGGGCGCTCAGGCGACCTGGGTCGACTGCCAGCCGGCAATGAGGCCGTGCAGTGCGGCGGCGTCGGTGCTGGACTTGATCTGCTCGCGCAGGCCGGCGTCGCTCAGCAGCTCGGCAATTTCCGACAGGATTTCGAGGTGCTTCTGCGTGGCCGCTTCGGGCACCAGCAGGAAGATCAGCAGCGCCACGGGCTGCTCGTCGGGGGCGTCGAAGCCGATGGGGTTCGCCAGCTGGAACACCGCGGCCATCGGCGCCTTGAGGCCCTTGATGCGGCCATGGGGAATGGCGACTCCGTGGCCCAGACCGGTGGAGCCGAGGCGCTCGCGCGCAAACAGGCTGTCGGTGATGAGGGCACGGCCCAGACCGTGAAGGCTCTCGAACAGCAGGCCGGCTTCTTCGAAAGCACGTTTCTTGCTGGTGGCGTCAACGCTCACGAGCACTTGAGCGGGCGGCAGGATGGACGCGAGGCGATTCATGGTGGGGTCAGAGCGGGGGCGATTATGCACCTCCTCGGTAAAAACCCCCAGTCCCCCTAATTACTTTCGTCTACATGTGTTGCCGTGAGGCGTCGCTTCCTCTGGAGGCCCTTGCAAAGCCCCACCAATGTGGTCGGACAAACAAAAGGCCGCCCGAAGGCGGCCTGAGATGCGGGGCGGGGGGCCCGGCGTTTACATCACGCGCTTGGGCGCCACGTGATGGTGGTCCTGCAGGCGATCCTTGTGGCGGACCACCTGGCGGTCGAGCTTGTCGACCAGCTCATCAACCGCGGCGTACAGATCAGCGTGGCTCGATTCCGCGAACATGTCATTGCCCTTGACGTGAATGTTGCACTCCGCCCTTTGGCGGCGTTCCTTTTCCTTCTGCTTTTCCACCGTGAGGATCACCTTGACATCGACCACCTGGTCGAAATGTCGCGTGATCCGGTCCAGCTTGCTCGTGACGTAGGTGCGCAAGGCAGGTGTGACGTCGAGGTGATGACCGCTGATCGTCAAATTCATGAATGACCTCCTGAGAATTGACGGTTGGGGAAATGACCGCGCTCCGGGATGAAGCGTGGCCGGCGAAACAGGTGAGGTTGGGAGAGAGGGAGAAGAGGAAGGGAGATGAAGAAAGGGGGCGGTCGGATTCACTATGCCCAAGCTGTCACGGTATTGCAATACCGGGGCTTGCCCGAGTGACGGGCCGGTGTATTGCATGCCCTAATCCGCTATTGATTCCATAGCTGCCCCCGCGCAGTGGCGTGCCGTTGCGGCACATTGGAAGCAAGTGTTTCCATGTGCAGCGCGCAGTGCCCCTCCCGCCCGAAGGGCCGGCCCGTTCAGCGCCAGGCGGCGCGCATGCGGTTGCGCAGGTCGATCACCGCGGCCGGCGGCGGCACCGCGGGCGGCAGCACCGGCGGCGGCGGCCAGGTCTGCAACTCGAAGCCCGCCAGGTCGGACTCGGTGATGAAGCGGGTGCGGTTGGCGTACAGGTGCCGGTCGCCACGCGCCGCCTGCTGCGTGATGTGGAAGCGCTGCGGCATCACCAGGTGCAGGTGGTCGCGGGCCCGCGTCATCGCCACGTAGAGCAGGCGCCGTTCTTCTTCCAGCTCGTGCGCGCCCTGCGCCACGTCGGCCGGCATGCAGCCGTCGACCACGTTGATGACGTGCACCGAGTTCCACTCCTGGCCCTTGGCCGAATGGATGGTCGACAGGATCAGGTAGTCCTCGTCGAGCGAAGGCGGGCCGGGCCGGTCGCTGGTGGCCTCGGGCGGGTCGAGCGTGAGTTCGGTGAGAAAGCGCTCGCGCGAGCCATAGCCGGCCGCCAGCCGCGCCAGCTGCTCGACGTCGGCGCGGCGCACGCCCGAGGTGTCTTCGTACAGCCGCTCCAGGTGCGGCTGGTACCACTGCATGGCCACCTCCACATCGGCCGGCCACTGCAGCGACGGCGCGCGCAAGGCGGCGTAGGCCTGGGCAAAGTCGGCCCACTGTTCGCGCGCGGCCGACGGCGGCACGAAGTCGCGCACGGCCGCGGCCGGGTCGGCCGCCTGGTCCATCGCGTCGAGCAGGCGCGTGCCGGTGACCGGGCCCACGCCGGGGATGAGCTGCGTGACCCGGAAGCCCGCCATGCGCCCGCGCGGGTTCTGCGCGAAACGCAGCACCGCGAGCAGGTCCTTCACGTGCGAGGCCTCGAGGAACTTGAGCCCGCCGAACTTCACGAACGGGATGTTGCGCCGCGCCAGTTCCAGCTCGAGCGCCGCGCTGTGCGACGAGGTGCGAAACAGCACCGCCTGCGACTTCAGCGCCAGCCCGCCCTCGCGGTGCGCCAGGATCCTGTCGGCCACCCAGCGCGCCTGCCCGGCCTCGTCGGGCACGAGCACCAGCACCGGCTTGCCGGCCGAGGGCTTGTCGGTCCAGAGCGTCTTGGCGTGCCGCTCGGCGGCCTGCGCGATGACGCGGTTCGACACGTCGAGGATCGGCTGCGTCGAGCGGTAGTTGCGCTCCAGCGTGACGATGCGTGCCTCTTGCGAGAACTGCGAGGGAAAGTCGAGGATGTTGCGCACCGTCGCGCCGCGGAACGAGTAGATCGACTGCGCGTCGTCGCCCACCACCGTCACGCCGCGCCCATCGGGCTTCATCGCGCGCAGGATCTCGGCCTGCAGCAGGTTGGTGTCCTGGTACTCGTCGACCAGCACGTGGTCGAAGCGCGCGCCGACGTGCGCGGCCAGCGCGGGCTCGGCGACCATCTCGGCCCAATAGAGCAGCAGGTCGTCGTAGTCGAGCACGTTCTGCTGCTGCTTGGCCTCGACGTAGGCGCCGAACAGCGTCTTGAGCTGCGCCTCCCACTCGGCGCACCAGGGAAAGCTGTCCTTCAGCACGGCGGCCAGCGGCGCGCGCGTGTTCACGCAGCGCGAGTAGATCGACAGGCAGGTGCCCTTGCGCGGGAAGCGGTTGACCGTGGAGGACAGGCCCAGCTCGTGTCGCACCAGCCCCATGAGGTCTTCGGCGTCGCCGCGGTCGTGGATGGTGAAGTTCTCGTCCAGCCCGATCTGCGCGGCGTACTCGCGCAGCAGCCGCGCCCCGATGCCGTGGAAGGTGCCGGCCCACGGCAGCGCGGGCGGGCGCTCCGACTTCAGGCCCAGCACGCGCGCCAGCACCTGGCCCGCGCGGCGCTCCATTTCCTGCGCGGCGCGGCGCGAGAAGGTGAGCAGCAGCAGCCGCTGCGGATCGACCCCGTCGGCGATCAGGTGCGCCACGCGGTGCGCCAGCGTGCTGGTCTTGCCCGAGCCCGCGCCGGCGATCACGAGCAGCGGCCGGTGGTCGGCGCCGACTGCCGTGCCCACGCCGTGCTCGACCGCCGCGCGCTGGTCGTCGTTGAGCGCGGCGAGCGCCGCGGCCAGGCGCTCGGCTTGCGTCTTCGGGGGGGTGGAAAGAACGGGGGACGCAGGGGTCTGCATGAGCACGACTTTACTGTATGTCCGTCCAGTCCACGCGCCTTGTGCCCCAGTGGCCGGTGACATAATCGCGCCTCGCTGCAACCGGAGACTCCCCATGGAAACCGCCCCGTCTCGGCAGCTTTCAACTCCCATCCGACGCCGCGCATGATGTACTGACGCCGGGTCTGCGGGAATTGAAAGCGCCCCTCCCTCGCCCATCGTTCAGTCATCCCCGGGAGTGAGCCCATGCTCAACATCTTTACGCTCGCCAACGGCCGCCTCGTCCAGGAAGAGATCGAGTCGCTCGAAGAGCTCTCCAAGTTCCAGCCGATCTGGGTCGACCTCGAGTCGCCCACGCTCGAGGAAAAGCGCTGGATCAAGCAGTACTACGGCCTCTCGATTCCCGAAGACGCGATGGACGAGGACATCGAGGAATCGGCGCGCTTCTACGAGGAAGACAACGGCGAGCTGCACATCCGCTCCGACTTCTTGATCGACGACGACGAAGACCCGCGCACGGTGCGCGTCGCCTTCATCCTCAACCAGCACAACACCGACCTGCGCAGCCGCGGCGTGCTGTTCTCGATCCACGACGAAGACGTGCCCGTGTTCCGCCTGCTGCGCATGCGCGCACGCCGCGCGCCGGGACTGATCGAAGACGCCAAGGAAGTGATGCTCAAGCTCTTCGACGCCGACGCCGAATACTCGGCCGACACGCTGGAGAACATCTACGACGAGCTCGAGGTGGCGGGCAAGAAAGTGCTGTCGGGCAACGTCAGCGACGAGCTGGCCGGCGAGGTGCTCGGCGCCATCGCGCGGCAGGAAGACTTGAACGGCCGCATCCGCCGCAATGTGATGGACACGCGCCGCGCCGTGAGCTTCATGATGCGCAGCAAGATGCTCAACGCCGAGCAGTTCGAAGAGGCGCGACAGATCCTGCGCGACATCGAATCGCTGGACAACCACACGGCCTTCCTCTTCGACAAGATCAACTTCCTGATGGATGCGACCGTCGGTTTCATCAACATCAACCAGAACAAGACCATCAAGATCTTCTCGGTGGCCAGCGTCGCGCTGCTGCCGCCCACGCTGATCGCGAGCATCTACGGCATGAACTTCAAGTTCATGCCCGAGCTCGACTGGGCCATGGGCTACCCCTACGCCATCGCACTGATGGCCGCGAGCGCGCTGGTGCCGATGTGGTACTTCCGCCGGCGCGGCTGGCTCAAGTAGTCGCTGTACTGGGTGCTAGAGTGGCTGCCGGCAGGCAGCTGACCTGGAGAGCCCCGTGCGCAGACTTCGTTTCCTCACCAACCGCCACCGCGCGCCGTCGACGAACACCGCGCTCGGACTGCTGCTGGCCTTCAACGCCGGCGCCATCAATGCGGGCGGCTTCCTCGTGCTGCACATGTACACCTCGCACATGAGCGGCTTCGCCTCGCAGCTGGCGGACGGCATGGTGCTGGGCAACCTCACGCTGCTGCTGAACGCGCTGGGCGCGATCCTGGCGTTCGTGAGCGGCGCCGCGGTCTGCGCGGTGTTGGTGAACTGGGCGCGGCAGCACCGGCTCCATGGCGTGTATGCGCTGCCGCTGCTGCTGGAGGCCGCGCTGATGTTCCCGTTCGGGCTCGCCGGCGCCATCACGCTGACCTGGGCCACGCCGTTCGCGGTGCCGCTCACGGTGCTGCTGCTGTCGTTCATCATGGGCCTGCAGAACGCCGTGGCGTCGAAGACCTCGGGCGGCAGCACACGCACCACCCACATGACCGGCAACATCACCGACGTAGGGATTGAGCTGGGCAAGATGCTCTACTGGAACCGGCGCGCACCGTCCACGCCGCTGCCAGTGCGCCACGACCGCAGCCGGCTGCGCCGCTGCGGCGGCCTGGTCGCCATGTTCGTGCTCGGCGGGGCCGTGGGTGCGCTGGGCTTCAAGCACGTGGGCTTCATCTGCGTCGTGCCGCTGGCTGCGCTGCTGCTGGCGCTGTCGATCCCGCCGCTGCTGCGCGACCTGCCGCAGCTGCGCCGGCTCGCGCCGTAGGCGGGTTCTTCAGGCCGCGTCGCGCGGCAGGGCGGCGAGCCAGGCGTCGACCAGCGCGAGGCTGTAGCGGCTCGCCACCTCGGCCACGAAGCGCGTGAAGTCGCCGTGCGCGGCGTCGTCGGCGCGGTCCGAGATGGTTCGCAGCGCCGCGAAGGGCACGCCGTAGTCGTGGCAGGCCTGCGCCATGGCCGCTCCCTCCATCTCGACGGCGAGCGCGTCGGGCAGCGAGCGCTGCAGGGTCCCACACTCCGCGGAGGTCGACACGAAACGGTCGCCGCTGATCAGCAAGCCGCGATGCACCTTCGGCGACCGCAGATGGAACTCATCGACAGCCTTCTGCCCCACCAGGCCCACCGGATCGCGCAGCGTGCCTTCGGCCACCGCCGCCAGCGCATCGCCGATGGCCGCATCGGCCGCGAAGCGCGAACGCCCCATCAGCGGCACCTCGTATTTCGGAAAGATCGGCGAGGCGTCCATGTCGTGCTGCAGCAGCTCGGTCGCCACGACCACGTCGCCGACATTCACGCCCGGTGCCAGCCCGCCCGCCACGCCCGTGAACACGATCGCCCGCACGCCGAAGCGCTCGAGCAGCACCGTGGCCGTGACCGCCGCCGCGACCTTGCCGATGCGCGACAGCACCGCGACCACGGGCTGGCCCTGCAGGTGGCCGACCCAGAAGTCGCGGCCGGCCACGCGCACGCGCTGCTCGTCGGGCATGCGCGCGAGGAGCGCACTCAGCTCCTCGTGCATGGCCGCGACGATGGCGATGGGCGCAGCGACCACGGCTTACTTGATGTCCACGCCGTAGAAGGTGTGGCGGCCGAAGGGGCTCAACTTGAAGTCGACGACCTCCTTGCGCACCGGCTTCAGCTGCACCGCATGCGCGATGGTGAACCACGGCGCCTGCTCCTTGAAGATGACCTGCGCCTTCTTGTAGAGCGCATCGCGCTCCGACTGCTTGGTCGCGCTCTTGGCCTTCACCACGAGGTCTTCATACGGCTGGTAGCAGAACTTCGAGATGTTGCTGCCGCTGGCCGACTTGGCCGAGGCGCAGCCCAGCAGCGTGTACATGAAGTTGTCCGGGTCGCCGTTGTCGCCGGTCCAGCCCAGCATGCCCATCTGGTGCTCGCCGGCCTGCAGGCGCTTGCGGTACTCGCCCCACTCGAAGCTCTTGATCTCGGCCTTGACGTTGATCTTGGCCAGGTCGGCCTGCATCAGTTCGGCGATGCGCTTGGCATTCGGGTTGTAGGGGCGCTGCACCGGCATGGCCCACAGGTCGGTACTGAAACCATCGGGGAAGCCGGCCTGCGCCAGCAGCTTCTTGGCGGCTTCGGGGTCGTACGGGTCGTCCTTCACGGCATCGTTGTAGGACCACAGCGTGGGCGGAATCGGGTTCTTCGCGGCCACGCCGGTCGTGAGGTACACGCCGTCGATGATGGCCTTCTTGTTGATCGCCATGTTGATGGCCTTGCGCACGCGCACGTCGTCGAAGGGCTTCTTCGTCGTGTTGTACGAGAGGTAGCCCACGTTCAGGCCCGGCTGCTCCAGCACCTGCACGTTCGGGTCCTTGCGGATCGCGTCGAGGTCGGCCGGGTTCGGGTACGGCATGACATGGCACTCGCCCTTTTGCAGCTTGGCCCAGCGCACCGACGCATCGGGCGTGATCGCGAACACGAGGTCGTCGATCTTGGCCTTGCCGCCCCAGTACTGCGGGAAGGCCTTGAAGCGGATGATCGCGTCCTTCTGGTACTGCACGAGGTAGAACGGCCCGGTGCCGACCGGGTCCTGGTCGACCTTCTCGGGCGTGCCGGCCTTCAGCATCGCGATGGCGTATTCCTTCGACTGGATGCCCGCGTACTGCATCGCCAGGTTGGCCAGGAACGGCGCCTCGGCCTGGTTGAGCGTGATCTTCACCGTGTGGTCGTCGATGCGGTCCACCGACTTCAGCAACTTGGGCATGCCCATGTCGTTGAAGTAGGAGTGGTTCTGGCTCGTGACCTTGAAGAAGGGGTCGCTCTCCTTCCACTGGCGCTCGAGCATGAAGATGAAGTCGTCGGCGTTGAAGTCGCGCGTGGGCTTGAAGCTCTTGCTCGTGGTGTGCCACTTCACGCCCTTGCGCAGGTGGAAGGTGTACACGGTGCCGTCGGCCGAGATGTCCCATTTTTCCGCGAGGCCCGGCATGACCTTGGTGCCGCCGCGCTCGAACTCGACGATGGTGTTGTAGACCTGCGTGGTCACGTCGAAGGACGTGCCGGTGGTGTTCATGCCCGGATAGAAGTTTTCCGGGCTTCCTTCGGAGCAGTACACCAACGTCTTGGCTGACACGGCGCCGCAGGCCAGGGTAAGGGCCGTGAGCGCTGCCGGTGCCAGGAGCGCCAGCTTTTGTGAGCGGCGCGAAACGGAGGACTGGGTCTTCATGGGGACTCCTCGAGACAGGGTTGAAAAATTCGCCGCGCCTCAGGACGCGGCGAGCACGGGACCATCGGCGCGCACGGCCGGCGCGCCATCGAGAAACTGCTCGGCGTAGTGACAGGCCACCAGCCGCTCGTCGAGCGCGCGCAGCGCGGGGCGCTCCTCGCGGCAGCGCGGCTGCACGTGCGGGCAGCGCGTGCTGAAGACGCAGCCCGAAGGCGGATTCAACGGCGACGGCAGTTCGCCCTTGAGCACGATGCGCTGGCTGCTCAGCCCCGGCGTCGAGGCCAGCAGCGCCTGCGTGTACGGATGCAGCGGCCGCGCGAAGATGCGCGACTTGGGGCCCTGCTCCACCGCGTGGCCCAGGTACATCACGAGCACGTCGTGCGCGATGTGGCGCACCACGCCCAGGTCGTGCGAGATGAAGAGGTAGGCCAGGCCCAGCTCGGCCTGCAGATCGGCCAGCAGGTTCAGCACCTGCGCCTGGATCGACACGTCGAGCGCCGACACCGGCTCGTCGGCCACCAGCAGGCGCGGCGACAGCATGAGCGCGCGCGCGATGGCGATGCGCTGGCGCTGGCCGCCCGAGAACATGTGCGGGTAGCGGTTGGCGTACTCGGGGCGCAGGCCGACGCGGGCCAGCATCTCGCGTGCTTTCTCGGCGCGCTCCGGCTTGCTCAACGAGGTGTTGATGGCCAGCGGGTCTTCGAGCACCGCCGAAATCTTCTTGCGCGGGTTGAGCGAGCCGTACGGGTTCTGGAACACCAGCTGCACGGCCTGGCGCAGCTCGCGCTTGCGTTCATGCGGCGGGCTCACCGCATCGGCGCCGATCAGCGTCAGCTGCCCGGCGGTGGGTTTCTCGATCAGCGCGACCATGCGCGCGAGCGTCGACTTGCCGCAGCCCGATTCGCCCACCACCGCCAGCGTGCGCCCGCGTTCGAGGCGGAACGAGATGTCGCCCACGGCGCGCAGCTGTGCCGGTGCGCGGAACAGTCCGCGCCGCACGGCGTAGGTGCGCTGCAGGTTGCGCGCCTCGGCGACGATCTCCGGTGGCGATGCGTCGCTCATGGCAGCACCTCCGCGACGGCGGCGCGCGGCGGGTCTTGCGCGATGGCTTCGGCGCGCCCCGGCTCACCGAGCGGAAAGTGGCAGCGCACCTCGGCGCCCTGCCACGCACGCAGCGCCGGGCGCACCTGGCAGGCGCGCTCGGTGACGTAGCCGCAGCGCGGCGCGAACAGGCAGCCCGCGGGCCGGTCGTGCACGCCGGGCACCACGCCGCTGATGGTGGCGAGCCGACCCTCGGGCGCGGCGCGCTCGGGCAGCGCCGCAAGCAGCGCCTCGGTGTAGGGATGCTGCGGCGATGCGAAGAGGCGGTCGACGCGCTGGTGCTCCATCACCTGCCCCGCGTACATCACGGCGATGCGCTGCGCCATCTCGCTGACCACGCCCATGTTGTGCGTGATGAGCACCAGCGCCATGCCGCGCTCCTTCTGCAGGTCGCGCAGCAGGTCGAGGATCTGCGCCTGGATGGTCACGTCGAGCGCGGTGGTCGGCTCGTCGGCGATCAACAGGCGCGGGTTGCAGGCGATGGCCATGGCGATCATCACGCGCTGGTTCATGCCGCCCGAGAGCTGGTGCGGGTAGCTGCCCAGGCGCGACGAGGCGGCGGGGATGCCGACCTGTTCGAGCAGTTCGGTCGCGCGCTTCTTCGCTTCGCGCTTGTCGAGCTTCAGGTGCAGGCGCAGCGTTTCCATCAGCTGGAAGCCGATGGTGAAGCAGGGGTTGAGGCTGGTGGTCGGCTCCTGGAAGATCATCGCGACCTCCTTGCCGACCAGCGTGCGGCGCGCCTTGTCGGAGATGCCGAGCAGGTCCTTGCCCGCAAAGCGCATGTGGTCCGCGCGCACGCGGCCCGGGAAGCCGACGAGGCCCATGAGCGCCATCATCGTGACGCTCTTGCCCGAGCCCGATTCGCCGACGATACCGAGCACCTCGCCCTCTTCGAGCGTGAGGCTCACGCCGTCGACCGCATGCAGCACGCCGCCCTGCGTGGGGAACTCGACGTGCAGGTCCTTGATGTCCAGCAAAGGCATCTGTTCTCTCCTTTGCGTCAGCGCTTGAGCTTCGGGTCGAGCGCATCGCGCAGCCCGTCGCCCAGCAGGTTGAAGGCCAGCACGGCCGCAAGGATGGCGAGGCCCGGGAAGGTCACGACCCACCACGCGCGCAGCACGAACTCGCGCGCGTCGGCCAGCATCGTTCCCCATTCAGGCGACGGCGGCTGTGCGCCCAGTCCGATGAAGCCGAGCGCCGCCGCGTCGAGGATGGCGGTCGAGACGCCCAGCGAGGCCTGCACGATCAGCGGCGCCGAACAGTTGGGCAGCACCTCGCGGAACATCAGGCGCAGCGTGCTGGCGCCGCTCACGCGCGCCGCGGTCACGTAGTCGCGCGAGACCTCGGCGATGACCGTGGCGCGCGTGATGCGCACATAGTGCGGCAGCACCACGATGGCCACCGCGAGCATGGCGTTGACGAGCCCCGGCCCGAGGATCGCGACGATCACGATGGCCATCAGCAGGCTGGGCATCGTGAGGATGATGTCCATCATCCGCATGATCGCGATCTCCAGCGCGCCGCGAAAGAAGCCGGCGACGAGCCCGAGCACCACGCCCACCACCACCGACAGCGCCACCACCGCGACGCCGATCGACAGCGACAGCCGCGCGCCGTGCATGAGCCGCGACAGGATGTCGCGACCGATGGCGTCCGTTCCCAGCAGGTAGGTCCACGAGCCGCCCTCCTGCCAGGCCGGCGGCTTGAGGAACGCGGTGGCGTTGGTTTCGTTCGGTGCATGCGGCGCGATCCACGGCGCGAACAGCGCCACCAGCAGCAGCACCACGATGGTGACGAGACCGATGACCGCGCCCCGGTTCGCCGAGAAGGCGGTCCAGAACTCGCGCCAGGGACCGGGAGGCGCCGAGGCCTGCGAGCCGGGGGGGACTGCGTGGGTGTTGCTCGTCATCGACTCAGTGCCTGATCCGCGGGTTGATGACGCCGTAGGCGATGTCCACCAGCAGGTTGAGCAGCATCACGATGCCGCCCAGCAGCAGCATGCCGCCCTGCAGCACCGGGTAATCGCGCCGCCCGATGGCCTCGATGAGCCACTTGCCGACGCCGGGCCAGGAGAAGATGGTCTCGGTCAGGATCGCGCCGGTGAAGAGCACCCCGATCTGCAGGCCGATCACCGTGACGACCGGGATCAGCGCGTTGCGCAGCGCATGCAGGCCCACCACGCGAAAGCGCGACAGGCCCTTGGCGCGCGCGGTGCGGATGTAGTCCTCGCCCAGCACCTCGAGCATGGCCGAGCGCGTCATGCGCGCGATGACGGCCAGCGGCACGGTGCCCAGCACGATGGCCGGAAGAATGAGGTGGTGCAGCGCCGACCAGAAGGCCTCGGTCTCGCCGGCGCGCAGCGCGTCGATCAGCAGGAAGCCGGTCTGCGGCTCGACGAAGTACTGCACCGAGATTCGACCCGACACCGGCGTCCATCCCAGCTGCACCGAGAAGAACAGGATCAGCAGCAGGCCCCACCAGAAGATCGGCATCGAGTAGCCGGTGAGCGACGTGGCCATCACGCCGTGGTCGAAGATGGAGTTGCGCCGCACCGCCGCGAGGATGCCGGCCGGCAGCCCGAGCAGCAGCGCGAAGAGAATCGCGCACACGCCGAGCTCGACGGTGGCCGGAAAGAGCGCGAGGAACTCGCTCATCACGGTGTCCTGCGTGATGAGCGACTTGCCCAGGTCACCCTGCAGCACGCGGCCGATGTAGATGCCGTATTGCACGAGCAGGGGCTTGTCCAGGCCCATGGCGGTGCGCAGCTCGGCGTGGCGCGCGGGGTCGATGCCGCGCTCGCCGGCCATCGTCTCGATGGGGTCACCCGGCACCAGCCGGATGAGAAAGAAGGCCAGCAGCGTCATGCCGATGAAGGTCGGCACGAGCAAGCCTAGGCGAACGTAAATGAATCTGAGCATCGACCCGCGAATATGCAAGATCGATGCCCCGGCCCCACCCGGGCGGAACCCTTACTACTTCTTGCTATCCCGCAGTTCGCGCCGCAGGATCTTGCCCACCGGGGTCTTGGGCATGTCGGTGCGGAACTCGATCACGCGCGGCTGCTTGTAGCCCGTGAGGTTGGCGCGGCAGTACTCGCGCACCTGCGCTTCGGTGAGCGACTCGTCCTTCTTGACGATGACGAGCTTCACGGCCTCGCCGGTCTTGTCGTCGGGCACGCCCACCGCGGCGCATTCGAGCACGCCGGGCAGCATCGCCACCACGTCCTCGATCTCGTTCGGGTACACGTTGAAGCCCGACACCAGGATCATGTCCTTCTTGCGGTCGACCACCTTGAAGTAGCCGCGCTCGTCGACCACGCCGATGTCGCCGCTCTTGAAGTAGCCGTCGGGCGTCATGACCTTGGCGGTCTCGTCGGGGCGCTGCCAGTAGCCGGCCATGACCTGCGGGCCCTTGATGGCGATCTCGCCGCGCTCGCCGGTGGGCACTTCGTTGCCGTCGTCGTCGAGCAGCTTGAGCCAGGTGCTCGGCAGCGGCAGGCCGATGGTGCCGGTGTAGGCCGTGCTGTTGGTCGGGTTGCAGGTGGTCGAGGGCGAGGTTTCCGAGAGGCCGTAGCCCTCGCAGATGGGGCAACCGGTTTTCTCGAGCCAGAGCTTGGCCACCGCGGCCTGCACCGCCATGCCGCCGCCGACCGAGACCTTCAAGTTCTTCCAGTTGACGGTGTTGAAGTCGGGGTGGTTCGCCAGCCCGTTGAACAGCGTGTTCACGGCCGGGAAGCTGTGGATGGTGTGCTTCGACAGCTCCTTGAGCACGCCGGGAATGTCGCGCGGGTTCGGGATCAGGATCAGCTTGCCGCCCGTGCGCATGCTCAGCATCATGCCGACCGTGAACGCGAAGATGTGATACAGCGGCAGCGCGCACACGCTGGTGGGCTGCTCGTTGGCCGGCACCTTGGCCATGACGGGCTCGTTCCAGGCCTCGGACTGCAGCACGTTGGCGATCACGTTGCGATGCAGCAGCACCGCGCCCTTGGACACGCCGGTGGTGCCGCCGGTGTACTGCAGCACGGCCACGTCGTCGGGACCGGTGGCCACGGGCTTGAGCGAACCGCCCGCGCCCTTGTCGAGCGCGTCGTTGAAGCGCACGGCGCCCGGCAGGCTGAAGTGCGGCACCAGCTTCTTGACGTTGCGCACCACGTAGTTGACCAGCGCGCCCTTCAGGAAGCCGAGCCGGTCGCCCATGGAGGCCAGCACGATGTGCTTGATCGGCGTGCTCGCGATGCACTGCTGCAGCGTGGTGCCGAAGTTCTCCATGATGACGATCGCCTTGGCGCCCGAGTCCTTGAGCTGGTGCTCGAGTTCGCGCGGCGTGTACAGCGGGTTCACATTCACCAGGATCAGGCCGGCGCGCAGGATGGCGGCCACCGCGATCGGGTACTGCGGGCAGTTGGGCATCATCGCGGCGACGCGGTCGCCCTTCACGAGGCCCAGGCCCTGCAGGTAGGCCGCGAAGGCCTTGCTGAGCTTGTCGGTCTCGCCGTAGCTCACGTCCTTGCCCATGAAGCTGTAGGCCGTGCGGTCGGCGTACTTGGTGAAGCTCTCCTCCATGAGCGCCACCAGCGACGGGTAGTGCGACGCGTCGATGTCGGCGGGCACGCCTTGCGGGTAGCTGCTGAGCCAGGGGCGTTCGGTCATGGATGTGTCTCCTCGGAGTCGGATGAGTTTTTAAAAACGAAAACGGCGCACGTGAGGCGCCGCGACGATCAGGCCCGCATCGCGGGCACGGACCTTCGGCCTATTCGATGGCCTTGCCCATATCTTCCACTACTTTTTTCGCATCGCCAAAGACCATCATGGTCTTGTCCATGTAGAAGAGCTCGTTGTCCAGGCCCGCGTAGCCGGCGGCCATGGAGCGCTTGTTCACGATGACGGTCTTGGCCTTGTAGGCTTCCAGGATCGGCATGCCGTAGATCGGCGTGCCCTTGGTGAGCGCGGCCGGGTTCACCACGTCGTTGGCACCCAGGATGATCGCCACGTCGGCCTGCGCGAACTCGCCATTGATGTCTTCCATCTCGAACACCTGGTCGTAGGGCACCTCGGCCTCGGCCAGCAGCACGTTCATGTGGCCCGGCATGCGGCCGGCCACGGGGTGGATGGCGTACTTCACCTTGACGCCCTTGTGCGTGAGCTTCTCGGCCAGTTCGTTCACGGCGTGCTGGGCGCGCGCCACGGCCAGGCCGTAGCCCGGCACGATGATCACCGTCTCGGCGTTGGACAGCATGTAGGCCGCATCGTCCGCGCTGCCGCTCTTCACGGGGCGCTGTTCCTTGGCGCCGTCGGTGGCGGTGGTTGCCTCACCGCCGAAGCCGCCCAGGATCACGTTGAAGAACGAGCGGTTCATGGCCTTGCACATGATGTAGCTCAGGATCGCGCCCGAAGAGCCCACCAGCGAACCGGCCACGATCAGCATCGCGTTGTTCAGGCTGAAGCCGATGCCGGCCGCCGCCCAGCCCGAGTAGCTGTTGAGCATCGACACCACCACCGGCATGTCGGCGCCGCCGATCGGGATGATGATGAGCACGCCCATCACGAAGGCCAGCGCCAGCATCGCGAAGAACGCCGGCCAGCTTTCGGTGGCCACGAACACCAGGCCCAGGGCGATGGTCGCCAGGCCCAGCACCAGGTTCAGCATGTGCTGGCCCGAGAACTGCACCGGCGCACCCTGGAACAGGCGGAACTTGTACTTGCCCGAGAGCTTGCCGAAGGCGATGACCGAGCCGCTGAAGGTGATGGCGCCGATGGCCGCCCCCAGGAACAGCTCGAGCCGGTTGCCATAAGGAATGGCATGGCGCACGAAGCCCTCGAAGAGGACCGCGCCGTCAGGCGTGCGCGCACCGACGACAGCCGCCACGGGTGCGGCCGTGATGCCGAAGGCCCAGGGCTCGGCCACCGCGGCCACGCCGATGAACACCGCGGCCAGGCCGATCATGCTGTGCATGAAGGCGACCAGCTCGGGCATCTTGGTCATCTCGACCTTGTTGGCCATGAAGGCGCCCAGGCCGCCACCGACCACGACGGCGGCCAGCACCCAGGCGATGCCGGTGGTGAAGTCGACGTTGAGGGCGCGCGCCTGCCCGTGGACCAGCGCGATGGTGGTCAGCACGGCGATCGCCATGCCGGTCATGCCGAAGATGTTGCCGCGGATCGAGGTGGTGGGATGGGACAGGCCCTTCAGGGCCTGGATGAAGCAGACGCTGGCAACGAGGTACAGCAGCGTGACGAGGTTCATGCTCACTTGGCGGCTCCCTCTGCAGCCTTGGGGGCGGCCTTCTTGTCTTTCTTCTTGAACATCTCGAGCATCCGGCGCGTGACCAGGAAGCCGCCGAAGACGTTCACCGCGGCCAGCGCCACGGCGAGCACGCCCATGGTCTTGCCCAGCGGCGTGGTGGTGAGCGCGGCGGCCAGCATGGCGCCCACGATCACGATGGCCGAGATGGCGTTGGTCACGGCCATGAGCGGCGTGTGCAGCGCGGGCGTGACGGTCCAGACCACGTGGTAGCCGACGTAGATGGCCAGCACGAAGATGGTCAGGTTGATGACGGTGTGCGAAACGATTTCCATGGTGTTGTGTTCTCCTCGTTCGGTCTCTGTCTCTTGGTCCCGGGCTCTGTCAGAGCTTCTTGACTTCGTTGATGCGGTTGGCATCGCCAAGCAGCACCACCTTGGGCTTGTAGTCGGCGGCTTCGGCCTCGGTCATGGGGGCGTAGGTGCAGATGATGAGCAGGTCGCCCACATGCGCCTTGCGCGCCGCCGCGCCGTTGAGCGAGATGGCGCCCGAACCGCGCGCCGCCTTGATGATGTAGGTCGAGAAGCGCTCGCCGTTGTTGACGTTGTACAGCTCGATCTTTTCGTACTCGCGCATGTCGGCCGCGTCGAGCAGGTCCTCGTCGATGCCGCACGAGCCTTCGTAGTGCAGGTCGGCTTCGGTCACGGTGGCGCGATGCAGCTTCGCGCGGAGCATGGTGCGGTTCATGGAAGGCAGCCTGCTCTTACTTGCGCGTGACCTGGCCGTCCTGCGTGACGCGGCAGGCGGCGACGATGTCGTCCTCGAGGTCGATCTTGAGCGCGCCTTCCTTCGTGACGACGAGCTTGAGGAAGTCGAGCACGTTGCGCGCATACAGCGCCGACGCGTCGGCCGCCACCAGCGCCGCGAGGTTGGTTTCGCCGACGATGGTCACGCCGTGCTTGACCACGGTCTTGTCGGCCTCCGACAGCGGGCAGTTGCCGCCGATGCCGTCGGCGCCCTTGCCGGCCGCGATGTCGACGATCACCGAACCCGGCTTCATCGACTTGACCATGTCCTCGGTGACGAGGGTGGGCGCGGCGCGGCCCGGGATGAGCGCGGTGCTGATGACCACGTCGGCCAGCGCGACGCGCTTGGCGACCTCGGCCTGCTGGCGTGTGAGCCAGCTGGCGGGCATCGGGCGGGCGTAGCCGCCGACGCCTTCGGCCGCGTCTTTCTCTTCCTGCGTCTCGTAGGGCACGTCGATGAACTTGCCGCCCAGCGACTCGATCTGTTCCTTGACGCTCGGACGCACGTCCGAGGCCTCGATGACGGCGCCCAGGCGCTTGGCCGTGGCAATGGCCTGCAGGCCGGCCACGCCGACGCCCAGGATGACGACGCGGGCGGCCTTCACGGTGCCGGCGGCGGTCATCAGCATGGGGAAGAAGCGCTGGTACCTGTCGGCCGCGATCATCACGGCCTTGTAGCCGGCGATGTTGGCCTGCGAGCTGAGCACGTCCATGCTCTGGGCGCGCGTGGTGCGCGGCGCGGCTTCGAGCGCGAAGCCCGTGACACCCGCGGCGGCCAGGCGCTGCAGGCCGGCCGCGTCGAAAGGATTGAGCATGCCGATGACGACCGCGCCGGCCTTCAGCTGCGCCGCTTCGGCGTCGCTGGGCGTGCGCACCTTGAGCACCATGTCGGCGGAGAGCGCCCCGGCCGCATCGGTGATCTCGGCGCCTGCCGTCTGGTACGCCGCGTCGGTGACGCTGGCTGCAATGCCGGCACCGGCCTGCACACGCACGGTATGCCCGGAGGCCACCAGTTTCTTCACCGTTTCGGGTGTAACGGCCACTCGGGTTTCGCCAGCCGCTGTCTCGGCAGGCACGCCTATCAACATAGAGTTCTCCTCAGGGGGAAGGGGCAGCACGGATTGCGGGCAGAGCTTACAGCAAGATTACAAGCGCACCTGTCGCCAGAATGCCGCGTTCTTTTTGCTGCTCAACGCCCGCAGGCACTGCACATGTAGCTATTTAATTGATAGCAAATTGGCGGCCGGTACGACCCCGGGGGAAACACGGGTGACCGCCGCAGAAGCGCTTGTGGCGCCTTCGCTCGCTCTGGTTCTAGATTGCAATCAACTAACACCAATTGGATTCAATTAGCAATTGAACCACATACATAAAATCAATTTGCGTGAATTAATAGCAATTCACAGCAATGATTTCAGACGCAGATAGATACACTTCGATTCATATTGCGGACACATAGAGGTCCACACAGGGCGGAACAAGGGAATGGAATGCGCATTGCAGTACTCGACACCGAGCCGGACCAACTCCGGTTGATCAACCAATCCATGGCGAGCCTCGGTCACGAGTGCCACACGTACGCCGCCGGCAAGGCGCTGCTGCACGCCATGCGCCGCGAAACCTTCGACCTGCTGGTCCTCGACTGGCGCCTGCCGGACATGAACGGCCCGGACGTCGTCAAGACGATCCGGCAGGACTACAAGAGCCGCATGCCGATCCTGTTCGTGACCGAGCACCACGACGACAGCGACATGATCGAAGGCCTCAATGTCGGCGCCGACGACTTCATGGCCAAGCCGCTGCGCCCGATCGAGTTCGAAGCCCGCATCAACGCCCTGCTGCGCCGCGCCTACCCCTCGCGCAACGAGCCCGAAATGGTGTTCGGCCCGTACCACTTCTTTCCGCCCTCGCGCACCATCCGGGTCCACGGCGAGCTGGTCGAGCTGAAGAACCGCGAGTACGAACTCGCGCTCTTCCTGTTCCAGAACCTGGGGCGCCTGCTCTCGCGCGAGCACCTGCACGAGGCGGTCTGGGGGCTGGGGGTCGAGGCGCTGTCGCGCTCGCTCGACACCCACGTGTCGCGCCTGCGCACCAAGCTCGAACTGCGCCCCTCGAACGGTTTCCTGCTGCTGGCCGTGTACGGTCTGGGCTACCGGCTGGAAACCATCGAGGTCGACACACGGCCCGCCGCTGCAGCTTCCAACGCGCGCTGAGCGCACGCCCCGGCAGGCCGGGCGGGGAACCCCTCCTCCCCGTCGGCCTCCAACTTGTTCCGTCCGAACAAGTGCCCTTCCCCATGCCCCGGCTCCTCCTGGCCGCGCTGCTCCTGCTGTGCAGCGGCCTGTTCCCCGCCCTCGCTGAAGACGTCGAGGCCAGCGACATGGTGCGCGGCGGCCTGCAGGCGATCCAGATGATCGACCGGAACGAGGCCGGCGAGCTGTGGGACGGCGCCACGCCCGCCACCCGCAAGCGCATCACCCGCACCGACTTCGCCAGCAAGGTGGCCAGAAGCCGCGCCCCGCTCGGCGGGCCGCAGCAGCGCACCTGGGTGGCCGTGCACCGGCAGGTCGTGACCGACCCGGACGCCGATGCGGCCGGCCAGTACGTCAGCGTCGAGTACGAGACCCGCTTCGGCAACACGCCCGAGCGCACGTTGCGCGAACGGGTGAGCTTCCGGCTCGACGCCGACCGCATCTGGCGCTTCAGCGGCTATGTCGTGCGATAGCCGAGATGCCGATAGACTCGCGCCCACAATGCCCACACGCTGGAAACCCAATGTCACCGTGGCCGCGGTGATCGAGCAAGACGGCCGCTTCCTGCTCGTCGAAGAGCAGACCGACGACGGCCTGAAGCTCAACAACCCCGCCGGCCACCTCGACCCCGGCGAGTCGCCCGAGGACGGCTGCATCCGCGAAACGCTCGAGGAAACAGCCCACGCCTTCACGCCGACCGCGCTGCTCGGCGTGTACATGGCGCGCTCGGCCGAGCAACCCGACGTGACCTACATGCGCTTTGCCTTCACCGGCGAACTGGGCGCGCGCGAGGAAGGTCGTGCGCTCGACGAAGGCATCGTGCGCACGCTGTGGATGACCGTGGACGAAATCCGCGCCAGCGTGGCGCGCCATCGCAGCCCGCTGCTGCTGCGCTGCGTCGAGGACTACCTGGCCGGCAAGCGGCATCCGCTCGCGCTGATTCACACCGAAGACAGCGTGCGGCAGCCCCGCTGAGGCCTGTTCAGACGATGACGCCGCCTCCGAGGCAGCGCTCGCCGTCGTACAGCACGGCCGACTGCCCCGGCGTGACCGCCCATTGCGGCGCACCGAAGCGCAGGCTGAAGGCGCCGTTGGCGCCCTCGCCCAGTTCGCAGGCTGCGTCGGCCTGCCGGTAGCGGGCCTTCGAACCGTAGGCGCCCGCGGTGGGCGCCTCGCCGGCGACCCAGCTCGCGTCGTCGGCCTTCAGTTCGGACGACAGCAGCCACGGATGGTCGTGCCCCTGCACCACCCACAGCGTGTTCTTTTCGACGTCCTTGCGCGCGACGAACCAGGGCGAATGGTCGCCCGCGCCGCGCTGTGCACCCTTCTCCTTCACGCCGCCGATGCCCAGCCCCTGGCGCTGGCCCAGCGTGTAGAAGCTCAGGCCCTGGTGCTCGCCGAGCTTGCGGCCGCGGTCGTCCTTGATCGGGCCCGGCTCCTTGGAGATGTAGCGGTTCAGGAAGTCGCGGAACGGCCGCTCACCGATGAAGCAGATGCCGGTCGAGTCCTTCTTCTTCGCGTTGGGCAGGCCGATTTCTTCCGCGATGCGGCGCACCTCGGTCTTGTGCAGCTCGCCGACCGGGAACAGCGTCTTGGACAGCTGGGCCTGGTTCAGGCGGTGCAGGAAGTAGCTCTGGTCCTTCGAGTTGTCGAGCCCCTTGAGCAGCTCGTGCCGGCCCGTGGCCTCGTTCAGGCGCACGCGGGCGTAGTGGCCGGTGGCGATCTTCTCGGCGCCCAGCCGCATGGCGTGGTCGAGAAAGGCCTTGAACTTGATCTCGGCGTTGCACAGCACGTCGGGGTTCGGCGTGCGGCCGGCCTTGTACTCGCGCAGGAACTCGGCGAACACGCGGTCCTTGTAGTCGGCGGCAAAGTTGACGTGCTCGATCTCGATGCCCAGCACGTCGGCCACGCTGGCGGCGTCCACGAAGTCGATGTTCGACGAGCAGTACTCGCTGTCGTCGTCGTCTTCCCAGTTCTTCATGAAGATGCCGACCACCTCGTGCCCCTGCTGCTTGAGCAGGTGCGCGGTGACCGCGGAGTCCACCCCGCCGCTCAGCCCGACCACGATCCGTTGTTTTGCCATAAGCCCGCCATTGTCCCAGCCCGGCGACAGGGGCATCCGGCGTGTGGGAAATCGGGAAAACCCGTGTCGCCGGCTTGTCAGTCGCCACTCCACGATGCGAAAGGCCGGCGCTACAGTGCCCCGAAACACAGCGGAGACAACACGCATGGCGACCCCTTCCCTCTCTGGCAACCCCACCCCCTGGACGCGCAACTACCCGCCCGGCATGCGCTGGGACGCCGAGCTGCCCGTCAAGCCGGTGCAGCAGATGCTCGACGAAGCGGTCGCGCGCTGGCCCGACCATTCGGCCGTCGAGTTCATGGGCCAGTCGCTCAGCTACCGCCAGCTTGGTGCAGCGGTCGACCGCGCCGCCAAGGGCCTGCAGGACCTGGGCGTGAAGCCGGGCGTGCATGTCGGCCTGTACCTGCCGAACACGCCGCACTACCCGATCGCCTTCTTCGCCGTGCTCAAGGCCGGCGGCACGGTGGTGAACTACTCGCCGCTGGACGCCGAGCGCGTGCTGGCCCACAAGATCGAGGACAGCCGCACCGACATCCTCGTCACGCTCGACCTCGTGAACCTCTACCCGCTGATGGCGCGCCTGCTCGACAGCTCGCGCCTGAAGACGCTGGTGGTCGGCAGCCTTGGCGACTACGGCGCGGCGGGCGACAAGGTGCAGGCCCAGCTGCAGGCCGCGGGCCAGATCGCGCCCGTGCCGGTGGACGCGCGCCACGTGCGCTTCACCGACCTGCTCAAGAGCGAAGGCACGCACCAGACCTACCCGCTGGGCGACCTGGCCGAAGAGATCGTGGTGCTGCAGTACACCGGCGGCACCACCGGCCTGCCCAAGGGCGCGATGCTCACGCACGCCAACCTCACGTCGGCCTCGGCGCAGTACTACGAATCGACGCGCGGCGAGCCGCCGATCCTCGACGAAGGCAAGGAGCGCTTCCTGGTCGTGCTGCCGCTGTTCCACATCTTCGCGCTCAGCGCCGCAATGCTGCTGGGCGTGCGCCTGGGCGCGGCGCTGGTGCTGCACACGCGCTTCGATGTCGACGCGGTGATGAACGAGCTCGCGGCCAGCAAGATCAGCGTGTTCCCCGGCGTGCCGACCATGTACACCGCCATCCTTTCGCACCCCAAGGCCAAAGAGATGGACCTGCGCTCGCTGAAGTTCTGCGGCTCGGGCGGCGCGCCGCTGCCGGTGGAGGTGGAGCAGCGCTTCTTCGAACTCACCGGCTGCCACCTCAACGAAGGCTGGGGCATGACCGAGACCTCGCCCGTGGGCACCTTCACGCCCGCGCGCGGCGTGCGCAAGGCCGGCTCGTGCGGCATGCCGCTGCCGCGCGTGCGCATCAAGCTCGTGAGCCTGGACGACCCGACCCAGGACGTGACCGCGTTCGGCGAGCCCGGCGAGCTGTGCGTGCAGGGACCGAACGTCATGAAGGGCTACTGGAACAACCCGAAGGCCACCGCCGAGTCGATGACCGCCGACGGCTACTTCCGCAGCGGCGACGTCGCGAAGATGGACGCCGACGGCTACCTGTACATCGTCGACCGCACCAAGGACATGCTGCTGTGCGGCGGCTACAACGTGTACCCGCGCGTGCTCGAGGAAGCGGTGTACGAACACCCTTCGGTGGCCGAGGTCTGCGTGATCGGCGTGCCGGACGAGTACCGGGGCCAGTCACCGAAGGCCTTCGTGAAACTGAAGGACGGCGCGGACGACCTCACGCTCGACGCGCTCAAGAGCTTCCTGAAGAACCGCCTGGGCAAGCACGAGATGATCGGCGCGCTCGAGATCCGCGCCGAGCTGCCCAAGACCGCCGTGGGCAAGCTCTCGAAGAAAGACCTCGTGGACGAGGAAGCCCGCAAGCGGGCCTAGGCTTTACGGCTTCTTCTGGCCAAAGGCCTCGGCGAGCAGCTCGTACGAGCGCAGCCGGGCGGCGTGGTCGAACACCTGCGAGGTGATCATGAGTTCGTCGGCGCCCGTGCGCGCCACGAACGCTTCCACGCCCTGCTTCACCGTCTCGACCGAGCCCACCGCCGAGCACGACAGCACCGAGTCGAGCAGCGCGTTCTCGGCCGGCCCGACCTTCTGGCGGTAGTTCTCCACCGGCGGCGGCAGGCGCCCCGGACGGCCGCTGCGCAGGTTCACGAAGGCCTGCTGCCACGAGGTGGCGCGGAACTCGGCCTCGGCGTCGGTGTCGGCCGCGAACACGTTGAAGCCCAGCATCACGTACGGTTTCTGCAGCTGCGCCGAAGGCTTGAAGGTCTCGCGGTAGATCTGGATGGCCTGCATGATCTGCTGCGGCGCGAAGTGCGAGGCAAAGGCATACGGCAGCCCCAGGTGCGCCGCCAGCTGCGCGCCGAAGGTGCTCGAGCCGAGAATCCACACCGGCACCTCGAGCCCCGCGCCGGGCACGGCGCGCACGGCCTGCTGCGGGTTCTTCGACATGAAGTCCATGAGCTCCATCACGTCCTGCGGGAACTGGTCGGCGTCCGACTCCAGGTTGCGCCGCAGCGCGCGCGCGGTGCGCTGGTCGGAGCCGGGCGCGCGCCCCAGGCCCAGGTCGACGCGCCCCGGGTACAGCGACTCCAGCGTGCCGAACTGCTCGGCGATCACCAGCGGCGAGTGGTTGGGCAGCATCACGCCGCCGGCGCCGATGCGGATGGTGGAGGTGCCCGCGCCCACGTGCGACAGCAGCACGGCCGTGGCCGCGCTCGCGATGCCCGGCATGCCGTGGTGCTCGGCCAGCCAGTAGCGCGTGTAGCCCAGCTTCTCGCCGTGCTGCGCCAGCGACAGCGAGTTGCGGAACGACTGCGCGGCATCGCTGCCTTCGGTGATCGGGGAAAGGTCGAGGATCGAAAGCGGAATCATGGCGCGATCATGGCGCGAACCGCCCGATGCCGTCACGCGCGGGGCTATTCGGTTTGGTATAGCGTCGCGACGCTCGCGAAATCGCGCCCGTGCTGCGTCACATGGACCTGGAAGGGCACGCTCTCGCCCGGCGCGATGGCCGGCAGGTTCTCGATCAGCTTGAAGCCGGTCAGCTGGTCGTTGCGGTCGCGCAGGCTCACCCACAGCCGCACCTTGGCCGCGATGGCCGTGCCGGGGTTCTTCACCGTGCCCGTGACCTCCACGCTCTTGTAGGTGAAGCGCTGGCTGAAGTTGAGCAGCACGCTGCCGGTGCCGGCCTGGGTGCCCGTCACCTGCACCTCCAGCGGCTTGCGCGGGCCGGGCAATGCGGCGCGGCGCATCGGCTTCCACTCGACGCGGGTCTGCGTGATGCGGTCCACGGCCTTGGGCTCCAGCAGGACCGGAAAGCGCTCGCCCGGGTACAGATAGGCCAGCGCATCGAGGCGCGTGGTGCCGTCGGCCGTGCTGCCGCCGAAGCGCGAGATCACGGCGCCGGGCGCAATGGCGATGGCGTCGGTGCTGCGGTTCACCAGCTCGGTCATGAACAGCGGCCGCTGGATCGTGCTGCGCCCTGCCACCAGTGGCAGCAGTTCGAGCTGCCGCGGGTCGAAGCGCTCGCTGTCGTCGGCCAGCAGGTCTTCGGTGCCCAGCCGCAGGTCGGGGTGGAAGGCCTCCGGCGCGCCGGCGGTGCGGATCACGCGGTCGGCGCTCAGCACCGTGGTGCGCGCGCCCGAGGGCGTGTCCGTGCGGTAGCCGATGCGGTAGTCCCAGGCCGCGATGGCGGCGCCGCGGCCGAAGCGGCTGAGGTCGACATCGATCGCCGTGCGTGCGCCGGGCGCCAGCTCGGACCCCGGCGCATGGCCGCGACCGACGCCGATCACCTGGCCCGCGTCGTCGTACAGCGTGACCAGCGCCTCGATGCTGCCGAACGCCGGCGCACCGGGCGCACCCGCATGCACGAGGCGCCCGACCAGGCGCACGCGCTCGCCCTGCTGCACCAGCCGCACGCGCGAGAACGCCAGGCGCGGCCCCTCGGCGGCGCTGCGCGGTTCGGACAGCTTCTCGACCGTCACGTCCTGCCGCGTGACGTTCTGGCCCGAGGGCAGGTCGACCAGCATCGGCGCGGACTCGCCGGGCATCAGCACGTCGATCGGCAGGGATTCGCTGCGCTCGTTCAGCCGCGTGTCGCCGTCGTGGAACACCACCTTCAGGCCGGGCCGTTCGAGCGGCCGGCCGGTCTCGTTGCGCGCCAGCACCAGGAGCTTCGGCCGCTCGCCGACCAGCACCTGGCGCGGCTCGGAGAGCTTCAGGCCGTCGGTCGCGATGGTGCGCTCGACGATCGCGCGCGCCACCGAAGGCGTATCGCTGCGCTTGCCGGAGCCGAACAGCAGCATCGCGACCTGGACGGCCACCGCCACGCCGAGAAAGCCGATCACGACGAAGCCGATCGTGCGCACCATCTGCTTCTGGCGCAGCGCCTGTTCGGCCGCGATCTGCTGGCCGGCGTGGTGCTTGACCTGCTGCAGCACGCGCTCGAGGCGGTCGGACACGTCGTCTTCCACCAGCGACATCGAGCCGCAGTGCGAACAGGTGTATTCGTTCAGGCCGGTGCGGCGCAGCGCGCTGCTGCCGCACTCGCCGCATTTGAGGGTCTGCAGGTCGATGCTCATGTGTTTTCTTTTTTGTCTTACCAGCCGAACACGTCGACGACGTTTTCGGCTGCTGCGGCACTGCCCAGCAGCGGCACGAGGCGCTCGACCAGGCGCGCGCGGTGCACCGGGTCGACCTCGCAGTCGTCCTCGTCGGTGAAGATGGCGTCGCCCGCTTCGTCCCACACCTGGCCGATGGTGCCCAGGCAGGCGGCCATCTCGAAGATGTCGGCAAAGAGCGGCTCGTCTTCCTCCCAGGCGCCCGTGCCGTGCATCGCGAACTGGATCGCGCCGGTGCGCAGGTCGAAGATGAACGGATCGGCGCCCTGGTCGGCCACCACCAGCCAATGCGCGGGCCAGTCGGCGATGCGCTCGCCGGTGATGCCGTGCCAGCGGTAGCCCGCCTGCAGCTGCCACAGGCGCGAGAGCGCGGGAATGCTGAACGGGTTGCCCGTGGTCGGCACCGTGAGGCCCGCGTAGCCCACGCGCTCGTTGACCCACTCGCCGAGCGGGCCGACCTGTTCGTAGAAGGTAGCGAGGGCGGCGGGCAGCGCCAGCTCGCCGTGCCAGTGCTCGGCGGCGGATTGCGGCGCCAGCGCGCCATGGGAAGCCAGGGCCGCGCGGGCCTGTTCGATCGATGCCACGAGGTTGTTCTCCGTTCAGGTCAGGCGGGCGGCTTGCTGCAATGCGGTGCGCAGTGCGTCGATGTCGCCGGGTGCGACCTCGTGCACGCCCGGCACGCCGGCCAGGCCGCAGGCCGTCGATGCCACCACGGGCACGCCGGCCGCCACGGCGCGCAGCAATGCGCGCGGGGCGTGCTCGACGTGCGCGGGCAGCACGACGACGCTCGCACCGGCCAGCACGTCGCCTTGCCAGTTCATGTGTTCAATGGGTTCGATGCCCTGCCAGAGCCGCGCGTCGTCCGATGGCGCGCCCAGCACGCGCAGGCGGCACGGCCAGCCTTGCAGCGCGGCGGCGAGCTCGCGCGCGCCCTTGCGTGCCAGCGCGCTGGCGGCGAACACGACGAGCGGCGGCTCTTCGCGCTTGCTGTGCGCGGCCTTCACCTGCGGCAGCGCCCAGTCGAGCCGCTGCAGCGTGGCCTGCGGCGCGTACGTCGCCATGGCCTGTGCCACTGCAGCATGCGGCGTGACGACGACCGCCGCGCGCGCGAGCGCCAGCGCTTCGTCGCGCACCAGCGATGCATCGGCGCGGAAGTCGCGCAAGGTGGCGTCGCCAGGCCAGCGCTGCGACGCGGCATCGAGCTTCTTTTCAATGTCGGCCATCGGCAGTGCGCTGGCCAGCACGGTGATGCGGCGCCCGTCGAGCACGCCGAGGCGCTGCAGATGCGGCAGCAGCGATTGCTCGACCACCAGATGCGTGTGCGCAGGTACCAGCCGCGCGGCGAAGGCCTGCGCGAGCCAGCGCTGGCCGTCGATCAGGCTGGCCTGGCGCCGGCCCGCCTGCCGCGCCCAGAGCCGCTGCCACACAGCGCGGCGCAGGCTCGCGGCCCAAGGCGTGGTCACCGCTGCGTTCGTCGCGGGCTCGCGATGCCAACCCACAGCAGGCACGCGCCAGAACGCGAGCCGCAGCGGCACGGGCTGCATGCGCTGCGCCTGCGGATGCGCCTCGCGCAGGTGGCGCGCGAACTCCGGCGTCCAGCCATCGACGAGCACGGCGGTGCGCCCTGCGGCGCCGACATCGACCGGCGGACGGTGGCGAAAGCACGCCGTCTGGTCGCAGCTCAGGCAGCCGCGCGCCAGCGGCAACGCGGTAGGCGTGTCGTCGTTCGTGCGCCGCAGCGTGACGGGCTCGGCCGGCACCGCCCGCGGCGTGCGCGCGCGGATGCGCACCACGAGCTCCGTATCAGTCAGCGCCACTTCGAGCCGCCAGGCGTGCCGGGCGCGCAGCTTCACGTCGACGTAGTTCCAGAACACCGTCGCATCGACGGCATCGCTGTCCGGCGCATCGGCCTGCTCGATGCGCGCCGTGTGGCCGTGGCGCTCGACCAGCTCGAAGCCCGCGCGCACGGCCACGGTGGCCAGTGCGTTCGACAGCTGGCACAGCCCGCCGGCCAGCGTCGGCACCACGCAACCGCCGCGCACCTCGCGCCCGACCACGAAGCCGCGCCCGGCGCCCGGTCGCCCCAGCTGGCGCCAGAAGCTCAGCACCTCGCCGGCCGGCACCTCGATGGCGTCGAAGGCCGGCCGCGCCACGCGCAGGTTGTGCACCTTGCCGGCGACCAGCGGAAATTCGTCGGCCCGGCCGTCGGACCACAAGGGGGTTCGGTGCTGCGCGAGCACCGGCGCATCGGCCAGTGCATGTTGGCCTGTGGGCCAGCGCCGGGCCGAGGGCCGCAGGGTTTCGCGCAGGGCATGGGCCGTGGCGAGCAGCCGCGAGCGCAGCCAGAAGTCGATCGCGTCGATGCGGCGCGGCGGCTGCCAGGCCTGCGCACTCACGCGGTGGGGCCTCGCTTGCGCCATTGGCCGAGGTCGGCTTCGATGCGCTCGTTGATGTTGCCGCTCCATTGCGCGCCGAAGCCGGCGTCGCGCAGCAGCTCGACGATGCGGCGACCGACCACGACGGTGTTGGCTTCGCGCTGCGCGATCTCGGGGATCATGCCGCCGCTGAAGGCGAGGTACAGGCGGCCGGAGCGCACGGCGCCGTCCAGGTCCTGTGCGTGATAGAAGCAGCAGCCGCGGATGCCCGACTCGAGCCGGCCCGCCGCGCGCCACTGCTCGCGCACGTCGTCGTGCCCGTCGGACAGCGTGTTGCCGGCGCGGTGCAGGGCGATGATCTTTTCGCTGCGCAGCTGCGCGAACACGGCCTCGAGCCGGTCGTACTCGGTCTGCGCGGGCCACTGCGCCTCGGCGGCGCGCTTGGCGGCGCAGGCGCGCGTGGTTTCGGCCTTGATCCAGGCGCGGTCCTCGGGCGTGAGCTCATCCGGATCGAGGTACTCGTCGGTGATCATCCAGCCGATGTCGGCATCGGCATGGAAGCCGCTCCACACCAGGTCGTGGATGCGTCCGCGCGTGTCTTCGGGGTCGAGAGTGAGGGCCATGCGTAGTGGGTCGTCGCTTGGTTGGCGACGGATCGTGCTTTCATTTTTCGCGGTCGGAACGACGCTCGATTCTCGCGTGTCCGCACCACGGCGATGCGTTAATGCGAAAGCATGCGCTCTGGCGGCCATCCCTCCCGCGCCCAAATCATGAGGGATGCGCAAGGCCAAGGCAATGTGACTTTCGGCCAAGAATTCACGGTCATGGCCCATGAAAAAAGCCGGCCCTGCGTTGGCAGGGCCGGCTTTTCATGAGGACCTGGAACCTTCGCCGATCCCGTCGGCGAAGCATTCGGGCTGTTGCTTACAGCGGCAGTGCGTCGCCGTGGGCAGCAGCGCGGGCTGCGGCGCGAACCGCAGCGCGGTCGACGGTGCTGGCGACGATCGGGGCCACGCCCGACGAAGCGCCTTCGGCGTACGGGTCGGCGCTGTGTGCGGCGACGACAGCGTCGGCACGCACGGCGGCGCGGCTGGCGGTCGACACGATCACTTGCGCGGGGCCTGCGTTGGCGCCGGTGGCGTAGGGGTTGGCGCTGTGCGCGGCCACGACGGCTTGGGCGGCGACGTCGGCGCGGCTGGCGGCCGAGGTCAGTTGATGCACGCCTTCATAGCTTTCGGCATGGGCGGCGCCGGCAACGGCCATCAGGGCAACAGCAACGGCGGAGAGGATCTTCGAGGCGGTCATTTGGATTTCTTCCTTCTTCAATTCAGTTCAAGTTCTTGCTTTGGATGTCGAACCGGTCTTGGGTGGGTCACCGCCCCTCTGTTCTTTTTCGGAGGGCGGCCACCTCGCTCGGGGCCCTGTTCACCCAGATCAGCTTTGAGGGCTGGTCCGTGAGATGAATTGTGCGCCTCGATCTAGGTAAAAACCCGTAGCAAAACGAACCGCGGTGTTCACGGATTCGAAACAATTGAAGGCCGTGGGCGCGCCTCAGGCGTTCGCGACCGCACTGCCGAAGAGCGCCAACGCCGGAGCGATCCGCTCGGCGGGCGTGTTGCCGAAGCCGAAGACGAAGCCGGTGCGGACCTGCTCGCTCAGGCAGTAGGCGGAGATCGCGGGCACGTCGATGCGGTGCGCCAGCAGCGCCTGGGAAACCGCCGCATCGTCGATCGGCGTGCGCGAGATGGCCGACAGATGCAGCCCCGAGCCGGTGGTCGACAGCTCGAAATCGCGCCCCACCAGCGTCCTGAAGCAGTGCTCCATGAGCTGCGCGCGTTCGCGATAGCGCACGCCCATGCGCCGGATGTGGGCCGCCAGCTGCCCGCTCGCCATGAAGTCGGCCACCACGCCCTGGGTCGGCATGGACGCCTTGAACGAGAAGATCTGCGTGGCGCAGGCGAAGGCGTCCGCCAGGTCGGGCGGGACCACCAGGTAGGCCAGGTTGAGCGCGGGCGAGATGGAACGGTTGAAGTTCCCGATGTAGATGACCCGCCCTCCGTGGTCCAGCGCCGCCAGCGGAGGCAGCGGCCTGCCCCGGAAATGGAAGGCGTTGTTGAAGTCGTACTCGATCACCCAGGCGTTGCGCTCGTGCGCCCACTGCAGGAGCGAGAGGCGCCGCTCCAGCGGCATCGTGCTGCCGAAGGGGAACTGGTTGGTGGGCGACGCCACGATCAGCCGCGCGTCGGGCGCATGGCTGTCGAACCGGCTGCTGTCCAGGCCCTGCAGGTCGATGGGCACGGGCACCAGGTCCGCGCCGAAGCCCATCAAGGCGGCAAGCCGGGTGATGTAGCCGGGGTCTTCCACGATGATGCGATCGCCGTGGTCGGTCAGCACCTGGCCTGCCAGCACGAAGCCCTGCGTCGTGCCGTCGACCACGAGCACCTGGTCCGGCAGGCAGGAAATGCCGTGTGCCTCGCCCACATAGTCCGCGATCTGCTGGCGCAGTTCGGGCAGCCCCATCGGCGCGCCGTAGCCCAGCTCCGCGGCCGGCGCCGAGCGCCAGTACTGCGACGAGACCTTGGCGAACTGCTCGAACGGCAGCTGGTCGAGCGCGGGAACGGTCGGGCTGAGGTCGAACGTGGCATTGCGCTCGGGCGGCAGCGCCAGTTCGGACATCGCCTGCGCGCGCCGCGAGATGTGCCGGGGCGCCGGCGCGGCGACGGGGGCGTTCGACGGCGCTCCGGCCGGCGCGCTGCGCTCCTCGGGCAGCATGGCGGCAATGTAGGTGCCCGCCCCGACGCGGCCGCTGACATAGCCCTCGGCCAGCAGCCGTTCGTAGACCAGGACCACGGTGTTGCGCGACACGCCGAGTTCCGCGGCCAGCTGACGGGTGGGCGGCAGCCGCGAGTTCTTGGAGATCCGGCCCTGCACGATGGCCTGGCGGATCTGCTCGAACACCTGGACGTGCAGCGGATCGGAGCCGCTGCGGTCCAGCGAGAGCGAACTCCAGGTCGGGTAGTTGAAGTGCCGCGGCATACGAGATCTCCATGCCGCCCGTGCCGGACAGGCTGCGGCGGCCTTCGAATATACGGCCCGGTCGCCCGCGCTAGGCGCCCGCAAGCATGCGCAGGACCTCCTCGTGGCGGCGGGGGTTGCCCGATGCGACCAGCCGATTGCCGGAGTAGATCGTGAGCGGGCGCCCCTCCCAATCGGTGATGACGCCGCCGGCGCCCTCGATCACCGGCACCAGCGCGCAGTAGTCGACCTCGCGGTGGCGGCCGCAGTCGATGCCGATGTCGATCGTTCCGTTGGCGATGCAGCCGTACGCATAGCAACTCGATCCGTACACGCACCACTTGGCGGCGCTGCGCAGCGTCTCGAACGCCTCGCGCTCGCGCGGACCGAAGGGCTCCGGGTTGCTGCACGACACCAGCGCGTCGGCCAGCGACGGGCATTCGCGGCTGCGGATGCGCTGGCCATTGAAGGTGGACGGCTGGCCCTGCGCCCCGGCCCATCGGTCGTTGGTGATCGGATGGTCGATCACGCCGATGATCGGCGTGCCGTGGCGCGCCAGCGAAATCAGCGTCCCGTAGATGGGAATGCCCGTGATGAAGGCCTTGGTGCCGTCGATCGGGTCGAGCACCCAGACGTACTCGGCATCGAGATCCTGGCCCTCGAACTCCTCGCCGAGGATGCCGTGCGAGGGATAGCGGTGGCGGATCAGCGTGCGCAGCGTCTGCTCGACATGCTTGTCCACGACGGTGACGGGGCTGTCGTCCTCCTTGGACTCGAAGCCCCTGCGGCTGTACAGGTTCTCGCGCAGGATGGCGCCGCTGGCGTCGGCCAGCCCATGGGCGAAGGCGAGGAATTCGGCCATCGCCGACTCGGGAACGGAAGAAGTGGACACGCGGTCTCCTGGATCAAGTGGGCATGGGCCCGGTGCCGTGCTGCGCCGGCAAGTGGCGAAGATGGCGAGACATGCGGTGCTCCAGCCGCCGCACCAGGTGGTTGGCGGCGAACGCGAAGGCAAGGTAGATCAACCCGGCCGCAATGAAGATCTCGTAGGGGGCGAAGGTGCGCGCCACCAGGGTGTTGGCCACGCCCGTCAGCTCCGACAGCGTGATGGCGCTGGCCAGCGAGGTGCGCTTGATCGTCTTGATCACCTCGTTGCCGTAGGCTGGCAGCGCCAGCAGCATCGCCCGCGGCAGGATGACGTGGCGGTACAGCGCACCGAAGGACAGCCCGAAAGCCTGGCCGGCCTCGACCTCTCCGTGCGGCACCGCCTGGATCGCCCCGCGGAAGATGTGCACGGCGTAGGCCGTCGTGTTCAGCACGAAGGTGATGACGGCGCACCAGTACGGCTTGCGCAGGTAGGGCCAGGCCCAGCTGTCGCGCACCGCATCGATCTGGGCAATGCCGTAGTACACGATGAAGATCTGCACCAGCAGCGGCGTTCCCCGGAAGACCTGCGAGAACACCTCGACGGGCCAGCGCAGCCACCAGGCCTTCTGGACGCGCACGATGGCCAGCGGCACCGCCAGCAGCGTCGCGAGCACCATCGTGATCGCGAAGAGTTCCAGCGTGAGCAGCGCGCCCTGCCAGAGCACCGGAAGGCTCTCGACAATGAGTTCGACATCCATGGTCAGGCCGTCCTTTCGCCGCGGGAACCGCGGCGCTCGAGCTGATGCAGCACGAGCGAACTCAGCACGGTCAGCGTGAGGTAGATGGCGCCGGCACTGAGGTAGAAGAACAGGGCGCGGCGCGTGTCGCTGGTGGCCAGTTCGGAGGCCTTCATCAGCTCGCTGAGCCCCACGATGGAGATCAGCGAGGTGTCCTTGAGCGTCGAGATCCAGATGTTGCCCAGGCCCGGCAGCGCCAGCCGCAGCATCTGCGGGCACTGGATCACGAAGAAGATCTGCAGGGTGCCCATGCCCACGGCCATGCCGGCCTCCACCTGCCCGCGGGGAATGGCCGTGAGCGCGCCGCGGAACACCTCCGAGGCGTAGCCGCCGAAGATCAGTGCCAGTGCAAACACACCCGCCGGATACGGCGGGATCTCGACCATGCCCGCGTCGGGCCTGACCAGCGCGAGCAGCCGGCTCAAGACCACCGTGCTGCCGAAGTACACCATCAGGATCAGCAGCAGTTGCGGGATGCCCCGTATCGCCGTGATGTAGGCCTCGGCCAGCCAGCGCACCGCCTTGAAGCGGGACAGGCAGGCCGCCGCGCCCAGAAGCCCCAGCGCGATGCCGAACACCGACGACACCAGCGCCACCTCCACGGTCGTCCAGGCGCCTTGCGCGATGGTCGGCCCCCAGCCGTTGAACATGTCCATGGTGTCGTCAGCAATCAGTGAGCGGATTCGGTGGCGCGACGGCGTCAGTGCCAGACCGCGGGCAGCACACTGAAGCTCCAGTACTTCTGGTTGATCGCCTTGAAGGTCCCGTCGGCAAACATGCCCTTGAGCGCCGCGTTGATCTCGTCGCGCAGCGCCGTGGCCCCCTTGGGTAAGCCGACGGCCACGCCTTCGCCCAGGTACTTGGGCGCCTCGATCTCGGGGCTGACGAACTCGTAGTTGCGCCCTTCCGGCTTCTCCAGGAAGTCGGTGCGAACCTTCATGGGACTCACGAGCATGAGGTCGATGCGGCCGGCCACGAGGTCCAGCAGCATGTTCTCGGCCGAGTCGTAGCGCGTGATCTCGACGCCGGAGAACTCGCCCGCAAGGTAGCTGTCGTTCGTGGTGGCCCGCTGCACGCCCACCACCTTGCCCTTGAGCGCACCGGCGTTGGGCGTGTGGTCGGGCTTCATCGGGAGCAGCCCCCCGTTCTTGCGGCCCACGAAGCGCGCCGTGGAGGCCCGGTAGGGAACGGAGAAGTCGATGCTCTTCTTGCGCGCCTCGGTGATCGACAGGCTCGACGTGACGACGTCGATCTTCCTGGAAAGCAGCGCGGGAATCAGGCCGTCGAACCCCAGGCAGACGAACTGCACGTTGGCGTTCATCCGCCGCCCGATCTCGCGGGCGATGTCGATCTCGAAGCCCTTCAGCTCGCCCGACGCATCGCGGTAGTTGAAGGGCGGATAGGTGCACTGCACCCCGGCCTTGATCTCGCGGCCCATGGCGGCGACGGAGCACGCGGCCAGCAGGCCTGCGAACAACCATTTCTTCATTTCGTCTCCAGTTCTTGGTTCGTGATGTCGTGGCTACAGAACGCTGTCGAGGAACTTGCGGCAACGCTCGCTGCGCGGGTTGCCGAACACGTCGGCAGGCGCCCCGCGTTCCTCGATCTTTCCCTTGTGCAGGAAGGCGACCTCGGTCGAGACCTCGCGTGCGAACGCCATCTCGTGGGTGACCATCACCATGGTGCGCCCCTCCTCGGCCAGCAGGCGGATCACCTTCAGCACCTCGCCCACGAGCTCGGGGTCGAGCGCGGACGTGGGCTCGTCGAACAGCAGCAGCTTGGGCTCCATGGCCAGCGCGCGGGCGATCGCGCAGCGCTGCTGCTGGCCGCCCGAGATGTGGGCCGGGTAGTGCCGCAGCCGATCGCCGAGCCCGACCTTCGCCAGCAGTGCTTCGGCCCGTTCCGTCGCTTCGCGGCGCGACAGCCCCAGCACCTTCATGGGCGGCATGGCCACGTTCTCCAACACGGTCATGTGGCTCCACAGGTTGAAGTTCTGGAACACCATGCCGATGCCCGCGCGCAACCGGTTCACCTGGCTCTTGCTGGCAGGGCTCGCCTGCCCTGCCGACGACCGGCGCATGCGGATCTCCTCGCCATCGATGGCGACGGTGCCGGCGTCGGGAACTTCGAGCAGGTTGAGGCAGCGCAGGAAGGTGCTCTTGCCCGAGCCGCTGGCGCCGATCAGCGTGACCACGTCGTGCTCGTGGGCGCACAGGTCGATGCCGCGCAGCACGTCCAGTGCGCCGAAGCGTTTCTCGATGCCGGTGGCAGACACGATCTGCCTGCCCTGTTGTCGTTGGGGGTCGCTCAAGTGAGTTCCTTTTGAACGGTGCTGGCGCTTCGCCTAGAAGGTCCCGGGATAGGCCCCGCCGTCGAGCAGCAGATTCTGTGCGTTGATGTAGCCGGCATGGGCACTGCACAGGAAGGCGCAGGCGCGGCCGAACTCCATCGGATCGCCGAAGCGCGCGGCCGGGCTGCGGCCCTGCCATTCGGTCTGCTCGGCCTCGAACGAACGCCCCGACCCGGCCGCGGCAGCCTCCACCGTGGCGCGCAGGCGATCGGTGGCGAACGAGCCGGGCAGCAGGTTGTTGATGGTGACGTTGCGATGCGCCGTGCGCCGCGCCAGGCCCGCCACGAAACCGGTGAGCCCGCTGCGCGCGCCGTTGGACAGGCCCAGGATGTCGATGGGCGCCTTCACCGAGGACGAGGTGATGTTGACGATGCGGCCGAAGCCGCGCGCCATCATGCCGTCCACCGTCGCCTTGATCAGCTCGATGGGCGTCAGCATGTTGGCGTTGAGCGCCACCATCCAGTCGTCGCACGTCCATTGGCGGAAGTCGCCCGGCTTGGGGCCTGCGGCATTGGTCACCAGGATGTCCGGCGCGGGGCAGGCCTCGAGGACGAGCGCCCGCCCCTGCACCGTGGTGACGTCGGCGGCCACCGTGCGCACGTGCACGCCGGTGGCCTCGCGAATTTCGTCAGCGGTGGCCTCGAGCGCTTGTGCGCCGCGCGCCACGATGGTGAGCGATGCGCCGTCTTCCGCCAGCGCGAACGCGCACGCCCGGCCCAGCCCCTTGCTCGCGGCGCACACCAGCGCCGTCTTGCCCTTGATTCCCAGATCCATGGAGACCTCTTGCCTCAGATGAAGTTCGCGGCGACCGTGCCGAAGCGGTCGAACGAGGAATGCACCCGCATGCCCTGCGAGGCGCGGTACTGCCGCGTGAAGGACCCGGACATCACCTGCATCCCCGCCTCCAGCGCCAGGCCGAATTCGGCCAGCTTGTTCGCCAGCCACAGCACCGAGAGCAGCCCGCCGCCCTGCATGACCGCCGAGCCGGAGGCCGTCTCGCTGACGGCGCCATCGACCTGCACCGTCACGTTGGCGCCAGCCAGGTCGCGGTTGTCTGCCGTCAGCGGCACGGCCGCCCCCGTCACATAGGCCTTCTGCTGCGCGTTGTCCGCCATGGCCAGCGCCAGGTTGCCGGCGAACGGACCGCGGACCTCCACGATCTCCAGGGCCGGCGCCGCATGCGTCACGGCGGCTGCGACTTCCTCCAGGCTCACGCCGGGTCCGCGCAGCGTCTTGCCGATGGACAGGCACAGCTCGTTCTCGAAGCCGGGCGCGATCAGTTCGGAAAAACGATAGGCCTGGCCGCTCGCATGCCGGCCGCTTTCCAGCAGATAGCCGAAGCAGGGCTCGTGCACCTGCTGCTGCACGCGCATGGCCTCGGCGGTGAGGCCGACCTTCCAGCCCGTCTGCCGCTCGCCCCTGGCCAGGCGCTTGTGCAACAGGGCCAGCTGCACTTCGTAGCCCTGCTGCAGGGAGAACTTCCCGGCCCATTCCGACGGCATGTGGCGTCCGTCCTCCATGGCTTGCCAAAGGGCGCCCGCAATGTCTTGGGTGTTCATCGCATCCTCATCGTGTGGTTGGGTGGTGTTCCAGGTAGGCGGCCAGGCGGCGAACGCCGTCGTCCAGGCGCGGCGTGCCGCTCGCGTAGCACCAGCGCAGGTAGCCTTCGCCCTCGGGGCCGAAGGCCACGCCGGGCGCCAGCCCCAGCCCGGCCTCGGCCACGAGCTGCTTGCAGAACGCGAGGCTGTCCGTCACGCCTTCGACACGGAAGAAGGTGTACATCGCGCCCCGCGCGGGCGCGGCGAGCTCGACCCCCGGCACGCTCCCCAGGCGCGCCGCCAGGTGGTCCCTGCCCTGGCGCAGCCGCTCGACGGTGCGGGCAATGGCATCTTCCCCGCGCGCCAGGGCGACCACCCCCGCCGCCTGGACGAAGGGCGGCGCGCAGGTGCTGCTGTACTCGATCAGCTTGCCAATGTCGCCCAGCATCGCCGGCGGCACGACGATCCAGCCCAGGCGCCATCCGGTCATGCGCCAGGCCTTGGAAAAGGAATTGCAGCTGATGACCCGGTCCTCGGGCGTCGCGATGTCCAGGAAGGACGGCGCGCACGGCGCATCGAAGCTGATGCGCTGGTAGACATCGTCGCTGACGATCCAGATGCCCAGGCGCCGGCAGTGCGCGAGAATGGTCTCCTGCGACTCGCGCGAGAGCGTCCAGCCCGTCGGGTTGTTGGGCGCGTTCAGCAGCAGCGCGCGGGTGCCCGGCCGAAGCGCCTCCAGAAGGCGCTGCTCGTCGAGCACCCACCCCGCCGCGGTGAACTGCAATGCGACGGTCTCGACGTGCGCGCCCAGCACCTTGGGCATCTCGACCAGGTTGGGCCACAACGGCGTCACGGCCACGACCCGGTCGCCGGGGTTCAGCAGCGCCTGCAGGGCCAGCATCAGCGCATGCGTGCCCGAACTCGTCACCGCCACCCGTTCGACGCCGATCGGGCCATGCCAGCGCGACAGGTAGCGGGCGATCTCCTCGCGCAACGCGGGCTCGCCCAGCGTCTGGACGTAGAAGGTGCGCCTGTTCTCGAGGGCTGCGATCGCAGCGCCGCAGATCTCGTCCGGCGTCTCCTCGTCGGGCTCGCCGAACCAGAAAGGCAGGATGTCCTTGCGGTCCATGCCCGCATTAGCGACCTCGCGGATCTTCGAGGACCGCAGGGCCTGGACTTCGGCGCGTGCGACGGTCGATGGCGGGCAGTGGGAGGCGGCGCTCTGCATGTCGTGCTTGTCTCGGTGTTCTATGGCCTGCATGCTCCGACGCCGCACGGTGCGGGACAAGGACCAATTCCGTGCGCCGGGGCGGACCAATCGCGGCGGACCGGCCGACGGCGATGCGCGCGCCCCCCTGCGGCCACCCCGACGTCCGCAGACAGCGTGGCCGTGCGACGCCCTGCTTCTTCGCGACGGCCGACCATCTCCGGCGATGCGCTGCTGAACGGCGCTATTCAGCAGAACGGCCGGAGCCAATGGGTTGATTGCCGCCGGGAATTGCCCCTCTGAACACAGTCATTGCCGTCGAAAAGGGGCTCCCGTCAAACGCTTCCCCTGCGCTCAACGGCCAGACGAACAAAGAGGCTGCATTTCCTTGGCAAAACAGCACTTTCCCGGGCACGACCGCCCATGGAGAGAGTTCGAAATAAAAAGGGCAAAAAAAAGGCCTGCCTTCGAAAAGGCAGGCCTTCATTGAAACGCTCAAGGAGCCGGTTTCAGAACGGAATGTCGTCGTCCATGTCGTCGAAGCCCGACGACGACTTGGCCGGCGCCTGGCGCGGCGCCGGTGCCGGGGCACGCGGTGCGGCTGCGGGAGCACGCGGGGCGTAACCGCCACCGCCACCGCCGCCGCCGCCACCACCACCACCTTGCGAGTAACCACCGCCGCCGCCCCCGCCTTGCGAGTAGCCGCCGTCGTCTTCCGGACCGCCCGACGGGCCGCCCTGGCCCTGGCGGCTGCCCAGCATCTGCATCTGGTCGGCGCGGATTTCGGTGGTGTATTTTTCGATGCCGTCCTTGTCGGTCCACTTGCGCGTGCGCAGCGAGCCTTCGACGTACACCTGCGAGCCCTTGCGCAGGTACTGGCCGGCGATTTCGGCCAGGCGGCCGTTGAACACGATGCGGTGCCATTCGGTGGCCTCGCGCATCTCACCGCTTTGCTTGTCTTTCCAGCGATCGGTGGTGGCCACGGTGACGTTTGCGACCTGATCGCCGCTCGGGAATGTCCGCATTTCGGGGTCGCGCCCCAGGTTGCCGACGACGATGACTTTATTGACCGATGCCATATGCACTGCCCCTGATAAGTAGATGAAGGAGGAGGTTGAGAGGAACCCTCCATTCTGCCTGAGCCGAAATCGGCCCGGCGCCGGCCAGCCTGGGCGGGGGCGTCCGCCGCCGTCCATCCCCTGGTCATGACAGGCGGAGCCGGCGCCTCTATCATGTCCGGTTGCCCTCGGACGACCGCACCCCTTGAATTCACCCACCACTGAAGACACCCCGGAGCGTGACGCCTACCTTGGCGCCCTGCTCGCCCAGCAGCGCATCAGCATCCGCGGCGCGCGCACCCACAACCTGAAGAACGTCGATCTCGACATCCCGCGCAACAAGCTGGTGGTGATCACCGGCCTGTCGGGCTCGGGCAAGTCGAGCCTGGCGTTCGATACGCTGTATGCCGAGGGGCAGCGGCGCTACGTGGAAAGCCTCTCGGCCTATGCGCGGCAGTTCCTGCAGCTCATGGACAAGCCCGACGTCGACGTGATCGAGGGCCTGTCGCCCGCCATCAGCATCGAGCAGAAGGCCACCAGCCACAACCCGCGCTCCACCGTGGGCACGGTGACCGAGATTCACGACTACCTGCGTCTCTTGTACGCCCGCGCCGGCACGCCCTTCTGCCCCGACCACCACCTGCCGCTGCAGGCGCAGACGGTGTCGCAGATGGTCGACGCGGTGCTGGCCCTGCCCGACGAGCCCCGGCTGATGATCCTGGCGCCCGTGGCGCGCGAGAAAAAAGGCGAGTTCCTCGAGCTCTTCACCGAGATGCAGGCGGCCGGCTACGTGCGCTTTCGCGTCGACGGGCAGACCTACGAATACAACGACCTGCCCAAGCTCAAGAAGACCGAGAAGCACGACATCGATGTGGTCATCGACCGCCTGCGCGCGCGCCCCGACATGCAGCAGCGCCTGGCCGAGAGCTTCGAGGCCGCGCTGCGCCTGGCGGAGGGCCGCGCCATTGCGCTGGAGCTGGGTGCAAAGCCGGAAGGCAGCGCCGATGGCGCTGCGGGCGCGCCCGACAAGGAGCACCTGTTCAACGCCAAGTTCGCCTGCCCGATCTGCCACTACTCGCTGTCGGAGCTCGAGCCGCGCCTGTTCTCGTTCAACTCGCCCGTGGGCGCCTGCCCGAGCTGCGACGGCCTGGGCCACCGCGAGGTGTTCGACCCGGTGCGCGTGGTGGCGTTTCCGTCGCTGTCGATCGCCAGCGGCGCCATCAAGGGCTGGGACCGCCGCAACGGCTACTACTTCAGCATGGTCGAGAGCGTCGCCAAGCACTACAAGTTCGACGTCGACGCGCCCTTCGAGTCGCTGCCGGCCTCGGTGCAGCAGACGCTGCTGCACGGCTCGGGCGGCGAAGAGATCAAGTTCAACTACACCATGGAGTCGGGCAACTTCGCGGGCAAGAAGCTCACGAAGAAGCACCCCTTCGAGGGGATCATCCCGAACATGACGCGGCGCTACCGCGAGACCGATTCGGTGATGGTGCGCGAAGACCTCGCGCGCTTTCGCAACCAGCAGCCCTGCCCCGACTGCGGCGGCTCGCGGCTGCGGCGCGAAGCGCGCAACGTGTTCCTGGTCGACGACGCCGGGCACGTGGGCGCGAACGGCGGCGAGCCGCCGCGCATGGCCATTTTTGAACTCAGCCACCTCACGCTGCGCGACGCCTACGCCTGGTTCAGCACGCTCAAGCTGCGCGGTGCCAAGGCCGACATCGCCGACAAGGTGGTGCGCGAGATCGGCCTGCGCCTGAAATTCCTCAACGACGTGGGCCTCAATTACCTGAGCCTGGACCGCAGCGCCGAGACGCTCTCGGGCGGCGAGGCGCAGCGCATTCGCCTCGCGTCGCAGATCGGCTCGGGCCTCACGGGCGTGATGTACGTGCTCGACGAGCCCAGCATCGGCCTGCACCAGCGCGACAACGACCGCCTCATCGGCACGCTCAAACACCTGCGCGACATCGGCAACAGCGTGATCGTGGTCGAGCACGACGAGGACATGATCCACGCCGCCGACCACGTGATCGACATGGGCCCGGGCGCCGGTGTGCACGGCGGGCGCGTGATGGCGCAGGGCACGTATGCCCAGGTGTCGGCCAACCCCGAGTCGCTCACCGGCCAGTACCTCTCGGGCGTGAAGAAGATCGAGGTGCCCAAGCACCGCACCGCCTGGCTGCCGGCCGTGAAGAAGCCGGCCTTCAACGAAGGCAAGAAGCCCTCGCGCTTTCCGCAGAGCCCCGCGGCCGAACGCCGCGCCGCGCGCGAGGCGGCGCACCTGGCCTCGCAGACCGACCTGCAAGAAATCCGCGTCGTCGGCGCCACCGGCAACAACCTGAAGAACGTGAGCGTGGCCTTCCCCGTGGGCCTCTTGACCTGCGTGACCGGCGTGTCGGGCTCGGGCAAGTCGACGCTGGTGAACGACACGCTCTACACCGCCGTGGCGCGCACGCTGTACCGCGCGCACGAAGAGCCGGCCGCGCACGAGTCGGTGGAAGGCATCGAGTACTTCGACAAGGTCATCAACGTCGACCAGTCGCCCATCGGCCGCACGCCGCGCAGCAACCCGGCCACCTACACGGGCCTGTTCACGCCCATCCGCGAGCTGATGGCCGAGACCAACACCGCGCGCGAACGCGGCTACGGCCCGGGCCGCTTCAGCTTCAACGTGGCCGGTGGCCGCTGCGAGGCCTGCCAGGGCGATGGCGTGGTGAAGGTCGAGATGCACTTCCTGCCCGACGTGTACGTGCCCTGCGAGGTCTGCCACGGCCAGCGCTACAACCGCGAGACGCTCGAGGTCCAGTACAAGGGCCGGAACATCGCGCAGATCCTCGAGATGACGGTCGAGGTGGCGCACGAGTTCCTGAAGGCCGTGCCGACCATCGAGCGCAAGCTGCGCACGCTGCTGGACGTGGGCCTCAGCTACATCAAGCTCGGCCAGTCGGCCACCACGCTGTCGGGCGGCGAGGCGCAGCGCGTGAAGCTCGCGCTCGAACTCAGCAAGCGCGACACGGGCCGCACGCTCTACATCCTCGACGAACCGACCACCGGCCTGCACTTCGCCGACATCGAACTGCTGCTGAAGGTGCTGCACCAGCTGCGCGACGCGGGCAACACCATCGTCGTCATCGAGCACAACCTGGACGTCATCAAGACCGCCGACTGGCTCATCGACATGGGCCCCGAGGGCGGTGCCGGCGGCGGCACGGTGGTGGGCGAAGGCACGCCGGAAGACATCGCGGCGAACGAGGCGAGCCACACGGGGCGCTACCTCAAGCGCCTGCTGTAGCCGCGCCGCCAGCACGAATGCGCGGGCCGCGCCACAATCGCGGCCCATGCCTTCCTTCACGCCGCGCCAGTTCGTTCTTCTTGTTCTCCTCACCCTCGCGTGGGGTTTCAACTGGCCGGTGATGAAGCTCGGCGTGGCCGACTACCCGCCGCTGGCTTTCCGCGCGATTTCGATCTGGCTGGGCGTGCCCGTGCTGGCGATCGCGCTGGTGGTGATGAAGGTGCCGTTCCGCGTGCCGCGCAGCGCGTGGCCCGAGCTGGTGTGGCTGGGCGCGACCAACATGTTCGTCTGGCACGCCTGCATCATCCTCGCGGTGAAGGCACTCTCGGGCGGGCGCGCCGCAATCCTGGGCTACACGATGCCGGTGTTCTCCGCCGTCATCGGCGCGCTGCTGTTCTCGGCCGTGCTCACGCGCCGCGCATGGACCGGCGTGGGTGCCTGCGCCATCGGCGTCGGGCTGCTGCTGTGGCACGAGCTCACCGACTTCGCCGGCCGCCCCGGCTACGTGGCACTGGCACTGGTGGCTGCGGCCACCTGGGCGCTGGGCACGCAGCTGCTGCGCCACACGCGCATCGGGCTGCCCACGCTCACGCTCTCGTTCTGGATGACGGCCATGACGGCCGTGGTGATGACGGTGCTGTCGCTCCTCTTTGAGCGCGACCAGTGGCGCTCGCCGGGCGCCGTGACCTGGGGATCGATCGCCTACAACGCGGTGCTGATCTTCGGCTTCGCGCACGCGGCCTGGTTCTACCTGGCGCGCGGCCTGCCGCCGGTGGCCTCGACCCTGAGCGTGATGTTCATCCCCGTGCTCGGCGTGTTCAGCGGCGCCGTGTGGCTCGGCGAGGTCGTGCACTGGCAGGACTGGGTGGCGGTGGCGCTGATGATGGTCGCCATCGCCTCGGTGCTCTTGCCTTCACGCAGCAGCAGCAGCGCGAAGGCCTGAACTCAGGTCGTCGTCTGCACGTGCAGGCGGCTGGTCTTGCAGCGGTGCAGCGCGCGGTAGTGCTCCAGCGGCCGGCCGTTGGCACCGTAGGCGATCGACTCGATGCGCAGCAGCGGCTCGGGCTGCGGCAGGTCGAGCAGGCGGCAGGTTTCCGCGTCGGGCAGCACGGCGTCGATCCAGCGTTCGGCGCGCACCAGCCGCACGCCGTACTGGCGGCGCAGCACGTCGTACAGCGAGCGGTCGTCCAGCCGCGTGCGGTGCAGGCCCGGCGCGAGGTCGGCCGGCACGGCCGTCTCGACCAGGAGGCGCAGTTCGCCATCGACGCTGCGCAGGCGCTTGAGGCCGACCACCTGCGCGTCTTCGGTGAGGCCGAGCGCGGCGGCTTCCTGCGCGGTGGCGGCGCGCAGCTCCTGCACGAGGATCTGCGTGCGCACCGAGCGGCCCTTGCGTTCCATCTCGTCGGAAAAGCCCAGCACGGTGGAGACGAAGTCTTCGTCGCGCTCGCGTGCCGACACGAAGGCGCCGCGGCCCTTGATCTTGTAGATGAGGTTGTTGCGCACCAGGTCGGCCAGCGCCTCGCGCACCACGATGCGCGAGATGCCGAACTGCTCGCCCAGCTCGGCCTCGGACGGCAGCTTGGCGCCGATGGGCAGCACGCCCTGCAGGATCTGCAGCCGGATGGCGTCGCGGAACTGCGCCCACAGCGGCGATTCGGAGTTGCGGTCGAGCGAGGTCGTCGACACGGTGTCGGGGGCGGTGGAAAGGGTCACGTTAGGTCGGGCCGAGGACGGGGCTGGCCATCAATGATGCATCGAAAGCGGAAGACGCCGGCTCGTGGGCCGCCACCGGCTGCAGGCGCACGCCGTGCCGCTCGCGCAATGCGGCGGCGCAGGCGCTGAGTTCCTGGTGCGCGCGGGCCGCGTCCCAGCCGAGGGCTTCGGCGGCCACGCCGGCGATCTCGGCGAGCGCGTCGTCGGTGACCAGCCCGCGGATCGCCAGCAGCGTGCGGCGGATCACGAGGTCGTCCAGGTGCACGACGCCGGTCTCCATGCACAGGTACGAGAGCTCGGCCGCCGAGTACTCGGGCGCGTGGCGCAGCGGCGTATCGCCCGAGGCCGCGAGGCGCTGCGCCAGCGGCAGCGCCTTCGAGCCGTAGCGGCGCAGCAGGCCCAGCGCGCGCGCGCGGCCCAGGCCCGAGCCGGCCGTCATCTTGTCGATGAAGCGCTCGATGGCGGCCGCGTCGGCCGGCAGCTCGGCGCCGCCGCCGATGGGCAGCGACTCGGTCGAGGCGGTGCGCGAGCGGCCCAGGTGGCGCAGCACGTGGTCGGTGGCTTCTTCGGCCAGGGCGCGGAAGGTGGTCCATTTGCCGCCCACGAGGCCGACGATGGGCACGTCGCGCGTGGCGCTCGGCGGATCGACCACCACCGAGTGGTCGCGCGAGATCTGGCCCGGCTTGTCGGCGTCGGAGCGCGCGAGCGGGCGCACGCCGACGTAGGTGTAGATCACATGCTGGCGGTCGAAGGCCATGTTCGGGAACACCTCGCGCAGCACGTCGATGAGGTAGTCGATCTCGGCCGGCTCGGTGACGATCTGGTCGGGGTCTTCCACCGGGATGTCGGTGGAGCCCACCAGCACGCGGTCGAGGAAGGGGTAGACGATGCACACGCGCCCGTCCACCGCCTCGAAGTAGGCCATGCGGCCTTCGAGCGCGTCGCGCAGTGCCGGGTGGTCGAGCACGAGGTGCGAGCCCTTGGTGCCCATCACGCGCGGGCCGGCGCCGCCGAGCACGGCCGCGCTGCGGTCGAGCCAGGCGCCGGTGGCGTTCACCACGGTGTCGGCCGTGACGCGCACCAGCGCACCGGTGATCTCGTCGCGCAGCGTGAGGATGTTGCCCGCGCAGCCCGTCACGCGGCAGTAGTTGGCGGCGGCCGAGCGCGGCTGGTCGCGGCAGGCGTCGCCGATGAGCTCGAGGATCAGCCACTCGGGATGGCTGATCCAGGCGTCGAAGAAGGTGGCGGTCCAGCGGATGGCGGCGCGGAACAGGCGGCGATCGTTGGTGGGCACGCGGCTGATGCGGTGGCCCGGCATCACGCGCTGGCGACGGCCCAGCAGGTCGTACAGGCGCAGGCCCGCGGCCACGGCCAGCAGGCCGCGCGTGCGCTGCGGCGGCGTGCGGCCGAAGAACTTGAGCGCGCTGCTCAGCAGCCCGCCGAAGAAGCTCGACAGCGGCACCACGGTCTTCAGCGGCTGCACCAGGTGCGGCGCGTTGCGCAGCAGCAGGTTGCGCTCGCGCGTGGCCTCGGCCACCAGCGAGAAGCTGCCGTTTTCCAGGTAGCGCAGGCCGCCGTGGATCATGCGCGAGGGCGCACTGCTGGCGCCCGCGCCGAAGTCGCCCTTGTCGACGATGAGGCAATCGACGCGTTGCAGCGACAGGTCGCGGAACACGCCCACGCCGTTGATGCCGGCGCCGACGATCACCGTCGAAAAGTGGCGGCCCTCCAGCGAAGCCGGACGGACAAAAGGCAGTTGCCACGCGCTCATGACGCACCGCCCGAAAGATGGTTGAAGACAGGAGACATGCGATCGATCAGTTCGTTGAATTCGGCGTTGAAATCGGCATGGGCCCGCGCGTCGCGCGCGTCGGGTTCGATGAGCTCGCAGGGCGCGCGCAGCGGGCTGGCGGGGCCCGCGTCGTCGAGGTCCTGCGACATCGCGGCATAGAGGGCGGCGCCGCGCGCGCCGGTTTCGTCGTCGGCGCAGCGCTCGACCGGATGGCCCAGCAGCGCCGCGAGCAGGCGCACCAGGCGCGCATCGCTGGCACCGCCGCCCAGCACGCTGGAGGCCGACACCGGCAGGCCCTGCGACGCGAGGCGCGCGGTGTGGCGCGCATGCAGCGCGGCCACGGCATCGACCACGGCGCGCGCCATGTCGGCGGGCGTGTGGTGGCTCTTCAACCCGACGAAGCCGGCCGTGATGCCGCCTCCGCCGTTGATGAAGGGCAGGAAGCGCAGCCCGTTCGCACCGAGCGGCACGCCCATGGCCAGGTCGACCACGGCGCGCGCGTCGGGCAGCCCGAGCGCGCCGGCCAGCCACGCGATGTTGGCCATCGACGAGGGGCTGTTCTCCATGTACAGGCGCTCGCGGGTGCGGCCGAAGTTGACGAGCGCGGCGACCTCGGGCTGGGGGTCGATCACCGGGCCGATGACGGCGTTGACGCACCACGTGCCCAGCACCGACACGGCGCGGCCGCGGTCTTCGGCGCCAATGGCGGTCATCGAGGCGAGCAGGTCGATGGCGCCCATCGCCACCGGAATGCCGGCGGGCAGGCCGCACAGCGCCGCCTCGGCGGCGCGCAGCCGGCCCATCGTCTGGCCACTGGGCACCAGCGGGCCGAAGGCGCGCGGCCCGAGGCCGTCGATGCCCGCGACCTCGAAGGCCAGGGGCGACCAGTCGCCGATGGCCAGCGAGAGCAGGCCGGCGGTGCTGGCGTCGCTCGCGTCGGTGGCGATCTCGCCGGTCAGCAGGAAGCCGAGGTAGTCCTTGGCAAACAGCAGGCGGTGCAGTTCGCCGCGCTGCACGGCGTCGGCGCCCAGCAGCTCGGCCGCGATCACCGTGGGCTGGCCGGGCCAGGGGCGGCAGCCGACGTCCGCGAACAGCCGGTCGCCGTGGCGTGCCGAGAGGCCGAGCGCGCGCGCATCGGCGCGCTGGTCGGTGGAGGCGACGGCGCGGCCGCCCACGAGTTCGTTGTGTGCATCGAGGGCGTACAGGCCCGCACCGTGGCCGGTGCAGCCGATGGCGCACACGTCCGCCGCGCGCGGGCCGAGCTGGCGCGCCACGTCGCCGAGCACGTGGGTCAACCCCGCGCGGATCGCCGCCGCGCCCACCTCGCACCCGCCGCCGGGCAGCCGCGCATGCCGCAGGGGCAGGCGCGACACGGCCAGGCTGCGCCCGCTCCCCGCGTCCAGGGCCAGCGCCTTCAGGCTGCTCGAGCCCATGTCGATGCCGATCAGTATTTTGGTCTTCATGTCATAACAGCTTCGGCGGAAAAAAAGACTGTCACCAGTAGCGTTTCCCCTAGTTATCGGGTGAAACGGCCCGCCATTACATTCTAGCCTGTCATAACAACTGTCGTGACACCACGGTCCACAGGCTCGCCACCCAAAGGCGGGCCGAAAGCTCTGCCAGTCAACGTGAGGAGACAAAGAATGAGGCGTAATTTCCTGAAGTCCGCAGCCGCCGCCGGTATCGGCCTGGCCGGTGCGAGCGCATTTGCGCAGCAGCAGTCCGCAGCCCCTGCGGCAGGTGCCGGCCTGCGCGGCAATGCCAGCGACGTCTACGTGATGAACGTGATGGTCTCGGGCGTCGAGTACTGGTTCCCGGTCTACGAAATGATGAAGCAGCTCGGCCGCACGCTGGGCGTTCGCACCCGCTACACCGGCACGCCGGAGTACGACGTGAACAAGCAGCTCGCATCGTTCGAACAGGAACTGGCGCGCAAGCCCGCCGGCATCCTGCTGCACCCGATGAACCCCGATCCGTTCATCGAACCCATCAACCGCGCCGCCGCGATGGGCATCCCGGTCGTGACCTTCGCGGCCGACTCGCCCAACTCCAAGCGCACCTCGTTCATCACCTCCGACAACGACCGCGAAGGCAACCAGGCCGCCGACGCCATCGCCGCGTCGCTCAACGGCAAGGGCGAGTACGCCGTGCTCGAGAACCCGGGCCAGGACAACCACGACCGCCGCATCGCCGCCTTCGTCAACCGTATGAAGGCCAAGCACCCGGGCATGAAGCTGGTCGGCCGCGCCGCCAGCAACCAGGACCCGAACAAGGCCTACCAGGCCGTACTGAGCCTGGCGCAGGCCAACCCGAACCTGGGCGCGCTCTTCATGCCCGAGGCCAACTCGGCGCTCGGCGCGGCGCAGGCCAAGGTCGAGACCAAGAAGAACATCAAGGTGATGTGCTGCGACGTCAACGCCAAGATCCTGGACATGATCAAGTCGGGCGACGTGTTCGGTGCCATCAACCCGAACCAGGGCATGCAGGGCTACATGGGCATGATGATGCTGTTCCTGGCCAAGAACCCCGGCCTCATCGACCCGATGAACGACGCCAAGCGCAACGGCACCAACCCGATGTCGGTGCCCTTCCTGGACAACGGCCTGGCCGTGGTCAGCAAGGCCAACGCCGACGACTTCTACTGGGACAAGTACCTTGCCCGCCGTGGCACCAAGGGAATCGGCGAGTGAGCACCCCTGCCGCATTGCTTGAACTGCGCGGCATCGCGAAGCGCTTCGGCGCTTCGCGCGCGCTCTCGGGCGTGGACTTCTCGCTGCAGGCCGGCGAGATCCACGCCCTGTGCGGCGAGAACGGCGCGGGGAAGTCGACGCTGATGAACATCATCGACGGCATCCACCAGCCCGACGAAGGCGAGATCGTGCTGTGCGGCCAGAAGGTCGTCATCGACGGCCCCGCCCACGCCATGCGCCTGGGCATCGGCCTGGTGCACCAGGAAATCGCCCTGTGCGCCGACGCCACCGTGGCCGAGAACATCTTCATGCCGGAAATCAACGCCGGCAAGCAGGCGTGGATGAACTTCTCCGCGCTGAACACGCGCGCCGCGACAGTGCTGGCGCGCCTGGGCCAGGACATCGACCCGGCCGCGCTGGTGCGCGACCTGAGCATTTCGAGCCAGCAGCTGGTGGAGATCGCCAAGGCGCTCACGCTCGATTGCAAGGTGCTCATCCTCGACGAGCCCACCGCCGCCCTCACCGACAACGAATCGGCCGCGCTCTTCCGGGTGCTGCACGACCTCAAGGCGCAGGGCATCGGCATCATCTACATCAGCCATCGCATGGCCGAGATCTTCACGCACTGCGACCGCGCCACCGTGTTGCGCGACGGGCGCAACGTGCACAGCGGCCCGCTCGAAAGCATGACACCCGACGAGCTGGTGCGCCGCATGGTCGGGCGCGACCTGGGCAACTACTACCCGCCCAAGCAAGCCGGCGCTGCCGCCGATGCGAACGCCGGCCCCGTGCTCGAAGTCGACGGCATCGCCGACGACGAGCGCGTGCACGGCATCTCCTTCACGCTCCAGCGCGGCGAGATCCTCGGCATCGCCGGGCTCATGGGCGCCGGGCGCAGCGAGCTGGCCGAGACCGTGTGCGGCCTGCGCCCCGCGCGGCGCGGCGCCGTGCGCCTGAACGGCAAGACGCTGGCCATCCGCAAGTACAGCGACGCGCTGCGCGAAGGCATCGCCTACCTCAGCGAAGACCGCAAGGCGGCCGGCGTGTTCCTCGACCTGCCGATCGCGCAGAACATCTCGTCGATGGCGCTGCGCCGCGTCAGCTCGGCCCTGGGCCTGCTGCAGCGTGCCACCGAGCACCGGCTCGCGGTGCAGCTGGGCGCCAAGCTCAACCTGAAGTCGGACGGCGTGGCGATCGAGGTGTCGAGCCTGTCGGGCGGCAACCAGCAGAAGGTGGCGATCGCCAAGCTGCTGGCCACGCAGCCCGCGGTGCTGCTGATGGACGAGCCCACGCGCGGCGTGGACGTGGGCGCGAAATCCGAGATCCACCACATCCTGCGCGACCTGGCCGACCAGGGCGTGGGCGTGGTGGTGATCTCTTCCGAACTGCCCGAGATCATCGGCCTGTGCGACCGCGCACTGGTGATCCGCGAAGGGCGATTGGCGGGCGAACTGGCCCATGACGAGATGACGGAGGAAGCCCTGCTGCGGCTGGCCTCCGGACTTTGCGAACCCGAAGAGGCAATGGCATGAACTTTCCGACCAGAATCGACGCAGGCGCCGCGGCCACGGCCACGGCCGGCTCCCTGCAACCCCGCCGAACAGGAGACCCCGTGAAGCAGGCCAACAAGCTCACGAGCATGCGCGAGGCCGGGCTGGTGCTGATCATCGTGGCGCTGTGCGTCGCGATGAGCTTCGCATCGCCCTACTTCCTCACCTGGGACAACGTGCGCGCGATGCTGCTGTCCTTCTCCATCGAAGGCATCGTGGTGGTGGGCATGACCATCCTGCTCATCGTCGGCGGCATCGACCTGTCGGTGGGCTCGGTGGTGTGCTTCGCGATGGTGGTGACCGGCAAGCTCTTTCTCATGGGCATGGACCCGTGGCTCGCGAGCCTGGTGGCCATCGGTGCCAGCGGCCTCATCGGCGCCATGATCGGCGGCTGCGTCACGCGCATCGGGCTGAACCACTTCATCGCCTCGCTGGCCTTCATGGTGATCGTGCGCGGCCTGTGCCTGGCGCTCACGCAGGGCACGCCGCAGTCGCTGTTCTCGCTGCCGGCCGAGTTCAAGTTCATCGGCCAGGGCACGCTGTTCGGCGTGCCGGCCGTGATCCTGATCTTCCTGGCCATCGTGATCGTGAGCGACTTCGTGCTGCGCCGCTCCACCCTGCTGCGCCGCGTGTTCTACACCGGCAGCAACGAGAAGGCCGCGCTGTACGCCGGCATCCGCGTGGGCCGCGTGAAGTTCTGGGTCACGGTGCTGTGCTCAGCCTCGGCGGGCCTGGCCGGCGTGATCTACACGGCGCGCTTCGGCGCCGCCACGCCGACCTTCGGCATGGGCATGGAACTCAACGTGATTGCCGCGGCCGTGATCGGCGGCGCCAGCCTCAAGGGCGGCTCGGGCACCGTGCTCGGCGCCGTGCTCGGCCTGGCCCTGCTGTCGGTGGTGACCAGCTCGCTGATCCTGCTCGACGTGTCGCCTTACTGGCAGGACGTGATCAAGGGCCTGATCCTGCTCGCGGCCGTGACCATCGACCACATCCTGAACACCCGAAAGACCAAGCGATGAGCAACGCAACGCAGATGAAGAAGACCACCCTGGGCCCCTCGGGCATCGAAAGCTCGGCCATCGGCCTGGGCACCTGGGCCATGGGCGGATGGATGTGGGGCGGCGGCGACAACGCCGCCGCCGTGATCGCCATCCAGGCCTCGCTCGATGCGGGCGTGAACCTGATCGACACCGCACCGGCCTACGGCCTGGGCCGCTCCGAGAGCATCGTCGGCACCGCGCTCAAGGGCCGCCGCCACGAGGCCGTGATCGCCACCAAGTGCGGACTGGTGTGGCACACGCAGCAGGGCACGCACTTCTTCGAGGAAGACGGGCATCCGGTGTACCGCTACCTCGGGCGCGACTCGATCTTCCACGAATGCGAAGAGAGCCTGAAGCGCCTGCAGACCGACTACATCGACCTGTACATCACGCACTGGCAGGACCACACGACGCCCGTGGCCGAGACCATGGACGCGCTGCTGGCCCTCAAGAAGCAGGGAAAGATCCGCGCCATCGGCGTGAGCAACGCGACGCCCGAGATTCTTTCGGAATACCTGAAGCACGGCCCGGTCGATGCGGCGCAGGAGCTCTACAGCCTCATCGACCGCGGCATCGAGACCACGCTGGCGCCGCTGTGCGCCGAGCACAACGTGGCGGTGCTGGGCTACTCGTCGCTGGCGCTGGGCCTGCTCGCCGGCCCGATCGACCCCGCGCGCGAGTTCAAGGGCGACGACCAGCGCGCCACCAACCCGCGTTTCAGCGAAGCCAACCGCGCGAAGCTCAAGGCCTTCTTCGACACGCTGGAGCCGCTGCGCACGCACCTGGGCTGCTCGTTCGGCCAGATGATGATCGCCTGGACCGTGGCCCGCGGCACCGTCTCGGTGGCGTTGTGCGGTGCGCGCGTGCGCCAGCAGGCGATCGAGAACGCCGGCGCCGGCGCGGTCGTGCTCGACAGCGAAGCCCTGCAGCTCATCGACGCTGCGGCCAAGCGCCACCTGGACGCGCTCGCCTGAGCGCGCGCGTTTCTTTCCTTCCTTTTTCCTCAACACGGAGTTCTTCCTTCATGTCGAAAGACAAGACCGCGCGGCTCAACCGCCTGCTGCACAACGGCCGCTGCCTGGACATCGCCCTGGACCACGGCGTGTGCAACGAACCCACCTTCCTGGACGGCCTGGAGGACATGCCCGGCGTGATCGACAAGCTCGTGGCTGCGAAGCCCGATGCGATCCAGCTCAACTACGGGCAGTCCGACCTGCTGCAGGACCGGCCCGGGCGCGATCGCCCCGCGCTGGTGATGCGCCTGGACATGGGCAACCCCTACAACGCCGTGCACCACCGCGTGATGTGGGCCGTGCTGCAAAACCAGGACGACCCCGTGCTGCCCGCCGTGCAGCGGGACGCGGCCTGCGTGGTCGTCAACCTGTTCATGCTGCCCGACGAGCCCGACCTGTTCCGCCAGTGCGTGCAGAACATCGCCCGCGTGCGCGCCGACTGCGACCGCTACGGCATGCCGCTCATGATCGAGCCGCTCGTGATGCAGGCGCCCACGGCCACCAGCCGCTACATGGTGGACGGCGACGCCGAAAAGATCGTCACGCTCACGCGCCTGGCGCGCGAGATGGGCGCCGACATCGTCAAGGCCGATCCCACCACCGACGCCACCGACTTCCACCGCGTGGTGCAGGCCGCGCGTTGCCCCGTGCTCGTGCGCGGCGGCGGACGCGAAGACCTGCAGCAGGTGTTCGCGCGTTCGCGCGTGCTCCTGGACCAGGGCGCCGTCGGCATGGTGTACGGCCGCAACGTCTACCAGCACGCCAACCCCTCGGCGGTGGTGAGCGCACTGATGGCCATGATCCACGACGGTGCCAGCGCCGAAGCGGCCTGGGCCATCTACGAATCGGGCGGCGTGAAGTAACAGCGCCCAGGCGCCGGTGCCTTCCACCCGGAAGGCGCCGGCGCCAACCAGCGGGAGAGCAAGACAGAAGAAGAAGTGGACGGCGGACAACGCATGCGTTGCCCGCCGGGGGCGCGCCTGCGCGTGCGCTTTCCCTGCAAGCGACCGAGTGACTCGAGAGAACCAAGGACAAGAGGGTTCCCTGCGAACTTCAAACAACCTGGAGGCGACGATGAAGATCCGGTATTTCCTGATGGCGTTCCTGGTGCCGTGCGTCACATTGCTGACGCATGCGGCAATCACCGGGGTCAGTCCGATGACGACCCTCAACAAGATGGCCACGGCGGCTGCCGCTGTCGTGGCCGACCCGCTCCCGCTGCAGGGGCCGGGCCTGGGCAACCTCACCTACACCTCGGCGGAACTGTTCAAGCCGGTGTCGATGATCACCAGCGCCGCGCACCCGCTCGACCCGGCGCACAGCGATGCCTACGAGGCGCGCGACGTGCCCGCCACGTACCCGGGCCGCAAGGACTACGGCATGAACGCCGGCATCATGGTCAACGGCTACTTCATCACCTCCTTCGCGCCGGACAGCGGCCTCGGCCCCGGCGGCTTCCTGCTGTACGACGTGTCGAACCCGCGCCAGATCAGGCTCGTCAAGAAGATCTACGAGCCCGATGACGCGACAGGCGGCCGCACCAAGGAGTTCCGCGAGACGCATTCCTTCGGCACCGCGAAGATCGGCGGCAAGACCTACGTCGTGCTGCCCAGCATCAACGGCGTCGAGTTCTGGGACTTCACCGACATCAACGACATCAAGCAGGTGAAGAAGCTGGTGCTGCCCGGCGTCAACTCGGGCGACTACGAGAACGTGTCCTGGCAGCTGTGGTGGCAGGCGCCCTACCTGTACGTGGCCTCGGCCGGCCGGGGCATGTTCATCGTCGACGCGACGGACCCCGCGAACGCGGTGGTCGCCAACCGCGGCGCCGGCAAGCCCAACCCGGTGCCCACGGGCGAACTCGGCGGCTTCCGCCTGGGCCCGATCTTCACGATGGGCAACCACATGGTGCTGACCGCGATGGAAAGCAACGGCGGTTTCGCGAGCCTGGACATCTCCGACCCGCTCAACCCCAAGGTGCTCGATTCCATCGCCGGCGCCACGCCGTTCTATTACGCGACCTGCTTCGACGGCAAGAGCGTGCACGCCTCCGCGCGCGGCAGCGGCGCCAAGATGTACAGCTACGACCTGAGCGACCGCTCGCGCTTCGTGGCCGAGGACAACCGGCTCGTCATCGACGAGCAGCTGTATTGCGCCACGCAGGACAACTACGTCATTCAAGGCGCGCAGACCCGCATCCACAAGGTCGACGTGAGCAACCCGCTCAACCACGTGGAAGTGGGCCGCGGCAGCATCCTGCGCGAGGACGACCCGAACTTCTCGCACTCGGACAACGGCCAGGTCGCGATGTTCGGCAACCTCGTCTTCGTGGGCAACGACCACGGCTCGGGCAGCGGCTTCGTCGTGCACGCGGTGGACCCCGACACCACCAAGCCCGAAGTGAAGCAGGTCTCGCCCGCCAACGGTGCGAAGCAGCAGGCCCTCAGCTCGCGCATCGGCCTGGGCATGACCGACAACATCCTGCCGGAGAGCGTGAACAGCAACACCTTCATCGTGCGTCCGGTGGGCGGCAACACGCTGGCGGGCACCTACAGCGTGCAGCTGGGCATCGTCAACTTCCATCCCGCGCAGCCGCTGCTGCCGGGCACCAGCTATGAGGTGTTCCTGCCGGCCAACGGCGTGAAGGACTATGCGGGCAACGCCATCGGCGCCGACTACCGCTCCACCTTCAACACCGGCAACGCCAGCGACATCAACCTGATGCACCACTGGCCGCTGACGGGCAACCTGGGCGACCAGATCGGCGCCAACAACGGCACGCCCGCCACCGGCGACGCGTTCGAGAGCATCGGCCTGAACTTCGCGAACCGCACCGCGGGCGTGCCGCTGAAGAACGACACCGTGGCCAGCGCGCTGGGTGGCACGGCCTCGCTGAGCTTCTACATGAAGACCACGCAGGCCGGCGGCGCCAACTCCTGGACCGCGCCCGGCATCTTCGGTCGCGACCAGTCGGGCGGCACCGACGACGTGTTCTGGGGCTGGCTGGACACCGGCGGGCGCATCAAGCTCTCGGTGGGCAACGACGGCGGCACCACCTCCACCGCGGCCGTGAACGACGGCAACTGGCACCACGTGGTGCTCACGCGCGACGCGGCCTCGGGCGCGCAGGCGGTGTACGTCGACGGCGTGAAGACCACCTCGACCGGCCCGACCGGCACCAAGGGCCTGTCGACCAAGTTCCAGGTCATGGGCCAGATCCAGGGCAACACCGCGCTCTTCAAGGGCACGCTGGCCGAGGTGCGCGTGTACGGCCGCGTGCTCGGCCAGGCCGAGGTGGACACGCTGCGCGGCCAGGCCATCATCGGCGACCCGGGCCTGGGCGGCGGGCCCAAGCTGGTCAACGGCCAGCTGAGCTTCAACCCCGCGACGCTCGGCGCCAGCGGCGTGCAGTTCCGCTGGAACTTCGGCAACGGCACGCAGACGGCGTTCTCGAACCAGCCGAACACCAGCTACACCTACACCACCCCCGGCCACTACACGGTGACCCTGACGGTGAAGGACAGCAGCGGCCGCGAGACCTACTACACCTACAACGTGACCGTCATCGCGCCGGTCACCGCGACCGCGCCCACGCACACGACCAACATCGTGGGCGATGCGAGCCGGGTGTACTCGGTGAACCCCGACAGCGGCACGGTGGCCGCCATCGACGCGCAGACCCTCGCCAAGCTGTGGGAAGTGCGCGTGGGTGACGAGGCCAAGACGCTGGCCGTGGGCCCCGACGGCCGCATCTGGGTCGCGGTGCAGGGCGAGGACAAGCTGGTGGCGCTGAACGCCGCCGACGGCTCGCAGTCGGTATCGATCCCGCTGGCCTACGGCAGCGGCCCGTACGGCGTGGCCTTCACGCCCAACGGCGCCAAGGGCCTGCTCACGCTGGAAAGCAAGTCGGTGCTCATGAGCTTCGACCCCAGCAACGGCGCCACCACCGGTGCGCTGGCGCTCGAGGGCGGCGTGCGCGGCATCGCCGTGAGCGCCGACTCGCAGGTGGCCTACGTCACGCGCTTCAAGTCGAAGATGACGGGCGGCCAGCTGCACAAGGTGAACCTGCAATCGCTGACCGCGCTGCAGACCATCCCGCTGCCGGTGGACACCACCACCGTCGACACCGAGAGCCGCGCGCGCGGCGTGGCCAACTACCTGAGCCAGGTGGTGATCTCGCCCGACGGCTCGCGCGCCGTGCTGCCTTCAAAGAAGGACAACATCGTGCGCGGCCGCTTCCGCGACGGCAAGGACCTGCCGCACGACCAGACGGTGCGCTCCATCCTGTCGCAGGTGAATCTGCAGAGCGCCGCCGAGGTGTTCTCCGAGCAGATCGACTTCGACGACCGCGCCCCCGCGCGCGCCGCGCTGTATTCGCCGGCCGGCGACTACCTGTTCGTGGCGCAGATGGAAGGCAACCGTGTCGCCATCGTCGACAGCTACACCCGCGCGGTGCGCGGCGAGATCAACGCCAGCAGCGCCCCGCACGGCCTGTACCTGGACGCGGCGCGCAAGCGGTTGTTCGTGAACAACTTCCTGGCGCGCTCGGTGTCGGTGCACGACGTGGCGAAGGTGCTGTCGGCCGAGACCAACGCGGCGATCTTCCTGCAGAACGTGGCCACCGTGGCGCAGGAGCCGATGGCGGCCGCGGCGCTGCGTGGCAAGCAGGTGTTCTACAACGCGGCCGACCGGCGCATGAGCAAGGACAACTACATCTCCTGCGCCAGCTGCCACGCGGACGGCGGCGACGACGGCATGGTGTGGGACTTCACCCAGCGCGGCGAAGGCCTGCGCCGCACCATCAGCCTGCAGGGCCGGCGCGGCACCAGCCACGGCAAGCTGCACTGGACGGCCAACTTCGACGAAGTGCAGGACTTCGAGAACGACATCCGCAACGAGTTCGGCGGCACCGGCTTCCTGAGCAATGCCGACTGGACCGCCACGCAGGCCCCGCTGGGTGCCCCGAAGGCCGGCAAGAGCGCGCAGCTGGACGACCTGGCCGTGTACCTGGGTTCGCTCAACAAGTACATGCGCAGCCCGGCGCGAGCCGCGGACGGCAGCCTGAGCGTGGACGCGGTGCGCGGACAGACCGTGTTCAACACGGCCCAGTGCGCCACCTGCCACACGGGTGCCACCTTCCGCGACGGCCTGCGGCACGACGTGGGCACCATCCAGGCCTCGTCGGGCAAGGGCAGCAACCAGCCGCTGGCGGGCGTGGGCTTCGACACGCCGACCCTGTCGGGCACCTGGAACACCACCGCGTTCTTCCACAACGGCCAGGCGGCCACGCTGCAGGACCTGCTCGCGGGCGGCCACGGCAACGCCTCCAGCCTGCCGGCGAACGACGTGGTGGCGCTGCGTGAGTACGTGCGCTCGCAGGACACCGCCCCGGCGGTGGTCACGCGGCTGCGCTCCGACCTCAACCCGACGATGTGCGTGAACATCAAGGGCGCCTCGACCACCAGCGGCGCGACGGCGGTGCAATGGCCGTGCGGCAATGCGGGCAACGAGAAGTTCACCATGACGCCGGTCACCGGCGGCTACGTGCAGTTCATCGCCGAGCACAGCGGCCTGTGCCTGGCGCAGAACGGCACGGCGACCACGAACGCTGCGGTGGTGCAGGTGGCCTGCTCGTCGGGCAACACGGCGCAGTGGAGCCTGGTGGGCGGCACGGTGCGCAACCGCGCCTCGGGTTCGTGCCTGGACGTGCCGAACGGCTCGACCACGCAGGACACGGCGCTGATCACCTGGACCTGCAACGGCGGCAACAACCAGAACTGGACACAGCTGCCCTAAGCCCTGCGCTTCGCGCCTGAGCTCAGGCCGGCCGTTTCGACGGCCGGCCTTTTTTTCGTCTGGCGCATGACCTCCCGCGTCATGGATTCGATGCACCCGTTCTGGAACAGTGGGTCCATCGATTCATCAACCAGGAGAAAAAACCATGACCGGCTTCAACATCCTCCCGCTCGCCGTCGCCCTGCTGATCGGCATTGCCGCACTGGGTTCGTGCATCGGCATCGCGCTGGTGGGCCAGAAGTTCCTCGAAGGCACGACGCGCCAGCCCGAACTGGTCGACACGCTGCAGACCAAGTTCTTCCTGGTCGCAGGCGTGACCGACGGGGCCTTCATCATCGCAACGGGCATCGGCCTCTGGTTCGCGACGGCCAGCCCCTTCGGTTGACGTTTGCGTAACCTTTGGCGAGGGGTCGGCGTGCCGGAAGTCACGGGGTTCACTGGCACCATTCGTGCTAGTACCGTTGACACCGAATTGTTTACGGCTAAAGTATTTAACTATCAACAGTTCAGTTGTCTCAACCCTTCCCTAGCCGGAGAACCCGATGCGCCCCACGTTCCTGAAATCGCCCGCGCTGCCGCGCACCCTGATCTCGCTGCTGCTGTGCGGCGCCGCCCTCGGGGCCTCGGTGTCGGCCGTGGCCGCGCCGGTCAAGGTGGGTTTGGCCCTTGATATCTCGGGGCCTTTCGCGGCGTTGGGCGCCGAGGCGCGCGACGGCTTCGCGCTGGGCATCAAGCAGCTGAACGGCAAGCTCGGCGGGCAGGACGTGGAGTTCGTGCAGGCCGACATGGCCGGCAGCCCCGACCAGGCCAAGCAGCTGGTCGACCGCATGATCCAGCGCGACAAGATCGACATCTTCAGCGGCCCCATCGGCTCCAACGTGGCGCTGGCCGTGGGCCCGACGCTGTTCAACGCCAAGGTGCCCTACCTGTCGGCCAACGCCGGCCCGAGCCAGTTCGCCGGTGCGCAGTGCAGCCCCTACTTCTTCGGCACCGCCTACCAGAACGACCAGTTCCACGAGGCCGCCGGCAAGTTCGCACAAGACCGCGCGTTCAAGAAGATCGTGCTGATCGCCCCCAACTACCCGGCCGGCAAGGATGCGCTGGGCGGCTTCAAGCGCCAGTTCAAGGGCCAGGTGGCCGACGAGCTGTACACCAAGCTGGGCCAGATCGACTACGCCGCCGAGCTCGCGCAGCTGCGCGCGGCCAAGCCCGACTCGATCTACTTCTTCCTGCCCGGCGCGATGGGCATCAACTTCATCAAGCAGTTCGTGGGCGCGGGCCTGTCCAAGGACATCACGCTCGTGACCAGCGGCTTCTCGGCCGACGAGGACGTGATCGGTGCCGTGGGCGAGCCGATGCTCGGCCTGTTCAACACCTCGCACTGGGCGCACGACCTGGACAACGCCGCCAACAAGGCCTTCGTGGCCGCCTTCCGCAAGGAATACAACGGCCGCTACCCGTCGGTGTACGCCGCGCAGGCCTACGACGCGATCCTCGCGATGGACGCCGCCGTGAAGCAATCGGGCGGCAATGCGCAGAACCGCGAGGCCGTGGTCGCTGCCCTGAAGAAGGCCAGCTACGCCTCGACGCGCGGCACCTTCAAGTACGCCAACAACCACTTCCCCATCGAGAACTTCTACCTGCGCGTGATCGGCAAGGACGCGCAAGGCAAGGTGACGAACAAGCTGATCAACACGGTTCTCACGAACTACGGAGACAGCTACGCCGCCAAGTGCAACATGAAGTGATGCGGCTCGTCTTTCCATGAGCGGCATCCTCGTCCTCGAGCAATTGCTCAACGGCATCGGCTACGGCCTGATGCTCTTTCTTCTGGCGGCGGGCCTCACGCTGGTGTTCGGCATCATGGACGTGCTGAACCTGGCGCACGGCTCGCTGTTCATGGCCGGCGCCTACGTGGCGGCCGAGGCGCACACGCGCACCGGCTCGTTCGCCGCCGCCATCGTGGTGGCGGTGCTCGTCACCGTGGTCGTGGCGCTGCTCATCGAGGTGCTGCTGATGCGCCGCCTCTACAAGCGCGACCACCTGGCGCAGGTGCTCGCCACCTTCGGCGTGATCCTGGTGGCCGACGACATCGTCAAGATGATCTGGGGCCCCTCGCCCGTGATGGCGCCCACGCCGGCCGCGCTCTCGGGCCCGGTCGAGCTGATGGACGGCCTGCCCTACCCCTCGTACCGCCTCGTGGTGCTCGCGGGCGGCCTGCTGATGGCGCTGGCGCTGTACGTGCTGGTGAACCACACGCGCATCGGCATGCGGGTGCGCGCGGGTGCGTCCGACCGGCCGATGGCCGAGCTGATGGGCGTGCGCGTGGGCCGCATCTTCAACGGCGTGTTCCTGCTCGGCGCGGCTTTGGCCGCGCTGGCCGGCGCGCTCATGGGCCCGATCGTCGCGGTGCAGGTGGGCATGGGCGAGGCCATCCTGATCCCGGCGCTGGTGGTGCTGGTGATCGGCGGCATCGGCTCGGTGCGCGGTGCCTTCGTGGCCGCGCTGCTGGTCGGCGTGGTCGACACCATCGGCCGCGCCTTCGTGCCGATGCTGCTGCGCGCCACGCTGCCGCCCGCCACGGCGGCCGACCTGGGGCCGCTGTTCGCCGAGGTGGCGATGTACGCGCTCATGGTCGTCGTCCTGATCTTCCGGCCCTCCGGCCTCTTCTCCGCCCGCGCATGAAACCCTCGTCACGCACCTTCGGCCTCGGGCTGCTCCTCGTGGCGCTCGCGGCCTTTCCGCTGGTCGCGCCGCTGTTCGGGCTCGACTTCTACATCGGCTTCGTGCGGCGCGTGCTCGTCGTCGCGCTGGCCGCCGCGAGCCTGAACTTCATCCTCGGCTTCGGCGGCATGGTGGCGCTCGGGCATGCGGGCTTCATCGGCATGGGCGCCTACACGGTGGTGGCGCTCAGCGACGCCGGCGTGATGTCGGCCTGGCTCCTGTGGCCGCTGGCCGCGCTGGTGGCGGGCCTCGTGGCCGCGCTGATCGGCACGGTGGCGCTGCGCACGCGCGGCGTGTACTTCATCATGACCACGCTGGCTTTTGCGCAGATGCTGTACTTCGTCGTCGTGTCGCTGCGCAAGTACGGCGGCGACGACGGCTACACGCTCATGTCGCGCCCCACGCTGCTGCCGGGCCTGGACCTGGGCAACGAATCGACCTTCTACTGGGTGGTGCTCGTGGTGGTCGCGCTCGCGCTGTGGTGGCTGCACCGCGCCACGCAGGCGCGCTTCGGCCATGCGCTGATGGGCATCCGTGACAACGAGACGCGCATGCGCGCGCTGGGCTACCCGGTGTTCCGGCTGCAGCTCGTCGCCTTCGCCATCGCGGGCGCGATCGCCGGGCTGGCCGGCGCGCTGCTGGCCGGCGGCAACGGCTTCGTGAGCCCGGCGACCATGCACTGGACGCAGTCGGCCACGCTGGTGGTGATGGTCGTCATCGGCGGCCTGGGCCGCAGCTGGGGCGGGCCGGTGGGCGCCGTGGTCTGGCTGGTGCTCGAGGAAGCGCTCAAGCAGCACACCGAACACTGGCACATGCCGCTGGGCCTGCTGCTGATCGCCGTCGCCCTCTGGGCCCCGCGCGGCCTGGCCGCACTGTCGACGAAACGCCGCACGGTCGCAGCAGCAGCGGCTTCCGCTGCAACGGCCGCAGGGAGCGCCAAGCCATGAGCCTTTTCAGAATCGAAGGGTTGGTCAAGCGCTTCGGCGGCCTGCTGGCGACCGACCACGTGAGCCTCACGGTGGAGCGCGGCGAAGTGCATGCGCTCATCGGTCCCAACGGCGCGGGCAAGACCACGCTGGTGAACCTCATCACCGGCCTGCTGGAGGCCGACGCGGGCCGGCTGATGCTCGACGGACAGGACATCACGGCCTACAAGGACCACCAGCGCGTGGCCGCCGGCATGTCGCGCTGCTTCCAGGTGACGCGCGTGTTCGCCAAGGAAACGGTGCACGACAACCTGATGCTCGCGGCGCAGGCCCATGCGGGCAGCAGCCTGCGCTTCCTGGCACCGCGTGCGAACGAACGCGACCTCGTCGACCGCGCCCACGCGCTGGCCGACCGCGTGGGCCTGGGCAGCGAACGCCACCGCATCGCGGGCACGCTGCCGCACGGCGCGCAGCGCGCGCTCGACGTGGCGCTGGCATTGGCCGCCGAACCCAAGCTGCTGCTGCTCGACGAGCCGATGGCCGGCATGGGCCCCGACGAGTCGGCGCGCATGGTCGATCTGATCGAATCGCTGCGCGAATCGATGGCCATCCTGCTCATCGAGCACGACATGGACGCCGTGTTCCGCCTCGCCAACCGGCTCACGGTGCTGGTGCAGGGCAAGGTGCTGATGAGCGGCACAGCCGATGAAGTGCGGGGCCACCCCGATGTGCAAGCCGTGTACCTCGGCACCGAAGCAGAAGGACACGCATGAGCACGACGACCACGACATCCACCCTGCTCGAGGCCACCGCCATCGAGGCCGGCTACGGCGCCAGCCAGGTGCTGTTCGGCATCGACGTGCGCGTCGGCGCGGGCGAAGTGATGGCGCTGCTGGGCCGCAACGGCATGGGCAAGAGCACGCTGCTGAAGGTGCTGACCGGCACGATCGCGCCGATGCGCGGCGGCGTGCAGTTCTGCGGCGCAGCCATCGGCGGCCACCGGCCCGACGCCATCGCGCGGCGCGGCATGGCCATCGTGCCCGAGGGGCGCCACGTGTTCCCCAACCTCAGCGTGGACGAGCACCTGCGCGCCTTCGCACGGCCCCGGCCCGGCAGCGCGCCGCGTTGGACCGTGGAGGCGCTGTACAAGCTCTTTCCGCGCCTGTCGGAACGCAAGGCCAACGCGGGCAACCAGCTCTCGGGCGGCGAGCAGCAGATGCTGGCCATTGCGCGCGCACTGTCGACACACCCGCGCCTGCTGATCCTCGACGAAGCCACCGAGGGCCTGGCCCCGGTGATCCGCGAGGAGATCTGGCACTGCATCGCCACGCTGAAGTCGGAGGGCGAGGCGATCCTGGTGGTCGACAAGTACGTGCAGCGCCTGCTGCCGCTGGCCGACCGCCACGTGATCCTCGAACGCGGGCGTGTGGTGTGGCAGGGCGACTCGGCCGCGCTCGACGCCGACCGGTCGCTGTGGACGCGCTACCTGGGCGTGTGAGTCTTCGCTCGTTCGTCCGCTAGCGCGGACGGCACGCCAGGAAGTTGGCCCACGTCACGTCGTCGCGGCCGATCCACTGGCTGTCCCATTTCAGGTCAAGGCCCGCCGCCGCCAGCGCGTCGGCGAACGCGTCTTTCGACCAGTACACGGTCTGGTAGTCGCCGAGGGTCTCGCCTTCGCCGATGCGCATGGCCGCGAGAAAAACCCCGCCGGGCGCGAGCGCGTCGAACACCTTGCGCAGCACCGGCGCGATCTGCGCGCGATCGACATGGATCAGCACGCACATCGCCAGGACCGCGTCGTAAGGCCCGCCCAGCGCATCCGTGACGACATTGAGCAGCTCGCCCTTCTTGCCGCGCTCGGCCTGCAGGTCGAGAAACGCCTGGACCGCATCGGTGCGCCTCACGACCCCGCCCAGGGATTCGACGAAGTCGGCGTCCTGCCCCGACCCGGAACCGATCTCGAGCACGCTGCCACCGGCGGGCACGCGCTGCATCATGCGGCGCACCGCGTCCTCGATCTCGGGCGGCCGGTGGCCCGCGACGATCGCGTTGTAGTCGCGCGCGGACGCTTCGTAGGACGCAAGGGTGCGGTCCATGTGCTTGCGCACCGGGGCGGGGACGGTCATGAGCGCCGTGGCCGGGTTCAGACCGAGCGCGTGATGCCGCCGTCCACGCGCAGGTTCTGCCCGGTGATGTAGCCCGCGCCCTCGGAGGCCAGGAAGCCGATGGTGGCGGCGATCTCGGCGCTGCGGCCGTAGCGGCCCATCGGGATGCGCTCGCGGAACACTTCTTTCTCGGGCAGGCTGTCGATGAAGCCGGGCAGCACGTTGTTCATGCGCACGTTGTGCTTGGCGTACTGGTCGGCGAAGAGCTTGGTGAAGGCCGCGAGGCCGGCGCGGAACACGCCCGAGGTCGGGAACACCGGGTCAGGCTCGAAGGCCGCGAAGGTCGAGATGTTGATGATCGCGCCGCCGCCCTGCTTCACCATGTGCGGCGCCACGAGGCGCGCGGGGCGCACGGCGCTCAGGAAGTAGACGTCCATGCCGCGGTGCCAGTCGTCGTCGCTGATCTCCAGGATCGGCGCGCGCGGGCCGTGGCCGGCGCTGTTCACGAGCACGTCGATGCGGCCCCATTCGGCCATGACCTTGTCCACGAGGCGCTGGATGTCGTCGTTCGACTGGTTGGAGCCGGTGACGCCGATGCCGCCGAGTTCCTGCGCCAGCGCCTCGCCCTTGCCCGACGAGGACAGGATGGCGACGCGAAAACCGTCGTCCGCGAGCTTGCGCGCCGCCGCGGCGCCCATGCCGCTGCCGCCGGCGGTGACGATGGCTACTTTCTGATCTGACATGGTGGGTTCCTCCTTCGGATGAAACCCCGTAGCCTACCCCTCGATGTCCCAGCGCGCTTTCACGGGGAAAGGCGCGCTGTCCTGCAGGGTGAAGCGCTTCAGGTCTTCCTCGAACTCGGCCTGCGGCATCAGCGAGGGCACCTGCTCGGGCCTGGCGCGCGGGCCCGTCTTGAAAGGCCGCGACACCAGCGGCTGCCGGCTCAGCGCCTGCAGGTAGGCGGCGGTTTCCGTGTCGTCCATGAAAGCCGTGACGGTGGCCACGTCGGCCGCGATGCGCTCGGCCATCTCGGGCTCGGACAGTTCCCAGTCGCCGAGGTAGCTCAGGTCCACAAAGGCTTCCAGGAATTTCGCGCAGACGAAATCGGCGAACGAGCCGTGGCCGACGCTGCTTTCCTCGTCGTCGTGCCACACGAAGGCCACGCCCACGGCGCCGCCATCCAGCGGCACGAGGCAGTAGGCGTCGCCCGCGCCCGATTGCGCAAAGGGCAGGAAGCGACGGCCGTCCTGCCACTTGGCGTCGAGCCACTCATCGAGGTCGTTGGCCGCCTGCTCGGCGTCCAGCCACTCGAAGTCGGGGAAGCCGACCAGATCAGGCGGCCCGCTGGCGAGGAGCTGTTGCAGCAGCGGGGGAATTTCGATGCCGGTGCGGCGCGAGAGATCGTCGAACGTCATCGCTCAGGCCGTCGGCAACGTGGCCTGCATCGACGGCCGGTGGTTGAACACGGCGAACCACTTCGCGCTGTTCGGCGCCTGGGCGCGCCAGTCCACCGAGGGAAAGCGGAAGTCCATGTAGCCCAGCGCGCAGCCGAAGGCGATGGTGCCGATGTCGACGCGATCGCCGAACGACGGCGCCGCCGCTTCCAGCCATTCGAGGCCGGTGCGCACCTTGTCGAGCTGGCCGTCGGTCCAGTCGCTCCAGCGCAGCGCCTCGGGGCGCAGCATGGTCTCGTAGCGCGCGAGCAGCGCGGCGCCGGTCATGCCGTCGGCCAATGACAGCTCGGTCAGGCGCGCCCAGCGCGCAGGCCCGCTGGCCGGGAACAGGCCGCCGGCGTACGCAGTGTCGAGGTACTCGCAGATCACGCGGCTGTCGAACAGCGCCTGGCCGTCGTCGGTGAGAAAGGTCGGCACCTGGCCCAGCGGGTTGGTCGGCAGGATGCGGGCGTCGCGCTTCACCGGTCCAGCCGCGCTGGGCAGCTTCTCGATGCGGTCGGCCACGCCCAGCTCGTGGGCCACGACCATGCACTTGCGCACGAAGGGAGACGCGGGAGAGAAGAAGATCTTCATGGCCGGAGCGATCGAATGAGTGAATGGGTGTTGAAAGAAGAGGCAGGCCGTTCAGCCCGTGATCGGCGTGCGCGGCGATCCCGGCTTGCGGATGCGCAGCATGCCCTCTTGCGCCGCCGAGGCCACGAGGCGGCCGTCGCGCGTGTAGAGGCTGCCGCGGCACAGGCCGCGCGCGCCGCCCGCGCTGGGCGAGTCGACCACGTAGAGCAGCCAGTCGTCGAAACGGAAATCGCGGTGGAACCACATCGCGTGGTCCAGGCTGGCGGGGCGCACCTGGCCGCTCATGAAGCTCAGGCCGTGCGGCAGCATCGCGGCGCGCAGCAGGCCGTGGTCGGAGGCGTAGGCCAGCAGCGCGCGGTGCACCGTCAGGTCGTCGGGCAGCGGCGCGATGGCGCGCATCCAGATGGCGCTCTGGTTCTCGGTGGGGCGCACCTCGGGCCGCAGCAGGTCTTCGGGGTCGACGCGCCGGTACTCGATGCCGTGCGGCTGGATGGCCTTGGAGCGCCAGGGTTCGGGCAGGCGGTCGCCGAGCGCGATGCGCTGGTCGAGCTCGCTGGTCAGGCCCTCGGGGCCTTCGACGGCGGGCATGGGGAACTGGTGCTCGACGCCCTCGTCCACGGTCTGGAACGAGGCCGACATCTCGAAAATGATGCGGTCCTGCTGGCGCGCCACCACATGGCGCGTGGTGAAGCTGCGGCCGTCGCGCACGCGGTCGACGCTGTACTCGATGGGCGCGTGCTCGCCGGGCAGCAGGAAGTAGGCGTGCATCGAATGCACCGGGCGCTCGGCGCCCACCGTGAGGCTGGCGGCCATGAGCGACTGGCCGAGCACCTGGCCGCCGAAGACGGCGGGCGTGCCGATGTCCTCGCTCTGGGCCAGGAAGCGGTCGCCGCCCAGCGGTTCGAGCTGCATGAGGGCGACGAGGTCGGCAACGAGGCGGGCGGCAAGGACGGGTTCGGGGGTCATCGGGGGAAGGGATTCGGCGCAGAAAAGCAATCCACGACGATAGCAAAGGCCGGGCCCGCGCGCTGTCGCGGCCCGGTCAGCGGCGCCCGGCGGGCCTACTTGAAGAAGCAGATGTCCAGCATCAGGCGCAGGCTGCAGCCGTGGTCGGTGCCGCCATCCACCATGCGCACCGGCACGCCGCCCAGCAGCATCGCGCCGTCGGCGCCGTACGCCAGCGGCGAACGCGCGGCCTGGGTGAAGGGGCCGCTGAGCGTTTCCTGCTCGACGTACTTCAGGTACTGGCGGCGCGAAAAATCGACCGTGTCGGCCGACTTCAGCGCCACCGCCGCGTACCGCTTGCCGTAGACCGTGCCGAAGTAGCGCAGCACCGGTCCGGTGCGGTCGCCGTACTTCACCTCGGCCTTCGCGAAGCCGGTCTGGACGAGGAAGTTGCGGTCTTCGGGGGTCAGGTCGGCGTCGAAGGCCATCAGCACGTACTGGCCTTCGAAGCTCTGGTTGCGCGCCACCTTCAGTTCGCCGATGAGCGCGGGCGTGACCTTGGTGCGGCCGTCCCAGCGCAGCAGCGCGGCCACGGACGGGTCGCCGTCGAACACGTAGTGGTAGTTCTCGCCGGCGATGGCGACCTTGCGGCCGTCCTTGGCCGCGACGAAGCTCAGCACGCGGTCCTTGCCGTGGACGGGGTCGCCCTCGGGGGTGCTGGCACAGCCCACCTGCAGCAGGCCGAAGGCGGCGCAGGCCAGCGCCAGGAAGAGCCGACGCGCGGGGGTCGACAGCGAAGAAGAAAGAGGCACGGTGTGTCCGGGGTTCGAGTTCATCCAGCCCCGGACTCTAGCGCCGCGCCGCGCTCAACGGTCCAAGTCGACGCCGTCGGCCAGCAGCTTTTTCTGCAGCGCCGCCACGTCGATCGCCGCGAAGCGCCCGCTGCCCAGCGAGGCCGCCGCCGTGCCCGCCGCCTGCCCCATGACGAAGCAGCCGCCGCTGGCGCGCGCGGCCGACTGGCCCTCGTGCGTCATCGAGGCGCAGCGCCCGGCCACCAGCAGGTTGTCGAGCGTCTGCGGCACCAGCATGCGCCACGGCAGGTGGTTGTAGGCGTTGGCTTCGTCGCGCGGGAAGGCCCACTCGATGCGGCCGTCGGCGTGCATTTCCATCGGCCAGGCGTTCAGGCCGATGGTGTCGTCGAAGGTGGCCGAGCCGAGGATGTCCTCGCGGCCCAGCGCATACAGGCCCTGGATGCGCCGCGTCTCGCGGATGCCGACCTGCGGCGCGATCTCCACGATGGCCGACGGCGCGAAGCCCGGCACCTCGGCCTGCAGGAACTTGAAGTACGCAGCGATCTGGCGCCGGCCTTCGAGCTCGCCGTCGCTGAGCTCGCGCGCATCGACGCCGTTCATCGCGCGGCCTTCGGCGTTGCGGATCTGCGTGACGTTGGCGCGCCATTCGCGCGGGTCCTTGTTGGGCCGCAGGATCGCGCCTTCGCGTGGAAAGCTGTACTTGCCCGGGTGCTGCTGCTCGGCGCGCGCCATGAAGCCGTTGATGGCCGAGAACTCGCCCACCGCTTCCAGCGCGGCCGGCGCGTCGACCTGGCCGATGCGGAACATGGTGGTCGGGAACAGCCCGCTGCCGTGGCCGTCGCCCACTTCGAAAGGCACGCCCGCGAAGGCGGCCACGTCGGCGTCGCCGCTGGCGTCGATGAAGGCATTGGCGCGGATCGCCTGGCGGCCCGACTTGGTTTCGACCACCAGCGCGGCAATGCGCGCGCCGTCGTGCAGCACCGCCGCGGCATACGCGTGGAACAGCATCTGCACGCCGGCTGCTTCGAGCAGCTGGTCGGCGGCCAGCTTGTAGGCCGAGGTGTCGTACGAGCGCACGCAGATGCGCCCGCCCATGCCGTTCTGCGGCGCGTTCATGCCGTTGAAGCCGGCGATGCGATCGATGAGGTCGTCGACCACGCCGCGCACCAGCTGCGTCATCTCGCCGCGGCGCTTGCCGTACAGGCCCGCGAAGTTGGTCACGCCGCCCGCGGTGCCCATGCCGCCGAGAAAACCGTAGCGCTCCACCAGCAGCGTGCGCGCGCCGTGGCGCGCGGCGCTCACGGCGGCGGCAATGCCGGCGGGACCGCCGCCGACCACGACCACGTCGAAGTCGCCGAACACCGGCAGTGCGCGTGCCGGTTCGGTCAGGGTGTGTTGTTGCTGCGTCGTCGCCATCACTGGAGCTTGATGCCGCGGGTCGAAATGATCTTGCTCATGATCGCCGCCTCTTCCTTCACGCGCGTGCGCATGCCGTCGGGCGAGGTGCCCACGGCCTGCCAGCCTTGCTCGAAGAGCTTGCGGCGCACGTCGGGGTCTTTCATGACGATCTCGATCTCGCGGCTGATGCGCGCCTGCGCGGGCTTCGACAGGCTGGCCGGGCCGAGCAGCGCCACCCACACCTCGAGGCTGAAGTCCTTCACGCCGGCATCGGCCAGCGGGGCGATCTCGGGCACCAGCGCGCTGCGTCCGCCCGTGAGGCCCACGGCCTTGAGCTTGCCGGCGCGGATCTGCGGCATGGCCACGCCCGGCGGGATCAGGCCCATCTGCACCTGGTCGCCCAGCATGCCGGTGACAACCTGCGGGTTGCCCTGGTAGGGCACGTGCTCGGGCTTGAAGCCGTTCACGCGGCTCTTGAGAAGTTCCATGCCCAGGTGGCCGACCGAGCCCACGCCCACCGAGCCGTAGTTCCACTTGTCGCCGGCCTGGCGCGCGGCGTCGAAGAACGCGGTGCCCGAGGGCAGGCTGTTCTGCGCCACGAGCACCAGGGGCGCGGTGGCGATGAGCGACAGGTACGTGAAGTCCTTCGCCGGGTCGTACGGCAGCTTGGGGTACAGCATCTTCGACGACGTGAGGTTGCCGTTGATGACGATGCCCAGCGTGTGGTCGTCGGTGGCCTTGGCCACCTGGTCGGCCGCGATGTTGCCCGAGGCGCCGGCCTTGTTGTCCACCACGACCGGCTGGCCCAGCGCGCGGGACAGCGGCTCGGCGATGGTGCGCGCCGCGATGTCGGGCGTGGAGCCGCCCGGGAAACCCACCAGCAGGCGGATCGGCTTGGTCGGCCACGCGGGGGTGTCGGCGCTGGCGGACAGCGGCAGCGCCGCGGTGGCGGCCAGGCCGCAGGCGATCAGGAGGGCTCTCTTGGTGGCTTGCATGGAAAAAGACAGTTAAAAGGTAAACAAAAATGCAAAGAGAGCCAGCTTAACTGGCGCGCCGAGCCCTGGGCAAGGCGCACCCTCGTCAGTCGAGGCTGATGTTGCCCCGGCGCACCAGCTCCCCGTACACCTTCGACTTGGCCTCGGCGTTGCGCTCGATCTCCTCGGGCGACCAGGCCAGCGGCTCGAAGGCGAAGGTGTCGAAGCGGGCGCGGATGTCGGGGTCCGCAATCACCTTGGCCACGTCGGCGTTGATCTTGGCCTTCACGGCCGCCGACACGCCCTTGGGCGCCAGCAGCGACACGAAGGAGTTGACCTCCAGCGAGGCCGGGCCGCCGGCCTCGGCCATGGTCGGCACGTCGGGCATCTGCGGGATGCGCTTGGGCGCGGCCACGGCGATGTAGCGCAGCTTGCCGGCCTTGTAGATGCCCTGGCTCGACGGGATGCTCGCGAAAGCCCACGGCACCTCGCCGGTGCCCACGTTGGAATACAGCTGCGACACCTCGCGGTACGGCGCGTGCCGCATGCGGATGCCCGTGAGCGCTTCGAGCTGCTGCGCGCCCAGGTGGCCCGGGCTGCCGACGCCCCACGAACCGTAGACCACGCCCTCGGGATTGGCCTTGGCGGCGGCGATCAGGTCGCCCATGGTCTTCCACTTCGACTCGGTGCCCACGGCCACGAAGAAGGGCGTGCGGAACAGCGAGGCGACCGGATCGAAGTGCTGCAAGGTCACGAAGTTGCGCGACTTGTACAGGTGCGGCAGCGCGGCGATGTGCTCGCTGTCCAGCTGCAGCAGCGTGTAGCCGTCGGGCGCGGCGCGACGCGCCTGGTCGATGGCGATGAAGCCGCCGCCACCGGGCCGGTTGTCGACCACCACGCGCTGGTTCCACAGACGCGAGAGCTTGTCGGACACGAGCCGCAGCACCGCGTCGGGGCCGCTGCCGGCCGCGAACGGGGTGATCAGCGTCACCGGCTTGCTCGGGTAGTCGCTGCCCTGCGCCCAGGCGCCGGAGGCGGCGGTCAGGGCCAGGACGGCGGTCGTCAGCAATGCGCGTGGAAAGTTCATGGGTTGTCTCCTGGGCCTTCGGCCTCGTGGGTGGGGGTATCGCAGAAAAACCGTGTCAGCGCGGCGCGGGCGCCTCGCCCAGGCAGTGCTCGGGTCGCCAGGCGTACAGCCATTCGACCGCATCGTAGAAGCGTTCGGGCGTGCGCCCGGTCCACAGGCTGTTGCGCACGAGGCGCTCCACGCCCTGGGCGTGGTACAGCCGCCCCATCTCGCGCACCGACAGCACGACGCGCGCGCAGCGTGCGATGCGGGCCTGTTCGTAGCGCTGGAAGGCGGCGGTCATGTCGAAGTCGCAGGCCTTCACGGCCTCGCCGAGCGTCACGGCGTCTTCGAGCGCCATGCAGGCGCCCTGCGCGAGGTACTGCATCATGGGATGCGCCGCGTCGCCCAGCAGCGTCGCCGGTCCGTCGCTCCAGCGCTCGACCGGGTCGCGGTCGGCGGTGCTCCAGCGGCGCCACGAGGTCGGGCGGTCAAGCAGCTGGCGCGGGCGGGCGTGCACGCCCTCGAAGTACGACAGCACCTCTTCTTTGCTGCCGTCGGTGACGCCCCACTCTTCGGCGTCGCGGCTGTGGAAGGTGACGACCAGGTTGTACTGCTCGCCGTGGCGCAGCGGGTAGTGCACGAGGTGGCAGTTGGGGCCGGCCCAGACCACGGGGGCGTTCCATTGCAGGTCGGCGGGCATGTCGGCCGCGGGCACGACGGCGCGGTAGACCACATGGCCCGAGACGCGCGGCGCGTCGCCGATGAGCTTGGCGCGCACCACCGACTTCACGCCGTCGCAGCCGACGATGGCGTCGGCCTGGAAACGGCGGCCGTCGCGCGTGACGGCCGTGACACCGTGCGCGCCGATGTCGATCGCCTCGACCTGCGCCGAAGTGTGGAAGCGGATCAGCGGATGCTGCTTCACTGCCTCGTGGATCGCGCCGTGCAGGTCGGCGCGGTGGCTCACGGCATACGGATTGCCGAAGCGCGCGCGGAAGGCCTCGCCGACGGGCACCGAGGCGACTTCGCTGCAGTCGACCGCGTCCATCATCACGAGCCGGTCGGTGAACACCGAACTGCGGCGCACGGCCTCGCCCACGCCCAGCGCGTCGAGCGCGGCGAAGGCGTTGGGGCCGAGCTGCAGGCCGGCGCCGATCTCGCCGATGACGGCGCTCTGTTCGAGCAGGTCGATGGCCACGCCCAGGCGTGCGAGCGCGAGCGCGGCCGCCATGCCGCCGATGCCGCCGCCGACGAGCAGCACGGAGGGAGGATGCTTCGAGAAGGTCATGCGCGGGCCGGGGCGCTCAGTCGATACGGACCGTGAGCGAGGGCAGACGCTCGATGCTGACCTTGATCGTCTGGCCCGGCTTCACCGCGCCCACGCCTTCGGGCGTGCCCGTGAAGATCAGGTCGCCGGGCTGCAGCGCGAACAGCGTCGACAGGTTGGCGATGACCTCGTTCACCGACCAGATCAGGTGCGTGATGTCGCTGTTCTGGCGCACCTGGCCGTCGACCTCGAGCGTGATGGCGCCGGCGTTGATCTCGCCCACGTCGGCCAGCGTGCGCAGCGGCGCGATGGGGGCCGAGAAGTCGAAGGCCTTGCCGATCTCCCAGGGGCGGCCGGCTTCGCGCATCTTCATCTGCAGGTCGCGGCGCGTCATGTCCAGGCCCACGGCGTAGCTGTGGATGTGGCTGGCGGCCTGGTCGACCGGGATGTCCTTGCCACCCTTGCCGATGGCGACCACCAGCTCGGCTTCGTAGTGGTAGTTGCTCGTGAGCGGCGGGTACGGCACGGCACCGGTGGCGCCTTCGGCCACGGGCACGACCGAGGCGTCGTCGTTGGGCTTGCAGAAGAAGAACGGCGGTTCGCGGTCGGGGTCGAAGCCCATCTCGCGCGCATGCGCGGCGTAGTTGCGGCCCACGCAGTAGACGCGGCGCACGGGGAACTGCCGGTCGGAGCCGACGATGGGCAGGCCGACGATGGAAGGGGGCGTGAAGACGAAGGACATGGAAGCTCCTGCCGCGGGGGACGGCACATCAAACGAACAAGAAAAGGAAAGAAGAAGGTCGCCGCGCTTTCAGGCGTCTTCGAGGAAGGCTTCGCGCAGGATGCCCATGGCCTGCTGCACGGGGCGGTCGGAAAAGCTGAAGAGCACGGTGTCTTCGTTCGGCGACGACAGGCGCAGCGGCGCCCACGAGGGCACGACGAAGGTGTCGCGCGGGCCGAAGTCGAAACGCTGGCCGGCGATTTCGGCCGTGCCGTGGCCTTCGACCACGCTGTAGACGGTGCCGTCGGTGGCGCGGTGCGCCTGGCCTGCGAAGCCCTTGGGCAGCAGCTGCAGCTGGGTCGAGATGGTCGGCATCGGTGAGCCGCCCGTCAGCGGGTTGATGTAGCGCAGCTTGTGGCCGAGCCAGGCGTCGGGCGCCTCCTGCTTCTGCAATTGCGCCAGCGCCTCGCGGCTGCGCAGGTAGGGATAGTTGAAGATCGGCGAGGTGGCCGAGGTGTGGTCGTGCCGCACCGGCACCATGTTGTGGCCGAAGCGCGCCAGGCTGTGGCCTTCGGGGCGCGCCACGTGCTGCACCTTGGCATCGTCGTTCTCGGCGAAGCCGGCGTCGAAGAAGCGCAGCATGGGAATGTCGAGGCCGTCGAGCCAGACCACCGGCTCGGTCACGCCTTCGATGCCTTCGTTGCCATGGTCGTGCCAGGCCCACGAAGGCGTGATGATGAAGTCGCCGGGGTGCATCGTCGTGCGCTCGCCGCCCACGGTGGTGTAGGCACCCTTGCCGTCCACGATGAAGCGCAGCGCCGACTGCACGTGGCGGTGCGACGGTGCCACCTCGCCCGGCATGATGAGCTGCAGACCGGCGTAGATCGACTGCGTGATCGACGCGTTGCCGGGCAACGCCGGGTTTTCGAGCACCAGCACGCGGCGCACGGCCTCTTCGGCGGTGATGAGGTCGGCCGATTCCATGAGCAGCGGGCGGATCTCGTCGTAGCGCCACAGCGCGGGCACGCACGGGCTCTTGGGTTCGCGCGGCACCAGCACGTGCAGCGACTCCCACAGCGGCGAGAGGTTGAGCGGACGGATGCGGGCGTAGTAGTCGCGGCGCTCGGCGGCGTTGGCCGGTGCGCTGGCGGCATGGGAAGAAGCGGGGTTCATGGGGTCGGTGTCTCCGTTGGCGGCATTGTTGACCCGCACCACTATTTCCTCAAGACCGCGTGCCAATACACGGAATTCGAAATTTCGATAATGGTGCCTTTCGCCTTCAGGGCTCCGTCCCGCCTCACCCCATGTCCAAGCTCGATCTCGAATGGCTCGCCGTGTTCGACGAGGTCTACAAGACCGGCAACGTCACCAAGGCGGCCGAGCGCCTGGGCATGGCGCAGGCGGCGGCCAGCACGGCGCTGAACAAGCTGCGCGCGCACTTCGACGACCGCCTGTTCACCCGCACCGCGCAGGGCATGCAGCCCACGCCGCACGCCGAGCGCATCTATCCGAACCTGCGCGAGGCGCTGGCGCAGCTCGCGCAGGCCCAGGGCAACCGCAGCAGCTTCGAGCCGGCGCATGCGCAGCGGCGCTTTCGCATCTGCATGACCGACATCAGCGAGGTGGTGCTGCTGCCCGGCCTGCTCGACCACCTGCGCCATGCGGCGCCGGGCGTGCACATCGAAACCGAGATCATCTCCACCCACAGCGGCCGCCGGCTGCAGGACGGCGACGTCGACCTGGCCGTGGGCTTCATGCCGCAGCTGGACGCGGGCTTCTACCAGCAGGTGCTGTTCATGCAGAACTTCGTCTGCCTGGCGGCGCAGAACCACCCGCGCATCGGCGCCAAGCTCACGCGCAAACGCTTCGAGGAAGAGGCGCACGCGGTGGTGTCCAGCTCGGGCACGGGGCACGCCATCGTCGACACCACCATCGCGCGCCTAGGCCTCAAGCGCAACGTGGTGGTGCGGCTGTCGAGCTTTTTGAGCGTGGCGCGCATCGTGGCCCACACCGAGCTGATCGTGGTGGTGCCGCGCATCCTGGGCAACGTACTGGCCACGCAGGAGCCGGTGAAGGTGCTGGCGCCGCCCTTCACGCTGCCGGCCTATGCGGTCAAGCAGCACTGGCACGAGCGCTTTCATGCCGACCCGGGCAACGCCTGGCTGCGCCGCACGCTGGCCCAGCTGTTCAGCGGCAGCTGAACGGCACCAAAGGGCGCCCGGGCGCTCGCATAATCGCGGCTCCCCACCCACAGCCCACAGAAAAAAGGCGCCCCATGTCTTCCATCACCCTCCGATTCCTGGCCGAACCCAGCACCGTCAACTTCGGCGGCAAGGTCCACGGCGGCACGGTCATGAAGTGGATCGACGAGGCCGGCTACGCCTGCGCCACCAGCTGGGCCAAGCGCTACTGCGTCACCGCCTTCATCGGCAGCATCCGCTTTCACCGGCCGATCATGATCGGCGACCTGGTCGAGGTCGAGGCCCGCCTGGCCTACACCGGCAAGACCAGCATGAACATCTCGGTCGAGGTGCGCAGCGGCGACATGAAGGGCGGCGTGATGGAAAAGACCACCGAATGCCTGATCGTGTTCGTCTCGGTCGACTCGCACGGCCGGCCGCTGCCGGTGGAAGCCTTCGTGCCCGGCACGCCCGGCGAAATGGCACTGGCCGAGCGCGCCAAGGCGCACCTGGACGCCAGCCGCGCCGCCGGCGGCACGCCCTGATTCCGGGCGCGGGGATAGGCGGCGCGCCCTAACCACGGCGCGCCCGGACGGCTAGAGTCGTGCGATTGCATCCCAAGGAACACACCGCATGGCCACCTCCCGAGACGACGACAGCAACGACAAGACCGACCGCATCAAGGACTCGGCCCAGCAGATCTGGCTGGCCGGCCTCGGCGCCTTCGCCAAGATGCAGCAAGAGGGCAGCAAGGCCTTCGAGGCGCTGGTCAAGGACGGCGCCGGCATGCAGAAGAAGACCCAGCAGGCCGCTGAAGAAACGCTGGCCCAGGCCCAGCAGCGCATGGCCGGCTTCGCCAGCGAGTTCGGCACCAAGGCCGCCGGCCAGTGGGGCAAGCTCGAGAACATCTTCGAAGACCGCGTGGCGCGCGCGCTCGAAAAGCTCGGCGTGCCCTCGGCCGCCGACATGGCCGCGCTGCAGGCGCGCGTCGAGGCGCTCGAAGCCCAACTCAAGCAGCGCGATGCCAAGACCTCGCCCGTGCGCGCCTCGCGCAAGGCCGCACCGGCCCCCGCCGCCAAGAAGACCCTGCGCCGCACCAAGGCCGGCTGACATCGTTCTGTAATTGCGGCACTGCACAAAAATTCAGCGCCGCAAAACATGTCCCGCACCGTTCATGGTGCAGCGCACATGCGCTAGAGTGCCCCCAAGACCAAGAGAAACCACGGGGGCACCGACATGGCAAAGAAGGCGCCACGCCGCACTGCGCAACGCATCCTCGAAGCCGCATTGGATTTGTTCAACCGCTTCGGGGAACCGAACGTGTCGACCACGCTGGTGGCCGGCGAGCTGAACATCAGCCCCGGCAATCTCTACTACCACTACCCCGCCAAGGAAGAGCTGATCAACAAGCTCTACGAAGGCTACGAAGCCGAGCTCAACGAGCTGCTGCACGCCAGCGAAGGCGTGCACGACGTGGAGGACGCCTGGTTCTTCATGCACAGCCTCTTCGAGCTGATCTGGCGCTACCGCTTCCTGTACCGCGACCTCAACGACCTGCTGAGCAAGAACCGGCACCTGGAGACCCAGTTCCAGCTCGTGCTCAAGAACAAGGCACGCGCCATCCGCCAGCTGATCGCCGGCCTGAGCCGCGCCGGCCACCTGGACATCGACGCGCACGAGGTCGACACGCTGGCCCAGAGCATGGTCGTGGTGCTGACCTACTGGCTCAGCTACGAGTACGTGCGCAACCCGCGCCAGGCGCTGGAGCCCGCACATGCGCAGGGCGCGCTGATGCGCGGCGGCCACCACACGCTGCACCTGCTCGCGCCCTACCTCGCACGCGACCAGCGCCGCCACCTGCTCGCGCTGAGCAATGCCTACAACGGCGAAAGCGCCGCCAGCAACCCCAGCCCCGTGCCACCGACGGTCGATATGGCGGCCTAGAACATCCATGCCCCACTCCGATTTCAAACCGCTCTCGCTGCTGTCCGCCGGCCCTGCCGCGGCCACGGCCACCGCCGGCACCGAACCCTGGACGCCCCTTCCCTACCCCGACGTGCCCCGCTACGACGCGCGCAGCCTGCTCGCCCACTGGCAGCGCCTGCACGCCGGCCACGCACTGCCGCCGCCCGCGCGCGACGCGCCGCTGGCCGAAGGCTGGGCGCTGTACCACAGCGGCGAGTTCGAACGCGCCGCCGCCCTCGGCTTGCGCCACGGCCCCGACGGCCTGGCGCTCGCCAACCAGGCGACCGCGATCTACGCCAACTACCTGGAACCGCGCGAGGCCGTGCGGCTCGCCATGTTCCGCCAGGTGATCGAGCGCGCCGGCGCGCAGGTCGCGGCCGAGCCCGACAACTGCCAGGCGCTCTACTGGCAGGCCTACGCGCTGGGCCGCTACAGCCAGGGCATCAGCGTGGCGCGCGCCCTGGCGCAGGGCTTGGGCACCAAGCTCAAGGGCGCGCTGGAGCACGTGATCGAGCTGCAGCCGGAGCACGGCGACGCGCACCTCGCGCTGGCCGCCTTCCACGCCGAGGTGATCGACAAGGTCGGCGCGCTGGTCGGGCGCATGACCTACGGCGTGCGCGCCGAAACCTCGATCGAGCTGTTCGAGCGCGGGCTGGCGCTGCACCCGCAGTCGGCGGCCGGAATGATGGAGTACGCGCGTGCGCTGCTGATGCTGCACGGCGAGTCGCGCCTCGGCGAGGCGAACGGGCTGTACGAGAAGGCGGCCGCGCTGACGCCGGCGGATGCGCGGGAGCGGTTGGATGTGGAGCTGGCGCGCGCAGGGCTGACGGACTGAAAGGCCGGAACGCTTGCTATTGGTACCACTTGGTACCAATCCATTTAAGATGCGCGGTTTCTGACCTTCTTCCCGACCGCCATGTCCGACCTCAACGCCCAATTCGAAGCCGCCCAGGCCAACTCCAAGCTGCTGGCCGAGCGCCCCGACAACCCGACGCTGCTGAAGATCTACGCCCTGTTCAAGCAGGCGACCGAAGGCGACAACGCCGCCAAGAAGCCCAGCTTCAGCGACATCGTCGCGCGCGCCAAGTGGGACGCGTGGACCGCCCAGAAGGGCGCCACGGCCGACGAGGCCAAGCAGAAGTACATCGACCTGATCGAATCCCTGCGCGCCTGACCGGCCGCGTCGATCAACCGACGATCCCGCGTTCCTGCAACGCGGCGATCTGCCCGGCGCTCAACCCGATCTCCTCCAGCACCGCCTGCGTGTCCGCCCCCAGCGCCGGCGCATTGCGCCGGTGGCCGGCCGGCGTGAGCGACAGCTTGGGCACGAAGCCGGGCACCGCGAGCGCGCTGCCGTCGGGCATCTTCACCTCCTGCAGCATGCCGCGCGCGGCGTAGTGCGGGTCGGCCGCGATGTCGGCGATGGTGTAGATGCGCCCGGCGGGCACGTGCGCCGCATCGAGCGCGGCCAGCACCTCGGTCACCGTGCGCTGCGCGGCCCAGTCGCCGATGGCGGCATCGAGCATCCCGACCTGCGCCACGCGCCCCGTGTTGCCGGCCAGCGCCGGGTCGGCCGCGAGGTCCGGCCGGCCGATGCAGGCCATGAGCCGCTTGAAGATGCTGTCGCCGTTGCCCGCGACGATGGCGTAGCCGCCGTCCGCGCAGCGGTAGGCGTTGGTGGGCGCAATGCCCGGCAGCGCGCTGCCGGCGGCCTCGCGCACCGCGCCGAATTCGGCGTACTCGGGCAGCAGGCTTTCCATGCAGTTGAAGACCGCCTCGTACAACGCGACGTCGACCACCTGGCCCCGGCCCTTCGGGAATTCGGCGCTCACGGTGGCGTGGCGGTGCTGCATGGCCATCAGCACGCCGATCACGCCGTGCAGCGAGGCCAGCGTGTCGCCGATCGACACGCCCACGCGCACCGGCACGCGGCCCGGTTCGCCCGTGAGGTGGCGCAGCCCGCCCATGGCCTCGGCCACCACGCCGAAGCCGGGCCGGTCGCGGTAGGGGCCGGTCTGGCCGTAGCCGCTGATGCGCAGCATCACGAGCGCGGGGTTGGCGGCCAGCAGCGCGTCGGGCCCCAGGCCCCAGCCTTCCATCGCGCCAGGGCGGAAGTTCTCGACCAGCACGTCGGCCTCGGCCGCAAGCTGGCGCACGATGGCCTGCGCCTCGGGCTGGCGCAGGTCCAGCGCCAGCGAGCGCTTGTTGCGCGACTGCACCTGCCACCAGACAGAGGTGCCGTCCTTCAGCAGCCGCCAGGTGCGCAGCGGGTCGCCCGCGCCGGGCGGCTCGATCTTGACCACGTCGGCGCCGAAGTCGGCCAGCGTGCGCGCCGCGAAGGGGCCGGCGATCAGTTGCCCGAGTTCGACGACCTTGAGGCCGGCCAGCGGACCCGCGGCCGGAGGGGAAAGAGAGCTTTGCGTCATGGCTTGCGAGTGTGCCGTGCCGCCCCGGATACCGCGTCGGGCCGGGAAAACACCTATGAAATCTTGACACGGCGCGAAGCGGCTCTTTTGCACCGCAGCAATTGCGCTCCGGCATGCGCCACGCCCCGAGGAGAAAGGGGTTTGCTGCAGCGCAGCGCGTCGTCGCGCCCTTCACTACCAGGCAGGACCGCGACTCAAAAAAGTATCAGTTGCGCACCCCAACGCTGGTTGTTGGCATCCGGAGCGATTCGTACAGTCCGCCTCACCCCCAACCCGGGGGCCATACACAGAGGAAAGACCGCCGGCCATGCAACCCGATCTGGAAATCGTCGAAGTCCAAGGTGACGAATCGTTCACCGCCTGGGCGCACGGCTATCCGTATCGCACGGTGCGCTGGCACTTCCACCCCGAGTACGAGATCCAGCTGATCGTCGAGACCCAGGGCGTGTACTTCGTGGGCGACCACGTCGGCCACTTCGAGCCGGGCAACCTCGTGTTCATGGGCCCCGACCTGCCGCACAACTGGATCAGCGACGTGCCCGCCGGCCAGAGCGTCGAGCGCCGCGGTATCGTGATCCAGTTTCCGGCCGCGCTGGTGCGCAACATGGCGGCCACCTTCCCCGAGTTCCGCCGCATCGAGCCGCTGCTGGCCGAGTCGGCCTCGGGCCTGCTCTTTTCGGCCGCCACCGCCGCCGCGGCCAAGCCGATCATGGAAGCGCTGCTCGAGGCGCGCGGGCTGCGCCGCGTGGTGCTGCTGCTGTCGCTGTTCGAACTGCTGGTGGCCAGCGACGACCGCCAGCGGCTGGCCAGCCCCGCGTTCACGCCCGACCCCAAGGCCTTCATGTCGCACGCGATCAACAACGTGCTGGCCCACATCGCCGCCAACCTGGGCGACGAGCTGCGCGAGCCGATGCTGGCCGAGTTGGTGGGCCAGAGCCCGAGCGCGTTCTCCCGCTCGTTCCGCAAGCACACCGGCCAGTCGTTCGTGCGCTACGTGAACCGGCTGCGCATCGGCCGCGCCTGCGAACTGCTCGCCAACAGCGACAAGCCCGTGCTCGACGTCTGCATGGACGTGGGCTTCAACAACGTGTCGAACTTCAACCGGCAGTTCCTGCTGCACAAGCGCATGCCGCCGACCAAGTTCCGCCATTTCCATCGCATGCAGCTCGCTGCATCGCGCGCCGCCAACAGCCCGCCGTAGCGCGCCCCCCCGTGTTCCCCGCGTCGTTCCTGGCGCGGCGCACTCCGCGCCGCGCAGGGCGCCCCTTTGCCCGCGTTTTTTGCAGACCGTCACACAACCAACCTCAAGGAGACAACCCAATGAAGAGCCTTCTCAAAACCACCGCCCTCGTCGCCGCCCTGGCCTGCGGCACCACCGCCGCACTGGCCCAGGCGCCCAAGCAGCCGCTGCGCATCGGCATGACCTTCCAGGAATTGAACAACCCCTACTTCGTGACGATGAAGCAGGCCCTGGAAGAAGCCGCCGCCAGCATCGGCGCCACCGTGGTCACCACCGATGCGCGCCATGACGTGGCCAAGCAGATCGGCGACGTGGAAGACATGATCCAGAAGAAGATCGACATCCTGCTGCTGAACCCGACCGACTCGGCCGGCGTGCAGTCGGCGGTGCGCTCGGCCAAGAAGGCCGGCGTGATCGTGGTGGCGGTCGACGCCAACGCGCAAGGCCCGGTCGATTCGTTCGTGGGCTCCAAGAACCTCGACGCCGGCCGCCTGGCCTGCGAGTACCTGGCGAAGAACATCGGCGAGAAGGGCGACGTGGCCATCCTCGACGGCATCCCGGTCGTGCCGATCCTGGAGCGCGTGAAGGGCTGCCGCGAAGCGCTGGCCAAGTACCCCGGCATCAAGGTCGTGAGCACGCAGAACGGCAAGCAGGAGCGCGCCACCGCGCTCACCGTGACCGAGAACATCCTGCAGGCGAACAAGAACCTCAAGGGCGTGTTCAGCGTGAACGACGGCGGCTCGATGGGCGCGCTCGCGGCCATCGAAGCCAGCGGCAAGGACGTGAAGCTCACCAGCGTGGACGGCGCACCCGAGGCCATCAAGGCGATGCAGAAGGCGGGCTCGAAGTTCATCGCCACCACCGCGCAGTACCCGCGCGACCAGATCCGCCTGGCCATCGGCATCGCGCTGGCCAAGAAGTGGGGCGCCAACGTGCCCGCGGCCGTGCCGGTCGATGTGAAGCTCATCGACGCCGAAGGCGCCAAGACCTTCAGCTGGTAAGCCACCGCAGGCACCGCCCGTGACGCTCACGTACGAACCACCCCGGGAGATGCTGCGGCTCGAGGGCGTGTCCAAGCGCTTCCCGGGCGTGAAGGCCCTGTCGAACATCGACCTCTCGGTGCGCCAGGGCGAGGTGCACGCGCTGCTCGGCGAGAACGGTGCGGGCAAGTCGACGCTGATGAAGATCCTCGGCGGCATCCACCAGGCCGACGAGGGCCGCATCGTCATCGACGGCACCGAGTGCCACTTCGCCGGCTACGGCGACGCCATCGCGGCGGGCATCGGCATCATCTTCCAGGAGTTCAGCCTGGTGCCGTACCTGAACGCGGTGGAGAACATCTTCCTGGGCCGCTACCTCACGAACCGGTTCGGCCTCATGGACCAGGCGGCGATGCAGCGCGAAGCCCGCGCGGTGTTCGACGAACTGGGCGTGCAGATCGACCTCGGCGTGCCGATCTGCCAGCTCTCGGTGGCGCAGCAGCAGTTCGTCGAGATCGGCAAGGCGCTGTCGCTGAAGGCGCGGCTGCTGGTGCTCGATGAACCCACCGCCACGCTCACGCCCAACGAGGCCGAGCACCTGTTCAAGGTGATGCGCGCACTGCGCGCCAAGGGCGTGGCGATGATCTTCATCTCGCACCATCTCGATGAAATCTTCGAGGTGTGCGACCGCATCAGCGTGCTGCGCGACGGCGCCAACGCCGGGCATGTCGACGTGGCCGCCACGACCGTCGACGCGCTGGTCGAGATGATGGTGGGCCGGCGCATCGAACAGAGCTTTCCGCCCAAGCCGCAGCCCGCACCGAACGGCCGCAAGGTGCTCGAGGTGCCCGAGATCCAGCTCGTGAAGGAAGGCCCGGTCAACCGCTTCGACCTGCACGCGGGCGAGATCCTCGGCTTCGCGGGGCTGGTGGGCTCGGGGCGCACCGAGCTCGCGCTGGGCATGATGGGCGCCGACCGCACGCACCGCAAGACGGTGCTGCGCAACGGCCAGCCCGTGCGCCTGGACGACCCGACGCAGGCGCTCGCGCACGGCATCGGCCTGCTGCCCGAAAGCCGCAAGGTCGAAGGGCTGATCACCGACTTCACGATCCGCTTCAACATCTCGCTGAACAACCTCGGGCGGCACCGCCGCGCGGGCGTGGTCGACACAGCGTCTGAAAAGCGCGCGGCCGGCGAACTCTCGCGCCGCGTGGGCGTGAAGGCGCCGGGCATCGACACCCGCGTGGCCACGCTGTCGGGCGGCAACCAGCAGAAGGTGGTGATCGCGCGCTGGCTCGGCCACGACTGCGACGTGCTGATCTTCGACGAGCCCACGCGCGGCATCGACGTGGGCGCCAAGGCCGAGATCTACCAGCTGATGCGCGAACTCACGCGCCAGGGCAAGTCGATCCTGATGATCTCCAGCGAGCTGCCCGAGATCGTCGGCCTGTGCGACCGCGTCGCGGTGTTCTCGGGCGGCGCCATCGTGGCGACGCTCACGGGCGACGCGATCAACGCGGGCGAAATCATGCGCCACGCGACGTCGTCCTCTCCCTCCCTTCCCTCTTCCTCCGGGAGCCCCCCATGACTGCCACCGCCACCCATCCCACGCCGCCGGCACCCGCGGGCGGGTTCTTCACGCAGCTGCGCCGCTCCACGGCCTTCCTGCCGCTGGTCGGCCTGGTCGCGATCTCGGTCTTCATGATCGTGGCGACCGACAACTTCCTTTCGGTGAGCAACCTGCAGAACATCGCGCTGCAGTCGTCCATCAACGCGATCATCGCGGTGGGCATGACGGCCGCGATCCTCACGGGCGGCATCGACCTCTCGGTGGGCGCGGTGGTGGCGCTGTCGGGCACGCTGGCCTCGGGGCTGATGGTGCACTTCGGCCTGCCGCCCGTGCTCGCCGTGCCGCTCGGGCTCGGCGTGGGCGCGGTGATCGGCCTGTTCAACGGCTACTGCGTGGCCTACCTGCGCATGCCGCCGATCATCGTGACGCTGGCCACCATGGGTATCGCGCGCGGCATCGCCCTGATCTACACCGGCGGCTACCCGATCGACGGGCTGCCCGAGTCGTTCGCCTTCCTGGGCAGCGGCACGCTCGCGGGCCTGAAGGTGCCGATCCTCATCATGCTGGCCACCTACCTCGTGGCCTACGTGCTGCTCAACATGGCGCCCTTCGGCCGCTACGTGTACGCCATCGGCGGCAACGAGGAAGCCACGCGGCTGTCGGGCGTGCGCGTGTCGCGCTACAAGCTGCTGGTGTATGTGCTCAGCGGCCTCACCGCCTCCATCGCGGGCATCGTGCAGGCCGCGCGCGTCACCAGCGGCCAGCCCGGCGTGGGCGTGGGCTTCGAGCTCGACGCCATCGCGGCGGTGGTGATGGGCGGCACGTCCATCGCGGGCGGCCGCGGCGCGATCGTGGGCACGCTGGTCGGCGCGCTGCTGCTGGCGGTGCTCAACAACGGTCTCAACATGATCGGCGTGTCGCCGTACCTGCAACTGATCATCAAGGGCGGCATCGTGCTGCTCGCCATCTTCATCAGCCGCGAAGCCCGCCGCTGACCTCTTCTCCTCCGCTTCTTCGCACCCCTCCTGATCTCAAGGAATCCATGTCGTATCAAAAGCTCCAACCCGGCGCCACGGGCGCCATCGGCGAACTCGCCGCCATGCAGGCCGTCGTGTGCCACGGCCCGAAGGACTACCGGCTCGAGACCGTCGCGATGCCCGTCATCGGCCCGAACGAACTGCTCATTTCCATCGCGGCCTGCGGCATCTGCGCCTCCGACTGCAAGTGCCACTCAGGCGCGAAGATGTTCTGGGGCGGCGACGGCCAGCCCTCGTGGGTCAAGGCGCCGGTCATCCCCGGCCACGAGTTCTTCGGCTACGTCGAGGCGCTGGGCGAGGGCGCGGCGGAGCACTTCGGCGTGGAGAAAGGCGACCGCGTGATCGCCGAGCAGATCGTGCCCTGCGGCAAGTGCCGTTTCTGCACCTCGGGCAAATACTGGATGTGCGAGGTCCACAACATCTTCGGCTTCCAGCGCATCGTGGCCGACGGCGGCATGGCCGACTACATGCGCCTGCCGCCGACCTCGCGCGTGCACAAGATCCCCGACGGCATCTCACTGGAAGACGCGGCCATCATCGAGCCGCTGGCCTGTGCGATCCACACCGTGAACCGCGGCGAGCTCCAGCTCGACGACGTGGTGGTGATCGCCGGCGCCGGCCCGCTGGGACTGATGATGACGCAGGTGGCAGCACTCAAGACGCCCAAGAAGCTGATCGTGATCGACCTCGTGCCCGAGCGCCTGGCACTCGCGAAGCAGTACGGCGCCGACGTCGTCATCAACCCGAAGACCGAAAACGCCGATGCCATCGTCAAGGGCCTCACCGAAGGCTACGGCTGCGACGTGTACATCGAGACCACCGGCGCGCCCATCGGCGTGACGCAGGGCCTGGACATGATCCGCAAGCTCGGCCGCTTCGTCGAGTTCAGCGTGTTCGGTTCGGAGACGAGCGCCGACTGGTCGATCATCGGCGACCGCAAGGAACTCGACGTGCGCGGCGCGCACCTGGGCCCGTACTGCTACCCGGTCGCCATCGACCTGCTGGCGCGCGGGCTTGTCACCTCGAAGGGCATCGTGACGCACGACTTCCCGCTGACCGAATGGGAGCACGCCTTCGCGCTGGCCAACTCGCTCGACTCGATCAAGGTGCTGCTCAAGCCTGCACCGCAGGCGTCGGGCAGCGCGGCATGACGTACGTGATCGGCGTCGACATCGGCACGCAAAGCACCAAGTGCCTGTTGGTCGGCATCGACGGCAAGGTCCACGCGCAAGCCAGCGTGGCCTACCAGCCCGAGACGCCGAAGCCGCTGTGGGCGCAGCAGGACTGCGAGGTCTGGTTCGACGCCGTGTGCGAGAGCGTGCGCGCCTGCGTGGCGCAAGGCGGCGTCGCCGCGACAGACATCGCCGCGATGTGCGTGAGCAGCCTCTACGGCGGCGCGGGCATCCCGGTCGACGAGGCCATGCGTCCGCTGCACCCTTGCCTCATCTGGATGGACCGCCGCGCCACCGCCGAGGTCGACGCGGTGAACGCGACGGTCGACGTGGCGCGGCTGCAGGCCATCACGGGCAACGGCGTCGACAGCTACTACGGCTTCACCAAGATGCTGTGGCTGCGCGAGCACCGCCCCGAGGTGTGGGCAAAGACGCACCACTTCCTGCCGCCCAACAGCTACATCAACTGGCGGCTGACGGGCCAGCTCGCGGTCGACCACAGCTCGGCCGGCAACATCGGCGGCGTGTACGACGCGGCGCGGCGGCGCTGGTCGGCGCAGGCGCTCGACATGCTCGGCATTCCGGCGCGCATGATGCCGCCGCGGCTCGTCGAATCGAGCGAGGTGGTGGGCCACCTGAGCGCCGAGTGCGCCACGCAGCTGGGCCTGCGCGAAGGCATACCGCTGATGGCCGGCGGCGTCGATGCGGCGGTGGCCACCTTCTGCGCGGGCGTCACCGGCAGCGGCGACCACGTCGCGATGATCGGCACCAGCATGTGCTGGGGCTTCGTGAGCCCGACCGTGGACGCGCGCCACCAGCTCATCACCATGCCGCACGTGTACCGCGGCGCGGACCGCAGCTACGTGTTCGGCGGCGCGATCACGGCCGGCGCGGCCGTCACCTGGTTTCGCGAAGCCTTCTGCCAGGCCGAGGTGGCCGAGGCCGCGCGCACCGGTGAAGACGCGCACGCCCTCATCGAACGCCGCGCGGTCGAGGTGCCGCCCGGCGCCGACGGCCTGGTCTTCCTGCCTTACCTGATGGGCGAGCGCAGCCCGATCTGGGACGCGCAAGCCAAGGGCGCCTTCCTCGGCCTCTCGCTCGCGCACAGCCGCGCCCACCTGTACCGCGCCGTGCTCGAAGGCGTGAGCTTCGCGCTGCAGCACAACATCGAGGCCGGCCGGCGCAGCGGGCAGCCGCTGGACGACCGCCTGATCGTGGTCGGCGGCGCCGCGCATTCCGACCTGTGGATGCAGATCGTGGCGGACGTCACGGGCTACCGCGTGTTCACGATCGAGGAAGAGGTCGAGGCCGCCCTCGGCGCGGCGATGCTCGCGGCGCTCGGTGCCGGGCTGGTCGATGCAGCTACCGCCGAACGCGGCTGGGTCACGCTGGTGGAACGCGCGCGGCCCGAGCCTGCGGCGCAAGCGGTCTACCGGGAGCGCTTCGAGATCTACACCTCGCTGTACCCGGCGTTGCGTGATGCGATGCATCGGTTGGGATGACGCACGCACTGTCCAGGGCGACGCTCCCGCCGACGCGGTACCTTGCTCCGCGAATGTCCCCCGGGCTTCGCCCTCCTCCTTGATTTCGCTGCGCAAGGCACCGCATCGACGTGAGCGTGGGCAGTGCGGTCGTTGATCGGCTGCACACCAGCGCCGCTTCCCGTGCACAGGACACTGGGTGCTTCCCGCAGCGAAATCAAGGAGGAGGCCGCAGGCCGGGGGACATTCGCGGAGGGAAGTACCCGGTGGCCTGTGCACTCGCCCTGAACCACCACCTTTGATGAGCAGAACACCATGACACCCACCTTCGACTTCTCAGGCAAGCGCGCCCTCGTGACCGGCGCCAGCAGCGGCATCGGCCGCGCAGTGGCCGCACAGCTCGCCCAATCAGGCGCACAGGTCACCGCCGTGGGCCGCAACGCCGACGCGCTGGAGGCATTGCAGGCCGAGTCCGGTTGCCAGCCCTTGGCCCTGGACGTGGCCGACGTCCCCGCGCTGGAAAAGGCACTCGCCCCGCTGCCCGCGTTCGACCTCGTGGTGAACTGCGCCGGCACCACGCGCATCGAGCGCGCCATCGACCTGCAGGCCGGGAGCTTCGACGCCGTGATGGCCGTCAACGCACGCGCCGCCGCGCTCGTGGCCGCGCGCTGCGGCCGGGCCATGATCGCGGCCGGCGTGCGCGGCAGCATCGTCAACGTGTCGAGCCAGGCCTCGCTGGTCGCGCTCGACGCGCACCTTTGCTACAGCGCCTCGAAGGCGGCGATGGACGCCGTCACGCGTGCGCTGTGCCTCGAATTCGGGCCGCACGGCATCCGCGTGAACAGCGTGAACCCGACCGTCACGCTCACGCCCATGGCCGAGCAGGCGTGGTCCGATCTGGCCAAGAGCGCGGCAGCGCTCCAGAACATTCCGTTGGGACGTTTCGCGCAGGTCGAGGAAGTGGTCGCGCCGATCCTGTTCCTGCTGTCCGACGGTGCGGCGATGGTCAGCGGCGTGGCGCTGCCGGTCGACGGTGGCTACACGATCGTCTAGACCGTCGCGCCTCAGGCGAAGCGGGTGCCGCCCTGCGGCGCGTCGAGCAGTGCATCGAGGTTGCGCGAGATCTTCTGCTCGATCTGGTCGCTGAAGCTGCTGAACAGGAAACCCAGTGTCGCCTCGAGCCGGAAGGTGTCGGCCGTGACCTCCACCGTGCCGTCGATGCCCGCGCGGCTGAACTGGGCCCGGTCGCAGTCGGTGCCCTCGGTGTAGGTGCATTCCAGACCGTAGTCCTGCTCGACCTGATGCACCCATTGGCGCGCGACTTCGCGAGCGCCGGCAATGCCCAGCGTGTGGTTGCGTTCGATTTGGATGTCAGGCACCGTCGTCTCCGTTGTTGTCGTGTGTGCGGCCGTGGCGCGCATGGGTGTGCAGGATACCCGTGGCGGCCTGCAGGGCGCTGCGGCGCTCCTCCGTCGTGGACAGCGCGGCGATGCGCCGCACCGCAGTGTAAAAGCGCGGCCAGTCGCGGCCCTCGCGTTCGAACAGCGCTTCGAAGCCCGGCACCAAGTCGTCGTAGGCGCCCTGCGCACCGAAGGCCGCGTTGTTGGCGCGCGCCACCCAGCCGTCATAGGCGTTCTGGCGCGGACCGGTCCACGCCGCCTTCAGCGCGGTGTAGCGCTCGCGGAAGTCGGCCATGGCGGCCTGCTTCTGCGCTTCGACCTTCGCCCAGTCCTTCGCCTTGGCTTCGGGCGACTCGTACACCTGCGTGAGCGCGCGGCGCGTGTTGAGCGCCAGCGCGCGGAAGTCCTGCCGCTGTGCATTGAACTGCGCGTACTCGGCACGCGCCGCCTCACCGGCTTCGCGCTGCAGCCACATCGCGCCGCCGATGCGCTCGACAGCCGTGGCGTACGACTCGTTGAACACCGTGTCGCCCGGCACATAGAGCACCTGGTGCGCCAGCTCGTGGAACACGATGCGCGCCAGCTCGCCCTCGGGGTAGCCGATGAAGGTGGACAGCAGCGGATCGCCGCCGGCCCAGTTCATCCAGCCCAGCGTGGAGTAGGCCGGCACGGGGTACACGGCCACTTCGAGGCCATTCGTCTTCTGCGCCTCGGCCTCGGTTTTCGCGGCGGCCTCGTCGTAGTAGCCGCGGTAGCCCACGCAGCCCGCGACCGGGAAGCACCAGCTCTTGAGCGTGAGCGAGTACGGCGGCGCGGCCACCACGTTCCACACGGCGGCGGGGCGGTGCAGGTCGGCATACGAGGTGTAGCTGGCGTTGTCGGGCAGGCCGAGTTCGCTCGATGCGAAACGGCGGATGCGCTGGGCAAGCTCAAGCTTGGCCTTGAGCGGCGCGCCCACGGCCGGGTCGGCCAGCCACTCGGGCACGGGCTTGGCCGCGCGCAGGATGTCGAGGTGGCCGTTGGCCGATTGCCAGTAGTAGCCGAGGTCGGCGCAGCCCGTCAGGAAAAGCGCGCCGGCCAATGCCAGCGCGGGCGCGCGCAGCCGTCGCATCACGCCTTTTCGACCTGCACCAGGCAGTCGTAGAAGGTCGGGCCCCGACCGATGTCGGTCAGGCGCTGGCTGGTCAGTTCGTTGACGTTGGTGCCGTCCATGCCGAGCTTGCGCCACCAGATGCCCATGCCGTGCACCACGCCCTGGCGCGCGCGGCGCGACACCTCGGCGCGGCAGCGGTGCTCGCCGCGCTGGTTGAACACGCGCACCGTCGCGCCGTCCTCGATGCCGCGCGCGGCGGCATCGTCGGCGTGGATCTCGAGCAGCGGCTCGACCTCGATGGCGCGCAGGCTGGTCACGTTGACGAAAGTCGAGTTGAGGAAGTTGCGCGCCGGCGGCGAGATCATGGCCAGCGGGAATTCGGTCGAGCTGCCGGCTGGCTCCCAGTTGGGCACGTGGTCGGGCAGGCCGTCCATGCCCATGGCCTGCAGGCGCTCGCTGAAGAACTCGCAGCGGCCCGACGGCGTGGGGAACCTGCCTTCGGCGAACGGCGCCTCGGCCAGCTTCAGGCTGGTGAAGCCTTGCGCGCGCAGCTGCTCGAAGTCGATCGCCTTCTCGGCGAAGGCGGTGCGGCACAGCGACTCGTCGCTCTCCGAAAAGCAGGGCTCGTCGAAACCCAGGCGGCGTGCCAGTTCGCGGAACACCCAGGCATTGCTGCGGGCCTCGCCGCGCGGCGCCACGGCCGGGCGGTTCAGCAGCACGTCGGTGTGGCCGTAGCTGCAGTGGATGTCCCAGTGCTCAAGCTGCGTGGTGGCGGGCAGCAGGTAGTCGGCGTAGTCGGCGGTGTCGGTGCGGAACTGCTCGAGCACCACGGTGAAGAGGTCCTCGCGCGCGAAGCCCGCCACCACCTTGGCCGACTCGGGCGCCACCGCGACCGGGTTGCTGTTGTAGACCACGAGGGCCTTCACGGGCTTGGTGGTGTCGAGCAGCGCATCGCCGATGGTGCTCATGTTGATCGTGCGCGGCTTGCGCCCGGCCAGCAGGTCGGGGCGCTGCAGTGCGGCGCGGTCGACCGGGTAGTGGCCCGAGCTGCTGAGCAGCAGGCCGCCCGCGCGGTCGCGCCAGGCGCCGACCAGCGACGGCAGGCAGGCGATGGCGCGCGCCGCGTTGCCGCCGCCGCGCACGCGCTGCATGCCGTAGTTCAGGCGGATCGCGGCCGGCTTGGTCGTGCCGTAGGCCTGGGCCAGCGCGACGATCTGTGCCTCGGGAATGCCGCAGACCTCGGCCGCGCGCGACGGCGGCCATTGCAGCGCGCGCTCGCGCAGCTGCTCCCAGCCCAGCGTGTGGTTGGCGATGTAGTCGTGGTCGAGCCAGTCGTGCACGATGAGTTCGTGCATGAGCGCCAGCGCCAGCGCGGCGTCGGTGCCGGGCAGCAGCGCGATGTGCTCGTCGCACTTGTCGGCGGTTTCGGTCTTGCGCGGGTCGATGCACACCAGCCGCGCGCCGGCGCGCTTGGCGGCCTGGGCGTGGCGCCAGAAGTGCAGGTTGCTGGCGATGGAGTTGCTGCCCCAGATAAGGATGAGCTTGGCCTCGGCGAAGAACTCGATGCGCATGCCGACCTTGGCGCCCAGCGTGTAGACCATGGCCTCGCCGCCCGCCATCGAGCAGATGGTGCGGTCCAGCAGCGAGGCGCCCAGCTTGTGGAAGAAGCGCCGGTCCATCGATTCGCCCTGCACGAGGCCCATGGTGCCCGCATAGCTGTAGGGGAGAATTGCTTCCGGTTCAGTCTGCAATCCCCGAAGATGCGCGGCGATGTCGTCCAATGCCGTCTCCCACGAGACGGGCTCGAAGTGGCCGCTGCCCTTGGGACCGACGCGTTTCAGGGGCTGCACGAGCCGCTCGGCATGGTCATTGCGTTCGATGTACCGCGACACCTTGGTGCACAGCACGCCGCCGGTGTGCGAGTGGGCGGGGTTGCCTTGCAGCTTCACCGCCACGCCGTCCTTGACGGTGGTGACGAGCGCACAGGTGTCGGGGCAATCGTGCGGGCAGGCGCCCAGCACCGTGGAAGGTGCGGAGGCGTCGGGCGTGTCGAGGAGGGAATCCGTTGCGTGGGCCATCGGACAAGTCTAATTTGAGTATCAACACACAGGGCAGAGGGAGGATTTCACCATGACGATGCAATTGAATCGCAGGCATTTTTCGATCGCCACGGCGGCCGCCGCCACGCTGGGCGGCTTCGGCATCGCCCGGGCGCAGGGCGACACGCCGCTGGTGCTGGGCCAGTCGGCGCCGTTCACCGGGCCGGCCGCGCAGCTGGGCATCCAGTTCCACCAGGGCGCCAAGCTGTTCCTGGACCAGTACAACGCCCAGCCGGGCCAGCGCGACGTGGTCATCAAGAACCTGGACGACGGCTACGAGCCCGACCGCTGCGCGGCCAACACGCAGAAGCTGATCGGCGAGGACGTGTTCGCGCTGTTTGGCTACATCGGCACACCGACCAGCCTGGCCGCGCTGCCGCTGGCGGTGAAGGACAAGGTGCCGTTCATCGCGCCGTTCACGGGCGCGATGTCGCTGCGCGAGCCTTTTCACCGCAACGTGTTCCATCTGCGCGCTTCGTACAACGACGAGACGGCATTGATGGTGAAACAGCTCACCCACCTGGGCATGAAGAAGATCGCGGTCTTCTACCAGAACGACGCCTACGGCAAGGCCGGCCTGGACGGCGTGACGCTGGCGCTGGCCCAGCAGGAACTCAAGCCGGTGGCGCTGGCCACGGTGGAGCGCAACTCGGCCGACGTGGCCGCGGCGGTGAAGACGATCATGGCGAGCCAGCCGGCGGCGGTGGTCCAGGTCGGTGCCTACAAGGCCTGCGCGGCGTTCATCCGAGAGATGCGCAAGGCGGGCTACGGCGGCGTGTTCTTCAACCTCTCGTTCGTGGGCACGCAGGCGCTGGCGGACGAGCTGGGCAAGGAAGCCGCAGGCGTGATGGTCACGCAGGTGGTGCCCTCGCCCTACAACCAGGCCAACGCGCTGGCCCGCGAGTTCACCGAAGCGGTGCGCAAGGCGGGCGGCGGCGCGAGCGCCAATTTCTCGAGCATGGAAGGCTACCTGGCCGCCAAGGTGCTGACCGAGGGCCTGCGCCGCGCGCCGGGCGGCAAGGGCACGCGCGACGGGCTGATCGCGGGGCTGGAAAGCATCGAGCGGCAGCAGTTCGGCGGCTTCGAGGTGTCGTTCTCTTCGAAGAGCCATGTGGCTTCGAAGTTTGTCGAGCTGTCGATGCTGACTGCGGACGGGCGGGTGCGGACGTAGTTTTTTCGCGCTCTGGTTCGGGGCGCGTGCCCAGGCCACCGGGTACTTCCCTCCGCGAATGTCCTCCGGCCTGCGGCCTCCCCCTTGATTTCGCTGCGGGAAGCACCCAGTGTCCTGCGCACTGGACGCGCTGCTGGTGCTCGCCGATCAACGGCCGCACTGCCCAACGCTCACTTCGATGGGGTGCCTTGCGCAGCGAAATCAAGGAGGAGGGGCGAAGCCCCAGGGGACATTCGCGGAGCAAGGCTCCCCGTCGGCGTGAGCACGCCAGAGCGCTCGCCCAGGCCGTTCCGGCTCAGCTGCTGAGCCCGTCCACCGCCTGGAACATCGCCTGCCGCGCCTGGCTCACGATCTGGCCGCGCCAGGCGTCGCTGTCCGTGTAGAACGCCTCCACCATGCGCGCGCGGATGCCATCGGCCAGGTCGACCGGTGCGTCCGGGTGCTTGTGCAGCCAGTGGTCGGCGCGCAGGGCGCCGGTCACTTCGAGCATCGGCAGCGTGCCGTATTCGAGCGCGATGCCGGTGTACTCGGCCTGTGGGCACTCTTCGTACACGGCGTCCCACATCAGGCCGCGCAGCAGCGCCGAGGTCGAGGAGCCGTCGTAGATCGAGGTGACGGGCGCCGCCGGCGTGCCCCACCACGCGTTGGCGCGGGCGTAGGCGACCTTGTCGTCGCGGCAGGCAAAGATGCGCTCGCCCAGGCCGTTGGGGCCGAGGCCCGTGTGCAGGTCGATCCAGGCCAGGCGCTTCGCGCTGCCTGCATGGCGACGCAGCACGCTGCGGATCGTCTTGTTGCTCCAGGTCGGCGCCTTGCCGCCGAAGAACAGGCCGTCGTCGAACTGGTACTGGCCGCTGGTGACAGCCGCCTGGTAGGCCGTGGCGCCGTGCTTCTCGATCCACTTCTCGATCGCGGCCTGGTTGTCCGGCGTCGGCGGCCAGGTGTCGGGCAGCAGCAGCGGATGCAGCTTCGCGTAGGGCTCGTTCACCGGCACGGGCTTCGAGAAGTCGAGGAAGTTGCGGTTCAGGTCGACGTTCTCGTGCGTCACGCGGCGGCCGTACGAAAAGCCGTGCGGGTTCAGCGCATGCACGTACAGCACCGCCACGCCCTGCGCCTTGGCCTTCTCGCGCCATTCGGCGTCGTGCAGCGCGAACACCTGCACGCCGCTGCCGCAGTGGCCCTCGACGCCGTGACAGGCGCTGGTGACGACAAGCAGCCGCTCGGCGTTGGCGTCGCCGTCGAGCGCCACGTCCATCGACAGCTCTTCGCCGTCGCGGCCCTTGAGCGGGTGCGCGTGCGGCTCGACCGTGAGGCCGGCGCTGACGCAGCCCTGCAGGAACTTCTGGCGCGCCTGGGCGTAGCGCGGCGAAAAGGCTTCGCCGATGCCGATCATGCCGCTGCGCCGCCAGGCTGGAGGAACTGCTCGGCGATCTGCACCCAGCAGGTCGCGCCCAGCGGGATGAGGTCGTCGTTGAAGTCGTAGCTGGCGTTGTGCAGCGTGCACGGGCCTTCGCCGTGGTGCACGTCGCGGTGCGCGCCGTCGCCGTTGCCGATGAAGGCGTAGGCGCCGGGCTTGGCCTGCAGCATGAAGGCGAAATCTTCCGAGGTCATGGCGGCCTCCTGCTTGAGCACGTTCTCGGGGCCGACGATGCCGCCCATCACGCGGCGCGCGAAGTCGGCCTCGGCCTCGGTGTTGATGGTGGGCGGGTAATAGCGCTCGAAGCGGAACTCGCAGGTGGCGTCGTGCGCGGCGCAGATGTGCTCGCTGATCTGCTTCATCTTGGCCTCGATCATGTCGAGCACCTCGAGCGAGAAGGTGCGCACGGTGCCCGACAGCTCGCAGTTGTCGGGGATCACGTTGTTGGTCTCGCCGGCGTGGATGGTGGTGACCGAGATCACCGCCGAGTCGGTCGGCTTCATCTTGCGCGTGAGGATGGTCTGGAAGGCCTGCACGATCTCGCAGGCAATCGGCACCGGGTCGATGCCGGTCTGCGGCAGCGCGGCGTGGCCGCCCTTGCCGACCACGTTCACATGGAACTTGTTGCCCGAGGCCATGACCGGGCCGGGGCTCACGGCGAACTGGCCGGCCTTCATGCCGGGCCAGTTGTGCATGCCGAACACGGCGTCCATGGGGAACTGCTCGAACAGCCCTTCCTTGATCATCTCGCGCGCGCCGCCGCCGCCTTCTTCGGCCGGCTGGAAGATCAGGTAGACGGTGCCGTCGAAGTTGCGGTGCTTGGCCAGGTGCTGGGCCGCCGCGAGCAGCATCGCCGTGTGGCCGTCGTGGCCGCAGGCGTGCATCTTGCCGTGGTGCTGGCTGGCGTGGGCGAAGGTGTTGAGCTCGGTGACGGGCAGCGCGTCCATGTCGGCGCGCAGGCCGACGGCGCGGGTGCTGGTGCCGTTCTTGACGATGCCGACCACGCCGGTGGTGCCCAGGCCGCGGTGGATGGGAATGCCCCATTCGGTGAGCTTGCCTGCCACCACGTCGGCGGTGCGGACTTCTTCGAAACAGAGTTCAGGGTGGGCATGAAGGTCACGCCGGACGGCCGCGATGCCGGCCGCCTGCGTGACGAGCGAGTCGATGAGTTTCATAGGACACAGTCTAGGCTTTGCGATCAGCGCCGCAAAGACCGTGCCGGGCAAACCCTCAGCGGCCGATGCTCTTCAGGTACTCGGCGCGCGCGGCCAGCGCGGTGTCGGTGAAGTCGGTGAACACGCCATCGACGCCGAGCTTGTAATAGACCGCGTATTCGTTCTTGCCGTCCTTGTTGTAGTCGGACGCGAGCCGGCGCGACTCGTTACGGAACGTGAAGGGGTGCACGAACAGGCCCGCCTTGTGGGCGTCGGCGATCAGCGTGGTGGGGGCCGTCGAGGTGGCGTCGGCGTCGTTGATCTTGCCGTCCTTGTTGACGTCCACCACCTTGCCGTCGGCGCCCACGGTGCCCTTGACGCTCACGATGTAGCGCTTCCAGGGGCCGATGCCGTCGGCGTAGGTCTTGATCTCGGCCAGCCCGGCGGGCGTGACCATGACGTCGAAGTTGCGCTTGTCGCCGGCCTTGGTCCACTCGTAGGGGCGGTCGACCGGCACGGCGTAGGTCATGGCGCCGGTCTTCATGTCGATGCCGTCGCCGTCGATCAGCTGGATGAGCCGGGTGTTCAGGCCCTTGCTCTTCATGTACTTGAGGCTGCCGGGCTCGAAGGACTGCACGTAGATGGGCGCGGTCTTGCTGTTCCAGCCGGCGGCGTTGATGGCGGCGATGACCTTGTCTTCCATGGGCATGCCCAGATCGCGGAAGTAGGTCGGGTTCTTGGTTTCCGGGTAGATCGCGATGGTGCGGCCGGTTTCCTTCGACTTGGCCTTGGCGAAATCGATGATCTCCTGGAAGGTCACGACCTTGAACTTGCCGTTGAATTCCTGCGGGCGCTCGGCGTCGGTCGAGATGCCGCCCAGGGTCTTGATCTCGGCCAGCGTGAAGTCGTTGCTGAACCAGCCGGTCTGGGTCTCGCCGTCGACCTGGATGGTCTTCTTGCGCGAGGCGAAGCGCGCGTGCTTGGCCACGTCGGTGCTGATGGCCAGGTTGGGGTCGTGGCGGGCGATGAGCACGCCGTCCTTGGTGGAGACCAGGTCCATCTCGATGACGTCGGCGCCCAGCTCGATGGCGCGGGCGTACGACTCCAGCGTCTGTTCCGGCAGGTAGCCCGAGGCGCCGCGGTGGGCGATGACCAGCGGCGGGTTGCCATCCAGCGTGAGCAGCTTGTTCGCCGCCGGGCCGGTGGTGCCACAGGCGGCCAGGCTCAGGGCGGCCGCGGCGGTCAGGGTGATCTGCAGGGACATGCGCATGTTGTCTTCTCCATCCAAACAAAGAAAAAAGAGGAGGCAGGCTACCCGCTGCGCGTGACAACGCCGATACCCATCTGCGCGGGCGTTCAACTTCCCGGACAATCTGTTGCATGCAGCACACGCTTTCTCCCCAGAGCCTCTTGATGGCGCAAACCTTGGTTCGCATGAACACGGTGAGCGCAAACAGCAACCTCGAGCTGATCGACTTCGCCCAGGCGCACCTCGCCGCCCTCGGCGTGAAGAGCCGCATCACCTACAACGCCGAGCGCACCAAGGCGAACCTGTTCGCCACGCTGGGCGAGGGCAAGCCGGCCGGCGTGATCCTCTCGGGCCACACCGACACGGTGCCCTGGGACGGCCAAGCCTGGAGCGTGGACCCGCTGTCGGCCGTGGTGCAGAACGAGCGCCTGTACGGGCGCGGCTCGGCCGACATGAAGAGCTACATCGCGATCGCGCTGGCCAATGCCCAGCGCTTCCTCGAGGGCGACGCGCCCTTCGCCGTGCACTTCGCCTTCACGTATGAAGAAGAGATCGGCTGCTTCGGCGTGCGCGAACTCATCGCCGACATGCGCGACGCCGGCATCAAGCCGCTGGCCTGCATCGTGGGCGAGCCCACCAGCATGGTGCCGGCCATCGCCCACAAGGGCGTGTACCGCTACAAGTGCTGCGTGCGCGGCAAGGAGGCGCATTCGTCGCTCACGCCGAAGTCGGTCAACGCCATCGAGATGGCCGCGCGCGTGATCGGCAAGGTGCGCGACATGGCCGAGGACTTCGAGCGCAGCGAGCCGCGCTACGACGGCTTCGACGTGCCCTTCAGCACCGCCAGCGTGGGCCAGTTCCACGGCGGCATCGCCGACAACGTGGTGCCGCGCGACGCCGAGTTCCGCTACGAATTCCGCGACCTGCCCACGGCCGACGCCAAGCGCATGCAGTCCGACGTGCTGGCGTACGCCGCGAGCATCGAGCCCGCCATGAAGAAAGTGGCGCCCGACGCGGGCTTCAAGTTCGAGACCATCTGCGAGATCCCGAGCTTCCTGGGCGCCGCTGGCGATCCGGTCACGCTGCTCGCGCAGCGCCTGGCCAGCGAAGACCGCACCACGCTGGTGGCCTTCGGCACCGAAGCGGGCCTGTTCAAGAACGCCGGCATCCCCACCGTGGTGTGCGGCCCCGGCAGCATCGAGCAGGCGCACCAGCCCGACGAGTTCGTGAGTCTTGAGCAGCTCGCGCGCTGCGAGCTGTTCATGGAGCGCCTCGCGACCTCGCACACCATTGGCTGAAGACCACGGCAGCGGCGCACTGCAACGCATGAAACGCGTCGCGCTCGGCCTGCTGTGCGCGGCGGCGGCGCTGTATGCGCTGGCCAGCGCGCTGCACGGCCAGCACCCGGCCTGGGGCTACGTGGCGGCCTTCGCCGAGGCCGCGATGGTCGGCGCCATTGCCGACTGGTTCGCGGTGGTGGCGCTGTTTCGCCACCCGCTGGGCCTGCCGATCCCGCACACGGCGATCATCCCGAGCAACAAGGACCGCATCGGCGCCAAGCTCGCGGGCTTCATCTGCGACAACTTCCTGAGCACCGCCCAGGTGCTGGCCAAGCTGCGCCAGTTCGATGCGGCGGGGCGCATCGCCGAGTGGCTGGCCCGGCCCGCCAGCGGCGAGCGGCTCGGCGAATGGGGCGTGGCCGCCACGCGCTACGGCCTGGCCGCCTTCGACGACGAACGGGTGCGCGACTTCATGGGCCGCGCCGCGGCGGCCGGGCTGGCGAAGATCGACCTCTCTCGCCTCACCGGCCAGGCGCTCGATGCGCTCACGGCCGGCGGGCGCCACCAGGCGCTGCTCGACGACGTGCTGCAGCAGGTGGCCGAGCTGCTCGACGGCGACGAGGTGCAGGCGCACATCACCGAGGCCATCGCGCGCGAGATCAAGACGCTGCGCTATGTCGGCCTGGACCAGGTGGCGGCCAAGCTCGCCACGCGCAAGATCGTGGCCGCCATCGCGCGCACGCTGGCCGAACTGGCGGCCGAGCCCGAGCACCCGATGCGCCGGCGCTTCGACCATTTCGTGGACGACTTCGTGGTGCGCCTGAAGCTCGATCCCGAGTTCCAGCAGCGCGGCGAGCAGATCCGCGCCGAACTCATCGCGCACCCCGCGCTGGGCGACTACCTGCACGGCCTGTGGGGCGAACTGCTGGGCTGGCTGCACGACGACCTCGGGCGCCCCGACTCGACCATCCGCCAGCGCATCGCCACCATGGCCGGCGCGCTGGGCCAGCGGCTGCAGAACGACGCGGCGATCCGCGCCTGGATCAACGAGCAGCTCGAAGCCGCCGCGCCGGCGGCCATCGAGCGCTACCGCGAGGACATCCGCCGCTACATCGAGGAGCGCGTGGGCGAGTGGAACGCGCACGAGATGACCGACGAGCTCGAGCGCCACATCGGGCGCGACCTGCAGTTCATCCGCATCAACGGCACGCTGGTGGGCGGGCTGGTGGGGCTGCTGATCCACACGGCGACGCAGCTGCTGCGCGGCTGAACAATCACCGGGCGCTGCGGGTTATCCGCAGCGGACGAAAGTCCACGTCTTGTCCCGCGAGCGACTGCGCGGCCTCCTCCGGCTCCTAGACTGCGGGCGCACTGCCGCATCCACCAAGCCAACCCAGAGGAGATCGCCATGCCCCGTCGCACGATCCGCGCTGCCGCGCTGACCGCCGCCCTCGCCCTGCTCGCCGCCTGCAGCTCGCTGTCGCCGCCACCCAAGCGCCCCGCCGCGTGGGCCGCGCCCGAAGTGCTCGTGGCCCCGTCGGCCTTCGCGGGCGTGCACGGCCTGGCCATCGATGCGAAGGGCCGGCTGCTGGCGGGCTCCGTGCTCGGCAACACGCTGTGGGAGGTCGACCGCCAGACCGGCGCCGCCAAGGTGCTGATCGATGCGCCCGAGGGCCAGGCCGACGACATCGCGGTCGGCCCGAAGGGCGAACTGGCCTGGACCAACTACCTCATGGGCATGCTGCGCTACCGCGAGAGCGACAGCGCGCCGCTGCGCGTGCTCGCCAAGGACCTGCCCGGCCTGAACTCGCTCGACTTCGATCGCAAGAACGGCAAGCTCTACGCCTCGCAGGTGTTCCTGGGCGACGCGCTGTGGGAAATCGACCGCGACGGCAAGCAGCCGCCCCGGCTCATCAAGAAGGACATGGGCGGCTTCAACGGCTTCGAGGTCGGGCCCGACGGGCTGCTCTACGGCCCGCTGTGGTTCAAGGGCCAGGTCGTGAAGATCGACCCGGCGAACGGCAATCTGACCGTGATCGCCGACGGCTTCAAGATCCCCGCCGCCGCCAACCTCGACGGCAAGGGCAACCTCTGGGTGGTCGACGCGCGCAGCGGCGAGCTGGTGAAGGTCGATCTTGCGAGCGGCAAGAAGACCGTGGCCAAGCAGCTGCGCCCCTCGCTCGACAACCTCGCCATCGCGCCCGACGGGACGATCTACGTCTCGAACATGGCCAACAACGAGGTGCAGGCCTTCAACCCCGCCACCGGCGAGCTGCGCACGCTCACCAGCGGCAAGGTGGCAGTGCCCGCGGGCCTGAAGATCGACGGCAACGACCTGTGGGTGGCCGACGTCTTCGGCTTCCGGCAGGTCGACGTGCGCACCGGCGAGGTGCGCGACGTGTTCCGCATGCAGCGCGACCCCGAGCTCGACTACCCCTTCGCAGTCGGCCTGTCGCCCAAGCTGTTCGCGCTGACCTCGTGGTTCACGGGCTCGGTGCAGCTGGTCGACCGCCAGACGCTGAAGACGGTCGAGACGATCCACGGCCTGAAGGCGCCGTTCGACGCGCTGCCCATGCCCGACGGCAGCGTGATCTACGCCGAACTCGCCACCGGCAGCATCACGCGCGCCAGCGGGCCGAAGTTTGCAGAGAAGTCAGTGCTGGCTAGCGGCCTGAACGGCCCGGTGCAACTGGTGGTCGGCCAGGACGGCGCGCTCTACGTGACCGAGGCGGCCGGCAAGCTGCTGCGCATTCCGCTGGACGCCAGCGCGCCGCTGCGCACCGTGGCCGACGGGCTGGCGCTGCCCGAGGGCCTGGCCCAGACGCCGTGGGGCAGCTTCATCGTGGCCGAGAGCGCAGCACGCCGGCTGGTCGAGATCGACCCGGCCACCGGCACCCGCCGCACCGTCGCCGAGAACCTGCCCATCGGCCTGGCCGCCGGGCCCGGCCTGCCCCCGCCGTACGTGGTGACGGGCGTGGCCGTGGGCCGCGACGGCACGGTCTACGTGGCGGCCGACAGGAACAATTCGATCTATCGAATTCGTCCTGTTATTCAGGGTAACAATTAGTACAAGTTTCTGTTTACTTTTATAAACACATATTACAAACTGGTCGGGACGCGTCGCAGCGTTCCGATCGCATAGGGCAGTCGGGGTCTGCGAAGCGCTCTTTCCGAAGGGACATCGCATGACTCCACTCGTCGTAGGCCAAGTGCTATCGCCCGAATACTCCCTGGGGCTGGTCGCGCTTTCGTTCGTCATTTCCTTCTTCGGCTCGCTGGTGGCCCTGATCTGTGCCGGGCGCATGGTCGGTGCCGACGGCAAACCCAACCTGGCCATCGTGGCCTGCGCCGCGGTGGCGCTGGGGGGCATCGGCATCTGGTCGATGCATTTCATCGGCATGCTGGCCTACCGGCTGCCCTTCGGCATCGCCTACAACATGCCGCTGACCATCGTGTCGCTGGTGGCGGCCATCCTGATCTCGGGCATTGCGCTGTACCTGGCGGGCGGGCGCGCCAAGTTCAGCCGCTCGGGCTGGCTGGCGGGCAGCCTGCTGGCGGGCCTGGGCGTGTGCGTGATGCACTACATGGGCATGTTCGCGATGAACATGCGGGCCACGATGAGCTTCGACTTCAGCATGGTCGCGCTGTCGGTGGTCATCGCCATCACGGCCGCCGCCGCGGCGCTGTGGCTGGCCTTCAACCTGCGCAAGCTGAGCCACCAAGTGGCCGCCGCCGCCGTGATGGGCGTGGCGGTGTGCACCATGCACTACGTGGGCATGAGCGCGGCCAGCATGATCTGCACGGCGGCCGCCCCGGTCGACGCGCTCTCGCTGGGCGGCAGCTACATGGGCCTCACGGTGTTCGGCACGGCCGGCGCGGTGCTGATCTTCATCTACTGGGTGGTCACGGGCAGCAGCCTCGACGCCGCGCCCGCTGCACAACGGCGCGTGCGCCCCAGCTAGTTGGCGCAAGCGGGCCGGGGGCCCGCCTCCTAAAGTCTGTGCGAAACGACACGCGCGCACCGCACAGACCCCCATGCCCTTCCTCGAATCCCGGCTGCACACCGCCGGAGACGCCTACCAGGCCAACCGCGCCAGCATGCTCTCGCTGCTGGAGCAGGTCCGGTCCCACGAAGCCCGCGCCGTGGCCGCCTCCAGCGCCTCGGCCGAGCGCTTCGCCAAGCGCGGCCAGCTGCTGCCGCGCGAACGCCTCGCGCTGCTGCTGGACACCGGCGCGCCCTTCCTGCCGCTGGCCACGCTGGCGGGCCTGGGCCAGGACAATTCCGACCTTTCGAAAAGCGTGCCCGGCGGCGGCCTGATCGCCGGCATCGGGCGCGTGGCGGGCGTGCGCTGCATGATCAGCGCCTCCGACTCCGGCATCGACGCCGGCGCGCTGCAGCCCATGGGCCTGGACAAGCAGCTGCGCCTGCACGAGATCGCGCTGGAGAACAAGCTGCCCTTCATCCAGCTGGTGGAAAGCGCGGGCGCCAACCTCATGCAGTACCGCGTGCAGGACTTCGTGCGCGGCGGCAACATCTTCCGCAACCTCGCGCGGCTCTCGGCCGCGGGGCTGCCGGTGGTGACCGTGACGCACGGTTCGTCGACCGCGGGCGGCGCCTACCAGACGGGCCTGTCGGACTACATCGTGATGGTGCGCGACCGCACGCGGGCCTTCCTGGCCGGGCCGCCGCTGCTGAAGGCCGCCACCGGCGAGATCGCCACCGAGGAAGAACTGGGCGGCGCCGTCATGCACACCCACATCTCGGGCCTGGGCGACTACCTGGCCGAGGACGACCGCGACGCGCTGCGCATCGCGCGCGCCATCCTCGGCGGCATCGACTGGGCGCGCGACGAGGCGCCGCGCACCTTCGCACCGCCGCGCCACGACGCCGAGGAGCTGATGGGCCTGATGCCCGCCGACGGCCGCCGGCCGGTGGACATGCGCGAGGTCATCGCGCGCATCGCCGACGGCTCCGAGTTCCTGGCCTTCAGCGAGCACTACGGCAGCGCCACGGTCTGCGGCCACATCCGGCTCGAAGGCCACGCGGTGGGCATCATCACCAACAACGGCCCCATCGATTCCGACGGCGCCACCAAGGCCACGCACTTCATCCAGGCCTGCTGCCAGTCGCGCACGCCCATCGTCTACCTGCAGAACATCACGGGCTACATGGTGGGCCGCGCGCACGAGGAGGCCGGCATCATCAAGCACGGCGCCAAGATGATCCAGGCCGTGACCAGCGCCAACGTGCCGCAGATCACGCTGCACTGCGGCGCCTCGTACGGCGCGGGCAACTACGGCATGTGCGGGCGCGGCTTTGCGCCGCGCTTCTGCTTCAGCTGGCCCAACGCGCGCACCGCCGTGATGGGCGGCGAGCAGGCCGCGCAGACCATGGCCATCGTGATGGAGGCAGGCATGGCCCGCAAGGGCGCTGTCGACCGCGACAAGATCGACGCGATGCAGCGCCAGATCGTCGAGCGCTTCGAGCGCCAGATGAGCGTCTTCACCACCAGCGCGCTGCTGCTGGACGACGGCGTGATCGACCCGCGCGACACGCGCGCCGTGCTGGCCGAGGCGCTGTCGATCTGCCGCGACGCCGAGGCGCGCGCCCCGCAACCCATGCAGTTTTCGGTGGCACGGCCATGAGTTCTTTCGAAAAGATCCTGATCGCCAACCGCGGCGAGATCGCCGTGCGCGTGATGCGCACCGCGCGCGCCATGGGCTACCGCACGGTCGCCGTGTACTCCCGCGCCGATGCAGACGCCGAGCACGTGCGCCAGGCCGACGAGGCCGTGTGCATCGGCGAGCCGCTGCCCGCGCAGAGCTACCTGAACATCGACGCGATCGTTGCCGCGGCCCGCGCCAGCGGCGCCGACGCGGTGCATCCGGGCTACGGTTTCCTCGCCGAGAACGCGGCCTTCGCGCAGGCCTGCCGCGACGCAGGGCTGGTCTTCATCGGTCCGTCGCCCGAGGCCATCGTCGCGATGGGCGACAAGGCCGGCGCCAAGCGGCTCATGCAGGCGGCCGGCGTGCCCTGCATTCCCGGCTACCAGGGCGACGATCAAAGCACCGCCACGCTGGCCGCCGAGGCCGAGCGCATCGGCTGGCCCGTGATGATCAAGGCCACGGCCGGCGGCGGCGGGCGCGGCATGCGGCTCGTGGCCTCGGCCGGCGCCTTCGCCGAGCAATTGCAGAGCGCGCAGTCCGAGGCGCTGCATGCCTTCGGCGACGCCACCGTGATCCTGGAGCGCGCCATCGTCGCGCCGCGCCACATCGAGATCCAGGTGTTTGCCGACCGCCACGGCCATGCGATCCACCTCGGCGAGCGCGACTGCTCGGTACAGCGGCGCCACCAGAAGGTGATCGAGGAAGCGCCCTCGCCGGCCGTCGATGCCGCGCTGCGCGCGCGCATGGGCGCCACCGCCGTGGCCGCCGCCAAGGCCATCGCCTACGAAGGCGCGGGCACGCTCGAGTTTCTGCTCGACGCGCAGGGCCAGTACTGGTTCATGGAAATGAACACGCGGCTGCAGGTGGAGCACCCCGTGACCGAAGCGGTGACGGGGCTAGACCTCGTCGAGCTGCAGCTGCGCGTGGCGGCCGGCGAGCCGCTGCCGCTGACGCAGGACGACGTGCGCATCACCGGCCATGCGATCGAGGTGCGCCTGTGCGCCGAAGACCCGCAGCAGGGATTCCTCCCGCAGAGCGGCACGCTCACGGCGTGGCGCCCATCGCCCGCGCTGCGCACCGAACACGCATTGCGCGACGGCGCCGAGGTGCCGCCCTTCTACGACTCGATGATCGCCAAGCTCATTGCGTCGGGCCGCACGCGCGACGAGGCCCGCCAGCGGCTGCTGGCCGGCCTGCGCGACACGGTGGCGCTCGGCCTGCCGACCAACCAGGCGCTGCTGCAGCGCGCGCTCGCGCACCCCGTGTTCGCAGGCGGCGGGGCGACCACCGCCTTCATCGGCGACCACCTCGACGCGCTGCTCGCCGCCGACACCGCGAGCGACACGCGCGCCGCCCTGCTCGCGGCCCTGCTGCTGCAGACCGGCGCACGCGGCTGGCCCTCGCCGCTGGCACACACGCTGCCCAACGCCCTGCGCTTTGCGCTCGACGGCACCGTGCACACGGCGCGCGTGACGCCGCGCGGCGCGGCGCACTTCGAGGTCGTGCTGGACGACGCCGCACCGGCCACGCTCGCGCTGCTGGCGTTGCCGGACGACGGCCCGGTGCGCTTCGCCTGCAACGGCGTGGCCGCGCAGGCGCAGGTCGTGCGGTGCGCCGAACGCGTCGACTTCCACTTCGACGGCCGTGCCCACCGCCTCGACGACCTCACGCACGTGGCCGTTCCGCGCGCCGACGCGGGCGGCGGCGACGGCCTGCTGCGCGCGTCGATGAACGGCCGCGTGGTCGCGCTGCTGGCCGCCGAGGGCGACACCGTCGCCGCCGGCCAGCCACTGGTCACGCTCGAAGCCATGAAGATGGAACACGTGCACTGCGCACCGCGCGCGGGCCGCGTCGCGGCGCTGCATGTGGCCGTGGGCACGCAGGTGGCCGCGCGCCACATCGTGGCCGAGATCGCCGAGGCCTGAAGGCCCCTCCCCCTTTTTCGAGAACCTGTCGAATGAACGCACCCCACTACCGCTCCGTCTTCGCGCCCGGCCTGTTCGCCGAGCAATGCATCGTCGTCACCGGCGGCGGCTCCGGCATCGGCCGCTGCACCGCGCATGAACTGGCCTCGCTCGGCGCCCACGTCGTGCTGGTGGGCCGCAAGCCCGAGAAGCTCGACGCGGTGCGCGCCGAGATCGAAGCGGCCGGCGGCAACGCCAGCACGCAGGCCTTCGACATCCGCCAGGAAGACGCCGTGCGCGAGGCCGTGAAGGCCATCGTCGCGGCACACGGGCGCATCGACGGGCTGGTCAACAACGCGGGCGGCCAGTACATCACGCCGCTGGCGGCCATCTCGGCCAAGGGCTGGGAGGCGGTGATCCACACCAACCTCACGGGCGGCTTCCTGGTGGCGCGCGAGTGCTACCTGCAGAGCATGCAGGCGAACGGCGGCGCCATCGTCAACATCGTGGCCGACATCTGGGGGTCGATGCCGAACATGGGCCACAGCGGCGCCGCGCGCGCCGGCATGGTGAGCTTCACCGAGACCGCTGCCGCCGAATGGGCCGTGAGCGGCGTGCGCGTGAACGCCGTGGCGCCGGGCTACATCGCCTCCAGCGGCATGGACCACTACCCGCCCGAGGCCGGCGACATGCTGCGCGCCATGCGCAAGACCGTGCCCGCGGGCCGCTTCGGCAACGAGGCCGAGACCTCCGCCGCCATCGCCTTCCTGCTGGGCCCGGCCGCCGCCTTCATCAGCGGCACCGTGCTGCGCGTGGACGGCGCGCGCCCGCAGGCGCGCATGGGCTGGCCGATGGAACTGCCCGACGCGCAGGCGCAGCAGCGCCCCGCGGTGCGGCCCTACGACGGCTTTCACCTCGCGCAGACACCGCGCGTGTTCCAGGACAAGTAACGAGCGAACGAACGAACGGAGACCAGTGATGCAGTACACCCATGAACACCTCGAGATGCAGAACACCCTGCGCCGGTTCATCGACGAGGAGATCAACCCCCACGTCGACGAATGGGAAGAGGCCGAGATCTTTCCCGCGCACGAGGTCTTCAAGAAGCTCGGCAACCTCGGCCTGCTGGGCCTGAACAAGCCCGAGGCCTTCGGCGGCGCCGGGCTCGACTATTCGTTCGCGATGGCCTTCGCCGAGGGCCTGGGCCACATCAGCTGCGGCGGCGTGCCGATGGCCATCGGCGTGCAGACCGACATGTGCACGCCCGCACTCGCGCGCTTCGGCAGCGACGAGCTGCGCCGCGAGTTCCTGGTGCCCGCTATCGCGGGCGACACGGTCGGCTGCATCGGCGTGAGCGAGCCCGGCGCGGGCAGCGACGTGGCGGGCCTGAAGACCTATGCGAAGAAGGACGGCGACGACTACCTCATCACCGGCCAGAAGATGTGGATCACCAACAGCCTGCAGGCCGACTGGATGTGCATGCTGGTGAACACCAGCGAGGGCCCGGTGCACCGCAACAAGTCGCTCGTGATGGTGCCGATGAACCTGCCGGGCATCGAGAAGGCCAAGAAGATCCGCAAGATCGGCATGGACTCGAGCGACACCGGCCTCATCTACTTCGACAACGTGCGCGTGCCGCAGCGCTACCGCATTGGCGAGGAGGGCCAGGGCTTCGTCTACCAGATGCAGCAGTTCCAGGAAGAGCGCCTGTGGTGCGCGGCCAGCTCGCTCGCACCGATGGACGACTGCATCACGCAGACCATCGAATGGGCGCAGCAGCGCCAGATGTTCGGCGCCACGCTGGCCGACCAGCAGTGGGTGCAGTTCAAGCTGGCCGAGCTCAAGACCGAGGTGGAGGCGCTGCGCGCCCTCACCTACCGCGCCTGCGACCTGCACGTGAAGGGCGAGGACGTGCTCGAGCTCGCGTCGATGGCCAAGCTCAAGACCGGCCGCCTCACGCGCCAGGTGGCCGACACCTGCCTGCAGTTCTGGGGCGGCATGGGCTTCACGCTGGAGAACCGCGTCTCGCGCCTGTACCGCGACGGCCGCCTGGGCTCGATCGGCGGCGGCGCCGACGAGGTGATGCTCGGCATCCTCGCCAAGACCATGGGCATCGCCAAGCGCCCGCCGCGCGGCTGAGCGACATGGACGCGGAACTGCAGGCCGACCGTGCGGCGCTCGCCGACACGGTGCGCCGCTTCGCCCAGACCGAGATCGCACCGAACGTGCAGGCCTGGGACGAAGCCGGCGAATTCCCGCGCGCGCTGTACACCCGCGCGGCCGAACTGGGCCTGCTGGGCCTGGGCTATCCGGAAGCACTCGGCGGCACGCCCGCCTCGTATGCGCTGAAGCTGCCGGCGTGGGTCGCGCTCGCGCGCCACGGCCAGAGCGGCGGCGTGCTCGCGAGCCTGTTCTCGCACAACATCGGCCTGCCGCCCGTGGTGCTGCACGCGAGCGACGCGGTACAGCGAGAGGTCGTGCCGGGCGTGCTGCGCGGCGAGCAGATCGCCGCGCTTGCGATCACCGAACCCGGCGGCGGCTCCGACGTGGCCGCGGTGCGCACGACGGCCAAGCGCGACGGCGATCACTACGTGCTGAACGGCGAGAAGACCTTCATCACCTCGGGCATGCGCGCCGACTGGATCACCGTGGCCGTGCGCACCGGCGAAGGCCGCGGCGCGGGCGGGCTCTCGATGCTGCTCGTGCCGGGCGACGCGCCCGGCCTTTCGCGCACGCGGCTCGCGAAGATGGGCTGGTTGTGCTCCGACACCGCGACGCTGCACTTCGACAACGTGCGCGTGCCCGCGCGCTACCTGCTCGGCGACGAGGGCGCGGGTTTTCGCATGGTCATGGGCAACTTCAACGGCGAGCGCGTCGGGCTCGCGGCCGGCGCGCTGGGCTTCGCGCAGGCCTGCCTCGACGAGGCGCTGGCCTGGTCGCGCGAGCGCAAGACCTTCGGCGCCGCGCTCATCGAACACCAGGCCGTGCGCCACAAGCTGGTCGACATGCAGATGCGCATCGCCTCGACCGAGGCCTGGCTCGAGGCCGTGTCCGCCGAGGGCGACGCGCACGAGACGGCGGGCCGCATCAACGCGCCCGAGTGGGTGGCGCAGGTCTGCCTGCTCAAGAACCACGCCACGCAGACCATGCAGTTCTGCGCCGACCAGGCGGTGCAGATCCTCGGCGGCATGGGCTTCATGCGCGGCACCGTGAGCGAGCGCGTCTACCGCGAGGTCAAGGTGATGATGATCGGCGGCGGGGCCGAGGAGATCATGAAGGAGCTGGCGGCGCGCCAACTCGGGTGGGTGTAGCGGCGGCGCCAACCTTTCTTCCGGCCCGGCCGGAACGCCGCTGCGCAGCGGGTGTCCAACCGTTCAGCACCTTTGCTGAGTCGCGGGAGATCACCATGCTCTCTTTCACTTATGGCATCGGCGCCGTCGCTCTGGTCCTGCTGGCGGCGCTGCTCTTTTCGGCGATATGGATCTTCCGGGAGTACGAGCGCGGCATCGTGTTCACCCTGGGGCGCTTCTCGAAGGTGGCGGGGCCCGGACTGGTGTTCGTGATCCCGGCCATCCAGCAGGTGGTGCGCGTCGACCTGCGCACCGTGGTGCTCGAAGTGCCGACGCAGGATGTGATCTCGCGCGACAACGTGTCGGTGAAGGTCAGCGCGGTCGTCTACTTCCGCATCGTCGATGCGGCCAAGGCCATCATCGAGGTCAAGGACTTCTTCAACGCGACCAGCCAGCTGGCCCAGACCACGCTGCGCTCGGTGCTCGGCAAGCACCAGCTGGACGACATGCTGGCCGAGCGCGAGAAGCTCAACCTGGATGTGCGCGAGTCGCTGGACGTGCAGACGGCGTCATGGGGCATCAAGGTGTCGAACGTCGAGATCAAGCAGATCGACCTCACCGAATCCATGATCCGCGCCATCGCACGGCAGGCCGAGGCGGAACGCGAACGCCGCGCCAAGGTGATCCATGCCGAGGGCGAACTGCAGGCATCCGAGAAGCTGTTCCAGGCCGCGCGCGTGCTGGCGCAGGAGCCGCAGGCCATCCAGTTGCGCTACCTGGAAACGCTCACGGTGATCGGCGCAGACAAGAACACGACCATCGTGTTTCCGCTGCCGGTGGACCTGATGGCGAGCTTTCTCGGCAAGCAGCACGCATAGCCTGCAACGGCGGTGGTCCCGGCGCCGGTTCGAATCGCTGCGCGGGCAGATCAGGTCGATGGCGCCGCGGATGGATCGGCACCGGCCTGCGCGAGCCCGACGCAGAAATCGCGCACCAACCGCAGCGCAGGGGCCTCGGTGCGGCCTTCGAGTGTGACGAAGGCGAACTGCGCACTGAGCCCCGCCGCGGGCGCCACCGTCAACTCGGCCAGTTCGCCGCTGTCCTGCAGCGCGCGGGTGGCCGCGAGCACGCCCAGGAAGATCGCGTCGGTGTTGCGCACGGCATCGATCAGCGCGCCGATGTCTTCCGACGACACATGCAGCCAGCGCTGCGGGCTCGCGTCGCTGCCGTAACGCTCGACCAGGATGCGCGCCACGTCGTCGCTGACCATCGTCGAGACCACCGGGTAGCGCACGAGGTCGTCGAAGCCCACCGGCGTGCCGCGGCCCTTCGCGAGCAGCGGATGGCCGCGTCGGCAGACGAAGCCGGAGCGCAGCGTGGGCAGCACGTCGATGTGCAGGTCTTCCCGCGGTGACACCGCGCGGTAGGTGAGCACCAGCGCATCGAGCGTGCGCGCGCGCAGTGCCGCCAGTTGCAGGTCGGGCCCGCCGCCGTGCAGCTGCAGGCCCACGCGCGGATGGTGGCGCAGCATGTGGATCAGCAACGGCGACGAGAACAGGGCGCCCGGTGCGGCACCGAGCCCCAGCCGCACCGAGCCGGCCTGCCCGTCGGCCAGCAGCGCGGCGGCGCGCTTGAGTTCATGCGTCTCCATCGAGATGCGCTTGGCGCGCGCCAGCACCATGGCGCCGAACGGCGTGAGTTCGTTGCGCTTGCCGATGCGGTCGACGAGCTGCATGCCGAGCTCCTGCTCGAGCATCTGGATGCTGCGGCTGAGCGCCGGCTGCGTCAGGTGCACCTTCTCGGACGCGCGGCTGAAGGAGCCGGTTTCGGCGAGCGCGAGCAGGTGGTCGAGTTGCTGGAGGTTCATGGCGGGCCGCTCTTTGTCATACGCATGAGGCGCACTCATGGTAATGACAAAAACAATGCATTGGACAGATATTCATGCGATTCCTAGCATCCATCGCGTACTACTTTGGACCAAGGAATTTCCCCATGAAGCGGTTCGGTCAATGGCTTTGCGCGCTGGCTTTTCTAGGCTGCGGCACGGCGGCGATGGCGCAGCCACAAGCGCAGGGGCCCTACCCCTCGAAGGTCGTCACGATGATGGTTCCCTACCCGGCGGGCGCGGCCAGCGACTTCACCGCGCGGGCCCTGAACGACCTGGTCGGCAAGGCGCTCGGCGGGCAGGTGATCGTCGAGAACCTCGGTGGCGCGAGCGGCGCCATCGCCGCGGGCAAGGTGCTGGCGGCGCCGGCCGACGGCCACTTTCTGTTCCAGGGCTCGCCCAACGAGCTGATCCTGTCGGGGCTGGTGAACAAGAGCACGCGCTACAAGCCCGAGGACTTCCAATGGATCGCGCCGGTGGCCACCTCGCCCCTGGTGCTGATGGTCAACAGCCAGCTGCCGGCGCACTCGCTCGATGAGTTCGTGGCGCTGGCGCGCTCGCGCAAGGACGCACCGCTGAGCTACGGCACGCCGGGCGCCGGCACGCTGTATCACCTGCTCGGCGAGCTCTTCACGAAACGCACCGGCGCGCCCGCCACGCACGTGCCCTACAAGGGCGGCGTGCCCCTCCTGCAGGACCTGATCGGCGGGCAGATCGACTTCGCGTTCATGCCTTACCAGGCCTTCTATGCCGACTACGTGAAGCAGGGCCGCCTGCGCGTGATCGGCTCGCTGTCGCCCGGCAAGCGCCTGCCCACGCCGTTCGACACGGTGCAGACCAGCGCGCAGAGCAAGGACATGAAGGACTTCGACTTCAGCATCTGGACCTCGTACGTGGTGCGCAAGGGCACGCCGCGGCCGGTGGCCGAGCGGCTCAACGCCGCGATCGCCGCCGCGCTGAAGAACCCGCAGGCGCGCGCACAGCTGGAGTCACAGGCCAAGACCGTCTTCGAGCCGATGAGCCTGGAGGCCGGAGAGCAGTTCTACGCCGCCGAGATCGCGCGCTACCGCGACCTCGTCAAGGCCATCGGCTACGAGTCGCCCTGAGTTCCCGGTCCACGCAAGAACAAGAGGTGCATTCATGAAGACGAGACACATCAACGGCCTGGCGCTGACGATCGCGCTGTCGCTCTCGGCGTGTGGCGGCGGTGGCGGCAGCACCGGTTTCGGCGGCATCGCGCTGCCGCCGGCCGCGAGCCCCGCACCGGTGGCACCCGCGCCAGCACCGGACGACCTCACGGTCGCGGTTACCACCGAGGGCAAGGTCGCGGGCAGCGCCGGCTCGGACATGGTGTCGTTCCTCGGCATTCCCTACGCGCAGCCGCCGGTGGGCGCCTTGCGCTGGGCACCGCCGCAACCGCCGGCCGCACACGCGGCCACGCTGCAGGCCAGGGCCTTCGGCAATGCGTGCCCGCAAGCCCCCGGCGCGGTGTCGTCACCGATCGCCGAAGACTGCCTCTATCTCAACGTGTGGAAGCCCGCAGGCACGAAGCCCGGCGACAAGCTGCCGGTGATCTTCTACATCCACGGCGGCGCGTTCACGCTGGGTTCGGGCGAGATGGGCCCGAGCCCGCTGGCGAGCCGCGGCGTGGTCGTCGTCAGCCTCAACTACCGGCTCGGCGCGCTCGGCTACCTCGCGAACAAGGCACTGCGCGCGGCCAACAAGGACGGCAGCCTCGGCAACTTCGCGGTGATGGACCAACTGGCCGCGCTCGGCTGGGTGCAGAAGAACATCGCGGCCTTCGGCGGCGATGCGGGCAACGTCACGCTGTGGGGCACCTCGGCAGGCGCGACGCAGAGCTTCTCGCTGCTGCAGTCGCCGAAGGCCAAGGGGCTGTTCCAGCGCGCGGTGATGCAAAGCGGCGGCGCGGCCGAGTACTCGAACCCGAGCATGGACACCTCGCTGGCCGTCGGCGACACCGCCGTGCAGAACCTCGGATGCAGCGGCGCCGCCGACGTGGTCGCCTGCCTGCGCGCGCTGCCGGTGTCGGCGCTGCTCGCCCAGGGCGGGCTCAAGTGGCGGCCCACCGTGGACGCGCAGGTCCTCACGCAGGTGCCCGCACGCGCCTTCGCGACCGGCAACTTCAACCAGGTGCCCGTGATGATCGGCGGCGTGCACGACGAGGGCACGCTGTTCGTCGACACGAAGCTGGGCGCCGCCTACTACCCGCTGTACCTGCGCGGGCTCGCACCGGCCGGCTACGACACCACGGCCATCGAGGCGGCCTACCCGATCGGCAACTACGCCGTGCCGGCGCAAGGCATCGCGCGCGCCATGGGCGACGCGATGTACGCCTGCGGCAACAGCGCGCGGCGCGATGCGCTCGCGGCCTGGGTGCCGGTGTACGGCTGGGAGATGACCGATCCGCAGCTGTCGTTTCCGACGAGCCCCACGGCCTTCTTCTACGGCACGGCGCACGGCATGGACAGCTACTACCTGACCGGCACGGTCGACGCGCTGCCCACGTACCCGTACTTCGACCCGGGCAGCGCCACGCCCGACGCAACCACCACCGCACAGCGCAAGGCGCTGTCGGCGCAGATGGTGGCGTACCTCCTCAACTTCGCGAAGCACGGCGACCCGAACGGCGACGGCCGCAACGTCGCGACGCACTGGCCGCGCTCCATGGGGCCGTCGGGCCGCGCGCTGATGGAGTTCACCTACCCCGCCGTCAAGACATCGAGCAACGCGTTCGAGCACACGCACAAGTGCGACACGCTGTGGGGGCCGGACGTGTTCCCGCCGCTGTACTGACGAACCCACCGCGTTCACTCCTCCCTCCATGAACGAACAACACCTCATCGACCACCTCGACGCCCGCCAGCCGCAGATCGTGGCCTGGCTCAAGGACTTCCTGCGCATCCCGAGCGTGAGCGCCGACCCGGCCTCCGCGCCCGGCATGCACGAGGCGCGGCGCTTCCTCGTCGAGCGGCTGCAGCAGATCGGCCTGACCGGCGTGCGCCTGCTCGACGGCGACGGCGAGCCCGCCGTGTACGGCGAATGGAACGGCGCGCCCGGCCAACCCACGCTGATGGTCTACGGCCACTACGACGTGCAGCCGGCCGATCCCGTCGCGCAATGGCGCACGCCGCCGTTCGAGCCCACGGAGGTGGACGGCAGGCTGTACGGCCGAGGCACCTCCGACGTGAAGGGCTCGACCACCATCGCACTCGAGGTGATCGCCTCGTTCCTCGCGGTGCAGGGCCGGTGCCCGGTGAACATCAAGGTGTTCCTCGAAGGCGAGGAGGAAACGGGCAGCCCCTCGCTGCGAACCCTCGTCGAGCGCCACCGGGCGCTGCTGCAGGCCGATGCGGTGCTGTCAGCCGACGGCGGGCGCGCGAGCGCGCAGGTGCCGACGATCAACACCGGTGCGCGCGGCAACTCGCAGCTCGAGGTGCGGTTGCGCACCGCGCACAAGGACCTGCATTCAGGCCGCTACGGCGGCGGCGTGCGCAACGCGCTGCACGAGATGGCGCGGCTGGTCGCATCGCTGCACCACGCGGATGGCGGCGTGGCGGTCGAAGGCTTCTACGAGGGCGTGCTGCCACTCAGCGCCAGGCAGCGTGCCGATACCGCAGCGTTCCCCTACGACGAAGCCGCGTTCTTTTCTGATGTCGGCGCCAGCGCGCACGGCGAGCCCGAATACACCGCCCGCGAGCGCATCACGCTGCGGCCCGCGCTCGACGTCAACGGCCTGTGGGGCGGCTACACGGGCGGCGGCGGCAAGACCATCGTGCCCTGCGAGGCGCAGGCCAAGCTCACCACGCGCGTGGTCGCGGGGCAGGACCCGCGCGCCGTGATCCACGCGGTGCTGCGCCACCTGCAGCGGCACTGCCCGCCCGGCTGCACGCTCGACGTGGTGGCCCTGAACGACGGCTCGCCCGCCTCCACCCTCGCGCCGGACCACCCGCTGGTGCGCGCAGCCGAAGCGGTGCTCGAACGCGAGAGCGGCCGGCGCCCCGTTCACGTGCGGCTCGGCGCGAGCGTGCCGGTCACGTCGATCTTCAAGGAAATGCTGGGCATCGACACGTTGATGTTCGGCTTCAACCTGCCCGATGAAGACGTGCATGCGCCGAATGAGTTCTTCCGGCTGGCCTCGATCCAGCAAGGGACGCGGGCCTGGACGTTGCTGCTTGCGGAACTGGCGAAGCACCCGCCGGCATCCTTTCATGCCGGCTGACGCCTGACGCGCGTCAGTCCGCGTCTTCCCCACCGCCCGCCTGTGCGGCCAGCGCCGCCGCCGCGCGCAGCTTGTCCTTCTTGCTCGGCCGCGCGCCCTTGATGCCGCCGTTGCCCGAGGTGTCGACCAGCACCGGCGCTGCCTCGGTCGGCTCGAAGCCCGCGATGCGCTCGCGCGGCACGCGCTGGCCCTGGCGCTTCTCGATCAGGCGGAAGTGCGCCTCGGTGGTGGGGCTCACGAAACTGATCGCCAGCCCGCTCGCGCCCGCGCGGCCGGTGCGGCCGATGCGGTGGATGTAGTCGGTGGGCGAACGCGGCAGGTCGTAGTTGATGACCACGGGCAGCTGCGCGATGTCCAGGCCGCGCGCCGCCAGGTCGGTGGCGATCACCACGTCCCAGCGGCTCTGCTTGAACTGCGCCAGGATGTCGCGGCGCGTGCCCTGGGCGATGTCGCCATGGAAGGGCACGGCGTAGATGCCGTTGCGGTACAGCTTCTCGGCCACGGTCTGTGCGGCGTGCTGCGTGGCGACGAACACCAGCACGCGGTCCCAGGTGCCTTCGTTGTCCTTCAGCAGCTGGCGCAGCAGCTGGGTGCGGCGGGCGGCATCGACCTCGATGGCGCGCTGCACGATGTCGGGCCGGGTGCCGGGCTCGCCCTGCACGTCGACCAGGGCCGGGTCGTGCAGCATGTCGTCGGCCAGCGCCTGGATGGCGATCGGGAAGGTGGCCGAAAAGAGCAGGTTCTGGCGCCGCGCCGGCAGCAGCGCCAGGATGCGCTGCAGTTCCTCGGCAAAGCCCAGGTCGAACAGGCGGTCGGCCTCGTCGAGCACGAGCGTCGACACAGCGTCGAGCGCGAGCGCGTTGTGCTCGACCAGGTCGAGCAGCCGGCCGGGCGTGGCGACCACGATGTCGGCGCCGCCGCGCAGCCGCATCATCTGCGGGTTGATCGAGACGCCGCCGACCGCGACGACGATCTTCAGGCGCTCGGGCAGGTGCCGTGCGAAGTCTTCCAGCGTCTCGCCGACCTGGGCCGCGAGTTCGCGCGTGGGCACGAGCACCAGCGCGCGCAGCCGGCGCGACGCCGACGAGGCAGGCTCGGCGGCCAGGCGCTGCAGCAGCGGCAGGGAAAATGCGGCCGTCTTGCCGGAGCCGGTCTGTGCCGAGCCCCGCAGGTCGCGGCCCTGCAAAATGGCAGGGATGGCCGCCGCCTGGATGGCGGTCGGCGCGGCAAAGCCGCTCGCGGCGGCCGCTTGCGCGAGCGCGGGGGTCAGGCCCAGGGTATCGAATGGCATGGAACGGGCACCGGGAAAAAAAGAGAGAGATCGAAAGAAAGACGGATCGAATGGGAACGATGAAGAACAGCCGCACCGGCAGCACGCTGGTGTACTCCACCGAGGCGGGCGGGCGCATGTGCCCCGACTGCGGCGCCCCGATGGCGCAATGCCGCTGCAAGGAACTCGCGAAGGCCCGCACGGCGGCCACGGACGGCATTGTCCGCGTATCGCACGAGACCAAGGGCCGAAAGGGCAAGGGCGTGACCGTGGTCAAGGGCCTGCCGCTCGACGCGGCGGCGCTGGCGGCCGTGGGCAAGCAGCTCAAAGCGGCCTGCGGCACGGGCGGCACGGTGAAGGATGGCACCGTGGAGATCCAGGGCGATCACCGCGAGGTGGTCATCGCCGCCCTCGTGAAGCAGGGCCACACGGTCAAGCGCGCGGGCGGCTGAACAGCGCATGAACCCCGAAGACCTGCAGCGCCTGGTGACGCTCGAAATGCCTTTTGGCAAGCACAAGGGCACGCTGATCGCCGATTTGCCCGGAAATTACCTGACCTGGTTCGCGCGCGAGGGTTTTCCCGCGGGAGAAATTGGCCGGCTGCTCGCTTTGATGCATGAAATAGACCACAACGGCCTGTCCGACCTGCTCAAACCGTTGCGAAACCGCCCGTCGGGTCGGAATGTTTCTCGATAACACAAGATTTCCCCCCTTTTTTAGGAAATCGGGCCGGATAATCCGGCTCACGTGTCTGCGAGCCTCGGCTCCCGTGCACGTAATTTGGTGATCGGTCAGTTTCGCGCCACAGCGCATTAGTTTGTTGTGATTCTGGGACTCCATCGCTTTGTGTTTTTTTGGTTTGAATTAGGAGTCCCTCCATGGGCAAGAAACTTTACGTGGGCAACCTCGCCTACTCCGTGCGTGACAACGACCTGGAACAAGCTTTCGGCGAATTCGGTTCGATCGTCAGCGCCAAGGTCATGATGGAACGTGACACCGGCCGTTCGAAGGGCTTCGGCTTTGTCGAAATGGGCACCGACGCTGAAGCACTCGCTGCAGTCGAAGGCATGAACGGCGCATCGCTGCAGGGCCGCGCCCTGACGGTGAACGAAGCCCGTCCGATGGAAGCACGTCCCCCCCGCACCGGCGGTGGTGGCGGCTACGGCGGTGGTGGCGGCGGCGGCTACGGTGGTGGCGGCGGCGGCGGTTACGGCGGCGGCGGTGGTGGCCGCAGCGGTGGCGGCGGCGGTGGTTACGGCGGCGGCGGCGGTGGCCGCGGCGGCTACTAAGCCCTCCCCCACACACTCATGAGCGCCCCGGCGCTCTGAATGAATAAAAAGCTCCTTCGGGAGCTTTTTTCGTTTCCGGCCCCCACACGATCCCTGCCCCTTCGTGGAACACCGCGGAACCGGCTTTGCCGGGCCGCTGGTGTTGCCCCCGGAGGGGGGTTGGCGTAGCGACACGAAGTGCGCGAAGCCTGGGGGAGAGCCACGCCCACCGGGCCGTTGGCGTTGCCCCCGGAAGGGGGTTGGCGCAGCGACACGAAGTGCGCGAAGCCTGGGGGAGAGCCAAGCCTGGGCTTACCCTGTAAGCATTAGTGCGTACCGCGCTGGTCAGCCCATGGTCAGCCGCTGGCGACGACCCTCGTCCCTTCGAAAACAGAGGGTCGAGACAATGAAAATCAAGAGACAGGCGGACTTCTTCTCAGGAGTCATGTTCGCCGCCGTCGGTGGCGCGTTCGCCATCGGCGCCACCACCTACACCATCGGCGACGGCGCCCGCATGGGGCCGGGGTACTTTCCGCTGATGCTGGGCATCCTGCTGGCGCTGCTGGGCGCGCTGATCATGTTCCAGGCCATGGTGGTCGAGAGCGCCGACGGCGACAAGATCGGCAAATGGGCCTGGAAGCCGCTGGCCTTCGTGCTCGGCGCCAACCTGGCCTTCGGCGTGCTGCTGGGCGGCCTGCCCAGCGTCGGGCTGCCGGCGATGGGCATGATCATCGCGATCTACGCGCTGACGATCATCTCGAGCATGGCCGGCGAGCACTTCAAGCTGCGCGACGTGCTGGTGCTCTCCACCATCCTGGCGGCCGGCAGCTATGTGGCCTTCATCTGGGCGCTCAAGCTCCAGATCCAGGTCTGGCCCACCTTCATTTCGGGTTGAGGAGCACACCGCCATGGAACTGTTCCACAACCTGGCGACCGGCTTCGGCGTCGCCTTCACCTTCACCAACCTGCTGTACTGCCTGGTCGGTTGCATCCTGGGCACGCTGATCGGCGTGCTGCCGGGTATCGGCCCGGTCGCGACGATCGCGATGCTGCTGCCCGCCACGTACGCGCTGCCGCCCGTGTCGGCGCTGATCATGCTGGCCGGCATCTACTACGGCGCCCAGTACGGCGGCTCGACCACGGCCATCCTGGTGAACCTGCCCGGGGAGTCGTCCTCGGTGGTCACCTGTATCGACGGCTACCAGATGGCAAGGCAGGGCCGCGCAGGCCCTGCGCTGGCCGCGGCGGGCCTGGGCTCGTTCTTCGCAGGCTGCGTCGGCACGCTGATCCTGGCCGCCTTCGCGCCGCCGCTGACCGAGCTGGCCTTCAAGTTCGGCCCCGCCGAGTACTTCTCGCTGATGGTGCTGGGCCTGATCGGCGCGGTGGTGCTGGCCTCGGGCTCGCTGCTCAAGGCGGTGGCGATGATCGTGCTGGGCCTGCTGCTGGGCATCGTGGGCACCGACGTGAACTCGGGCGTCGCGCGCTTCAGCTTCGACATTCCCGAGCTCACCGACGGCATCGGCTTCGTGGTGATCGCCATGGGCGTGTTCGGTTACGGCGAAATCATCGGCAACCTCTCGCAGCCCGATGACGAGCGCGAGGTGTTCACGCACAAGGTGAAGGGCCTGTGGCCCACCAAGGACGACTTCAAGCGCATGACGCCGGCCGTGCTGCGCGGCACGGCGCTGGGCTCGGCCCTGGGCATCCTGCCCGGCGGCGGCGCGCTGCTGGCGGCCTTTGCGGCCTATGCGCTGGAGAAGAAGATCAAGATGCGCCCGGGCGAAGTGCCCTTCGGCAAGGGCAACATCCGCGGCGTGGCCTCGCCCGAGTCGGCCAACAACGCCGGCGCGCAGACCTCCTTCATTCCGCTCTTGACGCTGGGCATTCCGCCCAACGCGGTGATGGCGCTGATGGTGGGCGCGATGACGATCCACAACATCCAGCCCGGTCCGCAGGTGATGACCAGCAACCCCGAGCTGTTCTGGGGCCTGATCGCCTCGATGTGGATCGGCAACGCGATGCTGATCATCCTGAACCTGCCGCTGATCGGCATGTGGATCAAGCTGCTGACGGTGCCCTACAAGTTCCTGTTCCCGGCCATCGTGCTGTTCTGCGCGATCGGCGTGTACTCGACCAACAACAACACCTTCGACGTGTGGATGGTGGCGATCTTCGGCTTCATCGGCTACCTGTTCCTGAAGCTGCGCACCGAGCCGGCCCCGCTGCTGCTGGGCTTCATCCTCGGGCCGATGATGGAAGAGAACCTGCGACGCGCGCTGCTGCTGTCGCGCGGTGCGTGGAGCGTGTTCGTCACGCGGCCGCTGTCGGCGGGCCTGCTGATCGCCGCGGCGCTGCTGCTGGCCATCGTGCTGCTGCCGGCGATCAAGGCGAAGCGCGAAGAAGCGTTCGTCGAAGACTGACCTCGGCGCCCCGAGAAAAAGCCCCTGGCCGAACGCCAGGGGCTTTTTCATTTCAGGAACGCGTCGTAAGCCGTCTTCAGGATCAGTGCACTCACCACCACGATGAACACGATCCGCACGAAACCCGCCCCGTGCTTCAGTGCCACGCGCGTACCGACCAGGCTGCCGGCCACGTTGGCCACGGCCATCACCAACCCGTAGTGCCACCAGACGTGGCCCTTGGCGGCCAGCAGGATCAGCGCGGCGGCGTTGGTCAGCGTGTTGATGACCTTGGCCGAGGCCGAGGCGTTGAGGAAGTCGTAGCCCATCCAGCGCACGAACAGGAACACCAGGAAGCTGCCCGTGCCCGGCCCGAAGAAGCCGTCGTAGAAACCGATGGTCAGGCCGATGGTGCTGGCCGCCAGCGTCTCGGCGCGGCCGCTGAAGCGCGGCGCGTGCAGCCGGCCCATGTCCTTGCGCGCCAGCGTGTAGACCAGCACGCCCAGCAGGATGACCGGCAGCGCCCGGCGCAGGAAGTCGCCCGGGAAGACCGTGACGGTCCAGGCGCCGAGCATCGAGCCGCCGAAACCCAGCAGCGCGGCCGGCCACATCGCGCCCCAGCGCATCTGCACCCGCTGGCTGAACTGGGCCGCCGAGGCCGCCGTGCCCCAGATGGACGCGCTCTTGTTGGTGCCCAGCAGCGTGGCGGGCGGCGCGCCCGGAAACACCGCAAAGAGGGCTGGCACCAGGATCAACCCGCCGCCGCCCACGATCGCATCGATAAAACCCGCGAGCAGTGAGGCGCCCGTGACCACCAGCATTTCCATGCGGGCGATTGTCTCACCGGAATCGCTATCGAAACGATAGCTGTGGTGGCCGATACCGGCTGGCCAGGAGGCTTGTTTGGCTTGGAAGAAAGCGCCTGCATTCGCGCTGCGAACAGGCAAAAAAAAAGCGCCGACCAGCGGCGCTTTTCAAATATCAGACAGGCATCTCGTACGGAGCCTTTGAAGAATGTTCTTGTTGATCGATCGGAAGCTTGTCTCCTCGGACCCTCGGCAGTACGAGCAGGGCCCGTCGCGAGTGCGCAGATTGTGCAAGCGCGCACCCGCCCGGTGCATTAGGAATTACCCGCTTCGTGTTACTTCGACCCTCCGGTTGGGAAACCAAAGTGTTTCAGTCAGTTAACAAGATGGCATGACTCGTGCACACAGGCCTCTTGTCCACCACTCCAAGAAGAAACGGTCATGGCCCTGCTGGCACCCCAAGCCTCCCTGAACGCGGCCGACACCGCCTGGATGATGACCTCGACCGCGCTGGTGCTGCTGATGACGCTGCCCGGCATCGCGCTCTTCTATGCCGGCATGGTGCGGCGCAAGAACGTGCTGGCCACCATGGCCGGGGTGGTGGCGATCGCCGCGGTGGTCTCGCTGACCTGGTTCGCGCTCGGCTACTCGCTGGCCTTCACGCCCGGCTGGCCCTGGCTGGGCAAGCTCTCGCGCATCGGCTTCTCGGGCTTCGAGTACCTGAAGGAGGCCGGCCAGGTGGCCGTGAGCCACGTGGCGCCGAACGTGCCGGAGTCGGTCTACGCGATGTTCCAGCTGAGCTTCGCGATCATCACCACCGCGCTGGTGCTCGGCGCCTTTGTCGAGCGCATGCGCTTCTCGGCGCTGCTGTGGTTCGCGCTGCTGTGGAGCCTGCTCGTGTACGCGCCGGTCGCGCACTGGGTGTGGGAGCCGGGCGGCTGGCTCGCGCAGATGGGCGCGCTCGACTTCGCGGGCGGCTCGGTGGTGCACGTCAACGCGGGCATCGCGGGGCTGGTGTGCGCCTATGCGCTCGGGCCGCGCCGGGGCTACGGGCGCGAGGCCTTCGAGCCCTACAGCCTGGCGCTCACCATGACGGGCGCGGGCCTGCTGTGGGTGGGCTGGTTCGGCTTCAATGCCGGCTCGGCGGTGGCGGCCGACGGGCGCGCCGGCCTGGCCATGTTGGTGACGCACATCGCAGCGGCGGCCGGCGCCATGAGCTGGATGATCGGCGAGTGGATCGTGCGCCGCAGCCCGTCGCTCTTGGGCCTGTGCTCCGGCCTCGTGGCCGGGCTGGTGGCGATCACGCCGGCGGCCGGCTTCGTCACGCCGCTGTCGGCGCTGGCCATCGGCGCCATCGCCGGGCTGGCCTGCTACTGGGGCGCCACGGGCCTGAAGCACCTGCTCGGTGCGGACGACTCGCTCGACGTGTTCGGCGTGCACGGCATCGGCGGCATCGTGGGCGCGCTGCTCACGGGCGTGTTCGCCGACCTGCGCATCTCGGGCGCGGCGGGCAATGTGCTGACGCAGGCGATCGCGGTCGCCAGCGTGGCGATCTACAGCGCGGCGGGCACGGCCATCGTGCTGTTCCTGGTGCATGTGCTGGTCGGATTGCGCGTCGACCCCGAGAGTGAACTGGTGGGCCTCGATCTTGCTCAGCATCGTGAACACCTGGGAGCCTGACCACCCGAGGGAGACGCCATGCCATCCATGTCCGAAAGCGAACGCATCGCGCTTGCAGCACGCCTTCACGTGGCACTGCGGCGAAAGCACGGGCGCGTGACCGACACCGAATGGATGGCCACCAACGCCGAGTACGCCGCCGAGATCGTGCGCATGACGCGCCAGCACGCCGCCGAGACGAAGGACGACGAACTCGACCAGCTCGCCACGCGGCTCGAGCAGGCCATGGAACCGCTGGCCCGCGCCGCGCGGCTGGCGGCGCGCCAGCCCGACGGCCTGCCGCCCACACCGCCGCCGCGCTATGTCGGCGGGCTGCGCTGACGATGCCTCAGTTCGCGGCCAGCGCTGCCTTGCGGATCGACGCCAGCGTGCTCGCGGGCGTGATCGCCTCCGGGTCCAGCAGGCAATGCAGGATCGCCGGCTTGCCGCTGGCACGGGCACGCGCCAGTGCGGGGCCGAATTCTTCCGTCGTGGTCACGCGTTCGCCGTGGCCGCCGAACACCTCGGCATAGCCACGGAAGTCGGGGTTCTTCAGCTGCGTGGCGCTGATGCGGCCGGGGTAGTGCTTTTCCTGGTGCATGCGGATCGTGCCGTACATGCCGTTGTCCAGCAGCACCACGAGGATCGGCAGGCCGTACTGCACGGCGGTCGCGAACTCCTGGCCGTGCATCATGAAATCGCCATCGCCCGCGAACACGACCACCTCGCGTTCGGGCCACAGCCGCTTGGCACCGACGCCGGCCGGCAGGCCGTAGCCCATCGAGCCGCTGGTCGGCGCGAGCTGGCTCGCGAACGCGCGAAACGGCCAGAAGCGATGCACCCAGGTCGCGAAGTTGCCCGCGCCGTTGCAGAAGATGGTGTCGGCCGGCAGCACCTCGCGCAGGTGCTGCATGACCTCGCCCATCTGCAGCGGGCCGGGAATGCGGATCGGCACCGGATCGCTCCAGCGCAGAAAGTCTTCGCGCGCGGTCTTCGTCTCGGCCTGCCACACGGGCGGTGACGCCGGACGCAACGCGGACACCGCTTCGGCAAACGCCTGCGGCGTGGCGTGGATGCCCTGCGTCGGGCGATAGAGCTTGCCGAGCTCGTCGGCATCGGCGTGCACATGGACCAGCGCCTGCTTCGGCTGCGGGATCGCGAACAGCTCATAGCCTTGCGACGGCACTTCCGACAGACGCCCGCCCACCAGCAGCACGAGGTCCGCATCGCGGATGCGCGCCAGCATGCGCGGGTTCGCGCCGAGCCCCAGGTCGCCCGCATAGCTGGGGTGCTCGGCGGACATCAGCATCTGGCGGCGGAAGGAGCAGTACACGGGCAGCGCGTAGGCCTCGGCGAACTTCGCGAACTGCTGCGTCGCGGCTTCGGACCAGCGGCTGCCGCCCAGGATGACGACCGGTCGCTGCGCCTGCGACAGGCGCTGCTGCAGCTCGGCGATCTGCGCCGCGCCCGGATGCGTTTCGGTGACGGCATACGGCAGCGCATCGGCCACCACGGCGGCTTCGGTCAACATGTCTTCGGGCAGCGCGATCACCACCGGCCCAGGCCGGCCCGAGGTCGCGACATGGAAGGCGCGCGACACGAGTTCGGGCACGCGCGCCGGATCGTCGATCTGCACGACCCACTTGGCCATCGTGCCGAAGACCGCGCCGTAGTCCAGCTCCTGGAAGGCTTCGCGGCCCATCGCGTCGCGTGCGACCTGGCCGACGAACAGCAGAAGCGGCGTCGAATCCTGGTGCGCGATGTGCACGCCTGCCGCCGCATTGGTGGCGCCGGGGCCGCGCGTGACGAAGCAGATGCCGGGCTGGCCCGTGAGCTTGCCTTGCGCCTCGGCCATCATCGTGGCGCCGCCTTCCTGCCGGCACACCGTCACGTCGATCGATGCGTCGTGCAGCGCGTCGAGCACGGCCAGGAAGCTTTCGCCGGGCACGCAGAAGAGCTGCTTGACGCCGTGGGTGATGAGCTGGTCGACCAGGATCTGGCCGCCGGTGCGGGAGGAAGTCATGAGGGTTCCAGTGGAATGAAGAGGAAAGGTCAGGAAAGCGCGGCGCAGGCGGCGGCGATGCGCGCGCACGCCTCTTCGAGTTGCGCCATCGACGTCGCATACGAGATGCGGAAATACGGCGCGAGCCCGAACACGCTGCCCGGCACCACCGCCACCTCGAAGTCCTGCAGCAGGTAGCGGCAGAAGTCGCTGTCGGTCTGCAGCAGCGCGCCTGCGGCGGTGCGCTTGCCGAGCACGCCCGCGCAGCTCGCGAAGGTGTAGAAGGCGCCTTCGGGCACGCGGCAGTGCAGGCCTGGCGTGCGGTTGAGCGCGGCCACGACGACATCGCGGCGCTGTTGAAAGGATACGCAGCGCTCGGCCACGATGCCCTGCGGGCCGGTGAGCGCCTCGATCGCCGCGGCCTGGCTCACCGACGAGGGGCACGAGGTCGACTGGCTCTGCACCACGGCCATCGCCGCGATCAGCGCGCGCGGTCCCGCGCCGTAGCCGACGCGCCAGCCAGTCATCGCATAGGCCTTCGACACGCCGTTCACCGTCAGCGTGCGTTCGCGCAGCCGCGGCTCCACGGCCACCGGCGTTGCGAACGCGAGGCCGTCGTAGAGGATGTGTTCGTAGATGTCGTCCGCCAGCACCCAGACGTGAGGGTGATCGAGCAGCACGTCGGTGATCGGCTTCAGTTGGGCCGCGCTGTAGGCCGCGCCGCTCGGGTTCGACGGCGAGTTGAGAAACAGCCAGCGCGTGCGCGGCGTGATGACCGCCTGCAGCTGCGTCGCGGTCAGGCGAAAGCCGTTCTCCTCGCCGCACGCCACCGACACCGGCACGCCGCCGCAGATCTGCACGATGTCCGCGTACGAAGTCCAGTACGGCGCGGGCAGGATCACTTCATCGCCCGGGTTCAGGCTCGCCATCAGCGCATTGAAGATCACCTGCTTGGCGCCCGCGCTCACGCTGATCTCGTCGAGCGCGAAGTCCAGCGCGTTGTCGCGCTTGAACTTCAGCTGCACCGCCGCCTTCATCGCCGGGCTGCCGTCGAGCACCGTGTAGCGCGTGTCGCCGCGCGCAATGGCCTGCGAGGCCGCATGCCGGATGTTCTCGGGCGTGTCGAAGTCGGGCTCGCCCGCGCCCAGCACGATCACCGGGCGGCCGGCGCGCTTGAGCGCCTGCGCATGGTCGGTGATGCGCAGGATCTCCGAGACCTGGATGGCGCGCACACGTTGCGCCGGCGAGAACACGGCGGCGTCTGTCACTTGGCGTAGGCTTCCAGCGGCTTGTCGTTGGGTTCGAGCACGAGCTGCTTGAGCGCGGGGCTCATCGGCAGGTTGAGGCTGGTGTTCTTCGGCGGGATCGCGGCCACGAACCACTTGGTGTAGATCTTCTCGAGCTCGCCGCTCTTCATGAGCTTGCGCAGCGAGTCGTCGACCGCCGCCTTGAAGGCCGGGTCGTCCTTGCGGAACAGCAGCGCGATCGGCTCGGAGCCCAGCGCCTCGCCGGTGATGCGGTAGGCCGTGGGGTTCTTCGAGTTCGCGATGATGCCGGCGAGCAGGTTGTCGTCGAGCACGAAGGCATCGGCGCGGCCCGACTCCATGAGCAGGAAGCTCTCCAGGTGGTCCTTGCCGAGCATGGTGTTGTACGAGACGTTCTGCGCGCGCTCGCGCTTGCGCAGCAGCTGCACGGCGGTCGTGCCGGTCGAGGCCGACACGTTGCGGCCCGCGAGCTGGTCGAGCGTGGTGATGCCCGAGTCGACCTTGGTCGCCATGCGCACTTCGCTCACGTACGTGGTGAGCGCGAAGGCCACCTGCTGCTGGCGCGCGGTGTTGTTGGTGGTGGGGCCGCAGCCGATGTCCAGCGTGCCGTTCTGCACGAGCGGGATGGTGTTCTGCGCGGTCACGGCCATGTACTCGAGCTTGGCGTTTGGCGTGATGTCCTTGAGCACGCGCTCGCAGAGCTCGACGTGGTAGCCCACGTACTTCTCGCCCGCGCCCAGCATGTAGGCCATGGGCGGCGAGGCTTCACGCACGCCGAGCACGACCTTGCCGCTCGCCTTGATCTTGTCGAGCGTGCCGCCCGTGGGCGCCTGCTGCGCGGTGGCGGTGGTGCCGAAAGCGAGCGCAAGCAGCGCGGCGGTGGCGAGGGTCTTCAGTTGCATCTTCATCTTCTCTGTCTCCTGGTAGTTCTAGGGGGATATGCGCGACCGCTGCCCTGCCGCTGCAGCGAAGTGCTGCGCGGCGAGAACAACAGGCCGGGGTGGGTCAGTCGCCGATGTCGAAGGTCACGCCTTGAGCCAAGGGCAATGCCGTCGAGTAGTTGATGGTGTTGGTCGCGCGGCGCATGTAGGCCTTCCAGCTGTCCGAGCCCGCTTCGCGCCCGCCGCCGGTTTCCTTCTCGCCACCGAAGGCGCCGCCGATCTCGGCGCCGCTCGGGCCGATGTTGACGTTGGCGATGCCGCAGTCCGAACCCGCGCTGGACATGAAGCGCTCGGCCTCGCGCACATTGAGCGTGAAGATCGACGACGACAGGCCCGCGCCCACCGCGTTGTGCCATTCGATGGCTTCGTCGAGCGAGCTGTAGCGCACCACATAGAGGATGGGCGCGAAGGTCTCGCGCAGCACCGGGCCGGCGTGCGACTTCAGTTCGACCAGCGCGGGGCGCACATAGAACGCGTCCTGCGTGCCGATGCCCTCGACGCGCTGGCCCCCGTGCACCGTGGCGCCGGTCTCGCAGCTTTCGTTCAGGGCCTTCTGCATGCCGTCGAAGGCGGCGCGGTCGATCAGCGGACCGACCAGCGTGCCGGCCTCGCGCGGGTCGCCCACCTGCACGTTGCCGTAGACCTTCACGAGCTTGGGCACCAGCTGGTCGTACACGCTCTCGTGCACGAACAGGCGCCGCAGCGTGGTGCAGCGCTGGCCCGCCGTGCCCATGGCCGCGAAGGCGATGCCGCGCAGCGTGAGGTCCAGGTCGGCCGAGGGCGTGACGATGGCGGCGTTGTTGCCGCCCAGTTCGAGGATGGCGCGGGCGAAGCGCGCCGCCAGCTTCGGGCCGACCTGCCGGCCCATCGCCGTGGAGCCGGTGGCCGAGAGGATCGGCACGCGGGGGTCGTCGACCAGCACTTCGCCGATGTCGCGCGGGCCCAGCAGCAGGCCGAGCAGGCCTTCGGGCGCGTCGCCGAAGCGTTCGATGGCGCGCTGCGCGATGGCGTGCACGGCCAGCGCGGTGAGCGGCGTTTTCTCTGAAGGCTTCCACACCACCGGATCGCCGCACACCAGCGCGAGCGCCGCATTCCACGACCACACGGCCACGGGAAAGTTGAAGGCCGAGATCACGCCGCACACGCCCAGCGGGTGCCAGGTTTCCATCATCCGGTGCTCGGCACGCTCGGTGGCCAGCGTGAGGCCGTAGAGCTGGCGCGAGAGGCCGACCGCGAAGTCGCAGATGTCGATCATTTCCTGCACCTCGCCCGCGCCTTCGGACGGAATCTTGCCGGCCTCCAGCGTGACGAGGCGGCCCAGGTCGCGCTTGGCGGCGCGCAGCTCTTCGCCCAGCAGGCGCACCAGCTCGCCGCGGCGCGGCGCCGGCACCAGGCGCCAGGCCTTGAAGGCCTCGTGCGCGCGGCCGATGGCGCCGGTGGCTTCCACGGCCGTGGTCTGCGGCACCTGCGCGATCACCTCGCCGCTGACCGGCGAGCGCACCGTGAGGTCGCCGCGGGTGTGGGCGGTGCGGGGCACGCCCAGGCGATGCAGCAGTTGGTCGACCTCGGCGGGGAGGGACACGGGGGTCTGGGCTTCTGGCATGGACGCTCCAGGGAGAAGGAAGGACAGAAGAAGAAATGCGACAGCAGGAACGGGCCAATATGTGCGAAACCCGCGCCCTTGCCTAGCGAAAAATTGGAAGGACTTGGTGCGTTTTGCGAATGAACTTCATGGTGACACCTTCCTTCAACGCACGATAAGCGCCTGCCCGCACAATGCGCGCGTGCCCCGAAAACCGCCCGATCCCTCGCCGCCCCCACCCTATTGGCTCTACCTGCTGGAATGCGAAGGCGGCGTGTACTACGCGGGCATCGCGCTCGACGTGGAGCAGCGCTTCTTCCAGCATGTCTTCGGGCTGGGCGCCAAGTTCACGCGCGCGCGTCCGCCCCAGCGCGTGCTGGCGGCGCGCCAGTACCCCGACAAGGGCGCCGCGCTGCGGGCGGAGATCGCGCTCAAGGCGCTGCCCCGCGCGCGCAAGCTGGCGTTCTTCGAGAGCTAGCCCTCCGCCGCAGGCGACCTGCACAGCATCACCGGCAGGCACAGCAGATAGCGCACGGCGCCGGCCAGCCCTGCGCCGTGGGCTGGAGGAGCAGGCGGCACCGCCCGATGCGGAAATCCGGCAGCAGGCGCTCAATGCCGCCGCGGCCTCGCGCCCGCTGCTGGCCGAGGCCTTCGCCAGCTACCGCAAGGCCGGCCCCGATGCGATGTTCGAGGTCGGCGTGGACCTCATGCTCGAAGGCGCGAAGGCGCGCCTGGCGGCTGACACCCAGCGCGGCGCCAAGCCGCGCCGCTGAGCCACCTCAGCGGTTGCGGTTGTCTTCCAGGATCCAGCCCGCCGCCTTCTCCGCCATCATCAACGTCGGGCTGTTGGTGTTGCCGCTCGTGATGGTGGGCATCGCGCCCGCATCGACCACGCGCAGGCCGTGCACGCCGCGCACGCGCAGGCGCGCATCGAGCACCGCCATCGGGTCGCCGTCGGCGCCCATCTTGGTGGTGCCGACCGGGTGGAAGATGGTGGTGGCGATGTCGCCGGCCAACCGCGCGAGGTCTTCGTCGGTCTGGTACTGCACGCCGGGCTTCCACTCCTGCGGCTTGTACTTGGCGAGCGCGGGCTGCTGCGCGATGCGGCGCGTCACGCGCAGCGAATCGGCCGCCACCTTGCGGTCTTCCTCGGTGCTCAGGTAGTTCGGCGCGATGGCGGGCGCGTCTTCGAAACGCGGGCTCTTGATGCGCACCGAGCCCCGGCTCGTCGGGTTCAGGTTGCACACGCTCGCGGTGAAGGCCGGGAAGCTGTGCAGCGGCTCGCCGAAGGCATCGAGCGACAGCGGCTGCACGTGGTACTGGATGTTGGGCCACGCGCGGTCGGGCGAGCTGCGCGTGAAGGCGCCGAGTTGCGACGGCGCCATGCTCATCGGGCCGCTGCGCTTGAGCAGGTATTCGAGGCCGATCTTCGCCTTGCCGACCAGCGACGAGGCCAGCACGTTGAGCGTGGGCGCGCCCTCGATCTTGTAGACCGCGCGGATCTGCAGGTGGTCCTGCAGGTTGGCGCCGACGCCGGGTGCGTCCAGCGCCACGTCGATGCCGTGCTGGCGCAGCAGCTCGGCCGGACCGACGCCCGACAGCTGCAGGATCTGCGGCGAGCCGATGGCGCCCGCGCTCAGGATCACTTCGCACTCGGCGTGCGCCGTGGTCATCTCGGAGCCGTCCCACACCTGCGCCCCGGTGCAGCGCTTGGTGCCGTCGGGCAGCGTCTCGAACAGCAGGCGCGACACCTGCGCGCCGGTCCACAGCTCGAAGTTAGGGCGGCCGTAGCAGGTGGGCCGCAGGAAGGCCTTGGCGGTGTTCCAGCGCCAGCCGTTCTTCTGGTTGACCTGGAAGTAGCCCACGCCTTCGTTGCTGCCGCGGTTGAAGTCGGCGGTGTGCGGCACGCCGGCCTGCACGGCCGCGTCGGCAAACGCATCGAGGATGTCCCAGCGCAGCCGCTGCTTCTCGACGCGCCATTCGCCGCCCGCGCCGTGCATCTCGTCGGCGCCGAGGTAGAAGTCCTCGTGCTTGCGAAAGGCCGGCAGCACGTTCTCCCAGCGCCAGCCTTCGTCGCCCGTGAGCTCAGCCCAGTGCTCGTAGTCGCGCGACTGGCCACGCATGTAGATCATGCCGTTGATGCTCGAGCAGCCGCCCAGCGTCTTGCCGCGCGGATAACGCAGCGTGCGGCCGTTCAGGCCCGCGTCGGGCTCGGTGTTGTAAAGCCAGTCGGTGCGCGGGTTGCCGATGCAGTACAGGTAGCCCACCGGAATGTGGATCCAGTGGTAGTCGTCCTTGCGGCCGGCCTCGATGAGCAGCACGCGCTTGGTCTTGTCGGCGCTCAGGCGGTTGGCGATGAGCGAGCCGGCGGTGCCGGCGCCGATGATGATGTAGTCGAAGGTGGTGTCGCTCATGGCGGCTGGCTTTTTGTCTCTCGTTGTTCTTCGGATGCGAAGCGCCGCGCGTGCGGCGCCCCCTTTTACCTTTACTTCGCTGTCGGCATCACGAACTCTGCGCCCTTGCCGATGCTTTCGGGCCAGCGCTGCATGATCGACTTCTGCTTCGTATAGAAGCGCACGCCCTCTTCGCCATACGCGTGCATGTCGCCGAACAGGCTCTTCTTCCAGCCGCCGAAGCCGTGCCAGGCCATCGGCACCGGGATCGGCACGTTGATGCCGACCATGCCGACCTGGATGCGGCGGCCGAACTCGCGCGCCACGTTGCCGTCGCGCGTGAAGCAGCTCACGCCATTGCCGAACTCGTGCGCGTTGATGAGGTCGACGGCTTCCTTGAAGGTCGCGACGCGCACACAGCCCAGCACGGGGCCGAAGATCTCTTCCTTGTAGATGCGCATCTCGGGCGTGACGTGGTCGAACAGCGTGCCGCCCATCCAGAAGCCGTCGCCGCAGCCTTCGCCAGCCTTGTTGCCGTCGAAGCTGCGGCCGTCGACCAGCAGCTTCGCGCCTTCCTTCTCGCCCTGCGCGATGTAGCCGGTGATGCGCTCGTGCGCGGCGCGCGTGACGATCGGGCCCATCTCGGCCGCGAGGTTTTCGCCATCGAGCACCTTCAGCGTCTTGGTGCGCTCGATGAGCTTGGGCAGCAGCCGGTCGGCCACGTCGCCCACCAGCACCGCGACGCTGATCGCCATGCAGCGCTCGCCGGCCGAGCCGTAGCCGGCGCCGATGAGCGCGTCCACGGCCTGGTCGATGTCGGCGTCGGGCATGACGACCATGTGGTTCTTCGCACCGCCCAGCGCCTGCACGCGCTTGCCGTGGCGTGCGCCGGTTTCGTAGATGTAGTTGGCGATGGGCGTGGAGCCCACGAAGCTCACGGCCTTGACGTCGGGGTGCTCCAGCAGCGCGTCGACCGCGGCCTTGTCGCCCTGCACCACGTTGAACACGCCGTCGGGCAGGCCGGCCTTCTTGAGCAGCTCGGCCATCAGCAGCGACGGGCTCGGGTCGGTCGGGCTGGGCTTGAGCACGAAGGTGTTGCCCGCGGCGATGGCCACCGGGAACATCCACATCGGCACCATCACCGGGAAGTTGAAGGGCGTGATGCCGGCCACGACGCCCAGCGGCTGGCGCAGCGTCCAGTTGTCGATGCCGGTGCTCACCTGGTCGGTGAAGTCGCCCTTGAGCAGCTGCGGAATGCCGCAGGCGAACTCGACGATGTCGATGCCGCGGCTCACCTCGCCCTGTGCGTCGGTGAAGACCTTGCCGTGCTCGGCGGTGATGAGGTGGGCGAGTTCGTCCTTGTGCTGGTTGAGCAGCTCCAGGAACTTGAACATCACGCGCGCCCGGCGAATGGGCGGCGTGTCGGCCCAGGCCGGGAACGCGGCCTGCGCGGCGGCCACGGCGGCCCCCACCTGGGCGGCGTCGGCCAGGCCGACCTTGCCGGTGACGGCGCCGGTGGCGGGGTTGGTCACGTCCTGCGTGCGGCCGGAGGTGTTGGCGGCGGGGGCGCCGGCGATGTGGTGGTCGATATTTCGGGTGCTGATGGACATGTGCGGGTCTCCTGAAGGCAATTTGGCCCAATCCACGAAGAGAAAGCCAATGAATTCGCGTCGATGACGCTATAAACCAGTCTTATATGACTACGTCATCGATGGACCTCCAGATTCTGCGCGCCTTCATCCTGGCGGCGCGCGAGGGCAACGTCTCGCGCGCCGCCGAGAAGCTGCACCTGACGCAGCCCGCGGTGAGCCTGCAGCTCAAGCGTTTCGCGGAAGAAACCGGGCTGGTGCTGTTCACCCGCACGCCGCACGGGCTGGCGCTCACGGCCGACGGCGCGGCCATGCTGCCGCAGGCCGAGCGCGTGCTGGCGGCCGTGGGCGACCTGCAGCAGGCCGCGCGCAAATTGCAGGGCACGGTGCGCGGGGCGCTGCGCATCGGCACCATCCTCGACCCCGAGTTCACGCGGCTGGGCGTGTTCCTGCGCGAGCTGGTCGAGGCCGCGCCGCAGATCGAGACCGAACTGCGCCACGGCATGAGCGGCAGCGTGCTGGCGCAGGTGCTGCGCGGCGAGCTCGACGTGGGCTTTCACCTCGACCCGGGCAATCCGGACGACGCACCCGACGCCGCCGCCCCGGCGCCGCTGGCGGTGCGCACCCTCACCCGCTTCAGCTACCGCGTGGTCGCGCCGGCCGGCTGGGGCCCGCAGGTGCTGGGGCGCGACTGGAAGGCGCTGGCCGCCCTGCCCTGGCTGGCCACGCCGCCCGAGTCGGCGCACCACCGTTTGCTGGAACGCGTGTTCGGCCCGCTCGGCCTGGCACCCCGGCGCGTGGCGCTGGTCGACCAGGAGGCCTCGATGCTCGACCTGCTGAAGTCGGGCGTCGGCCTGAGCCTGGTGCGCGACTCGATCGCCATCCGCGAAAGCCAGGCGCACGGCCTCGTGCTGGCCGACCGCGTGCGGCTGGATTGCGCGCTGCGTTTCGTCTCGCTGGCCGCGCGGCGCGACGAGCCCGTGATCGCCAGCGCCTGGGATGCGCTGGCCCGGGCCTGGAGCTGAAGATTGGCTGAAAAAAACGGCGTCTGGCCCTACGCAAACGAAGGGCCAGACGCACACAAGCCCCGGATGCACGCGGTTACGATGCGCGCTCTCGCTTGGACCTTTGTTTACGTTTTGTCCCGCACCTTTGCCCATGTCGCCCACCCCGTCGCCCGCTGACGCCCCCGCCACCGACGACGCCTTCGCGCCGCCGCGCGCGCAGACGCAGGACGTGGACGGCCGCACCTGGGCCGTGGCCAGCGGTTGCTGGACCACGCTGGCGATGTCGACGCGCCCGGCCTGGGAGGCGCTGGCCAAAGACCTCGCGGCGCTGCCGCCCGCGGACGACCGGGCCTGGGACCTGCGCCCCATCGGCCAGCTCGACCACATCGGCGCCCAGCTGCTGTGGGAGCACTGGCGCCAGGCCTGGCCGGCCACGATCGAGCTGTCGCCGCAGCACCAGGCGGTGCTCGACCAGGTGGCGAAGTTCACGGTGGCCACGCCCGACGAGCCGCCCAAATCGCTGAGCGACCGGCTGCACGCACTGGCCCACCACGGCCCGCGCGCGATGGTCGTGCTGCGCGACTTCGTGGGCCTCATCGGCCAGCTCGCGCTCGACCTGTGCACGCTGGCGCGCGCGCCGCATCGCGCGCCGTGGCGCGACTTCTCGGGCCACCTCTATCAGTTCGGCGCCACGGCGCTGCACATCACGGCGCTGGTCGGCCTGCTGATCGGCGTGGTGCTGGCGTACCTGATCTCCCAGCAGCTGCGCAACTACGGCGCCGAGGCCTTCGTGGTGAACATCCTCGGGCTGTCGCTGATCCGCGAGCTCGGGCCGGTGCTGGCCGCCGTGCTGATCGCGGGCCGCTCGGGCTCGGCGATCACGGCGCAGATCGGCGTGATGCGCGTCACCGAAGAGCTCGACGCGATGCGCGTGATGGGCATCCCGCACGGCTTCCGTCTCGTGATGCCGCGCGTGCTGGCGCTGGCCATCGCGATGCCGCTGATCAGCCTGTGGACCTCGATGGCGGCGCTGGCCGGCGGCATGCTCGCGGCCGATGCGGCGCTGGGCATCTCGCCGTCGTATTTCCTGTCGGCCTTGCCGCGCGCGGTGCCCATCTCCAACCTCTGGCTGGCCCTGGCCAAGTCGGCGGTGTTCGGCGTGCTGATCGCGCTGATCGGCTGCTACTTCGGCATGAAGGTCAAGCCCAACACCGAGAGCCTGGGGCGCGGCACCACGTCGTCGGTCGTGACCTCGATCACCGCCGTGATCCTGGTCGACGCGCTCTTCGCAGTGCTGTTCAAGGGCATAGGATTCCGCGGATGAACGCCGCCATGACGTCCCCGTCGAACACCGTGGTCGACATCCGCAAGCTCTGGACCGTGTTCAAGAGCCCCGATGGCGAACAGGTGGTGCACCGCGACCTCGACCTGCACCTCGACCGCGGCGAGGTGCTGTCGCTGGTCGGCGGCTCGGGCACCGGCAAGACGGTGCTGCTGCGGCAGATCCTCGGGCTGCAGAAACCCACGAAGGGCGCAGTCGAGGTGCTGGGTCGGGCGCCGGGCGAACTCAGCGCGGCCGGCGCGGCCAACGTGGGCATGCTGTTCCAGCACGGGGCGCTGTTCTCGGCCTTCAGCGTGCTGGAGAACATCGCCTTTCCGCTGCGCGAACTCAAGCTGCTGCCCGACGAGCTGATCCGCAACGCCGCGCTCGTGAAGCTGCAGATGGTGGGGCTGGAGCCGCAGCATGCGAACAAGAGCCCGTCGGACCTGTCGGGCGGCATGATCAAGCGCGTGGCGCTGGCGCGCGCGCTCATCATGGACCCGCCGCTGCTGCTGCTCGACGAACCCACGGCCGGCCTCGACCCCGAAGCCTCCGACAGTTTCTGCGACCTGCTGCGCGGCCTGCACCGCGAGCTGGGCCTGACGGTCGTGATGGTCACGCACGACCTGGACACCCTGTTCGACCTGAGCACCCGCATCGCGGTGCTGGCCGACCAGAAGGTGATCGTGAGCGGCACGGCGCGCGAAGTCATCGCCTACCCGCATCCCTTCATCCACGAATACTTTCTCGGCGGGCGCGGCCAGCGCGCCCTGGAGGCGCTGCACGACAAGCCCGCCGCCGGCAAAGCACCACCCGCGCCGCAGCCCGAGGCCGCGCGCGCTGAAGAAAGGTAGGTCCCCTCATGGAAAACAAGGCCCATGCCCTCGCCGCCGGTGCCTTCGTGCTCGGCCTGATCGCCGCGCTCGTCGCGCTGGTGGTCTGGTTCACGCGCGACAACACCGTGCGCAACGTGTACGAGCTCTCCACCCGCGACGCCGTGAGCGGCCTGCAGCCGCAGGCCCAGGTGCGCTACCGCGGCATCTCGGTCGGCAAGGTGACCTCGATCGACTTCGACCCCAAGACCAAGGGCAACGTGCGCGTGCGCATCACGGTCGACGAGCGCGTGCCGCTCACCACCTCCAGCTTTGCCACGCTGAGCTACCAGGGCGTGACCGGCCTGGCCTTCATCGCGCTGGACGACGAAGGCGAATCGACCGTCGCGCTCAAGCCGAACAACGACAACCCGCCGCGCATTCCGCTCAAGCCCTCGATGCTCGCGAAGCTGCAGGACCGCGGCGAGGAGATCATCGACCAGGTGGAAGAAGTGACCAAGCGCGCCAACGCGCTGCTGGCCGACGCCAACCAGAAGCGCGTGGCCGACGCGCTGGAGAACATCGCGGCCGCCTCGGCCAGCGCCAACACGCTGCTCAAGCAGCTCGACAACACCGTCAAGACCGGCCTGAACCCGACGCTGGCCGCCATGCCCGAGACGCTGTCGACGGTGAAGAAAGCCGCCGGCGACGTCTCGCGCGTGGCCAACAACTTCAACTCCACCGTGGGCAAGCTCAACGCACCCGACGGCCCGGTCGAGCGCCTGAGCGAGGGCACCAAGGCGCTGGCGCAGGCGGTCGACTCATTCAACGCCGCCACCCTGCCGCGCGTGAACCGCGTGGCCGACGACACCGCCCACGCGGTGCGCCGCCTGGGCCGCGCGGCCGACAGCATCAACGACAACCCGCAATCGCTGCTGTTCGGCAACGGCGGCGCGGCCGCGGGCCCGGGCGAGCCCGGCTTCGTTGCACCCGCCGCACGCCACTGACCGGGAGCAGACCAACCATGCGCATGAAGAACACCCTCCCCGCCCTCGCCAGCCTCGGCTGTGTGCTGCTGGTCGCCGGCTGCGGCATGCTGCCCGACAAGCCGGCGCGCGCCACGCTGTACGACTTCGGCCCCGGCCTTTCGGCCGCCGCACCTGCCGCAGCTGCCGCGCCGGCCACCGCGCTGCCGGCGCTGTCCCTCGCGGAGTTCGACAGCAACACGCGCCTGGACGGCACGCAGATCCTGTACCGCCTGGGCTACGCCGACGCCAACGAGCTGCGCCCCTACGGCCAGTCGCGCTGGAGCCTGCCGCCCGCGCAACTGCTGCGCCAGCGGCTGCGCGACACGCTGGCCGAGCGCCGCACCGTGCTCGGCCCCGAAGAAAGCGCGACGCTCGCGCGCACCGAAGGCATCGTGCCCGACACGCTGCGCATCTCGCTCGACGAGTTCAGCCACTACTTCGACGCGCCGGCCAGCAGCACGGGCCTCGTGCGCCTGCGCGCCACGCTGGTCCGCACCGCCACCGGCGGCGACCGCGTGATGGGCCAGCGGACCTTCACCGTGCGCCGCCCCGCCGCCAGCGCCGACGCGCCCGGCGGCGTGAAGGCGCTCATCGCGGCGAGCGACGCGGCCATGGCCGAGGTCGTGCAGTGGGTCGACCAGCTGCAGCAGCAGGAGCCGCCGCAGCCGCGCACGGCGGCGCCGCGGCGCTGAACGACTTTTCATTCCAACCAACCCTGAGGAGACCCGTCCCATGAACGCAACGCGCATCGTCGGCATCCTGCTGGTCGTCGCCGGCATCGCCGGGCTCGGCCTGGGCGGCTTCAGCTTCACCAAGGAAACCCACCAGGCCAAGCTGGGCCCGCTGGAGTTCTCGGTGAAGGAAAAACAGACCGTCAACATCCCGGCCTGGGCCGGCGTGGCGGCGATCGTGGTGGGCGGCGCGCTGGTGCTGCTGGGTGGCAAGAAAGGCTGAGCGCCCGCCGACCACCGCCATGGCCGACGCCTTCGTGCCGCTGGAAGGCGGCTGCACCTGCCGGCAGGTGCGCTACCGCCTGAACGCCTCGCCGCTCTTCGTGCACTGCTGCCACTGCCGCTGGTGCCAGCGCGAGACGGGCTCGTCCTTCGCGCTCAATGCGCTCATCGAACCCGAGCACGTGCAGGTGCTGCAGGGCGCGGTCGATCTCGTGCTCACGCCCTCGGCCAGCGGACGCGGCCAGAAATACGCGCGCTGCCCCGCCTGCCATGTCGCGTTGTGGAGCCACTACGCAGGCGCCGGCGACGCCCTGAGCTTCATCCGCGTGGGCACGCTCGACACGCCCGACCGGCTGCCGCCGGACCTGCACATCTTCACGATGTCCAAGCAGCCGTGGGTGGTGTTGCCGCCCGGCGCAGCGGCCGTGCACGAGTACTACGACCGCAAGGACTACTGGCCCGCCGGGAGCCTCGCGCGCTGGCGCGTGCTGCGCGAGAAGATGCGGGCCGGCTAGCGCTTCAGTCGCCGGCCATCCCGGCGACCAACTTCGGCAGCAGGTCTTCCGACGCCCCCCGCAACACCACCGCTGCCGCATCGTCCAGGTGCGGCAATGGCTCGATGTTCAGCGTGACCAGCCGCGCACCACGCGCCATCGCCAGCTTGGGCAGCTCGGCCGCCGGGTAGACGATGGTGGTGCTGCCGACCACCAGGAACAGGTCGGACTCCTGCGCCGCCACCTGGGCGTCGAGCAGCACGCCGGCGTTCAGCATCTCGCCGAACATGACCACGTCGGGCCGCGCGTGCGAGCCGCAGCGCAGGCAGCGGTGAAAGGGCCACGGGCCGCTGCGGTTGCCGCAGTGGTCGCAGCGCCAGCGGCGCAGCGAGCCGTGCAACTCCAGCACGTCCTGCCCGCCGGCCTTGCCGAGCAGGCCGTCGACGTTCTGCGTGATGAGCCGGGTCGCGGGGCGCAGCCGCTGCAGCTGTGCGAGCGCGAGGTGGCCGGGGTTGGGCGACGCGGCCTCGATCAGCGCCAGGCGCTGGGCCCAGAACTTCGTGAAGCCGCCCGGGTCGCGCGCGAGGTCATCGGCATGCGAGAACTTGAGCGCGTTCTGGCTCATCCACAGGCCGTCGGCGTCGCGGTAGGTCGGAATGCCCGAGGCCTTGGACAGCCCCGCGCCCGAGAAGACCACGATGCGCCGCGCGCCGCGCAGCAGCGCCACGGTGCGGTCGATGCGCAGCGCGAGGTCGTCGGAGGAAGAAGAAGACGTGGAAGACAAGGCGGAAGAAAACAGGGTCATCGATCGGAAACGGAGGGCACCACGGCGCCGGTGGCGCTCGCCCCCAGGCGCTGCGACACCGTGCCCGCGCAGGCCTTGAGCGCGCGCGCGATCTCGCCGTCCCAGGCGGTGTGGAAGATGCCGGCCGGGCCGATGGCGGTCACGGCCAGCACGATGGCCCCAGTGTGGTCGAACACCGGCGCGGCCATGGCGCTCACGCCCTCGATCACCTCGCCGTCGGAGCGGCTGATGCCGTGGTCGCGCACTTCCTGGCACTGGCGCTCGAAGTCGCTCCACGAGGGCAGCGGCTGCACCGGCGGCATGCCGGCCGGCGGCGCGGGCTCGGCGGCGCCCTTGCGCTGCTTCTGGCGCTGGCGCTCGTCCTCGAGCTGCGCGCGCACCACCGCCGGGTCGAGGTAGGCGGCAAAGACGCGGCCCGAGGCCGTGTTGGTGAGCGAGAACACCGTGCCGTGGCGCATGTTCACGTGCACCGGCGAGGGCGACTCGGCCGTGCGCACGATGGTCGCGCCGCGCGCGCCCCACACGGCCAGCGCCACGGTGTGGCCGATCTGCTGCGCGAGCTGGCCGATCAGCGGCGTGGCAATGTGCACCGGGTCGGCCTGCTGCAGGCTGATCAGCCCCAGTTGCAAGGCCAGCGGGCCGAGCAGATAGTGGCCGCTGGCGCGGTCCTGCTCGATGAGGCCCAGCCGGCCGAAGCTCACCATGTAGGGGTGGGCCTTGGCGGCCGTCATGTCCGCTTCGCGGGCAAGGTCTTTGAGCGCCATCGGGCGGCCGTGGTGCACCAGCGCGCGCAGCAGCTGCCCGCCGACTTCGATGCTCTGGATGCCGCGCTGGGCGCGGTCGGTGTCAGTCGCTGCCATGGCCGCCTTGCCGTCTGGTTGTTCGTTCATGAAGAAGGCATTAGACATGAACTGATCTCGGGCTTACACTCCGCGCATTCGTTATCTGCAAACTCGTTCGCCTTAAACGAATCAGGCGAATCCCAAAACCACCCCACCGGAGACACACGATGAGCCAAGCCAAGAAATTCGCCAGCCAGGCCGACCTGGAAGAAAAGAAGATCACCTTCAGCCAGATCTCGGAGCACGCCTGGGCCTACACGGCCGAGGGCGACCCCAACACCGGGATCATCATCGGCGACGACTGCGTGCTGGTGGCCGACACCCAGGCCACGCCCGCCATGGCCGCCGACGTGGTGCGCCGCATCCGCGAAGTGACCGACAAGCCCATCAAGTACGTGGTGCTCACCCACTACCACGCGGTGCGCGTGCTGGGCGCGGCGGGCTACGGCGCCGAACACATCCTGGCCAGCCAGGACACGCGCGACCTGATCGTGGAGCGCGGCGAGGAAGACAAGGCCAGCGAAATCGGCCGCTTCCCGCGCCTGTTCCAGAACGTCGAGACCGTGCCCCCGGGCCTGACCTGGCCCACCATGACCTTCACCGGCAAGATGACGCTGTGGCTGGGCAAGCTCGAAGTGCAGCTGCTGCAGCTGGGCCGCGGCCACACCAAGGGCGACACGGTCGTCTGGCTGCCCCAGGAGCGCGCGCTGCTGTCGGGCGACCTGGTCGAGTTCGGCGCCACGCCGTACGCGGGCGACGCCTACTTCCAGGACTGGCCGCAGACGCTGGACAACATCGCCGCCCTGAAGCCCCTCGCGCTGGTGCCCGGCCGCGGCGCCGCGCTGACCACGCCCGAAGCCGTGGCCGAGGGCCTGAACGGCACGCGCGCCTTCATCTCCGACGTGTACGCCAGCGTGCAGGAAGGCGTGAAGGCCGGGCGCGACCTGAACGCGGTCTACAAGGAAACCTACGCGAAGCTGCAGCCCAAATACAAGCAGTGGGTCATCTTCGACCACTGCATGCCCTTCGACGTGAGCCGCGCCTACGACGAGGCCTCGGGCCACGCCGACCCGCGCGTGTGGACGGCACAGCGCGACATCGACATGTGGAAGGCCCTGGAAGGCTGATCGCGCCGCGACCTTCCCCCGCGCGGGGAAGGCGACGGAAACGACAAGGACACGGAGACATCACGTGATCGACTATCAAAGCCTGCGCTTCGACTACACCCGCCACGCCGACCAGGACGCCGCCGCGCCCGCCCGCCACCCCGTGGTGGTCGTGGGCGCCGGCCCGGTGGGCCTCACGCTCGCCATCGACCTCGCCCTGCGCCAGGTGCCTGTGGTGCTGCTCGACAACGACAACAGCCTGTCCAGCGGATCGCGCGCGATCTGCTTCGCCAAGCGCACGCTCGAGGTGTTCGACCGCCTCGGCTGCGGCGACCGCATGGTGGACAAGGGCGTGTCGTGGAACGTCGGCAAGGTGTTCTTCCATGACGAGCAGGTCTACCGCTTCGACCTGCTGCCCGAGCCCGGCCACGAGCGCCCGGCCTTCATCAACCTGCAGCAGTACTACGTCGAGGGCTACCTCGTCGAGCGCGCCGCGGCCTTGCCGCTGATCGACCTGCGCTGGAACAACAAGGTCACCGGCATCGCGCAAGGCGAGGATGGCGCAGTGCTCACGGTCGAAACGCCCGAGGGCGAGTACCGCCTGCAGGCCGGCTACGTGGCCGCCTGCGACGGCTCGCGCTCCAACCTGCGCCAGATGCTGGGGCAGGAAGCCAAGGGCCGCGTGTTCCGCGACCGCTTCCTGATCGCCGACATCACGATGGACGCGCAGCTGCCGACCGAGCGCCGCTTCTGGTTCGACCCCTCGTTCCACCCCGGCCAGAGCGTGCTGCTGCACAAGCAGGCCGACGGCATGTGGCGTGTCGACTTCCAGCTCGGCTGGGACGCCGACCCGGTGGAAGAGCGCAAGCCCGAGCGCATCACGCCGCGCGTGCGCGCGCTGCTGGACAGCATCGGCTTCGAAGGCGTGCAGTTCCAGATCGGCTGGGCCAGCGTCTACACCTTCGCCTGCCAGCGCATGGAGCGCTTCCGCCACGGCCGCGTGCTGTTCGCGGGCGACTCGGCGCACGGCGTGTCGCCCTTCGGCGCGCGCGGCGCCAACTCGGGCGTGCAGGACGCCGACAACCTCGCCTGGAAGCTCGCGGCCGTGCTGGCCGGCGACGCGCCCGACGCGCTGCTCGACAGCTACGCCAGCGAACGCGAATACGCAGCCGACGAGAACATCCGCAATTCGACGCGCGCCACCGACTTCATCACGCCCAAGAGCGAGGTGAGCCGGCTGTTCCGCGACGCGGTGCTCGAGCTCACCAAGCGCCACGCCTTCGCGCGCTCGCTGGTCAACAGCGGGCGGCTGTCGGTGGCCACGGTGCTGCGCGACTCGCCGCTCAACACGCCCGACGCCGACACCTTCGCCGGCGCGATGGTGCCCGGCGCGGCAGCGGCCGATGCGCCTGTGCGGCGCGCCGACGGCAGCACCGGCTGGCTGCTGCGCGAATGCCATGTGGCGCGCTTCACCGCGCTGGTGTTCGGCACCGGCGACGCCGCCGAGCGCAGCCTGCAGGCGCTGAAGAGTAGCGACCTCGCGCTGCATGTGGTGCGCGTGGAAGGCACCGGCGCCGACGCCGAACTCGCCACGCAGCGCTACGACGCGCAGCCCGGCACCGTCTACCTGCTGCGGCCCGACCAGCACGTGTGCGCGCGCTGGCGCCACCCCACGGCAGCGAAGCTTCGCGCGGCCCTCGACCACGCACTGGCAAAGGCATGACCCCGATGCAACAACAGCTGATCACCACGCCGAACCTCGAAGCGCCCGACGATTTCTACGAGGCGCTCATCGAGGCCCACCAGGGGCTTTCCACCGAGGAAAGCCACGCCTTCAACGCACGGCTCGTGCTCGTGCTGGCCAACCACGTCGGCTCGCTGGCCGTGCTGCGCGAAGCCTTCGACGCGGCGCGCGCCGGCTGAACGGCCGCACGTTCCCACCTCATCGCGACTTTCGAAAGACAAGCCCATGACCCAAGCAACACCCGCCGCCGAACGGCGCTACCAGAGCGGCTTCGGCAACGAATACGCCTCCGAGGCCGTGCCCGGTGCGCTGCCGCAAGGCCGCAACAACCCGCAGCGCGGCCCCTTCGACCTGTACACCGAGCTGCTCTCGGGCACCGCCTTCACGGCGCCGCGCCACGAGAACCGCCGCACCTGGCTGTACCGCCGCCAGCCCTCGGTGGTGTCGGGCCGCTACCAGCCCTACGCACAGGCGCACTGGACCACCGGCGCCGACCGCGAGATCGCGCTGCCGCCCGAACCGATGCGCTGGGGCCCGCTGCCGCTGGACGGCGCGGCCGACGTCGACTTCATCGACGGCATGCACACGCTGGCCGCCAACGGCGACGCCGAGTCGCAGGTCGGCATCGGCTCGCTGATGTACCTCGCGGGCCGTTCGATGGAACAGCGCGCCTTCGTCAACGCCGACGGCGAGATGCTGGTGATGCCCCAACAAGGCCGCCTCGTCGTCACGACCGAACTCGGCGTGCTCGACGTCAAGCCCGGCGAAATCGTGGTGCTGCCGCGCGGCATGGCCTTCAAGGTCGCATTGCCCGACGGCCTCTCGCGCGGCTACGTGTGCGAGAACTACGGCGCGCACTTCCGCCTGCCCGAGCTCGGCCCGATCGGCTCGAACGGCCTGGCCAACGCACGCGACTTCCAGGCGCCCGTCGCAGCCTTCGAGGCAGACGGCGGCGCCTACGAGCTGGTGAAGAAATTCGGCGGCCGCTTCTGGACCGCGCCGACGAAACAGTCGCCCTTCAACGTGGTCGCCTGGCACGGCAACCTCGCGCCGGTGAAGTACGACACGGCCAACTTCATGGTCATCGGCTCGATCAGCTTCGACCATCCCGATCCGTCGATCTTCACCGTGCTGACCTCGCCCAGCGACACGCCCGGCACCGCCAACTGCGACTTCGTGATCTTCCCGCCGCGCTGGATGGTGATGGAAAACACCTTCCGTCCGCCGTGGTTCCACCGCAACCTCATGAGCGAGTTCATGGGCCTGGTGCTGGGCGAGTACGACGCCAAGCCGGGCGGCTTCAAGCCCGGCGGCGCGAGCCTGCACAACTGCATGGTGCCGCACGGACCGGACGAGGAAGCCTTCGACAAGGCCACGCACGCCGACCTCAAGCCGCACAAGCTGGACAACACGCTGGCCTTCATGTTCGAGAGCCGCTACCGTTTCATTCCGACGAACTTCGCGCTGCAAAGCCCGGCGCTCGACACCGACTACACCGACTGCTGGGCCGGTCTCAAGGACCAATTCAAGCCATGAAGATGAAGAAGAGCGCTTTCGCCCTCACCCGCCGCGCGGCGGCCGTCGCACTGCTCGCGGCGCCGTTCCTGCTGGCGCACGCGGCCGACTTTCCGTCCAAGCCCATCAAGTTCATCGTGCCCTACACGGCCGGCGGCACCACCGACCTCGTGGCGCGCACCGTGGGCCAGAAGGTGTCGGAGAAGCTGGGCCAGCCCGTGCTCATCGACAACCGCGGCGGCGCGGGCGGCAACATCGGCATGGACGCCGTGGCCAAGGCCGCGCCCGACGGCTACACGATCGGCTTCGGCGCCATCTCGACCAATGCGCTGAACCCGCACATCTACAAGTCGATGGCCTTCGACCCGCGCAAGGACTTCACGGCCATCAGCCTGCTGGGCATGTCGACCATCGTGCTCGAAGTGCCCGCAAGTTCGGCCATCAAGACCGTGCCCGAGCTCATCGCCGCCGCAAAGAAGAACCCCGGCCTGCCCTACGCCACCGCGGGCGCCGGCACCTCGATGAACCTGGCCGGCGTGATGTTCGCGCAGATGACCGGCACCGAGCTCACGCACGTGGCCTACAAGGGCAGCGGCCCGGCCATCACCGACATGCTGGGCAACACCACCATCGGCGTGATGTTCGACAACCTGCCGGCCTCGCTGCCGCACATCCAGGCCGGCAAGCTGCGCGCGCTGGCCGTGGCGGGTTCCACGCGCTCGCCCTCGCTGCCCGACGTGCCGACGATGGCCGAAGCGGGCCTCAAGGGCTATGCGCTGGAGCCGTGGTTCGGCGTGTACGGACCGGCGAAGCTGCCGGCGCCGATCGTGAAGGCGCTGAACGAAGCGTTCGTCGAAGCACTCGCGATGCCCGACGTGAAGGCCAAGCTGCAGCAGGCCGGCTTCTCGCCGCGCGGCTCGAGCGCGCAGGAGCTCACCACGCTCACCGACACCGAATACAAGCGCCTGGGCGACGTCGCCAAAAGAGCGGGCATGACCGCAGACTGATCCGATTCAAAGAAAGACCTCCATGACCGCACTCAACGCCACCCACGACCCGAAGCTGCGCAGCTGGGTCGCCGCCGCCAACGTGGCCGGCACCGACTTCCCGATCCAGAACCTGCCCTTCGGCCGCTTCCGCGCCGCCGGCAGCAGCGAGGCCTTCCGCATCGGCGTGGCCATCGGCGACCAGATCCTCGACCTGCGCGCCACCGGCCTCATCGACACCGACGACATGAACGTGCTGATGAACGCCTCGGTGAAAGACCGCCAGGCGCTGCGCGCCGCGATCTCTGCGGGCCTGGCCGAAGGCAGCGGCCAGCAGGCTGCATGGTCGAAGGCCCTGCTGGCGCAAGCCCAGGCCGAGATGACCGTGCCCTGCCGCATCGGCGACTACACCGACTTCTACACGGGCATCCACCACGCCACCACCATCGGCAAGCTGTTCCGTCCCGACCAGCCGCTGATGCCCAACTACAAGTGGGTGCCCATCGGCTACCACGGCCGCGCCTCGTCGATCGGCGTGAGCGGCCAGGTCTTCAAGCGCCCGCAAGGCCAGACCAAGGCACCCGATGCGGTGGTGCCGAGCTTCGGCCCCTCGAAGCGGCTGGACTACGAACTGGAGCTGGGCTTCCTCGTGGGCCGCGGCAATGCGCTGGGCGAACCCATCGCCATCGCCGACGCCGAAGACCACCTGTTCGGCGTGACCCTGCTCAACGACTGGTCGGCGCGCGACCTGCAGGCCTGGGAATACCAGCCGCTGGGCCCGTTCCTCGCGAAGAACTTCGCCAGCACGCTGTCGCCCTGGATCGTGACGACCGAAGCGCTGGCGCCGTTCCGCGCCAAGTTCGAGCGCCCCGCCGAAGACCCGCAGCCGCTGCCCTACCTCGATGCGCCGTCGAACCGCGCCAGCGGCGCGCTCGACATCACGCTCGAAGTGCTGCTGCAGACCGCGAAGATGCGCGCCGACGGCGTGGCGCCCGTGCGCCTCACGCTCGGCAACACCACCGAGGCCGCCTACTGGACCGCCGCGCAGCTCATCACGCACCACACGGTGAACGGCTGCAACCTGCAGCCCGGCGACCTGCTGGGCTCGGGCACGCTGTCGGGCCCGCAGCCCGACCAGGCCGGCTCGCTGATGGAACTCACGCTGGGCGGCAAGCAGCCGATCACGCTGCCGAACGGCGAGAAGCGCACCTTCCTGGAAGACGGCGACACGCTGGTGATGCGCGGCTGGTGCGAGCGCGATGGCGCGGTGCGCATCGGGCTGGGTGAAGTCACCGGGACGGTGGTCTGACCCTGGTCTGAGCGACGGTGCGCCCCGAGGGGCGCATCTTTCAGGGCGTCGGCGCCGCCGACGATGCCGCGCCCGCCGGTGCCGGCACCGCGGCCGCCGCGGGCCAGGCCACCTCGCTGGCCACGCGCGGCTTGCCCATCGGCGCGCCCGCGCGGCCGATGCGCACGGCGGCCATGTCGGCCTCGCTCGGGTACTGGTCCATGAGCCAGTAGTCGAACACGCGGCGCGCCAGCGGCGCCGCGGCGCCCGCACCCCAGCCGGCGTTCTCGACGATGACGGCGAGCGCGATCTTCGGGTTGTTGGCCGGTGCGTAGGCCATGAACAGCGCGTGGTCGCGCTGGTGTTCTTCGAGCGCGCGCGCGTTGTACTTGGTGTTCTTGGCCTGCGTCACGGCCTGCGCCGTGCCGGTCTTGCCGGCCGCCTGGTAGCCCGCTCCCGCGAACACGCCGCGCGCCGTGCCGCTGGTGACCACGCTGGTCAGGCCCTCGCGGATCACCGCCACGTTGGCCGCCGTGTAGCCCAGGTTCTCGGCCGGCGGCTGGGGCAGCGGCACGACCTGCCCGCTGACCGTGTTGCGCATCGCCAGCGCCAGGTGCGGCCGGTGCTTCATGCCGCCGTCGGCCACGATGGCCGTGGCCTGCGCCAGCTGCAGCATGGTGAAGGCGTTGTAGCCCTGGCCGATGCCCAGCGAGATGGTCTCGCCCGCGTACCACTTCTTCTGCTCGGGCCGCTTGTAGGCGTTGCGCTTCCACTCGGTGCTGGGCAGCACGCCGCGCACCTCGCCGCCCAGGTCGATGCCGGTGATCTGGCCGAAGCCCATCGGCTTCATGAAGTCGTGGATCAGGTCCACGCCCATCTCGTTGGCCAGCGAGTAGTAGTAGATGTTGCTCGACACCTGGATCGAGCGGCGCATGTCGACGCCGCCCAGGTAGCCCTCGGGGCTGCCGAAGCGGTGGCCGCCGAAGTTGAAGTAGCCGGGGTCGTTCACCACCACGCTCGCGGCGCGCTTGCCGGTCTGCAGCGCCGCCAGCGCCATGAAGGGCTTGTAGGTGGAGCCCGGCGGGTAGGTGCCGCGCAGCGCGCGGTTGAGCAGCGGCTTGTCGATCGATTCGGTGAGCGCCTGCCAGCTCTCGGTGTCGATGCCTTCGACGAAGAGGTTCGGGTCGAATGTGGGCTTGCTCACGAAGGCCAGCACCTCGCCGGTCTTGGGGTCGATGGCCACGAGCGCGCCGCGCCGGTCGCCGTACATGTCTTCCACCAGCTTCTGCAGCTTGATGTCCAGCGACAGCATGACGGTGTTGCCCGGCGTGGCCGGGTGGCTCGCGAGCCGGCGCACGGCGCGTCCGCCGGCCGAGGTTTCCATCTGCTCGACGCCGGTCTGGCCGTGCAGCATCTTCTCGTAGCTCTGCTCGATGCCCAGCTTGCCGATGTAGTCGGTGCCCTTGTAGTTGGCCTGGTCTTCCTCGTCCCAGTCTTCCATCGCGGTTTTTTCGCGCTGGTTGATGCGGCCGATGTAGCCCAGCACGTGCGAGGCCAACTCGCCTTGCGGGTAGTTGCGGAACAGGCGCGCCTTGATCTCCACGCCCGGGAAGCGGTAGCGCTGTGCCGCGAAGCGCGCCACCTCTTCGTCGCTCAGGCGGGTGCGGATCGGAATGGAGTCGAAGCTGCGCGAGTCTTCGCGCAGGCGCTTGAAGCGGCGGCGGTCGCGCGGCGACACCTCGAGCACGCTGGTCAGGCTGTTGATGGTCTCCTCGACGTCGCCGACCTTGGAGGGCGTGATCTCCAGCGTGTAGGCCGAGTAGTTGGAGGCCAGCACGATGCCGTTGCGATCGAGGATGAGCCCCCGGTTCGGCACCACCGGCACCACGGCCGTGCGGTTGCTCTCGGCCTGCTCGGCCAGGTCGGCATGGCGCACGACCTGCAGGTAGACCAGCCGCGAGCCCAGCAGGCTGAAGGCGAACAGCACCGCCAGGCCGATGACGATCACGCGGCGCTTGAAGCGCGCCAGGTCGGCGGCAACGTTGCGGATTTCGGTCATGGCGTCAGGAAGCTTAGGCGTGCGCAGGTGCGATGGCAAATGCGACGGGCGGCCGCCGCCGGGCCGCCCCAAGGCGGGCCGCGCCTCCCCCTTGGGGGGTGGAGTTACACGCAGCGAAGCGAAGTGAAAAGCCGGGGGGCACCATGACTAGAGGGGGCGGTTCTCGTCGGGTTCGGGCGTGCGGCGCTGGGGCGCCAGCAGCAGCGCGGTGGCCAGCGGCCACAGCGCCGCCTCGAGCGCCGGCGAGACCAGCACGCCCCAGCCCGGGAACACGCCGCCGCCGATCATGCGCGTGATCACCTCGATGAACTGCGACAGCGCAAACAGCGGCAGCACCTGCAGCGCCTGCGAGAGCACCGGGTACCACAGCAGGCGCCGGTGGATCATGATCGCGAAGAAGCCCAGCGTGGTGTAGGACAGCGCATGCTGGCCCAGCATCGACGACTGGTGCACGTCCATGAGCAGGCCGAACATGAAGGCCGCGCCGATGCCCACGCGCGCGGGCTGGTGCACGCCCCAGAACACGATCACCAGCGCCAGCAGGTCGGGCATCCAGGCGGCGCGGCCGATGGGGATCATGTTGACCAGCAGCGCCACGAGCAGGCTGGTCCACATGAAGACGGGGCTGACGGGCAGCAAGAGCTGCTGCTGGCCGGGGCGCTTGATCATCGCGTGGCTCCCGCCGGTTTCTTCTCGTTCTTGCCGGCGCCGGGCTTGCCTTCGGGGCGCTTGCGCTGGGTGGACGCGGCCTCGACGTGCGGCGGTGCCACCGGCGCGCCGGAGGGCTCGAGCACCAGCACGTAGCGCGCCGCGGTCACGCGGGCCAGCGGCACGCAGTAGATGCGCGCAAAGGCCGAATCGGCGCGGCGCTCGATGCGTTCGATCTTCGCCACCGGCAGGCCGGCCGGGTAGATGCCGTCGACGCCGCTGGTGGACAGCAGGTCGCCCTCCTGCAGGTCGGCGTTGGCGGCCATGAAGCGCAGCTCCATGCCGCCGCCGTGCGCCGAGGCGTCGCCGAAGGCCACGCTGCGCACGCCGGTGCGGGTGTTCTGCACGGGAATGGCCAGGTCGCGGTCGATCACCAGCGTGACCTCGCTCGTGAAGGGCAGCACCTGCGTCACCTGGCCCAGCACGCCGCGCGCGTCGATCACCGGCGAGCCGGCGGCCACGCCCTGCGCGAGGCCCTGGTCGATGACGATCTTGCGCGTGTAGGGGTCGGCCGCGTCGTACAGCACCTCGGCCGGGCGGCCCGGCGTGGTGGTGGTCTGGCGCAGCTCGAGCAGCTCGCGCAGGCGGGCGTTGTCTTGCGCGAGCGTGTCGGCGCGGCTGGCGGTCTCGGCCTGCAGCATCAGGGCCTTGCGGGCTTCGTCTTCGTTGCGCTGCGCGGTCTGCAGCTCTTCGAAGTAGCGGCTGCCGCCCATCACCAGCATGACCGGCTTGAGCGCCGCCATCTGCACCGGGTAGAGCACCGCGCCGATGGCCGAGCGGATCGGCTTCACGAGGTGAAAGCGTGCGTCGGCGACCATGAGGAAGAGCGAGAGCGCGCCGAAGAAGATCAGCTTGCTGAGTGCCGATTGCCCCTGGTTGAACAGGGGTGGCGCTGTGCGATCGAGCGTGCCCAGAGGCATGTAGTCAGACCCGGCGGTGGTGCGGCATCAAATAACAAAAAGCCGGCCTGCGCAAGCAGAGGCCGGCCGATGATGGCTTTCGCCTTTTACTCGCTCGTGAAGATGCTGCCCAGACGGTCCATGCGCTCCAGGGCGATGCCGCAGCCGCGCACCACGCAGGTCAGCGGGTCTTCGGCCACGAGCACCGGCAGGCCGGTTTCCTCGGCGAGCAGGCGGTCGAGGTCGCGCAGCAGCGCGCCGCCGCCGGTGAGCATCATGCCGCGCTCGGCGATGTCGGCGCCCAGTTCGGGAGGCGTCTGTTCCAGCGCGTTCTTCACGGCCGAGACGATGTTGTTCAGGGGGTCGGTCAGGGCTTCCAGCACTTCGTTGCTGCTGATGGTGAAGCTGCGCGGCACGCCTTCGGAAAGGTTGCGGCCCTTGACTTCCATTTCCTTGACTTCGGAGCCCGGGAAGGCCGAGCCGATGTTCTTCTTGATGACTTCGGCCGTCGGCTCGCCGATCAGCATGCCGTAGTTGCGGCGGATGTAGTTGATGATGGCTTCGTCAAAGCGGTCGCCGCCCACGCGGACCGAGCCCTTGTAGACCATGCCGCCCAGCGAGATCACGCCCACTTCGGTGGTGCCGCCGCCGATGTCCACCACCATCGAGCCCGAGGCTTCGCTGACGGGCAGGCCGGCGCCGATGGCCGCGGCCATGGGTTCTTCGATGAGGTAGACGGCGGTGGCGCCGGCGGCTTCGGCCGCGTCCTTGATGGCGCGGCGCTCGACCTGGGTCGAGCCGCAGGGCACGCAGATGATGATGCGCGGGCTCGGCGTGAGGAGCGTGCGCGGGTGCACCATCTTGATGAACTGCTTGATCATCTGCTCGGTGATCACGAAGTCGGCAATGACGCCGTCCTTCATCGGGCGGATGGCCTCGATGTTGCCGGGCACCTTGCCCAGCATGGCCTTGGCTTCGCGGCCAACGGCCTGGATCACCTTCTTGCCATGGGGGCCGCCTTCGTGGCGGATCGCGACCACGGAGGGCTCGTCCAGCACGATGCCCTTGTTGCGGGCGAAGATCAGGGTGTTGGCGGTGCCGAGGTCGATCGCCAGGTCGGTGGAGAAGTACCGACGGAAAGCTCCAAACATGTGCGGAATCCTCTGAGCACGGCCTGCGCATCGGCAGGTCGTCGCTCTATTTTTGGGTCGTTTGACGGGGTGAATTGATCGTTTTTGGCGCAAAAGCCGGCGCGTTCGCGGGGGTTGCGGCAAAGGCGGGATAATAACCGAATCCCCTCTGAATCCCGTGTCGGCACCCTCTTCGGCGTGCGATTGCCTCCGGTTTTTTCGACCCGTCAGCCATCTATGTCTCTTTCCGCTTCCGATATTGCACGCATCGCCTCGCTGGCGCGGCTGCAGCTTGCCCCAGATGAAAGCGAGCGCATGCTCACTCAAATCAACGGCTTCTTCGATCTGGTCGAACGCATGCGCGCGGTCGACACCACCGGCGTCGAGCCGCTGGCGCACCCCGTGGCCGCGCTCGAAGACGTGACGCTGCGCCTGCGCGACGACGTCGTGAGCGAGCCGAACAACCGCGAAGCCAACCAGAAGAGCGCCCCGGCCGTCGAAGCCGGCCTGTTCCTCGTGCCCAAGGTGATCGAATAATGAGCAGCGGTGAACTGCACCAATTGAGCGTGGTCGCGCTGGCGAAGGCCTTGGCCGACCGCAAGGTTTCGGCCGTCGAAGCCTCGCAGGCGTTTCTCGGCCGCATGAAGGCCCACGAGTCGCTCGGCACCTTCGTCGACGTCAACGAAGAAGTCACGCTGGCCCAGGCCCGCGCGGCCGACGCGCTCATCGCCACCGGCAACGCGCCCGCGCTGGCCGGCGTGCCGATCGCGCACAAGGACATCTTCGTCACCACCGATTTCGCCACCACCGCCGGCTCGAAGATGCTCGCGGGCTACCGCTCGCCCTTCGACGCGACCGTGGTGCGCCGCCTCGCCGAAGCCGGCGCGGTCACACTGGGCAAGCTCAGCTGCGACGAGTTCGCAATGGGCTCGGCCAACGAGAACGTCGCCGTGCCCGCTGTGGGTCACGACCAAGCCGTGCCGGTGCGCAACCCCTGGAACCTGGAACGCATTCCGGGCGGCTCGTCGGGCGCCAGCGCGGCGGCCGTCGCGGCACGCCTGGCCCCCGCGGCCACCGGCACCGACACCGGCGGCTCGATCCGCCAGCCCGCTTCGTTCTGCGGCATCACCGGCATCAAGCCCACGTATGGCCGCGCCTCGCGCTACGGCATGGTGGCCTTCGCATCGAGCCTCGACCAGGCCGGCCCGATGGCCCGCTCGGCCGAAGACTGCGCGCTGCTGCTGTCGGCCTTCTGCGGCCCCGACCTCGACCGCGACTCGACCTCGCTCGACAAGCCTGCCGAAGACTTCGGCCGCTCGCTGAACGACTCGCTCGAGGGCCTGCGCATCGGCGTGCCCAAGGAGTTCTTCGGCGACGGCGTGGCACCCGGCGTGCGCGCCGCCATCGATGCGGCGCTCGCGCAGTACGAGAAGCTCGGCGCGAAGCGCGTCGAGGTCTCGCTGCCGCGCACCGAGCTGTCGATTCCCGTGTACTACATCCTGGCCGCGGCCGAAGCCTCGAGCAACCTGAGCCGCTTCGACGGCGTCAAGTTCGGCCACCGCGCCAGGCAGTACAAGGACCTGGCCGAGATGTACGAACGTACGCGCGCCGAAGGCTTCGGCGACGAAGTGAAGCGCCGCATCATGATCGGCACCTACGTGCTCTCGCACGGCTACTACGACGCCTACTACCTGCAGGCGCAGAAGGTGCGCCGCATGATCGCGGACGACTTCCAGCAGGCGCTGACGCAATGCGACGTGATCGCCGGCCCCGCCGCGCCGACCACCGCCTGGAAGATAGGCGAACACGGCGACGACCCCGTGGCCGACTACCTCGCCGACATCTTCACGCTGCCCGCCTCGCTGGCCGGCCTGCCCGGCATGAGCGTGCCTGCGGGCTTCGATGCGGGCATGCCCGTGGGCCTGCAGCTGATCGGCAACTACTTCGGCGAAGCGAAGCTGCTCAACGCAGCGCACCGCTTCCAGCAAGCCACCGACTGGCACACGCGCACGCCGGAGGGCTTCTGACATGAGCGAGACCGTGAACACATTCGAAGCACAACAACAAGGCCGCCCGACCGGCCCGCTGGTGCGCGGCTATGAAGTCATCATCGGCTTCGAGACGCATGCCCAACTCTCGACCGCGAGCAAGATCTTCAGCCGCGCCTCCACCGCCTTCGGCGCCGAGCCCAACACGCAGGCCTGCGCGGTCGACCTGGCGCTGCCGGGCACGCTGCCCGTGATGAACAAGGGCGCGGTCGAGCGCGCCATCAAGCTGGGCCTGGCGCTGGGCTCGCACATCGCGCCGCGCAGCGTGTTCGCGCGCAAGAACTACTTCTATCCCGACCTGCCCAAGGGCTACCAGATCAGCCAGTTCGAGATCCCGGTGGTGCAAGGCGGCGCGGTGTCGTTCTTCCTCGGCGAAGAGAAGAAGACCGTGCGCCTCGTGCGCGCCCACCTCGAGGAAGACGCGGGCAAGTCGCTGCACGAAGACTTCATCGGCCAGAGCGGCATCGACCTGAACCGCGCCGGCACGCCGCTGCTGGAGATCGTGACCGAGCCCGATATGCGCTCCACCGCCGAGGCCGTGGCCTATGCGAAGGAACTGCACAAGATCGTCACCTGGATCGGCATCTGCGACGGCAACATGCAGGAAGGGAGCTTCCGCTGCGACGCCAACGTGTCGGTGCGCAAGCCCGGCGAGAAGCTCGGCACGCGCCGCGAGATCAAGAACCTGAACAGCTTCAAGTTCATGCAGCAGGCGATCGACTACGAGATCAACTCGCAGATCGACGAACTCGAAGAGGGCCGCGCCATCGAGCAGGCGACCGTGCTGTTCGACCCCGCCACCGGCGAGACGCGCACCATGCGCACCAAGGAAGACGCGGCCGACTACCGCTACTTCCCCGATCCCGATCTGCCGCCCCTGGTGGTGGCCGCCGAGTGGATCGAGCGCGTGCGCGCCACCATGCCCGAGCTGCCGCGTGCCACGGCCGAGCGCTATGTGCGCGACCACGGCCTGTCGGAATACGACGCCGCGCAGCTCACGCAGAGCACGGCACTCGCACGCTACTTCGATGATGCCGTGGCAGCTGGCGCCACGCCGAAACTCGCGAGCAACTGGATCACCGGCGAAATGGCGCGCCGCCTGAACGCCAGTGGGGCAAGTGTCAGTGATTCACCGGTTCAAGCGGTTGCGCTCGCTGGTCTTATCAGGCACATCTCTTCTGGTGCCATAAGCAATAGCGCGGCGCGCCAAGTCTTTGATGCACTTTGGAATCGCGAGTTGAACCCAACCTTGGTCGGGGGAAGCTTTGAGCAGATGGATGCGATGTTTACGGCGTACTTCGAGGCCAAAGGTCTGACGCAAATGAACGACGCCAGCGCGCTCGACAAGATCCTCGACGAGGTGATTGCCAAGAACGCGAAGAACGTCGAGGAATACCGCGGCGGCAAAGAGAAGGCGCTCAACGGCCTCGTGGGCCAGGTCATGAAGGCCAGCGGGGGCAAGGCCAACCCCGCGCAGGTCACCGAGCTGCTGAAAGCCAAGCTGGGCTGATCGCGAACGAGCCCCGGGACCTTGCGCCAGGCCCCGGCGGGTTCGTTCAGCGCGGGTTGCCGCCGTTCTGCGGCGACCAGAGCGTCTTCAGGCGCCCGCGCTCTTCGTCGAAGCGCGCATTCACGCGCTTCTTCTCTTCTTCCTGCTCCGAGATGAAGCGGTTCTGCACGGCCACGCTCTGCGTGTTGTCCTCGATGCGACGGCGCACGGCGCCGGGCGCCTTGCTCGTGTCCTGCTTGTAGAACTCGAGCTCCTCGTCGATCTTCTTGCGGTCGTCGGCGAGCTCGACGAGGCGCTTCTTCGCGGCCTGGATCACGGCGTCGATCTGCGACAGGGCCTCGACGCGCTCGCGGTCGTGCGTGGTGGCGTTGGGGTAGCGCACCAGCAGCGCGCGCTCGCGGCGGCGCTCGTCGATGAGCCGTGCGGCCTGGATGGCGGCTTCGCGCGCGCGGTCCTCGCGCTCCTGCTGCTCGCGCGCCGTGTAGGTCGGCTCCAGCTTGCGGCGCACCGTGCCGCTCGGGCCCAGTTCGCGCTGCTCGCGGTCGCTGCACTCGGCGATCGGCCGGTCGGCCGTGAGCGTGCGCCCGCGCGCGTCGACGCAGGTGTAGATGCCGACACCGGGCCCGTCCGTCTTGGCGGGCTGGGCCAGCGCCATGCCGCACGACGACAGGGCCGCCAGGCCCAGCCACAGCGACGCCACGGCGGCAGCAGAAGAGGGATCGCGCGCGGGGCGTCGCATCGGCGCTGCGTCTCAGGCGCCGTAGCGCGTGCGGTAGGCCAGCACGCGCTCGCGGTGCGCGCCGAGGTCGGCGGCGGCGTTGCCCGAGAGGTAGCTCAGCAGGTCGTCCAGCGTGGCGATGGGCACCACCGCGAGGCCGAGCTGGTTGCGCACGTACTGCACGGCGCTGTGGTCCACGTCGACGCCGTTCTCGGTGGCTTTTTCCTGCCGGTCCAGGGCGATGGCCACGGCATGCGGCGTGGCGCCCGCGGCCTGGATCGCGGCGATCGATTCGCGCACCGCGGTGCCGGCCGACATCACGTCGTCGACGATCAGCACGCGGCCCTTGAGCGGCGCGCCCACCAGATTGCCGCCTTCGCCGTGCGCCTTGGCTTCCTTGCGGTTGTAGGCGAAGGGGTAGTTGCGCCCGCGGCGGGCCAGCTCGGCGGCCACGGTGGCGCCCAGCGGGATGCCCTTGTAGGCGGGGCCGAAGATCATGTCGAACTCGAGGCCGCTTTCGACCAGGCGGTCTGCATAGAATCCGGCGAGCCGCGCGATCTTGGCGCCGTCGTCGAAGAGGCCCGAATTGAAGAAATACGGGCTCATGCGACCGGCCTTGGTCTTGAATTCGCCGAAGCGAAGCACGCCGGCGTCGAGCGCGAACTGGACGAAGTCCTGTGCCACCGCGCTGCTTGTCTGACCGTCTACAGCCATTGGAAATTCCTTGTGTTCAAACTGACCAGTCTCAATCTCAATGGCCTGCGCTCGGCGGCCACCAAGGGCGTCGCCGACTGGGTGGCCGAACTCGCGCCGGATTGTATTTGCATGCAGGAGATCCGCGTCCAGGCCAGCGATGTCGAAGGCCGCTTCGAGCAGATGGCGGGCCTGCAGGGCCACTTCCACTTTGCCGAGAAAAAAGGCTACGCGGGCACCGCCATCTACACGAAGCATGCGCCCAGCGCCGTGGTGGTGGGCTGGGGTGATCCCGAATTCGACGCCGAAGGCCGCTACCTCGAGCTGCGCTTCGACACGCCCAAGCGCAAGTTCTCGGTGATCAGCTGCTACTTCCCGAGCGGCAGCTCGGGCGAGGAGCGCCAGGCCGCCAAGTTCCGCTTCCTGAAGGGCTTCTTCCCACACCTGCTGGCGCTGAAGAAGGAGCGCGAGTTCATCCTGTGCGGCGACATCAACATCGCACACCAGGAAATCGACCTGAAGAACTGGCGCGGCAACCAGAAGAACAGCGGCTTCCTGCCCGAGGAACGCGCCTGGATGACGCGCCTGCTCGACGCCGGCACCGAAGGCGCCGGCCTGGTGGACGTGTACCGCCGCCTCAAGCCCGACACCACAGGCGACGCCTACACCTGGTGGAGCAACCGCGGCCAGGCCTACGCGAACAACGTGGGATGGCGGCTGGACTACCACCTGGCCACGCCGGCGATGGGCGCGCTGGCGCGCACCGAGGCGATCTACAAGACGGTCAAGTTCAGCGACCACGCGCCGATCACGGTGGAGTACGACTTCACGCTGTAAGTCGCCCGCCCGTCGATGCCCATCCCGACTCCGTCTCCGTCCACGACCCCGTCCTCGCCGCCCACGGCCGCGGCGACGGCGGTGTACCTGCCGCGCGACGTGGTGAACGCGCCCGAGGTCAAGGCCGCGATCGCGCGCCGCAGCGCCGAGCGCGGCGACGACGCCGACATGGCGGCCTGGCTGCTGAACCACTTCTTCCGCTGGGCCATCGGCAGCTTCGGCAACGTGCTGCCGGTGCAGTCGCCCGCCGACTACCTGGCCGCGGCCGGGCCCGACAAGCCGCTGCCCGAGTGGCTGGCCAAGCAGCTGCAGCCGCGCGCCCCCGTCGCGGTGAACGCGGCGTCCGTGCAGGACAAGGAAAAGTCCAAGGGCAACAAGGGCAACACGGCCGAGTCGCCCGCCGCCGAAGCCGCCCCGAAAACTTTCTACTACCTCGACCCCGATCACCTCCTGCTGGTCGACCGCGAACGCATGCTGGTCGAGTTTTTGCGTTCGCGGCGCGGCACGCGGCTCGAGCAGAAGCTGCAGCGCATCACCTGCTTCATGGCCATGGCCCTGTGGGAGCAGGAGCACCAGCGCATGCAGGCCAAGCGCAACAAGGGCTGGGTGCCCAGCAGCGGCCTGGCGCTGAAGGAAGTGCTGCGCACGCCCAACGGCGTGATCTTCGAGTTCATCGGCAGCCACGCCGCCTTGCGCGAGGAGATGGCCTACGAGTCGTTCCACATGCAGCACTGCCTGGGCCAGTTCGCCAACATCAAGAAGCTCAATGGCGGCTACGGCGAGCAGTACGCGAGCGCCGCGCAGAGCGGCCGGCTGCGCCTGTTCACGCTGCGCAGCGCGGGCAACCTGCCGCACGTGACCATCAGCCTCGAAGTGCATCCCGACGGGCTGCGCGTCGACCAGATCAAGGGCAAGCAGAACCGCCACCCGATCCGCAAGTACGCCGACGACGTGCTGCAGTTCCTGCGCACGCTGCCGCCGCGCGGCGAGCGCCACAGCGACTGCGAGGGCATGGGCCTGGTGTTCGAGCCCGAGGCCTCGGACGCCGCCCGGGGCGAATGGAAGTTCGTCACCGACGTGCAAAGCCCCGACTTTCTGCTCAGCGTGATGAGCGGCAACTTCCACCTGATCGAGCACTTCGAGCAGCCGCCGCCTGCCCTGCAATGGCTGCTGCTGCGCATCGCGCCGCACGAGCTGGCGCGGCTGCGCCAGATGGACGTGGCGGTGGCCGCCGCCGCCCGGCTGACGCTGCCCGCGAACCGGCTGCCGCCGTCGCTGCAGGCGGCCCCCACGCCGACGCCCGCCGCGATGCTGGAAATCGAAGGCATCTCGCTGAGCGCCGCCGTGTGCGCGCCGCCGCTGGGAGCCGCATTGCCATGACGCAGGCCATCGTCATCGTTGTGTTCCTGGGCCTGCTGTACCTCGGGGTGCGCATCGCGTGGTTCGTCGTGCGCACCGCATTTCGTATCGTCGTGCGCGGCTCGGGCACGGCGATCGGCCACATGGAAAAGGCCAACGCCGACCTCGCGGTGCGCACCGCACAGGCCCGGGCCGATGCCGGCAAGGTGGTGCCCAACCGCCGCCGCTGGGCGCTGGCGCTCGGCGACATCCTGCTGCTGCGCAACGGCCTGCGCTGCGACAGCGAAACGCTGGCGCTCGACGTGCCCGCCGAGCAGCGCCAGCGGCTGGCCAAACAGGTGCTGCGCGAAATGAACATGGCCGCCGACCTGCCCGAGCGCGACATCGCCACGCAGATGCAGGCCGCGCTCGTCGGCTGGGTCGGCGGGCTCGGCCGCACCCACGCCAATTTCTACGAACAGCTCGCGGCCGAAGGCCAGGTGCGCGACGCGCTGGCCTTCGACTGCGCGCGCACCGCCTTCCTGGTGCGTTGCATCGCGCTGCTGGGCTGGGTGCCCGAGTCGCAGGCCTGGCTGGTGCTGTTCCTCAACGCGCAGCGCGCGCAGGACAGCTTCGAAAGCTGGGAAGACTTCGGCCACGCCTATGCACGGGCGCGGCTGCACTGGCTGCGCATCAGCAGCCAGGACGGCCCCGCCTCGTCGCGCGCCACGCTGGAAGTGCAGGAGCACCTGCAGAACAGCCAGGGCAACTGGCTCACGCTGCCCTGGAAGCGCTACCGCATCTTCGATCCCCAACCCGTCACTCTCGCCCCCACCGCGTCGGCCTGACGCGCGAGCCCCGCCCATGACCACCCACACGTCCCCCGCCGCAGCGACCGTGATTCCCCCCGCGCCCGCGCGCTGGAAGCTCTGCGACATCGACGCCCTGCTGCGCGCCGGCGACTACGCCGCACTCGACCAGCGGCTCGACGACGCGCTGGCCGCCAGCTTTCAAGACCGCGACGAGGAAGAGCGCTACTACGGCGCCTTGCCCGACGACCTGGCCGGCTGCACCGCCGACGGCGCCGAAGGGCTGGCCCGCCTGGCGGCATGGCAGGCCGCCAACCCGCAGTCGGCCCACGCCTGGCTCTGCGAAGCGCACTACTGGTACCACTGGGCCTACGAGTACCGCGGTTCGGGCTGGGCCAGCACGGTCACCGCGCTCGGCTGGGAATGCGCCCATGCCTGCGCCACGCGCTGCGCCGTGGCCGCCCTGCGCGCACTGACGCTCGCGCCCACGATGTGGACCGCCTGCGCCCTGCTGCTGCAGAGCACCTCGGCCTTCAATGAGCCCGACTGGCTGACCGAGCTGGTGCGCAGCGGCCGCTGGCCCGACAAGCCGTTGCAGCACGACTTTTCGCTGGACGACGACGAGGCCACCCGCGAAGAGCTGCTGGCACAGCTCGCGCGCTCCGGCCTGTCGCACGACGAGCGCATCGCCTGCCCCGAGGCCGTGCCCACCGCCCTGCCCTCGCCCGTGCAGGGCCGCAAGGTGATCAGCGGCACGTCCTACTGGATCCACGCCACGCTGCACGTGCACCCGCGGCTGTTCTTCTTCATGCGCCAGTGCGTCTGGTTCCAGCAGCCGCGCTGGGGCGGCAGCCACGAGCGCGTGCGCGCCTTCATCGCCTCGCCCGCCTGCGCCCACCTGAGCGAGGTCGAGAAAGACCGGCTGCGCCACGAGATCTGGCGCGACGACTACCAGGGCAACAGCGTCGACAAGGACGAAGACCCGGCCGAAGCCCAGCAGCGCATGGCCGCCACGCGCCAACGCGCCCAGGAGGCGCTCTACCCCTACCACCGCTGGGAAACCCTGCGCTGGCTGGCCGTGAGCCACTACATGCTCGACCAGCATGCGCAGGCGCTGGCCTGCCTGCGCGAGGCCGAGAGCCACCATCCCATCGACGACGACTACGCCATGAACATGGCGGTGCACGTCGCCCTGGAGCAGGACCCCGGCGGCCACTGGCTGGGCCAGGCCATCTGCAACAGCGCCAACGCCTACGAATGCAACACCGCGCTGATCCTGCACGGCTACTGCAGCCTGAAGGGCGCCTTCGGCTTCGTGCCCAACGCGACGACCGGCAACGCCTGGCTGGCGGCCGCGCGCGAACGCAGCGCCGGCACCGAGAACTGGGACGACCTGGCGCGCGCACTGTGGCGCGTGCCGCGCAACCAGGAAGCCTTCGAGATCCTGGAGATGGGGCTGGCCGCCGGCGACAAATCGTGCCTGCTCACGCTCGGCATCTTCCACGCGGGCGGCGAGCACGGCACCAAGGACCGGCAACAGGCGATGCACTGCTACGGCCAGGCGGCACAGGCCGGCAACAGCGTCGCGGCCTACAAGCTGGGCTACCTCTGCCACGACATGGCCTGGGAAGACGCCACGCCCGCGGCGCAGCGCCCCGCGCTGCAGGCGCAGGCGGTCGAGGCCATGCTGAAGGCCCGCGAGCTGGGCCACGACGACGCCACCGAGGGCGCATTGATGTTCATCAGCGACCTGTCCGAGATCCCCGTGCGCCACCGCCACCTGGACTTCGTGCGCGAGCACGCGACCCACGGCGACGCCATCGCCATGGCCACGCTGTCGACCCTGCTGGCCGACGCCAACGACAAGGTGCTCTACAACTACCGCGAGAGCGTGCGCTGGATCATGGGCGCGCAGGCCGTGGCGCCCGAGGACGAGTTCGTGGTGAACGTCACCAAGAACACCCACCAGGACGGCTTCCTGTCGTCCACGCTCTACAAGCTCACGCGCCGGCAGATCAAGGCGCACGAGATCCCCGGCGGCGACAACGCGATGGTCTGACGGCTAACGTGACAGCGCCGGCAAGGCCTTCGCCAGCGTCTCGCTGAAGGCGCGCATCGCCTCGGTCTCGTGCGTGCCGCGCTTGGTCAGGCGAAAGAAGTCCATGCCCACGCGCGGCTTCAGCAGCACCTCGGTCTTCACGCGGTGACGGCGGCAGGCCGCGAGCGCGAAGGTGGGCATCACGGCGGTGCCGAAGCCGGCCTCGACCATCGAGATCAGCGTGCCGAAGAAGTTGAAGGCGGGCCGCTGCGCGTCGGCCAGGCCGATCTCGCCGAGCTGGCGCTCGATCACCTTCTGGATCGGGTTGCCGGGCGGCAGGCCGATCAGCGTGGCGCCGCGCAGCGCGGACCAGGGCGCGGTGCCGACCGGTTCGCCGTTGGCCACGGCCTGCGTGACGCGCATCAGCTCGAAGCGCCCCACGGGCGTGCGGTCGAGCCCCGCCGCCGCCTTGAAGAAAAAGCCCAGGCCGAGGTCGGCCTCGCCCGCGGCCACCATCGCTTCCACATCGCGCAGGTCGGCGTCGAAGAGGCGCAGCACGACCTGCGGATGCGCGGCGCGAAAACTCGCGAACACCCAGGGCAGCAGGTGCGAGGACACCAGCGGCGTGGCCGCGATGCGCAGCGTCTGGCGCGCCGCATCGCCCTCGGCGCCGAGTTCGGCGGCCACGTCATCGAGGTCGGTGACGAGCCGCTCCACCACCGGCAGCAGCCGGCGCCCGGCCGGCGTGAGGCTCACCATGCGCGTGGTGCGGTCGAACAGGCGGCAGCCGAGCTGCTTCTCCATCTCGCGGATCAGGATGCTCAGGCCGGCCTGGGTGATGTGCGCCTGCTCCGCCGCGCGGGTGAAGTTGCCGATGCGCGCCACCTGCAGGAAGGCGCGCATCTGGCGCGTGGTCAAGTTCATAAGGATTCATGATAAATCCATATCACATCTAAATTTCCCATATGCCTCGTTTGCGGTCCCAATACGGACCCCATGAGCACCGCACCTAACGAAGTCATCATCCTCGGCGCCGGCATCGGCGGCCTGACCCTCGCCCTGAGCCTGCACCAGGCCGGCATCGCCTGCCGCGTGTACGAGGCCGTGCCCGAGCTGCGCCCGCTCGGCGTGGGCATCAACCTGCTGCCCCATGCGGTGCGCGAACTGTCCGAGCTGGGCCTGCTCGACGCGCTCGACGCCGTGGGCGTGCGCACGCAGGAGGCGGTCTTCTTCACCGAGCACGGCCAGCTGGTGTTCCGCGAGCCCGCCGGGCAGCACGCGGGCTACGACTGGCCGCAATACTCGATCCACCGCGGCGACCTGCAGACCGTGCTGCTGAACGAAACCTTGAAGCGCCTGGGCCCCGACAGCGTGCAGTGCGGCCACCGCTGCACCGGCGTCGAACAGGATGCCGACGGCGTGACGGTGCACTTTGCCGACGGCCGCGCGCCGGTGCGCGGCGCGGTCGCGGTGGGCTGCGACGGCATCCACTCGGCGCTGCGCAAGCAGCTGTATCCGGACGAGGGCGCGCCGCGCTATTCGGGCATCAACATGTGGCGCGGCACCGCGGCCTGGAAGCCCTTTCTCTCGGGCGGCAGCATGGTGCGCGCAGGCTGGCTCACCGTCGGCAAGATGGTGATCTACCCGATCCGCAATGACATCGACGACCAGGGCCGCCAGCTCGTGAACTGGGTGGCCGAGATCCACGCGCCCCAGCCCGCGATGCGCGACTGGAGCCGCGCCGGCCGCCTCGAGGACTTCCTGCCCGCCTTCGCCGACTGGCACTTCGACTGGCTCGACGTGCCCGCGCTGATCCTGGCCTCGGACACCATCCTGGAGTACCCGATGGTCGACCAGGACCCGCTGCCGCGCTGGAGCCACGGCCGCCTCACGCTGCTGGGCGACGCCGCGCACCCGATGGTGCCGCGCGGCTCCAACGGCGCGGGCCAGGCGATCATCGACGCACGCTTCCTGGCGGGCGCGATGAAGCGCGAAGGCGTGGGCATCGCGGCGCTCGAGACCTACGACCGCGTGCGCGTGAAGGCCACCACCGACGTGGTGCTGACCAACCGCAGCAACCCGCCCGACACCATCCTGCGCGAGGTGTTCGAGCGCTCGGGCGGCCAGCGCGTCGAGAACCTCGACGCGATCGTCACGCAGCAGGAACTGCAGGCGATCTCCGACCACTACAAGCGCGTGGCCGGCTACGACCCGGCGGCGCTGAAGGCGCGCGCGTCATACCTCTGAGCACCGGCACATTCACAGATCAAGACGGAGACAAGACCCCATGAGATTTCTGACCCGGACCTTCGCCACCCTGCTGGTCGCGGCCAGCGCCGCCGCGGCCCATGCCTGGCCCGACCAGCCGGTGACGCTGGTGGTGCCCTACACGCCCGGCACCGGCATCGACCTGATCGCACGCCAGCTCTCGGCCCGCCTGCCCGCCGTGCTCGGCCAGCCGGTGATCGTGGAGAACCTGGCCGGCGCCAGCGGCAACATCGGCAGCGAGAAGGTGGCGCGCGCCAAGCCCGACGGCTACACGCTGCTGGTGCAGGTCAACACGCTGGTGATGAACAAGGGCCTGTACAAGTCGCTCGCCTACGACCCCGTGGCCGACTTCACGCCGGTGTCGCAGACCTCGTGGGGCACGCTGCTGCTGGTGACCAACCCGTCCACCCAGAAGGCGGGTTCGCTCGCGCAGCTGGTGGCCACCGCCAAGGCCAACCCCGGCAAGCTGACCTACGCCACGCCCGGCGTCGGCACGCCGCACCACCTGTCGATGGCGCTGCTGATGCAGGGCACCGGCACCGACCTGCTGCACGTGCCCTACAAGGGCACGGCCGGTGCCGTCACCGACCTGCTCGGCGGGCGCATCGATGCGATGTTCCTGCCGGTGCACGTGGCGCTGCAGCACATCCAGGCCGGCAAGCTCAAGGCGCTCGCCACCGGCAGCGGCCACCGCCTGCCGCAGTTGCCCGACGTGCCCACCCTGGCCGAGGCCGGCGTGACCGCCGACAACGTCGACATGTGGTACGGCGTGCTCGCGCCCAAGGGCACGCCGGCCCACGTGGTGGCGCGGCTGAACACGGAGATCGCCGCGGTGCTGAAGTCGCCCGAGGTGGCGAAGTCCTTCGAGTCGCAGGGCATGGTGCCCGCCAGCTCGACGCCGGCGGCGTTCGGCGCGCTGATCCAGAAGGACGCGCAGCGCTGGGCGACGGTGGTGAAGAAGGGGAACATCACCGCCGACTGAGCGCGGCAGGAAGCGCAGCTACTTGCGCGCAGCCGCCCGGTACAGGTTCTCGACCTTCGGCACGTTCGCCTCGAGCTTGGCGATGCGGTCCGGCCCGCTCGGGTGGGTCGACAAGAAGCTCAGGCCGCCCTGGTTCTTGGAGGCGGTGGCCATCTTCTTCCACAGCGACACCGAGGCCTGCGGGTCATAGCCCGCGCGCGCGGCGAGTTCGAGGCCCACGAGGTCGGCGTCGGTTTCGTCGCTGCGGCTGAACTTCAGGGTGATGAGCTGCGTGCCGGCGCGCGCCGCGAGGTCGCCGACCTGGCCGAGCCCCAGCAGCTGCGCGCCGATGGACAGCGCCGCGCCGGTGCCGACGCTCTTGGCCATGCGGGCGCGGGCGTGTTCGCGCAGCGCGTGCGCCATTTCATGGCCCATGACCATCGCGACCTCGTCGTCGCTCAGCTTGAGCTGCTCGAGGATGCCGGTGAAGAAGGCGATCTTGCCGCCGGGCATGCAGAAGGCGTTGATCTGCTTGCTGCCGATCAGGTTCACCTCCCACTTCCACTCGCGCGCGCGGGTGTTCCACGGCAGGGCGAAGGGAATGAGCCGCTGCGCGATGGTGCGCAGGCGCTGCAGTTGCGCGTTGCCGTCACCGGCCAGCGCGCCCTTGGCGCGCGCCTGTGCGAGCAGCTGGCCGTACTGCTGCACGCCGGCCGCCTCGATCTGGTCGGCGGGCACGAGGTTGCGCGCCACCGAGGCATTGCCGACGTTGACCTGCGCCAGCGCCGGCGCGCTCAGCGCCGCACCGGCGGCGGCCAGCAGGAAGGCGCGGCGCGGGTTCCATGCCGAGGCTTCGGAGAGGGCGGAAAGGGGGCGTTCGCATCGTGTGCACATAGGTGCCCGGATGATAGGAACAAATGGAGACGAGCGGGCGCGCCGATGTCCTCCATAGCTCATGGACAATCCCCCACTCATGTCCGCACCGCCCGCCGAACCCACCCAAGCCCCCGCGAGCGCCGCGCTGCCCTGGCGCGACGCGCTCAAGGTCTACCTCGAACCCGCCACCCTGCGCATGCTCGCGCTGGGCTTCTCGGCCGGCCTGCCGCTGCTGCTGGTGCTGGGCACGCTGAGTTTCCGGCTGCGCGAGGCGGGCATCGACCGCACCACCATCGGCTACCTGAGCTGGGTCGGGCTGGCCTATGGCTTCAAGTGGGTCTGGGCGCCGCTGGTCGACCGGCTGCCGCTGCCGCCCTTGACCACACTGCTCGGGCGCCGGCGCGGCTGGCTGCTGCTGGCGCAGGGCATGGTGATCGTCGGGCTCGTCGGCATGGCGATGAACGACCCGCGCCTGGGGCTGCAGCCGCTGATCTGGTGCGCGCTGCTGGTGGCCTTCGGCTCGGCCACGCAGGACATCGCGCTGGACGCCTTCCGCATCGAATCGGCCGAGACGCGCAAGCAGGCCGCGCTGGCCGCCGCCTATCAAACGGGCTACCGGCTCGCGATGATCTGGGCCGGCGCCGGCGTGCTGTGGGTCGCGGCCTGGGCCGAGGTGGCGCCCGCCGTGGCGGTCACCGGCGCGGCGGCCTACCAGAACGGCGCCTGGAAGACGGCCTACCTCGTCATGGCGGCCTCGATGGCGGTGGGCGTGCTCACGGTGCTGCTGTCGCCCGAGCCGGTGCGGCGCGTGCTGCCGAAGGCGAAGAACGCAGGCGAATGGCTGCGAAGCGTGCTGATCGAGCCTTTTGCCGACTTCATCCGCCGCTACAAGTGGCAGGCGGCGCTGATCCTGGCGCTGATCGCCATCTACCGCATCAGCGACGTGGTGATGGGCATCATGGCCAACCCCTTCTATGTGGACATGGGCTTCACCAAGGACCAGGTGGCAACGGTCAGCAAGATCTACGGCGTGATCATGACGCTGGTGGGCGCCTTCGTGGGCGGCGTGCTGTCGATGCGCCTGGGCGTGATGCGGGTGCTGATGCTGGGCGCCGTGCTGAGCGCCGCGAGCAACCTGCTGTTCGCCTGGCTGGCCACGCGCGGGCACGACCTGACGGCGCTGATCGCGGTGGTCTCGGCCGACAACCTGGCCGGCGGCATCGCCTCGGCGGCCTTCATCGCCTACCTGTCGAGCCTGACCAACATCAGCTACTCGGCCACGCAGTACGCGCTGTTCAGCTCGCTGATGCTGCTGCTGCCGAAGTTCATCGCCGGTTATTCGGGCGCGTTTGTCGACGCCTACGGCTACAGCACCTTCTTCACCGCCACCGCGCTGCTGGGCGTGCCGGTGCTGCTGCTGGTGGCGCTGGCCTCGCGCATGGCGGCCCGCACAGGCGACGGCGAGCGTCAATAGGGCCTGCGCCGGAGCTGTCATCTATAGGAAACAGCCGACGCAACCTGATACGCAACGCTGGTAGGCTGCGACATTCATTGCGTGAAAATTGCGCTTTCCCGCTTTTTCTTCTGTCGCCGACGCCCTTTCGCCTGTCGCCTGCCCCCACATCCATCGTGCCGTCCCGAATTTCTCCCCTTCAAATCAGTGCCTACACGGCCACCTCGGCCGTCGGTGTCGGCAAGGAAGCGCACGCCGACGCACTCGCGCACTCGCGCAGCGGCCTGCGCGCCAACGATTTCGGCGAAGCACCGCTGCCGACCTGGATCGGCCGCGTCGACGGCCTGGAAGACGTCCGCCTGCCCGAATCGGCCGCGTTCTGGGACTGCCGCAACAACCGGCTGGCCTGGCTGGGCCTGCAGGCCGACGGCTTCCTCGAGGCGGTCGCGGCCGCGCGCCAGAAGTACGGTGCCACGCGCATCGCGCTGGTGCTCGGCACCTCCACGGCCAGCATCGGCGAGACCGAGCTGGCCTACACGCAGCTCGACGCCGACGGCAACTTTCCGCCGGACCAGCGCCGCGCGGCCGTCCACACGCCGCATTCGCTGGCCATGTTCGTGCAGCAGGTGCTGGGCATCGACGGCCCGAGCGAGACGATTTCGACCGCCTGCTCGTCCAGCGCCAAGGTGTTCGCCTCGGCCGAGCGCCTGATCCGCCTGGGCCTGGCCGACGCGGCCGTGGTCGGCGGCGCCGACACGCTGTGCGGCAGCGTGCTGTTCGGTTTCAACTCGCTGGAGCTGGTCTCCACCGAGCCCTGCCGCCCCTTCGACGCCGACCGCAAGGGCATCAGCCTGGGCGAGGCGGCCGGCTTCGCGCTGGTCGAGCGCGTGCAGGCGGGCGAGAGCGCCACGCAGCTGCTGGGCTACGGCGAAGCGAGCGACGCGCATCACATGTCGACGCCACACCCCGAGGGCCTGGGCGCCGAGCGCGCGCTCGACGACGCGCTGGCGCGCGCGGGCCTGGCCGCCGACGCCATCGACTACATCAACATGCACGGCACGGCGAGCCAGAAGAACGACGAGGTCGAGGGCGCGCTGGTAGCGCGCCGCTTCCCGGCGCGCACGCACGCCAGCTCGACCAAGGGCTTCATGGGCCACACGCTGGGCGCCGCGGGCATCGTCGAGGCCGTCGTCTGCCTCCTGGCGATCGAGCGCGGCCTGATGCCGGGCACGGTCAACACGCGCACGCTGGACGAAGGCTTCGGCCCGCAGATCAAGCTCGAACCCGCCACGGGCGAGGTGCGCTACGCGCTGTCCAATTCCTTCGGCTTCGGCGGCAACAACTGCGCGCTGGTCTTCGGCAAGGCGGTGGCCGCATGAACACGCCTCCGACGCTCTACATCGAAGGCCCCGCCTTCTGGACCCCCACGCTGCCCGGCTGGGACGCCGCGCGCGCGGCCTTCCGCGGCGAAGGCGCGCTGGCCGATCCGCCCGCCAAGCGGCCCTCGCCGCAGGTGCTGGCCCCGGCCGAGCGCCGCCGCGCGCCCGACACCGTGGCGCTGGCGCTCGAAGTGGCCGCCGCGGCCATCGCGGGCGCCGACCGGCCCGCGGCCGACGTGCCCTGCGTGTTCACCTCGGCGCACGGCGACCTGTCGATCAACGACTACATGTGCAGCACGCTCGCGGGCGACCCGAAGATGCTGTCGCCCACCAAGTTCCACAACTCGGTGCACAACGCGGCCGTGGGCTACTGGACCATCGGCACCGGCTGCATGGCGGCCAGCAACGCCGTCTCGGCCTACGGCCACAGCTTTGCCGCCGGCCTGCTCGAAGCGGCCGTGCAGTGCGCGGCCGACCAGACGCCGGTGCTGCTGGTGGGCTACGACGCCCCCACGGTCGGCGCGCTGGCCTCGGTGACCGACAGCCGCGGCCTGCTGGCCGTGGCGCTGGTGATCGCGCCCGAGCGCACGGCCCGCACGGTGGCCAGCCTCGACTGGTCGCTGGTCGGCGACGGTGCGGCGACCGCGCCGCGCTCGGCCGCCGCCGCCACGCTGAAGGACATCAACCCGATGGCCGACGCCCTGCCCCTGTTCGAGGCGCTGGCCCAGGCCCCGGGCAGCGCCGACGCGCCCATCGACCTGCCGCTGTCGGCCGCGCTGGCCCTGCGGCTGCGCCTGCAGGCCGCGGGCTGACCGGCCCCCGCCGGGGTCGGCGGTGCGTGTTGACACACACGAACCGCGCGAGTCGCGCCCCGGTAGGTCATCATTGCCGCATGGCGCCCACGCAACCTGGGCGAGGCGCTATGTTTTTCGCAGCAATCCAGGTTGACAGGGCGATGCTGCGTTTACCCAACTTTACGGAGCGTTCAAGCCCGCTTGCTCCCGGTGAACGACCATGAAGCGCATGAGCACCCCCCAACTCCTGATGATCGAAGACGACGCCCGCCTGGCGCAGATGGTGGGCGAGTACCTGACGCAATCGGGTTTCGCCTTCAACCACGCCGGCGACGGCGCCACCGGCCTGGAGCAGTTGCAGCAGCACGCGCCCGACCTGGTGATCCTCGACCTGATGCTGCCCGACACCGACGGGCTCGAGGTCTGCCGCCGCATCCGCGCCCTGCCCGGCCCGCTGGCCAAGGTGTCGGTGCTGATGCTCACGGCCAAAGGCGACCCCATGGACCGCATCATCGGCCTGGAGATCGGCGCCGACGACTACCTGCCCAAGCCCTTCGAGCCGCGCGAGCTGCTGGCGCGCATCCGCGCCGTGCTGCGCCGGCGTAGCGAGAACGCCACCGAGGCCGAAGCCTCCACGGTGATGCGCTTCGGCACGCTGGAGATCGACCGCAACGCGCGCACCGTGTCGGTGGCCGGCGCGCTGGCCGACCTCACCTCCTACCAGTTCGACCTGCTGGTCGCGATGGCCGAGCGCGCGGGCCGCGTGCTCACGCGCGACCAGATCATGGAAGCCGTGCGCGGCCGCGAGCTCGAGGCCTTCGACCGCTCGATCGACGTGCACATGGGCCGCATCCGCGCGGCCATCGAGGTCGACGCGAAGAACCCGAAGCGCATCCTGACGGTGCGCGGCGTGGGCTACGTCTTCGCCAAGCAGCAAGACTGACCTGACAGGACCGCCCCGCGATGCTGCGCAGCCTCTACCGCCGCCACCTCTACGTCCGCATCTGGCTCGCGGTGGTCGGCGGCGTGGTCATCCTCACGCTGATGGCCAACTGGATCGTGCGCGTGGCCGCCGAGGCCGAGCGCGAGCGCCTGGCGCCCGTGCCGCGCGAGGTGGTCGTGCTCGACAGCCAGGACCGCACCATCGGCACCGGCAAGGCCATGCGCGTGCCCGGCCAGGGCCTGGAGTTCGACGTGCAGCTGAGCGACGGCCGCGACATGACGCTGCGCGTGGCGCCGCGCGAACGCCCCACCGGCACCGGCGGCTTCGCGCCCTGGCGCACCCCGTTCGGGCTGGGCTGGATGATTGCGCTCGTGGGCGTGGCGGTGGCGCTGGGCGTCTACCCGATCGTGCGGCGCATCACCCAGCGGCTCGAGACCCTGCAGCGCGGCGTGCAGCGCTGGGGTGAGGGCGACCTCTCGGCGCGCGTGATCGAGGAAGGACAAGACGAAGTGGCCGATCTCTCCAAGCGATTCAATGCCTCCGCCGAACGCATCGAGCAGCTCGTGCGTTCCCACAAGTCGCTGCTGGCGAACGCCTCGCACGAGCTGCGCTCGCCGCTCACCCGCATCCGCATGGGTCTGGAGCTCATGGGCGACCAGCCCAGCCCGGCGGCGCGCGAGGAAATCTCGCGCAACATCGGCGAGCTCGACCAGCTCATCGACGAGATCCTGCTGGCCAGCCGGCTCGACGCCAGCGAGGCCGACATGGGCACCATCGAAGCCGTCGACCTGACCGGCCTGGCCGCCGAAGAGTGCGCGCAGGTGAACGCCGAACTCGACCTGGCCGAAGGCACCGACAACGCCACGCTCACCGTGCCGGGCGTGTCGCGCCTGCTGCGCCGCGCGATCCGCAACCTGCTGGAAAACGCCCGCCGCTACGGTGCCGGCGAGATCAGCGTCGAACTCGGCAGCGCCGGCGGCTACGCCACGGTGCGCGTCAACGACCGCGGGCCGGGCGTGCCGGCGACGCTGCGCGAACGCATCTTCGAGCCCTTCTACCGCCTGCCGGGCGCCAGCGAGCGCAACGGCGGCGTCGGCCTGGGGCTGGCGCTCGTGAAGTCGATCGCCGAGCGCCACGGCGGATCGGTGCGCTGCGAAGACCGGCCGGGTGGCGGCGCGAGCTTCGTGATCTGCCTGCCGGCCGAAGCCATCGCCGCCGCAGCGCACTGAGCGCCAGCGGGCGCACAGGGGCAAGTCAGGTTCGGCCGAGGGGCCGCACCTAAAATCCCGGCCCTATGCAGAGATCGCACATCGTTCGGCCCGCGGCCATGTTCTGGGGGCTGGTGGTGTTCATGCCGGTCGGCGTCACCTACCTGTCGGCCATCGTGCTGCTGCTTGCCCTGCTGGTGGGCGGCGGCTTGCGCGAGCGCTGTGCGCGGCTGCGCGCCAACCCGCTGTGGTGGCCAGTGGTCGCCTACGTGGCGTGGACCTTCATCGTGCTGGCCGTGCGGCCGCACTACCCCGAGACCCCCTCCAACCTGTTCCACGGGCTGCGCATCGCCTTCACCTTCCTGATGGCGATGGCGCTCACGCGCGAGGAGGCGCTGTGGGCGCTGCGCGGCTTCCTCTTGATCGCGGCGCTCAACATCGTGCTCATCGTGCTGCACTACACCCTGGGCCTTCCGGTGCCGGGCGCGCTGCGCGGCGTGGTGATGGAAGTGGGCAACAAGTCGATCAGCAACGCGCTGCTGTTCAGCATCGTCGCGGCCAGCGCCGCGGTCTACGGGCTGTCGCAGATCACGGGGCACCGGCCCCTGCGCGCACTGGCGGCCTTCGCGCTCGTGCTCGGGTTGGGCGCCGTCGTCGCGCTACCGCTCACGTCGCGCACCTCGGTGCTCGCGCTGCTGCTGGTGATTCCGGTGGTCTGCCTGCACCAGTGGAAGAACCACCTGAAGGCGCTGTCGGCGGCGCTGATCCTGGGCGCGGTGGTGATCGGCGCAAGCCTGTACCAGCTGCCGCAGCTGCAGCAGAAGGTCGAGACCGGCATCGAGGAGCTCGAGAAGGCGCAGACCGGCGCCGTGTTCCACGGCAGCTGGATCATCCGCTACTACATGTACCGCGACACCGGCGCCATGATCGCCGACCAGCCCGTCGCGGGCTGGGGCATCGGCGGCTGGACCGACCAGTGGCACAAGCGCGGCCCGGCGCTGTTCGCCGACTCCAACATGCCGCACAACGACTTCCTCTGGGTGGGCGCGCAAAGCGGCATCCCGGGCATCCTGAGCCTGCTGGCGATCATGCTCGTCGCCGTCTGGCAGGCCTGGCGCCGGCCCGACATCGCCGGTCGCTACGCACTGGCCGCCACGCTCATCGCGCTCATCGCGTCGAGCGTGAACTCTGCCATGCGCGATGCGCAGATCGGGCTGGCCGTGCTGTGGATCGCGATGGTCTACCTGCGGCTGGCGCAGGAATCGCAGGACCCCGATCCGTGGCGCGGCCTGTGGCCGAGGGCCCAGCCAAGCTGAAACGAAAAAACCGGCCGCGAGGGCCGGTTTTTTTCTTTCCGCCTGGCCGCTCAGTGGCGGCTGGACACGGTCTCGCCCGCCTTCAGGCGGTACACCGTGCCGCAGTACGGGCACTTGGCTTCGCCGGTGCGCGCCACGTCGAGGTAGACCTTCGGGTGGCTGTTCCAGAGCTTCATGTCGGCCTTGGGGCTGGGGCAGAACACGCCGCCCTGGTGGTTGAGCTCCTTCGCGAGGAGTTCGACGACTGCATTGGTGGACATGTTGTTCCTCAGACCTTCGTGAGCCAGTGGGCGTACTTGGGATTCTTGCCGTTCACGATGTCGAAGAAGGCCGACTGGATCTTCTCGGTGACCGGGCCGCGCGCGCCGCCGTCGCCACGGTTGCCGATCTCGATGCGGTCGAGTTCGCGGATGGGCGTCACTTCAGCGGCCGTGCCGGTGAAGAAGGCCTCGTCGGCCACGTACACCTCGTCGCGCGTGATGCGCTTTTGCACGAGTTCGATCCCCAGGTCCTTGCAGATGTGCAGGATGGTGTTGCGCGTGATGCCGTTCAGGGCGCCGGCCGACAGGTCGGGCGTGTAGACCACGCCGCCCTTGACCACGAACACGTTCTCGCCCGCGCCTTCGGACACGAAACCGCTCGCGTCGAGCAGCAGTGCTTCGTCGTAGCCGTCGTCCAGCGCTTCCATGTTGGCGAGGATCGAGTTGGTGTAGTTGCTCACCGTCTTGGCCTGCGTCATCGTGATGTTCACGTGGTGGCGCGTGTAGCTCGAGGTCTTCACGCGGATGCCGCGGCGCATGCCTTCTTCGCCGAGGTAGGCGCCCCACGACCAGGCCGCGACCATGGCGTGGATCTTGTTGCCCTTGGGGCTCACGCCCAGCTTCTCGGAGCCGATCCAGATGAGGGGGCGCAGGTAGCAGCTTTCGAGCTTGTTCTCGCGCACGACCTGCTTCTGGGCTTCGTTCAGCTGTTCCTGCGAGAACGGGATCTTCATGCGCAGGATCTTGGCGCTGTTGAACAGGCGCTCGGTGTGCTCGGCCAGGCGGAAGATGGCGGTGGCGCCGTCGGCCGTCTTGTAGGCGCGCACGCCCTCGAAGGCGCCGCAGCCGTAGTGCAGCGTGTGGCTCAGCACGTGGATCTTGGCGTCGCGCCAGTCCACGAGTTCGCCGTCCATCCAGATCTTGCCGTCACGGTCGTCCAGCGAGGGGGGGATCGAGCTCATTTCCTGATTCCTTTGGGAGCGGTGTGGGGGTGCGACCCACTGGGAAGTCGCAAAAGCTTTCGATTTTACGGCCGAGCCCGGAACCGGGTGCCCGACAATGGCCGGTTGTGCCAACCAGTGGAAAAAGGGTTCCCGTGTCCGTATTCAAGAACGTCATCGTCTATCGCATCGAACCTGCCTGGTCCCAATCACTGACCGAGGCAGAAGAAGGGCTGGCCAAGCAACGCTTCGTGCCTTGCGGCCCCTCGCAGGAAAAGTCCGCCGGCTGGGTCGAGCCGCGCGGCGAGGCCAATGGCCCGCTGGTGGAGTCCATCGACGGCCAGTGGCTGGTCGAGTACATGATCGAAAGCAAGCAGGTCCCCGGCTCCGTGGTGCGCCGCAAGCTCGACGAGCGCTGCGCCCACATCGAGACCACCACCGGCCGCAAGCCCGGCAAGAAGGAAAAGAAGGAGCTCAAGGAAGACATCACCCTCGAGCTGCTGCCCATGGCCTTCACGCGCAGCGCGCGCGTGACGGTGTGGATCGACAAGGCCGAGAACCGCCTCGTGATCAACTGCGGCAATGCCGCGCGCGCCGACGAAGTGGTCACCAGCCTCGTGAAGTCGCTCGACGGCTTTGCCGTGGCGCTGATCAACACGCAGATCGAGCCGGCCGCCGCCATGGCCAACTGGCTGCTGACGCAGGAGCCGCCGGCCGGCTTCAGCATCGACCGCGAGTGCGAGCTCAAGGCCTCCGACGACTCCAAGGCCGTGGTGCGCTACGCCAAGCACGCGCTGGACATCGACGAGGTCAAGCAGCACATCACCGACGGCAAGCGCCCGACGCGCCTGGCGCTCACCTGGGACGACCGCGTGTCCTTCGAGCTGACGCACGGCCTGCTGATCCGCAAGATCACCTTCCTCGAAGGCACGGGCGACGGCGCGGCGGGCGGCAAGAAGGAAGACAACTTCGACGCCGACGTGGCCATTGCCACCGGCGAACTCGGCCAGCTGGTGCCGGCGCTGCTCGATGCGTTGGGCGGTGAAGCGGCGTTCTCGGCGGCACCGCCGGACGAGGCACCCAAGGCTGCGGCTACTGCCACCGCGCCGGCGGCGCAGGCCGACACGCCCGAAGAAGAAGACGCGCCGTTCTGAGGTTTTGAGTGAAGCGAAGCGCCCGCGCCGCCTTCAGGCCGCGGGCGTTTCTTCGTCGGCCGGCGTCTCGGGCCGCGTGAGCGTCCAGCTCTGCAGCTTGCCGCCGTTGAACACGGCATCGACGTAGGAACCGCCGGCATCGGTCCAGCGGTACAGCTCGGGCTGCTCGTTCTCGGGCGAGCGCTGCTCGCCGAGCGCGCGCGTCATCGCGATGACGTGCATCAGCGTCACGCCGGGCTTGAGCTTGGCATTCAGCATCACCGAACTCGCCACCGTGCCGATGGGCCGGTCGGCGGCCCGCTTGAGCACCTGCATCGTGCGGTTGAAGTGCATCAGCAGGAACATCACGATCGCACCGCCGGCGAACGCCACGCCGGCCCAGCCGTATTGGTGCCAGGACAGGCCGAGGAGAACGACGGCCCCCACGGGCACCAGCAATTTCTGGAAATTCATGGGGCGCATTGTCGCCGCCCGGTGGAAGGCCCTCGCAGGCCGATGCAGTTGCCCCAGGGGTCGCGCACCTGCGCCATGTGCTCGTCGCCCTCGAGCCGCAAGGGGCCGCGGTACAGCGGCGCGCCGCAGGCCTCGAGGTGGGCCAGTGCCGCATCGAAGTCGGCGACGTTCCAGTACACGACCGAGCCGCAAGCACCGGCGCCGACCTTCGCATCGGCCGGCACGAGCTCCAGCAGCACGCCGTGGACCGACAGGCACTCGAAGGCCGGCGAGCCGATCGACATCGGCACCGCATCGGGGAAGGCGTCGGCGTACCAGCGCAGTGCCGCGTTCACATCGGTGACGTGGACCATGACGGCGGCAATGGGCGGTGTGGTGGATTTCATTCGGCGACAGCGGGAAACGGCCCGCGATTGTGCGGCCCCGACCCCGCCGCAGTAGCCGCCGTGGCTACCGCCGGGCGCAGAAAGCGGTACTCCCGGCGAAAGGCACGCGGTGCCGGGGCGGGTGCGGGCACATTTCGCCGCACGGGCATCTGCCCGGGCCACCGAGAAACGCATGAACATCCCGCGTTCCGTCACCTTCGTTCGACTCACCCTTGCCGCCGCACTCGCGGGCACCGTCCTCAGCGGTTGCTACGTGGTGCCGCTCGGACAACCCGCTCCCGTCGCGCCGTCGCAGCAAAGCTACGCCGTGGCACCGGGGCCGGTGTCGCAGACCTTCAGCGCGCGGCTGTATCCGTCGAACGCCGAAGCCGCGCGCTACGGCGCCGTCGGGGGCACGGTGACCAACGACATGAACGGCCGCGGCCACTTCAGTGCACAGATCGGTGCCGAACAGTTTCAGGGAGAGGCGACCCGCGTGGCCGGCTCGCGCACCACCGGCGTGGCGAACGCCACCGGCAGTCGCGGCGGCAACCTGAGTTGCCAGTACACGATGAACTCCGCCACCTTGGGCAGCGGCCAGTGCGTGCTCAACAACGGGCCGGCGTTCACGATGCACATCGGAAGCTAAGCAACGAATCAGAGAAGGCCAGGGAGGCCAGGGAAGGTAGGGAGGGTCTGCCCGGCGCGTCCACCACGCGCCGGGCATTTTTTTCTTCGGTTTGCCAGTTACCAGTTCACGAGCTGCCGCATCTTGCGCCGCAGCTCGCGTTCGCGTTTCTGCTCGGCGTTCCAGTCGTCGCGGATGGCCAGCGTGACCGACAGCGCCATCAGCAGGATCACGAACGCAAAGGGCAGCGCGAACACGATGGTCGCCGTCTGTATGGCCTTGATGCCGCCTGCGAACAGCAGGCTCAGCGCAATCGCCGCCACCAGCACGCCCCAGGTGATCTTGACGCGGGCAGGCGGGTTCGGATTGCCCTTCGTGCTCATGATGCCCAGCACCAGCGTCGCGGAATCGCCCGAGGTCACGAAGAACACGAACACCAGCAGCGTGGCCACGATCGACAGCAGCCCGCCCATGGGCATCGCCTTGAACATCACGAACATGGTGGTCGACACGTCGGCCTTCACCGACTCGACCAGCGGCACGCCCTGGAAGATCTCGAAGTTGAGCGCCGCGCCGCCGAACACCGAGAACCACGCGAAGCCCACCAGCGTGGGCGCGATCACCGTGCCCAGGATGAACTGGCGGATCGTGCGCCCGCGCGACACGCGCGCAATGAACAGGCCCACGAACGGCGACCACGCCAGCCACCAGGCCCAATAGAAGAGCGTCCAGTCGGCCACCCACGAGCTGTTGCGGAACGGGTTCATGCGCAGGCTCATGCGCACGAACTCGGCGAGGTACGAGCCCAGCGTGTTGGTGAAGGTCTCGACGATGGCAATGGTCGGCCCGACGATCAGCACCGTGAGCGCCAGCAGCGCCGCCAGCACCAGGTTGCCCATCGACAGCCACTTCACGCCGCGCTCGACGCCCGTGACCGCCGAGGTGATGAACAGCACCGTCGTCACCACGATGATCACCGCCTGCGTCCAGCGGCCGATGTCCGTGCCGAAGGCCGCGTGCAGCCCGCTGTTGATCTGCGTCGCGCCCATGCCCAGCGAGGCCGCCACGCCGAAGGCCGTGGCCACCACGGCCAGCACATTGAAGGCCGGCGACAGCCGCTGCACGAAGCGCCAGGGCAGCGCCTCGGTGGCCGAGCTGACCAGCGGCAGCGCCTTGCGGCGGAAGCTGAAGAAGGCAATCGACAGGCCGACGATGCCGTAAATCGCCCAGGGGTGCAGCCCCCAGTGGAAGAAGGCGTAGCGCATCGCCACGCCTGCCGCATCGGGCGTGCCGGGAATCACGCCGGGCGGCGGGTTCGCGTAGTGCGAGATCGGCTCGGCCACGCCCCAGAACACCAGGCCGATGCCCATGCCGGCCGCGAACAGCATCGCGAACCAGGCGCCGATGGAGAACTCGGGCTCGTCGTCCTCATCGCCCAGCTTCAGGTCGCCGAAGCGGCTGAACGCCAGGAAGAAGGCCAGCACCACCAGCCCGAGCACCACCCACAGGTAGAACCAGCCGAAGTTGCGCGTGATGTCGGTAAGCGCGGTGCTGAACACGCGGTCGAGCGACGCGGGAGACACCAGCCCCCACAGCACGACCACGGCGATCAGCCCGGCGGAGACGATGAGTTGCATGGGGGGTCTCCTGGTGGGGGTGTTGTCGTGCGGGTACGCGTCAGTCGAGCCGTCGCACCACGTCCATCGCTTCTTCGATGCGGTCGACCGGGTGGATGGTCAGGCCCTCGATCTCCTTCGTGCCCTTGCGCGGCGCGTTGGCTTTCGGCACCACGGCCACGCTGAAGCCCAGCTTGGCCGCTTCGCGCAGGCGCTCCTGGCCGCGCGGCGCGGGCCGCACCTCGCCGGCCAGGCCCACTTCGCCAAAGGCGATGAAGCCCTTGGGCAGCGGCTTGCCGCGCAGGCTGGAGGTGATGGCCAGCATCACGGCCAGGTCGGCCGCGGGCTCGCTGATGCGCACGCCGCCCACCGCGTTGACGAACACGTCCTGGTCCATGCAGGCCACGCCCGCGTGGCGGTGCAGCACGGCCAGCAGCATCGCGAGGCGGTCGCGGTCCAGGCCCACCGACAGCCGGCGCGGGCTCGGCCCGCCGTTGTCGACCAGCGCCTGGATTTCCACCAGCATCGGCCGCGTGCCTTCGAGCGTGACCAGCACCACGCTGCCGGGCACCGGCTCGGCATGCTGGCTCAGGAAGATCGCGCTCGGGTTGGTCACGCCCTTCAGGCCGCGCTCGGTCATGGCGAACACGCCAATCTCGTTCACGGCGCCGAAGCGGTTCTTGATGGCGCGCACGAGGCGAAAGCTCGAGTGCGTGTCGCCTTCGAAGTACAGCACCGTGTCGACCATGTGCTCGAGCACGCGCGGGCCCGCGAGCGCGCCCTCTTTCGTGACGTGGCCCACCAACACCACGGCCGTGCCGCTGGTCTTGGCAAAGCGCGTGAGGTGCGCCGCGCACTCGCGCACCTGCGCCACCGAGCCGGGCGCGGAGGTGAGCTGATCGGAGTACACGGTCTGGATGGAGTCGATCACCGCGATGGCCGGGCGCGTGGCGTCGAGCGTGGCGATGATTTTTTCGAGCTGGATCTCGGCCAGCACCTGCACCTGCGAGTGGTCGAGCCCGAGCCGCTTGGAGCGCAGCGCCACCTGCGAGCCGCTTTCCTCGCCGGTGACGTACAGCGCGTTCTGCCCCGCGCGCTGCAGCGCATCGACCGCCTGCAGCAGCAGCGTCGACTTGCCGATGCCCGGGTCGCCGCCGATCAGCGTGACGCCGCCCGACACGATACCGCCGCCGAGCACGCGGTCGAGCTCGTCGAGCCCGGTGGGCGTGCGCGCGACATCGGTCGCTTCGATTTCCGAGAGCGTGGCGAGTTCGGACGCGCCCGCGAGCGACGCGAACTGCGTGCCGAAGCGGTTGTTGGCCGGTCCGTTGGCCGCGCCGGCGACCTGTTCGATGAGTGTGTTCCATGCCCCGCAGCTCGGGCATTTGCCGAGCCACTTGGGGCTGGTGCCGCCGCATTCGCTGCAGACGAAAGTTGTTTTGTCCTTGGCCATGCAGCGAGTTTAGGGGGCGCGGTTCAGGCGATGGCGAATTCGCGCACCAGCAGGTCCGCGAACGCTGCGGCGGCCGGCGACAGCGATCGGCCCTGCCGCGCCACGACCGCGATGTTGCGCGCCACCGTCGGGCGCATGAGCCGTCGCGCCACCAGCCGCGTGTGGTCGGCGTGCGCGAGGATCGACGCCGGCAGCAGCGCCGGGCCGAGCCCGCTGGCCGCCATCGCGAGCGCCGTGGTCAACAGCGTCACCTCGTAGGCGATGTCCAGCCGCACGCCGGCGGTTGCGGCGGCGATGTCGATGCTGCTGCGCACGCCGTACCCCGGCTTGACCGTGATCAGCGGATGGCCCGCGAGCTGCCGCCAGGTGATGCGGTCGGTGCCGGGCAGGCGCAGGTCGCGGTCGGCAATCACCGCGAGATGGTCGTGCACGAACACGCGCTGGTCCAGCCCCGGCGTGCGCGCCTGCAGCGTGCCCACGCCGAAGTCGACCTGCTCGCCGAGCACCTTCTCCACGAACTGCCCGGGCGCGCAGTCTTCGATGGCCACCTTCACGTCGGGATGCAGGTCGAGGTAGCGGCGCAGGGCCTTGGGCATCAGCGTCTGCGCGATGGTGGACGTGGCCGCGATGCGCACGCGCCCGCGCCGGCCCGCCGCCAGCTCGGCCATGCCGGTGCCCAGCGCATCGAGTTCGGCCAGCACGCGCTCGGCATAGGCGATGGCCTCGTTCGCGGCCTCGGTGCGTTGCAGTGAACGCGTGGTGCGATCGAACAGGCGCACGCCGAGCCGCGCCTCGAGCTCGCGCAGCAGCACGCTGACGGCCGGTTGCGTCAGCGACAACGCAGCCGCCGCGCTCGACAGCTGGCCGCTGTGGTACACGGCCGCGAACGCACGCAGTTGCCGCACAGAAGGCACGCCGCGCATTGATAGTGGTTTTTTATGAATGGCCATGAAAGTTTCACTTTTTCCGCGAGCCGGTTCGGCACTGTAATGGCGCCTCGCAAGAATCTGGAGACAAGCAACCCATGACCGAGCAACTGCAAGCCCAGGTGCTGATCGTCGGCGCCGGCCCCGTGGGGCTGACGCTGGCGATCGACCTGGCGCAACGCGGCATCGACGTGCTGATGACCGAGATCCGCCATCGCGGCGAACCACCCAACGTGAAGTGCAACCACGTGGCGGCGCGTTCGATGGAGGTGTTCCGCCGCCTGGGCGTGGCGCAGGCGCTGCGCGATGCGGGCCTGCCGGCCGACTACCCGAACGACGTGGCCTACCGCACGGCCGTGACGGGCATGGAGCTGTCGCGCATTCCGATCCCCGCGCGCCGCGAGCGCTACACCGCCACCAGCGGCCCCGACACCTGGTGGCCCACGGCAGAGCCGCCGCACCGCATCAACCAGATCTTTCTCGAGCCGGTGCTGTTCGCGCATGCCGAGGGCACGCCCGGCCTGCGCATCCGCAACCGCACGCGCATCGACGACTTCGAACAGGATGACGAGGGCGTGTGGGCCACGGGCGTGGACCTGGACGACGGCCGCGCGGTGCGCATCCGCTGCCAGTACCTCGTCGGTTGCGACGGCAGCCGCTCGACGGTGCGCAAGAAGATCGGCGCCAGCCTGCACGGCACCGACATGGTGGGCCGCGTGCAGTCGACGTACTTCCGTGCGCCTGCGCTGCTGGGCCTGCTGAAGCACCCGCCGGCCTGGGCCACCTTCGCGCTGAACCCGCGCCGCTGCGGCAACGTGTACGCCATCGACGGGCGCGAGACCTGGCTGCTGCACAACTACCTGCTGCCCGAGGAGACCGACTTCGACTCAATCGACCGCGACTGGGCGATCCGCCAGATCCTCGGCGTGGGCGACGACTTCGAGTACGAAGTGATCTCCAACGAAGACTGGGTCGGGCGCCGGCTCGTGGCCGACCGCTTCCGCGACCGCCGCGTGTTCATCTGCGGCGACGCGGCGCACCTGTGGATTCCGATGGCGGGCTATGGCATGAACGCCGGCATCGCCGATGCGATGAACCTCTCGTGGCTGCTCGCGGGCCGGCTGCACGGCTGGCTGGCCGAAGGCGCGCTCGCGGCGCACGAGGCCGAGCGCCAGCCGATCACCGAGCAGGTGTCGCGGTTTGCGATGAACCACGCGCTCGCGCTCCAGCGCCAGCGCGAAGGCGTGCCCGAGAACATCGAGGCGCCCGGGCCCGAGGGCGACGCGCTGCGCGCCGCGCGCGGCCAGGCGCTGTACGACCTGAACGTGCAGCAGTACTGCTGCGGCGGGCTCAACTTCGGCTACTTCTACGACGGCTCGCCGCTCATCGCCTACGACGGCGAGGCCGCGCCCGCCTACACGATGTACGAGTTCACGCCCTCGACCGTGCCGGGCTGCCGCACGCCGCACCTGTGGCTGGACGACGGCCGCTCGCTGTACGACGCGATGGCGATGCCCGGCGAGGGCTACACGCTGCTGCGCTTGGACCCCGCGATCGATGTCGCGCCGCTCGAAGCCGCCGCCGCGGCGCGCGGCCTGCCGCTGCGCACGCTGGACATCCGCGCCTCGGCCGCCACCGCCGTGTACGACCGGCCGCTCGTCATCTCGCGCCCCGACCAGCACGTGGCCTGGCGCGGGCATGCCGTGCCGGCCGACGCGCTCGCGCTGGTCGACCTGCTGCGCGGCGCCACTGCAGTGGCCGCACCGACACCCGAAAAAGAAAGAGAGACAAGCCAATGAACCGTCGCCATGCCTTGCGCCATCTGGGCGCGCTGTCCGCCGCCGCCTGCGCCGCAGGCCCCGCCCTCGTGCGGGCGCAAAGCGACAAGCCCATCACCCTCGTCGTGCCCTACGCGCCCGGCGGCACGACCGACATGCTCGGGCGGCTGATCGCGCAGCAGCTGGGCTCCGCGCTGGGCCGCACCGTGATCGTCGACAACCGGCCCGGCGCCGGCACCGCCATCGGCGCCTCGCAGGTGGCACGCGCGGCACCCGACGGCACGACGCTGCTGGTCGCGACCAGCACCACGCTCGCCATCAACCCCTGGCTCTACAAGAAGCTCTCGTACGACCCCGCGAAGGACTTCGCGCCGGTCGGCCTCATCGGCGCCGTGCCGCTGATGGTGGTGGTGCATCCGTCGGTGCCGGCGACCACGCTGTCCGAGCTGGTGGCGCTCGCCAAGTCGCGCCCCGATGCGCTGAGCTACGGCTCCGCCGGCAACGGCAGCCCGCAGCACCTGGGCGCGGAGATGTTCAAGGTCGCGACCGCGGCGAACATGGTGCACGTGCCCTACAAGGGCAGCGCGCTCGCGCTGACCGATCTGCTCGGCGGCCAGCTGCAGCTCATGTTCACCGACATCGCACCGGCCCTGCAGCACGTGCGCAGCGGCAAGCTGCGCGCGCTGGCCGTGACCTCGCGCAAGCGCCAGCCGACCTTCCCCGCCGTGCCGACCGTGGCCGAGTCGGGCGTGGCGGGCACCGCCGATTTCGAGGCGGTGGCGTGGCAGAGCGTGGTCGCGCCCGCGGGCACGCCCAAGGCCTTCATCGACCGCTGCAGCCAGGAGATCGCCCGCCTCGTCGCGCAGCCCGCGCTGCGCCAGAAGCTCGAGAACGAAGGCTTCGAACCGGCCGCCCCTGGGGCGCATGGCGCGGGCGCGCCGGAGCAGCTGGCCGCCTACATCCGCAGCGAAACCGAACGCTGGGGGCGGGTGATCCGCGCCTCCGGCACCACGATCGACTGAGCGTCCGACGGCCCGCAAGGGTTATCCCGCAGGCGTGTTTTCTCGGCATTCATTTAACATGTTAAATAATTCTGAGAGGCACAGCTTTTGAGCACCACCTTCACGCACCGCAATTTGCCGCGCCTGCTGCTGCAGGCCCGCGAAGCCGTGATGGCCCACACGCGGCCCAGCCTGCGCGAGCACGCGCTGTCCGACCAGCAATGGCGCGTGCTGCGCGTGCTCGGCGAGCACGGCGCGGTCGACACCGGCCGCGTCGCGCGCGAGGCCTTCATCCTCGGCCCCAGCCTCACGGGCGTGCTGGCGCGCATGGAGCGCGACAACCTCATCACCCGCGCCCGCGACCCGGCCGACCAGCGCCGCACCGTGGTCGAGGCCACACCGCACGGCATGAAGCTCGTGAAGCGCCTGGGCACCAGCATCGAGGCGCACTACGACTGGATGGAGCAGTCGCTGGGCAAGGCCAAGCTGACGCAGCTCTACGGCCTGCTGGACGAACTGATCGCGCTGGAGCAACCCGAACCATGACCACCTCATTTCTCCCCACCGGCACCGTGTACGGCACGCTGCTGAACTTCCGCGCCGAGGCCGCGGCGCTCGCGCCGCAGATGACCGAGGCGCCCTACAAGGCACCGCCGAAGGCGCCCGTGCTCTACGTGAAGACGGCCAACACCTGGAGCCCGCACGGCAGCACGGTCACCGTGCCCGCCGCGGTGACCGACGTGGAAGTCGGCGCCAGCATCGGCATGGTGATCGGCGCCGAGGGCGACATCGAAGGCTTCGTGCTGCTGAACGACCTGTCGATCCCGCATGCGAGCTTTTTCCGCCCGCCGGTGAAGTTCAAGTGCGTCGACGGCTTCCTGGGCATCGGCCCGGCGCTGCGCGATGCGCAGGAGGTGGCCGACCCGGCGCAGTTCCGCGTCGAGGTGCGCATCAACGGCGAACTGAAGCAGTCGATCGACTTCTCGCAGCTCGTGCGCCCCGCGCCGCAGCTGCTGGCCGACGTGGGCGAGTTCATGACGCTGGCGCACGGTGACGTGCTGATGCTCGGCTGCGACCTGGGCCGTCCGCTGGCCCGCGCGGGCGACCGCATCGACATCTCTGCACCGGGGTTCGAAACCCTGAGCAACACGCTGGTGAAGGAAGCAACGGCATGAAGCACGCACGCGTCATCTTCGAAGGCCGCGAGCACACCGGCACCGCGCACGAATTCAACGGCCAGGTCGACGCCGCCGTGCGGCTCCAAGATGGCCGCGTCGTGCCGCAGGAGCAGCTCGTGTGGCTGCCGCCGCTCGCGCCCACGGCGCGCCCGCGCACCATCCTCGCGCTCGGCCTGAACTACGCCGACCACGCGAAAGAACTCGAGTTCAAGGCGCCCGAGGAACCGCTGGTGTTCGTCAAGGGCCAGAGCACGCTCATCGGCCACCGCCAGCTCACGCACCGCCCGGCCGACGTGAAGTTCATGCACTACGAGTGCGAGCTCGCCATCGTGGTCGGCAAGACCGCGAAGCACGTGAAGCGCGACGACGCGTACGACTTCATCGGCGGCTACACGGTGGCCAACGACTACGCGATTCGCGACTACCTCGAGAACTGGTACCGCCCCAACCTGCGCGTGAAGAACCGCGACACCTGCACGCCGCTGGGCCCGTGGTTCGTCGATGCGGCCGACGTGGCCGACCCGATGACGCTCGCGCTGCGCACCACGGTGAACGGCACCGTCACGCAGCAGGGCAACACGCGCGACATGATCTTCGACGCGCCCTTCCTCATCGAGTACTTCAGCCGCTTCATGACGCTGTCGCCGGGCGACCTGATCCTCACCGGCACGCCCGACGGCGTGGTCGATTGCCAGCCGGGCGACGTGGTCGTGACCGAGATCGACGGCATCGGCGCGCTGGTCAACACCATCGCCGCACGCTGACCGCATCCTTTAAAAAAACGGAGACACACCGCCATGACGACCGCCAGAACCCGGACCTTCCGCCTTGCTGCCGCCTTCGTGGCGGCCAGCGCCGCCACGCTGCTGCTCGCACCCGCCGCGACCGCGCAGACCGCCTCGGCCTACCCGACCAAGCCCGTGCGCTGGGTCGTGGGCTACCCGGCCGGCGGCGGCACCGACTACCTCGCGCGCACGGCCGGCGCGCAGCTCTCGCAGCAGCTCGCACAGCCCGTCACGGTCGACAACCGCCCCGGCGCGGGCGCGATCATCGCGTCGGAAAACGTGGCGCGTTCGCCGGGCGACGGCTACACCGTGTTCTCGGCCGACAACGGCGTGCTGGTCTACAACCCCGCGCTCTACAAGAAGCTGCCCTACGACGCCGAGAAAGACTTCGCGCTGCTCGGCATGATGGGCCGCTCGCCACTGATCATCACGGCCGCGCCGGGCGCGGGCTTCAGCGACGCCAAGGCGCTCATCGCGGCGCTCAAGGCCTCGCCGGGCAAGTACAGCATCGCCACGCCGGGCACCGGCAGCCCGCACCACCTGGCCTACGAGCTGTTCCAGCGCGAGGCCGGCGTGTCGCTGCTGCACATTCCCTACAAGGGCGGCGCGCCCGCGCTGCAGGACCTCATGGGCAACCAGGTGCCGCTCATGATGCTCGACCTGCCCAGCGGCATCAGCGCCGTGAAGGCCGGCAAGGTGATCCCGCTGCTGGCCATGTCCACCGAGCGCGTGCCGCAGCTGCCCCAGTTGCCGACGGCCAAGGAGCTCGGCTACGCCGTCGAGGCCTACACCTGGCAGGGGCTGGTGGCGCCGGCCGCCACGCCGAAAGACATCCAGGCGCGCCTCGGCGCCGACCTGCTCAAAAGCATGAACGACCCCGGCGTGAAGCAGAAGCTCTACGACGCCGGCTGGGAAGCCCGCCCCACGGACGCCGCCGAGATGGCCCGCTTCGTGGACACCGAACGCAAGAAGTGGCACGCGCTGATCAAGGCGCGCGACATCAAGCTCGACTGACGACACACCGCCGCAAGGCCGCAACACCTTCACGCCCATGCAACAGATCCATCACCTCATCGACGGCAAGCCGGTCCAAGGCGCCGACTACTTCGAAACCGTCAACCCCGCCACGCAGGACGTGCTGGCCGAAGTCGCCTCGGGCGGCGAGGCCGAAGTGAACGCCGCCGTGGCCGCCGCCAAGGCCGCCTTCCCCAAGTGGGCCGGCCTGCCCGCGCCCGAGCGCGCCAAGCTGATCCGCAAGCTCGGCGACCTCATCGCCAAGCACGTGCCCGAGATCGCGCAGACCGAGACCAACGACTGCGGCCAGGTGATCGCGCAGACCGGCAAGCAACTCATTCCGCGCGCGGCCGACAACTTCTACTACTTCGCCGAGATGTGCACGCGCGTCGACGGCCACACCTACCCGACGCCCACGCACCTGAACTACACGCTGTTCCATCCGGTGGGCGTGTGCGCGCTCATCAGCCCGTGGAACGTGCCCTTCATGACCGCCACCTGGAAGGTCGCGCCCTGCCTGGCCTTCGGCAACACGGCGGTACTGAAGATGAGCGAGCTGTCGCCGCTCACGGCCGCGCGCCTGGGCGAGCTGGCGCTCGAAGCCGGCATTCCGGCCGGCGTGCTGAACCTCGTGCACGGCTACGGCAAGGAAGCCGGCGAGCCGCTGGTGGCGCACCCCGACGTGCGCGCGATTTCGTTCACCGGCTCCACCGCCACGGGCAACCGCATCGTGAAGAGCGCGGGCCTGAAGAAGTTCAGCATGGAACTGGGCGGCAAGAGCCCCTTCGTGATCTTCGAGGACGCCGACCTCGACCGCGCGCTCGACGCGGCCGTGTTCATGATCTTCAGCAACAACGGCGAGCGCTGCACGGCCGGCTCGCGCATCCTGGTGCAGCAGTCGATCTACGCCGACTTCGCCGCCAAGTTCGCCGAGCGCGCCAGGCGCATCACCGTGGGCGACCCGCTCGACGAGAAGACCATCGTCGGCCCGATGATTTCGCAGGCCCACCTGGCCAAGGTGCGCAGCTACATCGAGCTGGGCCCGAAGGAAGGCGCGACACTGCTGTGCGGCGGCCTCGAAGCGCCCGCCAACCTGCCCGACCGCGTGAAGAAGGGCAACTACGTGATGCCCACCGTGTTCGCCGACGTCGACAACCGCATGAAGATCGCACAGGACGAGATCTTCGGCCCGGTCGCCTGCCTGATCCCGTTCAAGGACGAGGCGCACGCCATCGAACTGGCCAACGACATCGCCTACGGCCTGAGCAGCTACGTGTGGACCGAGAACATCGGCAAGGCGCACCGCGTGGCCGCCGCCGTGGAAGCCGGCATGTGCTTCGTCAACAGCCAGAACGTGCGTGACCTGCGCCAGCCTTTCGGCGGCACCAAGGCCTCGGGCACGGGCCGCGAAGGCGGCACCTGGAGCTACGAAGTGTTCTGCGAGCCGAAGAACATCGCGGTGTCGATGGGCTCGCACCACATCCCCCACTGGGGCGTGGCATGACGCTGCAGCGCCGCGCGCTCATGCAGGGCGCGGCCGCACTCGCGGCCCTGCCCGCACTGGCACGCGCGCAAGCGGCCTGGCCCGCCAAGCCGGTGCGCATCGTCGTGCCCTTCACGCCCGGCGGCACCACCGACTTCGTCGCGCGCCTGGTCGGACTCGAACTCGGCAAGGCGCTGGGCCAGCCGGTGATCGTCGAGAACAAGCCCGGCGCCGGCACGGTGATCGGCGTCGACGCGGTCGCCAAGTCGGCGCCCGACGGCCACAGCTTCGTGTGCGTGGCCAACAGCTTCACGGCCAACCCCACGCTGGTGCGCAAGCTGCCCTACGACACGCTGAAAGACCTGCGCCCTGTCGCGCTCATGGGCATGTCGGAGCACGTGCTCGCCACGCACCCGGGCAGCGGCCTGAAGACGCTGGCCGACCTGCGCAACCAGGCCAAGGCCAAGCCCGGCACGCTGAGCTTCGCCTCCTTCGGCAACGGCACCTCGGCGCATCTGTCGGGCGAGATGCTCAAGCTGCAGATGGGCCTGGACATCGTGCACGTGCCCTACAAGGGCCAGGGCCCGGCGCTGGCCGACCTGCTCGGCGGCCAGGTGACCGTCATGTTCGGCAACTGGCCCGAGTTCCGCGGCCATGTGCAGGCCGGCAAGCTGGTCGCGCTGGGCATGGCGACCGCGCAGCGCTCGCAGTACGCGCCCGCGATACCCACACTGGCCGAACAGGGCGTGGCCATCGAGTCCAATTCGTGGAACGGCCTGCTGGCCCCGGCCGGCACGCCCGACGCCATCGTGCAACGCGTGAACGCCGAAGTGAACCGCGCGCTCGCCTCTCCGACCGTGACCGAGGCTTTCCACAAGGGCGGCATCGCGTCGCTGTCGGGCACGCCCGAGCGCTTTGCCGAGTTCATCCGCAGCGAGATCGCGAAGTACGGCGACGTGATCCGCAAGGCCAACATCCAGATCGAGGGCTGACCCATGAGCCTCTATGCGATGCAGAAATTCCTGTTCGCGCTGAACCGCGACGCCGACGTGCAGCGCCGCTTCGGCGAAGGCGGCGACACGCGCGCCACACTGCTGGCCGGCTACGACCTGAACGACGAAGAGCGCGAAGCCATCGGCACCGGTGACATCGGCAAGCTCTACGTGCTCGGGTGCAACGGCCAGTTGCTGATGCACTTCGCGCCGTTGCTGGGCATCGCATGGGCGGACTATCTGGAAGCCATGCGCGAAGGCGTGCGCAAGTACGGGCCCGTGCGCGCTGGCATCTACGCAATGACAACCGGAACCGACGAGAAAGTGGCAGGCGTATGAGTCTCGTATTCGCAGGCGTGTGCAGCCACGCCCCCGGCATCACCGGCCGCGCGCACCTGGCCGACCCGGCGGTGAAGGATGAGTTCCACGCGCAGTTCCATCGCTTCGGCGAGGCGATGCGCGCCACGAAGCCCGACGCGGTGATCGTCATCGCGGCCGAGCACTTCGCGAACTTCTTCATGAACAACATGCCGGCCTATGCGATCGGCATGGCCGACAGCTACGAGGGCCCGATCGAAGACCCGAAGTGGCTGGGCATCGAGAAGCACACCATCCCCGGCGACGCCGCGCTGTCGCAGCGCCTGATCCGCGAAGTGATGCAGACGGTGGACGTGGCCTACGCGGAAGAATGGAAGTTCGACCACGGCATCATGGTGCCGCTGAACTTCCTCACGCCGAACTTCGACACCAAGGTCATCCCCGTGAACATCAACTGCCAGGGCCCGCCGCTCACGCCGCTGCACCGCGCGTGGGCCTTCGGCGAGGCCTTGCGCCGCGCCTGCGACAAGGTGCCCGAGCGCATCGCGCTGGTGGGCACGGGCGGCATCTCGCACTGGCCGGCCACGCCCGACTCGGGCAAGGTCAATGCCGAGTGGGACGCCGAGTTCATGCGCCGCTGGTGCGCCAACGACCGCGAGGCGCTGCTGTCGCAGGCCGACTACGGCGACGAGGCCACCTACCGCGAAGCGGGCCAGGGCGGCTTCGAGATCCGCACCTTCCTGAGCGTGGCCGCGGCCGCGCGCGGCAAGGGCGAGATCTTCCACATGAAGGCCATCCCGATCTTCGCGGTGACCTGCACGGCCGCGACGATGTCGGTGGTTTGAACGGAGCACGACCATGCCGCACCTGGTGATCCTGTACACGCCCAACATCGAGGCCGAGACCGACGTGTCGGCGCTGTGCCGCACGCTGGCCGACACCATGCTCGAGCAGCGCGACGAGGCCGGCAAGCCGGTGTTCCCCACCGGCGGCACGCGCGTGCTGGCCTACCCGGCCACGCACTACGCGGTGGCCGACGGCCGGGCCGACTACGCCTTCGTGTACCTGAACCTGCGCATGGCCTCGGGCCGCTCCGAGGCGGTGAAAAAGAAAGCCGGCGACGAGCTGCTGGCCGCCGTGCGCGCGCATTTCGAGCCCGTCTTCACGCAGCGCCACATCGGCATCACGCTGCAGATCGACGAAGCGCCGGGGCAGGTGTACGACGGCAAGCACAGCAACCTGCATCCCCTGTTCAACAAGCCATAAAGAAGAAGCGAGCCCGCATGCTCTCCACCGCCACCATCGCCCAACTGGCCGCCGAATTGCACGAGAGCGAGAAGTCGCGCGTGCAGGTCGAGCATTTCTCCAAGCGCTTTCCCGAGATGACCATCGAGGACGGCTACGCCATCTCGCGCGAATGGGTGAAGCACAAGATCGCCGAAGGCCGCATCGTGAAGGGCCACAAGATCGGCCTCACCTCGCGCGCCATGCAGCAGGCCAGCCAGATCACCGAGCCCGACTACGGCACGCTGCTGGACGACATGTTCTTCGAGCAGGGCGGCGACATCCCGTTCACGCGCTTCATCGCGCCGCGCATCGAGGTCGAGCTGGCCTTCGTGCTCGGCAAGAAGCTGCAGGGGCCCAACGTGACCATCTTCGACGTGCTGGCCGCCACCGACTACGTGGTGCCCGCCATCGAGATCATCGACGCGCGCATCGAGCAGTTCGATCGCCACACCAAGGCCATGCGCAAGGTGTTCGACACCATCGCCGACAACGCGGCCAATGCCGGCATCGTGCTCGGCGGCCGGCCGGTGAAGCCCGATGCGGTCGACCTGCGCTGGGTGAGCGCGCTGCTCTACAAGAACGGCGTGATCGAGGAGTCGGGCGTGGCCGCGGCCGTGCTCAACCACCCGGCCACCGGCGTGGCCTGGCTCGCGAACAAGCTCGCGCCGTGGGACGAATGCCTCGAGGCCGGCGAGATCGTGCTGGGCGGTTCGTTCACGCGCCCGACCAATGCCGTGCCGGGCGACACCTTCCACGCGGACTACGGCCCGCTCGGCTCCATCGCTTTTCGCTTCGTCTGACGAGTTTTTTCATGCACACCCCACTCAACACCTTCAAGCAGGCCCTGCAAGCCGGCCAACCCCAGATCGGCCTGTGGGTCGGCCTGGGCGACGGCTACGTGGCCGAGCTGCTGGCCGGCACCGGCTACGACTGGCTGCTGGTCGACGGCGAGCACGCACCCAACGACGTGCGCTCGGTGCTCGCGCAGTTGCAGGGCATCTCCAGCGCGTGGTCAGCGCAGCCCGACGCGCAGCGCTCGCATCCCGTCGTGCGCATTCCGGTCGGCGACACCACGCTGATCAAGCAGTACCTGGACATCGGCGCGCAGACGCTGCTGGTGCCGATGGTCGACACCGCCGAGCAGGCCGCGCAACTGGTGCAAGGCATGCGCTACCCGCCCGAAGGCATCCGCGGCATGGGCAGCGCATTGGCGCGCGCCTCGCGCTGGCAGGCCTACCCCAACTACCTGCATGAAGCCAACGCGCAGACCTGCCTGCTGGTGCAGGCCGAGACGGTCGAGGCGATGAAGAACCTCGACGCCATCGCGGCCACGCCCGGCGTGGACGGCGTGTTCATCGGCCCGGCCGACCTGTCGGCCTCGATGGGTTTCGTGGGCCAACCCAACCACCCCGAGGTGCAGGCCGCGATCGCCGACGCCATCGCGCGCATCCGCAAGGCCGGCAAGGCGGCCGGCATCCTGTCGACCACCGAGGAGCAGGCGCGCAAGTGGCTCGCGGCCGGCGCGCTGTTCGTGGCCGTGGGTGTGGACACCATCCTGCTCGCAGCCGCGGCCAAGCAGCTGCTCGCGAAGTACAAGGCCGCGCCGGGCGCCACCACGCCCAACGGCTACTGACCCCCTTTCAAGGACATTTCGATGCGACGCACCACCCTCGCGGCCTTCGCCGCTGCCGCCGCCCTGTTCCTTGGCGCCTGCGCCCAGACGGGCCCGGCCTCGACCGCGCAGGCCCGGCAGGAAGCCAACCGCCAGACCGTGCTCGCCTTCTACGAGAAAGGCCTGAACCAGAAGGACGCCGACGCGGCATTGCAGTACGTGGGCAACCGCTACGTGCAGCACAACCCCACGGCGGCCGACGGGCCCGAGGGCTTTCGCAAGTTCATCGCCTTCCTGCGCGAGAAGTTTCCGAACTCGAAGAGCGAGATCAAGCGCAGCTTCGTCGACGGCGACTACGTGATCCTGCACGTGAACGCGGTGCGCGAACCCGGCACGCGCGGCAGCGCCATCGTCGACATCTTCAAGCTCGAGAACGGCAAGATCGTCGAGCACTGGGACGTGGTGCAACCCGTGCCCGAGACCGCCGCGAACAAGAACGGCATGTTCTGACGCCCCGCCCTTCCACGAGCCAGCCTTCGCCAGCCGCATGACCACGCCCACCGACCCCACGAAACGCTTCCGCTCCGCGACCATCCGCGAGGGCACGATCCGCGCGACCACGCGCAGCTTCCTGCACGCGCTGGGCCAGGACGACGAGGACATCGCGCGCCCGCACGTCGGCGTGTTCCACACGGGCGGCGAGATGAGCCCGTGCAACCTCAACCTGCGCGAGCAGGCGCAGCACGCCAAGACCGGCATCTACGCTGGCGGCGGCACGCCGCACGAATGCCCCGTGGTGTCGGTGAGCGACGGCCTGACGATGGCGCACTCGGGCATGCGCTTCTCGCTGATCTCGCGCGAGCTCATCGCCGACAGCGTGGAAGCGTCCACGCGCGGCCACCAGTGGGACGGCATCTTCGCCATCGGCGCCTGCGACAAGAACCTGCCGGGCCTGATGATGGGCATGGTGCGCTGCAACGTGCCCAGCGTGTTCGTGCATGGCGGCTCGGCCCTGCCGGGCCAGATGCCCGGGCCCGACGGACGCGACCTCAACGTGGTCGACACCTACGAGACCATCGGCAAGGTGCTGGCCGGCACCGCCACGCACGACGAGCTCGACGCGATGAGCCGCGCCTGCCTGCCCACGGCCGGCGCCTGCGCGGGGCAGTTCACGGCCAACACCATGGGCATGGTGTCGGAAGCGCTGGGCCTGGCGCCCATCGGCTCGAGCATGGTGCCCGCGGTGTTCAGTGAACGCGCGCCGCTGATGCGCCGCGCCGCCAAACAGCTCATGAAGGCGGTGATGGGCGACGGCCCGCTGCCGCGCGACATCGTGACGCGCAAGGCGCTCGAAAACGCCTGCGCCGTGGTCTCGGCCACGGGCGGCTCCACCAACGCCGCGCTGCACCTGCCGGCGATCGCGCACGAGGCCGGCATCAAGTTCCACCTGGACGACGTGGCCGAGATCTTCGCGCGCACGCCGCTCATTGCCGACCTGCGCCCCGGTGGCCAGTACCTGGCGCGCGACGTGTACTACATCGGCGGCGCGGGCGTGATCCTGCGCACGCTGCTGGAGCAGGGCTTCCTGCACGGCGACGCCCTCACCTTCACCGGTCGCACGCTGGCCGAGGAAGTGGCCGACGCCTCCGCGCCCGACGGCCGCGTGGTGCGCGAAGCCGGCAACCCGATCACGCGCGACGGCGGGCTGGCGGTGCTCAAGGGCAACCTCTGCCCCGACGGCGCGCTGCTCAAGACGGCGGGCCTGAAGACGCTGGTGCACCGCGGCCCGGCGCGCGTCTTCAACTCGGAAGAAGAAGCCCAGGCGGCCGTGCAGAACCGCCGCTACGAAGCGGGCGACGTGATCGTCATCCGCAACGAAGGCCCCAAGGGCAGCCCCGGCATGCGCGAGATGCTGGGCATCACCGCGCTGCTGTACGGCCAGGGCATGGGCGACAAGGTGGCACTGCTCACCGACGGGCGTTTTTCGGGCGCCACGCGCGGCCTGTGCATCGGCTACGCGGGGCCCGAGGCGGCCGACGGCGGGCCGATCGCGGTGCTGCGCGACGGCGACATGGTGGCCATCGATGCACGCGCCGCGGCGCGCAGCATCTCGGTCGAACTGAGCGCCGAAGAAATCGCGTCGCGGCTGGTCGGACGTGAGGTAAACGCGGGGGCGGCGCACGGTGGTTTGTTGGAAAAATACGCGCTCACCGTGCGCCCTGCCCACCAGGGCGCCGTGACCCACTCGGGCGCGGTCACCTGGCTGCGCGACGAGTCGTGATCCTGTTCCCTCCTCACCCACCCGAAAAGAGACAGACATGACCTTCACCCGCCGCCACATGCTGCAGTCCACCGGCGCTTCGGCGCTGCTCGCCAGCCTCGGCCAGCAGGCCTTTGCGCAGGCTGCCGCGCTCGAGAACGCCACCATCGTCACCGGCTTCGCGGCCGGTGGCACCTCGGACACCACCTGCCGGCGCCTGGCGCTGAAGCTGAGCCCCGACTACGCCAAGACCGCCGTGGTCGAGAACCGCACCGGCGCGGGCGGCCAGATCGCCGTGAGCTACGTGAAGGGCCGCCCGGCCGACGGCACCACCATCCTGCAGACGCCCACGTCGATCCTCACGATCTACCCGCACATCTACAAGAAGCTGCCCTACGACCCGATGGTCGACCTCACGCCCGTGAGCCTGGCCTGCATCTTCGACTTCGGCTTCGCGGTCGGCCCGGCCGTGCCGGCCACCATCAAGACGGTGCCCGAGTTCCTCACCTGGGCCAAGGCCAACCCGGCCGGCGCCAACTACGGCTCGCCGGCCGCGGGCTCCACCCCGCACTTCATCGGCGCGCTGCTGGGCAAGCAGGCCGGCGTCGAGCTCAAGCACGCGGCCTACCGCGGCACGCAGCCGGCCATGCTCGACCTCTTGGGCGGCAACATCTCGGCGGTGTCGGGCCCCATCGGCGACATCACGCAGCACCTGCAGTCGGGCAAGGTGCGCATCCTGGGCGTGTCGGGTGCCAAGCGCAGCCGCTTCGCGCCCGATGTGCCGACCTTCGGCGAGCAGGGCATCAAGAACATGGCGCACAGCGAATGGTTCGCCTTCTTCCTGCCGGCCAAGGCCTCGCCCGAGCTGGTGACGAAGCTCAACACGGCGATGAAGAACGCGCTCGCACAGAAGGACGTGATCGACGGCCTCGGCACCTTCGGCCTGGAAGCCATGTCTTCCACGCCGGCCGAGCTGGCCGATCTGTTGAAGAAGGACACCGCCAAGTGGGCGCCGATCGTGAAAGAGGTCGGCTTCACGGCTGAAGGTTGATCACATGAAGGAACTGCCATGAACACACTCGCCACCGCGCCGTCGGCGCTGGTCCATCCCTCGATCCATCCCGACGAGCGCGCCGCGCGCGAGGAGCTCGCGGCCTGCTACCGCGTGTTCGCGATGCTGGGCTGGACCGAGATGATCTACAACCACATCACGGTGCGGCTGCCCGACAGCGTGACGGGTGGCGAGAAACAGTTCCTCATCAACCCCTTCGGCCTGCACTACAGCGAGGTGACGGCCAGCAACCTGGTGAAGATCGACCTGCAGGGCAAGGTGCTCGACGGCTCGACCTACCCGGTGAACCCGGCCGGCTTCGTGGTGCACGCGGCCATCCACGACGGCCTGCCCGGCGCGCACTGCGTGATGCACACGCACACCACGGCCGGCGTGGCCGTGGCCTGCCTGCAGGGCGGCCTGCAGCAGACCAATTTCTATACCGCCCAGCTGCACGGCATGGTGGCGTACCACGACTTCGAGGGCATCACGATCCATGCCGACGAAGGCCCGCGCCTGCTCAAGAGCATCGGCGATCGCAACGCGGTGATCCTGCGCAACCACGGCCTCTTGGCCTGGGGCCAGACGCTGCCGCAGACCTTCGCGATCCTGTGGACGCTGCAGCGCGCCTGCGAGATCCAGATGGCGACCTTCTCGATGGGCGCCGCCATTCCGGTGAGCGAAGAGATCGCGCAGCGCTGCACGCGCGACGCGCTGCAGTTCAGCCCCGCGCACGGCGCCGGGCAGGACGTGTTCAATGCATTGGTGCGGCAGGTGGACCGCATCGACCCGAGCTACCGCAACTGAGGCGCCTGTTCCCATGAAGATTTGCATCTACGGCGCCGGCGCGATCGGCGGATGGATCGGCGTCGGCCTCGCACAGGCAGGCCAGCGCCTGAACGTGGTGGCGCGCGGCGCCACGCTCGACGCGCTGCAGAAGGACGGCCTCTCGCTCATGCGCGGCGACGTGCGCACGCGCGTGCCGGTGAACGCGGTGGCCGACCCCGAGGCACTGGGCGTTCAAGACCTGGTGGTGATCGCCGTGAAGGCGCCCGCGCTGGCCGGCGTGGCCGAACGCATCGGGCCGCTGATCGGGCCCGACACGATCGTGCTGGTGGCCATGAACGGCGTGCCGTGGTGGTTCCTCGAAGGCGGCTTCGGCGGCGAGATCACGGGGCACCGGCTCGCGGCCGTCGACCCCGAGGGCGCCATTGCCAAGGCCATTCCGTCGCGCAACGTGATCGGCTGCGTGGTGCATGCCAGCTGCTCGCTCGACGGGCCGGGCGTGGTGCGGCACCACTTCGGCAACGGGCTGATCGTGGGCGAGCCTTCGGGCCAGGCGACGCCGCGCGTGCAGAAGCTGGTCGAGCTGCTGAAAAGCACGGGCATCGACACCACGCTGTCGCCGCAGATCCAGAAGGACGTGTGGTTCAAGCTGTGGGGCAACATGACGGTGAACCCGATCAGCGCGCTCACCGGTGCCACCACCGACCTGATCATGGGCGACGACTACGTGCGCGGATTCATCTCGGCGGTGATGCTCGAGGCCAAGGAGATCGGCCGGCGCATCGGCATCGAGATCACGCAGAGCCCCGAAGACCGGCACGCGGTGACGATGAAGCTCGGCGCGTTCAAGACCTCGATGCTGCAGGACGTGGAGGCGGGCCGTTCGGTCGAGCTCGACGCGCTCGTCACCGTGGTGCGCGAGCTGGGCGAGCTGACGGGCGTGGCCACGCCGTTCACCGATGCGCTGCTGGGGCTGGCGCGGCTGCGCACGCGGCAGCTCGGGTTGTACTGAGCGGCCTGCCGCTGGCTACCAGCGGTTTTCAGGCGCGGCGCCGATGGCCTCGATGCAACGGGCCACGATCTTCACGCGTTCCTCGCGCAGCCGCTGCCAGCCGTCGGCCTGCCACTGGGTCCAGGTCAGCGGCTCCGATTCGTAGCTGCAGCCGATCGGCGGGCGCATGAAGCCCGCGCGCCCCAGCGAGGCGCCGAACTTGAGCCGGAACAGTTCGTCCGAGCCCATCAGGTTTTCGTAGACGAGGTGCCACGACCCCGGGACCAGCGGCGAGTCGGCCTCTTTCGGCGTCTGGCGCGCGGCCTCGATCTCTTCAGGCGTCGAGCCGTCGGTCAGCGCGGTGGCGAGCGCGGTCTCGGTGCGGCGGCGGTAGATGTCGGTGGCGATCTTGCTCAGGGCCTCCTGCAGGTCGCTCATCGCCGGGTTGACGCTCACCGGGTCGTCGCGCAGCGCTTCGAGCGTGGTGCCGCCGAGGCCGTCCTTCGAGAAACCCTGCACGGCCGCACCGGTGCCGAGCACGGCGAACGCGACGTTCAACGCGACCTGGCCGGCCACGCGGCCCACCGTGTCTTCGCGCCGCACCACGCGCAGGTGATCGGCGCCGCTCTGCTGGGGCATGCGCAGGTAGCGCACGCGGGTTTGGGATGGGGGTGCGGCTGGGGTGGCTTCGGCGGGTGCCGAGGCTGCGGCCATGGGCGGTGCGGCCGCTTCGGTCTGGGCTTGTGCCGAGAAGCCGGCGATGGCCAGTGCCAGGCCGAGGGCATGCCGTGTGGCACGCGACGGCGTTCGTTTCTTCGTCGAATGGGTCATTGAACTGTTTTCCTCCGGCGCGGATTGTCTCCGGCGTGGCGGCTCGGTTCTATCGACGATGTTCAGGGCGTGTGCACAGGCCACCGGGTACTTCCCTCCGCGAATGTCCTCCGGCCTGCGGCCTCCCCCTTGATTTCGCTGCGGGAAGCACCCAGTGTCCTGCGCACGGGACACGCTGCGGGTGCTCGCCGATCAACGACCACTGCTGATGACGCTCACGCCGATGCGGTGCCTTGCGCAGCGAAATCAAGGAGGAGGGGCGAAGCCCCGGGGGACATTCGCGGAGCAAGGTACCGCGTCGGCGGGAGCGTCGCCCTGAATGTCAGGCGCTCAGTTCAACCCGCCAACCCGACGTACACGTTCTGCACGTCGTCGTTCGCATCGATCGCGGCAAGAAACGCCTCGACCTCTTCCAGGTCCGCCGCACTCAGGCTCGCCGGATCGACCGGGTTCTTCGGCCGGTAGCCCAGCTTGGCCGACAGCACGGTGAAGCCCTGGACCGGGAGCGCGCGGCTCACCAGGTCGAGGTCGGCGGGCTCGGTCAGGAACAGGGTGGTGCCGTCTTCGGCGCCCGGCTCGAAGTCTTGCGCGCCGGCTTCGATGGCGGCCACTTCGGCGTCGGCGTCCTTGCTGGCGGGCTCGGCTTCGATCATGCCGAGGTGGTCGAAGTCCCAGGAGACCGAGCCGGAGGTGCCGAGCTGGCCCTTGCGGAAGAGCACGCGCATTTCAGGTGCGGTGCGGTTCACGTTGTCGGTCAGGCACTCGACCATCACGGCCACGCGGTGCGGGGCGAAGCCCTCGTACATGACGTGGTCGAAGTGCACCGCCTCGCCCGTGAGGCCGGCGCCCTTCTTGGTGGCGCGGTCGAGCGTGTCCTTCGGCATCGAGACCTTGCGGGCCTGCTCGACGACCAGCCGCAGCCGCGCGTTCGAGGCCGGGTCGGGGCCGTTGCGCGCGGCCATCATGATTTCCTTGGCCAGCTTGCCGAACAGCCGGCCCTTGGCATTCGCGGCCACGTCCTTGTGCTTGGCTTTCCATTGCGCGCCCATGTCTGCATTCCTTGGTGTTGTGGGGGGCGGCGAAACGCCGCAGCCCCCGAGGATGCCACGAGCCGGGGGCCGCGCCCAGCCGGCCCCCTTCCGCCGTCAGGGCCGCCCCGTCTGCTCGCCCCCCTCCGGCACCAGGCTCACCCACAGGGCGGCGCCCACGATCAGCAGGCCGCCGGCCCAGCCCCAGGCGCCGATGCGCTCGCCCAGCCCGAGCGCCGCGATGGCCGCGCCGAACACCGGCTCGCTGCCCATGAGCAGCGACACCCGGCTCGGGCTGCTGCGCGAGGCCGCATGGTTCTGGGCGAAAAAGGCGAACACGGTGCACAGCAGCACGAGGTAGGCCATGCCCCACCAGAAGCCGGCCGTGGCGGGCGGCAGGTGCCAGGCGCGCCCGCCCGATGCGGCCACCAGCGACAGCGCCGCCGCGCCCAGCGCCATCACGCCCGACTGCACGGCCGTCAGCGTGAGCGCCGGCAGGTTGTGGCGGCCGGCCAGGCGGCGCGTGAGGCACACCATGACGGCGCGCAGGACGGCAGCGGCCAGCATGAGGGCGTCGCCCCACCCCATCGACAGGTCGGCGAGCGAGGGCGCCGACAGCAGGGCCGCGCCCACGGCCGAGAGCCCGGCCGCCCAGAACACGCGCCGCGCGGGCCGCCGGCCCAGCAGCCACCATTCGACGAACGGCGTGATCGCCACGCACAGGCTGATGAGAAAGGCGGCGTTGCTCGCCAGGGTCAGCGAGACACCGAAGGTCTCGCACAGGAAGATGGCGAGCAGGTTGGCGCCCAGCAGGCCGCCCACGGCGAGCCCTTGGCGCCACTGCGGGTCGCGCCACAGCGGCCGCAGCGCAGGCAGCAGCACGAGAAAGGTGAGGCCGAAGCGCAGCGCGACGAACTCGAGCACGGGCAGCTGCTGCGTCGCCTGCTTGGCCACGGCGTAGCTGCCGCCCCAGACCGCCGCCACGAGCAGCAGCATGAGTTCGGCCGGGCCGAAGCCGGCCGTCCACGACCCGCGCCCCGCCGGGACCGCACCTTGCAACGCCTTTGAATCCATACTGTCTGCCCGCGGCCCGGGGCGCCTGAAAGAAGAAGAGAAGGCGCATTGTTCCGGGCGGCACCAGGGCCGCACAGCCGTCGGCCGGAACAGGACTCTTGCGTGGTCGGAACGAATTCATTTCTCAAGGTGCTGCCCGAGATGGTGACCTTCGTGCGGGTCGCCGAACGGGGCAGCTTCTCGGCCGCCGCCGACCTGCTGGGCATCACGCCCTCGGCCGCGAGCCGGCAGGTGAAGCGGCTCGAACAGGAGATCGGCGTGCAGCTGCTGCAGCGCACCACGCGCCAGCTGCGGCTCACGGAGCCCGGCGCCGAGGCTTTTGCGCGCTGCCGCGAGCTGGTGGCGGCGGCGCAGGGCGCGATGGACATCGGCGCGCAGTTCGCGCGCACGCCGGCCGGCCGGGTGCGCCTGAGCGCGCCGAAGGCCTTTGCGCGGCGCGTGCTGCACCCGCACCTGCTCGACTTCCTGCGCGCCTATCCGGAAGTGGACGTGCAGCTGATCGTGGCCGACCGCGACATCGATCCGATCCGCGAAGGCGTCGACCTCGTGGTGCGGCTGACCAAGGCGCCGCCCGAGGGGCTGGTGGCGCGGCAGCTGATGGCGGTCGAGCACATCCTGTGCGCCACGCCGGCCTACCTGGCGCGCCACGGCGCCATCGCGCACCCGCACGACCTGCGCGCGCACAGCTGCCTGTCGCTGGGCGAGCACGAGCGCGACAACCACTGGCGCTTTCGAAAAGACGGTGAAGACGAGGTCGAGGTGGTGGTGGACGGCCGCTATGTCTGCAACCACAGCGAGATGCGGCTCGACGGCGCGCTCGCGGACCTGGGCGTGGCTTGCGTGCCGGCCTTCACGGCGCGCGAGGCGCTGGACGACGGCCGCGTGGTGCGCGTGCTGCCCGACTGGGCGCTGCAGGGCGCCTACCAGGGGCACGCGTGGCTGATGTACCCGCCCAGCCGCTACCTGCCACCCAAGTGCCGGGTGCTGGTCGAGCACCTGCTCAGCGCGGTGCCTTCCCCGTGAGCACGCGCACGGCTTCGGGCAGCGAGTGGACCTGCGGCATGAAGTGGTCGATGAGCGCGCCCAGCGCCACCGCGCAGACCACGGCGCCCAGCAGCGGCTTCCAGGTGAGCCGCACCGCCGCCATGAGCCAGCCTTCGCGCGCCACGCGCACGGCGGCGCGGGCCGACACGTAGGAGAAGGCGACCTCGATCGCCACGGCCAGCAGCGCGTCCCAGCTGAAGTACAGCAGCACGAGCGAGCCCGCGCCGAGCACGACGGCCACGCACAGCAGGAAGATGGCGAGCACCGGCACGACGATGATCGCGCCTTCGTCGGCGCTGCCCGCGGCGTCGAGCGCGCCGCTGGCGACATCGGAGAGCCCACTGCCGCCGTCGGTGGCGTCGGTCGCGCCCCCGTGATCGTCCGAGCCGTCGGAGCGAATATCCAGGTCCTCATCGGGCGGCTCGAACTCGGTGCGCCGCTCCACCAGCCGCTGCGCCCACCAGCGCAGCACGCACAGGTACCCGACGTAGCCCACGCCGAGCGTGACGAGGTAGCGCACGGCCAGCGACTCGACGTGCAGCAGGTGCATCTGCAGCGCCGACACGCCCCACATCAGCAGCAAGGTGAAAGTGCCGATCAGCAGGCCGTGCGTGCGCAGGCTGTGGTCGCGGTGCAGGTCGCGTTCGACCTGGGTTTCCCACAGGCGCACGGAGCGCCAGTTGGAAAGAACCTTCACGTCATTCGTCGGCAGGTGCGAAGGGCACCCGCGGCGCGACCGCGCACATGAGTTCGTAGCCGACGGTGCCGGCGGCCTGGGCCACCTCGTCGATGGGCAGCACCGCGCCGGTCAGGGCCGAGCGGCCCCACAGCGTGACCTCGGCGCCGAAGGCGGCGTCGGGCACGGGCGTGAGGTCGACGGTGATCATGTCCATGCTCACGCGGCCCACCATGCGGGTGCGCACGCCGTTCACCAGCACCGGGGTGCCGGTGTCGCAATGGCGCGGGTAGCCGTCGGCATAGCCGACCGCCGCGATGCCGATGGTGAGCGGGCCCTCGGCCGCGAAGCGCGAGCCGTAGCCGATGGTGTCGCCGGCCTTCAGCGTCTGCACCGAGATGAGCCGGGTCGACAGCGTCATGGTCGGCTGCAGCTGCCAGTGCGCCGCGTCGTGCTCGGGGAAGTCGGGGGCGCTGCCGTACAGCACGATGCCGGGGCGCACCCAGTCGCCGCGCGTGCGCGGCGCGTGGCGCAGCGTGGCGGCGCTGTTGGCAATGGAGCGCTCGCCGGGCAGGTCGCGCGTGGCGCGCTCGAACACCTCGAGCTGATGCTCGATGCCGCGCGGGCCGTCGGCGTCGCTGAAGTGCGTCATGAGCGAGATCTCGTCGACCTGCGGGAGCGCGTTCAGGCGCGTCCAGGCCGAGCCGAAGCGCTCGGGCGAGAAGCCCAGGCGGTTCATGCCGGAGTTCATCTTCAGGAACACGCGCTGCGGCTTGAGGGTCTTGTGGGCCGCGAGCATGTCGATCTGCTCGTCGCAGTGCACCGAATGCCAGAGGTCGAGGCGCGAGCACAGCTCCAGGTCGCGCGCGTCGAACACGCCTTCGAGCAGCAGCACCGGGCCGCGCCAGCCCAGCGCGCGCACGCGCTCGGCCTCGGCCAGGTCGAGCAGCGCGAACCCGTCGGCGCCGCGCAGGCCCTCGAAGACACGCTCGATGCCGTGCCCGTAGGCGTTGGCCTTGACCACGGCCCAGACACGGGCGTCGACGGCCGAGCGGCGGGCGCGGTCGAGGTTGTGGCGCAGGGCGGCGGTGTGGACGGTGGCGAGAATGGGGCGCGGCATGGCGGGTGTTGGGGTGGTTTCAGACCACGTTTTAGCATCTTCGGGAATGGGGTCGAATCCCGTGGGGATGCCTGAATTCGCGTCGTACCCCCATGCTATAACCGCCCATTCGCGCCTGACGCGACACTTTTTCACTACCGCCAGCAGACCCTCTGGCCAGCCAGCCCATCGATGAAGCGCGGTTTTTACACGATCATGTCGGCCCAGTTCTTTTCGTCGCTGGCCGACCAAGCGCTTTTCGTCGTTGCCGTCGATCTCATGCGAAGTTCGGGCGCTCCCGAATGGCAGCGGGCCGCCCTGGTGCCGATCTTCGCGGTCTTCTATGTGGTGCTGGCCCCGCTGGTGGGCGCCTTTGCCGACGCGCTGCCCAAGGGCAAGGTGATGTTCATCAGCAACGCGATCAAGGTCGTGGGCTGCCTGATGATGCTGTTCGGCTCGCACCCGCTGCTGTCGTATTCCATCGTGGGCCTGGGCGCCGCGGCCTACTCGCCGGCCAAGTACGGCATCCTGACCGAGCTGCTGCCGTCGTCGCAGCTGGTCAAGGCCAACGGCTGGATCGAAGGGCTGACCATCGCCTCGATCCTGCTGGGCATCGTGCTCGGCGGCATGCTGGTGGGCCATGCAGTGTCCAGCCAGCTGCTGCTGATCGACCTGCCGTTCATCGACACCGGCATCGACTCGCCGGCCGAAGCCGCCATTGCGGTGCTGATCTTCGTCTACGTGCTCGCGGCCTGGTTCAACACCCGCATCCCGCACACCGGCGTCGAGATGCGCCCGCTGCGCTCCAACCCCGAGCAGAGCATGGTGCGCAACCTGGCCGGCCTGCTGCCCGACTTCTGGCATTGCAACGCCCGCCTGTGGCGCGACCGGCTGGGCCAGATCTCGCTGGCGACCACCACGCTGTTCTGGGGCGCGGGCGGCAACCTCAAGTACATCGTGCTGGCCTGGGCCGCCGTGGCGCTCGAATACAACACCACCCAGGCCTCGGCGCTGACCGGCGTGGTGACCATCGGCACCGCGGTGGGCGCCATCGTGGCCTCGATGTACATGCGGCTGGACATGGCCACGCGCGTGATCCCCATGGGCATCGCGATGGGCCTGATGGTGATCTGCATGAACTTCATCGGCAACGTCTGGCTGGCAGTGCCGTTCCTGATCATCCTGGGCGGCCTGGGCGGCTTCCTGGTGGTGCCGATGAATGCGCTGCTGCAGCACCGCGGCCACAACCTGATGGGCGCGGGCCGCTCCATTGCCGTGCAGAACTTCAACGAGCAGGCCTGCATTCTTCTGCTGGGCGGCTTCTACAGCGTGTGCACGGGCCTGGGCCTGTCGGCCTACGGTGCGATCAGCGCCTTCGGCCTCGTGGTGGCCGGCTGCATGTGGATCATCAAGCGCTGGCACGAGAACAACCTCAAGAAGTATCCTGAGGAAGTCGAGCACCTCCTCGCGATCGCCCGCAGCGACAAGCACCACTGATTTCGCGCGACCGCGTTGGTGCAATGGCCGGCGCGCCGAGCGCCCCCCCTCCAACGCCCCATGCCCGCCCTCGCCCTGATGTTCAACGCCTTCGTGTGGGGCGTGTCCTGGATTCCGTTCCGCCAGATCGCCAGCCACGGCCTGCATCCGCTGTGGACCACCTGCCTGATCTACCTCGTCATCGCCACGGCCATGGGCCTCGTGCGCCGGCACGCCTGGAAGGCCTTTGCCGCGTTCCCGATGCTGGTGGCGCTGGGCCTGGCGGCGGGCTTCACCAACGTGGGTTTCAACTGGGCCGTGACGCAGGGCGACGTGGTGCGCGTGGTGCTGCTGTTCTATCTGATGCCGCTGTGGAGCGTGCTGCTGGCCTGGCTGCTGCTGGGCGAGCGGCCCACGGGCGGCGCGCTGATGCGCGTGGCGCTGGCGCTCACCGGCGTGGTGGTGGTGCTGAAGGCGCCGGGCACCGACTGGCCGGTGCCCTCGAGCCTGCCCGACTGGCTGGGCGTGGCGGCGGGCTTCGGCTTTGCCGTGACCAACATCGTGCTGCGCCACCTGCGGCATGCGCCGGGCGAGTCGCGCGCGCTGGCGATGTTCTGGGGCTGTACCGTGGTGGCGGGCGTCGGCGCGGTGAGCGGCACCGCGTTCGGCGGCATCGATTCACCGCTGCTCGCCTCGCCGGGCTGGCTGGGCTGGGCCGCGCTGCTGGGCACGGGCTTCATCGTCGCCAACGTGTGCCTGCAGTACGGCGCGCCCAAGCTGGCGGCCAGCGCGACCTCGGTGATCATGCTGTCGGAAGTGCTGTTCGCCAGCGTCTCGTCGGTGGCGCTGGGCGCGTCCACCATGAACTCGCGCATCCTCGTCGGCGGCGCGCTGATCGTGCTGGGCGCGGTGTGGTCGGCGTTTGCGCGAACCCCGCCCGCGCGCGATGATGGCGTTTCCGCGTCCACCTGAGGAGCTCTCTCCATGACCAGCGTCTACGACTTCCAGGCCACCCGCATCGACGGCAAGCCGGTGAAGCTCTCGACCTTCCGCGGCAAGGTGCTGCTGATCGTCAACACGGCGAGCAATTGCGGCTTCACGCCGCAGTTCGAAGGCCTGGAAGCGCTGCACGAAAAGTACGCCGGCCAGGGCCTCGCGGTGCTGGGCTTTCCCTCCAACCAGTTCGGCGGCCAGGACCCGGGCACCAACGAGGAAATCGGCGCCTTCTGCATGACCAACTACGGCGTGAGCTTCCCGATGATGGAGAAGATCGACGTCAACGGCAGCAACGCGCTGCCGCTGTACCAGTGGCTCACCAAGGAAAAGCCGGGCCTGCTGGGCAGCACGGCCATCAAGTGGAACTTCACCAAGTTCCTGGTCGGGCGCGACGGCGCGGTGCTCAAGCGCTATGCGCCGCTGGACACGCCGGCCTCGCTCACGCGCGACATCGAGGCGGCGCTGGCCGCTGGCTGAAGTTCAGAAGCGGAAGTCGGCGCTCTTCGGCGCGCCGCCGACCGTCACGGTCTGGCTCCTGGTTTCGCCCGTCGACGTGCTCACGTCGATCACGTAACGCCCCGCCGGCAGGTCGATGAGGCACACCGGGCCGGTGGCGGTGAAGGCCATGGCGGCGGACGAGTTCGCGTCGCCGCCCTTGATCGCGACATTCAGGTTGGCCAGGTAGGCGCCGTCGGCGCGCGCGAACAGCAGCGACAGCGGATGGTTCTTCATGGCGGCGCGCATGGCGTTCGACTCGTCGGAGCCGATGCCGCCGCACACATAGCGCGTGGTGCCGATGCCCTGCCAGGGCGGCAGGGCCGAGGGCGGCTGCTGCGCCTGCGCGGCGACGGTGCCTGCGATGCAGGCGGCGGCCAGCAATGCGCGGCGCAGCGGAAAAGCAGAAGCGAAAGACATGGCACGAACTCCTTGCAGCGTCTTCGGTTCGCCATGATGCGCCCCGAACGCGCGGTGCGCACGTCGGACGGCAGCGTGCCCTGCCGTGCGCGCGCGCCCTACCCTGCGGGCGGCTGCAGCGCCGCGTCGAGCAGCTCGACCCAGTGCCGCACGGGCGTGTCGCCGCTGCCGCTTTGCAGGTGCGTGATGCAGCCGATGTTGGCCGAGGCGATGGTCGTGGGCTGCAGCTGCTTCAGGTGGCCGAGCTTGCGGTCGCGCAGCGGGTAGGCCAGCTCGGGCTGCAGCACCGAGTAGGTGCCGGCCGAGCCGCAGCACAGGTGCGATTCGTTCATCGCCACGCGCACGTCGAAGCCGAGCGCGCGCAGGTGCGTCTCGACGCCGCCGCGCAGCTTCTGGCCGTGCTGCAGCGTGCAGGGCGGGTGGTAGGCGACCACGCCTTCGGGCGCGCGCACGCGGCCCTGCAGCGCGGGCACGAGCTCGGGCAGCAGCTCGCTCAGGTCGCGCGTGAGGGCGCTGATGCGCGCGGCCTTGGCGGCATAGGCCGCGTCGTGCTGCAGCAGGTGGCCGTACTCGCGCACGGTGACGCCGCAGCCCGAGGCGTTCATCACGATCGCCTCGACCTCGTTGCGTTCGACGAAGGGCCACCACGCATCGATGTTGGCGCGCATCTGCGCCTTGCCGCCCTCCTGGTCGTTGAGGTGGAACTTCACGGCGCCGCAGCAGCCTGCCTTGGGCGCCATCACGGCCTGGATGCCGGCCGCGTCGAGCACGCGCGCGGTGGCGCTGTTGATGTTGGGCGCCATCGACGGCTGCACGCAGCCCGCGAGCATCAGCACCTTGCGCGCATGCGTGGCGGTGGGCCAGCGGCCGGCGTCCTGCTTCGCGGGCACCTTGGCCTTCAGTGCTTCGGGCAGCAGGCCGCGCACCGACTGGCCCAGCGCCATCGCGGGGCCGAACAGCGGCGACGGCAGCGCTTCCTTCAGCAGCCAGCGCGTAGCCGACTCCATCGCGGGGCGCGGCACTTTTTCGTCGACGATCTTGCGGCCGATGTCGACCAGGTTCCCGTACTGCACGCCGCTCGGGCAGGTGCTTTCGCAGTTGCGGCAGGTGAGGCAGCGATCGAGGTGCAGCTGCGTGCTGCGCGTGGGCGCGTGGCCTTCGAGCACCTGCTTGATGAGGTAGATGCGCCCGCGCGGCCCGTCGAGCTCGTCGCCGAGCAGCTGGTAGGTCGGGCAGGTGGCGGTGCAGAAGCCGCAGTGCACGCACTTGCGCAGGATGGCTTCGGCTTCGCGGCCCGCGTCGGTGTCGCGGAATTCGGGGGCTAGTTCGGTTTGCATCGCGGGGGTGTCGTTTCTTTTCTTATTGGTCGCCTGCGAAGAGCCGGCCGCGGTCGAAGACCCCGTGCGGATCGAACTCCTGCATCAGCGCGCGATGGATGCGTGCCACCGGCGCGCTCAGCACGTCGAAGCGCGGCACCTGGCAGTCCGCCGCTTGCGCCGCGGGCACGCGGAACAGCGTGGCATGGCCACCCGCTGCACACGCGGCCTCGCGCAGGCGCGCGGCCTGCGCCGGCGGCGCGAGGTACCAGCGCTGCCCGCCGTGCCATTCGACCAGCGGCGCTGCGCAGCCGTCGATGGCGATCACCGGCGCGGTCTGCGGCACCGAGAGGCGCCACAGCGCCAGCGACCCGGCTTCGTCGACCGCGAACCACGGCATGCGCTGGTCGCGCAGCGCGGCCCAGCCGGCGGCCGCGCGCACCGGGTCCTGGCGTTCGCCGCCGAGCTGCGCGCAAGCGGCTTCGACGGCCGCCACGGCGCCGCGCAGCCGCAGGCGCAGCACGCCCGCGCCGGGCGCGTGTTCGAACCAGCTGCTCGCGTTCAGCGGCAACGGGCGCCCGCCCCATTCATTGAGCAAGCGCAGCGCATCGGCCTGGCTGCAGGCGAAGGCGAGCGTGGCCTCGGCGGGCGCCACGGGCAGCACCTTGAGACTCACTTCGGCGATCACGCCCAGCGTGCCGAGCGAACCGGCCAGCACGCGCGAGACGTCGTAGCCCGCGACGTTCTTCATCACCTGGCCGCCGAAGCTCAGCACCTCGGCGCGGCCATTGATGAGCGTGGTGCCGAGCACGTAGTCGCGCACCGCGCCCACGCTGGCGCGCGACGGGCCGCTGAGGCCGGCGGCGACCATGCCGCCCACCGTGCCGCCGGCATCGAAGCACGGCGGCTCGAAGGGCAGGCACTGGCCTTGTTCGGCGAGCGCGGCTTCGAGTTCGGCCAGCGGCGTGCCGGCGCGCACGGTGACGACCAGTTCGCTGGGTTCGTAGCTCGTGATGCCGGCGAGCGCGCTCAGGTCGAGCAGCTCGCCGCGCGGCGGCTGGCCGTAGAAATCCTTGGTGCCACCGCCGCGCAGGCGCAGCGATGTGGCATCGGCCGCGGCGGCGCTCACGCGCTCGACGACCTGCTGGAGGGCGGTATCCGTGTTCATGAAGCTCTCAGAATCTCGGCAGGTCGGGATGCGCCAGCCGGCCGCCGCGCACCACTTCCTTGCCGTACTCGGCGCAGCGCTGCAGCGTGGGAATCACCTTGCCGGGGTTGAGCAGCCCGGCGGGGTCGAAGGCGCGCTTGATGCCGAACATCTGCTCGTTCTCGGCCGCGGTGAACTGCACGCACATGCTGTTGAGTTTTTCGACACCCACGCCGTGCTCGCCCGAGACGGTGCCGCCCATGGCGACGCTGGTCTCGAGGATGTCGGCGCCGAACAGCTCGCAGCGGTGCAGCTCGTCGGGGTCGTTGGCGTCGAACAGCACCAGCGGATGCAGGTTGCCGTCGCCCGCGTGGAACACGTTGCAGCAGCGCAGGTTGTACTTCTTCTCCATCTCCTGGATCGCCAGCAGGATGTCGGCGAGCCGCTTGCGCGGGATGGTCGAGTCCAGGCACATGTAGTCGGGGCTGATGCGGCCCGACGCCGGAAAGGCGTTCTTGCGGCCGCTCCAGAACTTCATGCGCTCGTCTTCGCTGGTGCTCACGGCGATGGCGGTGGCGCCGCAGCCGCGCAGCACGTCGGTCATGCGGCCGATTTCTTCTTCGACCTCTTCCGGCGTGCCGTCCGACTCGCACAGCAGGATGGCGGCGGCGTCGAGGTCGTAGCCCGCGTGCACGAAGTCTTCGACGGCGGCGGTCATGGGCTTGTCCATCATCTCCAGGCCGGCCGGGATGATGCCCGCCGCAATCACGGCCGCGACCGCGTCGCCGGCTTTGCGCACGTCGTCGAAGCTGGCCATGATGCAGCGCGCCAGCTGCGGCTTGGGCACGAGCTTGACCGTGACCTCGGTGGTCACGGCCAGCATGCCTTCGCTGCCGATGGCCAGCGCGAGCAGGTCGAGCCCCGGCGCATCGAGCGCCTCGCCGCCGAACTCGATCGCTTCGCCCTCGGCCGTGAAGCCGCGCACGCGCAGCACGTTGTGCAGCGTGAGGCCGTACTTCAGGCAGTGCACGCCGCCCGAGTTCTCGGCCACGTTGCCGCCGATGGTGCAGGCGATCTGGCTCGACGGGTCGGGCGCGTAATAGAGGTTGAAAGGCGCGGCGGCTTCGCTGATGGCGAGGTTGCGCACGCCGCACTGCACGACGGCCGTGCGGCTCACGGGGTCGACCTTCAGGATGCGGTTGAACTTGGCCAGCGACAGCGTCACGCCCAGCGCGTGCGGCATGGCGCCGCCCGAGAGTCCGGTGCCGGCGCCGCGCGCCACCACGGGCACGGCCAGCGCATGGCAGGCGCGCAGCACGGCGGCCACCTGCGCCTCGGTCTCGGGCAGGGCCACCACCAGCGGGCGCTGGCGGTAGGCCGTGAGGCCGTCGCACTCGTAGGGCGTGGTGTCTTCGGCGTGCCAGATGAGCGCATGCGCGGGCAGGTGCGCCTGCAGCGCCCGCACCACCTGCGCCTGGCGCTCCGCCTTCGACAGCTGCGCGTGCTGGTCGGTCGTGACGGGAGCATTCATGGCGGGAACAACTTTCAGCGGACGACCATCAGGGTGAATGGCCACACATAGGCCTGCAGCGTCACGTACAGGCCGACCAGCGAGGCCAGCGCGATCGAGTGGAAGAACACGTAGCGCAGGATGTCGCCTTCGTGATTGAACCACCGCGTGGCGGTGGAGGCCACCACGATCGACTGGGCGTCGATCATCTTACCCATCACGCCGCCCGAGCTGTTGGCCGCGCCCATGAGGTTGGGCGCCAGGCCGAGCTGGTCGGCCGCGACCTTCTGCATGCCGCCGAACAGCACGTTCGACGCGGTGTCGGAGCCCGTCATGGCCACGCCGATCCAGCCCATGAGCGTGCCGAAGAAGGGATAGAACACGCCGGTGTTGGCGAAGGCCAGGCCCAGCGTGGTGTCGGTGCCCGAGTAGCGCGTGAGCGTGCCCAGCGCGAGCATCAGCACGATGGTCATGAGCGAGTAGCGCACCATCCAGAGCGTGCGCACGAAGGTGCGCACGATCTCGATCGGGTTGTACTTCATGAACAGCGCGCTCACGATCGCCGACAGCAGGATGCCGGTGCCCGTGGCCGACAGCAGGTTCAGCACGTACACCGCGCCTTCCTTGGTGGGCGCGGTGACCACCGGCGGCATCTTCTCGATCAGGTTGTGCAGCCCGCCCATCGGGAACGAGGGCGCGAAGACGCCGTTGAGCGCGGTCTTCACCGCCGGCAGGCCCCAGATGAAGACGAACACCGAGAGGATCACCCAGGGCATCCATGCGCGCACCAGCGCTTCGCGGCTGTGCACGACGATGGCCGCCGGCGGCTTGGCCTCGTGCGCGCTCACGTCCTTGCCGCGCAGCGAGGGCGAGCGCCACACGTTCTTGGGCTGCCACACGCGCAGGAACAGCACCAGGCTGGCCATCGACACGATGGCCGCGATGATGTCGACCAGCTCGGGGCCGATGAAGTTCGACACCAGGTACTGCGGCACCGCGAACGACACCCCCGTGACCAGAATGGCCGGCCACACCTCCATCATCGCCTTGCGTCCGGCGAAGGCCCACACCAGCCAGAACGGCACCAGCAGCGAGAAGAACGGCAGCTGCCGCCCGATCATCGCGGTGACTTCCATCAGGTCGTAGCCGTGCACCTTGGCCAGCGTGATCACCGGCGTGCCGAGCGCGCCGAAAGCGACCGGCGCGGTGTTGGCGATCAGCGAGAGGCCCGAGGCGGCCAGCGGCGAGAAGCCCAGCCCGATCAGGATGCCGGCCGTGACCGCCACCGGCGTGCCGAAGCCCGCCGCGCCCTCGAAGAACGCGCCGAAGCAGAAGGCGATCAGCAGCAGCTGGATGCGGCGGTCTTCGGTGATGCCCGAGAGCGAGTCCTGCAGCACCTTGAAGCTGCCGTTCTGTTCGGCCAGCTGCTGCAGGAAGATGATGTTCAGCACGATCCAGCCGATCGGCAGCAGGCCCGTGAAGCCGCCGAAGAGCGCGGCGCGCCCGGCCATTTCGGCCGGCATGCCGTAGGCGAACACGGCGACGGCCAGGGCCGCCAGCAGGCCGAGGCCGGCGGCGATGTGGGCCTTGATGTGAAAGAAGCCGAGGCACGCAAGCATCACCACCACCGGGATCGCGGCGAGCGCTGTGGAAATGATCATGTTGCCGAACGGGTCGTAGATCTGCTGCCAGGTCATGCGTTGTCTCCGGGGAGGCTGTTGTTGTGCCCCGCACTCTAGGGAGAAGCGCGCCGTCCGGATTGAAGGTTTTTTGCCCGGACCTTGATAAAAATTTGTCGGGCCGGCGTGTCGGTCAGTGCAGCGTCTGAACGATCCAGTCGACGAAGGCCGCGCACTCCCAGCGCTCCAGCGTGCCCGGCTGCCAGCAGATGTAGTGGCGGTGCGGCGAGGGCACGGGCCGTTCCGACAGCGCCACCAGCCGGCCCGATTCGAACCAGGCGGCGCCCAGTTTCTGTCGCACCAGCGCCACGCCGAAGCCGCTGGCGGCCGCGTCGTAGACCAGGCCCAGGTCGTTGAACTGCGCGCCCAGGTGCGGCTCGGGCTGGTCGATGCCGCAGCTCGCGAACCAGGTGCCCCAGGGCTCGAGCGGGCTGCGGATCAGCCGCGCGCTGGCGATCTCGGCCGCGGTGCGAAAGCCGTCGAAGGGCCCGAACTCGTTCAGGTAGCTCGGGCTGCAGGCGGGCACCACGTCCTCGGCGATGAGCAGGCGGTGCTCGCAGTCCGCGTACGCGCCGATGCCGTAGCGCACCTGCAGGTCGGTCTGCTCGGCCGTGACGTCGAGCAGCGGGATCGACACATGCAGCGCCAGCTCGATGTCGGGGTAGATGTTGCGAAAGAGCTCCAGCCGCGGCATCAAAAACTGGCGGCTGAAGGTGGGCGTGACCGCCACGCTCAGGCGCGGCGCGCGCAGCGCCGCGTCACGGCTGCCGGGCGTGGCCTGCTGCAGCGCGGCCAGGCCGACGCGCACGTTCGCCAGGTAGGCCGCGCCGTCGGCCGTGAGGCTGAAGTCGCTGCGCCCGAAGAGCTTGAAGCCCACGTGCGCCTCGAGCTGGCGGATGCGGTGGCTCACGGCGCTGGCCGTCACGCACAGCTCGTCGGCCGCGCGGCCCGCATGCCGCAGGCGCGCGACGGCCTCGAAGGTCAGCAGGCATTGGATCGGGGGGATGTGGTGCAGGGCCATCCTCGGCAGCGGCCCGACTCAGTCTTCGAAGAAATTCACCGGCAGGCCCGGCGTGTCGACGCGCATCGAGAGCACGGTGCCCGAGGCCGGGCGCTGCACCAGCTCGTCGGCCGGGCGGCCCTTGCGCCCGCTGGTGACGAACAGGGTGCGCAGGTCGTCGCCGCCGAAGCAGGGCATGGTCGGGCACTGCACGGGCACCGCGATGGCGGCCACGCGCTCGCCCGTGGGCGCAAAGCGCAGCAGCTGCGCGCCTTCGAACATCGCGACCCAGTAGTGGCCGGCGGCGTCGACGGTGGCGCCGTCGGGGCGGCCGTCGTAGTGCGTGGGCGTGCTGGGTACCCAGCCCGCGGGCTTGGGATCGAACTGCTGGAACACGCGCGCATGCGACAGCGTGTTGGCCTCGGCGTCCCAGTCCCAGGCGCGCACCACGTGCGCGGCGGTGTCGGCCCAGTACAGGGTGCGGTTGTCGGGCGAGAACGCCAGGCCGTTGGCGGTGGTGACGTGTTCCAGCATCGACGTGATGGTGGGCGAGACGTCGCCCGGACGTGCGTCGAAGCAGTAGAGCGCGGCGTTGGCGCGGTCCTTGGCCTCGTTGAGCGAGCCGGCCCAGAAGCGGCCGAGCACGTCGCACTTGCCGTCGTTGAAGCGCATGGTGCGCACGTCGTGCTCCGCGCGCGCCATCGCGACGAGGCTGCCGCCCCACTCGCGGGCCCGGTAGATGCCGTCGCGCAGCGCGATCACGAGGCCGCCCGTGCGTGCCGGCGCCATGCAGCCGGGCTCGGTGGGCAGCGCCCATCGCTCGACCGTGGCCGTGGGCGAACCGATCTCGCCGCGCGTGCGCAGCACGGCACGGCCCGGGATGTCGAGCCAGTAGAGCGCGCGTTCGTGCGGATGCCAGAACGGCGATTCACCCAGCTCGCAGAGGCTGTCTTCGATGGAGGTCCACATGGTGGGGCGATTGTGCCCCCGGCCACGCGGGCCGCGGGCAAAAAAAAGCCCGCTGACGCCGAAGCGCTCGCGGGCTGAACATCCAAAGGAGACTCGCCTGAAAAAACCGGGAGTGGTTGTTCTTCTTTGTATCGAAAAGGGGGGTGGTGGTCTTTGAAGCGCGGGGGCCGGCGCCGTGCCGGGCCACCCGCTGTCTGTGTGCGAATCAGCGGTTGTAAGCCGTTTCGCCGTGGGACGAGATGTCGAGGCCTTCGCGCTCTTCTTCTTCCGACACACGCAGGCCCAGGGTCAGGTCGGCGATCTTGTAGGCGATGAAGGCGACCACGCCGGACCACACGATGGTGAACAGCACGCTCTTGACCTGGATCCAGACCTGCGCGCCCATCGAGAAGGTGTCGGGGGTCAGGCCGCCGGTGCCGCCCAGGCCCTTGGCAGCGAACACGCCGGTCAGGATGGCACCCAGGATGCCGCCCACGCCGTGCACGCCGAACACGTCGAACGCGTCGTCCGCGCCCAGCATGCGCTTGAGACCGCCCACGCCCCACAGGCAGACCAGGCCGGCCAGCAGGCCCATCACGATCGAGCCCATCGGGCCGACGAAACCGGCGGCGGGGGTGACGGCCACGAGGCCGGCCACGGCACCGGATGCGGCGCCCAGCATCGAGGCCTTGCCCTTGTGCAGGCTCTCACCCAGGATCCACGACAGGGCCGCGGCAGCGGTGGCGAGCACCGTGTTCACGAAGGCCAGGCCGGCGGCGGCGTTGGCCGCACCTGCCGAGCCGGCGTTGAAGCCGAACCAGCCGACCCACAGCAGCGAGGCGCCGACCATGGTGAGCGTGAGCGAGTGCGGCGTGAAGGCTTCCTTGCCGTAGCCCACGCGCTTGCCGACCATGTAGGCACCGACCAGGCCGGCGATACCGGCGTTGATGTGCACCACGGTGCCGCCGGCGAAGTCGAGCGCGCCGTCCTTGCCCAGCAGGCCGCCGCCCCACACGATGTGGGCCATGGGCACGTAGCTGAAGGTGAACCAGATCACCGAGAACAGCAGCACGGCCGAGAACTTGGCGCGTTCTGCAAAAGCGCCGACGATCAGCGCCACGGTGATGGCCGCGAAGGTGCCCTGGAAGGCGAAGAACACGTATTCGGGAATCGTGGTCAGCGCGCCGAAGGTCTCCTGCGTGATGCCCTTCATGAAGATCTTGTCGAAACTTCCGAAGAAGTTGCCGTCGCCCGTGAAGGCCAGGCTGTAGCCGTAGATGGCCCACAGCAGGCTGATGAGCGAGAAGATCACGAAGACCTGCATCAGCACCGACAGCATGTTCTTGGAACGACCCAGGCCGCCGTAGAACAGCGCCAGGCCGGGGATGGTCATCAGGATCACGAGCAGGGTCGAGGTGAGCATCCAGGCGGTGTCGCCGGAGTCGACCTTGGGCGCGGGGGCGGCCGCCGGTGCGGCGGGCGCAGCTTCGGCTGCAGCGGGTGCCGCAGCCGCTGCAGGAGCGGGCGCAGCCGCGGCAGGTGCCGATGCAGCCGGTGCCTCAGGGGCGGCGGCGGGTGCCTGGGCCAGCGCCGAAGTACCGGCGACGAAGACGCTCAAGCCGAGCGCAAGAGAGACAAGAAGTTTTTTCATAGTCGTTGTTCTTTCGGGCCAGGACTCGATCAGAGGGCTTCGCGGCCCGTTTCGCCGGTGCGGATGCGCACGACCTGCTCGAGGTTGTAGACAAAGATCTTGCCGTCGCCGATCTTCCCGGTGCGCGCGGCGCCTTCCACCGCCTCGATCACGCGGTCGACCAGCTCGTCGGAGATGGCCGCCTCGATCTTCACCTTGGGCAGGAAGTCGACCACGTACTCGGCGCCGCGGTACAGCTCGGTGTGGCCCTTCTGGCGACCGAAGCCCTTCACTTCCGTGACGGTGATGCCCTGCACGCCGATGGCCGAGAGCGCTTCGCGCACCTCGTCGAGCTTGAACGGTTTGATGATGGCTGTGACCAGCTTCATGATGAGTTGCTCCTTCTGGATGGATGAAAGGCGGCGCGGCAACGTGGGCCGCGCCTGGTTGTTGTGTCGATTACAGCGTCTTCGTCAGCGTGAGGATGAAGCGTGCCTTGTTGGGCGAGTAGTAGGTGGTGCCGAAGGTGCCGAAGTCGGGGATCTCGATGCCCGGGTAGGCCACGACCTGGTAGTTGGACTTCTTGTTGGCGCCCTGCACCGAGCCCGTGAGCGTCAGGCCGCTGCCGAAGTCGTAGGTGGCGCCGATGTTGTAGTCCACGTAGCTCTTGTAGCCCAGGCTGCGGATGTCGCTGGACATGTTGGTGAAGCCGACGGCGGCCTTGAGCGTGACCTTGGGCACGATCTCCTTGCTGTAGGCCAGGTTCAGGTAGCCGGTGTTGCGGCCCTTCAGGCCCGAGCCCGTCTTGGCGCCGGCGTAGCCGAAGTAGTCCTTGGACACCGTGTGCGAGTACTTGGCCGTGAACGAGCCGAAGCTGTCGTTGGCGTAGGTGGCGCCCACGTACAGCTCGGTGGTGTTGCCCACCGAGTTGCCCGGGTAGATGTAGGTGAGCGCACCCACGTCCATGTCGACCGGGCCGGCCTTGAACTTGTAACCGCCGTAGATGTCGCTCTCGATGCTGTTGCCCTTGAGCCAGTTGACGCTGGAGTTCCAGTTGCCGATGTAGAAGCCGCTGTCGCCGAAGGCGTAGTCGAAGCCGCCCTGGATGGCGGGCTTGAAGCCCTTGGTCTTGGCGTAGTCGTTCTTGCCGATCATGTCCTGGTCCTGGCCGCGGAACTTGTAGTTCGTGGTCAGCGAGACATTGCCCGTGAGCAGGGGCGCGGGCGCCGGTGCGGCGGCGTCGGCGGCCTGGGCCATGGCGGCGCCCGAGGCGGTCAGTGCAGTGGCCAGAACGATCAACGCCTGGGCGGCGGTACGGTGCGTCATCAGGGAACTCCTCGCAAGTGTGTTGTTGGACCTGAGCACCCTCAAAGCAGGGAGCGTGCCAAACTGCACGAATACCGCCCCGGCCAGAGGGCGCAGGTGTCCGGCGATGAGCGCCAAATCGTTACAAGCCCTGTTTCCGGCAGTTGCACACGCTTGCACGCTGCACGGTCCTGGGCTTGCACGTCGCAGGCGCACCAACTTGGGGAGAGGGAGAAAAATGAGTCTGTCTTTGGTGCAAAGCCGCGCCTTGCTCGGCCTGGAGGCCGCCGCCGTCACGGTCGAGGTGCATCTGGCGAACGGCCTGCCGAGCTTCACGCTGGTCGGGCTGGCCGAGACCGAGGTCAAGGAGGCGCGCGAACGCGTGCGCTCGGCGATCCAGAACGCCGGGCTCGAATTTCCGACCAACAAGAAGATCGTGGTCAATCTGGCGCCCGCCGATCTGCCGAAGGACTCGGGCCGCTTCGACCTGCCCATTGCCCTGGGCATCCTCGCGGCCAGCGGGCAGATCGAGAACGCCCGCCTCGCCGGCCACGAGTTCGCCGGCGAGCTGTCGCTGTCGGGCGAACTGCGCCCCGTGCGCGGTGCGCTCGCGATGGCCGTGGCCACCTACACGCAAGGCACGGCCGTGCGGCTGGTGCTGCCCCTGGACAGCGCCCAGGAGGCCGCGCTGGTGCCCGGTGCGCAGGTGTACGGCGCCCGGCACCTGCTCGACGTGGTGCGCCAGTTCGTCGCCAGCGGCGGCGGGCCCGTCGACGCAACCGACGACGGCTGGACCCGCGTGCGCGCCGCGCCCGGCGACGGCGCCCCGCGCTATGCCGACCTGGCTGACGTCAAGGGCCACACCGGCGCCAAGCGCGCCCTCGAGATCGCCGCGGCCGGCGGCCACAGCCTGCTCATGGTGGGCGAGCCGGGCTCGGGCAAGTCGATGCTGGCGCACCGCTTCGCCGGCCTGCTGCCGCCGATGAACGTGGACGAGGCACTGGAGAGCGCGGCCATCGCCAGCCTCGACGGCCGGCTGGCGCCCGAGCGCTGGATGAGCCGCCCGACGGCCACGCCGCACCACACGGCGAGCGCGGTGGCGCTGGTGGGCGGCGGCTCGCCGCCACGGCCGGGTGAGATCTCGCGCGCGCACCACGGCGTGCTGTTTCTCGACGAGTTCCCCGAGTTCACGCGCGCCGCGCTCGAAGCCCTGCGCGAGCCGCTGGAGACCGGCACCATCACGATCACCCGCGCCGCCCGGCGCGCGGAGTTTCCGGCGCGCTTCCAGCTCATCGCCGCGATGAACCCCTGCCCCTGCGGCTACCTCGGCTCCACGCTCAAGCCCTGCCGCTGCACGCCCGAGCGCATCGCGCGCTACCAGGGCAAGCTCAGCGGTCCGCTGCTGGACCGCATCGACCTGCACATCGAGGTGGCGGCCGTGTCGGCGCCGCAGCTGCTCGATGCGCCGGCGGGCGAATCGACCGACAGCATCCGTGCGCGCGTGGTGGGCGCACGCGACCGCGCGCTGCAACGCCAGGGCCATGCGAACCAGGGGCTGCAGGGCCGCGCGATCGACACGCATGCCGTGCTCGACAACGCCGCGCGCCAACTGCTGCAGCAGGCGGCCGCGCGGCTGGGCTGGTCGGCGCGCAGCACGCACCGCGCGCTGAAGGTGGCGCGCACCATCGCCGACCTCGCGGGGCAGGACGCCGTGCAGGCCGCGCACGTGGCGGAGGCGGTGCAGTACCGCCGCGCATTGCGCACCGGCACGCCTTGACCCGCTGCCCTCTTACTTGAACTCGTGGCTCACCACCGGTGCGGACTTGCTGTCCTGCACCGTCACGCGCTGGCGGTAGGCCGTGAGGTCGCCGTTGCGCACCTCGATCGTGTAGATGCCGGGGCGCAGCGGCAGCGACTTGAGCGGCGGGCTCACGCCGCGGTCCGCGCCGTCGACGAAGACCTGGCCCCAGGGCCGGATGTTGAACTGCACGCGGCCCATGCCGGGCGCCGCGGCCGGCGGCGGTGGCGGGGCCGGCGGTGCGCCCGCGATCACGGTCGGCACGGGGTTCGTGCTGCCCGCAGCGGGTGGCGGCGGTGACTGCCGGTTGAGCTGGGCGATGGCGTTGCGCGCCTCGCGCGCATGCAGGCCGCGGCGGTGGCGCCGCAGGTAGGCCTCGTAGCCTTCGCGGGTGTTCTCGGCCTGGGCCAGGTTCCAGTCTTCCACCTCGGCGACCACGGCGGGGTCGGGGGGCGGCGGCGCTTCGGGTTGGGCCGGTTGTGCGGGCGGTGCGGGCTGTGCCTCGGGCTCGGCCGGCGGCGCAGCAGGCGGCGTGGGCGCGGCGGCGATGGGCACGTTGTCGAGCGGGCTCAGCGGGGCGCTGGCCGATGCGGCGGGCGCGGACGCCGGCGGCGCCTCGGAGGTCGCGCCGGCCGGCGGCATCGCGGCCGGGGGTGCGCCCGGATCGGACATCGGCGTGCCCGGCGGCGGCGCAGCCGCAATCATCGGATCGGACGGTGCCTTGGCCGTCAGCCGCCAACCGATCCAGCCGCCGACCGCGAACAACGCGAGCACCAGCGCGCCCACGAGGAACCACGGCGGGCGCTTCGATGCCTTCTTCGGTCGTGCAACAGGCGATGGCGGCGCAGGCGGCGGCGGTGCCTGCACGCGCGCGGTCGCCGCTTCCACAGGCACGGGCTGCACCTCGGGCGCGGGCGGTGGCGCTTCCTCCACCGGCTCCGGTGCAGGCGGCTCCTGCGGCACAGGCGCCGCGACGGGCACGGCAGCAGCTGCAACCACCGCCGGCGCCGACCGGTCCACCACGTACAGGTCACCCAGCTTCACCAGCCCCAGCTCCGCCGCAAAGGCCGCCACCGTCTGCGTGCGGTCCTTGCTGTGCACGGCCAGCGTGTGGTCGACCGCGGCGCAGAAGGCCGGGCTCAGGTCGTCGCGGTCCATCGACGACAGCGGCACGTAGGCGTCCTGCACGCTGCGCACCACGGCCGAGGGCGGCGGGTGGCCGGTCACCGCGCGGTACAGCACGGCGCCCAGCGCGTAGAGGTCGGTCCACGCGCCCTGCAGCAGCGTGTTGTCGTCGGCGTACTGCTCGATCGGCGAGTAGCCCGACTTCACCATCACCGCGACCTCGTCGACCAGGTCGGCAATCGACTTGCGCGCGGCGCCGAAGTCCAGCAGCACCGGGCGGTCGTCCTGCTGCTGGATGAAGATGTTGTCGGGCGCGATGTCGCGGTGGAAGCACTGGCTGTGGTGCAGCGTGTCGAGCGCGCCCAGCAACGGCCCCAGCATGCCCAGCAGCCAGGGCTCGGTCAGCGTGCCCGGCTCGCTCTCGGCCAGCTGGCGCAGCGTGCGGCCCTTGTACAGCTGGATCGCCATGTAGGCGGTGGAGTTGGCCTCCCAGAAGCGATGCACCCGCACCAGCGCCGGATGGCTGAACTGCGCCAGCGTGCGCGCCTCGTTGATGAAGCTGCGCAGGCCCGCAGCGAAGGTGGCGGTGAGGCGCTCGGAGCGCACGTGCACGCTGTTGTCGCCCACGCGGCGCGCGAGCATCGAGGGCATGTATTCCTTGACCGCCACCTCGCGCTGCAGCGAGTGGTCGTAGGCACGGTAGACGATGCCGAAGCCGCCCTCGCCGATGACTTCGAGCAGCTCGAACTCGTCGAGCCGGTGGCCCGTGCCGAGGGGATGGGGGCGCTCCTCCTGCGGGTCGGGCGTCGCGCTAGGGCTGGCGGGCGTCGTCATGGGGTGTCTCTTCTTCCTGCGGGTGGGTCGGGCGCGTCATGCCCATGGCACGTGGCCTTGCGAAAACAACTGGGAAAACAGCGGCGTGTTGAGCCCGCCGCCGTGCGCCGCGGTGCGCAGCGGCGAGCCGTCGGCCTGGTTGGTCCACCAGTAGCTGGTGCCGCCGAAGGGGTCGAAGCACAGCGGCAGTTCGGGCCAGCCCAGGCGCTGCTGCGCGCTCGCACCGCGCGCACCGTTGGCCGGGCCGGCGGCCGCGCCGAGGATCGAGAGGATGTCGTCCGAGCCGCCGCTGGCCGTGCGAAAGCCCGTGCGCCCCGCGGCCAGCACCTGGCCGTCGAAGAGGTCGGGCGCCACGCCGTGGCGGATGGCCTGCAGCAGCGCGCTGCCGCACTGCCAGTACCACGCGGCCGAGCCTTCGAGCAGCGCGGGGTGGTAGCGCGCCGCGTCCACCTGCAGCGCCACGCAGGCCGGGTAGTAGCGCCCCACGCGGTCGCAGCTGGGCGCGATGCAGCCCAGCTGCACCGCGTTCACGCCGTGCGTGGCCGGAATGGCGAAGTTCCAGACCGGGGCCACCGCGTAGTGGCGCGTCATGGCGTCAGGCCAGCGCTTGAAGCTGCCCAGGCCGTTCTGCATCCAGCGGTCCCACCAGGCCTGCAGCTCGCGCGGCATGCGGCGGTAGAGAAAGTCGCCGGCCGACGGCAGCTTGCCGTACCAGCCGATCTGCTCGTCGAGCGGCGACCAGGCGTGCGGGGGAGGCGTCATCCTAGGATTTCCCGGGGCAGGAGAAGCTGTTCATCTGCGACAGCCGCAGCGGGTTGTAGACGCTGTTGGCCGTCACCGCGAGCACCACCTTCTTGCCTTGCAGGTCGAAGGTCGCGTTGAACGACTCGGGCGTGCGCCCCGACGAGATCGAGGCCTTGTCGAACAGCCGGTGCAGCGCCCACGGCCCTTCGGTCACGATGCCGCCGGCCGGCGTGCCGTTGGCCACCGTGACCTGCAGCCGCACCTGGTTGCTGTTGCGCGGGCCGGGCCACTTGATGCTGCTGGGCGCCTGCGGGCCGTGGGCGTAGCGCACCGTCTGGCCGTCGATGTCCAGCGTGAACTGCGTGAGCGTGGCGTCCATGTCCTCGGGCCGGATGTCCAGCGTGAACGAGGGCGTGCGCCCGCCCGCCATGCCCGTGAAGAACACGTCGCGGATCGCCTGCGCCTTCTGGAACGCATCGAGGTACGCCGAGCGCCCCGACGCGCTGCCGTCCACGCCGCGCTTGAAGGTCCACGGGTTGACCGAGGTGTCGACCTGCGAGGCGAGGTTCTTTTGAAAGAAGTCGTCCATCATCCCGCCGGGCGCGAACAGCTGCGCGAAGTCGCCGGCCGCCACGTCGCGGTTGGAGCCGCGCGCGAACGGGTAGCGCCCCGCGATCGCCTGGCTGCAGAACTGCCCGATGGTCGCGGCCGCGTTCTGCCCGATGTTCTGCCGCGTCACCGCCGCGGCCTTCGACGACGCGGTGGCCGACAGGTCGTTCAGCATGCCCTGGAACGGCACCGGCAAACGCCCCGCTTCGGCCTGCAGCTTCGTCACGGCGTCGCCCGGCGGCGGGATGTTGCCGCTGCGCAGCGCGGTGTCGGTGGCGGTGAGGAAGGTGTACAGCTCGTTGATGAGCGCGGCCGTCTGGTCCAGCGGCGTCTGGCCGCCGGCCTTGGGCGCGGTCACCATGCGCCGCAGCGGCGCGAAGTGGTTGTCGACCAGCGACTCGGGCCGGTCGGGCGCGGTGTTGCGGCGCTGGCTGCCGTCGGGCTGGCCGATGAGCTGCTCGATGCGCTCGCGCGTGCTGGTCACGCGGTTCTGCGCCTGGTCGAGCAGGCTGCGCGTGGCCTCGTCGTGGTTGCGCAGCAGGTCGGTCTCGCGCGCCGCGCCGCGGATGAGGCGCGACATCGGCGACTCGCCGGTCGACAGCACGCGCGTCATCTGGATGCTCTGCAGCAGCGACTTGCTCTCGGCCAGCCGGATGTCGGCCAGGTACTCGTCCCAGGTGCGGATGTAGTCGCTGAGGTACAGGCGCCGCACCTCGCGCAGCAGCAGCTCGCGCGAGGTGATGTCGGCGATGCCCGGCGCGCGGATCTGCAGCACCCAGCGGTCTTCCTGCTCCAGCGCCAGCGTGGTCTCGGCCATGCGCTTGTCGAAGATGTCCCAGTAGCCGCGGTAGGTGAACAGCGTGGGAATGCCGTCGGTCAGCGGCTTGCCGCTGGCGCGCCGGACCACCAGCGCCGACTCCGCGCCACCCGCCTCGGCGATGGTGAAGGCGTTGGGCGCGCTGGTCTGCAGCAGGATGCGGCGCAGCCGCGCGTACGAGCGCTGCGCCAGCGGCACGCCGGCCAGGCGCTCGCGCGTCTGCGCGATGAGCTTGTCGTCCTTGGTGAAGGGCGAGCTCACGACGCGGTCGGCGAACAACGTCTTCAGGTGCGCTTCGAGGTTCGTGCGTTGCTCGCGCGTGAGCGAGGCGCCGATCTTGCGGTCGACGTCGGTCAGCAGCCAGGCCTGCAAGAAGTCGGCGTCGTAGCGCTCGGGGTCGTACAGCATGAGGTAGGCCTTGAGCGCCTCGTAGCTGTATTCGGCATCGGCCTTCGCGGCCTCGCGCAGCGACTGCTCGACGCGTTGCGCGGCCTGCGGCAGCAGCACGGTTTCGAGCGCGCGCTGATACACGCCGTCGGTCGCGGCCTGCAGCTTCTCGCCCTGGTAGAGGCCAAAGCGGTAGCCCACGGGCGGATCGCCGATGTCGAACTCGGCCGACTTCGGCAGGTCGCGCAGCCGGTCGAGGATGAGCAGCGAGCTCGCGATGTCGCCGCTCGAATCGACCACCGTCGGCAGCTCGCCGCGCGCGGCGGCCTTGTTGAAGGCCTTGGCGTTGCCGTCGACCTCGGCCACGTAGGCCTTGTTGTGGCGCCAGCTGTTGGCCCACGCGCCCAGCAGCACCACCGCGAGCACGCCGACCAGCGCGTAGCCCGCGAGGTCGATGGCGCGGCGCCGGCGGTACCAGCGCAGGTTGGTGCCGGCCACGCCCGCGTCGCGGAAGATCACCTGCTGCAGCAGCTCTTTGAGGAAGTAGCTCTTGCCCGGGCCCGGCGGCGGCGCGGGCGGCGCGTTCACCTGCAGGTAGCGCTTGATGGCGCCCATCACGCGGTCGAAGGCCGTGCCCTCCTGCGTGCCGCTGGTGAAGTACACGCCGCGCAGCAGCGGCGCCACCTCGAACTTCGACGGGTTGAACACGTCGGCCAGGAAGGTGCCCAGGATGTCCTCGAAGCTCGCGAACTGCTGCGGCAGCAGGTAGGCCTGCGCGCGCCGCATCGGGTCGGGCTCGGTGGCCATCAGCTCGGGCAGGCGCTCGTCCAGGCGCTGGTGCAGCAGCTTGTATTCCTGGTGGAAGCGCTCGCGCAGGTCGGCCTTGGCCGGGTCGGCGGGGTTGCCTTCGATGGGGAAGGTGAAGCCCCACACCTGCTGGCGCTCGGCGCGGCCCAGCGAGCCGAAGTACTCGTTGAAGCCGGCCAGCAGGTCGGTCTTGGTGACCAGCACGTACACCGGGAAGTTGATGCCCAGGTCGTTGCGCAGCTCGAGCAGCCGCTTGCGCAGTGCCATCGCATGGCGCGCGCGCTGCGCGTCGTCGGCCAGCGGCAGGTCGGCGATGCTGATGGTGAGGATCGCGCCGTTGATCGGCTGGCGCGGCCGGAACTTCTTGAGCAGCTCGATGAAGCCCTTCCACTCGCCCTCGTCGGTCTCGCGGTGGCTCTCGTGCGTGGTGTAGCGACCGGCCGTGTCGATGAGCACGGCCTCGTTGGTGAACCACCAGTCGCAGTTGCGCGTGCCGCCGATGCCGCGCACCGCGGCCTTGCCGAGCTGGTCGGCGAGCGGAAAGTCGAGGTCGGAGTTGACCAGCGCCGTGGTCTTGCCCGAGCCCGGCGCGCCGATGAAGATGTACCAGGGCAGTTGGTAAAGGTACTGCCGGTCGAACAGCGCGAAGCGCCCGGCCGCCTTGCCGCCGGGGCCCGGGCCGAAGCGCATGTTCTTCAACACCGCGGTGGCGTCGGCGAAGCCGCTGTGCAGCTCCTTGATCTCGGGCGCCTCTTCGGGCTTGGCCTCCTTCGCCTTGGGCGACGGCGTGCGCAGCTGGTGCAGCAGCTGCGCGTTGAGGCGGCGCTCGCGCCACTTGCGGTAGGCCACGCGCACCAGCCACACGCCGAACATCAGCGCGATGACGACGATGCGCACGAACTCACCTTCGAGCGGGCGGTAGCGGCCCACGGCGATCACCGGACCGATGACCCAGATCAGGAACGCGAGCGCGACCAGCCCGAAGAAGACCCAGAGGTCGCGACTGACGAGAAAACGGAAGAGCGCGCGCAGCATCAGCGGGTTCCTCCTTGTGGTTGTTGCTGCCGGGGTTGCGGCGCAGACCCCGGCACGGGCACGCCCGCCACCGGCGCCACCAGCAGCGTCACCTCGACGCGCCGGTTGCGCGCGCGGTTGGCCGCCGAGTCGTTGGGCACCAGCGGGTCGGCGTCACCGCGGCCTTCGGCGCGCAGGCGCTCGGGCCGGCTCAGGCGCGTGGCGATCATGGCCTTCACCGCATCGGCGCGCGCCTGCGAGAGCTGCCAGTTGGACGGGAAGCGCACGCTGCGGATCGGCTGGTCGTCGCTGAAGCCGCTGACCAGCACGTTGCCTTCCACCGCGTTGAGCGCGTCGGCCACGCGCGCGAGCACCGGCGCGTAGCGGTCGAGCACGCGGTCGGAGCCCGAGGCGAACAGGCCGTCGCCGCGCAGCACCACCACGCTGCGGTCGGCCTCGTCGCGCACCGTGAGCAGGCCGTCGCGGATCTCGGGCTCGAGAAAGCGCTGCAGGCGCGGCTGCGCCGCGGGCACCGCCACCGCGCGCTGCGTCTGCGGCAGGCGCACCGCGTTCACGGCCGAGAAGGCGCCGTCGGAATGGCCCGCGAGGTTGAAGGTGAGCACCGCGAACACCAGCACCAGCAGCACCGCCGCCACCGCGCCCACGGCCCACACCGGCAGCCAGTGGCGCGTGCGGCGCACGGGCGCGCTCGCGTCCTGCCAGTGCGGCGACAGCGGCGCGGCGATTTCGCCGCGCGCCTGCCGGATGATCTGCAGCAGCCGCTGCTTGAGCGTCTCGAGTTGCGAGCGCCCGTTGTCGATGACGCGAAAGCGCCCCTCGAAGCCCATCGCCAGGCAGAAGTAGATGAGCTCGATGAGATGCAGGTGCTGCTGCGGGTTCTGCACCAGGCGCGACAGCAGCTGGAAGAACTTCTCGCCGCCCCAGGTCTCGTTGTGGAACATCACGAGCAGGCTCTGCGACGACCAGATGCTGCCGCCCCACGGCGTGAGCGCCGCGGCCTCGTCGACCGCCGTGCACAGGCAGTAGCGCGCGCCGATGATCACTTCGGGCGCGATGCCGGCCTGCTGCGCGCGCGTCTCGAAACGACGCACCTCGTCGACCAGGTGTTCGCGCAGTTGCGCGGGCGACGGGTGGTGGCCGGTGGCGCGGATCTGCGGGATCAGGTCGAGCAGCGGGTTGGCCGCCGCCACCAGCGGGTTGTTGCCCGCCAGCGCCGTGTCGCCCGCATGCGGGCGCCGCGCGTCGTGCCACGCGGTGAAGGCATCGGGCTGGGGTTGCTGCTGGGGTTGCGGCCCCGGGCCGCTGTGCGTGGTCGCGCCGCCGCCCGGATTCGGCGGCACGAAACCACCCGGGCCGACGGCCATGTCATTGGCACCGTTCATAGGGTCCCTCACGGACGGATGGCCCAGAACTCCATGGCGAGCCCCGGAAAGTCGCCGGCCAGGTGCATGGCGACGCCGCCCGATTTCTCGAGCTGGCGCCACATGTCGCCGCCCTTGTCGAGTTCGAAGTAGTGGTAGCCCGCGTGGTACGGGATCTGGCGCGGCGCCACCGGCAGCGAGCGCACGACCACGCCGGGCAGCTGCAGCTGCACGAGGTCGCGGATGCGCTCGACCGAGCCGATCTTGACCTGCGTCGGAAAGCGCTGCTGCACGGCATCGGCCGGCAGGTCGGCATGCACCGCGAGCACGAAGGCCGCGTTGCGCACCAGCACCGGGTCGGGCATGCGCCCCACGCGCACGCCGTGGCTGCGCTCTTCGAGTTCGATGGCGATGGCGCTCTGCTCGAGCACCGCCGACAGCGAACGCCGCAGCTCCTCCATCAACGGGCGGATGCTCTCGTTGAGGTTGTCGTGGTCGTACACCGGCCACACCACCGGACGGCGCGTGGGCGAGGTGTGCGTGGCCAGGTCGCAGGCCAGCTTGAGCCAGTCGACGAACAGCGTCTCGGGGTGCACCTGCACCGCCTGCTGCGCATGCCAGGTGAGAGCGAGGTAGCGGTTGACCAGCTCCAGCAGCAGGAAGTCGGAGACCTCGCTCACGCCGCCGCGCCCCGGCTGCGACAGCCGCGAGGCCAGCGCCTCGGAGCGCTGCGTGAGCAGGCCGTGCAGCTCGGCCGTCATGCTGCGCAGCATCGGGTGCGCCGAGGCGTCGAGCACCGGCGGAATGTAGTTGGCATCGACCACCAGCTTGTGGTCGGTGCGCCGCTCGATCACGCGCACCGCGCCGATGGCCTGCCACTCGGCCGTGAGCGACGACGCGCGCGCCAGCCGCAGGCGCGGCTTCGCCAGCTGCAGCACCGCGGGGCCGAGCGCCACCGCGTTGCCGTCGGCCACTTCGCGCTCGACCACGCCGAAGCGCGCGGCCGAGCCTTCGTCTTCCGAGAAGATCACCTCTTCGCTGCCGGGCCTGCGCAGCGGCAGTGCGAGCACGATGAGTTCGTCGGTGAGGTCGGTGGGCACGTCGAAGGGCATCGGTGCGTCTTCGAGGCCGAACGAGAACGGCGTGCCGTCGGGCAGCACGCCCGCGCCGCCGAGCAGCGACACGCGCCCGAGCGCGAAGGCATCGCGGTCGATGTCCAGGTGCAGCCATCCCCAGTAGGCACCCTGCATGCCCGCGGTGCGGCGAGTGACGTACTGCTCGACATAGCGCTCCATCTGCTGGAAGTGCTGGGGCCGCAGGTACATGCCTTCGGACCACACCACGCGATTCGCCAATGCCTGAGATTGGGCGCCCTGACCGGCTGCGCCCGCGTTGCGAACTGTCACCAAAGAACCTCCTGGAGTGCTCACACGGAGGCGGGAAATGCGCTGTACAGCGGCTCCCCGCTCGATCTTCTTTCGCGTCTGATGCTACACGGCGCCTCTTGCGTTTTGCATGCCTTTTCAGAGGCGAATGCGCCGCACTTTCGTATTAGCGCGCGCTGAAACTTAACGACTTGGTAGCAGTTCGAGGCCGCTCTTGCGCACCGCGATGCGCACGCTCTGCTCGCTCGGAGAAAACTGCCACACCTTGTAAAGATTCGTTTGTTTCGGCTCCTTCAACGGCAACACGATGCGCCACCGCGCCGCTTCCAGCTTGCGATAGCCGGCGATCACGCCGATGGCGCGCGAGTCGAGTCCGGCCTCGCGCTTGAACACGCGTTCCTCGCCGCTGCGCAAGATGGCCTGGTCCGCATTCACGAGCTCGGTCATGAGCGTCTCGCGGTCGCGGTCCTGCAGCGCGAAGTAGTCTGCCGTTTCAAAGTTGCCGGAAGATTTCAGTTCAAAGACCTTCACGAGAATCGGTGCGGCCTGGCCGCGACCATCGGGATTCACGCCGTCGTCGATGCGCACGGTGATGGCATACGGCGTGGGCATCGACTTCGCTGTCGATGCGCAACCAGCGAGGCCTGCGAGCAACGGCGATGTGGCCAATGCGCCTTGAATCAAGGTCCGTCGATGCATGAGATCTCCCTGAAAGCTTCGCGATCTATATTATCGAAACCATGCACGCGCACGGTGTGCATTGCGTGCTGTTGCATCGTGATGCAACAGCACGCCCTCTCTCACGCATTGCCTCTCGCGAAGTAGGAGAAAAGATTGAAGTCTTGCCTGCCTGTTCTGTCTTTTGCCTTCATGCTTGCGCTGTTGAGCGGCTGCCAGAGCACCCCGGATGCCTCACAGCAACCCGAACGCCTGAGCCAGCAAGTGGCACGCACCACGCTCGAACGTGCGCAGCAGGCCTACGATGCGGGCGACTACGCCAAGGCCATCTCCACCTTGAAGAGCGGCGGCGTGTCGGTGTTCGACGGGGCCGAGCCCGCGACGCGGCTGGCCGCACTCAAGCTCGAAGCCTTCAGCTACTGCGTGAACAACCAGATCGCGGAATGCCGCACGCAATTCCGCAAGCTCCTCGATGTGTTCCCGAGCTTCGACCTGAATGTCGCGGAACGCACCCACCCCGTGTGGGGCCCCGCGTTCGAGGCCGCGAAGAAGATGAAGCGCGGATGACACGCGGCCGGCCACGGCCGCGCCCGGGCACGCTCGCGCCCACCGCGACGAACATGGAGATGCCATGCGCTGGACAGTGATTGAACACGGCGGCATGCCCGTGGCCTCGGGGCCGTCGGCGCTGCTCGCCGCCCCGGGCGGCACCATCGGCCGCAGCCCCGACAACCACCTCGTGCTGCCCGACGAGCACCGGCAGATCTCGCGCCTGCAGGCCACCGTGCGCTTCGACGACGACGGCGCCGCCGTGGTGCGCAACATGAGCGCGGTGCTGCCCATCAGCGTGAACGGACGCACGCTGCGCCACGAGGAAGAATCGCGCGTCGCGCTGGGAGACCGCGTGACCATCGGCAGCTACGTGCTCGAAGCCGCGAGTGCAAGCCAGGCCCAACCGCCTGCGATCGCCGAGGCGCCCATCACCGAGCCGCTCACGGAGCCACCGGCCGCACCGATCACCGAGCCGTCGCTGTCGCAGTTGGTGTCTGCTCCGCCTGTGGCATCGAACCTCGCATCGGCCCCGTCGATCAGCGCGCTGCTGCCCACTGCAGCACCGGCCTCCGATGTCTTCGCGGACCTGTTCGGCGAAGGCGCGCTGCCCCTGGGCGATGCACCGCCCGAGAAGACGGTCGTGATGCCGACCTTCGCGCCGGCGCCGGTGAATGCGCCGGCCCCTGCGCCCTTGCCTGCACCGCCGCCGCCGTTGTCTTCTACTGCTGCAGCGCCTTCCACGACCACGCAGGTCTCCGCGCAGATGCCGTCGGCCGCCGACTGGGACGCCATCCTCGCGAACGCACCGCGCCGTGCCGACGATGCGGCAGCGCCCATGCCCGACCCGCTGGCGCACGAGCCCTTCGCCCTGCCCTCGCAGGCGCAGCGCAACCCCGTCGATCCGCTCGCCGGGCTGGACCCGCAGGCGACGCAGGGCCTGTCGGACCTCGCGCTCAAGCGCAGCATGGACCCGCTCTCCTTCTTCGCCGAAGACCGCGATGCGCCCTCGCCGCTGTCCGACCCGCGACCTACGGCGCTGACGCAGGACAACCCGCTCGACGACGTGCACCCGGCCATGGATCTGATCGCACGGCCGCCGGCCGCGACGTCGGGCCACAGCCTCGCGAACCATGCGCGCGAGATGACGTCGCAGTTCAATCCGCCGCAGCCGGTGGCAGTTGCGCCATCGGTTGCCGTGCCGGAGCCTGTGGAAGAGATTGCGCCTGTTGAAGAGGAGCCCGTGGTTGTCGCAGCGCCGGAGATTCCCGTCGCACCGGCGGTTCCTGAAGAAGCGCCGCCTGCATTACCCGTCGCTGCAGTTCCTGCACCAGCGCCGACCTCGCCACGCGCCCCCTCTTCCGGCGACGACCTGTTCAAGGCGTTCCTCGAAGGCGCCGGCGTGCCCGAGATCGCGGGCCAGCAGCCGCTCGATGCCGAAGCCATGCGGCACCTGGGCCGGCTGATGCGCGCCTTCACCGACGGCACCATCGAGCTGCTGTCGTCGCGCGCCATGCTCAAGCGCGAGGTACGTGCCGAGATCACCATGATCGTGGACGAAGAGAACAACCCCTTCAAGATCCTGCCCAACGGCCGCGCGGTGCTGATGCAGATGTTCGGCGCGCGCATGCCCGGCTTTCTCACGCCCGAGGCCGCCGTGCACGATGCGCTGGGCGACCTGCAGTCGCACCAGCTCGGCATGGTGGCCGGCATGCGCGCCGCGCTGCTCACGCTGCTGCACCGCTTCGACCCGGGCGGTCTCGACAAGGCCACGCCGCACGACGGCGGTCTCGGCGAGAAGTTGTTGCCCGGTGGTCGCGAGGCGCGGCTGTGGCGCCAGCTGAAGCAGCTGCACGCCAGCACCACCGCCGCCGTCGAGGACGACTTCCAGGCCGTCTTCGGCCGCGCCTTCCAGCAGGCCTACGACCGCGAGATGGAACGCTTGAAGGAGGCGCGCCGTGCTTGAAGCCACCCACGCCTTCGCCGTGCCCATCTCGACCTCGCAGTTCTCGTGCGTGGGCGAGCGCAGCGGCAACCAGGACGCCATCGGTTATCACCTGGACGAACGCAACGCCTGCTTCGTCGTGAGTGACGGCGTCGGTGGCCACGCGGGCGGCGAGCTGGCCTCGCGCATCGTGGTCGACACCGCGCTCAACACTTTTGTCGACCACCCGTCCGTCGCGGCCGAAGACATCCGCCATGCCGTCAAGGAAGCCAACGACGCCGTGCTCGCCAAGCAGCGCGAGCTGGCCGACCAGAACCGCATGAGCGCGACCATCGTCTCGCTGTTCGTCGACCGCGCCACCGGCGAAGCCTGCTGGGCCCACGTCGGCGACAGCCGCCTCTACTGGTTCCGCCGCGGCGCGCTGATGCAGCGCACCGAAGACCACAGCCTGTCGGAACGCTCGGGCGAAGCCGCCGCGGGCCAGGGCGCGAATGGTGGCGAGCGCCTGGTGAAGAGCAACCTGCTGTACCGCGCGCTCGGTGCGCGCGCGACGGCGGAGACCTCGGTGTCGACACCGCAGCGGCTGGCCGACGGCGATGCGTTCCTGCTGTGCACCGACGGGCTCTGGCAGCTCATCTCGCAGCAGGTGATGGAACGATCGCTGCAGCTGGCCGACAGCGCGGAAGAGTGGCTCGCGCTGCTGCGCCGCGCGGCCGAGGCCAAGGCCGACAAGTCGCGCGACAACTACTCGGCGCTGGCGGTGTGGGTGGGGTCGCCGCAGCAGGTGACGCTGGCGGGGGCAACTTCGACAGCGCAGCCAGTCGCGCCCCGTTAAGCCGGGGAAACAGCCCCGTCGCGCACCGCTCGACAGGGCGGCGCCTCAGGCCGCCAGCACAAGCACCTTCAACTGGCTTGGCACCAACCGCATGCCGACGATGTTGCAGCGGTTCTGCAACGTGATGCTTGTAACGCGCGTGGCTGGCGTGCCCTTGAGCAGCACGGTGAAGGCGCCCGTCAGGTGGCGCGACTGCTGCATGAAGGTCTGGGACACCACACCGCCAAGCGCACCCGGCTGATCGCCGAGCGTGATCGGTGTCACCGTGGCCATGTTATGGGCCGGCATGCCCGCGAACAGGATGTTCCATGCATTGGGAATGGCCATCGGCCCCAACGCCATGTTGGGGAAAGGGATGGGAACCGGCGTGCGGCACACGTCGGGAAACGCGAGATCCATCCCCATGAGTTGGCAATTGGCGAACATCGTGCGACCTCCTCAGCCCATGTGGATCTGCGAGGCATCGACCTTCACGAGGTCCTGCCCCGTGACCATCGTGTGCCGGCCATGGATACGCACCGTGTCGCTGGCCTTGCAGTCGAGGTGACGGACCCGGGACTGGTCCATCTCGTCGACGATCCGCAACGTGTTGCGTGCCATCTGCACGATCCGGTCGGCCACCGTCTCGAGGACCTTGCCGAAGAACCTGGTCGTTCCTGCGGTCGCCTCGACGGACTTCGCGGTGAAGCGCAATTCGTCGGTGCGGCAATCGGCAGTGTCGGCCTGCAAGGCCCACTGCCCGGCGCTCATGGCGAGCCGGGTGCCGCTGCGCAGGCGCACCTCGCCCTCGCTCTCGATCGCGACCGGATGCGCATTGCCGCCGAGCACCAGTGCGCCATCGACCTCGATGCGGCTGACGGCGGCATCGGCCTGCTCGAGCACCGCGATCAGGAAGACGCGGTAGGAGTCCGGCCCCGAGAGCAGCACGGTGTCGCCGACCTGCGGCTTGAGCAGGCAACTGGCCGCACGCCGGCAGGTGCGCACGCCACCGGCCTCGTCCTCGACGGCGAACTGCCCGTCGTCCAGCAGGCGGCGAACCGTGCCGATCGAATGAACCGGGGATGAGGCGTCGGATGCGACGCGCAGCGGAACAACATTCATGATGATTTCCCTTTTCGAACTGGACGAGGCTTCGGCCCTCGTATGAAAGGATGGCGAGCCATCAGCGAGCGTCGGACCACGACTGTGCGCGGTGCAGGTCCGGATCGTTTTCGATGATGCCGCCGCGCCCGGAAAAACGGGTCCCCTGTTGGACGGCGCGGTGCAGGCGGGTGCGCAGAAAGCGGGCGTCCCTGAGGTCCGCGTCCGTGAGGTCCGCATAGGAGAAGTCTGCGTCTTGCAGGTCGGCCTGCGCGAAGCTGCTGCCTTTGCAGCGTGCGCGCTGGAACACGCTGAGCGGCAGCCGCGCCTGCGCGAAGCTCACCCCCTCGAGCGCGGCATCCACCCACAGCGACTGGTCGAACCGCCCCGCGGTGCAGTCGGCACCGCCCAGGTCGGCTTCCGCGAAGATCGTCATGCCGGCCTCGACCCCGGTGAAGCGGGCGCCGCGCAGCGAGGCCCCCTTGAAGTTGCTCTGCGTGAGCGTGGCATGGCGGAAATCCGCTTCGTCGAGCTTGGAGTCGGTGAACTGGCAACGGCGCAGCACGAGCCCGGCCAAGTGCTGACGCGCGAGGTCGCATTCGAGGAACACCACACCCTCGCCTTCGAACTGTGCGAAGACGGCGGTGCGCAGGTCGAGCTTGAACATCGTCACGGTGTTCAGGCTCGCACCGGTGAGATCGCAGCGTGCCAGACTCGATTCCATGACCGTGGCCTGCGCCATGCGGCGGGTCCGCAACGAGGCGGCCGCCAGGTCGCAGCGGAAGAAGGTGACGCGATCGAGCACCGCCTCGTCGAAGCGGGCGCCCGCCAGATGAGACTCGACGAACGACGCCTGCTCGAGCATGGCCTGCGAGAGATTCGCGCCCTCGAAGCGCCCGCGGAACATCTGTACCTGTTTGCCCGTCGCACCCGAGAAATCGCAGCGGTCCATCGGGCAATGGGTGATGACGCTGCCCGACAGATCGGCGCCGCGGAAATCGGCGCCGGTGAAGTCGATGCGGTCCCACAGCGCCCCCGAGAGGTCGAGCCCGCGCAGATCCCAGCCGCGGCAATCGAGTCCGTGCAGCTGCACGCCGTGCCGCACGTCGTCCAGCAAGGACTCGGGAGTCATGATGCCGCCTCCGGGTCGCGCCGCGGCCAGACCTTGGCATGCTGCGTGTAGGCGTCGTCGAGCAAGGTGGTGGCATCGATGAAGGCCTGCGACACGTCGGCGCGAAACAGGTTCGCCTCGCGCAGGTCACAGCCGAGCAGGTTCGACTTCGAGAGGTTGGCGTCGATCAGGTGGGCCTTGCGCAGCGAGGCGCGCGCGAGGTTTGCGCGCACGAACAGGCTTTCGCCGGCGACGAAGCCGTCCAGCCGCGCATCGGACAGATCGCACTCCGAAAGGTCGCAGTTCTCCAGACGGGCCGCGGTCAGGTCCGCTGCCGCGAAGGAGGTGCCGCGCAGCCCGCACTGCTTCATGAACATTCCCACGGCCGTCGCGCCGGCGAATGAGCTGCCGAGCGCGACACCACAGGCATCGAACCGCGCATGGGACAAGTCGACATCCGCAACCAGCGTGACCGTGACGAAGCCGCAGCGCACCAATCGCGCGGCCTTCAAGGACACACGCTCCAGGCTGCATTCGAGCAGCACGACCTGGTTCAGCTCGGCCTGGTCCAGCACCAGATCGCGCAGCGTCATGCGGCGCAGCGCGACCTGCGTCCAGCGCGAGGATTGCATGGCGCATTCCACCATTTCGGTCTCGTGCAGCTGGGTCTGATCGAGCTGCGCGCCACGCAGGCTGCAGCCCCTGAAGCGCGTGCCATGGCACAGGGTCTCGCGCAGGCTGGCCGACGCGAGATCGCAATCTTCGAGGCGCGCGCCACCCAGGTTGGCCTTGTCCAGCCGACTGCCCACGAGGCGTGTGTCCGTGAGAACGGCCCGCGCGAGCACGGCTTCGGAGAAGTCGCAGCCCTCGAGATTCGCTCCCTGCAGGTTCGCATCGGCCAGGACCGCGTGGGTGAAATCGGCCCCGCGCAGGTCCATGCCCGACAGGTCTGCACCGGTGAGATTCATCTTCGAGAAGTGGCGCCGCCCAGGCTCCGCCGCGGCCAGCCTGCGGCGCAACTTGGCAGCCCTGAAGCTCGGCACGCGCGGTGGCGTCGGGGTCAGGTGCGCCGAATAGAGGCGGCCCTGAAGCTTCAGCGGATCGGTCTCCACCGGGGCATCGACGCTCTCTTCGTTCGCTTCGCTTTCCTCGCGCGAGCCTTCTGCCTCCTCCTCGAATACCGAAGGCACCGGGGCCTCGGCGCCCTCGGGAACCTCGGGCTCCGATGCGCGTTCGGCCTCGACCCGGGCCACCTCGCCCTCCAGCCGCGCGCGCGTCTGGACCGCCTGCGCCTCGGCGCGCTCCAGGTACTCGGGCAGGTCGTCGAAGGCCGGCAGGACCTCGGGCGCCGGCGGCGGCGTGAGGTAGTCGCCGGGGTCGAGCCCCTGTGCGAGCAACTCGGCACGCTGGCTCTCGTAGTGCCTGCGCATGCCGGCCTGCAGGTTGCGCGGCAAGGGCTCGGCCAAGGTATCGGGCATGCGCATCGCAGTCCATTCCGCGAGCAGCGGGCGCGGCACCAGATCGCTGTCGCGCAGGACGTGGATGCTGCTCTTTTCCGGGTCGATGCGCTTGCGCATCACGTCGGCGTAGTGCGTCAGCGTGCGCGGCGCGTCCGGCAGTTCGATCGACGGCATGATGTGCGTCACGTCCGCGGCATCGTCCTCCCGGATCGGGGTGGTGCCGTGCCACACCAGCACCACCCGTTCGCGGTCGGGAAAGAACCAGGCGGTGCTCAGTCCGAGGTCGACGCGGCGCAACTCACCGACCTCTTTGGAAAAATTGAGGTGGCAGACCGCATGCCACGCGGGCAGGTTGCCGCGCAGCACCGGGATGCGCGGGTGCATGTTCCAGAGCTCGTAGGGCGCACCCGTGGGAAGCACGGGCTGGCCGGGCCAGCGCTGCTCGGGGCTGGCGGCATTGAAGAAGCGCCAGTCCAGGTCGTCGGCAAAGCCGGGGAATCCCGTCTGCAGCCATGCATCGTCGTACTTCGTCCCGGCCAGCGCCATGCGCTGCGGTGCATCGGGCAGGTAGCCCGAGAACGAGGCCGGCCGCGAGCGCTGCCCGCGGCGCTGAATCTGCTGCCCGACCACCTCCACATTGGGAAGCCGGCAGGTCTGTACGCCATTGACGAGTTCGTCGACCGTGCCCAGCCCCAACGGGTTGTCGGGAACATTGGGGCCGCCGAACGCGTGGCGCCAGTCGAGCGGCATCTGCTCGAATGCGGCCGGCTCGGTAATACGCCCGCCCAACCAGAAACGGTCGCCGAACACGGCCAGCGAACGGTCGACCCCGCCGACGCGCAACCGCACCGCGCACCGGGTCTTGTCGTCCTGGTGCGCCGTGTAGGCGAATCCGCTGGCCAGCACCTCGGCCTCGCCCTTGGGCATGCTCATGTCGAGCACGCTGCCGGGATCGAGCACATCGCCCGCCATCTGCCAGAGCTCCTGCTCGGGCTGCAGGCGCGACTCGGCCTCCAGGCTGGCGCAGGCCAGCACAGCAATGCCCAGCTGGTTGCGGGAACGCCAGCGGTAGGGGCGGGTGAGAAGGCTGAGGCGAAAGGGCTTGACGATCTTCAAGGTCGGCTTCGGGTGTGGGCAGTGCGCGGTGGGGGCGCGGAATCAGAAGGAAAAACCGCCCGGCGCGACGATCGGCGAGATCACCAGCTCGGTGGTGGGCGATGCGGAGGCGAAGCGCACGAGCACCGGCCGCCCCATCGCGTACAGCGGCAGCTCGTTCAGCATCACCACCTTCTGCACGACGACCTGCCGCTCGACGCCGTCGCGGTCGGCGAAGCGCACGGTGAGATTCATCAGCGGGCTGGTATCGCTGTAGGCGCCGCCGACCTCGCTGCCGACGATGACGCCCTGCGCCTGCGCGTCGAAGCCGCGGCTGCGCGCCTCGCGGCGACGGATCGACAGCAACTCCCACGCGCCGCACAGCAAGGCCGAGCCCGCGAAGATCGATGCGATGCAGGGCAGCACGAGCCACATCGAGAGGGTTTCCATCGGCAGCAGGAGCGGCAGCAGGCCCGCCGCCACCAGCACGGCGCCCAGGACTCGGATCGCGCGTCGATGGGGCATCGCGGTTGCGGTCATCACGGGATCAGCACGAGGATCTTGATGTCGATGTAGACCGTGCCGATCGAGACCTTGGCTTCAGCCTTCTGGTTGAAGGCCTGGTTCGACCAGCGATAGGCCTTGATGTCGAAACTCGCCCCACCGATGTTGGTGGAGACCGCATTGAAGGTCTCCGACAGGGTGGCGTAGGTGAGCGAGTTCACCCAGGCGAACGAGAACATGAGCTTGGCCTGCGAGCGGATGTAGCTCGACGCCTTGGTCGTGGCGCTGCCACCCGCCACGGTCTCGATGCTGCCGTCGTACTTGTTGGTGTGCTTCTCGGTCGAATGCAGGAGGATCTTCTTGGCCTTGACGTTGAAGTTCGTCTCGGCGTCGATGGACACGTTCTTGGCCTTGCCCACGTAGTCGCCCGCCGACACGGTGGACGTGTGGTCGCCCGTTTCGATCGTCTCCGTGAGGCCACCCTTGATCGTGTCCTTGCCGCCGCCGCCCAGGACATCCCGCTCCCACCCTGTCTTGTAGCTCTCGAACCGCTTGCCGGCCCAGGTTTCCAGCCTGGAGTCCCCGGTGTAGACGTGCTCGGTCATGCCGTTCTTCACGTCGACGTGCAGCGCGTTGTCGAAATTCTCCTGTCGCAGGCCGGCCATCACGTGCACGTTGGAGTCGCCTGTCTCAACGGTCTCCGTGGCCCCCTCCTTGGTCGTGATCGCGATGGCGTTGTTGAAGAAGTGCTCGGCCTTCTTTGTCACTTCCAGCTTCGAGCCCGACTTGTAGATCGCGTGATCGAGGCCGTTGACCACCGTCGTGGTCCGCGCCTGGTCCACGGTGAGCTCGTCGTTCTTGTGGACGTTGGTGGTGCGGTGACCCTCCACCGTGTGGGTCTCGTCGTTCTCGACCTCGATGAAGAAGTCCTTCTGTGCATGGATCTTGATCGACTCGTTGCTCGGGTCGTCGTCGATCACAAAATGGTTGGCCAACTCCCCATCGCCTTTCACGGTGCGGCTGATGAACCCGCTGACCGTCGCCTTGGCCGGCAATTCCAGCGGCGGCATCTGGTCCGCGTTGTAGACACGCCCGATGATGATCGGCCGGTCGGGGCAGCCCGCGATGAAATCGACGATCACCTCCTGCCCCACGCGCGGATGGTTCACCGCGCCGAAATTGGAGCCGGCCCACGCGCTCGACACGCGCACCCAGCACGAGCTGTCTTCGTTGCGCTGGCCGTAGCGGTCCCAGCGGAACTGCACCTTCACGCGGCCGTACTTGTCGATCCAGATGTCTTCGCCGGGCGGCCCGACCACGGTGGCGGTCTGCGGGCCCTGGGTGCTCGGCACGCGCGTGATGCGGCGCGCTCGGAAGGGGAACGAGGTGGGCTGCACGCCGAAGTGAAAGCTGTACTCGCCCGACATGCCGCCGCTGGCGTAGCCGCCCTCGCGCAGGCTGTACATCACCGAGACGACGAGGTACTCGCGGTTGTCCTCGTTGCGCGGTGCGTTCTGCATGGTGAAGCGGTAGCCGGGCGCCATGCCGCGCACGTTGGTGTGGCCGGTGTCGACCTCGGCCTGGGCCTGCGCTTCCTCGAGGCGGATGCGCGCGTAGTGCTCGCCCTGCCCCGCATCGCTGTAGCCGCCCATCCACTCGTACATCTCGTAGCGGCCGTGGTCGTTGCCGCGCGGCTGGCTGCGCGTGTTGAGTAGGTCGGCCCGGGGCTTCTTGAAGTCGAAGTCGTCGACCACGTAGGTGCCGGGGCGGATCTCTTCGGTGACTTCCCACTGGTCGATCACTTCGCGGCCGGGGTCGGTGGCGCGGTCGCTCGCGAGGTAGCCGATCTTCGGGTAGCCGGGCAGCGTCTCGTGCGCGCTCATATCGTCGGCCAGCACCAGCGTGTGCTGGTTCTTGTCGTGCTTGAAGTAGTAGTAGATGCCCTCATGCTCCATGAGGCGGCTCACGAAGGCGAAGTCGGTCTCCTGGTACTGCACGCAGTACTCCCACTGGCGGTACGAGGCGCTGAGCTTCTTCTCGAAGGCGAAGCCGTACTCGCCCAGCACGTCTTCGAGGATCTCGACCACCGACTTGTTCTGGAAGATCTTGCAGTCGCTGGTGCGCGTGAGGTACCAGAGCCACGGCCGCACCGAGGCGCGGTACACGGTGTAGCGCGAGGAGCCGCCCTCGCGCCCGATCATGGTGAAGCGCGTGATCTGGCCATTGAGGTAGCGCGGCGTGCCGCTGAGCGTCTGTATCTCGAGCGCGAGCGGCTTGCCGAGCAGGCCCTTCATGTCGACCGAGGTGTTCGGGCTCAGCAGGTCGACCTCGAACTCGAACAGCTGCGACAGCCCTTCGCTGCCGTGCATCGAGCGGAACAGCAGCTGTTCTTCTCCGAGCGGGGTGTGGGCTTTGACGACTCTGTCCATGCGGCTCTCCCTTGGGTCTACGCGGGGCGTTCTGAAAACTCGTACTGGAAGTCGTCGCCCGCCGCGCCCAGCTGCACGCCGGCGAGCTTGCGCGCACTGACGGTGGCGCCGATGACTTCCTCGCTCAGCCGGGGCAGGATGGTGTGCGTGAGGATCGCGTCGATCATCCGGCCACCCGACTCTATGGCCGTGCAGCGGCGTGCGACAAGCGCGACGGCGCTGTCGTTGTAAGCCAATGCAATGCCGTGGTTGGCCTGCAGGCGCGCCGCGATGCGGTCCAGCTGCAGGCGAATGATCCGGTGCAGCGCATCGGCCTGCAGCGGGTAGTAAGGCACGACCACCAGGCGCCCGAGCAGCGCGGGCGCGAACACCTTGAGCAGCGGCTCGCGCAGCGCGGCGGCCAGCGGCTCGGGGTCGGGGCGCAACGTCGGGTCTTCGCACAGCTGCATGACGAGGTCGGTGCCGACGTTCGACGTCATGATGATCACGGTGTTGCGAAAGTCGATGTGGCGGCCTTCGCCGTCTTCCATCCAGCCCTTGTCGAAGACCTGGAAGAAGATCTCGTGCACGTCGGGGTGCGCCTTCTCGATCTCGTCGAGCAGCACCACGCTGTAGGGCCGGCGGCGCACGGCCTCGGTGAGCACACCGCCTTCGCCATAACCCACATAGCCGGGCGGCGCGCCCTTGAGCGTGGAGACGGTGTGCGACTCCTGGAACTCGCTCATGTTGATGGTGACGAGGTTCTGCTCGCCGCCGTACAGCGCCTCCGACAGCGCGAGCGCGGTCTCGGTCTTGCCCACGCCCGAGGGGCCGCACAGCAGGAACACGCCGACGGGCTTGTTGGGGTTGTCCAGCCGCGCACGCGCGGTGCGGATGCGGCGCGAAATGGTCTCCAGTGCATCGGGCTGCGCGACCACGCGGGCCGACAGGATCTCGCCCAGGCGCAGCACCGACTGCGCGTCGTCGCGCACCATGCGGCCGATGGGGATGCCGGTCCAGTCGGCGACCACGGTGGCGACGGCCTGCGCATCCACCGCCGCGAGGATGAGCGGTGTCTCGCCTTGCAGCTTCACGAGCTGGTCTTGCGCTTCGTTGAGTTCGGCGCGGATGGCTTCGGGTGTTCGCTCGGGCTCGGCCGGCGGTTCTTCTTCGCGGTCATCTTCCGCTTCAGATTGCACCGGCACCGCCGCAGGCGACAGCAGCTTGCGCAGCGCAACGATGCGCTCGACCAGCGCCGCCTCTTCCACGCGCCGCTGCTCCAGCAGTTCAAGTTCAGCCTGCGCGGCAGCCACCTGCGCCGCGATGTCTTCGACGCGCTGGTGCTCGCCGACCCCGATCGCCGCCTCGCGCCCCGCGATGCCGGACTCGATGCCCAGCACCTCGATGCGCCGCTTCAAATCTTCGAGCGCCGCAGGCAGCGCATGCTGGCTCAGCGCCACGCGCGCACACGCGGTGTCGAGCAGGCTCACGGCCTTGTCGGGCAGCTGGCGCGCGGGAATGTAGCGGTGCGACAGGCTCACGGCCGCTTCGAGCGCGGCGTCGAGGATGAGCACGCCGTGGTGCTTCTCCAGCTCGGCCGAGATGCCGCGCAGCATGACCACGGCCTTGGGCTCGGTGGGCTCGTGCACCTGGATGGTCTGGAAGCGCCGCGTGAGCGCCGGGTCTTTCTCGATGTACTTCTTGTACTCCGACCACGTCGTGGCACCGATGGTGCGCAGCCGGCCGCGCGCGAGCGCAGGCTTGAGCAGGTTGGCCGCGTCGCCGGTGCCAGCCGTGCCGCCCGCGCCGACCAGCGTGTGCACCTCGTCGACGAACAGCACGATGGGCTTCGGGCTTTTCTCAACCTCGTCGATCACCTGCCGCAAGCGCTGTTCGAACTCGCCCTTCACGCCCGCGCCGGCCTGCAGCAACGTGGGGTCGAGCACCCACAGCGACACGTCCTTCAGCGACGGCGGCACGTCGCCCGCGGCCAGGCGCGAGGCCAGGCCTTCGACCACCGCCGTCTTGCCGACGCCGGCCTCGCCGGTGAGCAGCGGGTTGTTCTGGCGGCGGCGCATGAGGATGTCGACGATCTGGCGGATCTCGTCGTCGCGGCCGTACACGGGGTCGAGCTCGCCGGCGCGCGCCTTGGCCGTGAGGTCGCTCGCGTACTTGGCGAGCGCCGAGCCGCCGGCGGCGGGCGCGTCACCCTGGTGCTGCGCAACGGGTGCGCCCGTGCCCGCCTCCGACGCGGCGTCGAAGTCGTCTTCCGGCGAGCCTTCGGTCCATGCCGCAAGCTGCGCGACCAGCACGTCGGGCACGAGCTTGTCGAACTCGCGCGAGATGCCCGAGAGCACCTGGCGCAGGCCCGGCGTCTTCACGATGCCGGCGAGCAGGTAGGCGCCGCGAATCGACGTGGCTTCGAAGCGCAGACTTGCATAGACCCACGCGCGCTCCACCGCATGGTCGACGTGCTCGGAGATGTCGCTGATCGACGTGGCGCCGTGCGGCAGCCGGTCGAGCGCGCGCACGAGGTCCTGCTCGACCGCGTCGAGGTTGAGCCCCGCGCGCTTGATGATGCGCAGCAGGTCGCTGTCCTGCAGCTGCAGGATCTGGTGCAGCCAGTGCACGAGCTCCACGTAGGCATTGCCGCGCAGCTTGGCAAAAGCGGTGGCGGTCTCCAATGCCTTGTAGAGCATCGGATTCAGTTTCGAAAAAAGAGAGACGCGGCGGATGTCGGTCATGAGGAAGCCGGTGCGTTGCGGGAAAAGAGCGCCTCGGGCTGGAACACCATGTCGCCGGCGTCGGTGTCGGACAGGCGGGTGCCGAGCCAACTGCCCCAGCCCAGGCGCTGGTCGCTGCTCAGCCGCATGCCGCGCGCCTCGGGCTTGCTGAGCACCAGCCGCAGCTCCCAGGCGAATTCGATGCCGACGTACTGGCGCACCCAGTCGACCACCTGCTGCAGCCGCGGGCTGCCCGGCAGGAACTCGCGGAATTGCTGCTGCGACAACGGGCCGAGTTCGAGCCTGAACTTGCCCTGCGCATCGCGCACCGCCAGGCCGATGGTGGCGCCGCTGCCGAGCCGGTGGTTGCGCCCGAGCTGGCCGATGCGGCTGACCTGGCGCTCGTCGATGTGCACCCAGTCACTCACGAACTCGACCACGCGCACGGGCACGTCGAAGTACAGGCGAAGAATCTGGATGAGCCCTTCGGGGTTGCGCGTCTGGCGCACCAGGTGCCCCGCCATGTGGGTGCGCGCATGGTCGGCGATGCGGTCGCGCGCCTTCAGGCCGGGCTGCCCCATGTTCATGAGGCTGGCCACGTAGTCGACGAAGCGGTGGCCGTCGGGGCGGTCCAGGCTGTTGACCGACTGCGCGTCGGCCCAGGCGCGGTAGAACAGCAGGATCAGCCGGTGATGGAACAGGTCGGCGAACGCGCTGAGCGTGTTGTCGGCGTGGTGGCGCTTGCGCTCGCGCGCGTACTCGGTCAGGTGCAGCGGCAGCGGGCCGTTGGGACCGAACAGGCCGAAGCCGTAGATCGAGATGCGCGGCGCGCCGTCTTGGTCGACCTCGACGCCCGACACGTTCGACGGCGCGAAGGCCATCGAGGGCTCCTGCCCCAGCCGCAGCGGCTCGTCGCGCGGGCGCGGCGCGCGGCCCAGCAGCGGATGGTCGCCCTGCGCGTCGAGCCGGCGCAGCAGCATGAACAGGTCGTGCTCGAAGGGCTGCTCGACGAGCCGGGCCCACAGCGCGGGGTCGGCCTCGGGCACGCCGCGGCGCGGCGCGGCTTTCGCCTTCGCGTGCGCCGGGCTGCGCGCATCGACGGCCGCCTCGTCGCGCGGCTCGGCCTCTGCCGGCAGCAGCTGCAGCATGGCGTCGTCGGTGAGGCCGGTCGTGCTCATACGGTGGGGCGGCGTCCCACGCGCGGGGTCCAGCGCGCAATTTCGCCGCGCTGCAGGCTGGACAGCGCGAACTCGGTGAAGGCGTTGAGCGACACATGTCGGCTGAAGAACTGTTCCAGCACGGCACCGAACAGGTACGGGCTCGCGCCAGAGAACGCGACCTCGTCGATCTGCAGCGCGATCTCCACGCCGCGCCCGAACACGATCGGCCCCGGCTCGGGCAGGCGACGGAACACGGGCGCCAGCGCCATCGAGCGCACGCCCTGGATCTGCCGGCGCACGGCCGGGTCGGCGAGGTTGCCGTACAGGTCGAGCATCTCGCGCAGCGCGGCGGCGCCCTGCGCGGCATCGACGTCGGTCAGGCTCAGGTAGTTCAGGCCCAGGTGGCTGATGAGGCGCCAGGTGAGCGCGCCTTCGGCCAGCGCCGGGTACGGCCGCGACGGCCCGCGCAGGATGCGCACGCCGCGCACCGGTGCCGACACGCGCAGCGTGAAGTCCGATTCGAGCCCGGTGGGCAGCAGCAACGGCAGGTCGCGGTTGGTGCACAGCGCGTCGATGGTGATGTGGCGCAGGCTGTGCGGAAACGGCGCGTCGTGCTGGTCGACCAGCGACACGTACACCTCGCTGCCGGTGTAGCTGGTGCGCGTGCCCTGCGCGCGTGCGCGGTCGGACACCAGGCGCGGCTCGCGGCGCAGCGAGAAGTAGGCGCCGAAGTCGCCGTCGTCGGACGCGAACGAGCCCAGGAAGGGCCGGAACTCGCGCTCTTCGGAGCCGTTGGCCATGTGGCCCGTGACGCGCTCGACGGTGAAGATCTCGAAGTCGCGCGGGCGCGTGCGGTCGATCACCGCATGGTGCTCGTGCTGGCCGGGTCCGACCGGGATGCGGTCGCTGCGGCGCGGCACGAGGTTGATGATGGGCGTGCAGAACAGCGAGAAGTGCCTGGCATCGACCAGCCGCTCCAGGTCGGCGTCGGCGCGATCGAGCAGGATCACGATCTCCATCGTGGTGCCGCCGATGGCCGAGGCCGCCGCGCGCAGGTGCTTCACGCTGAAGAAGAGGTAGCGCTCGGGAAAGGCGAAGTACTCGTGCAGCAGGCGGTAGCCCTGGAACGAGCGCGCGTCGTAGGGCAGCAGCGACTGCTCGGGGTCGAAGCCCTCGTGGCGGATCGCCTCGTCGCCCAGCGGCACGATGCGCGCCGTGCTGCCGGGGCCGGCACGGCACACGGTGGCCACGCTGTGGTGGGCCACCAGTTCGAGCACGCGCAGCGCATGCAGCTCGGCGCCCGAGAGAAAGAACTCGAGCCGATCCAGAGGCATCTCGGCAAAGCGCGCGCCGCCCACCGCCTCGAGCTTGATGGTGATCGCGCTCTTCGCCTGGCGCCCCGCCATCGGCAGCGCATGCGCGATCTCGGCCGGCACCGGGCCGAGGCTCGCCTCGGCAATCCTGATCGGCCACAGCGTGACGGCGTGCCCCGTGCGGAACTCGCAGGCCGTCTGCTCGCCCTTGATCATGCGGCCGCGCAAGAGCGTGTGGCGCGGCAGCTCGTAGCCCGCCTTCAGCGAGCCTTCGTTGAGGTTGCCGTCGATCTGCACCACGGCCATCGCGGGCAGCGGTGCAAGAAAGTTGGGGTACACCACCTCGAGCAAGCGCTGCGAGAAGCGCGGAAACTCCGCGTCCATCTTGAGCTGGATGCGCGCCGTGAGAAAGCTGAAGCCTTCGAGCAGGCGCTCCACGTACGGGTCGCTGACCTCGATGCCGCGCATGCCCAGGCGGCCCGCGATCTTGGGGTAGCGCTGCGCGAACTCGGCCCCGAGCTCGTGCATGTAGGTGAGTTCGCGGTTGTAGTAGTCGAGCAGCCGCGAATCCATCAGAGCCCTCCCGTCGGCCGCAGCACCATGTGCCCGCTTTCAAGATCCAGCTCCGAACGCAGGATGAACTCGATGGGATACGGCACCGACCACAGCGTGCCGCGGATCTCCAGCGCGAGCAGGTTGTGGTGCTCCAGGTCGGTCGCATCGGTCACGCAGCGCACGTCGATGCTGTCCTTCATGATGCGCGGCTCGAAGTCGATGATGGCCGCGCGGATGGCCGCTTCGACGTCGGCGAAGTCGACCTCCGACATGCGCCCGCCGGCCCAGCCGCGCACGCCGTAGTTCACCACCGAGCCGCGCGCGCGCGGCATGCCGTTGATGCGGTGCTCGGCGCCGAAGTTGGTGGTGTTGAGCAGCCACTGCAGGTCGCGCAGCACCGAATCGCGCAGCAGCTTTCCGCTCATGAGGAAGGCGCCCGCGCGCTCCTGGCCGTTCTGCGGCGCCTTGTCGGTGAGGCGGTCCAGCAGCACGGGCTGCAGGCGGTCGCGCGCGACGCTTTCCTGGGCGTCGCCGTCGATGTCGGTGGTGACGGCGGGGGTCATGCAGCCACGCCTTCCGTCGCTGCGGCGAACTCGATGCGCCGCAGGTCGAGCAGCGAGTGGTCGCCGGCCTCGCTGATCAGCGTGCGCTGGCCGATGCCCGCGAACTGGTCGTCGCCCGAGAGCGGTTGCCAGTCGGTGCGGCGGCCCAGCGCGGTCTCGTCGTCCAGGCTGTCGAGCGCGCCCGGGTAGCGCACGGGCACGAGGCCGTTGAGGCCGCGGCCGTCGTGCAGCTCGATCTCGGCCGGCGCCCACAGCAGGTCGACCAGATGCTGCGGGCGCGAGAACTTGATGCGGCGCACCGCCGGCAGCGGCAGCCACGCGTAGCCCGAGGGCGTGAACAGTTCGAGCACGGCGCCGATGCGCGCGTCGCCGTCGCACAGCCAGGCGAAGTTGCTGTGTGCCGCGGGCTCGCCGTCGAGCGCCTGCACGGCCCGCGCATCGGAGCGGTCGACGGTGGTCAGCGTGCCCTGCAGCGCGGGCGCCGCATCGCGCGCGGCTTCGCGCAGCGCCGCAGCCTCGTCGGCACGTTCAGCGGGCAACACGGCGGCGCCGAGCAGTTGCTCGACCCAGTCGGCATTGCCCGAGACGATGGCCGGCGTGCGTCCGCCGCCGGCCCAGAAGTCGCTGCGCTCGCGCTCGCCTCGCAGGGCCATCGCGCAGGTGACGCTGGCCGGCGTGAACCTGGGGTCGAGCTTGGTCGCGAGCTTGAGCTGGTCTTCGGCCCGCTGCCATTCGCCGCGCAGCGCGAGGAAGTGGCACAGGGCAAGGCGCAGGCCGGCATTCTGGGGACTGGCGCGGATCTGCCGCTGTACCCATTCGGTGTGCTCGGCCACGGAGCGCTCGCCCAGCACTGCAAACCCATCGCCCATGAAACTTCCCCGTTGACTGGCTGAAAGGTGAAAGGCGGCGCGCCGCGAAGGGGCGCCGCAGGAGACAGACAAACGGCTGTGGACCGCCGGCGGGGGCTGCATGGCCCCGAAGGCCACGGCCCCGCCGCGCAACAAGGAAATCAGGCTTCCTTGTTTTCCTTGATGTTCCAGCCCAGCACCGTCTCGGCGCCCTTGCCGCCCTTGTCGGTCTGTTCCCAGTACTGCTGTTTCACCTTCGCGGCCTGGAAGGCGTACTGCACGAGCACCGCATCGCCGCCCTGCTCGGCCGTGTACTGCACCGAGGTGACGAGCACCTCTTCGAGCGTGACGCGCGTGTATTCGATCTGCGAGCCGCCGGCCTTGCACACGGCCACTTCGACCTTGCTCAGGTGCTTGCCGCTCGCGCAGTTCTTCAGCACGGAAGGCGCGGCCTTGTCGATGCGCGCGAGCACCTGCAGGTCGTTGAAGCTGGCCTTGCCCACGCCGCCGCCACCGCCGCTGACCATGTTGCCAGGCTGCGTCGCTCCCCATGCAAACGACTTGATGTCGGTCCAGTCCTTGTGGTTGGAGTCCTTGGACTCGCCGTTTGCACCCTCGACGCGCATGAACATGTCTACTGCCATGATTGACCCCCAAAAGTTATCGATGAATTGCCCGGTAGCGGGACAGTGGAATTAGCTGCTGTCCTTCTTGTTGGACGGCAGCTTCGAAACCAGCCGCAACGACACCGTCAGCCCCTCGAGCTGGTAGTGCGGCCGGAGAAAAAACTTGGCGGCGTAGTAGCCGGGGTTGTCCTCGATGGCTTCCACCTGGACCTCGGCCGCCGCCAGCGGCTTCATCGCCTTCGTGTCCTGCGACGAGGTGCCGGGGCTGCCGTCGACGTAGTTCATGATCCAGTCGTTGAGCCAGCGCTCCATGTCCTCGCGCTCGCGGAACGAGCCGATCTTGTCGCGCACGATGCACTTCAGGTAGTGCGCGAAGCGGCAGCACGCAAACAGGTACGGCAGGCGCGCCGCCAGGTTGGCGTTGGCCGTGGCGTCGGCGTCGTAGTACTCGGCCGGCTGCTGCAGCGACTGCGCGCCGATGAAGGCCGCGAAGTCGGAGTTCTTGCGGTGCACCAGCGGCATGAAGCCGTTCTTGGCGAGCTCGGCCTCGCGCCGGTCGCTGATGGCGATCTCGGTCGGGCACTTCATGTCCACGCCGCCGTCGTCGGTCGGGAAGGTGTGGGTGGGCAGGTTCTCGACCGCACCGCCCGACTCCACACCGCGGATCGAGGTGCACCAGCCGAACTGCTTGAACGAGCGGTTGATGTTCACGCCCATCGCATAGGCCGAGTTGGCCCAGGTGTAGCGCGTGTGCAGCGCCGAATCGGTTTCTTCCTCGAACTCGAACTCGTCGACCGGGTTGGTGCGCGCACCGTAGGGCAGGCGCGCCAGGAAGCGCGGCATGGCCAGGCCGATGTAGCGCGCGTCTTCCGAATCGCGCAGCGAGCGCCACGCGGTGTGTTCGGTGTTCTGGAAGATCTTGGTCAGGTCGCGCGGGTTCGACAGCTCCTGCCACGAGTCCATCTGCATCACGGTGGGCGAGGCGCCGGCGATGAAGGGGCAGTGCGCGGCGGCGGCGATCTTGGCCATCTCGCCGAGCATCTCGACGTCGGGCGGGCTGTGGTCGAAGTGGAAGTCGCCGATCAGCGCACCGAAGGGCTCGCCGCCGAACTGGCCGTACTCGGCCTCGTAGATCTTCTTGAACATCGGGCTCTGGTCCCAGCCGATGCCCTTGTGGCGCTTGAGCGAGCGCGCCACTTCGCGCTTCGATGCGCACATGACGCGGATCTTCAGCTGCTCGTCGGTCTCGGTGTTGTTCACGAGGTAGTGCAGGCCGCGCCATGCACCTTCGAGCTGTTGAAAATCTTCGTGGTGCAGGATCTGGTTGATCTGCTCCGACAGCTTGCGGTCGATCTCCGTGATGATGGCCTGCACGCTGCGGTAGGCGTCGTTCGAGATGGTGACGGTGTTCTCGAGCGCCTGCACGGCCAGCGTCTTGACGGCGTTCTCCACCGCCTCGCGCGCCTGCTCGGTCTTGGGCTTGAACTCGCGCTGCAGGAGGTCGGAGAACTCGTTGGGCTCGAGCGCTTCGACGGTGGCGGTGCGGGCGCGTGCGCCTTGCTGGGATGCGGTGCTCATGGTGCGGTCCTGTCGTCGGCTTGCTTGGCTGCTGCGGCATCGGCGGCCGCCTGCGCGACCGCGGGGTTGGGCGCGGACGCCAGCGACTTGAGCAGCGCCGGGTTCTGCAGCGCCTGCGCGATGAGTTGCTCGGCGCCGTTCTTGCCGTCCATGTACGAGAGCAGGTTCGACAGCTCGGTGCGCGCCTCGAGCAGCTGCTGCAGCGCGTCGACCTGGCGCGCAATGCGCGCGGGCGAGAAGTCGTCCATGCTGTCGAAGGTGATGTCCACGTTCATCTGGCCTTCGCCGGTGAGCGTGTTGGGCACCTGGAACGCGACGCGCGGCTTGATGGACTTCATGCGCTCGTCGAAGTTGTCGATGTCCACCGCCATGAACTCGCGCTCCGCGAGATCGGGCATGGGGTCGGTCTGCTTGCCCGCGAGGTCGGCGATGACGCCCATCACGAAAGGCAGCTGGATCTTGCGTTCGCTGCCGTAGATCTCGACGTCGTACTCGATCTGCACGCGCGGCGCCCGGTTGCGCGCGATGAACTTCTGACCACTGTTCCTGACACGGTTGTCTGCCATAAGCGTCCTCTTGAAACTGAATGCATGGGTCGTACCGGTCGACCGGTGCCGGCGCGTTGTTCCTGCTCGCCGGCAGCAACGGCCGCTAGGGCAATGCGGCGTCGCCGTTCAACGGGCGGCCGGCAAGGCTTTCTATCTTTTGCAATCCCTCGGGCACGAGCTCTTCGATGATCTGGAAGAAGTTGAGGTCCATCAGCCGCTGGGCCCTGCGGATCAGCATGGGTGCCGGATGGCTCGGTTCCGTTCGTTCCAGGAACTCACATGCTTTTTCCAACAACACTTGCACATCTTCACGAGCCGATATTTCAATCTCTTGAATGCGCAGCGGACGCACTGCAGCCTGCGTGGCCGCTGCAACGTGCGCTGCGGGTGCGTGCACGTGCGCCGCACCGCTTGTGTCTTCTGCACGGCCCACTGCCGACGCCTGCGGCACCTCGCTGTGCGGCTGCTCCGGCAGCAACTGGCCCACGGTGCGCAGCGACCGTTCGAGCCTTGAAAAATCGGGCGCCCAACTCTGGCCCAGCGCGCGCTCGCAGGTCTCTCGGATGCGCTGCAGAAGTGCCAAAGCCTCACGCAGGGCCACGACCGGCGCTGCCGCCTTGTCGTGTGCGCGGCGTGCGGCCTCGCGCAGGCGGCCCACGCCGCCGGGGTAGTCCACCTGGTCGCTCTTGCTCGAATCGAGCAGCGCCTCGACCTGCCGCAGGCTCATCGCCGTGCCGCCGTCTTCGAGCAGCCGCGCATCGCGCACGCTGCGTCCGAGCCCTTCGGCTTCGGCCAGTGCAGCCAGCGCATTCATGCGCGGCAGCGGGTCTTCGTTCGTGCCATCGACGACGCGCGGATGCACGTCGTTCCAGAAAGCCTGCAGCACCGCATCGACCTGGCGCAGCCCGTCGACATAGCCCGGCAGGCCGCGGCTTTCGGTCCATGCGAGCGTGAGCGGCACCAGCACGCGCAGGTCGCGCGTGCGCACGCACAGCTGTCGTGCGATGCGGTCTACACGCGCCCAGTCGGGCGGCTCGGCGGGAATGATCGTGTCGCCGAACTGCTGCTCGCGCTTGCCCGTGGCCGCCTGTTGGAGCGCCATGAAATCGGCGTCGTATTCCAGATCTTCACCACAGGGAAGCGGGCCCTCGACGGGCGTCTGCAACAGATCGATCTCATTCGGCAGCAACCACGACTCCCTTGATTTATCCACTCGCGATGGTAGTCATCTTGAGGGTAAGAAGAGGCATGGTCAACCGCAACAGAATGCAAAGTGCAGCCTCTGAATTCCAAAGGAGTACATCTGCTTTTAAAGTGCAGAAGTACGGGCTACAGCAGCCGACGCGACGCGAGGTTGCGCATCAACGCACCGAGGCCGAAAGACCACCGTGGCGCCTGGTCTGCATGCACGACGCGGTTGTTCAACGCACCCAATTCAGGGGCCGCGATGCGCACATGGTCGCCCACGACATGCGTGAATCCTTGCCCCGGCCCGTGACGGTCTTGTGTCGGCGCGAACATCGTGCCCAGAAACAACATGAAACCGTCTGGGTAGGCGTGGTGGCGGTTGAGTGTCTGTGCCACGAGGTCGAGCGGATCGCGGCTGATCTTCGACAGCGAGCTCGAGCCTTCGAGCGTGAAGCCCTCGGGGCCTGTCACGTTCAGTGCGACCGTGATGCGGCGCACATCGGCAATACCGAAGTGCGCATCGAACAGACGGATGAACGGGCCGATGGCGCACGAGGCGTTGTTGTCCTTGGCCTTGCCCAGCAGCAGTGCGCTGCGGCCTTCGAAGTCGCGCAGGTTGACGTCGTTGCCGAGCGCGGCGCCGAGCGTCTCGCCGCGGCTGTTCACCGCGAGCACGACCTCGGGCTCGGGGTTGTTCCAGGCCGAGTCCGCGTGGATGCCCACGTCGGCGCCCGTGCCCACGGCCGCGAGCACCGGCGCCTTGGTGAAGACCTCGGCGTCGGGGCCGATGCCCACTTCGAGGTACTGCGACCACATGCCTTGCGCGATCAGCACGTCCTTCACCTTCATGGCTTCGGGCGAGCCCGGCACGATATCGGCGAGGTTGTCACCCAGCACATCGCCGATGGCCGCGCGCGTGGCTTCGGCGCGCGAGGCATCGCCGCGTGCCTGCTCTTCGATCACGCGTTCGAGCAGGCTCGCGACGAAGGTCACGCCGCTGGCCTTCACGACCTGCAGGTCGCAGGGTGCGAGCAACCAGGCCTGGTGGCTGTCGCGCGTGCTTTCGTCGCTGTTGGCGAGCACGGCATCGAGTGCGGCGATGCGTGGCGCGGTGCCACTCTGCAATGCAGCGCGCACGGCTTCGGCCGGCGAGCCCTGGCCTTCGAGCAAGTCGCTCATGGTGGGCGCGAGCTTTGACAGGTCGTGCAGGCCATCGCCTTGCACGGCCACCAGCACCGGGCCCACGCCGGGTTGCCAGAGACGACCGACAAGGGTGGCGCGCTCGGCGTCGCGGGGCAGGCTGGAAGCGGTCGAAAGGTCCAAAGGCATGGTGGGGTGTCTCCGTGAATAAGGTCTGCGCGCCATCGTAGCCGCGGCCGCGCGCGCCGCGGGTCAGTGGCCCGGCGTGGCCCGCACGCGCGCCACGTCGGCGGGCAGGTTCGGCCACGGCGCTTCCTGCGGCGCGAAGCGTGCGCGCATGTAGCCGGCGAGGTCGGCGATCTGGCGGTCGTCGAGCGCCTCGCGGAACGCGGGCATGAAGCCGATGTCGCGGTGCGCGGGCCCGCGCACGCCGTCGAGGATGGTGCGCAGCAGGTTGTCGGGCCGTGTGCTCGTGAGGCTGCTGTTGAGTGCGAGCGGCGTGTTCACGCCCAGCAGCGTGGGGCCGTCGCCGTCGTGGTGGCACGAGGCGCAGGCGCTGTCGAACATGCGCTGCGCGGGGCCGAGCAGCTGGCCCTGCGTGCGCGCGGCGTTGTCGATGGCCTGTTGCGCGAGCGCCTGCGGTTGCGCGACCGGCGCGGGGTTGAACGCGCCGAGGTAGACGGCCATCGCGCGCACGTCGGCATCGGGCACCTGCGCGAGTTCGCGCACCACCTCGGCCATCGGCCCGCCCGCGATGCCGTGGCGCGGCGAGTGGCCGTTGCGCAGGTAGCGGTACAGCGCATCGGTGTCCCACGGCACGGCGGCCTTCGACAGCTGCGTGAGCGCGGGCGCTTCCCAGCCATCGACCATCGCGCCCGAGAGGAACGCGCTGCCGCCCTGCTCCGCGCCGAGCGCGTTGCGCGGCGTGTGGCAGGCGCCGCAATGGCCCAGGCCGTTGACGAGGTAGGCACCGCGGTTCCACTCGGCGCTCTGCGTGGGCACGGGCGGAAGCGGCGCGGGGTCGTGGAACAGCGCGTTCCAGCCGGCCATCAGCGGGCGCAGGTTGAACGGGAACTTGAGTTCGGACTTGGGCGTTGGCGCACGCACCGCCGGCATCGCCATGAAGTACGCATAGAGCGCCTGCAGGTCGTCGTCGCTGGTCTTCGCGAAGGCGGTGTAGGGGAACGCGGGGTACAGGTGGTGGCCGTCGCGCGAGACGCCTTCACGCATCGCGCGCTGGAAGGCGCTGAAGGACCAGCGGCCCAGGCCCGTCTCGGCGTCGGGCGTGAGGTTGGTGGTGTAGAGCGTGCCGAAGGGCGTGTCCATCGCACGGCCACCGGCGTTGGGTGCGCCGCCCGGCGCGGTGTGGCACACGGCGCAATCGCCGAGCGCGGCGAGCACGCGGCCGCGTTCGATGGTGGACTCGCTGTAGACCGGCGCGCTGAGTGACACCGGCGCGATGGCCGCGCGCCAGCCGAGCAGGCCGGCGATGACGCCGAGGCCGCCGATGAAGAGCGCGGCGCCGGTGGCCCACAGGCCCTTGCGACGCGGCCACAGGGCGTCCCGCACACCTGCGCCTGAGGCAGGTGCGGGAGAGGGTCCGGCGGCATCGCCCTTCGCGCGTCCCTCGCCCTGCCCCGGCGGCGGTGGCAGCGACCCACGGTTCAATTCCGCCAGCACCGTCTCCGGCGTGAACGGTGGCGAGCGGAAGCGCACGCCCGTCGCATCGAAGATCGCATTCGCGATCGCCGCCGTGCCCGGCACCGACGACGACTCGCCCGCGCCCAGCGACGGCTCGCCGGGGCGCGGCATGTGCATGACCTCGATCACCGGCACGTCGCGGAAACTGAGGATCGGGTAGCTGCCCCATTCGCGGCTCGCGACCACGCCCGAAGGCAGCACGCCCGGCAACTGCGCACCGCCCGTTGCAGCGCCCTGCTGCGGCGCGAACTGCACCTGCTCCTTGAGCGCGCGGCTCGTGGTCTGGATCACGTTGCCGTGCACCTGGTGCTCGACCCCCGCCGGGTTGACCAGCAGCCCCGCGTCGTGCCCCACCACCACGCGGCGCACATGCACCTCGCCGGTCTTCTGGTTGACCTCGACATCGGCCACCCACGCGGCCCAGGCCGCGCCGAAGCCCGGCCACTTGCTGTGGATGTAGCGCGCGTACGCGAAGCCCTGGCCAAAGAGGATGTCGCCGCCTTCGCCGAGCCCGCCGTCGGCGTTCTCCTGCGGCCCGGTGCGCATGCGCCAGCCGGCCTTCTGCGCGGTGGCCTGCACGAGTTCGACCGCGCGCGGGTCGTCCAGGTGCCGCAGGCGGAACTGCACGGGGTCGACACCGGCGGCCGTCGCCAGCTCGTCGATGTACGACTCGTGCGCGAACGAACTCGGCAACGCCGACACGCCGCGCAGCCACGAGGCGCGCACGATCGGCGCCATGTCGTTGACCTTCACGCGCAGGTTGTCGTAGCTGTACGGCGGGCGCGCGGTGCGGTCGCCCATCTCGTAGGCCTGCGCCACGGGCTCGACCGTGCGCGTGAGCAGCAGCGCCAACGTGGGCGCGCCGTTCGAGGGGTACGAGGTTTCGAAGTCGTAGGCCGCGACGCGGCCGTCGGCCATGAGGCCGCCGTCGACCTCCATGAGCTGCGCGGCGCCCTTGGGCTCCCACGCATGCTCCTGCTCGCGCGAGAGCTGCACGCGCACCGGGGCGCCCACGGCGCGCGCGAGCAGCGCGGCATCGGCCGCCACGTCGTCGGCGCCGTTGCGGCCGTAGCAGCCCGCGGCCTCCATGCGCACCACGTCGACCTGCACGTCGTCCACGCCCATGAGCTTGGCCAGATCGGCGCGCAGCCCGTGCGGGTTCTGCGAGCCGGCCCAGCAGCGCAGCTGCATGCCGCTGCCGTCGGCGGGTTGCCACTCGGCCAGCGCGCACGAGGGGCCGATGGACGCATGCATCTGGTAGGGCCACACATACGTGCGCTGCATCGGCTGCGCGGCGGCGGCCATGGCACCGTCGACATCGCCTTCGTCGACCAGCAGGCGCTGCGTCGAGGGGTTGTCGCGCAGGGCCTGTGCCACGTCGCGCAGGTCGGGCATGCCGGGCCAGGGCTTCCAGGTCACGCGCAGTTCGCGCATCGCCTGCTCGGCGTGCTCTTCGCGCTCGGCGACGATGCCGACGAAGTCGCGCACCACGACCACGGCGCGGATGCCGGGGATGTGCGCGATCGACGATTCGTCGACCGCTTCGAGCGTGTTGCCGATGAACTCGCCGTGGTCCGCGCCCGCGTACGGCGGGCGCACCACGCGGCCATGCAGCATGCCGGGCACGCGCATGTCGTGCACGAACACGAGGTCGCCCGCGAGCTTGGCCGGGATGTCGACACGCGCCTGGCGCGTGCCGACGAGGCGGTAGTCGGCCGGGTTCTTGGGTGTCGTGTCGAGGTCCAGCCGCAGCACCGTGCGCTGGTGCGCCACGAGGTCCGCGTAGTTGAGGTGGCGCTCCGGCGCCTCGGCCACGCGCACCACGCCGTTGCGCACCTGCAGCGCATCGACGGCCACGCCCAGCCGTTCGGCCGTGCGCGCCAACAGCCAGGCGCGTGCCTGCGCCGCGGCCAGCCGCAGCGGCTGCGCGTGGATCTGGATCGACGCGCTCGCGATGGTCGCGCCCTGATTGGGCGCGCGCGCGGTGTCGCCGAGCATCATGCGCACGCAGGGCATGCCGAGGTCGAGCTCTTCGGCCACGATCTGCGCGAGCGCGGTCTGGATGCCGGTGCCCAGGTCGACGTGGCCGTTGAGCGCGGAGACGCTGCCGTCGTCCCACAGCGCGAGCAGCACCTCGTCGCCTTCGACGGGGTTGCTGGCGATGAAGGCGGGCTGGCCTTTGGCGGGCGGTGGCGGCGGCGGGGCGTCGCGCACCACCAGCAGCACGCCGTCGGCAGACAGGAATTCCGCCCGAGTCTGCGGCAGGTCGGCGCGGCGCGTCATGCGGCGGTGGCGTCCGGCGGGGCCGCGCGCATTCGCACGGCGGCGCGTTGCACGGCGTCGAGGATCTCGATGTGCGTGCCACAACGGCACAGGTTGCCCGACAGCTCGCTGCGGATGCGCGCTTCACTCGCGTGCGGATCACGCGCGAGCAGCGCCGCGGCCTGCATGACCATGCCGCTCAGGCAGTAGCCGCACTGCGCAGCCTGCGCGTCTTCAAAAGCGGCCTGCACCGGATGCCAGCGCCCGCGCATGCCGAGCCCTTCGAGCGTCGTGATGCTGCGCCCCGCCACGCCGTGCGCCGGAATCACGCAGGACCGCGCGGCCACGCCGTCGACGTGCACCGTGCACGCGCCGCACTGCCCGAGCCCGCAGCCGTACTTGGGCCCGTTGAGCCCGAGGTCGTTGCGCAGCAGGTGCAGCAGCGAGGCTTCGCGCGGCACGCCGGCGAGCGCGTGGGCCCGGCCGTTGACCTGCAGGTGCAGCGGCTCAGCGCCGCAACTGGCCGTCACGGGTGTACATCTCCAGGTCCACGAAGGTCGAGCCGTTGTGGTTCTTCGCGCTGTAGTCGACGGGGAAGTCGCCGAAGCGCGTGCTGCCGATGCTCTCGAGCCCGGCGATGAAGCTGTCGCGCGTGAGTGCCTTGCCCGCGCGGCGCAGGCCCTCGGCCATCACGCGCGCGACGATGTAGCCCTCGAGTGCGGTGTAGCTGTCGATCTTCTGGCCGAACTCGGCGCGGTCGCGCTGGTAGTCGGCCACGATGGGCACGCGCTGCGCACCGGGCGGCGGCACGATGCTGGCCGTGACCAGCCCGGCGAGCTTGCCGTCCAGCCGCTTGGCCGAACCCGCCGCGTCGGTGATGCCGACCGACAGCGTGTACAGCGGCGCGGCCGCGCCGCTCGCGCGGTAGTCGCGGATGAAGACCTCGGTCATGCGCCCGGCCATGATCATCACGACGGCGCCGGGGCGGCCTTCGGCGAGCCCGCCGATCACCTGCTTCGCCTCTTCGGCGGCGATGGCCATGGGCAGCGTCTGCACCACCTTCACCTTGTACTCGGCGGCCAGCTGCTCGCAGGTGGCGAGGTTCGACTTGCCGAAGGCGCTGTCCTGGTAGACCACGGCGATCGACTGGATGCCCAGCGTCGAGAGGTGGCTGATGATCTTGCGCAGCTCCAGGTCGTAGCCCGCGCGCACGTGGAACAGGTAGCGGTTGGTTTTTGTGCGGAACGACGTGGTGCCCACCAGCGGCGCGAACATCGGCACGCCGGCCTTCTCGGCCAGCGGCATCGCGGCCGCGAGGTTGCCCGTGGCGACGTAGCCGGTGAGCGCGAAGACCTTGTCCTCGTCGATCAGCTTGGCGGTGTTGACGGCCGTCTTCGCGGGCTCGTAGGCGTCGTCGTAGGTGACGAGTTCGATCTTGCGCCCGTGGATGCCGCCCGACTTGTTGACGCGGTCGAAGTACAGCTGGATGCCCGCGCGATAGTCGACGCCGAAGTCTTTCGCCGGGCCGCTGAACACGGCCGACTGGCCGATGCGGATGGTCGTGTCGGTCACGCCGTTGTCTGCGCGCGCCGGCCGCAGCAGGCCGGGGCCGAGGGCCAGGGCCGCGCCGCCCGCCACCAGGGTGCGCCTTGAAATCGAAAGCTTCATGCGTCGTCTGTCTCTTTGTTGTTGTCGTCGGAGGGGTGTTGCCGCGGCGGCGCCGCGGACTTCGGGGTCGTCAGCCGGCCTGGATGTCGCCCGACTGGATGCGCTTGACGCCCTTGGCCGTCATCTGCTTCCAGGCGGCGGCCAGCGAGCCGTTGAGGTCGATGCCGCGCGTGGCGTCTTCGATCACGTAGGCCTCGAAGCCGGCCTTGCGCGCGTCCATCGCGGTCCAGGCCACGCAGAAGTCGGTGGCCAGGCCGGTGACGAACACGGTCTTGATGCCGCGCGCCTTGAGGTAGCCGGCCAGGCCGGTGGCCGTCTTGTGGTCGGCCTCCTCGAAGGCGGAGTAGCTGTCCATGTCCTTGTGGAAGCCCTTGCGGATGATGAGCTGCGCGGTCGGCACCTTCAGCTCCTTGCCGAGCGCGGCATCGTCGGTGCCCTGCACGCAGTGGTCGGGCCACAGCACCTGCGTGCCGTAGTTGAGCTTGGTGGTCTCGAAGGGCTTCTTGCCGCTGTAGGTGCTGGCGAACGAGGCATGGCCCGCCGTGTGCCAGTCCTGCGTGACGACGATGTTCTGGAACGCGGGCGCCAGCGCGTTGATGACCGGGATCACCTCGTTGCCGCCCTTCACCGCGAGCGTGCCGCCGTCGAGGAAGCAGTTCTGCACGTCGACCACGATCAGCGCGGCCTTGCCACCGGGCTTGATCTTGCCGGCCGCGAAAGCGGAGAGGCCGAAACTGCCGAGGCTGCCGACGAGCCCCAGGGCAGCGGCGGACTTCAGGACGGTTCTGCGATGCATGGTGTGGACTCCGGTGGGTTGAGGAAACGAAATGATCAGACGCTGAGGTAGGCCCTGCGCACTTCTTCGTTGGCCGCCAACTCGGCCATCGTGGCGTGGTAACGGATCTGCCCCTTCTCGAGCACGTAGGCGCGGTCGGAGACCAGCTCGGCGAAGTGCATGTTCTGCTCCGACAGCAGGATGCTCACGCCCTGCGCCTTGAGCTCGAGGATCATGTTGGCCATCTGCTCGACGATGACGGGGGCCACGCCCTCGGAGGGTTCGTCGAGCAGCACGAGATACGGGTTGCCCATCAGCGTGCGCGCCACGGTGAGCATCTGCTGCTCGCCGCCGCTCATGCGACCGCCGGGGCGGTTCGGCATCTCGCCGAGGTTGGGGAACAGCTGGAACAGGCGCTCGGGCGTCCACAGCGGCGCGGCCGTGCCGTCGGCCCACTGGCGCGCGGGCTGCTTGCCGACCTCGAGGTTCTCCATCACCGTGAGGTCGGTGAACACGCGCCGGTCTTCGGGCACGAAGCCCAGGCCCAGGCGCGCCGCGTGGTGCGGCTCGCTCTTCGAAATGTCGTGGCCCAGGAAGCGCACCGCGCCGCGGCGCTTGGTGAGCATGCCGATGAGCGTCTTGAGCGTGGTCGACTTCCCGGCGCCGTTGCGGCCCATGAGCGCGACGACTTCGCCGCGCCGCACTTCGAGGTCGACGTCGTAGAGGATCTGCGCGGCGCCGTACCAGGCGCACAAGGCCTTGGCTTCCAGAAGAGGTTCATGCGTGCTCATGCGGTGACTCCAAGCGCTGCGGCTTTCTCTGCAATCTTCTCGAAGGTCTTGCCGCTGCCGAAGTACACCTCCTGCACCTTCGGGTGGTCGCGGATTTCCAGCGGCTTGCCCTGCGCGATGAGGCGCCCGCGCGCCAGCACGATCATGCGGTCGGCGTACGCGAACACCACGTCCATGCTGTGCTCGGTGAAGAGCACGGCCATGCCGCGCTGGATGACGAGGTCCTTGGTGAGCGCCATGAGCGAGTTGCGCTCCTGGGGCGCCATGCCGGCGGTGGGCTCGTCCATGAGCAGCAGCTTGGGCGAGTTGGCCATGGCAATGGCGAGTTCGACGCGCTTCACGTCGCCGTAGGCCAGCACGCTGCAGGGCCGGTCGGCCTGCGCCTTCATGCCGACCTGGTCGAGCAGCGCCAGCGCTTCGTCGCGCTTGTGGTCGGCCGCGCGGCGCCACATCGAGAACAGCTTGTGGTCGTGCGAGAGCAGCGCCATCTGCACGTTCTCGACCACGGTGAGCGAGGCAAAAGTTTCGGCGATCTGGAAGGTGCGGCCCACGCCCTTGCGCCAGATCTCGCGCGGCTTGCGGCCCACGAGTTCGTGGCCGTCGAGCGTGATCGAGCCCTGGTCGGCCTTGAGCTGGCCGTTCACCATGTTGAAGGTGGTCGACTTGCCGGCGCCGTTGGGGCCGATGAGCGCGAGCAACTCGCCGGGCGGCAGCTCGAAGCTGATGCCGTCGACGGCCTTCACGCCGCCGAAAGACTTGCCGAGGTTGGTGACTTTGAGGAGGCTCATGCCTTCACCTCCTTGAGCTTGGCGTCTGCTTCATCATGCTTCGGTGCGCGCCACCGGTCGACGAGCTGCTTGATCGAGCCTGCAATGCCCTGCGGGAACAGCAGCACCAGGATCAGGATGATGGCGCCGAGCATGGCGCGCCAGTAGTCGGTGTTGCGCGCCACGGTGTCGTGCAGCCAGGTGAAGGTGACGGCGCCGACCACCGGCCCCGCCAGGGTCTGGATGCCGCCCAGCAGCACCATCACGAGGCCGTCGACCGACTTGCCGACCGACAGGCTCTCGGGCGAGATGCTGCCCTTGGAGAACGCGTAGAGCGCGCCCGCCAGGCCGGCCACGGTGCCGGCGATGACGAAGGCCGCCCACTGCATGCGCTTGACGTCGATGCCGATGGCGTCGGCGCGCAGCACCGAATCGCGGCCCGCGCGCAGCGCATAGCCGAAGGGCGAGAACAGCACGCGGCGCAGCCACCACACGCCCGCGCCCACGAGCACCAGCGTGAGCCAGTAGTACACCTGCTTGTTCGACAGCCACTCCGAAGGCCACACGCCGGTCAGGCCGTTGCTGCCGCCCGTGAAGCTGTCCCACTGGTAGGTGACGGCCCAGGTGATCTGCGCGAAGGCCAGCGTGAGCATCGCCAGGTACACGCCCGACAGCCGCACGGCGAACCAGCCGTAGACGAAGGCGCCGAGCGCGGCCACCAGCGGCGCGACCACCAGCGCCAGCTCCATCGGCAGGTGCAGCGCGCGCACCAGCAGCGCCGCGCCGTAGGCCCCGAGGCCGAAGTAGGCGGCGTGGCCGAAGGAGTGCATGCCGGCCGGCCCCATGATGAAGTGCAGGCTGGTGGCGAACAGCGCGGCGATCAGCAGGTCGATCATCAGCACCGTGGTATAGGGCGAGCCGGCCGTCAGCAGCGGCAGCGCGGCCAGCACCAGCGCGAGCCCGGCGGCGGCCACGATGTAGGCGGTGCTCGGGCGGCGCAGCGGCTCTTCCTGCATGCCGACGTAGCGGCTCGGCGCCTGCGGCCGGCCGAACAGGCCCCAGGGACGCCACACCAGCACGATGGCCATCACGAGAAAGTCGACCATCAGCGTGAGCTTGGAGAACGACACGTCGATGCCGAAGATCTGCACCACGCCCAGCCAGATGCACACGGCCTTGATCTCGGCGATGAGCAGCGCGGCCACGTAGGCGCCGGGCAGCGAGCCCATGCCGCCGACCACCACCACGACGAAGGCGGCGCCGATGGTGTTCAGGTCCATCTCGAGCGTGGCGGGTTCGCGCGGCAGCTGCAGCGCGCCGCCCAGGCCCGCGAGCAGTGCGCCGAGCGCGAACACGGCGGTGAAGAGCCAGGCCTGGTTGACGCCCAGTGCGCTGACCATCTCGCGGTCTTGCGTGGCGGCGCGCACCAGCGTGCCGAAGCGCGTGCGCGTGAGCAGCAGCCACACGAGGCCGAGCACCAGCGGGCCGACGACGATCAGGAACAGGTCGTAGGAAGGAAACTGGCGACCGAGGATTTCGACCGAACCCTTCAGGCCCGGCGCGCGCGGGCCAAGCAGTTCGTCAGGCCCCCAGAGCCACAGCACCGCGTCCTTGATGACCAGCACCAGCGCGAAGGTGGCCAGCAGCTGGAACAGCTCGGGCGCCTTGTAGATGCGGCGCAGCAGCAGCACCTCGATGAGCGCACCCAGCACGCCCACCGCGAGCGCGGCGATCAACAGCGCAGGCCAGAAGCCCACGCTCGGGCCGAGCTTCTCGACCAGCGTGTACGCGACGTAGATGCCCACCATGAAAAAAGATCCATGGGCGAAGTTGACGATGCGCGTCACGCCGAAGATCAACGAGAGGCCGGCCGCCACCAAGAACAGCGAAGACGCGCCGGCCAACCCGTTGAGCAACTGAACAACGAAGCCTGAAAAGCTCATGAGGGACCCTGAGGAAACTGGAGACACCGCGCCCCGCCGCAAACGATCGACGGCGGCAGGCGCGTTGCGGGAGCCGCGCGATCAGTCCGCGGGGCGCATCTTCTTCACTTCGTCGTCCGTCGGCTGGAACTTGGCGCCATCCAGATAGACGTAGTCGACCATCACGCCCTTGCCGCCGTCGTTCTTGGTCTTGCCGACGTACGCGCCCATGGTGGACTGGTTGTCCTGCGCGCGGTAGCTGATCTTGCCGAAGGGCGTGTCGACCTGCAGGCCCTTGAAGGCGGCCACGAGCTTCTCGGTGTCGGTGCTGCCGGCCTTCTTCACGCCGGCGGCGATCGAGTAGATGGCGCTGTAGCCCACCACCGAACCCAGGCGCGGGTAGTCCTTGAACTTGGCCTGGTAGGCGTCGTTGAAGGCCTTGTGCTCGGCGGTCTTCACGCCGTACCAGGGGTAGCCGGTGACGACCCAGCCGTTGGGTGCTTCGTCCTTCAGCGGGTCGAGGTACTCGGGCTCGCCGGTCAGCACGCTCACGACCTCGCGGTCCTTGAACAGGCCGCGCGTGTTGCCTTCACGCACGAACTTGGACAGGTCGGCGCCGAACAGCACGTTGAAGATGGCGTCGGGCTTGGCATCGGCCAGGGCCTGCACCACGCTGCCCGCATCGACCTTGCCCAGCGGCGGCGCCTGCTCGGCGACGAACTCGACGTCGGGCTGGATCGCCTTGAGCAGCGTCTTGAAGGTGGCGACCGACGACTGGCCGTACTCGTAGTTGGGGTACACGATGGCCCAGCGCTTCTTCTTGAGCTTGGCAGCCTCGGGCACCAGCATCGCGACCTGCATGTAGGTCGAGGGGCGCAGGCGGTAGGTGTACTTGTTGCCGTTGCTCCAGACGATCTTGTCGGTGAGCGGCTCGGCGGCGAGGTAGAAGAATTTTTTCTGCTTGGCGAAGTCGGTCAGCGCCAGGCCGGTGTTCGACAGGAAGGCGCCGGCCAGCACGTCGACCTTCTCGCGCGAGATGAGCTCTTCGGCCACGCGCACGGCATCGCCGGGGTTGGCGTTGTCGTCGCGGCTGATGAGCTCCAGCTTCTTGCCGTTGACGCCGCCCTTGGCGTTGATCTCGTCGACCGCCAGTTCCATGCCCTTCTTGTAGGGCTCGAGGAAGGCGGGCTGCGCCTTGTAGCTGTTGATTTCGCCGATCTTGATCACGCCCTGCGCATGCGCGGGGACGAGGGCGGTGGCCAGCGTGACGACGGAAGCGGCGCAGAAGGCAAGGCGCAATGGATTCATCGGGAAGCTCCTAGAAGTTCGAACAGAAAACACGATGCGGGTGACGATGCAATGACAGGTCAGCGAAGACCGTCTTCGCCCTTGATTTCGCTGGCTTGCAGGCCGCCGACGCGCGGCAGCGGGCGGCCGCTGTCGGTGACGGCCACGGCCACGACGATCTCGTTGGCGCGCGGCGCGTCGCTCACGCGGGCTTCGACGGCGTCGAAGTGGCTGCGCACGAAGGCGGCGTCTTTATGGCCCAGCGGCACGTCGATGGCGGTGCCCAGCGTGCCCTGCTTCTTGGCCGAAGGCACGAGCGCGGCGCCCTTTTCGACCGCCACGCGCAGCGGCGCGCCCAGCTTGGGATGCAGGATGGCGGCGGCATGCTCCAGCTCGCCGCGCTCGCCGACGATGGCGGCCTTGCCGTAGCTCTGCGCCTGGCCGGGTTCGATGCCCAGCGCCTTCACGGCCTTCTGGCCGAGCAGCGCGCCGAGCTCTTCGCCGATGGCGATGAGCTCGTCGAGGTTCTCGCTGTAGCGGCCGGCGTAGGGGTTCTCGATCACGGCGATGGCGACGGCGCGGCGCGTGGGCGGCGTGACGTCCTGGCCCATTTCCTTGCGGGTTTCATCGACCTGGATGACGAGCTTGCGGATGTTGGCGGTCATGTCTGTGTGTTCCTTGTCTTGTCTCTTGTCTTGTGCGGTCAGCGCAGGCCGTCCCACTTGCTGATGTCCTTGGCGAGCAGGCCGCCGACGCGCGCATGCACACGGTAGCCGGTGCTCATCGCGAGGATGAAGACGATCTCGTCGGCCATCGGCGCGCCGGGCACGCGCACCTCTATGGCGTCGAACTGGCCGCGCACGTAGCTGGCGTTGATGTTGGTGAGCGGCACGTCGAGCGCGGCGCCGGGCGGGCCGACCTTCTTGGTCGAGGGCACGATCGACAGCGCGTTGCCGGGCTGGCCGGTTTTCTCTTCGGCCTTGCCCGCGGTGTAGGCGGCGCGGCTGCCCTTCCAGCCGAGCAGCTCGCGCATCGCGTAGCCGCCGGGCACGTGCCACAGCGCGCCGTGCTCCAGCTCGCCGTCGGCGCCGACGATGGCGCCCTTGCCGTAGGTGGCGATCTGCTCGAGCGGCACGTCCATGGCGGCGTGCAGCTGGTGCGCCATGTCGACGCCCACGGGGTCGAGCAGCGCCATCATCGGCAGGATGTCGGGCTCGTAGCGGCCCGCGAAAGGATTGGTCAGCACCGCGCCGATGGCACCGCGCACCAGCGGGGTTTCGGCACGCGGTCCGAACTCGTGGTGGATGTGCTCGACATGGGTGAAGACGCGACGGATTTCGATCATGAAAAAGAACCTTGCTTTTCGTTAAGCAAATACTGAACCAACTGCTTCGGGCAGCGCGATGTCCAGCGACTTCGAGCATAAGGGTTCCACCCGCCGCCACTGCCCCTGGCAAACGAGCAGAACGGCCCACACGAGCCCCCTTTTCTGCAGCATGCGGGCGCAAGCCGCGCCCGCATCGAGTGCATGGTGCACCTGCGCGGGCGCCAGCGGCGGCACGTCGACGGTGACGAGGGTGTCGCCGAGGTCGCTGTCGTCCTTGCAGGCGCTGGCGGGCAGGCGCTGGATGGCGGCGTCGGCCACGTCGACGGCATTGGCGATCACGGTGGCGGCGGCGTCGGCCTGCGCCGCGGTGGCGGCCAACACCGTCACGCTGTCGGCGATGCCCAGCGAGAAACTGCGCCCGCGCCAGCCGCTGGTGGCGACGCCGCGCACGAGCTGGCCGGCGTGCAGCTCGAACTGGCCGTCGGTCGTGAGCATGCCGCTGTCGCGCCAGTCGAAGCGCGCGAGGTCGGCAAACAAGCCCACGCGCGCCGTGTGGCCGGGCGCGAGGTGCAGCGCGATGTCGCCGCCGTTGTTGACCCACGCACGCTCGATGCCGGGCCGGTCGTAGAAGGCGATGAGTTCCTGCGCCACGCTGCCGGCCACGGCCGCCATGGGCGTGAGGAACAGCGGCGAGAAGGCATCGCAGGCGTCCCACATGCGGCGCGCGACCACGCCACGCGGGCGCTGGCGTGCGGCCACGGGCAGGCGCAGCTGCGGCAGCTCGCGCACGAGTTCATCAAGCACATGGCCGAAGCGCGCCCAGGCCGCGTCGTGCGCGGCCGCGACGGCGTACGGGTCGCCGTGTGCTTCGGCCACGATGTCGATCGGGCCGTGGTTGAAATGCCAGCGGCCCGCGTCGAGCGCCGTGCGTTGGGCGGACATGGTTTCAGCCCAGCATCGGGGCGTGGCCCAGGGGCCACGGGTTGGCATCGTCGATGACGAGCCATTGGCGCGCCAGCGGTGCGCCGTCTTCCTGCCACGCACCGCGCGCGAGCGCCTGTTCGAGCGGGAAGATGTGTTCGACGTGGCCGCCGAGCGCCTCGTAGTCGTCGCGCCGCATGCTGAACTCGATGGGCGCGACGATGGCCGGCGTGGGCACGGTGCCGAAGCTGTTGTCGGGCATGCGCATGACGTCGGCCATCACGGTGATGCCGCCGCCGGGCCACACATAGGCCGGCGCGCCGCCGCAGGTGACGTTGACCAGCGCGCGCTTGATGGCGCGCGTGAGCAGCACCGGGTTTTCGGTGACGCCCGCGCGCAGGCTGCCGCCGGCGCCGCCGAGGAACAGCACGGTGCACAGCGAGGGCTCGCAGTTCTCGCCGATGCGATCGACGATGCGGCGCACCTCGGGCGGCATGGGCTGCTCGACGGGCTTCAGGGCCTCGTCGAGCACGTACCACTGCGCGTGCTCGCCGGTGGTGGAGGTCATGAGCAGGCGCAGGCCGGGGCGGGCCACGCCCTCTTCCCAGCCTTCGATGATCGCCAGCGGGTCGGCGATGTCGGTGCCGCCCCAGCCGTTGCCGGGATTCGCGACCTGGAAGTAGCGCCCCGGCGTCGACTTGCGCCCCAGCATCTGGATGCCCGAAGGCGTCATGTCGAGGCAGCGGCCGGCCTGGTGCTCGGTCAGCACGCCGGTGATGTGGTCGTCGACCACCACCACCTCGTCGGCCACGCCGGCGAACTGGCGCGCGAAGATGCCCACGGCGGCCGAGCCGCAGCCCACGCGCATGCGCTGCTCTTCGACGCCGTTGACGATGGGCGCCTTGCCAGCCTGGATGACGAGGCTGGCGCCGCCGTCGATCGTGCACTCCACCGCCTGCTTGTTGCCCAGGAGCTGCATGAGCTCGGCCGTCATGCGGCCTTCCTTCTTGCTGCCACCCGTGAGGTGGTGCACGCCGCCCAGCGACAGCATCTGCGAACCGTACTCGGCCGTGGTGACATGGCCCACGACCTCGCCCTTGTAGCGCACGTTGGCCTGCTCGGCGCCCAGGAAGCGGTCGGTGTCGATCTTCACCTTGAAGCTGCAGTAGCTGAAGATGCCTTCGGTGACGACGGTGACCATGTCGACGCCCTGGGCTTTGGAGGCCACGATGAAGGGCGCCGGCTTGTAGTCGGGGTAGGTGGTGGACGAGCCCACGCCGGTGACGAAGACCTCGTCGGCGTGCAGCAGGTCGCCGTTCCAGTCAGGCGTTGCATCGGCCTCGGCCGCCTCGGCGCCGGGGCGGTCGAAGGGCACGAGCGCCGGCTGCTCGCTGGCGAGCGTGCGGCGCAGCAGCACCACCGGGTCGACGCGCACCAGCACGCCCTGGCGGTTGGCGTAGCGGTCGCAGGCACCGGTGCGGCCGTCGGAGATCTGGCACAGCACCGGGCAGGCGTTGCACTCGACCTTGGCGGTGCTCATCTTCTCGTTGCGCGGCGGCGCCTTGCCGAAGGCGGCGCCGCCGGCCTGCGCGACCAGGGGCATGTCGATGCCGGGCAATCCGTCTGTCTTGGTGTGTTCAGTCATCGGGGCGATCTCGTGGTGTGGTGCTGTCGGAGCGGGTCTTCAGGCTCCGGAGGTTTGCAACAAACGTGCCGTGCAGGTGCTTGTGCGGCGGCTTTCGTTTGTGTAGCATCCCCTACACTTTCATGTTGCGTTCACTACATCAAAGGTCAATGTAGCAAACAGGCCCGATGCTTGCAATGGTGTTTTCTCGCGGTGTTCATCGGGGTTTTTCCGACCAACGACAATGGAGGGTTGCTAGCCGGCCGATGGCGGACGCCCCAAAGGCGTGCATTTCGGCTCAGCCACCCTTTTCTGTCTTCAACCAACACTTGAGTTCTGTATGAGTGCATTCAGCGAAGAACGCGTCCTGAGCGTCCACCACTGGACCGACCGCCTGTTCACCTTCACCACCACGCGCGACCCGGCGCTGCGCTTCTCGAACGGTCATTTCACGATGATCGGCCTGAAGGTCAACAACAAGCCCCTGCTGCGCGCCTACAGCATCGTGAGCCCGAACTACGAGGAGCATCTCGAGTTCCTGAGCATCAAGGTGGAAGACGGCCCGCTCACCTCGAAGCTGCAGCACATCCAGGTGGGCGACACCGTGATCGTGGGCCGCAAGCCCACCGGCACGCTGCTCATCGACTACACGCTGCCGGCCAAGCGCCTGTACCTGTTCGGCACGGGCACCGGCCTGGCGCCGTTCATGAGCATCATCCGCGACCCCGACACGTACGAGAAGTTCGAGCAGGTCATCCTGGTGCACGGCGTGCGCCAGGTCGACGAGCTGGCCTACCACGACCTCGTGACCGACCACCTGCCCAAGCACGAGATCCTGGGCGAGATGATCGCCAAGCAGCTGCTGTACTACCCCACGGTCACGCGCGAGGAGTTCCGCAACCAGGGCCGCGTCACCGACCTGATCGAGAGCAACAAGCTCACCGACGACCTGGGCCTGCCCCCGCTGAACGTCGAGGAAGACCGCGTGATGCTGTGCGGCAGCCCCGGCCTGCTGGTCGACCTGAAGCACATCCTGGAAAAGCGCGGCTTCAAGGAAGGCAACACCTCGACGCCGGGCGACTTCGTGGTCGAACGCGCCTTCGCCGAGAAGTAAGCAATAGAAGAGGCGCTGCGCGCACGATGGCCGACTCCCGCTCCGTCAGCAAGCCCAAGCCCCAGCGCCGCACCGGCGTGCGCGAGGCCGCGGCCCAGGCCACGCGCGACAGCATCCTCAAGGCGGCGACCAAGGTGTTCGCCAAGTACGGCTACGACGGCGGCAGCGTGGAGAAGATCTCCAAGGCCGCCAAGTCGTACGACCGGATGATCTACTACTACTTCGGCAGCAAAGAGGGCCTGTTCATCGCGGTGCTCGAAGGCATCTACCAGCGCATGGACGACGCCGAGGCCGCCATTGCGCTCGATGCCTCGCGGCCCGTGGAAGCGCTCACCGAAGTCATCCGCTTCGTGCTCGGCTACTACCGCAAGAACCCCGAGTTCGTCACCCTGCTGAATACCGAGAACCTGCACAAGGGCCGGCACATCTCGAAGTCGCTGCGGGCGCGCGAGTACTCGTCGCGGGCGGTGGCCATCATTTCGGAAATCCTTGCCAGCGGCGCGGCCCAGGGCCTGTTCCGCACCGACCTCGTGGCGCGCGACATCTACCTGCTGATCGCGTCCACCGGCTATTTCTACACCTCGAACCGGCACACGCTCACGGCCTTCCTCGGCGAGCCGCTGGAGTCGCCGGAAGCCGTCGCGCACTGGGAAGACTTCGTCATCGAGACCCTGCTGCGCACCGTGCGCGCGGACGACATCCAGGAACAAGACAACAACTCCCCACCCCACGACGAGGACACCACGAAATGGCAGAAATCGCAGCCGGCGCAAAGTCGGGCAAGGTCGTCATAAAGAACATCGGGCTGCTGCTCTCGGGCGACATCGACAAGCCCATCCTCGACGCCGACACCCTGGTGGTGAACGACGGCCTGATCGTGGCGGTCGGCAAGGAGAAAGACTGCGACCTCGAAGGCGCACAGACCGTCATCGATGCGCGCAAGACCTGCGTCGCGCCCGGCCTCATCGACAGCCACGTGCACCCGGTGTTCGGCGACTGGACGCCGCGCCAGGGCCAGATCGGCTGGATCGACTCCACCATGCACGGCGGCGTGACCACCATGATTTCCGCCGGCGAGGTGCACCTGCCCGGCCGCCCGAAGGACATCGTCGGCCTGAAGGCGCTGGCCATCACCGCGCAGCGCGCCTTCGACAACTTCCGCCCCGGTGGCGTGAAGGTGCTGGCCGGCGCCCCAGTCATCGAGAAGGGCATGGTCGAGAGCGACTTCAAGGAACTCGCCGAAGCCGGCGTGGGCCTGCTGGGCGAAGTGGGCCTGGGCTCGGTGAAGGCCGGCTACGAGGCGAAAGAGATGGTGGCCTGGGCGCGCAAGTACGGCATCCAGAGCACGATCCACACGGGCGGCCCGTCGATCCCGGGCTCGGGGCTGATCGACAAGGACGTGGTGCTCGAAGCCGACGCCGACATCATCGGCCACATCAACGGCGGCCACACCTCGCTGCCCGAGGCGCACGTGTGCGAGCTGTGCGAGAAGAGCACGCGCGCCATCGAGATCGTGCACAACGGCAACGAGAAGGTCGCCATCGCGGCGGCCCGGGCGGCGCTCGAACTGAAGTGCCCGCACCGCGTGATCCTGGGCACCGACGGGCCCGCGGGCTCGGGCGTGCAGCCGCTGGGCATCCTGCGCATGGTGGCGATGCTGTCGTCCATCGCGAACATCCCGGCCGAGCTGGTGTTCTGCTTCGCCACGGGCAACACGGCGAAGATCCGCAAGCTCAACTGCGGCTTGATCGAAGTGGGCCGCGCGGCCGACTTCGTGTTCATGGACCGTGCCCAGCATTCGCCCGCGCCGGGCCTGCTCGAAAGCGTGCAGCTGGGCGACATCCCGGGCGTGGGCATGGTGATGATCGACGGCCTCGTGCGCTGCGGCCGCAGCCGCAACACGCCGCCGGCCACCGAGATCCCGGTGGTGGTGTCGGGCGGGCACTGAACCTGAGTGCACGCGCCCGGCGGCCTCAGCCGCCGCTGCGGTGCGAGCGGAAGACCAGATAGCGCGCCGAGAGAAAGTTGGCGCCCATGCCCGCGATGCTGCCCAGCGCCACGCCGAGCGCGGCGGCCCAGCGGCCTTCCACCCAGTGCAGCGTGAGCACGTAGGTGCCGTAGTTCAGCACCGCGCCGGCCAGCATGGTCGTGAGGTAGCCCAGGTATTCGCGCCAGACCGAACGCCCCGTGGCGGCGCCGGCCGCGCTCGCCGCGAAGGTGTAGCGGCGGTTGTAGAGCCAGGTGGTGGTGGCGGCGGCCAGGAACGACACGACGCGCGCGCCGTACCACCCCAAGAGCGGTGCCAGCAGGTAGAGCACCGTCACGTCCACCACGAAGCCGATCACGCCGGCCACGGCGAACGAGAGGAACTCGCGCCCGATCTTCATCGCGCCGCCGTCAGTGCGCGCGCAGGCTCTTGCGCAAGCTCTCGCGCACGCAAGGCTGCGCCAGGTAGCGCAGCCGCTTGGCCTCCTGCCGGCCGAGCGTGACGGTGTGCATCACCACGCCGCAGACGAAGGACAGCAGCGCCGCCAGCATCGCGCCGGTGGCGAGCACCGCCGTGGGCAGCCGCGGCACCAGGCCGGTGTGGGCGTAGGTCATGAACAGCGGCACGGCCAGCGCGAGCGCAGCGATCGCGAGCACGGCCGCGACGATCGAGAAGAACTGCAGCGGCCGCTCGCTCACGAACAGCTTGCCGATGGTCTTCAGGATGCGCCAGCCGTCGCGGTAGGTCGAGAGCTTGCTGTGCGAGCCTTCGGGGCGCGTGCTGTAGGCGGTGGCTTCCTCGGCGTAGGGCATGCGCAGTTCGAGCGCGTGCACGGTCAGCTCGGTCTCGATCTCGAAGCCCTGCGACAGCGCGGGGAACGACTTGGCATAGCGGCGCGAGAACACGCGGTAACCCGAGAGCATGTCGGTGAGGCCGCCGCCGAAGAGCTGCGCCACGGTGCCCGTGAGCAGCCAGTTGCCGAAGCGGTGGCCGGCGCGGTAGGTGAGCGCGTCCTGGCCGTCGTCCACGCGGCTGCCGACCACCATGTCGAGGTTGCCCTCGACCAGCCGCGCGATGAGGCGCGGCGCGGCGGTGGTGTCGTAGGTGGCGTCGCCGTCGACCATCACGTAGATGTCGGCCTCGACGTCGGCGAACATGCGCCGCACCACGTTGCCCTTGCCGCGCGCGGCCACGTGCGTGACGATCGCGCCGGCCGCGCGGGCCACGGCGGCGGTGTCGTCGGTGGAGTTGTTGTCGAAGACGTGGATCTCGGCGCCGGGCAGGGCCGCGCGGAAGCCCTCGATCACCTGGGTGATGGCCAGGGCCTCGTTGAAGCAGGGAATGACGGCGGCAATGCGCGGCATGGCGGACACGGGGGCGGGTCGGTGGTCGGTCGTCATGGGGCGGTCGTCGGAAGGAGTCGGTAGGCGCGGCTGCCGTCTTGGTCGTGCAGCAGGCCATAGTACTGGTCGAAGCCGGGCCGCACGCTGAGCACTTTCACCATCTCGGGCGACATGACGACGGTGGTGAAGCCCTCGGCCGCCAGCTTGCGCGCCGTGTCGCCGGGCGACATCAGCAGGTAGTCGCGGTAGCGCCAGCGCCCCAGCGTGTCGCCCCAGATCGGGTTGGGGCCGTAGTAGATCGCCTCGTTCAGCGCGATCTGGTAGACGCGGCCGGTCACGTTGCGGCGCACGTAGTCCATCACGCCGTAGCCCGGCACGTGCTTGCGCAGGAAGGCCTCGCGCGACTCGGGCGTGAGCGAGATCATCGACACCTTGGTGGCCGTCTGGCCCACCGACACGGCGGCCAGCACGGCCAGCAGCAGCACCACGACCCAGTCGCCGACGCCGGCGCCACTGCGCGGGCCGTCGGCTGCGACGGCAGCGGACGCGCCGCGCAGGCGGCGCACGCCCGCCGCGATCCAGCCGAACAGCACCTGCCAGCCCACGGCGGCCGTCATGGCGAGCAGCGGGAACGAGGCCATGAGGTAGCGCGGGTAGCGCGAGGTCACGACCCACACGGCCACCGAGTACAGGCAGAACCAGCCCGCCGCGCGCACCGCGGCGGAGCGCTTCCACCACACGCTGAAGGGCGCGAGGAACACCGACCAGATCAGCGCGTTGGGCATCTCGGCGTGGTCGCGCACGTCGGCCACCTGCTGCACGTAGTCGGCCGGCACCCATTCGGTGAAGCCGAACACGCGCGCGCCGATCGGGTTGAAGGGGTCGCCCGTCATGATCGCGTTGCGTGCGTACCAGTAGATGCACGGAATCAGGAAGCACAGCAGCGCCGGCGCCCAGGCCTGCAGCAGGCGGCGCTCGTGGCGCACCACGAACAACGCCACCAGCGGCAGGAAGATCAGCGCCTGGTACTTGGAGCCCGCCGCCACGCCGAGGCAGAACGCCGCCAGGCAGAGCCAGCGCGAGCCGTCGCGCAGCGGTTCGGATTCGCGCCACCACCACAGCGCCACGAAGGCCGACAGCACGAACAGCGCGACGCCCATGTCGATCAGCGCGTTGGCGTAGTCGCCCATGCCCAGCCAGATGGCCGCACCGATGCAGGCGGTGAGCCGGTTGGCGTGCAGGATGCCCAGGCGGAAGATCATGAGCACCGACAGCGCGCCCGCCAGGGCGTTGAGGAAGTGCGGCAGCACGTCGTCGCCCACCTGCAGTGCGGCGGCGTACAGCAGGTTGTAGTTGTACGGGAACCAGGGGTAGCGCAGCCAGTCGTGGATGCCCAGCGTGCCCTGCTGCGCCACGAGGCGTGCATACGGCAGGTGGTACATCAGCTCGTCGAAGGCCGCCGGCGGCGCGAGCGGCGCCACCAGCGCGGGCAGCGCGACCAGTGCCAGCGCGATGGCGGCGATGCGTTCGAAGCGGGTCCACGGCGGCGTGGCGGGCGCGGCCGCGCGCAGCGCACGCACCTCGGCGCGCCAGCCGCGCCACTGCCACGCGGCGGCCACGACACCCGCGCCGATCAGGCCCAGCGTGGCCTCGCGGCGGAAGAGCCCGAAGATCGCCAGCGCCTGGAAGGCACAGATGTAAAGGCCGACGCCGAGCGCGGCCGATATGGCCGCCTCGAGCCAGGCGTCGCGGCGCGAGGGCGGGCGCAGGCGCGCGAGCACCGCGCGGCCGGCACCCCAGCAGGCAATCACGAAGATCGCGAACTGGGCGTAGTGCGCGGCGGCAAAGATCAGCTTCTGAATATCAACTCCCGTGGCCGGTCACTCCGGTCGCGCCGACCGGCCGGCAGGTTCAAAGGTTCGGCGCCAGCAGGCGCTCGAGCTCCGCTTCGCTCGTGCGGCGCCGCGCGGCCTGGTCCTGCAACTGGTCGTGCCCGATCTTGCCGACGTTGAAGTACGTCGCATCGGGGTGCCCGAGGTAGAAGCCGCTCACGCTGGCGGCGGGCATCATAGCGAGGCTCTCCGTCAGGGTCATGCCAATGTCCGCGCAGTTCAGAAGGTCGAACATCGGGCCCTTCACGCTGTGGTCGGGGCAGGCCGGGTAGCCGGGCGCGGGACGGATGCCGCGGTACTTCTCGGCAATCATGTCGTCGTTGCTCAGGCCCTCGTGGGGCGCGTAGCCCCACAGGTCGGTGCGCACGCGGTGGTGCATGGCTTCGGCAAAAGCCTCGGCCAGCCGGTCGGCCAGGGCCTTGAGCATGATGGCCGAGTAGTCGTCGAGGTCGTCGATGAAGAACTTCTCTTTCTTCTCGACGCCCAGGCCGGCCGTGACGGCGAACACGCCGACGTAGTCCTTCACGCCGCTGTCCTTGGGCGCGACGAAGTCGGCCAGGCAGCGGCTGGGGCGCATCACGCCGTCGATCATCTGCTTCTCGGTCTGCTGGCGCATGCCGTACCAAGTGAGCGCGACCTCGCTGCGCGTCTCGTCGGTGTACAGCTCGATGTCGTCGTCGTTCACCGTGTTGGCGGGCCAGAAGCCGACCACGCCGCTGGCGCTGAGCCAGCGCCCTTCGATGAGGCGCTTGAGCATGCGCTGGCCGTCGGCGTACACGCGCACGGCCTCGGTGCCGACGATCTCGTCCTTCAGGATGGCGGGGAACGGGCCGGCCAGGTCCCAGGTCTGGAAGAACGGGCCCCAGTCGATGTACTTGGCCAGCTCGGTGAGGTCGAAGTTCTTGAACACGCGCCGGCCGATGAACTTGGGCACGGTGGGCACGAAGTTCGCGAAGTCGACAGGCGTCTTGTTGGCGCGCGCCTTGGCCAGCGGCCACATCGGCACCTGCTTCTTGTTGGCGTGCTGCGTGCGCACCTTCTCGTAGTCGGCGTTGATCTCGTCGATGTACGCGGTGGCCTGGTCCGAGAGCAGGCTCTGCGCCACGCTCACGCTGCGCGAGGCGTCGGGCACGTAGACCACGGGGCCTTCGTAGTGCGGCGCGATCTTCACGGCCGTGTGCACGCGGCTGGTGGTGGCGCCGCCGATGAGCAGCGGGATCTTCTTGATGCGGAAGTGGTCGTCCTTCTGCATCTCGCCGGCCACGTACTGCATCTCTTCGAGGCTGGGCGTGATGAGGCCCGACAGGCCCACGATGTCCGCGCCCTCGACCTTGGCCTTCGCCAGAATTTCGTGGCACGGAACCATCACGCCCATGTTCACCACTTCGAAGTTGTTGCACTGGAGCACGACGGTGACGATGTTCTTGCCGATGTCGTGCACGTCGCCCTTCACGGTGGCGATGATGATCTTGCCCTTGGTGCGCACGTCGCGGCCCGCGGCCTCGTCCTGGCGCTTTTCTTCCTCGATGTACGGAATGAGGTGGGCCACGGCCGACTTCATCACGCGCGCCGACTTCACCACCTGCGGCAGGAACATCTTGCCCTGGCCGAACAGGTCGCCCACGATGTTCATGCCGTCCATGAGCGGGCCTTCGATCACGTGCAGCGGACGCCCGCCCTTGGCGAGGATCTGCTGGTAGGCCTCTTCGGTGTCCTCGACGATGAAGTCGGTGATGCCGTGCACCATCGCGTGCGACAGGCGCTGGTTGACGTGCACCGGGTGCTCGGGCGTGCCGCGCCATTCGAGCTTCTTGCTGTCGTCCTTGGCGCCGCTCTTGGCGGTCTCGGCCACTTCGACCAGGCGCTCGCCCGCGTCGGGGCGGCGGTTGAGCACCACGTCTTCCACGCGCTCGCGCAGCGTGGGTTCGAGGTCGTCGTACACGCCGACCATGCCGGCGTTGACGATGCCCATGTCCATGCCCGCCTGGATCGCGTGGTACAGGAACACGGTGTGGATGGCCTCGCGCACCGGGTCGTTGCCGCGGAAGCTGAAGCTCACGTTGCTCACGCCGCCCGACACCTTGGCGCCGGGCAGGTTCTGCTTGATCCAGCGCACGGCGTTGATGAAGTCGACCGCGTAGTTGTCGTGCTCCTCGATGCCGGTGGCAATGGCGAAGATGTTCGGGTCGAAGATGATGTCTTCGGGCGGAAAGCCCACCTCGTCGACCAGCACGCGGTAGGCGCGCTCGCAGATCTCGATCTTGCGTGCGTAGGTGTCGGCCTGGCCCTTCTCGTCGAAGGCCATGACCACGGCGGCGGCGCCGTAGCGCTTGACCAGCTTGGCCTCGTGCTTGAACTTGTCCACGCCCTCCTTCATGGAGATCGAGTTGACGATGCCCTTGCCCTGGATGCAGCGCAGGCCGGCCTCGATGACCTCCCACTTGGAGCTGTCGACCATCACCGGCACGCGCGCGATGTCGGGCTCGCTGGCGATGAGGTTCAGGAAACGCACCATGGCAGCCTTGCTGTCGAGCATGGCCTCGTCCATGTTGATGTCGATCACCTGCGCGCCGTTCTCCACCTGCTGGCGCGCGACGGCCAGGGCGTCCTCGAACTGGCCGTTGAGGATCATGCGCGCGAAGGCCTTGGAGCCGGTGACGTTGGTGCGCTCGCCGATGTTGACGAACAGCGAGCCTTCGCCAATGGCGACCGGCTCGAGGCCGGACAGCTTCATGGGAGGGGGAGCGACGGGAGCGGAAACGGATGCGGGAATCTGGGACATGGCCTCACCTGCGGAAGAGTCGGACAGGCGAGCGTCGTTGTCGCCCCAAGCCTGACGATTCACCTCTGTGGCGAACCGCTGCAACGCTCCTTGGGAAGTCGCGCATTTTAGGTCGATTCGATTGCGCCCTGGGAAAACCCCAGTTTTCATTCCTGCACGTGTCAACAGAATGCGCCCACCGTTTCTGAACGAACGTTCGTGTTTTTAACCAAACGTAAGGGAGTTCGCCGATGGCCAGGAAGTGGAATGTCCGGTTGCAGCATGCAGCCACCCCGATGCGCGCCGTGGCCCTGAGCTGCGGCCTCCTGGCCGCCGCGGCCCTCGCGGTTCATGCGCCACCGGCGCGTGCCGCCGCCGGCGACAGCGCCACCCGCGTCGAGGCCCGCGTCACCTCCGACACGGCGAAGACGAAGTACCCGATCGTGCTGGTCCACGGCCTGCTGGGCTTCGACAACCTGCTGGGCGTCGACTACTTCTACGACATCCCCGGCAGGCTGGCCGCTGCGGGCGCCAAGGTGTACGTGGCGCAGGTGTCGGGCACCAACACCTCCGAGATCCGCGGCGAGCAGCTGCTGCAGGAGCTCAAGACCATCCGCGCGCTGGAGCAGAACCCCACGCTCAAGTTCAACCTGATCGGCCATTCGCAGGGCTCGCCCACGGTGCGCTACGTGGCGGCGGTGGCGCCCGACATGGTGGCCTCGGTCACGTCGGTGGGCGGCGCCAACGGCGGCTCGAAGGTGGCCGACCTGCTGGCCAAGCTGCCCGAGGGCGGCATCGGCCAGACGCTGGTGGTGAAGGCCGTCGGCCTGCTGACGGGGCTGATCGGTTTTCTCTCGGGCAAGGACCCGAGCCAGCTGCCCGAAGTGCCGCTGAACGCGCTGGCCTCGCTGACCACGGCGGGCGGCGCGGCCTTCGACGCCAAGTTCCCGCAGGGGCGCCCCGCGCCGGGCTCGTCCTGCGACGTGAAGAGCGGTGCGGCCGTGGCCAACGGCGTGCGCTACTACTCGTGGTCGGGCGTGTCGACCAGCTTCAACCTGTTCGACCCGAGCGACACGGCGCTGTCGACGCTGGGCAGCCTGTTCTTCTTCGGCGAGGCCAACGACGGCCTGCTCGCGGTCTGCACCACGCGCCTGGGCACCCACCTGGGCGACTACCGCCAGAACCACCTGGACGAGGTGAACCAGGCCTTCGGCAACACCTACGGCAGCCAGTTCCCGTACTACGAGAAGAAGCCGCCGGAGCTGTTCAGGGAACAGGCCGCACGGCTCAAGAGCGCGGGGCTCTGAGGACGCTGCGCATGCGCGGCGTGGCCTTGACCATCGGCGCCGTCGCGCTGGTGGCCGCGGGGACCGGCTGGCTGGCACTCGGCCCGGGGGCGGTCGACGCGCCGCAGGCCGCCGCGCCGCGCGCCACGGCGGAGGTCGCGGTGCCCACCGCGCCTCGTCCGGCGCAGTCCACCGCAGCGGCCCCCGACGCCCTGCTCACCAGCGACCTCATCACCCTCTTCGACCAGGTGCTCGCCGAAGCGCAGGCCGACAGCAAGGCCACGCTGATGGCCCGCGCGCCCGCCCTGCTCGCCCAGCGCCTGCGCGAAGACTGGCGCGTGCGCGCGCTGGGCCTGCTGGAGCGCTACGTCGACATGCAGGAGGCCCTGCGCACCCTGCAGCCGCCCGCGCCCGGCGACCCGGCCTTTTTGCGCCGCAGCCTGGAGGCGCGCGAGGCGGTGCGCCGGCAGTTCTTCGCGCCCGAGGAAATCGAAGGCCTGTTCGGCGACCAGATCCGGCAGGACCAGTTCATGGCCGAGAAGATGGAGCTGCTGTCCAACCCCGACCTCACGCCCGAGCAGCGCGCCGCGGCGCTCGCGCAAAGCGAGCAGGCCTGGCTGTCGCCCGCGCAGCGCGAGGTGCGCAAGGAGGCCGTGGCCCATCTGGACGTGATGCGCCAGACCGAGGCGCTGCAGGCACGCGACGCCAGCCCCCAGGAGCGCTTTGCCGCGCGCAGCGAGGCCTACGGCTACGAGGTGGCGCGCGGCCTGGCCGCGCTCGACCAGGAAACCCAGGAATGGAACGCCCGGCTCGACCGCTACGCCAGCACGCCCGAGGCCGAGCGGGCCCAGCTGCGCGAGACGCTCTTCAACGAAAACGAGCGCCTGCGCCTGAGCGGTGCCCTGGCGATGCGCTCGGCCGCCGCGTCCAAGCCGGCGAAGTGAATCGGCTAAGTAAGCGCAGGCTTACGCAGGCTGCGCTTCGCCCATGGCCGAGGCCGGCAGGCCGAACACGCGGTCGAAGGCCCAGTTGAAAACGAAGGTGTAGACCAGGAAGAACACCACCAGGCCCAGGTCCATCACCAGCGCCTGCCAGAGCGACACGCCCAGGCCCCAGGCCAGCATCGGCACCAGGAAGGCGATCAGGCCGCCCTCGAAGCCGATGGCGTGGGCGATGCGGCGCTTCAGGCTGCGCCCGCGCACCGCCTGGCGCGACTCCCAGCGCTCGAACAGGGCGTTGAAGGTCAGGTTCCAGATCACCGCGATGACCGAGGCGCCCACGGCCAGCAGGCCCGAGTGGCCGAGCCCCGCATCCGACATCAGGGCCAGGCCGGCGCTGGCCGCCACGATGGCGATGCCCTCGTAGAGGGAGATGTAAACGATCCGACGCTGAAGGCCCTGCATGACTGTTTCTCTGTGTGTTTGACTGCGATGGAGGGACTTTATTTGCTTTTAGTTGATATAAAAAGTTAACTTATTTCAGTTTTATTGATAGATCGGGGCGCCATGGCTTTCTCCAGCGACAACGTCGAGGTCTTCCTGGCCGTGATCGACCACGGCTCTTTCTCGGCCGCCGCGCGGGCGCTGCGCAAGGTGCCGTCGGCCGTGAGCATGGCCATCGCCAACCTGGAGGCCGAGCTGGCGCTGCCGCTGTTCGACCGCAGCGGCCGCGAGCCCCAGCCCACGTCCGCCGCGCGCTCGCTCGAGCCGCAGGCGCGGCTGCTCGCGGCCCAGTTGCGGCAGTTGCAGGTGCAGGCGCTGGCGCTCACGCAGGGGCTGGAAGACCGGCTCACGCTGGCCATCGCGCCCGAATTGCTGGCCGCGCCCTGGAGCGGGCCCCTGGCCGCGCTGGCCGACGACTACCCGCTGCTGCAGGTCGAGGTGCTGGCCGCGCCGCAGGCCGACGCGCTGGCGCTGCTGCACAGCGGCCGGGCGCAGCTGGCGCTGGTGTTCGAGCGCCCCAGCCTCGACGGCCGCGAGGGCTTCCAGGAGGTCGGCAGCGACACCATGGTGGCCGTGATGGCGCCCGAGCACCCCGTGCTGCGCGCCGCGGCCGGCGGGCGCCTGCGCGAGGAGCACCTGACCAACACGCGCCAGATCGTGGTCGCGGGGCGCGACCTGGCCACCAGCGACCCGCGCTTCGTGTTCGCGCGGCATGTCTGGCGCACCGACAACGCGCTGGCCGCGCTGAGCCTGATCACCGCCGGGCTGGGCTGGGGCTGGCTGCCGCGCAACTTCGCGCGGCCCCACGTGGCGGCGGGCGCGCTGGTCGAGATCCCGTTCGAGAACCTCAGCAACGGACTGGACCTGTGGGTGGACGTGGTGTGGTCGCGCGAACGGCCGCTGGGCCTGGGCGCGCAGCGCTTCGTGGCGCTGATCGCGCGCGACCGGCAGGCGGCGGCCGGCATCGGGACGCCGGCCGTGTGAGCCGGGTCAATTCTTTCCGTGGCCGTGGCCGTGCCCGCCTCCACCGCCGTGCCCACCGCCCCCGCCGTGCGGACGCCCTCCTCCGCCCCCGCCGCCCCCACCGGGCCGGCCCCCGCCCGGATGCGGATGCGACACGCCCGGCGGCGGCCCGGGCCGGAAGCCCGGCTGCGGGCGCGGCGGGCGGAACCCGGGGTCGACGGGCGGTCGGATGCCCGGCCCGTGCGGGGGACGGACCCCAGGCCCATGAGGCGGACGGACCCCAGGTCCGTGGGGCGGACGCACGCCAGGCCCCGGCCAGGGCCGCGGCTGCCAGCCCGGGTGCACGGGCGGCGGCGGACGCCAGCCCGCGATCGGTGGCGGCGGGGGCCGGTGGCCCCACCAGCGCCGGTCGCCGTACCAGGGGCGGTCGCGGTAGTAGTCGGCCCAGTAGCTGCCGATCACGAAGCTCACGATCGGCACGCCGATGACCGCGCCGTAGGTGGCCAGCGGCACGCGCTGCTGCTGGTAGGCGTAGTCGAGGTTCCTGGCCCAGACCCAGCCGCGCCCGCCGTCGGGCAGCACCACGTCGCACCAGCCGTAGCCGCTGGTGCAGCCGACCACGTCGACCGGCTGCCCCGGCCCGAGCCGCGCCACCAGTGGGTAGTCGCCCGAGGGCCCGGCGCGCAGGTTGACCGCGCCGCGCGTGAAGGCCTGCTGCGCCGCCGCCGCAAGCGGCAGCAACAAAACGAGCGCGCCCAAGGCAGCGCGGCGCAAGAAGGATGTGGCGTTCATGGGAGGCTCCTGTGCGCCCCAGCGTAGGCGTGGGGCGGGGAGCCGTCAATCAGCCGAGGGCGCGCGCGGCGCCCGGCTTCAGGCGGCTTCTTTGTAGAAGCCGTTGCTGTTCAGGAGGCGGCCCTTGGCAGGCGCCACGGCCGCACCGATCGCCGCGATGTGGTCCGGCGTGGTGCCGCAGCAGCCGCCCACGATGTTCACCAGCCCCTCGGCCGCGAACTCGTGCAGCAGGCGCGAGGTGACGTCGGGCGTCTCGTCGAAGCCGGTGTCGCTCATCGGGTTGGGCAGGCCGGCGTTCGGGTAGCAGCTGATGTAGGTGTCGCCCGCCACGCGCGCCAGCTCCTGGATGTAGGGGCGCATCAGCGTCGCGCCCAGCGCGCAGTTCAGGCCGATGGCCAGCGGCTGCGCATGGCGCACGCTGTGCCAGAAGGCGGTCACGGTCTGGCCGCTGAGGATGCGGCCCGAGGCGTCGGTCACCGTGCCGCTGATGATCAGCGGCAGGCGCTGGCCGCTGTTGTCGAAGTACTCGTCCACCGCGAACAGCGCGGCCTTGGCGTTGAGCGTGTCGAAGATGGTCTCGACCAGGATCACGTCGGCGCCGCCTTCGACCAGCGCTTCGGTCTGCTCGTAGTACGCCGCGCGCAGCGATTCGAAATCGACATTGCGCGCACCCGGGTCGTTCACGTCGGGGCTGATGCTCGCCGTCTTGGGCGTCGGGCCGAGGGCGCCGGCCACGAAGCGCGGCTTGTCCGGCGTGCTGTACTTGTCGCAGGCCGCGCGCGCCAGCTTGGCCGATTCGAGGTTCATCTCGCGCGCCAGGTGGGCCATCTTGTAGTCCTCCTGCGCGATGGTGGTGGCGCCGAAGGTGTTGGTCTCGATGAGGTCGGCGCCGGCCGCGAGGTAGGCCTCGTGGATGTCGGTGATGACGTCGGGGCGCGTGAGCGACAGCAGCTCGTTGTTGCCCTTCACGTCGCGCTCGAAGTCCTTGAAGCGCTCGCCGCGGTATTGCTCTTCGGTGAGCTTGAAGCGCTGGATCATCGTGCCCATCGCGCCGTCGAGGATGGCAATGCGGTTGGCGAGGATGCCCGGCAGCGCCTGGCCGCGGGTATAGATGAGGGGCTTGGTCATGTCCGCGATTGTAAAAACCCCGGTCTGGCCCGGCGCGCAGGCGGGTCTTGGCGACCCGGCCCCAGTGTCAGCCTTGCCCGCCCGCGATCTCCGCCAGCGCCTGCACGAAGCGCGCGTTGTCCGCGTCGGTGCCCACCGACACGCGGATGAAGGTCTCGAAGCCCGGCTCCTTCCAGGGCTTGACGATGATCCCGCGCGCCAGCAAGGCCTCGTTGACCGGCGCGTTGGGCCGGCCGAGGTCGACGAACAGGAAGTTGGCCGCCGACGGCGCGATGCGCAGGCCCGGCCAGACCGACCCGGCCAGGGCGCGAAGCTGCGCCGCCAGCGCCTCGCGCTGTTGCACGGTGCGCGCCACCGCCTGCGCCATGAAGGCCTCGTCGCCCCAGGCCGCCAGCGCCGCGGCCTGCGCCGCCAGGTTCACGTTGAAGGGCGTGCGCACGCGGTCGAGCAGCTGCACCAGCGCCGCGTCGGACGCGATGCCGTAGCCCACGCGCAGGCCGGCCAGGCCCCAGGCCTTGGAGAAGGTGCGCAGCACGATCCAGGGGGCGCGGCCTTCGCCGGCCGCCTGCCATGCGCGCAGCAGGGCGAGCACGTCGGGGTAGCCGGGCGCCAGCCGCGCATATTCGTAATAGGCCTCGTCCACCACCAGCAGCGTGCCCGCGGGCACCGCCGCGAGCAAGCGCGCGAAGTCGTCCGCATCGAACATGCAGCCGACCGGGTTCGAGGGGTTGGCCAGCATCACCACCTTGGGCCCGCGCGCGAGCGCGGCGCACCAGGCGTCGAGGTCGAAGCCGAGTTCCGGCGTGAGCGTCAGCAGCTCGACCTGCGCGCCCATCATGCGCGGGTAGATCTCGTGCAGGCCGAAGGCCGGGCGCTGCGTGAGCACGCGGTCGCCCGGCGACAGCAGCGCCTGGCACAGCATCTGCAGGATGTCTTCCGAGCCGTTGCCGATCACCACCTCGCCGGGCTGCGCGCCGGTGCGCTGCGCGATGGCGGCACGCAGCGCCGTGGAGTTGGCGTCGGGGTAGGTGCCCGCGCGCGCCGCCAGGTCGACCAGCGCCCGCGCCACCGCGGGGCTGGGGCCGTACGGGTTCTCGTTGCTCGCCAGCCGCGCGATCTCGCTGACGCCGTAGCGCGCGCGCACGGCCTCCGAGGACAGCCCCGCGTTGTAGGGCGGCAGCGGCGGCACCTCGGGGCGCGCGAACGCGTGGATGGCGGCGCTCACCGGGCGCCGCCTTCGACGAAGGCCAGCACCGCTTCCAGCATGCGGCGCACGTGCGGCTTCACGCCCGCGGCCACGTCGGGCAGGTAGTCGAAGGGCAGCGCTTCCTGCATGTAGCTCGACTGGGTCATCTCCAGCTGCACCGCGTGCACGCCGCCGGCCGGGTTGCCGTACTGGCGCGTGATGTGGCCGCCCTTGAAGCGGCCGTTGAGCACGCCGGTGTAGCCCGGCGCCGATTCGGCGATGCCGCGCAGCGTGGCGGCCAGCGCGGGGTCGCAGCTCTTGCCGTCGGCGGTGCCCAGGTTCAGGTCGGGCAGCTTGCCTTCGAAGAAGCGCGGCAGCACGGAGCGGATCGAGTGCGCGTCCCACAGCGCGACGGTGCCGTGCGCGGCCGTGAGGCGATCGAGCTCGGCCTGCAGCTGCTGGTGGTACGGGCGCCAGACGGCCTCACGGCGTTCGGCAACTTCTTCGTCGGACGGGTGGTCTTCGGGCTTCGCGTAGACCGGCGTGTCGTCGAAGGTGTCGACCGGGCACAGGCCGGTGACGCTCTGGCCCGGGTACAGGCTGGCGCCGTCCGGCGGACGGTTCAGGTCGACCACGTAGCGCGAGTGCGTGGCCACGAGCACCGACGCGCCGAGTGCGTCGGCGAAGTCGTAGAGCTGTTCGAGGTGCCAGTCGGTGTCGGGCACATGGCGTGCCTCGTCGGTGAAGCGCGCGGCCAGCGCGGGCGGCACGTGCGTGCCGACGTGCGGCATCGAGATCAGCAGCGGGCGCGTGCCCTGGCGGAAGCGGAACGCCGGTTCGGTGGTGGTGAAGGCCATGGGAATTCAGTCCTTGAGGAGTTGGGTGCGCGCGGCAACGAAGGCGGCGGCGGCATCGCCATGCAGCGCATGCCGGCCCGCCGTGACGCGTGGGCGGCCCGCCACCCAGACCGCGTCGACGGCCGAGGTGCGGTGGCTCGCGAACACATGGGCCGAGAGCATGTCAGGCGCCGACAGGCCCTGCAGCGCGAGGTGATGGGCGTCGAGCACGACGAAGTCGGCCTGCTGCCCCGCGGCCAGCCCGCCGACCGCGCGGCCCGCCGCCTGCGCCCCGCCCTGCACGGCTTCGAGCGTGAGCGCGGTGGCCACGTGCGGTTGCGCCGCGCTGGCGCCGACGTTGCGCTGGCGCCGGCCCAGGCGCTGGCTGTACTCGAGCATCAGCAACTCCTCGGCCGCGTTGACGCTGGCGTGGCTGTCGGAGCCCACGCCCCAGGCGCCGCCGTGGCTGCGCCAGCGCGCGAAGTCGAAGATGCCGTCGCCCAGGTTGGCCTCGGTGGTCGGGCACAGGCCCGCGACCGCACCGCTCTGTGCCGCGTATTCGTACTCGGCGTCGTTCATGTGCGTGGCGTGCACGAGGCACCAGCGCGCATCGACGGCCGCGTGGTCGAGCAGCCATTCGACCGGGCGCAGGCCGCTCCACTCCACGCAGTCGTCCACTTCCTTCGTCTGCTCGGCGATGTGGATGTGGACCGGCGCGGTGCGGTCGATGGCGTCCAGGCCGGCGAGCGCCTCGCGCAGCGCCTCAGGCGGCACGGCGCGCAGCGAATGCGGCGCCAGGCCCAGGCGCGCGCCCTGCGTGTCGCAGTCGGGCTTGAGCGTGTCGAGCAGGCGCAGCATCGATTCGGTCGAGCGGATGAAGCGGCGCTGCCCCTCGGTGGGCGGCTGGTCGCCGAAGCCGCTGGTCTGGTAGAGCACGGGCAGCAGCGTGAAGCCGATGCCGGTGTTGTGCGCAGCGCGCAGCAGCGCGCGGCTCAGCGCCGCGTCGTCGGCGTAGGGACGCCCGTCGGTGTCGTGGTGCACGTACTGGAACTCGCACACGCTGGTGTAGCCCGCCTCGAGCATCTCGGCGTAGAGCCAGGTCGCGATGGCCTCCATGTGCTGCGGGCCGAGGCGCGCGGCAAAGCGGTACATCAGCGTGCGCCAGCTCCAGAAGCTGTCCTGCTGCTCGGCGCGGTGCTCGGTGAGGCCCGCGAACGCGCGCTGGAAGGCGTGCGAATGCAGGTTGGGCATGCCCGGGATCACCGGGCCGGTCGCCACCTGCGCGCCCGCGGGCGGTTGCGCGCCGGCCTGCACCTGCGTGAGCTGGCCGGCGTCGTTCCACGACAGCAGGACGTTCTTCGTCCAGCCTGCGGGCAGCAGCGCATCGGCTGCGAAAAGCGTGTGTGTCATTCGGTGGCTCCGATGGCGATGCGTCCCTGGCGCACCACGGCGCGCACCGGCTGCTGGCCGAACCAGTAGGCCAGCTCGGCGGCGTCGTGCAGGTTCCAGAGCACGAAGTTGGCGGGCATGCCGGGCGCGATGGCGCCGTGCGTGTCCTGCAGGCCGAGCGCGCGCGCCGCGTGCACGGTGACGCCGGCGAGCGCCTCGGGCACGGTGAGGCGGAACAGCGTGCAGGCCATGTTGACCATCAGCAGCAGGCTCAGCGTCGGCGAGGTGCCGGGGTTGTGGTCGGTCGACACGGCCATCGGCACGCCCGCGGCGCGCAGCGCGTCGATGGGCGGCAGGTGCGTGTCGCGCAGCGTGTAGTAGGCGCCGGGCAGCAGCACGGCCACGGTGCCCGACTGGCGCATGGCCGCGATGCCGTCGGCCGACAGGTGCTCGATGTGGTCGCACGACAGCGCGCCGTAGCGCGCGGCCAGCGCCGCGCCGCCCATGTCGGAGAGCTGCTCGGCATGCAGCTTCACGGGCAGGCCCAGCGCCTGGGCGGCTTGGAAGACCTGCTCGGTTTCCGCGAGCGAGAAGGCGATGCGTTCGCAGAACACGTCGACCGCATCGACCAGCCCTTCGGCGGCGAGCGCGGGCAGCATCTCCTTGCAGACGAGGTCGATGTAGTCGCCACTGCGGCCGGCGTATTCGGGCGGCAGCGCGTGCGCGCCGAGGAAGGTGGTGCGTACGGTGACGCCGTAAGCCTCGCCCAGTCGCCGCGCCACGCGCAGCTGCTTGCGCTCGTGCTCGAGCGCCAGGCCGTAGCCCGACTTGATCTCGATGGCGCAGACGCCGTCGGCCAGCAACTGCTCGAGGCGCGCAGCGGCCTGGGCGAACAGCGTGTCTTCGTCGGCCTCGCGCGTGGCGCGCACCGACGAGACGATGCCGCCACCGGCCTTCGCCACCTCTTCGTACGTGGCACCCGCCAGCCGCATCGCGAACTCGTTGGCGCGCTGGCCGCCGTAGACCAGGTGCGTGTGGCAATCGACGAGGCCGGGCGTGACGAGCGCGCCGCCGCCGTCGTGCGACGCGAGCCCCGCGAACTCGGCGGGCAGGTCGGCGCGCGCGCCGACCCAGCGGACCGTGCCCTGCGCGACCACGAGGGCGGCTTCGGCGTCGGGCGCCAAGGTGACGCCGGGCGCCGCACCGGGCGCCAGGCGCAGGCCGGTCCACAGGCCGTCGGCCGAGGGGAATTCGCTGGGGGGTGTCATCGTCATCTCCTGTTCTTTGCTTGGGCCGCTCAGGCCGGCACGAAGCGCACGGCCACCAGCCGCGCGCCGTCGCTCGCCGGCGCGGCCTGCCATGCCTGCGCGGCGTCGGTCCAGCACAGGCCCTCGCCTTCAGCCAGGGCCTCGCCGTCATTCAAGCGCCACTCGCCGCGCAAGGCCAACAGCACGCCGTGCGGCGCGGGCGCGATGTCGGCGGCGCGTTCCAGCACCTGCACGTCGGCGCGCCATTGGCCGCTGCGCGCCATCACATTGAAGTCGTTCGAGGCGCCGCCGAGCAGCGTGCAGTCGATCGGGTCGTCGCCGGAAAAGGCGAAGGGCTGGTGCGGCACGTCGAGCCGGTGCGACACGCGGCCGTCGTGCGTGAAGAGGCGCACGCCGTCGCCTTCGAGCAGCATGATCTGGCGCTCGATGCCCGGGAACACCGAGAACGGGCCCGGCGACGCGATGGTGGCGATGCTCACGCGCCAGCCGAAGCTGTCGAGCCCCGCGCCTGGCGGCCAGCTGGCGATTTCCTGCGTGGTGCCGCCGCCGTTCTTCCAGGGCGTGGCGCGCAGGGTCGCGCGCGAAAAACGCTGCACGCTCATCGCATCAACCCGCCCTGGCGCAGCTTCTGTTCGAAATGCCGCAGGATCAGGGTCATGGTGCCCGTGAGCATGAAGTACACGAGCGCGATGGCCAGGTACACCTCGAGCGAGCGGTACGACACGCTGATGATCTTCTGGCCTTCGTGCATCACGTCGTGGATCGTGAGCAGCGACACCAGCGCCGAGTTCTTGATGAGCGCGATGAACTCGTTGCCCAGCGGCGGAATCATGCGCACCACGGCCTGCGGCAACACGATCTGGCGCATCGCCACGCCGGGCGTCATGCCCAGCGACTGCGCGGCCATGGTCTGGCCCTTGTCGATCGACTGGATCGCGCCGCGCACGATCTCGGACACATAGGCGCCCGAGTACACGCCGAGCCCCAGCACGCCGCACACGAAGGCCGGCAGCAGGATGCCGAAGTGCGGCAGGCCGAAGAACAGAATGAACAGCTGCACCAGCAGCGGCGTGCCGCGAATCGCCGCCACGTAGGCGGTGCACACGCCGTAGATCCAGCGCCGCTTCGGGTTCAGCCGGCCGATGCCGACCAGGAGGCCCAGCACGCAACCGAGCGCCAGCGCGCAGGCGGTGATCTCCACCGTGACCAGCGCGCCGCGCAGCAGGTCGGGCCAGCCCTGCCAGACGGGCGAGAAATCGAAGTCCATGGCGCGCTTACTTGGCGGTGGCGCTGAACCACTTCTTCACGATGGCCGCGTAGGTGCCGTCGGCCTTGAGCTTCTCGATCGCGCCGTTCACGGCCTTGGTGAGCTCGGGCGTGTCCTTGCGGATGGCCATGCCGTACTCCTCGGTGGTGATCTGCTCGTCGAGCACCTTCAGGCCGCCGCGCGTGCGCACGTACTGGAAGGCGGCGGGCTTGCCGGTGACGGCGGCGTCGGCGCGGCCGATGTCCACGAGGTTGAACATCTCCTGGTTCTTCTCGACTTCCATCAGCTGCACCTGCGGGAATTTCTCCTTCGTGTACGACACGGACTTGGTGCCCACCTGCACGCTGACCTTCTTGCCGTTGATGTCGGCCGGCTTCTTGATGGTGGTGTTGTTGTCCTTCACCATGACCACGAGGCCGCCGGCGTAGTACGGCACGGTGAAGTCGACGACCTTCTTGCGCTCGTCGGTGATGTAGATGCCCGACACGGCCATGTCGAAGCGCTTGGAGATGAGGCCCGGCACGAGGCCCTTGAAGTCGATGTCGATCCACTCGATCTTGCGACCCAGCGTCTTGCCGATGGCCTCGACCAGCTCCACGTCGAAGCCGGTGCGCTTGCCGTTTTCCACGAACTCCATCGGCGGGAAGGTGGCGTCGGTGGCCACGCGCAGCGGCTCGCCCTGGGCTTGCGCGGCGCCAGCGAAACCGAAGAAGGCGAGGCCGGACAGGGCGGCGGCGACGAGGGTGCGACGGGTGTTCATGGGAGGGCTTTCGTGGAGGTGAGGGAGGGAGAAAGAAAAAGAAAAGCGGCGACTACTGCAGTGCGCGCGAGATGCGGGCCGCCGTGACGACGGTCATGTGGACCAATGCAGCTTCCATGCCTTCGACGCGCGTGAGTGGCGCCATGAGCGTGATCGCCCCGCGCAGGCGCCGGCCCGCGGCCAGCACCGGCGCGCTCGCGCCCCAGACGCCGGCATCGACCTCGCCGTGGGTCACGGCATGGCCGGCGGCGCGGATGGCGTCGAGTTCGGCGGCGCGCTCGGCGCGGCGTTCGGGGCCTTCGTCAAGGCCGTCGAGCAGCAGGTCGCGCGCGTCGTCGGGTGCGTGGGCCAGCAGGCACTTGGCGCTGGCGCCGTCGCGCGCGGGCACGCTGCGGCCGCGGTCGAAGGAGCAGCGCAGCGACTGTTCGCTGTCGATCATCTCCAGGCACACGACGCGCTCGTTCACCAGGGTGACGAGCGCCACGCTCTCGTGGCTTTGCTGTGCCAGCAGGCGCATGTCGGCGCGCGCGGCCATCACGAGGTCGGAGTTACCGTCGAAGCCGCTGGCCAGCTGCACGCTGACGGGCCCCGGCGAGTAGCGGCCCTCGGACTCCATCACGAAGCCCCAGCGGCGCAAGGTGGCGACCTGGCGGTACAGCGTGCTCTGCGACAGGCCGGTGGCCTGCACGAGCTCGGCCGCCGTCATCGCCGCCTTGCTTTGCGCCAGCACCGACAGCACGAACAGCGCGCGGTCGTTGTGGGCGGGAGCGTCAAGGGGGGTCGTCATCGGGGGCAATCGCTGGGCGGTCGAAAGTGGATGCGGCGTGCAGTATCTTGCTCGCCGTTCTCACGACCAAGCCCGAATTCCCACTCGATGGGAATGAGCGCGTTTTTTCTTTCTACCTTCGTCTTACCGGGGCTCAGCGCACCAGCAGCGGAAAGAGCGGATCGTCCATCGGCGCGCCGGCCGGCAGGCGCTCGGCCAGGCCCGGGAAATCGGGCGAGGTCTTCCAGCTGCGCGGCGCGTGGCGGATGTCGTCGCCCATAAAGCGCACCGAGAACACGCGGCGCCGGTTCGGCCCCTCGACGCCGGCGGCCGCATGCAGCGTGAGCATGTGGAAGCAGACGAAGTCGCCGGGCTCGATGTCCCAGCCGACGATGGGAAAGCGCTCGCGCGCGCCCTCGATGTCGGGCAGGTCGTCCAGGCTGCCTTCAGGGAACCACTTGGCGTGGTTGTCCATGAAGGTGCGCGGCATGAGCCACGGCCCCTTGTGGGAGCCGGCCACGAACTCGAGCGTGGCGGCACGCGACACCGGATCGACCGGAATCCACATGCTGACGTTCTGCATGCCCTCGATGTTGTAGTAGGGCTGGTCCTGGTGCCACGGCGTGCGCTGGCGCGTGCCGGGTTCCTTCACGAGCAGGTGGTCGTGGTACAGGCGCACGGTGTCCGAGCCCATGAGCCGCTGCGCGAGGGGCGCCAGCGGCGCCTGCCGGATGAAGCGGCCGAAGGCGTCGATCTCCTGCCAGTTGCAGAAGTCCTCGAAGAAGCGGCCCGGGTCGTCGGGCCGGCTCGCGACCTTGGCGCGCGGGCTGGGCGCCGCCAGGTTCGCCTCGATGCCGTCACGCAGCAGCGCGAGTTCGTCGGCCGTGAGCAGCTGGCGGATGCAGACCGCGCCGTCGCGCTGGAACTGCGCCACCAGCGCGTCGTCCACGCGTTCGCGCACGCGGCGCTGCAGGTCGCAAGCATCGAGGGTCATCGTCGGGTCTCCTTCGGGTGTCGGGTGTCGGGTGACCCGCTTTTTTACTTCACCTGCGGCGCCTGCCGGCGTTACTTGATCATCGGCAGCTTCAGGCCCTGCTTCTTCGCGGTGGCGACCGCGATGTCGTAGCCCGCGTCGGCATGGCGCATGACGCCGGTGGCCGGGTCGTTGAAGAGCACGCGCCCGATGCGCTTGGCCGCAGCGTCGGTGCCGTCGCACACGATCACCACGCCCGAGTGCTGGGAGTAGCCCATGCCCACGCCGCCGCCGTGGTGCAGGCTGACCCAGGTCGCGCCGCCGGCCGTGTTGAGCAGGGCGTTGAGCAGCGGCCAGTCGGAGACGGCGTCGGTGCCGTCCTTCATGGCTTCGGTCTCGCGGTTCGGGCTGGCGACCGAGCCGGTGTCCAGGTGGTCGCGGCCGATGACGATGGGGCCCTTGAGCTCGCCGTTCTTCACCATCTCGTTGAAGGCCAGGCCTGCGATGTGGCGCTCGCCCAGGCCGAGCCAGCAGATGCGCGCGGGCAGGCCCTGGAAGGCGATGCGCTCGCGCGCCATGTCGAGCCAGCGGTGGGTGTGGGTGTTGTCGGGGAACAGCTCCTTGATCTTGGCGTCGGTCTTGTAGATGTCTTCCGGGTCGCCCGAGAGCGCCACCCAGCGGAACGGGCCCTTGCCTTCGCAGAACAGCGGACGGATGTAGGCCGGCACGAAGCCCGGGAAGTCGAAGGCGTTCTTCACGCCTTCGTCGAACGCGACCTGGCGGATGTTGTTGCCGTAGTCGACCGTGGGGATGCCCATGGCCTGGAAGTCGAGCATGGCCTGCACGTGCACGGCGCACGACTTCGCGGCGGCCTTCTTCAGGGCGTCGTGTTGCGACGCGTCCTTCATGGCGGCCTGCCATTGCGGCACGGTCCAGCCCGAGGGCAGGTAGCCGTTGATCAGGTCGTGCGCGGAGGTCTGGTCGGTCACGAGGTCGGGCTTGAGGCCACCGGCCTTCGCGCGCTTGACCAGCTCGGGCAGGATGTCGGCCGCGTTGCCCAGCAGCGCGATCGACACGGCTTCCTTGGCGTCGCAATGCTGCTTGATCAGTTCGAAGGCGTGGTCGATGTCGCGTGCCTGCTTGTCGACGTAGCGCGTGCGCAGGCGGAAGTCGATGCTCGACTGCTGGCACTCGATGTTCAGCGACACGGCGCCGGCCAGCGTGGCCGCGAGCGGCTGTGCGCCGCCCATGCCGCCCAGGCCTGCCGTGAGGATCCACTTGCCCGCGAGGCTGTTGTTGTAGTGCTGGCGGCCGGCTTCGACGAAGGTCTCGAAGGTGCCTTGCACGATGCCCTGGCTGCCGATGTAGATCCAGCTGCCCGCCGTCATCTGGCCGTACATGAAGAGGCCCTGGCGGTCGAGCTCGTTGAAGTGCTCCCAGTTGGCCCACTTCGGCACGAGGTTCGAATTGGCGAGCAGCACGCGCGGTGCGTCGGCGTGCGTCTTGAACACACCCACGGGCTTGCCCGATTGAATGAGCAGCGTCTCGTCGTCTTCCAGTTCCTTCAGCGAGGCGAGGATCTGGTCGTAGCAGGCCCAGTCGCGCGCGGCGCGGCCAATGCCGCCGTACACCACGAGGTCCTGCGGGCGCTCGGCCACCTCGGCGTCGAGGTTGTTCTGCAGCATGCGGTACGGCGCTTCGGTGAGCCAGCTCTTGCAGTTGAGCTCGGTGCCGCGCGGGGCGCGGATCACGCGGGTCGGGTCATGGCGCGGATCGGCGCCGGTGGGGGTGTTCAGGGCGAATTTGTCGGGTGCGTTCATGGCGTGGTTCTCCTTGTCGGGTGGCGGTCGGTACGGATCACTTCGAGTGGCTGGGCAGGATGTCGAGCAGCGCGGCCGGCAGGTCGGCCGCGAGCGCCCACAGGCGCATGGCTTCGATGTCGGGTGCGAGGTAGCGGTCGGTCTCGAGGAACGCGACCTTCTGGCGGATGCGGGCGAATTCCGCTTCCACCAGCGGCGAACTCTTCAGCTTGCGCTTGAGTTCGATGCCCTGGGCGGCGGCCATCGCTTCGATGCCCACCACCACGGCGGTGTTGTTGACCATGTCGCCCAGGCGGCGCGCCGCGAAGGTGGCCATCGACACGTGGTCTTCCTGGTTGGCCGAGGTCGGCAGGCTGTCGACGCTGGCGGGGTGCGCGTGCGACTTGTTTTCCGAGGCGAGCGCGGCGGCCGTGACCTGCGCGATCATGAAGCCGGAGTTCAGGCCGCCGTCGCGCACCAGGAAGGGCGGCAGGCCCGACAGGCCGCTGTCGAGCAGCAGCGCGAGGCGGCGCTCGGCGATGGCGCCGACTTCGCTCACGGCCAGCGCAATGATGTCGGCCGCGAAGGCGACCGGCTCGGCGTGGAAGTTGCCGCCCGAGATCACCTCGCCGGTGTCGCAGAACACGAGCGGGTTGTCCGACGCGGCATTGGCTTCGATGACCAGCACGCGCGAGGCGTGGGCCAGGTTGTCGAGGCAGGCGCCCATCACCTGCGGGATGCAGCGCACCGAGTACGGGTCTTGCACGCGGCCGCAGTCGGCGTGCGAGGGAACGATCTCGCTGCCGTCGAGCAGCGTGCGCACGGCGCCGGCCACGGCGATCTGGCCGGGCTGGCCGCGCGCGGCGTGGATGCGCGCGTCGAAGGGCTTGATCGAACCCTGGATGGCTTCGAGCGACAGCGCGCCCGACATCAGCGCGGCGGCGAACACGTCTTCGGCGCCGAACAGGCCGGCCAGCGCCAGCGCGGTCGACACCTGCGTGCCGTTGAGCAGCGCCAGGCCTTCCTTGGGGCCGAGCACGAAGGGTTCGAGGCCGATGCTGCGCATGGCTTCGGCGCCGCTGACCTTCTTGCCGTCGGCCAGCGTCGCTTCGCCTTCGCCGATGAGCACGCAGGCCATGTGGGCCAGCGGCGCGAGGTCGCCCGAGGCGCCGACCGAGCCCTTGCACGGGATGCTCGGCGTGACGCCCGCGTTGAACAGCGCCAGCAGCGCGTCGACCAGCGCGGGCCGCACGCCCGAATGGCCGCGCGCCAGGCTCACGGCCTTGGTCGCGAGGATCATGCGCACCACCGGCGCGGCCAGCGGCTCGCCCGTGCCCACGCTGTGCGAGAGCACGAGGTTGCGCTGCAGCTCGGCCAGGTGGTCGTTGCCGATGCGCGTGCTCGCGAGCTTGCCGAAACCGGTGTTGATGCCGTAGACCACCTCGTCGTTCTCGACGATGTGGCGCACCGCGGCCTCGGCCTTGGCCATGCCGTCCTGCACCGACGGGTCGAGCGCAAGGTGCACGCCGCCGGCCTGGATGCGTCGCAGCATCGCAAGGTCGACCTTGCCGGGCGTGAGGGTCAATGTGGCGTGGGAAGTGGCGGTGTGATTGCTTGGCATGTGAACCTGTCTATACAAGTGGTTGCGAGAGAAAACGTGGGCCTCTGAGGGTCGAAAAAAAAACGGTCTGTCTAGCCGAAGGTCGGGTTGCCGTCGGACTTGAATCGGCTGCCCAGGCTGTAGCGCGAAGCGGGATGCAGGCAGCGCACCCAGGTCACGGGCGTGTTGCGGATCCAGGTGCGGCGCGTCAGCAGCAGGCAGGGGTCGGTGGGCGCCATCGCGAGCCGCTCGGCCTGTTCGGCGCTGGGCAGCACGGCATCGACGACGTGTTCGATCTGGTCGAAGGGCACGTTGCGCACCAGGTACTCGCTGGGCGGCACGGCCGTGAAGTCCTGCTCGAGAAAGTCGGGCACGACCTGCGGGTTGACGTAGCGCTCCTCGAGCTGCACGGGCGTGTCGTTGTCCAGGTGCAGGCAGGCGCTGTGGAACACGGAGTCGCCCGCGCGCAGGTCGAGCCAGGCGGCCACGTCGGGCGAGGCCGCGAGGCGCTCGACCGCGAGCATCTCGCAGCGGTAGTCGTGGCCGCGCTGGCGGATCTCGCTGGCGATGTTGGCGATCTGCAGCAGCGTGGACTGCGGCTTGTTCTCGGCCACGAAGCTGCCGACGCCGGCCACGCGCACGATGCGCCCCTGCTCCATGAGCTCGCGCAGGGCGCGGTTCACGGTCATGCGCGCCATGCCGAACTGCGCGACCAGCTCGTTCTCGGAAGGCAGGCGGTGGCCGGGCGGCCACGTGCCGTCCTGGATCTTGCGGGAGATGTGATCCTTGACTTGCGCATAGAGCGCGAGGGACGGCAGGTCGCGTTTCATCGTGCTTTCAATGTTCCGCGGCGGCCATCGACTCGGCGCGGATTTCTTCGGTCAGGCGCGCCTTGATGTCCATGAACTCGGGCGAGGTCTTGATGGTGTAGCTGCGCGGGTGCGGGAAGTCGACCGCGATCTCGGTCTTGATGCGGCCCGGCCGCGCGCTGAACACCGCCACGCGGTTGGCCATGAAGATCGCCTCGTCGATGTCGTGCGTGACGAACAGCACCGTCTTCTGCGCCGACTCCCAGATGCCCAGCAGCAGCTCCTGCATGAGCACGCGGGTCTGGTTGTCGAGCGCGCCGAAGGGCTCGTCGAGCAGCAGCATCTTGGGGTCGTTGGCCAGCGCGCGCGCAATGGCGGTGCGCTGCTGCATGCCGCCCGAGAGCTGCTTGGGGAAGTGGTGCTCGAAGCCGCGCAGGCCGACCTTGGCGATGAAGAACTCGCTGCGTTCCTTCTGGTCGGCTTCGCTCATGCCGCGCTCGCGCAGGCCGAAGCGGATGTTCTGCGCCACCGTGAGCCACGGGAAGAGCGTGTAGCTCTGGAACACCACGCCGCGGTCGGCGCCGGGGCCTTCGATGCGCTCGCCGTCGAGCATCACCTGGCCGGTGGTCGGGAAGTCGAGCCCCGCCACGATGCGCAAGAGCGTCGACTTGCCGCAGCCCGAGGGGCCGAGGATGGTGACGAAGTCGTTCTCCTTCACCTCGAAGTCGATCGGCTGCAGCGCCTGCGTGCGCTGGCCCTTGGTGCCGGTGAAGACGCGCGAGACGCCTTGAATGGAGAGTTGGTTCTTCACAGTGCAGCCCATGCAAACAGACGGCGATTCATCGCCTTGAAAGCGAAGTCGGACAACAGGCCGATGACGCCGATCACGATGATCCCGAAGATGATCTGCCCGGTGTTCAACAGCGCCTGGCTGTCGGTGATCATGTGGCCGATGCCCGACGAGGAGCCGATGAGCTCCGCCACGATCACGTACGTCCAGGCCCAGCCCAGCACGAGGCGCAGCGTTTCGGCGATGCCCGGCGCGGCGCCCGGAATGAGCACGCGCGCCACGATGCCGCGGCTGTTGGCGCCCAGCGTGTAGGCGGCCTCGACGAGGTCGCGCCGCGCGCCGCCCACGGTGACGGCCACCATCAGCACGATCTGGAAGAACGAGCCGATGAAGATCACCAGCAGCTTCTGCATTTCGCCCAGGCCCGCCCACAGGATGAGCAGCGGGATGAAGGCCGAGGCCGGCAGGTAGCGGCAGAACGAGACGAAGGGCTCGAAGAAGGCCTCGACCGTCTTCCAGGTGCCCATGGCCACGCCCAGCGGCACCGCGATGACGGCCGCCAGCAGGAAGCCGCCGAACACGCGCCACACGGTCATGCCGATGTCGCCGATGAAGCCGTACTCGGTGAAGAGCAGCCAGCCCTCCTTGACCATCGCGATCGGGCTCGCCAGGAAGGTGGGCGACACGAAGCCGCCCAGCGTGGCGATGCCCCACACCACCACGAAGAGCACGAAGAAGCCCAGCCCCAGCATCGTGCGCGCGGACGCGCTGATGGGCTCGAGCGGCGCGAACACGCGACGCCGCACGGGAGGCGCGGGCGGCGGCGTCACGGCGCGCGCCGGGGCGGCGGTCATCGGTTGCATCTGCGGCAAGGCCTTACTTGACATAGCTGGCGTCGAAGGTGGCGGCATAGTCTTCCGGCGCCTTGCGGATCACGCCGGCCTCCAGCAGGATGGCCGCGGCTTCCTTCATGAAGCTGGTGAGCTCGCCTGCGAAGAACTTCTGGTTGGCGGCCTTGTCCTGCCAGCGCAGGTAGGCCGACGACTTGGCGAACTGCTCGCCGCTTTGCTTGACGGCCGAGCCCATGAGTTCGTTGGCCTTGGCCGGGTCGGCCTTGATCATGTCCAGTGCGTCGAAGTAAGACTTGGTGAGCGCGGCGGCGGCCTTGCTGTTGGCCTTGAGCCAAGTGGGGGCGCAGCCGACGGTGTCCATCACCATCGGGTAGTCGAGCGTGGTGGCCAAAATCTTGCCGGCGGCCGGGTTGGCGCGCACGGTCGACAGGTAGGGCTCGTAGGTCATGGCGGCGTCGTTCTGGCCGGCCACGAAAGCCTGCGCGGCGGGCTGCGGCTCGAGCGAGACCACCTTCACGTCCTTCAGGCTCATGCCGTTCTTGCTGAGCATCCAGGCCAGGCCGAAGTACGGCGCGGTGCCCGGGGCGCTCACGCCGATGCTCTTGCCCTTGAGGTCGGAAAAGCTCTTCACGTCGTTGCGCACGGCCAGGCCGTCGGCGCCGTAGGACTTGTCCATCTGGAAGATCTGCACGATCGGCACGCCGTTGGCGTTCCAGGCCACGTGCGTCTCCACCGTGGTGGCCGCGCACTGGATCGCGCCGGAGGCCAGCGCCAGGTGGCGGTCCTTCTGCGGGATCATCTTGAGTTCGACGTCCAGCCCGTTCTTCTTGAAGATGCCGGCCTTGTCGGCCAGCGACAGCGGCGCAAAGCCGGTCCAGCCGGACATGCCGAGCGAAATCTTCGTGTCCTGGGCGGCGGCCGTTCCGGCCATGCCCGCTGCACATGCACCTGCTGCCAGCAGCGAAGCGACTTTCACAACTACCTTGACCATGGGGACTCCTGGTTCCATTTTTTGAGAGAGGTGATTCGGCGATACATGCCCGGGGGATATGGGCAGCACGCCTCGCATTGTTGCCAGGCGCCCCAACTTGTATATACAGGATAACCCGAAAGTCCTGTTTTGGTGCATCTCCGAGAGAAATGCCCCAGTTTGCTGTCTAGACAAGAGGGGTGCCGGGACGGGGTTCACCATTGCAAACGCCGTGCCACAGTCATATCGGAGCCGCTGGGGGACAATCGGCGTCCGCCCCGGCTCCGGCCCTTTTCTCCCCCTCTCCCGCCCTTCGCACCCCCGCCTGTGTCCTCCCTCGCTCCCCGCCCCTTCGACGCCACCAGCGACGGCAGCAGCCCCGGCAGCGCGGCCCCCGCCGACATCCTTCACGACGTGTTCGGCTACGCGCGCTTTCGCGGGGCCCAGCAGGACATCGTGGAGCACGTGGTGGGCGGCGGCGACGCGCTGGTGCTCATGCCCACGGGCGGCGGCAAGTCGCTCTGTTACCAGATCCCGGCCATCGCGCGGCAGCGCGCGGGGCGCGGCGTGGCGGTGGTGGTGTCGCCGCTGATCGCGCTGATGCACGACCAGGTCGGCGCGTTGCACGAGGCGGGGGTGAGCGCGGCCTTCCTCAATTCCACGCTCGACTGGGAACAGACGCAGGACGTGGAGCGCCGCATGCTGCGCGGCGAGATCACGCTGCTGTACGCGGCGCCCGAGCGCGTGAACACGCCGCGCTTCCTGTCGCAGCTCGATTCGTTGAACGAGCGCGGCAAGCTCTCGCTGTTCGCCATCGACGAGGCGCATTGCGTGAGCCAGTGGGGCCACGACTTCCGCCCCGAGTACCGCGCGCTCACCGTGCTGCACGAGCGCTACCCGGGCGTGCCGCGCATCGCGCTCACGGCCACGGCCGACGACCTCACGCGCGCCGACATCGTCGAGCGGCTGCAGCTCGAGGAGGCGCGCCAGTTCGTCTCCAGCTTCGACCGTCCGAACATCCGCTACACCATCGTCGAGAAGAAGGACGCCACCACGCAGCTGCTGCGCTTCATCGAGCGTGAGCACGAGGGCGATGCGGGCGTGGTCTATTGCCAGTCGCGCAAGCGCGTGGAAGACCTCGCGACGACGCTGCAGGGCGCCGGCATCAACGCGCTGCCGTACCACGCAGGCCTGGACGCGGCGGTGCGTCAGAAGCACCAGGACCGCTTCCTGCGCGAGGAAGGCATCGTGATGGTCGCGACCATCGCCTTCGGCATGGGCATCGACAAGCCCGACGTGCGCTTCGTCGGCCACGTCGACATGCCCAAGAACATCGAGGGCTACTACCAGGAAACCGGTCGCGCGGGCCGCGACGGCGCCCCCGCCGACGCCTGGATGGCCTACGGCCTGAACGACGTGGTGAACCAGCGCCGCATGATCGACGAGAGCCCGGCCGGCGAAGAGTTCAAGCAGGTGATGCGCGGCAAGCTCGACGCCCTGCTCTCGCTGGCCGAGGCCAGCGACTGCCGCCGCGTGCGCCTGCTGGGCTACTTCGGCGAGAAGAGCACGCCCTGCGGCAACTGCGACAACTGCCTGAACCCGCCGCAGGTGTGGGACGGCACCGATGCCGCGCGCAAGCTGCTGAGCACCATCTACCGCGTGCAGCAGCTCAGCGGCATCAGCTTCGGCGCGGGCCACATCATGGACATCCTGCGCGGCAAGGCGACCGAGAAGGTCAAGCAGTTCGGGCACGAGCGCATCAGCACCTTCGGCATCGGCGCGGAGTTCAGCGAGGTGGCGCTGCGCGGCGTGCTGCGCCAGCTGATCGCCACCGGCGCGCTGGCGGTGGACGCGGAAGCCTTCAACACACTGAAGCTCACCGAGGGCTCGCGCGCGGTGCTCAAGGGCGAGACCTCGGTGTCGCTGCGCGAGTCGGTGTCGTCGCCCGCCGAGCGCAAGCCCCGGCGCGAAAAAGCCGCCAAGGGCGCGCCGTCGCCGGCTGCGGCCTCGCTGGACGACACCGGCAAGAAGCGCTTCGAGGCGCTCAAGGCCTGGCGCGCCGAGGTGGCCAAGGAACACAACCTGCCGGCCTACGTGATCTTCCACGACGCCACGCTGGCCGCCATTGCCGAGCGCGCGCCCGCGACGCTCGAAGACCTGCAGGGCATCAGCGGCATCGGCACGAAGAAGCTCGAGGCCTACGGCGCCGAGGTGCTTCGCGTGTGCGAGGCCTTCTGACCCTCTCCGGCTAGAGCAGGCGGGCGGCCTTCGAGAAATCGATGGACGCGAGCACCGCGGCGCGCATGGCCGTCAGCAGATGGCGCTCGTCGTTGCTGCGCTTCTGGAAGGTGTAGGTCAGCGCGGGCAGGGCCTGGCGGGTCTTCAGGATGCGCAGGTCGCCGCGGCGCGACAGCAGGCGCGCCCAGCCTTCCGGCAGGAACCCGACACCGATCCCCTCGATCAGCAGGCCGGCGACAGCGCCCCAGCTGTTGCAGCTGAGGCGGTGCGGCGCCTCGAGGTTCTCGGCCATGAGCCATTCGTCGAGCAGGCGGCTGGTGCCCGCGCCGGTCGGCAGCGTCACGATGGGATGTTGCGCGAGCAGCGGCGCGCCGAGGGTCGTGGTCTTGCCCGCCAGCGCGGGCGCGGCCACCCACACGAAATGCGCCTGGCCCACGGTGTGCGACGAGATCAGCCCGTGGTGCGGTGAGCGCCCGGCGATCACCGCGCAGTCGAGCTCGCCGTTGCGAAGGCGCTCGTCCAGCGCCGAGCCGAAGTTGACGTGCGGCTCCAGGCGCAGGTCGGGCAGGTGCCGCCCCACATGCGCGACGAGCTGGGGCAGCCAGGTCAGCGCGCTCAGTTCGCCGATGCCGAAGGTGCAGCGACCTCCGAGGCTGGCGGGCGCGCCGATCGACCGCTTCGTTTCGTCGGCCGCCAGCAGCAGCGCGGCGGCGCGCGGCAGGAAACGCTCGCCCGCGTCCGTGAGCGTGGCCCGCTGCCCGGCGCGGTCGAACAAGGGCGCGCCGAGCGACACCTCCAGCTCGGCCAGGCGCTTGGACAGCGACGAGGTCGACAGGTGCAGCCGCTGCGCCGCGAGCGCAAAGCTGGCGCAGGTCGCGGCCCAGTAGAACGCCTCCAGTTGCTTCAGCGTCATGCGCCGTTCCCCTCTGTCATTTCGAAAAAAGCGAAATGGCAAATTACCATAAATTCGCTTTTTCAAAACCTTCTGCACGCCTACAGTCCGCGCGGACCGAACGACTGACTGGATGACGGACATGACTGTTTTCTCGCGTGCCTTCGATGCCCCGCGCCCCGCGCCGGCGCAAGCCCCCGCTGCTGCCGCCGCGACACCACGGCGTCTGGCCGGCATCCTGTCGCTGCAGGACTTCGAGCACGCGGCCCGGCGCCGGCTGCCGCGCCCGCTGTTCGGCTACATCGCCGGCGCGGCGGAAGACAACCGCTCGCTGGACGCCAACCGCGCCGCGTTCGACGCGCACGACTTCCTGCCCCGGGTGCTGGTCGATGTCTCCCGGCGCTCGCAGGAGGTCACGCTGTTCGGCCAGCGCTACGCGTCGCCCTTCGGGATCGCGCCGGTCGGCATCAGCGCGCTGTCGGCCTACCGCGGCGACCTGGTGCTCGCGCAGGCGGCGCAGGCGGCCGGCATTCCCGCGGTCATGAGCGGCACCTCGCTCATTCCGATGGAAGAAGTGGCCCAGGCCGCGCCCGGCACGTGGTTCCAGGCCTACCTGCCGGGCGACGCGGCGCGCATCGACGGCCTGGTGGCGCGCATTGCCGGCGCGGGCTTTCGCCACCTGGTCGTCACGGTCGACATTCCCGTCTGGGCGAACCGCGAAAACAACGTGCGCGCCGGCTTCACGACGCCGCTGCGGCCCAGCCTGCGGCTGGCATGGGACGGCCTCGTGCGGCCGCGCTGGCTGCTCGGCACGCTCGCGCGGACCTTCGTGACGCAGGGCATGCCGTATTTCGAGAACTCGTTCGCCACGCGCGGCGCGCCTCTTTTCTCCAGCACCGCGATCCGCGACACGACCGGCCGCGACCACATCCACTGGGACCACATCGCCCGCATCCGCCAGCAGTGGCGCGGGCCGCTGATCCTGAAGGGCATTCTTCATCCGGCCGATGCGCGGCGCGCGCGCCAGCTCGGCGCCGATGGCCTCATCGTCTCCAACCACGGCGGCCGGCAGCTCGACGGCGCGGCCCCGGCGCTGCGCGCGCTGCCGCAGGTGCTGGACGCCGCGGGCGAGCTGCCCGTGATGGTCGACGGCGGTGTGCGCCGCGGCAGCGACGTGCTGAAGGCACTGGCGCTGGGCGCCAAGGCCGTGTTCGCCGGCCGGCCGTTCATGTATGCCGCCGCCGTGGGCGGCCACGCGGGCGTCACGCACGCGATCCGGCTGCTGCGGGACGAGGTCGATCGGAACATGGCCATGCTCGGCGTCAACGACCCGGGCGAACTCGACGCGAGCTGCCTGATCCCTCGGCGCCCCTGACCTGTTCCCCCTCATCCCACCCATTCCATCAATCCAAGAGGAGGAAGACACCTTGCCAAAAAAACCCACCCTGTTCGCCCTCGCCTGCCTGCTGGCGGCAACCGTGCCCGCCCACGCGCAGGGCTACCCCGACAAGCCCGTCAAGCTGCAGGTGCCGTTCGCGCCGGGCGGCACGACGGACATCATTGCGCGCGTCATCTCCGAGCCCCTGGGCAGGCACCTGGGGCAGAGCGTCATCGTCGAGAACAAGTCGGGCGCGGGCGGTGCGATCGGGGCCGCCGAGACCGCGCGCGCCACGCCCGACGGCTACGCGTTGGGCATCGGCACCGTGTCGACGACGGCGGCCAACCCGGCCATCAACCCGAAGGTGCCCTACAACCCGAAGACCGACTTCACGCCGATCATCAACCTGGCGGCGACGCCCAACGTCATTTCGGTCCACCCCAGCTTTCCGGCCCGGGACTACAAGGGCTTCATCGAGGTGCTGAAGAAGAACCCCGGCAAGTACGCCTACGCCACCGCAGGCACGGGCAGCATCGGGCACCTGCAGATGGAGCTGTACAAGGGCATGGCCGGCGTGTCCGTCACGCACATCCCCTACCGCGGGTCGGGCCCGGCGCTCAACGACACCGTCGCGGGCCAGGTCGCGATGATCTTCGACAACCTGCCGTCGGCGCTGCCCTTCATCAAGGACCGTCGGCTGATCCCGATCGTCGTGGCGGCGTCCGAGCGCCTGAAGGACCTGCCCGACGTGCCGACCTTCAAGGAGGTCGGGCTCGCGCCGGTGAACCGCATGGCGTACTACGGCATCGTGGGCCCCAAGGGCCTGCCCAAGGACGTGGTGGACAAGGTGCACGCGGCGGCGCGCAAGTCGCTCGAAGAGCCTGCCGTGCGCAAGCGCATCCAGGACACCGGCTCCTTCGTCGTCGGCAACACGCCGCAGGAATTCACGCAGCAGATTGCCGCCGAGTTCGACGTGTACAAGAAGGTGGTGGACTCCGCCGGACTCACGCCGGACTGAACCAGCGAGTGCCTCGTCAGGCCACCGACGCCCAGAGCGGCGCCATCGCGCGGTAGAGCGTGCGGAAGGCCTCGAGCCGCGGCTGGTAGGCCGCGTGCAAGGCGGCGTCGGGCGCGAGCACCTGGCGCACGGCCGGCGCGACGACCACACCCGCCGGGTCTTCGCCCGTGACCGCCAGCCGCGCGAGCCGCGCCGCACCGAAGGCCGGGCCACGGTCGGCGGATTCGTACAGCACCAGCGGCACGTCCAGCACCGACGCGATCAGCTGCGCCAGGAAGGCGGAGCGCGCGCCGCCGCCAATCAGCGCCAGGCGCTCGGGCCGCGCCGTCTGCGCGCTCAGCGCTTCCAGCCCGTCGGCGAGCGAGAAGGCGATGCCTTCGCAGACCGCCTGCATCAGGTCGGCGCGCGTGGTGGCGCCCGACAGGCCGACGATCGCGCCGCGCGCGAAGGGGTTGTTGTGCGGCGTGCGCTCGCCGAACAGATAAGGCAGCGCGAGCAGGCGCGAGGGCCCGGCGTACGCGGCCTCGACCTCGGCCAGCAGCGCGCCGACCGATGCACCACCGGTGCACGACGCCAGCGCCGCGAGCGGGCTCGCGCCGTTGAGCAGCGCGGCCATGCGGTACCAGCGCTGCGGCAGCGCGTGGCAGAAGGCGTGCACCAGCCGCTCGGGGTCGGGGCGGTGCGCGGTGTCGGCCACCAGGATCTGCGCCGAAGTGCCGAGCGACACGAAGCCGTCGCCCGGCCCGACCACGCCGATGCCGACGCCGCCCGCCGCGGCATCGCCCGCGCCGCCCGCGATCGGCACGCCGCGCGGCAAGCCCCAGCGCGCGGCCAGCGCGTCGCGCACGGTGGCGCAGGGCTCGCACGACTCGACCACGCGCGGCAGCCAGGCGGGATCGACCCCGCAGGCGGCGAGCGCCTGTGGCGACCAGCGGCGCTGCGCCTGGTCGAACAGCCAGGTGCCGGCCGCGTCGGTGACGTCGGTCACCTTGTCGCCCGACAGCTGCAGGCGCACGTAGTCCTTGGTCAGCAGCAGCGAGCGGGCGCGCGCCACGGCCTCGGGCTCGTGGGTGCGCAGCCAGCGCAGCTTGGGGCCGGTGAAGCCCGCCATCGGCTGCACGCCGACGGCGCGGCGCAGTGCGAGGTCGGTCTGCATGAGATCGGCAGCCTCGGCGGCGGCGCGGCCGTCGTTCCAGAGGATCGCAGGGCGCACCGGGCGGTCGGCCGCGTCGAGCAGCACGAGCGAGTGCATCTGGCCCGACAGGCCGATGCCTTGCACGCCGGCCATCGCTGTCGGGTGCGTGCGCGCCAGCTCGTCGAGGCCGTCCGCCACGGCGGCCCACCACTGGTCGGGGTCGTGCTCGCACCACAGCGGCTGCGGGTACTGCGAAGTGAGCGGCCGATCGACCGTGGCCACGACCTGCAGCAGTTGCAGGTCGGTCAGGACGATCTTGACCGCGGAGGTTCCGATATCGATGCCGATCAGCATGCGTGTGTTCCCTGTTCGAGGGCCGAAGTATCGGCGCTCCGGCCCCGCGCGCCGGCTGACGGCAGGTGGTTTACGAGCCGCTCGCCGGCAGCGTGATCGGCACCGGCCGCGTGAGCAGGTCGATGTAGAGCTCGAAGAAGCGCGCGTTGTCGAACTTCTTCACCACCGTCATCTTCTGCAGCGGCACGCCCGCGGGCGGCGTGGTGTAGCCGATGGAGCGGCCGTTGTCGGCCGCGCCGGGCTTGGCCACCACGTCGACATAGCGCTCGACGGTCTGCGTGGCGTAGCGCGGATCGATGAGGTAGGCCAGCACCAGCGTGTCCCAGATGTTCTGCGTGTAGTTCGGGTTGTTCTCGAAGCCGTTGGTGCCGCTGAAGCCGTAGCCGTTGAGCTTGCGGAACACCTCGGTCACGGCCGTGGGCTTGGCCGGGTGCGCGATGCGGTCGTAGACGGGCTTGGTGAGGAACACGGTGTCGGTCACGTCCAGCGGCACCACCACCTGCGGGATCGGCAGGCGCACCACGAACTGCGCGGCCTCGGGGTCGAACCACCAGTTGAACTCGGCGAAATGGGTGGTGTTGCCGGCCACGTCGACGGCGCCGCCCATGTAGATGATCTTCTTGATCAGCGGCACGATCTCGGGGCTCTTCTTCGCGGCCAGCGCGATGTTGGTGAGCGGGCCGATGGCCAGGATGGTGATCTCGTTCGGGTTGGCCTTGACGGTGTCGATGATGAAGTCGACCGCGCTCTTGCGCTGCACCACGGTGCGAGTGGCGAAGCCGTCGGGCGAGGGCTTGAGGTCGGCGTCGGTCTTGGGCTCGGGGCCGCTCCAGGCGCCCAGGTAGCCGTCGCCGCCTGCGCCGGCCTTCATCTCAGCCTCGATGTCCGCGAAGGTGTGGTTCAGCGCGTAGTTCTCGCCCACGTAGACGCCGATGCGCTGGCCCACGCCCAGGCGCTCGACCGACATCAGCGCGTCGGCCACGCCCTGCTTGAGCCACTGGTTGCCCGACACCACGCTGATGCCCATCACCTGCACCTTGCCCTCGGCCTGCAGCTGCGCGGCCATGACGCCGAGCTGGCCGTCGTCGCTCATGGTGTTGTAGTCGCTGTCGATGATGACTTTCTGCGCCACCGGCGTCGCCGCGTACCCGGGCGCCAGGCCGATGCCGCCACCACCATCGCCCCCGCCGCCGCATGCCGTGAGCACGGCCACGGCGACGAGCCAGAAGGCCCTCACTGTCCATTTGCGCATCTGCTTCTCCTAAGTGTTTGGTTTTCAACCCGGTTTCCAGAGGGGCGCCAGGGGGTGGAAACGTTTGCGCAAACCTTTGCGCAAACGTTTGCCAAACTCTAAGTGGCAGGCCACAGGCGTGGCAATGGGGTGCGGCTAGGGGTTTTCCGCGAGGCCGGAGCGTCGGCCTCGCGCGGGGGTCAGGGTGTCCTCAACCCGGGTTGGGCACGGGGTCGATCAGCCGGTTCTCGCGCAGCGGCGAGCGGGGACGCAGGAAGGGTTCGTCTTCTTCTGCCGACGTGGCGGCCTTCTCCAGGCCCGGGACATCCGCGGCCTTGGCGGACGCAGTCGGTGCCGTGCACGACCCGGTGTCGCGCAGCCGCAGCGCCGCGGCCAGCCGGCCTTCGGCAGCGTCGCCCAGGAGGTGGTCGAAGTCGTCGGCCACGGCGCAGCTGGCATTGGGCGCAAAGCCGTCGCCGTAGTCGCCGAACCCGGCCTGGTTGACGCCCTTGAAGTTGACCGCGAAGTAGGTGGTGCCGCAGTTGTCCTGCGGAACGAACCCGTAGGGCTTGCCGCAGGTGGTGGCGCCCACGAGGTTGACCGTGACGCCCACGCCGCGCAGGCTGTTGATGACCGACTCGCTGGCCGAGCAGGTGCTGCGGCCCGTCAGCAGCGTGACGCGCGACAGGCCCAGCGTGGGCAGGGGCTGGTTGGCGCGGGTGGTCGTGAAGAAGGGCGTGAGGTTGTCCGCGAGCGTGGTGCGGTACGGGTTCTTGTCGTTGAAGGTCAGCAACTCGAAGGTCTTGCCGTTCGTCGGGCCCGGCCCGGCCACCATGTAGGCCAGCTGGCTTGCGATGCGCAGCTGGCCGCCGCCGTTGTAGCGCATGTCGATCACGAGGTCCTGGACGCCGCCGTCCTGCTTGAGCGTGTTCATGGCCGTGACCAGCTGCCCCTCGGCGGTCGAGATGTGGTCGTTGAACAGCAGGTAGCCCACGCGGTTGCCGGCCGGCCCGATGGTGCGGGTGTAGAGCACCGGGGTGCTCGTGATGCGCTGGGCCGTGAGCTCGATCGGGCTGCCGCGCGTGCCGCTCACCTCGAAGGTGAAGGTGTGCTTCTCGCCGAGGTTCTGCGGCGAGATCGCGCGATTGATGATGTCGACGTTGGCCTGCCCGGTGCTGGCCACCACGTCGACGCCGTCGACCGCGACCAGCTTGGCCCCGCGCGCCAGGCCGGCCGCCGCCGCCGGCGAACCCGGCTCGACGAAGGCGAGGCGGATGTTGCGCGGCGGCGAGCTGCGCACCGCCGCCGTGTCCATGCCGTAGCCGACCGACACGCCGCCCTCCGACTCCAGGCGGTACGCCTCGGTGTCGAGGTAGAAGTGGAAGCGATCCTTGAGCTGGCCCGAGGGCGTGGTGGCCTGCGTCTTGAGCACACTGAACCAGGTCAACGGCGTGGCGTAGTCGGACGCCTTGAGGGTCGTGGGCACCTCGTTGTACCAAAGGTAGGTTTCGTCGATCCAGCCGCGCACCCAGCTCTTCTCGTTGTCGACGGTGCCGGCGGTGTCGGGGTACGCGCGGCCCGTCGCGGGGTTGGTGCCCCGGCGCGGCGCGACGCACTGGCCGGCGACGGTCGCGGACGCGACGATGCCGCCCTCGCCCCCGTTGCCCCCGCCTCCCGGCGCGGGCGTCGGCAGCACGCCGATCGGGAAGCCACCGCCGCCACCTCCTCCCCCGCCGCCTCCACCGCACCCCGCCAGCAGGCCGGCCAGGGCGAGCGCCATCGCGCCGGTGGTGGCGGCCAGGGCCCGCGAGCGCCGCGACGCGTGTGCATTGCGAAAGGCCATCGGGTCCTCCTGGCGTCCGCGGTGGCGGACAGTGCTGATCGGTTTTTTTCGGGGCGCGGGGGCGGGACGCTCGCCCGCTACTGGATGAAGCCCATGCCGCGCGATTCGCGCACCTCGGGCTTGATGCGATGTTCGGCTTCGAGCTGTTCGAGAAACTCCGCCGCCGAGAACTCGGCCGCGAGGATGTCGGTCTGCCGCTTCACGGCCGCGAAGTCGCCCGGGCACAGCTGCGACAGCAGCGCCAGACGCGCGCGCACCTCGCCGGTGAGCAGGGCCGCGTCGCCCGCGAGCGCCTCGGTGACGAACATGCGCTCGCGCTGGGCCGCGGTGAGCGGCATGAACTTGATCTTGAAGGTGAAGCGCCGCAACGCCGCCTGGTCGAGCCGGTCGAGCAGGTTGGTGGTGCACACGAACACGCCGCGAAAGCGCTCCATGCCCTGCAGCATCTCGTTGACCTCGGTGACCTCGTAGGTGCGCTGCGCGCCGCGCCGGTCCTGCAGGAACGAGTCGGCCTCGTCGAGCAGCAGCACGGCCTTCTCGGATTCGGCCTCCTTGAACATGGCGGCCATGTTCTGCTCGGTCTCGCCGACGTACTTGCTCATGAGGTCGCTGGCCTGCTTGACGATGAGCGGGCGCCCCACGGCCTTGGCGATGTGCTCGGCCAGCGCGGTCTTGCCGGTGCCGGGCGCGCCGTAGAAGCACAGCGTGCCGTGGCCGCGCGCCTTCAGCGCCTCCACGATGCGCGGGATCTCGAAGCGGGTTTCGACATGGAGCATGTCCAGGTCGTAGGTGGTGACGCTGCGGCGCTCGGCCGGGCTCTTGTCGAGCGTACCCAGCGCGAGGTCGGCGTTGCGCAGCTGGCGCTCGATGAGGGCTTCGACCGAGGCCTCGTCGGTCTTCGCCAGGCCGGCGAAGCGCACGGCGGTGCGGATCTGTGCGGGCGTGAGGCCCTTGCGCTCGGCCAGCTTGGCGGTGAAGGCCTCGGACACGACCACGCCTTCGAGCGTCTTCTTGACGAGTTGCTCGCGCGCGCCGGGCGGCGGCGACTTGAGCTCCAGGTGGTAGGCGAAGCGGCGGCGGAAGGCCGGGTCGATCTGCTCGATGCGGTTGGTGACCCACAGCGTGGGCACGGGGTTGGCCTCGAGGATCTGGTTGACCCAGGCCTTGCCGCTCACGCTGCCACTGGCGGGCGCGGGAATCTGCTCGGCGCGCGCCATGAACTGCGCGGCCTCGGTGCTGATGGGCGGGAACACGTCCTCGACCTCGTCGAACAGCAATGCGGCCTGTGCGCTGCCCTTGAGGAACACCTGCGCGATCTGCAGCGAGCGGTAGCGGTCGCGGCCGCTGAGCGAGTTGCCGTCGCGGTCGGCGTACTCGACCTCGAAGAGTTCGAGGCCCGCGGCCTGCGCGACCACCTTGGCCAGCTCGGTCTTGCCGGTGCCGGGCGGGCCGTAGAGCAGCACGTTGACGCCGGGCTCCTTGCGTGCCACTGCCGCGCGCAGCAGCGTGACGAGCATCTGTGCGTCTTCCTGCACGAAGGAGAAGTCGTGCGGCGTGAGCGCGCTCTTGGCCGAGGGCCGCGTGAACACGGCCATCAGCTCGTTGTGGTCGCGGTACTCGCGCATGAGCACGGGCGGCAGCTTCTCGCTGACCTTCATGAGGTCGGCGAGGTCGGTGATGTTGTGCTCGGAGATGAGGTTCTCGACCAGGCCGATGCGCTCCAGCCGCGAACCCGCGCGCAGCGCTTCGCCCACCTCGCTCGCGTTGACGCCCGCGATGTCCGCGATGGCGGCGTAGGCCTCGGGCGCGTTGTTGACCTTGAACTCGACCAGCAGCGAGCGCAGGTCGCGCTGATAGCGCGCGAGCGTGCCGTACAGAAGCAGCGCGCGCTCGGCCTTGTTGAGCTGCAAGAGGCCGGCGAGCGCATCGATGTTCTTCTCGACCAGCGTGGACTGCTTGCGCAGCGCGTGCGTGAGCCAGTCGCGCGTGACGGCCAGCACGGAGAGCAGGTCCTTGGGCTGGTCTTTCGCGTACTCGTCGAGGTAGAAGAACAGCGTGCCTTCCTCGTACGGGCCGCGCCACACACCATGGCGTTCGAGCAGCGTGCGGCCGTCGAAATCTTCGACGCCCTTCCACGCTTCGTTGCCCGCACAACGGCGGCCCAGGAACTCGCGCAATCGCTGCAACACCGCGGCGGGCCACACGAGGTGGCGCCCGGTGAGCGAGAGCAATCCGTTGATATCGCGCCGCACATTGAAGCGCGGCCCCTGCTTGGCGGCGAGCGTGAGCACGAAGTGCGAGCACATGAGCTCGAGCACCGGTGCTTCCTTGAGGCCGGGCGAAGGCAAGGCCTGCCCGCGCACCGCAGCAGCCACCACATCGACACCCGCACGCTTGACCATCAGGCAACCTCCTGCGAGGAAATACTTGGAGCGACCATAACGCAGACTTTTGGCTTCGGGAAGACGCCGAAAGAGTAAAAACCCTGATCCGCTGGATTCCAGCCACAATGCGCGCCATGGTCGGAATCGAAGCTATCCGTCGCGCCGCGGCGCGCCTGCAGGGCCAGGTGCTCAACACACCCTGCGTGGAGTCGCGCACGCTCTCTGAAATCGTGGGCGCGCAGGTGTTCCTCAAGTTCGAGAACCTGCAGTTCACCTCCTCGTTCAAGGAACGCGGGGCGTGCAACAAGCTGGTCGATTTGTCTGAAGGCGGCACGCGCGGCGTGATCGCCATGTCGGCCGGCAACCATGCGCAGGGTGTGGCTTATCACGCGCAGCGACTGGGCCTGCGCGCACTCATCGTGATGCCGCGCTTCACGCCCGGCGTGAAGATCGAGCGCACGCGCGGCTTCGGCGCCGAGGTCGTGCTGCACGGCGACACGCTGGACGCAGCGCGCGCGCATGCATTGGCGCTGGCTGAGCGCGAAGGGCTCACCTTCGTGCACCCTTACGACGACGAAGCCATCATCGCCGGCCAGGGCACGATCGCGTTGGAGATGCTCGACGCAGTGCCCGACCTCGACACGCTGGTGGTGGCGGTCGGCGGCGGCGGGCTCATCGCCGGCATGGCCGTCGCGGCGCGCGAGATCAAGCCCGGCATCGAGATCGTCGGCGTGCAGACGCAGCGCTTTCCGGCGATGGTGAATGCCGTCAAGGGCACGCACCACGCGCAAGGCACGAGCACGATCGCCGAAGGCATCGCGGTCGGCACGCCCGGCGTGCTGACGCGGGAGATCATCGCCGCCAAGGTCGACGACCTGCTGCTGGTGGACGAAGGCGACATCGAGCAGGGCGTGCTGATGCTGCTCGAGATCGAAAAGACCCTGGTCGAAGGCGCGGGCGCGGCCGGCCTGGCGGCGCTGATCCGGCACCCGGAACGCTTTCGCGGCAAGCGCGTGGGCCTGGTGCTGTCGGGCGGCAACATCGATCCGCTGCTGCTCGCGGCCATCATCGAACGCGGCATGGTGCGCGCCGGGCGGCTCGCCCGGGTGCGCGTCAGCGCGCGCGATGTGCCGGGTTCATTGGCCCAGATCACGGCCACTGTGGCCGAAGCGGGCGCTAACGTCGACGAGGTGCACCACCAGCGCGCCTTCACCATGCTGGCGGCGCAGAATGTCGACGTCGAGCTGGTGCTGCAAACGCGCGGCCGGGCCCACCTGGCGAGCGTGTTGAGCGCCCTGAAAGACGCCGGGTTCGAAGCGGTGGAGCAGCACTGAGGGCTCCTCGCAACCCCCTAGACCCGCCGACGGCGCCTCGCCGGTAAAATGGCGGGAGTTTTGTCATTTGCGGTTGACTGCATTTGATGCGTTGTCATTTGCGTATTCGAGGTATTTCCCGATGTCCCATCCCACCCCCGCCGAGCACGGCCACGCTGCCGCCGCCGAACATGACGCCGTCGAATCGGTCGTTCACCTGATGCCGCTCGTGCTCCCGCTGGCCGGCGGCGTGCTGATGCTGCTGCTGGCGTCGATCGCCGTTTTTCTCGCCTGAGCTGACAGGCTTTCGCGCTTTTGTCCGCGGGCTGTGCGGCCCGCGTTGACGCAATCTCCCAAAGCGAAACGTTTTCTCAAACGGACCTCCGTGCCTGGTCAGGCTCGGCGCCCCGTTCGGAAAGACGATTTTTCAACTTAGGAGATTTCCGATGAACGCACCCACGATGAAGGGCCTTCCCATTCAGGCGCCCTCATACGTCAAGAACGCCAAGCTGATCGCCTGGGTGGCCGAGATGGCCGCGCTGTGCAAACCCGACGCCATCCACTGGTGCGACGGCAGCAAGGAAGAATACGACCGCCTCTGCCAGCAACTGGTCGACGCCGGCACCTTCAAGAAACTGAACCCCGCCAAGCGCCCGGGCTCGTTCCTCGCGATGTCCGATCCGAGCGACGTGGCACGCGTCGAAGACCGCACCTTCATCTGCTCCGCGCAGAGGGAAAACGCCGGCCCCACCAACAACTGGATGGCCCCGGTCGAGATGCGCGCGACGCTGCAGCCCTTGTTCGACGGCTGCATGAAGGGCCGCACCATGTACGTGGTGCCGTTCAGCATGGGCCCGCTGGGCTCGCCCATTGCGCACATCGGCATCGAGCTGTCCGACAGCCCCTACGTCGCCGTCAACATGCGCATCATGACCCGCATGGGCAAGGCCGTGTACGAGGTGCTGGGCACCGACGGCGAGTTCGTGCCCTGCGTCCACACCGTGGGCGCACCGCTCGAGGCCGGCCAGAAGGACGTGACCTGGCCCTGCAACAAGACAAAGTACATCGTTCACTACCCCGAGACGCGCGAGATCTGGAGCTACGGCTCGGGCTACGGCGGCAACGCGCTGCTGGGCAAGAAGTGCTTCGCGCTGCGCATCGCCTCGAACATGGGGCGCGACGAAGGCTGGCTGGCCGAGCACATGCTGATCCTCGGCGTGACCAGCCCCGAGGGCAAGAAGCACCACGTGGCCGCCGCCTTCCCGAGCGCCTGCGGCAAGACCAACTTCGCCATGCTGATCCCGCCGGCGGGCTTCGACGGCTGGAAGGTCACGACGATCGGCGACGACATCGCCTGGATCAAGCCGCAAGCCGACGGCACGCTGCGCGCCATCAACCCGGAAGCCGGCTACTTCGGCGTGGCCCCGGGCACCAACGACTTGACCAACCCGAACTGCATGGCCAGCCTGCACCGTGACGTGATCTTCACGAACGTGGCGCTGACCGATGATGGCGATGTCTGGTGGGAAGGCATGGGCGACGCGCCCGCGCATTGCATCGACTGGCAAGGCAAGGAGTGGACGCCGCAGATCGCCAAGGAAACCGGCGCCAAGGCCGCCCACCCGAACGCGCGCTTCACCGTCGCCGCCACCAACAACCCCGCGCTCGACGAAGCCTGGGACGACCCGAAGGGCGTGAAGATCGACGCCTTCATCTTCGGCGGCCGCCGTTCGACGACCGTGCCGCTGGTCACCGAAGCCCGCAACTGGGTCGAAGGCGTCTACATGGCCGCCACGATGGGCTCGGAAACCACCGCCGCAGCCGCCGGCCAGCAGGGCGTGGTGCGCCGCGACCCGTTCGCCATGCTGCCGTTCATGGGCTACAACATGAGCGACTACTTCCAGCACTGGCTCGACCTGGGCAAGAAGCTGCAAGCCTCGGGCGCCCAGCTGCCGAAGATCTACACGACCAACTGGTTCCGCAAGGGCGCGGACGGCAAGTTCGTCTGGCCAGGCTATGGCGAGAACATGCGCGTGCTGAAGTGGATGATCGACCGCGTGGAAGGCAAGGCGACAGAAGGCGTCGAGCACATCACCGGCGTGAGCCCGCGTTATGAAGACCTGAACTGGACCGGCCTGGATTTCAGCGCCGAGCAGTTCGCTACCGTCACGAGCATCGACAAGGCGGCCTGGCAGGCTGAGCTGAAGCTGCACACGGAGCTGTTCCAGCAGTTGGCGCACCATCTGCCGAAGGAACTGCCGGAGACGAAGGCTGCGATTGAGCAGCGGCTGGCGGCTTAAGTAAGCTCTTCTCGCGGGCTCATGAAGCCTGCGAAGTGCGGGTTTTGAAGGCCCAATAGAAAGCCCGATGAGTTCATCTCATCGGGCTTTTTTTGTTTTGGGCGCAGGTCAATTGTCGCCGTGCCAGGTGATCCCGGGGCATGGCGGCGTTTTTACCGATGCCTTGCATACGGCGCGCCGGCGGCTGTCTGGCTTGGAGCGAGACCCAGTGAAGCACGCACGCCATGCGATGAAGGTGCTGATGAAGTTCAAGCTTCTCGAACTGCACGCGGCGTCGCACGCTGAATGGGATAGATGGCTCGCTGGAACGCCCTATTTCGAGCTGATCCGGGCTCGATTCTTTGCCGATGAGTCGCTGGAGGCCCTGACGACGGACCTGCTTGCAGAGCTGATTACGGCCGGCGCAGCACAATCCGATGCTTCGGGAGTTCACAACGCCTGATTGGCGGTTGTCTGCTGCAATAAAAAAGCGCTGATTCTTTCGAGTCAGCGCTTTTT
>NZ_BKDH01000004.1:0-493455 GCF_009811375.1 Variovorax boronicumulans
CTGAAGTTGTTTCAGCGAAGCCTTCGATTATGCACTGTTTTTTCAAACCGCGTCAACTTTCGAAGACTTTCTTCACCACTCACAACCAACGCTCCTGAGAGCACCAGTCGCTTCGAAACACCAGAGGTATTCAGCAGCGAAGCCTGCCAGTGTATGTCATTTTGGGTGCCGAAGCCAACACGAGATGAAAAGAATCTTGCATCGAGACCGCTCCACAGCTTGCCGCGTCTTCAGGGACCGCTTGATCCCACGGCGTTCCCCAGGAGCGACTCCATTCGCCCCCTTATATATAGAGGCATAGAGGCGCACACTCCCCCAACCAGGGCGCCGTCGAACAACTCCCTCAGCGCCTTCATGACAGCAGAGACATTCACCAACCTGCATCGGCTCCGCCCCCAATGAAAAAGGCCCGTCGGACATACGTCCGACGGGCCTTTGAACCAACTCAACTACAGCCGGCCGCTCAACGCCCGGTTCAGCCTCGTTTAGTAATAGCGCGAGCTGTTCATGCGGCGCATCGCTTCGTACAGCGTGGGCATGCGCACCTCTTGCGAACGGCGGTTCATGCGGGCCAGGGCGTCGACCTTGGCGACGGCCTGAACCGACACGACGTCCTCCGACTGCTGGCGCCACACCGCGGCTTGCAGCTCTTGCATGATGCGCGGATCGCTCTGGGCGGTCGCCAGGAAGCGGGCGTCTGCACGCGCTTGCGCACGGCGCTCTGCAGCTTCGCGCCACAGGGTGGCCAGGCTGCTCTTGCGGACCGAGCCGACGAAGAGTGCGAACAGGGCGATGGCGGCGACGCAGAACACGGTCCATGCGGCGAGCAGCGCGCCTTCGTCCCAGTTGGAGACGATCTTGTCGGCGACCACGAGCACGGCGGCCGCGAGGGCCAGCACGAACAGTGCGATCAGCGGACGGGCGCCATGGGCACCGGCGCGGGCGGCCTGGATCTGGCCGAAGAGAACTTCGGCGCGACGGACGCCGGGATGTTCGGTGGGTTGGTCAACGTGGACAAAGCTGGTCATGATGCATCCCTCCTGGGGACAAGTGGTAATCAGTGGTGGCGAACAAGGCCGATGACCTGATATTAGGGATTACCCCAGTGTTCCACCACTTTATCTTTCTGATGTTTATCATTCATATCACTGATGGACGTCAATTTCCGCACATTCGACCTCAACCTGCTGCGCGTCTTCGATGAGGTGATGGCGGAGCGCAACCTCACGCGCGCCGCCCGCAACCTCGCGATCACCCAGCCGGCCGTGAGCAACTCGCTGCGCCGTCTGCGCGAGCTCTTGGGCGACGAGCTGGTGCGGCGTTCCGGTGCGGGCGTGGAACCCACGCCGCGCGCGCAAGCCCTCTGGCCGACGGTGCGCGACGCCTTGCGCCAGCTGCAGCACACGCTGGCGCCCGGCGAGTTCGATGCCGGCACCGCCGACACGACCTTCCTGCTGGCCATGGCCGATGCCACGGCCGCCGAACTCATGCCGGGCCTGGTGAAGATTGCGGAAGAAGAAGCCCCGGCCATCTCGCTGCGCGTGCTGCCGCTGACCACGCGCGACCCGCGCCGCATGCTGGAGCACGAAGAAGTCGACATGGCGATCGGCTACTTTCCCGCCGTGATCGCGAGCCTGGCGGCGCGCGGTCAGTCGGGGGTGGGGGTGCCGTTCGAGACCCAGCGGCTCTACCTGGGCCAATATGTCTGTGTGATGCGGCGCGGCCATCCACTGGCCAGCGCACCGCTGACGCTCGACAGCTACTGCACAGCGCGGCACCTGCTGGTGAGTTTTTCGGGGCGGCCGTACGGCTTCATCGACCAGACGCTGGGCGCCATGGGGCGCGAGCGGCGGATCGCGGTGACGGTGAACCAGTTCTTCACCGCCGGGCGCGTGGTCGCGAATTCGGACCTGCTGGCGGTGCTGCCGCGTCACTTCGTGAGCGTGACGGGCATCGAGAATCAACTGGTGGTGCGGGACCTGCCCTTCGACCAGCCGCCGGTGCACGTGGATGCCATCTGGCACCGGCGCGCCCAGCATGGGCATTCGCACGAGTGGCTGCGCACGGCGCTGTTGCGCTCGGCGGCCGCGGCGTTTGCGGACTCGGTCCACGGGCAGGCGTGACCTGCCCTTGGATTCCGGGTGCACCGCACGGGGCGGCGCGCGTCAGCGAATTACCTGACGACGCTGAGCCAGGCGGAAGCCGCCGCACGCAGCTCTTGCGCGTGGTGCGCACCGCGACCGGCACGGCTGTCGGCGCTTTCCATCAGCGCGGCAGCGTGGCTGGCGGGGGTCTGGCTCGGCGACGAACGGAAGAAACGGGCCACTTGGGCAAGAAGACTGAACATGACGGTGCGCGGCTTGTGGCTGCGACGGGGTTGATTAACGATGGATATAGATTAAGGGTAATCCCTAGTAAAGCAAGCCCCAGGTTATGCATCTCACGCATAGTGCGATTCACCTAGACTGACCCGACGATGAAGCTGCAACTGCTCTCCGACCTCCACCTGGAATCCCATCCGCGTTTCCACGCCGACCCCATCCCGGGCGCCGACCTGCTCGTGCTCGGGGGCGACATCGGCTCCTACCAGGAAGGCTCCCGCCTGGCGGACACCGACTTCGGCCTGGGCCGCTTCTCGCCACGCAAGGGCTGGCCGACGCCAGTGGTCTACGTGCCGGGCAACCACGAGTACGACAACCTCGATTTCGATGCGACGCATGCGCGCCTGCGGGCGCTGTGCGACGAGCTCGGCATCCTCTGGCTGGAGCGCGAGACGCTGGTCATCGAAGGCATCCGCTTCATCGGCACCACGCTGTGGGCCGATTTCGACGCGCTGGTCGAGCCCCGCGACGGCCTCGCCGAGGCGCTCAAGAAGCGCGGCAAGGCGATGCGCGCGGCCGATTTCTACCTCGAGAAAATGGCCGGCACACGCGACGGCAAGCCCTTCATGGCTGCCGAAATGAGAGAGCAAGCGCTCACCTGCCAGGCCTGGTTGCGTGATGCGCTGGCCCAGCCTTACGACGGCACGACGGTGGCCATCACCCATTTCGCGCCCAGCTTGGCGAGCGCCGATCCACGCTACGGGCTCACGCCCGGCACCGCGGGTTTCTGCAATTCGCTCGACGAGCTGCTGCCGCACGCACAGCTGTGGCTGCACGGCCACCTGCATTGCCCGTTCGACTACGTGAGGGACGGCTGCCGCGTGGTCGCCAATCCGCTGGGCTACCGCAGCAACGGCGAGCAAGAGGGCTACCAGCCCCAGCTGCTGATCGAGATCCGCTGACCGGGCGTTTCGCCGGTCAGGCGGTGCGCCCCTTGGCCACGAGCCGGATGCCCGGCATGAGCTCGGCCGCGAGCTCGGGCCGCTCCAGCGCGTAGTCGAGGTTCATGCGCGCGATCTCGACGTGCTCCTCGCCGAGCGCCTGGGCGCGCGAGCCCTGGCCGCGCTCGATGGCCTGCACCATCGCGTGGTGCGTGCGGTGCGCCTGGCGCATCCACTGCTGACCCTCCTCCATCGACGACTGCATGGGCAGCATCGCGCTGGGCGCGGCAAAGGGCTGGCCGCCGAGCATGTCCATCACGCGCTTGAGCGCAAGGTTGCCGCAGCCTTCGAGGATCAGCCGGTGGAAGCGGTCGTTCATCTCGACGTAGGCCGCGTAGTCGTCGATCTCCATGCTGGGCTTGTTGACAGCGCGGTCGCCGTCTTCCAGGCAGTCCTTCAGGTCGCGCAGCAGCTGGCGCGACACGCCGTCTTCGGCCAGCAGGCGGGCGGCAAAGCCCTCGATCACGCCGCGCACGCGGATGGCGTCGGCCACTTCCTGCGAGGTGAAGCGGCGCATCTGGTAGCCGCCGCTGGGCGACTGCTCGATGAGCCCTTCGTGCTCGAGGCTGGCCAGCGCCAGGCGCACCGGCGTGCGCGAGGCCCCGAGCTTCTCGGCCAGCGGGATCTCGGCCAGCCGCTCTCCAGGCACGAATTCGCCCTTGAGGATCAGGTCGCGCAGTTGCACGAGCACGCGGGATTGTTGGGAGTCCATCGGGAGGCGCCAGGGCAACAAGGAGAGGGATGAATGGGCGGATTCTAGGAGACCCGCCCACCACTGCACACAGCATAGCCAAACGGGCGCGGTTGTTGCATGCACTGCAAACAGAAGTGTGTCAAAAACACACAAACATCTCAGAGTTAACCCTATATATGGCCGCTCCAAGCCCCAAAAAAGGGCGAATCGGCTGATGAAAGTTTGACCTTTGTCAAAAATCACCAAGACAATGCATACAACTGCATGCAATGCCTGCAGGCCTTCTGACAAAGACCTCTCGATGGAGCCCGCACGATGATCAGCGCCGAGCAAAACGATTTCATCACCCGCGTCGGACCCGGCGCGCCCGCCGGCAAGCTGCTGCGCCGTTATTGGCAGCCGGTGGCCCTGGCCGACGAACTGGCGGGCCCGCGCCCGGTCAAGCCCGTGAAGCTCATGGGCCAGGACTTCGTGCTGTTCCGCGACGAGAGCGGCCAACTCGGCATGCTCGACCGCGACTGCCCGCACCGCGGCGCCGACCTGGCCTTCGGCCGGCTGGAAAACGGCGGCATCCGCTGCGCCTTCCACGGCTGGCTGTTCGACGCCAAGGGCAACTGCCTGGAGACCCCCGCCGAGCCCGCCACCAGCAAGCTGTGCAGCCGCATCAAGCAGTCGGCCTACCCGGTGGTCGAGAAGGCCGGCATCGTCTTCGCGTACATCGGCGAGGGCGAGCCCCCGGCCTTCCCCGACTTCGACTGCTTCGTCGCGCCCGACACCCACACCTTCGCGTTCAAGGGCCTCTTCGAATGCAACTGGCTGCAGGCGCTCGAGGTGGGCATCGACCCCGCGCACGCCTCGTACCTGCACCGCTTCTTCGAGGACGAAGACACCTCCGAGAGCTACGGCAAGCAGTTCCGCGGCGCCTCGGCCGACTCCGACATGCCCATCACCAAGGTGCTGCGCGAGTACGACCGCCCCGACATCAGCGTGGAACCCACCGACTACGGCTTCCGCCTGAAGGCGCTGCGCAAGCTCTCGGAAGACACCACCCACGTGCGCGTGACCAACGTGGTGTTCCCGCAGGCCTTCGTGATCCCGATGAGCGCCGAGATGACCATCTCGCAGTGGCACGTGCCCGTGGACGACACGCACTGCTACTGGTACGCCGTGTTCACGAGCTTCACCGGCCCGGTCGACAAACAGCAGATGCGCGACCAGCGCCTGAAGCTGTACGAGCTGCCCGACTACACCTCGCGCAAGAACAAGCGCAACAACTACGGCTACAGCATCGAGGAACAGCTGACCGAAACCTACACCGGCATGGGCGACGACATCAACGTGCACGACCAGTGGGCGGTGGAGTCGCAGGGCGCCATCCAGGACCGCACGCGCGAGCACCTGGGCAGCACGGACAAGGGCATCATTGCCTACCGCCGCGTGCTGGTGAAGGCCATCGAGGCCACGCTCGCCGGCGAAAGCGCGCCGATGCTCATCGACGCCGCGCAGGCCAGCGCCATGACCGGCCCGCCGTCGATCGACGGCATCGGCAAGGTCGTCGATGAAGCCGCCACCGAGGCCTACTGGCAAGACGCCGACCGCGCGCGCCGCCTGAAGTCCGACTGGGCGTCCGCACGTCTGGCCGCCACGGCCTGAGCACGCGCCATGAACAGCCACACCTTCGTCGACCGCTTCGGTCTCTGGTCGGCCGACCAGCATGCGCAGGCGCGCGAACTCGTGCGCCGCATCGACAGCGGCGAGGTGGACACCGTCCGCTTCGCCTGGCCCGACCAGCACGGCCTGCTGCGCGGCAAGACCCTGGTCGCGGGCGAGGCGCGCTCGGCCCTGTGGGAGGGCGTGAACCTCACCTCCACCCTGCTGGCCAAGGACACCTCGCACAAGACCGTGTTCCCCGTGTTCACCCAAGGCGGCGGCTTCGCCATCGAGGGCCTGCAGGGCGGCGCCGACTTCACCATCGTGGCCGACCCCGCCACCTTCAAGGTGCTGCCCTGGGCGCCGCGCACTGGCTGGATCCTGTGCGACGCCTACATGGCCGACGGCCGGCCCTGCCCCTTCGCCACGCGGCAGATCCTGCAGCGCGCGGTGACGCAGCTCGACGAGCTCGGGCTGGACTTCATCGCCGGCCTCGAGGTCGAGTTCCACGTCTTCAAGCTCGAAGACGCGCGCATGGGCCTGGCCGACTCGGGCCAGCCTGGCGAGCCGCCGCGCGTGTCGCTGCTGTCGCATGGCCACCAGTATCTGACCGAGCTGCGCTACGACCGCGTCGACGGCCTCATGGAGCTGCTGCGCTCGCAGCTCGTGGCGCTCGGCCTGCCGCTGCGCTCGCTGGAGATCGAGTTCGGCCCGAGCCAGTTCGAGCTCACCTTCGGCCCCACGGCCGGCGTGACGCCCGCCGACACCATGGTGCTGCTGCGCAGCGCCATCAAGCAGATCTGCCAGCGCGCCGGCCTGCATGCCACCTTCATGTGCCGCCCGAAGATCCCGAACGTGATGTCCAGCGGCTGGCACCTGCACCAGTCCTTGCGCCGCAAGAGCGATGGTGTGAATGCCTTCATGCCCGAGCCCGGCGGGCGCGACCTCAGCGAGATCGGCATGCACTACCTCGGCGGCCTGAAGGCGCACGCCTGCGGCGCGGCCGCGCTCGCCAGCCCGACGATCAACGGCTACCGCCGCTATCGCCCCTTCTCGCTCGCGCCCGACCGCGCGATCTGGGCCCGCGACAACCGCGGCGCGATGCTGCGCGTGCTCGGCGGCCCGGGGCAGAACGCCTCGCGCATCGAGAACCGCGTGGGCGAGCCGACGGCCAACCCGTACCTGTACCTCGCGTCGCAGCTGTTCTCGGGGCTGGACGGCATCCGCAACAAGACCGACCCAGGCCCCTCGGCCGATGCACCGTACGAAACGCCGGCCGAGCAACTGCCGCGATCGCTCGGCGACGCCCTCGCCTGCCTGCGCCGCGACGAGATGCTCAACACGCAGATGGGCAAGACCTTCGTCGACTACCTGTGCCACATCAAGGAAGCGGAGATCGCCCGCTTCAACCTCGAAGTCAGCGAGTGGGAACACCGCGAGTACTTCGACATGTTCTGAACCCTTCAATGCCCACGATCCACTACATCCTCAAGGACGGCACCACGCGCGAGGTCGACGCCAAGGTCGGCGCCAGCGTGATGGAGACCGCCATCCGCGGCAACGTGCGCGGCATCGACGCCGAGTGCGGCGGCTGCTGCTCGTGCGCGACCTGTCACGTCTACGTCGACGACGCGTTCCTCGAACTGCTGCCGCCGCCCGACGACATGGAAAGCGCGCTGCTCGATGCCGTCGCGTCCGAGCGTCGGCCCGGTTCGCGCCTGAGTTGCCAGCTCAGCGTGAGCGCCGCCCTCGATGGCCTCACGGTGCGTGTGCCCGATACACAGGTCTGACCAACGCGTCGGGCATCATCGCCCGCTGCCAAACATCCGGTTACAAGCCAGCGGCGCCCGTGCGGCGCATTCCACTCCCACTGAAAGGCGTTTTTTCATGACGACGACGATGACCAAGCGAACCCTCCTCTCGACCCTGCTGCTCGCCGGCCTCGGCATGGCGGGTGCGGCCCAGGCACAGACCAGCGAGCCGCTGCGCATCGGCCTCATCGCGACCTACTCCGGCCCCTACGCCGACTACGGCCGCCAGTTCGACGCCGGCATCGCGCTGTACCTGAAGGAGCACGGCGGCAAGGTGGGCGGGCGCACCGTCGAGATCATCAAGAAAGACACCGCCGGCCCGGCGCCCGACGCCGCCAAGCGCATCGCGCAGGAGCTCATCGTGCGCGACAAGGTGAACGTGCTCACCGGCCTGGACTTCAGCCCCAACGCCTACGCCGTGGGCGCCATCGCCACGCAGGCCAAGATCCCCACGCTGGTGATGAACGCCGCCTCCTCGGCCATCACCACCAGCTCGCCCTACGTGGCGCGCCTGTCGTTCACCGTGCAGCAGGTCACCGACCCGATGGCGCGCTACATGCTCAAGCAGGGCGTGAAGGACGCCTACACCGTGGTCGCCGACTACGCCTCGGGCGTCGACGCCGAGACCGCGTTCAAGAAGGCCTTCACCGCCGGCGGCGGCAAGGTCTCGGGCGAGGTGCGCACGCCGATGAACAACCCTGACTTCTCGGCCTACGTGCAGCGCATCAAGGACGCCAAGCCCCAGGCCGTGTTCTTCTTCTTCCCCTCGGGCGTGATGCCGCCAGCCTTCCTCAAGGTGTGGAAGGAGCGCGGCATGGAGCAGGCCGGCATCAAGCTCTTTGCCACCGGCGAAGCCACCGACGACAGCTACCTGGACGCCACCGGCGACGTGGCGCTGGGCCTGGTCACCAGCCACCACTACTCGTTCGCGCACAACTCGCCCAAGAACCAGAAGTTCGTGAAGGACTTCGCCGCCGACAACGGCGCCAAGCTGCGCCCCAGCTACTTCGCCGTGACCGCCTACGACACCATGGCCGCCATCGACCTGGCGCTGGCCAAGACCAAGGGCGACACCGCCGGCGACAAGTTCATGGACGCGCTCAAGGGCCTGAGCTTCGAGAGCCCGCGCGGCCCGATCGAGATCGACGCCGCCACGCGCGACATCGTGCAGACCGTCTACATCCGCAAGACCGAGCGCGCCAACGGCCAGCTGGTGAACGTGGAGTTCGACAAGTTCGAGCGCGTCAAGGACCCGGCCAAGGAAGCCGCTCCCAAGTAAGACAACGCCAGCCAGCACGCAGCAAGCAGGAAATTCATGGGCATCGTGATCTTCGATGGAGTGGCCTACGGCATGCTCCTGTTTCTCATCGGCGTGGGCCTGTCCATCACGATGGGACTCATGAATTTCGTCAACCTCGCGCACGGCAGTTTCGCGATGGTGGGCGGCTACGCGGCCAGCGTGCTCATGAACCAGTGGGGCCTGGGCTTCGGGCTCTCGCTGGCGGCCGCCTTCGTGGCGGCAGCGGTGGTGGGCGCGGTGCTGGAGTTCGTGTTCTACCGGCGGCTGTACCGCGCGCACCCGCTGGACCAGGTGCTGCTGTCGATCGGCGTGGTGTTCGTCTCGATCGCCGCGTTCACCTACTTCTTCGGCCCGACGATGCAGCCCTTCACGCTGCCGAAGGCGCTCGAGGGCCAGGTGTCGCTGCTGGGCCTCGAAGTGGGCCGCTACCGCCTGTTCCTGATCGGCTGCGGCGTGGCCGTGCTGGTCGCGCTGCTGCTGGGCCTGGGCAAGACGCGCTACGGCGCGATGGTGCGCGCCGCGGTCGACAACCAGCGCGTGGCGGGCGGCACGGGCATCCACGTGCAGCGCCTGTTCTTCCTGACCTTCTCGCTGGGCTGCGGCCTGGCGGGCCTGGGCGGCGCGCTGAGCCTGGGCATGCTGGGGCTGGAGCCGTCGTTCCCGCTCAAGTACCTCGTCTACTTCCTGATGGTGGTGTGCGTGGGCGGTGCGGGCACCGTCACCGGGCCTTTCATCGCGGCGCTGCTGGTCGGCATCGTCGACGTGGCGGGCAAGTACTACCTGCCTGAAACGGGCGCCTTTCTCATCTATGTGTTCATGATCGTCATGCTGCTGGTGCGCCCGAACGGCATCGTCGCCAAGAAGGGGCTCGCATGAAGCCGCTGAGCCTGTCCCCCGCGCAACTGCGCGTGGCCGAAATCGCCTTCTGGCTCGCGCTCGCGTCGAGCTTCTTCCTTCTGCCCGACAAGCTCACGCTGATGAGCCAGATCATGATCTTCGGGCTCTTCGCCGTGTCGCTGGACATGGCGCTGGGCTACGCGGGCATCCTCACCGTGGGCCACGCCGCCTTCTTCGGCGCGGGCGCCTACGCGGCCGGCCTGCTCGCCAAGTACGGCTGGAGCGAGCCCTTCAGCGGCCTGGTGTTCGCGCTCGCCGTGTGCGGCCTGCTGGGCTACGTGCTGAGCTACCTCGTGGTGCGCGGCGCCGACCTCACGCGGCTGATGATCACCATCGGCGTGTGCGTGCTGCTGTTCGAGCTGGCCAACCGGCTCTCGGGCATCACGGGCGGCACCGACGGCCTGCAGGGCGTGGTGATCGCGCCGGTGCTGGGCCTGTTCGGCTTCGACCTCTACGGCAAGACCGCTTTCGGTTATGCCTTCGGCGTGGTGCTCGCGATGTTCCTGCTGGTGCGGCTGGTGCTGCGCTCGCCCTTCGGCCTGGCGCTGCGCGGCATCCACGACAGCCGCAAGCGCATGACGGCCATCGGCTCGCCGGTGGAAGCGCGGCTGCGCATGGCCTACGCGATGTCGGCCGCCGTGGCCGGCGTGGCCGGCGCGCTGCTGGCGCAGACCACGCAGTTCGTCGGCATCGAATCGATCAGCTTCAACCGCTCGGCCGAAGTGCTGATCATCCTCGTGCTCGGCGGCACCGGGCGGCTGTACGGCGGCCTCATCGGCGCCATCGTCTACATGCTGGTGCACGACTGGTTCGCCGACATGAACCCGCAGTACTGGATGTTCTGGCTCGGCATCTTCCTGATCGCGGCCGTCATGCTGGGACGCGGCGGGATCATGGGCGCGCTCTCGCGCGTGGTGCGCACGGGGAAGGCGCGATGAGCTCCACCACCGCAACCACCACGCACGCCCTGCGCACGCAGAACCTGGGCATCAGCTTCGGCGCCTTCCAGGCCGTGAGCGAGGTCAACCTGTCGCTCGAGCCCGGTGCGCGGCAGGCGCTGATCGGCCCCAACGGCGCCGGCAAGACCACGCTCATCAACCTGCTCACGGGCGTGTTCAAGCCCACCAGCGGCCACATCCACCTGGGCCCGCGCGACATCACGCGCCTGCCCGGCGACAAGCGCGCCCGCATGGGGCTGGCGCGCACCTTCCAGATCAACACGCTGTTCCCCAGCCTCACGCCGCTGCTGTCGGTGGTGCTGGCCATCAGCGAGCGCGAAGGGCTGGGCGCCACCTGGTGGCGGCCGCTCAAGGGCTGCACCGCCGTGTTCGACGAAGCGCATGCGCTGCTGGCCACGCTGAAGCTCGACGCCCTGGCCGACGTGCCCGTGGCCGAGCTGGCCTACGGCAAGCAGCGGCTGCTCGAGATCGCGCTGGCGCTCGCCGCCAAGCCCCGCATCCTGCTGCTCGACGAGCCCGCCGCCGGCGTGCCGGAAGACGAGAGCGGCGAACTCTTCGAAGCCATCGCGGCGCTGCCGGCCGACATCAGCGTGCTCTTCATCGAGCACGACATGAAGCTCGTGTTCCGCTTTGCGCGCCGCATCTCGGTGCTGGTGGGCGGACGCATCCTCACCGAAGGCACGCCCGCCGAGATCGGCGCCGACCCGCGCGTGCGCGAGGTCTACCTGGGAAGCTCGCACCACCATGGCTGAAACCGCCGCCCTCGCCTTCGACCGCGTCACCGCCGGCTACGGCAACGCCGTGGTCCTCGACCGCCTCGACTTCTCGCTGCGGCCCGGCGAAAGCCTGGCCATCCTCGGGCGCAACGGCGTGGGCAAGACCACGCTGCTCGAAACGCTGATGGGCAACACCCGCGTGATGCAAGGCGCGATCCGCTGGCAGGGTGCCGACATCACGCGCTGGCCCGCGCACCAGCGCGTGCGCGCGGGGCTGGGCTGGGTGCCGCAGGAGCGCGAGGTGTTCCCCTCGCTCACGGTGGAAGAAAACCTCACGGTGATCGCCCGCCCCGGCAGCTGGACCTTGCAGCGCGTGTACGAATTCTTTCCGCGTCTGCGCGAGCGGCGCGGCAACTACGGCAACCAGCTCTCGGGCGGCGAGCAGCAGATGCTGGCCATCGGCCGCGCGCTCATGACCAACCCGAAACTGCTGCTGCTCGACGAGCCCATGGAAGGCCTCGCGCCGATCATCGTGGAAGAGCTGGCGGCGGCGATCCGGCGCCTGTGCGAATCGGAAGGCCTGGCCTCGATCGTGGTGGAGCAGCACCCGGTGCTGGCCCTGGACATGACGCACCAGGCGATCGTGCTGGAGCGCGGCACCGTCGTGCACGCCGGCCCGAGCGCGGTGCTGGCGGCCGACAAGGAGCTGCTCGAAGGCCTGCTGGGCGTCGGCATCGCCGAGGCGCCGGCCGGCTGAACCGTCAGGCCAGCAGGCCGATCCGCCGGGCACCGACAAAGAAACGCCACGACGCCAGCCCGCCGGCGATGAGGCTCACGCCCCACGACAGCCACACGCAGGTGTACAGGATGAAGGCCAGGCCGACGTCCACCACGGGCGCCAAAAAAGTCGTGTCCTTGCCGAACAGCACATGGGTGCCCAGGCCCCACCACACGAAGTACGGCAGCACGGCCAGGCACAGGCCGTAGACGAGGCTGGCCACCAGCGGGCCCAGGTGCTCGCGCAGCACGGCCCAGCGCACGAGGAAGAACAGGGCCAGGTCCAGCAGCACCAGGGCCAGCAGGCCGAGGCCCAGGATGAGTTCGAGGGTCATGGCCGCACTGTAAGCACGCCGACCCGCGACAGGGCCGCGCGTGCGCCGGCGTACCGGCAGGCGCTACCGTGCGCCGCAGCGCGCGGTACGCCTCGACCGCATCAGCTCAGCATCTGCCCGCGGCTGCCGATCACGGCCACGTCCACGAACTGGCCGCCTTCGCGGTTGGAGCGGCCGTAGTTGATCTTCACGCCGCCCAGGTCGAAGTTCTCGATGCTCGCCATGCCGCCGAGCACGGCGGCGCGCGTCGGCGCGGGGCCGGCGCGGCGCAGGCCCTCGGCCAGCACGGCGGCGTTCATGTAGCCCTCCAGGCTGGTGAGCGAAAAATCCTTGGTGCCGTTGGCCACCATGTCGGCCTGGTAGCGGCGCACGATCTCGAACTTGGTCGAGTACGGCGACGGCACCACGATCACGAAGCCCAGGCCGCGCGCCAGGTCGCCCATGGCCGACAGCGCGCTGGCCGTGATCGACAGGCCGTAGGCCGAGCTGCTGTTGCCCGCGCCGCGCAGCGCCTTCAGGAACACCGGCGCCGTGCCGGCCAGGCCGACCACCACCACCTGCGGCTTGGCCTTGGCGATGGCCTCGGCGGCCGGGCCCACTTCCATGCTCGTGGTGTTGGGCGTGGTGGCGATCACCGCCGGCTCCAGCTTGGCCTTGGCCAGCGCGTTCTTGAACGCCGCCAGCACCGACTGGCCCAGTGGGTCGTTCGAATGCACGAGGCCGATGCGGGTCTGGCCCAGCACGGCGGCCGTGCTCACCAGCTTGTCGACCTCCTGGTCGTAGTTGGCGCGCACCCAGAAGGTGTTGGGCGAGGTCTTCTTGCGCAGCGCGATGGTGCCGGTGATCGGGCCGACCACGGCCATGCCGGGCACCGCGTCCATCACCTCGGCGGTCTGGCGCGTGCCCAGCGGGTGCACCAGCGCGAGCACCGAGCTGTCCTTCTCGAAGGCCAACGCGTTGGCCTTGGCCACCTCGGGCTTGAAGGTGTCGTCGGCCATCACGAGCTCGACCTTGCTGCCGTGGATGCCGCCGGCCTTGTTCAGCGCGTTGAAGAACGCGGTGGAGCCCTGGTACAGGCCCTGGCCATTGGCCTTTTCGACGCTGCTGTTGTCGAAGGTCGTCCCGATGCGGATCGCACGGTTCTGCGCGAACGCCGGAAATCCCAGCCCGACGCCAGCCGCGGCGGCCGTCGTGGCGGCCAGCCCGGAAAGGGCGCGGCGGCGGCTGGTGGAAAGCGGCGCGGTCGACTCGCGCGGCACGGGGACGGTCATGATCAAAGCCTCCAATAGTCGGTGACAAAAGTTCACATTTCAAACAGAAATGTAACGCACCTCACTGGATCGGTCATGACAAACCCTAGAGCAGCTCCTCGCCCACGATGGGTAAAAGCAACCAGTTCTTGAAGCGCAGCCAGAGGAATTCCCCCGGTTCGTCCTCGTGCACGATGTCGCCGCCGGCATCGTCGTATTCCAGCCACTGCACGCGCCGCCCGCCGGGCGCGAGCCGCAGCCGGTAGCCCAGATTGACGCGCTCGCCGTTCATGAGCTTGTCGTAGTCCTGCACCAGCCGCGGGCTGTCGATCACCAGCCCCATCTCGGTGTTGACGGCGGCCGAGCGGTGGTCGAGGTTCATCGAACCGACGAAGAAGCGCTCGTCGTCCACGATGGCCAGCTTGGCATGCAGCCGGCTGATCGACTTGCCGAAGTCGCCGAATCGCCCCGAACGCCCGGTGAGCGTGGGCGCGATCTCGTAGATGGTCACGCCGATCTTCAGCATGTCGGCGCGGTAGCGCTCGTAGCCCGCATAGGCCAGCGGTTCGTCGGTGGCGCCCAGCGAATTGGTGACCACCGTGATGCGGCCGCCGCGCTCGATGGTCGCCTTCATCATCGCCATGCCCCGCGCGCCCGGAATGAAGTACGGCGAGCCGATCTTCACTTCGTGCTTCGCCGCCTGGATCACGCCGAGCGCGCCCTCGGTCACGCTGCCGCCGTAGGCCGCCTCGGCCTTGCGCGTGATCTTGTCGGGGTCGTCCACGAACAGCGTGGCCGGGGCCCAGTAGCGGTCGATGCGGCCGGTGGTGAGCTGCTCGCCGAGCGGCGACTTGTTCAGGATGTCGCGCTGGCGCATGGGCACGTCGGGCACGGCCGCGCGCGCCAGGGTGTCGAAGCGCCGCTGGGCTTCTTCCACCGGCACGCGCCGCGGCGCGATGCGCTCGATGGGCCAGGCGTGCTCGCTGTTCCAGTAGCGGTCGAAGCCCTCGGACATGCGTCGCACGATCGGCCCGCTGGAGAGCACGTCCATGTCGATGAAGTTCGCCGCCGTGCTGCGCATGAAGTACTCGTTGGCGATGTTGCGCCCGCCCGAGACCGCGAAGCTGTTGTCGGCCACCAGCAGCTTGTTGTGCATGCGGTGGTTGATGCGCCCGAAGTCGCCCAGCGAGAACAGCAGCCGCGCGGCCAGCGAGCCGGCGCGCGAAGGCAACGGGTTGAACAGCCGCACCTCGATGTTCGGGAAGGCCGAGAGGCTGCTGAACACCTCGTCCTCGCCCGCCGTGTACAGGTCGTCCACCAGCAGCCGCACGCGCACGCCGCGCGCGGCGGCCTCGCGCAGCTCCTTGAGGAACAGCAGGCCGACGTCGTCGTTGCTGATCAGGTAGTACTGCACGTCGAGCGATTTCTCGGCGTGCCGCGCCAGCGAGATGCGCGCATCGAACGCGAACGCCGCCTCGGGCAGCAGCCGGAAGCCCGACAGCGGCACCGCCGCGCTGCCCTGCGGCGCGTCCTGGGCGGCCAGCCGGCCCAGGTCGGTGTCGGCCACGTCGGTGATCGCGTTCGTGAGCACCGGGTGCGGCTGCGGCGGCGGCAGGCTGGCGCAGCCCGCGAGCCAGGCGAGGGCCAGCCCGCTCGACACCAGGGCGACGAAGCGACGAAGGCGGAACAGGGCGGCGGCCATGGGTTGCACTGTAGCGCCGCAGAGCCCGGCCCGGGCGGCATGCCGCCCTATGATCAACGGCACACACGGCAGCCAACGAAAAGAAGGAAAAAACGCGTGCTCAATGGGTTGTGGCTGGGGTTCTTCGGGATGGCGGCGCTCGCAGCGCTGGGACGGTGGCTCGTCGGCGGCGACCCGACCGTGTTCGCGGCGCTGGTCGAAAGCCTGTTCGCGATGGCGCGGCTGGCCGTCGAGGTGATGGTGCTGCTGTTCGGCACGCTCACGCTGTGGCTGGGCTTCCTGCGCATCGCCGAAACCGCCGGCCTCGTCGGCTGGCTGGCGCGCCTGCTCGGGCCGCTGTTCCGACGGCTGATGCCGGGCGTGCCGGCGGGGCACCCGGCGCTGGGGCTCATCACGATGAACTTCGCGGCCAACGCGCTGGGGCTGGACAACGCCGCCACGCCGATCGGCCTGAAGGCCATGCGCGAACTGCAGCGCCTGAACCCCGACCCCGTGACGGCCACCAACGCGCAGATCCTGTTCCTGGTGCTCAACGCCTCGTCACTGACCTTGCTTCCCGTCACCATCTTCATGTACCGGGCGCAACAGGGCGCGAGCGACCCGACGCTGGTGTTCCTGCCGATCCTGCTGGCCACGAGCGCCTCGACGCTGGTGGGCCTGCTGTCGGTGGCGGTGGTGCAGCGCCTGCGGCTGTGGGACCCGGTGGTGCTGGCCTACCTGGTGCCCGGCGCGCTGCTGCTGGGCGGCTTCATGGCGCTCCTGGGCACGCTGTCGGCGGCGGCCATCGCCTCGCTGTCGTCGCTGCTGGGCAACCTCACGCTGTTCGGCGTGATCATCGTGTTCCTGGCGGCCGGCGCGGTCCGGCGCGTCAAGGTCTACGAGGCCTTTGTCGAAGGCGCGAAGGAAGGCTTCGACATCGCGAAGCACCTGCTGCCCTACCTCGTCGCGATGCTGTGCGCGGTGGGCGTGCTGCGCGCCTCGGGCGCGCTCGACTTCGCGCTCGACGGCCTGCGCTGGCTGGTGCAGGCGGGCGGCTGGGACGCGCGCTTTGTCGACGCCATGCCCACGGCGCTCGTCAAGCCCTTCTCGGGCAGCGCGGCCCGCGCCATGCTCATCGAGACCATGAAGACCCAGGGCGTCGACAGCTTCCCCGCGCTGGTGGCCGCCACCATCCAGGGCAGCACCGAGACCACGTTCTACGTGCTGGCGGTGTACTTCGGGGCGGTGGGCATCCAGCGCGCCCGGCACACCGTGGCCTGTGCCTTGCTGGCGGAGCTGGCGGGGGTGGTGGCCGCGATTGCGGTCTGCTACTGGTTCTTCGGCTGAGCCCGCTTACTTGCGGGGCTCGACCACCGGGAACATCAGGTTGAAGTTGTCGAGCATCCCGAACAGCTCGCCCAGCTTCGCCCGGTTGCCGTCGATCTTCACGAGCCCCGACTGCACGGCTTCTGGAAAGGTCGTCTGCTTCAAGGTGATCGCATCGAGCGTCGCCCGGCTCAATGTGACCGTGGCATCCGCGCCGGCCGCCTGCTGGTTCTTCACATGCGTGAGCGCCGAGTTCTCCAGCGTCAGCACGAACTTCTGGTTCGAATCGGTGAAGTTCCAGTTGACCACCATCGTCTTGCCCTCCGCCTTGGCCGCGTCGAGCCGCACGCCGAGGTAGTCGAAGAAAAGTTCGTTGCTCACGGCCTTGAGCGTGTCGCCGTTCGCACTGCTGCCGCCCGGAATCTTCGGCACGCCGTTGCGCAGTTCCATCGCGCCCACCAGGTAGGCGCTGCGCCAGGTGCCCGCCTCCGATTGGTAGCCCAGCTGTTCGAGCGCATCGGCGCCGAGTTCGCGTGCCGCGCGGTTGGCCGGGTCGGCGTACACCACCTGGCTCATCGCGCTGGCCACCCAGCGGTACTCGCCCTTCTTGAAATCTTCGCGGGCGCGCGCCACCACCGCGTCGGCGCCGCCCATGTACTCGACCGTCTTCTTCGCCTGCGCCACCGGCGGCAGCGGGTTCAGGTTGGCCGGGTTGGCGTCGTACCAGCCCAGGTACTTCTGGTAGACCGCCTTCGCGTTGTGGCGCAGCGTGCCGTAGTAGCCGCGCGTGGACCACTCCTGCTCCAGGCTCGCGGGCATGCGCAGCGTCTCGGCGATCTCGGACGCCGTGTAGCCGTGGTTCAGCAGGCGCAGCGACTGGTCGTTGATGAACTTGTACATGTCGCGCTGCTTCTTCAGCAGGTCGACGATGCGTTCGCGCCCCGTGGTGGGCCAGTGGTGCTGCGCGATGAGCACGTCGGTCCTGTCGCCGAAGGCCACGCGCGCCTCGTCGATGTACTTGGCCCACAGGTTGCCGTCGCGCACCTCGGCGCCGCGGATCGTGTACAGGTTGTGCATGTTGTGCGTCACGTCCTCGGCCATGTTGAGCACGCGGAACTGCGGCAGGTACATGAGCATCTCGGACGGCGCCTCCGAGCCCGGCACCAGCTGGAATACGATCTGCACGCCGTCGATGGTGCGCTCCTCGGTGGTCTTCTCGACGGTCGAGGTGGGCGCGATCAGCGTCACGCTGCCACGCGCCAGCGCCTTGCCCAGGCCGGTGTCGACCTGCCCGCGCGCGCCCGGCGGCAGCAACGTGCCGAACTGGTACTGCGAGCGCCGGTTCATCGCATTGCCCGCCAGGATGTTCTCGGCCACCGCCGACTCCATGAAGCCCGAGGGCGCGATCACCTGCACCTTGCCCGCGGCCACATCGGCCTCGCTGACCACGCCCTTCACGCCGCCGAAGTGGTCGGCGTGGCCGTGCGTGTAGATCACCGTGCCGACCGGCTTCTTCGGGCGGTGCTGGTAGTACAGCTCGAGCGCGGCGCGCGCGGTCTCGGCGGCCAGCAGCGGGTCGATCACGATCAGCGAGGTGTCGCCTTCGACGATGGTGACGTTCGCCAGGTCGAAGCCGCGCACCTGGTAGACCCGGTCGGTCACCTTGAACAGGCCGTGGATGGCATTGAGCTGCGCCTGCCGCCACAGGCTCGGGTTGACCGTGTCGGCCGCCTCGTTCGCCTTCAGGAAGTCGTAGGGCTTCATGTTCCAGACCGGGCGCGGGCCGCTGCCGCTCACCAGTGCGTCGGGCACGGTGCCGATGAAGCCGCGCATCGCGTCCTCGAAGTCCTGCTTGTTCGCGAAGGGCAGCGCCTTCGCCATGTCGGCGTTGGCCTTCAGCGTGACGGGCTCGGCCGCCTTGGGCGCGACCACCACCGGCTGCGCGGTGGCGGTGAAGGCGCAGGCCCAGGCGACGAGGGCCAGGGAGAAGCGGGCGGAAGGCGCGGAAGCAGAAGCAATGCGGGTCATCGATGTCTCGGGGTTGTTGTCTGTCGGACGACGGAGCACGGGAAAGCACGGGGAGGCCGTGGCCGATTCTCGGAAGCACCCAACCCCTTGGCAAATGCAAAATGTGATCTTGCTTTTGAACCAAAACGCAAAATGCAGCTGCGCCACCTCCAGCATCTGATCGCCCTCGCCGAGCAAGGCAGCTTCGGGCGTGCCGCGCAGGCCGTGCACCTGTCGCAGCCCGCGCTCTCGCGCAGCATCGACGCGCTGGAGCAGGCGCTGAAGGCCCGCCTCATCGACCGCGCCTACGGCACCGTGCGCTTCACGCAGGCCGGCGAGCTGGTGCTGGCGCGGGCCCGCGAGCTGGTCGCCGACGCGCGGCAGATCCAGCGCGAGGTGCAGCAGCTCGAAGGCCTCACGCTCGGCAGCCTCAACGTCGGCCTGGGGCCCTTCGCGGCCGGCCTGCTGGGGCGCGCGGCGCTCTCGCTCATGACGCAGCGCCACCCGCAGCTGCTGATGCGCATGGAAGTGGCCGACACCCCCACCCTCAGCGAGCGTCTGCACCGGCGCCAGATCGACCTGTTCATCGCCGACACCCGCGACCTGAAGAAGCAGCCCGGCCTGAAGCTGGCGCGGCTGCCCAACGTGCCGGTGTCCTTCTTCGTGCGGCCCCGGCATCCGCTGCTCAGGCAGCCGGCGCCGGTCACGCTCGAGCAGCTCATGGACTACCCGGTGGCCGGCCCCAACCTGCCGGCCGAGGTGGCCGCGCATTTCGACCGGCAGATCCGCCGCACCGACCGCGGCGTGTTCAACGTGACCTGCGACGACGCCGACACGCTGCGGCACCTCGCGCTCACGGCCCACGCGGTGATCCTCGCGCCCCACGCGCCCGGCCTCACGCCCGAGACCGCCGCGCTCGCGCCGCTGCCGGTCGCGGGCCTGTCGCGCATGCGCACCCACTACAGCCTGGTGACGCTGGCGGGCCGCACGCCCTCGGCCGCAGCCACGGTCTATACCCGGCTGGTGACCGAGTTGCTCGGCCCCGCCAAGCAGCCCGCCGGGGCCTGAGCCAAAATGGCCCCTCCTCCGCCGCTCACCGCCTTGCCGTCCGTTCTCCCGTGACCACTTCCCGCCGGGCCCAGCCCCCCACCTTCTCGCCCGGCGAATTCCGCAAGGCACTCGGCATGTTCGCCACCGGCGTGACCATCGTCACCGCGCGCGCGGCCGACGGCAGCCTGGTCGGCCTCACGGCCAACTCGTTCAACTCGGTGTCGCTCGCGCCGCCGCTGGTGCTGTGGAGCCTGGCGCGCGCGGCCGCGTCGATGTCGGCGCTGCGTGCCGGCTCGCACTACGCGGTCAACATCCTGGCCGCCAACCAGAAGGCGCTGGCGGAGCGCTTCGCCACCAAGAACATCGACCGCTGGGCCGACGTGGCCTACACCGACGGCCTGGGCGGCGCGCCGGTGCTGCAGGGCGCGGCGGCGAGCTTCGAGTGCTTCAACCGCAGCCGCTACGACGAAGGCGACCACGTGATCTTCGTGGGCGAGGTGGAGCGCTGCACGCACGACCCCGACGCCTCGCCGCTGCTGTTCCACGGCGGGCGCTTCTACACCGAGCATCCCTTGTGAAACACCCCGCGCTGCTGGCCGTCCTGCTGCTCGCCGCGCGGATCGCCACGGCGCAGGGCACGCCTGAGCCATCGCCGCCGCTGCGGCAGAACTGGTTCGACGACCCCTTCTTCCAGGTCGCCGCGGGCCTGCCGGCCTGCCCCATGCCGCAGGGCCCCTACTACACCGCCGAGGAACGCCGCGCGCAGACCCACTCGCGGCTGGAGCGCGGCACCAGCTGCTGGCTCGCCGGCAAGTGCACCGACAGCAACGCCTACCGCTACGACAAGCCGCTCGCGCCGAAGGTGCGTGCCGCGCTGCTCGCGGTGCCGGGCGTGCGCCGCAGCAGCGTGTGGGTCACGGTGCAGCGCCGCTGGGTCTACCTGCAGGGCTGCGTGCCCGACGCGGCCCTGGCCCGCAAGCTCGAGCGCGCGGCGCGCACCGTGGCCGACGTCGAGACCGTGGTGCCCGACCTGATGGTGGGCACGCGCGGCAAGCCGCCCTACCCGCTGGCCGGGCACTGAGCGGCGCCGCACGGGTTCTTCGCCGGCGCGATACGATCATCGGATGAATTCCGCGGCCCGTGCCGCCACCGATTGACCGCGAATGATCCAGCGCAAGACCCACCTCGACTCCCTGGCCATCGGCCTGCTCATCGTCTGCTGCGCGTTCTGGGGCCTGCAGCAGATCCTCATCAAGACCACCGTGACCGAGGTGCCGCCGCTGTGGCAGGCCACGGTGCGCATGGTCGGCGCGGTGGCGCTGCTGTGGCTGTGGTGCGCGGTGCGGCGCGTGCCGCTGTTCGAGCGCGACGGCACGCTGTGGCCCGGGCTGCTGGCCGGCCTGCTGTTCGCGGGCGAGTTCGCCGGCATCTACCTGGGCCTGCAGCACACCAGCGCCTCGCGGCTCACGGTGTTCCTCTACACGGCCCCGTTCTGGGTCTCGCTGCTGCTGCCGCGCTGGGTGCCGGCCGAGCGGCTGCGCGGCTTCCAGTGGCTGGGCCTGTTCATCGCCTTCGCGGGCGTGGTGCTGGCCTTCAGCGAGGGCTTCGGCCACATGAGCTCGTCGCAGCTCATCGGCGACGGCATGGCGCTGGCGGCCGGCATGCTCTGGGGCCTGACCACGCTCACGCTGCGCACCACGCGCCTGGCCACGGCCAGCGCCGAAAAAACGCTGTTCTACCAGGTGGCCGTGACCGCCGCCGTGTGCCCCCTGCTGTCGCTCGCACTGGGTGAAACCTGGGGCTTCTCGTACTCCGCCTGGGCCTGGACCTCCATCGGCCTGCAGACGGTGGTGGGCGCCTTCGCGAGCTACCTCACCTGGATGTGGCTGCTGCGGCACTACCCGGCCACGCAGATGTCGTCCTTCACCTTTCTCACGCCGCTGTTCGCGCTGATCTTCGGCGTGGCGCTGCTGAAGGAGCCGCTCACGCTGCAACTGGTGGTGGCGCTGATCGGCGTGGCGCTGGGCATCGTGCTGGTGAACCGGCGGCCTGCGGTACAACGCCCGGCATGAGCAAGAAACTCCACCGGTTCCAGCCCGTCCTCGACGAGATCGTCGCCACCCTGCGCCTGCAGCTCGGCCAGGGCGGCACCGTGGCCAGCTACATCCCGGCGCTGGCGCGCGTCGATGCGCGGCAGTTCGGCATTGCGCTGCGCACCTGCGACGGCGAGGAAGCCGGCGCGGGCGACTTCGAGACGCCCTTCTCCATTCAAAGCGTGTCCAAGCTCTTCACGCTCACGCTCGCCATGCAGCGCATGGGCGACGCGCTGTGGGAGCGCATCGGGCGCGAGCCCTCGGGCAACCCCTTCAACTCGCTGGTGCAGCTGGAGAACGAGCAGGGCAAGCCGCGCAACCCCTTCATCAATGCCGGCGCCATCGCGGTGGCCGACCGGCTCGTGAGCCAGGCGAAGGCCAAGGGCGGCAGCGCCAAGGCCGACATCCTCGCGCTCATGAGCAGCCTGTGCGGCGAGCGCATCGACTTCGACGGCGAGGTGGCGCAGTCGGAGGCCGACACGGGCTTTCGCAACGTCGCGCTGGCCAACTTCATGAAGAGCTTCGGCAAGATCGACAACGACGTGGCCGAGGTGCTCGACACCTACTTCCACCAGTGCGCGCTGCGCATGAGCTGCCGCCAGCTCGCGCGCGCCGCTGCCTTCCTGTGCCGCGACGGCGCGCACCCGATCGCCGGCGAGCCCGAGGTCACGGGCGAGCGGCAGACGCGCCGCATCAACTCGCTGATGCTCACCTGCGGCACCTACGACGCGGCCGGCGACGTGGCCTTTTCGATCGGCCTGCCCTGCAAGAGCGGCGTGGGCGGCGGCATCGTCGCGGTGGTGCCCGACCAGCTCACGCTGTGCGTGTGGTCGCCGGCGCTCGATGCCACCGGCAACTCGCTGCTGGGCATGAAGGCGCTGGAGCTGTTCGTGGCGCGCACCGGGCTGTCGGTGTTCTGACCTGCATTCAGGCCGCCACGGCCACGGGTGCCACGGGCAGGCAGCCCATGCCGTCGAGCGATGCTTCCACGGCCTCTTCGAGCGGCGTGTGCGGCTCGCGGCCCAGAAAGGCCACCAGCTTCGCGTTGTCCATGCCCACGGGCGTGCGCCACAGGTAGCGCATCTCGCGCAGCTCGCGAAAAGTGACGACGAAGGGCGAGGCCAGCGCCAGCAGCCACCAGGGAAAGGCCGACACGCGCACCTGGGCGCCGGTGCGCCGGGCCACCACCTGGCGGATCGCGTCGCTCATGCGCGTGCCGTCGGCGTCCCAGTGGCCTGCCATGTGGAAGCGCGCAAAGGGCGGGAGCCGGTCGCGCCGCGCCAGCAGCTCGACCATGGTGCGGGCCACGTCCGGCAGGTACGACCACTGGTGGCCCACACCGGGGTCGCCGGGGCGGCTGACGGCCCGGACGGGCTGGCCCGCCTTCACCAGCCCCTGCGAGAACCAGTTGTTGCCCGCCTTCGGGCCGAAGAAGTCACCGGCGCGCACGATCAGCACGCGCGCGCCCTCGCGGCTGGCGTCTTCGAGGCGCTTTTCCATCTCGACGCGGATCGCGCCCTTGGCGGTGAGGGGGCGCTGCGGCGAGTCTTCGGCCAGCAGCGGGAAGGCATCGGGGCCGAAGTTGTAGACCGTGCCGGGCAGCACGACGGTCGCGCCCTCGGCCTTCGCGGCGGCCAGGGTGCTGTCGAGCATCGGCAGCACCAGCTCCGACCAGCCGCGATAACCCGGCGGATTGACCGCATGCACGATGACCGCGCATCCCTTCGCGGCCCGCCGCACGGCCTGCGCGTCCATCGCGTCGCCGGCCAGCCAGGTGATGCCCTCGCGCTTTCCCTCGGCGGCGCCGCGCTTCAGGGCGCGCACCTCCCAGCCCGCATCGCACAGCTGGCGGGCCACCTCGCCGCCGATGCCGCCCGTGGCGCCGAGCACCAGAACCGTGTTGTCGTTGCGTGCCATGAAATGCTCCTGAACAGTGATCGATGGACGAATTCTGGGCAGGACGGGGTTCGAATGGAATTGCCGAACATGCACCATCGACCATACATTTCCGTATGACCTGGAACATCAGCTGGGAGCTGTACCGCTCCTTCCTCGGCGTGCTGCGCGAGGGTTCGCTCTCGGGTGCGGCGCGCGCACTCGGCATCACGCAGCCCACAGTCGGGCGCCATGTGGCGGCGCTCGAAGAAGCGCTCGGCGTGGTGCTCTTCACCCGCTCGCAGGTGGGCCTGCTGCCCACCGAGGTGGCGCTGGCGCTGCGCACGCACGCCGAGGCCATGGAAAGCACCGCCGCCTCGCTGCAGCGCGCGGCCAGCAGCCAGGGCGACGGCGTGCGCGGCGTGGTGCGGGTGTCGGTCAGCGAGGTGGTCGCGGTGGAGGTGCTGCCGCCCGTCGTGGCGCGGCTGCGCGAGGCGCACCCGGCGCTGAAGGTCGAGCTGGTGTCGACCAACCGCGTGCAGGACCTGCTGCGGCGCGAAGCCGACATCGCCGTGCGCATGGTGCGGCCCCGGCAGGCGCAGCTGGTGGCGCGCCGCATCGGGAACATCGAGCTGGGCTTTCACGCGCACACCAGCTACCTCGCGCGCCACGGCACGCCGCGCACGCCCGACGACCTGGCGGCGCACGCGCTCATCGGCTACGACCAGCCTTCGGCCTTCGTGCGCGAGGCGATCAAGTCGTTCAAGTCGGTCACGGGTTTCACGCGCGATGCCTTTGCGCTGCGCACCGACAGCGACCTCGCGCAGCTGGCCCTCATTCGCGCGGGCGCGGGCATCGGCGTGTGCCAGGTGGGCCTGGCCAAGCGCGACGCCGCGCTGGTGCGCCTGCTGCCGCGCGCGCTCTCGCTCAAGCTCGACACCTGGGTCACGATGCACGAAGACCTGCGCCACAGCCCGCGCTGCCGCGTGGCCTTCGATGCACTGGTCGAGGGCTTGCAACAGTACGTTGGCGCAGCTTCCACGCCCGCGCCCCGGGCGACAATGCCCCGCGCAAGACCCAAAGCCTCTCCCTGAATGACGACGACCGATTCCCCCGACCACCTCCCCCTGCAGGAACCCCGCCTCTGGCGCGACGACCTCTGGACCGCCCGCATCATCAAGAACGAGGAAGACGACGGCTGGGCCGTCGAGATGACCCGCCACGGCGACCCCGAGCCCGCGCTCGTCGGCCCCTGGACCATGGGCCGCGACAAGAAGAACCCCAAGCCGCTGGACACCCCCGCCTTCCACACGCTGGTGAAGACCGCCGCCGAGGTGATCCGCCGCCACGAACAGCAGCTGCACGCCACGCTCAACAAGAGCGTGACGGTCACCGCGCGCAACGACCAGCGCATCCGCGTGGCGCTGTCGATCGTGCCCGACGAAGACAACCCCTCGGCCACGCTCACGGCGTATGACGATGCCGACGACTCGGAGCTGGCGAGCGTGAACGTGTCGCCCGCGTTCCGGCTCACGACCTCGAGCGCCACCGCGTGGATCGAGTCGGACTACGCACGCCCGCGCAGCTGATGTGTTCAGGCGCTGCGCGCGAATAGCACACGCGCCGCCCTTTCGCCAATTAGCGAAAAAGCGTATGTTCACACCGGGGTGAGTTGAGAAGAATCCGCCCCAACGAGCAATCGTTCCCAGTCATACGACGCCCGCTGCCAGTGCTGCCAGCGAGGTGTCGGGCAATTAAGCCCGAATCGGTTTCACCACCGGTTCGGGCTTTTTTGTTTTTTCGGTCGCAACAACGCCTTTTTCAAACGGATGCGCGCCATCCGGTGGCGCAGCCTTGCCCGGAGAAAACGCACTGGCAACACAGCGCTCGTTTGCAGGGGCCGCGCGGCGGGAGGAGACACCCAAAACGCGGTGCCGAAGGTCGGATGTTCCTGATGACTCGCACAAAACCAAAGCAAAGGAATTTGACATGACGAACGCTTTCAACCGCCGCCAGATCGTGAAGACCGGCGGCTCGATGATCGTGCTGGGCGCCGCCTCCGGCGTGGCCGGCCTGGCCCGCGCGCAGGACGGCGCCACCGTGAAGCTAGGCCTGCTGCATTCGCTCTCGGGCACCATCGCCATCGCCGAGGCTTCGCTGGTCGACGCCGAGAAGCTGGCCATCGAGGAGATCAACGCCGCCGGCGGCGTGCTGGGCAAGAAGATCGAGGCCGTGGTCGAAGACGGCGCGAGCGAGAACTCGGTGTTCGCCGAGAAGGCGCGCAAGCTGCTGGAGCGCGACAAGGTGGCGGCCATCATCGGCTGCTACACCTCGGCCTCGCGCAAGGCGCTCCTGCCAGTGCTCAACCAGGCCAAGGGCCTGCTGTTCTACCCGACCTACTACGAAGGCCAGGAGCAGGACAAGCGCGTGTTCTACCCCTCGCAGGAAGCCACGCAGTCGGTGATCGCGGCCGTGGAATGGATGGCGCGCGAGAAGGGCAAGAACTTCTTCCTCGTCGGCTCCGACTACATCTACCCGCGCACCTGCAACAAGATCGCCAAGCCCGCCATCGCGAAGGCCGGCGGCAAGGTGCTCGGCGAAGAGTACGCGCCGCTGGGCCACACCGAGTTCTCGTCGATCATCAACAAGATCAAGGCCGCCAAGCCCGACTGCATCTACAGCACGGTGGTGGGCGGCTCCAACGTGGCCTTCTACAAGCAGCTGCGCGCGGCGGGCCTGGACGGCGCCAAGCAGGTGCTGCTCTCGACCGTGGTGTCCGAGAACGAGATCGACGGCATCGGCAAGGACAACGCCGCCGGCTACTACGCCTGCATGGGCTACTTCCAGAGCATCAAGTCGCCGGCCAACGAGAAGTTCGTGAAGGCCTTCAAGGCGAAGTACGGGCAGGACCGCGTGATCGGCGACCCGATGGAGGTGGCCTACAACAGCGTGTACCTGTGGAAGCTGGCGGTGGAAAAGGCCAAGTCCTTCGACGTGGACAAGGTCACGGCCGCCGCCGCGGGCGTGGAGATCGAGGCGCCCGAGGGCACGGTGCGCATCCACGCCACCAACCACCATGTGTGGAAGAAGGTGCGCGTGGGCCGCGCGCGGCCCGACGGGCAGTTCGACATCGTGTGGGAATCGCCGCAGCTGGTCGAGCCCAACCCCTTCCCGAAGGTCTGAACGCGATGAACTTCGACATCGCGGTGATGCAGGTGTTCAACGGCGTGAGCCTGTTCACCATCCTGCTGCTCATGGCCATCGGGCTGGCCATCGTGTTCGGCCTGATGGGCGTCATCAACATGGCGCACGGCGAGCTGATGGCGCTGGGCGCCTACATGACCTACCTGGCGGCGCGCTTCTTCGCACACTACGCACCGGGCTTCATGGACCTGTACCTGTTCGCCGCGATCCCGTTCGCGTTCGCCGTGACCTTCGCGTTCGGCTATGTGCTGGAGCGGGGCTTCATCCGCTTCTTCTACGACCGCCCGCTCGACACCCTGCTGGCCACCTGGGGCCTGAGCCTCATGCTGCAGCAGGCCTACCGCTCGATCTTCGGCGCGCAGGAAGTGAGCGTGCCGCTGGCCTCGTGGCTGGCGGGGGCGTGGGAGCCGACGGCGGGCATCCAGCTGCCGCTGAACCGCATCTTCATCGTCGGGCTCACGGCCCTGGTGGCGGTCGGCGTGTACCTGCTGCTGTACCGCACGCCGTGGGGGCTGAAGGTGCGCGCGGTGACGCAGAACCGCGCCATTGCCGGCGCGGTGGGCATCGACACGCACCGCGTCGACGCGATGACCTTCGCGCTGGGCTCGGGCCTGGCGGGCATCGCGGGCGCGGTGTTCACGATGATCGGCTCGACCAACCCCGGCACGGGCCAGCTGTACATCGTCGACTCGTTCATCGTGGTGGTGTTCGGCGGCGTGCAGAGCCTCATCGGCACCGCGCTCTCGGGCTTTGCCATCGCGCAGTCGCAGACCTGGCTCGAGTACCTCATGAGCGGCTCGATGGCCAAGGCCACGATCCTGCTGCTGGTGATCGCGGTGCTGTACTTCCGGCCGAACGGCCTGTTCGCCACGCGTTCGAGGAGCTGAGGCATGCACGGTCTTTCTCCTCAACGCAAGCGCGACCTCGGCGCGATGGTAGCGGTGCTGGTGCTGCTGGCCGTGGTGCTGCCGCTCACGCTCGACGCGTTCCGCCTCAACCTCGTGAGCAAGTACCTCGCCTTCGCGTTCGTCGCGGTGGGCGTGGTGCTCACCTGGGGCTACGGCGGCGTGCTGAGCCTGGGCCAGGGCATGTTTTTCGGCCTGGGCGGCTACATGATGGCGATGTTCCTCAAGCTCGAGGCCTCGGCGCCCGAGCTGCCGGACTTCATGGTGTGGAGCAGCGTCGAGCAGCTGCCCACGTGGTGGCAGCCCTTCCACTCGCTGGGCTGGACGGTGGTGGGCATCCTCGTCGTGCCCGCCGTGCTGGCCTACGTGTTCTCGTACGCGATCTTCAAGCGGCGCGTGAGCGGCGTGTACTTCGCGATCGTCACGCTGTCGCTGGCGCTCACGCTCACGGTGGTGGTGGTCGGCCAGCAAGGCGACACCGGCGGCGCCAACGGCATCACCGATTTCCGCACGCTGCTGGGCTGGGACATCGCGGGCGATGAAGCCAAGCGCACGATGTACTTCGTCGAGGTGGCGGCCATTGCGCTCGTGATGATGGTGTCGCTCGCCATCGTGCGCAGCCGCTTCGGCAAGCTGCTGATCGCCATCCGCGACAAGGAAGACCGCGTGCGCTTCAGCGGCTACAACACGGCGCACATGAAGGCCTTCGTGTTCGCGGTGGCCGCCGTGCTGTCGGCCATCGGCGGTGCGTTCTACAGCCTGCAGGTGGGGCTCATCGCGCCGGGCGTGATCGGTGTCGTGGCCTCGGTCGAGATGGTGATCTACGCGGCGGTCGGCGGGCGGCTGTCGATTCCGGGCGCGGTGATCGGCGCGCTGCTCATCGGCTTTCTCAAGTCGTACCTGTCGGAGACCTTCCCCGAAGGCTGGCTGTACGTGCTGGGCGCGGTGTTCATCCTCGTGGTGTGGGCGATGCCGAACGGGCTCGCGGGCCTGGGCGAAAAGCTCGTGCGCCGCCGTGCCGCGGAGGTGGCACCATGAACGCCACGATGACGATGCCCAACGGCGGGCTGCCGCAGGCCGCTTCGGCGGTGCCGCCGTCGAGCGAGCAGATCCTGCGCATCGAGGACCTCACCGTGTCCTTCGACGGCTTCAAGGCCGTGGACGGGCTGAGCCTCTCGGTCGAGCGCAACGAGTTGCGCGTGATCATCGGCCCGAACGGCGCCGGCAAGACCACGCTGCTGGACATGGTGTGCGGCAAGACCAAGCCCAGCGCGGGCCGCGTGCTGTTCAACGGCCAGGACCTCGGGCGCCTGAACGAGTACGAGATCGTGCGCGCCGGCGTGGGCCGCAAGTTCCAGACGCCCTCGGTGTACGAAGACCTCACGGTGCTGGAGAACTTCGAGATCTCGCTGCCGCGCATGCACGGCCTGCTGCAGTCGCTGACCTTCCGCCGCACGCCCGCCGTGCGTGCGCGCATCGACGCGATGGCCGAGCAGGTCTTCCTGGCCGATCGCCTGGGCCACCGCGCCGGGCAGCTCAGCCATGGGCAAAAGCAGTGGCTCGAGATCGGGATGCTGCTGATGCAGGAGCCCGAGCTGCTGCTGCTCGACGAGCCCGTGGCCGGCATGAGCCCGCGCGAGCGCGAGCAGACCGGCGACCTGCTGCGGCGCATCTCGGCCGGCAAGTCGGTGGTCGTCATCGAGCACGACATGGACTTCGTCAAGCGCATCGCGCACCGCGTCACGGTGCTGCACCAGGGCAAGTTGCTGAGCGAAGGCACGGCGGCCGAGGTGCAGGCCGACCCGCGCGTGATCGACGTGTACCTCGGCCATTGAGAAAAGGAGATATCCAGATGCTTGAAGTCTCCGACCTCAACGTGGCGTATGGCGAGTCGCACGTCATCCGCGATGTGTCGCTGCGCGTCGCGCCCGACGAGGCGGTCGCCATCATGGGCCGCAACGGCATGGGCAAGACCACCTTGCTGAAGTCGCTCATCGGCCTCTTGCCCGCGCGCGGCGGCCACATCCGCCTGAGCGGCACCGAGCTCACGACGCTGCCCAGCTACCAGCGCGTGGCGCAGGGCCTGGCCTTCGTGCCCCAGGGGCGCATGGTGTTTCCGTTCCTCACGGTGGAGCAGAACATCCTGTCGGGCGCCGCCCGGTCGGGCCACCGCACGGTGCCCGACTACCTCTACACCTTCTTCCCCGTGCTCAAGGACATGAAGCAGCGCAAGGCCGGCAATCTCTCGGGCGGCCAGCAACAGATGCTGGCGATTGCGCGCGCGCTCATCTCGGAGCCGAAGGTGCTGATCCTCGACGAACCCACCGAGGGCATCCAGCCTTCGATCATCAAGGAGATCGCGCAGACGCTGAACGTGCTGCGCGCCGAACGCGGCTTCGCCGTCGTGGTGTCGGAGCAGGTGCTGAGCTTCGCGCTCGACCTGGCCGACCGCTTTCTCGTCATCGACCGGGGCCGCATCGTGCACGACGAAGCGCGCGCGAGCCTCGACCAGGACAAGGTCAGGTCCTTCCTGACCGTGTAGCCCTTCCTCTTTTTCTTCAACCACCCCTTCAGGAGCAGCGTCATGAGACATGGTGATATTTCGAGCAGCAACGATTGCGTCGGCGTCGCGGTCGTCAACTACAAGATGCCCCGCCTGCACACCAAGGCCGAGGTGCTGGACAACGCACGCAAGATCGGCGAGATGCTGGTCGGCATGAAGAAAGGCCTGCCGGGCATGGACCTGGTGATCTTTCCCGAGTACTCCACGCACGGGATCATGTACGACGCCAAGGAGATGTACGACACCGCGTCGGCCATCCCCGGCGAGGAGACCGCGATCTTCGCGGACGCCTGCCGCCGCGCCAACGTGTGGGGCGTGTTCTCGCTCACCGGCGAGCGCCATGAGGAACATCCGAACAAGGCGCCCTACAACACGCTGATCCTCATGAACAACCAGGGCGAGATCGTCCAGAAGTACCGCAAGATCATGCCGTGGGTGCCCATCGAGGGCTGGTACCCGGGCGACTGCACCTACGTGAGCGAAGGCCCCAAGGGCATGAAGATGAGCCTGATCATTTGCGACGACGGCAACTACCCCGAGATCTGGCGCGACTGCGCGATGCGCGGCGCCGAGCTCATCATCCGCTGCCAGGGCTACATGTACCCGGCCAAGGAGCAGCAGATCCTGGTGTCCAAGGCCATGGCCTTCATGAACAACACCTACGTGGCCGTGGCCAACGCGGCGGGCTTCGACGGCGTGTACTCGTACTTCGGCCACTCGGCGCTCATCGGCTTCGACGGCCGCACGCTCGGCGAATGCGGCGAGGAAGAGATGGGCATCAACTACGCCGAGCTGTCGATGGGCCTGATCCGCGACGCGCGCAAGAACGGCCAGTCGCAGAACCACCTGTTCAAGCTGGTGCACCGCGGCTACACCGGCACCATCAACTCGGGCGACGGCGACAAGGGCGTGGCGGCCTGCCCCTACAACTTCTACACGCAGTGGATCAACGACCCCGAGGGCACGCGCGAGAGGGTGGAGTCGTTCACGCGCACCACGGTCGGCACGCCCGAGTGCCCGATCGAGGGCATTCCGAACGAACCGGCCAAGCACCGCTGAAACGCCGCCCCATGGACCACGACATCTTCGAACTCGGCGATGTCGCGCTGCAGCGGGGGGCCACCCTGCGCGGCGCGAAGCTCGCCTACAAGACCTACGGCACGCTCAACGCACAGAAGAGCAACGCCATCGTCTACCCGACCTGGTACTCGGGCCAGCACACCGACAACGAATGGCTCATCGGCCCCGGCATGGCGCTGGACCCGGCGAAGTACTTCATCATCGTGCCCAACATGCTGGGCAACGGGCTGTCGTCCTCGCCGAGCAACACGCCCGAGCCCTACAACCTGGCGCGCTTTCCGAACGTCACGCTCTACGACAACGTGACGCTGCAGCACCGGCTGGTGACCGAACAGTTCGGCATCGAACAGCTCGCGCTGGTGGTGGGCTGGTCGATGGGCGCGCAGCAGACCAACCAGTGGGGGTGCCTCTACCCCGGGATGGTGAAGCGCATCGCGCCCTTCTGCGGTTCGGCGAAGACGGCACCGCACAACATCGTGTTCCTCGAAGGCGTGAAGGCCGCGCTCACGGCCGACGCCGCGTGGAACGGCGGCTGGTACACCGCGCCGCCGACGCGCGGGCTGCGCGCGGTGGGCCGCGTGTACGCGGGCTGGGGCCTGTCGCAGCCCTTCTACATGCAGCAGCTGTGGCGCGAACTGGGCTTCAGCTCGCTCGAAGACTTTCTCGTAGGCTACTGGGAAGGCTTCTTCTTGCAGAAGGACGCGAACAACCTGCTCGCGATGCTGTGGTCGTGGCAGCACGGCGACATCAGCGACAACCCGGTGTTCAAGGGCGACTTCAAGAAAGCGCTGGGCGCCATCCGGGCGCGCGCGATCGTGATGCCGGCCGAGCGTGACCTGTACTTTCCCGTGGCCGACAACGAATGGGAGGTGTCGCACATGCCGAACGCCGAGTGCCGCCCGATCCCCGGCGTGTGGGGCCACTTCGCGGGCGGCGGCAGCAGCCCGGTCGACACCCGCTTCATCGACAACGCCCTGCAGGAACTGCTCGCCACGCCATGAACGCTCCCGTGCACGACCCGCTCGCCAGCTACCGCATCGAGACCGAGCCCTTCTACAGGCCCGCGGACCACGAGGTGGCGCTGTACCGGCACGCGTACCGCCACCGCATGCCGCTGATCCTGAAAGGCCCGACGGGCTGCGGCAAGACGCGCTTCGTGGAGCACATGGCGTGGTCGCTCGGGCGGCCGCTGGTCACGCTCGCGTGCAACGAGGACATGACGGCGTCGGACCTCGTGGGCCGCTACCTGCTCGACGCGAACGGCACGGCCTGGCACGACGGGCCGCTGACGCTCGCGGTGCGCCACGGCGGCATCTGCTACCTCGACGAGGTGGTGGAGGCGCGGCAGGACACCACCGTGGTGATCCACCCGCTGACCGACGCACGCCGCATCCTCCCGCTGGACAAGAAGGGCGAGCTGGTGCACGCGCACCCCGACTTCCAGCTCGTGGTGTCGTACAACCCCGGCTACCAGAGCAGCGCCAAGGACATGAAGCCCTCGACGCGCCAGCGCTTCGCGGCGCTGGAGTTCGACTACCCCGACGGCGCGCTCGAAGCGGAGATCGTTGCGCACGAGGCCGGTGTCGACCCCGCGCTCGCCGCGAAGCTGGTGGCCATTGCGCACTGCTCGCGCGAGCTCAAGCACCGCGGGCTCGACGAGGGCGTGTCGACGCGCATGCTGATCTACGCGGGCGTGCTGATCCGCGACGGCGTGTCGCCGCGCGACAGCTGCGACATGACGATGACGCGCGCCCTCACCGACGACCCCGACATGGCGAGCGCGCTGCAGGGCTTTGTCGAGGCGCAGTTCGGATGAACGACGGGCACGGCGCCCTCTCGCTGCTGGCCCGCGGGCTGGCCGGCGTCGATGTCGACGTGCAGCCGCTGGCCGGTGCGCGTGCGGTACTCGCGGGCCGCCGGCTGCTGCTGCCCGAGGGCGACGAAGCCGCGCGCCTGCACCGCGCGATGGTCGCGCATGCGGTCGCGCACCTGCGCCACTCGACGCCTGCGCGGCCGGCGCGCGCGCTCAAGCCGATGGGCATCGCCATCGTCTCGGCCATCGAAGACGCACGCGTCGAGCGGCTGCTGTGCCGCGACTTTCCCGGCCTGCACGGCTGGTTCACCGCCGCGCTGCCGCCCGCGCCCGATCCGCTGGACCTGCGCTTTGCCGCGCTGGTCGCGCGCATGGACCGCGTGCTGCTGCGCGCCGAGGCGCAGGACGACAACCACTGGGTGAACAAGGCGCGCCGCCTGTTCGAGGAGACGGTCGCCCGCGCGGGCCTGGAAGACTACGACGCCTTCCGCGCCGTCGCCTCGATCCTCGCCAACGACCTGGGCCAGATGCGCGTGCGCTTCGAGCCGCAGGACTACGCCGTGCCCGCGCCCTGGCGCGACGACAACAGCTACCTGTGGGACTTCGGCGAGGCCGAGACGCCGCCCGACGAGGCCATCGCGCTGCAGCAGACGGGCGCGCGGCCACCACCACCTTCCGATGCATCGAACGAAGGCAACGACGCGCCACCCGAAGGCATCGCCGACATGGAACTCGGCCGCTACACCTACCCCGAATGGGACCGCACGCAGGAGCGCCTGCGCCCCGACTGGTGCACGGTGATCGAGAAGCTGCCTGCGTGGCAGGGCCTGGGCGCGGCGGGCGCTTCGGGAGCGGCGGGCCATGAGCGCATCGTGCCGCTCGCCCTGCCCCGCGCGCACCACCTCGACCGCACGCACCGCCTGCGCCGCCAGTGGGAAGGCGACGACATCGACCTCAACGCGGCCATCGAGGTGCTGGTCGATCGCCGCCTGCGCCTGCGGCCCGATGCGCGTCTGTTCATGCGCCCCGGCAAGGGGCCGCGCCCGTCGAGCGTGCTGGTGCTGCTCGACCTCTCGGAGTCGGCCAACGACGCGGGCCACGGCGGCGGCGCCGTGTCGCTGCTCGACCTCGAGAAGCAGGCCGCTCTGCTGCTCGCCGCCTCGAACGCGCGCGGCATCGACCGGCTCGCCATCCACGGCTTCTCGTCGAACACGCGCGCCGAGGTGTACTACTACCGCCTGCTCGAGTTCGGCCAGCCGCTGGCCGCGCCCTCGCGCGCCATGATCGGCGCGGTGCGCGGGCGCTACTCGACGCGCATGGGCGCCGCGCTGCGTCATGCGGCCTCGCACCTGCAGGCCGAGCCGGCGGGGCCGCGCGCGATCCTGCTGGTGACCGACGGCGCGCCCTCGGACATCGACGTGCACGACCCGAAGTACCTGATCGAAGACGCCCGCCAGGCCGTGGCCGAGGCGCGCAACGCCGGCGTGCGCAGCGCCTGCATCGCGGTGGACGGCGCGGCCGACGCGTACGTGCGGCGCATCTTCGGCTGGCGCAACTATTGCATCGCCGACGACGCGCGCAGCCTGCCCGCGCGGCTGGCCCGCATGAGCACGCGGCTGGCCGCCGCCCATTGACCGACCGAATGAAGAAAGCCAGGGAGGAGCACACAATGAGGGCCCACACATCCAGGAGACACCCCAGTGGCTGACAGGGACCCTCTTCGCGTCGGCATTCTGTATTCCGAGACCGGCGTCACCTCGACCATCGGCCTGTCGCAGTTGCAGGGCGCGCTGCTGGCCATCGAGGAGATCAACGCGGCCGGCGGCGTCGACGGCCGCGAACTCGTGGCCGTGCGCTACGACCCGCAATCGAACCCCGTGCGCTACGCCCAGCTGGCCGAGCGGCTGATCGTGCAGGACCGCGTGAACGTGCTCTTCGGCTGCTACATGTCGAGCAGCCGCAAGGCCGTGATCCCGGTGATCGAGAAGTGGAACAAGCTGCTGTTCTACCCCACGCTGTACGAAGGCTTCGAGTACTCGGGCAACGTGATCTACACCGGCGCGGCGCCCAACCAGAACAGCGTGCAGCTGGCCGAGTTCATGACCACGAACTTCGGCGCGCGCGTGTACCTGATCGGCTCCGACTACATCTACCCCTATGAGTCGAACCGCATCATGGGCGAGCTGGTGATGCAACGCCCCGGCAGCGAAAAGCTCGGCGAGCGCTACGTGGCGCTGGACGCCACCGAGAAGGACTACCGCGCGATCATGGACGACATCCGCGACAAGCGGCCCGACTTCATCTTCTCGACGGTGGTGGGCGATTCCACCGCCAGCCTGTACCGCGCCTATGCCGAGGCCGGCTTCGACCCGAAGACGATGCCCATCTCGAGCCTCACCACCTCGGAGGCCGAGATTTCGCAGATGGGCCCCGGCGTGGCCACGGGCCATTTCACGGCGGCGCCGTATTTCCAGTCGATCGACTCGCCCGCCAACCAGCGTTGCCTGACGCGGCTGCGCGCGCGCTTCGGCGACGGCTGCGTGCCCAACCTGTGCTGGGAGGCCTCGTACTTCCAGATGCACATCTTCGCCAACGCCTTCCGGCAGGCGGGCACGGACGGCATCGCGGAGATCCTGCCGCACATCCTGGGCAGCGAGTTCGATGCGCCGCAGGGCCGCGTGAAGATCGACCCGACCAACCACCACACCTGCCTGTACCCGCGCATCGGCCGCGTCGACGCGCACGGGCAGTTCACCATCGTGCGCCAGGCGACGCGCCCGGTGTACCCGGACCCGTACCTCGTCACGCACTCGCTGGGCGACTGGACGGCGCGGCTCGATGCGCTGGAGCTCTAGGATGAACCCGCAGCGGTCGTTCATCGGCGAGCCCCGGCAGCGCGTCCCCGTGCGCAGGACACCGGGTGCTTCCCGCAGCGAAATCAAGGAGGAGCCGAAGGCGGGGGACATTCGCGGAGGGAAGTACCCGGTGGCCTGTGCACGCACCCCGGACAGCAGCGTCAAGAGAAAGCCCTGACCGTGGACAGCACAGCCCCCAAGCGACACACCCTGCGGGTGACGCCACCGCAGCTCAAGGAGCTGCGGCTGCTGAAGATCGCGGTGATCCACCCCGACGACGCAGACGGCCGGCAGCTCACCCAGCAACTGCAGCGCATCGGCTGCCAGGTGCAGGCCTTCTGGCCGCCCGTGCAGCACCTGCCCGAGGGCATCGACGTGGCCTTCATGGCCGTGCAGCCCGACTTCATCAACCTGCGCTTCGAATGGACCCAGAGCGAGGACGCCCCCGCCGTCATCGCCGTCGTGACCTACGAGAACCCGACCATCGTCGAGGCCGTGCTCGAGATCCGCGCCAAGGCCGTGCTGCCGTCGCCGGTGCGCTCGTTCGGCCTGCTGTCGGCGCTGGTGGTCGCGCGCGAAGCCCACAAGGAAAGCCGCTCGCTCGCGCGGCGCCTGCGCAAGACCGAGGCCAAGCTGCTCGGCGTGCGCCAGCTGGCCGAGGCCAAGAGCATCCTCATGAAGACGCACGACGTGTCCGAAGGCCAGGCCCACGACCTGATCCGCGAACAGGCCATGAGCAAGCGCACCACCATGGAAGACATCGCCGCGGCCATCGTCAACGCCAACGAGATCCTCTCGCTGGGCACGCGCGGCCCCAAGCCCGGGCCGGGCTGACCGCACTCAGAGCTGGCGGAACGCCGTCAGCACCTTCAGCACGCTCTGCGTGGCGCCGTCGAGCGTGGCGTGCGGGCGGTGCGCGATGCCCAGGCGGCGCGTGAGCTTCGGCGTGACTGGCACGATCTGCATGCGCTCGTTGAGCGCCGCGTCGGTGGTCTGCTGCAGCGGCAGCAGCGCCGCGCCATAGCCCGCCGCCACCAGGCTGCGGATCGCCGCGTCGTAGTTGAGTTCGATGCGCGCGCGCGGCGCAAAGCCGGCCGCGGCAAACCACTCCATCGACAGCCGGTACATGTGCGTGGTCGCGTCGTTGAAGATCAGCGGCTGCGTCGCCAGCCAGGCCGGCGTGGCGCGCTTGGGCGCCTTCCAGCGCGGCGGCACGAAGGCCATCATGGGCTGCGTGCGCCACGGCGTGACCACCAGGTCGCGCTGCGGCGGCTGCGGCATCGCGACCAGGCCGATGTCGAGCGTGCCCGCCGCCAGCCGCGCCATCGCCTCGGCCGAGCCGAGGATGCTCACCTCGACGTCGATGCCCGCATGGCCCACGCCCAGCGCCTCGAGCACCTGCGGCAGCAGGTCGACCACCACGCCGGTGGAGGTGCCCAGCCGCACGCGGCCCGTGCGGCCCTCGGCCTGGCGCTTGACGGCCTCCACCGCCTCGTCGGTGTCGCGCAGCAGCTTGCGCCCGCGCTCGACCAGCGCCGCGCCGGCCGCGGTGGGCGTGACGCGGCGGTTGCCGCGCACCACCAGCTGCGCACCCAGGCGCGATTCGAGCTCGCTGATGTGCAGGCTCACGGTGGGCTGCGCCAGGTGCAGCGCCTGCGCCGCCGCCGAGAAGGTGCCCAGGTCGGCAATGGCGATGAGCGTACGCAGTTGATCGAGGTTGAGCTGTCGCATCAGGAATACTGATTGAAGGTGTCAGAAATCTCAACTTCCACAATAGCACGCGCCGCCGGAAGATGAGCGCTCCCCTACCAGGAGCCCACCGTGACCGCGCCGAAGCCACCGTCTTTTCATCAACGCCTGCTGCACGCCCTGCACGACTGGCGCCGCCGCGCCGTGACACGCCGCCGCGCCCGCGACGACGTGCAGCTGCTGGCCGGCATGAGCGACCACGACCTGCGCGACCTGGGCATCGGCCGCAGCGAAGTGCCCGAGCTGGTCGACCGCAGCCGCTACTGACCCGCTGGACCTCGCCTGCGGTTTCTTCAGGAAGCCGCGGGCGATTTGAGGTTCAATCCGGGGCGTGCCCTCCACCGCCTCCCCTGCCCTTCTTTCCATCGAACTCACCTCGCCGCAGTCCGTCGACGGACGGCGCGCGGCCTTCCAGTCGCTGTGGCTGCTGGTGCGCATGCAGCACGCCCATGCCCACGGCGGCGGCAGCGGCGTCGTGCGGCTGGCCGACCTGCGCGGCGAGGTGTCCGACGCCAGCACGCTGCGCATGGTCGTGAGCCGTGCGTTCCGCGACTTCAAGGCCTGGGGCCTGGAGGTCGGCTGGGGCGAAGACCTGCAGCGCGAGCCGCGTTTTCTCAACGCCGAGCGGCGCAGCCAGGGCCCGTTCTGGCTGCCGGCCGCGCAGGCCAAGCGCCTGCGCCTGCTCGTGGACAACCGACCGGCCACCGCCGCCGAGGTGGCGTCGTTCCTCGGCCTGCGCGCCCGCAAGGCGCAGGCCGCCGGCTCGATCACGCCGCCCGACGCCGTGCACCTGCAGGACGCCGCCTTCTGGAAACAGCTGGTCGCCTCGCAGCAGGCCGCGCGGCAGGGCCGGCTGATGTCGCCGGTGGCGGGCGGAAACGGCAACGGCAGCGCGCTCGAAGCCATCCGCCTGGCCGGCACGCTGGCCGCCAGCGACTTCCAGCGCGCGCTGGTCACGCTCAACGAGGCCATGCTGTGGCGCCGGCTCGGCGACAACGAACAGGCCCGCCGGCGGCTGCAGGCGCTCAAGAAACAGCGGCTCGCGCACCACGTGGCGGGCAACGACTACCTCGGCGCGATGGAGTGCATCGTCTCGGCCTGGTGCGCCTACACGGCGCGCGACCTGCCGCTGGCGCAGTCGCTGCTAGGCGGCATGGCGCAAGACCCGGCGCGCGCACTGGTGCTGCGCCACCACCCCGACGTGCGCTTCGAGTGGTGCAACCTGTGGGCGCTGGCCTGCCGCTCGCGCGCCCTCGCGCTGGCCGCCGACGACCGCCCGGCCGCCGCGGCACTCGCCGAAGAGTCGCTGCAGCGCTTCGGCGAAGCGCTGGCGGCGGCCTTCGAGTCGCACTCCTTCGATGCGGCGCAGCACGTGGCGGCCAACATGGGCATGGCCGCATGGCTGTTCGACCGCGTGGGCCTGGGCGACCTTCCGGCGCTCGCGCACGATGGCCACCGGGCCGACACCACGCGCCGCGCGGTGCAGTGGATCGCCTTCAGCGAATGGCTGTGCGGCCACACCGACGGCCAGGGCCGCTCGGCATGGAACGCGATCTACCTGATGCGCATCGCACGCGGCCACTGCCGGCCCGACGCGCAACCCACGCTCGCGCAGTTTCGCGCGCAGAAGCCGCTCGACCCGGCCGCGATGTCGAAGCTCGCGGGCCCGCTCGCCGACGCCTTCGACACCGCGAACTGGCCCGCACGCTGGGTCGACGTGGCGCAGGCGCGGCTGGCCGACCACCAGGCCGGGCGACGCCGCTACCCCGGCTTGCAGCAGGGCAGCCTGCTGTTCGAGCACGCGTGGTACGCGGCGCATGCGGGCGACCTGAAGGCGGCCGAACGCTCGCTGGGCCTGCTGCGCGAGGTGCTGCCGCAGTTGGTGCCGAGCGACCGCGCCTACTTCACCGAGTCGTGGAACGATGCGCTGCCGGCCGAGCTGGTGCTGGAGGCGAAGCCGCCGCGGCGGCCGTCGGCCCCTCGGAAACAGGCGCACTGAGCGCCTGCTGCACGCGCTCGCGCAGCACCGGCAACACGTCGCGCTCGAACCACGGATGGTGCTGGAACCACGCGGTGTTGCGCGGCGACGGATGCGGCAGCGGGACGAAGCGCGGCGCGTAGTCCGCAAAGGCCTCGACGGTCTCCGTCACGCCCCCGCGCGCGGTCTTGCCGAGGAAGTGGCGCTGCGCGTACTGGCCGATGAGCAAGGTCAGCGCGATGTGCGGCATCTGTGCCAGCAGGCGGTCGTGCCACAACGGCGCGCACTCCTTGCGCGGCGGCAGGTCGCCGCTGGTGCCTCGGCCCGGGTAGCAATAGCCCATCGGCACGATGGCGATGCGCGCCGCGTCGTAGAACAGCTCGCGGTCGATGCCGAGCCAGCGGCGCAGCTGGTCGCCGCTCTTGTCGTTCCACGGCACGCCGGTCTGGTGCACCGTGAGGCTGGGCGCCTGGCCGACGATCAGCAGCCGCGCGCTCGCACTGGCCTGCACGATCGGGCGCGGCCCAAGCGGCAGATGCGCCTCGCATGCGCGGCAGGCGCGGATGTCGGCGAGCAGCGCATCCACGACGTTGGAGCTAGTCGGCGAACGGACGGAAGAAGGCGTTCAGCTCGGTGCCCGGCGTGGCATCGGCAAAGCCGTCGAAGCGGCCTTGCTCGGCCAGCGTGCGCGCGGCGCGGATGAAGCCGCCCCAAGCCGCGCGCGCCATGCCGCCGCCCACGCTCACGCGGCGCACGCCGAGCGCGGCGATGTCCGCCATCGTGAGCTCGCTGGTCGCGCCGACCAGCAGGTTGACCGGCTTGGGCGCGACGGCGGCCACCACGGCCGCGATCTGCTCGCGCGTCTTGATGCCGGGCGCGTAGAGGCAGTCGGCGCCGGCCTCGGCGTACGCACGCAGGCGCGCGATGGTGTCCTCCAGGTCAGGGCGGTTGGCAAAGAAGTTCTCGGCGCGGCCCACGAGCAGCGTGTCGCCACCCGCTGCGTCGATGGCCCGGCGCGCGGCGCGCAGGCGCTCGACCGCGACGTCGATGGGGAACAGCGGGTCGTCGGGGTTGCCCGTCGAGTCCTCGATCGACAGGCCCGCCACGCCGGTCTCGACCGCGAGGCGCACGCTCTCGGCCACGCCCTGCGCGTCGGCGGCGAAGCCGTTCTCGAAGTCGGCGTTCACCGGCAGGTCGGTGGCGGCCACGAGTTCACGCAGGTGCGCGAGGATCTGGTCGCGCGACAGCGCCCCGTCGGCATGGCCCTGCGACCACGCGAAGCCGGAGCTGGTGGTGGCCAGCGCCTTGTAGCCCAGGCCTTCGAGGTAGCGCGCGCTGCCGGTGTCCCAGGGGTTGGGAATGACGAAGCAGCCTTGGGTATGAAGCGCGCGAAAGTCGGCGCGCTTCTGCGCGATGGAGCGGGTCATGAGAGCCTCATCTTTCCTTTGGGGTTCAGGGAGGGGTGGCGGCCGCAGGTGAGGCCACCGGTGCAGCCGCGAGGATGTGTGCCGCGAGCACGGCGAACTGGTCGGTGCGGACCTCGCTGCGTTGGAACCAGCCCTTGCTGTTGTCGACACGGTGCACCACGACGAGGTCGCGCTTGCGATCGACCATCATGAACTGGCCGCCGGCACCCACGGCCAGGAGCAACTGGTTAGGCCCGCGCTGCCAGAACGGGAAGCCCTTGAGCGGCACCCACCACAGATAGCCATAGCCGCTCCAGCCGGGTCCGACGGTCGTGTACGAGGTGGTGCTTTCGGTCACCCAGCCGGCCGGGACGATGCGCTTGTCGTGCCACATGCCGTCGCGCGCCATCAGCAGGCCGATGCGGGCCAGGTCGCGCGCCGACAGATGCATCACTTGGGCCGGGTGCTCGGAGCTGCGTTCGAGCCGGGACTCGGTGTCCTGCGGGTAGCGGAAATCCTGGAACTGCAGCGGTTCGGCCAGGTCGGTCTTCAGCGCCTCGAAGACGCTGCGTCCGGTGCGGCGTTCGAAGATGGTGCCCAGCACGTTGGCGTCCCAGTTGTTGTAGTACCAGAACTCGCCCGGCGCATGGCTGCCCCGGGCCGGTCGCTCGGCCTTGGCCTGGGCGGTCTCGTAGGCGGCCGGATGGTAGACCCCCGAGCGCAGCTGCAGCAGCTGCCGCACGGTGGCCGTGCGTTCGGTGTCGCTGAGCCCGTCCTTGTCGCCGATGCCGAGCTGGCCCAGCGTCTGGTCCAGGTCGATCTCGCCGCGGCCGACGTGAATGCCGTAGAGCACGCTCTGCACGCTCTTGCGCACCGAGGCCAGGTTCATCGGCTTGTCGATGTCGCCGTAGGCATGCACGAGCACGCCCTTGTCGATCACGAGGTAGGCGTCGGACTTGATCGATGCGGCAAACGCATCGGCCACCTTGAGCTTCGCTTCGGACCAGTGGCTCGGTTCAGCCACGCTCGGGGTGGCCCACTGCGCGGCGGGGAACACGCCGGCCGCGGGCACGGCGTGCGCGGCGCACAGCAGCAGCACGGCAGACAGCGCGGTGCGCAACACGCCGGGCAAGAGACTGCGCGGAAGACCGGCCATGGGCATCTCGACTCCTGAAAGTCGTGCGCCTTGGAAACGACGTGGGAACCTGGGGGCTGCGGGGCCCGGCGCGACGAGCTTCGCATTCTGACGCAGCGACGCCAGCCTTGCTGCCTCAGCACTCCACCACGTTGACCGCAAGCCCCCCCAGCGAGGTCTCCTTGTACGTGGACTTCATGTCCTCGCCGGTCTGCTTCATGGTGCGGATCACGGCGTCGAGCGACACGTAGTGGCTGCCGTTGCCGCGCAGCGCCATGCGCGAGGCGTTGATGGCCTTCACGGCGCCCATCGCGTTGCGCTCCACGCAGGGAATCTGCACCATGCCGCCGACCGGGTCGCAGGTCAGGCCCAGGTTGTGTTCCATGCCGATCTCGGCCGCGTTCTCGACCTGCGCGGGCGTGGCGCCGAGCACGGCGGCGAGCGCGCCCGCCGCCATCGAGCAGGCCACGCCGACCTCGCCCTGGCAACCGACCTCGGCGCCAGAGATGGAGGCGTTGGTCTTGTAGAGCATGCCGATGGCCGCGGCGGTGAGCAGGAAGTCGACGATGCCATCGTCGCTGGCCTGCGGCACGAAGCGCTGGTAGTAGTGCATCACGGCGGGCACCACGCCGGCCGCGCCGTTGGTGGGCGCGGTGACGACACGGCCGCCGGCCGCGTTCTCCTCGTTCACCGCCATCGCGAAGGCGTTGACCCAGTCCATGGCCGCGAGCGGATCAGCGGCGCCGGCCTGTGCCAGCAGCTCGCGGTGCAGCTCGGGCGCGCGGCGGCGCATGCGCAGCGGGCCGGGCAGCGCCTGCGCGGCGAGCGGGTTGTCGATGCCGAAGCCGCGCTGCACGCACTGCTGCATCACGCCCCAGATGCGCAGCAGGCCCGCGCGCACCTCAGCCTCGGGCCGCCACACGCATTCGTTGCGCAGCACCAGCGTGGCCACGGAAATGCCGTGCGCGCGGCACTGCGCCATGAGTTCGTCGCCGGTCGTGAAGGGATGCGGCACGGCCGCAGCCGCCGCTGCCGTTTGCGCCACGGCCTGCCCGCCCTCGACGACGAAGCCGCCGCCGACCGAGAAGTAAGTGCCTTCGGCCAGCACGGCGCCGTCGGCCGCGAAGGCGGTGAAGCGCATCGCGTTCGGGTGCTCGGGCAGCGACTCTTCGCCGCGAAAGGCGATGTCGCGCACGCGGTCGAAGGCGATGGGCGTGGTGCCCAGCAGCGCGAGCTGGCCGGTGCGGCGCAGCACGTCGAGGCGCGGCTGCACGGTCTCGGGCCGCACGGTGTCAGGCGCGTCGCCGAAGAGGCCGAGGATCACGCCCTGGTCGGTCGCGTGGCCGTGGCCGGTGGCGCCGAGCGAGCCGAACAGGTCGACGTGCAGCCGCGCCACCTGCGCGAGCAGGGCGCGCCGTTCGAGCGATTGCGCGAACAGCAGCGCGGCGCGCATCGGCCCGACGGTGTGCGAGCTGGACGGGCCGATGCCGATCTTGAAGATGTCGAAGGCGGAGAGCATCAGCGCATCATGCGACCGGAAGCTGCTGTTTGACCAGCGCCACCCAGTAGGCCGCACCGAGAGGCAGGATGTTGTCGTTGAAGTCGTAGTACGGGTTGTGCACGTTCGGGTCGTTCGGGCCCTCGCCCGCGCCGATGCCGATGTAGGCGCCGGGGCGCTTTTGCAGCATGAAGGCGAAGTCTTCCGAGCCCATGGCCGGCGGAATGTCGGTGTGCACCTGCTCGATGTCGACCAGGCTGGCCGCCGCCGCGATGGCCGCGTCGGTCTCGGCCGGCGTGTTGACCACGCCGGGGTAGCCGCGGCGGTATTCGAGCGCCACCTTGGCGCCGTGCGTGGCGGCCACGCCGTCGCAGATCTGCTGCATCGCCGCCTGGGTCTTGTCCTGGATGGCGGCGTCGAGCGTGCGCACGGTGCCGCGCAGCACCACGGTCTCGGGAATGACGTTCCAGGTGTCGCCGCCGTGAATCTGCGTGACGCTGACCACGGCCGCGTCGGTGGCGCCGGTGCGGCGGCTCACGATGGTCTGCAGCGCGTTGATGAGCTGGGCCGAGATCACCACCGAGTCGATGCCGGTCTCGGGCATGGCGCCGTGGGCGCCCTTGCCGGTGATGACGATCTCGAAGGTGTCGAGAAAGGCCGTCATGGTGCCCTTGCGGATCGCGAAGCGCCCGCGCGGCAGGCTCGGAAAGTTGTGCATGCCGTAGACGGCGTCGGCCGGGAACTGCTCGAACAGGCCCTCTTCCACCATCACGCGGCCGCCGCCTTCGTTTTCCTCGGCGGGCTGGAACACGAAGTGCACCGTGCCCTGGAAGGGCTTGTGGCGCGACAGGTGCTCGGCCGCGCCCAGCAGCATCGCCGTGTGGCCGTCGTGGCCGCAGGCGTGCATCTTGCCGACGCATTTGGAGGCATGCGCCTGCGTGCCGAGCTCCTGCATGTTGAGCGCGTCGAGGTCGGCGCGCAGCGCGATGCTGGGGCCCTCGCCGTTCTTCAGCGTGCCGACCACGCCGGTGCCGGCCAGGCCGCGGTGCACGGGCAGGCCCATGAGCATCAGCGCGTTGGCCACCACGTTGGCGGTGCGGTGTTCCTCGAAGGCGGTCTCGGGGTTGGCGTGGATGTCGCGGCGCCAGCTGAGCATGCGGGCGCGGGTGTCTTCGGCAATCTCGGGGTCGCGGTACATGGCGTTTATCTCTCGTGGGACGGAATCAGTGGAAGAACTCGGCGATGAACGTGGCGCCGAGGAAGGTGCCGGCGGTGGCGGTGAGCGACACCACCACGATGCGCCAGCCGAGCCGGCGGAACACGGGCAGGTCCTTGGCGACCGAGAAGCCGGCCAACGCCAGCACCGGCGTGGTGAAGGCCAGGAAGTTGAGCTTGGCGGTGATCGCGATCAGCGCGTCGGAGAACGGGAACAGGCCCGGGATGCCGACCACGGTGGCCACCACCGAGAGCACCAGCACCATCGGCAGGCGCGGCACGAAGCGCTTGATGGCTTCGACGGCGCCGGCGATCGCCACCACGGCGAGCACGCCTTCGAGCGACACCAGCACCGGTACCTTGTAGGTCACGGCATTGCCGATGAGCACGCCGCCGCCCACCACCAGCCAGGCCAGCAGCGTGTCGCGCAGCGAGGTCGGCGCGGCGTGGGCCACGTCGGCGCTCGAGACGTTCGCGCCCGCGTCCACGGCGGCGCCCTGTTGTGCGCCATGCTTCGAGAAGCGGCCCAGCACCGGCTCCAGCTTGCCGTAGAGCCACGAGCACAGCGGCAGCGAGAGGAACAGCGTGAAGTAGAAGCCGGCCACGGTGGTCAGCAGGTTCGACGCGGCGGCAATCGCCGTGAGCTGCGGCAGCATCTCGGGCGGGCTCTGCGCGGCGATGGCGCCCAGCGCCGCCGCCATCAGGCTGCCCGAGCCCACGCCGGCGCCCATGGCCAGCGAGCGCGGGTCGAAGATGTGCAGGCTGGCGATGAAGCCCGCCAGCACCGCGATGAAGAGCGCGCCCAGCACGGTGCCGGTGATGTACTCGGCCAGCACGCCGCGGCCTTCGGGCGAGGCCATGCCGTACTTCTCGCCGATGATCACGAGGTTGCCCTCGCGGCCCACCGAGAAGGTGGCGCCCACGGCCTCGCGCTTGATGCCCAGCAGCAGCGCCAGCGGCAGGCCCAGCGCCAGGGTGCCAAGCGCATGGCCGAACTCCTGGAACAGCAGCGCCCAGCCGGCCTGCTTGACCTGCGGCAGCGCGGCGCCGACCGTGAGGCCCAGCTTCACCACGAACAGCAGCAGGCCCGCGTTGAGCAGGCCGCCGGCCAGCGACTGCTGCGCCGTGGCCACGCGCACCACGCCCGGCACGCGCCGGTGCGCGATGCCCCAGGCGGCGGCCATGAGCAGTGCCCACAGCATCGGCAGCAGCACCACCTTGCCGGGGCCGACGCTGAACTGCGTCGGGCCGATGAGTTCGGCCACGGCCACGAGGACCAGGGTGACGACGAGGAGCTTGAATTTGCCGGCGGCGCTGGAAGGCGCTACGGCTGCAATCGTGGAGGCAGCGGAGGTCATGGGTGGGCGTTTTCGAGGGGTGCCGGCGAGTTTCAGGCGGCGAGCCTCTTGCATCAATGACCGCAAATAAGGATATTCGTTGCATTGAATGCAACACTCGGAGACGACCGCCATGGACGACAAGCTCGACACCCGCCGGGTGCGCTACTTCATGCAGGTGCTCGACAGCGGCTCGGTGCGCGGTGCGGCCGACGTGCTCGACATGGACCCGTCGGCCGTGAGCCGCGCCATCGGCATCCTGGAGACCGAGTGCGGCCTGCCGCTGCTGGAGCGCCACGGACGCGGCGTGGTGCCCACCGACGCGGGCCAGCTGCTGGCCGGCTACGTGCGAAGGCAGCAGGGGCAGAAGCAGCACCTGCTGGCGCAGATGGACAGCATCCGCAAGATCGAGAGCGGCCACATCGACATCGTGGCCGGCGAAGGCTATGTCGACTGGCTCATGCGGCACAGCCTGCGCATCTTCATGGCCAGCCACCCGAAGATCACGGTGAACCTGGACGTGGCCAGCACCGACGAAATCGTGCGCCGCGTGATCGAGGAGCGCGCCCACATCGGCATGCTGTTCCAGCCGCCGAAGGACGAGCGGCTCACCTCGCACCAGTCGCACGCGCAGCCGATCCAGGCCATGGTGCTGGGCTCGCACCCGCTCGCGCAGCTGGAGCGCCCGCTGAAGCTGGCCGACCTGCTGCCCTACCCCGGCGCCACGCTGCACCGCAATTTCGGCGTGCGCCAGCACATCGAGGCGGCAGAGATCAGCGAGGGCGTGCGGCTGCCCGCGCTGCTGACCACCACCTCGTTCAGCGCGCTGGGCCACTTCGTGTCGGCGGGCCTGGGCTACACGCTGGGCACGCGCATCTCGCTCACGCCCAATGCCGACCACCCGTCGCTGGTCGAGCTGCCGATGAAGAACCCGCTGCTGTCGCAAGGGCGCTCGCACATCGTGTCGCGGCACGGCCGCCTGCTGCCGCCGGCCGCGGCGACGCTGCTGCGGCAGGTGGTGGCGGACATGAAGCGCTATGCCGACTCGATCGCGGGCACAGGCACCGCCAAGCCCCGCGCGAGCACGCGCGGGCGCGGCGCGACGGGTTGAAGGGCATGGGGCCTTGCGTTGCGTGCGCGCACGGTTCGGTGTTCTGATCGGAGCCCATGTCCTACCTCGCTCCCCTCTTCGTCCACCTGCTGTGTGCCGCCTTCTGGGTCGGCGGCATGGCGGTCATGCACTTCGCCGTGCGCCCCGCCGCCGTCGCCACGCTGGAGCCGCCGCTGCGCCTGCGCATGATGGCCGCGACGCTGCGGCGTTTCTTCATCGGGGTGGACGCGTCGGTCACGCTGCTGTTCGTGAGCGGCTTCGCGATGATCCTCGCGACCGGTGGCTTTCGCGCCGTGCACTGGCGCGTCGAGGCCATGATGGGCATCGCGCTCGTGATGGCGGCGATTTACGTCTACATCCGCGCCTCGGTGTTCCGCGCCTTGCGCCGCGCGGTGGACGACAGCGCCTGGCCCGTAGCGGCCGCGCGGCTCAATACCGTGCGCCAGCTGGTGACGCTGAACCTCGCGCTGGGCGTGGTAGTGTTCGCGGTGGCGGTGATGGGGCGCGGCGGCTAGCCGTTGCCGCGGTCGAATTCGACCTGCGGCTCGCCCGTGCAAAGCACGGAAACGCAATCGGTGAATCCGGCCACCAGGTATTCGTGCACATCGCCGTAGAACAGCCCGACACAGCTGCCGGGCCGCGCCGACTCTTGCGACAGCCAGCCACCCGACTGAATGGAGAACACCCAGCCGTTCGGCAAGGAGCACGCGGGCCAGTACTCGCCGAGATCGCGCTCGTCCATGACGCGGTAAGCCACCACATCGTCGAAGCGGACCCGGAGGGACGCGTCGCTTCCTGCCTCCTGGATGACGACCGTGAGTTGCTTCACCGCATAGTCGACACGCACGATCTCCCAGGTGCCTTCGCCATCGAATGCAATGGACACCGCGACGGCCTCGACCTGGACCGTTTCAGTCATCGCCCGACAGCCCTCAGCGTTCGCCCAGCACCGCGCCGTCGACCGGCTTCTGCAGCCACTGCGCGATGTCCTCGCCCAGCTTGTAGGTGACGACACCGACCATGCTGCAGGTGCTGCGCGGCATGCCGAAGTAGATGAACATCTGGCGCTGCGCCGTGAACTTGGCGGGCGCCGTGCCCTCGCGCTCCAGCGTGCCGCGCAGCTGGACGATCTTGGGGCCGCCGTAAAGGCCGCCCGCGTTCGCGAGCAGGTCGGTGATCTCCAGCTTCAGCACGGGCGCGCCCTGCGCATTGGCGGGCAGCGGCGGTGCGAGCAGGAACTCGTAGGGCGCGAGCAGCTGGTCCTGCACGGCCTGGCGCAGCGAGGCGGGCACGTCGCACGCATCATCCGCCTTCGACAGCGCGACGCCCTTGGCGGTGGTGCCGTAGGCCACGGGCGCCATGAGCACGCTGTTGCGCGCCGTGGCTTCGGGCGGCGGGGGTTCGGGGGCCGCAGGCTGGCGCGTGCCGCAGGCGGCCAGCAGCGAGGCGGCGCCCGCGAGTGCGAGAAGCCGCGCGGCAATGCCCGCGGCGAACGGATGTTCGGTCATGTGGAATCCCCCTGAATGATTGTTCTGCGCCGGGTGGCGCGCGCCGATTCTGCGCCCGCAGCGGCGGGCACAAGGCGCCGCAGAGTCTAGGCCGCGGGGCCCTTCAGTTCAACGCCATTGCCATCGGGATCCTCGATGTAGATCGAAGGCCCACTGCCTTCGGCCCCGAAGTTGTTCTGCACCTCGCCCTGCACCGGCACGCCGTGCCGCGCCATGCGCGCGCGGATCGCAGCCTCGTCGAAGGGCTCGATGCGCAGGCAGAGGTGATCGACGTTGCGCCCCTCGCGCCCGGCCAGCGCGCCGCCCTGGCGGCCCAGCTTGCCGTCGTGCGTGACGAGGTCGATGAGGCTGCTGCCGGCGCGCAGGTGCACGAGGCCGAGGTCGTCGCGGCGCTTCTCGAGCGTGCAGCCGAGCACGTCGCAGTAGAAGGCCATGGACCGCGCGGCGTCGCGCACGCGCAGCACGACGTGGTCGATGCGCAGCACCGCGAACGGCGGCGCATCGGCCACGGAAGAAGCTGGAGACGAAGCAGGCGAGCGCGTCATGCCCGCCAGTGTGTCAGACCACCCCGGCCGCGCGCAATGCCTCGAAGCGCGAGGCGTCGACGCCCATCTCGGCCAGCACCTCCTGCGTGTGCTGCCCGAGCGCGGGCGGTGCGCGGCGCAGCACGGGCGGCGTGGCCGTGAGGCGCAGCGGGCTCGCCACGCCGGTGATGCTGGCGATGCCGTCGCCCGCGTCGCGCGGCAGCGTGACGGCCAGGCCGCGCGACTTGACCTGCGCGTCGTCGAAGGCCTGCGCGATGTCGTTGATGGGGCCGCAGGGCACGGCCTTGTCTTCGAGCAGCGCGACCCAGTCGGCGGTGGTGCGGGTGCGTGTGAGCTCTTCCATCATCGGGATCAGCACGCCGCGGTGTTTCACGCGCAGTGTGTTGGTCGCAAAGCGTTCGTCGGCGGCCCATTCGGCGTGGCCGGCGGCTTCGCAGAAGCGCGCGAACTGGCCGTTGTTGCCGATGGCCAGCAGCATCGAACCGTCTTGCGTCGGAAAGTCCTGGTAAGGCGCGAGGCTCGGGTGCGTGTTGCCCTGGCGGCCCGGCGCCTTGCCGGTGTTGAGAAAGGCGCTCGCCTGGTTGGCGAGGATGGCCATGCCCACGTCGAGCAGCGCCATGTCGATGTGCTGGCCTTCGCCCGTGCGGTCGCGCACCTGCAGCGCCGCGAGGATGGCGGTGCTGGCGTACACGCCGGTGAACAGGTCGGTGAGCGCCACGCCCACGCGCAACGGGCCACCGCCGGGTTCGCCGTCAGGGCGGCCGGTGATGCTCATCATGCCGGTCATGGCCTGGATCATCAGGTCGTAGCCCGCGCGCTCGGCGTAGGGGCCGTCGTGGCCGAAGCCGGTCACGCTGCAATAGATGAGGCGCGGGTTGGCCGCGCGCAGGCTTTCCTGGTCGAGGCCGTACTGCTTGAGGCCGCCGGTCTTGAAGTTCTCGACCACGATGTCGGCCTGCGCCGCCATCTGCTGCAGCAGCGCCTGCCCCTCGGGCGTGGCCATGTCGATGGTGACCGAACGCTTGTTGCGGTTGCAGGACGTGAAGTAGCTGGCCTGGTCGGTGTCGTGGCCGTTCGCGTCCTTCACGAAGGGCGGGCCCCAGGTGCGCGTGTCGTCGCCGACGCCGGGGCGTTCGATCTTGACGACGTCGGCGCCCAGGTCCGCGAGGATCTGCGTGCACCACGGGCCCGCGAGCACGCGGGACAGATCGAGGACCTTGATGCCGTCGAGTGCTGCGGGCTTGGTGCTCATGCGTTCGTTCAGTTGGCGAAAGCTGCGATGCCGGTGATGGCGCGGCCCAGGATCAGGGCGTGAATGTCGTGCGTGCCTTCGTAGGTGTTCACGACTTCAAGGTTCACCAGGTGGCGCGCCACGCCGAACTCGTCGCTGATGCCGTTGCCGCCCATCATGTCGCGCGCCATGCGGGCGATGTCCAGCGACTTGCCGCAGTTGTTGCGCTTCATGATCGAGGTGATCTCGACCGCCGCAATGCCTTCGTCCTTCATGCGGCCCAGGCGCAGGCTGCCTTGCAGGCCCAGCGTGATCTCGGTCTGCATGTCGGCCAGCTTCTTTTGAATGAGCTGGTTGGCGGCGAGCGGGCGGCCGAACTGCTTGCGGTCCAGTGTGTACTGGCGGGCGCGGTGCCAGCAGTCTTCGGCGGCACCGATGGCGCCCCACGAGATGCCGTAGCGGGCGCTGTTCAGGCAGGTGAACGGGCCCTTGAGGCCTTGCACTTCAGGGAACGCGTTTTCTTCGGGGCAGAACACGCCGTCCATGACGATTTCGCCGGTGATGCTGGCGCGCAGGCCGACCTTGCCATGGATGGCGGGGGCGGTCAGGCCCTTCATGCCCTTTTCGAGCACGAAGCCGCGGATCGGGCCGACGGTGCCGCTTTCGCTGACTTCCTTGGCCCACACGACGAACACGTCGGCGATGGGCGAGTTGCTGATCCACATCTTCGAGCCGCTCAGCGAGTAGCCGCCCGGCACCTTCTTGGCGCGCGTGGCCATGCTGCCGGGGTCGGAGCCGTGGTCGGGTTCGGTCAGGCCGAAGCAGCCGATCCATTCGCCGGTGGCGAGCTTGGGCAGGAACTTCTGCTTTTGTGCTTCGGTGCCGAATTCGAAGATCGGCACCATCACCAGCGAGCTCTGCACGCTGGCCATCGAGCGGTAGCCCGAATCGACGCGCTCGACTTCGCGGGCGATCAGGCCGTAGGCCACGTAGTTCAGGCCAGGGCCGCCGTACTGCTCGGGGATCGTCGGGCCGAGCAGGCCGAGCGCGCCCATTTCGCGAAAGATCGCCGGGTCGGTTTCGCCGGTACGGAAACCTTCGATGACGCGGGGCGCCAGGCGCTCCTGGCAGTAGGCGTTGGCCGCGTCGCGGATCATGCGTTCTTCGTCGGTCAGTTGCTGGTCGAGAAGAAGGGGGTCGTCCCAGTGGAATTGCGCTTTGGCGGCCATGTGGATGTCTCCGGAAAAGGAAGAAGAAACAAAAGAAGGGGGAATGCGGTCGATCGTAGCCACGCAGGAGGCCTGGCGCAAACGATGAATCCTCACCCAGATATGCGTCTGGCGCACATCTTGAGAGATACATCTTGTTGATTTACCGGTGAAACCAGGACGCCAGTCATACACTCCCGGCATACATGCGCCGCAAGATCCCGCCCCTGCAAACCCTCGTGTGCTTCGACGCCGCCGCGCGCCACGAGAGCTACACCCGCGCCGCGCAGGAACTGGCGCTCACGCAGAGCGCGGTGTCGCGTCAGGTCGGCGCGCTCGAGGCCTTCCTGGGCGTGGCGCTGTTTCGCCGCACGCGGCACGGCGTGGCGCTCACGGCCAGCGGCGCTGCCTACGCACGCCAGATCGCCCGCCGCCTGGAGGCCATGGAACGCGACACGCTCGACGCCATGGCGCACCAGGGCGAAGGCGGGTCGCTGTCGCTGGCCGCGGTGCCCACCTTCGCCACGCGCTGGCTGGTGCCGCGCCTGCGCGGTTTTGCGGCGCTGCAGCCCGACGTGGTGGTGCACATCGAGACGCGCACCCGTCCCTTCCTGTTCGCCGACGCGGAATTCGACGCCGCGCTGTACGCCGGCACACCCGCGCAGGTCGAGAACTGGGCCGGCACGCGCGCGCTGCTGCTCATGCATGAAGACGTGGTGCCCGTGTGCAGCCCTTCATTGCTGCCCCACGGCAAGGCCGTATCGCCCGAAGCCATCGCACAGATGCCGCTGCTGCAGCAGAGCACGCGCCCCGACGGCTGGCGCCAGTGGTTCGACGCGCAGCAGGTCGACGCGCCCACCGCACGTGGCGGCCCGCGCTACGAGCTGTTCTCGATCCTCGCCGCCGCCGCCTCGCACGGCCTGGGCGTGGCGCTCATGCCGACCATGCTGGTGGCCGACGAGCTGGCGCGCGGCGAGCTGGTGGTGGCCTGCCCGCGGGCGCTGTCGGGGGAGCGCAGCTATTACCTGGTGACGCCGGAGCGGGCGGACCAGCGGCCGTTGTTGAAGCTGTTCAGTGACTGGCTGTTGGGGCAGGCGCGCGAAGGTTGAAGCAGCCAAAAATGTATCTCTTACTAGACATTTCATTAGTTTTGCCTAATATGAGATACACATATGCCATCCACCGCCCCGCCGACCTTGGACAGAGCCAGCCGACGCCTTGAAGCGTTCGGCCGGCACATCCATGCCCGTCGGAAGTCGCTCAGGATCAGCGCCACCACGGCCGCCGAGGCGGCGGGCATGTCGCGCATGACGCTGCATCGCATCGAACGCGGCGAGCCCTCCGTCACGATGGGGGCCTACATGAACGCCCTGGCGGCATTGGGTCTGGATGTCGAAGTGACGGCACCGGTCGCAGGCACCGCCAAAGAGATGGCGACGCCGGCGCCTTCGCGCACGCCGACGCAGACCGTCCGGGTGGGCGACTTCGCGCAGTTGCGCCGCCTCGCCTGGCAATTGCCCGCGGACGCGGAACTCACCCCCGAAGAGGCCTGGGGCACCTACGAACGCAACTGGCGCCACGCCGATCCGTCCGCGCTCGAGGACAACGAACGCCGGCTGCTGGCCGAACTGGCCCACCTGCTGGGCCGAAAGCCACTGGATGTTTGAGCGCGCCCACCATCGCCAGGTGGCCGAGGTGCTCGCGGCGCTGAATGCGCCCCTGCTGGCGGACAACCATTGCCTGTTCGGCGGCGGCACCGCCATCGCGCTGCGCCATGGCGAATACCGCGAGTCGGTGGACATCGACTTCCTCGTGTCCGATGTGGCGGGCTACCGCTGCCTGCGCCAGCTCGCCACCGGCAGCGAGGGACTGCGCGCGTTGGCCCGGGAAGGCGCGACCTTGCAGCAGGTCCGCGAGGTGCGCGCCGATCAATACGGCATCCGGAGTGCCGTTCGCGTGGGCGAGACGGACATCAAGTTCGAGATCGTGCTCGAAGCGCGCATCGCACTCGAAGCCCCCGGCGCTGCAGACCGCATCGACGGCATCGCCACCCTCACGCCGCTGGACATGGCGGCAAGCAAGCTGCTCGCCAACTCCGACCGCTGGGCCGACGACAGCGTGTTCAGCCGCGACCTGATCGACCTGGCCATGATGCAGCCCGGCAAGCCCCTGCTGCAGCGCGCGGCAGGCAAGGCGCGGCTCGCCTACGGGGACAGCATCGATGCCGATCTTGCGAAGGCCGCCGACGCGCTGCTGGCGCGGACCGGACGCATGGAGCGGTGCATGCACATGCTGCAGATGACCGCGATTGCGCCGGCCTTGCTGCGCAAGCACATCAAGGCCCTGCTGCCGCGAGCGAAGCGCAGCCCCGGCACTTGAACCGAGGCAGATCCGGTCAGTCCTTCGCAGCCGGCCGTGCGCCCTCTTGCGCGTACGCCTGAATCATCGCCGGAAAGGCGTCCATCGCAGGCAAGGTGCCGAAGCTGTGCTTTGCGGGCGTCGTGGCCCATGGCAGCTTCTCGTCGGTCCAGGTTTCCGCAAAGGGCACGACCCATTCGTGTCGGTCGAGCATGGTGGCGCGCAGGTTGACGAAATAGTCCATGCCCTCGGTGCGCGTGAACATCCAGCTCATGCAGTGCGGGCAGAAGAAGTGGTGCGACTCCTCGCCGTGCAGCCCGCCGACGACAGGTTCGCCCGACACCACTTCGAAGCCCGGCGTCGGGATGGCCAACGACAGCGAGAACGCACTGGCGCTCATGCGCTGGCAGCCGGTGCAGTGGCAAGCCATGGCCAGCAGCGGCGGTGCGGTGATGCGCAGGCGCACCTGGCCGCAGCGGCAGCCGCCGGTCCAGGGGAGTTGCCAGTCGTTGGCGGTGTCTTGGGGGGTGTGGTTCTGGGTGCTCATTGAATGTGAATGCTTTCAGGCTGGGTCTTCAGGATGATCGCTCAAGCCGGGCCCTGCCCCACCGAAAACCGCGTCCGAAAACGGCGAGCCCGCATCCCGCCGCCGCGCGACACTGCCCGCATGAGTTCTTCCGTCGCCGCCCGCATCCACGCCCTCGACTGGCCCCGCATCGATGCCGACCTCGCCGCGCGCGGCTGTGCCGTCACCGGGGCGTTGTTCACGCCCGCGGAATGCGCCGCGCTCACGGCCATGTACGACGAGGGCGCGCGCTTTCGCAGCCGCGTGGTCATGCAGCGCCACGGCTTCGGACAGGGCGAGTACCAGTACTTCGCGAACCCGCTGCCTTCCAAACTCGTGGCGTTTCGCAGCGCGCTGTACGAACGCCTCGCGCCGCTGGCCAATGCCTGGGCCGCGGCCATGGGCCAGCCGGCCGACTACCCACCGGACCACGCGGCCTACCTCGATCGATGCCATGCGGCGGGCCAGCTGCGCCCCACCCCGCTGCTGCTGCGCTACGGCGAAGGCGACTACAACTGCCTGCACCAGGACCTGTATGGCGACCTGCAATTTCCGCTGCAGCTCACGGTGCTGTTGAGCCGGCCCGGCGAAGACTTCACGGGCGGCGAGTTCGTGCTGACCGAGCAGCGCCCGCGCATGCAGTCGCGCGCCGAGGTGGTGTCGCTCGCGCAGGGCGAGGCCGTGATCTTCGCGGTGAACCAGCGGCCGGTGGCGGGCACGCGCGGCAGCTACCGCGTGACGATGCGCCACGGCGTGAGCCGCGTGCGCAGCGGACAGCGCCACACGCTGGGCCTGATCTTTCACGACGCGCGCTGAATAGAACGAACGTCCGTTCGCAATCAAGCCCTCGGGCGCAGCAACATCGCACCAAGCGTGCAAAGTTGCACACATGTACCAAATACAGGCGAAAATCCCGCGCGCATCCGGGGGATTGCCAGGATGGCCGGCGCACACGATCGGCCCCGCAACACCCTCCGGACGCCGGACCACGACCTCGTGAGGAGGAGCCGGGGTCCGTTCCGAGTTGTCGTCAGGGAGCTGTATGTACAAGGAATCGTCCGGGCCTCCGGATGGGACGGGTCGCCCGTCTTTCGCGCACGTCACCACGCCGGTGCCACCATCCCAGTCCCCTTCCACCGCCGAGAGTCCGCCGCCCCGACGCCCGCGTCGCTTCCGGGTCGATGTCGGCTCCATCGTCAGTGCCGTGGCGCTCGCGCAGTCGCTGCTGCTGGTCACGCTGGGCTACTGGGGCTCGCAGCGGCTGGTGACGACGATCGGCACCTCGGCGCACAAGTCGAACCACGACCGCACGGAAGACAAGGTGCTGGCCTTCCTGGCCAAGGCCGAATCGGCGGTCGGCGCGATCGGCAGCTCGCCCAGCCTCACGCCCGCGGGCGAGAACGTGGACCGCACGGCCGAGCTCCTGTGGACGCTGCTGCAGCAATCGCCCGAGCTCGACAGCGTCTACGTGGCGAACGTCGAGGGCAAGATGCTGATGGCGCTGCGCTACCCGGTGCCGGCGATCCGCCACATCGCGCGCGGCGACGGCTTCACCACCGAGACCTGGCAGTACAAGCTGCCGCTGGGTTCCGAGGCCGACGTGCAGCAGCGCTTTGCCACGCAGCGCGTGGAGGCCTACCGCAGCAACTACAACCCGACGCAGCGCAGCTGGTTCGTGCAGGCGCGCAAGACGCAGGGTCCGGTCTGGACCGTCCCCTATGTGTTCGCCGCCGCGCAGGAGCTGGGCGTGACCTACGCGCTGCCCAGCCAGCGCCGCCAGGCCGAGGGCAGCCCGCAGGCGATGGTGGTGGCGGGCGACGTGTCGCTGGGCCGGCTGTCGGAGTTCGTGCGCCTGTTCAGCCGCAACGGCAATGGCAACAGCGCGCTGCTGAGCGCCGACCACAAGGTGCTCGCGCGCAGCGACATGCCGGGCGTGCTGCACACGCTCGAAGCGCCCACGGGCGCGCTCGGCGCACTGAACGCGCAGATGGTGGCCGACGGCATCGCCGGCAGCGGCAGCGACAAGGCCTTCGCCTTCAGCCACGAGGGGCGGCGCTACCTGGTGCAGGCCTCGCGCATTCCCGCCACCGGCTGGCAGCTGGTCAGCTGGGTGCCCGAAGACGTGCTGCTGGGCGGCCTGCGCCGCGCGGTGGCGTGGTCGTTGCTGCTGGCGCTGGTGTTCCTGGGGCTGGCGCTGTACATGTCGCTGAAGCTCTCGAAGCTGGTGACGGCACCGGTCGAGAACCTCTCGCGCATCGCGCACCGCATCGGCCGCCTCGAGCTCGACGACCTGCCGCGCGAGCCCAGCCGCGTGCTCGAGATCCAGCACCTCGATCAGGCGCTCGACGATTCGGCGCGCAGCCTCAAGGCCTTCAGCAAGTTCGTGCCGGTGGACGTGATCAACCAGCTGGTGGCGCAGGGCCACGCGCTCGCGCCCAACGGCTCGCCGCGCCAGGTGACGGTGATGTTCACCGACGTGGAAGGCTTCACGTCGATCTCCGAATCGATCGCGGCCGACGTGCTGGTGCGCCAGCTGACCGACTACTTCAACCTCGCGGCCGCGGTGTTCGCACGCCACGGCGGCGTGATCGACAAGTTCATCGGCGACGGCATCATGGTGCTGTGGGGTGCGCCGGCCGACCTGGAAGACGCCGAGTACAAGGCCTGCCGCGCCGCGCTCGAGCTGCACGCCGAGATGCACCAACTCAACCGGCAGTGGGCCGAACAGGGCCTGCCCGAGTTCCGCACGCACATCGGCATTCACACGGGCGTGGTGGTGGCGGGGGTGCTGGGCTCGAACGACCGGCTGTCGTACACGGCGTTCGGCGACGTGGTGAATGTGGCGAGCCGCATCGAAGGCGCGAACCGCCAGCTGGGCACGCGCATGCTGATCTCGGAAGTCACCTTCGCGGCGCTGAACGGCCGGTTGGCCACGCGGCGCATCGAAGAGCTGGTGGAGCTGCGCGGCCGGCAGACGCGCATGGTGCTCCACGAACTGCTGACCTGATCCGCGCGAGCCTGTCGCGCGGATCGGTCGATCAGCGCGAGGGGCGCGGCGGCGCAGGCGGCGTGGCCACGCGCACCAGCATCAGGTTGGCGGTGGTGCCGTTGCCCTGCGTGAGCACCGAGTACTGCGTGTCGTTGATGAACAGCAGCTGCTCGCCGCGCGTGATGCGCGCCGCCACGGCGTAGCGCATGCGCGGGTCGATGCGCGCGGCATCGACGCTGAGTTCGAAGGCAAAGGGCGGCTGCTTGCCGTTGGCGGGAATGCGCTGCTCGGCGAGCACGACCGAGGGTGCGTCCATGCGCGACACGTCGAGCAGTTGCACGCGCACTTCGGCTGCAGGGTCGAGCGCGATGCGCTCGCGGTAGGCCACGGTGCCCGTCACGCGCAGCGGTGCGGCGGCGGGTTGGGCCGGCGTGCCCGGCGAGCCGCCCGCGCAGGCGCTCAGGACGGAGGCGCCGGCAACGGCGGAGAGCATGAGGAGGCTGGTGCGTCTTTTCATCGCCCCATTATGCGGAGGCCCGCTGTGCGGCGAAAGCCACATACCAGTCCAGGCTGCCGGGGTTTGCCATCGCCTCGCGGTTCACCACCTTCTCGATGGGCTGGCCCAGCAGCAGCTTCTTGATCGGCAGCTCCTGCTTCTTGCCCGAGAGCGTGCGCGGAATCTCGGCCACCTGGAAGATGTCGTTGGGCACGAAGCGCGGCGACAGCGAGGTCTTGATCGCGTTGTTGATGCGCGTGCGCATGGCCTCGTCGAGCGCCACGCCGGGGCGCAGCACCACGAACAGCGGCATGTAGCTGTCGCGGCCCAGGTATTCGAGGTCGACCACCATCGAGTCGAGCACCTCAAGCAGGCCTTCGACCGCGCTGTAGATTTCGCTGGTGCCCATGCGCAGGCCCTGGCGGTTGATGGTGGCGTCGCTGCGGCCGTAGATGATGCAGCCGCCGTCGCTGCCGATCTTGATCCAGTCGCCGTGGCGCCACACGCCCGGGTAGGTGTCGAAGTAGCTCGACACGTAGCGCGCATTGCCTTCGTCGCCCCAGAAGTACAGCGGCATCGACGGAATGGGCTGCGTGCACACCAGCTCGCCGACCTCGCCGATGACCGGCTGGCCCTGCTCGTTCCAGGCCTCGACCGCATGGCCGAGTTCGCGGCACTGCATCTGGCCCGGCACTTCGGGCAGCTCGCGGTTGCCGCCGACGAAGGCGCCGCAGAAGTCGGTGCCGCCCGAGATGTTGCACCACCACACCTCTTTCGAGCCCGCTTCGAGGATCTGCTGCGAGCCCCAGCGCTGCACCTCGTCGGGCAGCGGCGAACCGGTGCTGCCGAGCGCGCGCACGCGCGACAGGTCGCCGCAGTCTTTCGCGACGAGCCCCGCCTTCATGCAGTTGGTGAAGTAGGCCGCGCCCGCGCCGAAGAAGGTGACACGGTGCTTCGCGACGAAGCGCCACAGCACGCCCCAGTCGGGCTTGTCCTTGCTGCCCGCCGGGTTGCCGTCGTAGATGCAGATGGTGGCGCCGAAGGCCAGGCCCGAGAGCTGCGAGTTCCACATCACCCAGCCCGTGGAGCTGTACCAGTGGTAGCGCTCGCCGAAGTTGTTGGCGCCGTAGCTCGCGCCCACGTCGTTGTGCAGGCCGCAGGCGTGCATGGTCAGCAGGATGCCGCCCTGCCCGTGCACGATGGGCTTGGGCAGGCCGGTGGTGCCGCTTGAATAGACGATCCAGATCGGATGGTCGAAGGGCAGCCACTCGGGCTCGAAGGCTGCGACCTGCGCGTCGTCGCGCGCGATGGCCTGCTGCCATTCGACGTCATGCGCCACCGCGTTCGCGGCAAAAGGCGACTGCACGAGCAGCAGCTTCTGCACACTCGGCAGCTGGCCGCGCAGCTCCTGCAGCACGGTGCTGCGGTCCAGCGGCTTGCCGCCGTAGTGCACGCCGTCGACCGCGATGAGCAGCGTGGGTTCGATCTGGCGGAAGCGGTCGGCCACGGCGGCCGTGCCCATGTCGGGCGCGCACACGCTCCACACCGCGCCGATGCTGGAGCAAGCGAGAAAGGCCACCATGGTCTCGGGCACGTTCGGCATGTAGGCGGCCACGCGGTCGCCGCGGCGCACGCCGAGCGACTTGAGCGTGAGCGCCACCGCGGCCACCTGCCGGCGCAGCTCGGGCCACGACAGCTCGCGCACCTCGCCGCGTTCGTTGTCGCTCACGATGGCGGGCAGGCCGGCCGCATGGGCCGCGTCGGCGTGGCGCAGCACCTCGCGCGTGTAGTTGACCTGCGCACCGGGAAACCAGCGCGCGCCGGGCATGCGACGTTCGGCGAGCACCGCGGTGTGCGGCGTGGGCGAGCGCAGGCCGGCGTAGTCCCAGATGCTCTGCCAGAAGGCATCGAGGTCGGTGACGGACCAGCGCCACAGCGCGTCGTAGCTGTCGAAGGCCAGGCCGCGCGTGTCGCGCAGCCAGTTCTGATAAAGGCGGATCTGGGGGATGTTGGGAGCGGGCATGCCACGAGCGTAGCGCCGCGAACGGCCGTGCTCAATGAGGGTTGACCTCAGGGTTTGTACGTGTGTTCAACATTTTTGTACAGCCGTTCAATACGCCCCCATGAACGCTCGCACACCGCCGGCCCGCAAACGCAGCGCCTCTCGAGGCTCAGGCACCTCAGGCGCCCCGACCGTCGCGCCCGAGCCCGCGCGGCCCGACCGCCGCCAGGCGATCCTGCTGGCGGCCGAGAAGCTCTTCGCGCAGCACGGCTACCACGCCGTGACGATCCGCCAGATCGCCGAAGAAGCCGGCGTGCCGCTCGCGCTGGTGGGCTACTACTTCGGCCCGAAGCACGAGCTGTTCCACGCGATCTTCGAACACTGGAGCCACAGCATCGAGGAGCGGCTGGCGCGCCTCGCGGCCGTGACCATCGACCCCGACGACGCGCGCACGCTGCCGCGCATCATCGAGGCCTTCACCGCGCCTGTGCTGGCGCTGCGCGCGAGCACCGAGGGCGAGTACTACGCACTGCTGGTGGCGCGCGAGCTGTACCACGCCACCGAGGAAGCCGACCGCGTGCTGCGCGGCTACTTCGACCCGCTGGCCGAGGCCTACATCGACGCACTGCACGTGGCGCTGCCGCACGCCACGCGCAGCCAGGTCGCATGGGGCTACCAGTTCGCGCTGGGCGCGCTGCTGCACCACCTGACCGACAGCCGCATCGAACGGCTCTCGCGCGGCGAGAACACACGCGCCGACCCGGCCGTGGCGCCGATGCTCGTGAACTTCATCGCCGGTGGCCTGCGCGCCGCGCTGCCGAAACCGAAGGCGGCTTCAAAGGCCCCCGCCGCCAAGTCCTCACGCACGAAAAAGACCATCCCCAGGAGACCCCAGCCATGATGAAAAGACGCACCCTGCTGTCGGCGCTCGCGGCCGCATCGGCCACCGCCTCGTTGCCTTCGCGCGCCCAGCAGGCGCACCCGAAGATCGTGTTCGGCTACACCGCGGTGACCGACTTCGCCTCGGTCTTCGTGGCGGCCGAAGAGGGCTACTTCAAGAAGCGCAACCTCGACGTGGAGCTGAAGTTCATTCCGCTGAACTCCACCATCCCGGCCGCACTGCAGTCCGACTCGCTACAGATCGGCGGGCCCACGCCCTCGGTGTTCCTGCAGGCGGTGGACGGCGGGCTCGACCTGGTGCTGGTGGCCGGCGGCGGCCTCACCTCGAAGACGATCACGGGCTTTGGCCTCGTGGCGCGCGCGGGCTCGGGCATCAAGAGCGCGCAGGACTGCGTGGGCAAGAAGATCGGCGTGCCGGGGCTCGGTGCCTTCCTGCACGTGACCTTCCGCGCGTGGCTGAAGGACAGCGGCGTCGACTACCGCAAGGTCAACTTCATCGAGGCCGCGTTCCCGCAGCATGCCGACCTGCTGCGCGGCGGCTCGGTCGATGCGGTGGTGTCGGCCGACCCGTTCATGAGCCGCATCACCGAGAGCGGCGCGGGCTACGTGGCCTCGTACTACTCGACCTTCCTGCCCGAGAACAACCAGACCATCGTGCACGCGGCCAAGCGCGAGTGGGTGGCGAAGAACCCCGCCACGGCGCGCGCCTTCCGCGAGGCACTGGTCGAGGCCGGCGCCTTCATCCAGCTGCCGAAGAACGACGCCAAGGTGCGCACGGCCATCGGCAAGTACATCAAGCTGCCGCCCGAGGTGCTGGCCAAGGTGCAGGTCTCGCCGCCCGGCCCCGTGGTCACCGACAAGCAGCTGGGCTACTGGACCGGGCTCATGAAGGAGCAGGACATGCTCAAGACGAACATCGACGTTGCGAAGCTGATCGCCAAGTGAGCGCGGCCGCCGATTCCTTCCTGCGCTTCGACGGCGTCACCATCCGCCTCGGCGGGCGCGAGATCCTGTCGCCCACCTCGTTCGACGTGGCGCGCGGCGAGTTCGTCTGCATCGTCGGCCCGAGCGGCTGCGGTAAGACCACGCTGCTGCGCGCGGCCAGCGGCCTCGTCACCGCGAGTGCCGGCGAAGTGCGGCGCAAGGGCGTGCCGATGACGGCGCCCTCGCGCGAAGTGGCCTTCGTGTTCCAGGACTACGGCCGCGCGCTGCTGCCGTGGCGCACGGTGGAAGGCAACGTGAGCCTGGCGCTCGAAGCGGCCGGCGTGCCCGCGGCTGAGCGCGCACCGCGCATTGCCGACGTGCTCGGCAAGGTCGGGCTCGCCAAGCATGCGCACAAGTTTCCGGTGCAGCTGTCGGGCGGCATGCAGCAGCGCGCGCAGATTGCCCGCTGCCTCGCGCAGAAGCCCGAGCTGATGATGATGGACGAGCCCTTCGGCGCGCTCGATGCGCTCACGCGCCAGAGCCTGCAGGACGAACTGGCACGGCTGGTGCGCGACGACGGGCTCACGGTGCTGTTCGTCACGCACGATCTCGAAGAGGCCATCTATCTCGGCGACCGCGTGATCGCGCTGCAGGCCAACCCCGGGCCGGGGCGGCCGAGCCTGGCGCGGATGATCGACGTGAAAATTCCGCGCCCCCGCGACCAGCTCACGACCAAGGAGCATCCGGAGTACCTGCAGTTGCGGCGTGAGCTGTTCGCCTTCATCGAGCAGGGCCATGACTGAAGGCCGCCTCTTGCGCTGGTTGCGGCCGTGGGTGTTTCCCGCGCTGCTGGTCGGCGCCTTCGAGTGGTACGCGCGGCGCGCGGCGGCATTGGGCAGCGATGCGCTCGCTCCGCCGAGCGCGGCGGCCAAGGCCTTTGTCGGCGCGGCGATGGACGGCTCGCTCTGGCAGGCCACGGGCTTCACGCTCGGCACGGCGGCGCTGGGCCTGCTGCTGGGTGCAGTGCTCGGCATTGCGCTGGGGCTGGTGCTCGGGCTCTCGCGCCGCGCGGCGCAGCTGGGTGCCGTGTCCATCGAGGTGCTGCGTCCCGTGCCGTCGGTCGCGCTGATCCCGCTCGCGATGCTGGGCTTCGGTTTCGGCGTGCGCATGGAAGTGGCGATCGTCGCCTTCGCCACCTTCTGGCCGCTGCTGGTGCTGGTGCAGTCGGCGGTGCAGCAGATCGAGCCCCGGCTGCTCGAGGTGAGCCGCGTGCTCGGGCTGTCGGCGCGCGAACGCGCCTTCAAGATCGTGCTGCCGGCCATCGTGCCTCGCCTGTTCGTCGCGCTGCGCCTCGGTGTGGCGGTGGCGCTGGTGGTGGCGGTGACGGTCGAGATCGCCGCCAATCCGCACGGCATGGGCTACGCGATGATGATCGCGCAGCAGAGCTTCGACCCCGCCCTGATGCTCGCGTGGCTGGGCTGGATCGGCGTGGTGGGCTTCGCGGTCAACGCGGGCATGGTGCGCCTGCAGGCCATGGTCGCGCGACGCATGGGGGTACAGCCATGAACAACAACCGCAACGACCGACTGGGTCTGGGGTGGCTGGGCTCCGTGGGCGTGCTGCTCGCGCTGGTTGCGCTGTGGTGGGTGGCGAGCAACGCGGGCTGGGTCAGCCGCGTGTTCCTGCCGACGCCGCAAGCCACCTTCGCGAGCCTGCTCGAAGGGCTCAATCTCTCTTCCGGCAATTCAGGCAATGGCGAACTGCTCGCCTTCACGCAGGCCACGGTCGGCCGCATGGTCGAAGGCTGGCTGCTGGCGTCGCTCTTCGGCGTGCTGCTGGGCGCGGCCATCGGCGTGTCCCCCGCGGTGCGTGCGTGGGTGCAGCCGACGCTGGAGTTCATCCGCCCGCTGCCCGCCTCGGCGCTGCTGCCGCTGGCCATTTCGATCTTCGGGCTGAACCCCGGCATGGTGCTGTTCGTGGTCGCCTTCGGCGCGATGTGGCCGGTGCTGCTGGCCACGGTGCACGGCTTCGCGGCCGTGGAGCCGCGCCTGTCGGAGGTGGCGCGCTGCCTGCAGATGTCGCGCACCGCGTACATCTGGAAGATGGGCCTGCCCAATGCCATGCCCGACATCCTGGCCGGCATGCGGCTGGCGCTGACCATCGCGCTGATCGTCGCGGTGGTGGGCGAAATGATCGCCTCGCAAAGCGGCCTGGGCCAGGCCATTCTTCTGGCGGCGCGCGCCTTCCGCGCCAGCGATCTGTTCGCCGGCATCGTGCTGCTCGGGCTCATCGGCTTCGTGAGCAACGCGCTGCTGGCCTTGGCCGAGAAGCGCCTGCTGCGCTGGCAGCAGCCCTGATTGATTCGATCGATTCCTTCAAAACCTACACCCCACAAGGAGCCTCGCCATGCCACGCAAGTTCGTCGACCTGTCGATCTTTCTCGAAAACGACGTGCTGTCCGATCCGCCGGCCTTCGCGCCGAAGATCCAGTACTTCACGCACGAGCACACCTTCGAGCAGATCGAGCCCTTCTTTCCCGGCCTGAAAAAGGAAGACCTGCCCGACGGCGAAGGCTGGGCGGTGGAGCTGGTGCAGCTGTCCACGCACAACGGCACGCACCTCGATGCGCCCTATCACTTTCACTCGACGATGGACAAGGCGCTGGGCGAGAAGAAGCCCGCCATCGCCATCCACGACGTGCCGCTCGAATGGTGCTTCCAGCCCGGCGTGAAGCTCGACTTTCGCCACTTCGCCGACGGCTACGTGGTCACGGCGGCCGATGTCGAGGCGGAGTTGAAGCGCATCAATCACACGCTGAGCCCGCTGGAGATCGTGGTGGTCAACACGCGCGCCGGCTCGCGCTACGGCAACCCCGACTACGTGTCGGCCGGCGCGGGCATGGGCTACGAAGCGACGATGTATCTGCTGGAGCGCGGCGTGCGTCTCACGGGCACCGACGCGTGGAGCTGGGACGCGCCCTTCGTGCACACCGCCAAGAAGTACGGCGAGACGCACGACGCCTCGCTCATCTGGGAAGGCCACAAGGCCGGGCGCGACATCGGCTACTGCCACATCGAGAAGCTGCACAACCTCGAGGTGCTGCCGCCCACGGGCTTTTTCATCAGCTGCTTCCCGCACAAGATCCGCGGCGCCTCGGCGGGCTGGACGCGCGCGGTGGCGATCTTCGACGACGCGCTGATGGCGTCGGTCTGAGGTGCAGGCGGCCATGAACGGACTCAACCACACGCACGACGTTGGCGCCCGCAGTTGGGTCGCATCCGCCAATGTCGCGGGCAGCGACTTTCCGATCCAGAACCTGCCGTATGCGATGTTCCGCCGCACCGGCAGCCCCGAGCCGTTTCGCGGCGGCGTGGCCATCGGCGACCAGGTGCTCGACCTCGCGGCGCTGGCCGCGGGCTCGCACGTCGACGGCCTGGCGCTCGATGCGGCGCGCGCCGCTGCCCTGCCCGCGCTGAACGATTTCTTCACGCTCGGCCCGCCCGCCTGGCAGGCGCTGCGCCATGCGGTCTTCGCGCTGCTGCACAGCGATGCGCCGGCCGCGACCGCGGACGACCTGCGCGGCTGCCTCGTGCCGCAGGCCGAGGTCGAATACACCGTGCCCGCGCGCATCGGCGACTACACCGACTTCTACACCTCGATCGACCACGCGCTGAACATCAGTCGCCTGATGAACCCCGACGGCGACGTCACGCCCAACTTCCGCTGGGTGCCGACGGCGTACCACGGGCGCGTGTCGACCATCGGCGTGAGCGGCCAGCGTTTTCACCGGCCGATGGGCCAGGCCATGGCGCCCGGCGCGAAGGCGCCGACCTACCAGGCCTGCGCGCGGCTCGACTACGAGCTTGAGCTGGGCGTGTGGATCGGCCAGGGCAATGCGCAGGGCGAGGCGATTCCACTCGCGCGCGCGGAAGACCACATCTTCGGTCTCTGCCTGCTCAACGACTGGTCGGCGCGCGACATCCAGTTCTGGGAAATGGCGCCGCTCGGGCCCTTCCTTGCAAAGAACTTCGCCACCACGATCTCGCCGTGGATCGTGACGATGGAAGCGCTGGCGCCCTACCGCCAGGCGTGGACGCGGCCCGTGAACGAGCCGCAACCGCTGGCCTACCTGGAGAGCAGCGCGAACCGCGAAGGCGGCGCGCTCGACATCCGGCTCGAGGTGTGGCTCGAAAGCGAAAAGGCGCGCGCGCAGAAGACCGGGCCGTCGCGCCTGTCGGGCACGAGCTTCAAGCACCAGTATTGGAGCGTGGCGCAGATGGTGGCGCACCATACGGTGGGCGGCTGCAGCCTGAACCCGGGCGACCTGTTCGGCAGCGGCACCATCTCGGGCCCCGGCGAGGGCGAGGCCGGCGCGATCATCGAGCTGACGCGCGCGGCCCAAACCCCGGTGACGCTGGCCAACGGCGAGACGCGCGGTTTCCTGGAAGACGGGGATGCGGTGCTGCTGCGCGGCTGGTGCGAGAAGCCCGGCCATGCGCGCATCGGTTTCGGCGAGAGCCGAGGGACCGTGCTGCCGGCGCGGGGTTGAAAGCGACGCGCCAATGAAAAAGGCCACCTGGTGAGGTGGCCTTTTCATGCGATTTGGAGCGGGAAAAGAGTCTCGAACTCTCGACCTCAACCTTGGCAAGGTTGCGCTCTACCAACTGAGCTATTCCCGCGTGAGCCTCAGATTATAGGGTGGTTTGAGGCGGTTTGCCATCCTCCCCCGAAAAAATTTGAAATCAGGCGCCGAACACCAGCGCGCGGTGCATCGACACCCCGGCGAACAGCCCGTCGGCCGAGGCCAGCGTGGCGTTGGAAAAAGCCATCGCCACATCGCCCGCCGCGTACACGCCGGGCACCGTGGTCGTCTTCATCGCATCGACGCGCAGCACCGGGCCCGTGGGGCCGTCGTCGAACGCGCAGCCCAGCTGCTCGGCCAGCGGACTGGTCGGCCGCGTGTGCGGCGCCACGAACAGCGCCTCGATCGGCACGCGCCGCCCGTCGTCCAGACGCACGGCCGCGAGGTCCGTCCCCTGCCCTTCGAGGCCGGCGATGCGCCCGGGCTCCAGGGTCACGCCGCGCGACTGCAGCCGGGCACGCGCCTCGGCATCTGGCCCTGCGTCGCCATTCAGGAAGAGCGTGGTCGGGCCCCACTCGGCGATCAGCAGCGCGTGGTCCGGCGGGTGCGCGCTGTGAAAGAGCACGCCCAGCGGACGGTCGCCGAACTCGTAGCCGTGGCAGTAAGGACAGTGCAGCACGCTCTTCCCCCAGCGCTCGCCGAGACCCGGAATGTCCGGCAGGCCGTCCTGCACGCCGAAGGCCAGCAGCAGCTTGCGCGTCGACAACTGTTCCCCGTGGTTCAACGAAACGGTGAAGCCCTCCGCGCCATCGGCCGTCGCGGCAGTCACCGTGCCTTCGACGAAGGTGACCGACGGATAAGCGAGCAGCTTGTCGCGCGCGTCGGCAATCATCTGCAACGGCGGCATGCCGTCCTGCCCGAAGAAGCCGTGCGAGGCGGCGGCGAAACGGTTGCGCGGCGCGCCCGCGTCGACCACACAGACCTTCCTGCGTGCGCGCGCCAGTTGCATGGCGGCGGAGAGGCCGGCAAAGCTGCCGCCCACGATGAGTGCGTCATGGCGCATGTGCGATGTCCTTCGCGGTGAAGCCGCCGCCCGTCATGCGGCGATGAAAGTCCCTGGAAAGATCGGCCAGCGTGATCCCGTTGAGCCGCCGCAGCAGCAGCGCCTCGGCCTCCTGGCAGGCGCTGTCGAGCGCCGCGTTCACCGCCTGCTCGACGATGCAGCCCGGGCTCTCGGTGCGGTTGCCCATGGCCAGCAGCGCAGGCGCGCCGACGGCGTTGTGGATGTCGCCCAGCGTCACCGAACTCAACGAACACGACAGCACCCAGCCGCCCCCATGGCCCTTGGCCGAGCTGACGAAGCCGGCCTGCCGCAGCCCCGCCATGAGCCGGCGCACGACCACGGGGTTGGTCTGCATCGCCGCGGCGAGCGCCTCGGAGGTGATGGGGGCGTCCAGCTCGGCCATGTGCAGCAACACGTGGAGCACGCCGGAAAGCTTGCTGTCTCGTTTCATGCAACATTATGAGTTTCATGTTTTCGATGACACGGTGCATCGCGCCAAGAAACCCCGGATCGGGCGGGGATTTGAGAACGCCGCCCTAACGCACGAGCCCCCGATTCCGCCGACGGCCGATTCCCACAGCGTCGAGCGAACGCGCCGCACATGGCGACAACCTGCCGGCCCGTCATGGTTGCCCCCGAATCGATCGAACCCCGGTCGGTTCTGCAAACCGTGACTCAGCAACGAAAGGAACTGTCACTCATGACTACACATGCAACCAACCGCATCTTCATCGGCGCCATGCTGGCGGGCCTGCTGGCCCTCGGCGGGACGGCCCAGGCGCAAGGCGTCGGGGTCGGCGTGGGGGTCAACGCCGATGTGAAGGCCTCGGGCAGCACCGGCGCGACGCCACAAGGCGGCGCAGCGGGCGCACGCACGCAGACCGGTGCGTCGGCCGATGCCAACGCGGACACCTCCACCTCCGGCGCGACCGGCGGCGTGGGCAATGCCGTCGGTGGCGTGCTCGGCACGGCCACGGGTGCGGTCGGCGGTGCCACCGGCGCCGTGGGCGGCGCGACGCAAGCCGTCGGCGGTGTGACCAACACCGTCGGCAGCACCGTGAACAGCGCGACCGGTGCCGCGGGCGCCGTGGGCGGCGCCGTGAAACCGGCCACGGCCGGCGCCAAGGCGAGCGGCAAGGCCCAAGGCTCGGGCGCGGTCGACCTGCACAAGAAGTAAGTCGCACCCCGCATCGCTGCAGCGGCCGGACGCGGCGGCTGCAGCGCATCGCTCCGCAAGAAGAAATCAAGCCCGCAACGCGCCATGCGTTGCGGGCTTGTGTCGTTCAGAGGTCGGGTGCGGACAGCTTGAAGAGGCTGGTGACTTCGGTGTCGAGCACCACCAGCGCGCGCTGGTTGAACAGCCGCCAGCGCCAGCGCAGGATGCCGAGCGTGGGGCGCTTCTCGGAGCGGCGCACCTCGATCACGTCGGCCACGAGCCGCAGCGCATCGCCGGGTCGCACGGGGTTCGGCCAGCGCACGTGCTCGAGCCCGGGCGAGGCGAACGATTCGGAACCGGCCAGCGCCGCCTCGACCACCAGCCGCATCGCGATCGAGCAGGTGTGCCAGCCGCTCGCAATGAGCCCGCCGAAGGGGCTGCCTGCCGCCGCCTCGGCGTCGGTGTGGAACCACTGCGGGTCGTAGGCCCGCGCGAACTGCACGAGTTCGGCTTCGGTGAGCACATACGGCCCGGCCTCGATGACCTGGCCTGCGTGGAAGTCGGCGAACTGCATCCGCCGCAGCTTAGTACGTTTCGAGGTGCAGGCGACCTTCGCGCTTCAGTGCCGCGCCCACCGTGTCCCAGTCGAGCCCCGCTTCCTTCGCCACATCGCGCAGTGCGAGCACCACGCCCTCTTCCATGCTCTTGAGGCCGCACACGTAGAAGTGGCTGGCGCCGTCTTTCAGCAGCGCGGCCAGGTCGGCGGCGCGTTCGCGCATCAGGTCCTGCACATAGCGCTTGGGTTGGCCCGGCGTGCGCGAGAACGCGAAGTTGATGTCGATGAAGTCTTTCGGCAGCGACTGCAGCGGGCCAAAGTACGGCAGCTCCTGCTGCGTGCGCGCGCCGAAGAACAGCATGAGCTTGCCGCCTTCGAACTTGCCGCTCTTGCGCAGGCGCCGGCGCCATTCGGTCATGGCGCGCATGGGCGCGCTGCCGGTGCCGGTGCAGATCATCACGATGTGCGACTTGGGGTGGTTCGGCATCAGGAACGACGCGCCGAAGGGCCCCACCACCTGCACGGTGTCGCCCACCTTGAGGTCGCACACGTAGTTGGAGCACACGCCGCGCACCGGGTCGCCTTCGTGGTCCTCGGTGACGCGCTTCACGGTGAGCGAGACGTTGTTGTAGCCGGGCCGCTCGCCGTTGCGCGGGCTGGCCACCGAGTACTGGCGCGCATGGTGGCGCTTGCCGATGGCATCGACGCCCGGCGGCACGATGCCGATCGACTGGCCTTCGAGCACGGGGAACGGCACCACGCCGAAGTCGAGCACGATGTGGTGGGTCTCGCTGTCGAAGCCGGCCTCGGTGCAGTTGAAGTTGCCCACCACCGTGGCGGTGGTCGGCGTCTTCGGCGGAAAGAGGTTGGTGTAGGCGTGCGCGGCCGACCAGGGCGGCACGCTGGCGCCGTACTGCGCGGAATTGAAGGCGGGCTCGGTGCCCTGCACGGCGGCCTGGGCCTGCGTCTGGGCAGGCACTTCCGCGGCCTCGGCGGCGGCGCCGGACACGCCCGCCGCCTCGAGTTCCTCGGGCGACAGCTCGGCGGGCAGTTCTTCCCACGTGAGCTGCTCTTCGATGGTGTACGCGCGCACCAGCGGCATGGTGCGCCAGTTGTCGATCGAGCCCGTGGGGCACGGCGAGATGCAGGCCATGCAGCCATTGCAGACGTCCGCACGCACGACATAGTTGTTGTCGTCGTGCGTGATCGCGTTCACGGGGCAGGTCGCCTCGCAGGTGTTGCAGCGGATGCAGATCTCGGGGTCGATCAGGTGCTGCTTGATGACCCCGGCTTCAACGACCATGTCCATGTTGTTCTCCATGCCCTCGCCGTGGGGACGAGGGCTTCATATCCAGACGCTCAGCCGAAACGCACGTATTCAAAGTCCACCGGCTGGCGGTTGATGCCCATCACCGGCGGCGAGATCCAGCCTGCGAACTTGCCCGGCTCGATCACGCGGCCCATCAACGATGCCACGAAAGCGAAGTCTTCGGAACTCGGCAGCCATTCGTCGCGCTTGGCGGCCCATTCGATGTCGTTCACCACACGGCCCTCGGGCGACATCTTGATGCCGGCGAGTGCGCCGATCTGGCGGTTGAAGGCCTTGTGCGGCACGACCAGACGGGTGGGAATGCCGGCCTTCTCGAGCACCTTGTTCCAGCGGCCGACGCCGGCCACCGAGTCCTTGATGAAGTCGTCGCGCAGCACTTCGTTCAGGGCGTTGAGCATCGGCACGTCCTTCTCGACGAGCTGGCCGTCCTTCACCTCGAGCACCTTGTAGGTCTGGCCCTTGAGCACGTGGTCGTCGTCGCGCTTGCCTTCTTCGTAGCGGCCCTTCAGGCCCGAGCTGTAGAAGATGGCGGCGTTGCTCGACTGGTCGGCGCCGAACAGGTCGATGGTCACCGAGTAGTGGAAGTTCAGGTAGCGCTGGATGGTGCCCAGGTCGATGCAGCCGGCGGCGCGGATCTTCTGCGCGTCGTCGGTCTTGAGCTCGTTCATGACCTGCGCGGTGCGCGCGATGACGCGTGACACGCCGCTCTCGCCCACGAACATGTGGTGGGCCTCTTCGGTCAGCATGAACTTCGTGGTGCGCGCCAGCGGGTCGAACGCGCTCTCGGCCAGCGCGGCCAGCTGGAACTTGCCGTCGCGGTCGGTGAAGTAGGTGAACATGAAGAACGCGAGCCAGTCGGGCGTCTTCTCGTTGAAGGCGCCCAGGATGCGCGGGTTGTTGGCATCGCCCGAGGTGCGCTGCAGCAGCGCGTCGGCCTCTTCGCGGCCGTCGCGGCCGAAGTGCTTCTGCAGCAGGTAGACCATGGCCCACAGGTGGCGGCCTTCTTCGACGTTGATCTGGAACAGGTTGCGCAGGTCGTACATGCTGGGCGCCGTGAGGCCCAGGTGGCGCTGCTGCTCGACCGACGCGGGCTCGGTGTCGCCCTGCGTGACGATGATGCGGCGCAGGTTGGCGCGGTGTTCGCCGGGCACGTCCTGCCAGACCTTCTCGCCCTTGTGGTCGCCGAAGTGCACTTCGCGGTTGGCATCGCCCGGGTTCAGGAAGATGCCCCAGCGGTAGTCACGCATCTTCACGTGGCCGAACTGCGCCCAGCCTTGCGGGTCGACGCTCACGGCGGTGCGCAGGTACACCTCGTGGTTGGTCGAGCCTTCGGGGCCCACGTCGTCCCACCAGTTGATGAAGTTGGGCTGCCAGCCTTCGAGCGCGCGCTGCAGCGTGCGGTCTTCGCCGAGGTTGACGTTGTTGGGGATCTTCTCGCTGTAGTTGATCGTGCTCATCGTTGTTCCTTGGGTTGTGCGGACTGCTCTGTGCTCAAACGCGGTTCAGGTCGAAGCCGGCTTTCTGGCCGGTGCCGTAGACCTTCAGCGCGCCCTTTTCGCCGACGGCGTTGGGGCGGTTGAAGATCCAGTTCTGCCAGGCCGTGAGGCGGCCGAAGATGCGGGTGGCCATGTTCTCCTTGCTGGCAAAGCGCAGGTTGGCTTCGAGGCCGGTGAGTGCGTCGGGCGACATGGCGGCGCGCTCTTCGATGGCGATGCGGATCTCGTCGTCCCAGTCGATGTCGTCGGGCGCGGCGGTGACGAGGCCGAGCTTCACGGCTTCGTCGGCGTCGAGCGCCTGGCCGGCGGCGGCGCGCGCGGCTTCGAGCGGGGCGGCCTCTTCATAGAAGCGGCGCTGCAGGCGGCTCTGGTCGTTCACCATCGGGAAGAAGCCAAAGTTGAATTCGTTGAGCGTGAGCTTCGGTGCGCGCGCGGCATCGTCGGGCAGCGCGAGCATGTAGGTGCGGTCGGCCGCGAAGGCCAGCTCGGCCAGCGTGCCGGCGAAGCACGAGCCGGCCTCGACCAGCGCGAACAGGCTGCGCGACGACACATCGAGGCGCGCCAGCGTGCGGCGCAGGCCGCCGATGGTTTCGCGCACCAGCCAGTGGTCCTTGTTCGCGAACATCACGGCATCCGATGCGAGCACGGCGGCGGCGTCGCCTTCGGTCTTGAGCAGCCAGGTGCCGACGTCGAGTTCGTTGGTGCGCAGGTTGAGGATCGCGTCGTCGAGCTCGCGGCACACGGCCAGCGGCCACCAGGCGGCGCCCGCGGCTTCGATGGCGGCGATGTCGGCCGGCTGCGCGCCGGTGGGCGCCTTCACGGTGATCGTCGCGGTGCGCTTGCTGCGGTCGATCTGCACGTTGACGTTGGCATACGCGATGCCGTCGGCGCTGTCGGTGCGTTCGACGCGGGTCAGGGCCACGCCCTTGGCGCCGGCGGGGCGGTCGCTGCCGGCGGCGAGTTGCGTGGCGCGTTCCTGCACGGCAGCGGGGAACTGCGCGGGCTTGGCCACGGCATCGACCAGGCGCCAGTCGACCGCGCGCTGGCCGCGCACGCCTTCGACGCTGGTGCAGAAGATGTCGGCGAGGTCATGGCGCACATGGCGCTTGTCGGTCACGCGAGTGAGGCCGCCGGTGCCGGGCAACACGCCGAGCAGCGGCACTTCGGGCAGCGAGACGGAAGAAGAGCGGTCGTCGACCAGCAGGATCTCGTCGCAGGCCAGTGCCAGTTCGTAGCCGCCGCCGGCGCAGGCGCCGTTCACGGCCGCGAGGAACTTCAGGCCCGAGTGCCTGGAGGTGTCTTCCATGCCGTTGCGCGTCTCGTTGGTGAACTTGCAGAAGTTCACCTTCCAGGCGTGGCTGGAAACGCCCAGCATGAAGATGTTGGCGCCGGAGCAGAAGATGCGGTCCTTGCCGCTGGTGACGATCACGCTGCGCACTTCGGGGTGCTCGAAGCGGATGCGGTTGAGCGCGTCGTTCAGCTCGATGTCCACGCCCAGGTCGTAGCTGTTGAGCTTGAGCTTGTAGCCGGGGCGGATGCCGCCGTCTTCCGCGATGTCGAGCGTGAGGCGCGCAATGGCGCCGTCGAAGCTCAGCGACCAGTGGCGGTACTGGGCGGGTTCGATGCGGTAGTCGACGCGCTGGGGCGCCTGGAGCGTGGTGTCGGTCATGCGGAAGTCTCCTGTGGGGCTGTGTTCAGAAAACCGTGAACAGGAATAATAATGCACTTCCTTGTTCCGATGACATGCATCATGCTGCATGCAAACAGGCAAGTCAATGCCTGTTGTGCTTTTTTTCAGATTTCAGGCAGATGAGGGATCAGGGGGCGTGCGCAGGACACCGGGTACTTCCCTCCGCGAATGTCCCCCGGGCTTCGCCCTCCTCCTTGATTTCGCTGCGGGAAGCACCCAGTGCCCTGCGCACGGGGCACGCGGTCGGGCCACGGCCGATCAACCACCGCTCTGAAAACGCTCACGCCGATGGGGTGCCTTGCGCAGCGAAATCAAGGAGGAGGCCGCAGGCCGGGGGACATTCGCGGAGCAAGGTACCCCGTCGGCGGGAGCGTCGCCCTGAACAGCGAACGCCCCAACGCCAGCAGCAAGAAACTCAGGCCAGCCCCATCGACTGCCGGGCGACCGCGCGCAAGGCCTGAAAGCTCTGTGGCAAGGTCTTCCCACTGGTATCGACCGACAGATCGGCCTTCGAATAGAAGGCAGCGCGGCCGTTCAGGATGCGACGAAGGTCTTCCATGGCCTCCTTGCTGGCCGCCATCGGGCGGGTGTCGCCCTGGGCGGCCACGCGGCCCATGTGCTCCTCGGGCGCGGCCTGCAACCACACGGTGGTGCAGTGGGCCAGCAGTTCGTTGAAGGTGGCCGGGTCGGACACGATGCCGCCGGGCGTGGCGATGACCACCTCGCTGTAGATCTGCACTGCTTCTTCCAGCGCGCGGCGCTCGTAGCGGCGGTAGGCGTTGGTGCCGTACAGGTCGTGGATTTCGCGCACGCTGCAGCCCGCCAGCTTCTCGATCTCGCGGCTCAGTTCGATGAACGGAATTTCGAGGTCCTCGGCCAGCATCTGCCCCAGCGTCGACTTGCCCGCGCCGCGCAGCCCCACGAGCGCGATGCGCCGGTGCCGCGCCGGGTCGACCGAAGCCGTGCCCAGCATCTCGCCGAGCGCCACGCGCACGCGGCGCAGGTCGGCCTCACTGCGGTGCTCGAGCAGTTCGCGGATCAGCAGCCACTCGGGCGAGCTGGTCGTCACGTCGCCCACCAGCTCGGCCAGCGAGCAGTGCAGCGCCCCGGCCACCTGCTGCAGCACCAGGATCGATGCGTTGCCGATGCCGTATTCCAGGTTCGCCAGGTGGCGCTCCGACACGTCGGCCGACAGGGCCACCGCCTTGCGCGTGAGGCCGCGCTGCGCGCGCAGATTGCGCACGCGGTCGCCCAGCGCCACCAGCAATGGGTTCTTGGCCTCCCCGGCCACGGCGGCGCCGTGGTTGTTGCCGGTGCCGCCCTCGGGCGCGGTGGCCAGCACCGCGTCTACATGCTCGTTCATGCCATTCCTCGTTCTTCGCCGGGATTGTGCGCGCTCAGGGTAAACACCATAGATGCACTATATTGCTTGACACCTGTTGTCTCGCTGCTTATTGTTCGATCACACGCAAGATACTGCACACGCAGACTTCCTGCAAGAAGTCGATAGTTCATCCGTTCGAGGCCCACGATGTCCGACACCTCCACGCCCGCCACCGGCAAGGCGGCATTTCACCAGCTGATCGCCGACCTGACCGCCGAGATCGCCGGCCAGCCGCTGGACGCCACGCTCGACCAGTGGCTCAACGCCACCCACGGCGCCGGCAGCGCCCGTTTTGCGCAACTGCGCCAGGCCTGCATCGGCGGCGTCGCCGAAGGCTGGCTGTGCGATCGCGAAGGCGGCGGCATCAAGTACGGCCGCGTCTTCAAGGCCGAGGACGCGCTGCACCGCTTCTCGGTCGACGTGGTCGACATGCAGGACCTCGCCGGCCCGCACCACACGCACCCGAACGGCGAGATCGACCTGATCATGCCGCTGGACGACACCCCCGCCGCCACCTTCGACGGCCGGCCCGCGGGCTGGTGCGTCTACGGGCCCGGCACCGCACACCGCCCGACCGTGGCCAAGGGCCGCGCGCTCGTCCTCTACCTGCTGCCCGAGGGGCAGATCAAGTTCACTTCATGACCGACCTTCTCGCCAACCACGTCGCCGGCCGCTGGCAAAGCGGCACGGGCGCCGGCACGCCCCTGTTCGACCCGGTGCTCGGCACCGAACTCGCGCGCGTCGACGCCACCGGCCTCGACCTGCCCGAAGCCTTCGCCTTTGCACGCGAACAGGGCGGCCGCGCGCTGCGCGCCCTCACCTACCGCCAGCGCGCCGGCCTGCTCGCCGCGCTCGTGAAAGTGCTGCAGGCGAACCGCGACGCGTACTACGAGATCGCCACCGCGAACTGCGGCACGGTGAAGAACGACTCGGCGGTCGACATCGACGGCGCGATCTTCACGCTCGGCCAGTACGCCAAGTGGGGTGACGCGCTCGGCGACGTGCGCGCGCTGCGCGACGGCGAGGCCGTGAAGCTCGGCAAGGAGCCCGTGTTCCAGTCGCAGCACCTGCAGGTGCCGACGCACGGCGTGGCGCTGTTCATCAACGCCTTCAACTTCCCGTCGTGGGGCCTGTGGGAAAAGGCCGCGCCCGCGCTGCTGTCGGGCGTGCCCGTGATCGTGAAGCCCGCCACGGCCACCGCCTGGCTCACGCAGCGCATGGTGAAAGACGTGGTCGATGCGGGCGTGCTGCCGGCCGGCGCGCTGTCGGTCATCTGCGGCAGCTCAGCCGGCCTGATGGACCAGCTCCAGCCTTTCGACGTGGTCTCGTTCACCGGCTCGGCCGAGACGGCCGCCATCATCCGTTCGCACCCGGCCGTGGCCGAGCGCTCGGTGCGCGTGAACATCGAGGCCGACAGCCTCAACAGCGCCCTGCTGCTGCCCGGCGCCGCGCCCGGCAGCGAGGCCTTCAACCTGCTCGTGCGCGAAGTGGTGCGCGAAATGACGGTCAAGTCGGGCCAGAAGTGCACCGCCATCCGCCGCATCCTGGTGCCGGCCGAGGTGTACGACGCCGCCGCCGAAGCCATCGGCGCGAAGCTCGCGGGCGTGACCGTCGGCAACCCGCGCAACGAGAGCGTGCGCATGGGCTCGCTCGTGAGCCGCGCGCAGCTGAACGCGGTGCGCGACGGCCTCGACGCGCTGGCCGCGCAGACCACCGTGCTGCACGACAGCCGCAACCAGCCGCTCATCGACGCCGACCCCGCCGTGGCCGCCTGCATCGGCCCCGTGCTGCTGGGCGCGCGCGACGCCGATGCGGCGCAGCGCGTGCACGACGTGGAAGTGTTCGGCCCGGTCGCCACGCTGCTGCCCTACAACGACCTGGCACACGGCATCGCGCTCGCGCACCGGGGCCAGGGTTCGCTCGTCACCTCGCTGTATGGCAGCGACGATGCCGCGCTCGCCCAGGCTGCGCTGTCGGTCGCACCGAGCCACGGCCGCGTGCACGTGATCACGCCCGAGGTGGCGCAGGCCCACACCGGCCACGGCAACGTGATGCCGATGTCGATGCACGGCGGCCCCGGCCGCGCGGGCGGCGGCGCCGAGCTGGGTGGCCTGCGCGCGCTCGATTTCTATCACCGCAGGAGCGCGGTGCAGGCGAGCCCCGGCGTGCTCGCCGCCCTCGGCCTCTAGCGCCACGCACAGGCCCCAAGGAGACACACGATGAACAGCAGCCTGCCCGCACGATTCAACTTTGCCGAACACCTGTTCGCCCTCAACCGCGGCCGCGCCGCACGCACCGCCTACATCGACGACCGCGGCACGCTGGGCTACGGCCAGCTCGAAGACCGCGCGCGCCGCCTGGCCGCCGCGCTGAAGGCCGCGGGCATCCGCCGCGAAGAGCGCGTGCTGCTGCTCATGCTCGACGGCAACGACTGGCCCGTGAGTTTCCTGGGCTGCCTGTACGCGGGCATCGTTCCCGTGGCCGTGAACACGCTGCTCACGCCCGACGACTACGCCTACATGCTCGACCACAGCCGCGCGCAGGCGGTGCTGGTGTCGGGCGCGCTGCTGCCGACCCTGCAAGATGCGATGGCGCGCGGCGGCCATGAAGTGCAGACGCTGTTCGTGTCGCAACCGACGGGCGCATTGCCCGAAGGCGCGCAAGAGTTCGAGGCCGCGCTCGCCGCCGCCGAGCCCCTGCCCGCACCGGCACCCACCGCGTCGGACGACCCCGGCTTCTGGCTCTATTCCTCCGGCTCCACCGGCAAGCCCAAGGGCACGGTGCACACGCACGCCAACCTGTGGTGGACCGCCGAGCTCTACGGCAAGCCCGTGCTCGGCCTCACCGAAGGCGACGTGTGCTTCTCGGCCGCCAAGATGTACTTCGCGTACGGCCTGGGCAATGCGCTGACCTTCCCGCTGTCGGTGGGCGCCACCGTGGTGCTGATGGCCGAGCGCCCCACGCCCGATGCCACCTTCCGTCGCTGGACCGAGCACAAGCCCACCGTGTTCTTCGGCGCGCCCACGGGCTTCGCGGGCATGCTCGCCTCGCCGAAGCTGCCCGCGCGCGAAGCCGTGGCGCTGCGCATGTGCTCGTCGGCCGGCGAGGCCTTGCCCGGCGAGATCGCGCAGCGCTTCAAGGCGCACTTCGGCTGCGAGATCATCGACGGCATCGGCTCCACGGAGATGCTGCACATCTTCATCTCCAACCGCCCCGGCGACGTGCGCTACGGCACCACCGGCAAGCCGGTGGACGGCTACGAGGTCGAGCTGCGCGGCGAGGACGGCCGCCCCGTGCCCGACGGCGAGGTGGGCGACCTGTACATCCGCGGCCCGAGCTCGGCGCTGATGTACTGGTGCAACCGCGAGAAATCGCGCGACACCTTCCAGGGCGGCTGGACCAAGAGCGGCGACAAGTACACGCGCGACGCCGACGGCTACTTCACGTACGCCGGGCGCAGCGACGACATGCTCAAGGTCAGCGGCATCTACGTCTCGCCCTTCGAGGTTGAGGCCACGCTGATGCAACACCCCGCCGTGCTCGAGGCCGCCGTCATCGGCAAGGACGACGCCGACGGGCTCACGAAGACCAAGGCCTTCGTGGTGCTGAAAGACGGCGCTGCGGCCACCGAGGACGAGCTCAAGGCCTTCGTGAAGGAACGCCTGGCGCCCTACAAGTACCCGCGCTTTCTGGAGTTCGTGAGCGAGCTGCCGAAGACGGCCACCGGCAAGATCCAGCGCTTCCGGCTGCGCGAACGCGAGAAGCAGGCATGAGCACGCCGACGGTTGCCACCGACTTCGCCACCATCGACTGGCGCGGGCGCACCGTGCGCATCGAGTGCCAGTGGATCGCCCCCGAACGCGGCGCCGACACCCCGCTCATCGTGTTCCTGCACGAAGGCCTGGGCTCCGTCGCGATGTGGAAGGACTTTCCCGCCCAGGTCTGCGAAGCCGCCGGCGCGCGCGGACTCGTGTTCTCGCGCCCCGGCTACGGCCGCTCCACGCCGCGCGCCGAGGACGAGATCTGGGACGTCGACTTCATGCACCGCCAGGCGCACGAGGTGCTGCCCGCGCTGTTCGCCGCGCTGAAGCTCGGCGACGAGAAGCCCTGGCTCTTCGGCCACAGCGACGGCGGCTCGATCTCGCTGCTGTATGCCTCGCGCTTCTCGGACAAGGTCGCGGGCCTCGTGGTGCTCGCGCCGCACATCTTCGTGGAAGACAAGACCGTCGCGAACATCGAGATCGCGCGCGACGCCTACCGCACGAGCGACCTGCCCGCCAAGCTCGGCCGCTACCACGACAGCGCCGACTCGGCCTTCTGGGGCTGGAACCGCATCTGGCTGCACCCGCCTTTTCGCGACTGGAACATCGAGGCCGAGCTGGCCACGATCCGCTGCCCCGTGCTCGCGGTGCAGGGCATCGACGACGCGTACGGCACGCTCGCGCAGATCCGCGACATCGCACCGCGCGTCGGTGGGATTTGCGAGCTGCTCGAAATCCCTGAATGCGGGCATTCCCCGCATCGCGATCAGCCGGATCGTGTCATCGTCGCGACCGCTTCTTTCATCACCAACAACAGGAGACAGACACCATGACGAACCTTCGCACCGCGCGCCTGGCGCTCACGGCCATCGCCCTCGCCGCCCTGGCCTCCGCGGCCGGCGCACAGGGCACGGCAAAGCTCAAGGTCGGCCTCATGCTGCCCTACAGCGGTACCTACACCGCCCTGGGCGTGGCCATTGAAAACGGCTTCAAGCTCTACGTGGAACAGCAAGGCGGCAAGCTCGCGGGCCGCGAGATCGAATACTTCAAGGTCGACGACGAGTCCGACCCCGCCAAGGCCACCGACAACGTCAACAAGCTCATCAAGCGCGACAACGTCGACGTGATCGTGGGCACCGTGCACTCGGGCGTGGCGATGGCCATGGCCAAGGCCGCCAAGGAAAGCGGCACCGTGCTCATCGTGCCCAACGCCGGCGCCGACGCGGTGACGGGCCCCATGTGCGCGCCCAACATCTTCCGCAGCTCGTTCAGCAACTGGCAGCCGGCTTTCGCCATGGGCGAGGTGGCGGCCAAGCAGCAGGGCAAGAAGAAGGTCATGACCATCACCTGGAAGTACGCGGCCGGCGAAGAGTCGGTCAACGGCTTCAAGGAAGGCTTCGAGAAGAACGGCGGCAAGGTCGACAAGCAGCTCACCCTGCCCTTCCCCAACGTGGAATTCCAGGCCCTGCTGACCGAGATCGCGGCGGCCAAGCCCGATGCGGTGTACGCCTTCTTCGCGGGCGGCGGCGCGGTGAAGTTCGTCAAGGACTACCAGGCCGCCGGCCTGAACAAGACCATCCCGCTGTACGGCCCCGGCTTCCTGACCGACGGCACGCTCGACGCGCAGGGCGAATCGGCGCAAGGCATGCTCACCACGCTGCACTACGCCGACGGCCTGAACACCCCGCGCGACAACGCCTTCCGCGTGGCCTATGCCAAGTCGTTCAAGCTGCAGCCCGACGTGTACGCGGTGCAGGGCTACGACGCCGCGCAGATGCTGGGCGTGGGCCTGAATGCCACCAAGGGCGACATCTCGAAGAAGGCCGAGTTCACGGGTGCGATCGAGAAGGCCAAGATCGACAGCCCGCGCGGCACCTTCACGGTGAGCAAGTCGCACAACCCGGTGCAGGACATCTACCTGCGCAAGGTGGAAGGCAAGGAAAACAAGCTGGTGAGCACCGCGATCAAGGGTCTCTCCGATCCGGCACGCGGCTGCCGGATGTAAGCCAGGCCACAGGCCTTCGGTTCTCTCTCGTTCCCTCGCGGCCCCGATCCATTTCACGGGGCTGCGAGCCGCCTTGCGGCAACCACAACCAACTGGGATCTCACGGTGGATTTCGGAACCTTTCTCGTGCAGTGCCTGAACTCCGTTCAATACGGCCTGCTGCTCTTTCTCGTGGCCTCGGGGCTGACGCTGATCTTCGGGATCATGGGCGTCATCAACCTCGCCCACGGGAGCTTCTACATGATCGGCGCCTACATGGCGTTCTCGCTGGCGCCGCTGTTCGGCGACCAGTTCCTGCTGATGCTGGTGGCCGGCGTGGTGCTGGCCGCGATCTTCGGCTACGTGCTGGAGTGGGCCTTCTTCAGCTACCTCTACCAGCGCGACCACCTGCAGCAGGTGCTCATGACCTACGGGCTCATCCTGGTGTTCGAGGAGCTGCGCTCCATCTTCGTGGGCAACGACGTGCACGGCGTGAAGGTGCCCGCGTGGCTGGACGGCAGCTTCGCGCTGGGCAACGTCATGAGCTACCCGTGGTATCGCCTGTTTGCCTCGGCCGCCTGCATCGTGCTGGCCGTGGGCCTGTACTACGTGGTGAACCGCACGCGCCTGGGCATGATGATCCGCGCCGGCGCCAGCAACCGCGACATGGTGCGCGGCCTGGGCATCGACGTGAAGCGGCTGTACCGCATCGTGTTCGCGGCCGGCGTGGCGCTGGCGGCGCTGGCCGGCATGATCGCCGCGCCGATGTCCTCGGTGTACCCGAACATGGGCGCCAGCGTGCTCATCATCTGCTTCGTGCTGGTGGTGATCGGCGGCATCGGCTCGATCACCGGGGCGCTCGTGGCCTCGCTGCTGGTGGGTTTTGTCGACACCTTCGGCAAGGTGTTCTTCGCCGACCTGGCGGGCATCGGCATCTACCTCTTGATGGCCATCGTGCTGATCTGGAAGCCCGAAGGCTTGATGGGGAGGCGGCCATGAGCCCCGTGGTTGCATCCGCACCTTCGTCGCCGCGGCGTGGCGCCTTCGTCGTGCCCCTGCTGTGCGCCATCGCGCTCGGCGTGGCCGGTCCGCTGCTGGGCAACTACGCGTCGGACTTCATCGTCAAGGTGATGATCCTGTCGATCTTCGCGCTCAGCCTGGAGCTGCTCGTGGGCATGACCGGGCTCGTGAGCCTGGGCCACGCGGCCTTCTACGGCATCGGCGCGTACGTCACCGTGCTGGCCTCGGGCAACGAGGGCGGCAACTTCGCGCTGCTGCTGGTGCTCGCGATGGGCGCGGCGGCGCTGTATGCGCTGTTCGTGGGTGCGCTGAGCCTGCGCACGCGCGGCGTGTACTTCATCATGGTCACGCTGGCCTTCGCGCAGATGGCCTTCTTCGTGTTCCACGACACCAAGGTCGGCGGCGGCAGCGACGGCATCTACCTGTACGTGCGCCCGGCCCTCGGCGCGCTCGACATGGAGAACCGCACGGTGCTGTTCTACGTGGTGCTGGCGGCGCTGGTGTTCACCTACGGCCTGCTGGCGCTCATCCGCCGCTCGCGCTTCGGCGCCGCGCTCGCGGGCATCCGCGTGAACGAGCAGCGCATGCGCGCGGCGGGCTTCGCGGTGTACGGCTACAAGCTCGCGGCCTTCGTGCTCGCGGGCGCGCTGGCCGGGCTCGCGGGCTTTCTGCTGGCCTCGCGCGACGGCGTGGTCAACCCCGAGCTGATGGCCTGGCACAACTCCGGCGAGGTGCTGCTGATGGTGATCCTGGGCGGCCTCGGCCACCTGCGCGGCGCGGTGATCGGCGCCGTGGCCTTCACGCTGTTGAAGGAAATCTTCTCCACCCACGCCGTGATGGGCCCGCTGGCCGACCACTGGCAGCTCACGCTGGGTATTGCCATCATCGTGTTCGTGGCGCTGCTGCCCAAGGGCCTGATCGGCCTGGTGCAGCGCCTGTCGCCGAAGGGAGGCGCATGACCGCCGCACTGCTGTCCGTGGACAAGCTCACGCGCCGCTTCGGTGGCCTCACCGCCGTCAACGCCGTCACGCTCGACCTGCACATCGGCGAAGTGCATGCGGTGATCGGCACCAACGGCGCCGGCAAGTCGACGCTCATCAACATGCTCTCGGGCGAGATCGAGGCCTCCGAAGGCCGCATTGCGCTCGACGGCGTGGACATCACCGCGCGCGCGCAGTCGCGCCGTGCCCGCGACGGCGTGGGCCGCAGCTACCAGCGCACCACCATCTTCCCGGAGTTCACGGTGCACGAGAACTGCCGCCTCGCCGCGCAGGCCGCCACGGCAAAACCGTGGGCGATCTGGCAGTCGTCGCAGCGCTGCGCCACCAGCAACGCCTCGGCCGACGCCGCGCTCGAAGCGGCGGGCCTCACCGCCGAAGCCCGGCGCGTCGCCGGCACGCTGAGCCACGGCGCGCAGCGCCAGCTCGAAGTGGCGATGTGCCTGGCCACCCACCCGCGCGTGCTGCTGCTGGACGAACCGCTCGCCGGCATGGGCGCGGAAGAGACCGACCGCATGCTCACGCTGCTCGCGCGGCTGAAGGCCACGCACGCCATCCTGCTGGTCGAGCACGACATGGACGCCGTGTTCCGCATCGCCGACCGCATCACGGTGATGGTGAACGGCACCGTCATCGCCACGGGCAACCCACAAGAAATTCGCGAGAACCCCGAAGTGCGCACCGCGTACCTCGGCGAGGAGCAACACTGATGCTGATCGTTCGCGACCTCAACACCTACTACGGCAACAGCCACATCCTGCGCGGCGTGCATGCCGGCATTCCGGCGGCGACCTCCGTCGGCCTGCTCGGGCGCAACGGCATGGGCAAGACCACGCTCATCCGCACCATCATGGGCTACGTGCGCCCGGCCTCCGGCGAAGTGCAGGTCGACGGCCGCACCGTCACCGGCCTGCCGCCCGAGAAGATGGCACGGCTGGGCATCGGCTACGTGCCCGAAGGGCGCGGCATCTTCCCGAACCTGTCGGTGCGCGAGAACCTCGTGATGAGCGAGCGCGCCGGCATCGACGGCCAGCGCGCCTGGACCTTCGACCGCGTGATGGCCACCTTCCCGCGCCTGTCGGAACGGCTCTCGCACGGCGGCCAGCAGCTGTCGGGCGGCGAGCAGCAGATGCTCTCCATCGGCCGCGCGCTCATGACCAACCCGCGCCTCCTGATCCTCGACGAGGCCACCGAAGGCCTCGCGCCGCTGATCGTGGCCGAGATCTGGCGCGTGATCAGCGAAATCCGTGCGACGGGCATCGCCACGCTGATCGTCGACCGCGACTACCGCAAGGTGCTCGCGCACACCGACCTGGCGGTGGTGATGGAGAAGGGGCAGATCGTGCGGCATGGGGCGTCGGCCGATCTGCTGGCCGAGCCGCAGGTGCTGGAGGAACTGCTGGGCGTGTGAGCATGCGTGGCGGGCATCACCCGGTCCGCTGCGCCATCAGGAAATCGATGAACACCCGCATGCGCAGCGGCACGTGGCGCCCGTCCGGGTACAGCAGCGTGTAGGGCCGCGAACGGCCCGCGAAGGGCTTCAGCACCTCGACGAGCGAACCGTCGGCCAGTTCCTTCTCCACGACGAAGCGGTAGGTCTGGAACAACCCGGCGCCGCTTTTCGCGAGCGTGACGCCGCCGAGCACGTCGTCGGAGCAGCTGTAGGCGCTGTCCGCGAAGACTTCGCGGTCCTTGCCGTTCTCCTTGAAGAGCCACGAAATGCGGCGGCCACTGCTGGGCAGCTCGAACTGGATGCACTCGTGCGCGGCGAGATCGTCCAGCGTGCGTGGCGTGCCGGCCCTCCTCAGGTATTTGCGCGTGGCGACCACGACCAGGTCCGCATCCTCGAGGTGCCGCGCGATCAGCGTGGAGTCGGGCTGGGCCCGCACGCGCACGGCCATGTCGTAGCCCTCTTCCACGAAATCGATGTTGCGGTTGCTCAGGTGCACGTGCAGCCGGATGTCGGGAAAGCGTTCGCGAAACGCCGGCAGCATCGGCAGGATGCGGTGGTGGCCGTAGGTGGTCGGCACGCTGATGCGCAGCGTGCCCGAAGGCAGCGCCTGCTGGCCCATCACCTCGCGCTCGGCCTCGGCGAGCTGCGCCAGCGCCTGTCGGCACTGTGCAAAGTAGGAGCGGCCCGCGTCGGTGAGCCGCACGCTGCGCGTGGTGCGCACGAAAAGCCGCAATCCCAGCCGCTTCTCGAGCCGGGAGATCGATCGGCTCACGGCCGCCGGCGTCACACCAGCCGCGAGTGCCGCCGAGGTGAAGCCGCCGCTCTCCGCAGCGAGGCAGAACAACTCGATGCTGCCCAGAAGGATGTCGCCGAACTGCCGCTGCATGGATTGATTACCTTGTGTATCAAGTGAAGTTCGAGTCTAGTGACTTATCTGTTTCGCTGTCATCAATACAGTTCTCCCCACGTCATCAACTTCCCTGGAGAACCGACATGCAGGACAACTCTTCCCCCACCGTGGTCATCACCGGCGCCTCGAGCGGCATCGGCCTGGGCCTTGCGCAGGCGTACCTCGCGCGCGGCTTCAACGTGGTCGCGAATGCGCGCACCGAAGAGCGGCTCGCAGCCGCCGCGAAGCAGCTCGGCAACCCGGCGCGCCTTCTCGGCGTCGCGGGCGACATCGGCCGCCGCGACACCGCGCAGCAGCTCGTCGACCGCGCCGTGGCGCGCTTCGGCCAGGTGGACGTGCTCGTCAACAACGCGGGCATCTTCAACGCCAAGCCCTTCGTCGACTACACCGAAGACGAACTCGACCAGCTGGTCGCCACGAACCTCAAGGGCTTCGTCTACGCCTCGCAGGCCGTGGCAAAGCACATGGTCGCGCGCCGCCGGGGACACATCGTCAACATCACGGCGAGCATCGCGCTGCAGCCGAACCAGCAGGTGCCGGCCGTGTTGCCGGTGCTGATCAAGGGCGGCATCAATGCCGCGACGCGCGCGCTGGCGCTCGAACTCGCACCGCACAACGTCAAGGTGAATGCGGTGGCACCCGGCATCGTGGACACGCCGCTGTACACGCCCGAGCAGCACGGCTTCCTCAACGGCCTGGCACCCGCCGGCCGCATCGCGACCGTGCAGGAGATCGCCGATGCGGTGCTCTACCTCACGAGCGCCGATTTCACGACCGGCGTCGTGCTGCCCGTGGATGGCGGCATGAGCACCGGCAAGTGGTAGTCACCTCAGTCATTCACCCAAGGAGCACACCATGCCTTTCATCAACCTGAAGATCACCCGCGACGGCGTCACGCGCGAACAGAAAACCCAGGTCATTGCCGAGTTCACGGAAACGCTCGAACGGGTGCTGAAGAAGCCGCCGGAATGGACGCACATCGTGATCGAGGAGATCGACACCGACGACTGGGGCTTCGCGGGCCTGACGACCACCGAGTACCGCAAGCGGCTGGCCGAGCGTGCGAAGCCGCCGCAGTGAAGGAATGGCGCCGGACCGGGCCGCATTGCCCTCGATGTGAGGGGGAGTAACACGTCCGTTCCACCGGGTTTCACCTCTGTCCTGCGACAGCGCGACAGCCGAATCATGTCCGGCTGCGCAGCCCCTCCCCGTGCCGCGCCCACTCCACGCACGAGGCTGCGCATGACGTCCCTGCAATCGCGCCACATCGACAACGTCTATTCGATCGCCACCGGCACGGCGCTGCGGGCTGATCCGGCGGCGAGCCTGGTGCACAAGTCGTGGGCGCGCTGCGTGCGCGACCATGGGCTTGATCCGTCGCGGCCGACGCCCGCGCGCATCCTGCCGGCGCAGGAGGTGCGCGTGCACCAGCAGCAGCTCGAGCACTTCCTGCGCGCCGCGCGCGCGGGCATGGAAGACATCTACCGCCGCGTGGCCGAGCTGGGCTACATGGTGCTGCTGACCGATGCCGAGGGCATCACGGTCGACTACATCGGCAACCCCGCCTGGGACGACCAGCTGCGCCGCGCCGGACTGTACCTGGGCGCGGACTGGAACGAAGCGCACGCCGGCACCTGCGGCGTGGGCACCTGCCTCATCGAACGCCAGCCGATGACCTGCCACCAGACCGAGCACTTCGACGCCACGCACATCGCGCTCACCTGCACGACGGCGCCGCTGTTCGACCACAGCGGCAAGCTCACGGCGATCCTCGACGTGTCGGCCCTGCGCTCGCCCGAGGCGCGCGAGAGCCAGCACCTGGTGCGGCACCTGGTGTCGATCTACGCGCGGATGATCGAGGACGCCGACTTCCTGCGGCACTTTCGCGGCCACTGGATCCTGCGGCTGGGCAGTGCCTTCGGGCTGGTCGACGTGGCGGGCGAAGTGATGCTGGCCTTCGACGAGGGCGGCACGGTGGTGGGCGCCAACGGGGGCGCACGCGAGGTCTTCCTGGGGCGCCAGCAACCTCTGTTGGGCGGTGCGGTGTCGGAGCTGCTGCACCTGCCGATGGACGCGATCTGGCGCCTGGGCAACGGCGGCGCGTCGGCCCTGCCGTTTGCGCACACCGTGCTGCTGCCCGGCGGCGGCGAGTACCACGCCTCGTTGATCGCGCCGCGGCTGCGGCGCTCACCAGTCACGACGCCCGCATCACCTGCGCCCCAGCCTTCGGACCGCCTGCCGCCGCTCGAGCGCATCGCGGGCGACGACGACCCCGCCATGCAGCAGCTGATCGCGCAGGCGCGCCGGCTGGTGGACCGCGGCATCCATGTGCTGGTCGAGGGCGAGACCGGCAGCGGCAAGGAGGTGCTGGCGCGCGCGCTGCATGGCGCGAGCCGGCGCGCGGCGCTGCCCTTCGTGGCGGTGAACTGCGCGGCCATTCCCGATTCGCTGATCGAGAGCGAGCTCTTCGGCTACACGCCCGGCAGTTTCACGGGCGGCCGCGCCAAGGGCATGAAGGGGCTGATCGCGCAGGCCGACCGCGGCACGCTGTTTCTCGACGAGATCGGCGACATGCCGATGGCGCTGCAGACGCGGCTGCTGCGCGTGCTGTCCGAAGGCGAGGTGCTGCCGCTGGGCGCGGAGTCGCCGCAGCGCGTGGACCTTGCGGTGGTGGCGGCCACGCACCGCGACCTGTCGGCGCTGGTCGCGGCCGGGCGCTTTCGCGAAGACCTGTACTACCGCCTGTGCGGCGCGGTGCTGAAGCTGCCGCCGCTGCGCGCGCGGCGCGACCGGCGCTACCTGATCGAGGCGATGTTCCGTGAAGAGGCAGCGGCGATGGGCTCGACGGCGCGGCTGTCGGAGGCGGCGATGCTGCGGCTGATGGCGCACGACTGGCCGGGCAACCTGCGCGAGTTGCGCAATGTGCTTCGATTGGCGCTGGCGTTGTGTGCATCGGAGTTCGTAACCGCTGACGAATTGCAACTGGCAACGCCCCGCGCAATCTCAGCCATCGATGCGTCGACGGCTCGAAAAGAATGCCACGATGCGGCCACGAAAGACGAAATTCATGGGGCGCTGTTAGTCGAAGCGCTGCAGCGCCATCGCTGGCATGTGTCCCGTGCAGCACAAGAACTAGGCATCTGCCGCGCCACGCTGTATCGGCACATGAAGCGCCACGCCATCACGCCACCGCAACGCGGCCAGCGCCCATGAAAAAACCCGCAGCCCTGTTCAGAGCATGCGGGCTCCGTCGCAATGACGACTCGCTCAGTAGATGATGCCCAGATGCAGGAAACCAGCCTTTGGCGACGGGCTGCGTGCGCCGATCAGCACCTCAAGGCGCTTCGAACGCATCGCAAAATAAACGTCGCTGCCGACTACTGCGGCACGGATGCCAGCAGGTGACGTGGCGGGACCAGCGGAGAGCGCGAGGTCGGCTGAAGTACCACTTCCCGGAAGGCTCATGGAGACGGTGTATGTCGACGCGGCGACCTTCGACAGATCGATGGTGCCTTTGGTCGACCAGCCCGTGCTGATGAAGTCCTCATAGCCCTGTGCGGCCGGAACGCCAATGGCGAACACTTGGTTGCCGTTGGCGGGTGACGTGCCGGCACTCAGGTAGGTCTTGTCGCCTTCAACATCGGCGATCCCGAAGCGACCGAGCAACGCACCAGTGGTCTGGTTTTTCAGCAACCACATGCCAGGTTGTGTATCAGCTTCGATATTGCTGGTGACCACGTTTGCCGCGGGGCAGTTCTCGATGCGGTAAATGACCGGATCGACACACTGCTTCATGATCGTACCGCCCCCGGAAATCTGGATCTGCGCAATGGCCGACTCACCACCAGCGGCCGAGACCTCGATACGCGCGCGGTCGTAAGTGCCGTCCAACTTGCTCTGCGTGATAAGCAACGCCCGCGACGCTACAAAGGGAAATGCACCGTACGTCGGGGATCCCGCGTAAGGCACGCTGAATGGAAGCGCACCGACGACGTTGTCGCGCAAGCCACGCAAACGCAACGCGGCGGCGGGGACGCCGGTGATGCGATCGCTCTGCACAAGCCAATCGCTGGTGGGCGACACGCCCGGTGTCATCGTGCCGGAACTCGCATTTCCGGACGCATCCGTCACGGTGTAGGTGAACTTGTTGAAGTCCATGTTGAGTGTCTGACGCGAGCCGTTGGCTGCGAACACGATGTAGTCACCGTTTCTGTAGTCGCCCGTTTGGACCCAGAAGTTCAACTCCTTGGTACGCCCCTCCGATGCGCTGGCCACCAGCTTGTAGCTGGTCGCGCCCAGCCCGATATTGTCAAAGCGAGAGACCCATTGCTTGGACGACGTGTCGACATCAGTGCGTCTCACGTTGGCACTATCCATGCCGCCGACCCACGAGACGCTGTCCCCCTCGCTGGTTTTGACTGCAACCAACTGGCCGGGCAGCACGACATAGCGACCAGAACTGTCCGGTGTGGCTGCGCTGCCATTGATTTCGACCGTCAATTTCAGCTCTGCTGCTGTTGCGGGCGGCGGGCTGGGCTCCGGCTCCGGCGCTGGCGTGATGGCAACAGGCAGCATGGGCATTCCTCCGCCCCCGCCCCCCCCCCCACCACCGCCGCCGCAGCCGGCGAGTCCCAGAACCAACGCCGCAGCGAATGCGGTCTCGACGTTTCTCCTCATCTCTGTCCCTCTCGAATTTGTATTGATCGACCATCCCCCCGGCGACGCCAGCGAGCCTCTGAAAATGTAACGAGAACATTGGTTTTCATAGATAGGTGCATATGAAGCAGTCGTCCGCGCGCCACACTTTTCAGGCTTGCTCCAGATAGCCGCGAATGGAATTAATTCGAAAGTTTTCGAATTGAATCTTGTGCGGCCACGGCTGCCTCCCAAAGGCTCCAAGGCGTCGCAGCACGCGAGCGACATCACAGAGACATTGCGACACGGCGTGCGACAAAAACACATCTAAGTCCTTGATTCCTCGTCGCCCTCCGCACGGCACGAAAGCTGCGCCACGACCCCCGCGTGCGCCTTGCCGCGCCGCAATTCGATTCGATTCGTTCAACGACACAACGGAGACATGCAATGACAGACCCGACCACCGGCCCCACCCGGGCCGCCGCCCAATGGCTGGCCGACTTCGCCGCCGCGCTCGCACGCGGTGACATCGATGCGGCCGTCTCGCTGTTCGAGGCCGACAGCTACTGGCGCGACCTCGTCGCCTTCACCTGGAACATCCGCACGCAGGAAGGCGCGGGCGCCATCCGCGCGATGCTGCAGGCGCGCCTGGCCGACACGCAGCCCACGGCCTTCGCGCTCGAAGGCGAAGCGACCGAGGCCGACGGCGTGGTCGATGCGTGGTTCGGCTTCGAGACGCGCGTGGCGCGCGGGCGCGGCCATCTTCGCCTGCGCGATGGCAAGGCCTGGACGCTGCTGACCACCATGACGGAGCTGAAGGGCTTCGAGGAAAAGACCGGCGACAACCGCATCAAGGGCGCCGAGCACGGCGTGCACAAGGGCCGCAAGAACTGGCTCGAGAAGCGCCGCGACGAAGAGGCCGCGCTGGGCTACACCGAGCAGCCCGAGGTGGTGATCATCGGCGGCGGCCAGGGCGGCATCGCGCTGGGGGCGCGGCTGCGGCGGCTGGGCGTGCCGACGATCATCGTGGAGCGCAACGCCAAGGCCGGCGACTCCTGGCGCAAGCGCTACAAGTCGCTGTGCCTGCACGACCCGGTCTGGTACGACCACCTGCCCTACATGCCCTTCCCCGACGACTGGCCGGTGTTCGCGCCCAAGGACAAGATCGGCGACTGGCTCGAGATGTACACGAAGATCATGGAGCTCAACTACTGGAGCTCCACCAACGCGACCAAGGCGCGCTTCGACGAGGCCACGCAGCGCTGGGAGGTGCAGGTGGAACGCGAGGGCAAGCCCGTGACGCTGCGCCCGAAGCAGCTGGTGTTCGCGCTCGGCGTGTCGGGCTACCCGAACGTGCCGAAGGTGGCGGGCGCCGAGAACTTCCTGGGCGACCAGCACCACTCCAGCCAGCACCCCGGGCCCGAGGCCTATGCGGGCAAGAAGTGCGTGGTGCTGGGCTCGAACAACTCGGCGCACGACATCTGCGCGGCGCTGTGGGAGCACGGCGCCGACGTGACGATGGTCCAGCGCTCGTCCACCCACATCGCGCCCTCGCAGTCGCTCATGGAGCTGGCGTTGGGCGGGCTGTATTCCGAGCAGGCGGTGAAGAGCGGCATCGACCACCACAAGGGCGACCTGATCTTCGCCTCGGTGCCCTACAAAATCATGCACACCTTCCACATCCCGGTGTACGAGGAGATGAAGAAGCGCGATGCCGACCTGTACGCGCGGCTGGAGAAGGCCGGCTTCCTGCTCGACTTCGGCGTGGACGGCTCGGGCCTGTTCATGAAGTACCTGCGGCGCGGCTCGGGCTACTACATCGACGTGGGCGCCTCGGAGCTGGTGGCCAACGGCAGCATCCACCTCAAGAGCGGCGTGAACATCGAGCGCGTGAACGAACGCTCGGTCACGCTCACCGACGGCACCGAGCTGCCGGCCGACCTGCTGGTGTATGCCACGGGCTACGGCTCGATGAACGGCTGGCTGGCCGACCTGATCTCGCCCGAGATCGCCGACAAGGTCGGCAAGTGCTGGGGCCTGGGCTCCGACACGCCGAAGGACCCGGGTCCGTGGGAAGGCGAGCTGCGCAACATGTGGAAGCCGACGCAGGTGCCCCAGCTGTGGTTCCACGGCGGCAACCTGCACCAGTCGCGCCACTACTCGCAGTTCCTGGCGCTGCAGCTGAAGGCGCGCATGGAAGGGATCGACACGCCGGTGTACGAACTGGCGGCGTCGCACCACAAGCGCTGAGCGGCTCCGGCTTCCTCTCCCCTCGGGGAGAGGGAGTCATTCACTCCTGGATGAAGCGGCGCAAGCCTTCGAGGTCCGTCACGGTGATGCCGCCGTACTCGATGTGCAGGAACCCGGCCTCCTTCAGCCGGTTGAGCGCCGCGTTGCAGCGCTGGCGCGACACGCCCGACAGGTTGGCGATTTCTTCCTGCGAGGTCTGCAGGTGCGGCTCGCTGCCCGGGTGCAGCCAGGGGTGGAACAGGCCGGCCAGCGCGCGCGCCACCTGGCTGTCGGCGTCGAGCAGCCGGTGCGCGGCGTAGCTGCCCATGAACCAGTGCAGCCGCTCGTTGATCTGCTGCAGCAGGAAGTGATCGAAGCCGCGCTGCGTGCGGTGCAGCCACTCGAAGGTCTCCAGCGGCAGCTGCGCCACGCGGCTGGGCCGCAGCGCGATGATGTCGGCCGAGCGCGGCACGGCGCGCAGCAGCGTGCCCTCGCCGAACCAGCTGCCCACCGACAGCCCGCCCAGCGTGACCGAGCGGCCGTCGCTGGAGGTGATCGACCACTTGAGCAGCCCTTCGAGCGTGCCGTACCAGTGCAGCGGCGTGTCGCCGCGCCGGCACAGCGCGGCGCCGGCCGCCACCTCGACCTCGCGCATCTCGTCAAGCACGCGCTCGCCCGCGCCCACGTCGAGCAGCGGGAACCAGGCCGAGCCCTGCAGCAGCTGGGGAATGGTCAGGGAGGCCGCGGGGATCGCCGGCTTGGTCGAGGGCATGCTGTCTTTTTTGTTTACTGCGCGCCCTTGAGCTGCTGCAGCTCGGCCTGCGCTTCGTGCAGCTTCTTCTCGCGGTCCGCGATCTTGCTGGCACGGCCCTTCTCCTGCGCCGCGCGCAGGTCGCGCTCGCGCTCGGCCACCTTGCGCTCCTGGGCGCGGATGCGCTTCTGGTGCTCGGCCGCCAGCTTGGCGTCGGTGCAGTTGCGGTTCACTTCCGCCAACGCGGTTTCGAGCCCGCGCACCCGCTGCTTCTGGCCCTTGGACTTGGCCATCTCGATGTCGCGGCCGATGGCTTCGCGCTTGGCGTCGCAGGTGGCGGGGCCGGCGGGTTGCGCGGCGGCGCCGAGGGCGGTGAACGCGGCCGCGGCGGCCAGCACGAGGGGCAGAAATTTCATGGAGAGGTTCCTTGTGTGCGCAACGGCGCAGGGGCGACTTTAGCGGCTGGCGCCGCGTAAACCCTGCCCCTGAATGTCGTCGCGATGACTGAGTACGAACGCATCACAAAAAATAATGGCGCGCCCCCTGACTGACTGACCGAACGACCGACCCCAGGAGCCCCGAGCATGTCGAAGCGCAAAGTGATCGTGACCATCGCCCCCACCGGCGGCATGGCGCACAAGTCGCAGAACCCCCACCTCCCCACCCAGCCCGCCGAGATCGCCGCCGATGTGCTGCGCTGCTGGAACGCCGGCGCCAGCGTGGTCGCCATCCACGCGCGCCGCCCCGACGACGGCGCCACCTGCAACGCCGAGGTGTACCGCGACATCAACAGCCGCATCCGCGCGGCCGGCAGCGACATCGTGCTGAACAACTCCACCGGCGGCGGCGTGCACGGCGACATGGTCAAGCCGCTGGCCGGCGATCGCTGGGAGATCGCGTGGGAAGAGCGCATCAAGGGCATGGACGCCGGCGCCGAGATGTGCACGCTGGACGCCACCACGCTCAACCTGAGCTTCGAGGGCAAGCAGATCCTGATGGACACGCCGATCACGCGCGGGCGCGAGCTGGCCGCCGGCATGAAGGCACGCGGCATCAAACCCGAGTGGGAGGTGTTCAGCCCCACGCACATCCTGCAGGACACGACCACGCTGATCGAGGAAGGCCATGACGACGAGCCCTACTTCGTCAACCTGGTGATGAACGTGCACCGCAACTTCCAGAACGCGATGCCGTACTCGCCGCGCAACCTGCAGATGATGGTCGACACGCTGCCCAAGGGCGCCATCTTCGGCGTGAGCGGCATCGGCATGTCGCAGCTCGAAGCCAACGTGGCGGCGCTGCTGCTGGGCGGGCATGCGCGCGTGGGGCTGGAGGACAACCTCTACTTCCGCCACGGCGAGCTGGCCACCAACGTGCAGCTCACCGAGCGCATCGTGCGCGTGATCCGCGAGCTCGACATGGAAGTGGCCACGCCGGCCGAGGCGCGCCAGATCATGGGCCTGCCGCGCGTGGGCGGCCCGCGGCCCGAGTTCGCGCTGGGCTGAAGACGCACGAGAACAACGAACGGAGACACGCACATGAACATTCCCCGCACCGCACTGGCGCTCGCACTCGGCGCCCTCTTCACATCGAGCGCCCTCGCCCAGGTGTCCGACGACACCATCCGCATCGGCTTCATCAGCGACATGTCAGGCATCTACCGCGACTACGACGGCCCGGCCGGCGCCGAAGCGATCCGCATGGCCATCGCCGACATGGGCGGCGCCATCGACGGCAAGAAGATCGAGCTGGTCACGGCCGACCACCAGAACAAGCCCGACATCGCCGCCGCCAAGGCGCGCGAATGGTTCGACGTGAACAGGGTCGACATGCTGATCGGCGGCGTGAACTCGGGCGCGGCCATTGCCATGGCCGGCGTGGCGGCCGACAAGAAGAAGCCGTACTTCGTGGTGGGCTCGGGCGCATCGAGCCTCACCAACGAGTACTGCTCGCCCTACACCGTGCACTACGCCTACGACACCGTGGCCATGGCGCGCGGCACCGCGAGCGCGGTGGTCAAGGCCGGCGGCAAGAGCTGGTACTTCGTGGCGGCCGACTACGCCTTCGGCGCGGCGCTGCAAGGCGACGCCACCAAGACCGTGCAGGCCAGCGGCGGCACGGTGGCGGGTTCGGTCAAGCACCCGCTGGGCGCGAGCGACTTCTCGTCGTTCATGCTGCAGGCGCAAAGCTCGAAGGCGCAGGTGCTGGCGCTCGCGAATGCGGGCGGCGACACGGTGAACGCCATCAAGTCGGCGGCGGAGTTCGGCATCAGCAAGAACATGAAACTCGCCGGCATGATCATCACCATCAACGACGTGCATGCGCTGGGCCTGAAGGCTTCGCAGGGCATGTACCTCACCGACAGCTGGTACTGGAACCAGAGCCCCGAGTCGCGCACCTGGGCCCGGCGCTTCTTCGACAAGCACAAGCGCATGCCCTCCTCCTTCCACGCCGGCGACTACTCCGCCGCGCTGCAGTACCTGCAGGCCGTGAAGGCCGCGGGCAGCGACGACGCCGACAAGGTGATGGCGCAGCTGCGCAAGACGAAGTTCAACGACATGTTCGTCAAGGGCGGCTGGCTGCGCGACGACGGCCTCATGGTGCACGACATGCACCTCATGCAGGTGAAGACGCCGGCCGAGTCGAAGGAGCCGTGGGACTACTACAAGGTGATCGAGAACATCCCCGGCGAAGCCGCGTGGACCACCAAGACGGAGAGCCGCTGCGCGCGGTGGAAATCGGCATGAACCTCACCACCGACGTGAAGCGCGTCGCCGTCGTCGGCACCGGCGTGATCGGCGCGAGCTGGGCCGCGCACTTCCTCGCGCACGGGCTCGACGTGAACGCGACCGACCCCTCGCCCGGCGCCGAAGACCGGCTGCGCGCCGCCGTGGCGCAGCACTGGCCGACGCTGGCGCGCTTCGGCCTGGCCGAGGGCGCCTCGGTCGATCGCCTGCGCTTTCACGACAGCCTGGAAGACGCCGTGGCCGTGGCCGACTTCGTGCAGGAGAACGGCCCCGAGCGCATGGACTTCAAGATCGACCTGTTCCGCCGCATGGACGCCGCCGCGCCGCCGGAGACGGTCCTCGCGTCGAGCTCGTCGGGCCTGGCGATCAGTGGCGTGCAGTCGGGCTGCACGCACCCGCAGCGCGTGGTGCTGGGGCATCCGTTCAATCCGCCGCACCTGATTCCGCTGGTCGAGGTGATCGGCGGCGAGCAAACCTCGCCCGACACCATCGCCCGCGCGATGACCTTCTATGCCGCCATCGGCAAGCGGCCGATCCACGTGAAGCGCGAGGTGAAAGGCCACATCGCGAACCGGCTGCAGGCCGCGCTGTGGCGCGAGGCGTTTCACCTCGTCAACGAAGGCGTGGCGAGCGTGGCCGACATCGACACCGCCATCGCGCACGGCCCCGGCCTGCGCTGGGCCGTGATGGGGCCGTTCATGAACCTGCACCTCTCAGGCGGCGCGGGTGGCATCGAGCATTTGCTCGCGCATCTGGGCGGGCCCATCGAAGACTGGTGGAAGGACCTGGGCGCGCCGTCGATGACGGCCGAGCTGAAGCAGCAAGTGGTGAAAGGCGTGGACGACGCCCTGGGCACGCGCCACACCGCCGACCTCGAAGCCGCGCGCGACACCCTGCTGTTGAACCTGATTCGCGCCAAGGCCGAGACGGGTACGCTGGATTGACATGACCGACTTCCTTCTCGACGACACCCTGGTCGCGCCGCCCCGCACGGTGCGCATCGACTTCGACGACGGCTCGTTCGTGCTGCGCTCGCCGACGGCGTTGCAGCCGTATGCGCGCTGCATCGGCGAATGGATCGAGCGCTGGGCGCGCGAGACGCCCGATGCGTTGGCCTTTGCCGAGCGCGATGAAAGCGGCGAAGGCTGGCGCACGCTCGACTACCGCGCGCTGCGCGCGGCCGTCGGTGCGGTGGCGCAGGGCCTGCTCGACCTGGACCTGCCGCCGGGCCGCCCGGTCGTGATCCTCTCGGACAACGCCATCGACCATGCCGTGCTGATGCTCGCGACGATGCACATCGGCCGCACGGCCTGCTCGCTGTCGAGCGCCTACTCGCGCATGGCGAAAGACCCGTCGCGGCTGCACGGCATGTTGAAGGCGCTGCAGCCCGGGCTGATCTACGCCTCCGACGCGACGGTGTACGGCGCATCGCTCGCAGGCAGCGGCCTCGAGGCCGTGACGGTGTTCAGCCGCCACGCCGACACGCATCCGGGCGCGCTGGCTTTCGGCCAGTTGCTCGACGCGAAGGAAACGCCCGCCGTCATGCAGGCCTTCGCCGCCGTGGGCCCCGACACGCACGCCAAGTACCTGCTGACCTCCGGCTCCACCGGCCAGCCCAAGGTGGTGATCAACACGCACCGCATGCTGTGCGCCAACCAGCAGATGATGGCGCAGACCTGGCGCTTCCTGTCGCAAGAGAAGCCGGTGCTGGTCGACTGGCTGCCGTGGAGCCACACCTTCGGCGCGAACCACAACCTGCACATGGTGCTGTGCCACGGCGGCGCGCTCTACATCGACGAGGGTCGGCCCGCGCCGGGCCTCATCGAGAAGACGGTGCGCAACCTGCGCGAGGTGAAGCCCACGTTGCTGTTCAACGTGCCGCGCGGCTTCGACATGCTGCTGCCCTTTCTCGAAGCCGACGACGCGCTCGCCGCCGAAGTGTTCTCGCGGCTGCGCCTGGCCTTCTACGCGGCGGCCGCGCTCGCGCCTTCGACCTGGCAACGGCTCGAAGCCGTGGCGCGGCGCGTGCGGCCCGCGCGCCCGCTGTGGCTCACGACCTCGTGGGGCGCCACCGAGACCTCGCCCGCCATCACCTCGGCGCACTGGCAGCTCGACGGCGCCGGCTGCATCGGCGCGCCACTGCCGGGGCTGGAGCTGAAGTTCGTGCCCAACGGCGAGAAGCTGGAGATGCGCGTCAAGGGCGTCTCGGTGTTCCCCGGCTACCGCGACGCGCCGCGCGAGACCGCCAGCGCCTTCGACGCCGAGGGCTACTACCGCATCGGCGACGCCGGCTTTCTCGCGAACCCCGGCGACCCGACGCAGGGCGTGATCTTCAACGGCCGCGTGGCGGAAGACTTCAAGCTCTCGACCGGCACCTGGGTGTCGGTGGGCACGCTGCGCGTGAAGCTGGTGTCGCTGCTGGCGCCGCATGTGCAGGACATCGTGCTCACGGGCCACGACCGCGACGCGATCGGCATGCTGGTGTTCGCCAGCCCGCAAGGCGCCGCCCTCGCGCCCGGGGCACTGGCCACGCGCATTGCCGAAGTGCTGCGCGCCCTGCGCGATGAAGGCGCGGGCTCGTCGCAGTGCCCGGCCTGTGCGCTGGTGCTGGCCGAACCGCCCAGCCTCGATGCGGGCGAGATCACCGACAAGGGCTACATCAACCAGCGCGCGGTGCTCACGCGGCGCGCGGCCGAGGTGGCGCGGCTGCATGCGCCGGCGCCGGGCGATGCGGACGTGATCCGCGCGCTCTGAAGCCGCAGCGACCTCAGGCGGCGGGCAGCGCCAGCCACTGACGCCACAGCTTGCGCGCCCGGTCCTGGTAGCGCCGCGCGACGGCCCGCAGCGCGGTGCGCGGCGCAGGCGACATCAGTTCGTCGGGCAGCAGCGGGTCGCGCACCAGGTGCGCGATCACGGCGCGCCCCAGCAGCAGCGACTCGCGCACCGCCACCTCCAGCGGCACGGTGCGCAGCCGCTGTTCGCCGCGCTCCAGCCCGGCCTGCAGGCGGCGGCAGTCGTCGGCCAGCGCGCGCACGTTCCACAGCCCGCGCGCTGCCGCCTGCGCGGCGGGGTCGAGGCCGGCCAGGCGGAACACCAGCGCATGCGGCGACAGGCCCAGCGCCACGAGCTGCGCGCGCTCGGCCTCGAGCCCGCCCGCCAGGTTGTCGGGCCGCAACTGCAGGCCCGGGCGCAGCGCCGCGAAACCGCGCAGCGACAGCGCCAGGCTGTGGCGGCGCCACGCGGTCTTGTCGGCGCGCGCCACGCCCGCGTCGTGTACCGCGAGCCAGCCGCCCTGCCACGCCACCACCTGCGCGCGCGTGTGCCGCCAGTCGCCCACCGCGCGCGACAGCGCCGGCCCCGCGCGGTTCAGGCTGTAGCTGCCGCGCTCGCCGCGGGCGATCTTGCCTTCGGCCGCCAGCCGCGTGAGCCCCACGCGCAAGGTGGTTTCGCCGATGCCCATGAGCGCGCCCGCGCGGCACAGGGCCTGCGAACTCAGCGTGCCGCCGTCGGCCACCAGCAGGTCGAGGATCAGCTCCGGCGCGCTCGGCATCGCCACGGGAACATTACATACCTTGTCCATGTTTGCGAAATAAAGAAATGTTTCCTAGGATGCCAGAGACCGACTGATTCCTGCAATTTTTCTCCGGAAGGACCCCGCACATGACCACGCCCTTCGTGACCTGGGAGGTGGACGGCCCCGTCTGCACGCTCACGCTGAACCGCCCCGACAAACGCAATGCGGTGGACGGCGCCGTGGCCGCCCAGCTGCGCGCGGCCTTCGAGCGCTTCGAGGCCGACGACGCGCTGCGCGTGGCCGTGCTGACGGGCGCCGGTGGCCACTTCTGCGCCGGTGCCGACCTGGGCGCCGTGGGCGACCCGGCGCGCCGCAACGAGCTCGACCCCGACGGCGGCGGCGCCGGCCCGATGGGCCCGACGCGCATGGCGCTGTCCAAGCCGCTGATCGCGGCGGTGAACGGCTACGCGGTCGCGGGCGGGCTCGAGCTGGCGCTGCTGGCCGACCTGCGCGTGGCCGACGACGACGCGGTGTTCGGCGTGTTCTGCCGCCGCTGGGGCGTGCCGCTGATCGACGGCGGCACCGTGCGGCTGCCGCGCCTCGTGGGCATGGGGCGCGCGCTCGACCTGATCCTCACGGGCCGGCCGGTGTCCGCCGCCGAGGCGCTGGCGATGGGCCTGGTGAACCGCACCACGCCGCGGGGCGGCGCGCTGGCCGCCGCGCAACAACTGGCACAGCAGATCGCCGCCTTCCCGCAGCAATGCATGCTGGCCGACCGCCGCTCCGCTTTCGAACAGTGGGACCTGCCGCTGGCCGAGGCGCTGCGCCGCGAAGGTGCGCAGGGCGTGCCGATCGTCGCGGCCGAGGGCGAGGCCGGCGCCGCGCGCTTTGCCGGCGGCGCCGGGCGCCACGGCGAGTTCAAGCGCTGAACGCCCCCGCTCTTTCGATTTCACCTAGAACCTCCTGGAGACACGCCTTGCCTTCCCCCTCGCCCGCCCGTGGCCCGACCTACCTCGAACTGATCCGCCGCGGCGCCCTGCAGCACGGCCCGCGCACCGCCATCGTCTACGGCGACCAGTCGATGACCTTCACCGAGGTCGACCAGCTCAGCAGCCGGCTCGCCCATGCGCTGCATGCTGCCGGTGCCGCGCCGCGCACGCGCGTGGCGCTGCTGCTGAACAACGGCCTGCACAGCGTGCCGCTGGACTTCGCCTGCGTGAAGGCCGGCATCAACCGCGTGCCGCTGAACGCGCGGCTCTCGCTGGCCGAGCACGCGCGCATGGTGGCCGACACCGGCTGCACGCACCTCGTGTTCGGCCCCGACCTCGCCGAGCGCGCGGCGGCCCTGCGCGAGGCCGTGCCGGGCCTGGCCTGCATGGGCCTGGGCGCGTCGCTCGACGGCGCCGCCGACCTGTTCGCGCAGGCCTTGTCGTGCGCCACGCAGGCGCCTGCGTTCGAGCCCGCGCCCGACGACGTGGTGCTCACGCTCTTCACCTCGGGCACCACCGGCACGCTGAAGGCCGCGCAGCACACACAGGCCTCGTACGCGGCGATCTGCCGCAACGTGCTGCTCAACCTGCTGCCCGCCACGCCCGACGACGCCATGCTGCACGCGGCCTCGCTGATCCACGCGAGCGGCGTGTTCGTGCTGCCCTTCTGGCTGCGCGGCGGCCGCACGGTGATCCTGCCGGGCTTCGAGCCGGGCGCCTTCCTGCGCACGCTGCAGGCCGAGCGCATCACCGCGATCAACCTGGTGCCGACGATGCTGCAGATGCTGTTCGAGCACCCCGACATCGCGCACACCGACGTGGCCGCGCTGCGCTACGTGATCTACGGCGCCTCGCCGATGCCGCGCGCGGTGATCCGGCGCGCCATGGCGGCGTGGGGCCAGCACCGCTTCTGGCAGTACTACGGCCAGACCGAGGTGCCGCTGTGCCTGGCGGTGCTGCGCCCCGAAGACCACACCGAGGAGCTGCTCGACGCCTGCGGCCAGCCGGCGATCGACGTCGAGCTGCGGCTGGTCGACGAAGCCGGCAACGACGTGCCGCCCGGCACGCCCGGCGAGATCGCGGTGCGCGCGCCCTCGGCGGTGTCGGGGTACCACAACGCGGCCGGGCTCAATGCCGAGACCTTCGTCGACGGCGGCTGGGTGCGCACGCGCGACGTGGGCCAGTTCGACGCACGCGGCTTCCTGCACCTGAAGGACCGCACCTCCGACATGATCATCAGCGGCGGCTACAACGTCTACCCGCGCGAGGTCGAGAACGCGCTCATGACGCACCCCGCCGTGCGCGAGTGCGCGGTCATCGGCCTGCCGCACGAGAAGTGGGTGGAGATCGTCACCGCGGTGGTGGTACTGCGCGAAGGCCAGCAGGCCGATGAAGCCGCGCTCATCGCGCATGTGGCGGACCAGCTCGCCTCGTACAAGAAGCCGCAGCGCGTGCTGTTCGCCCGCGAGATCCCGAAGACGGCGGTGGGCAAGCTCAACCGCCGGCAGCTGCGCGAGCTGCACCGCGGCTGACGCACTGCCAGCCGGTCAGCCTGCGCGCCGCCGCAACGCGGTGCGCAGCGCCTTCGCGAAGCGCGGATCAGCCATGGCGCCGACATTGAAGCGCGACCAGCGCGAGACCTGTGTCGAGTCGACGCTGAAGATGCGCCCCGGCGCCATCACGATCTTGCGCGGCAGCAGTTCCTTCGCGAAGGCCAGCGAGTCGTCCACGCCGGGCAGCGCGGCCCAGATGTAGAGCGACTGCGGGCTGCGCGCGAAGACCTCGGCGTCCACGGCGTCGAACAGCTTCAGCGCGTCGCGCGTGGCCTCGCCCAGCCGCTGCTGCAGCCGCTTGAGGTGCCGCTGGTAGTGGCCCTCGCTCAGGATGACGTCGACCGTGCGCTCGCTGTACTCCGAGCTGCTCACGTGGATCAGCGCCTTCAGGTCGGCCAGGTCGCTCGCTAGGTCCGCCCCGCAGGCGATGAAGCCCACGCGCAGCGCGGCCGAGAACGATTTCGAAAAGCTGCCGATGTAGATCGTGCGCTCGAGCTGGTCGAGCGCCGAGAGCCGCGGCAGCGCCGTGGGCTTGAAGTCGGCCAGCGGGTCGTTCTCGACAATCAGCAGGTCGTACTTCTGCGCCAGCTGCAGCACGCGAAAGGCCTTGGCCGGCGAGATGTCGGAGCCCGTGGGGTTGTGCGCCAGCGACTGCGTGAAGAACAGGCGCGGCCGTTCGGCGATGAGCAGCTGCTCCAGCACCTCGAGGTCGGGCCCGTCGGCCATGCGCGGCACCGCCAGCATCTGCGCGCCCGCGAGCTTGAGCTTGCCGAACAGCGGGTAGTAGCCCGGGTCGTCCACCAGCACCTTGCCGCCGGGCGGCACGAAGTAGCGGATGACGATGTCCATCGCCTCGTTGGCGCCGTGCGTGAGCACGATCTGCCGCGGCTCGGCGCCGATGCCGAAGTCGGCCAGCTTGCGCACGAGGTGATCGCGCAATGGCGCATAGCCGAAGCGGCTGCCGTAGCGGAACAGCGCGCCGAGCCCCGTGCGCACGACCTTCGGGTGGTACTTGTCCAGCCGCACGTCGGCCAGCCATTCGACGGGCGGAAAGCCGTCGCCCACCGCCACCGCATCGGGCTGCGTCTTGAGCTGCTCGCGCATGAGCCACACGATGTCCATCGCGCGGCCGAGGCTGCCCGCGTCGTCCTCGGCGGGCTTGGGCGTGGCCGTGGCCTGCGCGAGCACGTAGTAGCCCGAACCGCGCCGCGGCTCGACGAGGCCGCGCGACACCAGCAGCTCGAAGGCGGCCACCACGGTGTTCTTGGCATAGCCGTGCAGCTGTGCGAGTTCGCGCAGCGAGGGCAGCTTGTCGCCGGCCTTGTAGGCGCCGCTCGCGATCTGGCGCGCGAGGGTGTCGGCGAGCGAATCGGCGATCGTGGTCATGGGCTTGGACTGTGACACAGCGAGGCCTGGCGGCGCACCACTGTCCGCACTGTCCCGCCAAACTGTGCCTTCCGCGGGCGGTACAGCCGGCCTAAATTGCCTGCTCCCGAATTCACCTTCCGAAGAGACACGCACCGATGGCCGCCGATTCCCGCATTCCCAATTTCCGCGCACTCACGCCCGCCCAACGCCTGGCCCACATCGCACAGGCCGCCGCGCTCACCGACGACGAGGTGGCGCTGCTCGCCCAACCCGGCGCGCTGGGCGTGGAGCGCGCCAACGGCATGGTCGAGAACGTGATCGGCACCTTCGAGCTGCCGCTGGGCGTGGCCGGCAACTTCACCGTGAACGGGCGCGACTACCTCGTGCCGATGGCGGTCGAAGAGCCCTCGGTGGTCGCAGCCGCCTCCTTCATGGCCAAGCTGGCGCGCGAAGGCGGCGGCTTCGAGACCTCGAGCACCGGGCCGCTGATGCGCGCGCAGGTGCAGGTGATCGGCATCACCGACCCCTACGGTGCGCGGCTGGCGCTGCTGCGTGCGCGCGACGAAATCCTGGCCGTGGCGAACAGCCGCGACAAGGTGCTGATCGGCCTGGGCGGCGGCTGCCGCGACATCGAGGTGCACGTGTTCGGCGACACGCCGCGCGGCGCGATGGTGGTGATGCACCTGATCGTCGACGTGCGCGACGCGATGGGCGCGAACACGGTCAACACGATGGCCGAGGCGGTGTCGCCGCTGGTCGAGAAGCTCACGGGCGGCACGGTGCGCCTGCGCATCCTGTCGAACCTGGCGGACCTGCGGCTGGCGCGTGCGCGCGTGCGGCTCGCGCCCGCCGTGCTGGCCACGCGCGAGCGCAGCGGCGAAGAGGTGGTCGAGGGCGTGATCGATGCCTACACCTTCGCGGCCATCGACCCCTACCGCGCGGCGACGCACAACAAGGGGATCATGAACGGCATCGACCCGGTGATCGTCGCGACCGGCAACGACTGGCGCGCAGTGGAAGCCGGCGCGCACGCGTACGCCTGCCGCAGCGGGCGCTACACCTCGCTCACCACGTGGGAGAAGGACGCAGGCGGCGCGCTGGTCGGCACCATCGAGATGCCGATGCCGGTGGGCCTCGTCGGCGGCGCGACGAAGACGCACCCGCTCGCGCGGCTCGCGCTGAAGATCCTCGACGTGAAGTCAGCGCAGGAGCTCGGCGAAGTCGCGGTGGCCGTGGGCCTCGCGCAGAACCTCGGCGCGTTGCGCGCGCTCGCCACCGAAGGCATCCAGCGCGGCCACATGGCGCTGCACGCCCGCAACATCGCGCTCGTCGCGGGCGCCACCGGCGACGAGATCGACGCCATCGCCAGACAGATGGCCGCCGAGCACGACGTGCGCACCGACCGCGCCGTGGCCCTGCTCGACGCACTGCGCAAGAAGTAAGCAACGCGGGGGAGCCCCGCACCAAGGTCCGCGGCCCCCACCGCGGCGGTCGCGCACGCGGCCGTCACACAACCACAGACGGAGACAACTCGAATGAACGCAGACAGTGCAACGCCCGCCCGCTGGCGGCTGGTGGAGATATGGGGCGACACGGCCGACCTGGGCCACCTCGCGTGGTCGATCGCGATCGGCGTCGCCGTGAGCCTCACGGGGTATCTCGTGGCGAGCCGCGTGCTCGCGAGCGTGGTGAGCACGCCCGAATTGGCGCGCGCCTACGCGATGCTCGCGGGCCTCGGCGGCTGCGTGGTCTCGGGCGTGATCTGCGCGAAGCTCTTCACGCCCAAGCGCGAAGTGGTCGAAGGCACCGCCGCCGATCCGCGCTGGCGCGAGGAGGTGCTGGCCGAGCTGGCCGCCGAGCACGGCGACCTGGGCTCGGTGGACGACCTGCCGCCGGTGGTGGTGCGCGAGATGAAGGAGCTCGAGATCTACGAGCTGTTCGCGTCGTACAAGCCCCAGGCCGCCAAGGCCGCCGAAGGAGCCGCCTCGTGATCGACGCCGCCCTCTTCAACCAGATCCTCGTCGCCACCGGCATGGGCCTCGTGGGCGCCATCGTGTTCGCGGCCATCGGCCTCGTCTCGGGCACCGACGAAACCACCACGCTCGCACCGCTCACGCTGCTGGTGGTGCTGCTGGGCGTGCCGCCCGAAGGCGTGTTCACCTTCTTCCTGGCGGCCGCCGTGGCCAAGCACATGACGCACGCGGTGCCCACCGCGCTGCTGGGCATTCCGGGCGACACCATGGCCACGCCGCTGCTGCAGGACGCGAACGTGCTGCGCAACCTGGGCGTGCCGCACATCGCGCTGCGCAAGATGGTGTCGGGCGCGATCATCGCGGCCTTTCTCGCGGTGCCGCTGGCCGTGCTGTTCGCGGTGCTGCTCGCGCCGTACGGCGCGGCCATCACCAAGGCGGCGCCGTGGATCTTCGTGGTGGCAGCCGTGGTCATTGCCTACTTCTCGAGCGGGCGCTGGGCCTCGGTGGCCACGCTGGTGCCGTTCGTGATGGTGATCGTGGCGCTGCAGGCGCTCACGGGCAAGTACGGCGTGAAGCTCAGCATCAGCTACTTCCTGGGCATCGCCATCGGGCCGCTGGTGGCCGACCTGTTCTCGGTGATCTCGCCGGCGGCGCGTGCGCGCATGAAGCGCGACAAGGTCCGCACCTTCTCGCTCGCGCCCGACGTGAAGGGCTGGTCGGGCTACTTCCCCAACCCGTTCAAGGTGCTCGACCGCGGCCAGGTGAAGTGGACCTTCGCGACCGCCGCGATCTCCAGCGCCACCTTCGTGTTCAGCCCGGTCGCGATGACGGTGGTGCTGGGCGAGCTGGTCGGCTCGCGCATCAAGCATGCGTACCACCGCCTCACCACCACGCTGGCCGCGCGCAACGGCGTGACCGAGGCCACCTACATCGCCGAAGCGCTGATCCCGTTGATCGCCATCGGCCTGCCGCTGAGCCCGGTGGCGGCCGGCCCTGCGGCGCCGCTGTTCAATGCGCCGCCGGTGTTCACCATCGATTCGGCCACGGGCCAGACGCACAACCTGCACAACCTGCTGAACCACTGGGAGTTCCTGGGCTACGGCATGCTGGCCGTGGTGCTCGCGGCGCTGGTGGCCTACCCCTTCACGATGAACTTCGCGCGCCGCGCGGCGCTGTTCGTGTCGCGCAAGGTGAGCCACGAGGCGATCATCGCGACCTTCGTCGGCTTGATCGTGGTGATCAGCGTGTGGGAAGGCCAGCTGCTCGGCCTCCTGGTGATCCTGACGATGGGCCTGCTCGGCGGCCTGCTGTCACGCGCCATCGGCTTCAACACGGGCGTGCAGTTCATGGGCTACTACACGGCGGTGCTGACGGTGCCGGCGGTGATCAAGGCGTTCTCCTGATCGGCCGGCCGCACACCAGCAGCGCGTCCATGTGCCCAGGACACTGGGTGCTTCCCGCAGCGAAATCAAGGAGGAGGGGCGAAGCCCCGGGGGACATTCGCGGAGGGAAGTACCCGGTGGCCTGGGCACACGCCCTGAACACGCCGGCAGCCAGTCAGCGCTTCGATGCAGGCTTCTTCTTCGCCGGCTCGTCCCCACCGAACAGCTTCTCCACCTGCTGCCCCACCCGCGCCCCGATCGCCGTGCCCACCCCCGGCAGCACCGCGCTGCCAACGGCCGCCCCCGCCAGCGCGCCGCCGGTCATCGACACCTCGGGCTCGGCCACGCTGCCGCCGATCTTCAGCGGCACGCCGACCACGCCATCGACCAGGTCCACCGCCATCTCGCCCGACATCTGGCGGTTGAACAGCCGCAGGTTGCCGCTCGCGGTGAGCACGCCCGAGCGCGCCTTGAGGTTCGTGTAGCGCATCACGATGCCGTCTTCGGTGCCCTGGGTGTCGAGCGTGCCGGTGAGCTCGTCCAGCGCCGTGGTGCCGCCACGGCTGATGCCGGCGGTGGTCACGGCCTTGGCCAGGTCGAGCCGGGTCAGCGTGGCGGGCTGCACCGAGAAGGTCGTGCGCGTGTGCAGGCCGCGGATCAGCGCGCCCACCTCGCGGGCCTCGGCCACCAGCGAGGTGTGGCCCGAGACCTTGCCCGCCACCGCCGAGCGGCGCCCGAAGGCCTGCATCAGCGGCTCGATGTCGACCTGCCGCGGGTCGAGTTCGGCCGACACGCGCAAGCCCCGCCCCTCGGGCAGCACCTCGAGCCGCGCCTGCCCGTTCCACGTGCCGCCCCCGGCGTCGATGCGGGTGCGCCAGCGGTCTTCCGTGCCCTCGCGGTCCAGCCGCAGGCGCACGGGCGATGCGGCGCCGGCGCGCTCCAGACGCAGCTCGCGAGGGCGCCAGTTGTCGTCGAACGTCACCTCGCCGTCGTAGGCCAGCGCGATGTCGCGGCGGTCGATCCAGACCACGTCGCGCCAGCGCACGCGCTCCACCGGCACGGGCGCCAGGGTCCAGGGCGCGGGCAGCGGCACGATGCGCTCGCTTTCCTGCGGCTCGGGGCCCTTGTCCCGGAAGGCGCGCACCGAGGCGCGCGGCAGCACCAGGCTCTCGAGCGCGATCTCGTCGATGGCCACCTCGCGGCGCAGCAGCAGCGGCCACAGGTGCAGCCGCACGCTCACGCGGCGCAGGGTGATGGGCTGGGGCTGGTCGGTCGCCAGCTCGGACAGCGCCAGCACGGGCACCGGCCACAGCGACCAGTGGGCGCCGCCCACCGTCAACTCGACGCCGTAGCGCTGCGAGAAGCCGGCGGCGATGCGGGCCGCCACCTCCTCGTCGTCGGGCAGGCGTGCGGCCACCACGAGCGCCAGCGCGCCGATGCCCAGCAGCAGCACCGCCGCCGAGCCCAGAAGCCACCGCCGCACCGAAGGGAAGGTCATCGACCCAAGGTAGCACGCAAAGGCGACTGCGGTTGTCAGCCGTCGTCGCTATAGTGCCCTCGCACCCCCTGTATCGGAGACCCCTGCATGCGTATCTGGAAGAAAGAGATCTCGGTCGAATCGCTGACCGCCAACCATGTGGGCACGGCCGTGGCCGCCCTGGGCATCGAATTCCTGGAGGTGGGCAACGACTTCATCCGCGCCCGCGTGCCGGTGGACGAACGCACCCGCCAGCCCTACGGCATCCTGCACGGCGGCGTGTCGGTGGTGCTGGCCGAGACGCTGGGCTCCTGCGGCGCGCACTACTCGGCCCCCGAGGGCGACCGCGCCGTGGGCCTGGACATCAACGCCAACCACATCCGCTCGGCCACCAGCGGCTGGGTCATTGGCACGGCGCGGCCGGTGCACCGCGGGCGCACCACGCAGGTCTGGCAGATCGACCTGACGAACGAGGCGGGCGAGCTGACCTGCGTCTCGCGCATCACCATGGCGGTGCTGCAGCCGCGCTGAGCGCGGGCGCGCCTTCCGGGCGCTTCTTCTTTTTCTTCTCCCGCTGGTACGCCTCTTGCGGGTGGCACCCGTGTTCAGCACGGGGTGGATCGACCACAATCTCGCCCCAGGGAGCGCGTCGACCCCCCAAACACACACCAACCGAGGAGAAGAAAACACATGTTCAACTGGACTGAAAAGCCGGTGTCCACACTGGCCAATGGCGCCGTCATCGCGCCCGACGAGCGGCTGCCCTGGCTGCAGACCGGCGCGATGGGCATCCAGCACGTGATCGCCATGTTCGGCGCCACGGTGCTGGCGCCGATCCTGATGGGCTTCAACCCCAACATCGCGATCCTGATGAGCGGCATCGGCACACTCATCTTCTATCTCGTGACGGGCGGCAAGGTGCCCAGCTACCTGGGCTCGAGCTTCGCCTTCATCGGCGTGGTGATCGCGGCCAGCGGCTACGCGGGCAAGGGGGCCAACGCCAACATCGCGGTGGCGCTGGGCGGCATCGTGGCCTGCGGGGTGGTCTACATCCTGATCGGGGCCATCGTGCAGGCCGTGGGCACGGGCTGGATCGAGCGCTTCATGCCGCCCGTGGTCACGGGCGCCGTGGTGGCGGTGATCGGGCTGAACCTGGCGGGCATTCCCATCAAGAACATGGCGGCCAGCAACTTCGACTCGTGGATGCAGGCCGTGACCTTCCTGTGCGTGGGCCTGGTGGCGGTGTTCACGCGCGGCATGGTGCAGCGCCTGTTGATCCTCATCGGCCTGATCCTGGCCACGCTGGTGTACGCCGCGCTCACCAACGGCATGGGCCTGGGCAAGCCGGTCGACCTCAGCGGCATCGCCAACGCGGCCTGGTTCGGCCTGCCGACCTTCACGGCGCCGGTGTTCACGGCCAACGCGATGCTGCTGATCGCGCCCGTGGCGATCATCCTGGTGGCGGAAAACCTCGGCCACCTGAAGGCCGTGACGGCCATGACCGGGCGCAACCTCGACCCGTACATGGGCCGCGCCTTCATCGGCGACGGCATCGCCACGGTGGTGAGCGGCGCCGCCGGCGGCACGGGCGTGACCACCTACGCCGAGAACATCGGCGTGATGGCAGCCACGCGCATCTACTCGACGGCGGTGTTCGTGGTGGCGGCTTTCATTGCGCTCATCCTGGGCTTCAGCCCCAAGTTCGGCGCGCTGATCCAGGCCATTCCGCTGCCGGTGATGGGCGGCGTGAGCATCGTGGTGTTCGGCCTGATCGCCATTGCCGGCGCCAAGATCTGGGTCGACAACAAGGTCGATTTCTCGCAGAACAAGAACCTGATCGTGGCCGCCATCACGCTGATCATCGGCACCGGCGACTTCACGCTGAAGTTCGGCGACTTCGCCCTCGGCGGCATCGGAACCGCCACTTTCGGGGCCATCATCCTCTACGCCCTGCTGGGCCGTTCGCGCAACGCCTGAGCGCAGACAAAGTGAAACCTCGTGCAATAACTGTTGTGCGGGGTCAGTGAACGCGGCGCCGGTCACCGGGCTTTGGCCGGCGCCCGTTAGACTCCAACGCTTTTCGCACCGACGTTCACACACGTTTTCCAATGGCCGATGTTTCCGCCGCTCGTACCAAGGCGGTTTTCGAATTCAAGAGCGCCACACTGCCGCTGATCGCAGTGATCCTCAAGACAGCCGACCTCGACGTGCTGGCCGAGGCGCTCGACGCCCAGTTGGCGGATTCGCCCGACTTCTTCGAGCAGGAGCCGGTGGTGATCGACCTCTCGCTGCTGCAGGAACAGGCGGCCGAGGGCGGCACCGACGCCCCCGAAATCGACTTTGCCGCCCTGCGCAGCCTGCTGGCGCGCCACCAGACCCAGCCGATCGCCGTGCGCGGCGGCAGCCCCGAGCAGCATGCCGCGGCACGTGAAGCCGGCCTGTCGGTGGCCGCCATGCCCTCGGCCCCCGCGCCCCGCCCGCCGGCCCCGCCCGCCGAGGCGCCCGCACCGTCGGAAGCCCCGCAGATCGTGCGCGAGCTGCCGGTGCCGGCCAACGGCACGCTGCTGATCGACAAGCCGCTGCGCTCGGGCCAGCAGATCTACGCACGTGGCGGCGACGTGGTGGTGACGGCCATCGTGAGCTTCGGCGCCGAAGTCATCGCCGACGGCAACGTGCATGTGTACGCGCCGCTGCGCGGCAAGGCCATTGCCGGCGCGCGCGGGAACACCGAGGCGCGGATTTTCTCGACCTGCATGGAAGCGCAGCTGGTGGCCATTGCGGGCATCTACCGCACGAACGAAGTGCCGCTGCCCGAGCCCGTGCTGGGCAAGCCCGCCCAGGTGCGCCTGGACGGCAAAAAAATAGCGATCGACGCGATTCCCTGATGAAAAACCAGGAACGCGGCAGCGCTGAGCATCAATCGACAACTGAATCGAAACAAGAAGGAATGGCGATGGCCAAAATTGTGGTGGTGACCTCGGGCAAGGGCGGCGTCGGCAAGACGACCACGAGCGCCAGCTTCGCGTCGGGCCTTGCGCTCGCCGGCAAGAAGACGGCCGTGATCGACTTCGACGTGGGCCTGCGCAATCTCGACCTGATCATGGGCTGCGAACGCCGTGTGGTGTACGACCTGATCAACGTGATCCAGGGCGAGGCCAACCTGAGCCAGGCGCTCATCAAGGACAAGCAGTGCGACAACCTGTTCGTGCTGGCCGCCTCGCAGACGCGCGACAAGGAAGCCCTGTCGCAGGACGGCGTGGAGAAGGTGCTGACCGACCTGGCCGCCATGGACTTCGACTACATCGTCTGCGACTCCCCCGCGGGCATCGAGACCGGCGCCATGATGGCGATGCACTTCGCCGACGAGGCACTGATCGTAACCAACCCCGAGGTCTCTTCGGTGCGCGACTCGGACCGCATCCTGGGCATGCTCAGCAGCAAGACCAAGCGCGCCAAGGACGGCGGCGAGCCGATCAAGGAGCACCTGCTGATCACCCGCTACAACCCGAACCGGGTGGCCGGCGGCCAGATGCTCTCGCTGGAAGACATCCAGGACATCCTGCGCATCAAGCTGATCGGCGTGATCCCCGAGTCGGAAAGCGTGCTGCACGCCTCCAACCAGGGCGTGCCTGCCATCCACGACAAGGACACCGACGTGGCCCAGGCGTACAGCGACGTGGTCGCGCGCTTCCTTGGCGAAGACAAGCCGATGCGCTTCGTCGAAGCCGAGAAGCCGGGCTTCTTCAAACGGATTTTCGGGAGCAAGTAGGCATGTCGTTTCTTTCGTTCCTGCTTGGTGAGAAGAAGAAGACTGCGAGCGTCGCCAAGGAGCGCCTGCAGATCATCCTCGCTCACGAGCGCTCCAGCCTCAGCGGCAAGAAGCGCCCCGATTACCTGCCCGAGCTCCAGCGCGAGCTGGTGGCGGTGATTTCCAAGTACGTGTCGATCAACGCCGACGACATCAAGGTGCACCTGGAAACCCAGGACAACCTCGAAGTGCTGGACATCAAGATCGAACTGCCCGATCCGGTTCCGGCGCGCTGAGCGCCAGAACCTCGATCAACCGGCTCACGCCGGTTGATCCGGGGGCGCAGCGGGCAGCGCCTCCAGCCGCTGCGTCCACGCGCGGGCCTTGTCCTCGTCGCAGAGCGGACTTTCGCGGTCGCCGTAGAACTGCGCCGCCAGAGATTCCACGCAGGCGCGCTGGCTCTCCAGGTTCTCTTCGCAGTCATCGAGCGCGGCACCGGTGAGCAGCCAGCGCTCGGCGGCTGCGGCGTCTTCCGGCGCGCCCTGGCCCTGCATGCGCATCCAGCCCAGCTCGTAGCAGGCCCAGCCCTGCTGGCGCTGGGTGCCGTCTTCCGCCACCTTCTGCAGCGCGTAGAGGGCTTCGGCATACAAGGCCTTCACTTGCGCTTCCCCCTGGCCCTGTTCGGCCAGCGCCCCTGCGTGCAGGCACAGCGTGCGACCGAGCTGCATCGTGGCGCTGACGTCGCCGGCTTCGTGGCCACGGCGGAAGTAGCCGATCGCGCGGGCCAGGTCGGGCTCTCCCGGTTCGCCGAGCTTGTACGCCAGGCCGAGGTTGTAGAGCGCCATCGTGTTGTTCTGCTCGGCGGCCCGTTCGTAGTGCCGCATGCCGCCTTCCAGGTCGCGCTCGCCCCCCTCGCCTTCCGTCAGCATGTAGCCGAGATGGGCGTGCGTGGCGGCGTCGTCCTCGACGCCGTGGGCGATGGCGTGCAGCAGCCACGCGCGCGCCAGGGCGGGTTCGGCGCCGAGGCCCGCCGTGTCCCAGCGCAGCATCTTCGAGAGCTCGCACATCGCCACGGGCAGACCGTCGGGTGACGCGGTGGCGGGGGCATCGCCCGGCTCGCGCACGCCGGCGGCGCGCGCCATCCAGCGCAGGGCTTCGCGCGGGTCGGCCTCGATGCCCTCGCCGTCGCGCAGATGGCAGGCCAGCTCGTAGGCGGCCCGCAGGTCGCCGGCGGCATGGCGCGCGGCCATGTGCTCGGCGTGCGCCTGCTCGCGGCCATCGGCATGCAGCCAGACGTACAGGCCGGAGTCGTTGCGCACGGCCTTCACCGGCTCGCCCGCGCCCCAGCGCTTGCGCAGCTCGGAGCGGACTGCCCCGGCCAACCAACCATCGCTGACCGACAACGCGGCGGTGATCCACGGATAGGCCTGCGGGTGCAGCACGGCGCCATCGGCGCGCAGCACGCCCACGGCGAGTTGCCCCTTCTCGACCTTCGCGCTGCGCGGCACCGGATCGGCGACCAGCCAGCCGATGTCCTGCGTGCCCCAGGCCAGCGGCTGGAGCGTGCGGTGCCGGCACGGCACCAGCTCGCGGCCTGCGGCCACGTCGTAGATGCCGCGCAGCCACGGCGCATTCTTCGCCGTGCGCCCGCCCTTGGACGCCACGCGCACCAGGTCGCGCCGGACCATGGCGTGCCCGCGCTCCTCGCCGGTCAGCGGCTCCAGGGTCTCGAAGCGGCCGTAGTCGAAGGGCACGAGCACGCGGCCCTGCCCGTCGAGCAAGCCGCACAGGCCGTCGGCGCGTTCCACGGCGAAGCGCTTCGGCCGGGCTGGAGTGCCGCGCTCGTTCGCCGGATCGGTGTCCTCGGTCGTCAGGATCTCGATGGGGTATTCCTCGAGCAGGTCGACCTGTTCGTAGACTGGCTCGATCGCGACGCGGCCTTGCGCATCCAGCAGCCCGCTCTTGCCGTCGCGCTTGGCGTCGAAACCCTCCCAGTCGTGGCGCCACTGAAGGCTTTCGAAATGCGGCGGCACCGCCCATTCGCCGTCCGCGCCCACCAGCCCCCAGCCGCCCTCGTCGCCGCGCGCGGGCGCGAGACCAAAGGGCGTGAAGTCTTCGGCTTCTTCGAACCGGGGCGAAATCGTCCATTGGCCCTGCAGGTCGATGTACCCGATGCGCTCGCCCACGCGGGCGCGCACCCGGCCTTCGACAAAGCTCCAGACCTCGTCGACCGAGGGCTGGAGCAACCAGCTGCCGTCGGTACGCAGCAGGCCGACGTGGTCGCCGACCAGCGCTGTCGCAACGTCGCCCTCGAAGGCCCAGACCTCGTCGAGCTGCGGTTCGAGCAGCACGCGCGGCGCCTCGGCGTCGGCGAGCAGCAGGCCGGAGCGCTCGCCCTGCGAGATCCAGAGCAGGCGCGGATCGTCGGCGCCGGCGTAGCGGATGTCGTCCCACGCAGGCTCGACCACGGTCGTGCGCTGGCTGCGCCCGTCGTCGTACACCACGCGCATCACGCCCCAGCGGCCGTCGACCTCGAAGCGCCAGAGGTCCTCGCCCAGGTGGTTGTCGTAGTCGGGGCGTTCGCCGTCGTCTTCATCTTCTTCGGGTTCGAAATCGGCAAATCGCTCGTCGCGCGGCGCCTCGTAGCCGTCGAAATACGGATGCGACAGGCTGCCGAAGCCGAACTGCCAGGCCCAGGCCTCCCAGTCTGCGAAGCGCTTGATGCCCAGCGCCGCGTCGACACCCGGGTGGTTGCCGCTGTCGATGCAGCGGCGCACCTCGGCCCACAGTTCATTGCACTCGCGGCGGTTGCGTTCGATGAAGCCCTCGCCTTCCGTGTCTCCGCCCAGCCAGGACAGTTCGTCGAGGTTGGCGGAAAAGCGCGGCGCGCTGTCGTCCGGCGTCTCGTCGATCAGTTCGGCCAGGTGCAGCGCCACGGCCTCGAACTGCAGCGCTATCTGCGGCAGCGTGTGCAGCATCGGGTGCCGCTCGACAAAGGCGTGCAGCTGCCGGATGCGCGCGAGCGCGGCATGCGCGTCGCTGGCGAGGTTGTCAGTGCCGGCATCGCCGAAGACGCGCTGGTGGTCGATGGCGTCGCCGGCCGCGCCATCGGCCAGCAGGAGCTGCCAGAGCACGGGGAAGTTGTTGTTGGCTTCGGCGATTTCATCAGCCGATGCTTCTTCGGTGTCGGGAAGACTGTGTTCGAGATAGAGCCAGGAACGATTGCCCATGTGTGGTCGGTGCGTGTGTCGTCCATGGCGAAGGCCATGGGTGGCGCCCAGTTTAGGGGCGCCGTTTCACGCGCACGTGACCACCGGCCGCTACGCCAGGAACTGCGTGACCTGCGCGAGCACGGCCTGTTCCTTGAGGATGCGGCGATGGCCCCAGCCCTGCGTGGGAAAGAGCCGCGCGCCGGCGATCGCATCGCGAAACGCCTCGGCGTCGGCGAAGCGGTTCACGCGGTCGTCGCGGTCATGCACGATGAGCGTCGGCTGCGCGATGCGCGGGCCCACGGCGGCGGGCTCCAGCTGCTGCATCAGGATGCCTTCGCGCGCCTCGATCAGGCGCTGCATGCCGGCGCGCGTGCGCTCGCTGAGGCCGAACACCTGCGCGAAGTAGCGCGTGTACTCGCGCGGCGACGCGGGCGGTGCCAGCAGCACCAGCCGCTGCGCCGGCAGCCCGCGCCCCGCGGCATAGGCCAGCGCATTGGCCCCCAGCGAATGCGCGACCGCCGCGCGCAGCACGTGCCCGTCGGCGCCGAGCCGCGCCGCCACGTAGTCGATGGCGCGAGCGAACTGCGGCAGGTTGCTGGCCGTGCCCGCGCTGCGGCCGTGGGCCGGCATCTCCAGCAGCACGGGCCGCAGGCCTTGCTCTGCCACGGCCTGTGCCAGCGGCAGCATCTGGCCCGCGTGGCCGCCCCAGCCGTGCACCAGCAGCACGACCGGCGCCGACTCGGCGCCCGAGTCCTGCGCGGCGAGGTGGTAGATGCCCAGGTTGGCGTCTTCGAAAGACCAGGCCTCGCGGCGCCAGTCGGCACCGGGCTGCTGGCCGCGATACAGCCATTTGGGCGGCAGCGGCGTGCCGAACACGCGGTACGCCGCGCGCACGCCGAGCGCGGGCCACAGGCGCTGCGAGGCGCCGAGGCCGAAGCGCATCGCGCGCATCAGCGGGCTGGCGCTGTAGTAGCCCACGGGGGCGGTGGTGTGGGTAGTGGTGGTCATGGGGAAGGCTTTCTTTCAGAGGCTCAGTACCAGACCCAGTCCTGGTTGCTGCGCGGCAGGCTGCGCAGCGTGTCCTGCACGCCGCGCACACCGAGGAGCACCGCGTAGGCGGCGAGAAAGAGGGCAATGATCAGCATGGTGCTTCTCCTTTTTTATCGCACGGTGGTGCGAAATTAAGGCAAACGAAGAGGCGGTGGCCGTCGTCTGCGGGTGCGCCTCAGGCGCGGTAGCTGGAAAGAAGGCGCTGCCAGGTCTGGCCCGCGCGCTCGGCCGCATGCCCGTCGCGCAGGAAGCGCGCGTCGTGCAGCTGGTTCATCATGATTCCGTTGATCTCGCTCACGAGCTGGGCCGGGTCGGTGTCGGCCTGGAGCTCGCCGGTCTCGACCGCCTGCAGCACCGTGCGGCGCAGCGCGGCACGCCAGCGTGTGATCTCGTCGAAGAGCAGGTCGCGCAGTTCGCCTTCGCGGTCGTCGAACTCGAAGGCGCCGGCCACGTAGAGGCAGCCGTTCTGCGCTTCGACGTCGCGCGTGCGGGCGATCCAGCGCGCGACGATGTCGTTCAGGCGGGGCAGGCCCTTGGGCTTCTGCATGGCGGGCACGAACACCTCGGCCAGGAAGCCGCGGCCGTACTCCTCGATGACGGCCTTCTGCAGCGCCTCGCGCGACCCCACGCGCGAGAACACGCCGCTCTTGGACAGCCCCAGCCGGCTCGCCACGGCCTGCAGCGAAATGGCTTCCAGCCCCTCGGCCAGCGCGAGGTGCATCGCCGCGCCGACGATGGCGGCGCGGGTGAGTTCGCTTTTCTGGGTCTTGGCGTCCATGCGGCGGACTTTAGCACAGTCGTGCGAAACATCAACCTCCCCACGCAAAAGGGCCTCATAGATGTTTTGCTCATGTGGAACCAACAAACGCATCGTTCCCTGCATAAGCCCTTCTGCCGAGAATCGCCGGTCGGCCCCGACCCGGGGTCCGGACCTCTTTTCACCTCCTGCGCGCCCGATGAACTTTCAACAACTGCGCTCGGTACGCGAGGCCGTTCGTTGCGGCTTCAACCTGACCGAGGTCGCCCACACCCTTCACACCTCGCAGCCCGGCGTGAGCCGGCAGATTCGCGAACTCGAGGAAGAGCTCGGCATCGAGCTCTTCGTGCGCGCCGGCAAGCGGCTCACGGGCCTCACCGAGCCCGGCGGCCACGTGCTGCCGATCATCGAGCGCATGCTGATGGAAAGCAGCAACCTCAAGCACGCGGGCCAGGAGTTCGTGGCGCAGCAAAGCGGCCTGCTCTCGGTGGCGGCCACGCACTCGCAGGCGCGCTATGCGATGCCGGTGGCGGTGCAGGAATTCCGCGCGCAGTTTCCGAACGTGAAACTGCACCTGCACCAGGGCTCGCCCAAGCAGATCGCGCAGATGCTGCTCGACGGCGAGGCCGACGTGGGCATTGCCACCGAGGCGCTGGGCGACTACCCGCAGCTGGTCGCCCTGCCCTGCTACCGCTGGACGCACTCGGTGATCGTGCCGCCGGGGCATCCGCTGCTCGACGCGCCGCTCACGCTCGAAGCACTCACGCAGCATCCGCTGATCACCTACGACACCGGCTTCACGGGCCGCTCGCGCATCGACGAGGCGTTTGAACAGCGCGGCCTGCAGCCCAACATCGTGCTGGCCGCGATGGACGCCGACGTCATCAAGACCTATGTGCAGCTGGGCCTGGGCGTGGGCATCGTCGCCGGCGTGGCCTACGAGGCCGAGCGCGACACCCAGCTGCGCGCGCTCGATGCGGGGCGGCTGTTCGGCATCAACCTCACGAAGCTCGCGGTGCGGCGCGGCACCTACCTGCGCAAATATGTCTACGCGTTCATCGAGTCGTTTGCGCCGACATTGACACGCGCGATTGTCGAGAAGGCCTTGGGCGACGAGGTCAAGGTGTCTCACTACGAGATTTAGCTCAAGCGCAACGAAATCGACACTTCCGGCTCCAGGGTTGAAAAGAATGCGCGCAGCTTCACACAAGCGGCGTACATTCGGGTTAATTCCTTGGCTTCCGGAACGGATCAGCAATGGCATCGACTTCGCAGCAGCAGCAACTACAGGCCACCCGGGCCGCCCAAAAGGCGGCCGATGCAGCGGAGAAGCGCGAACGCCTGAAACGTGCCCTGCCCGCCACGGTCGAGCTGCTGCAAAGCCGCCAGGCCGATCGCATCGACGATCGCGACATCGACGCGTACGTCGATCTCAACTGGCTCGAATGGCATGGCGGCGGTTTGCGCCTCACCATCACCGGGCGCAACGTGTGCGCCCAATCGGCCGCCACCGCGGTGGCCTGACAAGCCCCTCCCCCAGTTCCCCAAAGAAAAACCGCCACAGTCTCCTGTGGCGGTTTTTGCATGTGCGTGACGTGAACGCGGTGCGAAGGCTTACTGACCCGCAATGATCTGCGCGATGAGGCCGGTGGCAATGGCCGCGAGCACGTAGTCCCCACCCACGCCCACCCACTGGTAGCCGCGCGGCGGCTGCTGCAGGCGGTAGGCGCGCCAGTCATTCACCACGTAGTTGCGGCCCCGGTATTCGGTCGGCACGCGGCCACCACGGCGCCACTCGCTGTGCGGCTGCGGGAAGCCCCGGCGGTCGAACTGGCGGCCGTCGCGGAAGTCCTGGTCGCCGCGATAGCCGGCGTGAGGGCCGCGATGCCCGCGATGGTCGTCGCGCTGGTCATAGCGACCGCCGCCAGGACGGTGGTCATCGCGCTGCTCGTAGCGGCCGCCGCCCGGGCGGTGGTCGTCGCCCCGGCGATCTTGCGCCAGCGCGCTGCCTGCCGCCAGGGACATTGCGAGCGCCGCAACGGCGGCAGTGGTCAGGCGCTTGGTACGGAAGATCATCTGGAACTCCTTTGGTGTGTCTGTGATGACGCCTCCATTCTGTGCAGCGCGTGTGTCTGCTTCGGGTGCGTCAGGTCACCGTCAGATGAAATCCGGTAAGCGCAGGTATCTCCGCGGCGTGTTGTCCTGCACGCGCGTGACGTACTTCACGCGCGTGACGTACTTCACGCGGGCGCGTAGCGGTTCACCACCATGCCGCAGTCGTAAGCGGTCGATCCGAGCAGGCGCAGCGCATGGCCATGGCGCGTGTCGTGGAACACCGAGCGGCCCGCGCCGACGGCCGTGGGGTTCACGAAGAACTGGAACTCGTCGACCAGCCCTGCCGACGTGAGCGACGACGCAAAGCCGACACCGCCGATGCTGAGGATGTCCTGGCCCGGCTCGCGCTTGAGCGCATTCACCTCGTCGGCCATGGCACCGCGTGCGATGTCGGTGCGCTCCCAGCGCGAGGCCTGCAGCTTGTTCGTGAGCACGACCTTGCGCGCCTCGACGATCCGCTGGGCAAAGGCGTAGTCGGGGTTCGCCGGAAAGCGCGTCGCGGCGTGGCCCCAGTGATCGAGATAGCCCTCCTCGATGATCTTGCGGCTCAGCAGGAGCGTGTCGACACCCGCGAACACGGCGTTGAAGTCACGCCTGAGCGCCGCATCCCAGCGCCACCGGTCGCCCCATCCCCACAGCTGCCAGTCGAGGTCGCCGTTGGCCGGCGACACGAACCCGTCGACCGACATCTGCATTTGCACGATGAGCTTTCGCATCGGAGTCTCCTTCAGGTCGCTTGCGCAAACCGATCTTGAAATGCAAGCAGTTTCAGTATTCTCAAACCGATGCGAAAATGCAAGCAGTTTCTTGAACCCGCGGAATCCCGATGGCCATCCAGCAGAAGTCCCTGTGCCCGATCAACCTCGCGCTCGAAGTCGTCGGCGACCGCTGGAGCCTGCTGATCGTTCGCGACCTGATGTTTGCGGACAAGCGGCACTTCCGCGAGTTCCTGCAGTCCGAGGAAGGCATCTCCTCGAACATCCTCACCGAGCGGCTGAACACGCTGGTCGCGCACGGCGTGCTCAGCAAGACCGACGACCCCACGCACAAGCAGAAGGCGCTCTACAGCCTCACGCCCGTGGGCATCGACCTGCTGCCGGTGATCACGCAGCTCGGCATCTGGGGGCGCAAGCACCGGCCCGTGACGGCCGAGAGCGGCGCGCCCGCGGCCGCGCTGGAAAAGGGCGGGCCGGCGCTGCAGAAGAAGATGCGGGCCGCGCTGCGCAAGGCGCACCTGGGCGGCCGCTAGGGCTGCGCCCTACCCGCCCACCGTGCTGTTCGCCGCGTCGGCGCGCACGCGGCCCTGCGCTTCCAGCGCGTCCACCGGCGGCAGGTCGAGCTCGATCCACGCGCCGTGCGCACGTGCAAGGTCGAAGGTGCCAGTCGACTGCGGCCGGTCGGTGTGCAGCACCAGCGCGTAAGGGCCCTCGCCGCGCACGGCGAGGCGCTGCGCGAGCGCGTCGCCGCCCAGCTCCGCCACCGGCGCACGGTCGCGCGGCGACGACAGCACGAGCACACTGCTGCCCAAAGCGATCACCGCCACGCGCACCTGGCTGGCAGGCACGGCCACGGGTTCGCCGATGTGCGTGCTCGCGTCGTCGGAGACCGTGCCCAGCAAGGCGCGGTAGCGCGCCAGCGTGGCGTCGAGGTCGCGCACGGCAATGGCCAGGCTGGCCACGCCGAGCACGCCGTTGGGATGCACGCGCGCGGCGCCCTCGGGCACGCGCAGGGCGCGCCGCGTGAGGTCGCCGCACAGGAACGGCAGATCGGCCGACGGGGGGCGCGCGGTCTGCCAGCGCAGGTGTTCGCCGTCGGGGCGCACGCGCCCGCCGTCGAGCGGGCCTTCAAGCACGAGGCCGCGCGCCTTCGCATCGGCCACGGTGACGGCGGTGTCACGCGGCAGCAGGGCGAAATCGACGATGCCTTCGCCGTGCCGTTGCAGCAGCTGCCACCAGCGCTCGGCGGGCGCGGGTTCGCGCCACGCGATGAGTTCGAAGTAGCTGCCGTCGCTGAACACGACGAGTGCGTTGTGCGTGCTGCGACCCGGATGGTCGCCGCCGCGCAGCACGTGGAAGCCGAGCGCGGCGTAGTCGGCGATGGCGCGTTCGAGGTCGTGCACGGCGATCACGACGTGGTCGAGGGTCAGGGGCATGGTGAAGGTCTTCCTCGGCAAAGGGGTCGTCGTGGTCAGGAGGCAGTGCGGGCGGCGCCCTCGCCGCCCAGGTAGGCGTCGCGGATGCGCGCGTCGGCCAGCAGTGCGCGCGCCGGGCCCGAGAGCACGATGCGGCCCGTCTGCAGCACGTAGCCGTGGTGCGCGATCTGCAGCGCGAGGCTGGCGTTCTGCTCGACCATGAAGACCGAGACGCCCTGCGCGTTGATGCGCGCGATGAGCTCGAGCACCTTGTCGACGTACAGCGGCGACAGGCCCATGGTGGGCTCGTCCATGCACAGCAGCTGCGGCCGGCCCATGAGCGCGCGCGCCATGGCCACCATCTGCTGCTCGCCGCCCGAGAGCGTGCCGGCCAGGAAACCCAGGCGCTGCGCCACGCGCGGGAACAGCTCGAGCATGCGTTCCAGGTCGTCGGCCACGCCCGCGCGGTCGCGGCGCGCATAGGCGCCCATGAGCAGGTTCTCGCGCACGGTCATCGCGGGGAACAGGCGGCGCGCCTCGGGCACCGAGCCGATGCCCTTGCGGATGATCTGCGGCGTGCTCAGGCCCAGCGTCGATTCGCCGTTGAAGCTGACCTCGCCCGAGCGCGGCTTGAGCAGGCCGAGCACGATCTTCATCGTGGTCGACTTGCCGCTGGCGTTGCCGCCGAGCAGGCTGACGATCTGGCCCTTGCGCACTTCGATGTCGAGATCGAAGTGCGCCTGCACGGGGCCGTAGAAGCTGTTGACCTTCTGGAGCTGCAGCAGGGGCGCCACCGCACTCGCCGGTGCTTGCGTGACAACGCGTTCAGGCAGGTCGTCGCCTCTCCCCTCGCCCCAGAGGGAAGAAGGCGACAGGCCGGTGCGCGCGACGGTGGCGATCATGCGGGCACCGCTTCTTCCTGCGCTTCGCCGACCTGGCGATGGCCGAGGTAGGCCTCGATCACCGCGGGGTCGTTGCGCACGTCGTCGGGCAGGCCTTCGGCGATCTTGCGGCCGTCGTCGAGCACGGCCACGCGGTCGGACAGCTGCATGACGAGGTCCAGCTTGTGCTCGATCAGCAGGATGGTCTGGCCGCGCGCCTTGAGGCCGCGAATGATCTCCAGCATCTCGGCCGTCTCGCTCTCGTTCATGCCGGCCGTGGGCTCGTCGAGCAGCAGCAGGCGCGGCCGCAGCGCGAGCGCGCGCGCGATCTCCACGCGGCGGCGGTTGGCGTACGAGAGGCTGTAGGCCGGATGGTCGGTGCGCGGCGTGAGGCGTTCGCCGAAGAGCGCGATGATCTCGCGCGCTTCGTCGCGCAACGCTTCTTCCTCGCGCCGCACCGCCCCTGGCTGCACCAGCGCGAGCGCCAGCTCGGCCAGCGCCCCGAGGCCCGGCACGCCGCCCACGCGCGGTTTCACGGCGCGCAGCCGCGTGTGCGCGCCGACCAGCACGTTGTCGAGCACCGAGAGGTTCGCGAACACGCGCCCGTGCTGGAAGGTGCGCGCGAGGCCGCGCTGTGCGAGCTGCTGCGCGGGCAGGCCGGTGATGTCGTGGCCGTCGAAGCGCACCTGCCCGGCATCGGGCTTGTCGAGGCCGGTGACGAGGTTGAACAGCGTGGTCTTGCCGGCACCGTTCGGGCCGATCACGCTCAGCAGTTCGCCCTCGCCCACCTGCAGGTCGACGGCGTTGACGGCCGTGAGCCCGCCGAAGCGGCGCACGAGGCCGCGGACCTCAAGCAGCGACGGCATCGGCGACCTTCGCCTTCGAGTTCACGAGCTTCACCTCGGCGCGAATGGCCTGCGGGTTGCGCAGCAGATTGAGGATGGGGCAGTTGCGCTCCACCGCTTCGAACAGCGCGTCGATCTCTTCGCGGCTGGCGGGCGAATCGATGTGCACGGTGTAGCCGATCTCGTGCGGCCAGATGGGCGTCTGCTCGTGGCCCGGCTTGCCGCCGCGCGGGTCGATGACGCCGGTCACCTCGACCTCGAGGCTTTCGAGCGGCACCTGGCGCTCGGCCGCCTGGATCAGGAAGATGTGCGTCACGCAGGTGCCGAGCACGCCCAGCTGCAGCTCGGGCGAACTCGGGCCGAGGTTGTAGCCCGCGAAATCGGGCGGGCTGTCGCTGATGACCTGGTGCTCGCGGATGCGCAGCCGGCGCACGCCGCTGCGGCCTTCGGCGCGCACGCTGGCCTTGAGTTGCGAAGGTTGCGCAGTACCGGCCGCGACGGCGGCGTTGCGGGCCAGCACGGCGGCGCGTTTCTCGGCGAGGTAGTCGTTGAGGTGGCTCATGGGATGGGGTTCTTTCAGACGGTGCCGAGCAGGCCTTGGGGACGGAAGCGGATCAACAGAAGCAGTGCCACGCCGTAGATCAACATGCGGTACTCGGCCGTCACGCGGAACAGCTCGGGCAGGCTCACGAGCGCGACCGCACCCAGCAGCGCGCCGCTGATGTTCCCGAGCCCGCCGAGGATCACCATCGTGAGCGCGAGGATCGATATCTGCGAGCCGAAGGTCTCGTGGTTGATGTACGAGTACATGTGCGCGGTGAAGGCGCCGCTCACGCCGGCCGCGAAGCCGCCGAAGCCGAAGGCCAGCGCCTTGTAGCGGTCGGGGCTCACGCCGTAGGCGCGCGCGGCCACCTCGTCTTCGCGCACCGCGCGGAAGGTGCGGCCCAGGTGCGAGCGCAGCAGGCGCCACTGCAGCAGGGCCAGCAGCACCAGCGCACCGAACGAGGCCCAGTAGATCGCCTCGTTCGACGACGCATCGCGCCCGAACAGCGACAGCGGCGGAATGCCCGAGACGCCGATGGGCCCGCGCGTGAGGCTTTCCCAGTTGAGGATGGTGAGCGCCACGATCTCGCCGATGCCCAGCGTGGCGATCGACACGTAGTGCCCGCGCAGACGGAAGGCCGGGAAGATCAGCGCCGTGCCGATCAGCGAGGTGAGCACGCCCGCGACCACGATGCCCGTGCCCACGGGCAGGTGCAGGTCGAGCACCAGCAGCGACGAGGCGTACGCGCCGATGGCCAGCAGCCCCGCATGGCCCAGCGAGATCTGGCCGATGGTGCCGGCCACCAGCGTGAGGCTCAATGCGAGCGCACCGTAGAGCCACGCGTTGGTGAGCGTCTGCAGCACGTAGGGCGACGGATCGAACAGCGGCAGCAGCACGGCCGCGGCGAAGAGCGCGAGCAACAGGCGCGGCGGCACGCGCCATGGCTTGCTCGGCGCGATGAAGGTACCGGTGAGCGGCTCGGGCGGCAGCGCGCGCTGGCGACCGAACAGGCCGTTGGGCTTCCACACCAGGATGACCAGCAGCAGCGCGAAGGCAAACAGGTTGCGGTACGGCGTGCCGAGGATCGCCACGCCATAGCTTTCGATGAGTCCCAGCATCAGGCTGCCGACGATGGCGCCCGGCACGTTGCCCACGCCGCCGACCACCGTCGCCACCACGCCCTTGAGCGTGGCCTGGAAGCTCATCGCCGGGCTGATGTTGTTGTAGTACATGCCCACCAGCAGGCCCGAGAGCCCGCCCAATGCGGCAGCGATGGCGAACACGGTCTGGTTCACGCGGTTCACGTCCACGCCCATCTGCTGCGCGGCGTCGCGGTCCTGCGCGGTGGCGCGCACGGCCCAGCCCAGCTTCGTGAAACGCAGGAAGCCGAACAGCACGGCCGCGCTCGCGATGCCGATGCCCGCGATCAAGAGGTCGAGCGCGCCGATGGTGCCGGTGCCGATCTGCAGGCGCCAGTCAGGCAGCTGCGTGGGCAGCGCGCGCGGGTCGGGGCTGAACACCAGCTGCACGAGGATGTCGAGCACGAAGCTGATGCCGATGGTGGCCAGCAGCGGCGCGATGCGCGCGGCGCCCTGCAATGGCCGCAGGCCCACGCGCTCGATGAGCATGCCGAGCGCACCACTGCCGAGCACCACCAGCGCGATGGTGATGGGCAGCGGCGTGTGCAGGTAGGTGATGCTGGCCCAGCCGATGTACGCGCCCACGGTGTAGACCGAGCCGTGCGCGAAGTTGATGAGGTGCGAGACGCCGAAGATCAGCGCGAGCCCGACCGCCAGCAACGCATAGATGTTGCCGATGATCAGGCCGTTGACCGTGTGGTCGAAGAAGGAGGTGAAGCTCATCTACTTGGCCGATGCCAGCGCCGCCGCCTTCTCGTCGATCTGCGCCCACTTGCCGTCCTTCACGACCAGATTGACGCTCTTCACCCCGATCACGCGGCGCGTCTGCGCATCGAAGGTGGCCTTGCCGAAGATGACGCTGGGCACGTCCTTGATCTTGTAGAACGCGTCGCGCACGGCCTTGCGGTCGGCCTTCGGGCCGGCCTGGCGCAGCGCGGCGGCGGCGTACACCACGGCGTCGTAGGCGTAGGCGTTGAAGGCGTCGGGCTCCTTGCTGTACTTCGCGCGGAAGCTCTTCACGAACGCCTGCACTTCGGCGCGCGGCTCGTCGGGATAGAAGGCGGTGTTGGTGTGGATGCCGTTCACGGCCGCGCCGCCGAGCTCGATGAACTTGGGCGAGTAGACCGAGCCCACGGCGGCGATGGGCTGCTTCAGGCCCACGCTGCGCACCTGGCCCGCGATGAGCGCGCCGTCGGGGTAGTACGAGATGAGCACCACGCCGTCGGGGTTGGCGTCGCGCACGCGCACCAGGGTCGAGCGGAAGTCTTTCTCGTCGGGCTGGTAGCCCTCGGCAATGGCGAGCTGCGCGCCGCGCTCCTGCGCGGCCTTCACGAGCACGTCCTTGCTGGTGCGGCCCCAGTCGGTGTTCAGGAAGAGCACGGCGATGCGCTTGAAGCCCAGCGTCTTCACGGCCAGATCGGCCAGCAGCGGCTGTGCGTCGGCCTGGCTGATCGAGGGGCTCCAGATGTAGTCGCCGCCCTTGGTGAAGTCGGGGTGCGAGTTGGTGAAGCCCAGCTGTACGAGGCCCGCGCGCTGGTAGATGGGCGAGGCGGCCATCGAGGCGGGGCTGGAGAAGTCGCCCAGTTCGATGAGCACGCGCTTGTCGTTCACGAGTTTTTGCGCAATGGCGACGGACTGGCGCGGGTCGCTCTGGCTGTCCTCGAAGTTGTAGGCCAGCGGCCGGCCGTGGATGCCGCCCTGCGCGTTGATGTGCTCGAGCGCAAGGTCGAAGCCGGCCTTCCACTGCGCGCCGTACTGCGCGTTCTGTCCGGTGAGCGGACCGCTCACGCCGAACCACACGGGCTCGCCGCTGGCGGGTGCGGCCCAGGCCGCGAGCGGCGCGGTGAGCAAGGCGGCGGACAGTGCGACCGCATGGCGCAGGAAACGATGGCGGGTGAACAGCGGCGGCAGCATGGCGTCGGACCTCGGTGGCAGTGAAGGGATGAACGAATCGGCGTGGAGGCCGCGATTCTTCGCCGCTGTCCCGGTGCCGGGAAGGAACGAAAACGGAGAGGCTTATGCGCTTTCCGAGCAAGCGAAGGGGCAAGCGCCAACGGCCGCGCGGCCTCGTTTAAGCTGCGCGCCACATGAAGCGACGCCACCTCCTCCAGATGCTCGCCGGCGTGCCGGCCTCCGCCCTGCTGCTCTCCGCATGCGGCAAACGAAAGGCCTCAGCCAACGCGTTGAAGCCCGATGCCCGCGTGCTGGCGCTGGGCGACAGCCTGACCTTCGGCTACGGTGCGTCGCCCGAGACGGCATGGCCCGCGAAGCTGGGCGAGCTCACGGGCTGGCAGGTCGAGAACGCGGGGGTCAACGGCGACACCTCGGCGGGTGCGCTGGAGCGCCTGCCCGCGCTGCTGTCCGCCAACAGCTACGACGCGATCCTGATCGGCATCGGCGGCAACGACATGCTGCGCGGCGTGTCGCCTGCCAGCACGCGCGAGAACCTCGCGGCACTCATCGAGCAGGCGCGCGCGCACACGTCGCACGTGGCGGTGCTGGCCACGCCGGCGCCCGATGCGATGCGCGCGGTGGTCGGCTCGCTCAGCGACGCGCCGTTCTACGAAGAGGTCGCGAAGTCGGGGCAGGCGTTGCTGGTCGCCGGTGTGTATTCGGGCGTGCTGTCGGATGCAGCCCTGCGCTCGGACCGCATCCACGCGAACGCGAAGGGCTACGCCCAGGTGGCGCAGCAACTCGCCGAGCAGCTCAAGGCTGCGGGCTGGCGCTGAGGCCTGTGGCGCGGTCGTCGGCGCGCATCGGTGTGCGTGCGGTCGCGCCGCGCACCGGCAGGCTCTCGAGCACGCCGAACAGCAGTTCCATCGCGGTGAAGCCGAGGATGATCAGGCTGGCGCCCTGCGTCACGGCGTAGATCTGCCAGGTGGCGAACAGGAAGCGCGCCACGGCGTCGTAGCGGCCATAGCGCAGGCGCGGATCGCGGATGCGCAGCACGGCCCAGACGGTGACCACCGAGCCGAGCAGGTTGGCCATCAGCATGTGCACGGGGTCGAAGGCCGGAAAGCTGCCTGGCAGCTGCAGCGTCTGGATGGTCCACAGCAGCAGGGTGTGCACGGCGGCGAAGGTCCATGGCGTGGCGAAGCCGATGGTCACCACGAGGTCGTACCAGGCGCTGGCGCGGACGATGCGTTGGTAAGTGGGAAGCGCGATCATGAAGAAGAGCCCTGCGGGAGTGAAGAAGCCCCGGAAGCTAAAGCCTCGGGTACGCTCCAGGGTCAAGCACATTCTTCGGCGAAGGAACCACGACCATGCAGATCGGCCAGCTGGCTTCGGCGACGGGCTTGAGCCGCGACACGCTGCGCTTCTACGAAGAGCGCGGCCTGATCCGTGCAGAGCGCGGCAGCAACGGCTACCGCGTCTATGCGAAGGAAACCGTGCAGATGGTGGGCTACATCCGCACCGCGCAGAAGCTCGGCTTCAGCCTCCACGAGATCGGCGACAACCTGCCCGCGGTGTGGGAGTCGGCCGCGCCCGACCAGGCGATCGCGGCGCTGCTGGCCGACAAGGTCGCGGTCATCGACCAGAAGATCGCCGAGCTGAACGCGCTGCGGCAAGACCTGCTGGCACGCGTGCCCGCCGGCTGCCCGATGGCTCAGGCGGCCTGCGCGCGCAACAGGTCGACGTAGGCGCCCTGCACCAGTTGGTCTTCAGCGACGCCGAGCCGGGCCATGAGCGCATGGGCTTCGGCCACGCCGGCCTCAGCGGGCTCGCCGTCCTGCAGCACCACTTCGAGTTCGAGGAACTCACCGAGGCCTTCGACGCGGTCGAGGTGCACGCGCGTGCGGCCCACGAGGAACAGGCGGCGCTGCTTGCGCACGCGGCCGGCCTGGCCCCAGGCGAGTGTGAGCGATTCGCGCAGCGCGTCGGGTGTGGCGGTCGGCGTGATCAGGTAGAACGATTCCTTCGGGCCGGTGCTGTCGGCGCGGCGGTAGAAGATGAGTTCGGCGCGGTCGGGCGCGAAGGTGCGCAGCTTGAGGCGGTCGGCGCTGTGTTCGCAGCGGAAGAAGGTGTCGTCTTGCGCGATCTCGATGGGGCCCTGGTCGGTGAGCGTTGCGACGATTTCTGCGATGCGGTCCACGCTGTCGATGCGGGCCTTGATCTCTATGTTTCTTGCCATGTCTTCTCGTTTTCTTGAGGCTGGATTCGGGGCGCGTGCACAGGCCACCGGGTACTTCCCTCCGCGAATGTCCCCCGGCCTGCGGCCTCCTCCTTAATTTCGCTGCGGGAAGCACCCAGTGTCCTGCGCCCGCTGAGCGCTGTCGTTGTGCCGGTCGATCAACGGCTGCACCGCCCAACGCTCACGCCGATGGGGTGCCTTGCGCAGCGAAATTAAGGGGGAGCCCGAAGGGCGGAGGACATTCGCGGAGCAAGGTACCCCGTCGGCGGGAGCGTCGCTCTGAACGAACAGCAGCAGCAGTGAATCAGGGCGCGTTGCCCTGCGGCCCCACAGGCGGCGGCGCCGCGCGCCCGCTGGAGCCCGGTGCCAGCTTGCGTCCGAAGGACTCGCCCACGTTGCGCACGGGCCGGCTGGCTTTTTCCGACACGTTGCTCACGCCGCGCCGCGTGGCGGCATCGGCGCGGTTGACGCCGCGGCCGGCGGCGTTGGTGCCGCGTTGCACGCTGCCCACGACCTTGCCGCTGCGCGAGGGCGACTTGATCGTGTGGGCGCGTTCGGCCTGGGGCGGGTTGTCGGCGCTCTGCGCCTGCGCGGTGACGGGCAGGCAGAGCGCGGCAGCGATGACGGCGAGCGATGCGGTGGTGATGTGAAGCTTCTTCATGGCGTCGTCCCCTGGGAGTGGTCTTCGGATTCGGCGGCGGCCGCGCGGGCCATGCGCTCGCTCTTCCAGTACACGTCGTCGCCGCCGTTCATGCGGTTGAGCACGCGTGCGAGCACGAAGAGCAGATCGCTGAGCCGGTTGAGGTACTGGCGCGGCGCGTCGTTGAGTTCGGTGGTGGCGCCCAGCGACACCACGGCGCGCTCGGCACGCCGCGCCACGGTGCGGCACACATGCGCGAGCGAAGCGGCGCGCGTGCCGGCGGGCAGGATGAATTCGGCCAGGCGCGGCAAGGCGGCGTTGTGGTCGGCCAGTGCGTTGTCGATCTGCAGCAGCGCCTCGGGCTTGAGCAGCGTGAAACCCGGCATCGAGAGTTCGCCGCCGAGGTTGAAGAGCTGGTGCTGCACATCGACCAGCAGCTCGCGCACGGGCTCTGGCAGCGGTTCGCACAGCAGCACGCCGATGTGCGAGTTGAGTTCGTCCACGTCGCCCATCGCGTGCACGCGCAGGTGGTCCTTGGGCACGCGGGTGTTGTCGCCCAGGCCGGTGGTGCCGTCGTCGCCGGTGCGGGTGGCGATCTGGGAAAGTCGGTTGCCCATGGGCGCTCCTCGGTTCAGGTCGAAAGGCCGGCGGCGTCGATCTTGCCGGCCAGCCACTGCAGTCCGGCCAGATGCTGATGGTCGTGGCTGCACAGGTAATGGATGAGGCTGCGCATCGTGAGCGGGCCGTAGCCCTCGAACACGGCCGTGCGCGCGAGCTGCGCGTCGCTCAACTGCGAGATGATTTCCATCGTCTGCACGCGCACCAGGCGGAACTCGGCGAGCACCGCTGCAGGGTCGGCCGCGCCGTAGTGGCGCTCGATGGCCAGCGGCTCGCTGTCGATCGATGCGAGCGTCGGATGGGTCTCGGCGAGCGTGCGGCGAAAGCGCACGTGGTAGCCCTCGATCTCGATGTCGCGCACATGGCACAGCTGCTCGATGGCGGTGAAGGCCTCGCTGGGCACGCCCTCCCACGAAGGCGGCGCCCAGTGCCGGAAGGCCTGGGGAATGGCCGCGTAGTGGGCTTCGAGCTGCGAGGGAAAGGCCGCGAGGGCTGCAAGGGTCGTGGGGTTCATGTCTTTTACCGAAGCGCATTATGGTGCGCGCTCCGTAAAATGACCGATCCCCCTCAGCCCCTCCAGGAGACGCCCGATGAACGCCCCGACTTCCACCTCGCACCTGATGCCGGCGCTTCATCTGCGCGACGTTCCCGCGGCCCTGATCGACGGGCTGAAGGCGCGCTTCGGCGACAACTGTTCCACGGCGATGGCGGTGCGCACGCAGCACGGGCGCGACGAGTCGTCGTTCGACGCACCGCCGCCCGCGGCCGTGGTGTTCGCCGAAAGCACGCAAGATGTTGCCGATGCCGTGAAGCTCGCGAGCGAGCACAGCGTGCCGGTCATTCCCTTCGGCGTGGGCTCCTCGCTCGAAGGCCACCTGCTCGCCGTGCAAGGCGGCATCAGCATCGACGTGTCGCGCATGAACCAGGTGCTGTCGATCAACGCCGACGACCTCACGGTGACGGTGCAACCCGGCGTCACGCGCAAGCAGCTCAACGAAGAGATCAAGAGCACGGGCCTGTTCTTCCCTATCGACCCGGGCGCCGACGCCTCCATTGGCGGTATGACGGCCACGCGCGCCAGCGGCACGAACGCGGTGCGCTACGGCACGATGCGCGAGAACGTGCTGGCGCTCGAGGTGGTCACGGCCAGCGGCGACATCATCCGCACCGGCACGCGCGCCAAGAAGTCGTCGGCCGGCTACGACCTCACGCGCCTCATGGTGGGCAGCGAAGGCACGCTGGGCGTGGTCACCGAGGTCACGCTGCGCATCTACCCGCTGCCCGAGGCGGTGTCGGCGGCGATCTGCTCGTTCCCGAGCATCGAGGCCGCGGTGCGCACCACCATCGAGACGATCCAGCTGGGCGTGCCGATCGCGCGCGTGGAGCTGATCGACGTGAACACGGTGCGCATGGTGAACGCCTACGCCAAGCTCAACCTGCGCGAAGAGCCGATGCTGCTGATGGAATTCCACGGCTCGCCCGCGGGCGTGAAGGAGCAGGCCGAGACGGTGCAGGAACTCGCGAGCGGCCACGGCGGCAACGCCTTCGAATGGGCCAGCACGCCGGAAGAACGCACGCGCCTGTGGACCGCGCGGCACAACAGCTACTTCGCAGCCGTGCAGTCGCGCCCGGGCTGCCGCGTGATCTCGACCGACACCTGCGTGCCGATCTCACGCCTGGCCGACTGCCTGCTCGACTCGGTGGCCGAAGCCGATGCCAGCGGCATCCCCTACTTCCTCGTCGGCCACGTGGGCGACGGCAACTTCCACTTCGGCTACCTGCTCGACCCGAACATCCCCGAAGAGCGCGTGAAGGCCGAAGAACTGAACCACGCGCTGGTGAGCCGCGCGCTGGCGCTCGAAGGCACCTGCACGGGCGAGCACGGCGTTGGGCTGCACAAGATGGACTTCCTGGTGACCGAAGCCGGCGTGGGCGCGATCGACATGATGCGCACGATCAAGCGCGCGCTCGATCCGAAGAACATCATGAACCCGGGCAAGATCTTCAGCCTCTGATCCCTCGCGATCACGCATCAATGAAAAAGCCCGGCGGCTCGCAAGAGCGCCGGGCTTTTTCGTGGCCCGCAGGCCCGCGTCCTGTTCTTACCTGCGGCGACGTGCCGGTGCCGGCTCCGGCGGCACGTAGGTCTGCGAAGGCGCGGCGCCACCATCGACGCCCAAGCGGCCACCGCCGCCCAGGCCCTGGCCGCGCACCGTCTGCGCCTTGTAGTTGCGCAGCGAACGAACCATCTGGTTGAAGGCATCCATGAAGGCTGCCGCAATCACCTTGCCCTGCGCCGTGTTGGTGTAGCCGCCAAGGCCACCGGCGCCGCTGCGGCCGGCCAAGCCGCCGAAGGCGCCGAAGTCGGTCTTGGAGGCGCTGCCCTCGGCTGCCGCGACCTGCACGCCCGAGCGGTTGTCGATGAGCGTCAGCAAGGCGCTGGCTTCCTTGGTCTGCAGGCTGCCGCCGACGGCCGCGATGGCACGGCCACGGCCGCCGCCCACAAGGCCGCCGAGCGCGCCGCCGATGCCGCCGGCATCGCTGTTGCTGAACACGATCTCGGGCGACAGGCCGTAGTCGGAGGCCACCATCTGGCCGCGGCCGAAGTTGCTGCCGCCGCGCATCTCGCCCGACTGCTGCAGCGCGCGTTCACGCGTCATCGCGTTCATGCCGGCCGCGCCGCGCTCGACGACGATGAAGCAGTTCGACTGCTGTACCAGCAAACGCAACAGATTTGCAGTAGGCGGCAGGCGGTACTCGCCCGTGAGGATGGTGTACCAGCCGGCGTTGACGTTCTCGACCAGCGAGACGGTCCCGAGCGGCGATTCGCAGCGCTCGAGCTGGCTGCTCTCGCCCGAGGTGGCACCGCCGGCGGCGCTGCCCGTGGCCATGGTCTTGGCCGACTGGCTGCCCATCTGCATGTCGGTGGTGGCGCAGCCCGTGAGCAGCAGTGCGCCGACGGCGACTGCGGCGAGCGGGAACTTGGTGGCGAAGAACGGCATGGTCGACTCCCTCGTTTCGATGGTGGTGGTCTTGCAGGGCTGAAAGAAAAACCGCGATCGAGGATACGCGCAAAGGATTGCAGGAATCAATCAAACGAACGCTGGGGTCCGTCTTCGCAACGCAAGCCGAACTAGGCCGTTCGGCGGATGCGCTCGATGAGTCCGTTGAGTGCCTCGATGGAGCCGAAGTGGATCGCCAGCTCGCCGCTTTCGCCGCGCTTCGTGCGCTTCTTGATGCGCACCTCGACCTCGGCCGTCAGCAGGTCGGCCAGCTCTTCTTCCACGCGCTGCAGGTCGCGCGACTTCTCGCCGGCATTGCCGCGCCGCGAGGGCGTGAGCGTGAACTCGGCCGCGAGCTTCTTCACCAGCGCCTCGGCTTCGCGCACCGACATCTTCTTGGCGGCGATCTGGTTGGCCGCGGTGATCTGCGTGCCGCGGTCGAGCGACAGCAGCGCGCGTGCGTGGCCCATGTCGATGTCGCCGGCCATCAACATCAGCTGCGCGGGTTCGGCCAGGTTCAGCAGGCGCAGCAGGTTGCTGGCGGCGCTGCGCGAACGGCCCACAGCCTGGGCCGCCATTTCGTGAGTGAGCCCAAACTCGGTCACCAGGCGTTGCAGGCCTTGGGCCTCTTCCAGCGGGTTGAGGTCTTCGCGCTGGATGTTCTCGATGAGCGACATGGCCGCCGCGGCCTCGTTGGGCACGTCGCGCACCAGCACCGGCACGGTGTCCAGGCCGGCGAGCCGGGCGGCACGGAAGCGCCGCTCGCCCGCGATGATTTCGTACTCGGCGTTCTTGGCCGCGGCCGATTCGGCATCGAGCCGGCGCACCAGGATCGGCTGCATGATGCCCTGCACCTTGATGCTCTCGGCCAGCTCGTACAGCGCGCCCTCGTCCATGCGGGTGCGCGGCTGGTAGACGCCGGCCACCATCTGGTCGAGCTTCAGGGTGTTGGGGTTCTGCGGGGCGCCGCCCTCTTCCGTGGCGCGGTCGCTGCCATTGCCGAGCGGATCGGCGGAGGGTGCGGCCGTCGGGCCGAGCAGCGCTTCGAGGCCGCGGCCCAGGCCCTTGGGTTTCTTGGTCGCCATCAGTGCGTGTCTTTCGAGAGGTCGTTCAGGAGTTTCCGGCCTTCGGGCCAGTCGCCCAGGCCGGATTCGGCGTTCAGGTGGCCGCCGGTGCCGGCATCGATGAAGCGTGCGCCCCAGTCGCTGGCCAACTGCTTCGAACGCGAGGCTTCGCAGTACGGGTCGTCGTTGGCGGCGATGAGCACGGCCGGAAACGGCAGCGGCTGGCGCACGATGGGCGCCCAGCCGGGAATCAATTGGCGCAGGTCGTCGCGCTCCAGGTCGCCGGGCGCCACCAGCAGCGCGCCGCGCACCTTGTGCGTGTTGCGCGAATGGGCCGCCCAGGCGGCGGTGAGGATGCAGCCGAGGCTGTGCGCGGCCAGCACCACTTGGCCCGGCGCGGCCAGCACTTCTTCTTCGAGGCGGATCGACCAGTCGCCGCGCAGCGGGCGCATCCACTCGTGCTGGTCGACGCGGCGGTCGCCGTAGACCGACTCCCAGCGGGTCTGCCAATGGCCAGGGCCGCTGTTCTGCCATCCGGGCAGCAGCAGGATGCGGGGTTCACTCATGGCTGGTTGCTACGAACTTGATAGCGCCTGCCGCCCATCGGGCGAGCATCAGACGGGGTTTTGGTCGGTATCGGCGACGGAAGCAGAAGGCGCAGCGGCCAGCACATCGTCGGGAATCGGCAGGTCGGGCACCACGCGCGGCGGAGGCGTGACCGGCGGTGCCACCGCGCCCGAGGCAAAGGCGCTCGCGGGCGGCATCTTGGCGACCAGCTCTTCGGCGAAGGCGATGAAGGCCTGGCTGCCGCGGGCGGACGGGTCGAACACCACGCCCGGCAGGCCGTAGCTCGGCGCTTCGGCCAGGCGCACATTGCGCGGGATCACGGTGTCGAACACCTTGTCGCCGAAGTGAGACTTGAGCTGCTCGCTCACCTGCTGCTGCAGCGTGATGCGCGGATCGAACATCACGCGCAGCAGGCCGATGATCTGCAGGTTCTTGTTGAGGTTGGCGTGCACCTGCTTGATGGTGTTGACCAGGTCCGTGAGCCCTTCGAGCGCGAAGTACTCGCACTGCATCGGCACGATCACGCCGTGGGCCGCGCACAGGCCGTTGAGCGTCAGCAGGCTCAGGCTCGGCGGGCAGTCGATGAGCACGAAGTCGTACTCGGCGCCAACGGCGGCCAGCGCGGTGCGCAGGCGTTTTTCGCGGCGGTCGAGCGCCACCATTTCGACTTCGGCACCGGCCAGCTCACGGTTGGCACCCAGCACGTCGTAGCTGGCTTCGGCCTCCACGAGCTTGTCGGACTTCACCCGCGCCTCGGCCACCGAGGCCGATTCGAGCAGCACGTCGTACACCGTGAGCTCCAGCTGGCGCTTGTCGATGCCTGAACCCATGGTGGCGTTGCCCTGGGGATCGAGGTCGATCATCAGCACGCGCTGGCCCACCTTGGCCAGGCCGGCGGCGAGATTGACGGTGGTGGTGGTCTTGCCGACGCCGCCCTTCTGGTTGGCGATGCAGAAAATCTTGGCCATGTGTCGTCAGTGCGGGTCGTCGGGGTCGGTCAGCGCGAGATCGCGAGCTTGATGCCGAAGGCAATCAGGAAGGTGCCGGCCAGCTTTTCGAGCATGGCCGAGATGCGGGGATTGGCGCGGATGCGCTCGGCCAGGAAGTGCGTGAGCAGCGTCGAGGTCAGGCCGTACAGGAAGGTCAGCGCGGCGATGGTCACGGCCATGGCGCCGAAGGTGATGACACCCTGGTGGCGCGCCGGATCGACGAACAGCGGGAAGAAGGCCATGTAGAACACGATCGCCTTGGGGTTCAGCAAGGTGATCGTCAGCGCCTGGCGCAGGAAATGGCTCGGGCGGATGTTCAGGATCGGTGCCGCGCCGGGCTTGGCCAGGAGCATCTTGAGGCCGAGCCACGCCAGGTAGGCGGCGCCCAGCCACTGCACCGCCTTGAAGGCCGCCGGGTAGGCGGCCAGCACGGCCGACACGCCCGCCACCGCCGCCCACATCAGGACCTGGTCTCCCAGGATCACGCCGAAGGTCGCTGCCAGGCCGCCACGAATGCCGCCTTTGCTGGTCGAGGTGATCAGCGCCAGATTGCCCGGACCGGGAATCAGAAGGAACAGGACGATGGCGGCGACGAATGCGCCGTAGTCAGCGATGCCGAACATGGGATGTGCCTCGAAAAAGAGAGCCAGGGGGAGGCTTCGAGTCTAAGGCAGGCCAGCGCCGGGAAGATTGCTCCGGCACCGGCTTTTGCCGGCGCCGTCGCATCTTTTACGAAATCAGGCGGCCTCTTTGCGCGCCCAGACGATGCAGCGCTCGGCGTCCAGGCCCGGCACCGTCAGTTGTTCCACGTGAAACACTGCGACGCCCGCCGGCAAGACGGCCAGTTCGTCGCTCGGCACCTTGCCCTTCATGGCCAGCCAGACGCCGCCCGGTGCCAGCAAGTGCACCGAGCCGTTGAAGAAGTCGGGCAGCGACGCGAAGGCGCGCGAGCTGATCACCTCGTAGCTGCCGGCCAACGATTCGACCCGCGCATGCAGGCCGCGCAGGTTCGGCAGCTCCAGTTCGGCCGCCACCTGTTGCACGAAGGCGGCTTTCTTGGCGACGGCATCGAGGCAACTGACCTCGATGTCGGGCCGCATGATGGCGATCACCACGCCCGGCAGACCGCCGCCGGAGCCGACGTCGAGCAGCCTGCCCTTCCCTGCCCACTCGCGCTGCAGCGGTGCGACGGCCGCGAGGCTGTCGAGCAGGTGGTGCGTCATGACGCCGGCCGGGTCGCGCACGGCCGTCAGGTTGTAGACCTTGTTCCACTTGAGCATCAGCGTGCCGTAGGCCAGTAGCTGTTCGCCCTGCGTGTCGGACAGGGCCACGCCCAAGGCGGCTGCGCCTGCGCGCAGCGTGTCGAGGGGCGTCGCGCTCATGGTGCGGTGTGCGGCTCGGTGGCAGCAGCTTCGGTGGTTTCTGTGGCTGTGGCGGTATCGGCGGCGTCGCGGGCGAAGGCCTTGTGCCCGCCCTTGCGCAGGTGAATCATCAGCAGCGAGATCGCGGCGGGCGTGACGCCCGAGATGCGCGATGCCAGCCCCAGCGTTTCGGGCCGATGCTTGTCCAGCTTCTGGCGCACCTCGAAGCTCAGCGCCTTGACCTGGCCGTAGTCGAAATCGGCCGGCAGCTTCAGGTTCTCGAAGTGGGCGGCGCGCTCCACTTCGTCGTGCTGACGCTCGATGTAGCCGGAGTACTTGGCCGAGATCTCGATCTGCTCGATCTCGGAAGCGCTCAGCGCCGACGACGGGCCGTACTTGCCGCCGTCCAGCGACATCAGGGTTTCGTAGTTCACGTCGGGCCGGCGCAGCAGGTCGGCCAGGTTGTATTCGTGCTCGATGGCCTTGCCCAGCACCCGGGCCGACTCGGTCGCCGGCAGGTTGCGCGGGTTCACCCAGATCGACTTGAGCCGCTCTGTTTCACGTGAAACAGCGTCGCGCTTGCGGCTGAAAGCGTCCCAGCGCGCGTCGTCCACGAGGCCCAGCTTGCGCCCTGCTTCGGTCAGGCGCATGTCGGCGTTGTCCTCGCGCAGCTGCAGCCGGAACTCGGCGCGGCTGGTGAACATGCGGTACGGCTCCGTCACGCCCTTGGTGATCAGGTCGTCGACCAGCACGCCCAGGTAGGCCTCGTCGCGGCGCGGCAGCCAGGCGTCTTCGCCGCGGCATTGCAGCGCGGCGTTGATGCCGGCGAACAGGCCCTGGGCTGCGGCTTCTTCGTAGCCGGTGGTGCCGTTGATCTGTCCGGCAAAGAACAGGCCGCGGATCGCACGCGTCTCGAAGCTGCTCTTGAGTTCGCGCGGATCGAAGTAGTCGTACTCGATGGCATAGCCCGGGCGCAGGATGTGGGCGTTTTCCAGGCCCGGCATCGAGCGCACCAGCTGGTACTGGATGTCGAACGGCAGGCTGGTCGAGATCCCGTTCGGGTAGTACTCGTTGGTCGTCAGGCCTTCGGGCTCCAGGAAGATCTGATGGCTGTCCTTGTCGGCAAAGCGGTTGATCTTGTCTTCGACGCTCGGGCAGTAGCGCGGACCCACGCCGTCGATCTTGCCGGTGAACATCGGACTGCGATCGAAGCCCGAGCGGATGATGTCGTGCGTGCGCTGGTTGGTGTGCGTCACCCAGCACGGCATCTGCTGCGGGTGCATCTCGACCTTGCCCATGAAGCTGAACACCGGCATCGGCCCTGCCCCACCGGGCATGCCGTCGCCGGGTTGTTCGGTGCACTTCGAGAAGTCGATGCTGCGGCCGTCCAGGCGCGGCGGCGTGCCGGTCTTCAGGCGACCCTGCGGCAGCTTGAGTTCCTTCAGGCGCGCCGACAGGCTGATCGCCGGCGGGTCGCCCGCGCGGCCAGCCTGGTAGTTGTCGAGGCCGACGTGGATGCGACCGTCGAGGAACGTACCGGCGGTCAGCACCACGGTGCGCGCGCGGAAAGAAATGCCCACCTGCGTGACGGCGCCGACCACGCGATCGCCTTCGATCATCAGGTCATCGACGGCTTGCTGGAACAGGCTGAGGTTCGGCTGGTTTTCCAGGCGGTGGCGGATCGCGGCCTTGTACAGCACGCGGTCGGCCTGCGCCCGCGTGGCGCGCACGGCCGGGCCCTTGCTCGAGTTGAGGATGCGGAACTGGATGCCCGCCTCGTCCGTGGCAATGGCCATCGCGCCGCCGAGCGCGTCGACCTCCTTCACGAGGTGGCCCTTGCCGATGCCGCCGATCGACGGGTTGCAGCTCATCTGCCCCAGCGTCTCGATGTTGTGGGAGAGCAGCAGCGTCTTGGCGCCCATGCGTGCGGAAGCGAGCGCGGCTTCGGTGCCGGCATGGCCACCGCCGACGACGATCACATCGAATTCTTCGGGGTACAGCATTGGAAAAAGGGGGCGCACCACAGACGCGTGCGCGGCGCAAAAAAGGGCACTAATTTTAAGCGGCGATGCCCTGCCGCAACCCCTGTGTGGACAAGCTAGGGAGCCGCGCCAAAATCGGCCCGGAGCCTTGTCGACATTGCGCAGGATGCTATATATTTAATAGCAAACAACCCACATCGGGCGGTCGCTTGGGAGGGTCAGAGCACCGGTTCGGGCTTCTCGATGCCCCGCAGCTCGCCGCTGGGTGCCGGCGTGCGCGGCGCAATGGCCCGCTCGTCCTGCAATTCGCGCACGGCGAGCTTCTTGTCGGTCATGCGCACCGCGCCGAAGATCGTGGAGAAGGCCACATCCTTCGCGTCGCGCCCCGTGCCCACGCGCACCAGCCGGTCGACGGGCGCCATGCGCGTCGGATCGAACAGCACCCACTGCCCGCCGAGCCAGGCTTCGAACACGGCATGGAAGTCCTGCGGCGGCTCGTCGAACCACACGTAGCCCACCACCAGCCGCGCCGGAATGTTGAGCGCGCGGCAGAAGGTGATGCCCAGGTGCGCGAAGTCGCGGCACACGCCGGCGCGCTGCACGAACACTTCGCGCGCCGTGGTGGTCGAGTCGCTGCTGCCCGGCACGTAGACGATGCTGTCGTGGATCCACTCGGCAATCGCCTGCACGCGGCCGATGCCCGGCGGCAGGTCGCCGAAGAGCTGCTGCGCGCAGCGCGCCAGCAGGTCCGACTCGCAGTAGCGCGTGGGCAGCAGGTCGCCCAGCACCGCGTCGGGCAGCTGGCTCACCGGCACCTCGGGCAGGGTGGCCGGCACATGCACCACCGGGCGCCGCACCGTCGCGCGGTAGGCGATGGTCAGCGGGCCGGGCGCCGCGTCGAAACGCACGAAGCGGTTGCCGCTGTCGGGCTCGCAGCCCACCCGCAGCCGCGCGGGCGGCTCGATGGTGAGTGTCTCGGCCAGCACCGCCTGCGCACCCGTGCGCGCGGCCTCGATGTTCAGCCGCAGGTGCGCCGGGGCGTCCACCTCGTAGTCCAGGCGCAGATCGACGTGCGACAGGTGCATGGCATGGGGCAAGGCGGTCAATCGAGCGCCTTCTTCACCGCGCCCACGCCGAGTGCGGCCAGCACCACGAACAGCACCGCCAGCACGAGGAACAGGCCGAACAGCAGCTTGGCGATGCCCGCCGCGCCGGCCGCCACGCCGCCGAAGCCCAGCAGACCCGCCACGAGCGAGATGACCGCAAAAATGATCGCGTACTTGAGCATGGTGAACCACTCCTTGGTTGCTTTGCGGCGGGCATGCGCCGCCGTGTCCGGACTGTAGGAAGCCCCGCTGCGCCGCCCGATAGTCGCCACGCGCGAGCCGCCGTAGGACAAAAACGCGATGCGGCCAAACCCGCTAGCATCCCTTTCGGTCGCACAGATCTTTTCCTTCTATCCATTGGAGTTTTTTCGAATGAAGCTGTACTACTCGCCCGGCGCCTGCTCGCTCTCCCCCCACATCGCGCTGCACGAAGCGGGCATCGCCTTCGAGCCCGTGCTGGCCAGCACCAAGAGCCACAAGCTGCAGGACGGCACCGACTACTACGGCATCAACCCGCTGGGCTACGTGCCGATGCTCGAGCTCGACGACGGCACCCGCCTGCGTGAAGGCCCGGCCATCGTGCAATACATCGCCGACCTCGCCCCCACCAAGAACCTCGCGCCCGCCAACGGCACCATGCCGCGCTACCGCCTGCAGGAGTGGCTGACCTTCATCGGCACCGAGATGCACAAGGGTTTCAGCCCGCTGTTCAACCCGGCCATGCCCGAGGAAGCCAAGTCCATCTCCAAGGACAAGCTCAAGGCCCGCTTCCAGTGGCTCGACGGCGAACTCTCCGCCAAGCAGTACCTGATGGGCGAGCATTTCAGCGTGGCCGACGGCTACCTGTTCACCGTGACCAACTGGACCAAGCCCACCGGCGTGGACATCTCGGACTTCCCCAACGTGCTGGCCTGGCACGCCCGCGTGGCCGCCCGCCCCGCCGTTCAGGAAGCGATGAAGGCCGAAGGCCTGCTGAAGTAAGCCAAAGCGCGCAGAACGCGACGCCAGCGACGATCCGGGCCATCCCAGGGAAAACCCGGATCACCGCAGCCACAAGCCGCATGCCGCGGCTTTTTTTTCGGGCGACGCTACGGCATCCGTCACCAGGAAGCCGAGCCGCCCATGTCCGAATCCCCTCCCCCTTCTTCTTCCCCGTCCCCTGTCGAGCTGCGCGAAGAGATGCGCGGGCCCGTCATGTGGCTCACCATCGATCGCCAGGAACGCCGCAACGCCATCAACGCGGCCGTGCTCGAGGGCCTGTCCGATGCGCTGGCCCGCGCCAACCGCGACACCGCCGTGCGCGCCGTGGTCCTCACCGGCGCCGGCACGCGCGCCTTCTGCGCCGGCGCCGACCTGCAAAGCGGCACCTCGTTCAAGTTCGACTACGCCGCGCCCTACCAGGGCATGGCCAACCTCTTTCGCCAGGCGCGGCAATCGACCGTGCCGCTGATCGCGCGCGTCAACGGCGCGTGCATGGCGGGCGGCATGGGCCTCATGGCGATGTGCGACCTGGCCGTGGCCAGCCGCCAGGCCGTGTTCGGTCTGCCCGAGGTGAAGGTCGGCGTGTTTCCCGCGCAGGTGCTCAGCGTGCTCGGCGGCCTGCTGCCGCGCCGCGTGCTGGCCGAGATGTGCATCACCGGCGAACCGATCGACGCCGCGCAGGCGCTCGAGCTGAAGCTCATCAACCGCGTGAGCGACGACGTCGACGAGAGCGTCGACTGGCTGCTGGGCCGCCTGCTCGACAAATCGCCCGCCGCCATCCGCCGCGGCCTGTACACGATGAAGAAGATCGAGGCCATGGCTTTCGAGGAATCGATGGCCTTCACCGAAAGCCAGATCGGCCTGTTCGCGCTCACCGAAGACGCGGCCGAAGGCCAGCTCGCCTTCCGCGAGAAGCGCAAGCCGCAATGGAGCGGACGATGAACAGCAGCAACCACGACAGCAATCGCGTCGTCCGCATCGGCGGCGCCTCCGGCTTCTGGGGCGACAGCAGCGTGGGCGCGCCGCAGCTCGTGGCCAGCGGGCAGATCGACTACCTCGTGTTCGACTACCTCGCCGAACTCACCATGTCGATCCTCGCAGGCGCGCGGCTGAAGAAGCCCGAGCTGGGCTACGCGACCGACTTCGTCTCCGTCGCGATGAAGGCCGTGCTGAAAGACGTCGTGAAACAAGGCATCCGCGTCGTGAGCAACGCGGGCGGCGTCAACCCGCAAGGCTGCGCCGATGCGCTCGCGGCACTGGCCGCCGAGCAAGGCGTCTCGCTGAAGATCGCCGTGGTCAGCGGCGACGACGTGTCGCCGCTGCTGCCCGAACTGCGCGCCTCGCAACCGCCCGTGCGTGAACTGCAGAGCGGCGCGCCGCTGCCCGAGCGCGTGCTCAGCGCCAACGCCTACCTGGGCGCGCGCCCGGTCCAGGCCGCGCTCGACGCGGGCGCGCAGGTCGTCATCACCGGCCGCTGCGTCGACTCGGCCGTCACGCTCGGCGTGCTCATGCACGAATTCCAATGGCAGCCCGGCGACCACGACCTGCTTGCCGCGGGCAGCCTCGCGGGCCACATCATCGAGTGCGGCTGCCAGGCCACCGGCGGCCTGCACACCGACTGGGACACCGTGCCCGACTGGCCGAACATCGGCTATCCCATCGTCGAATGCAACGCCGACGGCAGCTTCGTCGTCACCAAGCCCGCGGGCACCGGCGGCAAGCTCACGCCCGCCGTGGTCGGCGAGCAGATGCTCTACGAAATCGGCGACCCCGCCGCCTACCTGCTGCCCGACGTGGTGGCCGACTTCACGCAGGTGCGCATCGAACAGGCGGGCGAACACCGCGTGCGCGTGCACGGCGCGCGCGGCCGCGCACCCACCGGCAGCTACAAGGTCTGCGCCACCTACGTCGACGGCTTCAAGACCGCGGCGCAGCTCACGATCGTCGGCTTCGACGCGGTGGCCAAGGCGCGGCGCACCGGCGAAGCGATCCTCGCGCGCACCGGCGCCCTCTTTGCGCAGCAGGGCCTCGGGCCCTACAGCGGCACGCAGCTCGAAGTGCTCGGCGCCGAGTCCTGCTACGGCCCGCATGCGCAGACACAGGCGCAGCAGATCCGCGAGGCCGTGCTGCGGCTCGCCGTGACGCATCCGCGCAAGGACGCGCTGGAGCTGTTCGCGCGCGAGGTCGCGCCGGCCGGCACCTCGTGGGCGCCCGGCACCACGGGCGCGGGCGGCGGGCGCGCCTCGGTGTCGCCATCGATCCGGCAGTACGCGTTCCTGCTCGACAAGGCGCGCGTGATCCCGCAGGTGCGCGTCGATGGGCAGGCCGTCGATGTGCCCGCGACGCACGCCACCAGCGACGACCCACCCGCTGTGCGCACCAACGATGAACTGCCCCTGGCCACGCCCGGCGACGACGCCATCGACGTCCCGCTGATCCGCCTCGCGTGGGCCCGCAGCGGCGACAAGGGCGACACCTCGAACATCGGCGTCATCGCGCGCCATCCCGAGTTGCTGCCGCTGCTGCGCGCGCAGCTCACCGAGGCCCGCGTGGCCGCATGGCTCGCGCACCTGGTGCAGGGCCGCGTCACGCGCCACGAGGTGCCCGGCATCCACGCCTTCAACTTCGTCTGCGAACAGGCGCTCGGCGGCGGCGGCATGGCCTCGCTGCGCAACGACCCGCTCGGCAAGGGCATGGGGCAGATCCTGCTGGCGCTGCCCGTGCGCGTGAGCCCGGCGCTGCTGGCGCGGCTGCTTCCTTAGCACCAATCGGGACAACCGTGCGACAGCAGGGTTGAGACGGGCGGCTTAGCCTTGCGCCTGTTTCAACTCTGCCCCCTCAATCCACGATGTCCACCCTTTTCGACCCCGTCCAGGCCGGCGACCTCCAGCTCGCCAACCGCATCGTGATGGCGCCGCTCACGCGCAACCGCTCGCCCAACGCGATCCCGCCCGACATCGCCGCCACCTACTACGCCCAGCGCGCCAGCGCCGGCCTGCTCATCACCGAAGCCACCGCCATCAGCCACCAGGGCCAGGGCTACGCCGACGTGCCCGGCCTCTACGGCACCGAGCAACTCGACGCCTGGAAGCGCGTGACCGACGCCGTGCACGCCGAGGGCGGCAAGATCGTCGTGCAGCTGTGGCACGTGGGCCGCGTCTCGCACACCGAACTGCAACCCGGTGGCGGCAAGCCCGTCGCGCCCTCGGCCATCACCGCCAAGACCAAGACCGTGCTCATCAAGGACGGCGTGCCCACCTTCGTCGAAACGTCGGAGCCGCGCGCGCTCGATGCGGCCGAACTGCCCGGCATCGTCCACGCCTATGCCGCGGCCGCACGCAACGCCGTCGAGACCGCGGGCTTCGACGGCGTCGAGCTGCACGGCGCCAACGGCTACCTGCTCGACCAGTTCCTGAAAGACGGCAGCAACAAGCGCACCGACGACTACGGCGGCTCCATCAAGAACCGCGCGCGCCTGCTGCTCGAGTCCACGCGCGCCGTGGTCGATGCCGTCGGCGGCGGCAAGACCGGCATCCGCCTGTCGCCCGTCACGCCCGCCAACGACGCGCACGACAGCGACCCGCAGCCGCTGTTCACCTACGTCGTGCAGCAGCTCGCGCCGCTGAACCTGGCCTACATCCACATCATCGAAGGCGCCACCGGCGGCCCGCGCGAAATCGCCGACCGCCCCTTCGACTACGAAGCCCTCAAGGCCGCCTACCGCGCCGCCGGCGGCAAGGCCGCCTGGATGGTCAACAACGGCTACGACCGCCCCCTGGCCGAAGAAGCCGTGAAGGAAGGCGACGACCTCGTGGCCTTCGGCAAGCCCTTCATCTCGAACCCCGACCTGGTGCGCCGCCTGCGCGAGCACGCGCCGCTGAACGAGCTGGACAAGGCGACGATGTATGGGGGTGGGGTGAAGGGGTATACGGACTATCCGGCGCTGGGCTGAGCCGGCCCTTCCAGCGTCAACTTCTTCGCGCTTGCTTCGCCCTTTTTGGCGAGCAGCGCGTGAGGTGACGATTGTTCGCAGTGTGCGCCGCGCAGTCCCTGCAGACTGCGCCGACCTCTCCTCCTTCTCTCAAGGAAGTCGTCGATGCCGCGCACGCTGTCTGTCTCTTCTGCTGCGATCCCTGTTGTTCTTGGTCAGGCTGCACTGGAGCCCGTGCGGCTGTCAGGGCATGAGGGGGTCAACAGCCTCTTTGCCTACGAACTCTTTCTCAAGACCCCGGATGCGCTGGCTCTGTCCGGCGTCTCTTCCGGCGCCGACTTCGACCTGGATGCCTTCATCGGCCAGGAGATCAGCTGCGAGATCGAACTCGATGGCTCTTCCCCCCGCCAGATCAATGCCCTGATCACCGACGCAGCCCTGTGGGGCGAGGAAGGGCGCCACGCCCAGTACAAGCTCACCCTGCGCCCCTGGCTGCACCTGGCCACCCTGCGCACCGACTGCAGGATCTTCCAGAACCTCAGCGTCGTCCAGATCCTGGACGAACTCCTGGGCGGCTACGCCTTCCCCGTGGACAAGCGCCTGATCGAGCACTACCCGGTGCGCGACTATCAGACCCAGTTCAACGAGAGCGACTTCGCTTTCTTCTGTCGCCTGTGCCAGGAATGGGGCATCAGCTACCACTTCGAGCACTCGGACGGCAAGCACCGCCTGGTGCTCTCGGATGCCATGGGGGCCTATGCGGCTGGCGATCCGCTGTACGAGCATGTGGAATACCACGCCCCCGGCTGGAAGATCGATACCGAGTACATCCACAGCTTCGTGCCTGCCCATCAACTCACGAGTGGGAAGTACGCGACTCGGGACTACGACTACACGCGCCCCAGGGCGGATCTGAGTGTTTCGAGAGCTGATCCGCGCCCCACGGGGCAGGCCGAGGGCGAGGTCTACCAGTGGCATGCATCAGGAGCGGGAGGCAGTCACTACGCCCAGCCTAATGCAGGAGCAGACACAAGCACCGATCCTCACGGCGAAGGCCGCCTGCTGTCCCTGCTGCGCATGCAGGCACTGCGCACCCACGGAACCCGCGCCCAGGCCAGTGGCAACCTCAGAGGCATGGTGCCAGGATGCACCTTCCAGCTGAAGAAGCACCCGAGGGAGTCGGCCAACGCCGAGTACCTGATCCTGGACACCCGCTTGCTCATCGAAGACGTCGCCGAAGACAGCCAGAACCGCGAAGCCGCTGCCGACCGCAAGCAGCAATGGCGCGTGCAGGTGGACTTCACGGCCCACCCGGTCACAGAGCCCCTGCGGCCCGAGCCGACCCAGTCCAAGCCTGCCATGGTCGGCCCGCAGGTGGCGCTGGTGGTGGGCCCCGAGGGCCAGAACCTGTGGACGGATGAGCTGGGGCGCATCAAGGTGCAGTTCCCTTGGGACCGGCAGGGACAGAAGAACCAGCACAGCAGCTGCTGGGTGCGGGTGAGCTCGCCCTGGGCGGGCAACCAGCTCGGGGGCATCCAGATTCCGCGCATCGGGCAGGAAGTCATCGTGAGCTTCATCGCGGGAGACGCGGACCTGCCGATTTGCATGGGCAGGGTGCACAACCAGGTGAACCTGCCGCCGTGGCAACTCCCCGGCCAGAACGCATTGAGCGGGTTCAGGAGCCGGGAGCTGACCGAGGGGGGGGCAACGGTGCGGCGGGCAGATCGAATCACCTGATCCTGGATGACACGGCCGAGAAAATCCAGGTGCAGCTCAAAAGTGATCACCAGAGTTCAAGCCTGAGCCTGGGGGCGATCACGCGCATCGAGGACAACGCGGGCAGGAAAGACCCCAGGGGGGAGGGCTTCGAGTTGCGCACTGACGCCCATGGCGTATTGAGAGCCCAGGACGGCATGCTCATCACCACTGAAGGCCGTCCCGATGCAGCTCGCCAAGCCAAGGACATGGGCGAAACCATCCAGCGCCTGACGAGCGCACGCGACCAGATCGAAGGCCTGGCCGAAGCGGCCCGCACAGCCGAGGCTCAGGACGACAACGACGACCAGTCCACCGTCGCCCATGCCATCAAGCAGCAGAACGAAGACCTCCGGGGCCACGGCAGCCCATCGACCGAAGGCCGCTTTCCCGAACTGGCCACACCGCATCTCGCGCTCGCCAGTCCTGCAGGCATCGCCGCCACCACCGCCACGCACCTGCCACCTGCATGCGCACACCGGCGCGCACATCCAGCTCACCAGTGCCGGCCACACCTCCTTGAGTGCCGCCCAGCGCATCCTCGCCAGCGTGGCGGAAGGCATGCGCATCTTCACGCTCAAGAGCGGCATCAAGGCCTTTGCATCGCAGGGCGACATCCGCATCGAAGCCCAAAGCGACGCCATCGAGGCCACGGCCTTGAAAGACATCGACATCGTGAGCACCGAAGACACGGTCTACATCACCGCCAAGAAGAAGGTCACGATCAACGGCGGCACCAGCTTCAGCGAATGGAGCGAAGGCGGCATCCGGCACGGCACGCTGGGCACATGGATCGAACATGCCGCGATGCATGGGACGCCGGGGCCGGACAAGAAGTCAGGCCCCACCGCACCGACCGTGTGCTGGGAGTGCATGCAACGCGCCATGCGCCGCGCGACCGCGGCTGCACCTCGGGAGTGACATGCCGAACCACACCGCGCAACAGTCATCCGACCTCACACACGCTGCACGAACCAGACTCGATGTGGCGCTGCATCGAGCCATGTCGACGCAGATCGAACACTGGCTCAGTGCCGAAAGCGCTGCGACCGCCACGCCCATGCACCGCTACGCACTCGTCAGTGCGGGGCAATGCGAAGAAGGCGTCGTCGCTCGCATGGTCGCGATGCAAGAGCTCGCCTGCGAACGCTTGTTCATGCAGACACCCGAAGCGGAGATGGCCGACATCGGCCCCTGGCTCATCGAGATCCCCGCCTCATCTTCCGAGTCGCTGCGCCATGCGCTTGCGCATCAGGCTGCGGCCGAAGCGCTCACCCTGATGGCCAGCCCGCTGCGCTTGCAGAAGCTTTCCGCGCATCTGCGCGGTTTCCTGTCCGGCACATTGCTCGATGGATCGTCCGTTCTGTTGCGCTACTTCGATCCCCGCATCGGCTTCGACATGTTCGCGCACTGGTCAGACCCCGTGCAGCGCAAATTCAGCCGTCCGCTCGCCTGGTGGGCAGGCTGGGACGGTGACCTTCGCATTCGGTACGTCAAGGGTGGCGCAGACACCGAGATCACGCCGTCGAACGAGGGAGTCGAACTTACTGCCGAATGGGTCCAGGCCATCGACAAGGCAGGGGAAGCGAATCTTGTCATCGCCCTGCTCTGCGAAGAACTGGAAACATCGAATCCCCCCGCGGCCGACCTGCTCGCACAGATGCATCCATTGCTTCGCCGAAAGATCGCACAAGCCGCGCTGGCATTCACCCGTCGTGTAGGCCTGGCGGGTTGGGACAACAAGGCACACGCATGCCGCCTTGCCTTGCTCAAGCACGCGCGCTTCCACACCCACCCCGGCTTCCTCGACGCTTTGTCGGTTGCACGCACTCCGCTGAATCTCCGTGATGTCTTGGCGCACACGCCATCGGCAGTGCAGCAAGGCTGGGCGTGCGACCGCGACGCGATGCTGGTTCGCCTCTGCGACGAACAGTCCAACGCCCTTCTGTCTGCCTTCAACACGACGGGCGGTGGCTTCATGTCCGACGCGAAGACCTTCTGATCCATGGCAAACGAACCCAAGACCGGCGCATCGGTGTGCGATTGCAGCGACCCGGCGCAGCAAGTGGCCGTGATCCTCTATCCCAGCCTCGGCACACCGATGCTGATCTCTTCCAGCCAGAAAAAGTGCAGCCTCTTCATCGCTACCGCGACGCTCGGTGTGGCCAACAGCGCTGGCCGACGAACCACGCATGACAAACGCGCGGAGGTCGTCTCCATGGATGGCGACGAAGAGCAGGCCGCCGCGGCCACCGTGGCGCGTCACCTGCGCCTCGTCGGCATGAAGGGCACCAAACCCGACGCCGACATCCGCGTAGGTGGACTGACCGGAGACGGCGCAGACTGCGCCAAGGCCAAGGGCGCCATCAAGGTCTGGCGCGTCGCCAAGTTCGAAGCCGGCGCGCTCATCTACAACCAGAAAGGCGAAATCTTCGCCACCCTCAGTCCGCAGGCTGCGAGCGCGTACACCGCCTCGGGCTTCGCGGGCGGGCACGTCTACGAAGTGGAGCTCGACATCGAAAAACTGGCCGTCCAGCCCGAGACCGACAGCTTCAAGAGCTTCGCCTGGATGGTCGAACCTACCCGCCAGCAAAAGGAAAGCTTTCCCACGCTGTGTGCTGTCAGCACGGTGCATTCTCAAGACCTGCTGGTCGAGTCCTTCCTTGCCGCCCAGGTCAACGACCTGCGGCACCGGCACCAGCCCACCAACACCGACGGCGCGCCCAAAGGGAAGGAAACCAACCTGATGGAATACGACGTCGCACAAACGGCACAAAAAGCCCGCACGCTGGCCCTCGACGACTCCCAGCGCTTGGCGGCGTGGCATCCCGTCATCCGACTGGCCAGTGACGGACCACTGAAGCTCGGGCACCTGAGCGACGTTCACATCAACGTGCGGCACAACGCGCTGGCCAAGTCACCGGCGCGCATCATCGAAGACAGCAGCAGCTTCGACGGCCCTGCAGTGGGCGCACGCGTGTGCAACAGCTTCAACGCGCTCAAGGAGCTCTTCGACAAGATCGGTGCCGGCAAGAAGCCCGACACGGCCCTGCTCTTCACCGGCGACCTGATCGATTTCAATCGCAACATCGATCCCCGGCAGGTCGGCGACGGCATCGGCGAGCAATGGAAAAAGTTCAACGTGTTGAACCACTTCAACACGCCAGGCCTGTACCCACGCGGGCAGGACGACATGCTCGCCTTCAGCCTCGTTCGCTACGCCTACAACGAACTCAAGCTGCCTGTGTTCATGACCAGCGGCAACCACGAGGCATACACGGTGCCCTACGGCATCAGCCCGCGCATCAACGACTGGGGCGCCGCCATGGGCGTGCTCGAAGACACCACCGACACACTCGACACCGATGGCTGGGGCAGGGAACGCGCCTTCGAGCCCACCACCACCGTCGCTACGCACGCAGGTACGCACCAAGCCCGCCGGATCGGAATCAAGGCCGAGATCGGTCGACGCGTCGTCAACAGCAACAAGAACCTCCATATCGGGGATCTGGCGGAAACCTACCGGGACTTCGACAAGGCCAGCCAATGGCACAACAACAAGGCCAACGAAGGCATCTCGGCCGACCACAACATGAGCATCTACGAGACCACGCTGGCATACGGCCCCACCTATGCACAGGCCCTGACCGGCAACAACTACAGGACCGAGAACTACGACTGGTTCTACGCCCTCTTCACGCCGCTCGAGGACGTGCTGATCGCGCTGGGCGTTGAACCCGACCGGCCCGGACCGGCCACCCAGGTGATCGCGGCGCTGGGCTGGGGGCAAGGGGAGAACTTCAAGAACCTCACGGTGAGTGGCCTGCTGATCACCTCGACCGACCGCCAGGGAACCGGCATCCTGCCCCGCGCAACCCAATCCTTCAGCAACAAGCAGCTGCAGTTGCTGGGGCAGGCCCAGAGCCACAAACGCGCAAGCCCGGGTGCCAGCCTCACGGTGGCGACGCACTTCACCATCATCAACTACGACGAACCGCTGCCCTACTCGGCCACGCCCGAACAGGCACGCTTTATTCCTTCGAGCAGTCCCTTGGGCGCCCCTCTTCGCGGGCAACCCGGATTCAATCACGTCAACACCGGCACGTGCGAAGTCAACCAGGACGTCTATTTCGAGCGCTTCGTGTGCGTCGACGGTGGCAGCACGGGCAAGGCAACACCCGAGACCGCGGTGGATTGGCACTTCAGTGGCCACAGCCATCGCAGCGGCGTTTACGACGTCGCGTGGTGCCAGCCGTCCAGTGGCGCGCGCATGGTCCAGGTCACCAGTGCTGTCGACCCCGGCATCCGCAAGGAGACCGTGAAAGCGCCGGCGCGCCAGCGCACGCGCTTCATCGTCAGCAGCAGCGGCGGTCCGATCGGCAAGCAGAACCTCGACCGAGAGCTCGACAGCTGGACCTTGCGTCCGCCCTCAGGCACGCTCCTGGACCCCGCGACGGGCATCATCACCCAGGTCATGACGCAACGCTCCAGCAAGAGCGCCGGCGCGCCGCTGAACGAGAAGCCGCGCCTCGCGGTGGCACTCGACTACATGGCCGTGATGAGCCGGCATCTAGACAAAGGCATTGACCCGCCCCTGGTCTTCGTGCCGACACCGCTGATACAGGCGGGGTGGAAGGTGCCGTTGACGCTGAGCGTAACCATGGCCAAGCTGGAGTGCATTGCAGGGATCAGGTTCTGGGTGTTTGAGCAAGTCGGCACGGGAACCAGGGCCATGAAAATCTGGCACACCTTGACCACCAGATACACCTCCGAAGGCCACAGCCCCTTCATCAAGCTCGAAGCCAAAGACCACGCCTTGCTGACGCGAATCCTGGACAACGGCGCAATCACCGAGCAAGCATTTTGTGAGGTGCTGTTGAAGCAACCCAAGGTCGGCAAGGACGATTGGAGCAAGGACATGGATTGCACGGACCCATGGATGTTTCCATTCGAAATCGGCGTATTCGGCACAGCCCTCAAGGGCGGCGGCGTGGACTACGGCGCCACGGGAACCTCGAAGTGGTTCTTCCGCAGGCCAGCGGAAGAGCGGGGGGAAGTTCCTGACTGGAAGTTTCTTGCGGAAAACTACAAAGGCAAAGGGTATGTGCCATCGAAGGAGGCCATCAATCCTGATGGCAATAAGTGAATCCGAAGGAAACCGATGGATCGCCGCTCCCTCTTGTTTACAACTGCCGCATTCGCATCGTTCCCGCCTCTTCTTTTTGGATACGCCATGGGTACTAAGAAAAATATCAAGTCATTTGGCAAAGCCTATGCCTACCTGCTCGAGCCAGCGCTCCGTCAACGAGAAGTGGGGACCTCGCAACTGGTGATCGACAGCGCAGAATTCAGCGGCGTCGCCTTTCAGCACGTCGCATGGCACAAAGTCAGGTTCGTGAATTGCGACTTCGTAGGTGCCTACGAAATCAAGCTCAGCGAGCTACGCGATTGTGTATTTGAGGACTGTCGATTCGCTGGAATCATCAACTGGGGCATTTCCAGATCGATTCGCTTTGTCCGTTGCCAAGCGGGAGGACAAAGCAACGTGATCGACCTTAGCGGGAGTTCCGATGTCCACTTTGAATCCTGCAGTTTCGTCGGTAAGGCTCAGAGTCCAAACAATTGGGGCGGCATTGGAAGCAGAGGCGATGCCACTTTCGTCGACTGCAAGGCAAAGTGGTTCGAGCTTGCCGGCTATAAGAAAATCGTGTTGGACAGATGTGAAGCACAAGACATCGGCATTTGGACAGACAGTCCGGCAAACAGCGGAGCGAGCTACGAATCGGCCGCAGTGACCATCCAGACCTCGAAGTTCCGTGGGGTTCTCGACATGGCAGCACGTGATCTTCAATCCCTCACTATCCGCGACACCGTACTCGAACACTTGAATCTGAACAACGCCGCAATCAAAAGCGATGTATTGATCGAAAGGGTAAAGGGCGGGTTCATCAATGCCGGCGTCACCGCGAAGAGCTTCTCGATCCGCAACAGCGAAGTCTTCGGCAACGGCAAGAACATTTCATTTGTCATGCCGATGGACAGCGCGCAGCAGGTCTTGCTCGAAAGTACAAACTTCGGCACGGGTCCGATGCAACGCGTCAATCTGGGACCAGGACGTCCGCTTCAAGACAGCGAATGGCAGGCCGCCCCAATCAACAGCTTGGCGGTCGTTCGCAACTGCACCTTGCCCATCGTCGATGCCTCCTGGCTGGAAACGCAGCGCCTTGTTTTCGAAGGCAACACCATCGGTAGTCTCGACATTTCCAATGGCCGCATCGGACAGTTGGAAGTCAATGGAAATTCCGTCGATCGCTCGGTAAATCTCGCCAAGACACAAGTCAAAGAAAGCAAGATTCAGGTATTCGCCAAGGATCAAGCCAAGTTCGACGGCTCCAATCTCAAGGCTCGTTGAGCGTATCGGGACAACGCCTCGCCATCGGGGATTTCATTCACTGCCGAAGAGAAACGGCTTGAACACCGGCCCGAACCTCGCCCGTCGCACTGAAGCGCTTCGCGCCGGATTGCCACCCCGTCCGCCCCCGCTTACCCTTGGCGCCTGTCCATCACGCGCCTCCGATCATCGCCATGCCCCGCATCACCGATCGCCTCACTGCGTTGGCCCTTGCCCTTCCACCTCCCGTGACGCCACCACCCGGCGTCATCCTCCCCTTTCAGTTCGTCCGCCTCGTCGGTCGGCGCGCCATCGTCTCGGGCCATGGTCCGCTGGATGCCGATGGCCGCATCGCTGCGCCGCTGGGCAAGCTCGGCGCAGAGCTGACAGTCGACCAGGGCTACGCCGCCGCGCGCCTCACCGGCCTCGCGATGCTCGGCAGCCTGCAGCGCGCGCTCGGCGACCTGGACCGCATCACCGCCTGGACGCGCGTGTTCGGCATGATGGCCTCGGCGCCCGGCTTTCAACAGCAGCCGGCGGTCATCAACGGGTTTTCCGATCTGATCCTCGAGCTCTTCGGTCCCGAGGTCGGCGCCCATGCGCGCAGCGCCGTGGGCATGGCGGAGCTGCCTTTCGGCATCCCGGTGGAGATCGAGGGCGAGGTCGAGTTCGACGCGTGAGCGACAACGCTGCGCCCTGGCATCTGCGTCGCGCCACCGCCGACGACGTGGCGACTGTCACTGCGTGCGCCGTCGAAGCCTTCCGCACCTACATCGCGCGCCTGGGCCTCACGCCGCGGCCGATGACGCGCGACTATGCGCAGGCCATCGCACATCTGCAGGTGTGGGTGGCCGAGCGACCGGAGCAACAGATCGGCGCCGCACTGCTGCTCGATGTCACAGACGAAGGCTTCCTGATTGATGTCATCGCCGTGCACCCCGACCACCAGGGCAGCGGCGCGGGCCGCGCGCTGCTCGAACTGGCCGAGCGCGAAGCACTGCGCCAGGGCCACGCGTCGATCTACCTGTTCACGAACGAGAAGATGACCGAGAACCTCGCGCTCTACCAGCGCATCGGCTATGTCGAGTACCGGCGCGAATCGCTCGACGGCCGCACACGCGTTTATCTGCGCAAGCCACTGACAAGCGCGTGAACTGTCAGGCGTCGTCCCCGAAGGTCACGCTCACGCGCAGACCGGTCGGCTCGGCGGCTTCGAGTCGCAGTTCTGCCCCCAGCAGCTCGGCATAGCGCGCCACGATCGACAGCCCCAGCCCCGCGCCCTGCCCCAGCTTCTGGCCCGCGGGGCCTTGTGCCCAGCGTTGCATGAGGTCACGCTGCGCTTCGAGCGGAATGCCGGGTCCGTCGTCGATCACGCTCAGCGTGCGACCCGCGAGTTCGACGGTGATGGTGCGTCCGCCGTAGCGCAGCGCGTTGTCGATCAGGTTGTCGAGGATGCCCTCCACCAGCGCTTCGTTCGCGAGCACCGTCACGCCGTCGTCGAGGCCGCGCGCGCCCAGGTCGACGCCGCGCGCATCGGCGCGCGCCAGGTGGCGCAGCACGGTCTGCTCGGCCAGCATGTCGAGCGACACGGGCGTGCGCTGCAGGTCGGTGCGCGCCTCGTCGGCCAGTGCGAGCGCAAGCAACTGGTCGATCAAATGGCTCGCACGCGCCTGCCGCTCGGACACGCGCGTGAGCTGTTCGCGCCACACCTCGGTGTCGTGCTGCGCGAGCCCGTACTCGGCCAGGGCGCGAATGCCCGCGAGGGGCGTGCGCAACTCGTGCGCCACGTTGCCCACGAACTCGCGCTGCGCGCGCACGCTGTGGCGCAGCCGGTCGAACAGCGCGTTGACGGCATCGCCCAGGCGCTGCAACTCTTTCGAGGTCTGCGCCACGGCCACCGGCGAGAGGTCGCGCACGTCGCGGGTGTCGAGTGCGCGCTGCAACTCGCCGAGCGGTCGCAGATCGCGCCGGATGCCGTGCCAGAGCCACACGGCCAGCAGCACGAGCAGCAGCACCTGCGGCGCCATGGCATAGAACAGCAGCCGCTGCACCAGGGCGGCGCGGCTCAGCGTGGTCTGGGCCACGATCACGCGGTAGGGCATGTGCAGGCCGGGCTCGGCGTCGTGGTCGAGCACCACAGCGCGCAGCACATTGCCGTCGTAGTCGATGTCGGAAAAACGGTAGCGCGAGCCTTCGTCGGGTAGCGGTGCCTTCAGGTCGGCCCTGCCCGAGATGGGCGTGCCGTCGAGCCGCTGCACCGAGAAGTAAACCTTGTCGGTCTGGTCGAACAGCACGGTCGCCACTTCGCGCGGCGTCAGCAGCAGCTCGATGCCGCGCTCGCCCGCCTGCACGTTGGCCGACAGCGCATAGGCGTCGTCGAGCATGCCGCGGTCGAAGGCCTGCTCGGAGAAGTAGTTGGCGATGACGAGTGCGATCACCGCACCGGCCATCCAGGTCAGCGCCAGCGGCACCAGCACGTTGCGCAGCACGCGCCGCGTGAGCGACGGTGCGACACGGGCAACGGGCGCGACCGGCGGGAGGGCCTCGCTCACGGGCGGCCTCACACCTCGGCTTCGAGCAGGTAGCCGATGCCGCGCAGCGTGCGGATGCCCGCGCCCGAGCCGAGCAGCTTCTTGCGCAGGCGCGAGATGAAGGCCTCGAGCGCGTTGTCGCCCAGCGATTCGTCAAAGCCCGAGAGCTTGTCCGACAGCGCCCGCTTGCTCACGGTGCGCCCCGGCGGGCTCATGAGTTCCCACAGCACCTCGAACTCGCGCGCCGGCAGGTCGAGCGGTGCGTTCGCGACCGCGAAGCGGCGCGCCTTGCGGTCGAGCTTGAGCTGGCCGAGCACCACGATGTCTTCGGTGCCCTTGGCGCGCCGCACCAGCGCGCGCAGCCGCGCCTCCACCTCGGCGAGGTCGAAGGGCTTGCCCAGGTAGTCGTCGGCGCCGGCGTCGAGCCCGGCGATGCGCTCTTCGGTGCGCCCGCGCGCCGTGAGCACGAGCACCGGCGTGCGGTCGCCGCGCGCACGCGCCTGTCGCAAGGCCGTGAGGCCGCTCGCGAGCCCGCTGGTGGGGCTGGCGGTGGCGGGCAGGTTGAGGTCGAGCAGCACGGCATCGAAGGGCTGCACGCGCCACAGGTGGTCGGCATCTTCGACGTTGGTCGACACGTCGACCCGGTGACCCGCGTCGGCGAGGCTGCGCAGCATCACGTCGCGCAGCACGGTGTCATCTTCCACAAGCAGGATTCGCATGGTGAGTGAATGAGTGGTGGGTGATTTGTGGGTCTGCCCTGGCGATGGACGCGTCAGCGGCCGGTCAGTCGCTCACCGCGATAAACGCGACATGAGCATACGACACACCTTCCGATGAGTGCACGCGATCCCTCCGATCCCTTGAGCCTGGTGTCCCCCGCCGTGCAGCGCACCGCGGTGGTTCTGCTGCATGGTTTATGCAGCACGCCTGACGAGCTGCTGACCGTGCAATCGACCCTGCAGCGCCACGGGTATGCGGTGCAGCCGCTGTGCATCTCCGGCTACTCGTTCGACGCCGCCGCGCCGCTGCAGCAGGCCGTGCCTTTCGAGCGCTGGCTCGACACCCTCGAGGCGCACGTGAAGGTGCTGCGGCGCACGCACGATCGCGTGATGCTGGTCGGCATCTCGGCCGGCGCCTCGCTGGCCCTGGGCGGCGCCATCCGCTGCGGGCGCGAGGTGGACGCGCTGGTGCTCATGTCGACCACGCTGCGCTTCGACGGCTGGGCCGTGCCGCGCACGCGCTTCCTGCTGCCGCTGGCCTTCTACACGCCGCTGGGCCGCCTCTGGCAGTACCGCGAGCGCCCGCCCTACGGCGTGAAGAACGAGCGCGTGCGCACCTGGATCGAGCGCGAGCTGCGGCATCGCCAGGTCTCGCGCGCCGGCAGCGCGGTGATCGGCGTGGGCCACCTGCGCGAACACGACCGGTTGATCCGCCACGTACGGCGACGCTTGAACGACGTGCAGTGCGAGCAGGTGCTGGCGCTGCATGCGCGCGAGGACGAGGTGGCCAGCCTGTCCAACCTCGACCTGCTCGTGCGCGGGCTGCGGTGCGCCTCGCTGCGCACCGTGGTCCTGAACAACAGCTACCACATGATCAGCATCGACAACGACCGCCAGCAGGTGGTGCGCGAGACCCTCGCCTTCGCCGAGACCGTGGCCCACGGCCCGGTGCCCGAACCCGTGTTCCGCGTCCGCGGACTTGCTCTTCACGCCTGAAAGAAAGGAACCTCCTCATGTCTTCCTCTCCCACCTTCAACAGCATCGCCACCATCCTCGAGACCGACTTCCGCGTCGCGCGCGCAAACATCTCGCCGGCCACCGCGCTGTCGGACCTCGGCCTCGATTCGCTGGCGCTCATGGAGTTCGTCTTCGCGGTGGAGGACGCCTTCCACCTGCGCATTCCCGAAGATCGGCTCGACCCGCGCGAAGCCGGCATCACGCTGCAGCGGCTGTGCGAGGTGATCGATGCCGAGGGCGAAGCCGCCGCCGCACGCGCCGAACCCATGGCAGCCGCCGCATGAGCAGCGGCGCCGCCCATGCCGTGCTGGCGGCCACCGCCACGGCCCACACCGCCGCCGCACCCGTGCACGTGAGCGGGCTCGGTTTCATCACGCCGCTCGGACGCAGCATCGCGGCCTTCGACGATGCACTGTTCGCCGGCCGCTCCGCGGTGCGCGCGCAGACCCTCGAGATCCCCGGCATGGACCCGATGGCCATCGCCGCCGCCACCTGCGACTTCGACGCCAGCAGCGTGCGCAGTGCCTCGCGCCTGCCGCTGGACCGTGGCACCGCGATGGCCCTGGCCGCTGCGCAGGATGCTGCGGCCGATGCCGGTCTGGACCTCGACGCCCTCGACCGCGACCGCCTCGGCATCTTCTGGGGCAGCGGCCTGGCCGGCGCCGGCACCTTCGACGCCACCACGCGCGCGCTCTACGGCGAACAGCGCCGCATGCGCCCCACCACCGTGCTCACCGTGATGCCCAACGCGGCGGTCGCCGAACTGGCGCTGCACTTCGGCGCGCGCGGCGCGGCGCTGGCCTATGCCTGCGCCTGCGCTTCATCGGCCGTGGCCATCGGCGAGGCCATGCGCGCCATCCGCGGCGGCTGGATCGACATCGCCATCGTCGGCGGCCACGACGCCATGCTCACGCCCGGCGTGATGGCCAGCTGGCACGCGATGCGCGTCATGGCGCCGCCGCCGGCCGATGCACCCGCCACCGCCTGCCGTCCGTTCTCGGGCGACCGCGCGGGCTTCGCCATCGGCGAGGGCGCGGCCGCGCTGGTACTCGAATCGGAGGCCCATGCGCGCGCCCGTGGCGCCGGCGCCCAGCCCTTCGTGCTCAGCGGCTACGCCAGCAACTGCGACGGCACGCACATCACCAACCCCGACCCAGCCGGCCAGGTGCGCGCGATGCGTGCCGCGCTGCGCGACGCCGGGCTCGTGCCCTCGGACATCGGTCACATCAACGCCCACGGCACGGCCACGAGCGCGGGCGATGCGGCCGAGGCCGCGTCGATCGGCGAGTTGTTCGGCCACGCCGCACCGGTCAGCGCGACCAAGGCGATCCACGGCCACGTGCTCGGCGGCGGCGGCGCCATCGAACTCGTGGCCGCACTGCGCGCATTGGCCCGCGAGACCCTGCCGCCCATCGCCCACCTGCGCACGCCGGACGCCGCGTTCGGCAACGTCGACTTCGTGCGCGGCGCGGCACGCGAGGCGCGGGGGCTGCGCCATGTGCTGTCGAATTCCTTCGCCTTCGGCGGCACCAACGCGGTGATCGTGGCGAGCCGGCGCTTCCCGGAGGGTTGAACTTCGGGGGAGAAAAAAGCGGGGCGGTTGTCAGCACCACCTTGCCATGGCTATGCTCGGCCGCATCCATCCTTGCGGACCTCATAGAAGAAGCGCGACATGCCCCTGCACCGCCCTGCCGCCCCCTCGGACTTCGACGCCGTCTTCGATCTCTACATGCATGAGCGGGTCGTGCCCTACCTGGGCTACGACCCGATGCCGCGCGACGACTTTCGCCCGATCTTCCAGGGCCTGCTCGACAGCGGTGGCTTCTTCATCTTCGAAGTCGATGGCCGGCTCGCCGGCTTCTACCGCGTCACGCGCTACCCAGGCCGTGCACAGCATGTGGCGAGCCTGGGCACGCTCGCGGTCGATCCGGATCTGCATGGCCGTGGCGTCGCGCAGACCATGGTGAGCGACGTGCTCGCGCGGCTGAAGGCCGAAGGCGTTCGCCGCGTCGAGCTGATGGCCGAGAGCGACAACGCCACAGCCCTGCGCTTCTATGCCCGGCTGGGCTTCGTGCAGGAAGGCACGCTGCGCCAGTTCTACCGCCGGGCCGGCGAAGCGGACTTCGTCGACGAGCACCTGATGGCGCTGCTGTTCGACTGATCCGCTGTCGGATCAATGTTGTTGGTGCTTGGGCTTCCAGCGCCGCAGCAACAGCGCATTGGCCATCACGCTCACGCTCGACAGCGCCATCGCCGCACCGGCCACCACCGGGCTCAGCAAACCGAAGGCTGCGAGCGGGATGCCGGCCACGTTGTAGGCGAAGGCCCAGAACAGGTTCTGCCGGATCTTCGCCACCGTGCGACCCGAGAGCTCGAGCGCTTCGGCCACGAGCGCGAGGTCGCCACGCATCAACGTGATGCCGGCCGCTTCCATCGCCACGTCGGTGCCGCCACCCGACGGCGCCATCGCGATGCCCACGTCGGCCGCGGCCAGCGCGGGCGCGTCGTTGGCGCCGTCGCCGACCATCGCGACCACATGGCCGTTCTTGCGCAATGCACTCACCTGCTCGGCCTTGTCGGCCGGCAGCACGTCGGCGCGCACGTCCTCGGCCGGAATGCCCAGGCGCGCGGCCATCGCCTGCGCCGCGCGCAGGTTGTCACCCGAGATCATCACCACGCGCAGGCCACGGCCACGCAGCGTGCGGATCGCTTCGGCAGCCTGCGGCTTCGGCTCGTCGGCGAAAGCCAGCAGCGCCTGCACATGCGCGGAGCCGGCATCGTCGAAGCGCAGCAGCGCGGAGACCGTCGCGCCTTGCGACTGCAGGCGTTCGATGTCGGCTTCAGCCGGCATCGCATCGAGTTCGCGGCACCAGCGCAGGCTGGCGATGGCCCAGGTCGCGCCGTTCACTTCGCCGCGCACGCCGCGCCCCGGCATCGCCTGCATCGCACCGAGCGGCGGCGCCTGCACGCCGCGTTCGGCAGCGGCAGACAACACGGCGCGTGCGAGCGGATGTTCGCTGCCGCCTTGCAGGCTGGCGGCCGTGGCGAGCAGGTCGTTCTCCTTCGCCAGCGCACCGGCCGCGGGCAGCAGCGCCGTGAGCACGGGGCGGCCCACCGTCAGCGTGCCGGTCTTGTCGAAGGCCACGGTGTCGACGCGGTGTGCAATTTCCAAAGCCCGTGCGTCCTTGATGAGGATGCCGTGCTTCGCGGCCACGCCCGTGCCCGCCATCACCGCCACCGGCGTCGCCAGGCCCAGCGCACAGGGACAGGCGATGACCAGCACCGCCACCGCATGGATCAGCGCGGTCTCGACGCCGGCTCCCGCGACCATCCAGCCCGCGAAGGTGACGAGCGCAATCACCAGCACCACCGGCACGAACACCGCCGCCACCTGGTCGACCATGCGCTGGATCGGCGCCTTCGCGGCCTGGGCGTCCTCGACCAGCCGGATGATGCGGGCCAGCACGCTCTCGGCGCCGACCGCGCGCACTTCGATCACCATGCGGCCGTCGCCGTTCACGGCGCCGCCGGTCAGCATGTCGCCGGGGTTCTTGGCCACGGGCAGCGGTTCGCCGGTGAGCATCGATTCGTCGACTTCGGACTGCCCTTCGAGCACGCGCGCATCGGCCGGCACGCGTTCGCCGGGGCGCACGGCGAGGCGGTCGCCGACCATCACGTCGGCCAGCGGCACGTCGCTTTCCTTGCCGCGTGCGTTGATCAGGTGCGCCACTTCGGGCCGCAGCTGCTGCAGCGCGCGGATCGCCGAGGTGGCCTGGCGCTTGGCGCGCGCCTCGAGCCACTTGCCCAGCAGCACCAGCGTGATCACCACCGCCGAGGCTTCGAAGTACAGGTGCGGCACCATGCCGTGCCCCGCATGCTCGCCGGTGGCGGCGCGCCACCACAGCCACAGCGACAGGCCGAAGGCCGCGCTGGTTCCCAGCGCCACCAGCAGGTCCATGTTGCCAGTGCGGGCCTTGGCCGCATGCCAGCCCGCGCGGTAGAAACGCGCGCCGAGCCAGAACTGCACCGGCGTCGCCAGCAGCAGCTGCACCCAGGGCGGCAGCATCCAGCTCTGGCCGACCAGGTCGCCGAGCATCGGCGCCATCAGCGGGATCGACAGCGCCAGGCCGATGGCCACGGGCATGAAGCCGTGCCAGGGCGACAGCGCGGCGGCCTCGTCCTGCGCGGTGCTTTCGGCGCGCGGCTCGTAGCCGGCGGCGCGCACGGCGCGGCGCAGCAGCAGGGCCATGTCCTCGCCGCCGGTGGCCACGATGCGGGCCGACTCGGTCGCGAGGTTGACGCTCACGTTCTGCACGCCGGGCACGTTCTTGAGCGCGCGCTCCACGCGCATCACGCACGAGGCGCAGGTCATGCCGCCGACCGAGAGGTCCAGCGTGGCGGCGGCCGCGGAAGGTTGAGGCTGAATGTGTTCCATGGTCCCGAGGCTAAAGCCTGACACCATGGCAAGGTCAAGCGCGGTGGCTTCAAAGCCCTTGGCTGGACGTTGACATCGTGAGAGGGTTGAAACTGGCGTTGTCCCCGATTCGGGTGTTCAATCCTTCCACCCTTCATTCATTCCGACAAGGAGCAACGACGATGAGCCAGAAATTCCAGGTCTCCGGCATGAGCTGCAACCACTGCGTGGAGGCGGTGCAGGACGCGGTGCAGACGGTCGACCCGCACGCACAGGTCACGGTCGATCTCGAAACCGGCCATGTGGACGTGTTGAGCCAGCAGCCGCGCCAGGACATCGTGGTCGCGATCGAGAACGCCGGCTACACCGTTCAATGATGACGGCGACCACGGCCCACGGCCGCCAGGTGGCCATCGGCGAGGCCGCGCGGCTGTCGGGTGTGTCGGCGCGCATGGTGCGCCACTACGAAGGCCTGGGCCTGCTGCCTGCGGTGGCGCGCACCGAGAGCGGCTACCGCCAGTACAACGACGCCGACATCCACACGCTGCGCTTCATCAAGCGCTCGCGCGACCTGGGGTTCTCGATGGAAGAAATCGCCGAGCTGGTCGGCCTGTGGCACAACCGCCGCCGCGCCAGCTCGAGCGTCAAGCGCATCGCGCAAAAGCACCTGGGTGAACTGGAACAGCGCATCGCCGACATGCAGTCGATGCGCAGCACGCTCGCGCACCTCGTGCATTGCTGCCACGGCGATGCGCGGCCCGATTGCCCGATCCTCGACGACCTGAGCCAAGTCTAAGTACTCCCCCAGGCTTCGCGCACTTCGTGTCGCTGCGCCAACCCCCTCGCCGGGGGCGATACCGGTGGCCCGGCAAAGCCGGTTCCACGGTATCCCTGGAAAAAGTCAGGCGTTCTTCACGAGCGACAGCACCTGGCTCGTGTCGAGGGTGCGCGCGCGTTCCTTGATCGCCGGCAGGTACTGCGTCTGCAGGCCCTGCCCTTCCTTCACCACGCTGGAGAACGCGTCCTTCAGCATCTGCGTGGAGAGCGTGCGCCCGCCCGCGTAGTAGCGCTTGGCCACGTGGCCCAGCGCATAGGTCGAGGCGAAGCTCATGCCCGAGCTCACGGCCTGCTTGCCGAGCCCGCCCAGCAAACCGCCGCCGACCTTGCCCAGCAGGCCGCCGAGCAGCTTGCGCCCGGCCTGCTCCAGGTACTGCGAGGTCAGGCCCACGCCCACGGTGGCCAGGAAATCCTTGATGTGGCCGGTGTCCAGCTGGTAGCCGTGCGCCTGCCCGATGCGGTAGACCAGCTTCATCTGCAGCGGAATGATCGCCATGGTCGACAGCGTCTCGGGCAGCAGCTCGAGCGCGCCGTTGAGGATGGCGGCGTTGAGGATCGCGCGGTCGAGCTCGGTGCTGTCGGGGGCCTGCGGCGCCGCAGGGGCTGCGGCCGTTGCCGCCGCTCCGGCCGTCACCGCGACCGCCGCCGGCACCGCGGCGGCAATGTCTTCCGCCCGCTGCGAGAACTGCGCCGCCGAGGCGTCCAGGCCGAGCGAACTGCGCACGTCCATCAAAAAGAGCCGCTCCGGCTCCGACTGCACGCCGTCGGCGTCGCACATGCACACCGCCATCTCGTACGCCAGCTGGCGCGACTCGGCACTTTTCAGCTCGCCGGCCACCGAGGCCAGCGACACCCGCTTCATGAGCACGTCCTGGTAGATCGTCGGCAGGTTCACGCCGTCGGCCTGCGACAGGCCCTCGGCGATGCGCTTGATCTCGGCGCGCTCGCGCTCGTGCTTCTCGCCGTCGACAAACGCCGCCAGCAGGCTCAGGGTGACGATCGCTTTTGTTTCAGAAGGTGTCATGTTCGAGTTTTTCGTCATGTGAAGGAGCGGATTGGGTCCGCGCGGCGCCCGAAGGTTCCTCCACGCGTTCTCCCCACAAAACTGGGGCAACTCTGTGGATAACCCCGGCACTGCTCTGTAGGGGCGTTGCAAGTCATTGATTTGCAAGGGAAATCTACAACCTGCTCAATTAACAGGCAATGAATTTCTCGCCCCGAAAACCGCCTTTCGCAGATTTGGCGAAGGCTGTCAAAGGACAACTCTGGGGAGAGTTTTTGCACAAGCCATCGGTTATCCACAGGGTCGGCGGGTTACCCCATGTTGTCCAAGTTGCGGGTACACCACGGAAGCGCGGGTGCGCACAGTGACGCGGGCATGACAAGTCGTTGTCACGTCAAGGAAAAAGCGACCTTTCCACAGACCGGTGCGACCCTTATCTACTACTACTAATTTGAATAAGAAGAATAAGAAGACAGGAAGAGGAAAAGCCGCGCCCGAAAAAAAAGCCGCGAAAGGCCGCGCCGGTCGCCGGCGCCTCGGGCGGAAAACCGGGCACGGGTCGTCCGTGGCCCTCGCTAACATCGCCGGATGAGCTTCAAACCCCGGATCCTGATTGCCGAAGACGAATCGGGCATCGCCGACACGCTCCAGTACGTTTTGAGCAGCGACGGTTTCCAGCCGATCTGGTGCGCCACGGCCGAAGAAGCCATCGCGCAGTTCGCGCAGGAGCGCCCCGCCCTCGCGATCCTGGACATCGGATTGCCCGACCTGAACGGCTTCGAGCTCTTCAAACGCCTTCAGGCGCTGAACCAGTCGATGGGCGGCCCGGAGGTACCGATGGTGTTTTTGACGGCCCGCAGCGACGAAATAGACCGCGTGGTGGGCCTCGAACTCGGTGCAGACGACTACATTGCCAAGCCGTTTTCCCCCCGGGAGCTGGTCGCCCGGGTGCGAACCATCCTGCGGCGCAGTGCCAGAAACGGCTCAGGAAGCCCGCCAGTCGCCGCAGCGCCGATTCATGGGGTACCCCATCAAAACGCGCCGGCGCCGCCTCCAACGGCGCCACAGACCCCTTCAACGCCCTTTTCGCTCGACAGTGAGCGCATGCAAATCCGTTACTACGGACGGCTGCTGGAACTCTCGCGCTACGAATACGGCCTGCTGAAACTCATGGTCCAGCGCCCGGGGCGCGTGTTCACGCGCGACGAACTGCTGCAACTCGTCTGGGACGACGCCAGCGACAGCTTCGACCGCACGGTCGACGCGCACATCAAGACGCTGCGCGCCAAGCTCAAGACCATCGCGCCGGAGGTGGAGCCGATCCGCACCTTGCGCGGCACCGGCTACGCGCTGCACGAAGATCTGCCCGCCAACAGGGAATGACGCGGCGCACGCGAATCTTCATCGGCATCCTGCTGATCTACACGGCGGGCATCGCCTTCCTGCTGTACCGCGTCGTTTCCGACATCGACCCGCGCTACCGCGAGTCGGCCGAGGAATCGCTGGTCGAAACCTCGCAGCTCATGGCCAGCCTGGTCGAGCAGGACGTGATCGCCGGCGCCATCAACACCGCGCGGCTGGAGCCGCTCTTTCGCAGCGTCTACACGCGCGAGTTCTCGGCCCAGATCTACAACCTGCACAAGAGCCGGGTCGAGCTGCGCGTGTACGTCACCGACCGCACCGGCCGCGTGATGTTCGATTCGCTCGGCCGCCACCTGGGGAACGACTACTCGCAGTGGAGCGACGTGAAGCGCACGCTCGGCGGCCTGTACGGCGCGCGCACTTCGCGCGACGTCGACGGCGACCCGCGCACTTCCGTGATGTACGTCGGCGCACCCATCCGCTGGAACGACGAGATCGTCGGCGTGGTCAGCGTCGGCAAGCCGGTGCAGAGCTTCGGCCAGTTCGTCGAGGACGCGCGCGTGCGCACCATCTGGGTCGGCGTGGGTTCGGCGCTGGCGCTGCTGCTGCTCACGGTGATCGTCTCGGTCTGGCTGGTGCGGCCCTTCGGCCTGATTCGTGACTACTGGACCTGGGTGCGCGCGCAGCGCAGCCTGAGCCTGTCGCGCATGGCGCGGCGCGCGGTCGATGCCGTGCGCACCGGCTTCGGCGAAATGCGCGATGCGCTCACCGGGCGCAACTACGTGGCCGACTACGTGCAGACCTTCACGCACGAAGTGAAGAGCCCGCTGTCGGCGATCCGCGGCGCGGCCGAGCTGCTGCAGGAACCGCAGATGCCGCACGACCAACGCGAGCGTTTCCTGAAGAACATCGAACGCGAAACCCAGCGCATCCAGGAAATCGTCGACCGCATGATGGAGCTCACCGCGCTCGAGACGCGGCGCACGCTCGACCGCACCGAACCGGTGGCGCTGGGGCCGTTGATCGAAGACATCGCCGCCAGCGCGCAACCCGCTGCGTCGCGACGCAACATCCGCCTGATCGTGAACATCCGCGAGCCTGCGCGTGTCGAGGGCGATCCGTTTTTGCTGCGCCGCGCGATCAGCAATCTGCTCGACAACGCGCTCGACTTTTCACCGCCCGACAGCGAGGTGCTGCTGACGCTGGAAACCACCTCGCGGCTGGCGCGCATCAACGTGCGCGACCACGGCCCGGGCATTCCGGACTACGCGCAGGAAAAAGTCTTCGAGAAGTTCTATTCGCTCGCCCGGCCGCACAGCCAGAAGAAGAGCACGGGGCTGGGCCTGGCGTTCGTGAAGGAAATCGCGACCCTGCACCGGGGCCGCATCGACCTGGGCAACGCGACGCGTGGCGGCGCCGTGGCGACGCTCACGCTGCCGCTGCTGTCAACGCATCACTGACCCACGAGCGCGCGGTAGGCCTCGCGCGTCTCGGGACTCACGGCGTCGAGCAACTGCTCGTACGAAGTCTGGTGCCGCGCCAGCATGCGTGCCGAGGCCACGGCCTTCGATTTGCAGAACCAGTGGCAGGTGTGCTGCATCAGGAACAGCTCGGCCGACATCGTGAAGGCCTTCGATTTCGGTGAGCGGCCCGCCGCATTTTTCGCCACGCCCGCGATGCCGCGCGCATGAATGCGCAATGCCTCGCGCAGGTCGAAGCTGGCGGAAGGGAACAGCGTGGTGGCGAACGGCAGGGCCACGGGCAGCCGGCTCACGCGCGTGTCGGCTTCGGGTTCACGCGCCAGCTCGGCGGCGAAGGTTTCGAACTGGCCCGCGAGCTTTTCCTCGGTGGCGTCGAGCAGGTGCCAGATCTGCTGGCGGCGCTCGGCGTCGTCTTCGCCGAGGCAGCGCAGGTAGCCCTGGGTCAGGCTCTCCATCAGCTTCTCGATCTGGTAGCGGCCCAGATGGCGACCGAGCAGCGCGATGCGCTGGCGCTGTTCCTTGGACTTGAGGATGTAGAAGCCGGCGGCGATCAGGGCCACCAGGGTGAGGATTTCCATGGATGCGAGAAAAGGGGAGAAAAGAGAAGAGACAAAAAAGAAGCGGGGGCCGCGGCACCGAGTGTAGGCACCGCGCGTCCCCCGCGTCTTTGGGTGATCTCGCCGCTGGCTAGCGGAAGAAATCAAGAATGCGGTTGCGTTCCTCGGGCGGCGGCGGCGCACCGACCGGCGCGCCCGTCAGCACTTCCACCGGCTGGATCGGCTGCTCGGCGCTTTCCAGGCCCAGGCTCGCCACGTTGTGGCCCGGCGTGAAGTCGTCGAAGTACCACTCGCCGTCGATGCTCACCACGCCGGGCGGTTCGGCCGGCAGGGTCACGGGCACGCCGCGCAGCGCCGACTGCATGTAGCCGATCCAGATCGGCAGGCTCAGGCTGCCGCCGGTCTCGCCGCGCACGCCGAGTTGGCGCGGCGTGTCGTAGCCGACCCAGGCGATGCCCACGCGCGTGGGCTGGAAGCCCGCGAACCAGGTGTCGAAGGAGTCGTTGGTGGTGCCGGTCTTGCCGTACAGGTCGTCGCGCTTGAGCGCCTGGTAGGCCTTGAAGCCGGAGCCACCCTTGACCACGCTCTGCAGCAGCGATTCCATGATGAAGGCGTTGCGCGCGGGAATGGCGCGGCGGCTTTCGTCGAGCACCGGGGGCTCGGTTTCCATCAGCACCTTGTCCTTGAGGTCGGTCACGCGGGTCACGAGGTACGGGTTCACGCGGTAGCCGCCGTTGGCGAACACCGAGTAGCCCACCGCCATCTGCATCGGCGTGACCGAGCCGGCGCCCAGGCCCATCGGCAGGTTGGCCGGGTGCTTGTCCTTGTCGAAGCCGAACTTGGTGACCCAGTCTTGCGCGTAGGGCGCGCCGATCGACTGCAGCACGCGCAGCGTGACCAGGTTCTTCGACTTCATGAGCGCGTTGCGCAGCGGCATCGGGCCTTCGAAGCCGCCGTCGAAGTTCTTCGGGTCCCAGGGCTGGCCGCCGTTGGCGGCGGCGTCGAACACCAGCGGCGCGTCGTTCACCACGGTGGCGGGCGTGAAGCCCTTTTCGAGCGCGGCCGAGTAGATGAAGGGCTTGAAGCTCGAGCCCGGCTGGCGCCAGGCCTGCGAGACGTGGTTGAACTTGTTCTTGCCGAAGTCGAAGCCGCCGACCAGCGCCGTGATGGCGCCCGTGCGCGGGTCCATGGCGATGAAGGCGCCCTCCACTTCGGGCAGCTGCGTGATTTCCCAGGTGTTCTTGGGCGTCTTCGCGACGCGGATCACGGCGCCGCGACGGATCTTGATGTTCGGCGGTGCCTTCGCGGCCAGGCCGGACTGCGCGGGCTTCAGGCCCTCGCCCGAGATCTCGAAGGCTTCGCCGTTGGCGCGCACCGCCGTCACTTCTTTCGCGCTGGCTTCCAGCACCACGGCCGAGATCACGTCGCCGTTGTCGGGGTGCTCGGCCAGGGCTTCGTCCACCGCCTCGTCGATCTCCTTCTGGCCGCTGGCCGGCAGATCGACGAACTTCTCGGGGCCGCGGTACACCTGACGGCGCTCGTAATCCATGATGCCCTTGCGCAGCGACTTGTACGCCGCCGCCTGGTCGGCCGCCACGAGCGAGGTGTAGACCTTCATGCCGCTGGTGTAGATGCTGTCGCCGTACTGCGCGTACATCATTTGGCGCACGGTCTCGGCCACGTACTCGGCGTGCAGGCGGTTCGGGTCGGCGGCGTCGCGCAGGTGCAGTTCTTCCTTCTTGGCTTCGGCCGCCTGTTCGGCGGTGATGAAGCCGGTCTCGTGCATGCGGTCGATCACGTAGAGCTGGCGCGCCCGCGCGCGGCGCGGATTGGCCACCGGGTTGTTGGCGCCGGGCGCCTTCGGCAGGCCGGCCAGCATGGCGGCCTCGGCGATGGTCACCTGCTGCAGCGGCTTGCCGAAGTAGGCCTCGGAGGCGGCGGCGAAACCGTAGGCGCGGTTGCCCAGGTAGATCTGGTTCAGGTAGATCTCGAGGATCTGGTCCTTGCTGAGCTGCTGCTCGAGCCGGAAGGCCAGCACGATCTCCGAGGCCTTGCGGCTGAGCGTGCGCTCCGAGCTCAGGTAGACGTTGCGCGCCACCTGCATCGTGATGGTCGAGGCGCCCTGCTTGCGCCCGCCCTTGAAGCTGGCCACGGCCGCGCGCGCGAAGCCCTTGTAGTCCACGCCACCGTGGTCGTAGAAGCGCGCGTCTTCCACGGCCAGCACGGCGTCTTTCATGACCTTCGGAATGTTCGCGAAGGGCGTGAGGTTGCGGCGCTCCTCGCCGAACTCGCCGATCAGCGAACCTTCGGCCGTGTACACGCGCAGCGGCAGCTTGGGCCGGTAGTCGGCCAGCTCGGAAATGTCGGGCAGCTTCGGGTAGATGGCGACCACCCCCACGATGGCGGCGCCCAGCAGCGCGACGGCGCCGGCACCGGCCGCGATGGCGCTCCAGCCGGCGATGCGTTTCCACGGGAGCTGGCGCAGCGCACCGGCGGGTTGGGAAGGGCGAGGTTCTTGGGACATGGGATGGGGGCTAGCGAAGAGGTTGGAGCCGTGGCGCGCGCGGGCGTTCCGTCACCCGGGGATCGAGCGCGCCGCGCCGCACGCCTTCCAGCGCGCAGTGCATGGCATCGAAATACTTGTCGTGGTCGTAGGCGATGAGCAGCAGGTCCACCCCGGCGTCGAGTGCGCCCAGCGTGGCGTTGCAAAGACCTCGGTTGTAGGCCCCGCCCATCGTGAGGTCGTCGGTGACGAGCAGGCCCTGAAAGCCCCATTCGCCTCGAATCACCTGCCGCACGATTTTGCGTGAGAAAGAGACCGGCGCGTCCGCGTCGAGTTCCCGAAGGATGACATGGCCGAGCATGATCGCGGCATCCGAATGTTTCGACACGTCTTGAAACGGCTTCCAGTCGTGCGCGGCCAGCCGGGCCACGGGCGTGCGCAGTTCGGCACCCATGTGGTGCGTGTCCTCGGTCACGCCGGCCAGGCCGGGAAAGTGCTTGAGCGTGCCGCGCACGCCAGCCGATTCAAGGCCTTGCTCGTAAGCGAGCGCCACCTGCGCGGTGACGTCGGGGTCGCTGGAAATGGCGCGTTCCTCGATGCGGGTGTGCAGGTCCCAGCGGCCCGGGGCGCGGCCGGGACGCAGGTCGACCACCGGGCTGAAGTTCAGCGTGATGCCCAGCGCGGCGAGCGCCCCGCCCTGCTGCGCGCCGTAGGCACGGGCACGTTGCAACAGTTCGTGTGCGGGCACGTCGGCGTCCAGCAGACTGGCGAGTGCCGGCTGGCGGGGCACCATCGGCGACAGGCGCGAGACGCCGCCGCCTTCCTGGTCGGTCGCCACCACCAGCGGCGGCAGGCCGGCCGCCAACCGCAGCGCCTGCAGGCTGGCGATTTCCGCGCGCAGCGTGTCGGCGCTGCGGCCTTTCACATTGCGGCCGGTGACGAAGATGCCGCCGATCAGGCCCCGGCGGGCCAGCTCGCGCAGGTCGTTCGCATCGTCATAGCCCACGATGAAGCGCGCGCCGAGCGCCTGCGCCACCGGGCCCGAAGCGGCATTCACTTCCAGCCGGTGCTGGCGCGAGGCCAGCTCGTGGCCCAGTGCCGTCAGCACCGCGCCCACCGTCAGGGCCAGCGCCACCACACGGCGCGCGCCGCGCGCGCTGCGCCAGGCGATCGCGGCGGCGGCGCACAGCGCGGCGAGCAGCAGCGGCAGCTCCTCCTCGCGCAGAAAGCGCAGGTGCGGGTCCTTCAGGTGCCAGGCCCAGGCGCACAGCACGGCCAGCAGCAGCCAGCCGAGCACGCCGGGGATGGCGCGCAGCAGTCTCATGCGTCCACCGTGGCCGCCGGGGCGGGGTCGCTGCGGCGCGACAGCGCATACCAGTCGACCTTGCGCGTCACGAGCATCAGCGTGGCCAGCATGCCGAAGATCAACAGCGCGCCCAGCAGCAGCGCATTGCTTTCCGAGGCCAGCAGGCCGTAGAGCGCGCCGTACAGCAGCGCCACGAAGGCGGCGAACGACAGGCCGCGGCGCCAGCCTTCGAGCACCGCGCTGAAGTACACGGCCAGCAGCGCCACGCTGGCCGCGGCCGCGCCCGCGTAGGCCATCCAGAAGGCGAACCTCTCCGACAGCGCGAGCAGCAGCAAGAAGAACAGCGCGATCGACAGGCCCACCAGCCCGTACTGCACCGGGTGCAGGCGCAGCTTGCGGAACAGCTCGAACATGAAGGCCGCCATCAGCACCAGGCCGATGAAGAGCGCGCCGTACTTGCCGGCCCGCGTGCTCATCGAATACACGTTGACGGGCTGCGCGAGCGACACGTCGAAGGTCTGCAGCGGGCCCGAGGCATGGCGCGACATGGACGCTGAGGGCGCCGTCCGCACGACGGCCGCCGCGGCGTTCTGCGCGGCATCGCCTTCACCGGCCCACAGGCCGGCGCGCACCTGTTCGCGCGCCGTGGTCACGAGCGAGGACACGCGCCAGTGCGCGTCGAAGCCCTGCGGCGTCACCTCGCGCTGCGTGGCCAGGAAGCGACCGCCGAAGCTGGGGTGCGCCCACGGCGAACGCAGGTGCGCGGTGGTTTCCTCGGCGATCGGCACCATCGAGAGCGTGTCCTGGCCCACCAGCGAGAGCTTCATGTCGAAGGCCAGCGGCTTGCCCGTCTGCCAGGCGGCGAGCGCGGCGCCCGTGAGCGGCGCGTGGATGCCGTCGGCGTACGTGGCGTTGTCGGGCAGGCCGGGCACGCGCTGGCGAAAGCGCAGCGCCTCGCCGTTGACGGTGAGCGCGGGCGAGCCGTCGAGGCCGCGCAGGTCGCTCACGTGGAAGGCGACGAACGGCGGGCGGAACTCGATCGACGAGCCGCTTTCGCTGTGCGGCACGGCCTGCGGGTCGAAGCCCGCGAAGCCGCCGCCGAGCGCGGCCGTGAGCGTGTAGAACGGAATGCGGAAGATGCCGCGGTAGCGCTCCTGCGGCGCCATGTCGCCCTCGATGTGCAGCTTGTCGGGGAACACGGCGTGCACCATCTCCTTGCTCTGCGGGGCCTGCCCGATCACCTTGCCCTGCGCGTCGCGCAGCGGCTCCATCCAGCGCTCCACGTACGGCACCAGCAGCAGCGGGCCGACCATGGCCTGCGGCCCGGCATAAGACTCGGCGAGCTCGCGCGCGGCCTCCTGCTGGCTCTCGCCGCGGGCGCGGTTCAGGTCGTCGATGCGCGCCAGCGGAATGCACAGCACCAGCAGCAGGAAGAACAGGCCGGCCACCTTGACCAGCACCGAAGCCTGCAGGGCCTTCAACAGTTGAAGCATGAGTTTCTCCCCTCTTTTCCGGGTTTTTCGTGATGAGGCGCCGATGCTCTCCGGCCGATCCGAAGGCCGTATGAAGCCGCCGCGCGGCGCACTTCACACAGACTTCACACAGCGGCGCCTCCGGTTGTGGCGACTTCAACGCGCCTTCCAACTGCCTTCTCGCACGCTCACGACAGTGAGGGCCGTGCAAGTTCGCACGCAGAAGGACACCCGCCATGGACACCCCCACCACCCCACGCCCCGGCCGTTGGCTCTGGCTCGCCACCGTGAGCCTGGCGACCGTGGGTTTCATCGCCATGGGCGCCCGCCCGGTCCACGCGCAGGAAGCGCCCGCCGGTCCGCGCCTGAAGACCGAGAGCCCGTATTTCTTCGTCAAGAGCGACGACCCCTCGGTCGACCGCCTGCCGCTGAAGGGCACCGAGGTCTCGGTCAAGATTTCGGGCGTGATCGCCGACGTCACGGTCACGCAGACCTACCGCAACGAAGGCCAGCGCGCCATCGAGGCGAAGTACGTGTTCCCCGGTTCCACCAAGGCGGCCGTGAGCGGCCTCAACGTGCGCCTGGCCGACCGCCTGATCACGGCGCAGATCCGCGAGAAGCAGCAGGCGAAGATCGAATACGACACGGCCAAGAAGGAAGGCAAGACCGCCGCGCTGCTCGAGCAGCACCTGCCCAACGTGTTCCAGATGAACGTCGCCAACATCCTGCCGGGCGACGACGTGAAGGTGGAGCTGCGCTACACCGAGCTGCTGGTGCCGCAGTCGGGCAACTACCAGTTCGTGTTCCCGACCGTGGTCGGGCCGCGCTACAACAGCCCGCAGTCGGAGAACGCACAGGCGAAGTGGCCGGCGCAGCCCACACTGCGCGCCGGCGTGGCGCCCAGCACCAGTTTCAAGCTCACGGCAAGCATCGACACGCCGATGGGCCTGAAGGAAATCCGCTCCGCCACGCACACCATCGACGTGAAGAAGCGCGACGAAGACCAGCACGCCGACATCGCGCTCAGCGCCGACGGCCGCCCCGCCGACAACCGCGACTTCGTGCTCGACTACCGCCTGGCGGGTGAAAAGATCGAATCGGGCCTCATGCTCTACAAGGGCCAGGGAGAGAACGCAGAAAACTTCTTCCTCGCCATGGTCGAGCCGCCCAAGGCCGTGACCGCCAGCGCCATCTCGCCGCGCGACTACATCTTCGTGGTCGACATCTCGGGCTCGATGCACGGCTTTCCGCTGGACACCGCCAAGACCGTGCTCGAACGCCTGATCGGCGGCCTGCGCCCCAGCGACACCTTCAACGTGCTGCTGTTCTCGGGCAGCAACAAGATGCTGTCGCCGCAGTCGGTGCCGGCCACGCGCGCCAACATCGAGCAGGCGCTCGCCACGATCAAGAACTACAGCGGCAGCGGCAGCACCGAGCTGATCCCGGCGCTCAAGCGCGTGTACGCCGAGCCCAAGGCCGCGAACGTGTCGCGCACCGTGGTGGTGGTGACCGACGGCTACGTGACGGTCGAGCGCGAAGCCTTCGAGCTGGTGCGCAACAACCTGTCGAAGGCCAACGTGTTCGCCTTCGGCATCGGCTCGTCGGTAAACCGCAGCCTCATGGAAGGCATCGCACGCGCCGGCATGGGCGAGCCCTTCATCATCACCGACCCGGTGCAGGCACCCGAGCAGGCCGCGCGCTTTCGCCGCATGGTGGAGTCGCCCGTGCTGACGAACGTGAAGGCCACCTTCGGCGGCCTGGACGTGTACGACGTGGAGCCGCAGGCGCTGCCCGACGTGCTGGGCGAGCGCCCGGTGATCGTGTTCGGCAAGTGGCGCGGCGAGGCCAAGGGCCGCGTGATCATCGAAGGCCAAGCCGCCACCGGCCCCTACCGCGAGGAAGTGCGCATCACGCCGCAGACGCGCCAGGACACCGCCGCGCTGCGCACGCTGTGGGCACGCCACCGCATCCAGAGCCTGAGCGACCAGGAGGCGCTCGAAGGCAGCGCCGCCTTCAAGGACCGCATCACCGAGCTGGGCCTGAAGTACAGCCTGCTCACGCAATACACCAGCTTCATCGCGGTGGACAAGGTGGTGCGCAACGTCGCGCCGCAGAACAGCGTGGACGTGAACCAGCCGCTGCCGATGCCGCAGGGCGTGAGCGACCTGGCGCTGGGCGCCGAGGTGCCGAGCACGCCGGAGCCGGAAACGCTGGGCGCGATCGCCGTCGTGCTGTCGATGCTGGCCATGCTGCGCCGCCGCGCGCGCCGCAACGACCCGCGCCGCTTCACGGCTTGAACACAGGACGCACGACCATGTCTCTGGCAACCCTGGCCCACCACCATCCGCGCGTCGTGGACTGGGCCATCCGCATCGACCGCACGCCGGCCTTCGGCTGGCTCGCGCTGCAGTGCGCCGCGCTCGCGCCCACCTGGGCCTGGATGGCGCGACGCCTGCAGGACGGTTCCGACGATCCGCTGGGCCTCGTGGCGCTGGTCGCCCTGGCCGCGCTCGCCTGGCAGTGCCGGCGCGAGCTGCGCGCCTCGCCGCGCCTGGGCTGGCTGGCGCTGGCCGGCGTGGGCACCGTGCTCGCCACGCTGCTGCGCACGGGCGGGGGTGGCCTGCCCGCGCTGCCGCCGCTGGCCTCGGGCCTGGTGGCGGTGCTCTCGCTCGCGGCCGGGCTGCTTGCCTTCCTGCCGCGCGGCGTGGCGGCGCTGCCGGTGGCCGGGCTGTCGGTGCTGGCGCTGCCGCTGCTGTCGTCGCTGCAGTTCTACGCCGGCTACCCGCTGCGCGTGGTGACGGCCGAGGCCAGCCGCTGGCTGCTCGCGCCGGGTTTCGAGGTGGCGCGCGAAGGCGCGACGCTGATGGTCGACGGGCGCCTCGTCATCGTCGACGCGCCCTGCTCGGGCGTGCAGATGGTGTGGCTGGGCTACTTCACGGCCTGCGCGGTCGCGCTGTGGGCGCGGCGCAGCGACCGCGCCTTCCTGCGCCGCCTGCCGGCCGTCGGCCTGCTGGTGCTGGCCGGCAACATCGTGCGCAACAGCGTGCTGATCGCTTTTGAAGGCGCCGGCCATGCGCTCGCGCCGTGGGCACACAACGCGCTGGGGCTGGTGCTGCTGGCCGTGGTGTGCGGCGCCATCGCGCGCCTGATGGTGCCGGCACGCGTCGCGCCGCGCATCGAACTCGACCGCCCGCTGCCGGGCCTGATCACCGCCGAAGGAGGCCGCCGTGTCGATACCGTTCGTTGAGCGCTGGTTTGCCAACCATTTCATCAACCGCGTGGGCCACAAGAGCGCCTTCGCGCTGGCGATGCTGCTGTGCGTGCTCTGGTCGGCCGCGGCGGCGCTGCGCGCGCCGGTGGCCGAAGCCGACGCGGTGGGCGCCCACGAATGGCCCAGCCAGTGGGACGGCGTGCCGCTGCGCCCGCTGGCGCTGAGCGAGGTCGAGCAGCGCTTTGCCGATCGCTTCCCGGGCGCCATCGGCCGCATGACCGACGGCCAGCAGACGCTGGTGATGCGCGCCGTGAACCGGCCCACGCGCATGCTGCATCCGGCCGCCGACTGCTACCGCGCGCTGGGCTACCGCATCGAGCAGGCGCGGCTGGAACGCGACGCGCAGGCGCGGATGTGGCGCTGTTTTGTGGCGCAACGGCACGGTACGGCAAATTTCCGCGTCTGCGAGCGCATCGTCGACGCCCAAGGCACGGCTTTCACCGACACTTCGGCCTGGTACTGGGCGGCGGCCAGCGGCCAGTCGCACGGTCCGTGGCAAGCTGTCACCGTGGCAAGACCGATGTGATGAGAACGTGTTTGTGAAGAAGATCCTGCGATTCGTGCTTTTCGGGCTGCTGGCCCTCGTCCTGACCGCCCTGGTGGCCATCTTCCTGATCGCCAAGATCGCCCTTGCGCCGGCGGCGGGCGAATGGAGCACCACGGTGAAGGCCGGCCCGCTCGACTTCGAGGTCGGCGTGCCGACCGCGGTGCGCCTGGCCACCTCGTCGTGGGTCGCGCCGCGGCTGAACGGCCACGCGCTGGACACCCGCTTCGGCACCGTGCATTTCACCTGGGACGAGAAAAACGGCCAGCAGCAGATGCGCTGCGCGCCGTGCAGCGCCGACGTGCCTGCGCTCGGCACGCAGCCCATCAAGGTCGAGCGGCTGGTGGCCACCGTGCGGCGCGACGGCAACACGCTGGCCGGCACCTTCGAGGCCACGCCCCAGGCGGCCGACAGCAACGCCCTGCTCCAGGGCACCTGGACCGGCCGCCTCGCGCCGAAGAACCTGCAGCTCGACGTTCGCGTGCAGGACGCGCCCATCGCCCGCTGGTACGCCGTGCTCGTGCCGGCGCTGCCTGAGCTGCAGCGCGCCCGCATCGGCGGCACGCTGGCGCTGCAGGCGCAGCTGCTGCTGCCCGACGCCACCTTCGCGGTGCAGCCGGCCATCAGCCAGTTCACGGTCGAAGGGCTGGGCACCGAGGCCATGCTGGGCGCGCGCACCAGCTGCGGCCCGTCGGCCAAGCTGGCCAACGACAGCTGGCTGGCGCGCGCCGTCATCGCGGCGGAAGACCAGCGCTTCTTCAGCCACGCCGGCTACGACCTGACCGAAATCCTCGCCTCGATCGACCACAACCAGAAGCCCGGCCAGACCCGGCGCGGGGGCAGCACGCTCACGCAGCAGCTGGCCAAGCTGCTGGTCACCGGCAGCGACCGCACGGCCGAGCGCAAGCTGCGCGAGCTGCTGTACGCGGTCGAGATGGAGCAGACGCTGGGCAAGGCCCGCATCCTGCAGCTGTACCTCGACAACGCCCCGTGGGGCGGCAACCTCTGCGGCGGCGAGGCCGCGGCGCGGCGCTACTTCAAGCGCAGCGCGCGCACGCTCGAACCGGCGCAGGCCGTCTGGCTCGCGGCCATGCTGCACAAGCCGCAGGCCGTGCTGGAGCAATGGCGGCGCGACGGTCACATCGATGCCGACCGCACCAAGTGGGTGGCCGAGAGCGTGCGCGGCATCAGCCGCAACCAGCGCGAGGCGCTGCTCAAGAGCGTGGCCGCGGCCAAGTACGCGCCGCCGGAGGCCGTGCAATGAGCATTGGCCCTCACGACATCGAGGCCATCGAACGCGCCACCGTGGCGGCGGTGGCCCCCGAGGCCTGCGAGGAACTCGACGGCTGGCTGCTGCCCTTCGACCGCGGCACCGTCAAGCGCGCCCGCTCGGCCGTGCCGCTGCACCGCGACCCGGTCGAGCCCGCCACGCTCGACCGCATCGAAGACCGCTGCGACAGCCGCCAGGTCGCGCCCGCGCTGCGGCTGGCCGACGCCGCCTGCTTCGACACCCTGCGCGCCGAACTCGCGCGCCGGCACTACATGGCCGACAGCCCGACCTGCGTGCAGACCGGCTCGGCGCGGCGCATGCGCGACCTCGTCGCGGCGGACGCGCGGCTGGCCGACGTCGACGCGACGCCCGATCCGGACTGGGCCGCGCTGTTCCTGGGCGAGGGCTTCGACCCGGTCGACGGCGTGCACCGCGTGCGTTCGCTGTCGCGCGCCACGGGCTCGCTTTTTGCCAGCGTGCGCGAAAACGGCGCCACCGTGGCGGCCGGCGCCATGGCCTTCGGCCACGGCTGGGCCAGCGTGCATGGCATGCGCACCGAACAGTCGCAGCGCGGGCGCGGCCTGGCCGGGCGCGTGCTGGCGGGCCTGGCGCAGGCGGCGCTGGCGCGCGGCGTCGAGCGGGTGTTCCTGCAGGTCGACGCGCAGAACCAGCCGGCGCTGGCGCTGTACCGCCGCGCGGGCTTCGAGACGCGCTGGCGGTACTGCTACTGGCAGCGCCAGCAGTGGCCGCGCTGAGCTGAACGGCTCCGGGCGGCGGGCATCCCCACCGGTGGCGCGGTCGGGGCTTTGGTGCCACCATGGGCGGCATGACGAACGTTCATGCCCACCACCACCCCACCGATCCCGTCGCCACCCCGCGCGGCATCGACCACATCGTGGCCGGTGTTTCCACCAGTGACGGCGACGGCGTCAAACTCACCCGCGTGCTGCAGCAGCCGCTGCAGAAGCGGCTCGACCCCTACCTGATGCTCGATGCCTTCGGCAGCGACAACCCGGGCGACTACATCGGCGGCTTTCCGAACCACCCGCACCGGGGCTTCGAGACGGTCACCTACATGATCGCCGGGCGCATGCGCCACCGCGACAGCGCGGGCCACGAAGGCCTGCTCGAGAACGGCGGCGTGCAATGGATGACGGCCGGCCGCGGCCTCGTGCACAGCGAGCTGCCCGAGCAGGAAGAAGGTCTGATGGAAGGCTTTCAACTCTGGCTCAACCTGCCCGCCAGGGACAAGATGCGCGAGCCCTGGTACCGCGACATCCGCAGCAGCGAGATCCCCGAGTTCACCACCGCCAGCGGCGCCCACGTGCGCGTGATCGCCGGCACCAGCCACGGCGTCGTGGGCGCGGAGCAGCGCGCGCACACCCAACCGCTGTACCTGGACATCACGCTGCCGCCCGGCGCCGAGTTCGCGCAGCCGCTGCCGCCCGACCACAACGCGCTGGTCTACGTGTTCCGCGAATCGCTGTGGATCGCGGGCAGCGAGGTGCCGACGCGGCGCATGGCCATCCTGGCGAACGACCCCGGCAGCGACGGCACGGTGCTGCGCGCCGGCGCCAGCAACCACAGCCCGGCGCGCGCGCTGCTCATCGCGGGCCGTCCGCTGAACGAGCCCATCGCGCAGTACGGGCCCTTCGTGATGAACACGCCCGAGCAGATCAAGCAGGCGGTGCACGACTTCCAGAACGGGAAACTCGGCTGAGCCTGTAGTCGCCCGCCTACCGAAAGACGGCGCGACGTTCGGTTCGCGCCGGCCGGTGCGCGGCCTAGATTGCGGTCATGCCTCCCACGATACGCAAGGGACAGGCGCCGCCCATGCTGCAGCGCGCCGAGTTCCACGACCGCTTCATGCAGAGCTTCCACGACCCGGCGTTCCGGGCCGAGACCGAGGCGCTGCGGCGCCTGGAAGACATCGCCTGGCAAGCCTACGACGAAGGCCGCAAGGCGCCCGTGACGCGCCGCGCCGGGCCCGGCTATGCCGACCCCGACTACGAGCTCTCGGTCGACTGGCTCGACGCCCGCGCGCGCATCGACGCGGCGCAGGACGCCTGGGGCCGGCCCGAGACGCGCTCGCGCGTGCTGCTCGTCAACGGCTCGCCGCGCAACGACGGCACCTGCCCCGGCGAAATCTCCAAGACCTGGCGCCTCACGCAGTGCGCGCGCGAGGTGCTCGAAGGCGGCGGCATCGAGGTCGACGTGCTCGACCTGAGCCGGCTCACGTCGGACTACGGCCGCCACATCCACCCGTGCAAGGGCTGCGTCTCCACCGCGATGCCGCTGTGCCACTGGCCCTGCAGCTGCTACCCCAACCACGCGCTGCGCCAGACCGGCGACTGGATGAACGAGATCTACGAACGCTGGGTGGCCGCGCACGGCGTGATCGTGCTCACGCCCACGCACTGGTACCAGGCCGCGAGCCCGCTGAAGCTCATGATCGACCGCCTCGTGTGCGCCGACGGCGGCAACCCCGACCCCACCAGCACGCACGGCAAGAAGCCCGACGAGGCCAAGGCCCTGGAGCTCGAGGGCTGGGGCTACCCCAAGCACCTGGAAGGCCGCGTCTACGGCGTGGTGGTGCACGGCGACGTGGCCGGCCCCGAGGGCCTGCGCCGCAATCTCACGGACTGGCTCGACTGGATGGGCCTGGTCGATGCCGGCGCCCAGGCGCGCTTGGACCGCTACATCGGCTACTACGCGCCCTACGCCACCAGCCACGAGGCGCTGGACGCCGATGCCGACGTGCAGGAAGAGGTGCGCAATGTCGCGCGCGCCGTGGTGCTGGCGGTGGCCGCGCTGCGCGCCGGCAAGCTGCAGGTGCCCGACCGCGGGTTGAAGGCGCCCCGGCCCAAATAAGTCACGCTGCAGGCGGCACGACCGCGCTGCGGTTCATGCTTCTTTACGCAGGCTCACGTTCGGCTCACGGACGCGTTACAGAGGCGCTCCACACTTCGTCTCACCCGCTGCCCTTTGGTGGCGGACTTCTTCGAAAGGAAGCGACTCTCATGATCTCTCTTCGCCAACGCATCGTCTGGGCCAGCCTGCTGGGTTCGGCCGCCCTCGCCTCTTCGGGTGCCTTCGCTCAGGCGCCGGCCGCCACCGCGCCGTCGACCGCTGCACCCACGGCCGCCACGGCCCCCGCCGATGCCACCGCCGCACCCAAGGCGCAGCACAAGCGCATGGACCCGGCCCAGCGCATGGAGCGCATGAAGGAGCACCGTGCCAAGCGCCTGGCCGCGCTGAAGGACAAGCTCAAGCTCACCAGCGCCCAGGAAGGCGCGTGGAGCAGCTTCACCGAGGCCAGCCAGCCGCCGGCCGGTGCTGCCCGCCCGCAGCGCATGGACCGCGCCGAGTTCGCCAAGCTGACCACGCCGCAGCGCCTGGAGCACATGCAGGCCCGCCAGGCCGAGCGCAGCGCCCGGTTCGCCAAGCGCGCCGAAGCGACCAAGACCTTCTACGCCGCGCTGACGCCCGAGCAGCAGAAGACCTTCGATGCCGAGACCGCGAAGTTCGCGGGCCACGGCCATCGCTTCCATCGCGGTGGGCATGAAGGCCACCACGGTGCAGCCCCTGCCAAGAGCTGAGGTTGACCAGGTGGCCGGCTGAAGGGAGCCGGCCTCCAGGAAAGGGCAAGAAAAAGCCCGCGATGCTTCACGCATCGCGGGCTTTTTCGTGGGCGCGCGGTGTTACTGCGGCGTGCCCGTCTTCTCGGTCGGGTTGGTCGGCACCGCCGGACGCTCGCCCGGCTGGCCGAAGCGCGGCTTCACGTGCTGCGTCTCGGCGCGCACCTCCGCGCGCGAGCGCTCGCCGGTGGGCGATGGCATCGCGTTGGGCTGGTGGTTCACGGTGGTGCTGGCTTCGCCCTTGGGTACCACGCTGTTGGCGTTGTTGCGGTTCTGCGCGCGGGCCTCGGCCTTCACGGCTTCGCGCGAGACGGGCATCGAGCTGTCGCCCGCCATCGGTTCGACGGGCGCCGGTTTCTGGGCCTGGGCGAGGCCCGCGCCCAGCAGGGCGGCGAGCAGCGCGGTGGGGATCGTCAGGCGTTGCAGGGTGGTCATCATGGAAAGCTCCTTTGCAGATGAAAAATGGCACAAAGCGCGAGCGCGTTGGCATCGGCTTTGAAACCACCGTAGGAGCCTCGTTTCGGGCGCTGTGTGGGGGTGCGGCAGGCCTGCCTGTAGGAGCCCGCCGCCCTTGCGTGAAAGGCACGCGAAGAAGGTGGCGCGTTCCTACAGTCGGCGCGGGCGCGGGCACGTACAACGGGAACACCGATGTCCTCCCCCATCACTTCCCCGCTGCCCGAGGCCGCTGTCGCCGCCGCACCGGCCTCGCTCAAGGTCATGACCGTGAACACCCACAAGGGCTTCACGGCGCTGAACCGCCGCTTCATCCTTCCGGAGCTGCGCGACGCGGTGCGCACGGTGGGCGCCGACGTGGTGTTCCTGCAGGAGGTGATGGGCACGCACGCGCGCCATTCGCGCACCGTGAACAACTGGCCCGAGGCGCCGCACTACGAATTCCTGGCCGACACCATGTGGCCGCAGTTCGCCTACGGGCGCAACGCGGTGTATCCGAAGGGGCACCACGGCAACGCCGTGTTGTCGAAGTTTCCGATCGTGCATTTCCGCAACCACGACGTGTCGGTGAGCGGCCCCGAGAAGCGCGGCCTGCTGCACTGCGTGCTGCGCCTGCCCGGACGCACGGTCGACGTGCATGCGATCTGCGCGCACCTGGGGCTGGCCGAGGCGCACCGCCAGCAGCAGCTGGAGCTGCTGTGCCACATCGTGCGCGACGAGGTGCCGGCCGACGCGCCGCTGATCGTGGCGGGCGACTTCAACGACTGGCGCGCCCGCGCGCACGACGTGCTGGCCGAAGGCGCGTCGCTGCGCGAGGTGTTCGTGCATGCCCACGGCCGCGCCGCGCGCACCTTTCCGGCGCGCCTGCCGCTGCTGCCGCTGGACCGCATCTACGTGCGCAACGCGGGCGCGCACGCGCCCGTGGTGCTGCCGCGCCGGCCCTGGTCGCATCTGTCGGACCATGCCCCGCTGGTGGCGGACATCGACCTGTGAGCAGCGAGGCCCCCATGCGCGACACCCCCGAGCGTGCCGGCCACTGGACCGGCGGCAACCACATCGACCTGCTGGAGAACGGCGAGGAATTCTTTCCGCGCGTGTTCGAAGCGATTGGCGCGGCGCGGCGCGAAGTGATCATCGAGACCTTCATCCTGTTCGAGGACAAGGTGGGCCTGGCGCTGCACGCGGCCATGCGCGCGGCGGCGCAGCGCGGCGTGAAGGTCGACCTGATGATCGACGGCTTCGGCTCGCCCGACCTCTCGCACGCGTACCTCGAGAGCCTGGCCACGGCCGGCGTCAAGGTGCGCGTGTTCGACCCGGGCCAGCGCTTCCTGGGCCAGCGGCTCAACGTGTTCCGCCGCATGCACCGCAAGATCGTGGTGGTCGACGGCGAGCGCGCCTTCGTGGGCGGCATCAACTACTCCGAGGACCACCTGCTCGACTTCGGTCCCAAGGCCAAGCAGGACTACGCGGTCGAGCTGGCGGGGCCGATCGTGGCCGAGATCCATCAGTTCGTGCTGCGCGCGATTGCAGTCGGCGGCAAGGGCGTGGGCTGGTTCCGGCGAAGGCTGAAGCAGGCACCGCCCGCGTCGCAGCTGCAGGCCGCGGCGGGCGAGGCCGACGCGATCTTCGTCACGCGCGACAACCGCCGCCACACCAACGACATCGAGCGCCACTACCGCGCCGCGATCCGCGCCGCGCGCGAGCGCATCGTGATCGCCAACGCGTACTTCTTTCCGGGCTACCGGCTCATCAAGGAGCTGCGGCGCGCGGCGCGCCGGGGCGTCGATGTGCGCCTCATCCTGCAGGGTGAGCCTGACATGCCCATCGTGAAGACGGCCGCCGGCATGCTGTACCACCACCTGCTGCACGCGGGCGTTCGCATCTACGAGTACTGCGACCGCCCGCTGCACGGCAAGGTCGCGCTCATGGACGACCGCTGGAGCACTGTGGGCTCGAGCAACCTCGACCCGCTGAGCCTCTCGCTCAACCTCGAGGCCAACGTGGTCGTGCGCGACACCGCGTTCAACAAGGTGCTGTGGGAGCGCATGGACCATCTCATGCAGCACAGCTGCAAGCAGATCGGCACGCACGACCTGGCCAGCGAATGGAGCGGCTGGCGGCTGGTGCGCAGCTTCTTCGTCTTTCACTTCTTGCGCTGGTACCCGTCGTGGCTGAACCGCCTGCCGCGCCATGCGCCGCGCCTGACGCCGGCCGAGGCGACCGATCTCATGGCGCAGCAGAAGAAGCGCGGCGACGAGGGCACGGCGCGCACGGAGACGGCATGAGCGCATCCCTCGCCCTCACGCACCGGCCCTGGTGGCCGTGGGCGCGGCGCGTGGCGATCTGGGCCTTCTTCGGCGCCATCGCCTGGCTGCTGTTGAAGCAGGCACGCACCATCGACTGGGCCGAAGTGTTCGCCGCACTGCGCGCATTGCCGGGCACCACGCTGCTCGCGGCCGGCGCGCTGGCCGCCGCCAGCTTCGGGCTCTACAGCACCTACGACCTGCTCGGGCGCCACCTCACGAAGCACCGGCTCGGCGCGGGCACGGTGGTCGGCGTGACCTTCATCAGCTACGCCTTCAACCTCAACTTCGGCTCGCTGGTGGGCGGCGTGGCCTTTCGCTACCGGCTGTACTCGCGCCTGGGGCTGGGCAACGAGACCATCACGCGCGTGCTGGGCTTCAGCATGCTGACCAACTGGCTCGGCTACCTCGTGGTGGCCGGCGCCGCGTTCTGCTTCTGGCCGATGGCGCTGCCGCCCGACTGGAAGATCGACGGCGGCGGCCTGCGCATGCTGGGCGCGGTGCTGCTCATGGTGTCGCTGGCCTACCTGGCGCTGTGCGCGTTCTCCGATGGCCACGTCTGGCGCGTGCGCGGCCATGCGCTGCGCACGCCGAGCTTGCCGATGGCCTTGCTGCAGCTGGCGATGTCGTGCGTCAACTGGTCGCTCATCGGCGGCGTGATCTGGGTGCTGCTGCAGGGCGAGGTCGGGTATCCGCAGGTGCTCGCGGTGCTGCTGGTCGCGGCCGTGGCGGGCGTGGTCACGCACGTGCCGGCGGGGCTCGGCGTGCTGGAGGCCGTGTTCGTGGCGCTGCTGGCGCACGAGGTGCCCAGCACCCGGCTGCTGGGCGCGCTGCTGGCCTACCGCGCGCTGTACTACCTGCTGCCGCTGGCCGTGGCGCTCGTGGCTTACCTCGTTACCGAGGCGCGTGCACGGCGCTTGCGCGCAGATGCCGGCAACAACCACAACAAACGTTAAATATTGCCCGCAGAAAGCAATCGATCGGTGAAATGACGGTCAGAAATTGTTGCACTGCAACAATTTTCACTTTGCAGGCCTATAGTGGCCCTCTGTTCCCCTACGTGCCCTCTTCCCATGTCGTCCTTCAGTACCACCGCCCGCGTGGCCAGCCCGCTGATGCAATGGGTCGACTTGGCCCTCAAGACCCACGAGACCCTGCTGTCGTCCGGCACGGTGATCCGCATGCGCACCGAGCGCATCGCCAAAGCCGGGCTCACGCCCAGCGCCGCCGACCTTGCGGAATTCCAGTTGATGGGCCACGAAAAGCTCGCCGCGGCGAGTGAATCGGGCCTGGCGATGGCCCGGCAGTGGCACAGCAGCCAGGCCTCGCTGGCCCAGCGTGCATGGCAGCAATGGCTGCAGGGCGCCACGGCGCTCTTCTCGCTGGCCGGCAGCTTCACGCCGGCGCAGGCGGCCACGCACGGCGATGCGCTCGTGCAGGCCACGGCGCGCGGCGCCAGCACGATGGGTCAGTTCACGGGCGTGGCGGCGCGCATTGCGCGCGAAGGCCTCAAGCCGATCCACACCGCCGCCACGTCGAACGCACGGCGGTTGCTGGCCGAACTGCAGGCCTGAAGCCGCTGCGTTTCAGGATTGCGCCGGGACCAGCGTCACCAGCGTGATTTCCGACGGCGCGCCGAAACGCTTCGGCGGCCCCCAGTAGCCGGTGCCCCGGCTCACGTAGATCCACATGTCGTGCAGCCGGTGCAGGCCGGCCGTGAACGGCTGCTGCATCGGCACGAACAGGTTCCACGGGAAGAACTGGCCGCCGTGCGTGTGGCCCGACAGCTGCAGCTGGTAGCCGGCCGCGGCCGCCACCGGCGCGCTGCGCGGCTGGTGCGCCAGCAGCACGCGTGTGTGCACCAGCGGCGGCGCGTCGTACAGCGCCAGGTGCGGGTCGCTCGCGTGCGCGGCGTCGAAGTGGCCGGCGGTGAAGTCGGTCACGCCGGCCAGCACCAGCGCGCTTTCGAACAGCTCTTCGTCGGTCTGCGCGCCGCGCACGTTGCGCGTCTGCAGCACCACGTGCTCGTTCAGCAGCACCTTCAGGCCGAGGCGGCGCAGCTCGTCGATCCAGGCGTGCGCGCCCGCGTAGTACTCGTGGTTGCCCGTGACCACGAAGGTGCCGTGGCGCGCGCGCAGCCCCGCCAGCGGCGCGATGTGATCGCGCAGCTCGGGCACGCTGCCGTCGACCAGGTCGCCGGTGATCGCGATGGCGTCGGCGCCGAGCCGGTTCACCGCGTCGACGATGCGCTGGATGTAGCCGTTGCGGATCGTCGGGCCCACGTGGATGTCGCTGAGCTGGGCGATCGTGAAGCCGGCCAGCGCCGCGGGCAGGCCGCGAATGGGCACGTCGACCTGCTTCACGCCGGCCGTGCGGCGAGCGTTGACGAAGCCGACGAGCGACACGCCCGTGGCCAGCGCCAGCACCGCCAGCGCGCTCCAGGGCCCGACCTTGTCCCAGGGCACTTGCAGGCCGCCGAGCGCGCTCGCCAGCCAGGCCAGCAGCAGGCCGAGGTCGCGCACCAGCGTGAGCATGAACAGCGAGGAGAACCAGCCCATGCTGATCAGGCCGATCCAGTGCAGCGTCTCGCCCGCAGGCTTCGCCTTGCGGTCGGCGCGGTGGCTGCGCGACACGAAGGGCAGCGGCATCGTGACCGCCGACACCGCCAGCAGCACGAGCGCCAGCGGCCACGCAGGCGTGAGCGACGCCAGCGCGGGCAGCAGGCGCAGCGCGATGTAGACGTGCAGCAGCGCGGTCAGGACGCTCAGGGGACGGATCGGCATGAGGACTGGGGGGACGCGGGCATCGCCCGGGACACGTCATCTGCAAGGCGCATGCCGCGCATTCAAGGCGTCGAAAGCTGCCTGGGTCGCTATTTTTTCTATAGCGCAGGGCAACCGGATAGCGGGCGTTATGGCGCTACGGGCGCGACGCTTCGGTGTCCGCTGCGGCGCGGTGCCGCCTCGCTTACCGCACCGTGCGCGTGCCGGCCGACGCCATGTCGGTGCCCGCCGGCCATTCGAAGAGCGCCTTGGCCGGCGCACCGGGCGACACCAGCAGCGTCTGCTTGAGCGTCTGGCCGCCGATGCGAGCCTCCACTTCATAGCGACCGGGCTCGAGCCGCGCCACCATGAACGGGCCGCCCGAGACCACGTTGTCGAGCAGCGCGGTGCCGTGGCTGTCGCGCACGGTGACGTGCACGCCGGCCGCGAAATCGGCGCGGCGGCCGTCCTTGATCGCGAATTCGAAGCTCGCGGGCCAGCGCGGCGACACGGTTTCCATCAGCTGCGCCTCGTCCTGGCCGATGCCGCCGCTCATGTACTCGACGCCGTGCGCCATGTGGATCGGCGGGTTCATCGCGGCCTGGGCCGGCTGCGCCGAGAGCGCGCCGCCGAGCAGCACCAGCAAGGTGGCGCCAGCCGCCGCGGCCACGGGCCGGGCGTGCGAGAACAGAAACAGGGGGTTGGTGGTGAGAGACATCGGAGCCTTCCTTTCCGGGCGGTGGTGGCGACACGCCACGCAGGAAGGCACTGTGCCGGGCACGACTTAAGGAAGACTTAACTGCGCGCGGGCCGCAGCGGCCCGCGTCGGGTCAGCGCGCGGCGGTTTGTGCCAGCGCCTGGGGCAGCGGCGGTGCGACCGAGGCCATGTCGAAGTTCGACGGCCAGACGAACGAGGCGCGCGCCGGGATACCGGCGATCACGACCAGTTGCTGCGTGAGCGTGAGCCCGCCCAGCGTCACGTCGACGTCATAGGCGCCCGGTTCGAGCCGCGCGAGCATGTAGGGCGCCTGCGTCTGCACTTCCATCACCGTCTGGCCCGTGTACTTCTGGCGCACCTGGATCGACGCCTTGGCCGGGAAGCCGGCCTGTTGCGCGCCCTTGCCGTCGTTCACGCGCAAGTCGATGGCGGCGGCCCAGCGCGGCGCCACCATTTCCATGAAGGCGGCTTCGCCCTTGGCGGCACCGCCGCACATGTATTCGATGCCCTGCGCGACCTGGATCGGTGGGTTCGAGAACGCATGGGCCGGCGACACGGCCACGAGGAAGGCCGCGGCGACCGATGCGGCGCCCAGAACCAGTGCAGCCACGGGCTGTTGGAAACGCTTGGGGTTCATTGCTCTGTGTGTCCTCGATCTTGCGTGACAGGAAATCCGTCAGGAATTTTGCTTAGCAAGAGTCGGGCTAGATATAGCGTTTACGAGGAAGCTTCTGCGTTGCGCAGGTGAATGCTATTGTTTTCATAGCTGGTGACGCCCGTGTGACGGGCGCCAGTCCCGCTTTTCGGGAGTCTTTCATCGGAAACCCTGAGACGGGGCTCGCGGACGCGCCGAGAACGAGCGCTTTCCGATCCGGCGCCAGCCTCACAGCCTGTGCTGAATTGGCAACACAAGACGGAATTGGTGCGCAATTGACTGGGCATTCCCTAGCTATTGGCGGGCGCGCAAAGAAATTAGGCTCGGCGCTTCCTTTCAAAGCGCGCAAACCAAATGCTTCATTCAAATCGCCGATTCGTTTTTTTGCTGATGGCTTTGGGACTGGCCGCCCAGGCAAGCGCTCAGCAACCCGCGCCGATCCGCATCGGCGTCATCGGCCCTTTCACCGGGCCGTCGGCCGATTTCGGCCTGCCCATGCTCAACGGCGTGAAGATGGCCGTCGACGAAATCAATGCCGTGGGCGGGTATCTGGGCCGCTCGCTCGAACTGGTGATCAAGGACGACCAGGCCAATCCGGACACTGGCCGCTCGCAATCCCAGGCCCTCGTCAATGAAAAAGTGGTCGCCACCATCGGCTTCTGCAATACCGGCGTGGCGATGAATTCATTGGCCGTTTTCAATGACGCGAAATTGCCGTTGATCGTGCCCTGTGCCACCGGCTCGCCATTGACGTCGACCTATCCGCCGGCCACGAGTTATGTATTTCGCACCTCGCCCAAGGACAGCATCCAGGCGCCCTTCGTGGTCGATGACTTGTTGGCGCGCGGCTGGAAACGGGTCGCCGTGTTGCACGACAGCACCGGCTACGGCGAGGCGGGCGCCAAGGATGTCGAGAAGGCGCTGGCGGCCAAGCACCTCAAGCCCGTGTATGTGGGCCGCTTTCCGCTCGGCGTGAAAGACCTGACGAAAGAGTTGTCGGAGGCCAAGGCGGCCGGCGCGGACGTCATCTTCAGCTACACCGTGGGCCCCGAGAACGCCGTCATCGCGCGCAGCCGGCAGGCCATCGGCTGGAAGGTGCCGCAGGTCGGCGCCTGGACGCTGTCCTTCCCATCCTTCATCGAGGGCGCCCGGGAGGCTTCCGAAGGCGCGCTGATGGCGCAGAGCTTCATCGCCGAGCCGAGCAACGAGCGCCGCTCGTCGTTTCTCTCCAACTACGCGCGGAAATTCAACACCAAGCGCATCCCGGTGCCGATGGCCGCCGCCCAGGCCTACGACGCGACCTACCTGCTGGCGCACGCGATGTTCAACGTGCCCAGCGGCAAGCTCGAAGGCCCGTTCATCAAGGCCGCGCTCGAGCAGCCCAAGCGGCCCTACTACGGCGTGGTCACGACCTACGACAAGTCGTTCTCGGAAAACGACAAGGATGCGCTGTCGCCCAACATGCTGGTGATGGGCGTGGTGCGCAACGGGCAGATCAGCTTCGCGTACCCGGAGGATGCGAAGCGCAACCTGTTCGTGCAGCGCAAGCAGTAGGAGGAGGAAAAAAAAGGGGCGCTTGCAGGCGCCCCCTTGGTGAACAGCGCGACACCGCCGGTGCCGCGCCATCGATCGATCAGACGTCGATGTTCGCCGCGCGCAGCGCGTTCTGCTCGATGAACTCGCGGCGCGGTTCCACCTCGTCGCCCATCAGCATCGTGAACACGCGGTCGGCCTCGATCGCGTCGTCGATCTGCACGCGCAGCAGGCGGCGCACGGTCGGATCCATGGTGGTTTCCCACAGCTGTTCGGGGTTCATCTCGCCCAGGCCCTTGTAGCGCTGGCGCGAGGTGGCGCGTTCGGCTTCGCCGATCAGCCACTTCATGGCCTGGCGGAAGTCGTCGACCTTTTCTTCCTTGGCGCGTTCGCCTTCGCCGCGCTTGACCAGCGCGCCTTCGGCGCTCAGCAGGCCGCGGAAGGTGTTGGCGGCCTGCGCCAGCGCGTCGTAGTCGGCGCCGTGCACGAAGTCCTGCGAGATCACGCTGGACTTGATGTTGCCGTGGTGGCGGCGGCTGATGCGCAGCAGCGGCTTGTCGGTGCGAGCGTCGAACTCGCTGCTCACCTCGGCCGGCACGCCGGTCGTGTTGAGTTCGCGCAGCTTGGCCTGCAGCGCCACGGCCGAGGCCTCGGCGGCGGCCGGCGTGTCGAGGTCGAGCGCCACGCCGTCGGCGATGGCGCGCAGGGCTTCGGCGTCCATGAAGTTGCGCAGGCGCGCAATCACGGCCTCGGCCACCTGGTGCTTGCGCGCCAGCTCGGCCAGGGTGTCGCCCGACAGCGTGGTCGAGGCGGCGCCGCCGGTCTCGATGCTCGCGTCTTTCAGTGCGACCTTGAGCAGGAAGGCGTCGAGCGCGGGGCCGTCCTTCAGGTACTGCTCTTCCTTGCCGACCTTCACCTTGTACAGCGGCGGCTGCGCGATGTAGATGTGGCCGCGCTCGACCAGCTCGGGCATCTGCCGGTAGAAGAAGGTGAGCAGTAGCGTGCGAATGTGCGCGCCGTCCACGTCGGCGTCGGTCATGATGATGATGCGGTGGTAGCGCAGCTTGGCGACGTTGAAGTCGTCCGCGCCGCCGCCCGCCGTGGTCGCGCCGGCACGGCCGATGCCGGTACCGAGCGCGGTGATCATCGTCAGGATTTCGTTGCTGGTGAGCAGCTTCTCGTAACGCGCTTTCTCGACGTTCAGGATCTTGCCGCGCAGCGGCAGGATGGCCTGGAACTTCCGGTCGCGGCCCTGCTTGGCGGAGCCGCCGGCGGAGTCACCCTCCACCAGGTAGACCTCGCACAGGGCGGGGTCCTTTTCCTGGCAGTCGGCCAGCTTGCCGGGCAGGCCCATGCCGTCGAGCACGCCCTTGCGGCGCGTCATTTCGCGGGCCTTGCGCGCGGCTTCGCGGGCACGGGCGGCCTCGACGATCTTGCCGCAGATGATCTTGGCGTCGTTCGGGCGCTCCTGCAGGTAGTCGGTGAGCAGGCGTCCGACGATGTCTTCCACCGGCGCGCGCACTTCGCTGGACACCAGCTTGTCCTTGGTCTGGCTGGAGAACTTGGGCTCGGGCACCTTCACGCTCAGCACGCAGCACAGGCCTTCGCGCATGTCGTCGCCGGTGACTTCGACCTTCGCCTTTTTCGCGAATTCGTTTTCTTCGATGTACTTGTTGATGACGCGGGTCATCGCGGCGCGCAGGCCGGTGAGGTGGGTGCCGCCGTCACGCTGCGGGATGTTGTTGGTGAAACAGAGGACCTGCTCGTTGTAGCCGCTGTTCCACTGCATCGCCACTTCGACGCCGATGTGCGTACCGGGGATGCCGCCGTAGGTGTCGGCCGGCTTCTCGCCCGCCGCGTAGAACGAGTTCGGGTGCAGGACGGTCTTGCCCTTGTTGATGAACTCCACGAAGCCGCGCACGCCGCCGGCGCCGGAGAAGTCGTCTTCCTTGCCGGTGCGTTCGTCGAGCAGGCGGATGCGCACGCCGTTGTTCAGGAAGCTCAGCTCGCGCAGGCGCTTGCTCAGGATTTCGTAGTGGAAATCGTTGTTTTCCTTGAAGATTTCCGTGTCGGGCAGGAAGTGCACTTCGGTGCCGCGCTTGTCGGTGTCGCCGATGACCTTCATGGGCGAGACCTCGAAGCCGTTCACGGTCTCGAGCAGGCGGTTCTGCACGAAGCCGCGGCTGAATTCGAGTTCGTGGATCTTGCCTTCGCGGCGCACGATCAGGCGCAGCTTCACGCTCAGCGCGTTCACGCACGAGACGCCCACGCCGTGCAGGCCGCCCGAGACCTTGTAGCTGTTCTGGTTGAACTTGCCGCCGGCGTGCAGTTCGGTGAGCGCGATTTCAGCGGCCGAGCGCTTGGGCTCGTGCTTGTCGTCCATCTTCACGCCGGTGGGAATGCCGCGGCCGTTGTCGGTGACGGAGATCGAATTGTCGGAGTGGATCGTGACGACGATGTCGTCGCAATGGCCCGCGAGCGCTTCGTCGATGGAGTTGTCCACCACTTCGAACACCAGGTGGTGCAGGCCCGTGCCGTCGGAGGTGTCGCCGATGTACATGCCCGGGCGCTTGCGCACGGCTTCCAGACCTTCGAGGATCGTGATCGCACCTTCGCCGTAGCTGGAGTCGGCGGGGACGCCTTCGGGCGCCACGATCTGGATTTCGGGGGTATAGACCGGCTCGGTGTGCGGCACGTCGGGCTTGTTCTCTTCTGCACTCATTCGGATATTCCTCTGTCTCTCACGGGTTTCCCGTGATTTTTCGGGCTCTCAAAAGCTCAATTCGCCGCCTCTTGAAAGCGCAAACCCGCGGGGGGCCGCGGGTCGTGTGCGCAAGGCGCTGTGTTTTCCAGGGTCTAGATGCGCATCGGCATCACGACGTACTTGAAAGATGCGTTCTCGGGGATGGTTAACAAGGCCGAGCTGTTGGAGTCGGCCAGGTCCAGCTTGACCATGTCCTGGTCCATGTTCGACAGCGCGTCGATCAGGTAGGTGACGTTGAAGCCGATCTCGATGCTGTCGCCGCCGTAGTCGATGTCGAGCTCGTCCTGGGCTTCTTCCTGCTCGGCGTTGTTCGACGCGATGCGCAGCGTGCCCGGCTCGATGTTCAGGCGCACGCCCTTGAACTTCTCGCTGGTCAGGATGGCGGTGCGCTGCAGGCTGGCCAGCAGCGGCGCGCGGCCGAGCGTGACGGTGTTCTTGTGGTTCTTCGGAATCACGCGGTTGTAGTCGGGGAACTTGCCCTCGACCAGTTTGGTGACGAACTCCATGCCGCCGAAGCTGAACTTGGCCTGGTTGTTCGCGAACTGCATCTCGATGGCGCCTTCGGCGTCGGACAGCAGGCGCTGCATTTCGAGCACGGTCTTGCGCGGCAGGATCACTTCCTGGCGGGGCACTTCGACGTCGAGCATGGCCGAGGAGAACGCCAGGCGGTGGCCGTCGGTGGCCACCAGGCTCAGCTGCTTGCCTTCGGCCACGAACAGGATGCCGTTCAGGTAGTAGCGGATGTCGTGCACGGCCATCGCGAACGAGACCTGCGAGAGCAGGTCTTTCAGCGTCTTTTGCGGCACGCTGAACACGGGGCCGAAATTGGCGGCTTCCTGCACCAGCGGGAAGTCTTCGGCGGGCAGCGACTGCAGCGTGAAGCGGCTCTTGCCGCCCTTGAGCACGAGCTTGCTGGCGCTCGATTCGAGGCTCACGGTCTGGTCGGCCGGCATGGTGCGCAGGATGTCGATCAGCTTGCGCGCGCCGATGGTGGTCGTGAAGTTGCCTTCGTCGCCACCGAGCTCGGCGGTGGTGCGGATCTGGATCTCGAGGTCGCTGGTGGTCAGCTGCAGCTGGCCGCCGGTCTTGCGGATCAGCACATTGGCCAGGATCGGCAGGGTATGACGCCGCTCCACGATGCCGGCCACCGACTGCAGCGCGGCAAGAACTTTGTCTTGGGTTGCCTTCAAAACGATCATGTCTTCTTCCTCTTCTCTTATCTCTTTGAATCAGCTTTCAGGACGCCATTCTCCGCTGTCGCGAGGGGCGTTCTTGATGACATTCGGCTTCAGCCTTTGAGGGTCTGTTCGAGGACGTGCAGCTGCTGGTTGAGTTCGGTGAGCTGCTGGCGCTCGCCCGAAATCTTTCGCACTGCGTGGAGCACCGTCGTGTGGTCGCGACCGCCGAACAGCTCGCCGATTTCCGGCAGGCTCTTCTGCGTGAGCTCCTTGGCCAGGTACATCGCGATCTGCCGCGGCCGTGCAATGCTGGCCGGGCGTTTCTTGCTGTACATGTCGGCGACCTTGATCTTGTAGTAGTCGGCCACCGTCTTCTGGATATTTTCGACCGAGATCTGCCGATTCTGGATCGACAGCAGGTCGCGCAGCGCCTCGCGCGCCAGGGCGATCGAGATCTCCTTCTGGTTGAAGCGCGAGTACGCCAGGATCTTGCGCAGCGCGCCTTCGAGTTCGCGCACGTTGGAGCGCACGTTCTTGGCCACGAAGAAGGCGACTTCCTCGGGCATTTCGGTGCCTTCGACGCGGGCCTTGTTGATCAGAATGGCCACGCGCATCTCGAGCTCGGGCGGCTCGATCGCCACCGTGAGGCCCGAATCGAAGCGCGACACCAGCCGCTCGTGGATGTCGGCCAGCCCCTTGGGATAGGTGTCGCTGGTCATCACGATGTGCGACTTCTTGGCCAGCAGGGCCTCGAAGGCGTTGAAGAACTCTTCCTGCGTGCGGTCCTTGTTGGCGAAGAACTGCACGTCGTCGATCAGCAGCAGATCGAGCGAGTGGTAGCGTTCCTTGAACTCATCGAAAGTCTTGCGCTGATAGGCCTTGACCACATCCGACACGAACTGCTCGGCGTGGATGTAGAGAACTTTGGAATCGGGCCGGTCGGCCAGGAGCCGGTTACCCACAGCGTGCATCAGGTGGGTCTTGCCCAGGCCGACGCCGCCGTAGATGAAAAGCGGGTTGTACAGGTGGCCCGGCATGCCGGCCACGTGCATGGCCGCGGCGCGCGCCATGCGGTTGGCCGTGCCCTCGACCAGGGTGTCGAAAGTGAGCCCCGAATTGAGACGGTTCTTGAAGCCGGCGGCGGCCGGCTCCTCGCCCGGGCCGGCCACGTCGCGCGGCACATCCGTTTCGGCCATGATGGCCATGGGTGCAACACGGACGGGGGTTTCTCTCGGAGCGAGCGCTAACTCGATGGTGACCGGCTGGCCGTACATCTTCTCGGCCATGGCCGCGATCTTGCCCGCGTACTGGGCACGGATCCAGTCGAGCTTGAAGCGGTTGGCGACGAACACCGTCATGCGCGAAAGGTCGTCGGCGACCTGCGCGGTGAGGGGCTTGATCCAGGTATTGAACTGCTGCTCGGACAGCTCCTGCGCGAGCTGGTCGACGCAGGCCTGCCACAGGCTTTCGCCGATGCCGTCAGTCGACATGGGCGCTTGAAAAAGTGATGGAACCCTCGGGCATTTCTTGTATAGGTATTGTGGATATTCTCTGCTGGAAGGCGCCGGGCATTCTAACTTGTCAAAACCTTATCCACATGCTGCGCTGCACATGGAAAGGCCCGCAAATCCAGTCGAAGATTGTTCCGGCGGCCAATGTTTGCGATAATTGCGGGTTTCCCTGAAAAGCCTTCACAGCGTCTTTCGGGGGCCATCCGAAACTCGCTCCCCCAGCGCTCGCCGGGTTTTTGCATGCCTTCATGCGGAAACCGGCGCAAACAGGGAATCAGGAAACCATCATGAAACGCACTTACCAAGCATCCAAAGTCCGCCGCGCCCGTACCCACGGCTTTCTGGTCCGCATGAAGACCCGTGGCGGCCGCGCCGTGATCAACGCACGCCGCGCCAAGGGCCGCAAGCGCCTGGCCGTCTGACGGCACCCCACCTGCCGTTGTCAGCCGCCGACACGTCCGCGCAGGCTCCTGCAGCCTCTGCGCCTGGCCCCGCCAGCAGCGACGTCCGCGGCCCGGCTTCCTTGCAGCGGCTCAAGACCCGCGCGCAATTCCAGGCCGTCCTCGCAGGTGCCACCGTGGCGCGCACTGCCCATTTCGCATTGCACCGCTGTGCGCTCGATGTTTCCCCATCGGGCGCCGCTTCGCTGTTTCCGTCCGATGAGGTCTGGCTGGGCGCCATGGTGCCCAAGCGCTGGGCACGCCGCGCGGTGACGCGCAACGCCATCAAGCGCCAGATCTACGCCGTGAGCGCCGCGCCCGGCGTCGTGTTGCCGCGTGCCGCGCACGTGGTGCGTCTGCGCGCCGGTTTCGATCGCAAGGCGTTCGTGAGCGCTTCCTCGGACAAGCTCAAGGCCGCCGTGCGCGCCGAGCTCCAGCAACTGCTGGCGCGCGCCGGGCGCCCGCCGGCACCGGCCGCCCCCTCCCCTGCACGCGCTCCCGCATGAAACGCCTGCTGATCGGCCTCGTGAAGGGCTACCGCCTGTTGCTGAGCCCCTGGCTCGGGCAGTCGTGCCGCTTCACGCCGACCTGCTCGGTGTATTCGATCGAGGCGCTGGAAGTGCACGGCGCGCTCAAGGGCAGCTACCTGACGCTGCACCGCATCGCGCGCTGCCAGCCCTGGTGCCAGGGCGGCCACGATCCGGTTCCACCGAAATCACAGCGTCGCACTGACAAGTCAGGATCGCTGTTTTCGTCTCTTCTCTCCTCCGACAAGAAGTCTTCGTCATGAACGATATCCGCCGCACGATCCTGTGGGTGATTTTTGGTTTCTCGCTCGTGCTGCTGTGGGACCAATGGCAGGTCTTCAACGGCAACAAGCCGACCTTCCTGCCGTCGACCAAGCCCGCCGCCACGGCGCCGGCCACGGGCAGCGCTGCCAACAACGGCGTGCCGACCGCGGCTGCCGCAGCCGGCGGCACCGCGGGCGCCGTGCCCACGCAGGCGGCCCCGGCCGCGCCGCGCGAGCAGGTCGTGGTGACCTCCGACCTGTTCAAGGCGACGATCGACAGCGAAGGCGCCACGGTCAACCACCTCGAACTGCTCAAGTACGACGAAGCCGACCGCACCAAGCGCGTCGTGCTGTTCGAAAACGGCTCGCCTGCCACGCGCTACGTGGCGCAGACCGGCCTGCTGAACCCCGTCGCCGGCGACGCTTTCCCCAACCACCTGACGGCCATGACGCCCAAGGCCGGTCCGCGCACGATGGCCGACGGCCAGAACACGCTCGAAGTGAGCTTCGAAAGTGCCCCTGTCGGTGGCCTGAAGTACATCAAGACCTACGTGTTCAAGCGTGACGACTACGTCATCGGCGTGCGCCACGAAGTGGTCAACGTGAGCGACCAGCCGCGCGACGCGCAGCTGTACATGCAGCTGCTGCGCCACGGCACCGTGGCCGCCGGCACCATGTTCGGCACCAACACCTTCACCGGCCCGGCCGCGTACACCAACGAGAAGAAGTTCCACAAGCTCGACTTCAAGGACATCGCCAAGGGCAAGGTCGAGCCGCCGCCGCCGGCCAACGACGGCTGGATCGCGATGGTGCAGCACTACTTCGCGTCGGCCTGGCTGCTCAAGGGCGACCCGGCCAGCGAACAGCTGCGCCGCGAATTCCGCGTGAAGGACCTGGGCGACAACCTCTTCACCGTCGCCATGGTGGCCACGCTGCCGAAGATCGCCCCGGGCGCCACGCAGGTCGTGAACAGCGCGCTGTTCGCCGGCCCCGAAGAAGAAAAGAAGCTCGAAGCCATCGCCCCCGGCCTGGACCTGGTGAAGGACTACGGCATCTTCGCGATCATCTCCAAGCCGCTGTACTGGCTGCTCACGCAGCTGCACGGCATCCTGGGCAACTGGGGCTGGGCGATCGTGGCGCTCGTGGTGCTGCTGAAGGCGGCCTTCTACTGGCTCAACGCCAAGGCCTACGCCAGCATGGCCAAGATGAAGGCCATCAATCCGAAGATCATGGAAATGCGCGAGCGGCTGAAGGACAAGCCGCAAGAAATGCAGCAGGAAATGATGCGGATCTACAAGACCGAAAAGGTCAATCCGATGGGCGGCTGCTTCCCCATCGTGATCCAGATCCCGGTGTTCATCGCGCTGTACTGGGTGTTGCTGTCGTCGGTCGAAATGCGCCACGCACCGTGGATCGGCTGGATCACCGACCTGTCGGCACCCGATCCCTGGTACATCCTGCCGATCGTCATGACGGCCACCTCACTGTTCCAGACCTGGCTCAACCCGACGCCGCCCGATCCGATGCAGGCCAAGCTGATGTGGATCATGCCGCTCGCGTTCAGCGTGATGTTCATCTTCTTCCCGGCCGGCCTGGTGCTGTACTGGATCACGAACAACGTGCTGTCGATCGCGCAGCAGTGGTTCATCAACAAGCGACTGGGCGTGCTCGGCAAGTAAGCCGGCCGGCCTCCGCCACCTGCAAAGGGCCGCATCCGCGGCCCTTTGCTTTTTGCTGAAAGAATCGCGCTGTCATGACCCTCGCCCGCACCACCGATCCCATCGTCGCCATCGCCACCGCCCCGGGGCGCGGGGCGGTCGGCATCGTTCGCGTGTCGGGCGCCCGGCTGGCGCCGCTGGTCCAGGCGCTGTGCGCCCGCGCCCTCAAGCCGCGCGAAGCCACCTACCTGCCCTTTCGCGATGCGCAGGGCGAGCCGGTCGACCACGGCCTGGCGATCCATTTCCCGACGCCGCATTCCTACACCGGCGAAGACGTGCTCGAACTGCAGGCGCACGGCGGCCCGGTCGTGCTGCAGCTCTTGTTGTCGCGCTGCCTGGAAGCCGCGGCCGAAATCGATCTGGCCACCGGCCGCCCGCGCCTGCCGGGCCTGCGCGTGGCCGAGCCGGGCGAGTTCAGCCAGCGCGCCTTTCTCAACGGCAAGATCGACCTGGCGCAGGCCGAGGCCATCGCCGACCTGATCGACGCGAGCACCGAGGCGGCCGCGCGCAGCGCCGGGCGCTCGCTGTCGGGCGCCTTCTCGCGCGAGATCCACACGCTGCGCGACGCGCTGATCCACCTGCGCATGCTGGTCGAGGCCACGCTCGACTTCCCCGAAGAAGAGATCGACTTCCTCCAGAAAGCCGACGCGACCGGCCAGCTGCAACGGCTGCATGCGCAGCTGGCCGCCGTGCAACAGCGCGCCAAGCAAGGAGCGTTGCTGCGCGAAGGCATCAAGGTGGTGATCGCGGGCCAGCCCAACGCGGGCAAGAGTTCGCTGCTCAACGCGCTGGCCGGCGCCGAGCTGGCCATCGTGAGCGCCATCGCGGGCACCACGCGCGACGTGGTCTCGCAGACCATCCAGATCCACGGCGTGCCGTTGCATGTGGCCGACACCGCGGGCCTGCGCGACAGCACCGACGAGGTCGAGCAGATCGGCGTGGCGCGCGCCTGGGGGCAGATCGAAAGCGCCGACGCCGTGCTGTTCCTGCACGACCTGACGCGCGCCGGCCAGCCCGACTACGCCGCCGCCGACGCCGAGATCCTGGCCGGCCTGCGGCGCAAGCTGCCGGCGAGCGTGCCGGTGCTCGATGTGTGGAACAAGCAGGACGCGGCGGCTTCGGCCGCGCCGCCGTCCGAAGGCATTGCGCTGTCGGCCAAGACCGGCGCGGGCATCGAGGCGCTGCGCGACCAGCTGCTGGCGATGGCCGGCTGGCAGGCCGTGCCCGAGGGCGTCTACCTGGCGCGCGCGCGCCACGTGCAGGCGCTGGCCCGGGTCGAGACGCACCTCGCGCTGGCGGCGGCCCACCTGGCGGCGCAGGCCCAGTTGCTCGACCTGCTGGCCGAGGAGCTGCGGCTGGCGCAGAACGCGCTCAACGAGATCACCGGCGAGTTCGGCGCGGACGACCTGCTGGGGGTCATCTTTTCGCGCTTCTGTATCGGGAAATAGCGACACATGCGTGCGCTTCGCCGGGGAAAGCGTAAACAGTTGTAGCCGAACCTCGGGGCCTTCGCGGATACTTCGGATCACTTGCGGGGGTCGAGAAAAACATGTCCATCCAGAACCTGAGCCGCGCCATCGCGGAGAACCTGAGCGCCGACGCGTTCGCGCTGACCTTGAGCGTCGCGCAGTGGGACACGCTCGCGGGTTATCTGCAGCCCATCGAGACCGGTGTCGGCGACGTGCTGATCTCCCAAGGCACGCACGACCGCTCGGTGTTCTTCGTCGAAAGCGGCGCCATCAGCGTGCACCGCGTCAGCAGCAAGGAACAGATGCGCCTGGCCGTGCTGTCGCCGGGCTCGGTGGTGGGCGAAGGCTCGTTCTTCTCGCGCGAGCCGCATGCGGCCAACGTGGTGGTCACCGGCGCGGGGCGCGTGTGGCGCCTCACGGCCGTGCGGTTCTCCGAGATGTCGAACCGCCAGCCCAACATGGCGCTGGACATCGCGATGGCGCTCGGCGCCGTGATTGCCAAGCGCATGGCGCACCGCTCCAAGCGGGTGGCCGTCACCTGAGTTGAGCGGAGCCTTCCCGCTCGCCGCGCGCTGCCAGCCGCCGCACAACAACAAGAACAAGTCTTCGTTTCCGATCCCGAGAATTGCTGGTGAGCCATGGCCTTGATCTGCCCGGTCTGTGACGCGGACAACCGCGAGGGTGCCAATTTCTGCAGGAACTGCGGCGGCCGGCTGTCGGCCGCCGACCGCGTGCCGCCCCCGGCGCCCAGCCCTGCCGACCGCGAATGGGCCACCACCGCACCGGCCCAGCTGCGCGCGCCGACCATTCCCGCGCCGCTGTTCGACCCCGCCGAGTCGAAGCGCGCGTCGTCGCCGGCGTCCAACGGCTGGAGTCCCGAGCCGCCGCCCCCGCCGCCGCCCGCGGATGAAAAAACCGTGATCGTGGCATCGGGGCGTGGGGGCGCCGCATCGTCTTTGCCTCCTTCCCCCCGAGCCGATCGGCCAAAGACGCGGATCAAGGTCAAGCGCATCAAGCCGCCCGAACCGGTGCTGCGCCCGCGTGGCATCGGGTTGTGGCTGGGGCTGCTCGCGGTCGCGCTGCTGCTGGTGGTCGCGGGCTGGCTGGGCTACGGGACCGGCAGCAAGGCGCCCGAGCCGGCCGTGGCACCGCCTCCTGTCGTAGCGCCGGCTCCCGTCGCGACGCCGCCGGCGGTCGAAGCACCACCGGCCGCGACCGAACCTGCGCCGCCCGTGGCCGAAGCGCCACCCGCGGAAGCGGTCGCCGAGCCCGCGGAAGCCGCCCCCAAGTCGACGCCCGTCGCGAAGCCGCGCAAGCCGGCGACACCTCCCCCACCGACGCCCCAGGCCCCGCCCGCCGCGGCGCCCGTGGCAGCTGCACCGGCACCCGCGCCCGCAACACCGGCTCCTCCCGCCGACCCGCAGGCCCAATGCGGCGACCGCAACTTCATCGCCAAGGCGCAATGCATGGCGGCCCAGTGCGTGAAGCCCGAGTACAGGTCGCACGCACAGTGCGAAGCGGTGCGCCGTCAGCAGCGCATCGAAGAAGAAAAGCGCAACCCGTCGCTCTTGAACTGAGCCCGCGCCGGCGGCCTCAGCCCTTTTGCAGCCGCTCGATGGCAATCGCCAGCGCGGCGGGCTTGCCCGACAGCACGAGGGTGTCGCCGTCCGACAGCAGCGTGTCGTCGGCCGGCACGCGCGCCTGGCCGTCCTGGCGGCGCAGGCTGGCCACCCGCACGCCCAGCGTCGGCAGCGCAATCCGTCCGAGCGTCTGGCCGATGGCGCGTGCGCCCGGCGTGAGCGTGAAGCTGTTCAGGCGCTCGTGGTCGATCTCGTCGGCGTTGTCGTCGTCGGCGCCGTGGAAGTAGCCGCGCAGCAGGTTGTAGCGTGCGTCGCGCTGGTCCTGCACCACGCGGATCACGCGCCGCATCGGCACGCCGACCAGCGCCAACGCATGGCTCGCGAGCATCAGCGACCCCTCGATGGCCTCAGGCACCACCTCGGTCGCGCCGGCGGCCTGCAGCTTCTCGAGGTCGTGGTCGTCCTGGGTGCGCACGATCACCGGCACGTGCGGCGCATGGGCGCGGGTGTTGGCCAGCACCTTCATCGCGCCCCCCACGTCGAGGTACGTGACGACCACCGCGCTGGCGCGCGCCAGGCCCGCCGCCATCAGCGCCTGCAGCCGCGCCGCGTCGCCGAACACCACCGAATCGCCGGCCGCTGCGGCCTGCCGCACACGGTCGGGGTCCAGGTCGAGCGCCATGTAGGGAATGCCTTCGCGCTCCAGGATGCGCGCCAGGTTCTGGCCGCAGCGCCCGTAGCCGCAGATGATCACGTGCTGCGCGGTGTTGATGGTCTTGCGCGCGATGGTCGTCATCTGCAGCGACTGCTGCAGCCAGTCGCTGGCCACCAGCTTGCGCACGATGGCGTTGCTGTACATGACGATGAAGGGCGTGGCCAGCATCGACAGCACCATCGACGCCAGCACCGGGTTGGCCAGCCACGGCGGCAACAGGTTGCGGTCCTGCGCGAGCGCCAGCAGCACGAAGCCGAACTCGCCGGCCTGCGCCAGGTACAGGCCGGTGCGCAGCGATACGCCCGAGGTGGCGCCCAGCACCCGCGCCAGCACCGTCACCAGCCCCAGCTTGAACAGCAGCGGCACCAGCAGCAGCACCGCCACCAGCAGCCAGCGCTCGACCACGATGTGCCAGTCGAGCGACATGCCGACGGTGATGAAGAACAGCCCCAGCAGCACGTCGTGGAAGGGGCGGATGTCGGTCTCGACCTGGTGCTTGTATTCGGTTTCCGACACCAGCATGCCGGCGATGAAGGCACCCAGCGCCAGGCTCAGGCCGGCCAGCTCGGTGAGCCAGGCCAGGCCCAGCGTGATCAGCAGCACGTTCAGGATGAACAGCTCCTCGCTGCGCCGACGCGCCACCAGCGTGAGCCACCAGCGCATGATGCGCGGCCCGCCGTACAGCAGCACGCCGATGAGGAAGGTGGCCTTCACCAGCGCGAAGCCCAGCGCCTTGGCCAGCGCCTCGGGCGGCGCGCCCAGCGCGGGAATCAGCACCAGCAGCGGCACCACGGCCAGATCCTGGAACAGCAGCACGCCCATCACGCGCTTGCCGTGTTCGCTCTCCAGCTCGAGCCGCTCGGCCATCAGCTTGACCACGATGGCGGTGCTGCTCATGGTGAGCGCGCTCGACAGCGCCAGCGTGGTCTGCCACCCCAGCTGCCACCCCAGCTGCCAGGCCGGCGGCAGCTGCGTGGCGATCAGCAGCGCGCCGGCCGTGGCCAGCGCCATGGTCAGCAGCACCTGCGCCATGCCCAGCCCGAACACGTGCTTGCGCATGGCGCGCAGCTTGGGCAGGCTGAACTCGAGCCCGATCACGAACATCAGGAACACCACGCCGAACTCGCCCAGGTGGCGGATGCCTTCGGAGTTCTGCGCCAGCGCCAGCGCATGCGGGCCGATGAGCACGCCGGCCGTCAGGTAGCCGAGCATCGGCGGCAGCTTGAGCGACCGGCAGGCCACCACGCCGATCACCGCGGCCAACAGATACAACAGCGTGAGATCGAACGAAGACATAGGCGCCGATGCTAGAGCAATGTCCGTGCCCCGGGCTTCCCCGGGCCATGTGATCGCCGACCGCGCCCGCCTCGTAAAATCCGGCGATGAGCTCCCGCCCCGCCCCGACCCACGTGGTCGACCCCGACGCCATCCTGGCCCGGGCACGCGTCACATTCGACATCGAAGCCGAAGCCGTCCTCGGCCTGAAGGCCCGCGTCGGCCCGAGTTTCGTCGAGGCCGTGCGCAAGATCCTGGAAGTGCGCGGCCGCGTGGTCGTGATGGGCATGGGCAAGAGCGGCCATGTCGGCCGCAAGATCGCCGCCACCCTCGCCTCCACCGGCACGCCCGCGATGTTCGTGCACCCGGCCGAGGCCAGCCACGGCGACCTCGGCATGATCAAGGCGGTCGACCTCGTGCTGGCCATCTCCAACAGCGGCGAGGTCGACGAGCTCACCGTGCTGCTGCCGGTGGTCAAGCGCCAGGGCGTGCCCCTGATCGCGATGACCGGCCGCCCCGATTCCACCCTGGCGCGCCATGCCGACATCGTGATCGACGCCGGCGTCGCCAAGGAAGCCTGTCCGCTGAACCTCGCGCCCACCGCGAGCACCACCGCGCAGATCGCCATGGGCGACGCGCTGGCCGTGGCCCTGCTCGACGCGCGCGGCTTCGGCTCCGAGGATTTCGCGCGCTCGCACCCCGGCGGTGCGCTGGGGCGCAAGCTGCTCACCCACGTGAGCGACGTCATGCGCTCGGGCGACGAAGTGCCGTGTGTGCCGCCGACGGCCACCGTCAGCGAGCTGATGCGCGCGATGAGCATCAAGGGCTTCGGCGCCGCCGCGGTGGTCGAGCCCGACGGCCGGGCGCTGGGCATCTTCACCGACGGCGACCTGCGCCGCCTGATCGAGGCCGGCGCCGACCTGCGCACGCCCAAGGCGGCCGACATCATGCACCGCGACCCGCGCACCATCCGCGTCGACGCGCTGGCGGTGGAGGCGGCCGAACTCATGGAGCAATGCGGTATCACCCGCCTGTTCGTGATCGACGGCGCGGGGGTGATCGTCGGCGCGGTGAACACCAACGACCTGATGCGCGCGAAGGTCATCTGATGCCGCTTGATTTCCAGGCCGAGACCCTGCTGGCCGCGCAAGATGTGCGCATCGTCTTCTTCGACATCGACGGCGTGCTGACCGACGGCGGCGTGTACTTCACCGAGCACGGCGAGACGCTCAAGCGCTTCAGCATCCTCGACGGCTACGGCCTCAAGCTGCTGCGCAAGGCCGGCATCACGCCGGCCGTGATCACCGGGCGCGACTCCAAGCCGCTGCGCGTGCGGCTCGAGGCGCTGGGCATCGAGCACGTGCGCTACGGCACCGAAGACAAGCTGCCCGCCGCCGAAGCCATGCTGAAGCAGCTGGGCTTCACCTGGGCGCAGGCCGCCGCCATCGGCGACGACTGGCCCGACCTGCCCGTGCTGACCCGCGTCGGCTTCGCGGCGGCACCGGCCAACGCGCACGCCGAGGTGCGCGCGGTGGCGCGCTACGTCACCACCGCACGCGGCGGCGAAGGCGCGGCGCGCGAATTCTGCGACCTGCTGTTGACGGCCTGCGGCCAGTACCGCCCGCTGCTCGACGCTGCCCTGGGCCCCCGACCATGAGCCCGCAGCTGCGACGCGCCTGGAACCTGACGCGCGATGTGCTCGACCGCACCACCATCTACCTGCCGATCATCCTGATGGCGGGCGTGGCGCTGGGCACCTACTGGCTGGTGCGCAATGCGCCCAAGCTGCTGGAGCCCACCGTCAAGGCGGCGCCCACGCACGAGCCCGACTACTTCATGCGGGACTTCGTCATCAAGAACTTCCTGCCCAACGGCGACCTGCGCAGCGAGCTGCACGGCACCGAGGGGCGGCACTACCCGGACACCGACACCATCGAGGTCGACCAGGTGCGCATGCGCTCGGTGTCGCCCGAGGGGCTGGTCACGCGCTCGTCGGCGAACCGGGGCCTGTCGAATTCCGACGGCAGCGAGATCCAGCTGTTCGGCAACGCGATCGTGATCCGCGAACCCGCGGTGAGCGCGAGCGGCAAGGCCACGCCGCGGCTGGAGTTTCGCGGCGAGTTCCTGCATGCGTTCCTCGACACCGAGAAGGTGCAGTCGAACAAGCCGGTCACGCTCATCCGCGGCAGCGACCAGTTCACGGGCGATACGCTCGACTACGACAACCTGAGCGGCGTGGCCAACCTCACGGGCCGCGTGCGCGGCGTGCTGGTGCCGTCGGCCGCCGCAGGCAAGCCGCGCTGAGCGGCTGCCACACAAGAACAAGTTCCCGGGAGACGATCCACGCATGACCACCGCCGCACCGCTCGTCTTCATCACCGGCGCCTCCAGCGGCATCGGCCAGGCCCTGGCCGCGTGCTTCTACGACGCGGGCTACCGGTTGGCGCTGGTCGCGCGGCGCACGGGCGAGATCGACACCTGGGCGACGGGCCGCCAGCTGGACGCGGGCCGCTACCAGGTCTACGGCGCCGACGTGGCGGACACCGACAGCATCGTGGCCGCCGGCACCGACTGCATCGCGCGCCAGGGCGTGCCCGACGTGGTGATCGCCAACGCAGGCATCAGCATCGGCATCGACACGGCCGAGCGTTCGGACCTCGACGTGCTGGCGCGCACCTTCGCCGTCAACAACGTGGGGCTGGCCGCCACCTTCCATCCCTTCGTGCAGGCCATGGTGCAGCGCGGCAGCGGGCGGCTCGTGGGCATCGGCAGCGTCGCCGCCATCCGCGGGCTGCCGGGGCACGGCGCCTACTGCGCGAGCAAGGCCGGCGTGGTCGCGTACTGCGAGAGCCTGCGCGGGGAACTGCACAACAGCGGGGTGAAGGTCGTCACGCTCTGCCCGGGCTACATCGACACGCCGCTGACGCAGGGCAACCGCTACGGCATGCCCTTTCTCATGCAGCCCGAGGACTTCGCGGCCCAGGCGCTGCGCGCCATCGAGGCCGGCACGAGCTACCGCGTGATTCCGTGGCAGATGGGCGTGGTCGCCAAGGTCATGCGCCTGCTGCCCAATGCCGTGCTCGACCGCGCGGTGCAGGGCCGGGAGCGCAAGAAGCGCAGCGGCGAAGCCTGAGCTTCATTGCCGATTGCACGGTGGGCACAGCGCGCAGGCAAAGAAAAAGGCTCCCGAGGGAGCCTTTTGTGTTTGTGTGCCGTGAGGCATGCGAAGGAGTGAACGGGGTTCAGTACCCACCGTTGCCGCCGCCGCCGTAGCCGCCACCGCCGCTGCGACCACCGCCGCCGCCACGGGGACCTGCGCCGTAGGGGCTGCGGAAACCGCCATCGCCACCACCGCCGCCGCCACCCGAACGACCACCACCGCCGCCGTAGCCGCCGCCGGAGCGGCCACCGCCGCCACCACCGTAGCCGCCACCACCGCCGCCGCCGCCGTAGCCACCGCCACCACCGCCGCCATAACCACCACCGCCGCCGCCGTAGCCGCCGCCACCGCTGCGGGGGGGACGTGCTTCCATGGGACGTGCTTCGTTGACGACCACGCTGCGGCCGCCCAGGGGTTGGCCGTTCATGCCGTTGATGGCGGCTTGTGCTTCCGCGTCACTGCCCATCTCGACGAAGCCGAAGCCCTTCGAGCGACCCGTGTCGCGCTCCATCATGACCTTGGCGCTGGTCACTGCGCCGAACTGGCCGAAGGCCTGCTCGAGATCACCGTCGCGCACCGAGTAAGGCAGGTTGCCGACGTAGAGTTTGTTGCCCATCAAGGGACTCCTATAAACACATCAAGAAAAGCGATGGAGTCCCGAAAGCATCACTCAAACGAGAGCCGCCGAGCCGCGCGAAACTGACCGATCACCGAATTGCTCCCGCCCAAAATCAAGAGGGATGCTCGTGCATTATGGGTGAAATATCAAAAAAGCAAGCAGGAATTTGCGTCTTGAGGTAGCACCTTTCGAAACTAATGGAAGTTAGCGCACGCCTACCTGTTTGGGCCGGGGGAATTGACGATGCGGCTACAATTCGCGGGTCATTGGGGAGTAGCCGCCTTCCGCACACGAGAAGGGCCCGCGTCAACAGACTTGTCCTTGCCCCACGAGGACATGGCGCGTGCAGTGAACACACCTGGCGAGACCTTTGACCGCACAACTTCGGGAATATGGCCGAAGGTGTTGTGCGGTCAATTGCGTCCTTCGGCCCAAGGAACCCCACATCCATCATGGAAGCTTTTCTCGTTGCAACGGGCGTGGTCGCGCTCGCCGAAATGGGCGACAAGACCCAACTCCTGGCCCTTCTGCTGGCCGCGCGCTTCAGGAAACCCTGGCCGATCGTGCTCGGCATTTTTGTCGCCACGGTCATCAACCACGCGCTGGCCGGCGCGGTCGGCAACTACATCACGCGCTGGCTCGGCCCCGAGGTGCTGCGCTGGATCCTGGGCGGCTCGTTCATCGCGATGGCCGTCTGGATGCTGATTCCCGACAAGCTCGATGAAGACGACGCCCCCGGCGTCTCGAAGTTCGGCGTCTTCGGCACCACCGTGATCGCCTTCTTCCTGGCCGAGATGGGCGACAAGACCCAGATCGCCACCGTCATGCTGGCCGCCCGCTTCACGCAGGACTACGCCTGGGTCGTCGTCGGCACCACGCTTGGCATGATGCTGGCCAATGCGCCGGTGGTGTGGCTGGGCGACAAGATCGTGCGGCGTGTGCCGATCAAGCTCGTGCACGGCATCTCGGCGGCGATCTTCCTGGTGCTAGGTGTCGTGATGATCGTCGGCTGGTAGCAGGAAAAAGTCACGGGGCTATACTTGCCCTGCGCCGATTTGCTTCAGCTTGCGGGCGCTTTATAAATTCTGCTAAAGACGGCTGCCGAACCCGGCTCGTTTTTGGCGAGGCCGGGTTTTTTCATTCATGTCGTCGTCACCTTTGGTCGTCACCCCGCAGTCGATGCAGTTCGCAGGCCCGCTGGCCCTGCGCAGCGGCGCCTCGATCAGCGGCTACACGCTCGCCTACGAAACCTACGGCACCCTCAACGCCGAACGCAGCAATGCGGTGCTGGTGTGCCATGCGCTCAACGCCTCGCACCACGTCGCGGGCGTGTACGAGGGCCAGGCCCGCTCCGAGGGCTGGTGGGACAACATGGTGGGCCCGGGCAAGCCGCTGGACACCGACCGCTTCTTCGTGATCGGCGTCAACAACCTCGGCTCCTGCTTCGGCTCGACCGGTCCGATGCACGTCAACCCCGCCAACGGCCGCGTCTACGGCGCCGATTTCCCGGTGGTCACGGTCGAAGACTGGGTCGACGCCCAGGCGGCGCTGCTCGATGCGCTCGGCATCCGCACGCTCGCGGCCGTGATGGGCGGCAGCCTCGGCGGCATGCAGGCGCTGTCGTGGACGCTGCAGTACCCCGACCGCGTGCGGCACGCCGTGGTGGTGGCCAGCGCGCCCAACCTCACGGCCGAGAACATCGCCTTCAACGAGGTGGCGCGCCGCGCCATCGTGACCGACCCCGACTTCCACGGCGGCCACTTCTACGAATACGGTGTGGTGCCCAAGCGCGGCCTGCGCATCGCCCGCATGATCGGCCACATCACCTACCTGAGCGACGACGTGATGAACGCCAAGTTCGGGCGCATCCTGCGCAGCGCCGTCGAGGGCGAGGTGGCGGGGCTCGACTACCGCTATTCCACGCAGGACATCGAGTTCCAGATCGAAAGCTACCTGCGCTACCAGGGCGACAAGTTCAGCGAGTACTTCGACGCCAACACCTACCTGCTGATCACCCGCGCGCTCGACTACTTCGACCCCGCGCGCCACCACGGCGGCCAGCTCAGCACGGCGCTGGCGCAGGCCACGGCCAAGTTCCTGCTCGTGAGCTTCAAGACCGACTGGCGCTTCTCGCCCGCGCGCAGCCGCGAGATCGTGAAGGCGCTGCTCGACAACCGCCGCAACGTGAGCTACGCCGAGATCGACGCACCGCACGGCCACGACGCCTTCCTGCTCGACGACGTGCGCTACATGGGCGTGGTGCGCTCCTACTTCGAACGCGTCGCCAAGGAGTTCCAATGAGCGACATCGAACACCAACGACTGATTGCCCAGCTTGTGCCTCAGGGCTCGCGCGTGCTCGACCTGGGCTGCGGCGACGGCGCCCTGCTCGACCTGCTGCAGCGCGAGCGCGGCTGCACCGGCTACGGCGTGGAGATCGCCGACGGCAACGTGCTGCAGTGCATCCGCCGCGGCGTCGACGTGATCCAGCTCAACCTCGACGAAGGCCTGGCGATGTTCGACGACGCCACCTTCGACGTGGTGCTGCAGATCGACACGCTGCAGCACCTGCGCAATGCCGAGGTCATGCTGCGCGAGACCGCGCGCGTGGGCCGCTTCGGCATCGTCGCCTTTCCCAATTTCGCGCACTGGCCCAACCGCCTGAGCGTGGCGCGCGGGCGCATGCCCGTGACGCGCCGCCTGCCCTACCAGTGGTACGACACGCCCAACATCCGCGTCGGCACCTACAAGGACTTCGAGGTGCTGGCCGGCAAGAACAACCTGCGCGTGCTCGACGCCTTCGGCCTGCAGAACGGCCGCGACGTGCGCTGGCTGCCCAACGCGCGCGCCAGCACGGCGGTGTTCAAGTTCGAGCGGGGCGGCTGAGCACGCCGCCCCTGCACCGCACGGACATCGGGTCGGAATGAGCTTCACGCTCGCGCAGCCGGTTCACAGCGACCTGCTCATCAAGAAAAGCCGCTTCATCGGCTGCGTGCAACCGGTGCCCGACCGCGCGGCCGCGCTGGCGGTGGTCGCCTCGCTGCGCGCGGAACACCCGGGTGCAGCGCACGTGTGCTGGGCCTTGATGGCCGGCGGCCAGTCGGCCGCGAACGACGACGGCGAGCCCGGCGGCACGGCCGGACGTCCCATGCTCGAGGTGCTGCGCCACCAGCAGGTGGAAGGCGCGCTCGCGACTGTGGTGCGCTACTTCGGCGGGGTGAAGCTCGGCGCCGGCGGCCTCGTGCGCGCCTACACCGACGCCGTGGCCCAGGCCCTGCTCGGCGCCACGTTGGTGCCGCTCGTGCGCCAGCGCCATCTGCAGTGCGCCGTGCCTTATGCGCTCGAGGGGCTGGTGCGGCGCGAGCTGGCCGCCATCGGCGCGGTGCTCGAAGACGTGCAGCACGGCGACGACGTGCGCTTTGCCTTCGCGCTGCCCGCACCCGAGGCCGATGCCTTCATCGCGCGCCTCGACGATGCTGCGCAAGGGCGCGTCGTCTGGCCGACGGCGTGAGCCGCTTCGCCGGCGCCTTGCCTGAAGCCGGCTCCGCCGCCAGCGCGAGCACGCCACGCGAGGCCAGCGCGATCGGCTCCGCCAGGTCGTCGTCGACACCGCGCCGCGTCATCTCGGCCGTGACGATGCCGGTGGGCACGGCCAGCACGCCCCAGCCCAGCAGCATCATCACGGAGGCGATCGCGCGACCCAGGTCGGTCTTGGGCACGAGGTCGCCGAAGCCGACCGTGGCCATGGTCGAGATCGCCCAGTAGATCGCCACCGGAATGCTGGTGAAGCCGTGCGTCGGGCCCTCGACCACGTACATCAGCGTGCCCATCACCAGCACCACCAGCATCACGAAGCCCACGAACACCGTGATCTTGCGGCGGCTCGATGCCACCGCCGACACCAGCGCGCGGTACTCCACCGAATAGCGCGACAACTTGAAGATGCGGAACACGCGCAGCAGCCGCAGGATGCGCACGTCGATCAGGTACGCCAGCTCGGGCGCGAAGGCCACGAGAAAGGTCGGCAGCAGCGCCAGCAGGTCGATCACGCCGTAGAAGCTCAGCGCGTAGCGCAGCGGCTTGTTCACGCAGCACAGCCGCGCGATGTACTCCAGCGTGAAGAGAATCGTGAACACCCATTCGAGGGCATTGAACAGAGGGCGCCACTGGTCGCGGATCGACTGCACGCTGTCCAGGATGACGACCAGCACGCTCATCACGATCACCGCAATCAGCGTCAGGTCGAACCACAGGCCGGCGGGCGTGTCGGCCTCGAAGATCACGGTGAACAGCGTGCGCCGCCAGCCGCGCGCGGGCTTGTCGAACCGCGAGTCGGTGGCGGCGGGCGTGGACAGGGCTTCGATGTTCGGGCGGATCAGGCGGGTCATGCGGGGCATTGTCGGGGTCCCCGGACGACTTATTCAGTTACGCTTATTGCGCAATGAAGTGCCGCATGCCGTGAGTGCGTTCTTACGATAGTCCCCTTTCTTGAGGAGCTCCCCATTGGCCACACAGTCCCCCTTTTTCGGCAAGCGTGATCGTGACACCGACTCGCTGACGTCCCGTCCCGCACCGCTGGTTGGTTCGGGCACCAATCTCTCGGGCACTCCCGTCAATCCCTCCTCGTTGACCGCACAGGCCGGCCTGGCCCCGGCGGCCGCTCCTGCTGCCAAGGAAGGCGGCAGCAAGCTCACCGTCGGCCCGAACATCAAGCTCAAGGGCGTCGAGATCACCGATTGCGACACGCTCGTGGTCGAAGGCCTGGTCGAGGCGACGATGGATTCGCGCCTGATGCAGATCGCCGAACAGGGCGAGTTCAAGGGCTCGGCCGAGATCGACATCGCCGAGATCCGCGGCGTGTTCGACGGCAACCTCACCGTGCGCGAGAAGCTCGTCATCCACTCGACCGGCAAGGTCACCGGCAAGATCCGCTACGGCAAGATCGTGATCGAAGAAGGCGGCCAGCTGTCCGGCGAGATCAGCTTCGGCGCCAAGCCGTCGCTGCAGGCCGCCGCCTGAGGCACCTGACGCGCCCGGTCTGACGACCGTCGATCAGGGCGCTTTCTTTTTCGGTGGGGCCTTTTTGGCCGCCGGCTTCGGCTTGTCCGCGGCGGCGGCCATTGCTGCGTCTGCAGCCGGCGGCGCCCACCCCAGGCGCTGCAGCAAGGCACCGGCCGCGGCCGGTGCCCTTTCCTTGGCGCCGTTGATGAAGTACACGAACACGTCGCGCGCCTTCGGCGTCGTGGTCCAGCCTTGCGCGCGCGCGGCCCAGGTGTCCAGCGCCTTGGGCGCGTAGCCGGTCGCGAGCGATGCGTCGGCCATCATGAGCCGCGCATAGGCGACGTCGCCTTCGGGCTCCTCGAACGATGGAAACTTGTCGGCGTCGGTGAACACGGTCGACACCTTGTGCTTCTTCGCGAGCGCCTTGTAGGCGGGCACGATGAAGCTCTCGTGGCGCACGTCCATCACGTGGCGCAGCACGCGGCTGCCCTCCTTCTTGGGCAGCAGCTCCAGGAAGGCCTCGAAGTCTTCCGCATCGAACTGCTTGGTCGGCATGAACTGCCAGACGATCGGCCCGAGCTTGTCGCCCAGCTCGGCCACGCCGCTGTCGATGAAGCGCTGGATCGACTCGCCCGCAGTCGCCAGCACCTTGCGGTTGGTGGTGAAGCGAGAGGCCTTCATCGAGAACACAAAGTCGTCGGGCGTGTCGTCGCGCCACTTGCGGAAGGTCTCGGGCTTGAAGGTGCTGTAGTAGGTGCCGTTGATCTCGATGGCGCTGACCTGCCGGCTGGCGTAGTTCAACTCCTTCGCGTGAGCGAGCCCCTTGGGGTAGAAGTTGTCGCGCCAGGGCTCGTAGGTCCAGCCGCCGATCCCCACCTTGATCCGCGTCGATGTTGCCTTGCTCACATTGCGCTCCGGGTTTTGAGATCGCCCGCACTCTACGCGCGCTCGCCGCGAGGCGCAAAATGCGTTTTTTCGTCCCCGCGGAGAACCCCCCGATGAACGCCCCCCTGCACCGTGAAATGCCCGCCGGCACGCTCGACGCGACGCGCGCCCTCTCTGATGTCACCGCCCAATGGGACGGCGACATCGTCAAGCAACTCACCGACTACATCGCCATTCCCGCCAAGTCGCCCGGCTTCGACAAGGACTGGTCGGCCAACGGCTACCTGGAGACCGTGCTGCGCAACGCCGCGGCCTGGGTCGAGGCGCAGAAGGTCGAGGGCCTGAAGCTGGAAATCGTGCGCCTCGAAGGCCGCACGCCGGTGCTGTTCTTCGAAGTGCCGGCCACCGGCACCAACATGGCCGAGACCGTGCTGATGTACGGCCACCTCGACAAGCAACCCGAATTCACCGGCTGGCGCAACGACCTCGGCCCGTGGACGCCCAAGTACGAGAACGGGCTGCTCTACGGCCGCGGCGGCGCCGACGACGGCTACGCCGTGTACGCCAGCGTGGCCGCGCTGCAGGCGCTCAAGGCCCAGGGCGTGGCGCACCCGCGCATCGTCGGCCTCATCGAGACCTGCGAGGAAAGCGGCTCCTACGACCTGCTGCCCTACGTCGACGCGCTGCGTCCGCGCCTGGGCGAGGTCGAGCTGGTGATCTGCCTGGACTCGGGTGCCGGCAACTACGACCAGCTGTGGCTCACGACTTCGCTGCGCGGCATGGCCAGCGGCACGCTCAAGGTCGAGGTGCTGACCGAAGGCATCCACTCGGGCGACGCCTCGGGCCTGGTGCCTTCGAGCTTCCGCATCATGCGGCAGGTGCTCGACCGCCTCGAGGACAGCGCCACCGGCCGCCTGCTGCCCGCGAGCTTCCATTGCGAAGTGCCGGCCGACCGCCTGGCGCAGGCCAAGGCCACGGCCGCCATCCTCGGCGACGAGGTCTACAAGCGCTTCCCGTGGGCGCACTACGACTGCGGCGGCTCGACCATGTTCGCGCTGCCGACCACCACGGACCCGGTCGAGGCCTTGCTCAACCGCACCTGGAAGCCCACGCTGTCGGTCACCGGCGCCGAAGGCTTTCCGGCCCTGAAGGACGCGGGCAACGTGCTGCGCCCCTACACCGCCTTCAAGCTCTCGCTGCGCCTGCCGCCGCTGGTCGATGCGGCCGAGACGGTGCAAAAGCTCAAGGCTCTGCTCGAAGACAACGCGCCCTACCAGGCGCGCGTCACCTTCGAAAGCGGCGGCGGCGCCACCGGCTGGAACGCGCCCACCATCACGCCGTGGTTCGAGGACGCGCTCAACAAGGCTTCGCGCGCGCACTTTGGCGCGTCGTGCGGCTACATCGGCCAGGGCGGCACGATCCCGCTGATGAACATGCTGAGCGCCGGCTTCCCGACGGCGCAGATGATGGTCTGCGGCGTGCTGGGCCCGAAGAGCAACGCGCACGGCCCCAACGAGTTCCTGCACGTGCCCTACGCCAAGAAGCTGACGGCCGCCGTGGCCGAGGTCATCGCCGCCCTGCCCGTCGCGCACCGCGCCGCGGCTGCGGAGCCGGTGGCGGCTTGAGCGCCGCGCCGGGCCGTCCCAAGCAAGCTCGCTCCCGCCTGGCGGGAAGGCGCGCAGCGCCAAGGGTGCACCCATGAGCGACGCGCTGCCCTTGCCACACCGCGTGTCGCTGTCCACGCCGGATGGCGAGACGCTGGCGCTGCGGCGGCTGCCCGCCGCCGGCAGGCCCCGCGCCGTCGTGGTCGTGGTGCACGGGCTGGGCGAGCACGCGGGGCGCTACCACGGCCTGGCCAAGCAGTTGCACGGCTGGGGCTTCGCGGTCTGGGCGCACGACCACCACGGGCACGGCGAATCCACCGGTGCGCGCGGCGGCCTGCCCAGCGAACTGCGGCTGGTCGACGACTTGGCGCTGGTGATCGACGATGCGCGCCGCGAGAACCCCGGCGTGCCGCTGGTGCTGTTGGGCCACAGCCTGGGCGGCCTGGTCGCCGCGAGCCTGGTGGCGCGCGGCGTGCGGCCGGTCGATGCGCTGGTGCTGTCGTCGCCGGGGCTCGATCCGGGGCTGAACGGTTTCCAGAAGATGCTGCTGGCGGTGCTGCCGCGCATCGCACCCAACCTGCGCGTGGGCAACGGGCTCGACGACAACTACCTCTCGCACGACCCGGTGGTGGTGCAGGCCTACCGCGACGACCCGCTCACGCACGACCGCATCGGCAGCCGGCTGGCGCGCTTCCTCGCGTACGAAGGCGCCACGGTGCAGCAGCACGCGGCGCGCTGGCCGGTGCCCACGCTGCTGATCTACGCGGGCGACGACCGGCTCGTGCGGCCGGCCGCCAGCCGCGCCTTCGCGGCGGCCGCTGCGCCCAGCGGCAACGTCGAGGCGAAGTGCTTCGACGCGCTGTACCACGAGCTCTTCAACGAGCTCGATGCGGAGCCCGTGTTCGACACGCTGCAGCGCTGGCTCGACCGGCGCTTTCCAGCGGCGGCTGTCCCCGCGCGCGTGGCCTGAGGCTCAGGCCTTGGCCACCGGCGCGCGCCGGCGTTGCGTCTGCGCGAGCCAGAGCAGCGCGGCGCCGGTCAGGGCCACCGGCACCAGCGAGCCGTAGTTCAACAGCTGCCAGCCCTGCGTGGTCACGAGCACACCCGAGGCGAACGAGGTCAGCGCCAGCGTCGCGAACACGCAGAAGTTGAGCGCGCCCTGGGCGCGGTCGCGCTCCTCGGCCGTGTAGGCCGTGAGCGACAGCGTCGTGCTGCCGGTGAACAGGAAATTCCAGCCCACGCCCAACAGGAACAGCGCCACCAGGAAGTGGTGCAGGTCCACGCCCGACAGCGCCACCACGATGCAGCCGAGGTTGAGCGCCAGCCCCACCCCCATCACCGGCAGCGCGCCGAAACGGCGGATCAGGTGGCCGGTGAAGAAGCCCGGCGCGAACATGCCGATCACGTGCCATTCGAGCACCAGCGCCGCGTCGGAAAACGGCAGGCTGCAGATCTGCATCGCGATGGGCGTGGCGGCCATCAGCAGGTTCATCACGCCGTAGCTCAGGGCGCCCGCGGCGGCCGACACGATGAACACGGGCTGGCGCATGATCTCGCCCAGCGGCCTGCCGCCGCCGGCTTCCTTGCGGGTCGGTGAAGGCGGGAATTCGATGAAATGCATCACCGCCATCGAGAGCAGCGCCACCGCCGCCAGCGCGATGTAGGCGCCGGCGAAGGGCACGGAGAGCGCTTCGCGCGTGAAGGTCGCCAGGTTCGGCCCCGCTACCGCGCCGATCAGGCCGCCAGCCATCACCATCGACACGGCCTTCTCGCGCCAGGCCGGCAGTGCCAGTTCGGCCGCTGCGAAACGGTAGAGCCCGGCGTTGGCGTTGTAGTAGCCGGCGACCAGGGTCGCGAAGCACAGCAGCCAGAAGTTCTTCGAGAACGCCGCGTAGGCGCACAGCAGCGCCGAGCCGATCGCCACCGCCAGCCCGATCTGGAACGAACCGCGGCGCCCGAAGCGCTGCTGTGTGCGCGCCACCAGCCCCGTGCTCAACGCACCGCCCACCACGTAGCCCATGACGGGCAGCGTGGCCATCCAGCCCTGCGGCGCGATGCCCAGGCCGACGAGGCCGTTGATGGCGATGAAGGTGACGTTGTTGGTCAGGAGCAGGCCCTGGCAGATGGCCAGGAGCCACAGATTGCGATTCATGGGGCGCGGTTCTACGCGATTGGGCGACGAAGGCAAGGCGCCGGCCAAAAAAAAGCGCCCTCGCGGGCGCCGGAATTCTGAGAATGAAATTCGCCGGGTGGCAGGTCAGGTCGGCTTGTTGCCTTGAAGCAGTCCGCTGAGCGAGCCCAGCAGGTCGTCCTGGTTGCCGAGGCCTTGCTCGGGCACCTTGCCCTGCGGCGTGAGCTGGTTGATGAGGGCCGGCAGCATGGTCGCCAGCATCGGCAGCAGCATTTGTGCGTTGATGCCGAGTTTGGAAGCGATGGCGGCGATCGTGTCGCCGCCCAGCGCGTTCTGCAGCTGATCGCCCGACACCGGCTTGTTTTCACCGTTGCCGATCCAGGAGCCGATCACGTCGCCCATGCCCGCCTGCTCGAATTTCGAGACCATGCCGCCGAGGCCGCCCTGCCCGCCGTTGTTGGCAAGCAGGCCGCCCAGGGCGCCGGCGAGGCTTCCGAGATCTCCCAATCCCCCGAGGCCACCGCCTTGCGGTTGCTGCTGCTGTGCAGCGCCTCCTAGCACCTGACCGAGTACCGAATCGAGCAACCCCATGACCATTCCTTGGTGTGTGACAGAAACGCTCACATTTTCCAATGTGGCGACCCGCTTGCCGAAAGTGGCGCGGCCACTTTCGAACTGGCAACGTGACAAATTACTTGCTGCGTGCTGCGCGTTTCTGCAGGAGCGCGGGACTGACGCCCTGCACACCGACCAGGCCGAGCACGGTGACGAGCGAATTCTGCGCGCCTTTCCATGCATCTGTCACGTCAATCGACTCGCCCAACGAGTGGAATCCGCCCGACTTGCCGCCGCCGCCGATGATGATGGCCGGGATGCCCAGCGAAATGGGAACGTTCGCATCCGTGCTGCCGCCGCGCAGCAGCGTCTTGTGGCCGAAAGCACTGTTGGCGCGCGTGGCGGCCTCGACGATCACCGAGTCGGGCGGCGTGCGGCCGCCCGGGCGGTCGCCGATGAGCTTGGTGCTCACGCTCAGGCTGCTCACGTTCCAGCGCTTGTTCTCTTCCGCCACGGCCTCGTCGAGCGTGGCGAGGATCTTCTTCTCGGTCTCGAGCAGCGAGGCCATGTCGTCCGAGCGGATGTCGATGGCCATGCGCGCATCGGGCGCGATGGTGTTCACCGAGGTGCCGCCGCCGACGGTGCCGACGGTGAAGGTGGTCTTGGGGAAGCTGGGCGTGCGCACCTCGGCGATCTTGGCGATGGCGCGGCCCATGCCGTGGATCGCGCTGGGCACCTGTCCGAAGGCGCCGAAGCTGTGGCCGCCCGGGCCCTTGAAGGTGACTTCGTAGCGGTGGCTCGCGGTGCCGAGCACCAGCACGTGGCCGTCGGGCGAGGGCTCGAGGCCGACCATGCCGTCGATGTCCAGGTGGTCGCGGAAGATGGCCTTCATGCCGCGCAGGTTGCCCAGCTCTTCCTCGCCGACGTTGGCAACGATCATCAGGTCGCCCACGGTCTGGATCTTGTTGTCGTTGAGCACCTTGAGCCACGACAGCAGCACCGACAGGCCGCGCGTGTCGTCACCGATGCCGGGCGCGAAGAGCTTGCCGTCGCGCTCCTTCACCTTGACGTCGGTGCCCGCCGGAAAGACCGTGTCGAGGTGCGCGGAGATCAGCAGCTTGGGGCCGTTGCCCGTGCCCTTGCGCAGGCCGACCACGTTGCCTTCGGCGTCGATCTTCGCGTCAGGCAGGCCGAGCGCCTTCAGTCGCGCCAGGAAGGCTTCGGCGCGCTTCTGTTCCTTGAAGGGCGGCGCTTCGATCTCCGTCAGCGTCTTCAGCTCCTCGACCGTGCGTTCGTGGTCGGCCTTGACCGATTCCAGCAGCTTGCGGATCGCGGGCGACGCCATGAGCTGGGTGTAGGCCTGGTCGACCGCGGGGCTGACTTGCGCCGGTGTGGGCGCGACGGCCTGGCTTTGGGCATGAACGGCGGGCATGGCGCACAGCGCGGCCAGGACGAGGGGGGCGAGACGAAACGCGCGGGATGAACGAGGCATGGGGGGAGCGGTCCTTCCGGGAGGCGGATTGAACAAGAAAAAACGAAGCGGCCATTGTTCCGCAGGCGCCCGGTGTGCGCCTCGCGGAAAACACCCCCGAACCGCTCAGGCGCCGACGAGCGACACCAGCGCCGCGAGTGCCGCGGTTTCTGCGCGCAGCACCCGCGCGCCGAGCGTGGCCGGTGCGAAGCCGCGCGCGATGGCGTCCTGCTCCTCGCTGGCGCTGAGGCCGCCTTCGGGGCCGCTCAGCACGAGCGCGGGCTGCGTGCTCGGGATGTCCGTGGCCACGGCGGTGACGGCGCGCGTGGCCTCGGCTAGGCTCAGCACGAGTCGCGTCGTTGTCGTATCCGTGGCGGTAGCGCCGCCGAGCCAGCCCGCGAAGGACTGCACCGGATGGATCACTGGCACGCGGTTGCGCCCGCATTGCTCGCAGGCCGCAACGGCGATGGCTTCCCAGTGCGCCCGTTTCTTTTCGGCGCGCTCGCCCGACAAGCGGAGTACGCCGTGCGCCGTGGCCAGCGGCTGGATGCTGGTCACGCCGAGCTCGGTGGCCTTCTCGACCAGCCAGTCCATGCGCTCGTTGGCCGGCATGCCGACCGCCAGGTGCACGGCGCGGGCCGCTTCGCGCTCGACGGGCGTGTGGTCGCCGACCGTCACAGCGACCTCGCTGCGGCCCATGCGCTCGACCGTCGCGGCGTACTCGCCGCCCGCGCCATCGAACAGGGTGAGCGTGTCGCCGGGCTGCATGCGCAGCACCTGCACATGGCGCGCGGCGCCCGGCGGCAGCGCCAGGCTGGCGCCGACGGTCAGCGGCACGGAGCAGTGAAAACGGGGCATGCGATGAGATCAGGAACTGACGGCGCCCGTGGTGCGGGCGCTACAGCGATTTTCTTTTTCGGCTTTTTTCAGTTTCTCTTCAGACTCGGCCGTAGGCGAAGCCGGTCACGGCCGTGGTGCCCTCGACCTCGTCGATCACGCGCAGCAGCGGCTTCAGCTCGATGTAGCGGCTTGCGGTGGCGCGGATGTAAGCGATGAAGCGAGGTGTGTCGGCCAGGTAGCGCGGCTTGCCGTCGCGCAGCGTGAGGCGCGCGAAGATGCCGGCCACCTTGAGGTGGCGCTGCAGACCCATCCATTCGACCGCGCGATAGAAGGCGCCGAAGTCCTCGTCGACCGGCAGCCCGGCCTTGCGCGCGGCGGTCCAGTAGCGGATGGTGATGTCGAGCACGAACTCCTCGTCCCAGCTGAGGAAGGCGTCGCGCATCAGGCTGGCGATGTCGTAGGTGATCGGGCCGTAGACGGCGTCCTGGAAGTCGAGCACGCCCAGCGGCTGGCCGGCATCGTCGCCCACCATCAGGTTGCGCGGCATGAAGTCGCGGTGCACGTACACGCTCGGCGACGCGAGGTTGTTCTCGACGATCAGCGCGAAGGCGCGGTCCAGCCGCTCCTTCAGCTGGCCTTCCACGGCCACGCCGCGGTGCTTGCCGATGTACCACTCGGGGAAGAGCGCCAGTTCGCGCTCGAGCAGGGCCCGGTCATAGGGCGGCAGCACGCCGGGCTTGGAGGCGAGCTGCCAGCGGATCAGCGCGTCGATGGCCAGGTCGTAGAGCGGCCGGTTGGCGTCCGGGCGGGCCGGGTCGATCACGTCGAGCATGGTCTGGCGGCCCAGGTCATCGAGCAGCAGGAAGCCGTGGTCGCGGTCCCATTCGAGCACCTGTGGCGCCGTCACGCCGGCTTCGGCCATCAGTTGCGCCACCTGCACGAAGGGGGCGCTGTTTTCCTTGTCGGGGGGCGCATCCATCACGATGCGCGTGCCGCCGTCGGTGGTGTCGAGGCGGAAGTAGCGGCGAAAGCTCGCGTCGGCCGAGGCCAGCCGGACGGTGTCCGGGCGCAGTTGCCGGGTGTCGGCAATGCCGGCCAGCCAGCCCCGGAACGCTTCGGCCCGCTGCGGATCTGTCCAGAGAATGGCCTGGGCGGGGTGTGGGGTCGTGGACGCCGGGGTCGAAGGTGCTGTCATGGATAATCAATTCTACAAATCCGCCTGGCGCGGCACCCCTGCTCGAGGTCGATCCGACAGGGCGGGGTGGCTGCCGGACCCCGCAACCCGCCGGCTTGCCGCGCCGTCCCGACGATTTTTCGTTCCGAATCGATGCCTACGACCCCACGCGCTGCCTTGCGACGTTCGAGCCCGCCGCTGCCACTGGCCGTGCTGTCGCTGGCGCTGCTGCACGCGCATGGCGCCTTTGCCCAGCAAGCCGGTGTGCTTGAGGGACCGCTCACGCTGAAGCGCACGCCGCTGCTCACCGAGACGCTGACGCCCGTGCAACGCAGCCAGCTGCCCAGCCTCGTCACCGGCGACCGCATTTCCGGCCGCCCCGACCTCGAGACCGTGGTCGAGGGCAATGCCACGCTGCGCCGTGGCCCGGTCGCCATCACGGCCGACCGCCTCGAGTATTACCAGCCGGACGACCGCGCCAAGGCCACCGGCAACGTGCGGGTCAACCAGGCCGGCAACGTGTACGAAGGCCCCGAGCTGGAGCTCAAGCTCGAGACCTTCGAGGGCTTCTTCAACAACGTGCGCTACCGCTTCCTCGCGACCGGCGGCCACGGCGAGGCCGAGCGCATCGACTTCGTCGACTCCAACGTCTCGATCGCGCGGCGCGCCAGCTACACCACCTGCCGCCGCGAGGACTTTCCCGGCTGGATGCCGGCTTGGCTGCTGACCGCGGCCACGCTGACCACCGACACCGAGGAAAACGAAGGCGTCGCCATCGATGCGCGCATGAGCTTCATGGGCATCACGACGCCGCCGATCCCGCGCGTGACCTTCCCGCTGTCCAACGAGCGCAAGAGCGGCCTGCTGCCGCCCACCATCGGGCTGGACAACACCAACGGCTTCGAGGTCGCGCAGCCCTACTACTGGAACATCGCGCCCAACCGCGACGCCACCTTCACGCCCACGCTGATGAGCAAGCGCGGGCTCAACCTGGCCAGTGAGTTCCGCTATCTCGAGAAGGACTACAGCGGCAGCATCCGCCTGGACCTGATGGGCAGCGACCGCCTCGTGGGCCAGCGCTACAACGAGGCGCGCGCCGAGCAGCTGCAGAAGCTGAACAACGGCGAGATCGCGCTCAAGGACCTGAACTTCGGCAAGCCGCCCGACAGCAGCAAGCGCTGGGGCCTGTGGCTCAATCACCACCACGACTTCGACGCCAAGGCGCTGGGCCTGGACTCGCTGTCCGCCAGCCTCAACATCAACCGCGTCAGCGACAACGACTACTGGCGCGACTTCACGCGCACGCCGACGCTCGCGCAGCGCCAGCTGCCGAACGATGCCTCGCTGAACTGGTCCAAGGGCGACTGGAGCGGCGCCGTGCGCGCCCTGCGCTACCAGACGCTGCAGTACAACCTGTCGCCGGTCGTGCCCTCGTACGACCGCGTGCCGCAGATCACGGCCAACTACGCCAAGTACGACTGGCACGGCTTCGACGTCTCGCTGAACACCGACTACTCGCGCTTTCGCGTCAACAGCATCCTGGCCGGCCAGCCCGGCTTCGACCTCATCCAGCAGTCGCAGCCCGACGGTGACCGCGTGTTCGCGCAGGCGGCGATCAGCCGGCCGTTCCTCACGCCGAGCTCCTTCGTCATCCCCAAGCTGCAGCTGCACGCGACCTCGTACAACTACTACCTGCCGCAGTCGTCCATTCCGAAGGTGTCGGTCAATGGCATCGACTACGTGAACGGGATGCCGTACAACCCGAGCCAGCTGTACTTCTTCCCGACCTCGTCGAACCGCGTCGTGCCGACCTTCAGCCTGGACAGCGGCCTGGTCTTCGAGCGCGACGCCAGCTACTTCGGCCGCGCCTTCCGCCAGACGCTGGAGCCGCGCGCGTACTACGTGTACACGCCGTACCGCAACCAGAGCATGCTGCCGAACTACGATTCGGCCGCCAACGACTTCAGCTTTGCGACCATCTACACCGAGAACGCGTTCTCGGGCGCGGACCGCATCTCGGACACCAACGCGCTCACGCTGGGCGTCACGTCCCGCCTGATCGACCCGGGCACCGGCGTGGAAGCCGTACGCTTCGGCATCGCGCAGCGCTTCCGTTTCGCTGACCAGAAAGTCACGCTGCCGGGCGTCGCGCCGGTCACCGACCGCACCAGCGACCTGCTGCTGGGCGCCCAGATCAACTGGACGCCCAAGTGGAGCCTGGACACGCTGCTCCAGTACAACCCCGATTCGCGCCGCTCCACGCGCAGCGCGATCAGCGCGCGCTACAACCCGGGGCCGTACCGCAACCTCAGCGCCGCCTTCCGCTACCAGGCGCCGAGCACGCCCACCGCCACCGACGGCAACAAGTCGATCGACTTCGGCTGGCAATGGCCACTCAACGACCTGTGGGGCGACAAGGGCAAGGACCTCGGGCCGGGCAAGGGCGAAGGCGGTGGCCGCTGGTACGCCGTGGGCCGCCTGAACTACAGCCTGCAGGACAAGAAGCTCACGGACGGCGTGCTCGGGGTCGAGTACGACGGCTGCTGCTGGATCAGCCGTGTGGTGCTGCAGCGCATCACCACCGGCCAGGTGACGGCCAACACCCGCATCATGTTCCAGCTCGAATTCGTCGGTTTCTCCAGCATCGGCTCGAGCCCGATGCAGGCGCTGCGACAGAACATCCAGCGCTACCAGCCGCTGCGTCAACCGACCGAAGCCCCGAGCCGCTTCACCAATTACGACTGAAACGACGACCGTCCACGCCATGAAACACATCCGTTCCCTCATCACCCTGGGTTGCCTTGCGGCCATCGCCGCAACGGCCGGCGCACAGGGCTTTCGTTCCGGCAGCGGCATCACGGACATCATGCGTGCCGGTCCCCGGATCGTGCCGCCGGCGGCGCGCCCTGCAGCTCCCGCGGCGGCGCCGGTGCAGCGCGCGGCCGAGTACATCGTGGCGCTGGTCAACTCCGAGCCCATCACCAACACCGAGGTGCAGTCACGTGTCACGCGTCTGATCCGCGAGAACCCGGACGCCGAGCGCGTGCCGCGCGCCGAACTCACGCGCCTCGTGCTGGAGCGCCTGATCACCGAGCGCGCGCAGCTGCAGCTGGCGAAGGAAAACGGCATCAAGGTCGATGACGTGGCGATCGACCAGGCCGAGCAGACCGTGGCCCGCCAGAACGAGATCAGCCTCACCGAGCTGCGCAGCCGCGTCGCGGCCGAGGGCATCTCGCCGCGCGAATTCCGCAACGACCTGCGCGACCAGCTGCTGCTCACGCGACTGCGCGACCGCGAGGTCGAGTCCAAGGTCAAGATCAGCGACACCGAGGCCGACGAGTACCTGCGCGAACAGCGCGAGAGCGCCGTCAAGAACAACGCCCTGCTCAACCTCAACATCGCCCAGCTGCTGGTGGCCGTGCCCGAGAACGCCACCGAGGCGCAGGTCGCAACCGCACAGAAGAAGGCCACCGACCTCGCGCAGCGCGCGCGCAGCGGTGAAGACTTCGCCAAGCTGGTGCGCGAGAACTCCGACTCGCCCGACCGCGCCAACGGCGGCGCGCTCGGCCTGCGCAGCGCCGACCGCTATCCGCCCGTGTTCGTCGAGGCCACGCAATCGACCGCGGTGAACGGCATCGCCGGGCCTGTGCGCTCGGGCGCCGGCTTCCACGTGCTCAAGGTGCTGACCAAGGCGCAGGTGGGTTCGTCGGATGCGTCCATCACCCAGACCCAGGTGCGCCACATCCTGCTGCTGAACGACCCCAAGCGCACGACCGCGCAGGCGGTGGCCCAGCTGCAGGAATTCAAGCGCCGCGTGCAGGCCGGTACCGCCGACTTCGCCGGCCTGGCGCGCGACAACTCGCAGGACGCGAGTGCCAAGGAAGGCGGCGACCTCGGCTGGTCGCGCCCCGGCCAGTTCGTGCCCGAGTTCGAGGAAGCCATGGACCGGCTCACGCCGGGCCAGATCAGCGACCCCGTGGTGTCGCGCTTCGGCGTTCACCTGATCCAGGTGGTCGGCCGCCGCGAAGCCAAGCTGAGCCAGTCGGAGCAGCGCGAAGCCGCGCGTGCCGCGCTGCGCGAACAGCGCGTCGAAGAAGCCTTCACCACCTGGGTGCAGGAAGTGCGCGCGCGCGCCTACGTCGAATACCGCGAGACGCCGCAGTCCTGATGGCCGCGGCAGCGTCTTAGGTCGCGATGGCACAGCACATTGCAAGAAAGCGGTTCGGACAGCACTTCCTGTCCGACGGCGGGATCATCGACGGGATCGTGCAGGCGATCGCGCCGCAACCCGGCGACGCGATGGTCGAGATCGGGCCGGGGCTGGCGGCGCTCACGCAGCCGCTGGTCGAACGGCTCGGCCGGCTCACGGTCATCGAGCTCGACCGCGACCTGGCCAAGCGGCTGCGCGAACATCCGCAGCTGGATGTCATCGAGTCGGACGTGCTCAAGGTCGACTTCGCCGAACTCGCGGCCAAGGCCGAGCCGAAGCCGCTGCGCGTGGTGGGCAACCTGCCCTACAACATCTCCACGCCGATCCTGTTCCACCTGCTGGGCTATGCCCACCTGATCGCCGACCAGCACTTCATGCTGCAAAAGGAAGTGATCGACCGCATGGTGGCCCGGCCCGCCACCTCGGACTACAGCCGCCTGAGCGTGATGCTGCAGTGGCGCTACGACATGGAGAACGTGCTGTTCGTGCCGCCCGAGAGCTTCGACCCGCCCCCGCGCGTCGACAGCGCCGTGGTGCGCATGGTGCCGCTCGCGCAGCCGCCGGCGGTCGATGCGGCGCGGCTCGGCGAGATCGTGCAGGTGGCCTTCAGCCAGCGCCGCAAGATCCTGCGGCACACGCTGGGCAAATGGCTGGGGGAGCATGGCTTCGCCGGCGAGTTCGACATCCAGCGCCGCGCCGAAGAGGTGCCGGTGGCCGAATACGTTGCACTGGCCCAGGCCGTTCCCCCATGAAAAAAGCCCGTCGACGACGGGCTTTTTTTGTGGCGGCGAGCGGTTGCAGTTACGCAGCTGCCAGCCAGTACCCCGCATTGAAGGGGCTGCTCATGCGCAGCGCCAGGGGCGACACGTCGACGAGCTTGTCGGTCGGCATTTTCTCGCCGGCCGGCTCGGTGCTGGCGGCGGGCGTGGCCGCGGCGGCTGCCGTGGCGGTGGTGTTGACTTCGATGCCATCGAGGGTTTCAGCGGTCGGCTGAGCCTCGTTCGCCCGTTCTGCTTGGCTGGTGGATGCAGAACGGGCTACAGAAAAGAATAGAAGCAGCGGAACGGGACCTTGCGATCGCCCCAGTAGTCCGAAGCGTCGCGGAAGATGTCGAGCAGTTGCTCGCGCGCTTCCTTGTCGAACTTGGCGTTGGCCGGGATCTGTTCGAGCACGATGACGAAACCAGGCTGCGGGCCCGATTTATGCAACGGGTCGGTCATGCAGTCGTACAGCGCGTCGAAGTTCTTGCCGAAGTGCGCCGGGAAGGTGAACTGCTGGGCAATCAGGTCGAGCACGTCCTGCTTGGTCTGGGCGTTGCCCAGGTTGGCGTACAGGAAGTGCTGGCCGGCCGCGTTGGCGGCATCCTGCAGGTCGTTCACGCGAAACGCGCGGATCGATTGCACGATGTTCGGGCGTACGGCTCGAAGGGATAAGGTCATATCCGCTGGTCTTTCCATAGTCATCATCATCTCGTCGGGGCGCTTCGGGGCGCCGCTCAGGTCGTTGTCATCGCTCATGGCGCAATCCGTCTGAAACTCGCATAGTGGTCCGCCGTGTACCAGCAGGCTTCGGGCGCCGTGCGCTGCTCGCCACCGCAAACGATCCGCCGGGCACCGCGGTTGCGCGCGCCGGGCGTTGGCACCGTGTACTCGCGGTAATGCCCGCGGCGTGCCGCTGGCAGGATGCGTTCGCGATTGCCGAATACCGTGCCGTCTTTGTCGTACCGGAAGGGGCCACCGTCAAGGATGGCCTGGTAGGTTCGCTGGCCCTGGACCGGCAGATCGGTCAGGGCAATCGATGCCTCGGAGGACGTTTTGTCGGCGCCGAACCATCCGCGGGCCTCGGCCCCCGTCGTCAGAGCCACCAGCATCAAGCTGGTGAGCGCAAACTTAGTGACAGAGGACGTGATCGAGGCGTAAGCCGCCATGGGGCACCACAAGAAAAGAGCGGGGGGTTTGAATTGCGCTCAACCTCGGGGTTAACCCGCAAATTCAAGCCCGCGAGTGTGCACCACGCTGGCGAAAATAGCAAGCGACTGCCCAAAGTTTGAGCAGTCGCGGGGGCAGAAAGCGACGCCTTAAGTTGGCGTCCACTCTCGCCAAATGGCCTATCTCTCGGCGTTTGCGTCGGCCACTGTCAAGGCTGTCATGTTCACGATGCGGCGAACAGTCGCGCTCGCCGTGAGAATGTGCACAGGTTTGGCCGCGCCGAGCAGAACCGGGCCGATGGCGATGTTGCCGCCGGCCGCGGTCTTGAGCAGGTTGTAAGAAATGTTGGCAGCGTCGATGTTGGGGAACACCAGCAGGTTGGCGTCGCCCGCGAGCGCGCTGTGCGGCATGACGACCGCGCGCTGCTTGCTGTCCAGGGCCACGTCGCCGTGCATTTCGCCGTCCACCTCGAGCCAGGGTGCCTGCACGCGCAGCAGGTCGAGCGTCTTGCGCATCTTGACGGCGCTGGGCTCGTTGCTGGTGCCGAAGTTGGAGTGCGACAGCAGCGCGGCCTTCGGCTTGAGGCCGAAACGCATCATTTCCTCGGCCGCCATGGTCGTGATCTCGGCCAGTTCCTCGGGCGTCGGGTCGTAGTTGACATGGGTGTCGACCAGGAACACCTGGCGGTCGGGCAGCAGCAGGCCGTTCATGCAGGCGTACACCGGCACGTCCTGCGGGGTGCTGGCGCAGCCGCCGGGGCGCTTGCCGATCACTTGGTCGATGTAGTGCAGGTGGATCAGCGTGGTGCCCCAGGTGCCGCAGATCATGCCGTCGACCTCGCCCTTGTGCAGCAGCATGGCGCCGATCAGCGTGAGGCGGCGGCGCATCTCGATCTTGGCGGTCTGCACCGTCTGGCCCTTGCGCTCGGTCATGCGGTGGTAGGTCTGCCAGAAGTCGCGGTAGCGGTGGTCCTGCTCGACGTTGACCACGTCATAGTCGAGCTCTTCCTTCAGGCGCAGGCCGAACTTCTCGATGCGCTGGGCGATGATGGCCGGACGGCCGATCAGCGTCGGGCGCGCCAGGCCTTCGTCCACCACGATCTGCGCGGCGCGCAGCACGCGTTCTTCCTCGCCTTCGCAGTAGGCCACGCGCTTCTTCGGCGCGCGCTTGGCGGCGTCGAAGATCGGCTTCATGGTGGTGCCCGAGGCGTAGACGAAGCTCTGCAGCTTGTCGCGGTAGGCGTCCAGGTCCTTGATCGGGCGCAGCGCCACGCCGCTTTCCTCGGCCGCCTTGGCCACGGCCGGCGCGATCTTCATCATCAGGCGCGGGTCGAAGGGCTTGGGAATCAGGTATTCGGGGCCGAAGCTCAGCTTTTCACCGGCGTAGGCGGCGGCCACGCGTTCGCTCTGCTCGGCCTGGGCCAGCTCGGCGATGGCGTGCACCGCGGCAATTTCCATCTCGTCGGTGATGGTGGTGGCGCCCGAGTCGAGCGCGCCGCGGAAGATGTACGGGAAGCACAGGACGTTGTTGACCTGGTTCGGGTAGTCGGTGCGGCCCGTGGCCATGATCACGTCGTTGCGCACCGCATGGGCGTCTTCGGGCGCGATCTCGGGGTTCGGGTTGGCCAGCGCGAAGATCACCGGCTTGGGCGCCATCTTGGCGACCATTTCCGGCTTGAGCACGCCGCCGGCCGACAGGCCGAGGAACACGTCGGCGCCGGCGATCACTTCCGACAGCTTGCGCATGTCGGTCTTTTGCATGTACTGGCGCTTGTCGTCGTCCATCAGCTCTTCGCGGCCTTCGTAGACCACGCCGGCCAGATCGGTGACGAACACGTTTTCGCGCTTCAGGCCCACCTTGAGCAGCAGGTTCAGGCAGGCCAGCGCCGCGGCGCCCGCGCCCGAGGTGACCAGCTTCACTTCGGCGATGTTCTTGCCGGCCACCTTCAGGCCGTTGAGCATGGCGGCCGCCACGGTGATGGCCGTGCCGTGCTGGTCGTCGTGGAACACCGGGATCTTCATGCGCTTGCGCAGCTCGCGCTCGACATAGAAGCAGTCCGGGGCCTTGATGTCTTCCAGGTTGATGGCGCCGAAGGTGGGCTCCAGCGAGGCGATGATCTCGACCAGCTTGACCGGGTCCTTCTCGTCGATCTCGATGTCGAACACGTCGACGCCGGCGAATTTCTTGAAGAGAACGCCCTTGCCTTCCATCACCGGCTTGGAGGCCAGCGGGCCGATGTCGCCCAGGCCCAGCACGGCGGTGCCGTTGGAAATGACACCCACGAGGTTGCCGCGCGAGGTGTACTTGAAGGCGTTGGCCGGGTCCTTGACGATTTCCTCGCAGGGCGCGGCCACGCCGGGCGAGTAGGCCAGCGACAGGTCGCGCTGGTTGACCATCTGCTTGGTCGCCGCGATGGCGATCTTGCCGGGGACGGGAAACTCGTGGTACTCGAGGGCGGCACGGCGCAACAGGGCGCGCTTGTCTTCCGGGGTGGGGGTCGAAGGGGACGATGCGGTCGAATCGGACATGTGCCGTTGCTCCTGGTGGCGCTTCTTCTGGGGGCGCCGATTGTAGACCTCGGTCCATACCGCCCTACGCCGCATGGCCGGTGGCAGGCATGACCAAAAGCACGGGGCACCGTCAAGGCCCTGTGGCAATATGTGTGGCTGGGACACAAACCGACAACATCTCGAGAGGAACGACCATGGCCCTGATGGATTTCATCAAGAAACAGTTCATCGACATCATCCAGTGGACCGAGTCCGGCGATGGCACGCTGGCCTGGCGTTTCCCGATGGCCGAGATGGAAATCCAGAACGGCGCCTCGCTCACCGTGCGCGAGTCGCAGATGGCGGTGTTCGTCAACGAAGGCCAGGTGGCCGACGTGTTCGGCCCCGGCATGTACAAGCTCACGACGCAGACGCTGCCCGTGCTCACGTACCTGAAGAACTGGGACAAGCTCTTCGAATCCCCCTTCAAGAGCGACGTCTATTTCTTCAGCACCCGCCAGCAGGTCGACCAGAAGTGGGGCACGCCCCAGCCGATCACGATCCGCGACAAGGACTTCGGCGCCGTGCGCCTGCGCGCCTTCGGCAACTACAGCTTCCGCATCGGCGACCCGAAGCTGTTCCACACCGAAATCTCCGGCACGCGCGACATCTACTCCGTGGCCGACCTCGACGGCCAGCTGCGCGGCCTGGTGCTGCAGAACATCAGCAACGCCATCGCCTCCAGCGGCCTGCCCTTCCTGGACCTGGCGGCCAACCAGATCCAGTTCGCGACCGCGCTGGCCACCCAGCTGGTGCCCGAGTTCGAAAAGATCGGCATCAAGCTCGAGAACATCACGGTCCAGAACGTCTCGCTGCCCGAAGAGCTGCAGAAGATCCTCGACCAGAAGATCGGCATGGGCATGGTCGGCAACGACATGGGCAAGTTCATGCAGTACCAGACGGCGCAGGCCATCCCCAAGTTCGCCGAAGGCGCAGCGGGTGGCAGCGGCATCGCGGGCGACGCGATGGGCCTGGGTGCCGGCGTGGCGCTCGGCCAGGTGCTGGCGCAGAACCTCGCGCAGGGCCTGAGCCCGAACGCCGCGGCCCAGGCCGCGGCCACGACGCAGCAGCCGGCCGTGGCCGTGGTGAGCGCCGCCGACGTGATGACCACGCTCGAGAAGCTCGGCGAACTCAAGACCAAGGGCATCCTCACGCAGGAAGAGTTCGACGCCAAGAAGGCCGAACTGCTGAAAAAGCTCGTCTGATTCGTCGCAATGTTTTCGATAGCGACTGACGCCCGCCCAGCGGGTGTCAGAGGCCTTTTGGGCTTGAATCATTCGTGGCCGGCCGCGCCATCGCACCCGGTGCGCCATGGCTGAGGAAACCGGCTCCCAACGCTACTACCGCGCGCCCTGCCCCGGCTGCGGCGCACCGGTCGAATTCCGCTCGGCGCAATCGACGCACGCGGTCTGTCCCTATTGCCAGAGCACCGTCGTGCGCCAGGGCGAGACGCTCGCGCGCACCGGCAAGATGGCGGAGCTGTTCGACGACTTCAGTCCGCTGCAGCTGTTCGCCACCGGCCGCATCCAGGACAAGCCCTTCACGCTGATCGGCCGGCTGCAGTACACCTACCCCGGCGGGCGCTGGACCGAGTGGATCGCCGCGCTCGACGGCGACCGCACCGGCGTGCTCAGCGAGGACAACGGCGCCTACGTCTTCGCGCTGCCCTTCGACCTGCAGCGCGCCGCGCCGCCGCCGGCCGACCTGCGCGTGGGCGCCACCACCGCCTTCGCCGGCCAGAGCTACACCGTCGCCTCCAACGAAGAGGTGGCGCTGACCTCCGCGCAGGGCGAGTTGCCGCACCTGCCCGCGCTCGGCCAACCGTTCGCGATGGTCGAGCTGCGCAACGACAAGGGGCTGGTGCTCAGCATCGACTACGGCACCGCCCCGCCCACCGCGTACCTCGGGCGCTCGGTGCAGCTGGACGACCTGCAGCTCACCGGCCTGCGCGACGAATCCGCGAAGGACGAAAAGGGCCGCAGCTTCAACTGCCCGAATTGCGGCTCGCCCGTCACGGTCAACCTGGCCGACAGCAAGAGCATCACCTGCGGCTCGTGCAACAGCATCATCGACCTGTCGCAAGGCATCGGCGGCGAGCTCAAGCACGCCGAGCAGAACGAGCCGGTGCGCCCGCTCATCGCGCTGGGCAGCATGGGCCAGTTGCAGGGCGCGCAGTGGCAGGTGGTGGGCTTCCAGCACCGCATGGGCCAGGAGCCCGGCGACGACGAGCAGTTCGGCTGGGACGAGTACCTGCTGTACAACAAGAAGCGCGGCTTCAGCTTCCTGGTCGATGCCGAAGACGGCTGGAGCATGGTCAAGCCGACCACCGGCGCGCCCGTGATGGCCGAGAACGGCACCACCGCCACCTACCTCAACAAGCGCTACCAGCAGCAGTACGCCTACAACGCCGAAACCACCTACGTGGCCGGCGAGTTCTACTGGCAGGTCGAGCGCGGACAGAAGACCTTCAACCGCGACTTCGCCAGCGGCGGCGCGCTGCTCTCGATGGAGCGCTCGGCCAACGAGCTGACGTGGTCGTCGGGCAGCAAGATCGACAGCGGCGCCGTGGCCACGGCCTTCAAGCTCGACGCCAAGAAAGACCTGTTCTCGCGCGGCGACGCGCTGCCCGTGAGCGCCGCGTCGGGCATGGGTTGCGGCACGATCATCCTCGTCATCGTGGTCATCCTCTTCGTGCTGATCATGATGAGCAATTGCGGCGGCGGCTCCTCGAGCGGATACCGCAGCTCGGGCGGTTCGTACGGCGGCTACTCGAGCGGCGGCGGCCACAAATGACGAAGATCGCGCGCAGGCATTGCTCTCTTGTTTCTCTCTTTATTGCTACGACTGGAGGTCCCCATGGGAATTGAATGGCTGAAACCGGGCGTGGTCCTCGGATCGCTCGTGTATGCGCTGATCGGCGTGGTGGTCTTCTGGATCTGCTTTCTGATCATCGACAAGATCACCCCCTATGACCTGTGGGGCGAGATCGTCGAGAAGCAGAACAGGGCGCTGGCGCTCGTCGTGGCCGCCATGTGCCTGGGCATCAGCGTCATCGTGGCCGCAGCAATCCATTGAGCGACGCGGCCCTGCCCGCGCGCACCCCGGATGCGCGGGGGCCGCAACCCGTGGAGATCGCGCTGCTCGCCAGCGTGTTCGTCGTCGCGGCCTGCGGCCTCGTCTACGAACTGAGCGCGGCCGCGCTGAGCTCCTACCTGCTCGGCGACTCGGTGCTGCAGTTCAGCACCATCATCGGCACCTACCTGTTCGCCATGGGCGTGGGCTCGTGGCTCTCGCGCTACTTCGACCGGCAGCTGCCGGCGCACTTCCTTCGCATCGAACTGCTCGTGGCGCTGATCGGCGGCGCGCTGCCGGCGATCCTGTTCCTGGCCAACGCCTACGTGCCGGGCGCGTTCCGGCTGCTGCTGTACGGCCTCGTGGTGGTGGTGGGCACGCTGGTGGGGCTCGAGATTCCGCTGGTGATGCGCATCCTCAAGCGCAACATCGTGCTCAAGGACCTCGTGTCGCAGGTGCTGACCTTCGACTACCTGGGCGCGCTTGCCGTGTCGGTCGCGTTCCCGCTGATCCTCGTGCCGCAGCTGGGCATGATCCGCACCGGCCTGCTGTTCGGCGTGATGAACGCCGCGGTGGCCGTGTGGGCGCTGTGGCTGTTCCGCCATGAGCTGCGCCGCGCCGGCGCGCACGCGGTGGCCTGCTTTCTCACGCTGGCCGCGCTCATCGGCGCCTTCTGGGGCGCCGACCACATCACCACGCTGGCGGAAGACAAGTTCTACCAGGACCGCATCGTCTTCAGCGCCAGCTCGCCCTACCAGCGCATCGTGGTCACGCGCGGCGCGCTCGGCCACCGGCTGTTCCTCAACGGCAACCTGCAGTTCGCCGAGCGCGACGAGTACCGCTACCACGAGGCGCTGGTGCACCCCGCGATGGCCGCGCACGGTGCGCCCAAGAAAGTCGCCGTGCTCGGCGGCGGCGACGGCATGGCGGTGCGCGAGATCCTCAAGTACCCCTCGGTCGAGTCGGTCACGCTGGTCGAGCTCGATCCGAACATGACGCAGCTCTTCACCACGCACGAGACGCTGGCCGCGCTCAACGGGCACGCGCTCTCGTCGCCGAAGGTGAAGGTGGTCAACACCGACGCGTTCCAGTGGCTGCAGCAGGAGGGCGACACCTTCGACGTCATCGTGGTCGACTTTCCCGATCCCACCAACTTCGCCATCGGCAAGCTCTACACCAACAGCTTCTACGCGCTGCTCGACCGGCGCCTGTCGGCCAGCGGCTACGCCGTGATCCAGACCACCTCGCCGCTGGTGGCGCGCAAGAGCTACTGGACCGTGGCGACCACCATCGAGTCGGTCGGCCTGAAGGCCACGCCGTACCACGCGCACGTGCCCAGCTTCGGCGAATGGGGCTACATCATCGCCAGCCACCGGCCCTACCGGCTGCCCGATGCGCTGCCGGGCGGCATGCGCTTTCTCACGCCGGCGACGCTGCCCCTGATGTTCGACTTTCCGCTCGACATGGCGCGCGTGCCGGCCGAAGTGAACCGCCTGTCGAACCAGACCCTCGTCACCACCTACGAACAGGAGTGGGGCAAGGTCATGGCGCACTAGCCGCGGCATGCAACGGCGCGACTTCCTCGGCGTGGCGGGTGCGGCGGGCGCCCTGGCGCTGGCCGGCTGCGAGGCGCCACCGCCGGTCATCGAAGGCGGCTTCACCGGCATCGATGTCGCGCGCGGCCACGCCATGCGCGACGGCGCGCTCAGGTCGCAGGCCCCGGCCACCGTCAGGCGCACCCGCGTCGTCATCGCCGGCGGCGGCGTCGCTGGCCTGGCGGCGGCGCGCGCGCTGCGCCTCGCGGGCATCGACGACTTCGCGCTGCTCGAACTCGAAGACACCGCTGGCGGCAACGCGCGCGGCGGCTCGGTCGGCGGCATCGCCTGCCCGCTCGGCGCGCACTACCTGCCCACGCCCGGCGACGACGCGCACGAGGTGCAGGACCTGCTCGAAGAACTCGGCCTGCGCCGCCGCGTGGCCGGCCGCTGGACCTACGACGAGCGCCACCTGTGTCACAGCCCGCAGGAGCGCCTGTTCTTCCGCGGTGAGTGGCAGGACGGGCTGCTGCCCGTGCACGACGTGGGTGCCGGCACGCAGGCGCAGTACCGCCGCTTCGCGCAGCGCATCGACGCCCTGCAGCACGCCGCCCACTTCGCCATTCCCACGCTGCGCTTCGCCGTCACGCCCGAGCTGCTCGCGCTCGACGCCGTGCCCTTCGCGGGCTGGCTCGACCGCGAAGGCTTCGACGACGCCCACCTGCGCTGGTACCTCGACTACTGCTGCCGCGACGACTACGGCGCCGGCATCGCGCAAGTGTCGGCCTGGGCCGGCATCCACTACTTCGCAAGCCGGCACGGCTTCCATGCGCCCGGTGACGCGAGTGGCAGCGTCAACGACACCAACCCCGACCGCGACGGCGTGCTCACCTGGCCCGAAGGCAACGGCTGGCTCACGAAGCAGCTGGCCGCGCCGCTGGGCGAGCGCCTGCACACCGGCCAGGTCGTCACGCGCATCGCCGAAGGGCGCGCGGGCGTCGAGGTCGACGCGTGGGATGCCGCATCGAAATCGATGGTGCGCTGGCAGGCCGAGCGCTGCATCGTCGCGCTGCCCGTCTTCATCGCCGCGCGCGTGGTCGAGAACCCGCCGGCGCTGCTGACGAGCGCCGCCGTGCACGTGCGCTACGCCCCGTGGCTGGTCGCCAACGTGCACCTGCGCGGCCCGCTGGCCGACCGCGTCGGCGCCGCGCCGAGCTGGGACAACGTGATCTACGGCACGCGCGGCCTCGGCTACGTCGATGCACGTCACCAGACGCTCGACCCCACGCCGCGCGGCACCGTGCTCAGCTGGTACCGCCCGCTGGGCCCGAGCGGCTACGACACCGGCGACGGCCGCCAGCTGCTGCTCGAGCGCCCGTGGACCGCATGGCGTGACGAGCTGCTGGCCGAGCTGTCGGTGCCACACCCCGACCTGCCCGCGCTCGCCACGCGCGTCGAGATCACGCGCTACGGACACGCCATGTCGATCCCGCGGCCCGGTCTGCTCGCGCAGATCGGCGCGCACGGCGACCGCGTGGCTGCGGGCCGGCTGTCGTTCGCGCACGCGGACTGGTCGGGCTATTCGATCTTCGAAGAAGCCTTCACGCGCGGCCACGTCGCCGGAGCGAACCTCGCATGAAGACACTGGTGCTCGGCGGCTACGGCAACTTCGGCGCGCGCATCAGCCGCGCGCTGGCGCAGGACCCGGGCATCGAGTTGTGGGTTGGCGGGCGTGACCTCGAACGGGCCACGGCGTTTGCGCAATCGCTGGGCGGCAGTGCACGCGGTGTGCGCGTCGATGCGCAGTCGCCCGACCTCGCGCAGGGGCTGGGTTTTCTGGGCGCCGACCTCGTCATCCACACCGCCGGCCCGTTCCAGGGCCAGGACTACCGCGTGCCGCAGGCCGTGGCAGCCGCCGGCGCGCACTACATCGACCTGGCCGACGGCCGGCGCTTCGTCTGCGACTTTCCCGCCGCGATGGACGCGGCCTTCCGCAGCGCGGGCCGCACCGCCGTGGCCGGCGCCAGCACCGTGCCCGCGCTGTCGTCGGCGGTGGTCGATCATCTCGCCGCCGGCTGGCAGAGCCTGCGCAGCATCGACATCTGCATCGCGCCGGCACAGGGCGCACCGCGCGGCGAAGCCACGCTCGCGGGCGTGCTCGCCTACTGCGGCGCGCCGATCCGCGTCTGGCAGGGCGGCCGCTGGACCGAGCAGCCCGGCTGGGCCCACCCCGCAAAAGTGCAGTTCGCCCGCATGAAGCCGCGCCGCGGCGCCTTGTGCGACATCCCCGACCTCGAGCTCTTTCCCATGCGCTACGCCGGCGTGCAGTCGGTCATGTTCCGTGCCGCACTCGAAGTCGGCCTGACCCAGCACGCCTTCGCCTTCCTGGCTTTCCTGCGCCGCACGGGCCTGCTGCGCGCACCGCAGAAGCTGGCGCCACTGCTGCACGCGACGGGCGGCGTGTTCGATGCGTTCGGCACCGCGCTGGGCGGCATGGTGGTGTGCGTCGAAGGCACCGATGCGCACGGCGCCATCGCGCGCCGCGCCTGGCACATCGCGGCCGACGACAACCACGGCCCCGAGATCCCCTGCATGGCCGCCATCCTGCTGGCCCGCCGGCTCGCGCGCGGCGAGGCGTTGCCGACGGGCGCGCACGCCTGCGCCGGCCTGCTCACGCTGCCCGAGTTCGACCCCGAGTTCGCGCGCTGGGGCATGGTGACGGATGTGATCGACGAAGGCGAAAGCGCAGCAGGCCATGGCACACCAGCGCTTTGAATTCGACATGCCGGCGCCGGCCGACGTGGTCTTCGATGCCTTCCACTATCACGTCTGGCGTGCGCGCTGGGACTCGCTGGTCGGCAACGCCCGCGTGGTGGGCGGCGCGCCCTGCCCTTTTGTGGGCGCGGAAACCGAGAACACCGGCGGCGGCTGGTTGCGGGGCCTGTCGATGCGCACGCGCTTCGTCACTTTCGACCGGCCGCATGTGGCCGCGGCTTCGATGGTCGGCCGTTCCTTTCCCTTCAGCCGCTGGGCCGCATCGATGCGGCACCGGGACACACAGCCTGGTCATTCGGTGCTGATCTACGTCTACACCATCGAAGCCGGACCGAAAGCCTTGCGCTGGCTGCTGGAGCCCGTGGTGGCCCAGGTCTTCGCGCGGCAGACACAGCGGCGCTTTGCGCGCATGCGCGACTTTCTTGCGGGACATGCGGACGAGGTCGTCCAGTGGCAACGGGCACAGCATGGGAGCGACGCGGCATGACGAAGACGCGTGACGACGACCGCCTGCTGCGCCTGAGCCTCGTCGCGGTCTGGCTCTTCACCGCCGTCGCCAGCATCGTCGAGCTCGACGGCCAGAGCCGCCGCGTGCTGGCCGATGCGGGCATCACCTCGCCGCCATGGCTGGTGCAGGCGCTGATCGTCGGCGGCGCGGCGGCCGATCTTGCGGTCGGCCTGGCGCTGTGGCTGCGACCCGGCCGCACCGTTTACCTGACCGCCTTCGCCCTGATGCTCGCCATGACGCTCGTGGCGACCGTGCTGCAGCCGGACCTGTGGCTGCACCCGCTGGGCCCGCTGCTCAAGAACCTGCCCATCGCCGCGCTGCTCTGGCATCTGTACCGACGCGCCACGCCATGAACACCTACCTCGTCCTCAAGTGGCTGCACATCGTCTCCAGCGTGCTGATGGTCGGCACGGGGCTGGGCTCGGCCTTCTACATGTTCTTTGCCAACCGCAGCGGCAGCGTGCCGGCGCAGGCGGTGGTGAGCCGGCTGGTGGTGCGGGCCGATTGGTGGTTCACCACGCCCACGGTCATCCTGCAGCCGGTCACCGGCTTCGCGCTGGCGCACATGGCGGGCTGGCCGCTGTCGACGCCGTGGCTGGCGCTGTCGCTGGGGCTGTTCGCGTTCGCGGGGGCGTGCTGGCTGCCGGTGGTGTGGCTGCAGATCCGCATGGCGGCCCTGGCGGGGCAGGCGCATCGCGAGGACACCGCGCTGCCGTCGCTGTATCTGCGCTACCAGCGCTACTGGGAGCTGCTGGGCTACCCGGCCTTCGTGGCCATGGCCATCGTGTTCTGGTTGATGGTCAACAAGCCCGCACTTTCGTTCTGACGTTCGAGACGGGCCGGTGCGCGGGCCCTGTGCGGTTTTCACGCAGACTTCACACACAGCGCCATGGCTTCACAGACCGGGCAGAGACTGTCAGGCGCCAACAAAAACATCGGGGGAGCGTCCATGCTTCAAGTTGCGAATCGAAAACTCGCGTCGCTCAGCGACGTGCTCTTCACCGGACTGGGCCGTGTGCTCGGGTTCCTGCGTCCGCTGGCACGCGGACTCATCGGTTCCTGGCGACCCCCGGGGTGGCTGCGCATCGTGGGCGCCTTTCTTCTCTTCGGGCTGCAGTGGCTGCAGCAACGGTTGGCCTGGGTGGTGGTGCTGGCGCTGCTGGTGCTGGCCGGCTGGTTCGCGAGCCCGCATGTGCTGAAGTGGTGGCACGGCCTCACGCCCGATCGCGTCGAGCCCGTTGTTTCCACCGCGCAGATCGTGCCGCCGCCGCGCACGCAGATCGAAAACGACAAGGGGCCCAACCCGGTCGTCATCAATTTCTCCGCCTCGGTCGCGCCGATCGCGCGCATCGGCCAGGAGGCGACCGGCGTGAGCATTGAGCCCGCCATCGCCGGTCGCTGGTCGTGGAGCAGCCAGAAGAAGCTCGAATTCCTTCCCGCGCAGGACTGGCCGGTCGGCCAACCCTACAAGGTGCAACTCTCGAAGGATGCGCTCGCGCCGCACATCGAGATCGAGCAGCGCAAGTACGAGTTCACCTCGCCCGAATTCAACGCGCGCATCGCGGGCGCGGAGTTCTACCAAGACCCGGTGCAGGCCAACGTGCGACGCGCGCTCTTCCAGGTGCGCTTCTCGCACCCCGTCAACACGGCAGAGTTCGAAAAGCGCCTGGTGCTGACCTATGACCAGGCCTGCGGTACCTCGATCTTCAGCGTGGGCAAGTGCGCGAGCGAGAAGTTCACCGTCAGCTACGACAAGCTGCGCCTCACCGCCACCCTCCAGTCCGAGCCGCTGCCCATTCCCGAGAAGACGCGCCCCGTGGTGCTCAGCCTCACCTCCGGCGCGGTCGCGCAGAAGGGCGGCCCCGGCCAGCGCAACGACCTCTCGCGCGCGGTCGACATCCCCGGCCTCTTCAGCCTCGACATCTCGAGCATCGACCCCACCATCGTCACGGGCGAGAACGGCGAGCCCGAGCATGTGATGCACGTCACCGCCTCGATGCCGGTGCACGAGCGCGAAATGGCGCGCGTGGTGCAGGCCTGGCTGCTGCCCGCCACGGAAGAAGCCAAGGGCGACCCCGAAGAAAAGTTCGACTGGTCCGCCGACCCCGCGAAGGTCACCGACGCGGTGCTGCGTCGCGCGAAGAAGATCAATCTGCAGCCTATTGCCAGCGAACGCGAAGTGACCGAGATGGTCAGCTTCCGTCTCCCGCAAGCCGAAGGCGGCCGCTACCTGCTGGTGCGCGTGGCCAAGGGCCTGAAGACGCCGGGCGGCTACCAGCTCGGCGCGGCGCGGCAGGACGTTCGCCTGCTCAAGACCTTCGCGCCCGAGCTCACCATCATGAGCCAGGGCTCGCTGCTCGCACTTTCCGGTGAGCGCAAGCTGCCGATCCTGGTGCGCGACCTGCCCGGCATCCGCCTGGAAATCGGACGCCTGCTGCCGCAGCAGTTGCAGCACCTGGTCACGCAGACCAACGGCGACTTCGCGCATCCGCAGTTCAACGGCGGCCTGCAGTCGGACAACCTCGTCGACCGCTTCCAGAAGGAAATTCCGCTCAGCATCCCCGCCGGCAAGGCGCACTACGAGACCGTCGACTTCGCGCAGTACCTGCGCAGCGATGTGGCCGACCGCCGCGGCGTGTTCCTGCTCAAGGTGCAGGGCTACGACCCCAAGGCCAAGAAGAAAGCCGAAGGCGATGCCACGCAGGCGCAGCCCGAAGAAGAGCAGCAGGAAGAACAGCCCTCGGAAGGCGAAGGCGACCCCGAAAGCGGCAACCCCGAAGACCAGAAGGACCAGCGCCTGGTGCTCGTCACCGACCTGGGCATCGTCGCCAAGAAATCGCTCGACGGCACGCGCGACGTGTTCGTGCAGAGCATCGCCAACGGCCAGCCGGTGGCCGGCGCACTGGTCGAGGTGTGGGGCCGCAACGGCATGATCGTCGCGTCGCAATCCACCGACGCCACGGGCGCTGCCAAGTTGCCCAACCTCGCCGGCTACCAACGAGAGAAGGCGCCTGTGGTGCTGGTGGTGCGCAAGGACGGCGACCTGAGCTTCCTGCCCTTCAACCGCAGCGACCGCACGCTCGACATCTCGCGCTTCGACGTCGGCGGCCTGCGCGCGGCCGGCGTGCCGAACCAGATGACCGCCTACGTGTTCAGCGACCGCGGCATCTACCGCCCGGGCGACACCATGCACATCGCGATGATGGTCAAGGCCGGCAACTGGGCCACGTCGCTGCGCGACCTGCCGCTCGAAGCCGAGGTCATCGACGCGCGCGGCCTCAGCGTGCGCCGCGAGAAGCTCAAGCTCGGCCCCGGCGGCGCGGCGGAAATCGCCCACGCCACGCAGGACACCTCGCCCACCGGCAACTACACCATCAACCTCTACCTGCCGCGCGAATCCTCGCCCGGCAACCCCGAGGTGCAGGGCCTGCTCATCGGCAGCACGACGGTGAAGGTGCAGGAGTTCCTGCCCGACCGCACCAAGGTGGTCGCCAAGCTCAGCAGCGAAGTGGCCGAAGGCTGGGTCAAGCCCAAGGACCTGAAGGCGCTCATCGACGTGCAGAACCTTTTCGGCACGCCCGCGCCCGACCGCAAGGTCGAAGGCACGCTCACGCTGAGCCCGGCCTTCCCGGTGTTCCGCGCGTTCGCCGACTACGCCTTCTTCGATCCGCAGCGCGCCACCGAGAAGCAGGTCGACGACCTGGGCAGCGTGCAGACCAGCGCCGAGGGCAAGGCCGAGTTCGACCTGCGCCTCTCGCGCTTCGATGCGGCGACCTACCAGGTGCACGTGCTCGCCAAGGCCTTCGAGCCCGAGGGCGGGCGCAGCGTCTCGGCCGAGGCGCAGACGCTGGTGAGCGACATGCCCTACCTTGTGGGCGTGAAGGTCGATGGCGACACCAGCTACGTGAGCAAGGGCGCCGCGCGCAATGCCACCGTGATCGCTATCGACCCGCAGGCCAAGAAGACGGCCGTGGACGACCTGAAAATCCAGCGCGTGGAGCGCAAGGTGCTCTCGGTGCTCGTGAAGCAGGACAACGGCCTCTACAGGTACGAATCGCGCAAGAAGGAAATCGTGATCGACGAGAAGCCGCTGGCCATCGTCGCGGCCGGCAACGCCATCGCGCTGAACACCTCCACGCCCGGCAACTTCGCCTACGTGGTGCGCAATGCCGGCGGGCTGGAGCTGAACCGCGTCGAGTACAGCGTGGCGGGCAACGCGAACGTTTCGCGCTCGCTGGACCGCAACGCCGAACTGCAGCTCACGCTCGACCGCAAGGACTACGAGCCGGGCCAGGAGATCGAGGTGAGCATCCGCGCGCCGTACGTGGGCGCCGGCCTCATCACCATCGAGCGCGACAAGGTCTACGCCCACGCATGGTTCAAGACCGACAAGACCGCCTCGGTGCAGAAGATCGTGCTGCCCAAGGACTTCGAGGGCACCGGCTACATCAACGTGCATTTCGTGCGCGACCCGGCCTCGGACGAGGTCTACATGAGCCCGCTGTCGTACGGCGTCGTGCCCTTCGCCACCAGCCTGGCCAAGCGCACCGCCAACCTGCAGCTCACCAGCAGCGAACTCGTGAAGCCCGGGCAGACGGTGAAGATGAAGCTCACCAGCGACAAGCCCACGCGCGCCGTGCTGTTCGCGGTGGACGAAGGCATCCTGCAGGTGGCGCGCTACAAGACGCCCGACCCGCTCAAGCACTTCTTCCAGAAGCGCGCGCTCGAGGTGGGCACCCTGCAGACGCTCGACCTGATCCTGCCGGAGTTCAAGAAGCTCATGCAGGGCGCCGCCCCCGGCGGTGACGGCGAAGGCGAGCTCGGCAAGCACCTGAATCCGTTCAAGCGCAAGCGCGACAAGCCGGTGGCCTACTGGTCGGGCCTCGTCGATGTGAACGGCAGCCGCGAGTTCAGCTACACCGTGCCCGAGAGCTTCAACGGCAGCCTGCGCGTGATGGCCGTCGCGGTGAACGACGAGACCACCGCCGCCAAGAGCACCCGCACCGTGGTGCGCGGCGACATGGTGATACTGCCGAACGCACCGCTCGCGATGGCGCCCGGCGACACGGTCGAAGTGGGCGTGGGCCTCGCGAACAACATCGTGGGTTCGGGCAAGGACGTGCCCATTGCGCTCACGCTCACCGCCTCGGGCGGACTCGAAGTGGTGGGCGATGCGACGCAGACGCTCAAGGTCAACGAGCGCGGCGAAGCGAGCACCAGGTTCAATGTGCGCGCCAAGCCGGGCGAGCAGGCGGTGCTGGGTTCGTCGGCGCTGGTGTTCACCTCGACGCACAAGACCTTCAGTGCGCGCCTGTCGACCGAAGTGAGCGTGCGGCCTGCGTCGCCGTTCGTCACGCTGGTGCAGGCGGGCAGCTTCCAGCGTGCGGGCGAGCTGAGCAGCAAGGCCGACCTGTACCCGAACTTCCGCAAGAGCGATGTCGCGGTGTCCGCCGCGCCGTGGGCCTTCGCGACCGGCCTCATGCAGTATCTGGAGGTGTACCCGCACGGCTGCACCGAGCAGATCACGAGCCAGACCTTCCCGGCCGTGCTGCTGTCGGGTCGCCCCGAGCTGGTGAAGGAAATGGCGCGTGGCCGCACGCCCGAGCAGGGCCCGATGCCGGAGGCGCGCAAGACCTTCGAGCGCTACCTCGTGCAGCTGCGCGCACGGCAGACGGCCGACGGCGGCTTCTCGCTGTGGCCCGGCGCGGGCACCGATGCCTTCGCCACGCTCTACGCGGTGCACCTGCTCATCGAAGCCAAGGACCACAAGCTGCCTGTGCCGCAAGACCTGCTGCAGAAAGCGAACACCTACCTGCAGGGCTGGCTGGGCAGCGGCGACACCTCGCTCGACGGCTGGCGCCAGCGCACGCAGGCGGCCTACCTGCTCACGCGCCAGGGCATCATCGCGCCGGCCGCATTGGCCAACCTGCGCGAAGCGTGGCGCAACAAGCAGACGCAAGGCTGGAGCGACGACCTGGGCGCCGTGTACCTGGCCGCGAGCTACCAGCTCGTGAAGCAGGAGCAAGTGGCCAACGAGCTGCTCAACCCGGTGTGGTCCGACCTGCTCGCGCGCACCGAGAAGAAACAGCGCCGCAATGTGTGGGGCGCGTACTACGACCCGCTGGTGCACGACAGCATGACGCTGCACCTGGTGGGCCGCCACTTCCCTTCGCGCCTGAAGACGCTGAAGCCCGAAGTGTGGGAAGGCATGGGCGCGATGGTGCGCGACGGCTGGTACAACAGCCTGTCGTCGGCCTCGATGCTGCTCGCGGTCGATGCGTACTTCGAAGCGGTGGCGCAGAACGCCGAGGGCAAGCTCACGGCGCAGAGCGTCAACGCGCAAGGGCAGGCCGCGGCACTCGCGCTGGGCTCGGTGAATCCGATCACGCGTGCCGCGGTGCCCGCCGGCACGGCCAAGCTCAAGCTGTCGAACGACAGCGACTTCAACCTGTACTACAGCTGGGCCGAACAGGGCTTCGAGCGCAACGTGCCCACCACGCCGGTGAACCAGGGCCTCGAGATCTTCCATGAAGTGCTCGATGCCAAGGGCAACCCGATCACCAAGGCCAAGCTTGGCGAAGAGGTCACCGTGCGGGTGCGCGTGCGCAGCCTGGAGCGCGCACAGCTCAACGACGTGGCGCTGGTCGACCTGCTGCCAGGCGGCCTGGAGCCGGTGCTGCAGGCCGTGGGCGACGACCAGGAAGCCAATGCCGATGCGCCGATCTGGAAGAAGCGCCTCGGTGGCGGCGGTTCGTGGAAGGTGCAGTACGCCGACATCCGCGAAGACCGCGTGGTGTTCTACGGCGCCGTCGACAAGAACCTGCTCGAAGTGACCTACAAGGCGCGGGCGACCAACGTCGGCGACTTCGTGGTGCCTGCGGCGTACGGCGAGGCGATGTACGACCGGCGCGTGTATTCGCGCTCGGCGGGTGCGCGCTTCCAGGTCGTCGCGAACTGACGCAAGGCAGCGGAGGCCGTCATGCGCTTCAGCGTGAAGTTGGGAAGGCTGCGCAAGCCTGCGCTGTGGGCGCTGGCGGTGGCCTTTCTGCTCACGCTGTTGCGCCTGTGGCCGCACGCCCCACTGAGCGAAACCGTCGGCAGCTCGCGTGCCGTGTACGCGCAAGGCGGCGAACTCTTGCGCCTCACCCTCGCAAGCGACGAGCAATACCGCCTCTGGGTGCCGCTCGACCGCATCTCGCCGACGCTGGTCGATGCGGTGCTGCTGTACGAAGACCGCCGCTTCTACGCGCACCCCGGCGTCAACCCTGCCGCGCTCGTGCGCAGCGCGTGGCGCATCGCCAGCGGCGAGCGCAGGCAGGGCGGCTCGACGCTCACGATGCAGCTGGCACGGCGCGTCTACGGCATCGACAGCCGCACGGCCATGGGCAAGATCGCGCAGATCGGCGCGGCGCTCTGGCTGGAGGCGCGTTTCGGCAAGCGTGAGATCCTCGAGGCGTACCTCAACACGGCGCCCTATGGCGGCAACATCGAAGGCGTGCAGGCCGCGAGCCTCATCTACTTCCGCAAGGACGCCGCCAAGCTCAGCCTGCCCGAGGCGCTGACGCTCGCGGTGATTCCGCAGAACCCCGTCAAGCGCATCGCCGAGCGCGGTCGCAATACCGAGCTGCAGTCGGCACGCGAACGCCTGTGGGCGCTGTGGGCCGAGCGCGATCCGACGGCAAAGCAGCACGCGCCGGATGCACAGCTCGCGCTCTCGGCACAGTCGCGCGGCAGCCTCCCCTTTCTCGCGCCGCACGCCACCGACATGCTGCTGGCGCAGGAGCGCGGTGTGCAGGAAGTGCGCACCACCATCGACCTGCGCATGCAGGCCACGCTCGAACGCGTGATGGGCCAGTACCTGCGCACGCACGCCGATGTGGGCATGACCAACGCGAGCGCACTGCTGCTCGACGCCTCGACCATGCAGGTGCGCGCGCTGATCGGTTCGGCCGACTGGCACAACGACGCCATCGCCGGGCAGGTCAACGGCACGCAGGCCAAGCGCTCGCCAGGGTCCACGCTCAAGCCCTTCATCTACGCGCTCGCGCTCGACCAGGGCTTGCTGCATCCGAAGACGATGCTGAAGGACGCACCGACCTCCTTCGGCCCCTACACGCCCGAGAACTTCGACCACCGCTTCGCCGGCCCGCTGCCCGCGCAGGAAGCGTTGATCCGCAGCCGCAACATCCCCGCGGTGGCCGTGGCCGCGAAGCTGTCGAAGCCGGGGCTCTACGACTTCATGCGGCTCGCGGGCGTGCAGAAGCTGCAGAGCGAATCGCACTACGGCCTCGCGCTGGTGCTGGGCGGCGGCGAAGTCACGCCTGAGGAGCTCGCGGGCCTCTACGCCACGCTCGCGAACGGCGGCATCTCGCAGCCGCTGCGCTACACGCAGCCCGCGCCCGACGAGCGGCCGGTGCAGCCGCTGCGCCTCTTGAGCGAAGAGGCCTCGTTCATCACGCTCGACATGCTGCGCCACACGCCACGCCCCGACACCACGCTGCCCGCGCGTCCCGCCATTGCATGGAAGACGGGCACGTCGTGGGGCTTTCGCGATGCGTGGACCGCGGGCGTGTTCGGCCGCTATGTGCTCGTGGTGTGGGTCGGCAACTTCGATGGCACGAGCAACCCCGCGCTGGTGGGCGTCGATGCGGCTGCGCCGCTGTTCCTGCGCATGGTCGATGCGCTGCGTGCAGAGCGGCTCGATCCCGGCGAGATCGCGACGCGACAGCCGGCGGACCTGCGCCAGGTCGAGGTGTGCACCGCGACGGGCGGGCTGCCCGATGCGCTGTGCCCGGTGCGCACCAAAACATGGTTCATCGCCGGCAAGTCGCCGATCCAGGTGAGCAACCTGCACCGCGCCGTGTGGGTCGACGAAACGACCGGCAAGGTGGTGTGCGGGCCGCAGCCCAACGCGCGCCAGCAGGTGGTCGAGCAATGGGGAAGCGACATGCGGCGGCTGTTCCGCCAGGCGGGCCTGCCGCGCGCGAGCCTGCCGACCGATGGCTGCGAGAAGGGCGAGGCTTCGGAGACGGCGCCGCTCATTACATCGCCCTTGCGCGGCGTGCGGCACACGCTGCGCGTGAAGAAGCCCGAGCCGCTCGTGCTGCGCGCCGAAGCCGCGGCGGGCACGCAGACGATCTACTGGTTCGCTGACGACGCCCTGGTCGGCAAGGCCGCGCCCGGCGAAGGCATCACCTGGATGCCGGACATGGCCGATTCGGGCCGGCGCTACGTGCTGCGCGCGGTCGATGACCAGGGCCGCGCCGAGTCGCGTGAAGTGACGGTGGACATCGCACCTTGAAGCCGGTGGATGTCACGGCGCCGTCACGCGCAATCGGCATGGTCTCGCGTTTCGACTGAAACCTTTCTTCTGCCCATGACGCGTCTCGCTTCCCTCTCCTTCATCGCCCTGGCTACTGCACTCGCCTGCGGTGGCGCGGCCGCACAGACCGCCTTCCCCGCCACGCTCTCCGGCCACGCCGTGCTGCCTGCGCAGAGTTTTGTCGCCGCACCAAAAGACGCGCCGGCCGACCTGCCGGTCAGCGGCAAGTTCACCACCGGCAAGCGCGTCGAGGCGCTGGGCACGATCGAGGGCCTTTCGGCCGGCCGCGGCACTGGCGTCTCGGTGCCCTTCAAGGGCCAACCGCTGCAGGGCCACTCGGGCATCAAGAAGATGGACGACGGCTCGTTCTGGGTGCTCACCGACAACGGTGCCGGCGCGAAGGCCAACTCGCCCGACTTCATGCTCTACCTGAACCACTACAAGGTGGACTTCAAGAGCGGCAAGTTCAATCGCCTGAACACGATCTTCCTGCACGACCCCGACAAGAAGGTGCCGTTCCGCATCGTTCACGAAGGCACGAAGCAGCGCTACCTGACGGGTTCGGACTTCGATCCCGAGAGCTTCCAGTTCGCCGGCGGCGCGCTGTGGATCGGCGAGGAGTTCGGCCCCTTCCTGATCAAGGCCGACCTGAAGGGCAAGGTGCTCGCGGTGTTCGACACGCAGGTGGACGGCAAGGCCGTGCGCTCGCCCGATCACCCCGCGGTCACCACGCCGGGCGCACCAGGCGGCGCTGTCGATTTCCAGATCAAGCGCTCCAAGGGCTTCGAAGGCATGGCCTCGTCCAAGGACGGGAGCAAGCTCTATGCGCTGCTCGAAGGCCCGGTGTGGAACGCCGAGGCCAAGGACTACGAGAAGGTCGACGGCAAGGAAGCGCTGCGCGTGCTGGAGTTCGACGTCGCGACCGAGAAGTGGACGGGCCGCCATTGGAAGTACGTGCTCGAAGCCAACGGCCACGCCATCGGCGACTTCAACATGATCGACGGCACCACCGGCCTCATCATCGAACGCGACAACGGCGAAGGCACGTCTGACAAGGCCTGCCCCGAAGGCCAGAAGCGCACCGACTGCTTCCACGACATCGCGAAGTTCAAGCGCGTCTACAAGGTCGAGCTCAGCGACGCGAACGTGGGCGGCGCGGTGCGCAAGATCGGCTACATCGACCTGCTGAACATCGCCGACCCGAACAAGCTCGCGCGCAAGCCGCTGAACGACGGCGTGCTCAAGTTCCCGTTCTTCACCATCGAGAACGTCGACGTGGTCGATGCCACGCACATCGTCGTCGGCAACGACAACAACCTGCCGTTCTCCAGCAGCCGCGAGCCCAACAAGGCCGACGACAACGAGCTGGTGCTGCTCGAAGCCGGCGCGCTGCTGCAGGCGAAGTAAGGCGCCGCGCGCCTTTCAAGGCCCCGCTCGCGGGATGGGCGGGGGCGAGAAAAACCGAGAAGATGAGTATGATTCTCATTCTCCAGGTTTTCTCTCTCCCTCTGTCCCATGAATTTCCGAACGACCTTGCACGTCGTCCGGCGCCCGTCGTGAGCGCCGGCCTCCGCTACCGGATGGGCGTCGCGTCGCGGGCCGTCGCTGCCATCGCGGGCGGCTACGGCGTCGCCGCGCTGTCGGCCGCCGTGCTCGCGCTGGGCCTGCCCGCTCTCTTCGGCATGGCGCGCAGCGAAGCCGCGCTGACCGGCACGCTGGCCTCCTTCCTCGTCTATGCCGTGGCCGTGATGTGGGTCTTTGCGGCCCGCTCGGCGTGGCGCGCCTGGACCGGCCTTGCCATCGCGGCGGCGCTGCAGGGCCTGCTGTTGCTGCTGTGGACCCAGGGCGGCGGAGGTGCCGCATGAAGGAAGGATTCCGTCAGTCGATGGCCTGGCTGCACACCTGGTCGGGTCTGCTGGTCGGCTGGGTGCTCTTCATGGTGTTCGCGGCCGGCACGGCCTCGTACTTCAAGGACGAGATCACCTTCTGGATGAAGCCGGAGCTGCACGCCGTGACGCCGGGCACGGTGCCGCAGCCGGTGGCCGCCGACAACGCGCTGGCTTTCATGCAGCGCCACGCGCCCGATGCCACGCGCTGGTTCATCACCTTGCCCACCGAGCGCGAGCCCGGCGTGAGCCTGCTGTGGGCCAAGCCGCCGCCGCCACCCGGCTCGCCGCCCGTGGACCGACGCCGCAGTTTCGACCGCGCCATGCTCGACCCGGCCACAGGCCAGGCGATCACCGCGCCGCGCGAGACGCGCGGCGGCGAGTTCTTCTACCGCCTGCATTTCGACCTGCACTACATGCCCGCGCTCTGGGCGCGCTGGATCGTCGGCTTCTGCGCGATGTTCATGCTCGTGGCCATCGTCAGCGGCATCGTCACGCACAAGCGCATCTTCAAGGACTTCTTCACCTTCCGCCCGAAGAAGGGCCAGCGCTCGTGGCTCGACGCGCACAACGTCACCGCCGTGCTCGCACTGCCGTACCACGCCATGATCACCTACACCGGGCTGGTCACGCTGATGTTCATGTACATGCCGTGGGGGCCGCAGGTGGCCTACAAGGCGCACGGCGGCAACGACACCTTCTTCGCCGAGGCCTTCCCGGGCGGCGTGCGCACGCAGATCAAGCCCTCGGGCACGAAGGCCGCGCTGGCGCCCCTCGCGCCCATGGTGGCGCAGGCCACGGCCCACTGGGACGGCGCGCCCGTGGGCCGCATCGTGGTGCACCGGCCCAACGACGCCAACGCCGTGGTCTCGCTCACGCGGGCCGAAGGCCGTCACCTGTCGTACGACCAGCCCAGCATGCAGTTCAACGGCACGACCGGCGCGCTCATCGGCAGCTTCGGCGACGTGCCCAAGGCCGCGGCCGAAACGCGCGGCGTGCTCTACGGCCTGCACATCGGCCGTTTCGCCGATCCGCTGTTGCGCGCGCTGTTCTTCGTGTCGGGCCTGGCGGGCTGCCTGATGGTGACCACGGGCCTGCTGCTGTGGGCGGTGAAGGAGCGCCAGAAATACGCCAAGACCCTCAAGCAGGGCGGGCGCATCGGCTTCGGCCTGCGGCTGGTCGACGGGCTGAACCTCGGTGCGATCGCGGGCTTGCCCGTGGCGATGGCCGCCTTCTTCTGGGCCAACCGCCTGCTGCCGGTCGACGTGGCGGGCCGCAACGAGGCCGAGATCCGCTGGTTCTTCATCGTCTGGGGCGCCACCGCCGTGCTGGGCCTGCTGCGCCCGACCCTGCGCATGTGGCAGGCGCAGCTTGCGCTCGGCGCGCTGCTGTTCGCATTGTTGCCGGTGCTCAATGCCTTCACCGGCCCCGCGCCGCTCACCGTGAGCCTGCGCACCGGGCCGAGTTCGGTGGCGGGCTTCGACCTCGTGGCGATCGCGCTCGGCCTGGGGTTGGCGGGTGCGACCTGGCTGGTGGAGCGCAAGCGCCGCAAGGCTTTGGCGGCACCCAAGAAAGCCGTCAAGCCGCCGCCGCCAACGGAACTTGCTGCCTCGGGTCAGGGATCGTGATGCCGCTGCTCGGGTTGGTGTTCGCCGCCTCGCTGGCCGGCTTCTGCGCGCTGAGCCTCGCGATGGACCGCCACAGCGAAGACGTCTTCGGCCGCGGCCACACGCCGGGCGCCTGGCGCCGATGGCTGCAGCTCGGGGGCACGGCGCTGCTGTGCCTGTCGCTGTGGGCCAGCCTGGAGGCGGCGGGCGGGTCGGTGGGGTGGGTGTTGTGGCTCGGGGCGTTGACTGCGGCGGCGCTGGCGACGGTCGGGCTGTTGAGCGGGTTGCCGCATCGCTTTCACTGGATCGCGTCTGCGGCAGGGGGCGTTGCGTTTCTCAGTCTGCTGTTCTGCTTGTGATCGCGCGGGCATTCGGGCCCGCAACCGTCCGCGCACTCAGTGGATGATCTTCCAACCCACGATGAGGTAGGTCGCGAAGGCGGTGGCGATCCAGATCCACGCCAGAGCGCGTTGCTCCTGATCGAGCGGCGCGTGCAACGGGCGGCTGCCCGCGGGCACGGCCAGGCGGGTCGTCGGCGAATCGATCCCGACCGCCTGCAGGGTGGCTTCCGACCATTCGCTCGGCCGACGCCGAAATTCGGCGAGCGCATGCAGCCATTGCGGTGGCAGCAGGAGCGGTGCGGCCAGTGCCATCAGCACGGCGCAGAAGGCGCGCAACGGTCTTGATGCATGCGCACGAGGCCCGGCGAAAAAATTCAGGGTGCCAGCCAGGTCCAGGAACAGGCGTTCGCGGTCGTGTTCCGGTGTCCGCCAGCGGGTGGCGGGCAATTGCTCGGGGCCGTGACGCATGAACACCGCGATGAAGTCGACGACGGCCTTGCGCGTCTCGTTCTCATGCGATTGCGTGCATCGATGACCGAAGCCCCAGCTCGGCAGCGGCAACGTCAATGGCTCCGTGCCCTGCTCCACGGTGGTGACGAGGGCATCGTCCTTGTTCAGCATCAGCAGACGCAAGTCTTCGGAGGTCTGCGTCGCGGGGCATCCCTTGCGATGGGCGACACGGATGCGCTCCCACGCGACCCAGCGGTCCTTCCCTTCCTCGCGCCACCACAGCCTTTGGTTGCGCCGGTCGCACAGAATCCCGACGGTCAACGGCGAGGGGCGCAGCACCTCCCTGAAGGTCAAAAAAATCGAGCGCGCGCCGAAAATCACGGCGTACAGCGTCACGCCGATCAACCAGAGCGCGATCAGCGTGCCCATGATCGTCTGGGGTATGTCTACATGGAACAGCAATGCCACCAGCGGCGCGGCCATCAGCAGACCGAACCAGACCGCATAGGCGGACACGACGGACTCGGGCTCCCGCAATTCCAGTGCGGTATCGCTGATCCGCGAAATCACGCCTTCGGCGCAGACCGAGGACAGTGGCGGCCCCTTGGACGCGTGGACGTCGTAGATGCGGTACTCACGTCCATCGAACCGGTCCGATTCCTTGTGATGCAGCAGCCACTGCTGCATCCAATACGGCGGGCGGTCGTCCACCAGCCTGGCGCGCCGCTTGCGGACCGTGCTCACCCCCGCATCAACGCCTCGATCTCATCCGCCTTCACCGGCACCCCCCGCGAAATCAGTTCGCAGCCCGTGGCTGTGACGATCGCGTCGTCCTCGATGCGGATGCCGATGTTGTGGAACTTCTCGGGCACGCCCTCGCCGGGCCGCACGTAGATGCCGGGCTCCAGCGTCAGCACCATGCCCGGGTGCAGGATGCGGCTCGGGCGGTTCTTGATGAGTTCGTTGGACAGCGGGTCCTTGCGCTCGCTCACTTCGCCCACCTGCGTGGGTTCGACATAACTGCCGCAGTCGTGCACGTCCATGCCCAGCCAGTGGCCGGTGCGGTGCATGTAGAACTGGAAGTAGGCGCGCGAATCGATCACGTCGTCGACGCCGCCGACCTTGTTGCCGTCGAGCAGACCCAGGTCGAGCATGCCCTGCGCCAGCACCTTCACGGCCGCGTCGTGCGGGTCGTTGAAGCGGTTGCCGGCCTTGGTGGCGGCGGCCGAGGCGTCCTGGCTGGCCAGCACCAGGTCGTACAGCGCGCGCTGCGGGCCGCTGAACTTGCCGTCGGCCGGGAAGGTGCGGGTGATGTCGCTGGCGTAGCCGTCGAGCTCGCAGCCGGCGTCGATCAGCACCAGCTCGCCCTTGCGCACGGGCGCGGCGTCGGCGCGGTAGTGCAGCACGCAGGCATTGGCGCCGGCCGCGACGATGGAGCCGTAGGCCGGGTACTGCGAGCCGCCCAGGCGGAACTCGTGCAGCAACTCGGCATCGAGGTGGTACTCGCGCACGTCCTTGCCCTCGCGCAGCATGCGCGCCGACAGCTGCATCGCGCGGATGTGGGCGCGGGCGCTGATCTGCGCGGCGCGGCGCATGGTGTCCTGCTCGTGCGCGTCCTTCACGAGGCGCATCTCGTCGAGCGGGCCGCATAGGTCGCGCTGCTCCTCGGGGCACAGCGCGCCGTAGCGCACGCGCGCGCGCACCGACTGCAGCCAGCCGTCGATGCGGGTTTCCAGGCCCTTGTGGGTGGCGAAGGGGAACCACACGGTCGAGCGGTTCTCGAGCAGCTTCGGCAACTTCGCGTCGAGGTCGTTCACCGAGAAGGCCTCGTCCACGCCCAGCGCGGCGGGGGCGGCGTCGGGGCCGAGGCGGTAGCCGTCCCAGATCTCGCGTTCCAGGTCTTTCGGCGCGCAGAACAGCGTGGCGCGGCCGTCGCCCGCCAGCACCAGCCAGGCGTTGGGCTCGGTGAAACCGGTCAGGTAGTAGAAGTAGCTGTCGTGGCGGAACAGGAAGTCGCTGTCGCGGTTGCGCTGGCGCTCGGGCGCGGTCGGGACGATGGCGATGCCGTCCTTGCCCAGTTGCGAAGCGAGGCGCGCGCGGCGCTCGGCGTAGATCGTGGTGTCATTGAGCATGGGATTTCACTTTCGATACGGTGCAAGTCCGGGGTCCGCGGGTACCAGATGCCGCCATGGGAACACATCCTGTGCAAAGTGGCTGACGTAGCCGCCGATCGTTGACTGGATGACCATGAATTGCAGCCGCTGCCGCACGCCCTGCAGCTGCTGCAGCTGGGCCAGGTCGAGGCAGGTGTTGCGCAGCCTCAGCACGCGCAGCTGCGCGCCCACGGGGCTGTGCAGCAAGGCCTCGTAGTCTGCGAAGGCCGTGATGCCGCCGGGCGTCCGGTCGGCCGGCCACGCCATCTGCTGCTCGGTGGATTCGGAAAAATCCAGCAGCCTGAGGCCCGGCAGCTGCGTTGCGGCGGCCAGGTGGCGGATGAAGTGCTGCGTGGCGAAATGGGCGCCGACGCACAGGCTGGTCAGTTGGGGCAGCGGCACGGCGAAGAAGTCGGCGTTCGGCGCGTTCGGCACCGTCAGTTCGCTCAGGTGCGGCGTCTTGCGCACCCAGCGCGCGATGTCGCCGCCCTCTTCGAGGATGCCGTCGCTGGTGCAGACGAGCGACTGGTTGTGGTCCTCGGGCTGCGTCGGCTTGATGAACAGCGAGCGCAGGCGGGGAAACATCACCGGGCTCTCGAGCAGCGGCGTGAACATCCATTCGCGCGAGCCGTTGGCGCCGCTGTCGGGGCCGCTGAACGACAGCGAGGTGATGCAGTCGGCCACGTCCTGCCGGCTCAGGCAGGCCAGGGTTTCGTCGAAGGCGTCGCCCCAGGTGTCGCCGAAGTATTCGACGTGCCAGCCCTGGCGCATGGGCGCGAGGCTCAGGCGCGTGAAGTCGCTCACGTAGAGCGGTACGGTCAGCGGGTCTTCGGGCGTGCCGTCGTTGCGTTCGGCGGCGGTCGCCAGGGCCAGGTCCTGCAGGCGCTGCGGCAGCAGGCGCAGGGCGTCGGGCAGCGGCGCGAGCGTCATGCGCCCGCTGCCGGCGCGACCCCGGCGTTGAGTTGCTGCAGGCGCTGCGGCGTGCCCACGTCGGTCCAGTCGCCGGTGTAGAGCTCGGCGCTCACCTGCTGGTTGTCCATGGCCGCGCGCAGGATCGGTGCCAGCGGGGCCTTGATGCCGTCCGGATTGCCAGCCGGGATGTCGCAGTACGGCGGCGCGAACAGCGCGGCGCGGTACAGGCCGATGGTCGAGAAGGTGTATTTTTCGGCCGCCTGGTTCAGCGCGAGCCCGTCGGGCGAGAGGCCGAAGTCGCCCTTGAGGTTGTGCGCCGGGTTCGGCACCAGCCACAGGTGGGCGAGCTTGCCGCTGGCCAGGAAGCGGTCGACCGCGGCCTGGGTGAAGCGGAAACCGGGCGCGAACACGTCGCCGGCCGCGACCCAGAACACCTCACCGAGCAGCGGCAGCGCGCGCACGATGCCGCCGGCTGTTTCGAGCGCGCCGCCGAAGTCGCGGCCTTCGTCGGAATAGGAGACGGACAGCGCGCCATGCCCGTCCAGCACGGGGTTCGCGCCGAACCGGGCGGCGACCTGCGCGCCCAGCCAGTCGGTGTTGACCACCAGTTCGGTGAAGCCTCCCTCGGCCAGCGCCTCCATCGGCCACTGCATCAGCGGCTTGCCGCGCACCTCGAGCAGCGGCTTGGGCGTGGTGTCGGTCAGTGGCCGCATGCGTTCGCCGCGGCCGGCGGCCAGGATCATCGCGCGCACCGCCATCACTGCACCGACCCGGCCACACGGCCGCGTTGCAGTTCGTTGCGTTCGCTGTGGCCGGGCTGGAACAGCGCCACCAGGCAGGCCATCAGCGCATGCGCCTTGGCCGAGTGGTCGGCGCCGAAGTTGCAGACGTACACATCGAGCGTCACGCCGCGCTGCTCGGGCCAGGTGTGGATGCACAGGTGCGATTCGGCCAGCAGCAGCGTGGCCGTCACGCCGCCCGGCCCCTGCGGCGTTGCCGGAAAACCATGGACCAGCTTGCCCACCGCCTGCAGCCCGGCGGCGGCCACGGCCTTGGTGCAGACCTCGCCGAGCGCGCGCCCGTCGGTGAGCCATTGGAGGCCGCATTGGCAGTCGTGGAGATCGGCGGTGAGGTGCAGCCCTTGCATGGGGGGCAACTCTAGCAGCCGGGCCTGCGACACAAGAGAGCATCAGTGGGGTGTTGGCCCTGTATCGAGGCCGGGCGCGGCTCGCCCGGTAAAATCTCGGGTTCTCCCGTATCCCCCACCCACCCTTTTCCCCCGAAAGCCCACTGCCCATGGCAAACCAAGCCCTGATGGCCAACGCGATCCGCGCGCTGGCAATGGATGCCGTTCAACAAGCCAATTCCGGACATCCGGGCGCACCGATGGGCATGGCCGACATGGCCGTCGCCCTGTGGGGCGAGCACCTGCGCTACAACCCCGCCAACCCGCACTGGTTCGACCGCGACCGCTTCGTGCTGTCCAACGGCCACGCCTCGATGCTGATCTACGCGGTGCTGCACCTCACGGGCTACGACCTGCCCCTGGCCGAGATCAAGAACTTCCGCCAGCTGCACAGCAAGACCGCCGGCCACCCCGAAGTCGACGTCACCCCCGGCGTCGAAACCACCACCGGCCCGCTGGGCCAGGGCATCACCAATGCCGTGGGCTTCGCGCTGGCCGAGAAGCTGCTGGCCGCCGAGTTCAACCGCAAGGACCTGGCCATCGTCGACCACCACACCTACGCCTTCCTGGGCGACGGTTGCATGATGGAAGGCATCAGCCACGAAGCCTGCGCCCTGGCCGGCGCCTGGCACCTGAACAAGCTGATCGCCCTGTACGACGACAACGGCATCAGCATCGACGGCCAGGTCAAGCCCTGGTTCATCGACAACACCGAAGAACGCTTCAAGGGCTACGGCTGGAACGTCGTCGGCCCCATCGACGGCAACGACGCCAAGGAAGTGGCCAAGGCCATCGCCAAGGCCAAGAAGGAAGCCACCAAGCCCACGCTGATCGTCTGCAAGACCACCATCGGCAAGGGCAGCCCGAACCGCGCCGGCACCGCCAAGGCGCACGGCGAGGCGCTGGGCGCCGAAGAAATCAAGCTCACGCGCGAAGCCATCGGCTGGCCCTACCCCGCCTTCGAAATCCCGGCCGAGGTGTATGCCGACTGGGACCACAAGGCCGAAGGCGCCAAGACCGAAGCCGCCTGGAACGACACCTTCGCCGCCTACACGGCCGCGTACCCTGAACTCGCCGCCGAGTTCACGCGCCGCATGAAGGGCGAGCTGCCCAAGAACTTCCATCAGGTCGCGTTCGACACCGTGGTCGCCGCCCATACCAAGGGCGAAACCGTGGCCAGCCGCAAGGCCAGCCAGCTCGCGCTGGAAGCCTTCACGGCCGCGCTGCCCGAAATGCTCGGCGGCAGCGCCGACCTCACGGGCTCCAACCTCACCAACACCAAGAGCACTGCCGCGCTGCGCTTCGACGCCAAGACCGGCGCCGTCGTGCTGAACGCGCCCCCCGCACCGGTGGTGCCCCAGGGCGGCGAAGACGAAGCCGCACAAGGTGATGCCGTCGAGCCGCCGCACGGCGAGATCGGCCGCCACATCAATTACGGCGTGCGCGAATTCGGCATGGCCGCCATCATGAACGGCGTGGCGCTGCACGGCGGTTACATCCCCTACGGCGGCACCTTCCTCACCTTCAGCGACTACAGCCGCAACGCCATCCGCATGGCCGCGCTCATGAAGCGCCGCGTGGTGCACGTGTTCACGCACGACTCCATCGGCCTGGGCGAAGACGGCCCGACGCACCAGTCGATCGAGCACGCCGCCTCGCTGCGCCTCATCCCGAACCTGGACGTCTGGCGTCCGGGCGACACGGCCGAAACCGCCGTGGCCTGGGCTGTCGCACTGCAGAACGCCACGCGCCCGACCGCCCTGCTGCTGAGCCGCCAGAACATCGCCTACGCCGCCAAGAGCGACCTGGGCGACATCAGCCGCGGCGCCTACGTGCTGTCCGAGCCCGAGAACGTCGGCCTCAAGAACAAGAAGACGGCGGCGGTCATCATCGCCACCGGTTCCGAAGTGCAGCTCGCGCTGGCCGCCCAGAAGCTGCTGGCCGACAAGAAGATCGCCGTGCGCGTGGTGTCGATGCCCTCGACCACCACCTTCGACCGCCAGGACCTGGCCTACAAGAAGGCCGTGCTGCCCAAGAAGATCCCGCGCGTCGCGGTCGAAATGGGCTGCACCGATGGCTGGTGGAAGTACGGCTGCGCGGCCGTGGTCGGCATCGACAGCTACGGCGAGTCGGCCCCCGCGCCCGTGCTGTTCAAGCACTTCGGTTTCACGGCGGAGAACGTGGCCGCCACCGTGGAAGCGGCTCTGCGCGACTGAGCGTCGCGCGGTTCGTCCTTTTCCCGTCCGATCAAAAGTTTTTCAACCTTAGGAGCAAGTCAGATGGCTATCAAACTCGGTATCAACGGCTTCGGCCGCATCGGTCGCAACGTGCTGCGCGCAGCCGTGCAGAACTTCAAGAACGACATCGAAATCGTTGCCATCAACGACTTGCTCGAGCCGGAATACCTGGCTTACATGCTCCAGTACGACTCGGTGCATGGCCGCTTCAAGGGTGAAGTCACGGTCGAAGGCAACACGCTGATCGTCAACGGCAAGAAGATCCGCCTGACGCAAGAGCGCGACCCGTCGCAGCTCAAGTGGAACGAAGTCGGCGCCGACATCGTGCTCGAGTCGACCGGCCTGTTCCTCACCAAGGAAACCGCGCAGAAGCACATCGACGCAGGCGCCAAGAAGGTGATCCTGTCGGCCCCCTCGAAGGACGACACCCCCATGTTCGTCTACGGCGTGAACGACAAGAAGTACGCCGGCGAAGCCATCATCAGCAACGCCAGCTGCACCACCAACTGCCTGGCCCCGCTGGCCAAGGTGCTGAACGACAAGTGGGGCATCAAGCGCGGCCTGATGACCACCGTGCACGCCGCCACCGCCACGCAGAAGACCGTGGACGGCCCGAGCAACAAGGACTGGCGCGGCGGCCGCGGCATCCTGGAAAACATCATTCCGTCGTCGACGGGCGCGGCCAAGGCCGTGGGCGTGGTGATCCCCGAGCTCAACAAGAAGCTCACCGGCATGAGCTTCCGCGTGCCGACCTCCGACGTGTCGGTGGTCGACCTGACCGTCGAACTCGTCAAGGACGCCACCTACGCCGAGATCTGCGCCGAAATGAAGGCACAGAGCGAAGGCGCGCTGAAGGGCGTGCTGGGCTACACCGAAGACAAGGTCGTCGCCACCGACTTCCGCGGCGACCCGCGCACCTCGATCTTCGACGCCGAAGCCGGCATTGCACTGGACGGCACCTTCGTGAAGCTCGTGAGCTGGTACGACAACGAATGGGGCTACTCGAACAAGTGCCTCGAGATGGTGAAGGTCGTGTCGAAGTAAGACTTCGCGGCCTCAACAAAAAACGCGCCCTCGGGCGCGTTTTTTATTGGGCGATGGGAACGATCTGGCCCGCTCAGCGCAGCTTCTCGTTGCGCCGAATCTCGCTGCTGAGCTGCGCCGTCATCCGCGTGGCCGCGCGCCGTGCGGCCAGGCCGTAGTCGCCGTTGAACTCGCCGAACTCCGCCGTGCCGTTGCCGACCGCGCGCACGCGCGTGACTTCGGCGCCCGCGGTGTCGGTCACCACGCAGGCGACCTCGGCCGTGAACGCGGTGGGCGGCCAGGTGATCCATGAAGACGAGCTCGAATCGGTCTTGATCTGCGGCGTGAACACCAGCGACACGCCCGCCGCTTCGTTCGCCTTGGCATCGCCCGCGGTGCGCAGCACGACGACGTTGCGGTAGACCCCGCGCAGCGCATCGCGGATCGATTTTTCGAGGTCGCGGTACGGGTAGTAGCTCACGCGGTCGCCGCTGCCGCCGGCGGTGGTCACCTGCAGGTCGCGCTGTGCGTCGGTCATCACGTAGGCCACCTTCTTGGGAATGAGGTGGGCGGCCGACCGGGGCGGTGCGGTCTCGGTGATCATCGTGATCGGGTGGGCGCAGCCCGCCAGCAGCACGGCGGTTGCCAGCACGGCGGCCAGCCGGGGCGTCAGGGAAGAAAGAAGCGTCATGGTGCGTTCCCGGCCTTACTGCGCAGGCGGCGCGATGGCCGCGACGAATTGCGGATCGGCATACACCTGCCGCAGCAGCGCCCGCACCAAGCGCGGGTACGCGGCCTGCCCGGCGGGCACGGCCACGATGTTGGCGTAGCTCGAATCGAAGGCGATCTCGCCGCGGTAGGTCTTGCGCAGCGTCTGTGCGGCGTTGCGCGTGACGGTGACTTCGACGTCCATGCGGCCGGAGCCGTTGACCACGCCCAGGTCGAGTTCGTTGACGAGGATCCGCGCCGCGATGCGCGTCGGCGCCTTGGGGTCGTAGACCGAGATCTCGCCCAGGTCGCGCATCAGTGCGTCTTCGAGGTACTGGGCGAAAGTGCCGCTGGGCGACACCAGCTTGGCGCGGCGCAGGCGCAGGGTGTTGAGGGCGTCATTGGGGTCGGTCGGCTGCACCTTGCCCACCGCGACCTTGCCGGGGTTGTGCGCCTCGAGCCGGTCGAGCGCTTCGTAGTCAGCGGCATAGGGCGGTGCGCCGAGCTGTGCGCAGCCCGTGGCCAGTGCCGCCAGCAGGAGCGCGCCAGTGCGCCAGCGCAGACCCTGCGGTCTGGAGACGATCGCCATGTCTTGAACCCCCTCGTCCGAGATGTCTTCTTCTCCCCGGCGCGAGGGTAGCAGGCATCGCGCCGCGCGCGAAGGCGGCGCGGCCGGCTCAGATCGGCTCGAGCACGTGGATGCGCTTGCTTTCGGTGAACTCCCTGGTCTGGGCGCTGAAGGCCGCCATGTGCGGCGCGACCCCGTGGGCCTGCAGGGCCGGGAGCGAGGCCCACTTCTCGATGACCACGAAGGTGTCGGGCCCGAAGCTGGCCTTCGACGGCGGAATGCCCTGCGCGTCGATCGTGGCCCCGTACTCGATGCAGCCCTCTTCGGCGAGCACGGCGGCGCGGTTGGCCTTGAAGGCTTCGAGCAGACGGGCGCGCTGGCCGGGCTTGGCGGTGATGACGGCAACGACTTGGATCATGGAACAGGGTCTCCGGTGAAGTGACATGAACTGAGGAATGCAACGACCGAATCTACGAGATCGCACGGCGCTGCGCAGGTCCGGTGGGCGACAAGGCCCGCATGCACATGCCGCATGCGACAGTTACCGGGTAGACACACTCTCGCTCCACCACGGTCGTGCCGAGGTCATAGGATCGGGTCATCTTCCGCATCGACCTGCCTTTGCCATGTTCATCGTCACCCTGACCTACATCCGTCCGCTCGAGGAACTCGACGCTCTGATGGATGCGCATGTCACCTGGCTCAAGAAGCACTACGCCAGCGGCCTGTTCGTGGCCTCGGGGCGCCAGGTGCCGCGCAAGGGCGGCGTGATCCTGGCGCGCTCAGGCGACCGCGAGGGGCTCGAGGCGGTGCTGGCACGCGACCCCTTCGTGCAGGGCGGCGTCGCGCGCACCGACGTGATCGAGTTCATCCCGAGCATGACCGCGCTGAGCGTCGAGGTGCTGCGCGGCTACTGAGAACCGCGCAGCCTCGGAAGCCGGTCAGGCCCCCGGCACTTCCTCGCGCCCGTCGGGGTGCCGCGCGAAGCGCGCGGCCTCGGCGCCATGCACCGGCGCCGGGTCGGCCCAGGGCCAGCCGCCGAACTGCGTGCGGCGGTAGTCGGCCATCGTCTGCGCGATCTCGGCCTGCGTGTTCATCACGAACGGGCCGTACTGCGCCACCGGCTCGCCGATCGGTCGGCCCTGCAGCAGCAGGAACTCGCCGTCGCCCTCGGGGCCGTTGCACAGTTCCACGGCCGCGTCGGCGCGCAGTTCGATGGCCGCCGGCCCGTCCACGCGCCGCCCCGCCACCTGCGCGGTGGCGCCCTTGAAGAAATACAGCATGCGCCGCGTGCCCTCGCCGGCGGCGGGCGGCAGCGTCCAGCGCGCGCCGGGCGTCATGCGCAGCGTCCAGATCGCCAGGTCGGCGCCCGCCTGCGCGGCCCACGAAGCGGGCGGCGGCGCGAGCGGGTCGATGGCGGCCTGGGCTTGCGCATCATTGGCGCCGAAGCGCCCGGCGATCACCGCCACCTCGGTGCGACCGCCCTGCGCGTCGTCCGAGGCGAAGCGCGGAATCGCCTCCGACCAGAACATCGTGAAGTGCGGCTCGGCCATCTTGTTCCTGGCCGGCAGGTTGAGCCAGATCTGGAACAGCTCCAGCGGATTGGGCGCGCCGGCGTCCAGCAGCGGGAACATCTCCGAATGCACGATGCCCTTGCCGGCCGTGAGCCACTGCACGTCGCCGCCGCCGAAACGCGCGGTGGCGCCCAGCGAGTCGGAGTGGTCGACCAGGCCCTTGCGCACGATGGTCACCGTCTCGAAGCCGCGGTGCGGGTGCGAGGGAAAGCCCGGCACCGTCTCGCCGTGGTACATGCTCCAGCCGTCCTTGCGGCTGAAGTCCTGGCCGATCTGGCGGCCGGCCAGCGAGGCCTCGGGGCCCATGCGGCCGTTGCCCTTCGGGTACGCGTCGTCGTGGTAGACGCAGAACAGGAAGGGGTCCAGCGTCTGCCACGGGAAGCCGAGCGGCTGGACCTGGACGATGGGAGACGCGCTGTGGTTGTCGTTGCTGTCGGACATGTCGGTATTCCTTGGTGAGGCAGGCACGGCCGCCATGCGGGCCGCGCCGGAACCAGGAATATCGGGGCGGCGCCGCCTTTCGGTAGTTGCCTTCCGCGCAACGATCAAGAGCGCATATGGAACGATGGGCATCGTCCGGCCCCAAGGTCACTGTTGGGGCATCTCGGCGTTCGGGTCCATGTAGACCAGTTCCCAGATGTGGCCGTCCAGGTCCTGGAAGCCGTGGCCGTACATGAAGCCGTAGTCCTTCGGCTCGCGTGGCGTCGTGCCGCCGGCGGCCACCGCCTTGGCGACCAGGTCGTCGACCTCGGCCCGGCTCTCGCACGACAGGCATACCAGCACCTCGTTCTCCTTGCGGGCGTCCGCGATGCCCTGGTTCGTGAAGGTCTTGAAGTAGTCCTCCATCAGCAGCATCGCGTGGATGCTGCCTTCGTGGATGACCATGCAGGCAGCGTTCGCGTCGGTGAACTGCGGGTTGAAGGTGTAGCCCAGCGCGCCGAAGAAAGCCTTGCTCTTGTCGAGGTTCCGGACGGGGAGGTTCACGAAGATCTGCTTGGTGGCCATGGTGTCTTTCCTGTGCTGATGAAGGGTGAATGGGGTGTTTGCCGACATCTTGTGTACGCCGTCCACAAAAGATATCAAAGAAAATGGACGGTGTCCACATGATTTTTCGAAGCACCGGAAATCGGCCGGCACCACCTCGTTGAGGGGGAAAAAGAGCGGGCATCATGAACACCATGGAAATCGAGTTCAAGTTCTGTATTCCCGCCGGCCGCCTGAAGGCCGTCGAAGCCGCATTGCGGCGCGGCGCCGTCGTGCGCACGCGCCTGCAGGCCCGCTATTTCGACACCGCCGACCAGCGTCTTGTCGCCGACGGCATGGTGCTGCGCCTGCGCAAGGAGGGCCGGCGCTGGGTGCAGACCGTCAAGGCCGCCGGCGACAACGCGCTGCACCGGCTCGAGCACAACGTCGACCTGGGCACCGGCGCCGCCGTGCCCGCCATCGACCCCGCGCGCCACGCCGGCACGCCCGTCGGCGAGCGGCTGGCCCGCCTGCTGCAGCCGACCGATGGCGATGCGGTGCCGCTGGTCGAGCGCCAGTCGACCGACATCGTGCGGCTTACGCGCGACCTGCGCGTGAGCGGCCCGGCCGGCGCCGTGGTCGAGATGGCGCTCGACGTCGGCAAGGTCGTCGTGCACGCGGGCACGCCCGCGCAGCGCACCTCACCCGTGTGCGAGCTGGAGCTCGAACTCAAGAGCGGCGACGTGCAGGGGCTCGTGGCGCTCGCACGGCGCTGGGCGCAGCAGCACGGCCTGTGGTTCAGCACCGTCTCGAAGGCCGAGCGCGGCATGCGCCTGCTGGCCGAACAGGAGACGGTGCCCGCCGTGAAGGCCGAAGCGCCGCGCTTTTCCACTCATGGCCCCGACGGCCGCGCCATCCAGCAGGCCATCGTCGCGTCGTGCCTGGACCAGATGCTGCCCAACGCCAGCGAGATCGCCGCGGGCAGCACCGACGAAGAGCAGATCCACCAACTGCGCATCGGCATCCGCCGCCTGCGCACCGCGCTGCGCGAACTGGCGGGGCTCGATGCCGATACGAGCCGCTTCGACGCTGCCATGTGGGAGCCGCCGCTGGTCGACGCCTTCCGCGCGCTCGGCGAACTGCGCGACCGCGAACAGGTCGTGAAGCTCGCGCAGCCGCGGCTGCGTGAGGCGGGTGCGCCGGAGGTCGATCCGCTGGCAGGCGATGCGGTTGCTGTTGCCGCGCAGGCATCGACACCCGGCGACATCGTGCGCGCCGCCGCGTTCCAGGACGTGCTGGTGTCGCTGATCGGTTTCACCGCCGTCGCGCCCGAGTCGACGGGCCCGGCACCGCTCGCCGCCGACGCGGCCCTTCAGCTGCTGCGCGAGCGGCTCCGGCGCCTGCACAAACAGGCGGTGCGCGACGGCCGGCGCTTCGAATCGCTCGCCACCGAACACCAGCACCGCGCGCGCAAGCGGCTCAAGCGCCAGCGCTACCTGGCGGAGTTCGCGGCGCCGCTGTTCGCCGAGGCGGAAGGCGGCAAAAAGAAGAAGGACGCGGCCGACCGCTACCTGAAAGCCCTGCGCCCCGCGCAGGACGCACTGGGCGCGTTCAACGACGAGGCCGTGGCGCTCGCGCTGTACCGCGAAGTCGCATCGCGCGATCCGCGTGCGTGGTTCGCGGTGGGCTGGTTCAGCGCGCGCCGCGCGGCGGGGGCGACGGCGTGTCGCCAGGCGCTGGAGACGATCGGCGAGGCGCCGAGGTTCTGGAAGAAGAACTAAGAAGAAACAACTGGCGAAGCGAACGCCGGGCCACGCGGCCCTCGGCGTTCGTCACCGACTCCGGCACTCAGTGGTGGTGGCCGTGCGCCCCATGCACATGCCGGTGCTCGATCTCCACCGGCAGCGCCGCGCGCACGTCCGTCACCTGCAGGCTGAACTTCAGCGCCTTGCCGGCCCAGGGGTGGTTGCCGTCGAGCAGCACGACCGGGCCCTTGATCTTGGTCACGGTGAAGACGTGCTCGGTGCCGTCGTCGAGCCGGCCCTGCAGCTGGCCGCCGACCTTCACGCCGGGTGGGAACTCGGTCTTGGGGATGGTGCGCACCAGCGCCTCGTCGCGCAGGCCGAAGGCGTCTTCGGGGGCGAGGTTCAGCGTGGTCTGGTAGCCCTTTTCCTGGCCGTCGAGCGCCTGCTCGATCTTGGGCAGGGTGTTCTCGTAACCGCCATGCAGGTAGGCCATCGGCTCGGGGCTGGCTTCGATGAGCTTGCCCTGGGCGTCGGCGACTTTGTACTTGAGGGTGACGACGGTGTCTTTTTCGATTTTCATGGCGGGCATTTTCTGTGGAAATCGATCCGTGGCTGAAGTCAGGTCATCCGCGCCCGCCACACATCCGGCAACGCCTCCTCCTCCCGCAGCTTCTGCGTCACCATCCCGATGAACGCCGACACCGCCCGCGGCAGGTGCTTGCGGCTCGGGTAGACCACGCTCAGCCCGTGCCCGGTGCGCTGGTACTGTGGCAGCACCGGCACCAGCCGCCCCGCCTCCACGTCGAGCCGCCCCATGGCCGGCGGCAGCAGCGCGATGCCCAGGCCGGCGATGGCGGCCTTGCGCAAGGCCTGCGCCGTGTTGCCGCTGAAGCGGCCGCCCACCTGCACTTCTTCTTCCTTCCCGCCGGGCCCGGTCAGGCGCCAGGTGGTGCGACCGCTGGGGTGGGCGGGGGTCACGCAGTCGTGGTCGGCCAGCTCAGGCAGCGTGGCGGGCGTGCCGCGCGCGGCCAGGTAGGCGGGGCTGGCGACGAGGCCGTCGGTGCGCGGGCCGAGCAGCTGGCGGGCGACGTACCCCGAGTCGGCCAGCGCGCCGCCGCGGAAGGCGATGTCGATCTGCTCGGCGATCAGGTCGGCCTTGGCGTCGCTGAGCACGAACTCGACGCGCACCAACGGGTACGTGGCCAGGAAGTCGGCCACCCAGGCCATGGGGAAGAAGTCGAAGAAATCGGCCGTGGCCGCCACGCGCACGCGGCCGCTGGGTTCCTGGCTGCCGGTGATGAGCGCCTGCCCGGCCTCGACCAGCCCGTCGACCGCCTCGGCGCACTGTTCGTGAAACGCCTGCCCGGCGCCGGTGAGCGTGAGCTTGCGCGTCGAGCGCTGCAGCAGCCGGGTGCCGAGCTGCGCCTCCAATTGCTGGATGCGCCGGCTCACGGTGTTGGGCGGCAGGCCCAGCCGGCGGCCGGCCTCGGCAAAGCTGCCGTGGCGCACCACCTGCACGAAGACGGCGATGTCGTTGAGATCGAGCATGGCGGGGCCTATTCCTTCTGTTCGTGGATGAGTGCAATCCGACTCTACCGTCTAGTCGATCAATGCGTGCATGCCTAACCTTCAGTCCATGGCCTTTCCGGCCTTCGACCACCCCATTTCATTCAGGAGCACGCACCCCATGAGCGCACAACAACCCCGCATCGGCATCGTCATCGGCTCGACCCGCGAAGGCCGCTTCGGCGAAAAGCCCGCGCACTGGATTCACGACATCGCGAAGCAGCGCACCGACCTGGCCTTCGAGCTGGTCGACCTGCGCGAGCACCCGTTGCCCTTTTTCAACGAAGCCGGCGCGCCGGCCTGGGGCCCGGTGAAGAACGAGGCCGCGCAGCGCTGGCAGGCCAAGCTGGCCACCTTCGACGGGCTCATCATCGTCACGCCCGAGTACAACCATGGCCCGAGCGCGGTGCTGAAGAACGCGATCGACTGGGCCTACAAGGAGTTCATCCGCAAGCCAATCGGCTTCGTGGGCTACGGCGGCGTGGGCGCGGCGCGGGCCGTGGAGCAGCTGCGGCTGGTCGCGGTCGAGATGCAGATGGCGCCGGTGCGCCACGCGGTGCACATCGGCATGGTCGAGTTCCTCGGCATCTGGCAGCAGGGCAAGTCGTTCGACGACTTCCCGCACCTGGCGCAGTCGGCCACGGGCCTGCTCGACGACATGGCGTGGTGGACCCGCGCACTGAAGACCGCCAGGGAGGCCGTATGAGCGCGGTCGTTGCAGCAGACACCCGCGCCATCGTCTACCGCACGCGCGGCGCGAAGCACGGGCCGATCACGCGGCTCATGAGCCCCGGCGACCTGGGCGAATATCTCAAGCCCTTCGTGTTCCTCGACCTGTTCGGCTTCGATGTCGACGGCGGCCACAAGGGCTTCGGCCTGCACCCGCACTCGGGCATCGCCACGCTGACGTGGCTGATCGAAGGCGACACGCTGTACGAGGACACGACCGGCGAACAGGGCGTGCTGCGCGGCGGCGGCGTCGAGTGGATGCGCGCTGGCAACGGCGTGTGGCACACGGGCGCACCGGCGCCGGGCGTGACGCGCGTGCAGGGCTTCCAGCTCTGGGTGGCGCTGCCGGCCGCCGAGGAAAACGCGCCCGCGCAGAGCATCTACCTCGCGCCCTCGCAGGTGCCGCAGGAAGGCCCGGCTCGCGTGCTGCTCGGACGCTACGGCGCGGCGCAGAGCCCCATTCCAGCACCCTCGCCGATGAACTACCTGGCCGTGCAGTTGAAGGACGGCGAACGCTGGCGCTACACGCCGCCCGCCGGCCACACGGTGGGCTGGGTGGCGGTGAACGCGGGCCGGCTCGACGCGGGCGACGGCACCGGCGGCCCCATCGGCACGGGCGAGCTCGCGGTGTTCGAGGAGTCCGGTGCGGCCATCGACGTCGTGGCGCAGGGCGACACGGCCTTCGTGCTCGGCTCGGCGGTGCCGCATCCGCACGAGCTGGTGATGGGCCACTACTCGGTGCACACGAGCCGCGCGACGCTCGACCGGGGCGAGGCCGAGATCCGCCGCATCGGCGCGACGCTGCGCGCGCAAGGCCGGCTCGCCTGAGCGACGAACCGCGCGTAAGCCAGCATGCGCCCCGCGGGCGGCTGCGCCAGAATCGTTCGCTTCTGTTTTTCGCGAACGATCCCGCAGCCGCCCGCCATGAATCTTGTCGACGCCTTCGCCGCCCACGCCACCCGTTTCATCGACATCCGGCGCGACATCCACGCGCACCCCGAACTCGGTTTCGAAGAGCACCGCACCTCCGAGAAGGTCGCGAGCCTGCTGACCGAATGGGGCATCGAGGTGCACCGCGGCATCGCGGGCACCGGCCTCGTCGGCGTGCTGCGCAAGGGCACGGGCAGCCGCACCATCGGCCTGCGCGCCGACATGGACGCATTGCCGCTGCACGAAGCCAACGAGTTCGCCCACAAATCGACGAACCCCGGCCGCATGCACGCCTGCGGCCACGACGGTCACACGACGATGCTGCTGGCCGCCGCCTGGCACCTGTCGCAACAAGGGCCGGATGATTTCGACGGCACCGTGCATTTCATCTTCCAGCCCGCCGAGGAGATGGGCAAGGCCGGCGCCAAGAAGATGATCGACGAGGGCCTGTTCGAGCGCTTTCCGTGCGACGCGGTCTTCGGGCTGCACAACTTCCCCGTCGGCGACGTCGGCCGCTTCGCGCTCAACGAAGGTGCGCTGATGGCGTCGAGCAACACCTACAAGATCACCGTGCGCGGGCGCGGCACGCACGCCTCGATGCCGCACACCGGCATCGACCCGGTGGCCGCGGTGGTCACGCTGGCGCAGCAACTGCAGACCATCGTGGCGCGCACCATTCCCAGCACCGAGCGCGCACTGCTGGCGGTCACGCAGCTGCAGGGCTCGGATGCGCCCAATGTGATTCCCGATGTGGCGACGGTGGGCGGCACGATCCGCACCTTCTCCATCGAGGCCATCGACAAGCTCGAGGCGCGGCTGCGCGAAGTGGCGGCCGGCGTGGCGGCGGCGCATGGCTGCACGGCCGAGGTGTACTTCAACCGCTCCTCGCCGCCGACCGTGAACCATCCGGCCGAGGCGCGCTTTGCCGCCGGCGTGATGCGCGAGGTGGTGGGCGACGACATGGTCACCGACAACTTCCCTGCCGTGATGGGCGCCGAGGACTTCGCGCACATGCTGCTCGCGCGGCCCGGCTGCTACGCCTTCCTGGGCAATGGCGACGGCGACCACCGGCTCGACGGCCACGGGCCCGGCCCTTGCATCATCCACAACACCTCGTTCGACTTCAACGACGAGATCATCCCGATCGGTGCCAGCTACTTCGTGAAGCTGGTGCAGCGCTGGTTGCCGTCGGGCACCTGAAAAACAATTTTTTTGTTGACGATGAAAGCGGCCACCTCGATGACTTTTCCCCTGTTCACCCGACGTTCGCTGGCTGCGCTTGCAGCCGCCGTGGCCCTGGGCGGCCTTGGTGCCGCGCACGCGCAGCAGCGCGTGATCCACATCATCGTGCCCTTCGGCACGGGCGCCGTGCAGGACACGGTGGCGCGCGCCTTCAACAACGAGCTGGGCGTCGCGCTCGGCGGCAGCGCCATCGTCGAGAACCGCGCGGGCGCGGGCGGCACGGTGGGCGCGGCGGTGGCGGCCAAGGCGCCGGCCGACGGCAACACGCTGGTGCTGGCGGCGGCCAGCCACAACATCGCGGGCTTCCTGTACAGCAAGCTGCCCTACGACCCGCTGAAGGACTTCGTCGGCGTGGCGAACGTGGGCAATGCGGGCTACGTGCTGGCGGTGGCCAGCGGCATGAACGTGTCCAACACGGCCGACTTCATCAAGGAGGTCAAGGCCAACCCCGGCAAGTACAACTACGCCTCGGCCGGCAACGGCAGCGCCACGCACCTGGCGATGGCGTCGTTCCTCGCGAAGGCGGGGCTGCAGATGACGCACATCCCGACCAAGTCGACCGGCGAGGCCGTCAACGAGGTGCTCGCGGGCCGCGTGCAGGCGGTGATCTCGTCGAGCATCGGTGTGATGGGCTTCCAGGACGACGCGCGCGTGAAACTGCTGGCCTCCACGGGCCAGTCGCGCAGCCCCTTCCTGCCGAAGCTGCCGACGGTGGGCGAGAGCGGCCTGCCGGGCTACGCCTTCGATTCGTGGATTGGCCTGCTGGCACCGGCGGGCACGCCGAAGGCCGAGGTCGAGCGCATCAACGCGGCGGCCAACAAGGTGCTGGCCGATCCGGCGATCCAGGAACGCTTCAAGCGCCTGGGCGTGGAGCCGCGCAGCCAGAGCGCCGAAGCTTTCCAGAAGCTGCTGCGTGCGGATTGGGATGCGATGGGGGCGGTGGTGAAGGCTTCGGGGGCGAAGGTCGACTGACCTTTGCTTGCCTGGGTTGGCGCTCCTGTCTGGGGCGCGTGCCCGGGCCACCGGGTACTTCCCTCCGCGAATGTCCCCCGGGGCTGCGCCCCTCCTCCTTGATTTCGCTGCGGGAAGCACCCAGTGTCCCGGGCACGGGGCACGCTGCTGGTTCTCCGCTGATCAACCACCGCACTGACCCGATCACGTCGATGGGGTGCCTTGCGCAGCGAAATCAAGGAGGAGCCCGAAGGGCGGAGGACATTCGCGGAGCAAGGTGCCCCGTCGGCGTGATCGCGCCCCGAACGGCCCGTTCGTTCACAGATATCACAGAACCCCAGCGACTGAAAGAGCGCTTGCCCCACAGATATCCACAAGATATGTGCTTAATATATTTAAACTGAGACAGATCTCCCATGCACTCGGGCCCTGTCGTTTTTCATTGTTCCCAACCCTAGGAAGAAGCATGAAGTCACAAGCAGGCATGGTTTCCTCACTCAGTCTCGCGGGCCTGGTCGCCCTGGCCGTGGCCAGTCCCGCGCAGGCACAGGAGCAGGTGGTCAAGATCGGCCACAGCGGTCCGCTGTCGGGTCCCAACGCCTTCGCGGGCAAGGACAATGAAAACGGCATCCGCCTGGCCATCGAGGAACTCAACGCGAAGAAGCTCAGCGTCGGCGGCAAGACGCTGAAGTTCGAGCTGGTCTCCGAAGACGACCAGTGCGACGCCAAGACCGGCGTCAGCGTGGCGCAGAAGTTCGTCGACGACGGCGTCAAGTTCGTCATGGGCCCGTACTGCTCGGGCGTGGCCATTCCGGCCTCGCGCATCTACAGCGACGGCGGCACGCTGGTCTCCACCGTGGGCACCAACCCGAAGGTCACGCAGGGCGGCTACAAGAACCTGTACCGCATCATCGCCAGCGACAACCAGATCGGCGGCGCCATGGCCGTGTACGCGGCCAAGGAACTGAAGGTGAAGAAGGTCGGCGTGATCGACGACCGCACCGCCTTCGGCCAGGGCCTCGCCGAAGAGTTCACCAAGGAGGCCAAGAAGCAGGGCCTCACCATCGTGGGCCAGGAGTTCACCACCGACAAGGCCGTGGACTTCACCGCCATCCTGACCAACATGAAGGGCAAGGCGCCCGAGGCCATCTTCTTCGGCGGCTATGCGCCGCAGGCCGCGCCCATGGCGCGCCAGATGAAGCAGCTGGCCGTGCCCGGCAAGCTGCTGGGCGGCGACACCGTGTGCAGCCCGGCCACCGGCAAGATCGGCGGCGACGCGGTGAACGACCTGGTGTTCTGCGCGCAGGGCGGCTCCATGCTCGAGAAGGCGCAAAGCGGCCCGGCCTTCAAGGAGAAGTTCAAGAAGCGCTTCAACGTCGACCCCGACGCATACGCCGCCTCGTACTACGACCAGGTGCTGTTCATCGGCGAGTCGATGAAGAAAGCCAACGCCATCGACCCCGACAAGGTCGGCGCCGAGCTCTACAAGGCCACCTACAAGGGCGTGGCTGCCACCTACGCGTACGACGACAAGGGCAACATGAAGCAGGCGCCCATCACCGTCTTCACCTTCAAGAACGCGGCCCCCGTGCCGATCGCCAGTTACTGAGTGAGCCCCACACCCATGCAACGCATCCAGGTCATCGATTCGCACACGGGCGGCGAGCCCACGCGCCTTGTGATCGGCGGCTTTCCCGATCTGGGGAAAGGCTCCATGGCCGAGCGCCGCACGCTGCTGGCCGATCAACACGACAAGTGGCGCGCAGCCGCCGTGCTGGAGCCGCGCGGCAGCGACGTCGTGGTCGGCGCGCTGCTGTGCGAGCCGGTGTCGCCCGATGCCGCGGCGGGCGTGATCTTCTTCAACAACGCCGGCTACCTGGGCATGTGCGGCCACGGCACCATCGGGCTGGTCGCGAGCCTGGCGCACATGGGACGCATCGGCGTGGGCGAGCACCGCATCGAGACGCCCGTGGGCACGGTCACGACCACGCTGCACGAAGACGGCTCGGTGAGCGTGCGCAACGTGCCCGCGTACCGGCACCTGCACCAGGTGGCGGTCGAACTGACGGGCCACGGCACCGTGCGCGGCGACGTGGCGTGGGGCGGCAACTGGTTCTTCCTCGTGAGCGACCACGGCCTGCGCGTGGCGAGCGACAACCTCGCGGCGCTGACCGACTACACGGCCGCCTTGCGCAAGGCGCTGGCGGCGCAGGGCATCACGGGCGCGGACGGCGCGGAGATCGATCACATCGAACTCTTCGCGAACGACGACGAAGGCGCCGACAGCCGCAACTTCGTGCTGTGCCCCGGCAACGCCTACGACCGCTCGCCCTGCGGCACCGGCACCAGCGCCAAGATCGCCTGCCTCGCGGCCGACGGCAAGCTCGCGCCGGGCGCGGTGTGGCGGCAGGCCAGCGTGATCGGCAGCGTCTTCGAGGCGAGCTACGCGATGGACGGCGACCAGGTCATTCCCACGCTGCGCGGCCGCGCGCACATCAGTGCCGAGGCCACATTGCTTATCGACGACGAAGACCCCTTCGGCTGGGGCATCCGCCTCTGACACCGGGGCGCATGGACGCGGACGTCATCGTCATCGGCGCCGGCATCGTCGGCGCGGCGTGTGCCCATGCGCTGGCGCAGGCCGGGCGCCGCGTGCGCGTGCTCGACGCGCGCCTGGGCGGTGCCACCGGCGCGGGCATGGGCCACCTCGTGGTGATGGACGACAACGCGGCCGAGCTCGAACTCAGCCGTCATTCGGTCGCGCAGTGGCGTGCCCTCGCGCCGCGCCTGGGCGCCGACTGCGCCTACAGCCCCTGCGGCACGCTCTGGATCGCGGCGAACGACGAGGAAATGGCCGAGGCCGAACGCAAGCAGCAACGGCTGGGCGCGCTCGGCATCGAGAGCCGGCTGCTGGGCGCGGTCGAACTCGCGCGCGCCGAGCCCGCGTTGCGCCCCGGCCTGTCGGGCGCGCTCGAAGTGCCGGGCGACGGCATCCTCTATGCGCCGAATGCGGCGCGCTGGCTGCTCGCGCAGCATGCGGCATTGGTGCAGGTCGAGCACGCGAAGGTCGAGGCCATCGAGGACGACGGCACGCTGCGCCTGGCCGATGGCAGCCGCCGCACCGCGCCGCAGGTCGTGCTCGCCAACGGCATCGAGGCGACGACGCTGTGCCCCGAGCTGCCGATCCGCCCGAAGAAGGGCCACCTGCTCATCACCGATCGCTACCCCGGCACGGTGCATCACCAGCTCGTCGAACTCGGCTACGTGACCAGCGCGCACCACAGCGACGGCGACTCGGTCGCCTTCAATGTGCAGCCGCGGCCCACGGGGCAGCTGCTGGTCGGCTCGTCGCGCCAGTTCGACACGACCGACCTGGCCGTCGAGGCGCCGATGCTCGCGCGCATGCTGCAGCGCACGCTCGACTACCTGCCGGGGCTCGCTGACCTGAATGCCGTGCGCGCGTGGACCGGCCTGCGCGCCGCCTCGCCCGACGGCCTGCCGCTGCTGGGCAGGCACCCGTGGCGCGAGAAGCTCTGGCTCGCGGTAGGCCACGAAGGGCTGGGCGTGACCACGGCACCGGGCAGCGCGCACGTGCTCGCGGCGCTGATGACCGGCAGGGCGCCCGATTTCGACGCCGCGCCGTATGCGCCGCGCGGCCTGCGGGAGAGGGCATGAGCGATCAGACCTTGCTGCACATCGATGGACAGCCCGTGCGCGTGAAGGCCGGCAGTTCGGTCGCCGCCGCCTTGCGCATCGCGGGCGGCATGGGCGCGGCGCGCACCTCCGTCACGGGCCAGCCGCGCGCGCCGTTCTGCGGCATGGGCGTGTGCCAGGAATGCCGCGTGCAGATCGACGGGCGGCGACGGCTCGCCTGCCAGACCGTGTGCGCCGAGGGCATGCGCGTGGAGACCACGGCATGAGCGGCGTGGCGATCGACGCGTGCGATGTGCTGGTCGTCGGCGCGGGCCCGGCGGGCATGGCCGCGGCCGTGGCGGCGGCGGCCAGCGGTGCGTCGGTCGTGGTGATCGACGACAACCCCGCGCCCGGCGGACAGATCTGGCGCGATGGCCCCGGCGCGTCGCTGCCGCCGGCGGCACGCCAATGGCGCGAGGCGCTCGCACGCCACGCGAACCTCCGCGTGCGCAGCGGCACGCGTGTCGTTGCTGCGCCAGCCTCCCACGAGTTGCTGCTCGAAGACGCCGAAGGTGCGACGCGCATGCGGTGGCAAAAACTGATCCTGTGCACCGGCGCGCGCGAACTGCTGTTGCCCTTCCCCGGCTGGACGCTGCCCGGCGTGACGGGCGCGGGCGGGCTGCAGGCGCTGATCAAGGCCGGCCTGCCGGTCGAGGGCGAACGCATCGTCGTCGCGGGCAGCGGGCCCTTGCTGTTGGCCGCCGCTGCCACCGCCAAGGCGGCGGGCGCGCAGGTGCTGCGCATCGCCGAGCAGGCCTCGTTCGCCTCGGTCGCGGCCTTCGGTGCCAGCCTCGTGCGCTGGCCCGGCAAGGCCGTGCAGGCGCTCACGCTGGCCGATGCACGCTATCGCACCGCGTCGCGCGTGGTCTCGGCACAGGGCACGGCGCAGGTCGAATCGGTGCGGCTGCGCGAAGGCAGCCGCGAGGTCGAGATGGCCTGCGACCGCATCGCCTGCGGCTTCGGCCTCACGCCCAACACGCAGCTCGGCCAGTTGCTCGGCTGCGCGCTGGCGGGGCAAGCCATCACAGTCGATGCGTTGCAGGCCACGAGCGTCGCAGGCATCTACGCGGCCGGCGAATGCACCGGCTTCGGCGGCAGCGAGCGCGCGCTGGTGCAGGGCACCATCGCCGGCCATGCCGCCGTCGGCGAGGCCGCCCAGGCCCGCGCGCACGACCGCGAACGCGCCCGCTGGGACGCCTTCGCCGCCCAGCTGCACCGCCGCTTCGCGCTGGCCGACGACCTCAAGGCCCTGCCCCGGCCCGACACGCTCGTGTGCCGCTGCGAGGACGTGCCTTTTGCCGCGCTCGCGGCCTGCACCGGCTGGACCGACGCCAAGCTGCACCGCCGCTGCGGCATGGGCGCCTGCCAGGGGCGCGTCTGCGGCGACGCGGCGCAGTTCCTGTTCGGCTGGACGCCGCCCGCGCCGCGCCCGCCGCTGGTGCCGGTGCGCATCGAGACACTGGCCGGGCTTGCAGCCCCCGGCGACGCCCGACAATGACGGCCCCGCCTCAGTACACGCACGAGCACACCCACATCCCCACCATGGCCGCCCCGAAGACCGCTCCCCGACCCCCGCCCAAGCGCCGCGCGGCCGACCTGGCCTACGACGCCATCGAGGCGCTGCTGTCCACCATGCAGCTGGAGCCCGGCAGCCAGATCGTCGAGGCCGAGCTGGCCGAGCGCACGGGCCTGGGCCGCACGCCGGTGCGCGAGGCGCTGATGCGCATGGTGTCGATCGGCCTCATCGTGCAGCAGCCGCGCCGCGGCCTGCTGGTGTCGACCATCGACCTGGCCGACCACCTCGACGTGATCCAGACCCGCCGCGTGCTCGAGCAGCTGATTGCCGCCTGCGCCGCGCGCCGCGCCACCGCGCCGCAGCGCCAGGCCATCGTGCGCTGCGCCGAGGCGATGGTCGAGGCCGCCGGCCGCGGCGACCTGAACGACTACATGCAGGCCGACCGCGCGCTCGACCTCGTCACGCACCAGGCGAGCCACAACGACTCGGCGGTGAAGGCGGTGGTGCCGCTGATCGTGCAGTGCCGGCGCTTCTGGTACGCCTACCAGCACGAGGGCGAGATCGTCGAGGGCGCCAACGCGCACCTCGAACTGGCGCAGGGCATCGCCACCGGCGACGAGGCCGCGGCCATCGCGGGCGCCGAGCGGCTCATGGACTACCTCGAAGTCTTCGCCCGGAAAATCATCGACAAGTAGGCCGAAGGGCCTCGCCTGCCCCCGCCCACACCGGGGAACTACGCGTGATCTGCCGGCGCCTTCGCCGCATACTGGCCCGATGGCCGCTGCACCCCGCGCTCGACCCGAAGACTTCTTCACCCCCGACGAGTGGCAATCGCTCACCGCGCGCTCGTCCTGGCGAGGCCTGTGGCTGGTGGCGCACTGCTGGGGCGTGATCGGCGCCGCGATGCTCGTGGGCATCGTGTGGCCGTGGACGATTCCGCTCATGGTGCCGATCGTCGGCACGCGCCAGCTGGGCCTGTTCATCCTCATGCACGATGCCGCGCACGCGGGGCTGCACCGCCACCGCAAGGTCAACGACTGGGTCGGCTACTGGTTGTGCTCGCCCACGCTGCGCGACTACCGGCCCTATCACCTGCAGCACCACCGCTTCGTGCAGCAGACGGAAGACCCGGACCTCGTGCTGTCGGCGCCCTTCCCGATCTCGCGCGACTCGATGTGGCGCAAGGTCGTGCGCGACCTGAGCGGCCAGACCTTCTACAAGCAGCGCTTCGGCCACATCGCCGACGGCATTCGACAACGTGCACCGGGTGAATCGGCGCTGCGCGTGTTCGGGCGCGAGCTGGCGAAGGACAGGCGCTTTCTCATCGGCAACGGACTGGGCCTGCTGGCCTTCGCCGTGGCGGGCTACTGGTGGGCCTGGGTGGCGATGTGGCTGCTGCCGATGGCGACCTGGCTGCCGCTCGTGAGCCGCGTGCGCAACATCGCCGAGCATGCGCTGGTGGCGCAGAACGAGGCCGATCCGCTGCGCCAGGCGCGCACCACGCACGCCGGCTGGCTCGAACGCATCTTCGTGGCGCCCTACTGGGTCAACTACCACTGCGAGCACCACATGTTCACCAACCTGCCCTGCTGGGCGCTGCCGAAGGCGCACCGCCTGCTGCAGCGCCAGGGCGCGACCGCGCGCATGGAAGTGCAGCCCGGCTACCTGCAGCTGCTGCGCCAGGCAGCGCCAGTGGCGTAAGCCTTCAGCGGCTGGGTGCGGGCTGCACCGCCGCCACCGGCTGCGCACCGCGCTGCGCCTGCTGGCTCAGCCAGATGCTCGCGATCACGATGCCGATGCCCGCCATCTGCCAGCCCGAGAGGCTCTGGCCCAGCAGCGCCCAGCCCAGGATCACGGCCGTCACCGGGCTCAGGAAGGCCAGCGGCGCGATCGCCGAGGGCTCCAGCCGGGCCACGCCGCGGAACCACACGATGTAGGTGAGCGCGGCGCCGACCAGGCCGAGCCAGGCGAAGCCGACCCAGTTCATCGCCGTGAGCGCCGGCAGCGGCGGTTCCAGCCACAGCGCCACCGGCAGCAGCAGCAGGCCGCCGGCCGTCAGCTGCCAGGCCGTGAAGGTCAGCGCCGACACCGGCGGCTGCCAGCGGCGGCTGAGCACCGTGCCGAAGGCCATCGACACGGCCGCCGCGAGCGCCGCGGCGATGCCCAGCGCATCGAGCGCGGCGTTCGGCGTGAGCACCAGCAGCGCCACCCCGCCCATGCCGATCACGGCCGCCGCCACCGACAGCGCGCGCACCGGCGCACCCAGCAACAGGCCGGCGAGGAACACCACGAACAGCGGCTGCACCGAGGTGATGGTGGCCGCCACGCCGCCCGGCAGCCGGTAGGCCGCCAGGAACAGCATCCCCCACAGCACCGAGAAGTTCAGCGCGCCCAGCAGCAGGATGCGCCCCCACCACGCCCGGGGCGGCAGCTGGCGCACGATGAGCATCAGCAGCAGGCCCGCCGGCAGCGCGCGCAGCAGCGCCACCGTCAGCGGGTAGTTCGCCGGCAGCAGCTCGGTGGTCACGATGTAGGTGCTGCCCCAGACCGCGGGCGCGATCGCGGTGAGCAGGAGGTCGGTGGTGCGGGAGGTCATGGCTCGAATCTAGGGCGTTGACCTGTGGTTGTGAATGCTCGAATAATGAATTGATTCTTTACTGACAGTCGTCAATCGAGCGCCGGCCCATGGACCATCTCACCGCCCTCAAGGTCTTTCGCACCACCGCCGCGGCGGGCAGCTTCGCCGGCGCCGCGCGGCAGCTGGGGCTGTCGGCCGCGGCCGTCAGCAAGAACATCGCCGAGCTGGAGGCGCACCTGAAAGTGCGGCTGATCAACCGCACCACGCGCAGCATGAGCCTCACCGAGGCCGGCGCGGCCTACGTGGAACGGCTCGCGCGCATCCTCGACGACCTGGACGAGGCCGACGCCGCGCTGGCGCCCGTGGGCGCGAGCCCGGGCGGCGTGCTGCGCGTGAGCGCGCCGCTGACCTTCGCGCTGACCTGCATCTCGCCGCACATCCCCGCCTTCCTGACGCGCCACCCGAACCTGCGGCTCGAGCTGAACCTGCAGGACACCCGCATCGACCTGATCGGCGAGGGCTACGACCTCGCGATCCGCGGCAGCGACCGGCTGGAGGATTCGAGCCTGGTCGCGCGCGAGCTCATGACCATGACCCACGTGCTGTGCGGCGCGCCCGGCTACTTCGCGGCCCACGGCCGGCCCGCCGCGCCCGAAGACCTGAAGGCCCACGAGTGCGTGCAGTTCACGCTGTCGGGCCACGCGAACAAGTGGACCTTCCGCCGCGCCGGGCGCAGCGTGGCGGTGCCCATCGACGGGCGCTACAAGGTCAGCTCCAGCATCGCCGTGCGCGACGCCCTGCTCGCGGGCTTCGGCCTGAGCCTGGTGCCGCGCATCTATGTCGAACCGGAGCTGGCGGCGGGCCGGCTCGAAGCCGTGCTCGAAGACTGGGAGGCCGACCGCACGCCGGTGTACGCCGTGTACCCGTCGCGTCACCTGGCGGCGAAGACGCGCGCCTTTGTCGACTTCCTGCTGGAGCGGTTCGCGGCGCGTTGAGGCGCGCGGCGGCTAGTCGCCTGCCGGCTCGGCGATCTCGGGCGCTTCCCACCCCAGCAGCTCGGCCAGCCGCTGCACGATCCAGCCGGCCTCGGGCACCGACACGCCCGATTCCGGCGTGGCCAGGCCCGCGTGGATGCGCCGCAGGATCTCGCTTTCGACCGGCACCTCGGTGTGGTGCTGGATCTGCGCATGGCCCACGAGGTGGCCTGCGAGGTCTTCGCAGATCTCGTAGCGCGCGCGCACCACGTCGATCGGCTCGCTCAGGCGCTGACGCGTGTCGCTGTAGACCGCGAAGAACGAGGGCGGGATGTAGATCTGGTTGTCGTCGGACATGGCGGCGCGGGATGCAGGGCAGGCCCCAATGACAAAACGCGCCCGGGGGCGCGTTCGTCGTGGCTCCGAAGAAAGAGCCGCGGGGGCTGGATCAGCCGCCCTTGCTCGGGCGCTTGCCCGGGTTCTTCTTGCTGCGCGTGGCGGTGCCGCGCTCGAGGCTGATCTTCTGGCCGCCACCGTTGCGCGGCACGGTGTAGCCGGGCATGGGCGTCGGCTTCGGGCTGGCAAGACGGTCGGCTTCGGTACGGATTTTCTTGGGCATGGAAAGCTCGGATAAAAAAGATGTTCGACCCCCGATTAGGCCACATCGGCAGATTTCGTCTGCCAAGCGCCCAAACAGGAGCATGGGAGGGATGTCAGGTGGACTGCGGTGTCAGCAGGCGCACCTTGACGCTCTTGCCCTTCACGCGGCCGTTGCCGAGCTTGCGGGCGGCTTCTTCGGCAATGCCGCGGTCCACCGCGACATAGGTCGAAAACTCGTTGACGTTGATCTTGCCGACCTGGTCCTTGGTGTAGCCGCAGTCGCCGGTCAGCGCGCCCAGCACGTCGCCGGCGCGGATCTTTTCCTTGCGCCCGCCGACGATCTGCAGCGTGGCCATGGGCGGCGTGAGCGGCGCGCCCTTGGCGGGCGTGAGCTCGGCCAATGGGTGCCATTCGGACTCGCGGCCCTGCAGCTGTTCGATCTTCCCGACGAAGCCCATCTCGTTCATGCTGGCCAGGTTCAGCGCCAGGCCTTCCGAGCCGCCCTGCTGGCCCACGCGGCCGGTGCGGCCCACGCGGTGGATGTGGATTTCGGAGTCGGGCGTCACGTCGACATTGATCACCGCTTCGAGCTGCGCGATGTCCAGGCCGCGCGCCGCCACGTCGGTGGCCACCAGCACCGAGCAGCTGCGGTTGGCGAACTGCACCAGCACCTGGTCGCGCTCGCGCTGCTCCAGCTCGCCGAACAGCGCCATCGCGCTGAAGCCCTGCGCCTGCAGCACGTCGACGAGGTCGCGGCACTGCTGCTTGGTGTTGCAGAAGGCCAGCGTGCTCACGGGACGGAAATGGTCCAGCAGCAGGCTCACGGCGTGCAGCCGCTCGCTGTCCTTCACCTGGTACCAGCGCTGGCGGATCTTGCTGCCTTCATGCTGGGCCTGCACCGTGATCTGCTCGGGGTTCTTCATGAACTGCTGCGCGAGCTTGGCGATGCCTTCGGGGTACGTGGCCGAGAACAGCAGCGTCTGGCGTTCCTTGGGGCACTGGCGCGCCACCTTCACGATGTCGTCGAAGAAGCCCATGTCGAGCATGCGGTCGGCCTCGTCGAGCACCAGCGTGTTGAGCGCCGAGAGGTCGAGGTTCTCGCGCTCCAGGTGGTCCATGATGCGGCCCGGCGTGCCCACCACGATGTGCGCGCCGTGCTCCAGGCTGGCGATCTGCCCGCGCAGCGCGACACCGCCGCACAGCGTGACGACCTTGATGTTTTCTTCGGCGCGCGCCAGGCGGCGGATCTCGGTCGTGACCTGGTCGGCCAGCTCGCGCGTGGGGCACAGCACCATCGCCTGGATGGCGAAGCGGCGCGGGTTCAGGTTGGACAGCAGCGCCAGCGCGAAGGCGGCGGTCTTGCCGCTGCCGGTCTTGGCCTGGGCGATCAGGTCCTTGCCGAGCAGGGCGGGTGGCAGCGCGGCGGCCTGGATGGCCGTCATCTGCGTGTAGCCGAGCTGGGTGAGGTTGGCCAGCATCTGGGGCGACAGCGCCAGCGTGGCAAAGCCGTGGGGTTCGGCCTGGAGGCCGCCGGCTGGGGAGGTGGTGGAGTTCATCGTTCGGCAGCCGGAGACAGACAGACAGGAAAACGCAAAGGGGAAAAAGTGACGGCCCGGAAAAGACAAAGGCCTTGCAGGGCCCCCTCCGGGAGGGCGCTCTGCAAGGCCGGCCGGGCGTCGCTCAGCGGCGGGGCGTGTTGTTGCCCGAGTTGGTCGGCGGGGGACCGCGGCGTTCCAGGTGGCGGAACGTGATGCGGCCCTTGGTCAGGTCGTAGGGCGACAGCTCGAGCGAGACCTTGTCGCCGGCCAGGATGCGGATGTGGTGCTTGCGCATCTTGCCGCCGCTGTAGGCGATCAGCTGGTGGCCGTTGTCGAGCGTGACGCGGTAGCGCGAGTCGGGCAGGACTTCGGTCACTGCGCCGTTCATTTCGATCAGTTCTTCCTTGGGCATGTGTGATTACCTCTGAATCGTTCGATGTGTGTTGGAGATGAAGATGGGCGTGTTGGTTTCAGTCGGCCGGCGGGTCAGCCGGCGTCCAGGAATCTGTCGTTGCGGTGCGGGAAGCAGAAACCTGCCCACCGCGATGCTGTTGCGAAAGTGTCCATGAAGCCTGGGGCGCTGCGTGCCGGTGCGGGGCGCGCAATGCCGAAAAATTAGTGAGAACGGACGCGCCGCACGCGCGATTCGCTTCAACAGGAACGAAGGCAGTGGTGGCATTCATGGGCGCCCGGTCTGGCGCTCCAACACACTGTGAAAGCCGGCGTGGCCCGAGGGCTGGAAACGAGAAGCCTGATGAATCCTGGAACCCGGATTCGGATGGCAACGCAGATCGGCCGGCGGGGGTGACGAAATTCTTCGTCGTGGTATCGAAACGAACCCGACATTATAGCTTGCAGGGCATGACAGTTGCTTGTCTTAAAAACAACGCCCGCATGAAAAAGGCCCCGAAGGGCCATCCATTCTATCAATGTAGCTATTAAAAATATAGCAATCCGCCGCAGGATCAGGCGCAGGCCGGCGCCGTTGACGCCACAGGCGCTACCGACCGGGCCCGCCGCGCCGCGCGCCACAGCAGCACCAGCCCCGCCAGCTGGGCGGCGGCGCCCACCCAGCCCACCGCGCTCACGCCGAACCACGCGATGGTCGCGCCGCCCAGCCCTGAGCCCGCCGCGATGCCCAGGTAGACCGCCGAGGCGTTGAGCGACAGCGTCATCGGTGCGCGCTCGGGCGCCAGCCGGATCAGCCGCACCGCCTGCGCCGGCCCGAAGCCCCAGCCGGCGAAGCCCCACAGCGCCGACAGGCCCACGATCAGCGGCAGCGCCAGCCCGCGCGGCAGCATCTGCGCGGCGAACGAGAGCCCGCCCATGATCACCACCAGCGCCAGCGCGAAGCCCCGCGCCATGCGGTCGGCGCCGAAGCGGTCGGTGGCCCAGCCGCCGGTCGCGGTGCCCAGCGCGGCGGCCACGCCGATCGCGAAGAACACCGCGCCCACGCCCTCGGCCCCGAAGCCCAGCGTGTGCCCGAGGAACAGCGCGATGTAGGTGTAGAAGCTGAAGCCGCCCGTGGCCCACAGCACCGTGGCCAGCAGCGCCGGCGCCACGCCGGGTTCGCGCGCCACGGCGAAGGCCGAGGTGCGCGGGGCCGCGTCAGTGGGTGCCTGCGCCAGCGTGCGCGGCAGCCCCACGCACAGGCCCCAGGTGGCCAGCGCCGCCACCGCGGCGATCAGCAGGTAGGCCGTGCGCCAGCCGCCCCAGCCCGCGATCCAGGCGCCCAGCGGCACGCCGAGCGCCACCGCCACGGTGCCGCCGCCGGTCACGATGGCCAGTGCCCGGCCGCGCAGCGCGGGCGACACCATTGCCGCCGCCACCGCGCTGGCCGTCGGCAGGAACACGCCCGCCACCAGCCCGAGCGCGACGCGCGCCAGGGCCAGCTGCGCGATGCCGTGCGCCATCGAGGCCGCCGCCGTCAGGCCCGCGAACGTCGCCAGGCTGGCGATGAGCAGCGGGCGGCGCCCGAAGCGCGCGAGCAGCGCGGCCATCAACGGCGAGCCGATCGCATAGCTCAGCGCGAACAGCAGCACCAGCTGGCCGGCCCGCGCGGCGCTGACCTGCAGGTCGGCCGCCAGCACCGGCAGCAGGCCGGCGACCATGAAGCTTTCGGTGCCGATGGCGAAGGCGCCCAGCGCGAGCCAGGCCAGGCCCAGGGGCAGGCGTTCGGCGGGCGGTTGCGGTGAGGTTTCAGGAGCGGTGTGCATGGTGAAGGACTCCATGGGTGGGTGTTCCAAGGCCTCCAGAATAGGATTGCAGGCGGCTCTTCAAAAGAACCACAATCGGCAAAGATCATGGAGCCACTTTTCGAGCTTGCCCTGTGCCTGCCGGTCGCCGGTTCGCGCGACCTGCTGCGCGCGCTGCACCGCCAGCTGCGCGACGCCATCCTCGACGGCCGGCTGCAGCCCGGCGCCCGCCTGCCCGCCACGCGCGCGCTGGCGCAGCGGCTGGGCGTGTCGCGCAACACCATGCTGGCGGCCTACGACCTGCTGCTGAGCGAGGGCTACCTGCTGGCGCGCCCGGGGTCCGGCACCTACGTGGCCGACACGCTGCCCGCGTTGCGGCGCGGCCGGGCCACGCCCAAGGAGGCGGGCGCCGCGCCCCGGCGCGATCCGCGGCTGGTGCCGCTGAACCTGCCCGGCGCCGACCTCGCCCCCACGCTGCAGCCGCGGGCCGCGCGCGACGACTTCCGCGTCGGCCTGCCCGATGTCGGCGCCTTTCCGTTCGACATCTGGCGTCGCCTGTCCGACCGCGCGCTGCGCCGCGTGGCGCGCCAGACCGCCGACTACGCCGACCCGCAGGGCCAGGGCGCCCTGCGCGAGGCGATCGCGGCGCACGTGTCGTTCACGCGCGCGGTCGGCTGCACGGCCGACGACATCGTGGTCACGGCCGGCGCGCAGCAGGCCTTCGGGCTGCTCGCGCGCATCCTGGTGGTGCCGGGGCGCACGGTGGTGGCGGTCGAGCAGCTGTTCTATCCCTCGCTGCGCGAGGCCATGCTGGCCGCTGGCGCGAAGGTGGTCACGGTGCCGACCGACGACGAAGGCCTGTGCGTGGACCGCATCCCGCCCGAGGCGCGCGTGGTCTGCGTCACGCCCTCGCACCAGTTCCCCACCGGCGTGGCCATGTCGCCGCCGCGCCGCGCCGCCCTGCTCGCCTTTGCGCGGGCGCGCAACGCCGTGCTCATCGAGGACGACTACGACAGCGAGTTCCGCTTTGCCGGCCGCCCGCTCGACGCGCTGCAGACGCTCGACCGCGCCGGCTCGGTGTTCTACGTCGGCACCTTTTCCAAGAGCCTGTTCCCCGCGCTGCGCCTGGGCTTCGTGGTGGCGCCGCCCTGGGCCCGCGCGGCGCTGGTGCGGGCGCGCGAGCTGGCCGACTGGCACGGCCCGGTGCTCGGGCAGGAGGCGCTCGCGGCCTTCATTGCCGAGGGGCACCTGGCGCGCCACATCCGGCGCATGCGCAAGCTGTACGGCGCACGGCGCAGCGCCCTGCTCGACGCGCTGGCGCGCCACGGCGCGGGCCGGCTGGAGGCGATTCCGTCCGATGCCGGCCTGCACCTGTCGGCCTGGCTGCACGGCGGCGCGCGCGACCATGTGGTGGTCGAACGCGCCGCGGCGGCCGGCATCACCTTGCCGCCGCTGTCGCGCTTCGCGCTCGATCCGCAGGCGCCCGATGCGCCCAACGGGCTGGCCTTCGGCTTCGGCCTGATCGCCGAGTCGCAGATCGACGGCGCGATCCGGCGGCTGGTGCGCCTGCTGTAGCGGCGGCGCCCTCAGGCGCTGTCCAGCGGCAGCCGGGTCGTGAACTTGGTGGTCGACAGCACGATGTCGCTCGAGTAGTTCTCCAGTTCCAGCGCGTCGCCCAGCTGCTCCTGCGCGAAGGCCTGGTAGTCGGGCAGCGAGCGCGCGCAGATCACCAGCACGAAGTCGGTCTCGCCGGCCACGCAGTGGCACTGCAGCACCTGCGGCAGCGCATGCACCTTGCGCTCGAAGGCCTGGATCGCCTCGCGCGTGGTGCTGCGCAGCGACACGCGCGAGATCACCAGCACCGGAAAGCCCACGCGCGCGGCATCGAGGATGGCCACCTCCTCGCGGATCACGCCCGCGCGCCGCAGCCGCTGCACGCGCTTGAGGCAGGCTGAGGGCGAGAGGTTCACGCGCTCGGCCAGCGTCTGGTTCTGCAGGCCCGCGTCGGCCTGCAGTTCGGCCAGGATGCACTGGTCGATGCGATCGAGGGTGCCGGTTTTCATGGTGCCGCCAGTGTGGCGCAAGGTGCGCGCAATCGGCTTCGTTTTCGGGCCCGCACAACGACACCGGATTTCGCGGCCGATGGCTACGCTGGGGCTCCCCCGACGAACAAGGAGCATCCGATGGCCGAAGGCGCAACCTACGACCCCGTGGTCAGCAAGCACCTCGTGCGCTACGGCATGGGGCTGAGCCCGCATGTCATCGTGAAGGCGCGCGGCGCCACGCTGTGGGACGCGAACGGGCGCGAGATCCTCGACTTCACCTCGGGCCAGATGTGCGCCACCATCGGCCACAACCACCCGCGCATCGTCGCGGCGATCGAGAAGGCCTGCGAGGGCGCGCTGCACCTGTACAGCGGCTTCGTCGGGCCGGCCGTGCCGGCGCTGGCCGGGCGGCTGGCGGCGATGCTGCCGCCGTCGCTGTCGAAATCGCTGTTTTTATCGACCGGCGGCGAGGCCAACGAGGCCGCCGCGCGCATGGCCCGCGTGGCCACCGGCCGCTACGAGATCGTGGGCCTGAACGGCGGCTGGCACGGCGTGAACGGCGGCATGGCCGCACTCACCTTCGCGGGCCGGCACCACGTCGACTACGGGCCGCACAAGCCCGGCACCATGTCGATCCCCGCGCCGAATTGCTACCGCTGCCCCATCCGCCATTGCCGCGACGCCTGCGACACCACCTGCCTCGACGTCGGCTTCGACATGGTCGATGCGCAGTCCAGCGGCTCGCTCGCGGCCTTCATCGCCGAGCCGGTGCTGAGCTCGGGCGGCGTGATCGTGCCGCCCGTCGGCTACTTCCCGAAGCTGCAGACCAAGTGCCGCGAGCGCGGCATGCTGCTGATCCTGGACGAAGCGCAGACCGCCTTCGGCCGCCTGGGCAGCAACTTCGCGTTCGAGCAAATTGGCGTGGTGCCCGACTTCCTCACCGTCTCGAAGACGCTGGGCGGCGGCCTGGCGATCGGCGCCACGGTCACCAGCGAGGCGATCGAGCAGGACTGCCACGAGAAGGGCTTTGTGCACGTCACCTCGCACGTGTCCGACCCGCTGCCGGCCGAGGTCGGGCTGGCGGTGCTCGACGTGCTCGAGGAAGAAGGGCTCAACCAGCGCGCCGCCGCCATGGGCGAGCGCCTGAGCCGGGGCCTGGCCACGCTGAAGGCGCGGCACGAGGTGATCGGCGACGTGCGCGGCCACGGCCTGCTGCAGGGCGTGGAACTGGTGAAGGACCGCGAGACCCGCGAGCCCGACGCCGAGCGCGGCCGCGCCATCACCGACGCCTGCATGGCGCGCGGCCTGAGCATGAACATCGTGGCCGTCGGCGGCATGGCGGCCGTGTGGCGCATCGCGCCGCCGCTGAACGTGAAGCCGGAGGAAATCGACCGCGGCCTCGAAATCCTCGACGACGCGATCCGTTCGACGAGCTAGATCCCCAACATCCGCCGGTTGGCCGCCACGTCCGCCCCGCCGGCCGCGAAGTCGTCGAAGGCCCGGTCGGCCACGTGGATGATGTGGTCGGCGATGAAGGTTGCGCCTTCGCGCGCGCCGTCTTCCGGGTGCTTGATGCAGCACTCCCATTCGAGCACCGCCCAGCCCGGAAAGTCGTACTGCGCCATCTTCGAGAAGATGGCCTTGAAGTCGACCTGCCCGTCGCCCAGCGAACGAAAGCGGCCGGCCCGGTTGATCCAGCTCTGGAAGCCGCCGTACACGCCCTGCTTGCCGGTCGGGTTGAACTCGGCGTCCTTCACGTGGAAGAGCTTGATGCGCTCGTGGTAGTGGTCGATGTAGGCCAGGTAGTCGAGCTGCTGCAGCACGAAGTGGCTCGGGTCGTACAGCAGGCAGGCGCGCGGGTGGTTGCCCACGCGCTCCAGGAACATCTCGTAGCTCACGCCGTCGTGCAGGTCTTCGCCGGGATGGATCTCGTAGCCCACGTCGACGCCCACGGCGTCGAAGGCATCGAGGATCGGGCGCCAGCGGCGCGCCAGTTCGTCGAAGGCCTCCTCGATGAGGCCGGCCGGGCGCGGCGGCCACGAATACAGGTACGGCCAGGCCAGCGCCCCCGAGAAGGTCGCGTGCGCCGTGAGCCCGAGGTTGGCCGAGGCCTTGGCCGCGTGGTGCAGCTGCTGCACCGCCCACTGCTGGCGCGCGACGGGGTTGCCGCGCACCTCGGGCGCCGCAAAGCCGTCGAAGCCCGCGTCGTAGGCCGGGTGCACCGCGACCAGCTGGCCCTGCAGGTGGGTCGAGAGCTCGGTGATCTCCAGGCCGTGGCCCGCAAGCAGGCCCTTGATCTCGTCGCAGTAGGTCTTGCTTTCAGCGGCGCGCTTCAGGTCGATGAGGCGCGTGTCCCAGCTGGGGATCTGCACGCCCTTGTAGCCGAGGCCCGCGGCCCATCCGGCGATGGCGTCGAGCGAGTGGAACGGGGCCGTGTCGCCCGCGAACTGGGCCAGGAAAATGCCCGGCCCCTTGATCGTCTTCATGCGTGTCTCCTGATGCGCCGCACAGCATACTTCGGGGGTTCGGCTGACACACGACCGAAGTTCGATGGGCGCACAATGAACTTTGTCCACAGGGAACCCATCGACATGTCTCAGCCTGTCGCCGCCCGGCTCAAGATCGGCTTGTCCGCCTGCTTCTCGCACGCCGACCCGGCCCGCTCGCTTTTCACGAACAAGACGCTGCAGTACGTCGAACAGTCGATCGCCCACTGGCTCATGTCGGCCGGCGCGATGGTGGTGATGGTGCCCTGCCCCACGGGCGAGACGGCGCGCGGCGACACCAAGCTGTCGCACTACGCCGAGTGGCTCGACGGCGTGGTGATGCACGGCGGCGCCGACGTCTGGCCCGGCAGCTACGGCGAGGAGCCCCTGAAAGACGCCTGGATCGGCGACCAGATCCGCGACCTGTACGACCTTGCGCTGGTCGAGGCCTTCGAGCAGGCCGGCAAGCCGATCTTCGGCGTGTGCCGGGGCCTGCAGCTGATCAACGTGGCTTTCGGCGGCACGCTCTACCAGGACATCGAGGAGCAGCACGGCCACCCCGAGACGGTGCGCCACCGCGACCCGGTGACCTACGACCAGAACTTCCACCAGATCGAGATCGTCGAAGGCACGCGCCTGGCGAAGCTGTACCCCGAGGTGCGCACGGCGCGCGTCAACAGCATCCACCACCAGGGCATCAAGGGGCTCGCGCCCGGCTTCGAGATCGAGGCCTGGAGCCTGCCCGACCGCGTGCCCGAGGCGATCCGCCGCCGGCCTGAAAAGGGGCGCGGCTACATCGCGGCGACCCAGTGGCACCCCGAGTTCCACAAGTACGGCAGCACCGAGACCGTGGACGACACGCCGATCCTGCACGACTTCCTGTGGGCCTGCGCCACCGCCCGCGTGGCGCCGCGCACGAGCATGCGCGAGATGCAGGGGCGCATTCGCAACCGGGCGGCGCGGTTGCTGCGGCAGGCGTTGTTGCGGCGCTGAGCGCTGCGCCGCAGCGCGTCAGCCCGCGTCGCGCAGCAGGTGCTTCAGCAGCTTGCCCGTCGCCGTGCGCGGCAGGCTCTCGCGCACTTCGTAGATGCGCGGAATCTTGTAGCGCGCCAGCCGGTCCTCGAGAAAACGCACCAGCTCGCGCGCCTCGAGTGCGCGCCCGCCGCGCGCCACCAGCACCGCCGTCACGGTCTCGCCCCACTCGGGGTGCGGGCGGCCGATGACGGCCACGTCCTGCACGTCGGGGTGGGCGCCCAGCGCGTCTTCCACTTCCTTCGAATAGACGTTCTCGCCGCCCGTGATGATCATGTCGCGCAGCCGGTCGACGATGAACAAAAAGCCGTCCTCGTCCACCCGCGCCAGGTCGCCCGTGCGGTACCAGCCTTGGGCGTCGAAGGCCTCGGCGCTCGCCTGCGGGTTGTCGAGGTAGCCCTGCATCACGGCCGGCGAACGCAGGTGGATCTCGCCGACCTCGCCCGCGCCGCAGCGCCGGCCGTCGGGGTGGCGCACCTCGATGGCCACGCCGGGCACGCCCGCACGGCCGATCGAACCGGCCTTGGCGATCGCGTCTTCCGGGTAGAGCACCGTGCCCAGCGGGCCCGATTCGGTCATGCCGTAGACCTGCACGAAGCGGTCGCTGCGGTAGCTGTGGGCCAGCTTGCGCGCCATGTCGGCACCGAGCGGGCCGCCGCCGTAGGCCCACAGGCGCATCGCGCTGAAGTCGTAGCGCTGCACGTCGGGCACCACCGACAGCGGCGCCAGGAAGGCGATGGGCGCGCCGAAGGTGAAGGTGATGCGTTCTTCGGCCAGCGTGTCGAGAAAGGCCTTGGGCGCGTACTCGCGCAGCAGCACCACGGTGCCGCCCATGAGCAGCGTGCCCAGCAGCCAGTTGTTGAGCGGCGACGAATGCCACACCGGCATCGCGACCAGCGTGCGCTCGTTGCGCGACAGCGACATGCCCGCCGCCGTGCACACCGCCGCCATGAACACGTTGCGGTGGCTGTGCAGGCAGCCCTTGGGCTTGCCCGTGGTGCCTGAGGTGTAGAGCACCTGGGCCAGCGTGTCGGTGCCGGGCGCCGGGGCGTCGTCGCCCAGCGGCGCGGCCTGCGCCGCCAGGTCGTCGAACATCGGCAGGCCGTCGGCGCCGCTGTCGGTCGCGAGCCAGTCGCAGCGGTGCGCGATGCGCGCGGCGACCTGCGTGGCGAGCGTGCCGTCGGCCACGCACAGGCGCACGCCGGCGTGCGCCAGCACGTAGTCGATCTCCGGCGCCTGCAGCTTGTGGTTGACCGGCACCACGGCCGCGCCGAGGCGCCAGGCGCCGAACATCGCGGCGACGAAGCCGACCGTGTTGAAGCACAGCAGCGCGACCTTGTCGCCGGCGCCCACGCCCTGCGCGCGCAGCACGGTGGCGGCGCGGCGCGAGAGCTCGGCGAACTCGGCGTAGGCCCAGGCGCGGCCCGCGGCGTGCAGGCATTCGTGCGCAGGCTGGGTGCGGGCGTGCTGGTCGAGCAGGGAAACGAAATCCATCCGTGTCGGCTCCGTGCTCAGTGCCAGGCGGCGCGCACCAGCGCGCCGGGGTCGCTGGTGCCGGCGCTGATGCCGGTCACGGGGCCCCAGTCGGGATCGAAGCGGCTCGACACGAACGCGGCCGCCGCGAGCGGGCTCGCGTGCTGCAGCATCAGGCCGGCCTGCGCCGCGCGTACCAGCCGCTGCGTGAAGCGGCGCGCCTGGCGTTCCAGGTCCTGCGGCGCGAGCTGCACCATCTGGCGCAGGGCCTGCACCTCGGCCTGCAGGCGCGCTTCGCCGGCGGTCACTTCCTGCAGGTGGTCGAGCACGAGGTGCGCGTCGTCGGGGTTGCGCGACACGGCGCGCAGCACGTCCAGGCACATCACGTTGCCCGAGCCTTCCCAGATCGAGTTGACGGGCGCCTCGCGGAACAGGCGGCCCATCGGGCCGTCTTCCACGTAGCCGTTGCCGCCGAACACCTCCATCGCCTCGCCCGTGAGCGCCACCGCGCGCTTGCAGTTCCAGAACTTGGCGGCGGGCGTGAGCAGGCGGCGCCAGGCCGTGTCCAGCGGCGCGGGCGAGCCGAAGCGCGAGGCCAGCTCCATCGCCAGCAGCGTGGCGCTTTCGGTTTCCAGCGCCATGTCGGCCAGCAGCTCGGTCATCACCGGCTGGTCGACCAGCGCCTTGCCGAAGGCAAAACGGTTGCGCGTGTAGTGCAGCGCCTGCGCGAAGCCCTGGCGCATGAAGCCGGCGCTGGCGAGCGCGCAGTCCAGCCGCGTCACGGTGGCCATCTCGATGATGGTCGGGATGCCGCGGCCCTCGTCGCCCACGAGCACGCCCCAGGCCTCCTTGAACTCGACCTCGCTGCTGGAGTTGGAGCGGTTGCCGACCTTGTCCTTCAGGCGCTGGATGTGGATCGCGTTCTTGCTGCCGTCGGGCCGCCAGCGCGGCACGAAGAAGCACGAGGAGCCGTGCTCGTCGGTCTTGGCCAGCACCAGGTGGCCGTCGCACATCGGCGCCGAGAAGAACCACTTGTGGCCGGTGAGGAGGAACTCGCTGCCCCACGGGCCCTGGCCGGCCGGCACGGCGCGCGTGGTGTTGGTGCGCACGTCGCTGCCGCCCTGCTTCTCGGTCATGCCCATGCCGACGGTCATCGAGGTCTTGCCCTCGAGCGGGATGTCGCGTGGGTCGTGCACGTGGGCGGCGAGCTTGTCGCGCAGGTCGGCGTACAGCGCGGCGTTGCGGCGCATCACGGGGATGCAGGCCTTGGTCATGGTGGTCGGGCAGGTCGAGCCCGACTCGATCTGGCTGTGCATGTACAGCGAGGCGCCGTAGCCCACCCAGGCCGAGGGCCGCTCGTCGAAGAACGGCAGGTTGGCGATGCCGTTGCGCCGCGCGATCGACATCATGGTGTGCCACGCGGGGTGGAACTGCACGCTGTCGATGCGCGTGCCGGTGCGCGAGTGCGTGTGCAGCTCGGGCTCGTGGCGGTTGGCGTCCTCGGCGGCGCGCAGCGTGGCCTCGGCGCCGTACTCGGCGCCCTGGCGCACCAGCTCGTCGTCGCGCCAGGCGGCGCCGCCGCGCCCCACCGCGCCGCGCAGCGCGGGGTCGCTGGTGTAGACGTTGTAGTCCTTGAGCTCGGGGACCTGGTTGTCGGGATGGATGCCGGGAATGGTCATGGCGTTGTCTCCGTGAATCGGTGAAAGAGGGGGCGTGTTCAGGCGGCGGCGGCGCGTTCGCGCACCACCAGCGTCTGGGTCGCGAGGCCGATGAGGCCGCGCGTGTCGTACAGGTGGGACACGGTGAGGCCCGCGCCGCCGGCGTGCATCTCGGTGCTGGCGCGCAGGCCGATCCACTCGCCCTCGGGCACGCGAAACAGGTTCAGGCTGAGGTCGGCGTTCGAGAACAGGAAGTCGGCGGGCGACAGCACCCAGCTCAGGCCGTTGCCGAAGTCGGCCGCCGCCGCCGCGCGCATCGCGGGCGAGGTGGCCACGCCGCGCACCAGCGGCACCGCAAGCCGGAACCACGCGGCGCCCGCGCCGGGCTGCGCGATGTCGCCTTGCGCGAGGCGCGATTCGACGGCGGTCTGGTGGAACGAGAGGCCGTCGGGCAGGCCGGGAATGCGCAGGCGCTCGGTGCAGTCCTCGGGCAGCGGGCGCAGTTCGCGCGGCGCGTCGCCCGCGGGCAGGTTCGCTGGCAAGGTCAGCGGCGAGGTCTTCAGCAGCAGCGCATGCGCGCGGGCCACCACCGTGTCGCCCGCGAGCAGGTCGATGCCCACGCGCACCGTGGCGCGCGAGGCCTGCGACTGCGTGCGCGTGGCCAGCGGCGCCACCGGCACCGGCTTCACCAGCTCGAGCGTGAGCCGCGCCAGCTGCCAGCCGGGGCCGGGCGCCGCGCGTTCGGCGATGTGCGCGAGCAGCGCGGCGGGCGCGCCGCCATGCTGCGCGCGCGGGTCCCAGGGGCCGCGCGAGAGCGCGTCGGGCTGCCACGTGTCGCCCTCGCCGGTGTAGACGGCGGGGGGCGTTGTCTCGGGGGCGCGGTCGGGCGAGGTCATTGCAGAATGCCTTTCGATGGGATCAAAAATTCTAGGAACAACCCGCCCCCAAGGTGTTCGGGTTCGGCGGCCATGACCGGCGCCCGTGCACCCGCCGTCGCCCCGAGGAGGAAGCCGCGCCAGTCCCGCGCGCGCCACACCTCGCAGGCCTTGCAGGAAGCCTTTGTTCGGCTTTTGGTCGAGAAGGGCTACGCCGCCATCACGATCCGCGAGATCGTGGCCGTGGCGGGCACGGGCCTGGGCAGCTTCTACGAGTACTTCGAGAACAAGGAGGACCTGGCGCGCGTGTGCCTGCACCTGCGCTCCAAGGCGCTGCTGCTGGACATGCGCGCGGTCGTGGCCGCGACCGAAGGCCGACCGTGGCGCGAGATCGTCGACGCGGTGATCGATGCGCAGCTCGACGCGCACCGCGCGCAGCCCGTGGCCTGGGGTGCGCACTACCTGCTGGAGCGCCACCTCTCCAGCCCCGAGGCCTACCGCAAGATGTACGACCGCTTCGTGGCCGAATGGGTGGGCGTGCTCGACGCGGCGGGCGACGTGGGGGCCGACGGCCCGCAGAAGAAAGAGGCGGCGCGCGTGTGCCAGACCATCATCTACGGCCTGGTCGCGCACACCCACATCGGCACCGGTGGGCGGCCCGACCTGCAGACGCTGTCACGCCAGTTGCGCGATGCGCTGCGGGGCTACCTGGCGACGGTCGCCTGAGGCTCTGGCTCAGCGCGACGACTTGTTCGTCGTGCCGCTGACGCCGGCGTCGATGGTGCCGAACACTGTCACGCCGCTGCCCGATGAAGACGTGGAGGAGGAAGAAGACGGCGACGGCGCGGTGCCGGCGCAGCCCGAGACCAGCAGACCGGTCGCAAGGACGGCGAGGGCGGCAAGGATCGACTTCACGGCAGGACTCCAGAGAACAAAGGACGTCCCACTATAGGCCGGGGGCTCCGGCCGCCCTGTAACAAAGACACCAGCCGCCGCAGGGGCGGCGTTGTTCAGCCTGCCACGCGCGGGTCGGTCGCCAGCAGCATCTCGACCATCGAGCGCAGGTCGGCCTGCAGCCGCGCAGCGCCGGCTTCGTCGAGCGCCAGCGTGGCCTCGTCCATGTAGAGCTTGCGGTTGATCTCGACCTGGATGCTGTTCCGGTTCGCCGCCGGGTTGCCGTGGCGGCGCACCAGCTCCACGCCCTTGTACGGGTGGTTGTAGTCCACGCTGTAGCCGCGTGCGCGCAGGTGTTCGCACAACTTGTGCGACAGCGCCGGGTCGGCCGTGCTGCCGTCGCGGTCGCCGATCACGAAGTCGGCGTGCGCCAGCCCCGGGAAGTCGGTGGCGTGGCTGCCCGCGATGGCCGGCATCGAGTGGCAGTTGATGTGGATGCTGTAGCCGTGCCGTGCATGCGCTTCGTCGATGGCCTGCGCCACCGCCGCGTGGTACGGGCGCCAGCACTGGTCGATGCGCTGGCGCACCTCGGCCACCGTGAGCGGCCGGTCGTAGATCGGCAGGCCCTCGTCGGTGAGCTTCCAGATCAGGCCCTTGCCCAGGCGCACTTTCGACAGCACGCGCGGGTCGGTCGACACCGGCTCGGTCCACGGGCCGTCGAGCATGGTGGTGTCGACCTCGGTCATGTCGCGGTTGGCGTCGAGGTAGCTGCGCGGAAAGTGCGCCTCGATCCAGGCGGCGCCCATGTCGCTCGCAAAAGCGTAGAGCTTCTCGACGTGGGTGTCCTCGGCCCGGCGCAGCGTGGCGAGCTCGCACACGGGCCGGAAGTCCTCGGGGTAGACGGTGCCGCTGTGCGGAGAGTCCAGCACCAGCGGGGTGTGCCCGGCGACGCTCGTCACCTGGGCGCGGGTTTGAATCAGTTTCAGGACTGGATGCATAGGCGGTGTCGGTCAGTCCAATCGGATGCGCGCGAAGGCGGCCACCTTCTTCATCTTCTCGATCTCGCTCGCGATCTGCTTCGTGAACTCGGCCGGCGTGGTGCCCGAGGCGTACAGCCCCTGCAGCGACAGGCGCTCGCGCACCGCGGGGTCCTTCAGCGCGGTGGCCACGGCCTGCTGCATGCGCAGCACCAGCTCGGGCGGCGTGCCGGCGGGCGCGATCATGCCGAACCACGACGGGTCGTTGCTGGCCGCGTAGCCCAGCTCGCCATACGTCGGCACCTCGGGCAGCACGTCGAGGCGGCCGCTCCAGGACACGGCCAGCGCCTTCAGCTTGCCGGCCTTCACGTGCGGCAGCGACGAGGCCACCTGGTCGAAGTACACCGGCACCTGGCCCGCGAGCACGTCGTTGATGGCCGGGCCCGCACCGCGGTAGGGGATGTGCACCATCGAGGTTCCGGTGCTGCTCTTGAACAGCTCGCCCCACATGTGGCCGATGGTGCCGTTGCCCGGCGAGGCGTACGACACCTTGCCCGGGTTGGCCTTCAGGTACTTCACCAGCTCGGCGAAGCTGCCGACCGGCAGCACGGCCGGGTTGATGACGATCACGCCCGGCGCCTTCACCAGCTCGGTCACGGCGGCGAAGCCCTTGATCGGGTCGTAGGGCAGCTTGTGGTACACGGCCGGGTTCACGCCGTGCGTGGACAGCGTGGCCACGCCGAAGCTCAGGCCGTCGGGCGTGGCGCGCGCCAGCTCGGCCATGCCGATCGAGCCGCCCGCGCCGGCGCGGTTGTCGATCACCACGGGCTGCTGGAGGATCTTGGCTAGGGGCTCGGAGAGCACGCGGGCCGTGATGTCGGTGGCGCCGCCGGGCGGGAAGGGCACGACCAGGCGGATCGGCTTGCCTTGGGCAAAGGATATTCCTGGGGCGAAAGAAACAGCAGCCAGGGTGGAGAGGAAATGACGACGTTGCATGAGGGTTCTTCCAATGGAACGATGAGTGAATGTGCAAAGCTGCAGCTCACCTGAAGCAAAGGATATACCCGATATCATTCCAATCTGGAATGACTTGATGGGCTCCCCCATGCCGCTGCGACGCCTCAACCCGCCCCTGAACCTGCTGCGTGCCTTCTCCACCGTGGTGCGCTTCGGCGGCGTGTCGCGCGCGGCCGAGGCGCTGCACCTCACGCAGGGCGCGGTGAGCAAGCAGGTGCAGGAGCTCGAGCGCTGGATCGGCGCGCCGCTGTTCGAGCGCAGCCGCAAGCGCCTGGCGCTCACGCCGGCCGGCGAGCGCTATGAAAAGGCGGTGCGCGCCCTGCTGGCGCAGCTGGAGGCGGCCACGCTGGAGCTCATCACCAGCGGAGACGGCGGCGGTGCGCTGCATTTGTCGACCCTGCCCACCTTCGGCGCCAAGTGGCTGATTCCGCGCCTGCCCGACTTCCAGCAGCGCCACCCGCAGATCACGCTGCATTTCGTGCCCTTCGTGCACGGCTACGACTTCGAGCGGCCCGAGCTCGACTGCGCCATCCTGTTCGGCGACGGCCACTGGCCCGGCGCGCGCTCGCACTACCTCGCGGGGCAGGACGTGGCGCTGATCGCCCCGCGCGCCGCGCAGGCCGAGGCCGCCATCCGCACGCCGCAGGACGTGGCGCGCTGCACCCTGCTGCGCCATGTGAGCGTGCCGCAGTCGTGGCTGCACTGGAGCGAGGCGCACGGCGTGCGCGGGCTCGACCCGCTGGCCGGGCTGCAGTTCGACCAGTTCCAGACCATGATCCGCGCCGTCATGGCCGGCATGGGCGTGGCGCTGGTGCCGCGCTGCCTGGTGCAGGACGAAATTGCGTCGGGGCTGGTGGAAGAGCCGCTGCCCAACGGCGGCTACCGGGGCAGCGAGGGCTACTGGTTCTGCTACCCCGAGGGGCGTGGCCAGCTGGCCACGCTGGACCATTTCCGCCACTGGCTGCTGGCCGAGGTCGACCGCAGCGGGGAAGCGACGGCGCTGCCGCTGGCTGCGTCGGCCTGAGAAGTTACTCGGGCTTCGCGCCCGACGCCTTCACCGCCGCACCCCAGAGCCCGATCTCGCTCGCCACGAAACGGTCGAACTCGGCGCCGGTCGTCGGTGCCGGCTCGGAGCCCCGGTCGCGGATGAAGCGCGCCATCTGCTCGCTCTTGAGGATGTCGGTCACTTCGTGGTTCAGCCGCGCCACGATCTCGGGCGGCGTGCCGCGCGGCGCCATCAGGCCGAGCCAGCCCACGGCTTCGAAGTTCTTCGTGCCGGCCACGCCGCTCTCGCGCACGGTGGGCACCTCGGGCAATTGCGACGAGCGCGTGGCCGACGTCACCGCCAGCGCAACCGCCTTGCCCGCCTTGATGTGCGGCAGCGCGGCCGTCACCGAGTCGACCATCAGCGGCACCTGGTTGCCCAGGAAGTCCGCCTGGGCCGGCCCGCTGCCCCGGTACGGAATGTGCGTGATGAACACATGCGCCGCCGATTTGTACATCTCGCCCGACAGGTGCTGCGTGCCGCCGATGCCGGCGCTCGCGTAGCTGAGCTTGCCGGGTTCGGCCTTGGCGCGCGCCGTGAGCTCGGCCAGTGTGCGGATGCCGCTTTCGGGCGTGGCCAGGAACACCAGCGGCACCTTCGCGATGAGCGAAATGCCGACCAGGTCCTTGCGCGGGTCGAAGCCCGGCTTGGCGTAGAGCGTCTGGTTCACCGCCATCGCGCTGCCCGCCACCACCAGCGTGTAGCCGTCGGGCGGCGCGCGCACCACGAACTCGGTGCCGATGTTGCTGCCCGCGCCCGCCTTGTTGTCGACGATCACGGGCTGGCCCAGCCGCTTGCCGAGCTGTTCGGCGAGCGCGCGGGCAAAGATGTCGGTGGCCTGCCCCGGCGGGAACGGCACGACCAGCTTGACGGGCTTGTCAGGCCACGCGGCGGCTTGGGCCAGGCCCGCGCCGCCCAGCAGCATCGCTGCAGCCAGCGCGGTGGCGAGGTGTCTGCGCTGCATGCGTCGTCAGGCCGCGTCGGGCGCCGAGAGGTGCTTGCCCACGATGCCCGCGAGTTCGAACATCGTCACCTGGTCCTTGCCGAACACCGGCTTGAGCTTGGCGTCGGCGTTGATCGCGCGCTTGTTGGTCGCGTCCTGCAGGTTGTTGGCCTTGATGTAGTCCCACAGCTTCTTGATGACCTCGGTGCGCGCCACCGGTTCGGCGCCGATCACCGCGGCCAGCGAGTCGCTGGGCTTGAGGCCTGCGCCGGGCTTGCGCGGCTTGGCCGCCTTCTTCTCGGCCGGTGCCTTCTTGGCGGCGGGCGTCTTCTTCGCCGCGACCTTCTTGGCCGCCGCGGTTTTCGCGGCCGGCTTGCCGAAGGTCTTGCGCGGCGGGAACTTGCTGCCGCCTTCGCGCGGTGCGAATTCGAAGGTCACCTTGCCTTCTTCGGCGTTCCACGTGAGGAAGGCCTTGAAGGCGCGGCGCGTGCGCATCGAGACGAACTTGTCGAGCAGGTCGGTCTTGCCGGTGGCCAGCAGCTTCTCCATCTGGTCGCGCTCGACCGGCTGCTGCAGGATGATCTTGCCGGTCTTGAAGGTGCAGCTGGGGGTCGGCTGCTCGTTCGTCGGCACCGACTTCTCGCAGACGTAGTTGCTGCCGTGATCGAACACCGGCGCGCCGCACACCGGGCACGGGCCCACGGTGTCCTGCTGGCTGAAGTCGACGATCTCGCCGCTGTCTTCGTTCTTGTCGTCGCCGAAGTCGAACTCGAGCTTCCAGTTCTTGGCTTCTTCCCCGTCGTACTTGAGGATGATCTCGGCGGTGAAGGGCCAGCCCGCCTTGGAGCGGAAGCCCTCGAGCGGGCCGATGTGCTTGTTGGCCAGCAGCTGCTCGGCCTCGGCCACCTCGAAGGTGCGCCCGGCCGGCGACTTGCCGAACGAGAAGCCGCAGGCGTCCTCGCCCGTGCCGCTCTTGCCGGTGCAGCCGTAGCGGCGGTAGTTTTCCTTCACCACGCCGCCGCAGTTCGGGCAGGGCGTGGCGAGCGTGGCGTAGTCGCCCGGCACGGTGTCGCGGTCGTACTCCTTGGCCTTCTTGACGATGTGCTCCGTCATCTCGGCGATCTCGCGCATGAAGGCGTCGCGGCTGAGCGCGCCCTTCTCCATCTGCGCGAGCTTGTATTCCCACTCGCCCGTGAGCTCGGCCTTGGACAGTTCTTCCACGCCCAGGCCGCGCAAGAGCGTCATGAGCTGGAAGGCCTTGGCGGTCGGGATGAGCTCGCGGCCTTCGCGCAGCATGTACTTCTCGGCGATCAGCCCTTCGATGGTGGCCGCGCGCGTGGCTGGCGTGCCCAGGCCCTTCTCCTGCATGGCCTCGCGCAGCTCGTCGTCGTCGATGGTCTTGCCGGCGCCTTCCATGGCGCCCAGCAGCGTGGCTTCCGAATAGCGTGCGGGCGGGCGCGTCTTCAGGCCCTTGAGGTCGGCCGACTCGTTCTGCACGATCTCGCCCGGCTTCACCGGCACGAGGCGCTTGCCGTCCTTGTCGTCTTCCTTCTCGTCGTCCTGGGCTTCCTTGCCGTAGATGGCGAGCCAGCCCGGCTTGACCAGCACCTTGCCGTCGGTGCGGAACGGGTACTTCTTGCCGCCCTGCTCCACCGTGCTGATGCGCGTGGTCACCTGGTGCTCGGCGCTCGGGAAGAACACCGACAGGAAGCGGCGCACTACGAAGTCGTACAGCTTCTGCTCGGCTTCGCTCAGGCCGCTCGGGGCCTGCAGCGTCGGGATGATGGCGAAGTGATCCGACACCTTGGCGTTGTCGAAGATGCGCTTGTTGGGCTTGACGTAGTTGCCGTCGACCGCCTGCTGCGCGAACGGCGCCAGGTGCTTCATGCCGCTGCCGGCGAGCATCTCCATGGTCTGCTTGACGACCGGCAGATAGTCTTCCGGCAGCGCGCGCGAATCGGTACGCGGGTAGGTCAGCGCCTTGTGGCGTTCGTACAGGCTCTGCGCCAGCGCGAGCGTGGTCTTGGCGCTGAAGCCGAAGCGGCCGTTGGCCTCGCGCTGCAGCGAGGTCAGGTCGAACAGCGCGGGCGAGGCCTGCGTGGTGGGCTTGCTCTCTTCGGTGACGGTGGCGGGCTTGCCGCGCGAGGCGTCGGCGATGGCGCGGGCCTCCTGCTCGGACCACACGCGGTCGGCGCGCTGCTCGGCATCGGGCTCGCCGTTGGCCAACAGCGGCGCGTTGGCTTTCTTCCAGTCGGGGTTGAACCACTTGCCGGGGTACTGGCCGGCCTCGGCCGCGAAGCTGCCGTGGATTTCCCAGTACTCGCGCGAGACGAACTTGCGGATCTGCTCCTCGCGCTCCACGACGACGGACAGCGTCGGCGTCTGCACGCGGCCCACGGTCGTGAGGAAGAAGCCGCCGTCGCGCGAATTGAATGCGGTCATGGCGCGCGTGCCGTTGATGCCCACGAGCCAGTCGGCCTCGGAGCGCGAGCGCGCGGCGTCGGCCAGGCCCTGCATCTGCTTTTCGGTGCGCAGCGCGTCGAAGCCGTCGCGGATCGCCTGCGGCGTCATCGACTGCAGCCACAGGCGCTTGACCGGCTTGCCCAGCGGGCTCTTGCCGCCGGCGTACTGCTCGATGAGGCGGAAGATCAGTTCGCCCTCGCGGCCCGCGTCGCAGGCGTTGATGAGCTGCGTCACGTCCTTGCGCTTGGCCTGCTTGACCACGGCGTTCAGGCGCGTCTTGGTCTTGTCGACCGGCTTGAGGTCGAAGTGCGGCGGGATCACCGGCAGGTTGGCGAAGCTCCACTTGCCGCGCTTGACGTCGAATTCCTCCGGGGCCTGGATCTCGACCAGGTGGCCCACGGCGCTGGTCACGACGTAGGTGTCGTTCTCGAAATGCTCGTCATGTTTGTCGAACTTGCCGGCCACCGGCGTGAGGGCCCGGACGATGTCCTGGGCCACCGACGGCTTTTCTGCGATTACCAAAGTCTTTGTCATCTGAGGGCTCTCTATACTCTGCGGCTTCCGCGTGCGCACGCGCGCACACGCATGTGTGCATATTCAACCTAACAGACTTCGGCGATGCCTTCCAAATCCCCACTTTCCGCCGGCCGCGACAAGGAAGCCGCCCCCCTGACCGAGCCCGAGGCGCGTTCCGCCGCCACGCGCTCCGGTGGCCGGCGCATCCAGATGCGCCGCTCGGACGTCCACGGCAACGGCGTGTTCGCCCTGCAGGACCTGGCCGAAGGTGAAACGCTGATCGAATACAAGGGTGAGGTCATCAGCTGGAAAGAGGCGCTGCGCCGCCATCCGCACGATCCGACCCAGCCGAACCACACCTTCTACTTCCACATCGACGACGGCCGCGTGATCGACGGCAATGTGAAGGGCAACGACGCGCGCTGGATCAATCACTCGTGCGAGCCGAACTGCGAGGCCGACGAAGTCGATGGGCGCGTTTATATCAAGGCCCTGAGAAACATCGCCGCCGGCGAGGAACTGAACTACGACTACGGCCTGATCATCGACGAGCCGTACACCGAGAAGCTGCTGTCCGAGTTCCCGTGCTGGTGCGGCTCCGAGATGTGCCGCGGCACGCTGCTGACGCCCAAGGACGAGGACGAAGAAAAAGACAAGAAGAAAAAGAAGAAGGCCAAGAAAAAAGCCGAGAAGAAGAAGGCCGAGGCCAAGGAAGCGAAGAAGGCTGAAAAGAAAGCCGAGAAGAAAAAAGCGGACAAGAAGGCCGACAAGAAAAAGGCCGACGGCAAGAAGAAGTCCAAGGGCGACGCCCCGGCCGCCGCCGGAGACTGACGATGGGCACGACGCCGGCCAGCGCCTGGTTCGAAGACCGGATCGCCGCGACGGTCGCGCCGCTGCTGCCCGGCTTCGCAGTCGAGGCCGTGGCCGAAATCGATTCCACCAACACCGAGCTGATGCGCCGTGCGCGCGCCGGCCGCACCGACCCCGTGCTGCTCGTGGCCGAGCGCCAGACGGCCGGGCGCGGCCGCCTTGGCCGCCCCTGGCAGAGCGCGCAGCAGCCCGAGGCGCCCGCCTCGCTCACCTTTTCGCTCGGCCTGCCGCTGGCACCGGCCGACTGGTCGGGCTTGTCGCTGGCCGTGGGCGTGAGCGTGGCCGAAAGCCTCGACCCGACGGGCGCGCACCAGGTCGGCCTCAAGTGGCCCAACGACATCTGGGTGAACGACCGCAAGCTGGTCGGCATCCTCATCGAAACGGCGATGCCGCAGACCGCCCGGCCCGATGCCGCGCGCTACCTCGTGGTGGGCATCGGCATCAACATCGGCCCGCGCGAGGGCGACGGCATGCGCACGCCGCCGGCCTGGCTGCGCCAGTGGCAGCCCGACGCGTCCGCGCCCGAGGTGCTGCAGGCGCTGGCCGAGCCGCTGGTGCGCAGCGTGCTCGCCTTCGAGGCGCAGGGCTTCGCGCCTTTTGCCGAGCGCTTCGCGGCGCGCGACGTGCTGCGCGGGCGCGAGGTGACGCTCAGCGACGGCACCGCCGGCCTGTGCGAAGGCGTGGCCTGGGGCGGCGAGCTGCAGGTGCGCACCGACGCCGGCCTGCAACTCATCTCGAGCGACGAAGTGAGCGTGCGCCCGCGCGGCATGTCTTTCTGAGCGAGGGCATGAAGCTGCGCCTGGTCCTCATCGCCCTGCTCGCCGCCAACGCGGGCTACTGGCTGTGGACGCGCGGCGACCTGGCCGGCTTCGGGCTCGCGCCCGCGGCGCTCGACGAGCGCGAGCCGCAGCGCATGGCGCGGCAGATCCACCCCGAGTGGGTGCAGATCCGTAAGGAAGCCAAGCCTTCGGGCACGCCTGCGCCCTGAGCGGATCAGGCAGCAGCCGCGCGCGCGAACATGCGCCGCGCCTTGGCCAAGGCGGCCTGCAGTTTTTCTTTGGAGGGCGGCTCGTGCGAGCTCGAGCTCAGGCCGAATTTCTTTCCTGCGATTTCCTGCACCGCGACCAGGATGCCGCCCAGCACGGCCGGATCGGTCTCGGTGTCGAGCGCCTGGCGCAAGGGCTCGAGCGCCTTGGGCGCAGCGCTGCGGCGGTTGAACACGATCTGCATCAGCGCGCTCGCGGCCCATCGGCGGTTCGTGGCGACGGCGTCGTGCGCGAGCAGCGGCACCACCTTGGCGATGTCGGTCGTGCCGCCGAGCCAGCCGATCACCCACAGCCCCTTGCAGCGCAGCTCGTCGTGCGATGACGCGAGCGCGGCGCGCGCCAGGACCGCCGTCTCTTTCAGCCGTCGGCCCTTGCGGTACTTGAAGCCGCCGAGCAGCTGCAGCACCGTGGCCTGCATGGCCGGGTCGGGCTCCTGCTCGAACTGCGCGAGCAGGTGGTCTTCGGCTGCGTCGCCGCGCTCGCCGAACTTGCGGCACAGCCAGTCGTAGAGCTCGCTGTCCATGCCGGTGTCGTGCAGCAGCGCGTAGTGGAAGGCGAGCGCCTCGGCTGAATCCTGTTCCAGCAGATCGGCGCCGAAGTCGAACATGTCCGACACGTCGGTGTCGAGGCGGATTTCCAGGAAGCGTTGGCGCAGCGTGTCGAGCGGATTCATTCCGACGGGGCCTCCTCGAAGCGCACGGTGAAGAGCGCGCCCGGCGGATGCTTGCCGGGGTGCGCGTCTTCGAGCTTGACCCGCGCGCGGTGCTGGTTGGCGATCTCTCGCACGATCGGCAGGCCCAGCCCGGAGCCGTCGGCCTCGTTGCCGAGCACGCGGTAGAAGGGCTCGAACACCAGCTCGCGGTCGGCCTCGGCGATGCCGGGGCCGTTGTCCTCCACCTGCACCAGCTGCACGTGGCCGAAGGGGTCGGCCAGCACGCGCGCCGTGACCACGCCGGGGCGCTCGGGCGTCGAGGGCGTGTAGTTGAGCGCGTTGTCGACCAGGTTGCGGACCAGCTCTTTCAGCAGCGTCGGGTTGCCGTCGACCATCACGCCGGGCGCGCCGGCCTGGACACCGTCGTAGCCGAGGTCGATGCGCTTTTCGATCGCGCGCGGCACCGCCTCGCGCACCACCTCGATGGTCAGCCGCGCGAGGTCGCAGGGCTGGCAGTGCGTCATGGCGCTGGTCCCCTCGGCGCGCGCCAGCGACAGCAACTGGTTCACGGTGTGCGTGGCGCGCACGCTGGCGCGGCCGATCTGCTTGAGCGACTGCTTGAGCTCGTCGGCGTTGGCGCCCTCGCGCTGCGCCAGGTCGGCCTGCATGCGCAGGCCTGCGAGCGGCGTCTTGAGCTGGTGGGCGGCGTCAGCCAGGAAGCGCTTCTGCGTGAAGATGGAGTCGTTGAGCTTGTCGAGCAGCTCGTTCACCGACGACACCAGCGGCACCACCTCGAGCGGCACCGAGGATTCGTCGAGCGGGCTCAGGTCGCCCGGGCGGCGCTCGCGGATGCGCGCCTCGACCACCGACAGCGGCTTGATGCCGCGCACCAGCGCCAGCCAGATCAGCAGCACCGCCAGCGGCAGGATCGCGAACTGCGGCAGCAGCACGCCCTTGATGATCTCGGTGGCGAGCACCGCCTGCTTCTCGCGCGTCTCGGCCAGCTGCAGCAGCGAGGGCGGCACCTCTTCGCTGCCGCTGGGAATCCACAGCGAGGCCACGCGCACCGGCTGGCCGTGCACGGTGCTGTTGTGCAGCAGGACCACGTTGGTGCCGGGCGGGTCGTCCACGTTGGGCTGCGGCAGGTCGCGCTCGCCGTGCAGCAGCGTGCCGTGGCCGTCGAGCAGCTGGTAGTAGATGTGGCCGGCGTCGTCGGCACGCAGGATCTCGCGCGCCGACTGCGACAGCACGAAGTGCGTCTGCCCCTGCTTCACCGTGACCAGCTCGGCCAGCACCTTCACGTTGTGCTCCAGCGCGCGGTCGAAGGGTGCGTTGGCGATGCCCTGCGCCACCAGCCAGGTCACGCCGATGCTCACCGGCACGAGCAGCAGCAGCGGCGTGAGCATCCAGTCGAGGATCTCGCCGAACAGGGAGCGCTGGGCGCGCTGGAAGAGCTTCAAGGGAGTTCCTGGCAAGACGAAAGAACGCGGGCGAGCGTGAACTAGTACTGCGATTCGCAGGTGTGACGTTTCATTGACAAGGTGTGACTGGTTGTAGCCTTGACGTGCAGTTTCTGCAATTCAAAAACATCAGGGAGAAATCATGAAGCAAAAGACCGTGGGCGGCTGCCCCAAGCCGCTCTGGATGGCCGCGACCGTGTTGGCCGCCAGCGTGGGTGTGACTGCATGCGGCGGTGGAGGTGGCGGAGGCGGCGGTGGCATGCCGATGCTGCCGATCGCACCGGTTCCGGCGCCCGCCCCCGCGCCCTCCCCAGCCCCGGCGCCCGCGCCCGCACCGGCCGAGAACCGCGCCGCCGTGCCGGGCTCCGAGCCGTCGCCCTCGCTGAGCGCGCCGCAGCCCGGCTCCACCGCCGCGGTGGGCAATGACAGCGAAGGCATCTACGCGGGCGTGCGAGGCATTGCCTTCGTCGGCACCAACGGTTCGTTGGCAGGCAGCTTCCTCGGGGGCACGATGTGGGGTTCGCTGAAGGTCACGGGGCTCGACTGGTCGTTCAACCCGGACACCGAGTTGTATGTTCCGCCCAACGCATATCCGGTGACGGGCTCGGGCACCTTCGCGCCGAAGAAGTCGGTGGATGGCACCTACGCCTACGACAACCGCAGGCCGTCCGATGTCGGCCCGCTGGCCTACACGATCGAGAACGCGCTGGCGGTGTCGCAGGCGAGCATGACCGGCACGTGGTCCAACACCGACAGCAGCCCGAGCCTGGGCGTGACGGTGCAGGTCGATGGCCAGGGCGTGTTCACCGGCAGCACGAGCGGCGTGCAGATCGGCCAGTGCACGCTCTCGGGCACCGTCGCCCTGGCGCAGCCCGGCTCGGCCAAGAACATGTACAGCCTCACGCTGAAGGCCGTGAATGCCGCCACGGCCAGCACCAACGATTGCAAGCTCACCCCCGCCGCCACCGGCAGCTATGCCGGGCCGGCCATCATCGGGCTGGTGCCGGCGGGCGTGTACGACAGCAACGGCTACTTCCGCAGCCTCATGTTCCTGATCCGTTCGAACACCGGCGCCACGCTGCTCGTCAACCTGCGCAAGCAGCCCTGACGGCATTTCGCGCGGGCAGGGCACGCTCAACCGGGAATCTTCTCGAGGCAGTAGCCCAGCCCGCGCACCGTCGCGATGCGCACCGGTCCCTTCTCGATCTTCTTGCGCAGGCGGTGGATGTAGACCTCGATGGCGTTGATGCTCACCTCTTCGCCCCATTCGCACAGCCGGTCCACCAGCTGGTCCTTGCTGACCAGCCGGCCGGCGCGCTGCAGCAGCACCTCGAGCAGGCCCAGTTCGCGCGCCGACAGCTCGATCATCTTGCCGTCGATGGTCGCCACCCGGCCGGCCTGGTCGTAGACCAGCGGGCCGTGGCGGATCGCGTTGCTGGTGGCGCCCATGCCGCGCCGCGTGAGGGCGCGCACGCGCGCCTCGAGCTCCTGCAGGCTGAAGGGCTTGGCCATGTAGTCGTCGGCGCCGTGGTCCAGGCCCTTGACGCGCTCTTCCACGCTGTCGGCCGCCGTGAGCACCAGCACCGGCAGCTGCGAGCCGCGTGCGCGCAGGCGCTTGAGGATCTCGATGCCGTGCAGGCTGGGCAGCCCGAGGTCGAGGATCAGCAGGTCGAACTCGCTGTGGGTCATGAGCGCGGTGTCGGCCTGCGAGCCGTTGGCCACATGATCGACCGCCGCGCCCGAGGTGCGCAGGCTGCGCAGCAGGGCATCGGCCAGCACCTGGTCGTCTTCGGCAATCAGTATTCGCATGAGCCACCTCCGGCGGATTCAGGCGCCATGCCGGCGCAGTTCACATTTGTCTCAACGCGAGTCTAGCCCGCTGTATAGGCTTCGAGTCCGATGGTTACCACGGTGGCGATCTCGTCGCCCACGCTGGCGCGGAACTCGCGCTCGGTCTGCGTCACGGCGCGGCGGAAGGCGTCCAGCCAGGCCAGCCCGTCGGCCGTGAACAGCACGCGCCGCGCGCGCGCGTCGAGCGGGTCGGGCCCGCGCGTGACCAGCCCCCAGGCCTCGCACTGGTCGACCAGCGTGCCCATGGCCTGCTTGGTCATGCCGGCGCGCTCGGCCAGCTCGGTCAGGCGCGAGCCCTCGCGCGCCAGGTGCCGCGTGATGTGGATGTGCGCCGCGCTCACCTGCGCGCGCGCCGCCAGGTTGGACAGCGCCAGCGGCACGTCGATGTCGTGCGCCATGAGCGCCAGCACACGCTCGTCGAAGCGGCGCATCGCATGGCCCAGCAGGCGGCCCAGGTGGGTCTGGCGCCAGGCGTCGGGATCGGTGGGAAAGGCGGAGTCGGCCATGGCCTCAGATGGTAAGGCAAACTGACTTTAAAGTGGGTTTGCGAAACGTCATGAGCCCCTACACTACTGTTCAAGCATCCAGCCTGTGGTTAAAAGCAGATGGATGAACCCCGACACAAACCGTTGATATTCAAGGAGATTTCCACATGGACGCAGTCGTCAAGGGCGCAAGCATCTCGGTCGCCAACAGTGAAAAGGCCAAGGCCCTGCAGGCCGCGCTGGCCCAGATCGAAAAGCAGTTCGGCAAGGGCACGATCATGCGCCTGGGCGAAGGCGAGGCGCTGGAAGACATCCAGGTGGTGTCCACCGGCTCGCTGGGCCTGGACATCGCCCTGGGCGTCGGCGGCCTGCCCCGTGGCCGCGTCGTTGAAATCTACGGCCCGGAATCCTCGGGCAAGACCACGCTCACGCTGCAGGTGATTGCCTCCATGCAGAAGCAGGCCGGCACCTGCGCCTTCGTCGACGCCGAGCACGCGCTCGACGTGCAGTACGCCCAGAAGCTCGGCGTGAACCTGTCCGACCTGCTGATCAGCCAGCCCGACACCGGCGAGCAGGCCCTGGAAATCGTCGACTCGCTGGTGCGCTCGGGCGCCGTCGACCTGATCGTGGTCGACTCGGTGGCCGCGCTCACGCCCAAGGCCGAAATCGAAGGCGAAATGGGCGACTCGCTGCCCGGCCTGCAGGCCCGCCTGATGAGCCAGGCGCTGCGCAAGCTCACGGCCACGATCAAGAAGACCAACTGCATGGTCATCTTCATCAACCAGATCCGCATGAAGATCGGCGTGATGTTCGGCTCGCCCGAAACCACCACCGGCGGCAACGCGCTGAAGTTCTACGCCTCGGTGCGCCTGGACATCCGCCGCATCGGCACCATCAAGAAGGGCGACGAGGCCATCGGCAACGAAACCAAGGTGAAGGTGGTGAAGAACAAGGTGTCGCCCCCGTTCAAGACGGCCGAGTTCGACATCCTGTTCGGCGAAGGCATCAGCCGCGAGGGCGAGATCATCGACATGGGCGTGAACGCCAAGATCATCGACAAGTCGGGTGCCTGGTACGCCTACAACGGCGAGAAGATCGGCCAGGGCCGCGACAACGCCCGCGAATTCCTGCGCGAGAACCCCGACCTGTCGCGCGAGATCGAGAACAAGGTGCGCGAGTCGCTAGGCATTCCGCTGCTCGCGGCCGACGCCGGCACCGAACCCGAGAAGGCCGAGAAGCCCGCCAAGGCCTCGAAGTCCGACAAGGCGGCGGAGTAAGTTCGAGATAAGCGGCCTTCGCGCAGTGCGTGGGCCGCGTGAGCGACCCACCACCCCCGAATGGCCTTCAGTGCCCCCTCCCTCAAAGGCCGCGCCCTGCGCCTCCTGAGCCAGCGCGAGCATTCGCGCGCGGAGCTGGAGCGCAAGCTCGCGAAGCACGAGGAAGAGCCCGGCACGCTGGCGAAGGCGCTCGACGAGCTGGCAGCCAAGGACTTCATCAGCGAGCCACGCGTGGTCGCCTCGGTGCTGCACCAGCGCGCCGCCCGTTCGGGCGCGTTGCGCGTGAAGCAGGAGCTGCAGGCCAAGGGCATCGCGCCCGAAGCCATCGCGCAGGCGGTGGCCGGCTTGCAGGAGACCGAAGTCGAGCGCGCCACGGCCCTGTGGCGCCGCCGCTTCGACGCGCCACCCGCCGATGCGAAGGAGCGCGCGAAACAGATGCGATTCCTGATGGCGCGCGGTTTCTCGGGCGCCGTCGTGTCCAAGGTGCTCAGGAGCGACTTCGATGACCCAAGCGACGACCCCAACGGCGAATGAAGGCGACGCGGCCTTGTCCCGCGTCATCACGCAGCGCGTGCAGTGCGAATGGCGCGACGCCTATGCGCTCGCGTCCGATCCGAAGCGGCTGCCCGACTGGGCCAGCGGCCTCGCGAAGAGTGCGCTGGTGCCGCACGGCGACCACTGGATCGTGCGCACGCCCGAAAGCGGCGAGGCCCGCATGCGCTTTGCGCCGCCCAACGACCTGGGCGTGCTCGACCACTGGGTGGCGCCCGAAGGCGTGCCCGAGGTCTACCTGCCGTTTCGCGTGATCGGCGTGGCGCCTGGCGTGTGCGAGCTGCAGTTCACGCTGCTGCGCCAGCCGCACATGGACGACGCGGCCTTTGCGCGCGATGCCGGATGGATCGCGCGCGACCTGCAGGCCCTGCGCCGCCTGCTCAAGGCGGGCTGAGCCCGGCCTGGCTTACTCGGTGGCCGTGACGTCGTCGGCCAGCGGGTTCTCGGCCTTGTACGCGGCGATGTCGCGCACGTTCTTCTGCACCGCCACCGCGCCGAACAGGCTCAGCAGGAAGGCCATGGCGTAGAAGCCCTTCTCGCTGGCGGCCAGCGAGGCGTTGAACAGGCCCACGGCCAGCAGGCCCACCGACAGCAGCAGCGAGACCCAGCACAGGCCGAAGTAGATGCCGGTGACCGAGATGCCCTCGAGCCGGTCGCGCACCGTCTTTTGCAGCGACACGGCCGAGAACAGGCCGTACATGAGGATGGTGAAGTAGTAGCCCTTCTCGTTGAGCTGCATCGCGGCATTCCACAGCCCGAGCAGGTACACGATGGCGCCGATGATCAGCGCGGCCCAGGATGCGGCGACGAATGCGCCGGTCGGTTTCTGAAACTTGACGGTTCCCATGACGATCCTCCTCGTTGTTGTGTGGCGCGATTATGGTGCGGGAAGGCGGTGGCATGATCGCCAGCGACCGGCCTCGCAGGAGGCGGCTTTCCAGAAAAACCGGAGGAACCCTTCATGTCGTCGCCACCCGCCCACCCGCAGTCCCTCGTTCGCACCGGCGCCAAGGCCGGCTTCGCCTTCGCCGGCTCGGCCATCAAGGGCGCGCTGATCGGCCTGTTTCTCGGCGGCGGCGTGTTCTTCTACTACCTGACCCAGCTGCAGGGCCCGGGCATCCCGGCGGCGCGGGCCGGTGGCGCGGGCGCCATCCTGGCGCTGATCATGTCGCCGCCGCTGCTGGTGGCCGTGCTGCTGTCGCTGTTCGTCGGTGTGTACTTCCTGCTCGGCGTGCAGCGGGGCCGCGCCCGCGCGATGCAGCACCTGGTCGCGGCGCGCGGCGAGGCCGTGTCGCAGCGGCTGGGCGACGCGATCGCGGGCCGCATCGAAGCCATGCCGCGCACCCACGGCGGCCTGCAGCGCGTGGCCGACTGGCTCTCGCCCGACGCCCTGTGCCAGCAGCTCGCCCCGGTGCTCGGCGAAGGCCGGGCCGTGCGCGCGGTAGTCGGCTTCGTGCTGGGCCGCCTGCCCCTGAGCGACATGCTGGCCGAGTGGCAGCAGGAGCGTGCCGCGCACGGTGCGACGACGCCGGCGACGGGCGAAGACCCGGCCCTGCGCGCCCTGCTCACGCGCCGAATCCACGAGGTGCTGCAGGAGATGGCGACGCCCTCGCGCAAGCTCTTCTACATCGCGCTGGTGGCGCAGGCCGTCCTGCTGGGCGTGGGGCTGTGGCTCGTGCGCTGAGCCCGACCGTCTTCGTTGGTCTTGAGGCGTGCAGCTGCTGCGGCGCTGACGCCTCGGCGACAATCAGCGCCCGCGCGGGCCTTGCGGTGTGCGCGGCCTCCATGCCTGCCTGTCTCCCCTGCCCCCCGCTTTCATGATCGTCCGGAAACGCCCGTCCGGGCTCAAGCTGTTTCTGTCCTGGCGGGGCTCCGTCCTGCCGCGCATCGCCGCGGCGCTGACGCTCAATGTGGTCGTGGCCATCGTCGTCACGGTGCTGCACGGGCGCTTCGGCTCCATCAAGATCCCGCTCGGCACCGTGCCCTTCGCGCTGCTGGGCCTGCCGCTGGCGATCTTCCTGGGCTTTCGCAACACCGCGGCCTACGACCGCTTCTGGGAGGCGCGCAAGCTCTGGGGCGAGGTGATCCTGCGCTCGCGCAATCTGGCGCGTCAGTGCCAGAGCCTCATCGACGGCGATGCGCCGGTGAACGCCGGCGCCGACACCGTCCGCCGCCTGGACGACCTGCGCGTGCGCATGACCCTGCGCGCCGCCGCCTTTGCCCATGCGCTGCGCCACCAGCTGCGCGGCACCGACGCCGCGGCTGACACCCAACCCTTCCTGCGCGAGGCGGAGTGGCAGGGCCTGACCCAGGTCGCCAACCGGCCGCATGCGCTGCTGATGCACATGGGCGCCGACCTGCGCGAAGCGCTGCGCGCGCGGCGCATCGACCCGGCGCTGGCGGCGGGTGTCGACGGCACGCTGTCGGCGCTGAGTGCGGCGGCCGCGTCGTGCGAGCGCATCCTCAGCACGCCCATTCCCTTCTCGTACACCCTGCTGCTGCACCGCACGGCGTACCTCTACTGCTACCTGCTGCCCTTCGGGCTGGTGGACTCGGTCGGGTTCATGACGCCGGTGGTGGTGCTGATCGTGGCCTACACCTTCTTCGGCCTGGACGCGCTCGGCGACGAGATCGAGGAGCCCTTCGGCACCGAGTCCAACGACCTGCCGCTCGAGGCCCTGTGCCGCACGCTCGAGATCGACCTGTGCCAGTCGGTGGGCGCCCCGGCGCCGGCGCCGCTGGTGCCGGTCGACTACTTCCTGCGCTGACACCCGCCGCGCGCGCGGTGCCGGCTTTTCTTTTCCCTGCCTGACGAAAGAAAGACGTTTTGTCCCCCATGCCGCACGAAGACCGCATCCGCCTGCCCGCCCTGCGCAGCAGGATCACCACCGCCGAGGCCGCAGCCGAATGGATCCGCGACGGCATGGTGGTCGGCATGAGCGGGTTCACGCGCGCCGGCGACGCCAAGGCCGTGCCGCTGGCGCTCGCGGCCCGCGCGCGCCGCGCGCCGATGAAGATCACGCTCATGACCGGCGCCTCGCTCGGCGGCGACGTGGACCGCCAGCTGACCGAGGCCGGCGCCATCAGTCGGCGCATGCCGTTCCAGGTCGACACCGTGCTGCGCCAGGCGATCAACCGCGGCGAGGTGATGTTCATCGACCACCACCTGTCGGAAACGGTCGAGATGCTGCGCACGCGTCAGATCCCGCCGATCGACATCGCGATCATCGAGGCCGTGGCCATCACCGAGACCGGCGCGCTGGTGCCGAGCACCTCGATCGGCAACAGCGCGAGCTTCGCGATCCTGGCCGACAAGGTGATCGTCGAGATCAACACCTCGCAATCGACCGCGCTCGAAGGGTTGCACGACATCTTCATTCCGAAGCACCGCCCGCAGCGCGAGCCGATGCCGCTGGTGGCGCCGCACGACCGCATCGGCACCAGCGCCATCCAGATCCCGCCCGAGAAGATCCTGGGCATCGTCATCACCGACAAGGCCGACAGCACCTCCACCGTGCTGCCGGCCGACGCCGAGACCGCGGCCATCGCGGCGCACCTGGTGGCCTTCTTCGAGCGCGAGGTGGCGCAGGGCCGGCTCACCGAGCGGCTGCTGCCGCTGCAGGCGGGCATCGGCACGGTCGCCAACGCGGTGATGTCGGGGCTGGGCGCGGGGCCCTTCGAGCACCTCACGATGTACTCGGAGGTGCTGCAGGACTCGACCTTCGACCTGTTCGACGCCGGCAAGCTGGACTTCGCCTCGGGCTCGTCGATCACGCTGTCGCCCGCGAAGGCACGGCAGGTGTTCGGCGACCTGGCGCGCTACAAGGACCGGCTGGTGCTGCGGCCGCAGGAGGTGAGCAACCACCCGGAGATCATCCGGCGCCTGGGCATCATCGCGCTGAATACGGCGCTGGAAGCCGACATCTACGGCAACGTCAATTCGACCCACGTGCTGGGCACGCACATGATGAACGGCATCGGCGGCTCGGGCGACTTCGCGCGCAACGCCTACCTGTCGATCTTCGCGACCAAGTCGGTCGCCAAGCAGGGCACGGTGTCGAGCATCGTGCCGATGGTGTCGCACGTCGACCATGCGCCGCAGGACGTCGACATCCTGGTCACCGAGGTGGGCCTGGCCGACCTGCGCGGGCTGGCGCCGCGCGAGCGGGCGGCGGCGATCATCGCCAACTGCGCGGCCGAGCCGTACCGCGCGATGCTGCAGGACTACCACGCGCGTGCTGTGGCGACCTGCGGCGGCCACACGCCGCACCGGCTGGAAGAGGCCTTTTCATGGCACGTGCGCTACCGCGACACGGGCACGATGCGGGCCGACTGAAAGCAGAAAGGCCGGTCCTTGCGGGCCGGCCTTTCCTTCTTGTCAGCGCTTGAAGCGGGGGCTCAGAGCGCCAGCATCAGCTTGAGGTTCTGCACCGCGGCGCCGCTGGCGCCCTTGCCCAGGTTGTCCAGGCGCGCGATCACCACGGCATGGCGGTGGTCCTCGTTCGGGAACACGCGGATCTCGAGCTGGTTGGTGTCGTTGAGCGCCAGCGCGTCGAGCTTGCCGTTCTCGGTCGGCGGCAGCACCTTCACGAACTGCTCGGGCGTGTTGCTCTTGGCATAGTGGGCGGCCAGGGCGTCCTGCAGGTCGCCGGCCCTGGGCTTGCCGGGCAGCAGGTCCAGGTGCAGCGGCAACTGCACCAGCATGCCCTGCTTGAAATTGCCCACCGACGGAATGAAGACCGGGCGGCGCGTGAGGCCGGTGTAGGTCATGATTTCGGGGATGTGCTTGTGCTTCAGGCCCAGCGCGTAGGTCTCGAACAGCGGCGCCTTGCCGGCCTCGTAGTCCTCGATCATGGTCCGGCCGCCGCCCGAATAGCCGCTCACCGAAGGCAGCGACACCGGGAAATCGGCCGGCAGCAGGCCCGCGTCGACCAGCGGACGCACCATGGCGATGGCGCCGGTGGCGTAGCAGCCGGGGTTGCCGACGCGGTCGGCCTGGGCCACGGCCTGCCAGTGGCCTTCGACGAGTTCGGGGAAGCCGAAGACCCAGCCCGGCGCGATGCGGTGGGCGGTCGAGGCGTCGATGATCTTGGGCTTTTGGCCCGGGAGCTGGTCGATCAGCGCGACCGACTCGCGCGCCGCGTCGTCGTGCAGGCACAGCACCACGAGGTCGACGCCGGCCATCAGCTCGCGCTTGGCGGCCACGTCCTTGCGCAGCTCGGGCGCGATGCTCACGAGCTCGATCTGCGGCATCGTTTGCAGCCGCTCGCGAATTTGCAGGCCGGTGGTGCCGGCTTCGCCGTCGATGAAAACCTTGGCCATATCGGAGTATGCGTAGGGTGGCTAGAAGAAAGTACGTATTGACCGCAACCGCGCATCAAGTATTGGTGCGGCGCACCATGATACAGTCCGCGGTTGTTCGCCGCCCCCAGCCGTCAGGCTGCCGTCGCCCGCGAACAACAGAGCAGAAACAACAGTCTCACTCCCGATCTCCCGTTCTCAACCTCCTCCTTCCGAGAGACATCCCTCATGAAGATTCACGAGTACCAAGGCAAGGAAATCCTTGCCAAGTTCGGCGTGCCGGTGCCGCGCGGCATCCCGGCCTATACGGTTCAGGAGGCGGTCGAGGCCGCCCAGAAGCTTGGAGGCCCGGTCTGGGTCGTCAAGGCCCAGATCCACGCGGGTGGCCGCGGCAAGGGCGGCGGCGTCAAGGTCGCCAAGTCGATCGAAGACGTCAAGAAGCTGGCTGGCGAGATCCTCGGCATGCAGCTCAAGACCCACCAGACCGGCCCTGAAGGCCAGAAGGTGCGTCGCCTCTACATCGAAGACGGCGCCGACATCAACAAGGAATACTACATTTCGGCCGTGACCGACCGCGCCACCCAGAAGGTGGCGTTCATCGCTTCGAGCGAAGGCGGCATGGACATCGAGGAAGTGGCCCATTCCACCCCCGAGAAGATCATCACGGTCTACGCCGACCCCAAGGACGGCCTGACCGACGCGCAAGCCAAGGAAATCGCCGACGGCATCGGCATGCCGGCCGATTCGACCGCCCAGACGGTCGACATCCTGAAGAAGCTCTACACCTGCTACATGGAGACGGACGCCTCGCTGGTCGAGATCAACCCGCTCAACCGTGACAGCAAGGGCAACGTCATGGCGCTGGACGCCAAGTTCAACTTCGACAGCAACGCGCTGTTCCGCCACCCCGAAATCGTGGCCCTGCGCGACCTGGACGAAGAAGACGCGGCCGAAGTCGAAGCCTCGAAGTTCGACCTCGCCTACATCTCGCTGGACGGCAACATCGGCTGCCTGGTGAACGGCGCCGGCCTGGCCATGGCCACCATGGACACCATCAAGCTGTTCGGCGGCGAGCCGGCCAACTTCCTGGACGTGGGCGGCGGTGCCACCCCCGAGAAGGTCACGGAAGCCTTCAAGATCATGCTGAAGAACAAGAACGTGGAAGCCATCCTCGTGAACATCTTCGGCGGCATCATGAAGTGCGACACCATCGCCACCGGCGTGATCGCAGCCTGCAAGGCCGTGAACCTGCAAGTGCCGCTGGTCGTGCGCATGAAGGGCACCAACGAAGTCGAAGGCAAGAAGCTGCTGGCCGAGTCGGGCCTGCCGATCATCAGCGCCGACACCATGGCGGACGCGGCCCAGAAGGTCGTGGCAGCAGTCAAGAAGGCCTAAGGAACAAGTCATGTCGATCTACATCAACAAAGACACCAAAGTCATCACGCAAGGCATCACCGGCAAGACCGGTCAGTTCCACACCGAGAAGTGCCAGGAATACGCGAACGGCAAGAACGCCTTCGTGGCCGGCGTGAACCCGAAGAAGGCCGGCGAGTCGATCTTCAACATCCCGATCTTCGGTTCGGTGAAGGAAGCCGCCACGCAGACCGGCGCCACCGTGTCGGTGATCTACGTGCCGCCGGCAGGCGCCGCGGCCGCCATCTGGGAAGCTGTCGAAGCCGACCTGGACATGGCGATCTGCATCACCGAAGGCATCCCGGTTCGGGACATGCTCGAAGTGCGCAACAAGATGAAGGCCAAGGAAGCGGCCGGCGGCAAGAAGACCCTGCTGCTGGGCCCGAACTGCCCCGGCCTGATCACGCCCGACGAAATCAAGATCGGCATCATGCCCGGCCACATCCACCGCAAGGGCCGCATCGGCGTGGTCTCGCGCTCGGGCACGCTGACGTACGAAGCCGTGGCTCAACTGACGGAAATCGGCCTGGGCCAATCGTCGGCAGTCGGCATCGGCGGCGACCCGATCAACGGCCTGAAGCACATCGACGTGATGAAGGCCTTCAATGACGATCCGGACACCGACGCCGTCATCATGATCGGCGAAATCGGCGGCCCCGACGAGGCTGACGCAGCCCGCTGGTGCAAGGACAACATGAAGAAGCCGGTCGTCGGCTTCATCGCCGGTGTCACCGCCCCTCCCGGCAAGCGCATGGGCCACGCCGGCGCGCTGATCTCGGGCGGCGCCGACACGGCCGAAGCCAAGCTCGCCATCATGGAAGAGTGCGGCTTCACCGTGACGCGCAACTTCTCGGAGCTGGCCAAGCTGCTCAAGGGCAAGCTGTAAAAAGCACACGTACCGCTGGCGGCATTCCCGCCGCTCGCATTACCACGCAGAAATGAAAAAGCGCCCGCATTGAGTTGCGGGCGCTTTTTTAACTACAACACAGTGGAATCAGAGACATGGAACTTCTTCAAAGCACGGACTTCTGGATCGGTCTGATCAAGATCGTCTGGATCAACATCATCCTCTCGGGCGACAACGCCGTCGTGATCGCCATGGCGGCGCGATCGCTGCCGCCCGCGCAACAGAAAAAAGCCGTACTGTTCGGCTCGGGCGCGGCCGTGGTGCTGCGCATCGTGCTGACGGTGGTGGCGGCCAAGCTGTTGGCGCTGCCCTACCTGCAGATCATCGGCGGCGCCCTGCTGCTGTGGATCGGCCTGCAGCTGCTCAGCGAGGAAGACGAAGGCGACGGCGAGTCCAAGGAATACGGCAGCATGTTCGCGGCCGTGCGGACCATCCTGCTGGCCGACCTGGTGATGAGCCTGGACAACGTGATCGCCGTGGCGGCCGCCGCGCAAGGCAGCATGGTGCTGCTGGTGTTGGGCCTGGCCATCAGCATCCCCTTGGTGATTTTCGGCAGCACGCTCATGATCAAGCTCATGGAACGCTTCCCGATCATCGTCATGCTGGGTGCCGCGCTGATCGGCTGGGTCGGCGGCGAGACCATCGTGAGCGACGTGTCGCTGCACGAGGCGCTGGCGGCCAACCCCTGGATGCACTACGTGGGCGCGATCGCCGGCGCGGTGCTCGTCGTGGCCCTGGGCCGCTTCCTGCAACGGCGCGCACGCGCTGCTGCGCACTGATCCCTTCAAAAAGCGAGCGCTGACAAACGATGGCAGGTGTTGGCGTTTCCCTTTTCTCCAGTCGACCGGCGCTGAGCTGGGAGTTTGCGGCGCTGACCGATGTCGGGCGCCTGCGCGCTCACAACGAAGACGCGGTGCACGTCGACCCGGCGCTCGGCCTGGCGCTGCTGGCCGACGGCATGGGCGGTTACAAGGGCGGCGAGGTGGCCAGTGTCATGGCCATTTCGCTGATGCACGCGAGCTTCGGGCGCTGGTTCGCCCAGGCCGGCATGCAGGCGCCCGCCCGCGTGGTCCGGCGTGCGCTGCAGGCGGCCACCGATGAGGCCAACGGCGCCATCCTCCAGGCGGGCATCACCCACGAAGAACTGCGGGGCATGGGCACGACTCTGGTGCTGGCGGCGTTCCGCCCCCAGCGCGTGGTCGTCGGCCACATCGGCGATTCGCGCTGCTACCGCCTGCGCAACAACAAGCTGGAGCAGCTCACGCGCGACCATTCGCTGCGCCAGCAGCAGCTCGACGCGGGTGCCATCACGCCCGAAGAGGCCCTGAACTCCCCCACCCGCAACCTCGTGACGCGGGCCGTGGGCGTGGAAGCCCAGGTGTTGCTGGAGATGCACGAGCACAGCGCCAGGCCGGGCGACCTGTACATGCTGTGCTCCGACGGGCTCAGCGAGATGGTGCCGGATGCGCAGCTTTTCACGCTTTTGAGCCGTGATCTGGGGCTGAAGGAGATGGCTTCACTTTTGGTTGCAATTTCAAACGACAATGGCGGACGGGATAACATTTCAGTTGTTCTGGCCAAGGCGGGCGTCAGCGAAGCGACCCGCGGGGCCATGTAGCAGCCAACCCAGGCGGCGGACCGTTTGCGCCGCCTGACGGTGCTGGATCTTTGCAAACGGGGAGTAATCGGCCATGCCGAAGATGATCATTTCGGTCGATGGCGTCGTCATCGGCCAAGTGGCGCTCGCCAAGAATCGCACGACGTTGGGCCGGCGCGCCTACAACGACATCGTGATCGACAATCTCGCCGTCAGCGGCGAGCATGCCGTGCTGCACATGAGCGGCGGCGAAGTCGAAATTGAAGATCTCAACAGCACCAACGGCACCTACGTCAATGCGCTGGCCGTCCAGAAGCAGGCGCTCCAGGACAACGACGTCATCGAGGTCGGCGGCTGCCGCATCCATTTCCGCTCGCACAGCAACCTCATGGCCGGCCCTGGCTCCGTGCGGGCCTCGCTCTCCGAGTATTCGGCGCCGATGCCGCTCTCGTCGGCGCCCACCGAATCGGGCGCGCTGGTCGAGCTGGGCGTGCCCGTGCTGCGCGTGCTCTCGGGCGCCAACGAAGGCCAGGACGTCCCGCTGCAGAAGGTGGTCACCACCATCGGCAAGCCCGGCGTCGCCGTGGCCGTCGTCACCCGCCGCCGCCAGGGCTACGTGGCGGCCACCGTCGTCGGCAGCGTCACGCTCAACGGCGCCCCGCTGGGCGCCGAAGCCGTCGCGCTGCAGGAAGGCGACGTGCTCGAACTCGGCGGCGCCTCGCGCATGCAGTTCCTCCGGATCTGAGCCGGCCCGGACGCCCTGCTCCGTTCCCCGTTTTCTCGCCGACAGGCATTTGTTGTCCAAGGCTGACCAGCCATGAGCGCATTGCGGCGGCACTGGCCGCGCATCGCCATCACGCTGCTACCGGTGGTGCTGGCGCTGCTCCACGCCACCGGCGCCTGGCGGCTGGGCGTGATCGAGCACCTGGACCATCTGATCTACGACGCCCGCCTGCGCGCCACCATGCCGGGCACGCCCGACACGCGGGTCGTGATCGTCGATGTCGACGACGCCAGCCTGGCGCGCGAAGGCCAGTGGCCCTGGCCGCGCGACAAGATCGCCAGCCTCACGACGGAACTGCTGGCCCGCCAGCACGTGGCCGTGCTCGGCTTCGACGTGATGTTTCTCGAGCCCGATCGCAGCTCCGGCCTCGGGCGCCTGAAGGAGATCGCAGCCGGGCCATTGAGCGGCGTGCCGGGCCTCGCTGCCGAAATCGACCAGCTCGCGCCGACCCTCGACCACGACGCCACACTGGCCCAGGCCCTGCGCGGCCAGCCCGTGGCGCTGGGCTACTACTTCACCCGCACCGAACAGCCCAGCGCCAAGGGGCTGCTGCCGGCGACGCCCGTGCTGCCGCCCGACGCCTTTCCGCCCCATGCTTCCTTCGTCACGCTCTGGAACGGCTTCGGCGCCAGCCTGCCGGTGCTGGGGCGCGCGGCGCCGGTCGCGGGGTTCCTGAACACCCTGGTTGGTGACGGCAGCGACGACGGCGTGATTCGCAGCGTGCCGCTCATTGCCCGCTACGAAGGCGAGCATGCGTCGCCCGGGCACTACGAGTCGCTGGCGCTGGCGGTGTACCGGCTGGCGAACGGCTCGCCGCCCGTGCGGCCGGCGCTCGTGGCCGGCGACGGCAACTTTCCGCGCCTGCAGGCGCTGGTGCTGGGGTCGCTGCGCATCCCGGTCGACCAGAGTGCCAGCCTGCAGGTGCCGTTCCGCGGCCCCGGCGGGCCGCGCGCAGGGTCGTTCCGCTACGTGGCCGCTGCCGACGTCCTCGAGGGCCGACTGGCGCCGGGCGAGTTGAAGGACAAGATCGTGCTGCTCGGCGCCACCGCGCCCGGCCTGCAGGACCTGCGCGCCACCCCGGTCGGCGCGGCGTTCCCGGGCGTCGAAGTGCACGCCAACATCGTCTCGGGCCTGCTCGACCGGCGCCTGCTGGCCGTGCCCGACTACGCGCCGGGCTACGAAGTGCTGACCGTGCTGACGGCGGGGCTGCTGCTCGCGTTCGGGCTCTCGCTGCTGTCCGCATCGCGCGCCGTGCTGCTCGGCGCCGGCGTGGTCGCCGCGCTGGTCGGCCTCAACACCTGGCTCTACGTCGGCCACAGCCTCGTGCTCCCGCTCGCGTCGGCGCTCGTCATGGTGGCGCTGGCCTTCGCGCTCAACATGAGCTGGGGCTACTTCGTCGAATCGCGCGCGCGGCGCGGGCTGGTGCGGCTCTTCGGCACCTACGTGCCGCCGGAGTTGGTCGACGAAATGCTCGTGCGCCCCGGCCGCTACAGCATGCGCGCCGAGAGCAAGGAAATGACCGTGATGTTCTGCGACATGCGCGACTTCACCCGGCTGTCCGAGCAGATGGCGCCGGCCGAGCTGCAGGCCTTCCTGAACACCGTCTTCAGCCGGCTCACCGAGGTGATCAGCGCGCACCGCGGCACCGTCGACAAATACATGGGCGACTGCGTCATGGCCTTCTGGGGCGCACCCATCGACACCCCCGGCCATGCCGCGCTCGCGGTGCAGGCGGCGATCGACATGGCGGCCGCCGTGCACGACATCAACCGCCAGCACCGTGCCAACGGCCGCCCCGAAATCAGCGCCGGCATCGGCCTGAACAGCGGCCTCATGAGCGTCGGCGACATGGGCTCGACCGCGCGCCGCAGCTATACCGTGGTCGGCGACGCGGTCAATCTCGCGTCGCGGCTGGAAGGCCTGAGCGGACACTACGGGGTCGAGATCGTGGCCAGCGGCGCCACCCGCGAGGCGGCGCCCGGCTTCGTCTGGCAGGAACTCGACAGCGTGCGCGTCAAGGGCAAGGCCCAGGCCGTTGCCATCTACACCCCGCTCGTGCCGGAAGCTGCGGCCGAGTCGCAGGACACACGGCAGCAACTCGACCGCTGGAGCCAGGTGCTCGCCGCCTACCGCCGCCAGGATTGGGCGCTGGGCCGGAACTTGCTGGCTCCCCTGCTCGCCGCGGATGCGAAAAAAGTCCTTTACCAGCTCTACGCCCAGCGTTTAGCCTCGATGGCGCTTCGCCCGCAAGACCCGGACTGGGACGGCGCCACCCGGTTCGACACCAAATGACGACAGACGCATACAAGGGGTCTTCCACAATGCAGGTTCGCGTGCTGGGTTGCTCGGGCGCCATCGCCAAGGACTGCCGCACCACCTCGTTCCTGGTCGATGCGGACCTGCTCGTGGACGCCGGCACGGGCGTCGGCGACCTCACCCTCGACGAGATGGCCGCCATCGACGACGTGGTGCTCACCCACTCGCACCTCGACCACATCGCCGCCCTGCCCCTGATGCTCGACGCCGTCGGCAGCCGCCGCCCCCGGCCCCTGCGCGTGCATGCTCTGGCGGCCACCATCGACGCGCTGCGGGCGCATGTGTTCAACAACGTCATCTGGCCGAATTTCGAACGCATTCCCAGCCCCGAATCGCCGTTCGTGAGCTTTCACGAGATCACGGTCGGGCAGCGCCTCGAGTTGGGCAGCGACGCCCCCAAGCTGATCGAGGTGCTGCCGGCCGTCCACACCGTGCCGGCCTGCGGCTTCGCCATCCGCCGGGCGGAAGGCGGCGCCCACTGGGTCTTCAGCGGCGACACCGAACGCAACCCGCCGTTCTGGGAGCGCATCAACGCGATCGACGTGGCGATGCTGGTCATCGAGACCGCCTTCAGCTCCCGCGAAGAGGCATTGGCCGAACGCAGCCTGCATCTGTCGCCGGTGGCGCTGGCGCACGAGCTGGCGCACATCGATCCGGGCAAGCAATACCCGATCTACATCACCCACACCAAGCCGGCAGAGACCGAGGAAATCATGAGCCAGATCGAGATGCTGGCGGGTCGGGAGGTGGCCGGGTTGGCGCAGCGGGACATCCGCTGGCTCAAGGCGGATGGGGTGCTGACCTTCTGACAGGGCCTGGTCGGGCATGACAAATTTGTCGACACAATTGGCATCTGAGTGCGAGTTGTGTCACATCATGTAACCATCTTGTGACCAAAGGCGGCCCGATCGAGGGCTGCAGGGTGGGGAAACCGGGTGGCACGGATGCTGCGGAAGGTTCCTCGCTCCGGGCTGGTTCCCGGGCTCTACAAACCAACCTGGAGTTAATGAATGAACCGTCGTTCTATCGCACGCAATGTGCAAAAGGGTTTCACCCTGATCGAATTGATGATCGTTGTGGCGATCATTGGTATCTTGGCTGCTGTGGCGCTGCCGGCGTATCAGGACTACGTCGCGAAGTCGCAAGTCGCTGGTGGCTTGGCCGAAATCACACCTGGCAAGGTGAACATTGAAGATCGCATCGCTTCGGGCACGCCGCCCGCAACGGTGGCAGACATTGGTCTCTCTGCGACCACCAAGCGCTGCGCTATCGCGATCGCCACGTTCACTGGTGCCACGGCCCCGGCCAACTCTGGTGGCACGATTACCTGCACGCTGATTGGTAATGCCCAAGTCAATGGCAAGACCGTCACCTGGACCCGCACTGCGGACACCGCCGGCACCGGCGGCACGACCGGATCTTGGACCTGTGCCACCAACGTGGCAAACAAGCTGGCCCCGAAGGAATGCCCTGGCGTGTAATTTTCGCCATCGCATGACGAGCCGCCTTCGGGCGGCTTTTTATCTTGTATTGCAAGCAGATAGGTCTCATCAGCAAAACTCATGACTGAGAGTTCACGCGCACTTGGCCGATCCGCCCTTTTCGCTGAAGCAGGCCGCCGTGGAGTTGGGGAAGGGCGTTTGCTGGCATATGCGATCTGCAGCATTCTGGCTATCACCTGGACTCTGCTTGCTGGCAAGGATGTGCCTTGGGATGCTTTGCACTACCACGTGTATGCAGGCTACAGCGTCTTCAACGAACGCTTGACGGTTGACCTGTTCCCGGCTGGCACGCAGACTTATCTGAACCCCTACTCTCATGTGCCGTTGTACCTGATGGTGGATGCGAGGTGGCCGGCGGTAGCGATAGGTGTCTCCTTTGCCCTGATGCAAAGCGTGATGCTATGGATGACCTGGGAATTGGCACGCGTTGTATGCCGGCGTCAAGGTGGCAACAGTTCGGGCATCGTTGTTTGGGCTGCGGTGGCCTTCGCGTTGCTCAACCCCGTTTTCTTGCAGGCGCTGGGATCTTCGTTCAACGACGTCACCACTGGCGCGCTTGCGCTGGGCGGCTACGTTGCTCTGGCTAGCGCATTCGTTGGAGGTCGACTCCACCTGGTCGCATTGGGAGGCGCCCTGCTTGGCGCCGCTTCTGCGCTCAAACTCTCGAACGCGACCTTTGCGCTCCTGCCTGCAATCCCCATGGTTGTGGGATGCGTTTCGACGCCACGCCGACGTGTGCGAGCGCTACTGACATTCGCTGTCTGCGCTGGTATCGCTGTGATTGCCGTGACTATGCCCTGGTCCATGCGATTGGAGCGCGCTTTTGGCAATCCCTTTTTCCCGATGCTTGACGGTCTATTTCGCGCATCGGATGCTGCCACGCCCAAGAGTCAACCCGAGAGTTCGCCTTGGCAATTGCTTGGGCAGTTGGTCGCCGGAATGAGGGATCCACGCTTCCTGCCGTCGTCATTGACCGAAGCGTTCGCGCGGCCGTTCGACATGCTTAGTGCGCGGCGCCTCATACATACCGAACCCTCATCACCCGATCTGCGCTACGCCGCTTTGGTGATGTTGGCGATGCTTGGTGTCGTGGCCTGGGGCGCGCGCCGCCGGTGGAAGAGTGCAGCTACGGCAATCAGTAGCCAGTCAAATCGTGCGTACGCATGCTTGGTCATTTCGCTTGCGGCGAGTTGGGTGCTCTGGCTGAGCATCAGCGGGAACAGCCGCTACTTCTCGCCCATGGCTTGCATCGCGGGCGTCCTACTTGTTGTGGGCCTGCATCGACTTCTGGCACCCGCGCCGCAACGGATACTGATCTATGTCTTGGCAGTCATGCTTGGCATGCAGATCGTTTTCCTGTGGCAAACGAGAGACCTTCGTTGGGGTCCCCAACCTTGGGGTGGGCAGTGGCTGCAAGTGAACGTACCGCCGCATTTGCAACTAGAGCCGCAGCTCTACCTTCCCTTGGATTCGCAATCTCAATCCTTCCTGCTGTCCTGGCTAGCGCCAGGCTCAGCATTCCTGGGAGTGGCCAGCGGGATTGGGCCTGACGGATTCGTCGGAAGTCGTGCGCGCGCGCTGATAGACGCCAATCTGTCGCGGCTTCGCATGGTCAAGCTTGTAAGAGAGTTCGAATCAGACGGCAAACCGAGCCGGCTTGTTCCAGCCAACATCGACTATCCACTTAGGCGCTTTGGATTGGAGATTGATCCCAAAGACTGCGAGTACATCAAGTACAAGGGCAATTCTGAAGCGATCGAGCGTGCTGACCTCCGTGCCGGACTTCGCAACGAAATTCAGCTCTATGCGTGTCGAGTGGTGCCCGGTGGCCGCTTGAGCCCTTTGGAGCTCGGCAGCAAGCGAGTTGCAGAACAAGTACTCGATGACGTAGAAGATGCATGCGTCGAGCTGTTTGGCCAACATCGACGGGGCAGCAGCACTCGCAGCGGCAATATCTGGCGTCGCACTTACGGCAGCGACTTGGCGCTTTGGGTGACCGACGGTGGATTGATCTGGTTCGAGGATCTCCTTCGTGGCGGCGGCGACCGGATCGCGATCGGACGAACTGACGACTGGCTCAAGGCACCACAGAAAATCAACTGCTGGCGCAAAGGTGGCAGAGCATATGTCGAGTTTGAGCAAAACTAGCAACGAGATCCAATGGCCAAATTCAAAGCGCAACATAGGTCAGCATTCGTTTGTGCAAGTCTTTCTCATGGATGCTAACTACATGAGAAGCCCGGAATTCAACTATGAGTAGTGCAGTTCTCAATCTGGCAAAGACTCCCCTCGTGGGCACGGTGCATCTTCCTGCATCGGGCAAGGCTTCGCCGATTGAGTTGACAGTCCTCATGCCGTGCCTCAATGAGGCACAGACGCTTTCGACCTGCATCGCAAAGGCTAAGGCATTCCTTGCACATGCGGGGATCAGCGGAGAGGTACTGGTGGCCGACAACGGCTCGACCGATGGATCGCAGGAACTGGCCGCATCGTGCGGAGCACGCGTCATCGACGTGCCAGTTCGCGGCTACGGCGCAGCACTGATCGCGGGCATCGACGCTGCTGTGGGCCGCTACGTCATCATGGGCGACGCCGACGACAGCTACGACTTCAGAACCCTTGCCCCCTTTGTCGCCGAATTGCGCCAAGGAAGTCAGCTCGTGATGGGGAACCGCTTTCGCGGAGGCATCTTGCCCAGCGCAATGCCTCCATTGCATCGCTACCTGGGCAACCCAGTGCTCAGTTTCATGGGACGGCTTTTCTTCAAGTCCAAGATTGGCGACTTCCACTGCGGCTTGCGCGGCTTTGAGCGCGAAGCCATTCGACAACTGGAGCTATGTTGTGAAGGCATGGAGTTCGCCAGCGAGATGATCGTCAAGGCATCCTTGAGCGGGCTGCGTGTCGCCGAAGTGCCGACCGTTCTTTCTCCGGATGGCCGAGATCGGCCCCCGCATTTGCGGACCTGGCGCGACGGCTGGCGGCATTTCCGATTTCTGCTGCTGTTCACGCCACGCTGGCTGTTTCTGTATCCGGGCGTGGTGCTGACCTTGTTGAGTCTCACGCAACTGCTGCTTGCGCACTGCCACCCGGTCAACCTGGGCCGCTGGCCGGTCGGCATCCATACCCAACTGTTCGCGGCCGCAGGCATGGTGGTGGGCTATCAGACCATGCTGTTCGCCATGGGCGCTGTACTTGCTCGGCATTGCGCGCGTCTGAATACGCCGCACCCGCGGGAACGATGGGCGCTGCGCGCGGCCGGCGGAGGATGGCTGTCGATCGGGGGAGCGCTTGCGACGCTGGCTGGATTGGCAATGTGTGCGAGCCTCACGTGGCAATGGGGGCGTACCGGCTTCGGAGCGCTGGATCCCGAGACCGCCATGCGGCAGATCATTCCCGGCGTTGCGCTGTTGTTGATGGGAACGCAATCGTTGTTGGCTGCGATTTTTTTTGCAGCGCTTCGAAGCGCTTTTGACCTGCGGCGAGGAGCCAGGCCTGCGCATGGCATCGAGCCCGAGCTCCCAGGGACATGAACGGTGTTGCAGGCCGGCCAACCGGCAGTCTGCGCTCCTGCATATCCTTGCTCCATTGAGCACTTCATCGGAACAGGCAAGTCTTGCCCACCTCTCAGCATGAGTAAAGAGAACAACCAGAGTCGTGATTGGCCATCCGAAGGTCTGGAGCATCTGCGCGCCTGCCCGATCTGCGCAGGTGAGCGCCGTCATTGCGTGCATCAGGGCTTGGCAGATCATTTGTTCAACGCACCGGGACGTTGGGATCTGTACGGCTGCGAGCAGTGCGGCACAGCCTATTTGGATCCCAGGCCCAATCGTCAAACGATCCATCTAGCGTATCAAGACTATGGAACGCACGAAAGCCAGTTGGACGATGACCCGGAACAGCCAGGAACGGATTGGCGCGGGTCTCTCAAACAGGCCATCCTGCGCGCATACATTCGCGTGCGCTTCAGCAGCAAGCCGTTCAAGCCGAGTGATGTCTTTGCAGGTGCGATGTGGCTTCGCCCATTCTTGAGGCCGCGTTTCGATGCGGCCATGCGGCATCTTCCTGTTTCGATCAAGCCCGGCACGGTGCTGGATATTGGCTGCGGAAACGGCCGTTTCCTGGCGTGGGCACGCGTCGCGGGCTGGCAGGGTTGTGGCACCGAATTCGACATACAAGCGGCGGCAGTCGCGCGCGCGAAAGGGTTCGATGTTCACGAAGGGCCTCTGGATGAATTGGTCAACAGCGGTAGCAAGTTTGATGCGGTCACCATCAGTCATGTCATCGAGCATGTGCACGAGCCATCCGCGCTCTTGCGAGCTGCGCGTCAATTGCTCAAACCAGGGGGGCATTTCTGGATCGAAACCCCCAACATCAATGCACGTGGCCATGCGTATTTTGGTGCGGGTTGGGCGGGACTTCATCCGCCACACCATCTCCAAGTGTTTGCACCAAAGGCGTTGGAAAGGCTGCTTCAGGACGCCGGGTTCATCGATATTCGTGTTGCTTCTTCGCAATCCGGCTGGCGGGCTATGGCTTCCTTGAGCCGACTGGCAGATCCGGCGCAAATGGGCAATATCCGTTCCCAGGCGATCCGCGAAGATATGGCGGAATTCCTGGGGCACAGCGATGCGGCACAGGGAGAGTGCATTACGCTGACGGCGACAGTGTCTGCCTGAATGGATCTCGGCGTGTCAATCCCATCGCAATCGACGTCCGAGTCCATGAGCGGCACAGTGTTCGCTGTGGTCGTTACCTACAACCCGGACGACAAGCTGGCCGACCGGTTGCAGGCCTTGCGCGAGCAAGTGCACGGGCTCTTGGTTGTGGACAACGGTTCAAACAACGCCGATGCTGTGCATTCGATGGCGTTGCAAGCTGGGTGCTCAGTGGTCCTCAACCTCGAGAACCTTGGCATTGCCGAAGCCCTCAATCAGGGCGCCCGTGCCGCCATTCAATTTGGAGCCGAATGGCTTGCGACCTTTGATCAGGACAGCCAGGTAGCTCCGGAAGCTATTGCGCAATTGCTGGCTGCTTCTGCGACATTGCCGCAGCTAGACCGTGTCGCGATCCTGGCCATGAGCCATCGCGACCGTGGGACAGGGCGTGATTACCATCGCGCCGGCGAAATCTTGAAGGAAACAGAGCAATGGCGGTCGGTGCGCACGACCATCACATCGGGCAGCTTGGTGCGCGTATCGGTTTTCCCCCAAGTGGGATTTTTTGATACACGGCTTTTCATAGATACAGTTGATCTGGAGTTTTGTCTGCGTTGCCGCAGCCAGGGACTGATGGTGATGGAAAACCGAGTGGTGATACTTGCCCATTCAATGGGGAATTCCACAACCCGTGTGATATTTGGATTCCCGCTCGTGCTGACTGGGCACTCTCCGCTACGTCGCTACTACATCACCCGCAACCAGCTTGAAATGTGCCGGCGCTTCGCTGGAGCCGACCTGCGTTGGGCGTTGGGAGCGTTCTGGGATCTGACAAGTGGTAGTGCAATTACCCTGTTGCTGGAGACTGAACGTCGCGCAAAGTTGCACGCGATGCTCTCTGGACTGGGTGATTTCATGCTGCGCCGCTTTGGACGGAGAACGCGGCCGTTGTAGACGCGTGTTGGCCGGCCCACAGTTCCTCATCGGGGGCGGCTGATCAGGCCTCGGCCGGTAATCCAGCTTCCCAGCAGAAGCAGACGCAGCAGCACATCGCCGACAAGTGATTGGCGAAAGCGCGCTGGGGTTATCAGCAGTCGCATGGCGGTTGTTGGTCTGCCGCTGTCGAAGTAAGTGTCCAGCAACTGTCGGTCCACCGCATTCAGTTCTGCCGCGTGTACAGCGCGAAAATTCTCGATCTGCTCGTACATGATGTGGACCCAGTTCTTCTTGCGGAGAAAGCGCAGGATCGCGAGGTAGCGTTCCATGCCGGAGCCCATTCCAATCGCATTGGCTCCATGCTGCCGATAAAGGATGGTGGGCTCGCGATCAACGACGACCTGGCCGAACGCCGCGATGACCAGGTACAGCCACCAGTCGTGAAAATAGATGCGATCCGGGTCGCCATATTGACGCGCCAAAGGCAGGGCCGCGCGATTGATGGCACAGGTGCAACCGGTCACGATATTTTCCGTCAGCGCATTGCGAAACGACGGTGGCCGCTCCCACATTGGCGATAGACCGAGGGGGAGCAGCTGTTCGTTGACCAGCCGAAGGCGTGAGCAATACAACGCGGGTTTGGCTTGCAGCGGTGCTAGGTGTGCGGCAGCTCGCTCGATCTTGTTCGGCAGCCATACGTCGTCCTGGTCGCTCAGCATGATCAGATCTGCGTCGTCGGGCGCGGTGTCGAGTAGCTTGAAGAAGCTTCGAACAAAACCGACGTTGGGTCCGTGGGTCACCACAATGCGCGGATCCCCGAGCGCTTGAATGCGTGCAACGGTTTCATCGGTCGATCCATCGTCGCGCACGATCACGCGCCCGCCAGCCGGCAATTGATCGAGGATGGAGCGAAGTTGCTCTTCCACGAGGCGCTCACCTTGCCACGTGGACATCAATACGACGACGTTCATAGGAACCTCCGTTCGCTGGCCCCCATATGCCCTTTAGCCCCGAACAAGGCTCATCACCTTGCCTAGGAAGCTAGTGACTTGCCACGAAACGGACTTGAACAATGTGGTGCCGCGCTCTCGCGCCTGTTTTTCGCGGGCGCGCTCGGTATCGAGTTCGGTCCTTAGCGAGGCAAGTTGCTCTTCGCAATTCGTCCGGCCTTCTGTCTTGCATCGCGCCGTCATCCTCATCGAGGGGAGTGTGGCAATCTGTCGATCAATGCCATCTCTGGTCATTGCATCTTGAAAGCGCAACAGCCGCAGCGGTCGAGTCGTCGTGTCGTCCATCGCCTTCTCACACCAGTCCTCGACGAATCTTCGAGGCTCCTGCCTCGTACCTTGGTCCGGAATCTTTTCCAGAAGAAGGGCGAACTCGATGGCTTGAGATCTGGGGAGATGCTCAGCGAAATACATCGAATTCAATCGCCAGAGCCACGCCCCCTCTGACATTCCGGCAACCAGCAATGACGCAAATTCCTCCGGACTCCATGCATGGACGTGAATGGTGCGCCTCCGATGCAATACGAATCGCGCCGCGTTCAACAGGCTGGGGTTGTACCATTCGCGGACTTCACGCGGATGCATTGGTGGTTGGTTGTAGATCGCCTCACAAAATTCACGAATGCTCGCTTCGTCGACTTCAGTCACACCCGCGCGATACTTTGCGAGTGGCACCGAAAAAGGTGTGGGTTTACGCATTGCATCGAAAGTTCGACTTCGGTCCGGCACGACCAAAAGTAACTTTCCCCCAACGCGGAGCACTCTGTAGAACTCTGCAATGACCTCAAGCGGGTTGGCGACATGCTCGATGACATGCGAGGCGACCAGTCCATCAAAAGAGCCGGATTCAAGTTGCGGCAGTCCTTCAGTATCGAGATCGACGTTGTAGTGAGCTTGAATGCCTGGCGGCTGCCCGATCAATTCGGGAAAGTTCTTGTCCCGCCCTCCTTCGACTGGGCGATCTGCATATTTGACTTTTGCGGTAGGCGCAACAACGAAGGGGCGGCTACCGGGGCCTACCTCCAGCACCTTGCCGTCGATAGAAAGGCCGATGAGATCGCGAGGGCTAGTACTCATGAGTCAATGGTATTGAGATGCAAGGGGCGCTCGATTCGCAACGCGCCTGTTCCTGAAGCTGTCGATTTCAAATCGACCGTCGACGCGCATCGTGATGCTTCATTCGGCGATTGGCCGTGAGCCTTTGGATCAGAGACCATCCCAACAGAACGAACAAGAGCACGAGCCCGAATGGCCATGGAGACATTGAGAAGAGATTTGTCCTCATGGCAAGCGCCAGAATCGCAGCCATAAGGACTGTAGGGATTGCAAGAAGCCGGAGCGTCGAAAGCAGCGTACCCGCCAAATAGGAGAGAAGAAGAAAATCTATCGCAACCCTGGCGGTAAATACCGCTGCGGCGCCCACAAGGCCCCATGCTTGAAGCGCGATGTACAGCGCTGCGAGGTATGGCAGCAACTCGACCATATGGATCTTTGCTACGAGATCGGGACGCCCGCTTGCGAGCAGCTTGGTGAAGGGCACGATAGCGAGACTGTTGATCCAGAAGGCAAAGCACAGGATTTGCATCACGCCGGCAGAGTGGGCGGCGAGTTCCGGTGAGATCCACCACGCGAGGAATGGCGCCGACAACAACAATCCTGCCGCCATGAGCGGCGACAGCCATACACTGAGCGTACGCAGGCCAAACATGGCCAGTTGATGTCGTTCGGCGTCTGAGGTCGAACGGGCAAAACGAGGAAACAGAGCCTGGTTCAGCGCCGAGGACAGCAACGTAGTACGTTCCGTCATTTGGAAGGGGATGACGTAGTGGCTGATTGACTTGGCGCCCAATAGGGCACCGATTGCAAAGCGGTCAGCAACGATCATGAGCGGCCCCACAATTGCGCTGACGGTCGTCCATCCGCCAAACCGCAGCAACTGCAAGGCATACAGCCCATCAACCGATACTGAAGAACCAGCGAGATAGTGGGTGCCGCAGCGCCACAGCATCGGTATCAGCACGAGCAAACGAACTGCTGCCACCGCGGCAACAAGCCCAGGTAGCTGAGCGCCGATCATCGTTGCTACAGCCAATGGGGTTAGCAACGCCAGCACATTGACCGATGCGCCGATCAGGTTGAGCTCTCCAAATGCATTGCGTGCCTGAAATGCACCGCTTAACACGCCTGCAAGGGTTGTCGCCGGCACCAGTGCTGCGGCCCACGGCAAGGCTGCGAGGAGTTCGACGCGCAAGCCGGGCTCGATGGAAGTGTGCTGTGTAAAGAACCAGGCGCCTAGAGGTTGGGTGGCCAAGGCGCCCGCCACTCCGAGTCCGAGGCTGAGCGACAGCGCCGTCCAAAGCACCTTCGCATGTTCGCTCTTCGGTTTCCCGATCATTTGTGCGAGCTGCCGGGCTGTTGCCTGGCCAATTCCCAAGTCGAACAGACCCATATATCCGAAGAAGAGCCAGATCAGAGCCAGCACTCCAAAACGGGCCTCCCCGATCAAGCGCAAGTAGACCGGTATTGTGAGCAGCGACACCATCAGCGGCAGAGCTTGGCCGATCAGGTTGTAGGCAGTGTGGCGCTGCAGGCTCATGTGCTCGAGGATGAGGGGCGTTGAGTTAGAAGAGCGCGGGCAAGATCTCGATGTACGCGCCGAATGCGCCGAGTTCGAAACATGGGCGGGTGGCTCATGCAAGCCGACAGATCGAGTGAGCTGCGGCAAGTGTATTGCGTGGCTCAACGGATCTGGCCAAAGCTCGCCGCTGGTTGAGCTGTCCGCGCGGATCTAAAGGCAGGGGCTGCGCCAGTTCCTGAAATTGGAAACGCCCGATGAGGCTCACCGGGCGTCCAGCTTCGCGTCTCCGCTTGCGTACGGTCAATCGTCCTCGCGCCTCAATTGACCGTCGGCACTTCCCGCCAGTTCAGCAGCCGCAACGTAGTGCCGGCCGGCGGCGTGAAGGGGATCTTGTCCAGATCGCCGCGCACATTGCCGGAGATCAGGCGCACGCTGCCGTCGACGCCCACAAACTTGAGGTCGGTGATCGCAGTGGTGGATTGCACGAATGCGGCACCGTTGGCCAGCGCCGTGCGGCCGGTATTGAAGTCGATGGCGTAGATCTGACTCTGACCCGAAGGGCTGCAGGCATCGCCGCTGGTGAGCAGCGACGAGAACGCCACGAGGCCGTTGAAGGCGACAGGACTCGCCACCATGCGCAGGCCAATGCCTCCTTCCGTGCCCAGGTCGAGGTACCAGCCGCGCGAATCGGTGGGAACGACGGTGCCGCTCACAAGATTGGTGACGGCGGTGAGGCCGCTGCGTGTCACGGGCATGGTGTCGTCGGCCGGCTTGAAGGCCGTGGCAGTGCCGTCGATGACGGCGTAGAAGCTCTGCGCCGCGCTGGAATTGATGTCGCTCGAATCGAGCAACTGGCCGGTGCCGACCATCACGTAGCGCTTGCGGGTCGTGGGCTGGATCTGAACCAGGGGGCGTGAGGTGATGGGCTGGGCTTTCGGGGTTGTGGCGCCATCGGTGAAGAGGGCGATCTTCGTCGGCGCTGGATAGGCCGTGGTCGTGCCCGCGGCCGCGGTCACGTCGAAGCGCCAGAGCTGACCGTTGAGATCACCGACGTAGATCGCGTCGGCCGTGCCGTCGGTCAGGTCGGAGATGAAGGCCGTGGCATGGGTCATTCCGTTGGCCACCGCGCCGGTGCTTACCTTCTGCAGCAGCGCACCGGTTTCCGGATGCACGAAATAGAGATAGCCGTTGTGGTTGCTGTTGTCGTTGTGATAGCCCGAGGTCAGCACCACCACCCAGCCGTAGCGCTTGGTCTTCAGGATCAGTGGGGCGCCGTAGCTGAAGCCCATGTCCGCATCCGTGAACTCCCACAGCACCTTGCCCGCCACGATGGTTTCGTCGGTCATCGTGGTCGGATCGGTCACGTCGATGGCGTAGAAGCTCTTTCCGCCCTTGCCGAGGCCGCCGACCAGCAGCGAGCGCCAGTCCGAGCCGGTGGCCGCGAAGGTGCCGCCAGCACGGTCGAAGTCGACATCGACCACCTCGGGCGTTGCATCGACGTAGTACTTGTGCAGGTAGTTCGGGTTGCCCAACTGGGCCAGGCCGTCCGCGGCCGGCGTTGCGGGGCTGCTGGGCCCATTGAAGAGCGCGCTCGGCACGTAGGCGAACTGTTCGAGGCCGGCGTTGGCGCCGGTGAGTTCGCCGCGGAACGCATGCAGCATGCCGTCGTTCGCGGCGGCGTAGACCATCGTGGGACGCGCGGCCTTGGCCGTCTTGAAGGCGGCGTAGCCCCGGTTCACCGCGTCCGAGTAGCTCGATGCGGGCGGGCCGACCGGTTTCACCTTCGAGTTGACGATGTCGCCCAGCAGCTTGCTGCGAAGCCGGTACGGCTTGGTCCCGTCGGTTGCGGTCTTTTCCTGGCTGCGATCGCCGCGCAGGTAGTTCAGGTAGTTGGCGCTGTCGTCGCCGGTGACGTAGAGCGTATCGAGCGCGGCCGCTTGGCTGCCCGTTCCGGTGGTGAGGCTTCCGATGCGGAAGGGCACGCCTGTCGTGCCGTTCCAGGTGGCGATGCGCCGGTTGGTGTTCCAGCCCGTGCCGGCGAACTGCGTCGCGAGCTTGCTCGTGCTGTTCCATGCCGCCGTGAGTGAGGGCGTACCGTCAGCGGCAAAGCTGATGCTGCTCGCACTCACGACGCCGGTCCAGTCCTGGGCGTCATATTGCGAGGCATACGAAGCCGAGCCCGTGGCGGCGACCTGCAGCGCCGAGAGCGAGAACGAGGTGGTGTACGCCTGGATGGCGTTCACGATGCGCTCGAAGGCCTGCGTCAGGCCTCTGACCAGCGTGTCGGGCTGGCCTGCGGCAAAGTAGTTGTCGGGACGCGGCTGCGTCAGGTTCGCGGCACGTGTGTCGGTCAGCGTCTCGCCGCTGGTCGACCACCAGTCCAGCGGAATGGTGCCGGCGAAGGTATAGGGGTCGAAGTCGGCCGGCAGTTTTTTTGAGTCCAATCCGCCGAACTTGGCTGCGAGGTAGAACTGGTTGTTGTATTGGAATGGCTGCTCCAGCACGTCCACCCAGTAGGTGCTGACGGTCTGCTTGCCGATGGTGTTGGCTTGTCCCGCCACGTCGGGGCGGATGTCCTTGGTGTTGGCGTCGAAGGCCAGGCCCGCGATGTAGGCGGAGTTGTTGCGACCGCTGTAGTCGTTGGAGTTGCCGAGATTGCCCAAACCCTGCAGCGCGCCAACACGGTTGGTGGCCGTGACTGCGTTAACAGTGTTGTCGTTCGCCACCTCGTCAGGCATGGTGGGCTCGCGTGTGCGGTAAGTGGTGTTGCCGGCCACGTTCTTGTCAACGTGGGTGTAGATGTCGCCGATGCCCAGTACGAAGTTGCGCTGGCACGAGTACTGGATCGGGTCGCCCCAGTTGGTGATCACCGGGAAGCCATCGACCCAGCTGGTTTTCGTGGGGGCGTCGGCATTGCCCATCGAACTCCAGGCCGCGACGTTGCCAAGGTTTCGGTAGTACCGCATGACCGCGTAGTACAGCTCGCTGACCGGGTCGTAGCCCTTGTAGTCGCCCGGAAGGATCTGGCCGAACTTGTTCAGGTAGTTCATCACGCCGCTGTCCGCGATGGCCACGCCGGTCGCCGTCGTGGTCGCGGCCGCATCGGTGTCATCGGGATTGCGGATGAAGGTGCCGTCCGTCTCGCTCCATTCCTTGCCGGCGTTGGTCGCGGGTGCCTGGCCGGGCGTCGGCGCGGTCGGTCCGACGAATTTCTGCCTGGCGCGCAGCACGCCGCCGTCGCGCTGGTCGCTGCTGTCGTTCAGGTAGCCGAAGGCGCTGAAGCGCATCTTGTCGGCATACTTCTGGATCAGCCCTTCGGGCTTGTAGTTGGTGCCGTAGGCCTTGCAGTTGGCTTCGAGCCCGCCTGCCGCGGCCGAGGGGTCGCACACTTTCACGCGCATCGTGAAGTCGCCATCGGCCGGCCCCTCTACGTTGAACGGCGTGAATGCGGTCGACGAGGGCGTGCGCCATTGGAACTGCATCACCGCACCGCCGCCCCTTTCGTAGTATTCGATCTGCACGCTGAACTGCTGACCCGCCGTCAGCGAGATGGTGGCCGAATCGTCGGTGGCCGGCCCGTGATCGGTCCAGTTGTTGATGCGGCGGGTGCTGTCGTTGAAGATGTTGTTGCCAGTGGTGTCTACCCAGAGCCGCACACCATCGTCGCTGATGGTGCGGAAGGTGTAATCGCCGGTTTGGGGTGCCGTGTAGACCCCGTTGAAGCGGGCCGAGAAGTTGTCGGCATTCACGCCGGCCACGGGGCTGCCGTTGCCCCAATTGTGGTCGGCGTTGTCCGTGGTGACGGTGGCAATCACCGGGCTGGTCAGGGTGATGTTGTTGAAGTACTGCGCCGTCATGGTGCGGCTACCGGTGCCCGTCGTGGACATGCGCATCTTGAAGCCGCGGTTGGTGATGCTCACGTTCAGTGAGGTGGCGCTGTTGAAGGGCGTCGCGCCCGCGATGGCGGATGCCGTGAGGCTGCGGTTCGGAAAGAGGCCGCGGTTGCCGTGCCAGGCTTTCTCGAGGATGGTGGTGGTGGCTGTATCGACCACCCGCCGCCCACCCGTCATGGCCCATCGGAAGGGATCGATCGTGGCGGTGGAGGCCCAATTCAGGAAATTGCCGCTCCACTTGTTGTCGTTGGCGCCCGTGCAGGTGCGGTTGGTGGCGGCGCCGGCCGGGTAAAAGTAGCTGGAGTCGCCCTTGTCGGCGGTGCTGACGCCATTGGCGGTGGTATCGACCTGGTACAGGTAGCACTTGCCCGGGTCGAAGTAGCCCAGGTAGTTGGTGTTGCTGGAGTAGTCGCCGACGTGGGCGGTGCGGGATGCGGTAGGCCATTCCACCGACAGCGCCAGCGCCAGGTTGCCCGGAACCTCCGAGGTCGAGAACACGGGCTGGTTGCCCAGGTTGGCCGCCGAAGCGACCAAAGCGCTGCCGAGCATCAGGCCGAGGCCGGTGGCGATGCCCGCGCGGCGCACGGCGCGAACGGACGAACGAATTCTTGTTTTCATGATTCGCCTGTGCCCTATTCGGGCTTGGTGAAGGAGGCTTGCAGGAACACTTGCGTGTCGCGCGGACCGTCGACGCGAACGGAGATCCGGTAGATGGGCGGGCTGGGAACGGAGGGGCCGGGCGTGCTCAGCTGGCTCTGGTCGCCGCCCTGCGTTTCAGTGCTCGACGGGGTATAGACGCAGCCGCTCTTGCCGATGGTCGAGAAGGCGCCGGTGGTGTTGCACATGCGGTCGATCACGTAGCGTACGGTGACGCCGCCGTTGCCCGTGATGGCGCCGCCGGACGGCGTGAAGGTGTTGCCCGCCACATCGGATCCGGTCAGTGTGGTTTTCTGCAGCAGCACTTCCGGGATGCCCTGTTCATTGGTCCGCAGCTGGATCGCGCTGTAGTTCGCCGTCAGCAGGTTGGCGGCGGTGACGGTCGTCTCGACGAGCGCGCCGCCGGTCTGGAACTCCTTCATCGCCTTCGCGATGGCAAGTTCGCCCTGGTTGACCAGATCGCGCTTGAAGGCGATGTTGCCGGCGCCGAAGAGCGAGTTGCCCGTCGACCGCATGACGGCCACGCCACCGGCGAGCAGCACCACGAGGATGATCAGGCAGAACAGCAGTACCACGCCGCGCTCGCGCGTCGGGCCGTGCATTTTGGACAATGTCTTCATGGCAGGGGCAGCAACAGCATGTTGCGCAGCGGGATGGTGGTGTCGATGACCCGGTAGCGGAAGTTCCGGTCGGCCTCGGGGATGGTCAGGGTGCGTCGGCTCGCTGCAGCGAGATCGCCAAAGATGGTCAGGCTGTCCTTGGTGACGGGGGTCTTCTCGAACAGGCTGCCTCGCATGACCAGCGCGACGCGCGCCGCCACGATGTGGCGCATGGTGTCGGGAGCGAGCATGAGGGTGCCGATGGCGTAGCCCGCGGTGGCAGGATCGATCCATGCATCGACGGTGCCGTTGCTGTCCGTGTCGACGCCGTACACCGCATACAGGGCCACGACGCCATCGGCCAATGCCTGCATGGCCGAGGTGTCGGTGCCCTCGTCGCTGCCGGTGCCGGCTGCTCGCAGCAGGTCGTAGGCGACGAGCGTGCGATTGGCGTTCACGCCGAGCAACTGGAACTGCAGGTTGTTGGCGTTCACGTTGCCGAGCGGAGTGAAGAGTGCCGTGCCGTTGGCTGCGAGCGTGGCAAGCGACGTGGTGGCGCCGGTCGAAGTGAAGTAGCGCCCGCCCATGGGGAGGACTTCGTTGCCCGCCGCGGCGAATGCCGTCGCGTCCGTCACGCTCACCTGTTCGATCAGGCAGTCGGCCGTGCCTTCCTGGCTCACCAGTCCGATGTCGCCATTCGCGAGGCCAATGGTGTTGTCCAGCCGCAGGTTGTTGTCGCTCGGGAAGCCGGAGCGAATGCGGCGCGGCACGTCGCCCGCTGCTGCGTTGCCGCCCATGATCACGAGGATGTCCGAGGCGCCGTCGGTCGCGCCCTTGGCAATCAGGAACGGCGCCAACCGCAGATTGCCTGCCGCGGCGGCGCCTGAACCACCGAGCAGCGTGTCGAACGGCGCCGGAAACGCGGATGCGGTTCGTGGCAGGATGGTGGTGGCGGTGCCGCCAATGCGGCGCGTGGCGCTCAGCCGGCAACCGAACAGCCCACGCGTCCCGGTCTGCGCGAAGCCGGAGCCAGCGCTTCGCAGCAGGCGATCGATCATGTAAGTGGCGTAGGAGCCACTCTGGTTCATGTCGTTGGTCGAGGTAGTGCTGCGCTTGTGCGTCTCGCCGACCGTGACCACACTGGTCACGGCGAGCACCACGACCAGGCCGATGACCAGAGCCACCAGCAGTTCGATCAGCGTCAGGCCGCGCTGCGCGGCGCGGGCAAAGGACTTGGAGCGGGCATTCATGGTGTGAGCGGCAGCGCGACGCGCGTGGTGAGGCGGCTGTCCTGTTCGCTGGCAGCGCGTTGGGGGGGGCGCCATGTGATGAGGATGTCGACGGTATTGGCCGCGCCGGTCGGGGTGATCGTGACACTGCCCTCAGGCAGGCCACCGGCTTGCGGGTCGCGGGCGCGGTCGTTCCACGAAGGGCTTCCGGCCGCGAGGTCGATCACAACCGTGCGTTTGATCCACATGGTGGACGCGATGTCGTTGGCGATCAGGGCGGCGCGGTTGCGGTCTTCCGCATCGATCGACAGGCTGATCGCGCGCGTCTGCAGGCCGATCAGGCCCAGGATGCCCAGCGAGAACAGGAGGATCGAAACCAGGACTTCGATCAGCGCGACACCGGACTGCGAAGCGCGTGCGCAGGAGGGCGTGGAGTGATGGTATTTCGTCACGCGGGGCATCCGTCGGGATGGGTGTTGGACAGCGTCTTGGCCCGGTCGCACAAGCGCACCTGTCCGCCAATGGCGACCAGCACGCGCAGGGGGCGATCGGCATTGGGGATCGTGATGTCATAGGCCGCAGCCGTGGCGCTGCATGCCACGCCGGTGCCCGGCGTGGGGTTGTCGACGACGCGTCCCAGGGAGTTGAAGCACAGCGTCGCGGGGCCGGTGATCTGGACGTCCGGGGCCAGTCCGGTCAGGCCGCCACCTTCGATGAACGTGGCGTCGGTTTCCTCACCCGTGAGGAGCGGCACGAAGTTGACCGACCAGTTGGCGCCATTGACTGCGGCGGTAAGGCCGTCCGCGGGGTTCGTGTCGGCCGTCAGCGAGAAGACGGTCTGGCGGCTGCGTCGAAGGGCTTCGGTCTGCGCAAGGCGAAGGCCGTTCTGCAACGCGTCGGCGACGGTGCGTATGCGGCTGTTGCGTATCCATCCATTCATTGCCGGAAACGCCAGCGCCATCAGGATGCTCAGCAGCACCACCGTCACCATCATTTCGATCAGCGTGAAGCCGCGCGCGCCATGCAGCCGATGGGTTGGCGTCTTCATCAGCAACCCGACTTCTTCGTCGTCCAGCCGGTGGCGCACTGCGTCCAACCCGAACCCACTGCGGTCGTGGCACGGGTGTTCTGCTGGTTCACGGTGAACGTGAAACCATTGGCGGACGACGCGGCCTGCGCTATGAACGTCGTGGCCGTCAGTGTCGGGCAGGAGATGGTGAAACTGCCTGCCGCGGGCGGCGCGGCGCACGGCGAAATGAACGTGGTGCCGATGGAGCGGTAGTCCCGGTTGTCCTGGAAGTGCCGCTCCATGTTGGCGCGCAGTGTCGAAAGGGCGTTCTGGGCGTCCACGAGCTGCCCGCGAAGCACGTACTCTCGATAGTTGGGGATCGCGATGGCGGCCAGGATCCCGATGATCGCCACAGTGATCATCACTTCGATGAGCGTGAAACCGGAGGCGCGACGCAGGTGGGAGGATGTCGATTGCAAAGTCGTACCTTTCGGAAAGAGGGCCCCGTTCCGGCGCCTTGCTCGAATGCACGAGCGAATAGATTTGGAAACAATTGGTGAAGAATTGTCTTTATTTGTTGGCAATTGAGAATTCCGCCCGTCCTCGACGGCCTGCCGCTTGTCGGGTCCAGCGGTCAGTGATGCGGCGAGCCAAGGTGCGTTTGGCGGCCAAGGACGGGCGCTTCCAATGACCTTCGTTGCGGCCTCTGTCCCATCTCCTTCGCGCGACCACGCGAGCCGGATCCTTGGTGCGTGTCTCGTGGCATTCCCGTTCTTGTGCCCGTTCGCCTCAGGTCCCTCTGCCGGCGCATGGCAACTGTTCGCCTCCGGCCTGTGCGCCGCGCTGTTCTTTTTCTTGCCTCCGGCTTGCGGCTCGATGTCCCGGGGGTTGATGGCTTGGCTGGGCTTGTGCGTCGCCGCCGTCGCGTTGTCGGGCCAAGGCGCCGTGGATGCCAGGTTGCTGGCCTGCGCCGTGCTGGCGGCCATCGGGGTGTCAGCCTTGACGGGGGCTGCTCTGGTTCGAATGCCCCTCGCCCGGGAGGCGCTGGCCTGGGGCGTGCTGGCTGCCGCGGTCATCAACGCCGTTCTCGGCCTGCTCCAGTACTTCGACCTTGCCGAGACGCTCCTTCCTTGGGTCACCTCCCCGACGGCGGGCCGAGCCTGGGGGACCTTGCGCCAGCGCAACCAATTTGCCACGCTGATCAGCCTCGGGCTTGTGGCCGCGCTGTGGCTCTATGCGGCCCGCAAATCGCGGCGCGAGCCAGTGCTGGTCGGCGGCGTCGGCGTGCTCCTTCTGGTGGCGACGGCTGCTTCGGGCTCGCGCACCGGTCTGCTGCAAATCGTGCTGATTGCTGGCGGGGCAAGCCTTGTGGCGTGGCGGCAGCGCCGTACGGAGCGCCAGATTGGACCGTTCAGCTTGCCGCACCCTCTCGCGCTGTTGTCCATGCTCCCGCTCTACTTCGTCGCGAACTGGTTGCTGCCCCGGTTGGCAGCCAGCGGGAGCGCGAACGTCCTTGCTTCAGCTGGCGCCCTGGTCCAGCGTCTGGAACCCGCTGCCCTCGGGGGTGACAGCCGCGTGACGCTGTGGCGTAACGTGCTCTCGCTCATCAGCGAGCGCCCCCTCACCGGCTGGGGCTGGGGCGAACTCAGCTTCGCGCACTTCACCACGCTGTACAGCGGCCCGCGGTTCCCCGTGATCCTCGACAACGCCCACAACCTGCCGCTGCACCTTGCCGTCGAACTGGGCATTCCGGCGGCGCTGTTGATCTGCGGGGGCTTTCTGTGGATGGTGGGTGCGGCGAAGCCGTGGCGCGAGCGCGACCCCTTGCGGCTGATGGCGTGGGGCCTGCTCGGCGTCATCCTCGTGCACAGCCTGCTCGAGTACCCGCTCTGGTACGGCCCGTTCCAGCTGGTGTTCGGCCTGTGCCTCGGCATCCTGTGGCCGGCATCGCCCAAGCGCCCGAACGCGAACAGCAGAAAGCTCGCCGCGTTCGCAGCCGCCGCGGCCTGGGTCGTCGTCATTGGCTACGCCGCCTGGGACTACACCCGCATCAGCCAGATCTACCTGCCGCGCGATGCCCGCATGCCGGCCTACCGCGACGACACGCTCGCCAAGCTCCAGGGCTCGTGGCTGTTTTCACGCCAGGTGGATTTTGCCGAGGTGACGCTGACAGCCGTCACGCCGGTGAATGCCGCGCACATGCACGACCTGGCCGGGCGCGTGCTGCATTTTTCGCCCGAGCCGCGCGTCATCGTGAAGTTGATCGAAAGCGCCGAGTTGCTGGGCCGCGATGCCGAGGCGCATGCATGGGCCGAGCGCTTCCGGGTGGCGTTTCCGGCCGCGTTCGCCCGCTGGCTGGACAACCGCCCGGACGACGCGCCCGAGCTGTAGCCGCTTGAATTCAGCCCGCAGTCGCGACGTAGCTGCCCGACTTCCCGCCGTGCTTTTCCAGCACATGCACGTCGGTGATCCGCATCCCCCGGTCGACGGCCTTGCACATGTCGTAGATGGTGAGCAGCGCGACCTGCACGGCGGTCAGGGCTTCCATTTCCACGCCGGTCGGGCCGACGGTCTCGACGGTCGCGGTGCAGGCCACCTGCGGCGCCTGGCCGCCCTCGGCGAGCGCGAAGGCCACGGCCACGCGGGTCAGCGCCAGCGGGTGGCACAGGGGGATCAGGTCGCTGGTCTTCTTGGCCGCCTGGATGCCGGCGATGCGCGCGATGCCCAGCACGTCGCCCTTCTTGGCGGTGCCCGATTCGATCAGCGCCAGCGTCGCGGGCTGCATCTCGATGCGGCCGGTGGCCACGGCCACGCGGTGGGTGGCGGGCTTGGCCGCCACGTCGACCATGTGGGCCTGGCCCTGGGCGTCAAAATGGGTGAGGGTGCTCATCGGTGAACGTTCGTTTTGAAGATGCATCATACGAGCCCGAGCCACAGACGAGGAATGCCGCGCTTGACTCCCTCTTCCCACAAGAAAACGCGCCCGACGCCCCTCCGGCACGCGGTGTGCGCTACTTTTTTGATAGCTTCCCAGGTGCTGCTGCCGGTCCCCGCGCTGGCGCAGGTGCAGCAGATCCTGCCGGGCCTCGGTGACGGCGGCGAGATGACGGCCAGTGCCGAGCGCCGGCTGGGCGACCAGATCGTGCGCGAGCTGTACCGCGACACCGACTACATCGACGACCCGGTGATCGCCGCCTACGTGCAGGACATCTGGCAGCGCCTGCTGGCCGCCGCGCGCGCGCGCGGCGAGCTCACGCCCGAACTCGACGAGCGCTTCGCCTGGACCATCCTGCTGGGGCGCGACCGCAACATCAACGCCTTCGCGCTGCCGGGCGGCTACCTCGGGCTGAACCTGGGGCTGCTGGCCGCGGTCGGCAGCCGCGACGAGCTGGCGACGGTGCTCGGGCACGAGCTGTCGCACGTCACGCAGCGCCACATCTCGCGCATCATGAGCAAGCAGGGCAAGCAGATGCCCCTGATGATCGCCGGCCTGATCTTGGGGATGATCGCGGCCAGCAAGAGCCGCAATTCCGACGCCGGCCAGGCCGTGATCATGGGTAGCCAGGCGTTGTTCATGCAGAACCAGCTGAGCTTCTCGCGCGACATGGAGCGCGAGGCCGACCGCATCGGCTTCGGCGTGATGACGCAGGCGGGCTTTGCGCCGCAGGGCGCCGCGGCGATGTTCGAGAAGCTGCAGTACGCCTCGCGCCTGAACGACAACGGCTCGTACCCCTACCTGCGCAGCCACCCGCTGACGACCGAGCGCATCTCGGACATGCAGGGCCGGTTCCAGTTCCGCGCCGACGCCGCGCCGCCGACGGTGCCGCTGGTGATGGACCACGCCATGGTTGCCTCGCGCGCCCGCGTGCTGACGCGCCCGGGCGTCGATGTGCTGCGGTTGTGGGTCAACGCGGCGTCGAGCGGCGAGTTCGCGGGCAGTTCACCGGCGCAGCAGGCGGGCACGCTCTATGCGGCGGCGATGTCGGCCAAGGAGCTGCGCGACTTCAAGGCGGCGCGTGCGCTGGCCGAGCGGCTCGTGGCCCGCACGGCCGACGATGCGGCCGCGAGCAAGCAGGCGCGCTGGCTGCAGGCCGAGATCGAACTCGCGGCCGGCGGCGCTTCTCGCGCGGCGGCGCTGCTCGACGCCAAGTCGAAGGAGCGGCCCGAGATGATCCTCGCAGCCGAAGCGGCGATCGCCCAGCGCCAGCCTGCGCCGATGGTGTCCGTGCTGCGCGACTGGGTGGCTGTCCATCCGCGCGATGCCACGGCCTGGCGCACGCTGGCCAATTTGTACGGGGCGCAGAACGACACGCTGCGCGCCATTCGTGCCGATGCCGAGGCCAACGTGGCGATCCTCGACTACCCGGCGGCGCGCGACCGCTTCAAGGCGGCACAGGAGCTGGTCCGCAAGTCGGGCGCGCCCATCGACCACTACGAGGCATCGATCATCGACACGCGCGCGCGCGCCGTCGACGTGCTGGTCAAACAGCAGGCCGAGGAGCCGCCGCTGAAGTAGTGAAGCGACGAGGGCCGGCGCTCAGCGCCGGGAGGACAGCAGCCCGCCCAGCGCGCTCTCGATGAGCAGCCCGAGCAGCGAGTAGATCAGCGAGCCCAGCAGCGCGGCGAGGAAGCCGTTCACATGGAAGCCGCCGAGCAGGCCCGAGGCGGCCCAGAACAGCAGGGCGTTGATCACGAACAGGAACAGCCCGAGCGTGACGATGGTGACCGGCAGTGTCAGGATCACCAGCACCGGCCGCACGACCATGTTGAGCAGGCCGATCACGGCCGCAGCGAGCAGCGCCGAACCGAAACTCTGGACCTGGACGCCGCTGTAGAGGTAGGCGACCGCGAGCAGCGCCACGGCGCTGAGCAGCCATTTGAGGAGGATGCGCATGCGCCGCAGGATACCCCACGGGCCCGCACAAAAGAACAAGCCCCGCTGCGTTGCCGCAGCGGGGCTTGTGTCGGTTCGGAGGGCCGGGCGTGTGGCCCCGCCCCGGGCTTACTCGGCCAGCTCGTTGGCCAGCACCAGCAGCGCGCCCATGCCCATCACGGCGCCGGGAAAGGCCCAGCCCGATTGCTTGGGCGGGGTCTGGTCGGGCGTGACCGGTTCCAGGTCGACGCCGATCTTCGGGCGGCGCGCATCGACCACGTGGGTGGCCGCGTGCTCGCGCTTGAGTTGCTGCGTCAGGTCGGTCAGCGGGCCCTTGGCCAGCACCGCCGTCACCTGGCCGCCGTTGCGTTCGAGCAGCGGCAGCATCTGCGCCTGCACCTTGCTGAACCACTTGGCGCGCCAGTTCTCGCGCGCGCTGTGGCTCACCCACTTGCTGATCCGGTGTGTCATGCGCGGCGCGCAGGCCACGAGCACCCAATGGCGCGCCACGACGTTGTCGGCATCCGGCGCCAGTTCGGCGAACTGCTCGCTGGCATAGACGGCGTCGTCGACGTAAAGAATGATCTTTTCCATGAGTGCTCTCCTTTGATAGTTAGAGTGACAGAGACCGGATTGATGCAAGAAGTTTCAGTGCGGGGCGTTTATCGTTCAACGAACGCTCAGTGGGCCGGGGTGGCGGGGGCCGGCTTGCGCGAAGCCACCCACTTGCCGATCGCCAGCACCAGCAGCGCACCGATGATGCCGGCGGCGTACTTGATGGTGTCGGTCTGCGGCACCTTCGGCACCCAGGTCCAGTTGGCGGGGTTCGCCAGGGCCGGGTCGGACACGGCCATCGTGCCGGCGATCCAGCCCAGCAGCATGCCGCCCAGCGTGATGATCATCGGGAAGCGGTCCATCAGCTTGATGACCAGCTGGCTGCCCCAGACGATGATCGGGATGCTCACGAGCAGGCCGAAGATCACCAGCGGCATCTGGTGGCCGTCGCCCGCGCCTTGTGCGGCACCGGCGATGGCGATCACGTTGTCCACGCTCATGACCAGGTCTGCCACGATCACGGTCTTCACGGCGCCCCAGAGGCGGTCGCTGCCGGCGATGTTGCCGTGCGCGTCGTCATGGTCGGGGGCCAGCAGTTTCACGCCGATCCACAGCAGCAGGATCGCGCCCACCAGCTTCAGGAACGGAATCGCGAGCAGCGTGAGCGCGAAGAAGATCAGGATCACGCGCAGCACGATGGCGCCGGCGGTACCCCACAGGATGCCCTGGGTGCGTTGCGCGGGCGGCAGCTTGCGGCAGGCCAGCGCGATGACGACGGCGTTGTCGCCGCCCAAAAGAATGTCGATCATGATGATCTGACCGACCGCGACCCAGAATTCCGGGGCCATGAACTGTTCCATAGATTCCTCTTTGTCTTGGCGCCACGCCCGCAGCTCCCTGATGGGGACCACGACGGGCAGCGGCATGCCGATGCGTTTCGATTCACCCTGCGCGGGTGCGGTCGAAAGCGGGGGAGCGAAGGCCGGGTGACACCGGGGACTTGCGAACGCTTCGACCAAACCTGCGCAGGTTCAAATCGAAGGTCTCGCTCGACAACAGCAAGCGCGCCGACCTGCGTCCGCGCGTGTGTCGCCCGACAGGCCGGAAGTGTTGTACTTCGTATTGACGACCTGACGATTCACGCTGCCCGGGGACAGCGATCGGGAGCTACTCCCCTTCGTGGGCGGGATTAGAGCATTGAAGACCGCGCCGAGGCAACCAAAAGTTTTCTTTACATTTGAAGGCAAATGTCCGGAGGGGCGCATGCAGCGGGCATTTGATGCTCCATTTTTGGGAGCGACTATGGCCCTAAAAAGGAGCGGGACATTGCGGGACTATGATCGCCGCTCGCTGTTTTTTCACTCTCCATGGCCGCCATCCACATCACCGACATCGAGGCCGCCATCAACCACTGGCGCGAGAAGTCTCCCTCGCCCGACGGCATCACGCTGGCGCCCGAGCTGCGCGCGCTGGCCGAGGTCTACGCGCTCATGGTCTTCCACCACGAAGACGAGGTCGACGAGGTCGGCTTTCCCGCCAAGGCCTGGGCCGCCTGGCTCGACTGGTACCACAGCACGCCCGACACGCCCTGCATCGCGATCTGCTCGACCAGCCAGGGCGACGACGAGTGCAAGGGCTGCGGCCGCAGCTTCGACGAGGTGCAGTACTGGCCGGCCATGACGCCGGTCGAAAAGCGCGTCACCTGGCGCCGCATCACCATGGAAGACTCGGCCTGGCGCTTCAACCGCTATGCCGAGCGTGCGCGCGAAGCCGAGCCCACCGCTGCGCAGCCCGAGTTCGACCCCGACGACGAGAAAAACTGGGCCTCCTGACCATGCGCCGCCTCGCGCAAGCCCCCAACCTCGCGATCGCGACCGTGTGGGCGCACGCCTTGTGCGAGGAGGGCGTGGCCGCGACGGTGCAGCGCGAATTCCTCGGCGCGGTCATGGGCCAGCTGCCGCCCGACCAGTGCCTGCCCGAGATCTGGATCGACGACGAATCGCAGTACGAACTCGCGCGGCGCCTGCTGCACGAACTGCAGCACCGTCCGCAGCGCAGCTGGCGCTGCGTGTGCGGCGAGCAGGTCGAAGGCGGTTTCGAGCAGTGCTGGCAGTGCGGCGAGATGATGCCGGCGGCCTAGCCGCGCGGACCCTTCACTTCCACTTGAGCAGTTCGACGTCGATGCTGTTGACGCCGTCGCCCAGCGTCAGCGTGCTTTCCTGGATCGTCGCCTGCAGCTGCATGCTGCGCTGCGCCAGCCTGGCGAGCGCCTGCGAGGCCTCGGTGGGCACGCGGTAGACCTTCAGGTTCTGCGGGCGTGTGAGCTTGCTCTCGATGCCGCGCCACCAGATCTCGGCCGCGTGGTTGAAGCAGTAGACGATCACCTCGTCCGCCTTGCCGCAGGCCTTGATGATGGGCTTGTCTTCCGGCTGGCCGACCTCGATCCAGATCTTGGTCTGGCCCGTGAAGTCGCGCAGCCACACGTCGGGCTCCTCGACGTTCGACAGGCCCGCGCCGAAGGCCAGCGTGCCGTCGCCGTTGCAGATGTCCTGCAGCTGGTGCGCGTTGAGCGCGAGCGCGACCAGCCGGATCATCATCCGCTCGTCGGTCTCGCTGGGGTGGCGCGCCAGGGTCAGCGCATGGTCGGCGTAGTAGCCGTGGTCGATGTCGGCCACCGCGAGGGTGGCCTTGAAGATGGTGGATTTGAGAGCCATGGGTGCGCGAGTGTATGCGCGCGCCCCTTCGGCCTCAGAACGCCAGCGACGCCTGCAGGTACAGCGTGCGCGGCTGGCCCACGTACTTGCCGCCGTTGTTGTCGACCGAACGGTTGTAGTAGCGGCGGTCGAACAGGTTCTTCACGCCCACGGCCAGCTTCAGGTGGCTCAGCGACGGGCCGAAGTCGTAGGCGGCGCGCAGGTTCACCGTGCCGTAGCCCGGGATGTCGCCCAGCCGCCCGCTCGGGTCTTCCACGGTGATGTACTTCGCGCCGTCGTCCGGCGAGCCCGGCGAACGCTGCTTCGATTGCGCGTAGAGGTCGGCGTTGAGCGTCCACGGCCCGCGCTCGTAGCGCGCGCCGAGCGTCGCGACATGGCGCGAGTAGAAGGGCAGGTCGCGCCCCGCGAACACGCCGGCCTTCGAAGTGGCCTGCGTGTACGTGTAGGTGCCCGACACCGACAGTCCCTTGAGCGCGTCGCTCAGGCTGCCCAGGTCGTAGCGCAGCGCCGACTCCAGCCCGCGGTGGCGCGTGGCGCCCAGGTCGGTCCACTGGCCGACGTCGCCGGTGATGGAGCGCGCCAGCTGCAACTCCTTGTCGAAGTTGATGTTGAACAGCGTCAGCTCGCCGCTCCACGATTCGCCCTTGTACTTGGTGCCGATCTCGTAGGTCTTGGCCTTCTCGGGGTGCAGGCTGGTGGTCGACTGCGCGAGCTGGGCGTACTGCTGCGGCCCGAACGACACGCCGGCATTGGCGAACAGCGTCCAGCGCTCGCTCATGCGGTAGAGCACCGACAGCGTGGGCAGCACCTCGTTGGAGTCGATCTTCGGATAGATCGCGTTGGTGATGCGGTTGTTGGCCACGGTGAACACGTCGTTGTGCGAGCGGAAGGACTCGTAGCGCACGCCGGGCGTGACCGTCCAGTTGCCGAAGTCGATGCGGTCGTCGATGTAGAACGCGTGCGCGGTCGTGCCGCCCTTGCTGGTCTGGTACGCGGGCTGCGCGAGCGCGTAGGCGTCGAAGCCCGGCGCCGGCCGGTAGTAGCTGCTGCGCGTGGCCGTTTCGGAGGCCTCTTCCTTCAGGTAGCGCGCGCCGATGCTGATCTCCTGCACCACGCTGCCCGAGTCGATCAGGCGCGAGTAGCGGGGCTCGAAGGCGTAGGTCTTGTAGTTGCGCGGCGCGGTGGTCAGGCGGCGGCGGTTGGCGTTGGCGCCCGTGCCTTCCTGCTCGAGGTAGCTGCTGCGGTACGAGTCCGTGTAGTAGGTCAGCATCTCGAACTTGTTCACGCCGTCGTTGTGCGTGTACTTGAGCGAGCCGTCGGTGCGGCGGCCCGTGAACTCGTCGTAGGGGCGGTCCGACTGGAACGGGTTGGCCGCGAACTGCGCCGTCGTCAGGCCGCCGGGCATGCGCCCCTTGCCTTCGAAGTGGTGCAGCGAGATCGCGATGTCGTCGGTCTTCGAGAGGCGGTAGGCGCCCTTGAGCATCAGGTCGTCGATGCGGGTCTTGTCGTTGCTCTGGCGAAAGCCGTCCCCATGCGTACCCGAATAAAGCAGTGCCAGCCCCAGGCCGTTCTCGTTGGTGCCGCCGATGAACAGGCTGGGCGTGGTCTTGGTGCCGCCGCCGTGGCTGGCGCTCTCCACGCCCACGCCGACTTCGCCCGCGAACTGCTTGGGGATCGAGCGCGTCACGAAGTTGATGATGCCGCCCACGTTCTGGGGGCCGTAGCGCACCGAGCCCGCGCCGCGCACCACGTCGACGGCCTCGAGGCTGCCCAGCGACACCGGCGCCAGCGACAGCTGCGGCTGGCCGTAGGGCGCGTAGGCCAGCGGCACGCCGTCCAGCAACACGGTCGATCGCGGCGACAGACGCGAGGTCAGGCCGCGCACGCCCACGTTGAGCGAGATGTCGCTGCCGCCGGTGCCATTGCTCTCCTGCACCTGCACGCCGGGCACCTGGCGCAGCACGTCGCGCACGCTGGCCGAGCCGCTTTCCTGGATCTGCTGGCGCTCGACGATGCTGCGCGCGCCGGCGTGCTCGAGCACCTTGGTCTCGGTGGGCGTGCCGAGCCAGTCGCCGGTGACGGTGATGGCTTCGAGCGACTTCGACGGCTCGGCGTCGGCCGCGAAGCTGTGCAGGCTCAGGGGCAGCAGGGCCAGGGCGATGGCGGTCTTTTTGTGCGGGAACAAGGGGAGTCCTCCTCGATGTATTTGTGATGGATGAAGGGATGGGATGTGTGTGTCGTTCAGGGCGCCGTGCCGCGGGACAGCGCCTGGCTGCGCGCGGCCGCAGCCACGGCACGCCGGCGCCACCAGAGCCACACGCCGCTCAGGCCGAGACCGGCCAGCGCCAGGCCCAGCAGCGCGGTGACTGCCTGGTGCACCACGCCGCCGAGCACGCCGGTGTGCAGCGGGTAGATCACGGCCACCGCGCCATTGCCGGTGTCCATGTCCTGCCAGCGGCGCACGCCGAGCAGCTCGCCCGTGACCGGATGCACCCACACCGAGCCGATGCCGTTCGGGTGCGGGTCGTCGGCGAGCCGGAAGCGCACGCGCAGCGGCCGGTCCGCGCGGCCGGGCACCTGCACGTAGCCGATGGGCTGGCCGGGGAACACGACCTGCGCGCGGGCGACGAGGTCGTCGAGCGGCAGGCGCGGGCCGGTGGCGGTGCCCTTGGGCACCCCGGGCGCCTTGGCAGGTGTTTGCCCGAGCGCGGTCGAGATGAAGCCCCCCAGCGGCCGCCAGGCCATGTAGGCACCGGTGAAGACCGACACCGCGATCAGCAGTCCGAGCACGGCGCCGCCCGTGCGGTGCAGGTCGAACAGCCCGCGCAGCAGGCCGCGGTCCAGCACGATGCGCAGCGAGGGCGGCCAGCGCGCCGGCCACCACAGCACCACGCCGGTGACCAGCAGGAACAGGTACGCCAGCGCGGCGATGGCGAGGATGCCCTTGCCCGTGTCTTCCAGCAGCAGGCTGCTGTGCAGCTCGAACAGCAGGTTGTAGGCGCCTTCGTGCGTGCCGCGGCGGCCCTGTTCGGCGCCGGTGGCGGGGTCGAGGTAGAGCGTGCCGTCCCACGGGCCGCGCACCAGCACCCAGAGCGTGTCGCCGGGCTGGCGTGGCGGGCGCAGCGTGAAGTTGGTGTCGGGGCCGAACTCGGCGAGCAGGCGCTGGCGCAACGGCTCCAGCGGCGCCGGGGCCGTGCTGCTGTTGCTGCGCGCGACGAAGAGCTCAGGATGCGCCGCGCGGTCGAGCGGCAGCGCTACGACCAGCACAGCGCCCAGGAGCGCCGTGAGGGCGAGCAGCGGCCCGAGCGTGAGGCCGATCCATCGGTGGAGCGTGAGCCAGAGGCGTCTCAGTGGGGCGCGCCGCATGAACAACGGGGACGTCGGGGCGTCCCGTCAGGGTTGTCGGCTGGCGTGCCCTGCACAGGGCACGTTGGCTGGTGGGTATCGAATGGCGAACGAGGCGCACCGGCCGTGGGCGGCACGGGCCGGCGGATCGTCGCGGGGGAAGCCTAAATTCTACGGGCCAGCTCGGCCGCCTTGCCGGTGTAGCTGGCGGGCGTCATGGCCAGGAGGCGGGTCTTCTCTTCCTCGGGAATGGCCAGCGAGCGGATCAGCCCGTGCAGCGCCTCGGCCGTCACGGTCTTGCCGCGCGTGACTTCCTTGAGCTGCTCGTAGGCGCCCTGCACGCCGAAGCGGCGCATCACGGTCTGGATCGGCTCGGCCAGCACTTCCCACGAGGCCTCGAGGTCGTCGGCCAGCGCTTCCTGGTTGATCTCGAGCTTGCCCAGGCCGGTGGCCAGGCTCGCGTAGGCCAGCGTGGCGTAGCCGAAGGCCACGCCGATGTTGCGCAGCACCGTGCTGTCGGTCAGGTCGCGCTGCCAGCGGCTGATGGGCAGCTTCTCGCTCAGGTGGCGCAGCACCGCGTTGGCCAGGCCCAGGTTGCCTTCGGCGTTCTCGAAGTCGATCGGGTTGACCTTGTGCGGCATGGTCGAGGAGCCGATCTCGCCCTTCTTCAGGCGCTGCTTGAAGTAGCCCAGGCTCACGTAGCCCCAGATGTCGCGCGAGAAGTCGACCAGGATCGTGTTGACGCGCGCCACGGCGTCGAACAGCTCGGCCATGTAGTCGTGCGGCTCGATCTGGATGCTGTAGGGCTGGAAGCTCAGGCCCAGGCCCAGCGGCGCGGGCGTCTCGACGACCTTGCGGCTGAAGGCTTCCCAGTCGAACTCGGGCCAGGCGGCCAGGTGGGCGTTGTAGTTGCCGACCGCGCCATTCATCTTGCCGAGCAGTTGCACGGCGGCGATTTGCGCGCGGGCCTTGGTCAGGCGCACCGCCACGTTGGCGATTTCCTTGCCCACGGTGGTCGGGCTGGCGGTCTGGCCGTGCGTGCGCGAGAGCATCGACACGTCGGCGAACTGGTGCGCCATCTCGCGCAGCTTGGCGATCAGGCCGTCGATGGCCGGCAGCACCACGGTGTCGCGCGCGGCCTGGATCTGCAGGGCGTGGCTGGTGTTGTTGATGTCTTCGCTGGTGCAGGCGAAATGCACGAACTCGGCGGCGGCCAGCAGCTCCGGCCGGGCTTCGAACTTCGACTTGATCCAGTATTCGACGGCCTTCACGTCGTGGTTGGTGGTCTTCTCGATGTCCTTGATGGCCAGGGCGTCGGCCTCGGAAAAATGCGACACCAGCCCCATCAGGTACTTGCGGGCGCCGCCCGTGAGGGGCTTGAACTCGGCAAAGCCGCAGTCGGACAGCGCAATGAACCAGGCCACCTCCACCTGCACGCGACGGTGCATATAGCCCTGTTCGCTCATCAGCGGGCGCAAGGCCGCGAGTTTGGCCGCATAGCGGCCGTCAAGGGGGGAGAGGGCGGAGACGGTGGAAAAGCTCATGCCCGAATTTTAGGCGGCCGCCGGGTGGCCGCGCCGCGGGGGAATTCGGGCGCCGTCTTTTTCCCTTCACCTAAAATGCCTGCGAACAAACGTTAACAAGCGATGGGGAGAGAGCCTTCATGAAACTGATCGGATCCGCCGCCAGCCCGTATGTGCGCAAGGTGCGCGTGGTGCTGGCCGAAAAGCGGCTCGACTACCAGTTCGTGATCGAAGACGTCTGGTCCGCAGACACCACGATCGCCCATTCGAACCCGCTGGGCAAGGTGCCGTGCCTGATCATGGAAGGCGGCGAGGCGATGTTCGACTCGCGCGTCATCGTCGAATACATCGACACCCTGTCGCCCGTGGGCAAGCTCATTCCGCAGCAAAGCCGCGAGCGCGCCGAGGTCAAGACCTGGGAAGCGCTGGCCGACGGCGTCATGGACGCCGGCGTGCTCTGGCGCCTCGAAGCCACCTGGTCCGGCCGCGCCGACGCCGAGCGCAGCGCCGCCTGGATCGAGCGCCAGCGCGCCAAGGTCCAGGCCGGCGTGGCCGCCATGGCCAAGGGCCTGGGCGACAAGCCCTTCTGCAGCGGCATCCACCTGAGCCTGTCCGACATCGCGGTCGGCTGCGCGCTGGGCTGGCTGGGGCTGCGGTTTCCCGAGATCGACTGGCGCGGCGACCACGCCAACCTGGCCAAGTTGTACGACAAGCTCATGCTGCGGCCGAGCTTCATCGACACCCAGCCCTGAAACGACAAAGCGCCCCGTGGGGCGCTTTTTTCTTGGGGCCGTTCGGGCCACCGCGTACAGGAAGGCCGAGGGGGGCGCTGCGTCATCGCGGGCCCCGCTGTCGGCGGGAAGACAAAAATGCTGCGAGGCGCCCCGACACGAAGGAGGGAGGGAGGGAGGAGGAGAAGAATCGCCTCGGGATTTCAACCGGACGGCAGGCGCCCGGAAGACCTCGCAACATGAAAACCTGTGGGCCTTGGCCGCCCACGCTCAAGTATGAGCGCGGCTCCGCCGCACGGTTCCCGTTCGAGTGGTAAACGTTTGTGACTCAAAGTTCACATTGCAGGGCCGGTCAGTCGCCGCTGGGGCCGAGCTGTTTCTCGATCACCTGGATGAAGCCGTTCTCGTCGGGCGCCGTCATGCTCGACCACGCCTGAACCACCTTGCCGTCGCGCCCGATCAGGTACTTGTAGAAGTTCCACTTCGGCGTCGTGCCCGAAGCCTGCGCGAGCTGCTTGAACAGCGGGTTGGCGTCGGTGCCGCGCACCGACGACTTGGCGAACATCGGGAATTTCACGCCGAAGGTGCTTTCGCAGAAATCGGCGATTTCCTTGTTGGAGCCCGATTCCTGGGAGAAATCGTTCGACGGGAAGCCCAGCACCACCAGGCCGCGGGCGCGGTACTTCATGTCCAGCGCCTCCAGCCCCTTGTACTGCGGCGTGAAGCCGCAAAAACTGGCCGTGTTGACCACCAGGACCACTTTTCCGGAGTACTGACACAGGTTCTGGGGCTTTTCATCCTGCAGCCGCGGGAAGCTGTGCTGCAGGATCGCCGGGCACCCGGCGGCGCCGCCCACCGCGGGCGCGGCAGGGGCGGCGGGGGCCGTCTGGGCGCCCGCCGACAGGGCGGCGGACAGGCCCGCCACGAGGGAAAAGGCCGTGGCGCAACGTCGCAGCATCGACAATCGGGCGGGGGTTCGCATGACGGGCTCCTGGATCGAAAAGGGGGGTGTGCATCTATGGCGCGGGCGCGCGCGTAAGCACATCATCGCGCGTCTGTCACGGGCGCGCCAAACGGCCCGACTAAAATCGGCGGCCATTGAAAGACTTTGATGCTCTACCCGGAACTCTTCAGACAACTCGAATCCGTCCGCTGGGACATGGACAAGGACATCCCCTGGCAGTCGTTCGACGCTTCCTTGCTGACTGAAGAGCAGGCGCAGACCATCAAGATGAATGCCATCACCGAGTGGTCGGCGCTGCCGGCCACCGAGATGTTCCTGCGCGACAACCGGCACGATAGCGACTTTTCGGCGTTCATGTCGATCTGGTTCTTCGAAGAGCAGAAGCACTCGCTGGTGCTCATGGAGTACCTGAAGCGCTTCAGCCCGCAGCACGCGCCCACCGAGCAGGAGCTGCACGAGGTGCGCTTCGACTTCGACCCGGCGCCCCCGCTCGAAACCCTCATGCTGCATTTCTGCGGCGAGATCCGCCTGAACCACTGGTACCGCCGCGCCGCCCAGTGGCACACCGAGCCGGTCATCAAGCACATCTACACCACGCTGAGCCAGGACGAAGCCCGCCACGGCGGCGCCTACCTGCGCTACATGAAGCGCGCCATGGAAAAGTTCGGTGACGAAGCCCGTGCCGCCTTCACCAAGGTCGGCGTGCTCATGGCCAGCGCGCGCCGCACCGCCCAGGCGCTGCACCCGACCAACCTGCACGTGAACAAGGCGCTGTTCCCGAACGACACCATCCAGAGCCGCATGCCCGACCCCGACTGGCTCGAGCACTGGCTGGACAAGCAGATCAAGTTCGACGCCGGCTGGGAAACCAAGGTCGGCGAGCGCATCCTGCACAACCTGAGCCTGCTGATGAACCGCAGCTTCAAGACCGTGCAGGAGCTGAACCGCTACCGCAAGGAAGTCTCGGCCACGCTGGGCCCCAAGCCCGAATACCAGGGCGCCTGAGCCGCACCCCGTGACCCGACAAATCGCCCCGCATGCCGGGGCGATTTTTTTTGGGCGCGGGTTGTCACAGCGCGCCGGCGTCAAACGTCTAATCGGGCATGGACGACCCGACCCTCACCTTCGACAGCCACCGCCGCCGCCTCCAGGGCATCGCCTACCGCATGCTCGGCTCCGTGGCCGAGGCCGAAGAGGTGGTGCAGGACGCCTGGCTGCGCTGGCATGAAGCCGACAAGGCCAGTTTCGACAGCGCCGAAGCCTGGCTCGTGACTGTCGTCACGCGCCTGTCGATCGACCGGCTGCGCAGCGCCAAGGTCCAGCGCGAGCACTACATCGGCCCGTGGATGCCCGAGCCCACGCTCACCGGGTCGCCCGACACGCCCGAGGAAACGCTCGAGCGCGCCGACAACATCTCCGTCGCCTTCCTGGCCGTGCTCGAGCGGCTCGCGCCCGAGGCGCGCGCCGCCTTCCTCATGCGTGAGGTGTTCGACGCCGACTACGACGAGATCGCCCAGACCCTGGGCAAGAGCGAGGCCGCCTGCCGCCAGCTGGTGCACCGCGCCAAGACCCAGGTGCAGGAGGCCCGCCCGCGTTTCCAGGTCTCGCGCGAGACCCACCAGCGCCTGCTGCGCGCCTTTGCCGACGCCGCCGCGCGCGGCAGCATGCAGGACCTGAAGGCGCTGATGGCCGAGGACGTCGAACTCATCGGCGACGGCGGTGGCAAGGTGCAGACCTTCAGCAAGATCCTGCGCGGCAGCCAGCGGCTGGCGCAGCTGTACTTCTCGCTCTGGCGCCGCATGGGCGCCGGCGTGCGCATGGAGCTGGTCGAGCTCAACGGCGAGCCCGGGATGCTGCGCTTTCTCGACGGCGAACTCGAATCGGCCCAGACCTTCGAGATCGAGGGCGAGCGCATCGTGCGCATCCGCGCCCAGCGCAACCCCGACAAGCTGGCGCGCATCGCCCAGCTGTTCGCGGCCAAACGGGGCGCCTGAAGAAAAAATTCGGGCAGCCTGTCACAGGGCCGGTGGCTGGCGCGTCTTCAGGGTGTAGCAAGCAGATTTCGCTTTTCTTCCTTCAACCACCCTGGAGTACATCCCATGAGCCAAGCCCCCGCCCTCCGTCTCGCCTGGACCAAGTTCGCCCCCAAGTCCTTCCAGGCCATGATCGCCGTCAACGGCAGCTTCGAGTCGAGCACGCTCGGCAAGGTGCTGATCGACCTCGTGTTTGCCCGCGTCTCGCAGATCAACGGCTGCGCCTACTGCCTGGACATGCACGTGCGCGACCTGCGCGTGCAGGGCGAAGACTGGCAGCGCATCAACAGCCTGGCCACCTGGCGCGAGGTGAGCCTGTTCAACGAACGCGAGCGCGCCGCGCTGGACTGGGCCGAAACGCTCACGCGCCTGGCCGACCACCACGCCGATCGCGATGCCGAGTTCGAAGCCCTGAAGGCCGTGTTCAGCGACCAGGAAATCGTCGAGCTCTCGCTCGCCGTGGCGCAGATCAATGCCTGGAACCGCCTCGGCGTGGGCCTGCGTTCGCAGGTCGTGGCCAAGGCGATGCCCTGAACCTCAGCGCCGCTCGACCACCATCGGCGCGATGCGCAGGTTGTCGCGCAACTGCGTGACGGCCTCGCCCGCGGCATTGCGTGACGGGAACGGCCCGGCTTGCAGGCGGTGCGTGCCGGCTTCGCTGAACACGCGCAACTGCGGTGCCAGCGTGGGCAGGCCGCGTGCGGCCTGGCTTCTCAGGGTCTCGGCGCCGTCGCGTTCGCGGAACGCGCCGAGCTGCACCCAGAAGCCGGCGGCAGCGGAAGAGGGCGTCGATGGCGCCGATGACGTGGCAGGTGCGGCGAGCGGGGCCAGCGGCGCAAGGTCGGTCACCACCATCGCCTCGCGCGGGCCGGCCGGGGCCTCGGGTTCCGACGGTGCCGCGGCCATCACCGGCGTCTGCGGCGCCACGGGCATCGTTGCCACGGGGGCTGCCGTGGCCGTCATCGCGACCGGCGCGACCCAGGCCGACGGCACGGCCACCGGCGCCGCCGCCACCCGGACGGGCGCAGGGGCCGGTGCCGGTGCAGGTGCCGCGGCATAGGCCGTGCCCGCGTCGCGGCGCCAGGCGCCGGTGCGGATGTCCTCGTTGGTGATGCGCTCGATCTCCACCGGCGCCACGCCGCGCAGCAGGTCGAGCTTCAGCGCCGCCGTGTAGCTCAGGTCGATCACGCGGCCGTCCACGAAGGGGCCGCGGTCGTTCACGCGCACGATCACCTCGCGCCCGTTGGCCGGGTTGCGCACCCGCACGTAGCTCGGCAGCGGCAGCGTCTTGTGCGCGGCCGTCATGGCGTACATGTCGTAGGGCTCGCCGCTGGCGGTGGAGGCCGCATGGAACTTGCGCCCGTACCACGAGGCGATGCCCGATTCGCGGAACGGCCGGTCGTCGGTGATCGGCACGTAGCCCCGGCCCAGCACCGTGTACGGCTTGCTGGTGCCGCCGCTGCTGCGGATCGCCTCGATGCGGGGTTCGGCGTCGGGCACGCGGTCGAGGTCCGACGGGATGTTGCTGCCCGGGCCGTCGCGGCCACTGGCGACGCCGCCACCACTGCTGCGCGGTCCGCTGGCGCAGCCGGCCAGCACGAGCGCCGCGGCCAGGGCGCAGGCCGTCAGCGCGCGGGAGGCGAGGGCGCGGTCAGCCAAAGACCGCCTTCCACAAGGCCAGCATGGCGTCGCGTTCGGCGCTCAGGGCGGGCGGCGTGACCTGCGTGGGCTCTTCGTTCAGGCGTGCGGTGTGCTGCACGCGGCGCAGCTCGCGGTAGGCGGTGGCGGCGTTGCGGCCCACGCCTTCGGGCAGCAGCCCGGCCTGCTCGGCACGCAGCAGCAGCGCGATGTTGCCCAGGTTGGGAATCAGCTCGGGGTGTGCGCCCGAGGCCGACAGCACCAGGAACTGCACCGCGAACTCGGCATCGACCATGCCGCCGGGGCTGTGCTTCACGTCGAAGCGGTCGGCCTTCACGGGGCGGGCGCCGCGCAGCTTGTTGCGCATGCCGATGATCTCGGCCTTCAGCGCCTCGCGGTCGCGCGGCGCCACCAGCACGGCCTCGCGCACCTGGTCGAAGCGCGCGCCCAGTTCGGCGCCGTGGTCGGCGCTGCCCAGCACGAAGCGCGCGCGCGTCATGGCCTGGTGCTCCCAGGTCCATGCGGTGTTGCTGCCGCGCCCGAGCTGGTATTTTTCGTAGGCCTCGAAGCTGGTGGTGAGCAGGCCCGAGTTGCCGTTGGGCCGCAGCGCGGTGTCGATCTCGAACAGGTCGCCCTCGCGCGTCTTCACCGTGAGCCAGTTGATGAGCTTGCGCACGTAGGCCGCATAGACCTCGCCGGCGCGCTCGTCGTCGTCGTCATAGACGAACACGATGTCCAGGTCGCTGCCGTAGCCCAGCTCTTTGCCGCCCAGCTTGCCGTAGCCGATGATCGCGAACTGCGGCACCTCGCGGTGCCGGTTGCGCACGTGCGGCCAGCACCAGCGGGCGGTCACGCGCAGCGTGGTGTCTGCCAGCGCGCTCAGGTCGTCGGCCACCTGTTCGACGGTGATGCGGCCATCGACGTCGCGCGCCAGCGTGCGGAACACCTCGGCATGGTGGGCGTGGCGCAGCAGGTTCAAGAGGCGCTCTTCGTCGGCCTCGCCGGTGCGGGTGAGCGAGGTGTGGCGTGCTTCGAGTTCGCGCTCGAATTCCTCGGCGATGAAGCGGCCCGAGAGCATTTCGTCGCTCGCGAGCTCGTCGATCACGCCCGGGTGCTGCATCAGGTAGCGCGCGGGCCATTTCGCGGCGCCCAGCAGGCGCAGCAGGCGCTCCTGCACAGCGGGGCGTTCGACCAGCAGCGCCAGGTAGCTCTCGCGGCGCATCAGCGGCTCGATCCAGTCGGCCCAGCGCATGGCGGCATCGACGTGGCGCGGCGTCTGTCCCGCGCCGTCGCCGTCGGGCTCCTTCAGCCACTGGCCGGTGCGCTGCACCAGCTGGCGCAGGCGGCCCCGGGTTTCTTCGCGCAGGGCGAGTACGCGCGGTGTTTCGCACCAGTCGCGGATGCGCTCGGCGAACACGGGCGGCAGGTCGTCGAGCAGGTCGACCAGGTCGGCGGGCGCGGCAGCTTTCTTGCCGTTGCACTTGCCGTTGCAGGGTTTCTCGCCGCCCAGCAGCTTGTCGAACTCCTGGGCCACGAACTCGCGGTGGGTGTCGAGCTGTTCGAGGAAGGGGCAGCAGTCGGCGTAGCCCATCGACTGCGCGATCCAGCGCAGGTCGTCGTCGTTGACCGGCAGCACATGGGTCTGCTGGTCGTCCAGGTACTGGATGCGGTGCTCCACGCGGCGCAGGAACTCGTAGGCCGCGGCCAGCGTGTCGGCCGTGTCCTGCGGCATGAGGTTGGCGCGCGCCAGCCGCTGCAGCGCGTCGAGCGTGGGGCGCGTGCGCAGTTCGGGGAACTGGCCGCCGCGCACCACCTGCAAGAGCTGCACGGTGAATTCGATTTCGCGGATGCCGCCGCGCGAGAGCTTCACGTCGTTGGCGCGCTCGGGGCGTCCGGCGCTGCGGCGCGCCGACTGCTCGCGGATCTGGCGGTGCAGGATGCGCAGCGAGTCGAACACGCTGTAGTCGAGATAACGGCGGAACACGAAGGGCAGCACCACGTTGCGCAGCGCCTGGGCCTGGCCGCCGAGCACCACGGCGCGCGGCGCGACCACGCGGCTCTTCATCCAGGCAAAGCGCTCCCATTCGCGGCCCTGCACCTGGAAATACTCTTCCAGCGCGTCGAGCGAGACCACGCTCGGCCCCGAGTTGCCGTTGGGCCGCAGCGCCAGGTCGACGCGGAACACGAAGCCGTGCTCGGTCACGTCGCCCACCAGCGCATAGATGCGCTTCACGGCCCGCGCGAAGTACTCCTGGTTGGACAGCTTGCCGCGTCCGTCGGCATCGCCGGCCGTGTCGCCGTCCACGTCGTACAGGTAGATGAGGTCGATGTCGCTGGACACATTGAGCTCGCGCGCGCCGAGCTTGCCCATGCCGATCACCCACAGCTGCGAGCGCTGGCCTTCGGGGCCGAGCGGCGCGCCGTGCTGGGCGTCGAGTTCATGGCAGGCGTCCTGGCAGGCGATGTCCAGGGCCAGTTCGGCCAGCTCGGTCACGGCGGTGGTCACCACCGCGAGCGGGGCCTGCTGGTCGCAGTCGAGTGTGACCAGACGTTCCATCGTGAGCTGGCGCACGATGCGCAACGCATCGCCCACGGCCACGCCGCGTGCGCGCAGGGCGTCGTAGGCGACGGTCATCGATTCGCGCCGGGGCTCGCCGGGCGGCAGCAATTCGAGCTCGGCCGCATAGCGGCGGCGCAGCCGCTGGACGAATCGGGAACTGGAAGAAAACGCGGGAGGCGTCGGATTGGATGGCAACTGATTCACACTGGTGTGGGTTGGCGCGGAACCCGGCTCAAGGCTGGCGGTCATAATTCCCGACACAGCGCGATCCTCAATGAACGACACGGCGTCTTCCCCTTCACGTCTGCTCCAAATCACCGCTGTGACAGCGCGCTGGCTATTGGGTCTGCTCTTCGCTGCGTGGCTTCTGCTGGCACTGTCAGTCGTGGTCCTGCACGCGTGGATTGTGCCGCGAATCGGCGATTTTCGCGGTGCACTCGAGGCGCAGGCTAGCAAGGCCATCGGTGTCCCGGTGCGCATCGGCGCCATCACCGCCCGTTCCGAAGGGCTATTTCCGGCCTTCGAATTGCGCGACGTGGTGCTGCAGGACGCAGACCAGCGCGAGGCCCTTCGCCTCGTGCGGGTGGTGGCGAGCGTGTCGCCGCGCTCGCTGTGGCGCCTGAATTTCGAGCAGCTCTACATCGAGGGCCCGCAGCTCGACGTGCGCCGCGACACTCAGGGAAAACTCCATGTGGCTGGATTGCACATGGAGACCGACACGACCGGAGAAACCCGCGCCGCCGACTGGTTTTTCGCGCAGCGCGAGTTCGTCATCGAAGGCGGCACCGTGCGCTGGACCGACGAGCAGCGCCGCGCCGAACCATTGCTGCTGACCGACGTGCGCTTCGTGTCCCGCAACGGCGCGCGCCGCCACGGCCTGCGGCTGGACGCCACGCCGCCGGCCGGCTGGGGCGAGCGCTTCACGCTGCGCGGCCAGTTCCGCCAGCCGCTGCTGTCGATCCGCAGCGGCCACTGGCAGACCTGGGACGGCCAGCTCTATGCCGACCTGCCCTACATCGACGTCACGCGCCTGGGCCAGTACGTTTCGCTCGACGCGCGCATCCGCGAAGGCAACGGCGCGCTGCGCCTGTGGGCCGACGTGGACGACGGGCGCATCGTCGGCGGCGCGGCCGACCTGGGGTTGAACCGCATCGACGCCTCGCTCGGCAAGGGGCTGCAGCCGCTGGTGCTGCGCGCCGTCACCGGCCGGCTGGCGGGGCAGATGAACGCGGACACCTTCGAGTTCTCGACCACCGCGCTGCAGTTCGACACCGTCGACGGCCTGCGCTGGCCCGGGGGCAACCTGTGGCTGCAGCACACGCCCGCCAAGGGCCGCACGCCCGAGCACGGCGCGCTGAAGGCCGACCGGCTCGACCTCGCGGCGCTGGCGCTCATCGCCGACCGGCTGCCGCTGGGCGAGGCCACGCACCGCGTGCTGGGCGCCTACGCGCCGCGCGGGCTGGTCGAGCGCATCGACATGAACTGGCAGGGCGCGCCCGACGCGATCGCGCGCTACCAGGCCAAGGGCCGGGTCAGCGGCCTGCGCGTGGCCTCGCAGCCGGCGCCTGCAGCCACCGCCCCGAGCACCTCGGTACCGGCCGGCGCCCCCGCCGCGCCACCGCGCGTGCACCCCGGCACCCCCGGCCTGAGCGGCGCCACGCTCGACTTCGACGCCAGCCACACCGGCGGCACCGCCACGCTGGCCATGGCCAAGGGCACGCTCGAGTTCCCCGGCGTGTTCGAAGACCCGGTGATCCCCATCGACCGGCTCTCGACCCAGCTGCAGTGGAAGCTCGACAACGGCGCCATGCAGGTGCAGGTGTCGAAGCTGCGCTTCGCCAACGCCGACGCCGAAGGCGAGGCCGAGGCCCACTGGCGCACCAGCGACCCGGCCACCTCGAGCAGCCGCGCGCAGCACCCCGGCGTGCTCGACCTGCAGGGCAAGCTCACGCGCGCCGACGGCACCCGCGTGTTCCGCTACCTGCCGCTCGACATTCCGCAGCACACGCGCGACTACGTGCGCGAGTCGGTCGTCAAGGGCACCGCCAGCACAGTCGATTTCCGCGTGCGCGGCGACCTGCACGACATGCCCTTCATGGACCCGAAGCAGGGCGAGTTCCGCATCGCGGCCAAGGTGTCGGACGTGCACTACGCCTACGTGCCGCCCTCGCTCGCGGCCGCCGCCGCCGCGCCCGCGACCCCGGCGTCGCGCACCGGCCCGCCCGCCGCGCCGCCGCCCGTGTGGCCGGCGCTCACGGGCGTGTCGGGCGAGCTGGTGTTCGAGCGCGCAGGCATGCTGGTGCGCAATGCGCGCGGGCGCATTGCCGGCGCGCCCGGCGTCGAGGTCACGAAGGCCGAGGCGCAGATTGCCGACATGTCGCACCACGCCGCGCTGCTGCGCGTCGATGCGCAGGCCAAGGGCCCGCTGGGCGAGGTGCTGCGCGCCGGTGCGCCGCTGGCCGGCGAGGCCGGGCCCTTCCTGCAGCGCGCGCGTGCCACCGGCTCGGCCGACTACAAGCTGCGCCTCGACTTGCCACTGGAAAACGTCGACAACACCAAGGTGCAGGCCACCGTGACGCTGGCCGACAACGAGCTGCAGGTGGTGCCCGAGGCGCCGCCGTTCACGCAGGCGCGCGGCACGCTCAACTTCACCGACACCGGCTTCTCGCTGGCCGGCGTGCAGGCCCGCCTGCTGGGCGGCGAGGTGCGCGTCGAAGGCAAGGGCCGCTTCAGCGGGCCGCAGCGCGAACTGGCGCTGAAGGCGCAGGGCACGGCCAGTGCCGAAGGCCTGCGCGGCGCGCGCGAGGTCGACTGGCTCGCGCGCCTGGCCAAGCACGCCACCGGCAGCACGCCCTACGCCGCCACCTTCTCGATGCGCGACGACACGCCCGAGTTCTCGCTCACCAGCAGCCTGCAGGGGCTGGCGCTGCAGCTGCCCACGCCGCTGGTCAAGACGGCCGAAGAGCTGATGCCGCTGCGCATCGAGAAGAAGGTGCTGGCGCGCGACGCCCGCCGCGCCACGCAGGACCAGCTGACGCTCGAACTCGGCCGCGTCGGCTCGGTGCAGTACGTGCGCGAGCTGTCGGCCAACGGCCAGGCGCACGTGCTGCGCGGCGGCATCGGCATCGGGCTGGCGCCCGGCGAGACGGCGCTGCCGCCCGACCGCGGCGTGTTCGCCAACGTCAACGTGGCCAAGCTCGACATGGGCGCCTGGCAGACGCTGGTGGGCACCGCCGCGGTGGTCGGCGGCGGCGAGCGCGCCGACGATCCCGACCTGGCCTACCTGCCCACGCGCATCGCGGTGCGCGCGCAGCAGCTGGGCATCGCGGGGCGCACCCTGCACAACGTGGTGCTCGGCGGCACGCGCGAAGGCGCGCTGTGGCGCGCCAACGTCGACGCCTCCGAGCTGAGCGGCTACGCCGAGTACAGCCACAGCCAGGCCGGCCGGCTCTATGCGCGGCTCGCGCGCCTGAAGATCGCGCCGGCCGAGGCCACGCAGGTCGAGACCCTGCTCGACGAGCAACCCGGCACCCTGCCGGCGCTGGACATCGTGGTCGACGACTTCGAGCTGCTCGGCAAGCGCCTGGGCCGCGCCGAGATCGACGCCGTCAACCGCGGCGGGCGCGAGTGGCTGCTCAACAAGCTCGCCTTCAGCGTGCCCGAGGCCACCTTCACCGCCAAGGGCACCTGGGCCGCACCGGCGGGCGGCGGCGCAAGCGCCGGCCAGCGCCGCACCACGGCCATGAACTTCAAGCTCGACATCGCCGACGCCGGCGACCTGCTCACGCGCTTCGGCATGCCGGGCGTGCTGCGCCGCGGCAAAGGGCGGCTCGAGGGCGAGGTGAACTGGCGCGGCTCGCCGTTCTCGCTCGACTACCCCAGCCTGGGCGGCCAGTTGCAGGTCGACGTGGAGCAGGGCCAGTTCCTCAAAGCCGACCCGGGCCTGGCCAAGCTGCTGGGCGTGCTGAGCCTGCAGGCGCTGCCGCGCCGGCTCACGCTCGATTTCCGCGACGTCTTCAGCCAGGGCTTCGCCTTCGACTTCATCCGCGGCGACGCGAAGATCAACAAGGGCATCGCCAGCACCAACAACCTGCAGATGAAGGGCGTGAACGCCGCCGCGCTCATGGACGGCTCGGCCGACATCGTGCGCGAGACGCAGAACCTGCGCGTGGTGGTGGTGCCCGAGATCAACGCCGGCACGGCCGCGCTGGTGGCCACCGCCATCAACCCGGCCATCGGCCTGGGCACCTTCCTCGCGCAGTGGGTGCTGAGCAAGCCGCTGGCCGCGGCTGCCACGCAGGAGTTCCACGTCGAAGGCACCTGGGCCGACCCCAAGATCGCCAAGGTGCCGCGCTCGCTGCAGCTGCTGCCCGGCCTGCCGGGCGGATCGACATCCACGGGCGCCAGCGAAGGCAAGAAAACGGAGACCACGCAATGAAAGTCGCAGCCATCCAGATGGTGTCCGCCATCGCCCGCGAAGCCAACCTCGTGCGCGCCCATGCGCTGCTCGGGCAGGCGGCGCGCGACGGCGCCGAGCTTGCGGTGCTGCCCGAGTATTTCTGCATGATGGGCGCGCGCGACACCGACAAGCTCGGCCTGCGCGAAACCGCCGGCGCCGGCACGGTGCAGGGCTTTTTGGCCGACGCGGCGCGCGAGTTCGGCCTGTGGATCGTGGGCGGCACGCTGCCCATCGAGAGCGACGACGCCGACCATGTCTTCAACAGCTCGCTGGCCTTCTCGCCCGAAGGAAAGTGCGTGGCGCGCTACGACAAGATCCACCTGTTCTTCTTCGACAACGGCACCGAGCGCTACGACGAGCGCCGCGTTATCGCGCCGGGTGCCGAGCCCGTGGTGTTCGAGCTGCCCTCGCGCGACGGCCACGCCTGGCGCGTGGGCATGAGCGTGTGCTACGACCTGCGCTTTCCCGAGCTGTACCGCGCGCTGGCAGGGCAGGGCGCCGACCTGCTGCTGGTGCCCAGCGCCTTCACGCGCACGACCGGCGCCGCGCACTGGGAGGTGCTGCTGCGCGCGCGCGCCATCGAGAACCTGGCCTGGGTGGTCGCGCCCGCGCAGGGCGGCACGCACGAGAACGGCCGCCAGACCTGGGGCCAGTCGCTGGTCATCGACCCCTGGGGCACGGTGGTGGCGCAGCAGGCCGCCGAAGAGGGCGTGGTGCTGTTCGACCTCGACGCCCGGCAGGTCGAGCGCACGCGCGCCCAGCTGCCCGCGCTGTCGCACCGCGTGCTCGCCTGACGATGGCCGACGAGGCGCTCGACGTTCCTGCACCGCCGCCGCCGCAACAGCAGCCGCAGCGCCGGGGATGGGGCGTCGCCTTCGCGCGCCTGCGCTCGCTGTGGAAGCGCTGGTTTCTGTGGCTGCTGCTGGCGGTGCTGGTGTCGGCGCTGCTGGTCACCGTCGTGTGGCTGGCCGGTCGGCACGAGGTCGAGCAGGTGCAGGCCGCGCTCGAGCGCGACACCGCCGACGCCGTCGTCGACCTGCGCAGCGGCCTGCAGCGCAACGCCCAGAGCCTGCGCGCCACGCTCGCGCCGGGCATGGAGCGCACGCACTGGGCCGACCGCGCGGCGGCGCAGCTGCGCGAGCACCGCGAATGGCTGCGGCTCGAATGGCGCGATGCGCAGCTGCAACCCATCGAGGCCGTGAACACGCCCTACCGCACGCGCATCCTCGAGGAAAGCAACCGCGGCCCCGCGCAGGCCGACGTGGCGCAGGCCTGCGCCACCGCGCGCAAGGCCGGCGCGCCCGCCTACTCGCCCAGCCACTACGTGCCCGTGGCCGGCGGCGGCGGCGTCGAGGTGATGGAGCTGTGCCTGCCGATGGACGCCGGCGACTACCTGGTGGCCAGCTATTCGCTGCGCGACACGCTGGTCGAGCTGGTCGGCCCCACGCTCACGCGCGGCCAGGAGGTCGCCTTCACCGAGGCCGACGGCACGCGGCTGGTGGCGCTGGGCACCTCGCGGCGCATCGGCACGCGCGTGTTCACCTCGCAGCAGCGCATCGACCTGCCGGGCGCCTCGCTCATGCTGCGCGTGGACGGCTGGCGCGCCGCGCCCGACCTGTTCCCGAACATGCTCACGGCGCTGGTCACGGCGATCTCGATCGCGCTCGTGTCGGTGCTCGTGCTGCTGGCGCGCGACACCCGCCGCCGCCTGCGCGCCGAACGCGACCTGGCCGACGCGCTGGCCTTTCGCAAGGCGATGGAAGACTCGGTCATCACCGGCCTGCGCGCGCGCGACCTGCAGGGGCGCATCACCTACGTCAACCCGGCCTTCTGCGAGATGGTCGGCTTCACGCCCGAAGAGCTCATGGCCGACAGCGTCGAGGCGCCCTACTGGCCGACCGAGCTGGCGCACGAGTACCACCTGCGCCAGACGCGCCGCTTCGCGGGCGGCCTGCCGCCGCGCGAGGGCTTCGAGTCGGTCTTCATGCGCAAGGACGGCACGCGCTTTCCGGTGCTCATCTTCGAGGCGCCGCTGATCAACGCGCACAAGGTGCAGACCGGCTGGATGAGCGCCTTCATCGACGTGAGCGAGCAGCGCCGCGTCGAGGAACTCTCGCGCGCCAGCCAGGAGCGCCTGCAGGCCAGCGCGCGCCTGGCCACCGTGGGCGAGATGGCCTCGCTGCTGAGCCACGAGCTCACGCAGCCGCTGGCCGCCATCGCCAGCTACGCCACCGGCTCGCTCAACCTGATCGGGCCCGAGGCGCGCGGCGAGCAGGCCGAGGTGGCCATGGCCGTGAAGCGCATCGCCGAGCAGGCCGACCGCGCCGGCCAGGTGATCCGCAGCGTGCACGACTTCGTGCGCCGGCGCGACCGCATGCGCGAGGCCGTGGCGCCGCAGGCGCTCATCGATGCCGTGCTGCCGCTGGTGCGGCTGCAGGCGCGCAAGCTCGACGTGACGATCGAGATCGTGTGCGAAGAGCGCCTGCCCGCCGTGGTGTGCGACCGCACGCTGGTCGAACAGGTGCTGTTGAACCTGGCGCGCAACGCCATGCAGGCCATGGACGGCGCCGACCACGCGCCCGGCAGCCGCGTGCTGCGCCTGCGCGTGGCGCGCGCCCTGCCGGTGGGCGCCACCGTGCCGGCCGACGGCCGGCGCTGGCTCGAGTTCTCCGTGGCCGACCTGGGTTGCGGCATCAGCGAGGAGGTGGCGGCGCGCCTGTTCACGCCCTTCTTCACCACGCGCCCCGACGGTATGGGCCTGGGCCTGAGCCTGTGCCGCACCGTGGTGGAGCAGCATGGCGGCGCGTTGATGTTCGAGCCCAACCGCCCCCGGGGCACCGTCTTCAGGTTTACCCTTCCCGCTGCGGGATAGCCGCCTTTTTCTTCTTCTTCGTTTTCTCTGCTCCGCTGGACCTCATGGCATGCAACCGCTGATCGATGGCTTGATCTTTATCGTGGACGACGACGCCAGCGTGCGCGAGGCGCTGGCCTGGCTGCTGCGTTCGCGCCGCCTGGCCAGCGAGCACTTCGGCAGCGCCGAGGCCTTCGAGCAGTACCTGGACGAGGCGCCGCTGCCCGACCAGCCGCGCTGCCTGCTGCTGGACGTGCGCATGCCCGGCATGAGCGGGCTGGTGCTGTTCGACCGGCTGGCCGAACGCGGCCTGCTGGCCGAGATGCCGGTGATCTTCCTGACCGGCCATGCCGACGTGCCCACCGCCGTCGAGGCGGTCAAGCGTGGCGCCTTCGACTTCTGCGAGAAGCCGTTCTCGGACAACGCGCTGGTCGACCGCATCGAGCAGGCGCTGGGCATGTCGCAGCGCGCGCTCGAGGTGCAGCGCGTGCGCCGCGGCCTGGCCGACCGCATCGCCGAGCTGACCGACCGCGAGCGCGACGTGATGCGCCTCGTGGTCGAGGGCCTGCCGAACAAGCTCATTGCCGACCAGCTCGCGATCAGCGTGCGCACGGTGGAGGTCCACCGGGCGCGCGTGTTCGAGAAAATGGAAGTGAAGTCGGCGGTGGAGCTGGCCAACCGCCTGCGCGACCTCTAGCCCGCACCGCAGGTCGGGCCTCAGCTGTGCACGTGCTGCGCGGCGCCGTCGCGCGTGGCCATCTCAAGCATGCTGCGGCCGTCGACGATGCCGACGACGTTGCCGTCCTCGCCCAGCCCGGCAATGGCGCCCTCGAACACGCAGAACAGCACGCAGCCGCCGTCGGAGCGCGGCTGGTGGATGTCGCCGGCGGGCTCGTGCATGTAGTCGCCCGGGCGGCCGATGTCGTTGCGCTCGTAATAGATGTCGCCCTCGAGCACGATCACCTCGATGGCGCCCAGGTGGTGGTGGACCGGCGCCTCGGTGCCGGGATCGACCTTCAGCAGGCAGGTGAAACCGCCGCTGCGCCGGTTGATGCTCAGCAGCTTGTAGGCCACGCCGGGCATGACCCACGGCTTCCATGGATAGTTGTCGAGCTTCTGGAAATGCGGGTACGGCAGCGTGATGCGCGCGTGGGCGGCGCTGGCGGGCGGCGTGGCTTTCAGGGCGGTCAGGGTCATGGTGTCTCCGTGGGTGATGCGGCCGGGATCGGCCTGCGAAGCCAGTCTAGGAGCGGCTTCCCACGCCATGGCATGTTGGCCCGAACGAAGCACGGGATGTCGAAAGTGGCGCGCTTTTGCGCAAGTTGCAGCGCGGTTCAGCGCATGCGGCGGTAGGCACTCGGCGCCACGCCGAGGAACGCACGAAAGCGCGTCGAGAAGTACGCGGCGCTGCCGAAGCCCATGCGCGCGGCCACGGCCTCGACGGGCAGGTCGCTGGTGCGCAGCAGTTCGGCGGCGCCTTCCAGGCGGCGGCGCAGCAGGTACTGGTAGGGCGCCATGCCGCTGGCCGCCTTGAAGCTGCGGATGAAGTGGTCCTGCGACAGGTGCACCAACGCTGCCAGGTCGGCCAGGCCCAGCGGCGTGGCCAGGTGCGCGTCGATGTGCTCGGTCACCCGGCGCAGCTGCCGCGGCGTCAGGACCGGCTGCCGGCGCGCGCCCTCCGTGCGCGGCGGTGCACCGCACCCCGGTGCGCAGTGGCGCCGCACGAGGTGATGGGCCAGCAGGTGCTGGCTCTGCGAGAGCAGCAGCGAATCGGGGCTCGCGGGCACGCTGCCGTACAGCTCCACCTCGCTCACCAGCATCTGGAAGAAGCCTTGCAGCCACGGGTCGCGGATCGCGAAGAAGGGGTCGATCTCCGCCGCCGGCCCGAGGCCTTCCTCGGCGGCGACACGGGCGATCAGCGCCTGACCGATGTACAGGTGCACCACGCCGCAGCGCCCGCCGATTTCCCATTCGGTGCCGTCGCAGGGGATGAAGCTCACGCTGCCCAGCCGCGAGCGCGAGGCGACGAGCTTGCCGCGCTCGTACTTGCGCACCGCCGTGCTGCCGTTCTCGTGCAGCACCAGCACGTGATGCGCCGCGCCGTGAAAGGGCAGCCAGCACGCGTCCTGCTGCCAGCGGGCGGCGAACAGCTGGTCGCCGCCGGTCACGAGGTACTGCGGTTGCGCACCGGTGCCCGCGGCGATGATGTCCGGAGCAAAGTGGGATGCGACGCTCGATGGGGCCGGCGCGATGGCGTTCATCGGAGTTTCCTCTCGTGTCCGCCCGGCGCGCGGTGCGCGCGCCGCGTGCAGGCCGCGCGATGTTAGGGCCGGCGGTGCCGAGCCCTCATGCGGGATTTCCTGACGGTGCCGCGCGGGGTGCGCGCAGCACCTGGGCTCAGATCTTCTCGGCGACGAAGATTTCGACGCGGCGGTTCTGCGCGCGGCCGGCGGCCGTGCCGTTGTCCGCCAGCGGCTCGCGCGAGCCGCGGCCGTCGGTGGTGATCACGGTGGTCGACACGCCACGGCCCACCAGGTGGTTGCGCACGCTGTCGGCGCGGCTCACCGAGAGGCGCTCGTTGCCTTCCTCGCTGCCCGTGCTGTCGGTGTGGCCGACCACGCGCAGGCTGGCGGTGGTGGCGCTCTTCAGGCCTTCGGCGACCTTGTCCAGCACCTGCGCCAGGTTGCGCTTGACGTTGGCGCGGCCGGTGTCGAACGAGAGTTCATTCGGAATCACGACGTGAAGCTGGTTGTCGGCGGTCTGCGAGATCACCACGCCGGTGCCCTTGGTGGAGCTTTCGAGTTCGGCCTTCAGCGCGTCCAGGCGGGCGGTCCAGCTGTTGGCCGGTGCGGCCTGCTGTGCGGCCGGTGCTTCGGCCGGCGGGGTCGACGATGCGCACCCCGCGATGAACAACACAGCGGCCAGGGCCGCGCTAGACACAACAAACTTCCTCATGAATTTTCCCTCTGCTTGGACCAATGAAAACTGAAGCGGGAACCGGCCGTTCGATGCGGCGGCCGGTTTCCCGGTGGGGCTGCGATCAGCCGCGCTGTGCGCGCTCGCCCACGTAGATCTCGACGCGGCGGTTCTGTGCCCGGCCGGCGTCGCTGTTGTTGTCGGCCACCGGCTCGTGCGAGCCGCGGCCTTCGATACGGAACGCCGCGGCACTCACGCCGCGTGCCACCAGGTAGTCGCGCGTGCTGGCGGCGCGGTCCACCGACAGCGGGTTGTTGATGGCGTCGGAGCCGGTGCTGTCGGTGTGGCCGATGATGCGCACCTCGGCGTTCGGGTTGTTGCGCAGGCCGTTGGCGAACTGGTCGAGCACGGGCGCGAAGTTCGACTTGATGTTGGAGCGGCCCACGTCGAACGACACGTCGCTCGGAATGGCGAGCTTGAGCTCGTTGTTGGCCGTCTGCGTCACGGCCACGCCGGTGCCCTGCGTGGCGGCTTCCATCTGGCGCTTCTGGTTTTCCATGCGCTGCGACCACAGGTAGCCGCCGAGTGCGCCGGCCGCCGCGCCGACCACCGCGCCCGTGCCGATGGCACCGCGGTTGCCGCCGGTGGCCGAGCCGATGGCGGCGCCGCCGAGCGCGCCGATGCCGGCACCGATGCCGGTGTTGCGCTGGGTGTCGGTCATTCCGCCGGCACAGCCGGACAGGACGAGGGCAGCTGCGGTGGTTGCAAGAACGAACTTTTTCATGGCGATCCCTTTCAAGGTTGAATCAAGCGGGCCACAGCTTAGCCCCCGGCGGGTACGCGATGGTACGTGCTCAAAGCCCTACGGAAAATAAGAAAACTTTCGCCATCGCCCGTGAATGCTGCGATGATTGCTACTAAAGTTGTAGCAATAGGGTGCTTGTCCGACAGTGGGCCGCGCCGTGTGGCTACACGAGCAATTCACACTTTGGGCGGCGAATCCTTGTCCTCACGCTCGGCGTCGGGGTCGTCATGCAATTCACCCTTGTTACGCCCGGAAAACATGGTCCACCAGATGATCAAGATCAGGACGAGTCCCGCGGCGAGGGCTTCAAGCAGAATCAAACCCATGAGAAATGGACTCCAGTGGCTGGTCGGGCTTGCGATCGTAGCAACGCTTGCCGGCTGTTCCCTCGGCCCCCGCGCCCCCGACGCCCCCACCCGACCCACCGTCACCCCGCCGCGCGACCTCGGTCCGCTGACCGGATCGCTCGCGCATCCGAAAAGCCGCTGGGTGCCCGTGGGCTGGTCCGAACTGCCGGGCTTCAGCGAAGACCCGCTGCATGAGGCGTGGATCGCGCTGCTGGCCAACTGCGCGCGCCCCAACGCCGCCTTCGCGCCGCTGTGCCGCGAGGTGCGCCAGCTGGCCATCGCCACGCCCGAGGAGCAGCGCCGCTGGATGACCGACCGGCTGCAGCCCTACCGCGTCGAATCGCTCGCGGGCCAGAGCGAAGGCAAGCTCACCAGCTACTACGAGCCCGTGTACGAAGCGTCGCGCGTGCCCTCGGCCGGTTTCAGCGTGCCGCTGTACCAGGCGCCCGACGGCCTCGTGCCCAAGCGCCCCTGGTTCACGCGCCAGGAGATCGAGACCCTGCCCGAGGCCCAGGCCGCGCTGCGCGGTCGCGAGATCGCCTGGATGGCCGACCCCATCGACGCGCTCATGTTGCACATCCAGGGCTCGGGCCGCTTGCGCATTACCGAGGCCAACGGCTACCAGCACACCGTGCGCGTGGCCTACGCGGCCACCAACGAGCAGCCGTACCGCAGCGTGCAGCAATGGCTGATGAGCCAGGGCGTGGCCAAGGTCGGCAAGTGGCCCGACGACACCAAGGCCTGGGTGGCGCAGAACCCGCAGCGCGTGTCGCAGCTGCTGTGGAGCAATCCGCGCTACGTGTTCTTCCGCGAAGAGACCATGAGCGAACTCGACGCCGCCTTCGGCCCGCGCGGCGCGCAGGGCGTGCCGCTGACGGCAGGGCGCTCCATCGCGGTCGACCGCGAGAGCATTCCCTACGGCACGCCGGTGTGGCTCGCCTCGAACGGCCCGACCGCGCAATTGCAGAAGCTCGTGGTGGCGCAGGACACGGGCAGCGCCATCCTGGGCGCCGTGCGCGCTGACTACTTCGCCGGCACCGGCGCCGAGGCCGGACGGCTGGCCGCGAGCGTGAACCAGCCGCTGCGGCTGTGGGCGTTGTGGCCGAGGCAGTTGCCGGCGCCCTGAGGGCCATTTCTTTTCCTTGAACGACACGACGGCGCGGTGATCCCGCGCCGTTTTGCATGCCGCCGGCCGGTGCGTGGGCGGGGTGTGGTTGTGGCGGTCGTCATCGTTCTGTCATGCGCGATGCATGCCTTCGTCATGGGCGCCTTTTAAGGTCTGCGCCCTGACAGAGGTCGACTTTCGGCCTCATGCCGAACCACCCACGATCCCTGGAAAACAAATGACTGATCAAGCCAAGGCGCCCGGCGCCTCCCGCCGTCACGCCCTGAAACTGCTGGGCGCCGCCCCGATGCTCCCGCTGGGCGGCGTCGCCTTCCTCACCGCCTGCGGCGGTGGCGGCGGCGGTGGCCAGGCCTTCCCGCCCTTCGTGGTACCGCCGCCGGCCCCCGCGCCGGCACCCGCACCGGCTGTGCAGTTCGTCTCGGCCGAATTCAACGGCATGGCCGCGCCCACGCTGGCCGACCCGGCCGCCATGGCCACGAACACGGTCGGCTCCACGCTCAAGGTGTCGTTCGACAACGGCAGTTCCACCGAATACCGCCTGGCCTACCAGCCCTTCTTCCTGACCGGCGACATGGTGCCGGACGGCAAGGGCGGCAAGATCCTCGCGGGCGGCTACGTCGACATCAAGAACCAGCCGATCATCGACGCCTCGGTGGCGGGCAAGGAGCGCCAGTTCTTCTCGGACAGCCCGGACGGCACCTCGCTGATCTCGCTGCCCAACGCCAACGTGCCCGGCGTCAAGGGCAAGGCGGTGTTCGCCGTTGTGCAGTTCGAATACACCAGTCGCAACCTGAAGGGCGACAACACCTACGGCACGCTGCCTTCGCCCATCGCGGTGCTCACGCTCGACCAGGACCAGACCACCGGCAAGCTGAGCCTGGTCAAGTACCACAACGTCGACATGTCGAGCGCCCACGGCCTGTGGATCACCTGCGGCGCCAGCCTGTCGCCGTGGAACACCCACCTGTCCAGCGAAGAGTACGAGCCCGACGCGACCACCGCCGCCGGCACCGACATGTTCAAGGCCTACAGCAAGAACGTGTTCGGCGATGAGACCAAGGCCAACCCGTACCACTACGGCCACCTGCCCGAGGTCACCGTGAACCCCGACGGCACCGGCAGCGTGAAGAAGCACTACTGCATGGGCCGCATCTCGCACGAGCTGATCCAGGTCATGCCCGACAACCGCACCGCCATCATGGGCGACGACTACACCAACGGCGGCTTCTTCATGTTCGTCGCCGACAAGGAAAAAGACCTGTCGGCCGGCACGCTCTACGTGGCCCGCTACGAAGCCGGCTACTCGATCGACCCCGCCGCAGCCGCCACCAAGATGACGTGGATCAACCTGGGCCATGCCACCAGCGCCGAGATCGAGGCACTGGCCAATACGCTCAAGGCCACCGACATCATGGACGTGACCACCGCCGACCCGCTCGACCCCACGTACACCGCCATGTACCTGGACGGCAAGGCCAGCTGGGGCCGCGTGAAGCCCGGCATGGAAAAGGCCGCGGCCTTCCTGGAAACCCACCGCTACGCCAACGTGAAGGGCGCCAGCATGGCCTTCACCAAGATGGAAGGCACCACCGTCAACATCAAGGACAAGGTGGCCTACTCCGCGCTGCAGAACATCCAGGACTCGATGGTCAGCGGCGGCAAGGGCTGGTCGGCGGCCAACAACATCGCGCTGCCCAAGAAGCTCAGCGCCGGCGGCGTGATGGCGCACAACCTTGCGGGCGGCCAGAAGGACACCGACGGCAAGTCCATCAACAGCGACTGGGTGCCGACGCAGACCCGCGCGTTGATCGTGGGCGAAGACCTCCCCACGCCCGACGCGCTGGGCAACACCTCCAGCCCCGACAAGATCGGCAACCCCGACAACATCAAGTTCTCGGAAAAGCTGCGCACGCTGTTCATCGGCGAGGACAGCAGCAGCCACGTCAACAACTTCCTGTGGGCCTACAACATCGACACCAAGAAGCTCTCGCGCCTCATGTCGATCCCCGCGGGCGGCGAATCGACTGGCCTGCATGCCGTGGACGAGATCAACGGCTGGACCTACATCATGAGCAACTTCCAGCACGCGGGTGACTGGGGCGGCATCCACTCGAAGGTGCAGGCCACGCTCGACCCGCTGGTGCGCGCCAACTACAAGGACCGCTACGCCGCGGCCGTCGGCTACCTCACGGCCGACCCGATCCAGATCAAGCTGGCGAAGTAAGGCGAGGCTGCCGCTGCGGCGGCTTGCGCTTGCTTCAGGACGGCGCTGCTGGCAACGGCAGCGCCGTTTTGTATCTCACCTGCTTGAGCGCAAAGCTCGAGCGGATCTTCTCGATCCCCGGGATCGGCGTGAGCTGCTCCATGATGAAGCGCTCCAGCGCCGCCATGTCGGCCACGGCGATGCGGATCAGGTAGTCGCTGTCGCCGGTCATCAGGTAGCACTCCATCACCTCGTCGTGCTCGGCGATGCGCTGCTCGAAGTCGGCCAGCGACTGCTTGCTCTGCGTGGTCAGGCTGATCGAGATGAACACGTTGAGCCCCAGGCCCAGCGCCTTGGCGTTCGCCAGCGCCACGTAGCGGTCGATCACGCCACTGGTCTCCAGCACCTTCACGCGCGCCAGGCAGGGCGAGGGCGACAGGTGCACGCGGCGCGCGAGTTCGACGTTCGACAGGGCGCCGTCGCGTTGCAGCTCGTCGAGAATGCGCAGGTCGATGGCGTCGAGTTCCATGAAATTCCGTGAAGCGCTTGATCTGCAGCATTTTATGCTTGCGAATAGCCATGAAGTCGCAGGTGCCGGTAGCTAATTTTCCGCAAGGCGGCTTAAAGTGCTGGCATGAACGCCCCGATCTCCGCCGACCAGATGCGCGCCCTGTTGCTCGACACGCCGCCGTCGCACGACCCCGACCCCGAAGAGACCGCCGAATGGCGCGACGCCTTCCTGGCGCTGGCGCAGACGCAAGGTCCGCAGCGCGCGCGCCAGATGCTGGCCGAGCTGGCGCGCCTGGCGCGGCAGCAGCGCATCGGTTGGCAGCCCGAGCTGGCCACGCCGTACGTCAACACCATCGCCGCGGCCGACCAGCCGCCGTTCCCGGGTGACCTCGCCGTCGAGGAAAAGCTCGCCTCGCTCATGCGCTGGAACGCGCTCGCCATGGTGGCCAAGGCCAACCAGGCGTACGGCGAACTCGGCGGCCATATCGCCAGCTACGCGAGCGCGGCCGACCTGTTCGAGACCGGCTTCAACCACTTCTTCCATGCGCGCAGCCCGGCGCACCGCGGCGACCTCGTGTTCTTCCAGCCGCACAGCGCGCCCGGCGTGTATGCGCGGGCCTACCTCGAAGGCCGCCTGAGCGAAGAAGACCTGAACCACTACCGCCAGGAACTCACCGCGCCGGCCTTCACCGACGGCAGCGGCGCGCGCGGCCTGTGCAGCTACCCGCACCCGTACCTGATGCCGGACTTCTGGCAGTTCCCCACCGGCTCGATGGGCATCGGCCCGATCAGCTCGATCTACCACGCGCGCTTCATGCGCTACCTCACTCACCGCAACCTCCTGAACTGCGAAGGCCGCAAGGTCTGGGGCGTGTTCGGCGACGGCGAGATGGACGAGCCCGAATCGATGAGCGCGCTGACGCTCGCCGCGCGCGAAAAGCTCGACAACCTCGTGTGGGTCGTCAACTGCAACCTGCAGCGCCTCGATGGCCCGGTGCGCGGCAACGGCCGCATCATCGACGAGCTCGAAAAGCTCTTCGCCGGGGCCGGCTGGAACGTCGTCAAGCTCGTGTGGGGCAGCGACTGGGACGGCCTGTTCGCGCAGGACGTGAGCGGCGCGCTCGCGCGCGTGTTCGCGGAAACCGTCGACGGCCAGATGCAGACCTTCGCCGCCAAGGACGGCCGCTTCAACCGCGACAACTTCTTCGGCCAGAACCCCGAGCTCGCGCGCCTGGCCGAAGGCATGACCGACGAGCAGATCGACCGCCTGAAGCGCGGCGGCCACGACCTCGTGAAGATCCATGCCGCGTACGCCGCCGCTGCCGCCCACAAGGGCCAGCCCACCGTGATCCTGGCCCACACCAAGAAGGGCTACGGCATGGGCAGCGCCGCGCAGGGCAAGATGACCACGCACTCGCACAAGAAGATGGGCGATGTCGACCTCATCGAGTTCCGCGACCGCTTCAACCTGCCGCTCACCGACGCGCAGGCCACCGCGATGGACTTCTACCGCCCGGCCGAAGACAGCGCCGAGATGCGCTATCTGCGCCAGCACCGCGAAGCGCTCGGCGGCGCCATGCCGCGCCGCGAGACCGCCTGCGACGTCGTGCCCAAGCCCGACATCGCGGCCTACGCGCAGTTCGCCACGGCCGCCGCGGGCAAGGAGATGAGCACCACCATGGCCTTCGTGCGCATGCTGGGCAACCTCATGAAGGACAAGGCGCTCGGTCCGCGCATCGTGCCGATCGTGGCCGACGAGGCGCGCACCTTCGGCATGGCCAACCTGTTCAAGCAGGTCGGCATCTATTCGAGCGTGGGCCAGCGCTATGCGCCGGAAGACATCGGCTCGGTGCTGAGCTACCGCGAAGCCACCGACGGCCAGATCCTCGAAGAGGGCATCAGCGAGGCCGGCGCCATCGCCAGCTGGACGGCCGCGGCCACCAGCTACAGCGTGCACGGCCTGGCGATGCTGCCGTTCTACATCTACTACTCGATGTTCGGCTTCCAGCGCGTGGGCGACGCCATCTGGGCGGCCGCCGACCAGCGCGCACGCGGCTTCCTGCTGGGCGCCACGTCGGGGCGCACCACGCTCGGCGGCGAAGGCCTGCAACACCAGGACGGCAGCAGCCACCTCGTGGCCGCGACGATTCCCAACTGCAAGGCCTACGACCCGGCCTTCGCGGGCGAGATGGCGGTCATCGTCGATGCGGGCATCCGCGAGATGATGGTCGAGCAGCAGGACGTGTTCTATTACGTCACGCTCATGAACGAGAACTACGCGCAGCCCGACCTGCCGGCCGGCGCCGAGGCCGACATCCTGCGCGGCTGCTACCGCTTCGGCACGTATGCGCCGGCATCGGGCAAGGCGAAGCAAAGCGTCACGCTGCTGGGCTCGGGCGCGATCCTCACCGAGGTCATCAAGGCGGCGCAGCAGCTGGCCGACGAAGGCATCGCGGCCGAGGTGTTCAGCGTCACGAGCTGGAGCGAACTCGCGCGCGACGGCCAGGCCTGCGAGCAGCGCGCGCTGGCCGGCGAGAAAGATGCCGGCACGCCCTTCGTCGCGCAGCAGCTCGGCAAGGGCAGCAAGGCCCCGATCGTCGCCGCCACCGACTACGTGCGCGCCCTGCCCGAGAGCGTGCGCGCCTTCCTGCCCGAAGGTCGCCGCTACCTCACGCTGGGCACCGACGGCTTCGGTCGCAGCGACACGCGCGCCGCGCTGCGCGGTTTCTTCGGTGTGGACGCGGCGAGCATCGCGCGGGCCGCGCGGCACGCGCTCGGCGCCTGACGCCAGCGCGGCCATGCGGCGTGACGGTGCGGTGCCTGCGTTAGAGTCGCAGGCCCCACCGCCTTCCCGCGCCCATGACCGCCCGCTTCCAGTCCCTTGCTCCCGCCGTCCGCCTGGCCGACCAGGTGGCGGAAGCGCTCGTGGCCGAGGTGCGCAGCGGGCGCCTGTCGGAAGGCGACCGGCTGCCCACCGAGACCGCGTTGGCCACGCAGTTCGGCGTGAGCCGCACGGTGGTGCGCGAGGCGGTGTCGCGGCTGAAGTCGCTCGGGCTGGTCGATTCGCGCCAGGGCAGCGGCGTGTACGTGCGCGCTGCCGGCGTGGAGCCGCTGCGCTTCGAGATGCCGCATGTGGCCTCGCGCGAAGCGGTGGTGCAGATGGTCGAGCTGCGCCGCGCGCTCGAGGCCGAGGTGGCCGCGCTCGCGGCCGAGCGCCGCACGCCCGAGGACATGCTGCGCATCCGCGACGCCATCGATGCGCTGCACGCGGCGGTGTCGATGGGCGGCAACGGGGCCGACGAGGACGTGCGCTTTCACCGCGCCATCGCCGAGGCCGCGCGCAACCCCTTCCTCATCGGCACGCTGCAGTACCTGCGGCAGTTCCTGCATGGCGCCACCCGCGTCACGCGCGCCAACGAGGCGCGCCGTGCCGACTTCGTGCGCGAAGTGGCGCAGGAACATGCGCGCATCGTCGAGGCCATCGACGCCGGCGACCCGCTGGCCGCGCGCGAGGCCGCCAAGGCCCACATGGACAACGCCATCCGCCGCATCGAGCAGGCCGACCCGGCCTTCTGGCAGCAGGAAGGCGCCCAGCTCGCCCGACCCCTGGTCGAAGGCTGGCCTGCGGGCAAGTAAGCCCACGCTTACTATTTTCTGAAGAGGACAGAATGTGCGGGTTATCCCGTATCCGGGAGCTTGTCTTAAATTTGTATGATGACCTGACAAGTAAGGGGCGACCGCGCCGCAGGGTGACGGGACGGCCCCGTTTTTTCATCCAGCGGACTCCCTCCCAATGACTTCCACCCTCCAGGCCGGCGCGCCCCTCGCGGCTGACGCGCCCGACGCCGCGCTCGAAAAACGCGCCTACGCCAAGGTGTTCTGGCGCCTCGTGCCCTTCCTGATGCTGTGCTACGTGGTCGCGTACCTCGACCGCGTGAACGTCGGCTTCGCCAAGCTGCAGATGGGCGCGGACCTCGGCTTCAGCGAAACCGTGTTCGGCCTGGGCGCCGGCATCTTCTTCCTGGGCTACTTCCTGTTCGAGGTGCCCAGCAACCTGCTGCTCAACCGCGTGGGCGCACGCGTGTGGATCGCGCGGATCATGATCACCTGGGGCCTGCTGTCGGCCTGCTTCGTATTCGTGGAAACGCCGACCAGCTTCTACATCCTGCGCTTCCTGCTCGGCGTGGCCGAGGCGGGCTTCTACCCCGGCGTGATCCTGTACCTGACGCACTGGTACCCGTCGCACCGGCGCGCGCGGATCATCGCGGTGTTCATGTCGGCGATTCCCGTGGCGGGCATCTTCGGCAACCCGCTGTCGGGCTGGATCATGGACGCCTTCCACGGCGTGTCGTCGATGCACGGCTGGCAGTGGATGTTCATCATCGAAGCCATTCCCGCCGTGCTGGTGGGCGTGATGGTGCTGTTCTACCTGGACAACGGCATCAAGCACGCACGCTGGCTCTCGCCTGAAGAGAAGAACCTGCTGCAGCGCGAGGTCGACCGCGACCAGGCGCACGGCGCCAAGGGCCCGCACTCGGTGGGCGCGATGTTCCGCGACGCGCGCGTGTGGTGGATGGCGCTCATCTACTTCGCCTTCGTCATGGGCCAGTACGCGCTGACCTTCTGGCTGCCCACGCTGGTCAAGGCCACGGGCGTGCAGGGCAACTTCAACATCGGCCTGCTCAGCGCCATTCCGTTCCTGTGCGCGATCGTCGCGATGAACCTGTTCGGGCGCAGCGCCGACGCGCGCCGCGAGCGCCGCTGGCACCTGATCATCCCCGCGATGATGGGCGCCGTGGGCTTCACGGTCGCGGCCTCGTACACACAGAACACGGTCGTGTCGCTGACCTTCCTGTCGCTCGCCGCGGCCGGCGTGCTCACCTGCGCGCCGCTGTTCTGGTCGCTGCCCACCGCCTTCCTCTCGGGCACGGCGGCGGCCGCCGGCATCGCGGTCATCAACTCGGTGGGCAACCTCGCGGGCTTCGTGAGCCCGTACCTCATCGGCTACCTGAAGGACCTCACGGGCAGCACGCAGATCGGCATGTACGTGCTGGCCGGCGCGCTGGTGCTCGGCGCCATCGGCGTGTGGCTCACGCCCAAGCAGTTGGTCAACCGTTGATCGAAGGACGCACGACATGACTTCTTCTTCCAGCAACACCCCCGTCGTCGGCCTCGTGGGCCTGGGCGCCATGGGCAACGGCATGGCGCAATCGCTGCGCCGCGCGGGCCATGCGCCGCATGTGTTCGACGTGCGCCCCGGCGTGGCCGAGGCCTTCGCGCGCGAAGGCGGCACCGCCTGCGACACGCTGGCCGCGCTTGGCGCGCAATGCGACATCGTGGTCAGCGTGGTCGTCAACGCGGCGCAGACCGAGTCGGTGCTGTTCGGCGACGGCACCACGCCCGGCTGCGCGGCATCGATGAAGCCCGGCAGCCTGTTCGTGATGTGCTCCACCGTCGACCCGAACTGGTCGGTGGCGCTCGAAGCGCGCCTGGCGCAGCAGGGCATCCTGTACCTCGATGCGCCCATTTCCGGCGGCGCCGCCAAGGCCGCGAGCGGCCAGATGACGATGATGACCGCCGGCACGCCCGCGGCCTATGAGAAGGCCGGCGCCATGCTCGACGCGATGGCCGCCAAGGTCTACCGCCTGGGCGATTCGGCCGGTGCGGGCAGCAAGGTGAAGGTCATCAACCAGCTGCTGGCCGGCGTGCACATCGCCGCCGCGGCCGAGGCCATGGCGCTGGGCCTGCGCGAAGGCGTGAACCCCGACGCGCTGTACGAGGTCATCACCCACAGCGCCGGCAACAGCTGGATGTTCGAGAACCGCATGGCCCACGTGCTGGCGGGCGACTACACGCCGCTGTCGGCCGTCGACATCTTCGTGAAGGACCTGGGCCTGGTGCTCGACGTGGCGCGCGCCAGCAAGTTTCCGCTGCCGCTGTCGTCCACCGCGCACCAGATGTTCATGCAGGCCTCCACGGCCGGCTTCGCGCGCGAAGACGACAGCGCGGTCATCAAGATCTTCCCGGGCATCGAACTGCCTGCTGCGAAAGAATCGAAAAAATAGCATCGAGCGTCTGCGCTCCACCGACCCAGGAAAGACACACACCATGAACGTTCTCATCACCGGCGGCTGCGGCTTCCTCGGCGCCCGCCTCGCCCGCACCCTGCTCGCCGGCGGCCCGCTCGCACTGGCCGGCGGTCCGGCCAAAGACATCGCACGCATCACGCTGGCCGACCGCGTGCCGCCGCCTGCCGACCTCGCCGCCGACGCGCGCATCCAGTTCGTGCAGGGCGACCTCTACGAGCAGGCCGCCAACGGCGCGCTGCCGCTGGCCGACACCGACGCCGTGTTCCACCTCGCCGCCGCGGTGAGCGGCGAGTGCGAGGCCGACTTCGACCTCGGCATGCGCAGCAACCTCGACACCACGCGCGCCCTGCTCGACGCCTGCCGCAGCGCGGGCCATGCGCCCGTGTTCGTGTTCTCCAGCTCCGTCGCCGTGTTCGGCGATTCGCCCGAGCAGCGCCTGCCCGCGGTGATCGAGGACACCACGCTGCCCACGCCGCAGAACAGCTACGGCATCCAGAAGTTCATCGGCGAGCAGCTCGTGGCCGACTACACGCGCAAGGGCTTCGTGCAGGGCCGCAACGTGCGGCTCATGACGGTGTCGGTGCGCCCGGGCCGCCCGAACGGCGCGGCCTCCAGCTTCCTGAGCGGCATGCTGCGCGAGCCGCTGGCCGGCGTGCGCGCACGCTGCCCCGTGGCCCCCGAGACGCCGGTCGCACTGGCCTCGCCCGGCAACACCGTCGCGGGCATCGTGCGCGCGGCCACCGCCGGCGCCGCCGAATGGGGCGCGCGCACCGCCATCAACCTGCCCGCGCTGACCACCACCGTGCGCGAGATGGCGCAGGCGCTCGAGCGCATCGCCGGCACCGAGGCCACCGCCCTCATCGACTGGGAACCCGACGCCGCCATCGCGAAGATCGTCACCAGCTGGCCCAGCCGCATCCACGCGGCGCGCGCCGAGGCGCTGGGCCTGAAGGCCGACGCCAGCTTCGACGCCATCCTGCGCGACTACGTGCGCGAGAACGCGCAGGCGGTCACGCTCGCGCTGAAGGGCTGAGCGATGGCGAAGCTCGTGCTCGGCTGCATCGCCGACGACTTCACCGGCGCCACCGACCTGGCCAACAACCTCGTGCGCGCCGGCATGCGCGTGGTGCAGACCATCGGCGTGCCCGCCGGCCCGCTCGATGCCGACGTGGATGCCGTGGTGGTCGCGCTCAAGTCGCGCACCATCGCGCCGGCCGAGGCCATCGCGCAGTCGCTCGAGGCGCTGCGCTGGCTGCAGGCGCAGGGCGCGCAGCAGATCTACTTCAAGTACTGCTCCACCTTCGACAGCACGGCCCAAGGCAACATCGGCCCCGTGACCGAGGCGCTGATGGACGCGCTGCAATGCGACTTCACCATCGCCACGCCCGCCTTCCCCGACAACAAGCGCACCGTGTTCAAGGGCTACCTGTTCGCGGGCGACGTGCTGCTCAACGAGAGCGGCATGCAGAACCATCCGCTCACGCCGATGACCGACCCGAACCTCGTGCGCGTGCTGCAGGCGCAGTGCACGCGCAAGGTGGGGCTCATCGACCACGCGGTGGTCGCACGCGGCGCAGCGGCGATCGAAGAACGCATCGCGCAGCTGAAGGCCGAGGGCGTGACCATCGCCATCGTCGACGCCGTGTCGAACGACGACCTGCTGCGCATGGGCCCGGCGCTCGCGAAGCTACCGCTGCTCACGGCGGGCTCGGGCGTGGCCATCGGCCTGCCGGCCAACTTCGGCCTTGCGCCGTCGTCGCAGGCCAGCGCCTTGCCGAAGGCCGGCGGCAAGACGGCGGTGGTCTCGGGCAGCTGCTCGCTGGCCACCAACCGGCAGGTGCTCGACTTCATCCAGCGCGGCGGCGCGGCGATGGCCATCGACCCGCTGCGCATCGCGGCGGGCGTAGACGTGACGGCCGAAGTGCTGGCCTGGGCCGCACCGCTCATCGACAAGGGTTCTGTGCTCGTCTACTCGACCGCTGAAGCCGGCGCCGTGAAGTCGGTGCAGGGGCGGCTCGGCGTGGAAGAAGCCGGCGCGATGGTCGAACGCACCATCGCCGCCATTGCGCGCGGCCTGGTCGAGCGCGGCGTGCACCAGCTGGTGGTGGCCGGCGGCGAAACCTCGGGCGCCTGCGTGCAGGCGCTGGGCATCGCGCAGATGCAGATCGGTCCGCAGATCGACCCCGGCGTGCCGTGGTGCCATGCGCGCTGCGATGCGGCGCCCGAAGCGGGGCTGCACATCACGCTGAAGTCGGGCAACTTCGGCAGCGACGATTTCTTCACCAAAGCTTTTACAGTGCTCGCATGACCGAGAACGAAACCCGCGACGAAATCTGCCGCGTCGGCCGCAGCCTGTTCGAGCGCGGCTACGTGCATGCCACGGCCGGCAACATCAGCGTGCGGCTGGACGACGGTTTCCTCATCACGCCGACCGATGCCTGCCTGGGTTTTCTCGACCCCGCGCGGCTCGCACGGCTCGATGCGCAGGGCCAGCAGACCGGCGGCGACCGCGCCAGCAAGACCATCGCGCTGCACACGCGCATCTACGCCGCCGCGCGCGGCTTCGATGCCGCCACGGCCTGCGTGATCCACACGCACAGCACGCATTGCGTGGCCCTGACCCTGGGCAACCCGCAGGCCGAACTGCTGCCCGCGCTCACGCCCTACTTCGTGATGAAGGTCGGCCATGTGCCGGTCATCCCGTACCACCGCCCCGGCGCGCCCGAGGCGGCCGAGCAGGTGGCACAAACCATCGCGCGCTACGGCGCGGCCGGCACGCCGATCCGCGCGGCGATGCTCGCGCGCCTGGGCCCCAACGTCTGGCACGAGACGCCGGCCGCCGCGATGGCCGTGCTCGAAGAGCTGGAAGAAACCGCCCGTCTGCAGATGCTCACGCAGGCCACCCGGCCCGCACCGCTCACCCCCGACCAGATCGATGAACTGCGCCGCACTTTCGGTGCGCGCTGGTAGTACAAACACCCCATGCCCCAATTCGCCGCCAACCTCTCGATGCTCTACCCGGAGCTCGCATTTCTCGACCGCTTCGACGCCGCCGCGAAAGACGGCTTCCAGGCCGTCGAGTACCTCTTCCCCTACGACTTCAGCAAGGAAGACATCGTCGCCCGCCTGAAGCACAACGGCCTGCAGCAGGTGCTGTTCAACGGCCCGCCCGGCGACTGGGCCGGCGGCGAACGCGGCCTGGCCTGCCTGCCGGGGCGCGAGGGCGAGTTCCGCGAAGGCATTGCGAAAGCCATCGACTACGCCGTGGCGCTCGACTGCTCGCGCATCCACGTCATGGCCGGCCTCGTGCCCGAAGGCCTCACGCGCGAGGCGGCAGAGGCCGTCTATGTCGGGAACCTGCGCTGGGCCGCGGCCGAGGCCGCGAAGGCCGGGCGCGACGTGCTGATCGAGCCGATCAACACGCGCGACATCCCGCGCTTCTTTCTCAACCGCCAGGACCACGCGCACCAGATCGTCGAGACCGTGGGCGCCGCCAACCTCAAGGTGCAGATGGACCTGTACCACTGCCAGATCGTCGAAGGCGACGTGGCGATGAAGCTGCGCCAGTACCTGCCGACCGGCCGCGTCGGCCACCTGCAGATCGCGGGCGTGCCCGAGCGCCACGAGCCCGATGTGGGCGAGCAGAACTACGACTACCTCTTCGGCGTGATCGACGAGGTGTCGGCGCAGTGCGGCTGGCAGGGCTGGGTCGGTTGCGAGTACCGACCGCGCCGCGGCATGGAGCCCGGCGGCACCTCGGCCGGCCTGGGCTGGCTGCGCGACTGGCGCCAGCGCGCATGACGACCACGCGGCTCGAAGCGCTGCGCATTCCGGCGCCGCTGCGGGGCTTTGCAGCGGCGGGCGATGCGCAGGTCTTCGACGTCACGATCGACGGCGACAAGGTCGCGGCCATCGCGCCCAGCGCGTCGCAGACGCAGGCGCGCGGCACGCTGCTGAGCGCGCTCGTCGAGGCGCACGCGCACATCGACAAGAACTTCACCGTGCAGGACGTCGGCGCCGCGCAGGGCGACCTGTTCACCGCCATCGAACGCATGGGCCGTCACCGCGCGAGCTGGACCGGCGCCTCGCTGCGCCTGCGCATGGAGCGCGCGCTGCACGAGGCCTGGCGCGCCGGCACGCGCGCGCTGCGCACGCACCTGGACTGGGTCGAGCCCGAGCCGCCGGCCGCGCTGGCCGTGTTCGAGGCGCTGCGCGAGGAATGGGCCGGCCGCATCGAGCTGCAGTTCGTCGCGCTCGTGCCGCTCGATGTGTTCGCCGACCTCGCCGCCGGTGAGCGCATCGCGCGCGACGTGAAGCGCGCGGGCGGTTCGCTGGGCGCTTTCATCTACCGCAACGACGGCCTCTTCGCCAAGCTGGGCCGCGTGTTCGACCTCGCGCAGCAGCACGGGCTGGGGCTGGACTTCCACGTCGACGAAGGCCTGGACACCGACGCCAGCGGCCTGCGCAGCATCGCGCAGCTGGTGCGCGCGCGCGACTTCAAGGGCCGCGTGGTCTGCGGCCACGCCTGCTCGCTCTCGGTACAGGACGACGCCGTGGCCGCCGAAACGCTCACGCTGTGCGCCGGCGCCGGGCTGCACCTGGTCGCGCTGCCGACCACCAACCTCTACCTGCAGGGCGCGTGGGACCGCACGCCCGTGGCGCGCGGCATCACGCGCATCCGTGAGGCGGCTGCGCACGGCCTGCGCGCCAGCCTGGCCACCGACAACGTGCAGGACGCCTTCTATCCCTACGGCAGCTACGACCTGCTCGAGACCTTCGGGCTGGGCGTGCAGATGGCGCACCTGGCGCCTGCCGCCGACTGGCTCGACACCATCACCGTGAACCCCGCCAAGGCGCTGGGGCTCGCGTGGGACGGCCGCATCGCGCCGGGCTGTCCGGCCGACCTGGTGGTGCTGGCCGCCACCGACGAACACGAACTCATCGGCCCGCGCGGACGGCAACGCACCGTCTACCGCGCAGGCCGGGCACTGGAGAACACACCATGAGCATGGGCAAGCCGATGGCCAACTATGCCGCCGCCAAGCGCGTCGGCGATTTCGTCTTCATGAGCGGCGTGGTCGCCGTCGACCCGGCCACGCGCCGTGCGGTGGCCGGCTACGACGCCATCCCGGAAGAAGCCCGCACCGCGCTGCAGGGCGTGGGCTATGCCACGGGCCAGATGTCGGTCGACATCTTCGAGGCGCCCATCGTGGCGCAGAGCTGGTTCGTGCTGGAGCGCATCCGCCAGATCGCCGCCGAGCACGGCGGCACCATGGAAGACGTGGTGAAGCTGGTGCAGTACTTCCGCCACCTGCCGCACTACGCCTTCTACAACCGCGTGCGCGGCCTGTTCTATCCGGGCGAGCCGCCGGTGAGCACGGTGGTCGAGGTGTCGCGCTTCCTGCCGGGCGACGAGGTGCTCGTCGAGGTGGAAGCCACCATGTACCTGCCGCAGCGCGCGGCTACTTGACGCCCGCGCCCTTGAGCAGGAACTCCGTCACCTGCTCGATCAGGTAGCGGCGGTCCTTGTCGTCGCCCTGCTGCGCCGTGTTGCGGTAGTAGGCGGCCTGCGTGGCGTGGTCGGCATAGAACTGCGTCACGGCCCAGATGTGGAACAGCACCAGCATCGGGTCGGCTGTGTCCATGAGGCCCTGGTTCATCCAGTTCTGGATCACGGCGGCGGCCTGGTCGGTGCGCTGCTTGCTCGTGTCCATCATGCTGTTGATGACAGGCGCGCCGCGCATCATCTCGGCGGTGAAGATGCGCGAGCGCAGCGGATGCTCGAACGAGAACATCATCTTGCGCTGGATCAGGTCGCCCAGCACCTTGCGCGGGCCGAAGGCCTCGTCGCTGAAGCCGAACACCACGATCCAGTCGGTCAGGATGTCCTGCAGCACCTGGCGGTACAGCGCCTCCTTGCTGTCGATGTAGTAGTGCAGCTGCGCCTTCGACAGGCCCGCCTTGTCGGCGATGGCCTGCGTCGACGCGCCGGCCAGGCCTTCGCTGGCGAACACCTCGATGGCGGCCTGGTTGATGAGGCCGAGCACCTGCGTGTACTTGCGCGAACGCCCGCGCGTGGCGGGGGCTTCGCTGTCGGTGTCCGTCACGCTCACAGCTGCAGCACCAGGTCGGGGCCCTTGGCGCGCGAGCAGCACAGTGCCACCTTGGTGCGCCGCTCGGTGCCCGTGAGGCAGAAGTCGCGGTGCTCGGCGCCGTTGCCGTCGCCCTCGACCACGCAGGTGCCGCACAGGCCCTGCTGGCACGACACGGGGATGTCGATGCCCACTTCGTGCAGCGCGTCGACCGCGGTCTGGTCGGCCGCCACCGGCACCTCGATGCCGCGCCGCGCCAGCTTCAGCGTGAAGGGCAGGCCCGTGGTGGCGGCGGCCGTGCCGGTGGGCGCGGCGAAGTACTCGGTGTGCAGTGAGTCCTCGGGCCAGTGCGCGGCGGCCTCGCGCACGGCCTGCATGAAGCCGCCGGGGCCGCAGACGTACAGGTGCGTGTCGGGCGCGCGCTCGGCCAGCAGCGTGCGCAGGTCGATGCGTTGCGTCGCGTCGCCCTGGTCCAGGTGCAGCTTCAGGTGCGGCGCCAGCGCGGGCGCGTGCAGCGCTTCGGCAAAGGCCAGGTGCTCCTCGCTGCGCGCGAACACGCACAGCGTGAAGTCGGCGCCGCGCGCGGCCAGTGCCTGCGCCATGGCCAGCAGCGGCGTCATGCCGATGCCGCCGGCCAGCAGCAGGTGGCGGCGGGCTTCGGCGCGCAGCGGGAAGGTGTTGCGCGGCGCGCTGATCGCAATGAGGTCGCCCTCGCGCACGCGCTCGTGCATCGAGGCCGAGCCGCCGCGGCTGGCGTGTTCGCGCTTCACGCCGATCACGTAGCCGCCGCTGCCCGAGGGCGCGCGCGCCAGCGAGTACTGGCGCGAGAAGCCGCCGGGCATGTGCACGTCGATGTGCGCGCCGGCCTCGTAGCCGGGCAGCGGCCGGCCCCACGGGTGCGTCAGCTCGAAGGCCAGGATTTCCGGCGTCTGGCGCGAGATGCGTTCGACACGGACGGTCAGCGTGCGTTCGAGGCTCATGGTGTGTGTCTCCCTGCGTGTCTACTGGATGTTGTGCAGCGTGCGCGCCACGCGCGCGATGAAATGGGTGCGGTCGCGGTCGGTGACGGCGTTCATGTCGTGCAGCTGCAGCCACGTGACCTTGCAGCGCCACGCGAACAGCGCCCGCAGCGCGCGCGTGAACAGCCGCCGCCCCGGGTCGCCGATGGCCATCACGAACCAGCGCGGCGAGCCGCCCGTGGTCACCACCGTCAGCCGCCGGATGTGCCGCATGCCCGACTTCGCGAGTTGTCCCTTGCGTTCGGCGGGCAGGAAGGCCACGCCCGGCAGCCACACGCGCTCGAGCCAGCCCTTGAGCATGGACGGTGGTCCATGGAACCAGGTGGGGTAGACGAACACCAGGTGCTCGGCCCACAGCAGCGCTTCGACGTGGGGTTTCACGCGTTCGCGGATCAGTTCGGGGTTGTCGAGGTAGGCGATGCGCTCTTCGCGTGTCAGCGTCGGGTCGAAGCCCTCGGCGTACAGGTCGATGGCCTTGACGGGGTGTCGCGGCGTGAGGGCCTCGAGGGCGGTGCGGTACAGCGCGTGGTTGAAGCTGTCAGGGTTCGGATGGCAATGGACGACGAGCGTTTTCATGGTTCGGGCCGGTTCGCCTGTTCGGCGAGACGGGGTCAGAGCCCAAGGGAACAAAGGCCGCGCAGTGCCTTATGGCAACCCAGGCGCCGGCATCTGACCCCGGCGCAAGCCCCGCGCGACCCACGGGAAAGAACGAAGCGAATTACTTGCCGGTGAGCTTCTTGCGGATGTCGACACCGACGCCCTTGTTGACGAACTGCGTGGTCGCGACCTTCGACAGGTCGATCTCGCCGGGCTTGTACAGGCCGGCCTTGACCATCTTGTCGTAGAAGTCCTTCACGCGTGCTTCGTCCATCGCGCCGATGCCCTTGGTGAGCGAGTCGCCGCTGTCCACGATGCCCATCTTCTTGATGAGATCGATGGAGCCCTGCAGCGCGGCCGGCGTGGCGTCGGGGTTGGTCTTGGCCATGAGCTCGTTGGCGGCCTTGTTGTCGCCGTAGAGGTAGTTGTTCCAGCCAACGATCGAGGCCTCGATGAACTTGCGCACCGTCTCGGGCTTGGTCTTGATGAGGTCGGCGCGGGTCTCGATGGTGGTGGCGTAGGTCGAGAAGCCGTGGTCGGCCAGGAGGTGCACCACCGGGTCGAAGCCGGCCTGGGCCTTGATCGACAGCGGCTCCGAGATGGCGTAGCCCTGCTGGATCGATTTCTTGTCGGCCAGGAACGGGCCCACGTTGAAGGTGTAGGGCTTGAGCTGCGAATCCTTGAAGCCGTGCTCCGACTTCATCCACTGCCAGAAGCTGAACTGGCCGTCCTTGCCGATGAAGGCCACGGGCGCCTTGGTCATGTCCTTGAAGGTGTCGTAGCCCTGGCCCGGGTGGGCGAACATGGCCTGCGGGTCTTTCTGGAAGATGGCCGCGACCACCACGGTGGGCACGCCGTTCTTCACGTTGTCGAAGGACTGCAGCAGGTTGCCGGTCATGAGGAAGTCGATCTTGCCGGCCGGCAGCATGGGCCGGTTGTTGACCATCGGGCCGCCCTGCATGATTTCCACGTCGAGCCCGTACTTCTTGTAGGTGCCGTCCACCAGCGCCTGGTAGAAGCCGCCGTGGCCGGCCTGCGCCTTCCAGTTGGTGGCGAACACCACTTTTTCCTGAGCGTGCGCGGCGAAGGCAGCACCTGCGAGGGCCAGGCCGAAGGCCAGCGGCCGAAGAGAGAAAGCGGGGATGCGCATGGGGACGGACTCCTGTGGAGGTTGGGGTAGGGACGGGATGCGAAGACTAAATGCTTTTCTCAGCGCTCGACGGCCATGTCGGGCGTCCAGCCGCGCGTCTTGCCGGGGTTCATCAGGCCCATCGGGTCGCTGCGCTTCTTGAACTCGATCTGCTGCGTGTCGATGGTCTTCATGCCGCCGTCCTCGATGGTGAAGACGTGCGGGTTGAAGATCTGCGCGCCGCCCTGCGACTCGATCTCGCGCATCACCTCGTACTGGTGGGCCTCGCCCTTCCAGCGCACGAGCAGGATGCCGAAGGTGCCGCACTGGCCGTTGGCGCGCGCGAAGTCCTGGTGCTGCAGCACGTCGTCGCCGAAGATTTGCATGTGGCGCTCGACCACGGCCGGGTCGAAGGGCTGGGCGTAGGCCACCTGCAGGTAGGTCCAGCTGCGGTCGGCCTTCAGCGCCTGCAGCGTCGTGTGGTTGAAGGCGCACTCGTAGGCTGGCGGCAGGCCCTCGGCCTGCAGCTCGGCCTCGGTGCCGGCCACCGACAGGGTGCCGCCGTGCACCGCCGCGAGCGCGCGGAACTCGGCCATGGAGTCGGGCGAGACCATGGTGAACACCGCGTGCCGGTCGGTCGGAAAGCGATCGCCCATGGCCGTGTAGTAGGGCGAGAAGCGCGCCTCCACGGTCGACAGCAGGAAGATGTCCAGCGAGGGCGCCTGAGCGGCAATGCCGAAGTCGAGCGCGCCGCGGTAGGTGTCGAACAGCGCCGTGCAGTGCACCCAGTCGACCGCCGGGCTCAGCGCCACCTCCACGTCGAGGATCACGCCGTTGGTGCCGTAGGCGTGGTGCACCTGCTGGATCTCGTCGCCCACCAGCTCGATGACGCGCGGCTCGCGCTCCACCGTCATCACGCGCGCGCGCAGCAGGTTGCCGGGGTCGCGCAGGATGCCGTGGCGGAACGACCCGATGCCGCCGAAGCCGCCCGCGATGAAGCCGCCGATGCTGGCCACGTGCCAGGTCGAGGGCCACATGCGCAGCGCCTGCCCGGTCTCGCGCGCGGCCAGGTCGATGTCGTGCATGCGCGCGCCGGCCTCGACGCGGATGCGGCCGTCGGCCAGGTCGAGCACGCGGCACATCTGCGTCACGTCGAGCACGAGCCCGCCTTCGAGCGGCACGCACTGGCCGTAGTTGCCGGTGCCGCCCGCGCGCACGGTGAGCGGCAGCTTCCATTTGGCGGCCACGGCCGCGGCCTGGCGCACGTCGTCTTCGGTGCTGACCTTGACCACGAGGTCGGCCACGCAGCCCGCGAGCTGCGCCGTGAGGATCGGGCTGTACCAGTAGAAGTCCTTCGACAGCTGCTTGCGCTGGCTGGGCGTGGCGATCACGTTCAGGCCGCGCAGCTCGTCGCGCACGGCGTCCCAATCGACCGTGGACAGCGGGGTTCTAGCGTTCACGGCGCATCTCGCTCTCGTGCCAGTGGCCGAGCACCAGCCGCGACAGGGCGGCGAACACGATGAAGATCACGATGCCCAGCAGAGACACCAGCAGCAGCGCCGCGAACATCATCGGGATCTCGGTGCGGAAGCTCGACTCGAGGATGCGCGAGGCCAGCCCCGTTTCCTTGCCCGCCGTGCCGGCCGTGAACTCGGCCACCACCGCGCCGATCAGGCTCAGGCCGCCGGCGATCTTCAGGCCCGCCATGAAGTACGGCAGCGCGCTGGGCGCCAGCAGGTAGCGGAAGGTCTGCCAGGGCGAGGCCTTGTACAGCTGGAACAGGTCGCGCAGGTTGCTGTCGGCGCTCTTCAGGCCGATGACGGTGTTCGACAGGATGGGGAAGAAGGCCACGATCCACGCGCAAAGCAACAGCGCCGCGGTGGTGCTCGACACGTAGATCAATATGAGCGGCGCGATCGCGATGATCGGCGTCACCTGCAGGATCACGGCGATCGGGAACAGGCCGATCTCCACCCACTTGAACAGCGCGAACGCAATCGCCAGCAGCACGCCGCCGACGATGGCGGCGCCCAGCGCCAGCAGCGTGAGCTTCACCGTGAACCACAGCGCGCCCGAGAGCGAACCCCAGTTGTCGAACAGCGTGCGCAGGATGAGCGAGGGCGCCGGCAGGATGTAGTGCGGGATGTCGTTGGCGCGCACCATCCATTCCCACACCAGCAGCAGCGCCGCGACGATGACGACCGGCACGACGATGCGCAGCGTGGCCTCGCGCCGGCGCAGCTTGTCTTCGTGCGCGCGCAGCGTCTCGGCGGACGGCGTGGCTTCGTTGGTGGTGTCGAGGGGCATCACGGTTTCAATGGTCGATGTCGAGGCCATGGAGCGCTCCGTGCAGAGATTGCGAAACAGCCGTGCAGTGCGCGTTGTAGCGGCTGGAGGTGCGGAAGGCCTCGCCGCGCGGGTAGGGCTCGTCGATGGCGATCTCGTCGATCACCCGGCCCGGGCGTGCCGCCATCACGACGATGCGGTTCGACAGGTAGACCGACTCGTACACGCTGTGCGTGACGAACACGATCGAGAAGCGGTGCTCGCGCCAGATGGCCAGCAGGTCGTTGTTGAGCTTGATGCGCGTCATCTCGTCGAGCGCGGCAAAGGGCTCGTCCATGAGCAGCAGGCGCGGGTGCGTGACCAGCGCGCGCGCGATCGACACGCGCATCTTCATGCCGCCCGAGAGCTCGCGCGGGTACACGTCGGCAAAGCGCGAGAGGCCGACCAGCTCCAGCACGTGCTGCACCACCGGCGCGGCTTCGTCGCGGCTCATGCCCGCGAGCTTGAGCGGCAGCCAGACGTTGTCGAACACCTTGGTCCAGGGCATGAGCGTGGGCTCCTGGAACACGAAGCCCAGGTCGCGGTCGCTCTTGCTGTCCTTGGCGCTGCCGGTGTTGGCGCCCGACCACTGCATGTCGCCCGAGCTGATGCGCGTGAGCCCGGCAATCAGCCGCAGCGCGGTGCTCTTGCCGCAGCCCGAGGGGCCCAGGAAGCTGACGAAGTCGTGCTCGCCGATGTCGAGTGTCATGCCCTGCAGGGCGAGCGTGCCGTTGGCAAAACGCTTGCCGACGTTGCGCAGGCGGACCAGGGGCGGCGTGGATGGCGTGGTGCTTTCCATGGGACTCCTTGGCGTCAGCGCCAGGCCGGAACGTTGGCCAGGCGCGAGAGCGGGAAGCGGTCGATCTCGTGCAGCAGCTCGACGAAGCGCTGGCCCACGTGGTCGAGCACCGCGGCGCCCTTCTCGGCGCTGGCGCGGGTGGCGTCGCCGGCGGCGCCGGCGGGGTTGATGTCGTGCATCTGCCAGCCGAGCTTGCCGCTGGGCGTGATCGACAGGAACTTGTTCTCGGCCGCCAGCTGCTCGGTCATGGAGCCGAAGTTCTGGAACTGATCCTTGCGCACGTAATCGGGCGTGAGGTGCAGCATCACCGAGCTCTCGAGGTCGCCGGCGTGGATGCCGTGCTTGCCTTCGTGCGCGGTGAACAGGCCCTCGGGCAGGCCCAGCGTGTACCAGTTGGCGGCCACGACCATCATGTCGTGCTCTTCGCGCAGGTCGCGCGCCACGATGTCCATGACGCTCATCTGGCCGCCGTGGCTGTTGTAGAGCACCAGCTTGCGCACGCCGGCCTTGGCGACGCAGGCGCCGACGTCCTTCCACAGCGAGATCAGCGTGTTCGCCGACACCGTGAGCGTGCCCGGGTAGCGCGAGTGCTCGTTGCTCTTGCCGTAGGGCACGGTGGGCAGGAACAGCACCGGCAGGTCGTCGGGCAGGTAGGGCAGGCTGGCGCGCACCATGCCGTCGATGGTGGCGGTGTCGGTCGACATCGGCAAATGGGGGCCGTGCTGTTCGGTCGCCCCCACCGGCAGCACGGCGATCAGCCGTTCGCGGTCGAGGCGGGAGAACTCTTCACTGGTCAGGTCGGACCAGAAGCGGCTGCGCAAGGGGGGGTGATTCATCGGGGTGTACCTCGTGGCGGGCGGACGGGATGATGGGCTAAATTATCCATACGGTCAAAAAAGACTGGCTATCCGTGGATACCCGTTGATCTTTATCAAGCAAACCGCATGCCATCAAATTTGCACGGACGGTCAAAAGTCGAGCCGTCCGGGCGCCCGGCGCCCCGGGGTCACCAGCGCATGCGCAGCCCCAGTTGCCCTTGCACGCCGGTCTGCTCGGTGATGCCGATGGCGCTGGTGTAGGCCAGGCCGCCGTAGACCGACAGCGTCTTGTTCACCTGCCCGACGATGCCGCCGCCCACTTCGAGGGCGCTCGCGTTGCGGCGGTTGGCGACCCGGTCGGTCGGCCCGAAGTACAGGGCGTTGCTGCCGCTGAAGGTGTGCCACAGGTTGAGCTTCAGGTAGGGCTTCCAGACGCCGCCGCCCGCCTCGAAGCGGCCTTCGAGCCGCGCGCCCAGCCGGCCGGTGACGGCGTTGTCGCGCTGGAAGCGCACGGTCGAGAGGCCGTCGTCGAAGTCGTCGAGCGAACTGCGCTGCCAGATGAGCTGCACCTGCGGCTGCAGCGTGACGGTGTCGCTCAGCGCCAGCGGGTAGCCGGCCTCGAGCGATGCGGTCACGCTGGTGCCGTGCGGGCGGCCGCCGCGCCCCAGGGTGGAGCGCGCATCGGCCTTGTAGCGCGTGGCCAGCAGCACGGCGTCGCTGTACCAGCCGCTGCTCGCGATGCGCGTCCAGTAGGCGCCCAGGCTGTAGCCCTCGACGGTGAGCCGGCCGGCCGCCTCGTTGGTGGCGCCGCCGGCCACGCCGCTCGCGTGGCCGCTGGCCCGCGTGTAGCCGCCCAGCACGCCGACGCGGTGGCGCCCGCCCGCGCTGTCGGTGGCCGCCAGAAAGTCGTGGCCCAGCTGCAGGCCGCTGACGCTGCCGTCGAACTGCGGATTGGCATCGCCGCGCAGGCGCTGCCGCGTGCTTTCGCCGAACACGCGGCCCCACGAGGCCTGCCGGCCTTCACCGTCCGCGAGCAGTTGCGCATCGCCCTGCCGGTCGTGGAAGGTGCCCAGCTGCGCCAGCCCGAGGCGGCGCACGGCGATCGGCAGGGCGCTGTACAGCGGCACCTCGGGCCGGTAGAGCTTGACCTGTTCCACCGTCGCCGGCGAGCCTGTCTCGGCGATCACCTCGGCGGCTTCCTCCAGCGAGCCCACCACGGTGCCGCCCACGAGGTAGCCGTTGTTGCGCAGGTACCAGTTGTCGCGGTTATTGCCCGTCGCGCCGCCGCGGAACAGCCGGTAGTTGTAGGCGCCGGCCTCCACCGCCTGGGTCAGCGAGAACGCCTGCTCGGCCGTGGTGCCGCCGTTGACGGCCTGCACCACCAGGATGCCGTCGGCCAGCGTGGGCGCGCCCAGGCCGCCGCGGTTCACCACGCGCAGGCCGGTGGACCCCGTGGCCGCACCGCCGTCGATCACCAGCTTGTCCGAAGGTGCGTTGTCGCCCGCCAGCACGGTGTTGACCTGCAGCAGTGCGCCGCTGCCGCCCACGTAGTTGCCGCGCACCGTGAAGGCGCCGAAGCCGACGCCGTCGTTCGGGCCGGGCAGCAGCGTGCCCTGGTTCGTCACGTTGCCCGCGAAGGTGCCGGTGCCGGCCACGGTGGTGCCGGGCAACACCGTGATGACGGGGCTGGTCAGCGTGGCGGGCAGGGTGAAGCGGCCGGACTCGACGCGGATCGAATCCGAGAAGCTCGCGTCGGTCAGCCACGACCACGCGGTGCCGCGCATCGTCAGGTGCTGGAAGTTGCGGAAGGCGTTGTCGACCGTGCCGCTGCCTTCGAGAAAGGTGCTGGCTGTCTTGCCGACGCCGCCGTCGGCGCCGCCCTTGATGACCGAGCCGGTCTGCAGGATCAGCGTGCCGTTGCCGAGCGCGCCCATGTAGATCGCGTCGGTGCTGGCGGTGCCGCCGTGGCCTTCGATGGTGCCGGCGTTGACCAGCACGTCGTTGCCGTTCTGGCCGCGGTAGCCGTAGCCGTTGGCGCTCGAGAACGAGGCGCCGGCCCGGTTCTCCACGCGCGAGAAGAAAGTGCCGCCGAGCGTGTTCGCATGCACCGCGTCGGCGCCGCCCGCCGGCGAGTTGGCGCCCGTGGTGGCGATGCTGCCGGTGTTCACCAGCAGGTTGGCCACGAGGTTGCCGCCCTGCAGGTACACGCCCTTGGCCGAGGTGCCGATGGCCGAGATGCTGCCGTTGTTGACCACCGTGTTGCCCGGGCCCAGCAAAGAGATGCCGTGCGAGCTGAGGCCCGTGGTGCCGATGCTGCCGTTGTTGGTGATGCGCGTGCGCGTGCTGCTGTTCGACGTGACCAGGATGCCCGCGGTGCCGCTGCTCGTGGTGCGCAGCGTGCCGTTGTTGGTCAGCGTGTTGTCGTTGCCCGTGGCGACCATCGCCGCGCGCGCCGAGCCCGAGCCGCCCGACACCGTGATCGTGCCGTTGTTGGTGATGGTGCTCGCATCGCGCACCAGCAGCGCCTGCGTGGCGTTGGTGGTCAGCGTGGCGCCGCTGTTCACGGTGATGGTGACGCCGGTGCTGCCCGGCGTGGCGATCACGCTGGGCGATACGGTCGTGGTGCCGTCGCAGACCACGATGTCGCCGGTGACCGGCGTGGCGGTGGGGCCGCAGGCCGCGTGCGCGGCGCCGCCCGCCAGCCCTGCAAGGGCGGCCGCGAGCCAGGGAAGGGGGGATGCCGGATGACGGCGGGGAAAAGAAAACCGAGAAAAGTGGGAAAACCGGGGGCCTCGCTCCATGCGCATGTCGTCTGCTCCTTCTTGTTTTTCATGAGGCCGTGGGGGCCTGGAGCGGCGGATTATTCAGTGCAATTGCCCTTCTGGAAACCGACGAACTTCCGTACTCACCGGGTCGGTCCCGATGGCGCGCCGACTTGAATGCGGCCCTTGTTGAGCCTATAACTCAAGCATGGTCTCTTGCTCGTCGCAAGACGGAAAGGAGGCGCCGTGAAAAGACGCATCTATTGGCTGTTGCCGGACCTGGCGAGTGCCAGGCAGGCGATGCACGATCTGCTGCAGGCGCGTGTCGACATCGCGCACCTGCATTTCGCCGCACGCGAAGGCCAGGACATGGCCGGGCTCCATGCGGCCAACGTCTGGCAGACCTCCGACCTCGTTCACGCCGCCAAGACCGGCTGGGTGCTCGGCACCGCCTGCGGCGTGGTCGTCGGGCTGCTGGCCGCGCTGCTGTTCCCCGTGTTCGGCGACGAGCCCGAATGGGCCGTGGCCGTGGGCCTGGCGCTGCTGGGCGGCGTGGTGGGCGCCTGGTCGGCCACCATGGTCGGCGTGTCGATCCCGAGCCCGCGGCTGGCGCGTTTCGAGAGCGCCATCGCGCAGGGCCAGGTCCTGTTGATGGTCGACCTGCCGCCGGCGCGCGTGCGCGAGGTCGAGGCGATGCTGGAGGCCACGCACCCCGAGGCCCGCTTCGAGGGCGAAGAGCCGCGGATCCCGGCGATCCGCTGAAGCCGCCGCGCATGCGACTCCCGGAACCCCCGATGGCCACCCCAGGGAGCGCAGCACATGACCATCGCCGTCGTCCTGTTGCTCATCGTGGTGGCCTCGGTGACGTTCCACGCCGTCAACCCGTGGTGGACGACGCCGCTGGCCTCCAACTGGCAGCGCATGGACGACACGCTGACCATCACGCTGCTCATCACGGGCCTGTTCTTCGTCGTCATCAACCTGTTCCTCGCCTACACCGTGGTGCGCTTTCGCCACCGCGAGGGGCGCCGCGTGGCGCCGCATGCGCCCGAGAGCCGCACGCTGGAGCGCTGGCTCATCGGCGGCACCACCGTCGGCATCATGGCGCTGCTGGCGCCCGGCCTCGTGGTGTACGCGAACTACGTGCGCACGCCGCATGACGCGCGCGTGCTCGAGGTGCTGGGCCAGCAGTGGCAGTGGCGCTTTCGCCTGCCGGGCGCGGACGGCAAGCTGGGCGCGACCGACGCGCGCTTCGTCAGCGCCGCCAACCCCTTCGGGCTCGACCCGGCCGACGCGGCGGGGCTGGACGACCTGCTGGTTCCCGGCGACGAGGTGCACCTTCCGATCGGCCAGCCGGTGCTGGTGCTGATGCGCTCCCACGACGTGCTGCACGACTTCTTCGTGCCGCCGATCCGCGCCCGCATGAACATCGTGCCGGGGCAGGTCAGCCGCTTCTGGTTCACGCCCACCGTCGCGGGCCGCTACGAGGCGCTGTGCGCGCAGCTGTGCGGCGTGGGCCATCCGAACATGCGCGGCTTCGTGGTGGTGGAGGACGCGGCGGCCTACGACGCGTGGCGCACGGCGCTGCCGACCTTCGGCGCGATGCAGTTGGCGCAAGCGGCCAAGGCGGCGCAGGCTGCCCAGGCACCGGCCGGCGGTGGCGGCCGCGTCGACCAGGGCCGCGCGCTGGCCGACGCCAAGGGCTGCGTGGCCTGCCACACCATCGACGGCAGCACACGCGTGGGGCCGACCTGGAAGGGCCTGTACGGCAAGAACGAGTCGATGGCCGACGGCAGCACCGCGCTGGTCGACGAGGCCTACCTGCGCAGCTTCATCCGCGACCCGCAGGCGCGCCACGTGAAGGGCTTCCCGCCGGTGATGCCGAAGATCGACCTGAGCGAGGAGGAGCTGGCCGCGCTGGTGGCCTACATCCAGAGTCTGGGCAGCCCGCCGGCGCAGGCTGCCACCGAACAGAAGGCCGCGCGATGACCGACGCTGCTGTGCTCACCCCCGCCGACGACGAACACGACGATGGCGGTCACCCGGCGCCGCAGGGCTTCCTGCGCCGCTACGTCTGGAGCCAGGACCACAAGGTGATCGCCGTGCAGTACGCCTGCACCGCCATCGCGGTGGGTGTGGTCGGCCTGGTGCTGTCCAACCTGATGCGGCTGCAGCTGGGGTTTCCGGGCCAGTTCGAGTTCATCAACGCCGAGCGCTACTACCAGTTCGTGACCATGCACGGAATGATCATGGTGATCTACCTGCTCACGGCACTGTTCCTGGGCGGCTTCGGCAACTACCTGATCCCGCTCATGGTGGGGGCGCGCGACATGGTGTTTCCCTACCTCAACATGCTGAGCTTCTGGGTCTACCTGCTGTCGGTGGTGGTGCTGATGGCCAGCTTCTTCGTGGCGGGCGGCCCCACCGGCGCGGGCTGGACGCTGTACCCGCCGCAGTCGATCCTGCCGGGCACGCCGGGCCACGGCGGCGGCATCGTGCTGATGCTGGTGTCGCTGCTGATCTTCATCGTGGCCACCACCATGGGCGGCCTGAACTACGCGACCACCGTGCTGCAGGCGCGCTGCCGGGGCATGACGCTGCTGCGCATGCCGCTCACGGTGTGGGGCATCTTCGTGGCCACGGTGCTGGCGCTGCTGGGTTTTCCGGCGCTGTTCGTCAGCGGCGTGATGCTGCTGCTGGACCGCACGGTGGGCACTAGCTTCTTCATGCCGGCGCTGGTGTCGATGGGACAGCTGTCGGGCCACAAGGGCGGCAGCCCGCTGCTGTTCCAGCACCTGTTCTGGTTCTTCGGCCACCCCGAGGTCTACATCGTGGCGCTGCCGGCCTTCGGCATCGTGTCGGACCTGATCAGCGTGCATGCGCGCAAGCGCATCTTCGGCTACCGCACGATGGTGTGGGCCATCGTGGCCATCGGCGGGCTCAGCGTGGTGGTGTGGGCGCACCACATGTTCGTGAGCGGCATGAACCCGTACTTCGGCTTCTTCTTCGCCACCACCACGCTGGTCATCGCGGTGCCCACGGCGATCAAGGTCTACAACTGGCTCTTGACGCTGTGGCGCGGCGACATCCACCTGTCGGTGCCGATGCTGTTCGCGCTGGCCTTCGTGTGCACCTTCGTCATCGGCGGGCTCACGGGCCTCTTCCTGGGCAACGTGAGCGTGGACATCCCGCTGTCGGGCACCTACTTCGTGGTGGCGCACTTCCACATGGTGATGGGCGTGGCGCCGCTGCTGGTGGTGTTCGGCGGCATCTACCACTGGTTCCCCAAGATCACCGGGCGCATGCTGGACGACCGGCTCGGCCGGCTGCATTTCTGGATCACCTTCCTGGGCACCTACGCGATCTACTTTCCGATGCACTACCTGGGCGTGCTGGGCATGCCGCGGCGCTACTACAACTTCGACGGCTACAAGTTCATTCCGCCGTCGGCCTTCAGTCTGAACGAATTCATCACCGTGGTCGCGCTGGTGGTCGGCGCGGCGCAGCTGCTCTTCATCGTCAACCTGGCCTGGAGCGCCTGGCGCGGCCGGCCGGCCGGCGCCAACCCGTGGCGCGCCGCCTCGCTCGAATGGCAGACGCCCGAGACGCCGCCCGGCCACGGCAACTGGGGGCCGCGGCTGCCCGTGGCCTACCGCTGGGCCTACGCCTACGGCGTGCCGGGCGCGGCGGAAGACTTCATCGCGCAGAACGCACCGCCGCAGGCCAGCGACGACAAGGACGACGTGCCCGTGAGCGGCGCGCGCGGAGCACCGGCATGAACGCGGACGCCGCCCTGCGCCTGCGCGGCCTGCCCCGCGACGTGCGGCTGCGCGACGCGCACGCGAGCGCCGCCGGCATCGGCCTGTGGGTCTTCATGGGCGTGGTCACCGCGCTGTTCTCCCTGTTCACCGTGGCCTACGTGATGCGCATGAGCAGCGGCGATGCGGTCGCGCTCGCGCTGCCCTGGCAGCTGTGGCTCAGCTCGGCGCTGCTGATGGCGGGCAGCGTGGCGCTGGAAGCCGCCTCGCGCCGCGTGGACCCGGCGCGCATGCGCCGCCTGCTGCTGGCCGGCGGCCTGTGCGCCGTGGGCTTCCTCGGCGTGCAGCTGTGGGCCTGGGCCGCGATGGCGCACGCGCAGGTGCTGCCGGCGGGCAACCCGTCGGGCAGCTTCTTCTACCTGCTGACCGCCATGCACGGGCTGCACCTGGCGGGCGGCCTGGTCGGGTGGGCGATGGCGGCGCGCGTCGCGTGGGCCGACCCCGCCCGCGCCGGATGGCGCATCGCGCTGTGCGCGCGCTACTGGCACTTCATGCTGGCCGTGTGGCTGGCGCTGTTCGCGCTGCTGGGGTGGGTGACGCCGGAGGTGGCGCGCGTCCTCTGCGGCACGGCGTGAGGAGGCTTCGCATGAACTCCAGCACCGCAACCTTCACCGGCTCCGCCGTCGCCGCGAACGGCTGGCGCGGCCTGGTGGCCGACTGGTCGTCCGACCGCCAGGCCTTCCACGTCTCATGGGGCAAGGCCATGATGTGGATCTTCCTGCTGAGCGACATCTTCATCTTCAGCTGCTTCCTCACGGGCTACATGACGGTGCGTGTCTCGACCACCGTGGCCTGGCCCAATCCGAGCGAGGTGTTCGCGCTGCACGTGGGCGGGGCCGACGTGCCGCTCCTGCTGATCGCGATCATGACCTTCGTGCTCATCAGCAGCAGCGGCACGATGGCGATGGCGGTCAACTTCGCCTACCGCGGCGACCGCGTGAACGCCGCCACGCTGATGCTCGTGACCGCCACCTTCGGCGAGCTCTTCGTGGGCATGCAGGCCTTCGAGTGGTCCAAGCTGATCCTCGAGGAGGGCGTGCGGCCCTGGGGCAACCCGATGGGCGCGGCGCAGTTCGGCGCGGCCTTCTTCATGATCACGGGCTTCCACGGGCTGCACGTGTCGGCCGGCGTGGTGCTGCTGTTCGCGGTGGCCTTCAAGCTCATTCGCGGCGACTACGACAAGGCCGGCAACTACCAGGTGGTCGAGATCGTGGGCCTGTACTGGCACTTCGTCGACCTGGTGTGGGTCTTCATCTTCGCGCTGTTCTATCTCTGGTGAGGACCATCATCATGAACACCACCCACGCCACCACTGGCCAGCAGCACCCGATCGGCCTGTACCTGAAAATCTGGGGGCTCCTGTTCGTGCTCAGCGCGATGTCGTACATGGTCGACTACTTCCATGTGCAGGGCTACCTGCGCTGGGGCCTGATCATCGTCTTCATGCTGCTGAAGGCCGGGCTCATCGTCGCGGTCTTCATGCACATGGCGTGGGAGCGGATGGCGCTGGTCTACGCGATCCTGCTGCCGCCGCTGTGCCTTTTGGTGCTGGTCGGGCTGATGGCGGCGGAGGCCGACCACACCTTCCTCGCGCGGCTGGCGTTCTTCCGCTGACGGCCCTGCTGCTCAGCGCCGCACCACGAAGCGCGTGATCACCGGCGGCGACTCGCCCAGGTGGAAGGCCAGCCGGCGCTCGCGCAGCGCCATGTCGGCGGCGGTGGCGCGGTTGAAGCGGCGCAGGTGGTCGGTCCACGACTCGTCCACGATCTGCTCCACGTAGCGTTCGGGCTGCGCGATGTCGTGCAGCAGCTCCCAGCCGATGGCACCCTGGCCCAGGCGCGCGCGCCGGGTCTGCTGCATCACGAGGTGGAAGGCCGCGGCGCGCGACGGGTCGATCAGGTACTCGACCGTGATCACCACGCGGCCGTCTTCCTGCGGCGCCTCGGCCGGCGGGCCGGTGGCCCAGCCGGCCTGGGCGGGGCGCACGTCGTCCTCGCCGCTCACGTCGGTCACCCAGCGCATGGCCGCGAGCATCAGCAGCGTGCCGCTCACGGCGGCGATGGCCAGGCTCAGCTTCAGCGACGTGACGGTGGCCACCTGGCCCCACAGCGCCGCGCCGATCGCGCTCGCGCCCATGATCGCCATCTGGTAGGTCGACATGCCGCGTGCGCGCACCCAGTCGGGCAGCGCCAGCTGGGCCGACACCGACAGCGAGTTGGCCACCGTGATCCACGCCATGCCGCCGAAGAACATCGCCGGCACCGCGACCCAGGCGTTGGGCGCCACGGCCATCACGGCCGTGGCGGCCGACTGCAGCATGGCGCCGCGCAGCACCAGCTGGTCGCGCCCGAGCGCCTGGCGCAGCCGCGGCAAGAAGAGCACCGCGATGATCGCGCCCGTGCCCATGGCGGCCAGCAGCAGCGTGAAGGTGCCGGCGCCGCCGCCCTGGAGGTTGCGTGCCAGGAGCGGCAGCAGCGCCAGCAGCGCGGTCGAGTGGAAGAAGAACAGCGACACGCGCGTGAGCACCGCGCGCATGCGCTGCGACTGGCGCACGAACTGCACGCCCACGCGCATCGCGCTGATGAGCTTCTCGCGCCCCAGCGGGTTGGGCGTGTGCTCGCGGCGCCAGCGCAGCACCACGAAGCCCGAGGCCACCGACAGCACCGCGTTGAGCGCGAACACCCACACGCTGCCCGCGCTCGCGATCAGCATGCCGGCCGTGAGCGGGCCGACGATGCGCGAGGCGTTCATGGCGATGCCGTTCAGGCCCAGCGCCGCCGGCAGCTGTTGGCGCGGCACCAGCTCGGGCACGATGGCCGAGAACACCGGCCAGCGCAGCGCCAGCCCGATGCCGTTGGCGAAGGTGAGCGCCAGCAGCAGCGGCGCGGTCATCACGTCGAGCGCGATGGCGGCGCACAGCACCACGGCGGTGCCGGCCAGCCAGAACTGCGTGGCCACCAGCCAGCGCCGGCGATCGAGGATGTCGGCCAGCGCGCCGCTCGGAAGACCGAGCAGGAACACCGGCAGGGTGGAGGCCGACTGCACCAGCGCGACCCAGATCGGCGAGGTGGTCAGCGAGGTCATCATCCACGCCGCCGCCACGTCGTTCATCCACATGCAGATGTTGGCGATGAGCCAGGTGCTCCACAGCATGCGGAACACGGGGAGCTTCAGGGGCTCGAGCGCCGCGAGGTTCGAGGGCTGCGGCCGGGCCGGCGGGAGGGGTGTCTCTTCGGGGGATATGGGCGGCATGTCGCGCTATTGTGGCGCGGGCAACAGCGGAGCATCGACAAGACGCTCTTCTCTTTCCAGGAACACCGAGGAACCGGCTTTGCCGGGCCTCAGGTGTTGCCCCCTGCAAGGGGGTTGGCGTAGCGACACGAAGTGCGCGAAGCCTGGGGGTGTGCCTAACTTCTGTCGCTGCGGGCGAGACGGTGTTCCAGCCGGCGCAGCAGCGTGGTCAGCACCAGCGTCATCACCCAGTACACCACCGAGATCGCCAGGTACGGCTCCCAGTAGCGCGCATAGGCGCCGGCCACGGTGCGCGCGGCGTAGGCCAGTTCGGCCAGGCCGATGGCCGACACCAGCGAGGTGTCCTTGAGCAGCGCGATGGCGTTGTTGCCCAGCGGCGGCAGCATGCGGCGAAAGGCCTGCGGCAGCACCACGTAGCGCATCACCTGCGCGGGGCTCAGGCCCAGCGAGCGGCCGGCGTCGAACTGCCCGCGCGAGATCGACTGGATGCCGGCGCGGAACACTTCGGAGATGTAGGCCGCCGAGTTCAGCGTGAGCGCGACCACGCCGGAGATGAGGGCGCCGTGCTCCTGCTTGAGCGTGCGCGCCAGCTCGCCGTCGATGAGCAGGCCCGTGCTCGGGTGGATGAACACCGGCATCACCGCGAAGTGGATGAGCAGGATCTGCACGAACAGCGGCGTGCCCCGGAAGAAGCTCACGTACACCGTGGCGGGCCAGCGCAGCAGCAGGCGCGTGACCCAGGTCCACGGTGCGTGGCGCGCCTGCGCCAGCCGCGCCAGCGCCAGGCACAGGCCCCAGCTGGCGCCCAGCAGCACGCAGACCACGGTCATGCGCAGCGTCATCCAGGCGCCCTGCCAGAACAGGTCCTTGTATTCCACGAGGATGTCCCAGCGGAACCATCCGAAAAGCAGCACTGGTTGTTCCATGCTTGCGTCCTCAACTCTCTGTCTATCTGTCGGTCAGCGGAAAAACGAAACGGCCGCGTGAGGGCGGCCGTGTTCAGGAAATTGCCGTACGGCTCAGCGCACGTTGGGGTCCTTGTTGAACCACTTCTTGTAGATCGTCACGTAGCTGCCGTCGGCGCGGATGGCCGCCAGGCCGGCGCTGAGCTTGTCCAGCAGCGCCTTGTCGCCCTTCTTCACGACGATGCCGAAGCCCTCTTCGGGGAAGGACTTGTCGTCCAGCGTCTTCAGCTCGGGGTGCTGCGCCACGCGGTAGGCGATCACGCCGTTGTCACCCATGGCGGCATCGACGCCGCCGCCGGCCAGCTCGGAAATGATGAGCGGCGTGCTCTCGAAGCGGCGGATGTTGGGGCTGGTCTTGCCGAACTCGCGCGAGGCGATGTCGTCGGCGGTGGAGGCGCTGACCACGGCGATCTTCTTGCCCGTGAGGTCCTTCAGCGAGGCCACGGTGCTGTTCTTCGGCAGCGCGATCAGCTGGCGGGCCGCAAAGTACGGCGGCGTGAAGTCGTAGCTCTGCTTGCGCTTCTCGTTGATGGTGACGCCCGAGATCACGAGGTCGACGTCGCCGTTGTTCAGCGCGCCGAAGATGCCGGTGAAGGGCGTGTTGACGATCTTGATCTTCAGGCCCTGCTGCTTGGCGATGGCGTTGATGATGTCGATGTCGAAGCCGACGATCTGCTTGTCCTTGTTCTCGAAGGCAAACGGCGCGTAGGTGGCGCTGGAGGCCACGGTGAGTTCGCGGTTCTGGGCCTGGGCACCGAAGGCGAGCGTGGCGGCAGCGAGGCCGAGGGCCAGGGCGCGGCGTAGAGAGTTCATTCGGGGTCCTTGTGTCTTTGCCGCCCGGCGGGAAGCGGTGGGCGAGCATTTTAGGCGGTCGCTATCGGGACCCCTGCCGCCTACCGGGCGAACAGGAAGTAGAGCGCGACGGCCACCACCGCCACGACAGCGATCACCTTGCCCGCGCGGGGCGAGCCGGAGGCGCCAGTGGAACTCCACGTCACGCTGTGGGTGCGCACGGTCTTCGTGCGCCCGCCGCTGCTGCGCTCCGTGCGGACGAGCGCGTCGGCCACGACCTGCCGGCCTTCCGGCGAGACCGCGGACATCGGCGTAGCGAGCATCTGCAGCTGCGCAGGCGTCAGCACGCCGGTGCGCACGGTCCAGGCGAGTGTGGCGGCCGGCGAGGCGGGCGCCGCCCATTCGGGTTCCTGTGCGGGCAGCAGGCTGAAGGCCTGTGCGTGCTGCGCGGGGTCGATCAACTGCAGCGCCTGCAGTTGATCGAGGGCGCCCTCGGTCACGCCGTCTTCCAGGCGGTTCGCCATGAGGCTGATCTCGAGCAGCACCCAGGCCGGCGCCTGGCCGCTGACCATGGCCACCGCATTCGCCACGGTGCGGTGCGCCTCGTCTTGCGCGCCGGGGGCGGCGCGGGCGCGCAGGCCGGGCAGCGACTCCGGCGCGACGATGCCCTTGGCGGCCGCCCAGCCCAGCGCTTCGCTCGGGGTGCGCAGCGGCGTGTCCGGCAGGTCGGGGTGCGCGAGCGCCTGCGCGTGTTCGGCGTCGGTCAGCAGGCCCAGGGTGTGCAGGTGCGACAGGGCCCGTGGGCCAGCTTCTTCGGAATTCATGGGCCCCAGTGTCCCAGAGGTCTCGCGAAGGGCCGCGCCGCCGGCTCGGCGCTCCCAGCGTGTGCGTTACTTCTCGGTGCGTGTCCAAATTTGGGCATCGACTCGATACACAACGCATCAATTAGTTAACACATATAACAATAAGGAACTATTAAGAACAATTGCTCAGGGAAGAAGGTATGCCATTGGTTTTGGGCGTCATGGGGCTCCCTCAGGTCGAGGTCGAGCTCCTGCGGATCATCGTTCGCCTCAGCTCCAATCTCCGGTCGTTGTGGACAGTCAGCGAGTCGCAGCCCTGCGACCTGTTGCTGGTGGACGGCGATGCGCCCGCCGCCGAGCGGCAGACGCCGGCCGCGCGCTTCGTGGTGCCGATGGTGGCGCGCGGCGAGGCCGTGGCGGCCGCGCCCGCGCGCCGCACGCTGGCGCGCCCCATCTACGCGGAAGAGCTGGTCGCGCTGCTCAACCAGGTTGCGCCCAGCGGGGCCTCGGGCGACGCGGCGCGCGCCATGGTGCGCTCGATCCGCGCGCGGGCCTCGCTGATCCGCTGGCCCTCGCAGGTGACCCTGCAGCGCCATCCGATCTACGTGCGGCTGGCGGCGGCCCTGTCCAAGAGCGCGCAGTCGGCCGAAAGCCTCAGCGTGCTGGGCCGCATCGACGTGCAGGAGTGCAGCACCTTCCTCGGCCTGCTGGAGGAAGAAGGCGCGCTGACCTGGTCGGAGGAAGCCCGCGCGCCGCGCCCCTCGGGGGCCGGTGCCGGCGCCGAGGCCGCGCAGCACAAGCGGGGCCTGCTCTCGCGCATCCGCCGACGCCTCGGGCTGGCCTGAGCAGGGCGCCGGCATGAGGGACTTCAAGCTCGTCTTCACGGGCCCGATGGGCGTGGGCAAGACCACGGCCATCGCGGCCATCAGCGAGACCGCGCCGATCGCCACCGAGGTCGCCAACGCCGACACCTCGGTCGCCAAGGCCACCACCACGGTGGGGCTCGACTTCGGCCAGGTGACGCTGGACAACGGCGACCGGCTGCGCCTGTACGGCACGCCGGGCCAAAGCCGCTTCGACTTCATGTGGAAGATCCTGGTGCGCGACGCGCTGGGCCTGGCGATCCTGCTGGACAACAGCCGCCCCGACCCGATGGCCGACCTGGCCCAGTACCTGGACGGCTTCGCCGGCGCGCTCGAGCGCATGCCCTGCGCCGTGGGCGTGAGCCGCCTGCCGTCGCACCCCACCCCCACGCTCGACGACTACGCGCAGGCGCTGGCGGCGCGCGGGCTGGTGCTGCCGCTGCTGGCGGTCGACCCGCGCCGCAAGGACGACGTGGTCGCGCTGATCGAGACGCTGCTGATGCAGATCGAAGTGCTCGACGAGGAGGCCGCGCCATGAAGATCCCCCACGCCCTGAAGCTGCGCGCCGCGGTCGAGGCGCGCCGCGTGCTCGACGAGGTCACGGGCATCGCCTCGGTGGTGATCGCCACGCCCGATGGCTTCGAGATCGCCAGCGTCGCGCGGCGCGACGTCGAGCCCGCGCGCATCGCCGCCATGGCCAGCTCGATCGCCGCCATCGGCGCCGTGGTGTCGCAGGAGGCGCGCCTGGGCCGCTGCACCTGCATCACGGTCGCGACCGACAACGGCTTTGCGCTCGTCAGCCCGGTGCACAGCGGCGAGACCTCGCTGGTGGTGAACGTCATCGCCGACGCCGACGCGGTGCTCGCGCAGGCGATGTACCGCACGGCGGCCTGCGTGCGGGCGCTCGAGGCGCCGCAGCCCTAGGCCTCACCCACGAATTCACGGGCGGGGACGGATTGGCATGCGACGTCTCCACCCTCTTTTTTCATTCGCATGAATTTCACTCACAGGACTTACTGACATGGCCTCGATCCAGACCAGCCTCGACACCCTCCTGACCGCCGACGGCGCCCTGTGCGCTGCCGTGGTCGACTCCGCCAGCGGCATGATGCTGGGCGCCGCCGGCTCCGGCGTGGACCTTGAAGTGGCCGCCGCCGGCAACACCGAAGTGATGCGTGCCAAGCTCAAGACGATGCGCGCGCTGGGCCTGAGCGACACCATCGAAGACATCCTGATCACGCTGGGCAAGCAGTACCACCTGCTGCGCCCGATGGCGCAGAAGGAAGGCGTGTTCATCTACTTCGTGCTCGACAAGGCGAAGTCGAACCTGGCGCTGGCGCGCCGCAAGCTGCAGGACGTCGAGAAGGACATCACCTTCTAATCAGTCCGCCAAGGCGCATCGCCGTCGGGCCGGCTCCTTCGCGGGAGGCGGCCCTTTTCTTTTTAAAAGGCGGCTACTTCGCCAGGTGCCCCAGCGGCAGCGCGCTGTTGGCCTTCACCTCGCCCAGCGAGAAGCTGGTGTGCAGGTCCTTCACGTTCGGCAGGTTCATGAGGTTCTGCCGCGCGAAGGCCGAGAAACCGTTCAGGTCCTGCGCCACCACCTGCAGCTCGAAGGTGCCGGTGCCGCTGATGTAGTGGCAGGCCACCACCTCGGGCATCTTGCGGATCGCGTCCTCGAGCTTGCGCGTGGCCTCGTGGGTGACGCGCTCGGTGTCCACGCGCACGAAGGCCAGCACGCCCAGCCCGATCTTGTGGCGGTCGATCTCGGCGCGGTAGCCCTTGATGAAGCCGGCGTCTTCCAGCGCCCGCACGCGGCGCCAGCAGGGCGCCGCCGACAGGCCCACGCGCTGCGCCAATTCGGCGTTCGTGAGGCGGCCATCGGTCTGCAGTTCTTGCAGGATAGCGAGGTCGAACTTGTCAATGCTTTCCATAGGGGTGGATGTTAAGCAAGATTCTTTCTGAAAGTCGTTTTTCCGAGGCAAAAAACGCAAACACCTGTCGCAGACCCCGGCATACACTTTGCGTCACCATGGGCTTGCGCCCTACCGGGCACAGACCCACACCCCTCAGCCAGGCCCACAAAGCCCTGCCAATACGGAGACAGAGAACATGAACGCCCCGCTGCCCGAGCACATTCGCCGCGCGCTAGAAACCGTCACGCTCGACGACAAATACAGCCTCGACTACGGGCGCGCCTTCATGAGCGGCGTGCAGGCCCTGGTCAAGCTGCCGATGCTGCAGCGCCTGCGCGACAAGCAGGTCGGCAAGAACACCGCCGGCTTCATCAGCGGCTACCGCGGTTCCCCGCTCGGCGGCTACGACCAGGCGCTGTGGAAGGCCAGCAAGTTCCTCAAGGAACAGAACATCGTCTTCCAGCCCGGCGTGAACGAAGAGCTCGCGGCCACGGCGCTGTGGGGCACGCAGCAGCTGGGCTTCTCGCCCCAGGGCACCAACAAGTTCGACGGCGTCTTCGGCATCTGGTACGGCAAGGGCCCGGGCGTGGACCGCTGCTCCGACGTGTTCAAGCACGCCAACATGGCCGGCACCACCGCCTGGGGCGGCGTGATCGCGGTGGCCGGCGACGACCACATCTCCAAGAGCAGCACGGCCGCGCACCAGAGCGACCACATCTTCAAGGCCTGCGGCACGCCGGTGTTCTTCCCGGCCAACGTGCAGGAAATCCTGGACCTGGGCATCCACGCTTTCGCGCTGAGCCGCTTCTCGGGCGTGTGGTCGGGCATGAAGACGATCCAGGAGATCGTCGAGTCCAGCGCCACGGCCATGATCGACCCCGAGCGCGTCGACATCGTCATTCCCACCGACTTCGAGATGCCGCCCGGCGGCCTGCACATCCGCTGGCCCGACCATGCGCTGGAGCAGGAAGCCCGGCTCATGCACTACAAGTGGTACGCCGCGCTGGCCTACATCCGCGCCAACCGCCTGAACCACAACGTGATCGAAGGCCCGAACGACCGCTTCGGCATCATGGCCAGCGGCAAGGCCTACAACGACACGCGCCAGGCGCTCATCGACCTGGGCCTGGACGACGCGGCCTGCCGCCAGCTGGGCATCCGCCTGCACAAGGTGGGCGTGGTGTGGCCGCTGGAGGCGCAGCTCACGCGCGAATTCGCCACCGGCCTGCAGGAAATCCTGGTGGTCGAGGAAAAGCGCCAGGTCATCGAATACCAGCTCAAGGAAGAGCTCTACAACTGGCGCTCCGACGTGCGCCCCAACGTGGTCGGCAAGTTCGACGAAGGCGCCAGCTCCACGGACGACGGCTACTCTGGCGGCGAATGGTCGATGCCCAACCCGACCTCGCACACGCTGCTGCGCGCCAACGCCGACCTGAACCCGGCCCTCATCGCCAAGGCCATCGCCGCGCGCCTGAAGAAGACCGGCCTCTTGGCCGCCGCCGGCGCCGACATGGCCGCGCGCATCGACGCGCAACTGGCCATCCTGGAGGCCAAGGAGCGCGCGATGGTGGTGCAGCAGGCCTCCACCAGCGTGGCCGACGCCACGCGCCAGCCGTGGTTCTGCTCGGGCTGCCCGCACAACACAAGCACCGTGGTGCCCGAAGGCTCGCGCGCGATGGGCGGCATCGGCTGCCACTTCATGGCGACCTGGATGGACCGCTCCACCATCGGCTTCACGCAGATGGGCGGCGAGGGCGTGCCATGGGTCGGCCAGCAGCCCTTCACGACCGACCAGCACATCTTCGCCAACCTGGGCGACGGCACGTACTTCCACAGCGGCCTGCTCGCCATTCGCCAGAGCATCGCGGCGGGCGTGAACATCACCTACAAGATCCTCTACAACGACGCGGTTGCCATGACCGGCGGCCAGACCGTGGGCGAACGCCCCGAGGGTCACTCGGTGCTGCAGATTGCAGAGAGCCTGCACGCCGAGGGCACGAAGAAGGTCGTCATCGTCACCGACGAGCCCGAGAAGTACGAGGGCGTGAACATTCCCGGCGACCACGTGCAGGTGAAGCACCGCGACCTGCTCGACGACATCCAGCGCGAGTTCCGCGCCATCGCCGGCACCACGGCCATCATCTACGACCAGACCTGCGCGACCGAGAAGCGCCGCCGCCGCAAGCGCGGCACGGCCGTCGATCCGGCCAAGCGCGTGGTCATCAACGAGCTGGTCTGCGAAGGCTGCGGCGACTGCAGCGTGCAGAGCAACTGCCTCTCGGTGGAGCCGCTGGAGACCGAGTTCGGCCGCAAGCGCACCATCAACCAGAGCAGCTGCAACAAGGACATGAGCTGCCTGAAGGGCTTCTGCCCGAGCTTCGTCACCGTCGAGGGCGGCCAGCTCAAGAAGAAGGGCAAGAACAAGGCGGCCACGCCGGCCGAGTTCGGCCTGCTGGCCGAGCCCGCCATTCCGTCGCTCGCGGGCGGCAAGGTCTGGGGCGTGGTGGTGGCCGGCGTCGGCGGCACCGGCGTGATCACCATCGGCCAGCTGCTGGGCATGGCCGCGCACATCGAGGCCAAGGGCATCGTCACGCAGGACGCGGCGGGCCTGGCGCAAAAGGGCGGCGCCACCTGGAGCCACGTGCTCATCGGTGACACGCAGGACGACATCCGCACCACCCGCGTGGGCACCGCGGCGGCCGACCTGATCCTGGCCTGCGACCCGCTCGTCACGATCAACGCCGAGACCATGGCGCGCATGCGCGAAGGGCGTACACACGTGGCGCTCAACAGCCACAGCGCGCCCACGGCCGCCTTCGTGCGCAACGCCAACTGGCAGAACCCCGAAGACGCCTGCGCCGCTGAAATTGCGCGCGCCGTGGGCATCGACGGCCTGGGCGCCTTCGACGCCGATGCCGCCGCCACCGCGCTGATGGGCGACACCATCTACGTCAACCCGATGATCCTGGGCTACGCCTGGCAGAAGGGCTGGGTGCCGCTGGCGCACGAGTCGCTGATGCGCGCCATCGAGCTGAACGCCGTGGCCATCGAGAACAACAAGACCGCCTTCGAGTGGGGCCGCCAGGCCGCCGTGCGTCCCGACGAGCTGCAAAAGCGCGTGCGCCCGGGCCAGGTCATCGAGTTCAAGAAGCGCGAGACGGTCGAGGCCCTGGTGGCGCGCCGCGCCGAGTTCCTGACCGGCTACCAGAACGCCGCCTACGCCGAGGAATACAAGGCCTTCGTCGGCCGCGTGCAGCAGGTCGAGTCGGCTGTCGGCAAGAGCACGGGCCTGGCCGAAACGGTGGCGCGCTACCTGTTCAAGCTCATGGCCTACAAGGACGAGTACGAAGTCGCCCGCCTGCACACCGACCGCACGTTCCTGGACCGCGTCGAGGGCATGTTCGAAGGCGACTACAAGCTCAACTACCACCTGGCGCCGCCGCTGCTGGCCAAGAAGAACACCAAGGGCCAGCTGCAGAAGCAGAAGTTCGGCCCCTGGATGCTCACGGGCTTCCGCTTCCTGGCGAAGCTCAAGGGCCTGCGCGGCACGGCGCTCGACGTCTTCGGCCGCACCGAGGAACGCAAGACCGAGCGCGCCCTCATCGGCGAGTACCGCGCCAGCATCGAGGAAGTGCTCAAGGGCCTGCGCGCCGACAACCACGCGCTGGCGCTGGAGATCGCGAGCCTGCCCGAGCAGATCCGCGGCTACGGCCACGTCAAGGAGCGCAACCTGGCGGCGGCCCGCACCCGCTGGACCGAGCTGATGGGCAAGTGGCGCAACCCCCAGGCGCAGCGCGCGGCGGCCTGATCCGCCAGGCCCGTTTCCCCTGACAAAGAGCGCCCCTGCGGCGCTCTTTGCTATTTAAACGATAGCTGAAAGCCCTCGGGGGTGCGCCGGATAAGGGCGCGAAACGGCCATCCGCGCCGAATACAATGCCCGACTGCGCGCGGCCTCCCCCGCCGAGCCTTTGACTTGCGGCCCGCATCCCTCGTGGGCGCGGAACCGCGGGCCCGGCCCGCGCATCTGAAGTCTTTTTCTTCTCTCTTCCCTCTGCTGGAGACTCTCTTGTTCATTTCCTCTGCTTTCGCTCAAACCGCGCCCGCAGCCGCCGGTGGTGGCGACATGTTGTCTTCGCTGGGCAGCATGCTGCCGCTGGTGCTGATGTTCGTGGTGCTGTATTTCGTCATGATTCGCCCGCAAATGAAGCGCCAGAAAGAGGCCCGCGCCATGATCGAAGCCCTGGCCAAGGGTGACGAAGTCGCCACGGCCGGCGGCGTGCTTGGCAAGATCACCTCGCTGAACGACCAGTACCTCGGCCTGGAAATCGCCAACGGCGTCGAGATCAAGATCCAGCGCAGCGCGGTGGTCCAGGTGCTGCCCAAGGGCGCCGTCAAGCAATAAAAGCGTGAGCTGAACCTTGCGCTTCAGGGCGCAGGGCCCCAAGTCACGCCGTGTTCCATTTCTGAAACGCTTGTGAAAAGCGCCTTCTCATGAACCGTTACCCGGTCTGGAAGTACACGATCATCGTGATCGTGCTGCTCGTGGGGCTCATCTACGCCCTGCCCAATTTCTTCGGCGAGGCACCCGCGGTGCAGGTGTCCGCGGCCAAGACGACCGTCAAGGTCGATGCCGCCACCCAGACCCGGGTCGAGGAGGCGCTGAAGGCGGCCGGCCTGACGCCCGACCTGGTGACGCTGGACGCCGGCTCGCTGCGCGCCCGCTTCACCACCACCGACGACCAGCTCAAGGCGCGCGACGTCGTGCAGCGCGCCCTGGTGCCCGACGCCAGCGACCCGCCCTACACGGTGGCGCTGAACCTGCTGTCGCGTTCGCCCAAGTGGCTCACGTCGCTGCATGCGTTCCCGATGTACCTGGGCCTGGACCTGCGCGGCGGCGTCGACTTCCTGCTGCAGGTCGACATGAAGGGCGCCATCGACAAGAAGGCCGAATCGTTCGCGAGCGACCTGCGCACCACCTTCCGCGACAAGAGCATCCGCGGCACCCAGGTCAGCCGCAACGGCCAGACCGTCGAGGTGACCTTCCGCGACGCGGCCTCGCTCGAGACCGCCAAGCGCCTGATCGTGGACCAGTTTCCCGACCTCAGCACCACCGACACGCAAGACGGCACCAACTGGCGCCTGACCGCCACCATCAAGCCCGAGGCGGCCCGCCGCCTGCAGGACGCCGCGCTCAAGCAGAACATCACGACCCTGCACAACCGGATCAACGAACTCGGCGTGGCCGAGCCGGTGATCCAGCAGCAGGGCCTGGACCGCATCGTCGTGCAGCTGCCCGGCGTGCAGGACACGGCCAAGGCCAAGGAAATCCTGGGCCGCACCGCCACGCTCGAGATGCGCATGGTCGACGAAAGCGCCGAAGGCCGCGCGGCCGAGTTGAGCGGCGCGCCCGTGCCCTTCGGCTCCGAGAAATTCCTCGACCGCGGTGGCCGCCCGGTGATCGTGAAGAAGCAGGTGCTCGTCACCGGCGAGAACCTCACCGACGCCCAGCCCGGCTTCGACCAGCAGAGCAACCAGCCCAAGGTCGACCTGACCATGGACGCCAAGGGCGGTCGCATCATGCGCGACGTCAGCCGCGAGAACTACAAGAAGCGCATGGCCATGCTGATCTTCGAGAAGGGCAAGGGCGAAGTGCTCACGGCCCCGTCGATCAACGGCGAACTGGGCAACCGCTTCCAGGTCTCGGGTTCGATGACGGTGGCCGAAGCCAGCGACCTGGCCCTGCTGCTGCGCGCCGGCTCGCTGGCCGCGCCCATGGAGATCATCCAGGAGCGCACGATCGGCCCGACGCTCGGCGCCGACAACATCGAAAAAGGCTTCAAGAGCGTGATGTACGGCTTCCTGGCCATCATGGTCTTCATGTGTGCCTACTACGCGCTGTTCGGCCTGTTCTCGTCGATCGCGCTGGCCGTGAACCTGATGCTGCTGGTCGCCATCCTGTCGATGCTGCAGGCCACGCTCACGCTGCCCGGCATCGCGGCCATGGCGCTGGCCATCGGCGTGGCCATCGACTCTAATGTGCTGATCAACGAACGCGTGCGTGAAGAGCTGCGCAACGGCGCCTCGCCGCAGGCCGCCATCCACGCGGGCTACGACCGCGCCTGGGGCACGATTCTCGACTCCAACGTGACCACGCTGATCGCGGGCATTGCGCTCCTGGCCTTCGGCTCGGGCCCAGTGCGCGGCTTCGCAGTGGTGCACTGCATCGGCATCGTCACCTCGATGTTCTCCGCCGTGTTCTTCTCGCGTGGCCTCGTGAACTTCTGGTACGGCCAGAAGAAGAAGCTCAAGTCCGTGTCGATCGGCACCGTCTGGCGGCCCAAGACCGACGGCACGGCCGTGGTCGACACCAAGTAACGGCCGAGGACCATCGCCATGGAATTCTTCCGCATCCACAAGACCATCCCGTTCATGCGCCATGCCCTGGTGCTGAACATCATTTCCTTCGCAACCTTTGCGCTGGCGCTGTTCTTCCTGTTCCACCGCGGGCTGCACCTGTCGGTGGAGTTCACCGGCGGCACGGTGATGGAAGTGGCCTACGAGCAATCGGCCGACATCGGCAAGGTGCGCGAGGCCGTCACCAAGCTCGGCTATCCCGAGGTGCAGGTGCAGAACTACGGCACCTCGCGCGACGTGCAGATCCGCCTGCCCACCCAGAAGGGCATGAGCTCCGACCAGCAGAGCGCGCAGGTCATGCAGGCGCTGAAGTCGGTCGACCCGTCGGCCACGCAGCGCGGCATCGAGGTCGTCGGGCCGCAGGTCGGCGACGAGCTGACCTCCAATGGCATCAAGGCGCTGGCCATGGTGGTGATCGGCATCATGATCTACCTGGCGTTCCGTTTCGAATGGAAGTTCGCGCTGTCCACCGTGCTGGCCAACCTGCACGACGTGGTGATCATCCTGGGCTTCTTCGCCTTCTTCCAGTGGGAGTTCTCGCTGGCGGTGCTGGCGGCGGTGCTCGCGGTGCTGGGCTACTCGGTGAACGAGTCGGTCGTGATCTTCGACCGCGTGCGCGAGAACTTCCGTCGTTACCGCAAGATGACGACCACCGAAGTCATCGACAACGCGATCACCTCGACCATCAGCCGCACGATCATCACCCACGGCTCCACGCAGCTCGTGGTGCTGTCGATGTTCTTCTTCGGCGGCCCGACGCTGCACTACTTTGCGCTGGCGCTGACCATCGGCATCTGCTTCGGCATCTACTCGTCGTGCTTCGTGGCCGCCGCGATCGCCATGTGGCTGGGCGTGAAGCGCGAGGACCTGATCAAGGGCCCGCCGGTCAAGCGCGACGGCGATTCGGGCGGCGACGACCCGAACGCCGGCGCCGTCGTCTGAGGGATACTTCGGCGCCAGCTTCGCGTCACCCGCACTTGTGCGGTGGCGCATCCCGATGCAAGCTCGGGGCTGTTGCCGATGAACCGTTCTCTCCGGCCTTTCCGATCCATCAATGAGCACTGCGCGGTCCGCTTCTTCCCTGCAGCTCGCACGCGAGGCGCGTGAGCGTTTCGTGGCGGCCACGGAAGGCGCGATCGCTCCGCTGGCCCAGGCCATCCGCGACCGGCTGACCGCGGTGGCCTCCGATGTCGGCAGCGCGCGCACCATGCAGGAAAGCCGCGACGACCTCGTGGCGTTCCAGGGCCATGCCTCGCAGTGGGTGTCGCTGGCGCAGACCGGCTGGCGCAAGGCGCTGGGCACGGGCCCGGCGGGCGGCACCTCGTCGGCCCCCGCGGCGCTGCGGCTGGAGCTCATCGGCGACGAGGTGGTCGAGAGCAACATCCTCGCCTCGCGCCTGGCACAGACCATCCACGACAAGGCCAGCTTCGAGCTCAGCGACCTGCGCCTGCGCATCCAGCACCTCGAAGGCACGCACGAGCTCGATGCCCGGGACGTGCTCAAGCCCGAAACGCTGGCCAAGCTGCTGGTGGAACAGTGGCTGGCCGCCGGCCTGAGCCGCGAGGCCTGGGGTCGCGTGCAGGGCACGGTGCAGCAGGCGCTGGCGGACGTGGTCGTGAAGGCCTACGAAAGCGCCAACGCCTTCCTGATCGCGCAGGGCGTGATGCCCGAAATCGACCTCAAGAGCTTCGTGCGCCGCACGGGCGATTCGGGCGGCGGCCCGTCGTCCATGGGCATGCCGGTGTCGTCGAGCATGCCGATGGGGCAGGGCGCGCCGGCAGGTGCGGCGGTGTCGCACGGCCAGCAGCAGCCATCGCAGCCGCAGCGTCCGGGCTTCGCTTTCCAGGCCTCGCATGCGGCGTCCGTGCCGTCGTCGGGGCCGGCCTCCAGCTCGATGATGGGCAGCTCGCCGCTCGCCTTCGCGCGGCAGCGCGCGCAGACCGCGCTGCTGAGCCTCAAGCGCTTTGTCGCCGCGCGCATCGGCGGCGAGGCCGGCGTCTCGCAACCGGGCGGGGGCACGACCGGCACCGGTGGCGGCGTGGCCGCGCCCCGCGTGTTTTCACGCACCTTTGCCGGCGCCATCGCCGATGCCGAGGTTGCCTACCGCATGGCGGCCACGCAGTACATCGACGGCGGCGGCGAGCAGGCCACGCTGATCCAGCAGACCGCCGTCGACCTGCGCCGGCGCACCGCCGAGCTCAAGAAGCGCGCGCCCACCACGGCCGACAAGGCCACGGTCGAGATCGTGGCGCTGATGTTCCAGGCCATCCTCGCGGAAGAGCGCATTCCGTTCTCCGCCCGCGTGTGGTTCGCGCGGCTGCAGATGCCCGTGCTGCGCGTGGCCATCGCCGAGCCCGAATTCTTCGGCACCCTGCAGCATCCGGCGCGCATGCTGATCGACCGCATGGGCTCCTGCGTGATGGGCTTCGACGCCGCCGCCATCACCGGCAGCGCGCTCGAAAACGAGATCAAGCGCGTGGTGCAGGTGATCGAGCAGTACCCCGAGACCGGTCAGCGCGTGTTCAAGCTGGTGTTCGACGAGTTCGTCGCTTTTCTCAGCCGCTACCTCACGCAGAGCGACGCCACGCAGCGCGTCATGAGCGTGGCGCAGCAGGTCGAGCAGAAGGAGACGATGGCGATCCAGTACACCATCGAGTTGCGCAAGATGCTCAACGACATGCCGGTGCGCGACGAGATCCGCGAGTTCCTGTTCAAGGTCTGGGCCGAGGTGCTGGCCATCGCCGCGCTGCGCTACGGCGCGCAGGGCGAGCACACCGTGATGCTCAAGCGCGTGGCCTCCGAGCTGGTCTGGGCCGCGAGCGCCAAGCCCAACCGCGCCGACCGCGCCCGCGTGATCCAGGACCTGCCGCAGTTGCTGCAGCGCCTGCGTCAGGGCATGGACCTGCTGGGCATCGTCGGCGAGCCGCAGGAAGGACACATCAAGACCATCGGCGCCACGCTCACCGACGCCTTCATGTCGAAGACCGAGGCCATTCCCCAGGCCAAGATCGAGGCCATGGCCGAGCGGCTGGCGCACCTGGAAGACTTCGTGACCGACGACGGCAGCGCCTCCAGCCTGCCGCTGGACGCCCAGAGCATCGAGCTGCTGCTCGGCGTGGACGCGACCGCGATCGAGGTCATTTCCGACACCGCCGGCGTCAAGGTGGCCGAGGACATGCTCGCGTGGACCCACGAGCTGCAGGTGGGCAACTGGTTCATGCTGGACCACAACGACCGCGTGACCCAGGTCCAGTTCGTCTGGCGCAGCGACCGCAAGCAGCTGCACCTGTTCGCCTCGGCCGACGGTCGCAGCTTCCTCATCCAGGCTGGGCGCTTGGCGATGTACCTGCAGGCTGGCCTGCTGGTGCCGGCCGAGGAAGAAACGCTCACCGCGCGCGCCACGCGCGAGGCGCTGGCGAAGCTCGATGCGAATCCCGAGCGGCTGCTGAACTAGTCAGCCGCGCGGCTGTTTCGTCTGTGCCGGGGAGCGCTTGAACTGCCTGGGGGCGAGTTCAGTGCGCCGTGCGGCCTTCGCGGCTCTCGCAGAGTTCGTCGAGCACGAGGGCATCGGGCTCGATGCCGGTGCTCCAGTGCACCATCAGCACGATGATCTTGAGTTCGTCCAATGCCACCGGGTCGCCCGGTGCGGCCATCGCGCGCTCGACGACGATCTCGCGCAGGCCGCAGGGCAGCACGTTCGACAGTTCGAGAAAACGGATGAAGCCGAGGCACTCGGCGCCGAGGTGTTCCTGTTCCGACGGCGAGTACACGCGCATCGACTGGCTCGACTGGGGCAGCGCCGCATCGGGCGCGCCGCCCAGCGTGACGCGGGCAGTGGTGATGGCGTTGTCGGCATCGCCTTCACTGGCCTGGTGTTCAAACTGCAGGCCTTGCGTGGCCAGGCTCAGGCCGTCGAGCCACTGCAGGGCGTCGCGAATTTCTTCCGCCTCGAAACCGTGCGCACTGAGCTTGCGGCCCAGCTGTTCGGGTTCGGGGCAGGCATCGCCGCGCCAGTAGTTTTCATACACAAACACGAGCACTTCGAACATGGGCCCAATATAGCCCAGGAAACCGTTGCTCGCCCCCAGTCTTCGCGCACTTCGTGTCGCTGCGCCAACCCCCTACCGGGGGCAACACCAGCGGCCCGGCAAAGCCGGTTCCGCGGTGTTCCACGAAAAAGCGGGCGCGGACTGGGCGTCAGCCGACGGCGGCTCTTTGAAACAGGCCGCCGGGCAACCGCGAGACATGCCCGTCGAGTTCAAGCTCGAGCATCTTCGCCTGCAGCTGGGCCGCGCTCCAGCCGGTGCGTGCGCTCAGCGCATCGAGGCTCACCGGGTCGAAGCCGAGGGCATCGAGCAGCGGATGTTCCGGGGCCGACGAGGGCGCGTCGCTGGCAACTGTGCGAACGGGCGGTGCCAGCGGCGGCAGTTCTTCGAGGATGTCGTTCACCGACTCGACCAGCTTCGCGCCTTGGCGGATCAGCGCATGGCAGCCGCGCGATTGCGGCGAGTGGATCGAGCCCGGGATCGCGAACACTTCCTTGCCCTGCTCCGAGGTGAGCCGTGCGGTGATGAGCGAGCCCGACGCCAGTGCGGCCTCGACCACCAGTGTGCCGCGCGCCAGGCCCGCGATGAGGCGGTTGCGCTTGGGAAAGTTCTGCGTGAGCGGCGGCGTGCCCAGCGGCAGCTCGCTCACGATCAGCCCCTGCAGCGTGATGCGGTGCGCGAGGTCGCGGTGTCGCGCGGGGTACACGCGGTCCAGGCCGGTGCCGACCACGGCCACCGTGGCGAGCACCGGGGCGTCGCCGGCCGCGTCGAGCGCGCCCAGGTGCGCTGCGCCGTCGATGCCGAGCGCCAGCCCCGAGACCACGGGCAGGCCCGCTTCGCCCAGCGCCCGTGCGAAGGCGCGCGCATGGCTGGCGCCCTGCGGCGTGGGGTTGCGGCTGCCGACCACGGCGAGGCTGCGGCCGAGTTGCGTGAGGTCGAAGGCGGCGGCGCCGAGCACGTAGAGCATCAGCGGCGGGTCGACCATCTCGAGCAGCGAGCCCGGGTAGCCGGCGTCGCCGAGCGTCACGACGCGGCGCGTGATGGCGCCGCCGGTGGGGTCGTCCGCGGGGTGCAGCCATTGCCAGGTCTGGTCGACCTGCGCCTGCAGGCCGGAGGGCGGCTGTTTCAGTGCGGCGGCCTGGGCGGTGCTGACGACTTCGCACAGCGTTGCCTCGGGCTGCGCGAAGATCGCGTCAGGCAGCCCGAAGGCCGCCAGCAGGCGGCGTGCGGCGCCGTCGCCGACGCCTGGGGTCAGTGAAAGTCGCAGCCAGCCTGCGAGTTCTGCGCGTTCCAAACGAGTGTGCGAGAAAGAAGCCTCAGGCGCGTGTCAGGGATTGACGAGGAAGTCGCCGGCGCGGGGAGTGTCGTTGATTTCGAGCACCAATGCGTACGAGACTTTCTCGAAGGTGCGGAACACCATCAGCAGGCCGATGCGTTCGTTCGGCAGCTTGATGGTTTCCTTGCGTGCGCCGGTGCGGTCGAGGATGGTCTCGCCGTTCTTCAAAATGGCCAGCACGTGGCCGTTGTCGACGCCGTCGCGCGTGCCCTTGTTGATGGCCACGACCTGGTTCTGCGCCGCGTACTGCACCGCGTTGCCGTAGACCGACACGATGCGGCCGTCCACCTGGGTGGAGGGCGCGCGCGGTGCGTAGCTTAGCAGCTGGCGCGGCGGCTCGGGCAGCAGGCGGTCGCCGGCGCGCATTTCCTCGCGCGACGCAATGATGTCGATGCTGGCCGGCACGACCGTGATGACGTCCTTGTCGCCGGTCGTCTCGATGGTGGTCGATTCGCCGCGCTGCAGCTGTGCCTTGCCCAGGTACTGCGCCTCGTAGCCGAGGATTTCGCCGGTGCCCGGGTCTTTCAGCGGCGTGGCGCTGCGGAAGATGCGGTAGTGCTGCACCGGGCCCGGCTTCTCGACCAGCGGCGATTCGGCATTGCCGCGCGCATAGGCGCGGTCGCCACGCGACAGCAGCACGCGGCTGTCGTTGCCGGCCACGATGCGCGGCGCGGCGTCGAGCGTGTTGGCGTCGACCACGATGGGTTCGCTGAGGAAGGGCTCGATCAGGCTCGGGTTGAGCGTGGGCAGGGCCATGCCGGCGAGCGAGTCGAAGCGCGTGCGCGGCGACAGCTTGATGGTGCCGCCGTCGACGCCGCCCACGCTGCGGCGGGTGGTCAGGCGGGCGCGGCCGCCGCTCTTGTCCAGGTACAGCACCTGACCCGGGTAGATGCGGTGCGGGTCCTGGATCTCGTTGATGTTCATGCCCCACAGCTCCGGCCAGCGCCAGGGGCGCAGCAGGTACAGGCGCGAGATGGCCCAGAGCGTGTCGCCGGGCTTGACCGTGTACTCGTCGGGCGCCTTCGGCGACAGCTCGCTCAGCGGCACGCCGGCCTGGGCGGTCTGCTGGGCGGTGGCGCGCTGCTGGGGCGTGACCGGGTAGGTCGTCTGCGCCCAGGCCGCCGTGGCGCCGCAACTGCCGGCCACCGCCAGGGCGGCCGTCCAGAAGGCAAAGAAGGTCGGGCGCTGGTGTTCGGTGGAGCTGGGCTGTGTCATGTCTGGATGGGTGAGCGCACGAAGTATCGTGGCGCATACGAATCTCACAATTTGCTACGAATTCTGCGCCCGAAGCCCTTGCAAGGGCAACGTTTTCGCGCCAATGCGCCGCGACGCGTCGCGGAATTGGCGAAAATAGCCACAACTTCCCCCCGATTTCATGGCCAAACGAATCATTCTGAGTTACCCCGACAAGCGCCTGCACACGGTGGCCAAGCCGGTGCAGGGCGTGGACGCGCGCATCAAGACGCTGGTCGCCGACATGCTGGAAACTATGTACGACGCGAGCGGCATCGGCCTGGCCGCGACCCAGATCGATGTGCACGAGCGCGTGGTCGTGATCGACGTCTCCGAAGAGCGCAACGAGCCGATCGTGCTCATCAACCCCGAAATCACCTGGGCCAGCGACGAAAAAGTGCTGAATGAAGAGGGCTGCCTCTCGGTGCCCGGCATCTACGACGGCGTGATGCGCTCCACCTCGGTGAAGGTCCAGGCGCTCGACGCCGACGGCAACACCCACACCATCGAGGCCGAGGGCCTGCTGGCCGTGTGCATCCAGCACGAGCTCGACCATCTCATGGGCAAGGTGTTCGTCGAATACCTGTCGCCGCTCAAGCGCAACCGCATCAAGAGCAAGCTCCTCAAGCAGCAGCGCGAGGACATGAAAGAAGCACGGGCATGAGCCACCGGGCTGCGTGGTCCTCGCTGGCCGCCGCCGGACTGTTGTTCCTGGCGGGTTGCGCCAGCGAACCCACGCGCATCCAGCCCGGCACCTCCGCCGCCGAGACCCTGCAGCGCCTGGGCGCGCCCACCGGCCGCTACCCGCTCAACGGCGGCGGCGAGCGCCTGCAGTATTCGCGCATGCCGGCCGGCTTCGAGGTGGTCGACATCGACCTCGACGCGTCCGGCAAGGTCGTCTCGGTGACCCAGGTGCTCACCGAGGCGCGCTTCGACCACGACATCCAGGTCGACCGCTGGCGCCAGAACGAGGTGCTGGCCTTCTACGGCAAGCCCTACGAAATCAGCCGCGTCAGCTCCTTCGACGGCACCGTCTGGACCTGGCGCTACAAGGCCATCAACGAGCGTCGCATGCTCTATATCTACATCGACCCCACCGGCGTGGTGCGCCGGTATCACACGGGGGATGACCTCGAATTCGAACGGATCCGGGATTGAGCGCGTTGAAAGTCGTTTTTGCGGGCACGCCCGAGTTCGCGCGCGTCGCCCTGGAGGCCATTGCCGCCGCCGGCCATGACATCGTCGGCGTGATGAGCCAGCCCGACCGGCCCGCCGGCCGCGGCATGAAGCTGCAGGCTTCGCCCGTCAAGCAGTGCGCCGTGGCCCACAACTGGCCCGTGGCCCAGCCGCGCAGCCTGCGGCTCGACGGCAAGTACCCCGACGAGGCCACGGCCGCGCGCGACACGCTGCTGGCGTGGCAGCCCGACGTGATGGTGGTCGCCGCCTACGGGCTGATCCTGCCGCAGTGGGTGCTCGACCTGCCGGCGCACGGCTGCCTCAACATCCACGCCAGCCTGCTGCCGCGCTGGCGCGGCGCGGCGCCGATCCACCGCGCCATCGAGGCCGGCGACGCGCAGACCGGCATCACGATCATGCAGATGGACGCGGGCCTGGACACCGGCGACATGCTGCTGCGCGAGGCGCTCGACATCGCGCCCGGCGAGAACACCGCCCGCCTGCACGACCGGCTGGCCGCGCTCGGCGGGCGCATGGTGGTCGAGGCACTGGCGCAGATCGGCCAGCTGGTTCGCACGCCGCAGCCCACCGAAGGCATCACCTACGCCCACAAGGTCGAGAAGCACGAAGCGCTGATCGACTGGACGCAGCCGGCCGCGGCCATCGTGCGCCGCGTGCTGGCCTTCGATCCGTTCCCCGGCGCCAACAGCCCGCTCGGTGGCGAGACCGTCAAGCTCTGGGCCGCGCACGTGGCGCCCGGCCCTGCAGGCGCCGCGCCCGGCACCATCATCTCGGCCGATGCAACGGGCGTCGCCGTGGCGGCGTCGGACGCCACCGTGGTGCTCACCGAACTGCAACGCCCGGGCGGCAAGCGCCTGCCCGCGGCCGATTTCCTGCGCGGCTTCGACCTGAAGGCCGGCCAGGTCTTCGGCTGATGTTCCTCTCGCCCACGCTGCGCCGCCAGCCCGAGTTCCGCGCCGGCATGCGCGACATGGCCTCGGCCGCGCTCGGCATCGGCGCCTGGGGCCTGATGACCGGCGTGGCCATGGTCAAGTCGGACATGAGCGTGCTCGAGGCCGTGGCGATGACCCTGTTCGTCTATGCCGGCAGCTCGCAGCTGGCCGCCATCCCGCTGCTGGCCGCGGGCGCGCCGGCCTGGGTGATTTTGGCGACGGGCTTTTGCGTCAACCTGCGCTTCGTGGTGTTCAGCCTGCACCTGCGGCCCTACCTCATGCACATGCCGCGCTGGCGCCGCCTGCTGCACGGCTACCTGACGGCCGACCTGAGCTACGCGCTCTTCACGAAGCAGTACACGGCGCCACCGACGACGCCCGCCGAGCGGCTGGCGCAAGAGGCCTACCTCACCGGCAACTACTTCGTGACCTGGTGCGCGTGGATGGGCATGAGCCTGCTGGGCATCGCGCTGGCCAACCTCATTCCGCAGACCTGGGGCCTGGGCTTTGCCGGCGTGCTGAGCCTGGTGGCCATCGTCTGCTCGATGGCGACGACGCGGCTGCGCGTGCTGGCCGCGCTCATCGCGGGCGCCACGGCGGTCGCGGCCTACGCGCTGCCGCTCAAGCTCAACATCGTGGTCGCGATCGGCGTGGCGGTGCTGCTGTGCTTCTGGCTCGAAAAGCAGTTCGGGCTCGACCCCGACGCGGAGGACGACAAGTGAGCGCCGGCGGCACCGACTGGTGGACCCTGGCCGTGATCGCCGGCCTCGCCGGCGTCACCGTGCTCACGCGCTGCTTCTTCTTCATCCTCGACCGGCCCTGGGGCCTGCCCGAGTGGGCGCACCGCGCGCTGCACTACGCGCCGGCCGCCGCGCTGGCCGGCGTGATCGCGCCCGAGATCGTGATGACGCAGGGCCACCTGATCACCACGCTGCACGACGCCCGCCTCTACGCGGCGGTCGTCGGCGGCGCCTACTACTTCTGGCGGCGCGGCGTGCTCGGTACGATGCTGGCCGGCATGGCGGTCTACCTGCCCCTGCACCTCGGCCTGGGCTGGTGACCGGATTCGATCAGTCGAGTTTCACGCCGGCGGTTTTGATGATGTTGCCCCAGCGCTCGCTCTCCGCGCGCGAGAGCTTGTAGAAGTCCTGCGGCGTGCCGGGCAGCGCCTCGAAGCCGAACTCCGCAAACAGCTTCACCACCTTCGGTGCTTTCATTGCCTTGTGCAGCTCGGTGTTGATGCGCGCCACGGCCTCGGGCGGCATGCCGGCCGGGCCGATCAGGCCGTGGAAGGCGTAGGCGTTGACGTCGCTGAAGCCGGCTTCGACAAAGGTCGGCACCTCGGGCAGGGCGCTGGCGCGCTGCGGCAGCGCGATGGCCAGCACGCGCACCTTGCCCGACTTGATGATGGGCAGGCCCGAGGCCAGGTCGAGCATCATCGTCGGCACCTGTCCGCCCATCACGTCGGTCATGGCGGGCGCGGCGCCCTTGTACGGCACGTGCGTGATCGTCAGGCCCGCCTTCTGCTTGAACAGCTCCATCGCCATGTGGTGCGGCGAGCCGTTGCCGGGCGAGGCGTAGCTCACCTTGTCGGGGTTGGCCTTCACGTAGCGCACGAACTCGGCCACGTTCTTCGCGGGGAAGTCGGGGTGCACCACCAGCGCCACCGGGAAGCGCCCGATGGTGCCGATGTAGGTGAAGTCGGTCGCCGGCTTGTAGGGCAGCTTGGCGAACATGTGCTCGTTGAACAGCAGCGCCGCGTTCTCGGCCTGCATGATCGTGTAGCCGTCGGGCTTGGCCTGCATCATCACCGACACGCCGATGTTGGTCGACGCGCCGGGGCGGTTGTCGATGATCAGCGGCTGGCCGAGCGAGGGCTGGATGGCCTCGGCCAGCGAGCGCGCGAGGTTGTCGGTGCCGCCGCCGGCCACGTAGGGCACGATCCATTTCACGGGCTGGCTGGGGTAGGCCGCAGGCTGCGCCGACGCGAAGGGCGCGGTGGCGAGCGCGAGGGTCGCGGCCAGCAGGGGAAGGAAGCGTTTCATCGTTTGTTGTCTCCGTTGCTTTGTTGAAAAAGGGGGCGGCTCAGGTGCCGCGCAGGATCTGCCAGAGCTCGCGGTCGCGCTCGGCGGTCCATACGACCGGGTGCTCGATGCCGCGCAGTTCGTCGTAGGCGCGCGAGACGTCGAAGGGCAGCACGTGCTGGAACACCGGCCAGCCGCCGAAGCGCGGCGTCATGGCGGCCTCGGCGCGCGCGAAGCAGCCCTTGAGCGTGTCGCCCGCGGCGATGCCCGTGCGCACGCTGTCGAGCAGCGTCGAGAGAAAGTCCTTCGTGAGTCCGATCGCTTCGGCGCAGGCCGCTTCGCCCTGCAGCACCGCGCCGCGCCCGGGCACCAGCACGCGCGGCTTGAGCGCGCGCACCGCGTCGAGCGTGCCGGCCCAGTCGCCGATGTAGGCGTCGCCCGCGTAGACGCCGCAGTGGTTCTCGACCACGTCGCCCGCAAACAGCACGCCGCTGTCGGGCAGCCAGGCCACGGTGTCGCCGCTCGAATGGCCGCGGCCCAGCGCCATGAGCCGCAGTTCGCGGCCGTCGCCCAGCGGCAGCGTCATCTCGCGTTCGAAGACCGTGGTCGGGAAGGTCAGGCCCGGAATCTCTTCCACGCCCGCGAACAGGCGCGGGAAGCGGCCCACCTCCGATTCGAAGTCGGCCTGGCCGCGCGTGCGGATCCAGTCGAGCGTGCCGTTGCTGGCGACGATCTCCTGCACCTCGTCGAAGGCGCTCGCGCCCATCACGCGCACCGCGTGGTAGTGCGTGAGCACGATGGTGCGGATCGGCTTGTCAGTCACGCTGCGGATCGCCGCGAGGAAGTCGCGCGCCATGCGCGGCGTGGGGCGGGTGTCGATCAGCACCACCTGCTCGTCGCCGACGACGAAGCCGCAGTTGGGATCGAAATCGCTGATGTAGCCGTAGGCGCCCGGCGCGAGTTCCTGCAGCCGGGGCTTCTGCTCGCGGGTGTCGGAGGCGGAAGCGAAAGAGACGGTGGCGGTCATGGCGGTGTTGTCGTGGTCGTGGGGATGTCGTCGTCGGCCTCGGCCGCCGCGCGGATGCAGGCGAGCAGCACGGCCTGGTCGGCGCACTGGTTGGCCAGCAGCAGCACGAGGCGGGCGTTGAGGTCGGCGCTCTGCGCCTCGGTGCGGCCTTCGTGCGCGGCCAGCAGGGCGGCGTAGAAGCCGTCGGGGTCGGGGATGCGGGGCTCGGTGATCATGAGGACGAAACGGGGAGTGCGAGCGCCGTGCGGACGGCGGCGGTGACCGTGTCGGGGGTGGCTTGCGCAAGGAGCGCGGCGCGGTAGGCATCGGGGCGCACGAGCACGAAGCCGCCCGCTGCACTGGGGTCGAGGCCGAGGTGGCGCGCCAGCGTCTCGTCGGCCTGCAAGGTCGGTAGACCGCTGTCGCCGCCCACGGCCAGCAGGCGCAGCGGCAGTGCGGCCGTGGCATCGCTCGCGGCCTGCGCCTGTGCGCGCGTCGGCGCGAACCACAGGCCCAGGCACTGCGTGCCCTCGGCCAGCAGCTGCATCAGCGTGGTCTGGCGCCCGTCGGCCCAATGCAGCGGCAGGTTCTGCACCGTGCGCGCGCCCTCGGGCAGCAGCGGCGCGGCGGGGTAGTCGTTGGCGACCGACATACGGCCCGTGTTGACCAGCGCGCGCGCGAAGGTGTGGCGCTTGGCCAGTGCCACCACGGCGCGGCGCAGCGTGTGCTCGGCCGGCGTGCGCGGTGCAAGGAAGCGCGCGGAGCGGCTCGTGACCGTCAGGTTCTCCTGCGCGGCCGGGCGGCGCTCGGCGTCGTAGCTGTCGAGCAGCGCATCGCCGGCTTGGCCCTGCGCGACCAGCGCGAGCTTCCAGCCGAGGTTGGCCGCGTCCTGGATGCCGGTGTTGCCGCCGCGCGCGCCGAAGGGGCTCACCACGTGCGCGGCGTCGCCGATGAAGCACACGCGGCCGTGGCGAAAGCGCTCCAGCAGGTGGTCGCGGTAGCCGTAGGGGCCGATCCACACGAACTCGAAAGCCACGTCGGGCCCGAGCTGTTCGCGCAGCCGCGCACCGGCCACCTCGGGGCGGCTGATCTCGGCCGGGTCGCAGTCTTCTGGCATCTGGTAGTCGATGCGCCACACGCCGTCGGCCATCAGGTGCTGCCACACGCCGCGGCCTTCGTTGAAGGGCGCGTCGACCCAGGTCCAGCGCTCGGTCGGCAACGGTTTTTCGAAGCGCACGTCGGAGATGCACCAGCGGTCGGTGCTGCGCGAGGCGTGCGATGCCACGCCGAGCTGCGTGCGGATCGGGCTGTTCGCGCCCGTGGCGTCGATCAGGTGGTCGGCCTCGATCGTGTAGCTGCCGGCGGGCGTCTCGACGTCGATGCGCACGCCGTCGGCCAGCGGCTCGACGTCGATGCGCACGCCGTCGGCCAGCGGCTCGACGTCGATGCGCACGCCGTCGGCCAGCGGCTCGACGCGCGTCACGCGGCTCTTCCAGCGCAGGTCGGTCACGCCGAGCTCGAGGATGCGATCGACCAGGAACCACTCGATGTAGAACTGCTGCAGGTTGATGAAGGGCGGCTGCGTCGAGACGCTGGTGGCCTGCAGGTTGAAGTTGTAGACCTCCTCGTTGCCCGAGAAGGTGCGCCCGAACGACCAGGTGACGCCCTTGGCCGCGATGCGTTCGTAGATGCCCAGGCGCTCGAAGATCTCCAGGCTCTTCTGTGCGTAGCAGATGCCGCGCGACGAGGCGCCGCGCACGCCCACGGTGTCGTCTTCGTCGAGCAGCACGGCGCGCACGCCGCGTTGTGCGAGGTCGCAGGCCAGCGTGAGGCCCGAGGGGCCGGCGCCGACGATCACGACCGGGTGGCGCACCACCTGCGCGCTGCCGAGTTCGGGCGGCGGCGTGAAGGGCCAGACCGGCAACTCGTAGGCCGGTGCGAATGCAAAGTTTTCCATGTCTCGTCTACAGCGCGTGCGCGAACTCGGCGATGGCATCGGCCGCCTGCGGAATCAGCTCGGGCTGGCCCGCCAGGTAGTGGTTGCCGCCGACGATGTCGACGTTGCGGATGCGCGCGCCACCCGCGGCCATCCACGCGTCGCGCGTGCTCGGGAAGGTCGACTGGTCGCCGGTGTAGGTCAGCAGCAGTTGGGGCACCGTGGTGCGCGCGAGGTTGGTGGGCCCGTCGGCCTGCGAGCGCGACGACCACTGCGAGAGGAACGCGGTCAGCGAGGTGGTGCGGCCCATCGCGTTGGCCGAATAGTTCACCTGCCGCGCATCGCCCCAGACGCTGCCGGGCAGGCGCGCGTTGGCATCGAGCGACAGGTCGACGCAGCGCGGATCGGCGTGCGTGCGGTAGACGACGAAGGTCTGGTCGCGCGGCGCGCCGGGTGTGTTGCGCAGCAGCGCGAGGCGGTCGAGGCACCACTGCTCGATGCGGTCCATCCGCGCCTTCTGCGTCGCGCTGAAACGTGCGAGAAAGTCGGCCTCGTAGGGCACGCGGTGGCGCGGGTCGTACATGTCGAGCTCGGGGTCGACCGAGAGCGGGTCGTGCTCGTCGGTGACCGACGGGTCGATCCAGTCGCGCATGAGCCGGGTGCGGCCCAGGTGCGCGGCGCACAGCGCGAGGCCGTCCACGGGCGGCAGGTCGCTGGGGTGCAGGTGCGTCGGGTCGCCGTCGGGCAGGTGCGTGGCGGTGAGCTGTTCGGCCTGCGCCTGGTAGAAGGCCGCGAGCGCCGCGCCGCCCGAGTTGCCGACCAGGAACACCTTCTCGTAGCCGGCGGCGCGCAGGTACTGCACGCCGGCGCCCAGGTCTTGAATCGCACGCTCCATCAGCAGCACCGTGTCGTTGCCGACGAAGCGCGAGTTCAGGCCCATGCAGCAGATGCCGCGCTCGGCCAGCGGGCCGATGAGGTAGTGGCCCATGAAGTTGCTGGTCGGGTGCATCACGATGGCCGCGATCTTTTTCGGCCCCGGCGGCGCGCGGAAGGCGCCGTAGATGCGCGGGCGCAGCAGCTGCAGGCCCGACTGGCTGTCCATGGCCGCGCCGGGCTTCACGTCGATGACGGCGAGTTGCATCTCAGACATGCGACGCGCCTTTCGCTGCGCGAAGCGCCGCCTTGCGCGCGGTCCACGCGTCGAGGTCGGCATGGGCATGGCGCGCGTGCGCGTCCATCTCGGTTTGCGGCACGGTCGGCGTGGTCAGTTCCACGCGGATGCCGTTGGGGTCGAAGAAGTAGATCGACTCGATGATGTGGTGGTCGGTCACGCCCAGCACCTCGATGCCCGCGCCTTCGAGCCGCGCCTTGGCGGCCAGCAGGTCGGCCACCGAGTCGACGCGCAGCGCGATGTGGTTCACCCACGAAGGCGTGTTGGGCGAGGGCAGCGCGGCGGTGTCGTCGCCCAGGTCGAAGAAGGCGATGTACGCGCCGTCGCGCATCTGGAAAAAGATGTGCACGTAGGGGCAGTACTCGCCCGTGCTCGGCACGTGGTCGTTCTTGATGACGTGGGCCAGCGGCAGGCCCAGCAGGTCTTCGTAGAAGTGGCGGGTTTCCTCGCTGTCGCGGCAGCGCCAGGCGAAGTGGTGCAGCCCGCGAATGGGTGGGGGCGCCGTGGGGGTGGCGTTCGTCGGCATGTCGTGTCTCCGTTGAGGCCGCGATTGGGCAATGCCGCGTCTTATGATGCAATCGAAATTAATTCATCGATTGATGAAATAACCATATATATGAACCTCACCCTGCGCCAGCTGCGCGCCTTCGCCGCCGTGGCCGAAGCCGGCAGCTTCACCACCGCCGCCGGGCAGTTGCACCTCACGCAGTCGGCGCTCAGCGTGCTGGTGCGCGAGCTCGAGCGCGAGATGGGCGTGCAGCTGCTCGACCGCAACACGCGGCGCGTGCAGCTGTCGGAGGCGGGGCGCGAGTTCCTGCCGTCGGTGCACCGGCTGCTCGGCGACCTCACGAGCGCGGTCGCGGGCGTGACCGACCTGCGTGACAAGAAGAAAGGGCTGTTGCGGCTCGCAGCGCCGCAGCTCATGGCCTGTACGCTGATGCCGCGCGTGATCGCCGCCTACCGCGAGGCGTACCCCGACGTGGACGTGCGCCTGGCCGACACGCTGCCCGAGTACCTGCTGCTGGGCGTGGCGGCCGGCGACGTCGAGCTGGCCGTGGGCCAGGACGTGGCGGTGGACGCCGCCGCCATCGAACGTCGCACGCTGTTCCGCGACCGCCACTGGCTGATCTGTCCGCCCGGCCACGCCTTTGCCAAGCGCCGCAAGGTGCGCTGGCACGAGCTGGGGCCCTACACCTTCATCGCGCCCACGCGCGACTTCCGCCAGCGCGTGCTGCCCGAGCTGGGGGCGGAGGAGCGCGCCTTCCTGATGCGGCCGGGCACGCAGGAGGTGTCGTACATGACCACCGCGCTGGGCATGGTGGCCTCGGGCCTGGGGCTGACCGTGTGCCCGACCTACTCGGCGTCGCTGGTGCGCGCGCACGGGCTGCAGATGGTGCGGCTCGAGTCGCCCGACTTCCACCGCGAGGTCTGCGTGTACAGCGCGGCGCGGCGTTCGCTGTCGCCCGCGGCGGCGAGCTTCGTCGGCATCCTGGAGCAGTTCGCGACCGCGCAGCCGAAGGTCTGAAAAAGCATCACCGCCCCGCAAGAGACGCGCAGGGGCGCCAGAGGGCGAAAACTACAATGCGGGCAGTCCCGTCTTTCACCATCCTCAGACCCATGAACGTCATTCGATTCACCGACCTCTGTGCGCAAGGCAAGGCCGCCGGCCAGCGCGTCTTCATCCGTGCCGACCTCAACGTGCCGCAGGACGATGCCGGCCGCATCACCGAAGACACGCGCATCCGCGCCTCGGTGCCCTGCATCCAGCTGGCGCTCGACGCCGGCGCGGCCGTGATGGTCACCTCGCACCTGGGCCGCCCGACCGAAGGCGAATTCAAGCCCGAAGACTCGCTGGCCCCTGTCGCCAAGCGCCTGGGGGAGCTGCTGGGCCGCGAGGTGCCGCTGATCGCCAACTGGGTCGACGGCGTCGACGTGAAGCCCGGCCAGGTCGTGCTGCTGGAGAACTGCCGCGTCAACAAGGGCGAGAAGAAGAACGACGAAGCACTGGCCCGCAAGCTGGCCGCGCTCACCGACATCTACGTGAACGACGCCTTCGGCACCGCCCACCGCGCCGAAGCCACCACCTACGGCATCGCCCAGTTCGCCAAGGTGGCCGCGGCCGGCCCGCTGCTGGCGGCCGAGATCGACGCCATCACCAAGGCGCTGGCCCAGCCCAAGCGCCCGCTGGTCGCCATCGTGGCGGGCTCGAAGGTCAGCACCAAGCTCACCATCCTCAAGAGCCTGTCGGCCAACGTCGACCAGCTGATCGTCGGCGGCGGCATCGCCAACACCTTCATGCTGGCCGCGGGCCTGAAGATCGGCAAGTCGCTGGCCGAGCCCGACCTGCTCGACCAGGCCAAGGCCGTGATCGACGCCATGCGCGCGCGCGGCGCCGACGTGCCGATCCCGGTCGACGTGGTCACGGCCAAGACCTTCGCGGCCGACGCGCTCGCCACCGTCAAGGCCGCCACCGACGTGGCCGAGGACGACCTGATCCTGGACATCGGCCCGAAGACCTCGGCCATCCTGGCCGCGCAGCTGCGCGAAGCCGGCACCATCGTCTGGAACGGCCCCGTGGGCGTGTTCGAGTTCGACGCCTTCGCGGGCGGCACGAAGGCCATCGCGCAAGCCATTGCCGAGAGCAGCGCCTTCTCGATCGCCGGCGGCGGCGACACCCTGGCGGCCATCGCCAAGTACGGCATCGAAAAGCAGGTCGGTTACATCTCGACCGGCGGCGGCGCCTTCCTCGAGGTGCTGGAGGGCAAGACCCTGCCGGCCTTCGAGATCCTGGCCAAGCGCGCGGCGGGCTGATTCCGGCGGCGGTCCGGCTACGGGAGGGAAATCCCCCGTGGCGACTGACTTCCGTTCGACACACAAAGTGTATACAGTAGCGAATACAAAACGGAGACCCCTTCATGAGCTCGGACCGCATCCCCCGCCACGCCACCAAGATCGTCGCCACCCTCGGCCCCGCCTCCAGCACGCCGGAATTGCTGCAACAGATGATCCTGGCCAAGGTCAGCGTGGTGCGGCTGAACTTCAGCCACGGCACGGCGCAGGACCACATCGACCGCGCCACCATGGTGCGTGAGGCGGCCCGCAAGGCCGGCCGCGAAGTGGCCATCATGGCCGACCTGCAGGGCCCCAAGATCCGCGTCGGCAAGTTCGCGCAGGGCAAGATCTGGCTGGAGCCGGGCGCCAAGTTCGTGCTCGACGCCTCGCGCACCGAGCTGGGCGATGTCGATGCCGTGGGCCTGGACTACAAGGACCTGCCGCGCGACGTGAAGCCCGGCGACAAGCTGCTGCTGAACGACGGCCTGATCGTGCTCACGGTCGATGGCGTCAAGGGCGAGGCGGTGCACACCACCGTCAAGCTCGGCGGCGAGCTGTCGAACAACAAGGGCATCAACAAGCAGGGCGGCGGCCTCACGGCGCCCGCGTTGACGGCCAAGGACATGGAAGACATCAAGACCGCGATGAGCTTCCAGGCCGACTATGTGGCCGTGAGCTTCCCCAAGAACGCCACCGACATGGAAATGGCGCGCCAGCTGTGCAACGTGGCGGCCGCCGAGTACGGCCACAAGCCCGGCATGATCGCCAAGATCGAACGCGCCGAAGCCATTCCGAAGCTGGAAGAAATCCTGCGCGCCAGCGACGGCATCATGGTCGCCCGCGGCGACCTGGCTGTTGAAGTGGGCAACGCCGCCGTGCCGGCGCTGCAGAAAAAGATGATCCGCATGGCGCGCGACATGGACAAGGTGGTCATCACCGCGACCCAGATGATGGAGTCGATGATCACCAACCCCGTGCCGACCCGCGCGGAGGTGAGCGACGTGGCCAACGCCGTGCTCGACGGCACCGACGCCGTGATGCTCTCGGCCGAAACCGCCTCGGGCCGCTACCCGCTCGAGACCGTGCAGGAGATGAGCCGCATCTGCGAAGCCGCCGAGGCCGCCGAAGACAAGACGCTCGACGCCGACTTCAGCGGCAAGACCTACAGCCGCATCGACCAGTCGATCGCCATGGGCGCGCTGTTCACGGCGCACCACCTGGGCGCCAAGGCCATCGTGGCGCTGACCGAGTCGGGCTCCACCATCCTGTGGATGAGCCGCCACCGCGCGCACATCCCCATGTACGCGCTGACCTCACGCCTGGCCACGCAGCGCAAGCTGGCGCTGTACCGCAACGTGCGCCCGCTGCTCATGGATTCGGAAAGCGACCGCGACACCGCGCTGCGCCAGGCCGAGAGCCACCTGAAGAAGCGCGGCATCGTGCAAAGCGGCGACGTGTACGCCATCACCTGCGGCGAGCCGATGGGCGCGCCCGGCGGCACCAACATGCTGAAGATTTGCCGCGCGAGCTGAGTTCGTTCGCCACATGAAAAAGGCCGGCACATGCCGGCCTTTTTCATGGCGCCGTCTGGTTCAGCCGTTGCGGAACAGGAAGCTGTAGGCGTTCAGCGCGGGCACACCACCCAGGTGCGCATACAGCACCTTCGAGCCGGCCGGGAATTCACCCAGCCGCACCTTCTCGATCATCCCGTGCATCGACTTGCCCTCGTACACCGGGTCGGTCAGCATGCCCTCGAAGCGCGCGCTCAAACGGATCGCCTCCAGCGTGCCCTCGTTCGGCAGCCCGTACTCGGGTCCGCCGAAGCGGCGGTCGAGCACCACGTCCTTCTCGGTGATGTCGCGGCCCAGTTCCACCAGTTCGGCCGTGTTCTTCGCGATGCGCAGGATCTGCTCGTAGGTCTGCTGCGGCTTGGCCGAGGCGTCGATGCCGATCACGCGGTCGGCCCGGCCGTCGGCCGCGAAGCCCACCACCATGCCGGCCTGCGTGCTGCCCGTGACCGAGCAGACCACGACGTAGTCGAACTTGAAGCCCAGCTCGGCCTCCTGCTGGCGCACTTCCTCGGCAAAGCCCACGAAGCCCAGGCCGCCGCGCGGGTGCTCCGAGCAGCCCGCGGGGATCGGGAAGGGCTTGCCGCCGGCCGCACGCACGTCGGCCATCGCCTGTTCCCAGCTCTGGCGGATGCCGATGTCGAAGCCCGCCGCGTCCAGCCGCACGTCGGCGCCGAGGATGCGCGACATCTCGATGTTGCCGACCCGGTCGTACACCGCGTCGGAGTAGTTGACCCAGTTCTCCTGCACCAGCACGCACTTCAGGCCCAGGTGCGCGGCCACGGCCGCGACCTGGCGCGTCTGGTTCGACTGGATGCCGCCGATCGACACCAGCGTGTCGTAGCCGCCTTCGAGCGCCTCGGGAATCAGGTACTCCAGCTTGCGCGTCTTGTTGCCGCCGAAGGCCAGGCCGCTGTTGCAGTCCTCGCGCTTGGCGTAGAGATCGACCTTGCCGCCCAGGTGGGCGCTCAGGCGCTTCAGCGGCTGGATCGGCGTGGGGCCGAAGGTCAGGACGTGGCGGGGGAATTTCTTCAGGTTCATCGACGCAGCTCCGAGGGGGTGAAGCTGTCGATCGTAGGAAGAAGGGTTTGCAATGTGCTTGCGAAGTTCGCTGGATTTGGCGTTCAAAAGAAGGCAGGATGTCCCAAGAGAAAGCCTTTCATTCGAGAAAGAAGCCATGAGCACAACAAAGTTGCGTGCCCCGACGGAGCTCGACCGCACCGACCGCGCCATCCTGCGCGCCCTGCAGCGCGACGCCTCGGTGTCGAACGTGGCGCTGGCCGCCAAGGTGAACCTCAGCGCGCCGGCCTGCCTGCGGCGGGTCGAGCGGCTCCGGGCCACGGGCTTCATCAAGGGCGTGGTCGCCCTGCTGGACCCCGACGCGCTCGAGGTCGGCATGCTCGTGATGATCGGCGTGGTGCTCGACCGCTCCACGCCCGACTCGTTTGCCGATTTCGAGAAGGCGGCGCAGAAGGTGTCGGGTTGCCTCGAATGCCACGTCGTCACGGGCGAATTCGACTACTTCATGCTCGTGCGCACCCGCGACAACGACAGCTTCAACCGCCTGCATGCCGAGCAGCTGCTGTACCTGCCGGGCGTGCGGCAGATCCGGACCTTCGTGGTGCTCAAGCAGGTGCTGTCGACCACGCAGTTGCCGATCTGAAAAAGTTGAAAAAGAGCTGCGTGCCAGTACCCGTGGCGCCCGGGGTGGCGTCGGCCCTGTCCCACAAGGGGGCTCGGTAGAATCGGGGTAGTTTTCTCCCGACTTTCCGCCTTCTCTTTTTTCCCGTTTTTTCTATTCCCACGAGGTATTTCCCATGGCACTCGTCTCGATGCGCGAACTGCTGGACCACGCCGCCGCCAACGGCTACGGCATTCCGGCCTTCAACGTCAACAACCTCGAACAGGTCCAGGCCGTCATGGAGGCTGCCAAGGAAACCGGCGCGCCCGTCATCCTGCAGGCCAGCGCCGGCGCCCGCAAATACGCGGGTGAAGCCTTCATCAAGCACCTGATCCAGGCCGCCATCGAGCAGTACCCGAACATCCCGCTGGTGATGCACCAGGACCACGGCCAGAGCCCGGCCATCTGCCAGGGCGCGATCGACCTGGGCTTCTCGTCCGTGATGATGGACGGCTCGCTGCACGAAGATGGCAAGACGCCCGCCTCGTTCGACTACAACGTCGACGTGACCCGCAAGGTGGTCGAACTGGCCCACAAGGTCGGCGTCACGGTCGAAGGCGAGCTGGGCTGCCTGGGCTCGCTCGAAACCGGCATGGCCGGTGAAGAAGACGGCATCGGCGCCGAAGGCGTGCTCGACCATGCGTCGCTGCTCACCGATCCGGAAGAAGCCGCCCAGTTCGTGAAGGCCACGCAGCTGGACGCACTGGCCATCGCCATCGGCACCAGCCACGGCGCCTACAAGTTCACGCGCAAGCCCACGGGCGACATCCTGTCGATCCAGCGCGTGAAGGAAATCCACGCCCGCCTGCCCAACACCCACCTGGTGATGCACGGCTCGTCGTCGGTGCCGCAGGACCTGCTGGAAATCATCCGCAAATACGGCGGCAACATGAAGGAAACCTACGGTGTGCCCGTCGAGGAAATCCAGGAAGCCATCAAGTACGGCGTGCGCAAGATCAACATCGACACCGACATCCGCCTGGCGATGACCGGCGCGGTGCGCAAGTTCCTGGCCGAGAACCCCGAGAAGTTCGACGCCCGCGAATGGCTCAAGCCCGCGCGCGAAGCCGCCAAGCAGATCTGCAAGCAGCGCTACATCGAGTTCGGCTGCGAAGGCCAGGGCGCCAAGATCAAGGGCGACACGCTGCAGGTCGTTGCCGCCAAGTACGCCAAGGGCGACCTGGCGCAGCAAGTCATCTAACGAAGACAGACTGCTCGCCGCAGGCCACCGCTCGCGGTGGCTTTTTTCTGCGCGCACAATCCGCTTTTCCCGTCACCGTTTCCCAGCCGAGCATCCGTCCATGACCACCGTTCACACCTCTTCCATCCAGAGCCTGCCCCTGCTTGCGCGCGGCAAGGTGCGCGACAACTACGCCGTCGGCGAAGACCGCATCCTGATGGTCGCGAGCGACCGGCTCAGCGCCTTCGACGTGATCATGGGCGAGCCCATCCCGGGCAAGGGCGAGATCCTCACCAAGATGGCGCTGTGGTGGTTCGACCGCCTGGGCGCGCTGTGCCCCAACCACCTGACGGGCGAGGCGCCCGAGAGCGTGGTGCAACCCGACGAGGTGGCGCAGGTCACGGGCCGCTCGATGCTGGTCAAGCGCCTGCGTCCGATCCCGGTCGAGGCCGTGGTGCGCGGCTACCTGGCCGGCAGCGGCTGGAAGGAATACCAGGACAACCGCGCCGTCTGCGGCGTGCCGCTGCCCGAAGGCCTGACCAACGCGAGCAAGCTGCCGCGCCCGATCTTCACGCCCGCCGCCAAGGCCGCGGCCGGCGAGCACGACGAGAACATCAGCTACGAGCGCGTGGTCGAGGTCGTCGGCCCCAAGCTGGCCCAGCAGATCCGCGAGGTCAGCATCGCCATCTACGAGGCGGCGGCCCAGATCGCGCTGGCCAAGGGGATGATCATTGCCGACACCAAGTTCGAGTTCGGCCTGGACGAGAACGACACGCTGGTGCTGATGGACGAGGTGCTCACGCCCGACAGCTCGCGCTACTGGCCGGTCGAGGGCTACGAGGCCGCGCTGGCCGCCGGCACCAACCCGCCGAGCTACGACAAGCAGTTCGTGCGCGACTGGCTCGAGGCCACCAAGATCAACGGCAAGCCCTGGGACAAGACGCCCCCGGCGCCGCGCCTGCCGGCCGAAGTCATCGAGAAGACGGCCGCCAAGTACCGTGAGGCGCTGGACCGCCTCACCCACGGCTGATCCGGCTTTTCGTTTTTAGCGTGTCGTGCCGTTGCTGAGCAGCGCCACGGTGCGACCGCTCGCATCGAGCAGCGCGAGCCGCCCCGGCGCCAGCCGGTAGCTGGCCGTGTTCTGCAGCGCCGACAGGAACTGCGCCTCGTTGGCGCCGCGCACCGGGTCGGCGCAGGCCATGCGCGTCGCGGCCATCTGGCCGAGCTTGAGCGACACGCCCGCGCGCGTGAACGATCCCGTGACGCGGTTGCAGCCGCCTGAACCACTCACCCGTCCGCTGTTGCGATCGAACTGCAACTGCGCATCGCCGCCTGGCGCGATGGGCTCGTCGCCCAACTGCACCAGGCGCCACACCGGCCCTTCGATCGGCTCGTCGAGGCTGATGCCGCTGCCGCAACCGGTCAGGGCGGTCAGCAGCAGCGCGGCCGAGGCAATGGCGGGGAGCGCGGTACGGCGGGCGAAGGAACGCATGGCCAATTTTCCTTTTCAATCTGCAACAAGTTAAAACCGGCGCCATCGTATGCGACGCCGTGGCCGGTGCGAAGACAGGCCCGATGGCGCATCCGGGCTTCTTCAGGCCGCGAGGCTGGCGAGGGCCACGCCGCCCGCGAGGCGCGCCTCGACGCAGCGGCGCACGCTGGCCGGCGTGCCGTCCTGCGCCAGCAGCGCGGGCCACTCGGCCTGGGCCTGGCGCACCGTGTCGCGCGCGATGGCCATCAGGCGCGCCGGCCGCAGCAGCCCGGCCGCGCGCAGCAGCGCCTCCAGCGCCGGCCCGTCGAAGGCGCGCAGCGTGGCGTCGATGGCGCGGTTGACGCCGTAGTCGCGCGCCGGCACGTCCTCGAAGAAGGCGGCCACGCAGACCGGGTCGTACAGCGGCGCGAGCACCGGCGCCACGCCGTCGGGGTAGCGCAGCGCCCAGTTCTTCAGGTGCGCGTCGCTGTTGCCCAGCAGGATGAAGGCGACCAGGCGGCGCACGCACTCGCGCACGTCGGCCACCGGGTTCGGCGACAGGCGGTCGAGCACGCGCAGCATCGCGGGCCAGTCGGTGGCCAGGCCGCGGCCGTACTTCTGGCGCGGCTCGTACTGCAGCACCTGCGCGAACTCTTCCATGTGGATGCGCCCGCCCTCGGGCGTGCGGTCGAAGCGGCGCACCGCCAGGATCTGCGCGAAGGGCACCTGCTCGGGCAGGTCGGCGTCGGCGCGGTCGATCACGTGGGCATGCGCGCAGTCGAGGCCGAGCGCGCCGCACAGGCGGTAGCCGGTGTATTCGTTGGCGACCAGGTCGGGGTGGCGCGTGCTCGGCAGCTTGAGGATGAACGAGCCCGCCGCGCCGTGGCGCTTGACCACGTAGCGCCGCCCGTCCTGCACTGCCGAGAACTTGGTCACCACGCCGGGGATGGCGGCGGCGTCTTCCACCGGCATCTCGACGAAGCCGGGTTCGAGCACGTCGAGCCCCAGCGCCGTGTGCCAGTGGCGCACGGTGTCGGGAATGCCTTCGGACGTGGGCACGGGCTCGACCTCGAGCGCGCCCATCAGGTCGTGGCCGGCGGCGGCCAGCAGCTCGAACTCGTCGTCGGCCGCGCAGCCGCGCTGCTGCGCCAGGCGCTCGCGGTTGTGGCCCTCGGGCAGCAGGTTCTGGAAGTAGCTGGGCCAGCGGCCGTCGCTGCGCGAGACGCGGGCGTCGCGCGCCGAGGCCAGGATCGCCCGCGTGGCCGCCTCGTCAGCGCCGCGGTAGGCCAGCGAGAGCGTGGGCCGGCCCGCATCGGCGATGTAGGCCTCGTCGAAGGACACACGCAGGATGTCGCCGTACTGCGAGAGGTAACCGATGGCGCGCCGCCCGCCACCGGGCAGGTGCAAGTGCATCCGCAGGTAGCGGATGCCCGTGTTGAAGGCGGCGCGCGTGCTCACCGCCTCACCGGTTCTCGTCAGCCAGGCTCTGGGCGATGGACGGCGGCGCGCCCACGCCCGCCGGCTGGCCGAGCAGGCGCCCGCCCGAGCGCACGAAGTCTTCGAGTTGCGGGCGCAGGCTGGCGGGCACGGGCATCAGCTCGAGCCCCAGCACGCGGGCCATTTCGAGCAGCGTCGACAGGCGTGGATCGATCTGCCCGCTTTCGATGCGCTGCACCGTCATGCGCGACAGCCCGGCGCGCGTGGCCAGCGCCTCCTGGCTCAGGCCGCCGGCCTTGCGGGCTTTTTCGAGTTCTTCGGTCAGTTGGAGCATTGCAATGCGCTTTTATCGGAAATTGAGTAGCAATGCTATCTATATGGGGCGATGGCGACAACAAAAAAGCGACTCACAGGTCGCTTTTTTGTTCAATTGCGCACTGAAAGGCGCAATGCGTCGTTCGGCCGTTCAGCTCAACACCACGCTGCTCAGGCGGCGGCGGTAGGTGGCCACCACAGGATCGTCCGGCGGAATCTGCCCGTCGGCCACCTTCACCTTCGGCGGCTCGATCACGTCGAGGATCGCGATGTAGGTCTTGCGCGCGAGGTCTTCGCTCCAGCTCTTGTCGCGCATGAGGATGTCGAGCAGCTCGTCCATCGCGTCGGTCCAGCGCTGGGCGGCCATCAGCAGGCGGGCCCGGTTGAAGCGGGCGTCGAAGTCGCGCTTGTTGGCCGCGATCTTGTCGTCGAAGTCGCCCAGCGTCGGCGCCGAGCCGGTGACCGGTGCGGCGAAATCGATGGCGTCCATCCAGCGCTGCAGCGAATCGAAGCGGCGCACCAGCGTGGTCTTGGCGATCACCGGGGCAAAGGCGACCTTGGCGTCGTCGATGCGGCCTTCCTGCAGCAGCAGCTTGATGTAGTCGAAGCGCGCGTCGTCGTTGGCCGGGTCGGTGGCCACGGCGTGCTGCAGCTTCTCGAGCGCGCCCAGGGTGTCGCCCTCGGCCAGCGCTTCCTGCGCGGCGGCGCCTTCCGAAGCCGCTTCGGCCTCGTCCGCGCCCGGCACGTGCTTGTCGAGGAATTCGCGAATCTTCTCGGCCGGAATGGCGCCCACGAAGCCGTCCACCGGCTGGCCGTCCTTGAACATCACGCAGAACGGGATGCTGCGCACGCCGAACATCTCGGACAGCTGCGAGGAAATCTGCGGCACCTTGTCGGCGTCCAGCTTGGCCAGCGTGAAGCGGCCGGCGTACTCGGTTTCGAGCTTTTCGAGCACCGGGCCGAGCTGTTTGCAGGGGCCGCACCATTCGGCCCAGATGTCCAGCAGCACCGGCGTGGCGACCGAGCCTTCGATCAGCTCGGCCTGGAAATTTTCGAGAGTGATGTCGATCATCGGGAACAGCTGGGGGTGAAACGTAAAATTGAAACCATGAACGAAACCATTCAGGTCGGTGTAGTGATGGGCTCGAACTCCGATTGGGAGACGATGCGCCACGCGGTCGAGATTCTCCAGCAATTCGGAATCAGCCACGAAGCGAAGGTGGTCTCGGCCCACCGGATGCCCGATGCGCTGTTCGCGTACGCCGAAAGCGCCGCCGGGCGCGGGCTCACCGCGATCATCGCGGGAGCGGGCGGCGCGGCCCACCTGCCGGGCATGCTGGCGTCGAAAACCACGGTGCCGGTGCTCGGCGTGCCGGTGGCCAGCCGCCACCTGCAGGGGGTCGATTCCCTCTACAGCATCGTGCAGATGCCCAAGGGCGTGCCCGTGGCCACCTTTGCCATCGGCACCGCCGGCGCGGCCAACGCGGCGCTGTTCGCGGTGGCCATGCTGGCGGTGAACAACCCGGCGCTGCGCGCCCAACTCGACGCCTTCCGCACGGCCCAGACCGCCGCTGCCGAGGCCATGGTGCTGCCGCCGCCCGAAGCGGGCGCGGCGGTGTCGCCCTTCTCGCCGCAAGGCGGGGGTGCGCTGTGAGCACCGGTCATTCGGGCCATGCCGGCGATTTGCCCATCCTCCCGGGCGCCACGCTCGGCGTGCTCGGCGGCGGCCAGCTCGGGCGCATGTTCGCGCACGCGGCCCAGCGCATGGGCTACTTCACCGCGGTGCTCGACCCCGACGCCGACAGCCCCGCCGGCCGCGTGAGCCACCACCACATCCACACCGACTACGCCGACGTCGACGGCCTGGCCCGCCTGGCCGGCCTGGCCGACGCGGTGACCACCGAGTTCGAGAACGTGCCCGCGCCCTCGCTGGAGCACCTGGCGGTGGCGCGGCCGGTGTCGCCCGCCGCCTCGGCGATCGCCATCGCGCAGGACCGCATCGCCGAGAAGGCGCACTTCACGCGCTGCGGCGTGCCCTGCGCGCCCTACGCCGTCATCGAGACCGCGGAGCAACTGGCCGCCGTCGATGATCAACTGCTGCCCGGCATCCTCAAGACCGCCCGCCTGGGCTACGACGGCAAGGGCCAGCAGCGCGTGAAGACGCGCGCGGAGCTGGTCGAGGCCTGGCAGGCCGCCGGCTGCGTGCCCTGCGTGCTCGAGAAGATGCTGCCGCTCGAATTCGAGTGCTCGGTGATCCTGGCGCGTGGCCGCGACGGCCAGATCGTGCACTTCCCGCCGCAGCGCAACCTGCACCGCGACGGCATCCTCGCCGTGACCGAGGTGCATCCGCAGAACATGCCCAAGACCGTGGCGCAGGGCGCGGTCAATTCCGCCAAGAGCATCGCCAGCGGCCTGGACTACGTGGGCGTGCTGTGCGTCGAGTTCTTCGCGCTGGCCGACGGCTCCCTGGTGGTGAACGAAATGGCGCCGCGCCCGCACAACAGCGGCCACTACACGATGGAAGCCTGCGACGTGTCGCAGTTCGAGCTGCAGGTGCGCACCCTCGCCGGCCTGCCGCTGACCGCACCGCGCCAGCACAGCCCCGCCGTCATGCTCAACCTGCTGGGCGACCTGTGGTTCCCGGACGGCGCAGCCGACGGCAAGCCGGTGTCGCCGCGCTGGAGCGAAGTGCTTGCCGTGCCCGGCGTCCATCTGCACCTGTACGGCAAGATGGCACCGCGCCGCGGTCGCAAGATGGGCCACCTGACCCTCACCGGCGCCACGCTCGAGAGCGTGCGCGCCAATGCCTCGCAGGCCGCGCTGCTGCTGGGCCTGCCGGCGCTCGCATGATCCTCGACGGCCACGCTCCCGACGCCATCGCCATCGCCGAAGCCGCGCGCGTGCTGCGTGCGGGCGGGCTGGTCGCCTTCCCGACCGAGACCGTCTACGGCCTGGGCGCCGACGCCAGCAGCGACACCGCTGTCGCCGGCATCTTCGCGGCCAAGGGCCGGCCGGCCGACCATCCGCTGATCGTCCACGTGGCGGCGGGCGCCAAGGGCGCGCAGGCGCTGTCGCGCTTCGCCCAGCCGCTGCCGCCTTTCGCGCAAAAGCTCGTGCAGGCCTTCTGGCCCGGCCCGCTCACGCTGATCGTCACGCGCCAGCCCGGCGTGGGCACGGCGGCGGCCGGCGGGCAGGACACCATCGGCCTGCGCTGCCCCGCGCACCCGGTGGCGCAGGCGCTGCTCGAAGCCTGCGCCGAGCAGGGCGTGCCCGGCCTGGCGGGGCCCAGCGCCAACCGCTTCGGCCGCGTCAGCCCGACCACGGCGCAGCACGTGCACGACGAGTTCGGCGACGCGCTGCTGGTGATCGACGGCGGCGCCTGCGAAGTGGGCATCGAATCGACCATCGTCGACTGCAGCCGCGGCGCGCCCGTGCTGCTGCGCCCGGGCCTCATCACGCGCGACCAGATCGAAGCCGCCGTCGGCGAGCCGCTGCGCGACCGCGAGGTGCTCGACACGCCCGACCCACGCGCCTCGGGCACGCTGGAGGCGCACTACGCGCCCGACGCCAAGGTGCGGCTGATGGACCCCAAGGCCATCCAGACCGGCCTCGATGTGCTCGGCGCCAACGCCGCGCACATCGCCGTGTGGACGCGCAGCAATGTGCGCAGCCGCTCGCAGCGCGTGCTGCTGCGGCGCATGCCCGACGACGCGGCGGCCACCGCGCAGCAGCTGTTCGCGGTGCTGCGCGAGTTCGACGCGCAGGGCGTGAAGCTGATCTGGGTCGAGACGCCGCCCGACACGCCCGAATGGGAAGGTGTGAAAGACCGCTTGCAGCGCGCTGCAGCGGCCTGATCAACGTCTCTCAGGCTGCGGCGGGGCTCAGCCCCCGGCCGCCAGCACCCCCTGGAAGAACCCGCGTGCTGCCGCCAGGCAGAACGGCGGCGCCAGCGTGCCGTGGTACGCGGCCGTCACGGCGCGCGCCTTGTCGGCGGCGCTGCCCGGCGTGCTCTGCGTCAGCAGGTCCTTGGCCTGCGCGAAGCCGGCGCGTGCCGCCGAATAGCTGTCGGTGGCGCCGCGGTCTTCCAGGTCGACCACCGCGAGCGCGGCGGCCGGCATGCCCTTGGCGCGGAAGTAGCCGGCCGTGGCACGGGTGCTCAGGAAGTTCACGGTCGGGTCGTTCGCGCCGCTGCACAGCAGCATCGGCTTGGTCGGCACCCAGTTGCGCAGGTCGTTGGCGATGGCCGCCTTGCGGAAGCCCGTGGCCGGCTTGCAGTCCAGCGGCGAGGCCGAGCCGAGCGACGCGGCCGTGGCCGGCAGCGCGTTGCCGGGGCAGGGGGCCGACTGGATGTCGGTGGCCGCCTGCGTGAGGAAGCTCTGCTTGATGAGGTTGTTGGCGCCGTAGAAGATCGCCAGCTCGGGGCTCACCGGGCCCGGCTTGCCGTCGGCCGGGAACAGCGCCAACTGCGGCAGCTTGCCGCTGGAGAACAACGTGCCCGGCGTGAGGGTGGGCAGCAGCGTGTCGATGCCGGTGGCGTACTGCGCCTCGTAGACGTCGTTGGTGCTGTTGTAGACGTTGCCGAACTGCTGCTGCCAGCTGGTCGACAGCAGCGGCACGAACAGCGTGGCGCCCAGCGCCGGCCAGCCCAGGTAGGTGTAGTCGGTCAGGAGGCTGATGGCCGAGGGCGCGGCCAGCGGGGCCGAGGCCGTCACGGTCTTGCCGGTGGCCTGCATCTCGCGGTGCGCGGCCATCGCCACGTAGCCGCCCTGCGAATAGCCGGTGATGAACAGCGAGCCGGCGTCGTTCGCGCCGATGTCCGAGAAGGTCTTGCGCGCCGCGGTGAGCGCATCGACCATGTCCTTGCCCTGCTGCTCGCCGTTGAGGTACGGGTGGTAGGGCAGCGTCGATTTGTCGTAGCCCGCGTAGTTGGGCGCCACCACGATGTAGCCCTGCGCCGCGAACATGGCCGCCACCATCAGGCCCTCGCCGGCGGCCGGCTGGGTGGTGTCGGTCCACTTGGCGAGGTTGTAGTTGCGCGCCGGCGTGGTGCCGTGCGCGTACAGCACCACGGGGCGCGCGCCGCTGCAGGCCACGTCGGAACCCGAGGGCACCATGATCGCGGCGGTGGCGTTGGTGGCTTCGTTCTTGCCGCCGACGGTGCGGTACTCGAGGTAGCGCATGTCGACGCCGCACTTGGGCGCGCCGGTGACCTGCAGCAGCGCCTTGCCCTGGTCGGAGGCCTGCAGGCTGGCCCTGAACTGGTCGGCCGTGAGCTTGGTGCCCTGCTCGGGCGGGCTGGTGACGACCGAGCCGCGCCCGGTGTCGCTGCCGCCGCCCGGCGGCGGAAAGCCGATGCCGACGCCGCCCCCACCGCCGCCCCCGCCACAGGCGGCGAGCAGCAACGTGGCGCCGGCGAGCGTCGCCGCGGCGGTGACCCGGCGGGCCGGGAAGGACGAGGGCTGTGAATGCCGTGGGTGCTGCAAGGTCAAGACGCGTCTCCTGGAGTTGTATCGAAAACGAACGAGCGTCCGATTCTGGGCAGCGCCATGGCCGCGCGCAAGCAGCGTTTGCGAGCAGAACCTATTCAGTAGCGGGGCGGCTCGGGCCCCGTCCGAGTCACTGGTCCTGCGCGGTCCAGTCGATCAGCGCGTCGAAGGCGGCGCGCGCGGCGCCGGCGTTCTCGCCGTTGGCGATGGCTACCAGCACGTAGCGCCGGCCGCTTGCGCCGTGCACGTAGCCGGCCACGCCCGAGGCGTCGCGCAGCGTGCCGGTCTTCAGGTGCGCCGCGCCGCCCGAGCGCAGCGTGCGCCGCTTCAGCGTGCCGTCCACGCCCATCGCGGGCAGCGAGGCCACCAGCTCGGGCATCACGGGCGAGCGCCACGCCACCTGCAGCATCTTGCCGAGCGCGGCGGCGCTGATGCGCTCGTCGCGCGACAGGCCCGAGCCGTTCTCGAACACCGGCGAGGCCTCGCCGGTGCCGATGCGCTCGCGCCACCACTGGCCCAGCGCGCCGCGCGAAGCCTCGAAGGTGCCGCGCTGCTTCTGTGTGAGGCCCAGCGTGAGGAACACCTGCTGCGCCATCACGTTGTTGCTGTACTTGTTGATGTCGCGCACCACTTCCGCGAGCGGCGGCGACTCGAAGTCGAAGGCCGGCTTCAGGCCCGCGGGCACGCGGCCTTCGCGCATCTGGCCGCCCACGCGCCCGCCCATCTCGGCCCACATGCCGCCGATGGCGCGCAGGCTGTAGGTGCGCGGGTCGGCGTAGGCCACGGCCCAGCTCTTCTCGCCGCAGCCCGTGGGAAAGCCGCCGTTGAAGCGGATGCGGTTCACGTCGCTGAAGTCGGGCTTGAGCGCACCGCGCCAGTCGCCGCATTCGCCGGGCGCCAGCGGCACGGTGGGCGGCATCGCCACGCTGGCCAGCGGGGGCTCGTAGCTCACGCGCGCGTACTGGCCGGCGCGGTCGGGCGCGAAGGTCATGTTGACCGACTTGAAGTTCACCAGCAGCGCGTCGGGCGAGGCGTTGTAGGGGCGCAGCGGCTCGCCGTCGAAGGCGGCCGGGTCGTTCTCGACCGTGGTCTCGAAGGCGCTGCGGTCGATCACGATGTCGCCGCTCACGGTGGTGATGCCCAGGCCCTGCACGTGGCGCAGCAGCAGCCACACGCGCTCCAGCACCAGCTTGGGATCGCCCTGGCCCTTGATGTAGAGGTTGCCGTTGAGCACGCCGTTGGCCACCGTGCCCTCGACGTAGACCGGCGTGTTCCAGCTGTAGGCCGGGCCGAGCAGGTCGAGCGCCGCGTAGGTGGTCACCAGCTTCATGATCGAGGCCGGGTTCACCGGCACCTGCGAACGCCAGGCCAGGCGCGGCGCGCGGCCCGCGTCGGCATCGGCCACGAGCAGGGTCACGGCCTCGCGCGACACCTTGGCGCGCGCGAGGGCGGCATCGACTTGAGGCGGAAGGGCTTGCTGGGCGAAGGCGCCGGCCGGAGCCAGCAGGGCGAGGGTCAGTGCGAGGGGCGCAGGGCGGAAGGCAAGAGGCATCCGCGGATTATCCCGGCGGGAAAACGTGCAGCTTCGCGTGGTACAGCAGCATGACCGTCTTGGCGTCGGCGATGCGGCCGTCGGCCACCATGGCCAGCGCCTCGTCGATGCGCAGCTCGAGCACCTCGATGTCCTCGCCCTCCTCCGCCAGCCCGCCGCCCGCGCCGACGCGCATCGAGGCCTCGTAGGGCGCGACGAAGAAGTGCAGCTTCTCGGTCACCGAGCCGGGGCTCATGAAGCTCTCGAACACCTTCTGCACGGTGCCGAGCCGGTAGCCCAACTCTTCTTCCACCTCGGCGCGGATGCGCTCCTCGGGCGCGGCGTTGTCGAGCAGGCCCGCAGCCGCCTCGATCAGCAGATCGTCGTGGCCGTTGACGAAGGCCGGGTAGCGGAACTGCCGCGTGAGCAGCACCGTGCGCTGGCCCAGGTGATACGGCAGCAGCGTGGCGCCGTTGCCGCGGTCGTAGGTCTCGCGGTGCATGCGCTGCCACTCGCCGTCGTTGCGCCGCCAGTCGAAGGCGGTGGTGCGCAGCGTGTACCAGTTGTCGGACAGGAGGGTGACTTCGTGCACCCGGACGCGGTCGTGAATGGTCATGGCGGCGAGCATAGAACCAAGTTCGTGCAATATCAAGAAGATTCGTGCAATAACGTGCAAATCCGTTACCATCGGCCCATGCTCACCCGACCGCGCAAGCAACACATCCTCTCGGTCCTGCGACGCGACGGCCAGGTCGTCGCCAAGGCGCTCAGCGAAGAGCTGGCCCTGTCCGAAGACACCATCCGCCGCGACCTGCGCGAGCTCGCGGCCGAAGGGCTGCTGCAGCGCGTGCACGGCGGCGCCCTGCCGGTAGCGGCGGCCGAGGCCGACTTCACCGGGCGCCAGCAGCTCGCGCCCGACGAAAAAGTGGCCATCGGCCGCGCCGCCGCGCGCCTCGTGAAGCCGGGGCAGGTGGTGTTCATCGACGGCGGCACCACGGCCGTGCAGCTGGCGCGCCACCTGCCGCTCGCGCTGCAGGCCACGGTGGTCACGCACAGCCCGTCGGTGGCGGTCGAGCTGGCGGCGCACGCCGGCATCGAGGTGGTGCTGATCGGCGGGCGGCTCTTCCGGCATTCGATGGTGGCGGTCGGCGCGGCGGCCATGGCGGCCATTTCACGCATCCATGCCGACACGTATTTCATGGGCGCCACCGGCGTGCACGCCGAGGCGGGCCTGACCACGGGCGACGCGGAAGAGGCCGAGATCAAGCGCGCCCTGATGGCCGCGGCGGCCGAGACCGTCGTGCTGGCCTCGTCCGAAAAGCTCGGGGCCGCGTCGGCCTGGGTGGTCAGTCCGCTGGCGGACGCGACGCAGCTGCTGGTGGCGCCGCAGGCCCCCGAGCAGGCGCTGGCGCCGCTGCGCGCGGCCGGGCTGGCGATCCTGCGCGCCGACGAGGCCGGCTGATTCGCCCCGCCCCTGCGCGGCCGGGGCCTGCCCTCGATAATGGCGGGATGCCCGCCGCGCCCCCGCAGACCTCCCCGCCCCTCTTGTCTCCCCGCATGCTCGGCATCGGCGCGGCCGTGGTCACCGTCGTGGTCTGGACCGCCTTCATCCTCATCGCGCGCGCCTCGGCTGCGCGCTCGCTCACGCCCTTCGACCTGGCCTTTGCGCGCGTCTGCGGCGCCAGCCTGGTGCTGGTGCCCTGGGGCGCGTGGCTGGCGACGAAGCACCGCGGCGCGGTGTCCTCGTTCTTCGGCCTGTCGCCGCTGTCGCTGCGCGTGACGGCCACCGCCGGCATCTTCGGCGGCGTGGCCTACGCGCTCATCGCCTACAGCGGCTTCTTCTTCGCGCCGGCCGGCCATGCCGCCGTGCTGATGCCCGGCAGCCTGCCGCTGTGGACCACGCTGCTGGCCGCGCTGGTGCTGCGCGACCGCATCACGCCCACGCGCGCCATCGGCCTGGCGATGATCGTCGCAGGCGACCTTGTGGTCGGCGGGCGCAGCCTGCTGCACGCCTTCGAGGGCGGCGAGGTCTGGAAGGGCGACCTGATGTTCATGGGCGCCGCCTTCTGCTGGGCCTGCTACAGCGTGGTGGCGCGCCGCCACGGCCTGGACGCCGTGCGCGCGACCATCGCCATCACCGTGTTCGCCTTGATGACCTACGTGCCGGTCTACACCTTGCTGGTGGCCTCGGGCGCGGTCGTGAGCCACATCGGCAGCGCGCCGTGGGGCGAGGTCGCATTCCAGATGGCCTTCCAGGGCGTCGGCTCGGTGGTGATCTCCGGCATCACCTTCACGAAGATGATCCAGCACTTCGGCCCCGTGCGCACCACGATGATCACGGCGCTGGTGCCGGGCCTGTCGGCCTTCGGTGCGGTGCTGTGGCTTGGCGAACCGATGCACTGGAGCCTGGTCGCCGGCCTTGCGCTGGTGACGGCCGGCATCCTGTTCGGCGTGCGCAAGGCAGCGGCCGTGCGCGCCGCGCCGGCGCCGGTCTGCCCGACGCCGTGCCCGGCGGGAATGGGGCGTCCGAATGTCTGACAAGCTGCTGGCCTTCGACACGAGCACCGAGCACCTGTCGGTCGCGGTGCGCCACGGCGACCGCGTGCTGGCGCACAGCGGCGTGGGCGGCGCGCAGGCGTCGAGCACGCTGCTGCCATTGATTCGCGAACTGCTCGCCGACGCGGGGCTCGCGCTGGCCGAGCTCGACGCCATCGTCTTCGGGCGCGGCCCGGGCTCCTTCACCGGCCTGCGCACCGCCTGTTCGGTGGCGCAGGGCCTGGCCTTCGGCGCCAAGGTGCCGCTGTTGCCGGTCGACACCTTGCTGGCCGTGGCCGACGAGGCGCGCCATGCCTTTGGCGCGCAGCGCGTGGTGGCCGTGCTCGACGCGCGCATGGACCAGCTCTACGCCGCGCACTACGACTTCGACACCGCCGGCCCGTTTGGCGGCGACCCCGAGCCGCTGCTGCTGGCCCCCGAGGCGCTCGAGGTGCCGGCCGGCTGGGCGCTTGCCGGCAATGCCTTCACCGCCTACGGCCCGCGCCTGGCGACCGCCACGGCCCGCCACGAAGTGCTGCCCACGGCCGCCGCCATGCTGCGGCTGGCGCCCCCGCTGCTCGCGGCCGGCCGCACCGTGCCCGCCGCGCAGGCCTGGCCGCTGTATGTTCGCGATAAAGTGGCGCAAACGACCGAGGAACGCGCCGCCATCAAGGCGGCGGCCGCTGCCGTTCCGCCGAACCCCGCATGAGCGCCGTCCTCCAGTCCGTCGAAGCCCGTCTTGAACCGCTCACCGTCGAGCGGATCGATGCCGTGTGCGCGGTCGAGCAGACGGCCTACACGCACCCCTGGACGCGCGCCAACTTCACCGATTCCATGGCCGTGGGCTACCACTGCCAGTGCCTGTTGGCGCCCGGCGTGGCGCCGGGTGTCGAGTCGCCCTGCACGAGCCTGGGCGAAACGCTGATCGGCTACTTCGTCGCCATGAAGGGCGTGGACGAGGTGCACCTGCTCAACATCACCGTGGCGCCGGCCTTCCAGCGCCAGGGCTGGGCGCCGCTCATGCTCGAGGCGCTGGCCGGCTGGTCGCGCGGCGAGGGCGCGCTGTGGCTCTGGCTCGAGGTGCGCGAAAGCAACCGGCGCGCGCTCGACATCTACCTGCGGCAAGGCTTTCGCAGCGTCGGCGTGCGCAAGGGCTACTACCCGGCGTTCGACGGCAAGCGTGAAGACGCGGTCGTCATGAGCATGCGCCTCAACGAAACAGGCTCCGCCTGGGGAGCTTTGCGATGACGGACACCGCGGTCCACACCCTGCGCCTGGACGCGCGCCAGCGCGCCATGCTCGACGAGATGGGCGTGAAGGTCTGGTGGCCCGTGCCGCCGGAGCCCGAGATCGAAGTCGAAGCCGAGCCAGAGGTCCCCGTGGCCGCTGACTCCGGCATGCCCGACATGCCCGAAGGCCCGCCGCTGGAGCTCGACGATCGCGACCAGTCTTACGACGCGCCGCCCCCGCCGCGCCCAGCCCCGGCGCCCGTTGCCCGCCCGGTGGCCGCCCCGGTGCCGCGTCCTGTCGCGCCGGCGCCCGTGGCGCAAGGCGCCGCCGTGCTGGTCGAGGCGCCCTGCCGCCTGTATGCCGACAAGGCCGACGCCGCGGCGCCGGTGCAGGGCGGCTGGCTGGTCGTGGCCGACATGCCCCCCGAGGCCGACGGCCGCCACGGCGAGCCCTTCGCGGGCGACGCCGGCCGCCTGCTCGACAACATGCTGCGCGCGCTGAAGCTGCACGACGGCCGCACGCCCGTGCACCTGATGCGCACGCACCGCGGCGTGGCCGCCGGCCAGCCCGGCAGCCCGCAGCCGATCGACGCCGCCTTCGACGCCCATGCGGCGGCGCTGGCGCCAAGCATCGTGCTGGCGATGGGCCCACTGGCCGCGCAGAGCCTCATGCAAAGCCGCGATCCGCTGGGCAAGCTGCGCGGTCGCGCCGTGCCGCTGGCATCGGCCAATGGCGTGCCGGTGGTCGCCACGTACCACCCCGCCTACCTGCTGCGCAACCCGGCCGACAAGGCCCGCGCCTGGGCCGACCTGTGCCTGGCCGCAGAGCAGGCCACCCCTTCGGCCTGAGGCCGGCGGGCGGGGTCCGTAAAATCGGGCCCCATGACTTTCCTCGACAAGCTGGCCGCTGCACAGCAAACCAACGGTTCGTTGCTCTGCGTGGGCCTCGACCCGGAGCCAGCCAAATTCCCGGGGGCGTACAAGGGCGACGCCAGCCGCATCTATGACTTCTGCGCGCGCATCGTCGACGCGACGGCCGACCTGGTCATCGCCTTCAAGCCCCAGATCGCCTACTTCGCGGCCCACCGCGCCGAAGACCAGCTCGAACGCCTGATGGAGCACATGCGCCGCAACGCGCCCCATGTGCCCACCATCCTGGACGCCAAGCGCGGCGACATCGGTTCCACCGCCGAGCAGTACGCGCTCGAAGCCTTCGAGCGCTACGGCGCCGACGCCGTGACCCTGTCGCCCTTCATGGGCTTCGACTCGGTCGCGCCGTATCTCCAGTACGAAGGCAAGGGCGCCTTCCTGCTGTGCCGCACCAGCAACCCCGGCGGTTCCGACCTGCAGGGCCAGCGCCTGGCCAGCGTCGAGGGCCAGCCCTTCCTGTACGAGCACGTCGCCCGCCTGGCGCAAGGCCCGTGGAACCTCAACGGCCAGCTCGGCCTCGTGGTGGGCGCGACCTACCCGGCCGAGATCGAGCGCGTGCGCGAACTCGCGCCGACGGTGCCGCTCTTGATCCCGGGCGTCGGTGCCCAGGGCGGCGACGCGGTCGCCACCGTGCGCGCCGGCTGGCGCGCCGACGCGCCGATCATCGTGAACTCGTCGCGGGCGATCATCTACGCCTCGTCGGGCGAAGACTTCGCCGACGCCGCGAAGAACGCCGCGCGCACCACGCGCGACGCATTGGAAGCAGCGAAGCCCTGACGGGCCTTCAGTTCCGCCGCAGGCGGGTGAAGAGCTCGAATTCCCAGTTGCGCATGCCCAGCAGCAGGGTGTAGCCCTCGCGGTCCTTGGCCGACAGCTTCTGGTCGGTCTGGTGCTGCTGCGCAAAGTCTTGCGCCACGCGCTGCAGGCGCTCCATGAAGGCGGGCGCCAGCGACCGGCTGATCGAGCCGTGTACCAGCAGCAGGCCCTCGGCCGGGCCGTCGAAGCCGCCCTTGTAGTAGTCGAGCACCACGTTCTCGCGGAAGAACTCCATCACCGGGCCGTGCGGGCGCCAGCGGAAGGTCTTCGCGAGCTTCAGGCGGTACCGGTTGAGCGGGCGCAGCTCGATGATGCCGATGCGGTCCAGCTGCGCCAGGCAGCCGATGCACTCGGCCTCGGTGATCCGGTACGACGACACGATCTGCTCCAGCGTCCACTGGCTCAGCACGCTGATCGCCACCAGCAGCAGCTTCTTGTCCTTGACCACGGCCTTTTCCTGCTCGTGGGTCAGCTCCTTCAGCAGCGGCTGGGCGTCGGCCACGCGCCGCGCCAGCTCGGCGAAATCGATCTTCAGGGCGCGGCAGATCGCATCGACGCGCGACAGCGGCATGTCGCTCTTGGCCAGCATGCGCTTGACGCTGGACTCCGCCATGTCCAGCGACCGGGCCAGGTCGGCATACGTCATGCGGGCGCTTTTGAGTTCGTTCTTGAGGGCCTGGACCAGGTCGACGGTGGTGCTCATGAAGGGAGGGTACGGGTTGAAGGTATAGAAAAAGGATACCGAAGGGAGTGAAATAGTGCCTCGTATCGATTCTCGATGCCTGGGGGAGGGCTGGCAACTAGATTCCACCCGCCAGCCACCACCCCACCGAGGAACGCCATGCTTCTGCCCACCCTGACACGCCGCGAACGCGGACTGTTGTTCACCTTCGCGCTGCTCCTGCTCGTCGCCTTCTTCGGCCCGGCGCTGCCGGCCGCCGACGTGGCGATCGCCTCCGTGTTCGCCGACAACCGGCCGCTGTTTCACCTGCCCAACGCGATGGACGTGCTGAGCAACCTGCCGTTCCTGGCGATCGGCTGCCTGGGGCTGTACCGGCTCAACCGCATCGACCGCTCGCACCAGGAGGCGCTGGCCGGGTTCCCGCTGGCGCCGCCCGCCAACGACCCGCCGGACAACACGCTGGACTGCGCCTGGCTGTTCTTCGCCGGCCTGATCGCCACCGCTGCCGGCTCGGCCTTCTATCACCTGCTGCCCGACGCGCCCCGCCTGGCCGCCGACCGCGCCGGCATGGCCGTGGCCTTCGCGGGCCTGATCGGCATCGCCGTCTGCGAGCGCGTCAGCCAGCGCGCCGGCTGGCCGGCCGCCTGGTTCGTGCTCACGGCCGGCCTGCTGGCGGCCGAGGTCTGCCAGGAAACCGGCAACGTGCTGCCCTGGGCGCTGGTGCAGTTCGGCGGCATGGCGGTGGTGCTCACGCTGGCGCTGGCCACGCCGATGCGCGGCGCTGTCGGGCTCAAGCTGGGCTGGGTGATCGCGTTCTATGTGGTGGCCAAGGCCTTCGAACTGGGCGATCACGCCATCTACGAAGCCACCGGCCACCTCGTGTCGGGCCACACGCTCAAGCACCTGGTGGCGTCGCTGGCCGGCTTGCCTGTGCTGATGGCGCTGTACCGCCTCGAAAAGGGCTGGCGCGCCACCCTGCTGCGGCACAATCCCGACCCAGCCGCCATCGCGGCATGACGCGGCTTGGCCACTGGAACGCCCGTGGCGCAGCGGTAGAAGACAAAGAGGAGATTGCATCGCATGACAACCCCCGCCGCCGCCGCGACTGCGCCCGTGGTGCATGAGCCCAACGCCCACGCGAACCAGTTCGCCCTGCTCGGCCAGCGGCGCTTCGCGCCCTTCTTCTGGACCCAGTTCGCGGGCGCCGCGAATGACAACCTCTTCAAGTTCGCCTTCACCGTCATGGTGACCTACCAGCTGCAACTGAGCTGGATGCCGCCGGCGATGGCGGGGCTGGTGATCGGTGCGCTGTTCATCCTGCCCTTTTTGCTGTTCTCGGCCACGGCCGGGCAGCTGACCGACAAGTTCGACAAGACGAAGATGATCCGCTTCGTCAAGAACCTCGAGATCGCGATCATGGTGATCGCCGCCTGGGGGTTCGTGCGCGCCGACGCGGTGGTGCTGCTGGGCTGTGTGTTCCTCATGGGGCTGCACTCCACGCTGTTCGGGCCGGTCAAGTTCGCCTACCTGCCGCAGGTGCTCGATTCGCGCGAGCTCACGGGCGGCAACGGCATGGTCGAGATGGGCACCTTCGTCGCCATCCTGCTGGGCCAGGTGGCGGGCGGGCTGCTGGTGGCGATGCCGCAGATCGGCCACACCACGGTGGCCGTGGCCTGCTTGCTGCTCGCGCTGGTGGGGCGCGGCGTGGCGCAGGCCATTCCGCCCGCGCCGGCCACCGACCCGGGCCTGTCGATCAACTGGAACCCCTTCAGCGAAACCTGGCGCAACCTGATGCTGGCGCGCGAGAACATCGTGGTGTTCCGCTCGCTGCTGGGCATCTCGTGGATGTGGTTCTTCGGCGCGGTGTTCCTGAGCCAGTTCCCCAGCTTCGCCAAGGAAGTGCTGCACGGCGACGAACAGGTGGCCTCGCTGCTCTTGGTGGTGTTCTCGGTGGGCATCGGCGTGGGCTCGCTGCTGTGCGAGACGCTGAGCCGCCGGCAGGTGGAGATCGGCCTGGTGCCGCTGGGCGCCATCGGCATGAGCGTGTTCGCCATCGACCTGTACTTTGCCTCGCGCGCCTTGCCGCCTTCGGCCGGCATGGGCCTGGGCGCTTTCGTCCACCAGGCCGCGCACTGGCGCGTGATGGCCGACCTCGCGCTGCTGTCGCTCTTCGCGGGGCTGTACAGCGTGCCGATGTACGCCCTGATCCAGCTGCGCAGCCAGCCCACGCACCGCGCGCGGATCATCGCGGCGAACAACATCCTCAACGCGCTCTTCATGATCGGCAGCTCGGTGCTGGCCGGCGCGCTGCTGGGCGCGGGTTTCACCATTCCGCAGATCTTCCTGTTCACCGGCATCGCCAACGCGGTGGTGGCGTTCTACATCTTCATGCTGGTGCCCGAGTACCTGCTGCGCTTCGTGGCCTGGGTGCTGTCGCGCTTCGTGTACCGCTTCGACATCAAGGACGACCAGCACATTCCCACCGAGGGCGCCGCCGTGCTGGTGTGCAACCACGTGAGCTTCATCGACGCGGTGCTGCTGATGGCGGCGAGCCCGCGCCCCATCCGCTTCATCATGGACCACCGCATCTTCAAGGTGCCGGTGCTCGGCTGGCTGTTCAAGCTGGCCAAGGCCATTCCGATCGCACCGCAGAAGGAAGACCCGGCCGCGTACGAGGCGGCCTTTGCCAAGGCCATCGGCGTGCTGCGCGAGGGCGACCTGCTGGGCATCTTCCCCGAAGGCGCGATCACGCGCGACGGCGAGCTGCAGCCCTTCAAGGGCGGCGTGATGAAGATCCTCGAAGGCGCGCGCGCCGAAGGCATCGAGCCGCCCGTGGTCCCGATGGCGCTGACCAACCTCTGGGGCTCGTACTTCAGCCGCATCGAACTGCGCGGCGGCCAGCAGGTCGCCATGGCCAAGCCCTTCCGCCGCGGCCTCTTCAGCCGCGTGGGCCTGCGCGTGGGGCACCCCGTGGCGCCGCAGGAGGTGCAGCCCGAGACGCTGCGCCAGCGCGTGGCCGGCCTGCTGGCCTCCTGAGGCGTGCGCTCCAAAGTATCTCTTCGGGATACTGCGGGACGCCAGAATCGCAACTGGTTGAAGTATTCGAGCCCCGCGGCGTGAAGGCGAACCATCATTCGCTCACCTTCACTGCGCCGCGAGGCCTTCATGCAACCCCTCTCATCCTCCACCGTTTCGATCACCCAGCGCGACCTGCCGGCTTCGCGCAGGACCGCCCTGGCGCGGTCGATGGCCGCCCTGGCCTTCGCCGCCTGCGCCGCGTTCGCGGGTGTCGCGACGCCGCTGCCCGCACGGGCCCAGAGCGAGGCCTCGGCCGCGCTGTCGCTGCTGCCCGTGGCCTCGGTGGTCGGTGCTGCTTCGGTCGTCGGTGCCTCGGCCACGGCGGTGGTCGCCGTGCCCGCGGCGCTGTCGGTGGGCGGTTCGGTGCTCACCGTGATCGCGGTCGAGGCCTCGGTCGACGGCACCGTCTACCTGCTCGAACGCGCCTCGGACGGCGCCCGCGCCAGCGTCAAGGTGATGGGGCGCGCCACCCGTGGCGTGTCGGCGGCCGCCGGCACGGCCGTGGTCGTCAGCGTGATCGGCACGGGCGTCGTGCTCTCGGCCGCGGGCGAGGTGCTGGCCTTCGTGCCCAACGCGGTCGGCCGCGCACTGCTCCACAACGAAAGACTGTCGTGAAACCCGCCTTGCGCCCCGCGCTGCTGCTGGCGTTCGCCATCGCTGCGGTGCTGCCGCTGCAGGCAAACGCCGGCCGCTCGTGCGAACAGGTCAGGCCGACGCCGGCGCTGATCGTCAAGGGCATGCAGCTGGCCGAGCGCACTTCGCAGCAGCTCGACGCGAGCGGCGCGCGCGTGGTCATCCTGGCGCGCGCCGGACAGGACCTGAGCAAGTACGGCCTGCGCTATTCGCACCTGGGCATCGCCTACAAGACCGACGAAGGCCCGTGGCGCGTGGTGCACAAGCTCAACCACTGCGGCACGGCGGTGGCCGCGGTCTACCGGCAGGGGCTGGGCGAGTTCTTCCTCGACGACCTGTGGCGCTACGAGGCCGCCTGGTCCGTGCCGACGCCCGCGGTGCAGGCGCAGCTGATGGCCGCGCTGCGCGAGCCCGACGCGCGCCTCGTGCGCCTGAACGTGGCGCCCTACAGCATCGTGAGCTACGCCTGGGGCCAGAAGTACCAGCAGTCGAACCAGTGGGCCATCGAGACCCTGGCCGCCGCGATGGAGCCCGCCACCATCGGCACCCGCGCGCAGGCGCAGGCCTGGCTGCAGTTCAAGGGCTACGAACCCACCACGCTGAACCTCGGCCCGCTGACCCGCCTGGGCGGGCGCGTGGGCTCGGCCAACATCGCGTTCGACGATCATCCGAACGAGAAGCGGTTCTCGGACCGCATCGAGACCGTGACCGTCGACTCGGTGTTCGCCTGGCTGCCCCGCGCGGGCCTGGGCGCGGCGCCGGTCACACTCAAGCTCTGAGCGAAGAGAAGCAACGAAGAAAAGAAAGAACGAAGGAAAGACCATGAGCAAATCCCTGCGCCTCTCCGAGAAGTGGTTCCGCCGCGGCCTGTGGCTGGTGGCGTTCGTGTTCGCGAGCTTCCTGATCGGGCTGGGCAGCACGATCGTGGGCGACCTGCCGCAGGTCGAGCGCGTGCGCGTGCTCGACGACTTCATCGACAAGCCGGCGGCCGAGCCGCTGCGCGCCACCATCAAGGCCTCGGAGGCCGCCGAGCTGCAGGCCTCGCGCGACCTCGACCAGGCACAGCTGCAGCTCAACACCGCGCAGCAGGCCAGCGCCAACGCGCGCGAGACCTTCGGCAACTGGATCGCCACGCGCCGCGCCACCGCGCAGCCCGACCAGGACACCGAGCTCATCGCGCGCACCAAGGCGCTCGACGCCTTCAAGCAGAAGGAAGACGCGGCGCAGCGCAAGGCCGACGCGCAGCGCCAGATCGCACTCGACGCGCGCCAGGCCGAGCAGCGTGCGCGCGCGGCATTGGGCGTGCTGGAGCACGACGCACAGCAGCGCCTGGACGCCGAGTACCGCCGCGTCGAACTGCGCGTGTTCGGCTACCGGCTCGCGCTGACCCTGCCGCTGCTGCTGGTGGCCGGCTGGCTGTTCGTGAAGAAGCGCAAGAGCACCTACTGGCCCTTCGTGTGGGGCTTCATCTTCTTCGCTCTGTTTGCCTTCTTCGTCGAGCTGGTGCCCTACCTGCCGAGCTACGGCGGCTATGTGCGCTACGTGGTGGGCATCGTGCTCACGGTGCTGGTGGGGCGCTACGCCATCGTGGCGCTCAACCGCTACCTGGCGCGCCAGAAGCTCGCCGAGCAGCAGCCCGACCAGGTGCGCCGCGAAGAGCTGAGCTACGACGTCGCGCTGGCCCGCCTGGCCAAGAGCGTGTGCCCCGGCTGCGAGCGGCCGGTCGACCTGAAGAACAACGAGATCGACTTCTGCCCGCACTGCGGCATCGGCCTGTTCGACCACTGCGGCCACTGCAGCACGCGCAAGAGCGCGTTCTCCAAGTTCTGCCATGCCTGCGGTACCTCGGCCGCTGCGCAGGCGCCGCATACACCTGTGACCGGCACTGCGCAATCGGTCACGCCGGGCGCGCCGGTTCAGCCGGCCACGTAGCGAAAGCGCCGCACGGTCGTGCTACAACCCCGGGCTGCGTCACGCAACGCCGTGCCGCGGGTTTTCCCATTCACATTGACGGAGTACACCCATGAGCATTTTCGGCAAGATTTTTTCCAAGATTTTCCCGTCGGCCAACGCCGCTGAAGTCGTCGCCGCACCGCCGGCGGCTGCACCCGGCGCGCCGGCCGTTGCCGCACCGCCGCCCGCGATCCCGCTGGGCGACGTGCCCGCCGTCCTGGACGCGATGCCGGGTGCCGCCGGCCTGAACTGGCGCACCTCGATCGTCGATCTGCTCAAGTTGCTGGGCCTGGACAGCAGCCTCGCCGCGCGCAAGGAACTGGCCAGCGAAATCCTCTACAGCAACGGCGAACCGGGTTCGGCCGAATGGAACATCGGCCTGCACAAGCAGGTGATGACTCGCATCGCCGCCAATGGCGGCACGCTGCCGGCTGAACTGCGCGACTGATCGTCCCGTCACCCACGCAGCAAAAAGCCCGGCATGCCGGGCTTTTTCTTTGGGGCGAGCGTTGAAGCGCTTCAGGTCCAGCCTGCGTCCACCACGTAGTCCTGCGCGGTGCACATGCGCGAATCGTCGGCCGCGAGGAACAGTGCCATCGCGGCGATGTCCTCGGCCATCACGCGGCCCGGCAGGCATTGCGCCGCATCGATCTCCGCGGCGGATTCGGGCTTCACCCAGAGCTTGATCTGCCGCTCGGTCATCACCCAGCCCGGCATGATCGTGTTGACCCGGATGTTCTGCTTGCCCAGGTCGCGCGCCAGCGAGCGCGTGAGGCCGTTCACGCCCGCCTTGCAGGCCTGGTAGACCGGGTAGCCGCGGCCCTTCATGAGCCAGCTGATCGAACCGAAGTTGACGATCGAGCCGCCGCCCAGCGCGCGCATGTCGTCGGCCACGGCCTGCGCGGCAAAGAACTGGTGCTTGAGGTTGACGGCCACGAGGCGGTCGAAGTCGTCGCTGGTCACGTCGGCCATCTCGTGGCGGCGGTCGTTGGCGGCGTTGTTCAGCAGCACCGACACCGGCCCGAAGCGCTGGCGCACCGCATCGATGGTGGCGGCGAGCGCGGCCGTGTCGGTCACGTCGCAGGGAACGAACAGCGCGGGGTGCGCGCCCTGCAGCTGCGCGGCGAGCGCAGCGCCGGCCGCGGCGTCGAGGTCGCAGAAGCCGACCTTCGCGCCTTGGGCATGAAAGGCCCGCACCAGCGATTCGCCGATGCCGCTGGCGCCGCCCGAGATGAACATGGTGCGGCCGGCCAGCGAGGGGTAGCGGGCGGTATAGGCCGTGGGTGGGGAGGCGTTGGTCATGAAGGTGAGGGCAACCGCAGTGAAGACAGGGCAAGCGTACCGGATGACGGCGTCCCTGATGCCGGCCGGGCCTCCACCCGGCGTATGGCTTCCGGCCTGTGGGCAGGGCGCCGTGGCAGGCATACGCTTCGGCCCATGAGCTCCTTCAACCGCCGCTTCGTCTTCTGCCTCGCGCTGCTTCCGGCCGCCTTCGCGGCGCGGCACGTCCGCGCGCAGGCGCAGGCACCGGCGCCCGTGCTGCTCTTCAAGGTGGTCTCGCCGCGAGACGACATCGTGGTGGGCATCGAGGCGGCCCAGCTGGACGCCGGCGCGGCGCCGCCCGTGCAGCGGCTGGCCGCCATGCTGGCCGAGAAGGGCCAGCTCACGCTCTGGCAATACGCCTCGCACAAGGACGCGAGCGGGGCGCTGGTGCAGGCGCCGCTCAGGCAGGTCGTGGTCTTCAGGAACGAGCTGCTGCGCATCGAACCCTACGCGACGCCGCTGGCCATCAGGCCGCCGGGCGCCGCAAAGTCCTAGACGCCGCGTGCGCGGTCGGCCTTGAACTGCGCGCGGAACGCCGTGAAGGTGCCCGCGTCGAGCGCCGCGCGGATCTCCGTCATCAGGTTCAGGTAGTAGTGCAGGTTGTGGATGGTGCACAGCATCGGACCGAGCATTTCGCCGCAGCGGTCCAGGTGGTGCAGGTAGGCGCGGCTGAAGCCTTCGCGCCCGCCGTCGTTCCAGCTCATGCCCGAGGTGCCCGCGCAGGCGTGGCAGGTGCAGCTGGGGTCGACCGGCTGCGGGTCGCTCTTGTGGCGCGCGTTGCGCATCTTCAGGTCGCCGAAGCGCGTGAACATCGTGCCGTTGCGCGCATTGCGCGTGGGCATCACGCAGTCGAACATGTCGACGCCGTCGGCCACGCCCTGCACCAGGTCCTCGGGCGTGCCCACGCCCATCAGGTAGCGCGGCTTGTTCGCGGGCAGCCGGTGCGGCGTGTGGCCCATGATGTGCAGCATCTCTTCCTTGGGCTCGCCCACGCTCACGCCGCCGATGGCGTAGCCGGGAAAGTCCATGTCGACCAACGCCGCCAGCGACTCTTCGCGCAGGTTCTCGAACATGCCGCCCTGCACGATGCCGAACAGCGCGTTCGGGTTCGAAAGGCGCGTGAACTCCGCCTGGCAGCGCTTGGCCCAGCGCAGGCTCAGTTCCATCGAGACGCGCGCCTCGGCCTCGGTCGTGATGTGGCCCTTGGTGTCGTAGGGCGTGCACTCGTCGAACTGCATCACGATGTCGCTGTTCAGGATGGTCTGGATCTGCATCGAGACCTCGGGCGTGAGGAACAGCTTGTCGCCGTTGACGGGCGACGCGAACTTCACGCCCTCTTCGCTGATCTTGCGCATCGCGCCCAGCGACCACACCTGGAAGCCGCCCGAGTCGGTGAGGATGGGCTTGTCCCATTTCTCGAACTGGTGCAGCCCGCCGAAGCTCGCCATCACGTCCAGCCCCGGGCGCATCCACAGGTGGAAGGTGTTGCCCAGGATGATCTGCGCGCCCATCTCTTCGAGGCTGCGCGGCATCACGCCCTTGACGGTGCCGTAGGTGCCCACGGGCATGAAGATCGGCGTCTGGACCTTGCCGTGGTTGAGCGTGAGCGTGGCGCGGCGCGCGTGGCTGTCGGGGTCGGTCTTGAGGAGTTCGAAGTTCAGCATGATGTCGTTCAGTCCTGGGTGCGTGCGAGCAGCATGGCATCGCCGTAGCTGAAGAAGCGGTAGCCGTTGACGATGGCGTGGGCGTACAGCGCCATCACGCGCTCATACCCCGCGAAGGCCGAGACCAGCATCATCAGCGTGCTCTTGGGCAAATGGAAGTTGGTCACCAGCACGTCGACATGCGCGAAGGCGAAGCCCGGCGTGATGAAGATGCGCGTGTCGCCCGTGGCCTCGCCGCTTTTCGCCCACGACTCGAGCGTGCGTACGGTGGTCGTGCCCACCGCGACCACGCGCCCGCCGCGTGCCTTGCATTCGGCAATGGCGCGCTGCGTGGCCTCGGGCACCTCGTAGCGTTCGGCGTGCATCGTGTGTTCGGCGATGTTCTCGGTCTTCACCGGCTGGAAGGTGCCGGCGCCCACGTGCAGCGTGACGTTGGCGCGCTGCACGCCGCGCGCTTCGAGCTCGGCCAGCAGGCCTTCGTCGAAGTGCAATGCGGCCGTGGGCGCGGCCACGGCGCCGGGCACGCGCGCGAACACGGTCTGGTAGCGGCTCTCGTCGTCGGCCGAGTCGGTGTGCGTGATGTAGGGCGGCAGCGGCACGTGGCCGCAGCGCTGCATCAGCGCATACGGGTCTTCGCCCGCGTCGCTCTCGAAGCCGAAGCGGAACAGCGCGCCGTCTTCCTCGGGCCAGCGGCCCAGCAGCGTGGCGCGAAAGCCGCCGACCATCTCGAGCGTGGTGCCCACGGGCGGCTTCTTGCTGACCTTCATGTGCGCGACCACCTCGTGGCCCTGCAGCACGCGCTCGACCAGCAGCTCGAGCTTGCCGCCGGTCGGCTTCTCGCCGAACAGGCGCGCCTTGACCACGCGCGTGTCGTTGAAGACCAGCAGGTCGCCCGCGCGCAGCAGCGAGGGCAGTTCCTTGAAGATGCGGTCGGCCGGGGCGGGGCCTGTGCCGTCGAGCAGACGGGAGGCGGTGCGTTCGGTGGCCGGGTGTTGTGCCACCAGTTCGGGCGGCAGATGGAAATCGAAATCGGAAAGCGTGAAGGCGCGCATGGTGCTTGAGGGCCGGACGGGCCCGTGCCAAGGAGGCATGGGAAGGGAAAAAGGCGGAGAGCGGCGATTGTCCCATGGCCCGGAATCACGGGCGCCGCCGGGGGTTGCCGAGGCAGAATCGACGCATGGTCGATTCTTCCGTCGCGCGTGTCACGCCGTCCCCAGCCCCTCCTTCCGAAGGCGAGCTCTTCAAGAAGATCCTGGGCGGCGCCTGGATGGGGCTGCACCCCGACATCCGCCGGCGCTTCGACAAGAACCCCCTCCCGGGCAAGGCGCTGCACTACCTGGGCGCGCTCAGCGAGCTGCGCTGCTCGCGCTTCGGCAAGCTCTTGGGGCACCTCACGCAGCCGATGATCCAGGGCGCGCTGATCCCCTACAGCGACAGCCACTTCCCGGTCGAGATCCAAGTCTACACCCGGCCCGACGACCCGGCCATCTACAAGCAGCGCATCTACCGCCTGCACGGCCGCCAGCCGATCCAGTTCACCAGCTTCATGCGCGAGAGCGAGCGCGGCGAGGTGCTGGAGTACGTGGGCATGGGGTTGGGCATGAAGCTGGTGCTGAGCGTGGAGCCCAACGGCAGCCTGCATTTCCAGAGCGACGGCTATTTCTGGGAGGTGTTCGGCTGGCGCATTCCGCTGCCGGGCCTGTTCACGCCGGGCAAGACTTTTCTCTGGCACCACAACGAGACGCCCGAGCGGTTCAACATCCGCATCGAGATCTGCCACTGCCTCATGGGCACCACCTTCACGCAGGTCGGCGTGTTCGAGGAAGTGCCGGAGCCGCAGCCGCAGGCGGTGTCCGCATGATCGACACGCACCTGCTGGCCCTGCAGCTCATGGCGGCGCAAGGCGCGCTGGGCGCCTTCGACACGCTCTACCACCACGAAGGCACAGAAGCCCTGCCGCGCCGCGGCACGGCAGGGCGCGAGCTGGCGATCCACGCCACGCGCTCGTCGATCTACTGCGCGCTGTTCCTCGGCCTGTCGGCGTGGGCCTGGCACGGCGCCTGGGCGTGGGTGCTGCTCGCGGTGTTCGGCGTCGAGATCGTGCTCACGCTGTGGGACTTCGTGGTCGAAGACGGCAGCCGTCTGCTGCCGCCCACCGAACGCGTGACGCACACGGTGCTGGCCATCAACGCCGGCGCGTTCATCGCGCTGCTGGCGATGAGCGCGGTCGGCTGGGCAGCGCAACCGACGGCGATGGTGTGGCAGCCGCACGGCTGGCTCAGCGCCTTCCTGGCGTTGTGCGGCGTGGGTGTGGGCATCTCCGGGCTGCGCGACGGCTTCGCGGCGCGCGCGCTGTTCAAGCAGCAGAAGCAGGCGCAGGTGCGCGCCGTCGAAGCCCCGGTGCACTTCGGCACGAAGCCGCAGCAAGTGCTGGTGACGGGCGGCACCGGCTTCATCGGCCAGATCCTCGTGCGCCACCTGCTGGCCGACGGCCATGCGGTGACGGTGTGGACGCGCGAAGCGCGTGGCGCCGCCTGGGGCTTCGGCGGCGCGGTGCGCTGCGTGCAATCGCTCGACCAGATTCCCGCCGCCGACGCCATCGACGTGGTCGTCAACCTCGCGGGCGCACGCATCCTCGGCCAGCGCTGGAGCGCAAGGCGCCAGCAGCAGCTGCTGCGAAGCCGCGAAGGGTTGACGCAGCAGCTCGTCGCGTGGATCGCCACGCGCCCGCGCAAGCCGTGGCTGCTGCTCTCGGGCTCGGCCATCGGCTACTACGGCGTGCAGCCGCAGGGCGACGCCACCGAGCTCGCCGAAGACGCGCCGCCGCAGGACATCTTCATGTCGACGCTGTGCCAGCGCTGGGAGCAGGCCGCGCACGCGGCCGTGGCGCACGGCGTTCGCGTGGCCTGCCTGCGTTTCGGCTTCGTGCTGGGCCACCAGGGCTCGCTGCCGCAGCTGCTGATGCCGGTGCAGCTGGGCATGGGCGGGCGCCTGGGCAGCGGGCGGCAGTGGCTGTCGTGGGTGCATGTGCATGACCTCATCCGCGCCATCGCGCACGTGTGGACGGTGACAGAGTCCGCCACCGATCCCGTCGCCGCGCAGGCCTTCAACGTTACTGCGCCGGGTGCAGTCAGCCAGGAGGCCTTCACCCGCGTCGCCGCCGGCGTGCTGCACCGCCCCTGCTGGATGCCCACGCCCGCCGCGCCCGTGAAGCTGCTGCTCGGCGAGCAGGCCGACCTGCTGCTCGAAGGCCAGCGCGTGGTGCCGGCGCAGCTGCTGCGCAGCGGCTTCCAGTTCATGTTCCCCGATGCCCGCAGCGCCTTGACGGACCTTTGCCGTCCACGCTAGAAGCCTTGTCCGTGCCCGCCAAGAAAGATCCGACTCCCCCCGCCGCGCCGGCGCAACCGCCCGGCACCGGCCTGAGCCTCGTGCAGCGCGCGCTGCGCAAGCTCGGCCTCGTGCGCGACATCGACTTCGCGCTCTACCTGCCGATGCGCTACGAGGACGAGACGCGCATCGTGCGCCTGGCCGACACGCGCGACGGCGACATGGCGCAGGTCGAGGGCGTGGTCACCGAGTGCGAGGTGGTGTACCGCCCGCGCCGCCAGCTCATCGCCACCATCGACGACGGCTCCGACACCTGCCAGCTGCGTTTCTTCAACTTCTATCCGTCGCAGCAAAAGCAGTTGGCGGTGGGCGCGAAGGTGCGCGTGCGCGGCGAGATGCGCGGCGGCTTCGTGGGGCGGCAGATCATGCACCCGACCGTCAAGGCGGCCGGCACGGCGCTGCCCAACGCGCTCACGCCGGTGTACTCGACCGTGGCCGGGCTCGCGCAGCCGGTGCTGCGGCGCGAGGTGCGCTCGGGCCTGGCGCGTGCGCTGCTCGACGAGACCATCCCGGTGCAGATCGGCCTGCGCGGCGCGTGGGATCTGCGCAGCGCGCTGAGCTTCCTGCACTACCCGACGCCCGACGTGTCGATCGCCGCGCTCGAAGACCACAGCCACCCGGCGTGGCAGCGCATCAAGGCGGAAGAACTGCTGGCACAGCAGCTCTCGCAGCTGCAGGCGCGGCTGGAGCGCGCGGCGCAGCGTGCGCCGGTGCTGCCTGCGTCCACCGACGCGGCGGCGAGTTCGCTGCATGCGAAGTTGCTCGCCGTGCTGCCCTTCGGCCTCACCGGTGCGCAGCAGCGCGTGGGCGAGGAGATCACGGCCGACCTGCACCGCCAGATCCCGATGCACCGCCTGCTGCAGGGCGACGTGGGCTCGGGCAAGACCGTGGTCGCGGCACTGGCCGCGGCGCGCTGCATCGACGCGGGCTTCCAGTGCGCGCTCATGGCGCCCACCGAAATCCTCGCGGCCCAGCACTTCGGCAAGCTGGTCGGCTGGCTCGATCCCCTGCTGGCCGAGCGCGGCCTGCGCGTGGCCTGGCTCACGGGCAGCCAGAAGAAGAAGGAGCGCGACGAGATGTCGGCCGCCGTCGAAAGCGGCGAGGCCGCGTTGGTCATCGGCACGCACGCGGTCATCTCGGAGAAGGTGCGCTTCAAGAACCTGGCGCTGGCCATCATCGACGAACAGCACCGCTTCGGCGTCGCGCAGCGCCTGGCCCTGCGCGGCAAGGCTGGCGGCGACCTCGAGCCCCATCTCTTGATGATGAGCGCCACGCCGATCCCCCGCACGCTCGCGATGAGCTACTACGCCGACCTCGACGTCTCCACGCTCGACGAGCTGCCGCCGGGCCGCACGCCCATCGTCACCAAGCTGGTGGCCGACCACCGGCGCGACGAGGTCATCGACCGCATCCAGGCGCAGATTTCGCAGGGCCGGCAGGTCTACTGGGTCTGCCCGCTGATCGAGGAGAGCGAGGCGGTCGACCTGCGCAACGCCACCGAGACGCGCGACGAACTCGCCGGCACGCTGGGCGATCACATCCAGGTCGGCCTGCTGCATTCGCGCATGCCCACGGCCGAGAAGCAGGCGGTGATGGCCGCCTTCACCGCCAACGAGATCCAGGTGCTGGTGAGCACGACGGTGATCGAAGTGGGCGTGGACGTGCCCAACGCCTCGCTGATGGTGATCGAGCATGCCGAGCGCTTCGGCCTCTCGCAGCTGCACCAGCTGCGCGGGCGCGTGGGGCGCGGCGCGGCGGCCTCGGCCTGCGTGCTGCTCTATGCGCCGGGCGACAGCGGGCGCGTCGGCGAGGCGGCGCGCGCGCGGCTCAAGGCGATGGCCGAGACCGGCGACGGTTTCGAGATCGCGCGGCGCGACCTGGAGATCCGTGGCCCCGGCGAGTTCCTCGGCGCACGCCAGTCGGGCGCGCCGCTGCTGCGCTTTGCCGACCTCGCGACCGACACGCTGTTGCTCGACTGGGCGCGCGAACTCGCGCCGGTGATGTTGCAGAAGCACCCCGAGCTGGCGCAGCGCCACATCGACCGCTGGCTCGGCACGAAGGCCGAGTACCTCAAGGCTTGAGAAAACCCAGCAGCCGGTCGAGCCCGCCTTCGTCGATCGCCAGCATCGCGGCCTCGCGCACCAGGGGCTTGGCGTGGTAGGCCACCGACAGCCCGGCCACGCGCATCATCGGCAGGTCGTTCGCGCCGTCGCCCACGGCGATGGCCCGGGCCGGCGGGATGCCCATCGCGCGGCAGCATTCGAGCAGCTTGTCCTTCTTGGCTTCGCCGTCGCAGATGTCGCCCCAGGGCTGGGGCAGCATGCGCCCGGTGAGCCGGCCGTCTTCGATCTCGAGCACGTTGGAGCGCGTGTCGTCCAGCTGCAGCCGCTCGCGCAGGCGGTCGGTGAAGAAGGTGAAGCCGCCGCTCAGCAGCACGACGCGCAGGCCGGCTTGCTTGCACGCGCCGATCAGCGTCTCGGCGCCGGGGTTCAGGTGCAGGCGCTGGTCGTACACGGCCTGCAGCGCCGACAGCGGCACGCCGCGCAGCAGGGCCACGCGCCGGCGCAGGCTGTCCTTGTAGTCGGTGATCTCGCCGCGCATCGTGGCCTCGGTGATCGCCGCGACCTCGGGGCCGCAGCCCGCGATGTCGGCGATCTCGTCGACCGTCTCGATGTCGATCAGCGTCGAGTCCATGTCGAAGGCGATCAGCTTGAAGTCCGACAGCCGCAGGGGAGGAAGAGTGAGCGTGGTGGTCATGGGGTGGGGCTTCCCGCGTTCCAGTGCTGCGTGCCGAGCCAGTCGACGAACTGCCGTGCCAGCGCGGCCACCGGCCCTTCGGTGCGGTACAGCGCGTAGACGCCGGAGGCCGGCAGGCGCGGTTCGGGAAACACCAGGCGCAGCCGGTCGGCGCGGATGTCTTCCTCGAGCAGGCACCAGGGCGCCAGCGCGAGCCCCAGGTCGTTCATGGCGGCCTGCATGCAAAGAAACTGGTGGTCGAACACGGGGCCGGGCAGCTGGGGCGGCACGCGCACGCCGGCCAACTCGAACCAGCGCGGCCAGTTCTCCACTTCGCCGGCGGCCTGCAGCAGCGGGTGACCCAGGCAGTCGGCCATGCTGGCGATGCGGTGCCGTTCGATGAAGCGCGGCGACGCCACGGCCACGAGGTGGTCGTCCAGGCAGCGCACGCAGGTGTGGTCGGGGCGCTGCATGGGAATGCGGCGGATCAGCACGTCGCTGCCGGCCTCGGCCTGGTCGAAGAACTGCCGGCCCAGGGTCGACAGCTGCACGTCGGTCTGCGGCGCCAGGGCCTGGAAGCCGGCCAGCCGCGGGATGAGCCACTTCATCGCCAGCGAGGGCGTGGTGCACACGCGCAGGCTGGCGCGCTGGTGGGGCGACTTCAGCGCGGCCGTGGCGCTGGCGATGCGGTCCAGGCTGGCCTGCACCTCGGCGAAGTAGTCGCGCGCATGCGGCAGCAGCGTCGCGCCGCGGGCCTCGCGCGCGAACAGCGGCTGGCCCAGGTAGTCCTCCAGCAGGCGGATCTGCTGGCTGACGGCGCTGTGCGTGATGCTGAGTTCGTCGGCGGCCGCGGTGAAGTTGGCATGGCGCGCCGCCGCTTCGAAAGCGCGCAGCGCCTTCAAAGGGGGGAGGCGTCGGGTCACCACATGCGTACCTTGGCGAGCGGGCTTGTCTTCCTCATGTTCTTTTCGTGTTCGGTTGCGTGCCGCCCGGGGTTGGAGGCCGGCGCGCATCGTAGACCGGGAAGCCTGCAGAAAAACTAACCGGCCGCCTTAAAAAATACGGCTGGTGGCACGCAGGGGGCGCACCTAGCATCGCGCTTCCTTCCACCCTGAACAAGAGACATGGCTTCCATCACCATCGACAACGTCGTGAAGCAGTTCGCCAACCAGACGGTGCTGCAGAACCTGTCGCTGCATGTGCCCGATGGCGCCTTCTACACCCTGCTGGGCCCCAGCGGCTGCGGCAAGACGACCCTGCTGCGCTGCATCGCGGGCTTCAACGAGCCCGACGGCGGCCGCATTCTTTTCGACAAGGACGACGTGACGCGCGTGTCCACCCACCACCGCGACATCGGCATGGTGTTCCAGGACTACGCGCTGTTCCCCGACAAGACGGCCTTCGACAACGTGGCCTACGGTCTGCGCGCGCGCAAGGTGCCCAAGGCCGAGATCGCCCGGCGCGTCAACGAGGCGCTGGACAAGGTGAGCCTGCTGGCACTGGCCGACCGCTACCCGGCGCAGATGAGCGGCGGCCAGCGCCAGCGCGTGGCGCTGGCGCGCGCGCTGGTGATCCGCCCGCGCGTGCTGCTGATGGACGAGCCGCTGTCCAACCTCGACGCCAAGATGCGCCTGCAGATGCGCGACGTGATCCTGGACCTCGTGCGCGAAGCCGGCATCACCACCGTGTTCGTCACGCACGACCAGGAAGAGGCGTTGGCCATGTCCGACCGCATCGCCATCATGGACCGCGGCAGCATCGCGCAGCTGGGCACGCCCGAAGAGCTGTACGGCACGCCGGTGAACGCCTACGTGGCGGACTTCATCGGCTCGGCCAACGTGATTCCCGTGCCGGCCGAGTCCGCCGGCGGGGCCGCGTCGCACGTGCGCTACCAGCTGTGCGGCCAGCAACTCGACGGCAAGCAGGGCGGCGCCGCGCTGGGCGCGCAGGGCATCCTCATCGCGCGCCCCGAGGCGCTGTCGCTGATGGCGCCCGCGCCCCACGTGCCCAACGCCATCGCGGGCGAGGTGCTGCGCCGCCAGTACCTGGGCTTCAAGACCGCCTACCGCATCCGGCTGCACGACCAGTCGGAGATCCGCGTCGAGCTGCACGCCGGCAACATGGTGGCCGACTTCCAGGCCGGCGATGCGGTGCAGGTGCTGGTGCCGGCCGACAGCCGCGTCGTCGCCGCCTGAACGGACACGCACGCCATGAAAATCAACTGGTGGCCCTGGGGTTTCCTGACCCTGCTCAGCCTCGTGCTGCTGCTGTTCTTCGTGTTCTATCCGCTGGGCACGCTGTTCGTGAACAGCGTGCGCGACGAGTCGGGCGCGTTCTCGCTGTCCGGCTTCATCACCTTGCTGCAGGACAGCGAATACCTGCTCGCGTTCCGCAACACGCTGGTGCTCGGCGTGTCGGTCACGGCCTGCACCGTGGCCGTGGGCGTGCCTTTCGCCTACATGGTGGCGCGCTACGACTTCCCGCTGAAGAACCTGGTGGCGGTGCTGCCGATCATGACCATCGTGATCCCCGAGATCATCGTCGGCCAGTCGTGGCTGCTGCTGCTGGGCAACAACGGGCTGGTGACCAACCTGCTCGCGGGCGCGGGCATCACGCTGCCGACCTTCTACGGCTGGACCGGCATGGTGTTCTCCATGACGCTGGTCTACTACACCTACATCTACCTGGGCGTGCTGGCCGCGCTGCGCGGCTTCGACGGCCAGCTCGAAGAGGCCGGCCTGAGCCTGGGCACTTCGCCGCTGGTGACCAAGCTGCGCGTGCTGGTGCCGGTGATCCTGCCGGCGGTGCTGGTCAATGCGCTGGTGGTGTTCACGCTGGTGGTGGGCAACTTCGCGCTGTCGGTGGTGCTGGGCAGCAGCGTGCCGCTGCTGTCGGTCATGACGTACAACGCCTTCGTCGGCGAGATGGGCGGCAGCCCCACGCTGCAAAGCGCGATGTCGGTGGTGTCCATCGGCATCGTGGCCATCGTGCTGTTCTTCCAGAAGCGCGTGGTCGAACGCAAGATCTACACGATGACGCAGGGCCGCGCACCCGCCGTGGTGCGCGTGCGCTCGGGCGCGGCGGTGTTCTACACGCTCAGCGTGGGCGTGATCATCGTGCTGTCGATGCTGCCGCTGCTCATCGTCTTCGTGGGCGCCTTCACCGAGACCAGCGGGCCCGTGATGCGCTGGGGCCAGTGGTCGCTGTCGAGCCTGGAACGCGCGCTGCGCGGCGCGCCCGAGCCGATCATCAACTCGCTGAAGTTCGCCTCGATGGCGACGGTGGTGGGCGTGGCCTTCGCGGTGCTCGTGAGCTACCTGACGATCAAGAAGCGCAACCCCTTCACCCAGCTGCTGGACTACATCGTGGTGCTGCCGCTGACCATCTCGGGCACGGTGCTGGGCATCGCGCTGGTGCAGACCTTCAACACCGGCTGGCTGGTGCTGGCGGGCACCTCGGGGATCATGGTGCTGTGCTACACGGTGCGCCGCCTGCCGTTCGCGGTGCGCAATGCGTCGTCGACGCTGTTCAACATCTCGGACTCCATCGAGGAGGCCTCGATCAGCCTGGGCGTGTCGCCGCTGAAGACCTTCTTCAAGGTGCTGCTGCCGGCCATGAAGGCCTCGATCATCTCGGCCGCCATCCTGATGTGGGTGACCACGATCTCGGAGCTGTCGGCCTCCATCGTGGTCTACACGGGCGGCCTGGAGACCATGCCCATCGCCATCTTCCGCCAGGTCGACGGCGGGCGCCTGGGCCTGGCCTCGGCCTACGGCGCGGCGCTGGTCAGCGTGATCCTGCTGCCCATCGTGGTGGCGATCAAGGTGTTCCGCATCAACCTCTTCTCCAGCAAATGACCCACCCATTCACTTCAACCTGCGAGGTTTTCATGTCCTTCAAGTCCCTGGCGAAATGCGCGTTCGCGACCCTGGCCCTCACGGCGGGCGTCGCGGGTGCGCAGACGGTGGTGCTCTATTCGTCCAACAACACCGAAACCGTCGAGACCGCGCTGGCCGTGGTCAAGAAGAAGACGCCCGGGCTCACGGTGCAGCAGGTCACGGGCGGCACCGGCACGCTGATGAAGCGCATCCAGGCCGAGGCCAAGAACCCGCGCGGCGACGTGCTGTGGAGCGGCGGCTTCGGCACGCTGGGCGCCTACAAGGACCAGATGGCGCCCTACAAGTCGCCCGACCTCGCGGCCGTGCCCGCGGCCTTCCGCGGCCCGAACGACCTGTGGGTCGGCACCAACGTGCACGTCATGGTGATGATGGTCAACGAGCGCCAGCTCAAGGGCATGCCCGCGCCCAAGACCTGGTCGGACCTGATGCGCCCCGAGTGGAAGGGCAAGTTCGCCATCACCGACCCGAGCAAGAGCGCCACCGCCTACATGCTGGTGTACGGCCTGCTCAAGCAGTTCGGCCGCGACGGCCTGGGCAAGCTGGCGGCCAACGCGGTCGTCACCGCCTCGTCGGGCAGCACCTACAAGGGCGTGGCCGCCGGCGAGTACCCGGTGGGCCTGACCATCGAGTACGCGGCGCAGGAGTACGTGGCGGGCGGCCAGAAGGAGATCAAGCTGGTCTATCCCACCGAGGGCAGCTACCTGGCGCCCGAAGGCATGTTCATCGTGAAGGGCGCGAAGAACATGGACGCCGCCGTCGCGCTGTACAACGGCCTGCTGAGCAAGGAGACGCAGCAGGAGCTGCTGGTGAAGAACTTCCGCCGTCCGGTGCGCAGCGACATCGCGGTGTCCAAGCTCACCTCGCTGCCCGACCTGAGCGCCATCAAGATCTTCCCGCTCGACCAGGAAGCGGCCTCGGCGGAGTACGAGCAGCTCGTGGCGCTGTGGAACCTGGCGGTGAAGGCGCGGTGACGGGTACGGCGAAGGCGCCTTCGACGCCGGTCAGCGCCTTCGATCTGTTCAAGATCGGCATCGGCCCTTCGAGCTCGCACACGGTCGGGCCGATGATCGCGGCGCGGCAGTTCGCCTGCCTGCTGCAAGCGCGGGGCCTGCTGCCGGAGGTGACCGCGCTGGTGACGCAGCTGTACGGCTCGCTCAGCGCCACCGGCCGCGGCCACGGCACCGACCGCGCCGTGCTGCTCGGGCTCGCAGGCCACCGGCCGGACCGGATCGACCCCGACACCATCGAGCCCGCCATCGCGGCCATCCGGCGCGAGCGGCGGCTGCGCCTGCTCGGCACGCACGCCGTGGCGTTCGACGAGAAAGAGCATCTGCTCTTCCTGCGCAAGAGCCTGCCTCGGCACCCGAACGGCCTGCGCTTCATCGCGCTCGACGCGCAGGGCCAGACCTTGGCTGAGGCGGACTACTTCTCGGTCGGCGGCGGCTTCGTCGTCGATGCGCAGGGCGAGAGCGTGCGCAACGAAGCCGGCGTGCAGCGTCCGGAACCGGCCGCGCTGCCCTTCGCCTTCGACACTGGCGCGGAACTGCTCGCGCAGTGCCGCGCGCAGGGCCTGTCGATCGCCGCGCTGATGATGGCCAACGAAACGCAGTGGCGACCGCAGGCCGAGGTGCGATCGGAGCTGCTGCAGGTGTGGGACGCCATGGCCGGCGCCGTGCGCCGCGGCTGCGCGAGCACCGGCACCCTGCCCGGGCGCATGCAGGTGCGGCGGCGCGCGGCCGACCTGTTCGCTCAACTGCAGGACAGCGGCACGGCGCAGGCCGCGCCCGACCCGCTCGCGGCGATGGACTGGGTCAACCTGTACGCCATGGCCGTCAACGAAGAGAACGCGGCCGGCGGGCGCGTGGTCACCGCGCCCACCAACGGCGCGGCGGGCGTGATCCCGGCGGTGCTGCACTACCACCAGCGCTTCTTTCCCGGCGCGGGCGACGAGGCCGTGGTCGAGTTCCTGCTCACCGCCGCGGCCATCGGCGTCCTCTACAAGAAGAACGGCTCGCTCTCGGGCGCCGAGGTCGGCTGCCAGGGCGAGGTCGGCGTGGCCTGCTCGATGGCGGCGGGCGCGCTCGCCGCGGTGATGGGCGGCACGCCGGGCCAGGTCGAGAACGCGGCCGAGATCGGCATGGAGCACAACCTGGGCATGACCTGCGACCCGGTCAGCGGGCTGGTTCAGATCCCGTGCATCGAGCGCAACGCGATGGGCGCGGTGAAGGCCATCAACGCGGCGCGCATGGCCCTGCGCGGCGACGGCTCGCACTTCGTGTCGCTGGACAAGGTCATCCAGACCATGATGCAGACCGGCGCGGACATGAAGACCAAGTACAAGGAAACCTCGCGCGGCGGCCTCGCCGTGAACATCGTCGAGTGCTGACCGCCGCGCGGGCGGGCACTCAAGCAGGCCGGCGCGTGAACGCGAGGATCAGCCCGAAGCCGACCATCATGCTGCCGCTCACGCGGTTGAACCAGCGCATCGCGCGGCTGCCGTTGGCCAGGCGGCGCATGCGCGCGCCGAGCAGCGCATACAGCGCGATCGCGACCAGCTCGAACACCAGGAAGGTCACGCCCAGCAGCACGTAGCTCGACGCGTATGCGCCGGGCACCACGAACTGCGGGAAGAAAGCGGTGAACACCAGGATCGCTTTCGGGTTGCCGGCCGCCACCGTGAACTCCTGGCGCACCAGCGCGCGCATCGACGGCGGCGCGGCCTCGTGCGCCTGCACCTGCGCAGTCGGTGCCGGCGCGCGCAGCAGCCGGACGCCGATCCACACGAGGTACGCGGCGCCGATGTACTTGATGACGTCGAAGGCCAACTCCGAGGCCACCAGCACCGCGCCCATGCCCAGGCCCGCGATGGCGATCATGACCGCGAAGGCCACGAGCCGGCCGCTCGCCGCGATCACGGCCGGCGACACGCCGTGCTTCGCGCCGTTGGTGACCGACAGCAGGTTGTTGGGGCCGAACGCCATGTTGATGGCGAAGCAGGCGGGCAGGAACAGCAGATAGGCGGACAGGGTCATGGCGCATCCGGCGGTGGGTGTGGCGGGGTGGTCATTATTTCAGCAGTCCGGGGCGGCGCGTCGCTCTGCCTGCGGTGCTCGTTTGCCCTCGCGCGCACCCCACGAATCACCAAGGCGCCGCTGTGCAGCGTTGGTGGGCGCGTCCTTCATCTCGCGGGTTTGCACCAATTTCATGACGAATATGGTGGGGCATCATTCGATTAATTGTTCAACAAAACATCAATCTAAGCTCAACCAAGATCGAATGGTTGAGACCTGGATGCATGGTGGTGTTGACCAATTGCCGAGGCTCACGGCAACCGGCCGCGAGGCTTTCCTTGTCTGCACACACCACATTCATGGGAGCGATTCGTCATGGCAAGCGACTTTCATCCGAGCCCCTCTGCGGGGGACGACTGCGAAGCGAAGGACGCCACAGGCGCCCCGCAGGGCGGCATCTCCTGGCGTCGGAATGCACTGGGGCTGGGCATCTGCGCGGCGGTATTGGCGGGATGCGGAGGTGGCGGCGGAGGTGGCGGTGCTGACCCGGCCACCGTCGCGGCCATTGCAGCAGCGATCGCCGCTGCCAACGCACCGCCGCCCGCACCGCCACCGACGACGAATCCCCCACCACCCGCGCCGCCGGCGATCCAGGCCAGGTGCGCGATGGACACCGGCGTCGCGGCCTCGTACGAAGAGCAGCGCCTGCCCAACAAGCTCAGCGCCAGCGATGCGGCGAGCTTCTCGCAGCAGCTGCTGCAGGCCAGCGGCTTCGACAAGTTCGGCCCGGCGTTCGCACTCAAGCTGTGCAAGGACGGCCTGGCCGGCGCGTCGAGCTACGACGCGGCCGTGGCCCTGCTGAAGGCCGAGGGCCAGCAGCTGTGGCAGGCCGCGGTGGACCGGGTGCAGGGCCGCAAGGTCGAGGGCAGCCTGCCGCAGAGCGACGACCGCATGCTGTACTGGGCGCGCCTGACCATGACGTTCGCGCTGCGCCAGTGGAAGCCCGACTTCCCGCTCGACGACGCACAGCGCGCCGCGCTGGAGAACGAATTCGAGCGCGCGTCGCGCGGCCAGTACGCGATCGATTTTCCGGAAGGCGCGGGCCACAAGCGCATCCTCGTCAGTGGCTTCGATCCCTTCACGCTGGGCACGCCGGGCGTTCACGACAACCCGAACATCCGCATCGGCAATCCCTCGGGCGCGACCATCCTCTCGCTGGACGGCAACACCGTGGCGCTGGGCGACGGCACCACGGCCGTCATCCGCACCTTCATCCTGCCCGTGAACTACCCGCCCTTCCTGCAGGGCATGCAGGAAGACACGCTGGGACCGTGGTTCAAGCCCGGGCCCAAGCGCGTGGACGCGTCCATCTCCATGAGCCAGGGCGGCGGTGCCTTCCACCTGGAGCACTTCAACGGCCGCTATCACCTGGCCAGCATCCCGGGCAACGACAACGTCTGGCCCGCCTGCATGGACGGCGACAGGTTCCCTTCGGTGCTCGACTGCGACATCTATCCGCCGGAGCGCTGGCTCGGCTTCCTGCCGCGGCCCTGGGCCAAGGAGACGCCGCCGCAGTTCACGGTGTCGACGCTGCCGTTCCAGGCCATGATCGACGCGAAGACCGGCGAGGGCGTCATCAACCGCGACACCGGCACGCCCGGTGGCTGGGACGTGCTGCGGCGCGACACCTACAGCGTGCAGCCGTGCAAGAAGGACGCGCTGGGCCCGCTGGACAACAACTGCGCCAGCCGGGGCGGCGGCGGCAACTACCTCTCCAATGCGAGCGCGTACCGCAACACGCTGCTGCGCGACACCTTCAAGCTGAACATTCCCGCCGGGCACATCCACACGCCGGTCATGACGCGCTTCGGCGCGGGCAGCGACGGCAAGATCACGGATGCAACCTTCGAGGGCTTCCGCGATTCCATCGTGGCCCAGGGCCGCAACCTGGTGATCGCGATGGCGAAGACCCTGTCGGCGCCGGCACCCTGACAACGTTGCATCACAAGAAGGCATGGACATGAAACACCAACTCTTCATCGGCATCGTCGGCCTGGCGTTGTCAGGCGCGGCCCTGGCGCAACCCACCGAGAGCTTCTACCTGATGCGCAACAAGGTCAGCGGCAAGGCCGTCTGCGCGCAGCATCCGATCAGCCCCGACTGGGTGCGCGAGGCCGGACCCTTCAAGGACCAGGACTGCAAGGTCGCGGACAAGCCCGAGCCCCGGCGCTCCGACCTGCCGGCCAGCCCGCTCGAGCTGGCCCCCAAGAAGAAGGAATAGCCGGCTTGGCCGTCGGCGCCACGGCGTGCATGGATTGCACGCCGCGGCTTCGCCTTGTTCATTCGTTTTCTCTCCCTCTCTTTTCCCTCTTTGCACTCCTGGAGCGTTTCCATGCGAAATCCCTACGCGCACGCCGTCGTCACTGCCTTCGCGGGCCTGGCCTTTTCCCTCGGCGCTCACGCCCAGACCAAGTGGGATCTGGCCAATGCCTACCCCGCGACCAACTACCACACCGAGAACATCACGCAGTTCGCGAAAGACGTGGACGCGGCCACCGGCGGCAAGCTGAAGATCACGGTGCACGCCAACGCGTCGCTGTTCAAGGCGCCCGAGATCAAACGCGCCGTGCAAAGCGGCCAGGCCCAGGCCGGTGAGATCCTGCTGGCCAACTACGCCAACGAGAACCCGATCTACGCACTGGACGGCGTGCCCTTCCTGGCGACGACCTATCCCGAGGCCCGCAAGCTCTACGACGCCTCCAAGCCCGCGATGGACAAGCTGCTGGCCGCGCAAGGCATCAAGGTGCTGTTCGTGGTGCCCTGGGCGCCGCAGGGCATCTACACCAAGAAGGAGATCGGCTCGGTGGCCGACCTGCGCGGCATCAAGTGGCGCGCCTACAGCCCGGCCACCGCCAAGATCGCCGAGCTCATCGGCGCGCAGCCCGTACAGATCCAGCAGGCCGAACTGAGCGCCGCCATGGCCACCGGCGTGATCGAGAGCTACATGAGCTCCGGCTCCACCGGCTACGACACCAAGACCTTCGAGCACATCAAGAACTTCTACGACACGCAGGCCTGGATTCCGAAGAACGCGATCCTCGTGAACGCCAAGGCCTTCGATGCGTTGGATGCGACCACCAAAGCAGCGGTGACCAAGGCCGCGGCCGACGCCGAGGCGCGCGGCTGGAAGGTCGCTCAGGAGAAGAACGATGAGTACAAGCGCCTGCTCGCCGAGCGCGGCATGAAGGTGCACAAGCCTTCGTCCAAGCTGGACACCGACATGCGCCAGGTCGGCGGCATCATGCAGGCCGACTGGCTCAAGGCTGCTGGTGCAGACGGTGCTTCCATCGTCGACACCTACAAGAAAAAGTAAGCCGTGCGCCGCTTCCTCGACCGCCTGTACGACGGTGCAGGCGCGCTGGGCGCTTTCTGCGTCTTCCTGATCTTCGTGCTGATGATCGTGGCCGGTGTGGGCCGCCAGATGAACTGGCACGTGAGCGGACTCAACGACATCGTCTCCTGGCTGTGCGCCGCTGCGGCCTTCTTTGCGATGGCGCATGCGTTCCGGCATGGTGACTTCGTTCGCGTGACACTGCTGCTGGACGCGGTGCCGCTGAAAGTGCGACGTGTGCTGGACGTGATGTGCCTGCTGATCGCGGCAGTGTCGGTGGCCTACCTCACCTACTGGGCCACCAGCTTCACCTACGAAAGCTACGAGTTCGCGGAGATGGCCACAGGGTTGGTGGTCATTCCGATCTGGATTCCGCAGTCCGCCTTCGTGATCGGCTGTTGGCTGCTCTTGATCGCCATGCTCGATGAGCTGGTGGGCGTGGTGCGCGGCGAAAAGCCCAGCTACCAGCGCGCCATCGAAGAACGGCACGCAGCCGGCGATTTTTCCTCCGACGTCTGAACGCACGCCATGCTCGAAACACTGCTCATGGGCGCGCTCTTGCTCGCCATCATGCTTCTCTTGCTCGCCGGCGGCGTCTGGATCGCCATGACCCTGGCCATCGTCGGCTGGGTCGGCCAGGCCTTCTTCACCAACACGCTGCCCGGCAAGAACCTGTTCTCGGCCTTCTGGGAAAGCAATGCGAGCTGGGAGCTGGCGGCGCTGCCCCTGTTCATCTGGATGGGCGAGATCCTGTTCAGAACCAAGCTCAGCGAAGAGATGTTCGAGGGTTTGAGGCCGTGGCTCAACCGCGTGCCCGGCCGGCTCATGCACACCACCATCCTCGGCTGCGGCGTGTTCGGCTCGGTCTCGGGCTCCTCGGCCGCCACCTGCGCGACCATCGCCAAGGTGGCACTGCCCGAGCTCAAGCGCCGCGGCTACAACGAGAAGCTGGCCATCGGCTCGCTGGCCACCGCCGGCACGCTGGGCATCCTGATCCCGCCCTCGATCACCATGGTGGTGTACGCGGTGGCGGCCGACGCCTCGATCATCCGCATCTTCCTGGCCGGCTTCCTACCGGGCTTCCTGCTGATGCTGCTGTTCTCGGGCTACATCGGCTGGTGGAGCCTGCGCCACCCCGACCAGGTGCCGCCGGCCGACCCGCCGACCACCTTCATGGAGAAGATCAGGCTCTCAGGCAACCTCATTCCCTGCGCGCTGCTGATCGTGTTCATCGTCTGGGTGCTGGTGGCCGGCTGGGCCACGGCCACCGAGTGCGCGGCCTTTGGGGTGCTGGGCTCGTTGGCGATTGCGGCCTACGGCAAGAGCCTGACCTGGCAGAACTTCAAGGACGGGATCATGGGCGCCACGCGCACCAGCTGCATGATCATGTTCATCCTGGCCGGCGCGGCCTTCCTCACCAAGACCATGGCCTTCACCGGCATCCCGCGCGAACTGGCCGAGTGGGTCGACAGCATGCACCTGTCGCCCTATGCGCTGATCGGTGCGCTGGTGGTGGTGTACCTGGTGCTGGGCACGGCGCTGGACGGCATCTCGATGATCGTGCTGACCAGCGCGGTGGTGTTGCCGATGATCCAGAAGGCGGGCTTCGACCTGGTCTGGTTCGGCATCTTCGTGGTGCTGCTGGTCGAGATCGCCGAGGTCACGCCGCCCGTGGGCTTCAACCTGTTCGTGTTGCAGAACATGACGGGCAAGGACAGCAACGTGATCGCCAAGGCGGCGATTCCGTTCTTCTTCTGCCTCGTGCTGTGCATCGCGCTGATCACGCTGTTCCCGGGTATCGTCACGATCCTGCCCGACCTGGTGATGGGCAAGGAGCGCTAGCGCAGCAGCCCGCGCGGCGCGGGCGGACTCAACTAGTTGTCGAGTCCGCCGTCCGGCATCTGCCGCGCATACACCGCGAGCACGATGCGCTCGGAGTGGATCAGGTAGTCGTTCAGCGCCGCCGAGCCCTCGGCGAACTTGCCGGCCTCGATGAGCTCGAGCAGCTTCGTGTTCATGTCCACGTAGGGTGCGTGCAGGAACTCCGGGTCTTTCAGCAGCCCGAAGGCCAGCCGCAGCTCGACCAGGATGTGGGCGAACAGCACGTTCAGCCGCTCGCTGTCGGCCAGCTCGACGATGCCCTTGTGGAACTCCATGTTGGCCGTGCCCACGCCGAGCCAGTCGCCGGCGTCGCGGCACTTCAGCGCCATCTCGACCGCCTCGCGCATGTGCTTCTTGGCGGGGTGGCGCGGGTAGGCCTGCGCCAGCGCCTGGCACTCGATGAGCCGGCGCACGCGGTAGATGTCGATGATCGACGCGATGCTCGGCACCGCCACGAACACGCCGCGGTTCGGCGCGTGCTTGAGCAGGCCTTCCTTGGTCAGCGTGCGGAACACCTCGCGCAGGGTGTTGCGCGAAATCTCCAGGCTGTCGGCCAGCGCGGCCTCCGACAGCCGCTGCCCTGGCGAGAACTCGCCCTTCACGATCTTCTGGCGGATCAGCTCGGCCACGCGGTCGTTGAGCGTGAGCGCGCCGGCGGCCGGCGAGGTGGGGGAGGAGGGGGAATCCAGTCGGGTCATGCCGGTCGGTCGGAGGGGAAAAGAGTGGGGCGCAACGAGCCTGCGTTGTAACAGACGGCCCCCGCACCACGCCGCGCCTGTGCACCGAAACGCTCCCGTTCAGGGTTTTCATGGGGGTATTCAGGCACTGTTGTTGGGCACACTATATGAAATTGTTCAACAACTTGTTTGAAATGAGTGATTCATAAGAAATGAATTGCTCATTCATTGGCATGAGGTTTGCATCAATCGACCGCACCGGGGCCCTTGCGCCGGTGTTTTGCATTGCAACGAAAGACCAACCATGACACCTGAAGTCCCCCTGTGGCCGCTGATCGGCGTGGCCGTGATCATTGCGGGGTTCATCCTGCGCTTCAATCCGATGCTGGTGGTGATCGTCACGGCCATCGTCACGGCGTTCGCCGCCGGCTTCGGCCCGATGGCGATCCTCACGGCCATCGGCACCGGCTTCATCAAGACGCGCAACCTGCCGCTGATCATTCTTCTGCCGCTGGCGGTGATCGGCCTGCTGGAGCGCCACGGCCTGCGCCAGCACGCGCAGAACTGGATCAGCCGCATCAAGTCGGCCACCGCCGGGCGCCTGCTGATCGTCTACCTCGCCGCGCGTGAACTCACGGCGGCCATGGGCCTGACCAGCCTGGGCGGCCATCCGCAGATGGTGCGTCCGCTGCTCGCGCCGATGGCCGAAGGCGCCACCGAAACGCGCTACGGCAAGCTGCCCGACCGCATCCGCCACAAGCTGCGCGCCTACGCCGCGGCCACCGACAACGTGGGCCTGTTCTTCGGTGAAGACATCTTCGTGGCCTTCGGCGCCATCGTGCTCATGACCACCTTCCTGCACGAAGCGGGCATCGACGTGGAACCGCTGCACATCGCGATGTGGGGCATCCCGACGGCCATTGCCGCTTTCATCATCCACGCCTGGCGCCTGCGCCGGCTCGACCAGGCACTGGCCCGTGAACTGGGCGGCGCCGCGCAAGCCGACGTGCCCGCCACCGCCGTGCCCGCCAAGGAAGGACGCTGAGCATCATGATTCTCTCGATCCAGCACCTGTACCTCCTGGTCGGCTTCATCCTCGCCGTCACGGCCGTGATGACGCTGGCCGACCGCCAGCATCCCAAGCGCTACACCAGCGCGCTCTTCTGGGGCATCTATGCGCTGGTCTTCCTGGTCGGCGACAAGCTGCCGCCCGCGCTCGTGGGCGCCGGTGCGATCGGCATGGCCGTCATTGCCGGCCTGCGCGGCGTCGGCGCGGGCAAGCACCGCGAGCCCACCCCTGAGCAGTACCAGGCCAGCGCCACGCGCCTGGGCAACAAGCTGTTCATTCCGGCGCTGGCGATTCCGCTGGTCACCGTGATCGGCACCGTGGGCATGAGCCACATCAAGCTCGGCGGTACGCTGCTGCTCGACCCCAAGAACACCACGCTGGTGAGCCTGGGCATCGGCTGCGTGGTGGCGCTGGCGCTGGCCTGCTGGCTGACGCGCGAGACGCCCGTGCAGGGCATGCGCGAGTCGCGCCGCCTGACCGACGCGCTCGGCTGGGCCGTGGTGCTGCCGCAGATGCTCGGCATGCTGGGCCTGGTGTTCTCCGATGCCGGCGTGGGCAAGGCGGTGGCGCACATCACCACCAGCTACATCAACATGGACATCCGCTTCGTCGCCGTCGCGGTGTACGTGCTGGGCATGGCCCTCTTCACCATCATCATGGGCAACGGCTTCGCGGCCTTCCCGGTGATGACGGGCGGTGTCGGCGTGCCGGTGCTGGTGGGCGTGTACCACGGCGACCCGGCCGTGATGGCGGCCATCGGCATGTTCTCGGGCTACTGCGGCACGCTCATGACGCCGATGGCGGCCAACTTCAACATCGTGCCCGCGGCGCTGCTGGAGCTGCCCGACAAGAACGCGGTGATCAAGGTGCAGATACCCACGGCGGCCGCGCTGCTGGTGGTCAACATCTTCCTGCTGTACTTCCTGATGTTCCGCTGAGGCACCGCGCATGACCACAGCCACCGATGCCAAGGCACGCCGCGTGCTGCTCGCGGGCTTCGAGCCCTTCGAGAACGACCCGGTCAACCCCGCGTGGGAGATCGCCCGCGCGCTCGACGGCTGGGCCTGCGAAGGCGCCGTGGTGCAGGCGGTGCAACTGCCCTGCGTGTTCGGCCGCGCCATCGACACGCTCGACGCCGCGCTGGTCGGCCCACCCCTGCAGTTGGTGTTGTGCATCGGCGCGGCGGGCGGGCGCACCGAAATCTCGATGGAGCGCGCCGCGCTGAACATCGACGACGCGCGCATTCCCGACAACGCCGGCCAGCAGCCCATCGACCTGCCCGTGGTCAGGGACGGCCCGGCGGCCTACTTCTCGACGCTGCCGATCAAGGCCATGGTGCGCGACATGCGCGCGGCGGGCCTGCCCGCGGCCGTGTCCAACAGCGCCGGCACCTTCGTGTGCAACCACATCTTCTACGCGCTGATGCACCGGCTCGCGACGCGCCCGGCGCTGGCGCACACGCGCGGCGGCTTCGTCCACGTGCCCTACCTGCCCGAGCAAGCCGCCTCGAAACCCGGCGTGGCGAGCATGGCGCTGGACGCGCAGGTGGAGGCTTTCCGCGTGGCGATCCGCACCGCGCTCACCGTGCGCCACGACGTGCGCGAAACCGCCGGCCGGCTGCATTGATTCCTGAGGCGTGCCGTGCACGCCGGAGACCCCCGATGAACATCGACTTGAACAGTGACCTCGGCGAAAGCCTCGGCGTCTGGCGCATGGGCGACGACGCCGCCATGCTCGACATCGTCAGCAGCGCCAACGTGGCCTGCGGCTTCCACGCCGGCGACCCGGCAGGCATCCTGCGCACGCTGCGCCAGGCGAAGGAGCGCGGCGTGGCCGTGGGCGCCCACGTGGCCTACCGCGACCTCGTCGGCTTCGGCCGCCGCAACATGGACGTCGACAGCGCCGACCTGCGCGCCGACGTCATCTACCAGATCGGCGCCCTGAAGGGCCTGGCCGCCGCGGCCGGCACCGAGGTGCGCTATGTGAAGCCGCATGGCGCGCTGTACAACACCATCGCGCACGACGAGCGCCAGGCGCGCGACGTGATCGCCGCCCTGCGCGAGATCGACGCCAGCCTCGTGCTCGTCGCGCTCGCCGGCTCGCCGCTCGTGGGCTGGGCCGAGGCCCAGGGCCTGCGCGTGGTGGCCGAGGCCTTTGCCGACCGCGCCTACACGCCGCAGGGCACGCTGGTGTCGCGCCGCGAACCCGGCGCCGTGCTGCACGACGCGAACGACGTGGCCGAGCGCATGCTGCGCCTGGCGAACGAAGGCACGGTCACCGCCATCGACGGCAGCGTGGTGCGCATCCGCGCCGATTCGATCTGCGTGCACGGCGACAGCCCCGGCGCGGTCGAGATGGCGCGCCGCGTGCGCGAGCGGCTCGTGCAGGCCGGCGTGACGATCCGTCCCTTCGCCGAGGCCACCACCGCATGACGACCTCGATGCGCTTTCTTCGCGTCAACCTGAATGCCGTGCTGGTCGAGCTCGACGACCTGGCGCAGACGCTCGCGCTGCTGGCTTCGCTGCGCGCCGAGCCCCTCGCCGGCATCGACGAGCTGGTGCCCGCCGCGCGCACCATCCTCATCACCTTCCGCCCTGCCGTGCTGTCGGCGGCTGCGCTGGCACACGCCGTGCGCCAGCGAAAGCTCGACGCCCGCGAGACGCGCATCGACAAGCGCATCGAGATTCCCGTGCGCTACGACGGCGAAGACATCGCCGAAGTGGCGGGCCTGCTCGACATCACACCCGACGAACTCGTGCGCCGCCACACCGGCAGCGACTACACCGTCGCCTTCACCGGCTTCGCGCCCGGCTTCGCCTACCTGAGCGGTGGCCATCCGAGCCTGAACGTGCCGCGCCGCGCGGTGCCGCGCACCCGTATCCCGGCCGGCGCGGTCGGGCTCGCGGGCAGCTTCAGCGGCGTGTACCCGCAGGCCAGCCCCGGCGGCTGGCAGATCATCGGCGTGACCGACACGCCCATGTGGGACCTGTCGCGCGAGACGCCGGCGCTGCTGCAGCCGGGCGATGCGGTGCGCTTTGTCGATGCCTCGTCGTTGAAGGTTGCACTGCCGGTGATCGCGCAAGTTGTTGCGGCACCCGCACCCGCAACCGTCGAAGGTGGCAGCGCGTTCGAAGTTCGCGCCGCTGGGTTGCAAGCGCTGTGGCAGGACGGCGGCCGCCATGGCCAGGCGCGGCAGGGCGTGTCCGCCTCCGGTGCGATGGACCAGCGCTCGCTGCAGGCGGCGAACCGGCTGGTCGGCAATGCGTCGGACGTGGCCTGCCTCGAGTTGGCCTACGGCGGCTTCCAGTTCGTCTGCCGCGGCAACGCAGTGATCGCTGTCACCGGCGCCGACGGCCCGCTCACGCTGACCCGCGCCGACGGCGCGCAATGGCCGCTGCCGCGATACCAGCCCGTCGCGCTGGCCGACGGCGACACCGTCACCTTCGGTGAGCCCGCCGCCGGCATCCGCAGCTACCTGGCCGTGCGCGGCGGCTTTGCCGTGGCGCCCGTGCTCGGCAGCTGCGCGACCGACACGCTGGCCCGCATCGGCCCGCCCGCCGTGGCGGCAGGCGACGTGCTGCCCGTGCGCAGCGTTGCCACCGGCGCCGTCGTCGGCGTCAACGAAGTGCCATCGATCGATCTGCCCACCGTGCAGGAAGAAGTCGTGCTCGACATCGTGCTCGGCCCGCGCACCGACTGGTTCACCGCCGACGCCGTCGAGCGCCTGTGCAGCCAGCCGTGGGTGGTGACGCCGCAGTCGAACCGCGTCGGCATCCGCCTGAATGGCGAAGCGCCGCTGGTGCGTGCCAACACCGCCGAGCTGCCCAGCGAGGGCACGGCGCGCGGCTCGATCCAGGTGCCGCCCAGCGGCCAGCCCGTGCTGTTCCTGGCCGACCACCCGCTCACCGGCGGCTACCCCGTGATCGCGTCGGTCGCCACCCACCACCTGGACCGTGCGGGGCAGATCCCCGTGAACGCCCGCGTCCGCTTCCAACCGATGGCCGGCTCTCACGGCGCCATCGAACTTTGAGATCGAGAGTCCTGCGATGAAAAAAGTCCTGATCGCCAACCGCGGCGAAATCGCCGTGCGCATCGCCCGCGCCTGCGCCGACCACGGCGTGCAGTCGGTCGCCGTCTACGCCGATCCCGACCTGGATGCGCTGCACGTGCGCCGCGCCGACGAGGCCTACGGGCTGGACGGCCACCGCCCGGCCGACACCTACCTGAACATTCCCAAGCTGCTGGCCATCGCCAAGCGCAGCGGCGCCGACGCCGTGCACCCCGGCTACGGTTTCCTCTCGGAAAGCGCGGCCTTCGCGCAGGCCGTGATCGACGCCGGCCTCACGTGGATCGGCCCTTCGCCTTCGGCCATCGCCACGCTGGGCGACAAGGTGCAGGCCCGCAAGCTCGCCCTGAAGGTTGGCGCACCGCTCGTCGCGGGCACGGCCGACCCGGTGAGCAACGCGGGCGAGGTGCTCGCCTTTGCCGAACAGCACGGCCTGCCGATCGCCATCAAGGCGGCCTTCGGCGGCGGCGGGCGCGGCATCAAGGTCGCGTGGCGGCTTGACGAAGTCGAAGGCCTCTACGAATCGGCCGTGCGCGAAGCCATCACCGCCTTCGGCCGCGGCGAGTGCTACGTCGAGCAGTTCCTCGACCGCCCACGCCACGTCGAGGCGCAGGTCATCGCCGACACGCACGGCAACGTCGTCGTGCTCGGCACGCGCGACTGCTCGCTGCAGCGGCGCAACCAGAAGCTGGTCGAAGAAGCGCCCGCGCCCTTCCTGAGCGACGCACAGCGCGAGCGCATCCACCAGTCGGCGCGCGACATCTGCGCGGCCGCCGGCTACACCGGCGCCGGCACCGTCGAGTTCATGCTGAGCGCGAGCGGCGCGATTTCCTTCCTCGAGGTCAACACGCGCCTGCAGGTCGAGCACCCCGTGACCGAGGAGACCACCGGCATCGACCTCGTCATCGAGCAGCTGCGCATCGCCGAAGGCCTGCCGCTGTCCGTCAAGGAAACGCCCGCACCGCGCGGCCATTCCTTCGAGTTCCGCATCAACGCCGAAGACGTGGGCCGCGGCTTCCTGCCGACGCCCGGCCCCGTCCATGTGTTCGACGCCCCCTCGGGCCCGGGCGTGCGTGTGGACACCGGCGTGGACGCCGGCTCGCAGGTGCCCGGCACCTTCGATTCGCTGATGGCCAAGCTCATCGTCACCGGCGCCACGCGCGCCCAGGCCATCGCACGCGCACGCCGCGCCCTCAAGGAATTCCGCATCGAAGGCCTGGCGACCGTGCTGCCGTTTCACCGCGCGGTGATGGCGCACCCCGACTTCGTGTCGGAAGACGCCTTCAAGGTCCACACGCGCTGGATCGAGACCGACTTTGCGAACGACGAGGCGGCAGACATGCGGCCCGATCCGCTGCCGGATGCGTCGCTGCACCGCACGGCCATCGAGATCGACGGCCGGCGCATGTCGCTGGGGCTGCCGGCGGAGTTGCTGCGCGGGTTGGCGTCGGCGGGTGGTGATGCTGCTGCGCCTGGCGTTGCGAACGCACCCGCGGCCGATGCCGCCGCGGTGGCTGCGCCGGTGTCGGGCACGCTGCAAGGATGGAAGGTCGCCGATGGTGATGAGGTCGCCGAAGGCGCCGTGATCGCGGTGATGGAGGCGATGAAGATGGAGATGCAGGTCGTCGCGCACCGCGCGGGGCGCATTACCTTCGCTGCCGCAGCGGGTGGCTATGTGGCAGCCGGGACGGCGATCGCGCGCATCGGGTGAATGAGGGCGGCCGTCAAGGCTTGAGGAACAGGGCGACGAGTCCTGAAACGATGCAGGGTGTGAACGTCACGGCGGCCATGTAGGTTTCAAGACGCGCGCCTGTATCGCGTGCATCGACGAGCAAGTAGCGTGCGCCGAGATGAAGCAACGCGGTGCCGGCCAGCACGAGCACGAACAGCCAGGCCTTCTTCAAGGGAAGCGTCCAGGATGGATGTGGACGCACGCGATGGCCGATGAGGAAGAGCGTGCACACCAGTGATGGCATGGTGCCGGCGATCAGGATGAGGGGGATCGGATTCATCTTGGTCCGGCGTCACCGAGCGGCGATGGCCTGGCAGTTGACTGTTGCAGGTTCCGCGAGGTGATGACAGAACCTGCAGCGGGTTTCTTCAACTCTTGTCGAACACGCGCCGGTAGCGGCCGTGGCCGCGCGGTTCGCGCCGGCTGGCGGTGCCCAGGAGCTTCAAGGCGAGCGATGCCATCGTGCCCGCGTTGTCTCGCAGATCTTCCGCATCTGCATCCGTCATCAGAGGCAGTGTTCCCGGTTCTTTTGCATCCTGTGCGATCACGCGGCGTTCGAAGTTGTTGAGTTCATAGCCGCGGGCATAGTTGCGCAGGTTCGTCGCCCGAGAGGGGAGGGTCTCCTCTTCTGCCGCCTTCAGCAACCGGTCGTGCGTGGCTTTTTTCTGCTTGATGGCGGCCACGAAGTCCTCGCGGTTCTCCTTCGTGATGGGGCCGAGCATCCAGAACCCACCGTGCGAGTCGTGGACATACTTGTCGAAGAAGTCGTTGGCGGTTTGCGGAACATCCTTGGCGGCAGCGACGGCGCGCAGGAGGCGCTTTTCCACCTCGTTGGCGCGGGGCGGCTGGTCAACGTAGACGCCCGCTCTGGGAACGAACACCCGTCGGGGCTGGTTGGCCGCCTGGGCGGCCTTGATGTCCTCACGCCAGTCGAGTTCCGATTCCCAGAGATCTTGCTGGTCTTGCTCTTTGGATGCCTTGTAGCTCGCCATGGCCTTGAAGGTGGCATCGTCGCTCTTGGACGCACGCCAGCGCCAATACAGTTCCATGTGATAACGCATGCGGTTTTGCACGGGCTCGCCCCCGTTGGCGACGTTCTGCTTTTCCTCCGTCGTGGTCCAGGCTGCGTAGTCGCTGAAGGCTTTATCGAGCCCAGGGTCGACCTTGAAGTCTCGCTCGATCACCGCGTCCATTTCGTTCAATGGGCGGACTCGTACGCCTGCCGAAACTGCCTCGAAATACATGTCCATCAAGGGAATCTGCGAGAGCAATGAGGTACGTCCGCCTACGCCTTTTCCCTGGGACTTCGACGGGTAGCCTCCGCCCAGGTCAGAGTGGGCCCCCGGATAGACGAACTCCTTGGTGTTCGGCGGGTAGCTCGTGGCCCTGATGCGCGCCGTAGACAGCGGAAACGACTGGCGTATTTCATGCGCCGCCACATAGTGGACGGTCTGGTTGACACCGTGGATGTCCATGGTGCCGTCAGCCCAGTCCTGAAAGCCTTCGCCAACGGGCGACGAATCGGCCAGCCCGACAGACGCCACGGTGTCGAAGATGCCCAGGAAATGAAGCTCCAGCGTCGCTTCGCCGATCGTCATGTTCTCGGCGACCAGCTGGATCCACTGGCAAAAGGCGCGCGCTTCGGCTGCACCACGCGAAAAGCCGAAGACCGACAGGTGCATCTTGGTCACCCGCGGCCGCTGGTCCTTGATGGCTTTCAGCAGGCGCTCTTGAATGCCCCTGAAGATGCTGATCATCTTGTTGTCGCTCAAGCGCCACCAAGTCTTCAGCCGGTCGGTGCAGAGCTCCTTCATCTCGTCCGGCTGGATGAGGTCGGACGTGTGATACGCCCGATGCAATGCGTTGTAGACCTGAATCAAGGCCCAATGGATGCGTGCCTCACCACCGGTGCCGAAACGCTTGCCGTTGTCCAGTTCCTTGTCCTCGCCGATCTCGGGGAAGTGCGTGCCGACGCCGGGTATGTAGTAGCGAAAATTCTCGACCTTGTCGTCCTTGTGCGCGTTGAAGAGACTGACCACGTTCGTGTGGCTTTGGTCGCGTGTGTCGCGAATCAGGTTGTTGTTGGTGCCGTCGAAGAACAGGCCCACATGGATCTCTTTGGCGCAACTCAGGGCATCGGCCTTGCTCGGGTCGGCGCTGGCGGCGCGTTGGCACAGTTCGCGTGCGGTCAGTGTCCGGTCGGCGCGCGAGTGGTCGCCAGGCAGTGCGGGCTGGTAGTTCGCGCCGCCCGGGTCGTTGTCCCACCAGTCGCCTGTGGGCGCTGTGGGTAGCGGTCGATAGGTCGAGGACCATGTTTCGGCCCTGCCTGCCCCGTCCGACCACACCAGTATCTGCAGCCCTGTTTCCTTGAGGATGCACTCGGCTGTACAGAGTTCGATGGTCTTGAAGTAGAAGCAGCGCTTGTCGTAGGTGTTGGCGTCAAAGCTGACCTCGTACCAGCCTTCGCGAAATTCGTCCATGTGTCGCTCCCCGGGTTCTTTGGGATGTTTCTTGGCTGACCTGGCTCACCATTTCCAATTGGGTGGTTTCACGGGGTACGCAGGGCCGGGGTAGTCCTTGGCCCCTGCCCCCTTGCTGGAAATGATCAGCCGAACTTCACCTCCGGAAAGGAAGTGGATGTTGAGCGTGCTGCCCGGGACGTCATATTTTTCGATCGGGACGACTTTCTCGTGCCACTGCTGGACATACGCCTCCGGCCGCCTGTCACCGGGAATCCCGCTGGATGTAGCCCACCTCACTTTCGCGCTGAGGCCCGGACGCCATTTGGCGGGGTAGGAGATGCAGCAGACGAAGCTTCCGCCGCCACCGTAGGCGCTTGAGTGCCCGGCGAAGATGCCATCGACGTACGGTTCGATGTGGTCGCCCGTGTGGTTGTACGGGCTGAGGTTGGCGCTGTAGCTTTCTGACGTGCGCTCCTTGCTGCTGCAAGCAGCCAGCGGGAGCACCAGCAGTGCCAATGCGCAAAGTGTCAGGGTGGTCGTGCGTTTCATGACGTGTGGCCTTTCAATGCGTTCACGTGTTGTGTCTCGGGTTTCCGAAAATTCTTGCTCGCCTTGAGTCACCACTTCCAGCTCGGCGGCTTCACCGGGTAGTCGGGGCCGGGGTAGCCTTTCGCGCCGGAGCCTTTGCTGGAGATGACCAATCGAACATCGCCTTCAGCCAGGAAGTGCACGTTGAGCGTGCTGCCTGGGATGTCGTATTTGTCGATCGGGACGATCTTCTTGTGCCAGTGCGGCTTGATTGCGTCGGGACGCGTATCGCCTGGAATCCCGCTCGAGGTTGTCCACTCCACCGTTGCGCTGAGTCCGGGACGCCATTGAGCCGGATAGGAGATGCAGCATACAAAGCTGCCGCCACCGCCGTAGGGGCGCGAATTGCCGCCACCTGCCCCATCCACATAGAACTCGTGGATGTAGTCCTCTGTGTGGTTATAGGCACTGAGGTTGGCGCTGTAGCTTTCAGCTGCCGGCTTCTTGCTGCTGCAAGCTGCCAGCGGCAGTACTGCCAGTGCGCAAAGCGTCAGGAGCGCGGTACGTTTCATGGCGTGTGGCCTTTCAATGCGCGCATGGATTGTTTGCCTCATGCTCACCATTTCCAATCCGGCGGTTTCACCGGAGAGGCGGGGCCAGGGTAGTCCTTGGCGCCGGCCCTCATGTTGGAGAGGACCAGCCGCACTTCGTTGTTCGGCAAGAAGTGCACGTTCATCAGACCACCCGGCACGTCGTATCGATCGATCGGAACGACCCTCTCGTGCCAGCGGGGCGTGATGGCTTCGGGGCGCTTGTCGCCAGGAATTCCGCTCGATGTCGTCCATTTCACCGTCGCGCTGAGCCCGGGACGCCATTGAGCTGGAGCAGAGATGCAGCACACGAAACTGCCGCCGCCTCCGTACGGACTCGAGTTGCCGCCACCCGCTCCGTCCACATAGAACTGATGGATGTAGTCCTCTGTGTGGTTGTAGGCGCTGAGACTGGCGCTGTAGCTTTCAGCCGCCGGCTTCTTGCTGCTGCAAGCTACCAGCACCAGCACGCAAAGAACCAGGAGAGCAAAACGCTTCATGAAGCCTTGCCCTCCAACGCCTTCCACAGCGCGTCGCTCCAGCCCTTCATCAGGCCCGACAGGCTGGTCCCTTGTGCGACGGCCTTCCATGTGTCCGACAGATCGGGATGCTGATAAAAGTCATCGCCGCAGGTCAGCGAGAGCACCACGAACTGCAGCCGGTCGGGGTTGCCTGCCACGTGCAGGCGCGTGGCAACCGCGAGGGCGCGCTGGAGCCGCTGATGAAACGCCGCCCGGTCGGTCTGCGGCACCAGCTGCGACACCGTCTCGAGCAACTGCGCAAAGATGCCGTCGGCTTCCGAGGCATCCAGGAGCGTCGCGAATTGCGATGCATCGAGTTCGAGATGGTCGCGGGCATCGGCCACACCGTCCTTCCCAGAAGCTGCAAGCCAGTTGCCGACCACGGCACCGCTGCGATCGAACCACTGCCATTGCGAGATGGCCTGCGCCACGCGCCGTGCCTGTGGCTCGGCCAGCGTGGCGAGCAGCGTCGGAAGCACGCGCGTATCGCCCATGCGGCAGTGCAGCTTCAGGCCGTCGTGCCGCGCCTGGGCCAGGTAGCCGAAGCAGGCCTGCAAATCCGCAGCGACGCGGCTGGATGCGATCCAGCTGAATGCGGGTGCTGCCGGGTCGATCGTGGCGAGGCGCCGCAAGCCCTCGGCGCGCACCTCGTCGTCCAGTGGCAGTTCCAGCAGCTGCGGTCCCCTTGCGCCATAGGCCGCCAATGGTGTGTTGGCCAGCGCATTGACGTGCGACCACCCGTTGCGGCGCAGCACCGATGCGAGGCGCGCCGGGTCGAGCAAGGCCGCATCGACCAGCAACCAGAGGCCGAAGGATGACGGTTGGGCGTCGGCCATCGCTTGCACGGCATGGGCAAGGTGGAGGGGGCCGATCGGATCGGTCGCGAATTCCAACGCCACGCTCACTGCAAGGCGGAGAAGGGGGCTCCGCTTTGTGCCGCCTTCAGCATGCACTCGATGCAGATGCTCTGCGGGAACAGCGGCAGGCCGTAGGGTGAGCTCGTCGGCCCAGCCAACTTCCGCTGCACCGAGTGATAAGTGATCTTCCCCGGGCACTCGAAAGTGATGTCCCCGTCCTGCAGCGTGATCGACGCGCCTTGCGCCGTCGCGATGCGGATCTTCTTCTTGGCCGCGAACTCCACCGTCTGGTCGGTGCTGGCGATCTTCAGGGCCTCCTTGGCCTGCACGCGCAACTCGTCGTGCTGCGCCTGGAAGTCCAGGTCGTCGTTGCCCGCGATGACCGACAGGCCTGTGTCGGCATCGGCCTTCTGCGCCCCCGCAAGCACGCCGATGGCCTGGCCGCTGTGCACGCGCAGCACGTCGGCCAGCGCCATGTTGATGTCGCCGCCGCTGGCCAGCGTGGCAGTCTCGCCGCTGACGACCTGCAGCTGCTGGCCCGCCACCATCGCCAGGCCGCCGCGTGCGG
>NZ_BKDH01000005.1:0-371678 GCF_009811375.1 Variovorax boronicumulans
TGATCGCCGACGAGCCCACCACGGCGCTGGACGTGACCATCCAGGCGCAGATCCTCGAACTCATGCGCCGGCTGCAGGCCGAGACGGGCATGAGCATCCTGTTCATCACGCACAACCTGGGCGTGGTCGCGCACCATGCCGACGACGTGGTGGTCATGTACTCGGGCCGCGTGGTTGAGCGTGCGCCGGTGCGGCCGCTGTTCGCGCAGCCTGAGCATCCGTACACGCAGGGCCTGTTGGCCTGCCTGCCGGGCAAGGCGCGGGTTCCTGGGCAACCGAAGCCCAAGCGGCTGTTCGCCATCCGCGGGCAGGTGTCGAGCCCGCTGGCGCCGCCGCCCGGCTGCGCTTTCGAGCCGCGCTGCGACCAGGCGCTGGCGAGCTGCAAGGACGCCATGCCGCCCCTGATCGACATTCGGCAAGACCGCCAGGCGCGCTGTGTGCGCGTGCAGCCCGACCAACCGCTCGCGAGGGCTGCATGATGACCACCGCTGTTTCTTCCTCGCCCCTCATCGAAGTCCGCGGGCTTAAAAAATACTTCGGCAGCAGCGAGCGCCCCGTGCGCGCAGTCGACGACGTGTCCTTCGCGATTCACCCCGGCGAGACGCTGGGCCTGGTCGGCGAATCGGGCTCGGGCAAGAGCACCATCGGGCGCACCGTGCTGCGCCTGGTCGAGCGCACCGAGGGCCAGGTGCTGTACCGGGGCGACGACATCGGAGATCTTTCCGGCGAGCGCATGCGCAAGCTGCGCAGCAAGCTGCAGATCATCTTCCAGGACCCGTACGCCAGCCTGAACCCGAAGATGCGCATCAGCGCCATTCTGGGCGAGGCGCTGTCCACGCACGGCCTGCACAAGGGCGCGGCGGCGCGCGACAAGCGCATCGCCGAGCTGCTCGAAACCGTGGGCCTGCGCCCCGAGCATGCGAGCCGCTTTCCGCACGAGTTCTCGGGCGGCCAGCGACAGCGCATCGGCGTGGCGCGCGCGCTGGCCGTGGAGCCCGAGTTCATCGTGGCCGACGAGCCGCTCTCGGCGCTGGACGTGTCGATTCAATCGCAGGTGATCAACCTGCTGGCCGACCTGCGCGAGCGCCTGGGGCTGACGATGCTCTTCATCTCGCACGACCTCGATGTGGTCGAGTACCTGTGCGACCGCGTGGTGGTGCTGTACCTGGGCAAGGTGATGGAAGTGGCCACCACCGAGGAGCTGTTCGCGAACCCCTCGCACCCCTACACCCAGGCGCTGCTGGCTGCGAGCCCGAAGCCCGACCCCGAGATGGCGACCGAGCGCATCGCCTTGAAGGGCGACATTCCCAGCCCGATCTCGCCGCCCTCGGGCTGCGTGTTTCGCACGCGCTGCCCGCATGCCATCGAGGCCTGCGCGCAGACGGTACCCAGCCTGGATGAGGTTTCCGCAGGACACTACAGCGCCTGCATCCGCAAAGAACTGCTCTCCCACATCGCCGTTGCACGACCATGACCGACACCGTTTCTGCTACCCAAGACTTCATCGACCCGCTGCTCAGCGACCGTTTCAAGGGCTACCCGCGCACCCAGCCGCCGCGCCTGCGCAGTGAAGTCGGCGCGGCCGGCTGGAACGTGCTGGCCGGCGACCTGCCGCTGCCGCTGGCCGTGCTCAAGCGCGAGGCGCTCGAGCACAACCTGGCGTGGATGCAGGCGCGCGTGCGCGAATGGGGCATCGACCTGGCACCGCACGGCAAGACCACCATGTCGCCGCAGTTGTTCCAGCGCCAGCTCGATGCCGGCGCCTGGGGCCTGACCTTTGCCACCGTCACGCAGCTGGCGGTGGGGGTGGCTGCCGGCGCGCGCCGCACGTTGATCGCCAACCAGGTCGTGAGCGACGAAGACCTCGCGGGCATCCAGCTGCTGCTGGCCGACCATGCGGACCTGCGTGTGGTGTTTCTGGTCGATTCGATCGCGCAGCTGGCGTTGATCGAAGACTGGTCGAAACGCAACCCTGCGAGCGTGCCCTTTGAAGTCATGCTCGAGATCGGCATCGACGGCGGACGCACGGGTTGCCGCACGCATGCGGAAGCGGTCGCCGTGGCGAGCGCGGTGCGTGCCAGCAGCGCCGCGAAGCTGGTGGGCATCGAGAGCTACGAGGGCCTGAATGCCACCGGGTCCACCGAACAGGACACCGCCTTTGCCAAGGCCCTGATGGACCGGATCGAAGCCGTGGCCCGCCATTGCGACACGCATCAGCTCTTCGAGACCGACGAGGTGCTGGTCTCGGCCGGCGGCTCGGCCATCTTCGACCTCGTGGCCGGGCGCCTGAAGCCCGCGCTGGGTGCGCCGGTGCGTGGCCTGCTGCGCTCGGGCTGCTACGTCACGCACGACCATGGCTTCTACAAGCGCATGGTGAACGTGGTCGACGAGCGCCTGGGCTGCGAATGCGGCGAGGGCCTGACGCCGGCGATGGAGGTCTGGGCCAACGTGCAGTCGCGGCCCGAGCCGGGACTGGCGATCCTGTCGGTGGGCAAGCGCGACATCTCTTTCGACATGTCCATGCCCATCCCCATTGCGCACGCGGCACGCGGTGCATTGCAGTCGCACGCTGTGCCCGCCAGCTGGAAGGTCACCGCACTGAACGACCAGCACGCCTACCTGCGCTGGGACGCGAACGACGAAGCGCAGGCACCGGTCGTCGGCGACCGCGTGGGCCTGGGCATTTCGCACCCCTGCACCACCTTCGACAAATGGCACTGGATGCCCGTGGTCGAGAACGACTACCGCGTGAGCGATGCGGTCGTGATCCATTTCTGAGCAAGACGACGCCTCCCCCATGAACACACAGAAGAACAGCGCGACACTGCTCGAAGGCGGCCTCGTGGTCGACGGCTCGGGCGGCCCTTCGTGGCCCGGCGACGTGCTGCTGCAGGGCGACCGCATCCTCGCGTTAGGCGAAGGCCTGCGCACGCGGCTGCCAGCAGGGCTGGACATCGCCGACGTCGACGTGGTCGACTGCCGCGGCAAGGTGATCGCGCCCGGCTTCATCGACGCGCACACGCATGACGACGCCATCGTGCTGCGCGATCCGCTGTGCCTGCCCAAGGTGTCGCAGGGCATCACGACCGTGGTCACGGGCAACTGCGGCATCTCGCTGGCACCGTACCGCACGCCGCAGTCGAAGCCGCCGCTCACGCTGCTGGGTGCCGACTCGTTCAAGCACGCAACCATGGCCGAGTACCGCGCCGCCGTCGATGCGGTGCAGCCTGCGCTCAACGTGGCCGCGCTCGTAGGCCACACCACGCTGCGCTTCGCGGCCATGCAGGCACTCGACCGGCCCGCGAACGGCGACGAACTGGCACACATGGCCGCACTGCTCGACGACTGCATGGCCGCCGGCGCGCACGGCCTGTCATCGGGCCTGTTCTACGAAGAAGCCTTTGCTGCGCCGGCCGAAGAAGTCACCGCGCTCGCGCGCGTCGTGGCACGCCATGGCGGCGTGTACGCCACGCACCTGCGCAGCGAGATGCAGCAGATCATCGAAGCGATGCATGAGGCCGGCGACTCGGCGTTCGAGGCCGGCGTGCCCTTGATCATCTCGCACCACAAATGCGCAAGCCCCGCCAACTGGGGCCGCACCAAGGAGACGCTGCCGCTGATCGACGCCCTGTCGCAGCGCCAGGAGATCGCGATGGACGTGTATCCCTACGTGGCCGGTTCCACCGTGCTGCGCGAGGACATGGTGGACGGCGTCATCGACGTGCTGCTGACCTGGTCCGAGCCCCACCCGGAGATGACCGGGCGCCTGATCTCCGATATCGCACGCGAATGGGGCACGACGGAGAAGGAAGCCAGCCTGCGCCTGAAGCCCGGCGGTGCGTGCTATTTCCTGATGCAGGAAGAAGACGTGGAGCGCGTCATCGCCCATCCGCGCAGCATGATCGGCAGCGACGGCCTGCCGCACGACCGCCATCCGCACCCGCGCCTGTGGGGCGCGTTCCCCCGCGTGTTCGCACGCTACTGGCGCCAGCGCAAGCTCTTCACGCTGGAGCAGGCGGTGCACAAGATGACGGGCATGACGGCGCGCAACCTGCGCATCGCCGATCGCGGCCTGCTGCGCGTCGGCACCATGGCCGACGTGGTGGTGTTCGACCCCGAGACCATCACCGACACCGCGACCTACGACCAGCCGCTGGGCGTGAGCGAAGGGATCGAACGGGTGTTCGTGAACGGCGTGCTCGCGTACCGCGGTGCGAGCGAGGCGCGCGTGCTCGCGCGCGCGGGGCGCATGCTGACACGGCAGGCACGCGCCGCGAACTAACTGAACGTCGCCGCGCCCCTTCCCCGCCATCCCGTAGAGTGCACGCATGATCGAATCCACCACCCTTCGGTACTTCTACGAGGTCGCGGCCTTCGGCTCCGTGCGCGTGGCGGCGGAAAAGCTCTTCGTGGCCCAGAGCGCCGTGAGCCGGCAGATCGCGCTGCTGGAAGACGAACTGGGCGTGCCCGTCTTCGAGCGCCATGCACGGGGCATGGCGCTGACCGCGGCCGGCGAACTGCTGCTGCGCTATGCGCAGGACAACAAGACGCAGCTGGCCGACCTGAAGGGCCAGATCCACGAGTACGAGACGCTGGCCAAAGGCCACGTGCGGGTGGGGTGCGTGGAAGGCATCCTGCACGGCCTGCTCACCAGCTTCATGCCGAGCTTCATCCGCACGCACCCGGGCATCACCTTCTCGCTCGATCTCATGGGCTCGCATGCGGTGGGCGAGTCGGTGGCGGAGCACAAGTACGACCTGGGCATCCTGTTCGGCGCCTCGCCGCGCCCCGACCTCATCGAGCTGCAGAAGATCGAGCAGCCGCTGTGCGTGATCGCTTCGACGCAGCATCCCCTGGCACAACAGCGCAGCTGCACGCTCGCGGAAGTCGCCGACGCGCCGCTGGCGTTGCCCGACCGCTCCTTCGGCCTGCGCCAGCTGGTCGACCGCGTCAGCTCCAAAGGCAAGTTCAAGCTGAACATTGCGGTCGAGACGAATTCCCTGTCCTTCGCGAGCCGGCTGGTCGCGGAGTCGGACCTCATCACCTTCCAGCCGAGCGACGTGGTCGCGCCGCTGATCGAGGCCGGCAAGGTGGTGGCCATTCCGCTCACCGATGCGTCGCTGCGCTCGGCGCGCGCCACGCTGGTGGCGAGCTATTCCCGGCGGCTGTCGCTCGCGGCCAATCACCTGTCGCAGTCGCTGATCGCCTACATGCAAGGGTGGCAGCGGCCCGTGAAGCCGGGGCGCGCCGCCGCTCGCACGCCCGCCAGGGGAAAGCCGGACTAGTTCCGGCGCGCGGGATCGTCGGCATCGAAAGGCTCAACCCGGCAGCGTGACCGTGATCATCTTGATCTCGGTCATCGCCTCCAGCGTGTGCATGCCGCCCAGCCGGCCGATGCCGCTCTTCTTGCCAGAGCCGCCGCCGAAGGGCAGGTGGATTTCCCACCAGGTGGTGCCCGCGTTGATGTTGACGATGCCGGCGGGAATCGCCTTGGCCATGGCGATGCCGCGGCCGATGTCTTGCGTGAAGACGCCCACCGAGAGTCCGTAGTCGTTCTGCAAGGCCAGCGCCAGGGCCTGCGCTTCATCCTGGAAGGCGATGACCGGCACGACGGGGCCGAAGGTTTCTTCCCGGCACAGCCGCATGGCGGGCGTGACGTCGCGCACCACGGTGGGTTCGAAGAAGAGGTCGCTGCCCAGGTCCGGCCGCGCGCGGCCGCCGCACAGCACGCGTGCACCCTGTTCAACGGCATCGTCCACATGCGCGCGCACCTTGGCCGCCACCTGGGCGTTGTTGAGCGGCCCCATGGTCGTCGCGGGATGCAGGGGATCGCCCAGCACCTGCTCGGCGGCCTTGGCGACCAGCTTGTCGCACAGGCGGTCCACCACGCTGGCATGGGCCAGCACGCACCCTGTCGCCGCGCACACCTGCCCGGCATTGAAGAACGCGCCGCCTGCCGCTGCAGCGGCTGCCGCATCGAGGTCGGCGTCCTCGAAAACGATCAGGGGGCCATTGCCTCCGAGCTCGAGCAGCAGGGGCTTTCCGGCGCCCCGCTCGGCGATGCGCTGGCCCGTCGCGGTGCTGCCGGTGAAGGCGATGGCGGTCACGTCCGGATGCACCACCACCGCATCGCCCACGGTCGCGCCCTCACCGATCACCAGATTGAGAACGCCAGCAGGCAGGCCTGCCCTTTCGATGGCCGCCATGAGCGCGCAGGCCACGAGTGCAGTGGACGGCGCAGGCACCCAGACGAGGGTGTTGCCGGTGGCGATGCCGGGAGCGATGTACTCCACCGGAATGTTGACCGGGAAGTTCCAGGGCGTGATGACGCCATACACGCCGCGCGGCTGCCGCAGCGTCATGACGAGCTTGCCCGGGTCTTCCGCCGGCAGCGTCTTGCCGCCCATCTGCTTGACGAGTTCGGCGGCGAGCCGGAAGCCGTCGGCGGCCTTGGCGACCTCGCCCAACGCCTCGGCCAGGACCTTGCCCTGCTCGCACGACAGCGTGTGCGCGAGGGCCTCGCGCGCGGCATCGATCTCGGCCGCGATCGCCATGCACATCGCGGCGCGCTCGAACACGGGCGTGGCGGCCCATGCCTTGGCCGCGGCCTTGGCGGCGGCCACTGCCTCGTCCGCCGTCTCGCGGCCCGAACGGGGCACGGTGGCGATGGTGTCGCCGTTGGCCGGGTTGACCACCGGCAGGGTGTCGGCGGTGGTCGACCAGCGCCCGCCGATGTGGTTGCCCGTTTCGACTTCGGACATGCAGTGGTTGCGCATGGCCTAGCCGTACGAATACGCGATCGACGCGGCATGGCGCTGGCCGTCACTGCCGCCGGCACGCGCGTCCACGCTGGACGCGGACGGCCTGTACCCGGCCGGCGCCGGGGCCGCGACGCCCACATGGCGCTCGGTCTGTGCATCGAAGCAATGGGTCGACGCGGCCTCGCGGACCTGCAGGTGCACGAGGTCGCCAGGCTTGAGGGCCACGCGGTCGTGCACGGACACGCACCAGGGCGTCTCGCTGCCCGCCACGGTGCCGTAGATCTGCGTCTTGTCGCCCGTCGACTCCGTGAGGATCACGCGCAACGCCAGGCCCTCCGGAGCCAACTGCAGGTGCTCGGGCCGCAGCCCCAGCAGCACGTGCTGTCCATCGGCCAGCAGCGGCGTGCACCCGGACGTGGGCAAGTCCCAGGCCTGCCCGTCGGGCAGCGCGAGCCAGGTGCGGCCGTGTGCGCGATGCACCTGCCCCTGCGTGAAGTTCATGGCGGGCGAGCCGATGAAGCCCGCCACGAAGCGGTTGACCGGGCGGTCGTAGAGCTCGAGCGGTGCACCGACCTGCTCCACCCGGCCCGCGCGCATCACGACGATGCGGTCGGCCATGGTCATGGCTTCCACCTGGTCGTGCGTGACGTAGACCATGGTGTTGCCCAGGCGCTGGTGCAGGGCCTTGATCTCGGCGCGCATCTGCACGCGCAGCTGCGCATCCAGGTTGGACAGCGGCTCGTCGAAGAGAAACAGCGCGGGCTCGCGCACCACGGCGCGGCCCATGGCGACGCGCTGGCGCTGTCCGCCCGAGAGCGCGCGCGGCAGGCGGTCCAGGGAGGGCGTGAGGTTGAGCAGGCTGGCGGCCTTTTCGATGCGCGGGCGGAAGTCGCTTTCGGCCTCGCCGCGCGTGCGCGGGCCGAAGGCGATGTTCTCGTAGACCGACAGGTGCGGGTAGAGCGCATAGCTCTGGAACACCATCGAGATGTTGCGCTTTTGCGGCGACAGGTCGTTGGCGCGTGCGCCGCCGATGCGCAGCTCGCCGCCGCTGATGGGCTCCAGCCCCGCGATCATGCGCAGCAGCGTCGACTTGCCGCAGCCCGAGGGGCCGACGAGCACGACGAACTCGCCGTGGGCAATGTCCAGGTCGATGCCGTGCACGACGGGCACGCCCGCGAAATCCTTGCGCAGTTGCTTGAGTTGAACCTGAGCCATGGGGTCTCCTTGTCTTTGTGGAAGTGAATCGCTGGCTCAGTAGTCTTCGACGGTGATCTCGCGGGCCATGGGCAGGACGCCCGCCATGAGGCCCGCGTCCACCGGCAACGCCACGCCGGTGATGACGCGCGCGGCAGGCGACGCCAGGAACAGCACGGCATCGGCCACATCGTCCGGTGTCGCGAAATCGCCCAGGGGGTACCACTTCTTCAGCTGCTCGAACACCTGCGGGTTCTTGTCGGCCCGTGCCTGCCAGGCGGGCGTCTTGACGGTGCCCGGCAGCACGATGTTGGCGCGGATGCCGTAGGCGCCCAGCTCCATCGCGAGCGAGCGGGTGTAGCTGACCAGCGCGGCCTTGGCCGCGCTGTAGGCCGGGTGGCCGAGCGTGGTCAGCGCGTTGACCGAGCCGATGAGCACCAGCTGCCCGCTGCGGCGCTCGACCATGGCGCGGCGCACCGCCTCCACGCAATGGAACGCGCCATTCAGGTTGAGCTGGATGTCGGCCTGCCAGTCCTGCGGCGTGGTCTTGCGTACCGTCGGCCCGCGCGCGGCGCCCACGTTCGACACCAGCACATCCACCGGCCCGACCGTGGCGACGGCCGCGGCCACCTTGTCGCACAGGCCTGCGCAGTCGGTGACGTCCGCCACCAAAGGATGCAGCCGCGCCAGATCGTCGGCACTCACGCCCTGCCCGGCCAACACGGCCGCCAGGCCTTCCAGCGCGCCCGCGTCGTGGTCCAGCGCGATCAGCCGGTCGCCGGCCTGCAGCACGCGGCGGCACAGGGCCTGGCCGATGCCGCCCGCGGCGCCCGTGACCAGCGTCACGCGCCGGGACGGCGCGTGGGGATGAACAGGAGACGGAGTCGAAATTGATGTGTCCACGCAATGCGCCCTGTGAATTGCCAATACCTCTCCCGACCGGGCGGCAATGAATTACCGCGCGCAATTCGAGCTCGAATTTTGAAGCGTACAGGACGCCACGGGAATTTGTCCTTCAATATTTCGCAGGCAGGGTTCTGTTTTTTAGAAATCGAGGGTTAGCTCTATCTATGGCGCCATTCGACCGACTCGTAAGATAAAAAAGCGCAAGCATTGATCGCAGCAGATCCCGACGTGTATTCAATTAATTTTCAATCACTTCACGAGGAATTAAATATGAAAAAACGAAATACAACTCTATTGGCAGGTGCAATTCTTCTGGGTCTTTCCTCCCTCACGGCCCAGGCGGGAAATATCCGCATCGCCATGTCCAGCTACAGCGACAACACGCGCCCCTGGCTGGAGGCGCTGGCCCGGGACTACGAAAAGGCCAACCCGGGAGACAAGGTCAAGGTCGAGGTGGGAAGCTGGGAGAACATGCAGCAGAAACTGCAGGCGGAAATCGCCAGCAACAACCCGCCCGACCTGGCCCACGTCGCGACCCGCTGGGTGGGCGATTTCGTGAACGACGGCCTGGTGGAGCCGGTCGACAATTACGCCAATGCGGCGTTCAAGGACCAATTCATTCCGGCTTTCCTGAAAGCCGGCAATATCAATGGCAAGCCTTATGCGCTGCCTATTGCGGCCAGCGTGCGCGCCATGTTCTATAACAAGGACATGCTGAGCAAGGCAGGCTTTCCCAATGGCCCCAAGACCTGGGACGACGTGATTGCCGCCGCGAAAAAGATCAAGGCCACGGGCGCCTACGGCTACGGCATTCAGGGCAAAGACCTGGATACCGACACTTATTTCTACTACGCGCTGTGGAGCATGGGCGGCGACGTGCTGGATGCGGGCAACAAGGCCGCCTTCAATTCGCCGACCGGCGTGAAAGCCGCCACGCTCTACAAAAGCATGATCGACCAGGGCCTGACCGAGCCCGGCGTGGCCGGCAACACGCGCTACGACCTGCACAACCTGTTCAAGCAGGGGCGCCTGGGCATGGTCATTTCGCTGCCGCCGCTGGCCAAGGAAATCGCCAAGGACGCGCCGCAACTGAAATACGGCATCACCGGCGTGCCCAATGGCGGCAAGGACATCACCTTCGGCGTGACCGATTCGATCATGATGTTCAAGACCTCGAAGAACAAGGAAACCGCCCAGAAATTCCTGAACTTCATGTTCTCGAAAACCGCGCGGCTGAAGTTCGACCAGGGCGAAGGCTTCATGCCGGTGACGCGAGAGGTGGCCAACGACCCCGTGTTCAAGGACGACCCGGTGCTCTCCGAGTTCGTGACCCTGCTGCCCAACGCACGCTTCGCCCCGCTGGTCGCCGGCTGGGAAGACTCGGCGCAGGCCGTCACCAACGCGCTGCAGGCCATCTACCAGGGCAAGGCGGAACCGAAGGCGGCGCTGGACAAGGCCGCGGCCGAAGCCAACACCAAGCTCAACAAGAAGTAAGCCAGCAAGCCCCGGGGCGCAGCCGCCGGGCTGCGCCGGCTTTCCGCGTGTCGCACCACGCCCAACCACGCCTATCCGATCGAATCGACCTATGCAGAATCCCGTTCGAGGCCCTGCCCTGGCTTGGGGGCTGATTGCGCCGAGCCTGTTGCTCACCCTCTTCATCCTGGCCTACCCGCTGTCCACCCTGGTGTTCCAGTCGGTGCACGACATCTCGCGCTTCGGCCTGCTGCGGGCCTTCAACGGCCTGGACAACTTTCGCACCGTGTTCACCGATCCGGTGTTCGCCCATGTGGTGTGGCGCACGGTGCAATGGACCGTGTGCGTGGTCGGCGGTGCCGTGTTGTGCGCTGTGCCGATCGCGCTCATCCTGCAGCAGGATTTCTATGGCCGGGGCGTGGCGCGCACGATCGTGATGCTGCCCTGGGCGGTGTCGCTGACCATGACGGCCATCGTCTGGACCTGGTCCTTCAACGGCCAGTACGGCATGGTCAATGCGAGCCTCGCGATGGTCGGGATCATCCAGGAGCCGATCAACTGGCTGGCCGACGGACAGCTCGCTTTCTGGGTCGAGGTGGGCGTGGGCATCCTGGTGTCCATCCCCTTCACCGTCACCATCTTTCTTGGTGGCCTGTCGTCGGTGTCGCAGGACATCTACGAAGCGGCCGGCATCGAAGGCGCGTCGCGCTGGCAGCAGTTTCGCCGGCTCACGCTGCCACTGCTCAAGCCCTTCATCCACATGGCGATCGTGCTGAACGTGATCTACGTCTTCAACTCGTTCCCCATCATCTGGATCATGACGCAGGGCGGGCCGGACAACGCCACGCACATCCTCGTCACCTGGCTGTACCAGCTGGGCTTTCGTATGGGCCGCCCCGGCGAGGCAGCCGCCATTTCGCTCGTGATGCTGGCCTTGCTGCTGGCCTTCACCGTGTTCTACCTGCGCCTGCAAAAGCGCCAGTCCGCGAAGGCCGCCGCATGATCCGCCCCGACAAACTCGTGCGCAGCCTCTGGTGCTGGCTGCTGCTCGCGCCGCTGGTGGCCGTGGTCGTCTTTCCGCTCGCGGTGATGTTCTTCACGGCGCTCAAGCCGGCGTCCGAGATCTACGTCTATCCGGCGCGCTGGTTGCCGCAGCAGTGGCAGTGGAGCAACTTCTCCGCCATGTGGACGCAGACCGGCTTCGGGCGCGCGCTGCTGAACAGCCTGCTGGTGTCGCTCTCTGCGACCGTGCTGACGATTGCCGTCAGCGTGCCTTCCGCCTACGCGCTGGCGCGCCTGAAGTTTCGCGGCCAGGGCGGCTACCGGCAGTTCCTGCTCATCACCCAGATGATCTCGCCCGTGCTGCTGGTGGTGGGCCTGTTCAAGATGGCGGCCAGCCTGCCCTGGTTCGAGGGCGGCAACATGACCGACTCGCGCCTGTCCGTGGTGGTGGCCTATGGCGCCTTCGGCATTGCCTTTGCCGTCTGGATGATGACCTCCTACTTCGAGACCATTCCGCGCGACCTGGAGGAGTCGGCCTGGCTCGAAGGCTCGGGCCCGGTGCGCACGGTCTGCAAGGTGTTCCTGCCGCTGGCCTTGCCGGCCATGGCGGTCACGGCGCTGGTCACCTTCGTCAATGCCTGGAACGAGTTCGCCGTGGTCTACACGCTGATCCGCTCCACGGAGAAGCAGACGCTGACCGTGCTCGTCACCAACATGGTCGCGGGCCAGTACGTGGTGCAGTGGGAGCTGGTGATGGCCGCCGCCATCTGCGCCGTGGTCCCGGTCGCCATTTTGTTTGCGTGGATGCAGCGCTACATGGTGCAGGGCCTGACCGCAGGCTCGGTCAAATAGCGACCGCAGCGGCATCACAGCCCGCTGCTACCCGCTGCGCCCGCCCCCTTCGAATAATGCGGCCACGGCCGGCGCGCACCCTGCGCCGGCCGGTTTCGCTACACCTCATCCGAAGGAGACAAACCCGATGGCTCGCAAGATCCTGATGCTCTGCGGCGACTACGCCGAAGACTACGAAACCATGGTGCCGTTCCAGACCCTGCTGGCCGTCGGCCACACCGTGCATGCGGTGGCGCCCGACAAGAAGGCCGGCGACTGGGTACACACCGCCATCCACGATTTCGAAGGCGCACAGACCTACAGCGAGAAGCCGGGCCACCGCTTCACGCTGAACGCCAGCTTCGACGAGGTGCGTCCCGAGGCCTACGACGCGCTCGTGATCCCCGGCGGCCGCGCGCCCGAGTACCTGCGCATGCACCCCCGCGTGGTCGAGATCGCGCGCCACTTCCTGGCGACCGACAAGCCGGTGGCCGCCGTCTGCCACGGCGCGCAGCTGCTCGCGGCCACGGGCCTCATCAAGGGCCGCAAGGTGTCGGCCTACCCAGCCTGCCAGGTCGAGGTGGAACTGGCCGGCGCCGAGTACATGGGCATCCCGGTCGACCAGGCCGTGACCGACCGCAACCTCGTCACGGCACCGGCCTGGCCGGCGCATCCGGCGTGGCTGTCGCAGTTCCTGGTGGTGCTCGGCACCCGCATCGAACACTGACCTGAACGGATGGACGCGGGCGGCGCTACAGTGCCGCGTCGCCCCGATTCACCCCCGCCTCTCGAGGAGATGGCCCATGTGCGAAGTCTTCATCAGCGCCGATCCGCAAAGCTACGACGCGCGCACGCGCTCGGTGCGGCTGCACGGCGTGGTCACCAGCATCCGGCTCGAGAACCTGTTCTGGCAGGTGCTCGAAGAGATCGCGCAGCGCGACGGCATGGCCGTGGTGCAGCTCATCGAGCGGCTGTACGACGAGCTGGTGGCGGCGCGCGGCGAGGTCGGCAACTTCGCGTCGTTCCTGCGCGTGTGCGCGCTGCGCTACGAGGCGATGGTGGCGCAGGGGCGGATTCCGGCCGACACCTCGGTCGCGATCCGCTCGCTCGATGCGAACGCCGTGCTGCATGAACTGCCGCAGGGTTGGGGGCGACCTTCGCCTGCGCAGCCCGGCGAGGCCCGCGTGCACACGCTCCACGCCGCCGCGCGGCGGCATGCGTAGACGCCGCCCGGCGCACGAGATCACCAGCGCATCTTCACGCCGACGCTCGCATTGACCCCGCTCTTGATGCGCGAGTCGCCGCCGGAGCCCGACCACAGCTTGCCCAGCTCCACATACACGCTCGTGTTCTCGGCCACCTGCAGCGTGGCCCCCGCCGCCAGCTCGGTGCTGCTGCCGCCGGTGCGCGTCGCGATGTCGGTGAAGCCGGCCGGGCCGACGAAGCGGGTGACGTCGGTGCCGCGGCTGCTGCGGTGGAAATTGACCCGCACATAAGGCTGCAGCACCCCGGCGCTGGTGACGAACTCGCCCTTCACGCGCACGCCGGCGCGTGCCCGCCAGCCGTTGTGGCTGTTCTGCTGCACGAGCGCGCCGGAGATGCCCGTGTCGCCCAGGCTCACCCGCTGGTGCACCAATTGCACCTGCGGCTCGACGGTCCAGTTCTGCGCGATGGGAATCGACTGCCCCACCTCGATGGACGCCAGCAGGCTGTTGCCCTTGCCGCCCCGGGAGAAGCCCAGCGTGGGCCTGGCGGTGTAGCGGTGGCGCCCGGCCTGCAGCACGCCGTCGACGTACACGCCGCTGGCGTGCTTCCAGGTGGCATAGGCGCCCAGGTACTCGCTCTTCTGGTTGTTGGTGCCCACGCCGAGGTTCGCCAGGCCGCTGGCAAAGCCGTTCACGCGCATGTCGCCGTCGAGCTGGCCGACGTACACGCCCGCGTGCCAGTCGGGGTTGGCCCACAGGTCGGTGCCGGCCTGGAAGCCCGTGAGGCGCCCCTTGCTCGTGGGGCTCACGGTGCCGCCCTGCGCGATGGTGCGGTCGGTGCTGATGATGCGCCCCCACGCCTCGCGGTAGCCCTGCGTGGGCTTGGCCGGGTTTGCGCCCGCTACAAGGTCCTCGCCCATGCGCAGGCGCCTGTTGCCGAGCATCGCGAAGCTGGACTGGCGCAGCTGCTCGGGCAGCGCGGCGTACAGCGGCACTTCGGCGCGGTAGGTGGGCACGGCGAACACGGGCACGACGCCGGTGCCGCCAGTGCCCGAGCCGCCACCGCCGGCAGGCGGCGTGACGGGCGGGACAGGCGTCACGGGCGTCACGGGTGCAGCGGTCGAGCGCAGGTACCAGTTCTCGCCCGCGCCGGCCGCGTCGGCCGCATGCAGCCGGTACTCGTAGGCGCCCGCATCGACGTGCGTGCCGGCCAGCACGAACGCGCTCTTGGTGGTCTGCGCAGTGGTGGTCGCGCCGTTGAGGGCGCTGATCACTTCGATGCCGTTGCCGGTGGTGAGTGCGCCCAGGCCGCCCAGGTTGGTGATCTGCACATTCGTCGTGCCGCTGGCGACGGCGGTGGCGCCGCTCAGGATGAGCCGGTCGCTCGCGCTCGCGCTGCCGCCCAGCGCGGTGCCCAGCCGCAGCGTGCCGCCGTTGCCCACCCACGGGCCGTTGACGGTGAGCGTGGTGCCCGGCACCGCGCCCACCAGCGAGACGGTGCCGCTGTGGGCCATCGATGCGAGGGTCTGGCTGTTGCCGGCCAGGTCGAGCGTCGCGCCGGTGGCCACGGTGAAGGGACTCGCGCTGCTGAGCACGTTGGCCGCGCCCGCGCGCAGGGTGCCCGCCGCGACGTTGGTGGCGCCCGAGTGGGTGTCGGCACCGCTGAGCGTCAGCACGCCCGCGCCGATCTTCACCAGATCGCTGGCGCCGGAGATCGCGCCGGTCCACGTCAGGGCGTTCCCGTTGGTGTCGATGGTGCCCGTGCCGCCCAGCAGCAGGGCGTTGTTGACGCTGAGGCCGCCGGCGCCCGCGATGACGCTGGCGATGGCGCCCGCGCCGATCGAAATCGCGCCCGTCATCGACGAGCCGGTGTTCAGCGTGAGGCTGTTGGTGCCGCCCGTGAATGCGACCGCCGCAGCGCGCGTGACGCCGTCGCCGCCCAGGCCGCCCGAGATGGTTCCGCCATTGGTCAACGCGAGGTTCGCGCCCGTCACCCCGACGCCGCCCACGCCGTTGGCACCGCTCGGTCCGCCGTTGCTGTTGGCCCCGCCAGCGCCGCCCGCCCCACCGGCGATGGTGCCGGTGTTGGTGAGGGTTGCGCCCGCGCCGGTCGACGCGAGGCCCGCCCCGCCGTCGCCGCCGCCGCCCGGTGAACCGGTGCCGCCCGCACCGCCGCCGGCCGCACCGCCCGCGCCCCCCGCACCGCCCGTGATCGCGCCGGAGTTGTTGACGGTGACGGCGACACCCGCCAACGTCGCGCCGATGCCCCCTGCGCCGCCACCACCGCCCGAGGCGTTGGAACGGGCGGGCGCCAGTTCGGCCCCGCCGGCACCGCCCGCCCCGCCCGTGAGGGGGCCGGTGTTGGTGAAGCTGAGCCCCGGGTTGGTCGCGTTCAGGTAGAACCCGCCGCCCCCGCTGCCGCCGCCGCCGCCCTGCGAGAAGGCGTCGCCGCCCTTGCCGCCGGCGCCGCCCGTGGAAGATCCCGTGGCCGTGTAGCTGCCGAGCGGGCCGCTGAGGATCGAACCGTAGCCGCCCGCGCCGCCACCACCCGCTGCCCAGTACCCGTTGCCGCCCGCGCCACCGATGCCGCCGGTGTAGCTGTCGGACGAATTGGCCACGTTGTTGGCGATCGACATGCCCTGGAAGCCACCGCCGCCACCCCCGCCATAGCCGTTGCCGTTGGCCGCGTCACCGGTCTGCGCCTGGCCCGCGCCGCCGGCGTCGCCCTGGAACGCCCCGGGGCCGGTTGGTGTGCTGGCCGCGCCGGCCGCGCCGCCGGTGCCCGGCGTGGCACCGCCGAAGCCGCCGATGCTGGCGTTGGCCCCCGCCGTGACGCCGCCCGGCGTGGACGATCCGCCCGCGCCGCCGAAGGCATTGACCGTGGTGTCGTTGAGCCCGCCGCTGCCGCCCGTGCCGTCGCTGCCGCCCGTGCCCGCGTTCAGCGACGCGTCACCGACCGGCTGGCCACCCGCACCGCCGGCCGCGAGCACCGGCACGACGCAGACCCACAGCGCCGCCGTTGCCGCCGCTGCAGCCACCGCGCGCACGCCGCCCCCGCTGCACGATCGCGCGTGGCCACGCGCGATTTCCGGCGCGGCCACCCAGGTGCCGGCGGTGGGACTCCACAGGGTTCGGAAGATCTTGTTCATGACTCAACTCCCTCTTCGTTCACTGACTGAGCAGGTGGACCTCCGTGTGCAGCAGCAATGGCTTGCTCCTCCCCACGGCGACGATTTCGGATGTGCAAGTCAAAAATGTAAGAACGGGTGCCGGTTACGCGTATCCCTGCAAGGGGCTACCCTGAAACGGGAGCGACCGCCCCATGCGGGGCCACTCCGCCTCTGTCAGGCCCTTCGGTAGACGGTCTACCCTGTCGCGTATCTATACGTAACATGTGACTTTTGGACAGCACAATCTCTCGCCCTTGGCGCAGCGCCCAAAAGAAAAGGCACCCTCGCGGGTGCCTTGTTCGTTGCGGATGCGCCCGGGGCGCGCGCCGTCAGTCCAGCGACACGTTCGCCTTGCGGATCACGTCCGTGAAGCGCTTCGTCTCCGTCGCCACGAACTGGTCGAACTGCGGGCGCGTGGTCGGGAACGGCTCGTAGCCGAAGCTCTTGAACTTCTCCAGCACGTCGGGTTCGGCCAGGCCCTTCTCGATGTCGCGCTTGATCTTGTCGGTGACCGCGGCGGGCAGGCCCTTGGGCACGGCGATGGCGTTCCAGCCGATGACCTCGAAGCCCTTCGGGCCGCCCGATTCGCTCACGGTCGGCACGTCGGGGAAGGCGGCCACGCGCTGGGGCGCTGCGGCTGCCAGGAAGCGCAGCTTGTTGGCGCGCTGCAGCGGGCCGGCGGTGGCGCTGCTGCCCAGCGCAAAGGCCAGCTCGCCGGTGGCGACCGAGGTGTACAGCTGCGTGGTCTCCTTGTAGATCACGTGCTCCATCTGCGTGCCGGTGGCCGACTCGAACAGTTCCGAGCCCAGGTGCACCGGGTTGCCGACCGACCACGAGCCGTAGTCGAGCTTGCCGGGGTTGGCCTTGGCGTCGGCGATCAGGTCGCCCACGGTCTTGTACTTGCTGTTGGTCGCGACGGTGAAGAAGAAGTAGGTCTTGAACAGCGGCAGCAGCGCGTCGAAGTCCTTCGATGCGTCGTAGGGCAGCTTCTTGAACAGCGCCGGGTACGCGGCCAGGTGCACGTTGTCCAGAACGATGATGTCGTGGCCGTCTTTCGCACCCCGCTTGAAGGCGTCGATGGCGATGAAGCCGTTGCCGCCCGGGCGGTTCTCGACCACCACCGGCTGGCCCCAGGCGCGCGAGAGCTTGTCGGCCACGAGGCGAGCCACGCCGTCCGGACCACCACCGACCGGGAACGGCGTGATGATGCGCACGGGCTTGGTCGGGAAGGCCGCAGGCTGCTGTTGTGCCGAAGCGGTCAGCGGCAGCAGGCCGCCGGCGGTCAGGGCCAGCACGGCCGCTGCGATGGCGCGGCGCGAAAGCGACGAACGGAAGAAGGACATGAGGGAAGTCTCCGGTTTGATGAATCGTTGATGGGTGGGAAGCGGTGCGTCGCCGCTCAGTCGACCGACGCGCCCGAGGCCTTGACGATGCCGGCCCACAGCGCGCTTTCCTTCGCGATGAGCGCGGCGTAGTCGGCCGGCCCGCCGAGCAGCGGCACGGCGCCCTCCACGTCCAGGCGCGACTGGAACTCGGCGCCGCCCGCCACCTGCAGCATCTGCGCCGACAGCGTCTTCACGAACGCGTCGGACGTGCCGCGCGGCGCGAGGATGCCGTAGGTGAGCGTGCTCTCGAAGCCCGCGAGTTCGCGCAGGCCCGACTCGGCCACGGTGGGCACGTCGGGCAGCGACGGCAGGCGTTTGGCGCCCGTGACGGCAATGGCGCGCAGCCGCCCGCCCTTGACCAGCGCGAGCGCGGGCGGGATGACGCTGAACATCATCTGCACCTGGCCGCCCGCGAGGTCGGTGAGCGCGGGGTTGGTGCCCTTGTAGGGAATGTGATTGATCTTCGTACCGGTGCGCTGCGCGAAGAGCTCGCCCGTGAGGTGGCCGCCGGTGCCGCTACCGCTCGATGCGTAGTCGAGCAGGCCCGGGCGCACCTTGGCCTCCTTGACGAGGTCGGCCACGCTGCGCACCTTCGAGGCCGCAGGCACCACGAGCACGAGCGCGGACGAGGCGAACATGGCCACGGGCAGCAGGTCCTTGCGGGCGTCGAACTTCAGGCCCTTGTACAGCGCAGGGTTGATCGACACGGTGCCCGTGTGGCCCAGCAGCAGCGTGCTGCCGTCGGGCGTGCTGCGCACCACCTGCTCGGTGCCGAGGTTGCCGCCCGCGCCGGGCTTGTTGTCGACGATGACGCCGGACTTGCGCACCTCGCCCAGGCCCTTGGCCATCTGGCGCGCGAACACGTCGTTGCCGCCGCCGGCCGCGAAGGGCACGACGATGCGGATCGGCTTTGCATCGCTCTGCTGCGCATGCGCGGGCAGGCCCGCTGCGGCCAGCAGGCCCAGCAGCAGCTCGCGTCGGGCGAGCGCCATCAGACGCGTTCCAGGATCACGGCAATGCCTTGCCCCACGCCGATGCACATCGTGCACAGCGCGTAGCGGCCGCCACCCTTGTGCAACTGGTTCACCGCGGTGGTGGCCAGGCGTGCGCCGCTGGCGCCGAGCGGGTGGCCCAGGGCGATGGCGCCGCCGTTGATGTTCACGCGCGCGTCGTCGTCCTTCAGGCCCAGGAGGCGCAGCACGGCGAGGCCTTGTGCGGCGAAGGCTTCGTTGAGTTCGATGACGTCGATCTGGTCGAGCGTGAGGCCGGTGAGCGCCAGCACCTTCTGCGTGGCAGGCGCCGGGCCGATGCCCATGATGCGCGGCGCGACGCCGGCCGTGGCCATGCCGACCACGCGGGCGCGCGGCGTGAGGCCGTGCTTGGCGGCGCTGGCTTCATCGGCCAGCAGCAGCGCGCAGGCGCCGTCGTTCACGCCGCTGGCATTGCCGGCGGTGACGGTGCCGTCGGGACGCACGATGGGCTTGAGCTTGGCCAGCGCCTCCAGCGTGGTGTCACGCGGATGCTCGTCCTTGTTGACGATGAGGGCGTCGCCCTTCTTCTGCGGCACGCTCACGGGCACGATCTCGGCATCGAAGAAGCCGGACTTCTGCGAAGCGACGGCGCGCAGCTGCGAGTTGAGCGCCATCAGGTCTTGCGCTTCGCGCTCGATCTTGTAGTCAGTGGCGACGTTCTCGGCCGTCTCGGGCATCGAGTCGACGCCGTACTGCGCCTTCATGAGCTTGTTGACGAAGCGCCAGCCGATGGTGGTGTCGTACACCGCGTTGTTGCGGCTGAAGGCGCTCTCGGCCTTGGGCATGACGAAGGGCGCGCGGCTCATGCTCTCGACGCCGCCAGCGATCATGAGGCCGGCTTCACCGGCGCGGATGGCGCGCGCGGCGGTGCCCAGTGCATCGAGGCCCGAACCGCACAGGCGGTTGATGGTGCCGCCGCCCACTTCGATCGGCAGGCCCGCGAGCAGCGCCGACATGCGCGCGACGTTGCGGTTGTCTTCGCCGGCCTGGTTGGCGCAGCCGTAGAGCACGTCGCTCACGGCCTGCCAGTCGACGTTCTTGTTGCGCTCGATCAGTGCACGCAGGGGCACGGCGCCGAGGTCGTCGGTGCGCACGCTGCTGAGCGAACCGCCGTAGCGGCCGAAGGGGGTGCGGACGGCGTCGCAGATGAAGGCTTGATTGGTCATGTGATGTGTCTCTCTCTGATGACTTGGATGGGATCAGGCAGCGATCGGAAGGCCGACCAGCTTTTCGAGTTCTTCGCGGCTCAGGCCCTCGACGGTGTCGACGAGCTTCAGGCCCTGCGGCGTGCATTCGAGCGTGGCGAGGTCGGAGTAGACGCGCTTGACGCAGCCGATGCCGGTGAGCGGATAGGTGCACTGCTGCACCAGCTTGCTCGCGCCCTGCTTGGTGAGCAGATCCATCATGACCCACGTCTGCTTGGCGCCGATGGCCAGGTCCATCGCGCCGCCGACCGCGGGAATGGCGTCTTTCTCGCCGGTGTGCCAGTTGGCCAGGTCGCCGGTGGCCGACACCTGGAACGCGCCGAGCACGCAGATGTCGAGGTGGCCGCCGCGCATCATCGCGAAGCTGTCCGAATGGTGGAAGAACGAGCCGCCCGGCAGCAGCGTGACAGGCTGCTTGCCGGCGTTGATGAGGTCGTAGTCTTCTTCGCCGGCCTCGGGCGCGGGGCCCATGCCGAGGATGCCGTTCTCGCTTTGCAGGATGACCTCGCGGCCCTGCGGCAGGTGGTTGGCCACGAGCGTGGGCTGGCCGATGCCGAGGTTGACGACGGCGCCGTCGAAGATGTCTTGTGCGACGCGGGCTGCCAACTGGTCTTTGGTGCGACGGGTGTATGCCATGGTGGTCATGCTGCCTTCTTGAAGCCACCCGCTTGCGTGGCGACGCGTTCGATGCGCACCACCTGGTGCACGAAGATGCCCGGAGTCACGATGGTCTCGGGGTCGAGGGTGCCGAGCTCGGCGATGTCGTGCACGGTGGCGATGGTCTTCTTCGCGGCCATGGCCATCACCGGGCCGAAGTTGCGCGCGGCCTTGCGGTAGACCAGGTTGCCCCAGCGGTCGCCGCGCTCGGCTTTGATGAGCGCCACGTCGCCGTGGATGGGGTACTCGAGCACGTACTGCACGCCGTCGATCTCGCGGGTTTCGCGGTCGCCGGCGAGCTGCGTGCCGTAGCCCGTGGGGCAGAAGAAGGCGCCGATGCCGGCACCCGCCGCGCGGATGCGTTCGGCGAGGTTGCCCTGGGGCACGAGTTCGAGTTCGATCTTGCCGCTGCGGTACAGGCCGTCGAACACCTGGCTGTCGGCTTGGCGCGGAAAGCTGCAGATGATCTTGCGCACGCGCCCGGCCTTGAGCAGCGCCGCCAGGCCCGTCTCTCCGTTGCCTGCGTTGTTGTTGACGACCGTGAGGTCCTTGGCGCCCTGCTCGACGAGGCCGTCGATGAGTTCGCCTGGAATGCCGGCGGTGCCGAAACCGCCGATGAGCACCGTGGCGCCGTCTTGGATGCCTGCCAGGGCATCGGCGACCGAGCGCGCGATCTTGTTGATCATGAAGCCTGTCTCCGGGAGTGAAGGAAGAAACCGAACGGTGCGAACACCCTGCCGAATTCACGAACCCTCGCAAACCGCAATTTGTTCGCCTAAAGAACTTTTGTTCGTATAATGAATTTTAGAGAGGATCGCTCGCCATGGCAACCCACCCCGTTTCCGTCACTTCCACCGCCGACACGCCCGCCCCTGGCGACAGCTACGTGCAGTCTTTTGCGCGCGGCCTGCAGGTGATCCGCTCGTTCAGCGCGAGCGCGCCGCACCAGACCCTGAGCGAGGTGGCGGCCGGCAGCGGACTCACACGCGCGGGGGCGCGGCGCATTCTTCTCACGCTGCAGACGCTGGGCTATGTGGTGACCGACGGCAAGCTCTTCACGCTCACGCCGCGCATCCTCGACCTGGGCTTTGCCTACCTGTCGTCGATGCCGATCTGGAACCGCGCCGAACCCGTGATGGAGGCGCTGGTGCAGCAGGTGCAGGAATCGTGCTCGGCCGCCGTGCTCGACGCGACCGACATCGTCTATGTGCTGCGCGTGCCGACGCAGAAGATCATGCGCATCAGCCTGGGCGTGGGCTCGCGGCTGCCGGCGTACTGCACCTCGCTGGGCCGCCTGCTGCTGGCCGACCTGGACGACGACGAGGTGCGCGCGCGGCTCGAGGCCTCGAACCTCGAGGCGCTGACCAAGCACACCGTGACCGACATCGACGCGCTCATGGCCAAGGTGGCCCAGGCGCGCAAGCAGCAGTGGTGCCTGGTGAACCAGGAACTGGAAGAAGGCCTGATCTCCGTGGCCGCGCCCATCGTGAACCGGCAGGGCCGCATGGTGGCCGCGCTGAACATCAGCGGGCAGGCGAACCGCACGAGCGCGAAGGTGATGCAGGAGACGATGCTGCCGGCGCTGATCGATGCGGCGCGGCAGGTGTCTGCGCTGCTGTAGCCGCAGCGCGATCGCGCTGGCACTGGCTCAGGCCTCTGAGCGAATGCCCTTCATGAGGATCACGCCGCCCAGGCGCGTGGTGTCGGCGCGCATGCGCTTGGCCAGCGTGTCGGGCGAACCGGGCTGCGCCTGCCAACCGGTCTTGAGCAGCTCGCCGCTCACCTCGGGCGAACTGATCACCTCGACCAGCGCGGCGTTCAGCCGGGCCACGGCGGCCGGCTTCATGCTCGCGGGCGCGGCGAGCGCGGTCCAGATCTCGAGGTCGGCGCCACGCACGTCGGCGTCGCGGATCGTCGGCAGCTCGTTGACCAGCGGGCTGCGCTCGGGCGAGGTCACGCCGATGGCCTTGAGCTTGCCCGACTTCACGTGCGGCATCGCCAGCCCGGGCGGCAGCAGTGCCAACTGGATCTCGCCCGCGAGGATGCCGGCGATCACCTGCGGGTTGCCGGTGTAGGGCTTGTGCTGCGCGGTGATGGCCGCGCGGCTCTTGAGCAGTTCCATGCCCAGGTGGCCCACCGTGCCCACGCCCGGCGTGCCGTATTTGCCGGCGCTGCCCAGGTTGCGCACCCACAGCAGCAGGTCGGCTGCAGACTTACCCGTGGCGCTGCCCGACACCACCAGCACCAGCGGCGCGGTGCCGATCAGGCCGACGGGGGCGAAGTCTTTCTCGGGGTCGAAGTCGAGCGAGGGGTTCAGCAGCTTGGCGATCGTGAGGTTGCCGTTGATGAGCGCGCCGATCGTGTGGTCGTCCGTGGCCTTGGCCACTTCGGCGGCCACGAGGTTGCCGCTGGCGCCGGGCTTGTTCTCCACCGTCACCGGCTGGCGCAGGAGCTTCGAGAGCGGCTCCGCGATGGCGCGCGCCGCCAGGTCGGGCGAAGCGCCGGCCGGAAAGCCCACGAGGATGCGCACGGGCTTGGTTGGCCAGGCGGCATCGCCGCCTGCTGCGCGCTGGGCCCACGAGGCCGGCGTGAACAGCGAGGTGGCAATGGCTGCAGCGCCGCCTTCGAGCAGGCGGCGTTTGGTGATCTTCAAGACGGACTCCAGAGGGATGGAAAAATCAGGGTAAACACGTGCATTTTGCTTACGAGACGTTACATGATGATGCTGCAGCGCACAAGTTCGGCACAACTGTGAATAGGGCCATCGCAGGGCTCCGTCAGCTTGGTATCCAGAGGTGACGGGCGCATTTACAATGCCTGCCGCATTCCCCTTCCCCACCAACGAGGTCTTGTCCGCAATGCCCAAGAGCCCCCGGCCTCGCGCCCGCTTCAGCTTCTCCCCCACCGTGCGCGCCCTGTTCCTGGCCGTTGCGGCCTGCGGCGCCGCGCTTCCCGCGCTGGCCGCGACCGAGCACGAAGAGGTCGACCGCCTGATGCAGTCCGGCAAGCTCGACGAGGCCATGACCAGGGCCGAGGCCTTCCTCAAGGACAAGCCGCGCGATCCGCAGATGCGCTTCCTGAAAGGCGTGATCCAGCTCGACACCGGCAAGCGCGCCGAGGCCATCGCCGCCTTCACCCAGCTCACGCAGGATGCGCCCGAGCTGCCCGAGCCGTTCAACAACCTCGCCGTCATCTACGCGAGCCAGAACCAGTTCGACAAGGCCCGCAACGCCCTCGAAAGTGCCATTCGCACCAACCCCAGCTACGCCACCGCCCAGGAAAACCTCGGCGACGTGTACGCGCGGCTGGCCAGCCAGGCCTACAGCAAGGCGCTGCAGCTCGACCAGAACAACACCGCGGTGCAGCCCAAGCTGGCCGTGATCCGCACGCTCTTCACCGCCCCGCCGGCGGCTGGCTCCAAGGGCTCGACCCTCGTGGCCTCGGCCACGACGACGCCCGCACCGGCACCGGCTGCGAAGGCCCCTGCCCCTACCCCGGCGCCTGCGCCCGCACCAGTCGCCAAGGCACCTGCCCCGGCACCCGTGCCCGCGCCTGCGCCCGTAGCCAAGGCCCCGCCTGCGCCCGCGCCGGCCCCCGCCGCCGCGCCTGTCGCGCCGCCCGTCAAGGTGGCCGCAGCCCCCGCGCCGGTCGCAAAGACGCCTGAACCGGCACCGGCACCAGCGCCTGCTGCAGCCCCGGCTTCCAACGCCGAGATCGAATCCGTCGTGCGCGGCTGGGCCTCGGCCTGGGCCAGCCAGGACATGGACCGCTACCTCGCCGCCTACGGCAGCGACTTCGTGCCCGCCGGCGGCCAGAGCCGCAAGGCCTGGGAAGAAGACCGCCGCGCGCGCATCGTCGGCAAGTCCAGCATCAGCGTGAACCTCGAGAACCTCGCGATCAAGGTCGACGGACAGACCGCCACCGCCAAGTTCCGCCAGATCTACCGCGCCGACAACCTCAACATCGCGAGCCGTAAGACGCTCGAGCTGCAACGCTCCGGCAACCAGTGGCACATTCGCAAGGAAAGCGTCGGCGGCTAGTGGCAGACATCGTCCGGCACGGCCGGCTTCAGACCCTCCCGTTCCCGCTGCGGAGCGGGAAGCTGCTCGCGGCCTTGACGGCCGCTTCTGCGCTCCTGCTGGCCACGCCCGGCGCCGCGCTCGCAGCCAACAACAGCAACAGTTCCAGCAAGTCGGCCACCGCCAAGACCAGCGGCACCAAGGCCGCCAAGGCGGGCGGCAGCCGTGCGTCCGCCAAGGAAGCCAGGGGCGGCAAGGCCAGCAGCGGCGCCAGCAAGACGCAGCTGCAAGCCAAGGGCAAGCGGTCCGCCGTCGCGGCAGACAACGCCGGCGCCACGCGCCCGGCCCGCAAGACCGCCAGAACCGCCGCGCCGCTGCAGGAAGCCAGCGGCGCCGAGGCCCGCCTGATCGGCGTCTACGAACTGTTCGGTCGCGGCAAGACCCGCGAGGCGCTGGCCAAGGCCCAGACCCTCGTGCGCGACCACCCGAACTTCCAGCTCGCGCAGCTCGTGTACGGCGACTTGCTCGCAGCGCAGGTGCCGCCGTCGAACGCCATGCCCGACACCGCTGGCATCGCGCGCCTGCGCGGCAACCCGGCCATGGTCGAGCTGCACGAGGAATCGCGCCGCCGCCTGCAGGCCCTGCGCGAACGCCCGCCCGCCGGCACCGTGCCCTCGCAGTTCCTCACCCTCTCGACCCGCAGCCGCTTCGCCATTGCCGTCGACGCCTCGCGCTCGCGGCTGTACCTGTTCGAGAACTCCGACAAGGGCCTGAAGCTCGTTGCCGACTACTACATCTCCGTCGGCAAGTCGGGCACCGACAAGGCCGTCGAAGGCGACGCGCGCACCCCGCTGGGCGTGTACTACATCACCAGCAGCCTCGACCCGCGCTCGCTGAAAGACTTCTACGGCGCCGGCGCCCTGCCCATCAACTACCCCAACCCGTACGACGTGCGGCGCGGCAAGACCGGCAGCGGCATCTGGCTGCACGGCACCCCGCCCCAGCAGTTCGCGCGAGCGCCGCTGGCCAGCGACGGCTGCGTCGTCATGGCCAACCCCGACCTCAAGCAGCTGCTGCGCAAGGTCCAGATCGGCGCCACGCCGGTCGTCACCGCGCGCAGCCTGCAATGGATTTCGCAGCCGCAGGCCGAAAAAGAAACAAAGAAATTCGCCGATTCAATTGCCGCCTGGAAAGACGCGCGCGCCAGCGGCAATGAAGCGCAATTGAAAAAATTCTATTTGCCGGATTTCCAGCGCGCCAGCCGCAAGCCCGTCGATGCCGATGCGGTACTCCGCGACGAATTGACCTACGCACAAGGTAAACGAGTGCAAATCAAGGACACGTCGTACCTGCACTGGCGCGACACCGAGGACACCATGGTCGCCACCTTCGGCGAGGTGTTCGAGGGCGAGAAGAACGGCCGCACCCGCCGCCAGTACTGGCTGCGCCAGGGCGGCGAGTGGAAGCTCTTCCACGAAGAAATCCTCGGCTGAGCCCACATCACCGAAGGGGTCTCGGCCCCAAAAGTGTGATTTATTGCCCAAACGGAGCCACCTTGTCGAGTGTTACAAATTGCACTCCTAGGTACCGCGCTACGTAACACGTAACGGGCATGTTCCCGTAACGCTCAACGTCCGAACGTTCCCACGCCCGTAACGTGTTCCCCTCGTCCATGCAAGGCTGCATGCGGTTTACAGAGGGAAACGAACATCTCCAGACTGTGAATAAGTGACCTTTTCCGCCCCGTTGTGGGGGCCGAACGAGGCTGGCCGCCTTCCTGCTTTACCCCTCCGAGTAGCACATCTGGGACTCGATCCAGTGTGTTTCTCCTGTTGATACACGGAGTTACGCTGTATAACATCCACCGTGCCAGCCTTTGTTAACACTTCCTTTCAGGAGATCACCATGCTTAGTTCTATTACTCGTTTTCTGCGCGATGAAGAAGGTGCTACTGCAATTGAATATGGAATTATTGCGGGGCTGATGGCCACGATTCTTATTGCAGTGTTCGGCACTGGCACGGGCACTGGCGTCGGAAAAGTTCTGAACGATATTTTCCAGTCCATCAAAACCCGCGTCGCCATCGTCTGACAAGGACTTGATGCCTCATTTGTGGCTGTTATGGCTGCTGCTGGTCACGGTTTATGACGCCCGACAACGTCGCGTTCCCAACTGGCTCGTGCTGCTGGGTGCTGCGATCGCGTTGGGTGCTCTCGCCATGAACACACAACCATTCGGCATCAAGTGGCCTGATGCATTGATCGGCGCCACACTGGGGTTCGTCTTTCTGCTTTTTTTTTACGTCGCCGGCCTGATGGGCGCGGGGGACGTGAAATTTGCCGGTGCGTTGGGCCTCTGGGTTGGCTGGCAACCGCTGCTGCCAATCTGGGCTGTCGCCAGCCTGCTGGCCGCCGTCCACGGCATTACCTGGCTGCTTCTCCAGCGCTGGGCCCTGTTTCCCAAGCTTGCCACTTTGCTTTCCGGCAAGCCGCGCAATGCAGACGCCTCGGGCCTCTCAAAGCGAGCACGCCCCATCCCTTATGCGGCCTATCTCGCGTTGGCCGCCACCGTTTGGATGATCTGGGGCCGACAGAGTTAACGGTCGTCATGCCGCCTCGCCGCTGTCGGCCCTCCATCAATCCGTCAAGCGCCTGCTCTCACCTCTTTCCCCATTGCCCATGATTCACCTGACAAAAATCATTGCAGCCGTGCTGGTGCTTCTGGCCATCGCCCTCGGGGGCTATGCATGGGTACTGAGCCGTACGCCAGCCAAGCCCCCTCCCGTCGCTGAGGCATTGGCAACTACATCTACCGCGAAAACACCTTCCGCACCGGTCTATGCCGTGGTCATCGCGGTGAAGCCCATCGCTGCAGGGCAGCCCATCACGGCTGAAGCGCTGCGCGTGGAGCAATTGCCTATCAACCCGACCGGCGCATTCAAGGAGATCGCACCGCTCCTCGGTCGCGTACCGGTGTTCGACCTGGGCGAAGGAACACCGCTGCTTGAAGGCCAGCTGGCTTCCGGCCTTGCGATGCGCGTCGAAGAAGGCGAACGCGCGGTTGCCATTAAGGCTGACGAAGTCATGGGCGTCGGCAACAAGGTGCAGCCCGGGGACTTCGTCGATGTGTTCGTGATGCTCAAGTTCGATGGCAAGGACGTTGACAGGAGTCAGGCCCGCTTGCTGCTGTCGCGCAAGCGAGTGTTGGCATTCGGAAACTCTTCTGTCGACGCCCTTCCCTCCAAGACAGCGGACGGCAATGGCAATCCTGCAGCTGCGCAGCAGCAGCGGAACGACGCTGCCCGTACAGCGGTTCTGGCCGTGCCGGTCGAAGACATCAACCGGTTGACGCTGGGCGAATCCACTGGTCGGTTGCTGCTTGCGCTTCGTAATCCGCTCGACACGAACCTGCCCGATCCCTCACTGCTGGCTGTATTACCCGTAGCCCTCCCCCCTCCACCACTCAAGCGCGGCGAGCAACCACGAGGACCACTGGAAGGCCTCGACAGCGCACAGGCGGGCCTTACGGCAGCTGACCTCGTAACTGGCGGCACGGCCGCAGGTCGTCGCCAATCCGAGCCACGTATTTATGCCGCCCCAGCCTCATTGCCACGCCAGGCTGGTAGCGGCGCTCGACCCGGCCTTGAAGTCGAAATGATTCGTGGCGACCGAAGCGAAACACTGCGCTACTGACCGCCCGAGCAACGCCGCCCCAGACATGACCGCCCCTGTCCAAGAAAGAACATCCATGCCGGACCTGCCCTGTGCGACGACGCCATCTGTCACACGACGCCCCGCACCCTTGCGCCCGCTCGTGCTGCGCCATGCTTTGATGGCGCTAGGACTGCTAGCGCCCGCAACTTGGCCCATCGCATCGTCCGCCCCGGGGGTATTGGCTCAAGTGCCGTTCACCGTGACAGCCGGCACCCAACGAGAGCTGCTCATCGATAAAGGCGTCGACCGCATCGCCATCGCCGACGAAACAGTCGCTGGTGTGACCATCACGCGGAAGACCTCAAGTTCGGCCGCGGCGCGCCTCATCGTCACAGGCAAGCTGCCAGGCCGCACCACGCTGATGGTCTGGGAAAAGGGACAGCCTGCAGCCACGACTTACACACTCGATGTGCAGCGACGCATCGCTGCCGTTTCCGGCACAACCAGCAGCGTGCCCGCGTATCAGCAGATGCGCGATGCGGCACTCGCCGTCCAACCGGACAAGACACCCGTCAGTGACCTGGGCACAGTGACTGTGCGCAGCCACACCGTCCAGGTCGCTGTGAAAGTAGTCGAGTTCAACCGCAGCGTGCTCAAACAAGCGGGCCTGAACATCTTCAGCACCAGAACCAACTCCAATGGCTTCAGCTTTGGTGCTTTCGCGCCGGCAACGCTCACCAAATCAAGCTTTGGCCCCGATGGTTCCATCGCCACCGAGGCCAATCAGCCACTGGCGCAGGCCTTCAGTCTGCTGCTCAACTTCCGCAAGGCAGGCATCGGCTTGAACATGGGTTTTCTGGAAGGCAACGGTATGGCTCGTGTCCTTGCGGAACCCACGCTGGTGGCGATGTCGGGACAAAGTGCGAGCTTTCTTTCGGGCGGCGAACTCCCGGTGCCTGTACCACAGGGGCTTGGCTCCACGGCCATCGACTACAAGCCATTCGGCATCGGGCTGACGCTGACACCTACCGTGCTCTCGAACGAGCGCATCGTTCTCAAGGTCGCACCAGAAGCCAGCGACCTCGACTACACCAACTCGTTGAGCATCAATGGTGTGGCAGTACCTGCCATCACCACGCGCCGCGCGGACACCACCGTCGAGTTGGGCGACGGTGAGAGTTTCGTCATTGGTGGCTTGGTGAGCCGCACGACCACATCGAATGCAGACAAGGTGCCTCTCCTAGGCGACCTGCCGATCCTCGGCACTTTCTTCAAGCAGAACAAGTACCAGATGAGCGAGAAAGAGCTAGTCATCGTAGTCACGCCGCATCTCGTCAAGCCGATCGCGCGCGACACCGACCTGACTCCCTATCTTCCCGGCAGCGCTGAGCAGAGGGACGGTGCGGTTTGGCGCTCGATCTTCCTAGGCGGGGCGAGCAATACGCAGGTTCCAGGTTTCTCGCGCTGATGCAACCAGTGCGTGAACCTTACGGCTGGCCGGCACCATGAACGCTCCACGCGACAGCATCCCCGAAACAGGCGCAGAGACCTACCTGTTCGCATCAAGCAACAACGGCCACATCACTTGGTTGACCGACGCGCTCGGGCGCCTCGGATCGGTGGTGGTGCTTGCACCCGATGCCCAATCAGTCGATGAGCGCATCACTCTCCTGGGACCTGCGGCGGTGTTCATTGACTTCTCGCCGGACCAGAGCATCTCAGCAAGCCAGCTGCATCAGCGCCTCAAGCGCGACTGGCCAGCCCTGCCCGTGCTGGCCACCGGCGTTTCGGCCGAACCGGCTGCCATGCTCGCGGCGCTGCGTGCAGGTGTCGACGACTTCATCGATATCACCGCGCCGCCGACGGAAGCGGTGAGCACGCTGCGCATGCTGCTCGAACGACGCAGCGGCACGCAGAGCAGCACGCGCGGCTGCACGCTGACATTGCTTGGCGCCCGCGCAGGGCTCGGCGTCACCACGCTGGCCACGAGCCTCGCATTGGCACTCAACGACCAATCGGCGGCACAAGCGCCCGCCCGCCCCTCGGGGCGGGCTTCCCGACAAGGTATTGCGTTGCTCGACTTGGGGTTACCCGCCCGTGACGGCCTGCTTTATCTCGACACGCAAAGCGGCTTCAGTTTTGTCGACGGCGTGCGCAACCTGCGCAGGCTCGACCAGACCCTGTTGCACACCGCTGTCGCTCATCACACGAGCGGTGTCGCAGTCCTTCCGTTGCCTTCCAGCCTTGCGCAAGTACGTGAAATCTCGCACGCCGATTCGGTTGCCCTCATCAAGCGCTTGTCTGATTTTTACGATTTCCAGATTGCGGATCTGGGCGGCTTCTCGACGATCGATTTTGTGGCACAGACCGTGCGTGAGGCCCAGCACAACTGGGTCGTGTGCGACCAGAGTATCGGTGCCATTGTGTCCACAGCCACCCTGCTCAAGGAACTGCGCACACGTGGCATCGAAACGGAGCGCCTTGCGCTGGTGGTCAACAAGTTCGACAGCCATGTAGGCCTGTCAGCCAAGGACATCGCCGAGCGCCTGGAGCTTTCGCTTCACCACGTACTGCCTGCCCGAAGCGCTCCTCTTCTGTCTGCTGCCAGCCGCGGCGAGATGCTGATTCGCACCACGCGTAACGACCCCTACTCGCAATCCGTGACAGGGCTGGCCCGCAGCCTGTCCCAGAAATACCTGCCCTCCACGGGCCAATCGCCGGCCAAAGATTCCCGCTGGTTTGCGCTGAAGTCGCAAATTTCGGGGCTCTGGAAGAGTTCAAGTGAAGGTTGAGCCCATGTCCTCCGATATCGAATTTGCCGACGACGACCAGGCGTTCATCAACTCCCAGCAGTTCCAGGACATCAAGAGCTGGACGCACGATCATCTGCTGAGCCGCATCGAAGAGCTGGGCGCGGAGTTCGGCCGCTGGTCGCGCGCATCGATCCAGCAGTTCGTCGAACTGGAGGTCGACAGCTTCGTGCGCCTGCGCCGTGTGCCGATCAACGACCGTGAGATGCAGCTCATCGCCGATGCGCTGACCAAGGAGCTTGCAGGCTTCGGCCCCCTGGAAGATCTACTCAACGATCCCGCGGTTGAAGACATTTTGATCAACGGCCACACGAACGTGTACGTGTCGCGCAACGGCATACTGGAACGCGAGACCTTGCGCTTCGCCGACACCGAGCACGTGATGCGCATCGTTCGTCGCATCCTCGCTCCGTTGGGCCGCCGACTCGACGAAGCCAATCCGATGGTCGATGCACGCCTGCCCGATGGCGGCCGCATCAACGTCATCATTGAACCACTGGCCATCGATGGCCTCTCGGTGTCGATTCGCAAGTTCCGCAAGGAGCCGCTCACACCGGCCGACTTGGTCAAACTCGGCACCTTCGATGCAGGCATGGCGCAATTGCTCGAGATCGCGGTGCGCGCGCGCTGCAACATCCTGGTCAGCGGCGGCACGAGCTCAGGCAAGACCTCGTTGCTCAACGCGCTCGCCAGCTTCATTCCACATGCCGAGCGCGTAATCACCATCGAAGACACCGCCGAACTTTCGCTGGGCCATACGCACGTGGTGCGGCTCGAAAGCAGGCCCGGCGGCTTCGACGGCACTGGCGTTGTATCGATCCGCGACCTGCTTCGCAACAGCCTGCGCATGCGACCTGACCGCATCATCGTCGGCGAAGTGCGTGGCGCCGAAGTCATCGAGATGATGCAGGCGATGAACACGGGCCACGAAGGCTCCATGGGCACCATCCACGCAAGCTCGCCGCGCGAATGCCTCTACCGCCTGGAGATGCTGGCTGGCTTCGCGGGCTACCAGGGTAGCGAGACCAGCCTGCGCCGCCAGATTGCCAACGCCATCGACTTCATCGTGCAGATCGGCCGCCTGTCCAACGGACAGCGACGCATTCTTTCACTCAGCGAAGTCACTGGTGTGAACGACAACGTGGTCGCGATGCAGGAACTGTATCGCTACGAGCCCGTGGTGGCGCCTGATGGCGAAGAGCGCGACCGCTGGGTGTCACTCGGCATAGCACCGCATTCGCCGAAGATCACGCGGTTCCGCCAGACGCTGGCACGAGGATCAGGAGACCGTCGTGCGTGAGGGTCTGCTTGTCGTGGCCTGTATCGCGCTGCTACTCGCGGCGGCGGGCCTGCTGTTGTGGCAATGGGCCACGACGCGCCAGGCAAGGCAAGCCACCGGTCAGCATCTGCAACAACAGATCCATGCGAGCCTCGCGCCCCAGGCACCAGTGCTCGCACCTTTGCGCGACGCCCCGGCGGCCTCGACGTCTGGGACGCCCTTGTCCGATCCATGGACCGAGGCTGCCACTGCCGAGTCTGCCGCAGTCCCCACTAAAAGCCGCCTTGAGCGGTGGATGCCTTCATCGCTTGAAGGCGTGATCGGCGCGCCAGCAGTCGCGCTCGGCACCATGGCAATCGTTCTGCTCACTGCCATTGCTGCATCGTTAGGCGGCTGGCCGGCAGCGATTGCTTCTCTGTTGTTTCTACTGATTATTGCCTCTTTTGCAGTATGGCTGCGCCTACAGAAGTTTCGCCGCCAACTCGTGAGCCAACTTCCGGCCTTCATCGATGCCATGGTGCGCCTGATCACCATCGGCAACTCCACACAGGCATCTTTCCAGCTGGCAATCGCCTCGTCACGCGCCCCCTTGCGCGACTACCTCGATCGTGCCGCCGGGCTGGTACGCGCTGGCGTAGATCTGGATCGGGCACTGCTCCAGATGGCTTCGCGGGTGCGCGTAGAGGAAATGTTCCTGCTGGCATCCATTCTTGGCCTTGGCGTTCGTTACGGCGGTCGCGCCGACCTGCTTCTTGAACGCGTTGGAAATTTCATGCGCGACCGTGAACAAGCCGAGCACGAGTTGGTGGCGCTGTCAGCCGAAACACGGCTTTCCGCTTGGATCCTGGGCTTGCTTCCAATATGCGTGGGTGCCGTCATCATCACGCTGAATCCTGCTTACTTTCTGAGGATGTGGCACGACGGTTTCGGGCAGTACATGGTGTTCGGCGCAGTTGCGCTCCAGATCACAGGCGCCATCATGCTCTATCGCCTGGCGAGGTTCGCATGACACTTGTGCCCACTCAACTCGCCACTGCCAGCCTGGTATTTCTGGCCCTCGGTCTGCTCGTTGCAGCGGGTTTGCTCATTGCCGCCGAGCTACGCCGAGCCCGACGAGGTGAAGTTCTGGGGCGCGCCATTCGCCGAAGCGTGGACACGCCCGCCGCGGCGGTCGAGACGGAGCCGGCACTCAATGCATCACCTCGCCCCGAAGTCGAACTCCCGTTTCACTGGCTGGACACCCGGGTCGGTCGCATGCTGGTTGCCGATGAAGACCGCAAGCTGATCGATCAATGCGGTTTCCCATCGTTGAGAGCGCAACTCATTTTTCTGGTCCTGCGCATTGCGATGGCACTGCTCTTGCCTGTCCTCGCTTATTTCGTCTGGGCCGGCGGACAACCTCAACGGCAACTTGTCTCTGTCTTGGCCGGTGCTTTCGTCATAGGGTTTATGGCGCCGAAATGGCTGCTTGCACGACAAGCGGCGAGCCGGCGCGAACGTGTGGGGCGTGAGTTGCCGCTGTTCATCGACCTGCTTCGCCTGTTGCAAGGCGTTGGCCTGAGCCTGGATCAAAGCCTGCAAATCATGGCGACAGATTTCTCGCACGTACTGCGTGTCCTAGGGTTTGAACTGACGCTTGCCAACCGGCAATACAGCCAGGGCCGCACGCGCGAGCACTCGCTGCTCAGGTTGGCAACGCTGCACGACAACGAGAACCTTGCCGGTCTGGTGGCATTGCTCGTGCAAGTCGACCGCCATGGCGGCGCAGTGCAGGAGCCCTTGCGCCAGTTCAGCGACCGGCTCCGGGAGCACCGCCGCGCTGAAATGAAAGAGCGCATCGGAAAAATCACTGTGAAGATGACCGGCGTGATGGTGGTCACGTTGTTGCCGGCGTTGGTCATCGTCACCGCTGGCCCCGGATTTCTCGCCGTCTTCCGCTCTTTGGGAGCCCTTGCCAAATGACCGAACACACTGACCGACCAAGAACCCACCTGCTCGGCTGTGTTGCCATCGTGGCAGCGCTCGCAGCGGGCGGCTGCACCAGCATGAAAGACGCTTATCCGGCTGCCACGGAAGCGCAGCAGCGCCAAGCAGCCGAGGAGAATGTGAACACAAAGGCTAGCGCCAACATCGACACGCAGCCAACCTATCTCCGGTTGGTAGAGCAGATGCAACAGGAGGGCCTCTGGTTTGCCTCGCTCGCGCATATCGATGCACTTGAGCAGCGATGGGGAGTGAGCCCTGAATCCACACGCGCACGCGCCGAAGCCTTGCGCCACGCCGACCAGGCAGCACAGAGCGAAGCTGCCTATCGGCGGCTTCTCGGTACGCCGCTCGATGCATCCGGCTATCGCGGTCTTGGACTATTGGCCGGCGCGCGCGGTGACTACGCCGAAGCTGTTCGCATGCTCAAGCAGGCCGTCCAAAAAACTCCAACTGATGCGCTGCTGCTGAACGACCTCGGGTACGCGAGCCTGCGCGCTGGCCTCATTGCCGACGCGCGACTGCCCCTGATGCAGGCGCTGCAACTCAAACCCGACAACCCGCAGGCGCAGGCCAATCTTGCGATGTACCTCGAGATGACCCAACAACACGAGGAAGCAAGGGCGCTGATGGATGCAAACAAGATCCCAGCGGCAACTCGAGTGATCATTCAAAACGCAGCCCGGCAACTCGGTGTTTCGACACCGAGGCCTTCAGAAATACCAGCAGCCGACGTTTCCCTCGCCAGCAACGGCTCGGCCCCACTGGCACTCAAGGCTTCGCGCTCCAGCAATCTGTTCTCGTCCGGCCAGCCCGCAAGAGGTACCCCATGAAGCAATCCCGACTCCATCTCAGCCTGGCACTTCCGACCGCCGCTCTCGCGTTCATGGCGTTCTCACCTACGGTCACGGCACAGGAACCGGTGAACAAAGCAGTGGACCGCCCGCCTGTGTCCGAGGCCCCCCAAACCGTTGAAGCCCAGGCGCCAGCGGTGCCCACAACATCGGTCGGCGAGTCCGAACCGGAATACCGCTCCCTGCAAGTCGGCGACGCAACTCATGACTTGCTAGCGTGGCAACGCGCCGGCGTCATCGCGTCGCCCACGCCTCGCCCCATTCCAGGCGCCATTGCCTACCGCAGCTATGAGCGCTACCTGAAGAGCTTCGAGTACCCGATTCCGGAACACCTGAACTCATCGGTGAAGACGCAATCGGGCGCCGGCAAGTAACGATCCCCGTCCAGCCTTCGCGACTTCCTTGGCACCGTCATGAAACGCCTCATCCTTCGTCCTTCCGCCCGCGGGCAGCGGGGGGTCTATGCGATCGAGTTCTCCATCGTCTTCATCTTTCTGTTCACGATGCTGTATGCGCTGATCTGCTACGGCATCATGTTCACGCTGAGGTTCAGCTTACAGAATGCTGCCGAAGATGGTGCTCGTGCAGCCTTGCGATATCAGACGAGTTGGACGGCTCGAAAGAACGAAGCCGAACGGGTCGCCCTCGCGCAGGTTCCCGTCAAGCTGCCGGGCGGACCGAACATCCTCGCCCAGCGCTGCCAAGTGCTTCCCTCCGGGGAGGCTGATTGCTCCAGCACGGTGAACTGCACCTCAAACTGGGAGCAGCGCTGCCAGGTGGTTGTGACCGTCAAGGCCACGGGCATTGCGGAGTTGCTTCCTCCCTTGCCGCTTTTCGTTGTGCCTGACACGCTTGTAGGGCAGGCCAGCATGCTCCTCGACGGAGGATTGCCATGACGCTCGTGCATTGTCCCTCCGCGAAATGCCAACGCGGAATCGCGGCCATCGAGTTTGCATTCGTTTTCATGGCGCTTTTCTTCGTGATCTACGGCATCGCGACGTTCGGCGCCGTGCTCTACACGCAACAGATCATCTCGCGCGCGGCGGAAGACGGTGCACGCGCCGTTCCCATGATCCTGTCGCCGCCGCTCGCGACTGACGATGCTCGGATCGAAGCCACAGTACGCGATTCGCTGGCAGCTGCGCTGATCGCGCCTGTCTCGGCCAACGCATCCCCCGGTAGCAGGCGGAACTGGCTCGCCGACAACACGACGGTGAAAACGGAGCTGACGGGCGCCAGCGGCGGCGGCCCGAATACGACGGCGATCGTGACCGTGACATACCGCTACAGCGCCAATCGCCTGTTGCCGACGCTACCCGTGCTCGACACAAGCCGCTGGATGCCTGACAACCTTCTCAGCCGCGCGACAGTCGCGATTCCGTCCTAGACAGGAGCACTGATCGACATGAATACAACCCTCCATGCGGTGCATCACACAGCACGCGGCAGCCCCACATTGCCTCGCCGATCGGCACTGCGCGGCTCGGTCGTCATCAATGCCACCATCGCACTGGCGCTCGTCGTCGTGATCCTGATCGGTTCCGAGCTCGGCTACCTTTTCTACATGAAGCGGGAACTGCAGAAAGCATCCGACCTCGCCGCGCTGGCTGGCGCCCAAATACTCAAGGCGGACAACTGCGACTTCGCTAAAGGAGTCGCCGCAACGAATGCGGCCAAGAACCTGTCGTTCCTGAAACCGGAGCAATACGATTTCACGGCCGTCTGCGGCCGCTGGGATCCGACAACGCGTCCGCCCCCACAGTATTTCGGTACCGCGAGCGGCACCGAAACGAACAACGCGATCAAAGTGACGATCGAGGGAAGACCCAGCCTGCTCTTCCCGTCGATTCCAGGCAACGACGCTCGCGCTGTTGTCGTGCAATCGCTAGCAACGAAGAGCGAGGCTACAGCGGCGTTCTCTGTCGGCGCTCAACTCCTTCGCACCAATGGGAATGCACCACTGGGGCAAGTACTTAAGGCCGTCGGCTTGGACATCACCAAGCTGACCGTGCTGGACTCCGAAGGCCTCGCCAACGCCAAGGTCACACCCGCTGGCCTCTTGAAGGATCTTGGACTCAAGGTCGATCTCGACGCCGGTGTGCTGACGCCGGAAGCTCTTGCGAAGATCCCGAATGTCTCGGTGGGGCAAATCGTGACCGTGGCATTGAATGCTGTGTCGGGTAACGAGGTTCTGAGCGCATCACTGAAAGCGCTTCAAGCTGAACTGGTCAATGTCGGTCTCGACAAGGTTTCGTTAAGCCTTCTGGTCCCTGATACCGGCGGCAACGGACTTTTGACCGTGAAGGCACCCGACGCCACCAACGCGGCGGCCCTTCTGACGCAAGTCGACCTGGGGAGCATTCTGCGTACCACCATCGGCATTGCGACGGCGAGCAAGCGCGGTGTGGCCATCCAAGATCTGAACCTTCTGGGTGTCGACATCCAGGCAGGCATCGTCGAGCCGCCCTCCATCGGCATCGGCGGGGTCGGCACACGGGCTTACAACGCGCAGGTCCGCCTGTACATCGATATCGATTCGAACAAGCTTCTCGGCGGAATTTTGAATCCGTTGGTCAGTGGCTTGCTGGGGACCCGAGTTCATCTTCCGATCTACCTGGATGCCGTGAGTGGACTGGGTCAGATTTCCAAGCTGGATTGCCTTGCTACGCCTCCAACGGCAACCATCGATGTGACCTCCTATATCTTGAAAGCCTGTGTCGGCAAGGTAGACGATCCCATCGTGCGCTTTTCAACCAAGAACCTCTGCAACGACCCTCTCGTCCTGCAGCCTGAACGATTGATTCAGCTTCTCAACCTTCCCGTTCCAGGGCCCACTACGCTCTCGTTGGACGCATTGACGCAAAAGGACACGTTAAAGCTGGCCGTAGGAGAAACCAAATCCAGCCAAGCCAACGGACTCTCTATCGGAGCGACCCTTTCCAATCTCGTCAACGCGTTGCTCAGCACCTTGAACCAACTCCTCACGCCATCCGCCGGTTCGACCTCTGCTGATCGCGCCAACGCGCTCGCAGACTCATACCTCAATGCGACCAAGAAACCGAACGGGTTCTATGACGCAGACAAAGTGGTGGACCTCCTCAAGAACGGCAGTCCAACATCGCCGAACCTCGGTGACTGGACGCGCAAGGTAATGGTTCAGGATCCTGTGCTCGGGCTTTTCCCCGTTGAGAAGACCATGTCGGTCTGGGATGTTTTGACTCTCCAGACCACGCCTTCTGGTGGCCTGCTCGGGCTGCTCGGCCTTGGTCAGTCTTGCGCTGGTCTTCTCCAGCAGCTCCTGCTTTGGAATACATGCGTCAAGAGCAAGGTGGTCGACGCGCTGAACTCCGCGCCGGCAGATGTGGTTAACCATGCCGCAAGCCAGCTGCCGGGGAGCAACGCCCCGACCGGCAGCACCGGCAATGCCGGACTTCTACAAGCACTACTCAGTCCGGTCATCGCCCTTCTCAAGCCGATCCTCGACGGCATCGGCAGCGTATTGTCTTCGGTACTGAGCAATGTCCTCGGTCTTGAACTGGGTCGCACTGACGTGAAGTTGAATGCGCTGCAGTGCGGTCGAGCACAGTTGGTGTATTGACCGCTCTCTTCCGATATCCGTCTTTCAGTTTTAATGTCATCCCCCTCCAACTTCGACGAACTCGACCTCTTTGTCTGGGAAGGCAAAGCCGACATCCTCGACCGCATTGCGCGGTGCATGGCGAGCTTCGACGTGGAAGTCATCCGGGCCGATGGCCTGCCGCCGCCTCAGCAGGACCGCGGTGTCGCACTGCGTCCTTCCGTCGCGATCATCAGCGTCACCGTGATCGATGGTGGCGGCCTGCCGCACGCGACCGAGCTGCTGCAAGGCATGCCCGTGATCTGGGTCGCCGCCGCCTCGCGCGAGCGCGATTCGCGCACGTATCCCCCCGAGTACCTGCACGTCCTGCCCTACGACTTCACCTGCGCCGAGCTGCGCACGATGGTGGCGAAGCTGGTGCGCCAGCTGCGTGCGCGCGATGTCGCGCCGCAGGCGCCCGACGTGCTGGTGGCGCATTCCGATGCGATGAAGGGGCTGCTCGCCGAAGTGGGCGCCTTTGCGGACTGCAACCATCCGGTGCTGGTGCGCGGCGAGACCGGCGTGGGCAAGGAGCGCATTGCGCAGCAACTTCACATCGGCCACCAGCAGTACGGCAAGGGCGCGTTCGTGGCGGTGAACTGCGGTGCGATTCCCGATGGGCTGTTCGAGTCGCTGTTCTTCGGCCACACGAAGGGCTCGTTCACCGGTGCCGTGCATGCGCACCGCGGGTACTTCGAGCAGGCCACGGGGGGCACGTTGTTCCTCGACGAGATCGGTGACCTGCCGCGCTACCAGCAGGTGAAGTTGCTGCGCGTGCTCGAAGACAGCGCGGTCACGCGGCTGGGTGCAACGTCGCCGATCCGCGTCGACTTCCGGCTCGTGGCGGCGACGAACCGCAACCTGCGCGAGATGGTGGCGAGCGGCGAGTTTCGGGCCGATCTGTTCTACCGGCTCGCGGTCATCGAGCTGCATGTGCCGAGCCTCGAGGAGCGCGGCGAGATCGACAAGATCGCGATCTTCAAGGCGCTGCTGGCGAACGTGCTCGGCGACGAGCTCGAGGCCTTGGGCGAAACGCCGCACTGGCTCAGCGATGCGGTGGCCGAAACCTACTTCCCCGGCAACGTGCGGCAGCTGCGCAATCTCGCGGAGCGCGTGGGCGTGATCGCGCGGCAGTTGCACAGCTGGGACCAGAACCTGATCCAGCGTGCGATCGCGCTCACGCGCGGCACGCCGGCGCCCGCTGCGCTGGCCACCGACCGCAATGGCACGGGGGTCCCGCTCGACGCGAATGGCGACCGCAAAGGCTGGAACAGCAGCGAGCGCAACCGCATCATCGCGGCGCTCGAGATCAACGACTGGAAGCGCCAGGACACGGCGCAGCACCTGGGCATCAGCCGCAAGGTGCTGTGGGAGAAGATGCGCAAGTACCAGATCCTCGACGGCGAGCCTGGCATCCCCGAAGAGACGTAACTAGCTCGCCCCCAGGCTGCGCGGCACTTCGTGTCCGCTTCTCCTTCCCCCTACCGGGGGCAACACCTGAGGCCCGGCAAAGCCGGTTCCTCGGTGTTTCGCGAAGGGGCTTCGCTGCGCTTGCCTCGTCGGCTAGTTGGTTCCGAGGCGCGTTGACCGGCGCAGCGGCGGGTTCGCAATCGATGCGCCCGGCGCGCGGTCGACCAACGGTTCGCTCGCGCAGGTCGTGTTGCTCGAGATGCACAGCGCGCCCAGCAGGCCGTCTTCGGTCAGGACGTTCCGGCTCGGGGGGCCGAAGATGCGATCGATCCAGTTGTTGGCGCCGATGGGGTCGATGCGCAGTTCGCCGGTGGTGCGCGCCAGGCGCAACTCCGAAATGCGCAGGTCGAACACGCCGTCGATGTAGTCGAACAGCAGGGTGTAGTAGTCGAGCTGCGCATCGAGCACCTGGGGCAGGGTCTCGCGGCCGAACTCCATGAGGCGGCGGCGGCCGCGGAAGGCCTGGCCCGAGGTGCTGACAGCCTCCATCAACTGGCGCTCGCGTTCGCGGCCGGCCACAGTGCGGGACCATGACGACGCGGTGAGCTCCATCAGGTTGAGCTTCACGCCCTCCATCTTGGCTTCCTGGTTCGCCACTTCGGCCAGGGCACCCTTGAGCTTGAGCTGGCGGTCGAAGCCGTTGCCGAAGTTCCAGTTCAATTCAAACGCGGCGCGCGTGGGGTCTTGCGGCGACACGCCGCGCGGGTCCTTGCTCTTCACGACGACGGCGTCGAGCGTGGGGTACAGGCTGGCTTCGGTCTGATCGACCAGCGCACGCGCACGCGCCACGCGGCCCTGGGCTTCGGCCAGTTCGGTGCTGCGTGCTTCGGCGCGGCGCAGCGCTTCTTCCTGCGAGCCGATGCGCCAGTGCGTCGGCGCGGCGAGCACGGGCAGCGATTCGGGCGCGGGCGAAAACTTGAAGTAGTTGCGGAACTTGGCCAGCGCCTCGTCGCGCTGGGCCTCGAAGTCGGACTCGCGCGCGGCGACGAGGGCGCGGCGCGAGGCGGCCATGTTGAGGTCGTTGTCGCCGCTCACGCCGAGCGCCACGCGGCGTGCCTCGGCCTTCGACAGGTCGGCCACAACTTCGGTGGCGCGGTGTGCGATCTGTTTCTTCAGGTCGAAGCGCTGCACCTGCAGGTAGGCGGTGAGCGCGTCCAGCACCACTTTCTGCGAGGTGGTGGTGACAGCTTCGTCGTCGGCCTGGTTGCCGAATTCGGCGGCGCGTTGCGCCGCGCTCATGGCGCCGCCGTCGATCAGGCTCACGCGCGCTTCGGCGGTGAGCACGGTGTAGTTCTCGCTCTTCGCGTCCTTGGCGCCGCTGCTGTAGGTGCCCGACGACGTGCCGACCTTGAAGCGCGGGTAGCGCGCCATGCGGGCCGCGTCGACGCCGAAGCTGCTGGTGTTGGCCGCGGCCTGCGCGGTCAGCACTTCGGGGTATTCCTGCGACAGCGCGATGAGCGCCTGCTTCACGCGCTGTGCGTAGCTGGCGGCGCCAAGGGACGGTGGCGACAGGCGGCGCGACAATGCCAGCGCTGCAGGCGGCCCCTCCTGCTCCGGCGACGGTTGGGCATACGCGGTGGGCGGCAGCGCCATGCTGACGCACAAGGTCGCGCAGAGCACACCCGGGGCGATGCGCGCGCGCCGGCCCGGCAACACGGGCTTGCTCATGGTTCGCGGAAGGCTTCGCGCCGCAGTTTGAGCACAGGCCGCAGGATGTACCAGATGAACGGATCGGTCCCCACGCGCAGGTCGACTTCGGACTCCATGCCGGCGGTGATGCGGTTTTCCGGCCGCCCCACGTGCGACTGCGACATGCTGATGAGCAGCCGGTAGTACGGCGCGCCGCTGGCAATGGCGGCGTCGCGGTCGGCGTCGGCCGCCACGAGCTTGACCTTGCCGTCGACCGCGCCGTAGCGCAGGTAGTCGTAGGCGGTGATCTTCACGCGCGCCTCCTGCCCCACTTCGACAAAGCCGCGGTCGTTCGGGTTGAGGCGCGCCTCGACCATGATCTCGTCCTCGTCGGGCACCACCTCCAGGATGGATTCGCCGGGCTTCACGACCCAGCCGGCGCTGGAGCTGCGCAGGCCCTTCACGATGCCGTCGGCCGGCGCCTTCACCACCGTGCGCGAGCGCTGGGTGCGGGCGCGCGCGAGGTCTTCGCTCAGGCTGGCGAACTGGCGCTCGACGGTGGCGAGTTCGTCCGACGCGCGGCGGCGAAAGCGGCCCTCGGCCTCGGCCATCTTGGCCTGCGCCTCGGTGATGGCGGCCTGCGCCGAGATCACGCCCTGGCGCGCCACGGCGAGTTCGCTGCGCACGCCTTCGGCCTGGCGGCGCTTCTCGAGCACCTCGACCTGGCCGACGAGTTTTTCGCTCAGCAGCTGTTCGGAGATCTCCAGCTCTTTCTGCATCAGCGCGAGCCGGTCGTTCAGGCCCTTGGCCTTGGCCTGCTGTTCGAGCTGCTTGCTGCGCGCCTGCTCCAGGCCCGACACGGCGCCGGCCATGACGCCGCGCTGCTCGAGCGCGCGCGCCTGGTAGGCGCCGACCTCGCCTTCGAGCACGGCTTCGTCGATGTCGGCATCGAACGAATCACGCTTGAGCGGCTGGCCGCGGCTCTCGGCAATGAGCCGCACGCGCGTGGCCTGCGTGGCGGCATAGCGTGCGGTGAGCTCCTCGAAGTTCAGGCCGCTGCCGCCCAGGTCGATCTCGACCAGCGACTGGCCCTGCTTGACCTTGTCGCCTTCTTTCACGAGCACGTTGCTGACGATGCCGCCTTCCAGATGCTGGATCGACTTCACGCGGTCGGAGGGGATCACGCGGCCCGGTGCGACGACCACGGTTTCCATCGGAAAGCCGAGCCCCACCGCCGCCAGCATCGCGACCGCGCCGCCGATGATCCACTGGCGCCGCCGGCCTTGCGGCGTGGTCTGCGCCGCCTGTTTCTCGCTCTCGCCCTGAAGCACCTGCGGCAAGTCTGGTTTCAAAATCCCGTTCCCCTGTCTCTGTCTGTCAGTCGGTCGATCCGTGGCAACCACGAATCACGCATCGCGTGGCCTTCTTGCTCACGCCATCGAGCGCGAGGCGGCCGGGACACCTGCATTGTTGTTGCCGCTGCCGTCGTCGGTGGTGTCGCCCAGCGCCACCAGCGGCTTCTTCACGCCGAAGAGCTTGGGCACCATGACGGCGGCGGAGCCGATTTCCACATTGCCCTGGCCGGTGACGTGATAGACGGCGGAGGCCGCCGACACGATGCGCAGCGAGTGCGTGACCACGACCACGGTGCGCACCTTGGCCACCGCGAGCATGGTCGCGAGCAGGTTGCGCTCGCTTTGAAAGTCGAGGTCGTTGCTGGGCTCGTCGAGCACCAGCACCGAGGGCTTGCGCAGGAAGCTCATGGCCAGCGCGAGCTTGCGCCGCTCGCCGACCGAGAAGCCGGTGCCGCCCTCGCCCACCACGGTGCGGTAGCCGTCGGGCAGGCGCGAGATGAAGTCGTGCGCGCCCGAGAGCTTGCAGGCCGCGACGATCTGCTCGTCGCTCTGGCCCGGCGCGCCGCGGCGCATGGTGTCGACCAGCGGGCCGCCGAACCAGTACACCTCCTGCGAGAGATAACTGATCCAGCGCGACAGCTCTTCGCGGCCGAACTGCGACAGGTCGTACTCGCCGATGCTCACCACGCCGTGCGTGGGCGTGTACAGGCCCGACAGCAACTTCACGAGCGTCGACTTGCCCGCGCCGTTGCGCCCGACGATCACATGCAGGCCGCCAGGGCCGATGTCGAGGTCGACGTTTTCGAGCACGGGCTGCGGCGCGTCTTCGGTGAAGCTGAAGCTCACGTCTTTCAGCGTGACGCGGCCCAGCGGCTGCGGCAGCGCCATGCCGGTGGGCGCCTTCTCGACCGGCTCGCCGAGCACGGTCTCCAGGCGCTTGGCGGCTTCCTTGGCGGTGGCCAGCGCGCGCCAGTTCGACACCAGCCCGGCCACCGGCTGCAGCGCCTTCAGCGCGAGCATGTTGGAAGCAACGAGGCCGCCCACCGTCATCCACTGCTGCATGACGGCGATGGCGCCGACAGTGACGACGATCACCGAGAACACGGTGAGCAGCACGGTGGTGCCGTCGCGCGCGGTTTCGATCTGGCCGTTCTTGCCGAAGCTCTCGCTGAGCCAGGCGTTGTAGGTCTGCTGCCAGACCTCGATGGTCGGGCCGTCGTTGGACTGCGCCTTGAGCGTCTCGCGCGCATGGCAGATCTCGGAGGTGATGCGATCGAGCCCGCGCCCGCGCAGCACTTCTTCGACGCGACCGGCGCGCACTTCGTCGGCCCACCACCAGGCCAGGAACGCCATGATGGCCAGGAAGGCCGCCACCACGGGCAGCACCGGCAGCGCGACGATGCCGATCACGATCAGCGCGAAGATCGCCATCGGCAGGTCGAAGATCGATTGCGCGAGCCCGCCGGTGACGGTGCCGCGCACCGCGCCCACGTCGCGAAAGAACAGCTGCCAGGATGAGGCCGGCCGCGCCTCGAGCGCGCGCAGCGGCCGCCCGAGCATGGAGTGCAGCAGCGCGCCCGACACACCGTGATCGACGGTGGCACCCGCGTTGCGCAGCAGGCGCGAGCGGCGCGTGCGCAGCCAGAACTCGATGCACAGGAAGAACAGGATGCCGCTCACCAGCGCGGCGAGCGTGGAGACGCCGCTGCGCGAGAGCACGCGGTCATACACCTGCAGCAGGAAGATCGAAGGCAGCAGCCCGAACAGGCTGATGGGCAGCGACAGCCAGGCCGCGCTCTTGACGAGCGGGTAGGCCGCGCGAAACGCATCGTTCAGCGCACTGGCATACGGACTGGCGCCGGGGACTTCCGGCCTGTCGGCAACCAGCTGGCTGGGCAAGAGGAACTTGATCATGGAAAAAGACCGATCCGTCGGGCAACGACGCCTGCATCATTATCAACTGTTACCCGACTGTTACAAGGCAAAAATTCGCCTCTGACGCCTCTCAGCATCGGTGGGTGCGAACCTGCGCCGGACCGGTCGTTTCCGTGCCGCGCGCTGCTTGCGGCGCGGCGTTTTCCCTGAGCGTGCAATTCATCGTTTTGTGGGTGTGGCTGTGGGTGGCCGTGCGGCCGGATGAGCCCGGCAGGCCTTCGGCAAAAACCAGGGCGATGTTGGCGCACAGCAGCATCAGCAGCACCCAGGCGCACAGCAGCTGCAGCCAGCCCAGCCACCAGCGCCGCGGGGGTACCTCGCGTTCGGATTCATAGGGGATGTGGACCAATGCGTTCCATCTCATGGCAGTGCTTTCAAAACCCGGGCCAGCCGGGAAAGACCGACACCCGCGGAGCTTTTCGCCAGCACCCAGTCGCCTGGTTGCAGCAGCCCGCCGAGTGCGGTGGAGAGGTCGGACACATCGACAAACCAATGGGAGCGGACCTTGGTGCGGATGCGCGTGTGAAGCGCCCGCATCAAAGGTCCGCACAGGAGCACGCGGTCAGGTTGCGACGCCAGCAACTCGGCCTCCAGATCGAGGTGATGGCGTTGCGCCGCGGGCCCCAGCTCCTGCATGTCGCCCAGGATGGCCACCCGGCGCGCAGGCTCGCAGGGGGCTTGTGACAGCAACTCAAGCGCCGCCCGCATCGAACTCGGGTTGGCGTCGTAGGTTTCATCGATCAGCTTGAAGCTTCCGCCGCCGATGTGAATGGTGTGCAGCGCACCGCGTCCGCCCGGCGGCTCGAAGTGCGCAAAGGGTTCGACGGCGGCGGCCAGCGGCAGGCGCAGCGCCTGCAGCGCGGCCAGCGCGGCCACGGCGCTCGCGCCCATGTGGCGGCCCGGCGCGTTCAGGCGCAGCTGGAAGGGCTCGCCGGCCACCTCGGCCTGCACCTCGCCGTGGTCGAAGGCGAGCAGGCGCACGTCGGCGTCCTTGTGCTCGCCGTAGGTCACGATCTGCAGCTGGTGCGCCATGGCCGCTTCGGCGAAGGTGGCGAACTCGGGCATGTCGCGGTTGAGCACCACGCGGTCGCCCGCAGCCATGGCCTGGAACATGCGGCAATCCAGCCGCGCGGCAGCCTCCGACGGGCCGCGGTGCTTCTGCGATGCGGCCGACAGCCCCGTCACCACGATGAGCGAGGGCCGCATCAGCTGCGCCGAGGCCGGCATGTGCGAGGTACCCATCTCGAGCACCCAGTAGGCGGCATGGCGCGGCATGCAGGTGAGGTTCCACGCGATGCCCGACGGCAGGCTGATGTTGCCTTCGGGCTGCGCCACCTCGCCCCACACGGTGAGCGCGCCGGCCAGCATGGCGGCCACGGTGCTGCTGCCCGCGCCGCTGCCCAGCACGCCGCACACGCGGCCGGTGAACTCGGTGCGTGCGTGGTCGCCCAGCTCGAGCACGGCCTGCAGCACGTTGGCCACCTGCAGCACGGGCACGCGCTTGTCCAGGTGCGGCTTGGGGTCGGTGCACAGCACGGCCGCGGCCGGCTGCAGCACGCCCTTGAGCGTGACGGCGGCCAGCGGCGTCTTCGAGGGCCGGGCCTGGTGTTCGAACACGACGCGGCCCTTGCGCATGAAGGTGCGCTGGGTCACGCCGGTGGCGCGCCAGCCGTCCTCGGGCTTGACCACCCATTCGCCGCCGGTGACGCGCGCCATCTCGCTGGCGGTCCACACGGCGCCGTCGTCGCGCACGCCGCCACCACCGCCGCCGCCGGGACCCGCGCCGCCGGGCTGGCTGCGCCGGTCGAGCAGGTAGCGGTGGTAGGCCGCGAAGCCCGTCACGTACTGCTCGACGTCGTCGATGCGCACGCGGAACGAGTGGTGCCGCACGAAGAAGGCGCCGACGACCGTGGACGGCCGGCGGAAGTACATCGCCATCTCGGGCCAGAAGAAGCCGTTGAGCAGGTAGTGCGCGCGGTAGTCGAGCGCGCGGTAGAACTTCTCGGTGTCCAGCTCGTCGAGCAGGTGCCGCATGGCGGGCATGCTCTCCAGCCGCTGCAGCATCTGCTGCGCCGCCAGCATGAGGCTGAGCAGCGTGGGAAAGGTGGTCTTGCGATCGAGCACGAAGTCCAGGTAGCCCGCCACGTTCTGCAGCCCGAAACGGAAGTAGCGCTCCTGCGGGCTCCACTGCGTGAGCTCGTTCACGCAGCCGCTGAGCCAGTGGTCATGCGACTGCCAGTGCTGGCTCGCAATGAAGTGGTCGAAGGCTTTCTCGACCGCGGCCAGCCAGCGCGGATCGCGCGTGAGGCCGTACAGGCGCATGAGGCCGAAGGCCGCTTCGCCGTCGTAGAAGATGACGCGCGAGGCCTGCTTGAGCGACAGGTCGGCGGCGTGCAGCACGTGGTCGAAACGCCCGCTGGCCGGGTCCTGCAGCGCCACGATGCCCAGCGCGAGCTTCTCCAGCAGCGGCAGCCAGTGGCGCGTTTCCATCAGCTCGCAGTAGCGCACGAACATGCGCACGCAGGCCGCGTTGCCGCCCAGGCGGATCTCGCCGCCGGTGTCGACCAGGTAGGCCACCTCGCGGCCGTCGGGCAGCGTGTAGTCGCGGATCAGCGCGTCGGTGAGGTGGTCGATGGCGCGGTCGATGGCCGCGCGCAGCGTGTCGTCGCGCGTGAGCTCCCAGGCCTCGAGCATGGCGTGCACGGTGCCCGCATGGCGCATCGCGTCGTAGGTCGGGATGCGACGGTCGAAGCACGGGAAGTAGCCGTACACGAACAGGCCGTCGCTTTGCATCTGGCGCGCCAGGTACGACGAGCCGCTGCGCACCAGCTCGAGCACCGCCTGCGGGTTGAGCGCCGGCAGCTGGCGGCGACCCGCGTCGAGCCCCGTGCCCACGAGCTTGTGCACCACGCCGTCGGGCTGGCAGAACACGCCGACCGTGGCCAGCAGGTACACCGTGCGCTCGGACGACTCTTCCAGCGGCAGCGTGCGCTCGAAGCGCGCCTGCGCATAGACGTCGAAGTTGCGCACGTTCACCACCGAGTGCGCGATGGTCGAATCGCCGCACAGCATGGCGTTGGCGTTGAGTTCCTGCTCGGTGAAGGCGAAGCCGAAGTCCTGGTCGAAGGCCAGGCCGAGCCGGAAGTAGTTGCGCTTGACCGCGGTGAGCTGGGTCTTGAACTGCGTCCAGTCCATGGGACTGGCGCCCTCGACCCAGTCGATGCGCAGCCAGGGCGAGACGATGCCGCGCTCGCGCACCCATCGCTCGACGAGGTCGGCGCCTTCGCGCCAGGCGGTCTCGAAGTCGTCGGCCCGCGCATGCACGACGTGCGCACGCTGGGAGCCGTCGCTCACCGAGAAGAAGAGCGTGAAGGCCGGGTACGGGGCAGGCAACGCCGCGCACACGGACACCAGGCGCTCGTGGCAGGCGTGGAGCTGGTCTGAGAAGGACATCATTCGGCCCCGGTCGAATGCGGGCGAAGGCCGGTCGCGTCCGTCATCTGCTCTCGCTTGAATGACGTGATCGCGGACCGGAAACCGCCCGTGAAATCATCGCGTGCTCCCGATTCAGCGGTAGCTGAACTCGGCGCGACGATTGAGCTGATGGCCCTCCTCGGTGGTGGCAAGCGATGCGGGCTTTTCAATGCCCCAGCTGACGGCTTCGATGCGTTCGCCCGGCACGCCCATCTGCGTGAGCATGCGTTGCACGGCCTCGGCGCGGCGCTGGCCGAGCGCAAGGTTGTACTCGCGGCCGCCGCGCAGGTCGGTGTGGCCTTCGATCACGACCCGGCTCGCCGGCCGGTTGCGCATGTAGCCCGCGTGCGCCTCGACGATGCTGCGGTCGCCCGTCCTGACGTCGTATCGGTCGAAGTCGAAGTAGACGATCTTGGCCGGTGTGTTCGGCGGCGGCGGCGGGGGTGCCGGCTCCACCTTGGGCACTTCGCGCACGCTCTTGTTGGAGTAGTAGTAGGTCGCGTCGTCGCGGCCGCCCTTGGGAGGCACACCGCAGGCAGCGAGGCTTGCGCCCATTGCCACGAGGGCCAGTATCCGGAAATTCTTGTTCATGACGGTCCTTTCGCGGGACGGGCCGCTGACGGCCCGTCCCTGTCTGCTTGCTATCGAGGTTTCCCTTCCTCCTTCTTCGTGTCCTTGGATCAGCCCAGCAGGCCGTGCAGGATGTTCGTCACGGGTGCCAGGGCACCGCCGGCCGGGCTGCTGTGGTCGACCAGGCTGGTGATCGGGGTGAGCACGTTGTCGAGCACCGGAGCCACCGTGTGTTCGACCGTGTCCAGCACACCGGTCACGACCGCGGCCACCGGGGCTGCCGGGGTGCCGGCAAGGATGTCGGTCACCGGTTCGACCGCGTGGGCCACGGTGTCGACCACCGTCGAGACCACCGAGCCGGCCGAGCCGTCCAGGAGGCTCGTCACCGGTTCCAGGATGCCGGCCACCGGTTCGGCGCCACCCGTCAGGCCGCCGAGCAGGCCGCCCACGAGACCGTCGGCACCGAGCAGGCTGCCGACCAGGCCGTCGTCACCGAGGACGCCGCCGAGCAGACCGCCTTCGCCGCCGCCGAGCACGCCGCCCAGGAGGCCGCCGTCACCGCCGAGGACCCCACCGAGCAGGCCGTCGTCGCCCAGCACGCCATCGAGAAGGCCGCCGGCGTCGCCGCCGGTCACGCCGCCGAGGACACCGCCCAGCAGGCCGTCGTCGCCCAGCACGCCGTCGAGCAGGCCGCCAGCGTCGCCGCCGGTCACACCACCGAGGACACCACCCAGCAGGCCGTCGTCACCGAGGATGCCGTCGAGCAGGCCGCCAGCGTCGCCACCGGTCACGCCACCGAGGACACCACCCAGCAGGCCGTCGTCGCCGAGGATGCCGTCGAGCAGGCCGCCAGCATCGCCACCGGTCACGCCACCGAGGACACCGCCCAGCAGGCCGTCGTCGCCGAGGATGCCGTCGAGCAGGCCACCGGCGTCGCCGCCGGTCACGCCGCCGAGGACACCGCCCAGCAGGCCGTCGTCACCGAGGATGCCGTCGAGCAGGCCGCCAGCGTCGCCACCGGTCACGCCACCGAGGACACCGCCCAGCAGGCCGTCGTCGCCGAGGATGCCGCCGAGCAAGCCGCCGTCACCGCCGAGGACGCCACCCAGGAGGCCGTCATCACCCAGCACGCCGCCGAGCAGACCGCCGTCGCCACCGAGGACGCCGCCGAGCAGACCGCCGTCGCCACCGAGGACGCCGCCCAGCAGGCCGTCGTCACCGAGGATGCCGCCGAGCAAGCCGCCGTCACCACCGAGAACGCCACCCAGGAGGCCGTCGTCACCCAACACACCGCCGAGCAGGCCACCGTCACCGCCGAGGACGCCGCCCAAGAGGCCGTCATCACCCAACACACCGCCAAGCAGACCGCCGTCGCCGCCGAGGACACCACCCAGAAGGCCGTCGTCGCCGAGCACGCCGCCGAGCAGACCGCCTTCGCCGCCGAGCAAGCCGCCCAGCAGGCCGTCGTCGCCCAGCACGCCACCGAGCAGGCCACCTTCGCCGCCGAGGACACCACCCAGGAGGCCGCCCTCGCCGAGCAAGCCGCCCAGCAGGCCGTCGTCGCCCAGCACGCCACCGAGCAGGCCACCGTCGCCGCCGAGGACACCGCCCAGCAAGCCGCCGTCGCCACCCAGCACGCCACCCAGCAGGCCATCGCCACCGATCAGGTTGGCCACGCCGTCGGTCACGAAGTCGACCTGCGTGTCCACCGCGTTCAGCAGGCCGTTCGTCGCGCCGGCGCCGAGCAGCTGGTCGACCACCGGGCTGACCAGGCCGCCCACGCCGTCCGTCACGTCGTCGACGAGGCTGTCGGCCGGGTCGAGCACGTTCGGGTCGTTCGGCGTGAAGCTGGAACCGAGCACCGGGGCCAGCAGGCCGTCGACCGTGTCGGTCAGGCTGTCGGTCAGTTGCGAGACCGGGGCCAGCACGTCGCCCAGGCCGAGGTCGCCGAGCACGCCGTTGTTCAGGCCGTTCACCAGGCCGGCCACCACGCTGTCGGCCGGATCGAGCAGGGCAGCGCCGGTGCCGGGGGTGCCGCCACCGCCGATGCCGCCGAGCACGCCGCCCAGCAGACCGCCGACGAGGCCTTCTTCACCGAGCAGGCCGCCCACGGGGCCGTCTTCGCCCAGCAGGCCACCGACCACGCCGTCCGGTCCGAGCAGGCCGCCGACACCGTCGCCACCGAGCAGGCCACCCAGCGGGCCGTTGTCGCCCAGCAGGCCGCCGAGCAGGCCGTCGTCGCCGAGCAGGCCGCCGATGGGGCCGGTGCCGCCGAGCAGACCGCCGACCAGGCCGTTGTCGCCGAGCACGCCGCCCAGCACGCCGTCGCCGCCGAGCAGGCCGCCGATGGGGCCGGCATCGCCGAGCAGGCCACCGACCAGGCCGTCGTCACCCAGCAAGCCGCCCAACGGGCCGTCGCTGCCGAGCACACCGCCCAGCAAGCCGTCGTCGCTCAGCAGGCCGCCGACCAGGCCGTCGTTGCCGAGCAGGCCGCCGATGGGACCGCCTTCGCCGATGACACCGCCGAGCAGGCCGCCCAGCAGGCCGTCGTCGCCGCCGAGCAGGCCGCCCAGCGGGCTGTCGGCGAGCAGGCCGGAGATCGCGCCGTCCTGGCCGAGCAGGTTGTCGATGAGGCCGCCCTGGCCGAGCAGTTCACCGGTGAGGCCTTCCGAGCCGGCCAGGCCGGCCAGTGCGCCGTCGCCGCCGAGCAGGCCGCCCACGAGGCCGTTGTCGCCCAGCAGGCCGCCGATCGCGCCGTCGTCGCCGAGCAGACCGCCCAGCAGGCCGTCCGCGCCGAGCAGGCCGCCGGTCAGGTTGCCGACGGCGCCGTCGCCGAGCAGGCCGCCGACCAGGCCGTCTTCGCCGAGCACGGTGTCGAGCAGGCCGCCGACGGCGGTGTCTTCACCCAGCAGGCCGCCGACCAGGCCGTCCGGTGCCAGCAGGCCACCGACCAGGCCGTCTTCGGCCAGCACGCCAGCCACGAGGCTGCCTTCGCCGAGCACGTTCTCGAGCAGGCCGCCCAGCGCGCCGTCGTCGCCCAGCAGCTGGTCGGTGACGCCGCCCAGGCCGAGGGCGTCGGTGAGGCCGCTGACGATGCCGTTGTCGCCGACGAGGTTCTCGAGCCCGTTGTTGAGCGCGTCGGTCACGTAGTCGACCTGGCCGAGCAGGCCGTCCAGGATGGCACCGGCGGCGCCGGCACCGAGCAGCGGATCGAGCACCGGGCTCAGCGCTTCGCCGAGCGGGTCGGTGATGCTGCCGACGGTGTCGTCGATCGGGTCGAGCTGGTTCGGGTTGTTGGCCTGGAACTCTTCGCCGAGCAGCGGAGCGAGCACGTCGTCGACGACGTCGGTCAGGTCATCCACCACCCCCGCCACCGGGGTCAGTGAGCCACCAAGGCCGAGCGCGTCATCCAGGCCGTCGACCACGCCACCCACGATACCGTCGGCTGGGTCGAGGAGGTGGTCGGCGTCTGCGTCGGAGTCGGAATCGCTGTCCGAGTCGGAGTCGCTATCCGAGTCCGAATCAGAGTCGCTGTCCGAGTCAGAGTCTGAATCCGAGTCACTGTCCGAGTCGGAATCAGAGTCGCTATCCGAGTCGGAGTCGCTGTCCGAATCCGAATCCGAGTCAGAGTCCGAATCAGAGTCGCTGTCCGAATCCGAGTCGCTATCGCTATCGCTATCGCTGTCGGAGTCGCTGTCCGAGTCGGAGTCAGAGTCCGAATCGCTGTCCGAGTCCGAATCGGAATCCGAGTCGCTATCCGAATCCGAATCCGAATCCGAATCCGAGTCAGAGTCAGAGTCAGAGTCAGAGTCAGAGTCAGAGTCGCTGTCCGAATCCGAGTCGCTGTCAGAGTCCGAGTCGGAATCCGAGTCCGAGTCCGAATCAGCGTCCGCATCGGACTCACCGCCCGGGCCGCCCACGAACAGCGGGAAGCCGGTGGTGCCACCGTCGCCGCCACCGCCGCTCAGTGCAGCACCCAGCGCCGCGGCGCCCAGGGCGCCCAGCGCGAATTCACCGAGGCCGATGCCGCTGCCGGCCGCGGTCTTCTTGGTCACTGCCAGGGCGGCCGCATCGGCGTCGCTGTCCGGCGGGGTCACCTGCAGGTCGCCCGAGGCGACGTCCACATTCACTTGTTCGAGGCCGCCGGGCAGCTTGGTCGAACCGATGGTCGCATCGGTGCCGCCGGTGAAGACGCCGGCCAGCGGCGCCTTGTTGGAGGCCGATCCGGGGAACAGCACGTTGGCCTGGCCGCCGTCCGGCACGATCACGCGGTCGCCGGCCATCAGGGTCTGATTGCCGTCCACCGGAATGCGGACACCCTCGCGCATCACTGCAACGCCGGGCGTAGCATTGGACAATGTGCCCACGCTGGGCGACGCCACGGCCGCAGGCGCGGCGGAGGCGCCGGCGCTGATGCCCGGCGTGCCGAGCGGCGTGACGGTGGCTTGGGCGAGAACCACGGGCGCGCCAGTGGCGGCGAGCCCTTCGGTCGAAACGGTCGATGCTTGTGGAGCGGTCATGGCAGCCTCTGTGACAAAAGATGCATCTACAGGGGCAACTTGCGTGCCGCTTTTCCGCCGCCGTGCCAACGCCGCGCCATCGGCGCTTCAAGTGATTGATTTGTATGGATATTTTTCTGAAAACCGCGCAGCGCACCGACCTCCGAAACAGCCCGTAAGGAGGTCAATTCGCGATTCGTTACGTAACGATGTAACGCCTCGTACCCGGAACGCCGGGCATGTCGCGCGCACTTTCCACAGCCCTGGCGCCCACGCCGCGCCACCCGCTTTTTCTCTTTCCTTCTTCTCTCTTCTATATATGTTCAATCCCTCCCAGGAAGACGTGCGCCGCTTCTTCTGCGACGTGTACGCCAAGCACCGGCAGGGCCTGCCGATGGAGCCGCTGGAGACCATCGCGGCCGGCTGGATCGACGAGCACCCCGAGTACCACGAGGACCTGATCGACGCCGACGCGGCCGTGGCGCGGGTCTACGACGGATCGAACGGCCGCGAGAACCCGTTCCTGCATCTGTCGATGCACCTGTCGATCAGCGAGCAGTGCTCCATCGACCAGCCGCGCGGCATCCGCCAGGCCGTCGAGCTGCTGGCCGCGCGCCGCGGCTCGCTGCTGCATGCGCACCACGAGGCGATGGATTGCCTGGGCCAGATGATGTGGGAGAGCCAGCGCGCGGGGCGCCCACCGGATGGCGATGGCTATGTGGCCTGCGTGCAGCGCCGGGCCACGAAGGACTGACGAACCCTCAGCCGGTCGCGCGCGGGGTGGTTCCCTTTCGCGCCGGCAATGCGCCTTGCGCTTTCGCCGCTTCGCGCAGCAGCCCCGCCATCGCGGCGCGCAGCGGCGACGGCTCGGCCTCGCTGCGCTGCAGGAGGCCGACCGGCTCCTCGGTGCCGGTGGTATCGATCGGCAGCCGCACCAGGCGGCCGTCGGCCAGCTCGCTGCGGGCAGCGCCCAGCGGCGTGATCCACACCGCGTCCGACACCGCCACCAGCGCGCGCGCCACCGCCACGTCGAGCGTCTGCAGGGCATTGCGCGGCAGCGCCAGGCCGCGCGCCGACAGGAAGCTCTCGGTGTTGTGGCGCGGGATCGTGCCCTCGCCGTACACCACCAGCGGATAGTCGAGCACCGCCTGCACCGGCGCCGGCTTGAGCGCAAGCGGATGGCCGGCGCGCACGGCGAACACCAGCGGCTCGGTGTGCAGCAGCTCGAAGCTCAGGCCGCCCATCAGGCGCGGGTCGCTCATGCGGCCGACCACGAGGTCGAGTTCGCCGGCGCGCAGCTCGTCGAGCAGCACGGCGTTGGCCGCGCTCTTCACCAGGATCTGCACCGCCGGCCAGCCCTCGCGCAGCCGCGCCAGCGCCACCGGCAGCAGCGCGGGCGCCACGCTGGGCAAGGCGCCGATGCGCAGGCGCTCGATGCGCCCGCCCGCGGCCGGCGCCACGGCCTGGGCGCTGGCGTCGAGCGCTTCGAGCACGCGCAGGGCGTGGACCAGCAGCTGTTCGCCGGCCGGTGTGAGGCCCTGCACGCCACGGCGGCCGGCCTGGCTGCGTTCCACCAGCCGGGTGCCGACCACGGCCTCGAGTTCCGACAGCGTCTTGGACACCGCCGGCTGGCTCAGCGCCAGCCGCTCGGCCGCGCGCGCCAGGTGGCGCTCCTGGGCGACCGCGACGAAGGCGCGCAGGTGCCGCAGCTGCACGTTGCGCACGAAATCCTGGCGAAGCTCGGCGGGAGACTTTTTCAATGCCTTCTGGTTATTGAAACTGGAACAATCTTCAATTTACATCATTGATCACGACTTCTACAGTGCGGGCTTCGGATTCGTCCCACGACAGGAGACAACGTACATGACCAAGACCAGCGGCGTTCAGCCCACCCTCACCCCGCGCGACTGGGACGCCCACCCCAGCTACATCTACCCCGGCTACAAGTCGACCGGCAAGCGCGGCCCGCAGAAGCCGCTCATTCCGCTGAAGGCCTCGCTCGGAGAGCTGCAGCAGCCGGTGTACGGCCACGACAGCATCGGCGAGTTCGACCACGACCTCACGCGCAACGCGCGCGTCAACGGCGAGCCGCTGGGCGAACGCATGATCCTCACCGGCCAGGTGCTCGACGAGCGCCGCCGCCCGGTGGCCAACACGCTGGTCGAGCTGTGGCAGGCCAACGCCTCGGGCCGTTACGTGCACAAGGTCGACCAGCACGACGCCCCGCTGGACCCCAACTTCCTGGGCGCGGGCCGCTGCCTGACCGACAGCGAAGGCCGCTACCGCTTCCTCACCATCAAGCCCGGCGCGTATCCCTGGGGCAACCACCCGAACGCCTGGCGCCCGCAGCACATCCACCTGTCGCTGTTCGGCCAGAGCTTTGCCAGCCGCCTCGTGACGCAGATGTACTTCCCCGGCGACCCACTGCTGCAGTACGACCCGATGGTCACCGGCACGCCCGAGCGCTACCGCAACCGCCTCATTGCCGACTTCAGCCTCGACATCACCGAGGAAGGCTACGCCCTGGGCTACCAGTTCGACATGGTGCTGCGCGGCGCCGATGAAACGCCGTTCGAGAACCGCTGAAAGGAATTCCCCATGCCATTGATGACCGCACAGGAAGCCGACTTCGGCCAGACCCCCTCGCAGACCGTGGGCCCCTACTTCGCCTACGGCCTCACCGCCACGCAGTACGGCTACAACTTCAACCAGCCCTTCGACGCCGTGCTGGCGCTGGACACCGCCAGCGGCCAGCGCATCCGCCTGGAAGGCCGCGTGATCGACGGCGACGGCAACCCGATCAACGACGCGCTGGTCGAGATCAGCCAGCCCGACGGCGAAGGCCGCTACCCGCAGACGCCCGACGAGGCGCGCGCCCTGGGCTTTCGCGCCTTCGGCCGCGTCGGCACGGGCACCGACGCGCAGAACCGCTTCGTGTTCCACACCGTCAAGCCCGGCGCCGAAACGCCCGGCGAAGCCCCGCACATCAACGTGATCGTGCTCATGCGTGGCCTGCTGCTGCATGCCTTCACGCGCGTGTACTTCAGCGACGAGGCCGAGGCCAACGCGAAGGACGCCGTGCTGCAGAGCGTGCCGGCCGATCGCCGCCACACGCTGATCGCCGAGCGCGTGGAACAAGGCGGCGCGGTGACGTACCGCTTCGACATCCGCATGCAAGGCGCGGACGAGACGGCCTTCTTCGACGTCTGACCCCCGGGAAAATCCGGACGAAAAAAAGCCCGCATCAGCGGGCTTTTTCTTTGGAGCACCAGTCTTGCGGACTGGCCCGGCTTACTGAGGCGCGTGATGCAGGCGCGATTCAGGCACGACCTTCAGTTCGCCTGGCAGCGAGCTGATGTAGGTGGCCAGCGTCTTCAGCTCGGCGTTGGTGAACTTCTTGGGTTCGACCTGCGCGGCCATCACGGCGTTCGAACGGCCCAGGTGGGGGTTGTTCTTCACGCGGTACGACTTCAGCGCCACGAACAGGTAGTCGGCGTGCTGGCCGGCCAGCTTGGGCACGGTGCCGTCGTTCGGCGTGTTGAAGTTGGCGCCGTGGCACTTGGTGCAGCTGTTGTCCTTGTCGCGCGCGATGAGCGCCTGGACGTTCTCGGACGCGGCCTTGGCCGGTGTGGCCGCAGGCGCGTCGCCTTCCTTCACGCCCAACTGGCTGTAGTAGGCCGAGAGGTCGGCGATGTCCTGTTCGGTGAGGCTGTCGGCGATGGCACGCATCGTCGGGTGCTTGCGGTCACCGCCCTTGTATGCGGTGAGCGCGGCCGAGATGTAGGTGGCGCTCTGGCCCGCGATCATCGGGACCTTGTGGATCTCGGGGAAGCTCGCCTGGTAGCCGATGATGCCGTGGCAACCCACGCACATCTGGACCTTCTTGGCTCCGTCCTGGGCCTTGCCAGTGACTTGTTGGGCTTGGGCCGAGACCGTCACGCAAGCGACAGCAAGGGCAAACATCGTGGTCAACAACTTGTTCATTTTGCGCGCACAATCTCGTGGAGATACAGTTTTTCGAATCAACATTCGATTATATGCAAGGGTCCCACGGGAACCTCGCGCGGGCTGCACATGAGACTGCGCAATGCAGATCGAGTGTGTTCTTTTCTCCACCCTGCCTCCGCTCCACTCATGAAATTCAAGGGCTCAGACAACTACGTCGCCACTCAGGACCTGATGCTGGCGGTCAATGCGGCCATCACACTCCAGCGCCCCCTGCTCGTCAAGGGCGAGCCCGGCACCGGCAAGACCATGCTGGCCGAGGAAGTGGCGCAAGCGCTCGACATGCCGCTGCTGCAGTGGCACATCAAGTCGACCACCAAGGCGCAACAGGGCCTGTATGAATACGACGCCGTGAGCCGCCTGCGCGACTCGCAACTCGCCGATGTGGACGGCGGCCAGCGCGTCAAGGACATCCAGAACTACATCGTCAAGGGCGTGCTGTGGCAGGCCTTCACGGCCGACAAGCCGGTCGCGCTGCTGATCGACGAGATCGACAAGGCCGACATCGAATTCCCGAACGACCTGCTGCGCGAAATCGACCGCATGGAGTTCTACTGCTACGAGACGCGCGAACTCATCCGCGCCAAGCACCGTCCGCTGGTGTTCATCACCTCGAACAACGAGAAGGAACTGCCCGACGCCTTCCTGCGCCGCTGCTTCTTCCACTACATCAAGTTCCCCGATGCCGAGACGATGAAGCACATCGTCGCCGTGCACTTCCCGGGCCTGAAGCAGGAGCTGCTCACGTCCGCGATGAAGACCTTCTACGACGTGCGCAACCTGCCCGGCCTGAAGAAGAAGCCCTCGACCTCCGAGCTGCTCGACTGGCTCAAGCTGCTGGTGGCCGAAGACATTCCTCTCGAAGCCCTGCAGAGCAAGGACGACAAGGTCGCCGTGCCGCCGCTGGTGGGCGCGCTGCTCAAGAACGAGCAGGACGTGACCCTGTTCGAGAAGCTCGTCTTCATGCAACGCAACAACCGCTAGGCCATGAGCCGGCAACCGCATTCCACCAGACAGCTGATGAAGCTGGGCATCGCCCAGGCGGTGCTGTTCGTGGTGGGCGCGCTGATCGGGCGCGGGATCGGGCTCTTGCTCGGGCTCGACGCCTTCGGCACCGACAGCAAGTACGGCACGCGCGAGATCGTCGGCATTGCGCTGATCGGCCTGGGCGGCGGCGCCGGTGCACAGGCCGCGCGTGCGTGGTACGTGCACAAGTACGGCGACCCGCGCGGCTGAGCCCCAGATCCACCGAGACCTGTACGGAGACACGGAGAGTTTGCACATGGCGTTCGTCGAACCCGTCACGCTGAAGGCCCGCGGCCTCGCGCTGGTGCCGCTGGCACTCACCCACGAAGACGGCCTGCGCGCCGCGGCCGCCGACGGCGCGCTGTGGAAGCTGCGCGTCACCTCCGTGCCCGAGCCGCAGGACACGCGCGCCTACATCGAGACCGCCCTCAAGACGGCCGACCGCTTCGCCTTCGCCGTCACCGACGAAGCCACCGGCACCGTGCTGGGCAGCACGAGCTTTCACGACATCCTTCCGGGCGTGAAGCGCGTCGAGATCGGCTACACCTGGTACGCCGAGCGCTGCCAGCGCACCCACGTCAACACCACCTGCAAGCTCTTGATGCTCACGCACGCGTTCGACACGCTGGGCTGCAACGTGGTGGGCTGGCGCACCGACAACTTCAACTTCGCCTCGCAGCGCGCCATCGAGCGCCTGGGTGCGAAGAAAGACGGCGTGATCCGCGGCCACGTGATGCGCCGCGACGGCACCATCCGCGACACCGTCATGTACAGCCTGCGCGCGGGCGAATGGCCCGAGGTGAAGGCCCAGCTGCAGTACCTGCTCGACAAGCCGCGCGGCTGAACGAAACACAAGGAGCGCTCCATGCTCATCGACTTCTTCTACACCCTGCGTTCGGCCAAGCTGCCGGTGTCGGTCAAGGAATACCTCACGCTGCTCGAGGCGCTCAAGTCCGACGTGGTGGGCCCGAACTCCGACGGTGCCTACGGCATCGACGACTTCTACTACCTCTCGCGCACCGCGCTCGTGAAGGACGAGAAGCACTACGACAAGTTCGACCGCGCCTTCGCCGCCTACTTCAAGGGCGTCGAGATGCTCACCGACTTCACCAAGGAAGTGCCGCTCGACTGGCTCAAGAAGACGCTCGAGCGCGAGTTCACCGCCGAAGAGAAAGCCAAGATCGAGAAGATGGGCTGGGACGAGCTCATGGAAACGCTCAAGAAGCGTTTCGAAGAGCAGAAAGAGCGCCACGAAGGCGGCAGCAAGTGGATCGGCACCGGCGGCACCTCGCCCTTCGGCAACGGCGGCTACAACCCGCAGGGCATCCGCATCGGCGGCGCCGGCAAGAACCGCAGCGCCGTGAAGGTGTGGGACCAGCGCGCCTACAAGGACTACGACGACACGCAGGAACTGGGCACGCGCAACATCAAGGTCGCGCTGCGCCGGCTGCGCAAGTTCGCGCGCGAAGGCCACGAGGAAGAGCTGGACCTGGACAACACCATCCACTCGACCGCCGCCAACGCCGGCTACCTCGACATCAAGATGCGGCCCGAGCGCCACAACAACGTCAAGGTGCTGCTGCTGATGGACGTGGGCGGCACGATGGACGAGCACATCCAGCGCGTCGAAGAACTGTTCTCGGCCGTGAAGACCGAGTTCAAGCACCTGGAGTTCTACTACTTCCACAACTGCGTCTACGACTTCATGTGGAAGAACAACAAGCGCCGCTTCTCCGAGAAGTTCGCGACCTGGGACATCCTGCGCAAGTACAACAAAGACTACAAGCTGATCTTCGTGGGCGACGCCACGATGAGTCCTTACGAAATCTTGCAACCTGGCGGCAGCGTCGAATACAACAACGAAGAAGCCGGCGCCGAGTGGATCCAGCGCCTCACGCACACCTTCCCCAAGTTCGCCTGGATCAACCCAGAGCCCCAGGGCGTGTGGCAGTACCGCCAGAGCATCGCGGTGATGCAGCAGCTCATGTCCAACCGCATGTACCCGCTCACGCTGCGCGGCCTCGAAGAGGCGATGCGCATGCTGTCCAAGTAACCCGCGGCCCCGCACAAGTGGGGGGCAGCCGCCACACGGGTGCTGTCAGAATGCCGCCATGGTCAGGGTGGCATCCGTTCTTTCGCCGGCGTTGTGGCCGGCTTTGCTTTTTTCCGGCGTCCTGCTTTTGCAAGGCTGCAGCCTGCTGCCTAAAAAAGAGGCGGCGGACACGGGCGCGTCCACCGCGGGCGTGGTGCGCAGCGGCGACAGCAACGGCGACACCGCCAAGGACGACGACAAGGCCAAGGCCGACGGCCGGCGCAACGCCTTCACGGTCGACGTGCGCGGCCCCGAAACCGAGCGCGACTACCTCGCGCGCCACCTCGAAATCCAGCGCTACCGCGAGCTCGACGACCTGGGCGTGACCGAGGTCTCGCGCCTCATGGTCGCGGCCGAGGCCAATGCGCGCGAGCTGCTGGGCACGCTGGGCTACTTCACGCCCACGCTCACGCTCGAACTCAACGAAACGCCCGACAGCACCGAGGCCCCGCGCGAGGTCGTCATCACCGTGGCGCCCGGCGAGCGAACGAAAGTGTCGACCGTGCAGATCCGCTACGCCGGCCAGATCGCCAACGACCCCAGCGCCGAAGCGCAGCGCGACGCCATCCGCACCGGCTGGGCGCTGCGCGCCGGCGAGCCCTTCACGCAAGGCGCCTGGGACGACGCCAAGACCACCGCGCTGCGCAGCCTCACGGCCAAGCGCTTTCCCACCGGCAGCGTGGAAATCAGCCGCGCCGAGATCGACGCCGACCGCCACGAGGCCCGCCTCGGCGTGACCTACCAGTCGGGCCCTGCCTACAAGTTCGGCCCGCTGGTGCTGCGCGGCGTGGAGCGCTACGACGCCGACGCCGCGCGCCGCATCGCGCGCCTGCCCACCGGCACCGACTACGACCAGCAGAAGCTGCTCGACGCCCAGCAGCGCCTGGCCAGCAGCGGCTACTACGACTCGGTGTTCCTCACGCTCGACACCGACAGCCACACGCCGCTGGCCGCGCCCGTGATCGCGCAGCTGCGCGAGGCGCCGCTGCAGAAGGTGGTGATGGGCGTGGGCTTCACCACCGACAACGGCCCGCGCCTGTCGATCGACCACACCCACAACCGCATGCCGCTGCTCGGCTGGCGCGCGGTGTCGCGGCTCTCGCTGGACAACGACATCCAGTCGCTGGGCACCGAGTGGAACGCCGTGCCCGACGACCGCGGTTGGCGCTGGTTCGCCGGCGGCGAACTCAAGAGCGAGCAGTCGGGCAGCTACGTGGTCGACAGCGGCCGGCTGCGCGGCGGGCGCAACAAGTCGAGCGACCACATCGACCGCAGCTACTTCCTGCAGTACGACTACGCCCACAACCGCGGCACCGACGCGCCGCCCTCGGCCTCGGCCGTCACCGCCAACTGGGGCTGGACCGGGCGCTACTTCGACGACAACTCGGCGCCCTCGCGCGGCTACGGCCTGGCGCTCGAAATGGCCGCGGGCTACACGCTCACCGGCCAGCAGGTGCCCTTCACGCGCACCTACGCGCGCTTTCTCGGCGTGCTGCCGCTGGGCGCGGCCGACGACAGGAACGCCCGCGCGCGCCGCAGCCGGCTGCAGATGCGCCTGGAGGTCGGTGCCGTCGCGGCCAAGGACAGCGCGCAGATCCCGTCCACGTTGATGTTCCTCACCGGCGGCGACACCACCGTGCGCGGCTACAGCTACAAGCAGATCGGCACCGTGCGCGCCGACGGCAAGACCGTGTCGGGCCGCTACCTCGGCGTGGCCAGCCTCGAATGGCAGCGCCCCTTCGTCTACAAGGACAAGCTCACCGAATGGGAGAGCGTGGTGTTCGTGGATGCCGGCGCCGTGGCCGACAAGCCCGGCGAGCTCAAGCCCAAGGTCGGCGTGGGCGTCGGCGCGCGCTGGCGCAGCCCGGTCGGCCCGGTGCAGGCCGACCTGGCCTACGGCGTCGACTCGAAGAAATTCCGCCTGCACTTCCGTCTCGGCTTCACCTTCTGACCCGCTTCATGCCGTCCACGCCCACCACAGCCACGCCCCGTCCCCGCTCGCGCACCCGCCGCGTGCTGCGCGCGCTGGGCTGGACGCTGACGGGCCTGTTGCTCGTCGTGCTGCTGCTCGCCGCAGGCACGTGGTGGTGGCTCGGCTCGAACAAATCATTGGCCTTCGCGCTCGCCCAGGCCGCACAGCGCCTGCCCGCGGGCCAGACGCTCGAGAGCCGCGACGTCACCGGCTCGCTGCGCACCGGCGGGCGCATCGGCTGGCTCAAGTGGCAAAGCGAGAGCCTCGCGGTCGAGGTGAACGACGCCACGCTCGACTGGCAGCTCGCCCCGCTGTTCCAGCGCAAGGTGCAGCTCGGCGAGATCCACGCGGCGAGCCTGTCGATCGAACGCCGCGGCCCGCCCAGCGACACGCCGACCGAGCCGCTCACGCAGGTCGCGCTGCCCGTCGAGGTGGCCGAGGTGCCCTTCCGCATCGACGAGGTGCGCTGGGCCGGACCGCCCGCGCTGGAAGCCAAAGGCCTCGCGGGCCGCTACAGCTACCTGGCCGCGCAGCACGCGCTGGACATCGAGGGCGTCGACATCGCCGACGGCCACTACAGCGCCCGCGTGCGACTGCAAGGCCCGGCACCGATGGCGCTCGACGCCACGCTCGACGGCCGCGTGAAAGCCCCGCTCGCCGAAGACCGCCACATCGAAGTGCAGGCCAAGGCCTCCGTGAAAGGCACGCTGGCCGGCCCCGAAGCGCGCCTGCAGGTCGCCGCCGACCTGCAGCCCACCGAGCCCGACGCCGAAGCGCCCATGGCCGCCCAGCTGCGCGCGCAGATCGCGCCCTGGCTGCCGCAGCCCGTGGTCGACGCCAAGGCCGACCTACGCAACGTCGACGCCGCCAGCCTCTGGCCCGGCGCGCCCCGAACCCGGCTCACCGGCACCGTCGAACTCGCGCCCGACGCGGCCACCGGCCCCGCCGCATGGAAGGCCTCGGCCGACATCCGCAACGCCGTCGCCGGCCCGTGGGACGAACAGAAACTGCCCCTCGAGCAGGTCCAGGCCCAGGTCGGCTTCGACGGCACGACCTGGACCGTGCCCGAAGCCACCGTGCGCGCGGGCGGCGGCCGCATCGACGCCGAAGGCAGCTGGAGCCCCGCGCCCTCGCCCTGGCAGGTGCGCGCCACCGTGCGCGGCGTGCGGCCCGGCGCGCTGTACAGCGAGCTGTCGGGCGCGCCCGTCGGCGGGCAGATCAGCGCGCGGCAGGCCGAAGATTCCGACACCCTCGTCTTCGACGTGGCCCTCCGCGCCGAAGGCAACGGCGGCGCCGGCAGCAAGGCGCTGCCCGGCTTCGGCCTGGACCGCGCACTGGCGCAGGGCCAGTGGAAAGACCAGGTGCTCGACCTGCGCACGCTGCGTGTCGAAGCGATGCGCGCCAGCATCGACGGCAAGCTGCAGGTGCGCGTGGCCGAGCAGGCCGCCAGCGGCAAGCTCGCCCTCTCGCTGCCGGGCGGCAGCGCGCAGCTCGACGGCCGCATCGCGCCCACCACCGGCGGCGGCGACCTCCAGGCACGCATCGACGATGCCGAAGCGATACAGCGCTGGGTGCAAGGCCTGCCGGGCCTGTCGAGCGTGTTCGCGAACGCCAGTGCCAAGGGCAGCGCCCGCCTCGACGCCAGCTGGCAAGGCGGCTGGCAGACCGTGCAACGCCGCATCGAGAACCCCGGCGCCCCCGCCGCGCGCGGCAACGCCGAGCCCAGCCTCAAGGCCGCGCTCGCCGTGCCGCGCCTCGACCTGAACCTGCCCGCCGCCCAGCCCGGCGGCACGGCCACCAATGTGCAATTGCGCGCACTGCAAGCCGACCTCGCCGGCAGCATCGCCCAGGCCACGCTGACGCTCAAGGGCGAAGCCACCACCGGCACGCAGAAGCTGGCGCTCGACACCCGCGCCAGCGGCGGCCTTGCCAGCACCAACCAGTGGCGCGCCACGCTCGCCAGCCTTCGCCTGCAAGCGCAGGACACCGTCACCGCGCGCCCCGGCCAAGGCCCCTGGGTGCTGGAGCTGGGCCGCGAAGTCACGGCCACCGTACGCGCCGCCGACAACCGCCTCGACGTCGAAGCCTCCGCCGCCGACGCCACCCTGCGCGGCCCGCTGCCGGGCACCGTGCGCATCGACTGGCAGCCACTGCGCTTCAACCAGAGCGGCGCCGCGCCCAACCGCGTGTTCCGCCTGCAGTCCAAGGGCCAGATGCAGGGCCTGCCGATGGCCTGGGCCGGCGCGTTCGGCGCCAACGCCACGCTGAGCGAACTCGGCATCAGCGGCGACCTGCTGTTCAACGGCGACTGGGACATCGACGCCGGCGACACCCTGCGCGCCAAGGCCCGCCTCGCGCGCCAGAGCGGCGACATCCGCGTGCAGGCCGGCGAGGCCGCGCTCGTCACCCGCATCACCAGCACCGGGACCGGCACCGCGAGCGAACGCACCATGAGCTCGGCCAGCGGCAAGAACGAGGTCAACGGCGTCGACGTCACCGCCACCCCGGCCGGCCTGCGCCGCGCCGAACTGCAGCTCGACGCGCAAGGCGACGCCGTGCGCGCCACCCTGGCCTGGGACAGCGAACGCGCCGGCCGCCTCGACGCCGAGCTCGGCACCCGCATGCAGCAGCGCAGCGGCGGCTGGCAGTGGGCGCCCGACGCGCCCCTGAACGGCACGCTGCGCGCCGCGCTGCCCAACCTGGGCGTGTGGTCCATGCTCGCGCCGCCCGGCTGGCGCATCGCCGGCACGCTCGACGCCAACGCCACCCTCTCGGGCAGCCGCACCGCGCCGCGCTGGAACGGCACGCTCGGCGCCGACCAGCTCGCGCTGCGCGCCCCGGTCGAAGGCCTCGACCTGCGCGACGGCCGCCTGCGCGCCTCGCTCACCGGCGACCGCCTGGAGATCACCGAGTTCACGCTCAAGGGCGGCGCCGGCAGCAACGCGCGCATCGGCGGCCAGAGCGGCAACCGCAGCACCGCCGCCAGCGAAGCGCGCACCGACGGCGGCTCGCTCACCGCGCGCGGCGACCTCAGCTGGGGCAGCAACAACAGCACGACCAGCACCGGCATCCGCATGGCCCTGCAGGCCGAGCTGCGCGCCCTGCGCGTGCTGGTGCGCACCGACCGCCAGGTGTCGCTGTCGGGCAACCTGCAGGCACGGCTGGACGACGGCCAGTTCAACGTGCGCGGCAAGCTCAAGACCGACCGCGCCGTCATCATCCTGCCCGACGAGACCGCGCCCAGCCTGGGCAGCGACGTCGTCGTGCGCTCGGCCGCCAAGGACAAGGCCGCCGCCGAGGCCGCGCAGCGCGAGTCCGCCAAGGCCGACGCCCAGGCGGCCAAGGCCGCCAAGCCCCAGACCGCCAAGCCGCCCGACATCGTCGTCACCTTCGACCTGGGCGACGACTTCGCCGTGCAGGGCCGTGGCATCACCACGCGGCTCGAGGGCGAACTGGAAATCCGCAGCACCCGCCTGGACGCCCCGCCGCGCATCACCGGCGAGGTGAAGACCGTCAAGGGCCAGTACCGCGCCTACGGCCAGCAGCTCGACGTCGAGACCGGCATCGCGCGCTTCAACGGCCCCTTCGACAACCCCGCGCTCGACATCCTGGCCATCCGCCCGAACATCGCGCAGCGCGCCGGCGTGCAGATCACCGGCTCCGCGCAGTCGCCGCGCGTGAAGCTCTACGCCGAGCCCGCGCTGTCCGACGCCGAGACGCTGTCATGGGTCATCCTGGGCCGCGCCTCGGCCACCAGCGGCGGCGAGTCGGCGCTCTTGCAGCAGGCCGCCCTGTCGCTGCTCGGCAAGATCGGCGGCACCACCACCGGCGGCAGCCTGGCCAGCCGTTTCGGCCTGGACGAACTCGGCTTCAAGGGCCCCGGCAACGGCGGCGACCTGCGCGAGTCGGCCGTCACGCTGGGCAAGCGGTTGTCCAAAGACTTCTACATCACCTACGAACGCAGCCTGGGCGGCACCTTCGGCACCCTCTTCATCTTCTACGACCTGACCAAGCGCCTCACGCTGCGGGGCCAGGCGGGGCAGACGAGCGGGGTGGACCTGATCTACACGGTGAAGTACGACTGAGGGCCGGGACGCCCCAAGCTGGTAAAGTGCGGGCCGCGCTGCAGCAGCGGCGCACACCGTCTTCGTAGTTCAATGGATAGAACGGGGTCCTCCTAAGACTCAGATACAGGTTCGATTCCTGTCGAAGGCACCATGAGGCCGCATCGCGCCGTCTCATGGACCGTCGAGGCGAGACGCCCGAAAGCCTCCCCCCACTCCTGCCCGCTCAAGAGGCCGCGAACTTCTTCAGGCACGCCGCCGAAGCGTCCACTTCCTTGCTGAAGGGGAGCATGTCGGAGTACTTGGAACGGCGCAGTTCGTACGTACCGTCGTCGTGAATGTCGGCCACGATGTACTGAAACGCCTGCGCGATCACGTCGACCCGGTACCCGAAAGCCCGCTTGGTCTGCCGGACATGCGTGGCGATCGCGGTGTTCTGCGCGCCCAGGAATCCATCGAAAACGCAATCCATGAACTCAGGCTGCTCGGCCTTGTTGTAGGTACCGTGATGCACGGTCCAGAACGTATCCGGCTTCGCCGCGGTCGTGGGGGCCGTCGTGCAAGCAGACAAAGCGCCAGCAGCCAGCGCAGCCAATACAACTCTCAACATTCCTCGTCCTCCAAGATTTTTGAGCCCCGATCGTAGTGGCTCGATCCGCATGGAGGAGACGTCACCCACCTATTTGAACGGCGGCGGCACCCGGATCTTCTGCCACTCCTCCGGCGTGATGAACTTCGCGCAGGTCGGCAGCGCGCTGATGACGCGGCGCTGCGGCTTCATCGGAACGAGTTGCGCGTTCTCCTCTTCCCGATAGAGGTTCACCCCGCAGGCTTCGTACGCGATGCCCTGCTTGCTCTCGATCTCGCGGCGCGCCTCGAAGCGTTCGCGCAGGTTCCGGAACGACTGCCCGACGATCCGGTAGCGCTTGCCTTCCTCGGGCAGGAACGAAAACGAAATCCGGCACGCGGCACGGCCGTGGTACTCGATGAGCGCCTCTTCCCCCGCGCGGATGAACATCGCTCCCTTGAGTTCGGTGCGCCCGCGGTAGCAGCCCTCTGCATTGAGGTTGTTGATGACCACGTCGTCCTTCGACTCGACGGTGACCTGTGCCCGGCTTTCCTGCTCGGTCGGCAAACGGTACGGTGTTTCACAGGCGCTCAGCCCTGCAGCGGCGGCGATGGCGAATGCGTACGAGCGAATCGCTCTGGGTGACATGGTGCGGCGCTCCCCTGGTCTTGCTGTGGTGCCGCGCGATGCTAAGGCAGCGACACCCCGCGTACGCCCCGCCCCGCGCAGCGACGAGATTTCAATCGACGACCCGACGGCGCGCCGGACTACTTTTGGATGCACCGCGTAACGGCATGCTGACCTTCGTAGCAAGAGACAAGCAACAGGGGGCAAGCGATGAACAAGACCGAGGCCTTGGCGGCCATGGTGGAAGTGGCACGGATCGGGCGCGGCATGACGCCCGCCGACGCACTCACGCAGCTGGGCGAGCTGATCGCACAGGAGTCGCCGGACGATCCGGCGCATGACGTGAAGGTCGAGAAGCTGCTGCGCCTCGGCGCCTGCATCTGGTCATTGCGGCGCGGGGTGTTCCTGCCCGAGCCGCCCGGGCGCAGCGACGAAGCGGAGGCTGCGCCGGTGCTGCGACCCCGCGAGATCGCGCCCATCGGCACGGTGCCCGCGCGCGCATCGCACCCTGTCTCGCACCACCCGGTGATCCCGGCCCTGAGCACGTCGGTGCACTACGGGCTCGCGTCGGCCTTCACACCACCCGAAACTCCTCCACCACAAAGGCCGTGATCTCCGCCAGGAAGGTCTTGGCGTGCGCCATGGTGCGCTGGCCTTCGGGCGAGGCGAACGCGGCGTTCAGCGTGTCGGGGTTCTCGAACCACAGCTCGACGATGCCGTCGATCGGCAGCTCGGCGTAGCCGCAGGGCGTGCCCTTCTCGAACTCGCGCGCGACGACCACGTTCTGGCGGTAGCCGGCCACGCCGGGCATGCGGCGCACGTGGTCGGCGTGCACCTTCCATTCGCGGCGGAAGTCTTCTTCCGACTGCGCGACCGGGCGGCGCAGGGTCGAGATGCGCTTGAGCATCGCCGACGATGCGGGCGACGGCGGCGCGATGACCTCGGTCTGCTCGACCGTCACGATGTGCAGCCCGCCCAGAAAGTGCCGCTCGTCGGCGCGAATCTCCGCCGCCAGCTCGCCGGTGTTGAATGCCGCATCGGCCTGCGCCGCCGCATCGAACTGCAGCTGCGAGAAACCATCGAAGTCCCACGGTCCGCGCGCGAAGTCGATGCCGCGCTGCAGCCGGTCGGTCACGCGGTTCTGGCGGTAGGCGCGCAGCGTGGGCAGTCGCGCGACGAGCGGGCCGTGGCGTTCGCGCCAGTGGCGGCTGAAGGCCTCGTCGGTCCAGCCGGGCTGCTTGCGGATCAGGCCCATGCGCAGGGTCGTGGTCGGTTCTGTCATCGGTCGGTCTCCTTGTGGGGTTGCGCGTTCTGCGCTTCGGCGCGCGCACGCGCCAGGCCGGGCGCACGCTTGGCGAGCCACACGCCGTGGCGCACAGGCCAGCGTTGGTACTGCGGATCGGCGCCGAGCGCGGCGGCCGCGTGGTGCGGCCAGTAGGGGTCGAACAGGGCTTCGCGGCCGAGCGCGACGAGGTCGGCCTGCCCCGCGGCGAGCACGGCCTCGGCCTGTTGCGCGTCGACGATCATTCCGACGGCCTGCGTGACCACGTCGGCCTCGCGCCGGATGCGTTCAGAGAACGGCACCTGGAAGCCCAGGCCACGCGGCACCGGCAGTGCGCGCGTCTCTTCGGTGAGGCCGCCGGACGAGCAGTCGATCACGTCGACGCCGCAGCGCTTCAGCTCGCGTGCGAGCACCACCGAGTCGTCGAGACTCCAGCCGTCGAGCGTGCCGTCCACGGCCGAGAGGCGGCAGAACAGCGGCTTGCCGGCGGGCCATGCGGCGCGCACGCGCTGCGCGATTTCCAGTGCGAGCGACATGCGGTTCTCGCGGCTACCGCCGAGCGCGTCGTCGCGGTGGTTGGCGTTGGGCGACAGGAAGCTCGCCACCAGGTAGCCGTGGCCGAAGTGCAGCTCGACCACGTCGAAGCCGGCCTGGTCGGCGCGCACGGTGGCATCGACAAAACGCTGCACGACCTCGGCCATGTCCTGCGCGTCGAGCGCGCGCGGCGCCGACCAGCCGGGGCCGGCCGCGAGCGCGCTGGGGCCCAGGCGCTCCCAGGGTTCTTCATCGGCCGCCATGCGCGCCGGGTCGATGGCCGCCCCACCCTCCCACAGCGGCTCGCTGCCGGCCTTGCGGCCCGCGTGCGCCAGCTGCACGCCGATGGCGCTGCCTTGCGCGTGGACGAAATCGACCACGGCCTTCAGCGGCGCGATCTGGCTGTCGTTCCACAGGCCGAGGTCGGCGGTGCCGATGCGCCCGCGCGGATCGACGGCGGTGCTCTCGGTGAGGATCAGGCCCGCGCCGCCGAGCGCGAACTTGCCCAAGTGCACCAGGTGCCACGGCGTGGCATGGCCACGCTCGGCGGCGTGCTGGCACATGGGCGAGATGACGATGCGGTTGGCCAGCGTGAGCTCGCGCAGCTGCAAGGGCTGGAACAGCAGGGGAAGAGAAGAATCAGGCATGTGAAGGAATCAAGGGGCCGGCGCAGCCACCGGCCGCGTGCCGAGCCAGGTGCCGCTCATCACCGCCGCAAAGCCGAACAGGTGCCACCACGTGAGCACTTCGCCCAGCAGCAGCGCCGCGAACAGCACGCCGAACACCGGCACCCAGTAGAGAAAGACGGCCGTGCGCGCCACGCCGATGACGGAGATCGCACGGTTCCAGATGAGGTTGCCCGCGGCGGTGGCCGCGATGCCCGAGAACAGCACCAGCGCCCACGGCCACGCGCCGGGAAAGAGCTGCGCCGTGCCCAGCCGCGACGGCCCGAGCACGGTGTGCACCACGAGCATGAGCGTGCCGATGAGGTAGATGACCCAGCTGATCGACAGCGGATCGATCTGCCGCGCCAGCCGCTGCACGCCCACGCCGCCGACCGCGAAGCTCACCACCGACAGCGCGAGCATCAGGTCGCCGATGCCGGCGCTCGACAGCCCCGCGCCCGGGTGGCTCAGCACCACCGCCGCCACGCCCGCGAAGCCCAGCGCCACGCCCACCATGCGGCGCGCCGTGAAGCGCTCGCCGAAGACCAGCGCGGCCATCAGCGCCGACACCAGCGGGCTCAGCGCCATGATGAGCGCGCCGTTGGTGGCGGTGGAACGCAGCAGCCCCTGCGCGAACAGGATCTGGTTGCCGTAGACCATGAGGAAGGCGCAGCCCGCCATCACCGCGAGCTGCCGCGCCGTGAGCCGGGGCACGCCGCCGCGCCGCCACAGCACGATGGCGCTGAGCGCGATGCACGCCACGCCCATGCGCAATGCCGCCAGCGGCAGCGTCTCGAAGGAGGCGGTGAGCGCCTTCACGGCCGAGACGTTCACGCCCCACACCAGCATCGCGAGCAGCATCCAGCCCTGCACGGACGCGGGCGTGGCGCCGTGCGAGGGCGCGGGTTGGTTCACCTCAGCTCTCGAGGGCGTTCCACATTTCGATGTCGCGCTCGGCCGTCCAGATGCGCGGGTGCACATGGCCGGTGGCCTCGTCGTAGGCACGGGTCACGTCGAAGGGCATGCAGTGGTCGAAGATCACCCAGTGGCCGTAGGTCGGGCGCAGCGCGGCCACGGTTTCCTTGTAGATCACGTTGAGCGACTTGCCTTCGGCCACGCCGTTGTTCACCAGCGTGTAGACGTCGGAGATGAAGGCGCGCGTGGAGGCAATCGCCTTGCGCACGTCGGCGGCGTTTTCCAGTGCGGCGCCACGGCCGGGCACCAGCTTCTCGAAGCCGAAGCCGGCCAGGCGGTCGAGCGTGGTGGGCCAGTCGCGGAAGTAGCAGTCGCCCGCGTAGGCCGTGCTCTGGTACTCGACGAGGTCGCCCGCGAAGCAGATCTTCTGGTCTTCGAGGTAGGCGATGGTGTCGCCCTTGGTGTGGCCGCGGCCGACCTGCGCGATCTTCACTTCGAGCTTCTTGCCCAGCCACACGCTCATGGTGCCGTCGAAGGTCATGGTGGGCCAGGTGAGGCCCGCGGGCACCGACTCGACGTTGCGGAACAGACGCGGGAAGCGACCGATCTCGCTGGCCTTGTCCTGCTCGCCGCGCTCGACGATCAGGTCGTAGGTGTCGCGGCTGGCCAGGATCTGCTCGGCGCCTTCCTTGAAGTACGCCGACGCGCCCAGCACGCGCACCGCGTGGTAGTGGCTCAGCAGCACGTACTTGATGGGCAGCGGCGTGACTTCGCGGATGCGGCGGATCACGTCCTGCGCCATCGCGGGCGTAGCCTGGGTGTCGACCACCATCACGGCCTCGTCGCCGATGAAGACGCCGGTGTTGGGGTCGCCCTCGGCGGTGTAGGCGTAGGCGTTCTCCGAGAGGCGGGTGAACGAGACCTTCTTTTCTTCGAGGTCGGCCTGGCTGGCGAATTTCTTGGTGGTCATGGGTGGTCCTTTGAAGTGAGAGGGAAAGTCAGTGCGTGCCGAGATAGGCGGACTTCACCTTGGGGTTGTCGAGCAGCTCGCGGCCGGAGCCTTCGAGCGTGATGCAGCCGGTTTCGAGCACGTAGGCGCGGTCGGCCACGCCCAGCGCCTGCTTGGCCATCTGTTCCACCAGCAGGATCGTGAGACCCGAGCTGCGCAGCTGGCGGATGGCATCGAAGATGTCCTTGATGATGAGCGGCGCCAGGCCCAGCGAGGGCTCGTCGAGCAGCAGCAGGCGCGGCTCGCTCATGAGCGCGCGGGCAATCGCGAGCATCTGCTGCTCGCCGCCCGACAGCGTGCCGGACAGTTGATGCGCGCGTTCTTTCAAGCGCGGGAAGCGTGTGAACTCGCGTTCGATGGCGCGCTCCACGAAGGCCTTGTCGTTGCGGCGCGAGTAGGCGCCCAGCATCAGGTTCTCGCGCACGGTCTGGTCGGGGAACACGCCGCGCCCCTCGGGCGACAGCGCCACGCCCAGGCCCACGCGCTGGTGCGCGGGCACGTGCGTGCAGTCCTTGCCGTCGATGAGCACGCGGCCTTCGGCCACGGGCTCCAGCCCGACGATGCTCTTGAGCAGCGTGCTCTTGCCGGCGCCGTTGGCGCCGATGATGGTGACGACCTCGCCCGCGCGCACTTCCAGGCTCACGCCCTTGACGGCCTCGATGGCGCCGTACGAGACCTTCACCGATTCGATTTTCAACATGATGGTTTCGGTCCTCTGGCTCAGGCGGGCACGGCGGCCATGTCTTCTTCGTCGTCCACGCCCAGGTAGGCCTCGACCACGCGCGGGTTCGATTGCACCTCGGCGGGCTTGCCTTCGGCGATCTTCACGCCGTAGTCGAGCACGATCACGTGGTCGGAGATCGACATCACCAGGTCCATGTGGTGCTCCACCATCAGGATGGACACGCCGCACTTGCCGATGCGCACCAGCAGTTCGCCGAGCTCGGCGGTTTCCTGCGGGTTGAGGCCGGCGGCGGGCTCGTCGAGCAGCAGCAGCTGCGGCTCGGTGGCCAGCGCGCGTGCCAGTTCCACACGGCGCTGCAGGCCGTAGGGCAGGCTGCCGGCGGGCCAGTGCGCCAGGTGGCCCAGGCCCACGAGGTCGAGCAGCTGCAGCGCGCGCTCGCGCGTGGCGCGCTCCTGCTTGCCGGCCGTGGGCCAGGCCACGAGCGACGACAGGAAGCCGTTGCTCATGCGACTGTGCCGCCCGAGCATCACGTTGTCGAGCACCGAGAGGTCGGCGAACAGGCGCAGGTTCTGGAAGGTGCGGCCCATGCCCAGGCAGCAGATGGTGTGCGCCGGCTGGCCCACGATGTTGCGGCCCAGGAAGCGGATCACGCCCGCGTCGGGTTCGACCACGCCGGTGAGCATGTTGATCATGGTGCTCTTGCCGGCGCCGTTCGGGCCGATGAGCGCATGGATGTGGCCGCGCTGCAGGCGGAACGACACGTCTTGCGCCGGCTTCACGCCGCCGTACGACTTGGTCACGCCCTGCACCACCAGCAGCTCGCCTTCGCCGCCCGGACCGATCTGGCCCGGCACGCCGTTGCCGGCCGCCCCTTCGCCGCGGTGGCGCGACTTCAGGAACCACTTGTTGAACAGGCCCACCACGCCGCCCGGCATGACGTACAGCGCGAACAGCAGCAGGAAGCCGTACAGGAAGTGCTGCGCCGAGGGCCAGCGCGCGAGCAGCGCGTCGGTCGCCGTGAGCAGCACCGCGCCCACGATGGGGCCGTACATCGAGCCCGCGCCGCCGAACAGCACCAGCAGCAGGATGAAGATCGACAGGTGGAAGGTGATGAAGTCGGAGTTGATGTACTGGTTCTGCTGCGCCACGAGCGCACCTGCGATGCCGCAGGTGACGGCCGCGACCACGAAGGCCATGACCTTGGCGCGGTACACGCGCACGCCCACCGAGGACGAGGCGATCTCGTCCGCCTGCAGCGACAGCAGCGCGCGGCCGAAGCGGCCCTGCAGCAGGTTGCGCAGCAGCAGGTGCAGCGCGGCGCTGAGCACGATACCCAAAATCACCCATTGCACGCTGCTCAGCGGCTGGCCGTTCCAGGTCAGCGGGCGGATGCCGTAGATGCCCTGCGCGCCGCCGAACACGTCGGTCCATTCGCCCACGAGCTTCTCGACCACGATGCCGAAGGCCAGCGTGACCATCGCGAGGTACGGGCCCTTCACGCGCAGCGAAGGCAGCGCGATGAGCACGCCGCACACGCCGGAGACGACGGCCGCGATCACCAGCGCGAGCCACGGGCTCAGCTCGGTGCGCGAGGTGATGAGCGCGACCGCATACGCGCCAGCCGCGAACAGGCCGGCCTGGCCCAGAGATTTCTGGCCCGCGTAGCCGACCAGCACGTTCATGCCGGCGGCGCACAGGTAGTAGACGCACATCATGAAGGCGATGCGCAGGTAGTAGTCGTTGCCGGACAGCGAGACGAGGCCGCACAGCACGGCCGCCACCAGCACCACGGCGGCGGGATGGGCGAGGCGCTTCATACCTTCTCCACCGTCGAGCGACCGAACAGACCCGTGGGCCGGAAGGCCAGCACCAGGATCACGAGCGCGAACACCGCCACCTCGCGCCACTGCGCCTGCCAGAGGTTCACCATCGACTCGAGCACGCCCAGCAGGAAGCCGCCGATGACGCAGCCGCGCGGGTTGCTCAGGCCGCCGATCATGGCGCCCGAGAAACCCTTGAGCCCCACGGTCAGCCCCATGAAGAGCGAGGCCTGCGCGATGGGCGCGAGCAGAAAGCCCGACAGCCCCGCCAGCGCCGAGCTGACGACGAAGGCGCCGATCATCATGGCGTTGGTGTTGATGCCCATGAGGCTGGCGACGTTGCCGTTCTGCGCCACGGCGCGCATGGCCTTGCCGATCATGGTGCGGTTCATCACGCGGTCGAAGCCGATCATCACGACCACGGCCACGCCCAGCGTGAGCAGTTCCTGCGGGCGCACGCCCACGCCGAACATGCGGATCACGGTGTCGCCCACGGGCGCGGGCACCACCACGGGCTTCGGGCCCCAGATGGCCAGGCCCACGCTCTGCAAAATCACGCCGAAGCCCAGCGTGCTCATGACCCAGGCCATGCCCGGGCGGCCCGCGAAGGGGCGCACGCCGAGCACGTAGAGCAGCCAGCCCAGGAGGCCCATCACGCCGAGCGCGGCGACCAGCGCGAACAGCTGCGCGCCCGCACCGGGCACGGCGTCGCCGAAGGTGGTGGAGCTGAGCGGTTTGCCCAGCACGAGGAACAGCGCGCTCATGCCGATGAACGCGCCGGCCGAGACGAACTCGCCGTGCGAGAAGTTCAGCGTCTTGGTCGTCGTGAACGTGATGCTGAATCCGAGGGCCACCAGCGCATAGGCACCGCCGACGGCGAGCCCGCTGATGAGCGCCTGCAGGAGCGCTTCAACCATGGTGTGTATCTCCGTTGCGGAACGGGGCCGCGCCCCGTTCCTTTTGTCTCAGACGTTTATTGCTTGAAGTCGGCCGGCTTGAGCGCACCGATCAGCGCGTCGCTGTAGGGCAGCAGCTTGCCGTCCTTCCAGCGGATCCAGACCAGGTCCTTGGCCGTCAGGGCTTCGTGGTTGGTCTTGCTGAAAGGCTTCTCGTAGGTCTTGAGCACGCCCTGCACCGGCGTCTTCAGGTCCTCGAGCGCCGCACGCACGGCCGCGCCGTCGGTGCTGTTGGCCTGCTTCATGGCCTGGGCCAGCAGCAGCACCGAGTCGTAGCCGTGCAGCGCGAACGAGAACGAGCCCGGCGCCTTCAGCTTGCTGCCGATGCGGTCGAACAGCTTCTGCTGCACGGGCGTGCGCGTCTCGCTCACGGTGCGCATGAAGATCGGCTTCTCGGCCAGCGCCTTGCCGGCCGCGTCGTAGAAGGTGATGTTGTCGGCCGCCCACGAGGTGAGCGTCAGCGGGAAGTAGTTGATCTTCTCCATGCTGCGCACCAGCTGCGCGATGGGCGTGCCCTGCGCCCACACCACGACGGTGTCGACGTTGGCGGCCTTCATCTTGGACAGCTGCGAGGTCATGTCGGTGTCGCCGACGCCGAAGCGCTCGGTGGCCGCGATCTTGATGTCCTGCAGCTTGGCGATTTCTTCCATGTCCTTCAGGCCGCCCTGGCCGTAGCCGGTGGTCTCGGCCATGAGGCCCACGACCTTGGAGCCGGCCGTGTTGCGCTTCACGTAGGCCATGAGCGCGGCGACCTGCTCGCGGTCGACCATCGAGACGCGGAACATGTAGTTGTCGGCGCCGGCACTCATCGGCTTGGTGATGTCGGTGCCCGAGCCCACGTTGCCCAGCACCGGAATCTTCTTCTGGTTGGCGATGTGCTTCCAGGCCATGGCGTTGCCCGAGTTGGTGGGGCCGAACACGGCGACGACCTTCTCATTGTCGACCAGGTCGCTCATGTTCTGGATCGACTTCGGCGGCGCCGAGACGTCGTCGCGCGTGACCAGCGTGAACTTCCGTCCGAGCGCGCCGCCGGCGGCGTTCAGGTCGGCAATGGCCGCTTCCATGCCCAGCACCGCGGCCTGGCCGCTCTGCGCCGAAGGCGACGCCGAGAGGTCGCCGTTGTAGCCGAGCTTGATGTCTTGCGCGTAAGCACCGGCACTGAACGCAGCGAAGGCGGCGGTCGCGAGCAGGGTCTTGTACAGACGGATCGTTTTCATTCTTTGTCTCCTGAAGGGTTGACGGACGGGGAACGGGAAATCGAAAAGGAAGAGGCGTGGCTCAGACGGCGAGGAAACCGCCGTCCACCGGCAGCGTGATGCCGGTGACGTAGCGCGACATGTCGCTGGCCAGGAAGATCACCGGGCCCACCAGGTCTTCGGTCTGGCCGACGCGGCCCAGCGGGATGCGCGTCATGAACGACTCGAGGCGCTGCGGGTTCTCGCGCGTGGCGGCGGTCATGGGCGTCTCGATCACGCCGGGGGCCAGTGCGTTGACGCGCACGCCGGCCGGCGCGAGCTCCTGCGCCAGTGACTGCGTGAGCATCTTGATGGCGCCCTTCGAGGGCGAGTAGCCCAGGCTCGCGGCCTGCCCCGCGTAGGCGGCGATGGAGGCGATGTTGATGATCGAGCCCTTCGTCTGCTTGAGCACGGGGATGAAAGCCAACGTGGTGTTGAAGGTGCCGTGCACGTTCACGTCGATGGTCTTCTTCCAGTTGGCCGCGGCGTTCGGGCTGCTGGTGGTCTCGCGGATGATGATGCCGGCGTTGTTCACCAGCAGGTCGACGTTGCCGACCTCTTGCGCCACGCGCGCCGCCAGTGCCTGGCAGGCCTCGGGCGCGGTGACGTCGAGCACGAACGACCAGGCCTCGCCGCCTTCGCTGCGCACCAGCTGCGCGGTCTCGGCCACGGTGGCTTCGTTCATGTCGGTGACGACGACGCGCGCGCCCGCCTGGGCCAGGCCGAGCGCGAGCGCACGGCCGTTGCCCTGGCCGGCACCGGTGATCAGCGCGAGGCGGCCTTCGAGCAGGTGCGGTGCGACGTGAGGAGGAAAGGGCATGGTCGGCTCCTTGGGTTGACTATCGGAACGGGGATCAGGCGCCGCGCGGCACGGCCACGGCTTCGCGCTGCTCGACGTGCAGGGGCGCGGCGGCTTCGGCCTGCGCGACCTGCAGGCCTGCGACGTAGCCGAAGGTGAGCGCCGGGCCGAGCGTGATGCCCGCGCCGGGGTAGTTGCCGCCCATCACGCTGGCCGCGTCGTTGCCGACGGCGTACAGGCCCTTGATCGGCTGGCGGTCGGCGTCGAGCACGCGCGTCTTCTCGTCGGTGACGAGGCCGGCGAAGGTGCCGATGTCGCCGATCACCAGCTTGATCGCGTAGTACGGCCCGTTGTCCAGCGGCGCGACGCAGGGGTTCGGCGTGACATTGGCGTCGCCCTGGTAGCGGTTGTAGGCCTTGCTGCCCTTGCCGAAGGCGGGGTCGTCGCCGGTGCGCGCGCCCTGGTTGAACTCCTGCACGGTGGCTTCGAGCGCGGCGGGGGCGATGCCGATTTCCTTGGCCAGCTCGCCGATGCTCGCGCCGCGCTTGAGGTAGCCGGTCTTCAGGTGGCGGCCGATGGGCAGCGGCGCGGGGGCGACGCAGCCCAGGCCGTAGTCGCGCAGCGCCTTGTGGTCGCACAGCAGCCAGGCCGTGACCTCGGGCTCGCCCTCGCAGGCCTTGACCATCGCCTGCACGAAGTCGTGGTACGAGTTGCCTTCGTTGGCAAAGCGCTTGCCCTTGGGCGTGACCGCGATCACGCCGGGCTTGGCGCGGTCGATGAAGTGCGGCATGACACCCTTGCTGCCGTCGGGCCGCGTGGTGACCGACGCCGGCACCCAGGCCGCGGCGTGCGGGATGGTGCCGTCGACGCGGCCGCCCACGGCTTCGGCCAGGCGCAGGCCGTCGCCGGTGTTCGTCGAAGGCGACGGCGAGTAGTGCTCCTTGCCGGTGGGTGCGTGCGGGAACAGCTGCTTGCGGCGCTCCACGTCGTAGGGGAAACCGCCGCAGGCCAGCACCACGCCGCGCTTCGCGGTGATGCGCACCGTCTTGCCTTCGTGCTGCACCACGGCGCCCGAGACGCCGTCGTACTCGACCACGAGCTTCTTCACGGGCGACGAGAGCCACACGGGAATGTCCAGGTCCATCGCGGCCTTGGCCAGGCGGCCGGCCAGCGCGTTGCCGTTGGTCAGCGTCATGCCGCGGCCGTGGCGCACCACGTCCAGGAAGTGCCGGGTCAGGCGCTTGGTGACGTACCAGAACGAGGTCGGCGACTTGAAGGCCCGCATGAAGTGTTTGATCTCGGGGCCCGAGCCCAACATCATCCCGAACACCGTGAGCTCGGGCAGCGGCGGCGCCAGATGCTTGATGCGCGCGCCGAGCTCGCGGCCGTCGAACGGGCGCGTGACCATCGAGCGGCCGCCGGGCTGGCCACCGGGCGCTTCGGCGTGGTAGTCGGGGAAGACGGCCGGCATGTCGAACTGCACGCAGGTCTGGCGCGTGAAGAAGTCGATGGCCTTGGGGCCCATGTCGAGGAAGGCACCGACGCGCGCGGCATCGAAGTGCGTCGTGGTCTCATGCTTCATGTAGTCGAGCGCCGCGCCGGGCGGCTCATGGATGCCCTGCTCCGTGGCCAGGCGCGTGCCCGGAATCCACAGCCAGCCGCCCGAGCGCGCGGTGGTGCCGCCGAAGCGCGGCTCTTTCTCGACCACCAGCACCTTCAAACCCTGCGACGCCGCCGTGACGGCGGTGGCCATGCCCGACGCGCCGCTGCCGACGACGAGGACATCGCATTCCCACGTGTTCTGTTCCATCTCTGCCTCTGTTCGCTCTCGTGTTGTGTGTACGACTTAAGTTGCGGCGGAGTTTAGGCAGCGATGTTGATATGGTCAAGTCGTTTAGTTACTATCAGATGATCAGTCATCGTCGATTGAACACGACAATATCAGTAGAAACCCTGATGGCTATACTCGCTCCCACTCTCAACCCCCACGCCGGGCGCCCCATGGAAAAGCCAAGACGTGGCATTCAATCCGTCGAAATCGGAACGCAATTGCTGGTCGCGCTCGGCCGGCACGTGGCGCCCATGGCGCTGCGCGATCTCGGCAAGGCCGCCGGCGTGCCGGTCGGCAAGGCGCATCCCTACCTGGTGAGTTTTCTGAAGGTCGGCTTCGTGGTGCAGGACGGCACCGGCCGCTACGAGCTGGGCCCGCTGGCCCTGCAGCTGGGCCTGGCCAAGCTGCAGCGGCTCGACCCGATCAAGGAAGCCTCGCCGCTCATCGAAGCGCTCGCGTCCGAGACCGAGCAGAGCATCGCGGTCGCCGTCTGGGGCAACTTTGGGCCGACCGTGGTGCGGCTGGAAGAACCGATCCATCCGCTGCACGTGAACCTGCGCACCGGCACCGTGATGTCGCTGGCCTACACGGCCACGGGCCGGCTGTTCGCGGCCTACCTGCCGCCGAAGGTGGTGGAAAAGATGATGCTCGAAGATCTGGCGCGCACGCGTCCGGCCGACGGGCGCGGCGCCAGCGAAGAGCTGTCGAAGTCGCAGATCGAGGCGCTCCTGGTCGAGACGCGGTTGCACGGCATCTCGCGCACGCTGGGCCAGCCGATTCCGGGCATCGACGCCTTCTGCGCGCCGGTGTTCGACTCGACCAACAACCTGGTGCTGGGCATCACGGCCATGGGCCCCGAGGCCACCTTCGACAGCGACTGGAACGGCCGCGTGGCCGCGCCGCTGAAGGCCTGCGCACTCGAAATCTCGCGCCGCCTGGGCTTCGTGCCCACCGACGAAGCGGGCTGAACCGCCGGCCCGTGCCGTGTAGGCAGGCGCTCACGCGCTTGGTTTGCCTTATCCCGCACGCGCGGGCCGCAGACGCGGCCACCGTAGAGGCTTACCTACCTCACGGAGACCGGTCATGAAAAGCATCATCCTTTGGCTCTGCGGCGTCCCGCTGATCGTGATCATCGGGCTGAAGGTGTTCGGCATTCTCTGACCGGCCACGAGTCACGACGAACGATCCCGCTTCCTCCTCACGGCGCTTCTTGCGTCGTTACAGCGCCCCTCCCGGGGCGCTTTTTTTGCGAATCGATCCGGTCAGTGCCGCTCAGTGGGTATCGCGGCGCAGCTGCTGCACGTCTTCATGCAGCGAATGCGCCCAGCTGCGGCGTTCGCGGCTGTACGAAGGCTGCGGCTCGCCGAAGCGCACGATGGCCAAGAGCGGCGGCGCGCGCAGCGTGTTCCACACCGAGGCCAGCAGGTTGTCGTCGTCGATGTAGCGCGGCGCCTGGCTTGTTTCGCCGGTGGCGGCGTCGGCAAAGCGCAGCGCGGCCGGGATCACCGGCGCGCCCGAGGAAATCGCGGCCTGCAGCAGGTTGGCGTGGAACGGCAGCAGCCCGCGCCCATCGCTCGTGGTGCCTTCGGGGAACACGCCGATCAGGTCGCCGCCGCGCAGCGCCTCGGTCATGTGGTGCACCACGCGCATGGCGTCGCGCCGGCGTTCGCGCTCGATGTAGAGCGTGCCCGAGCCGGTGGAGAGCGTGCCGATCACCGGCCACTGCTTGACGTCCGACTTCGACACGAAGCGCACATGGCGCGCCGCATGGATGGCGGTGATGTCGAGCCACGACAGGTGGTTGCAGATGAGCAGCGCCGGCCCGTGCGCGGGCGGCTCGCCCTGCACGCGCAGCGTGACGCCCATGATCTGCAGCATGCGCTGCGACCAGGCCTGCACGCGCGCGTTGCGCTCGTCCTGCGGCAGGCGGGGGAAGGTGAAGCGGATCGTCCACCAGCCCGACAGCGCATGCGAGGCCGCATGCAGCAGGCGCCAGCCGGCCTTCAACGAGTGCAGCATCTGGACGCGGGCCCTCTTCTTCTTTTTGACGGCGTGCCGTGTGGCGGGCGGCTGTCGCTCAGCCGTGCACGACGCGACCGGCCACCAGCGTGTGGCGCGCGCGCCCCTGCATCGGGTAGCTGGAGAATGGCGTGTGCTTGCCCTGGCTGCGCAGCGCCTCGGGCACCACCTGCCATTCGAGCGACGGATCGGCGATGCACAGGTCGGCCACGCCGCCCTCGGCGATGCGGCCGATGCCGCTGGCCGCGTCGGCCGCGTTCAGCAGGCGCGCCGGCGCCGAGGTGACCACCTCGATGGCGCGCGACAGGCCCGCGCCGCTGCGCTCGCCCCACTGCAGCGCGAGCGGCAGCAGCAGTTCGAGGCCGGTGGCGCCGGGTTCGGCTTCGGCAAAGGGCAGCGTCTTGGCGTCGGCCTCGACCGGCGTGTGGTCGGACACCAACGCGTCGATGGTGCCGTCGGCCAGCGCGGCCGAGAGCGCGTCGCGGTCGCCCTGCTGGCGCAGCGGCGGGTTCAGGCGCGCGCGGCTGTCGAAGAAGCCGATATCGGTGTCGGCCAGGTGCAGCGAGTTGATGCTGACGTCGCAGGTGATCGGCAGGCCCTGCGCCTTGGCCTCGCGCACCAGTGCCACGCCGCGGGCGCTGGAGATACGGCACAGGTGCACGCGCGCGCCGGTGCTCTTCATGAGCTCGATGATGGTGAAGATGGCGATCGTCTCGGCCGCCACCGGCACGCCGCCCAGGCCCAGCCGCGTGGCGAGCGCGCCGCTGGCGGCGACGCCCTTGCCCAGGTCGCGGTCCTGCGGACGCAGCCACACGGTGTAGCCGAAGGTGCTGGCGTACGACAGCGCGCGCTGCAGCACCTGCGTGTCGGCCAGCGGCACGTCGGCCTGGCCGAAGCCGATGCAGCCGGCCTCGGTGAGCTCGGCCATCTCGGTGAGCACGCCGCCGGCCAGGTTGCGCGTGAGCGCGCCGAGCGGGAACAGGCGCGCGCACTGCAGCTTTTCGGCGCGGAACTTGAGCATCTCGACCAGACCGGGCTCGTCGAGCACGGGGTCGGTGTCGGGTGGGCACACGAGGCTGGTCACGCCGCCCGCGATGGCCGCGGCCATTTCGCTTTCGAGCATGCCTTCGTGCTCGTAGCCCGGCTCGCGCAGGCGCGCGGCAAGGTCGACGAGGCCGGGCGTGACGATGCAGCCCGTGACGTCGAGGGTGCGCTCGGGCTTGAAGCCCGCCGGTGCGCGTCCGATGCCGGCGATCTTGCCGTCGGCGATGGCGATGTCGGTGGGCTTGTCGGTGCCCGAGGCGGGGTCGACCACACGGCCGTTGGTGATGAGGATGTTCATGCTTCGTTACCTGCCACGATGCTCATCACGGCCATGCGGACCGCGATGCCGAAGGTGACCTGCGGGAGGATCACGCTCTGCTTGCCGTCGACCACGGCGGAGTCGATCTCCACGCCGCGGTTGATCGGGCCCGGGTGCATCACGATGGCGTCGGGCTTGGCCAGCTGCAGCTTTTCCTGCGTGAGGCCGAAGGTCTTGAAGAACTCCTGCGACGAGGGCAGCAGCGCGCCGCTCATGCGCTCGTTCTGCAGGCGCAGCATGATGACGACGTCGCAGTCCTTGATGCCTTCTTCGAGCGTGTGGCACACGCGCACGCCCATGCCGGCCATGTCGGCGGGCACCAGCGTCTTGGGGCCGACCACGCGCACTTCGGCGCAGCCGAGCGTGGTGAGTGCATGAATGTCCGAACGCGCCACGCGCGAATGCAGCACGTCGCCGACGATCGCGACCGTGAGGTTCGAGAAGTCTTTCTTGTAGTGGCGGATCGTGTACATGTCGAGCAGCCCCTGCGTCGGGTGCGCGTGGCGGCCGTCACCGGCGTTCACCACGTGCACGTGCGGCGCGACGTGCTGCGCGATCAGGTAGGGCGCGCCCGACTCGCTGTGGCGCACCACGAACAGGTCGGCGGCCATGGCGCTCAGGTTGGCGATGGTGTCCAGCAGCGACTCGCCCTTGGTGGCCGAGGAGCGCGCGATGTCCAGGTTGATGACGTCGGCCGACAGGCGCTTGGCCGCGATCTCGAAGGTGGTGCGCGTGCGCGTGCTGTTCTCGAAGAACAGGTTGAACACGCTCTTGCCGCGCAACAGCGGCACCTTCTTCACCTCGCGGTCGCTCACGCTCGTGAAGTTGGCGGCCGTGTCGAGGATGTGCGTGACGATGTCCTTGGGTAGGCCCTCGATCGACAGCAGGTGGATCAGCTCGCCGTTCTTGTTGAGCTGCGGATTTCGCTTGTAGAGCATTACTTGTTGTCCTCCACCTTGAGGCTGAAGGCGCCGTCGTCGGCACGCGCGAGGGCTAGCAATTGGGTGTCGGGCAGCTTGAGCGTCGTTGCTGCGAAGTCGGCGGCGACGGGCAGTTCGCGGCCACCACGGTCGACCAGCACGGCGAGCCGCACACAGGCGGGACGGCCGAAGTCGAACAGCTCGTTAAGCACGGCGCGGATGGTGCGGCCCGTGTAGAGCACGTCGTCGAGCAGCAGCACGTCGGCGCCGTTCACGTCGAAGGGCAGCGCGGTCTGCGCGCTGGCCGAGAGGCCGCGGCGCGCGAAGTCGTCGCGGTGCATGGCCGACGAGATGACGCCGGGGGCACCGGCCAGGCCCAGGTCTTTTTGCAGGCGCTCGACCAGCCAGGCGCCGCCTGAGGTGATGCCCACCAGTTTCGTCTCGGGGCGCATCAGCGCCTTCACGCCGGACAGCAGCGTCGTGTAGAGCGCTTCGGCATCGGGGATTGAACTCACGGGAGACTCCTCAAAAACTGTTCCAGGATGATGCAGGCCGACGCCGCGTCGGCATCGCGGGCGCCGGAGGCCAGCGCCTCGGTGGTGCTGTAGCGCTCGTCCACCTCGAACACCTGGAGATTGAAACGGCCGCGCAGCTGGCGCGCGAACTTCTGCGCGCGGCGGGTGTTCTCATGCGGGGCGCCGTCGGGGTGGTAGGGCACGCCGACCACCAGCGCGTCGGGCTGCCATTCCTTGATACGGGCCTCGACTTGCGCAAAGCGGGCGTCGGCGCCCTCGGCCTTGATGGTGGCCTGCGGGGTCGCCGTGCGCAGCAGCCGGTTGCCGCTGGCCACGCCGGTGCGCTTGGCGCCGAAGTCGAAGGCCAGGAAGCTCTGGAAATGCGCGGGAACGGGAACGGAAGCAGGGGCGGATGCAGGCGCGTCGGACATGACGTCGCTCATGCGTGGCCCGCGTCGGGAGACAAGGTCCAGGCCTCGAGCCCCAGCAGCATCAACGCCTTGTCGTAGCGCTTTTCCACCGGCGTATCGAAGATCACGGCCGGGTCGGCCAGCACGGTGAGCCAGCTGTTCTCGGCCAGTTCGGACTCCAACTGACCCTCGCCCCAGGCCGAATAGCCCAGCGAGACCAGCACCTTGCGCGGGCCGGCGCCGGTGGCCAGGGCCTCCAGCACGTCCTTGGAGGTGGTCATTTCGAGCCCGCCGGGGATGGTCATGGTCGAGGCGTAGACCGATTCCTCGGGTTTCTCGGCCTGGGTGAACACCGGTTCGTGCAGCACGAAGCCGCGCTCGGTCTGCACCGGGCCGCCCTGGAAAACGGGGGCTTCGCCCAGCTCGGGGCGGGCCAGGTGCAGCTCGATCTTCTCGAACAGCACCTTGAGGTTGATGTCGCTGGGTTTGTTAATCACCAGCCCGAGCGCACCGCGCTCGCTGTGTTCGCAGAGGTAAACGACGCTGCGGTTGAAAGTTTTGTCTTCCATCCCCGGCATCGCGATCAGAAAGTGATGCGTCAGGTTCATCGGGGCAGAATCGGCAGCCATATGCCCCCGATTTTACTGGCCGTCGACAAGACCTATCCCAAAGGGCTCATGTGGTTTCGCCGGGACCTGCGGGTGGACGACAACGCGGCGCTGTACCGGGCGCTGCGGGCCTGCCGGCAGGTGGTGTGCGTTTTCGTGTTCGACCGGGCGATCCTGGACGCCCTGCCCCACGCGGACCGGCGGGTTGAATTCATCCGCGAATCGCTGGTGGAGCTCGAAGCCGAGTTGCGCGGCCTGGGCAGCGGGCTCATCGTGCGGCACGCGGTGGCCGCCGAGGAGATCCCGGCGCTGGCCCACACGCTCGACGTGCAGGCGGTGTTCGCCAACCGCGACGACGAACCCGACGCCCTGGCGCGCGACGCCCGCGTGCTCGGCGCGCTGGCCAACACGGGCATCAGCTTCCACACCTTCAAGGACAGCACCGTCTTCGACCGCGACGAGGTCATGACCAAGGCCGGCCTGCCCTACACGGTGTTCACGCCCTACAAGCGGGCCTGGCTGGCGAAGGTGGATTCGTTCTTCCTGAAGTCGTACCCCGTGCGCAGCCACGCCGACGCGCTCGCCCCGCCACCGCCGGCCCTGAACGGGCCGGTGCCCACGCTGGGCGAGATCGGCTTTGAAAGCACCAACCTCCAGACGCTGGAAATTCCCACCGGCACGCGCGGCGCGGGTGCACTGTTCGAAGATTTCTTCGAGCGCATCGACCGCTACGACGAGGCGCGCAACTTCCCTGCCGTGCGCGGCCCCAGCTACATGGGCGTGCACCTGCGCTTCGGCACGGTGTCGATCCGCCAGCTGGCCAGCGTGGCGCACCAGCTGGCGCTGCAGGGCAACACCGGCGCCGCGACCTGGCTCAGCGAGCTGGTCTGGCGCGACTTCTACTTCCAGATCCTGGCGCACTTTCCGCATGTGCACGCCAACGGCGAATCGAAGAGCTTCCGCCCCGAATACGACAAGATCCAGTGGCACCACGGCAAGCACGCCGACCAGCTGTTCGACGCCTGGTGCGAGGGCCGCACCGGCTACCCGTTGGTCGATGCGGCGATGCTGCAGATCCGGCAGAGCGGCTACATGCACAACCGGCTGCGCATGGTGGTGGCGAGCTTCCTGTGCAAGGACCTGGGGCTGGACTGGCGGCGCGGCGAGCGCTACTTCGCGCTGCACCTGAACGACTTCGAGCTGGCCTCGAACAACGGCGGCTGGCAATGGGCCAGCTCGACCGGCTGCGACGCCCAGCCCTACTTCCGCATCTTCAACCCGGTGACGCAGAGCGAACGCTTCGACCCCGAGGGCAAGTTCATCCGCCGCTACCTGCCGCAGCTCGCGGGCCTGTCGAACGTGGCGATCCACGCGCCATGGATGGCCTCGCCGGTCGAGCTGGAGGCGGCGGGCGTCAGGCTGGGCGAGAACTACCCGAAGCCGGTGGTGGACCACGCCGAGGCGCGGGAGAAGACGATGCAGCGCTATGCGGCGGCTCGGGCCAAGGCCCTGCAAAAGCCGTAACCAAGAAAAAAGGGCCCCGAGGGGCCCTTTTCTTTTGCGCGCCGATTGCCGGCGCTGCCGAGGCCGGTCAGGCCACCGCCAGCGCGGCCGGCTCGCTCGTGTAGGCACGCACCAGGCGCAGCAGTTCCTCTTCCGAGTACGGCTTGCCCAGGTAGTGGTTCACGCCCAGGTCGCGGGCGTATTCGCGGTGCTTCTCGGCGATGCGCGAGGTGATCATGATGATCGGCAGCTCGGCCAGGGCCACGTCGGCGCGGATGTTGCGGGCCAGGTCGAAGCCGTCCATGCGCGGCATCTCGATGTCCGACAGCACCACGGCCGGGCGCTCCTGCTGCAGGCGCTCGAGCGCCTGCAGGCCGTCGGCCGCGAGCGACACGCGATAGCCTTCGCGCTGCAGCAGGCGCTGCGTGACGCGGCGCACGGTGATGGAGTCGTCCACCACCAGCACGAGCGGGATCTGCGGCACCACCGGGGCAAAGCCGGCCGGCGTCTGCGGCGCGCCGGTGTCCACCGAAGCGGCATGCGTCGGCGCGGCCAGCGCGGCGGTCTGGCGCGCACGCGCCTGGTCGCCGTGCACCGCGGCCAGCGCCACCGGGTTGTAGATGAGCGCCACCGCGCCCGAGGCCAGCACCGAGATGCCGGCCAGACCGGGCAGCCGCGCGAGCTGCGGGCCGAGGTTCTTCACCACGACTTCCTGGTTGCCCAACACTTCGTCCACGTGCAGGGCCACGCGCTGCGCCGCGCTTCGCACGATCACCAGCGTGTTGTTCTTGGTGGCGGCATGCTCGCTGCGGATGGAATGCTGCAGCAGCGCGCCGGCCCAGTAGAACGGCACCTGCTCGCTGCCGAAGGCAAAGCTGTGGTTCAGGTAGGCGGCCTCGAGGTCGGCGCCGCTCACGCGCTGCACGAGTTCCACGAGGTTCGACGGCACGCCGATCGACACCTCGCCCGCACGCAGCATCACGACGTGCGTCACGGCGGTGGTCAGCGGCAGCACCAGCTTGAAGGTGGTGCCCTGGCCCGGCGTGCTGTGCGTTTCGATGCGGCCGCCGAGCGCGGCGATCTGCGCGCGCACCACGTCCATGCCGATGCCGCGGCCGGCCAGTTCGGACACCTGCCCTGCCGTCGAGAAGCCGGGCTTGAAGATCAGCTCGGTGGCCTCTTCAGGCGACAGGTCCTGGTCGGGGCCGAGCAGGCCGAGGGCGCGGGCGCGTTCGGCGATGCGCTTCTGGTCGAGGCCGGCGCCGTCGTCGCGGAAGCTCACCGACACGTCGTTGCCTTCGTGGTGCAGGTCGATGACGATGAGGCCGCTGGCGTCCTTGCCGGCCTTCTCGCGCGCCGCCACATCCTCGATGCCGTGCGCCACGCAGTTGCGCAGCAGGTGTTCGAAGGCGGGCGTCATGCGGTCGAGCACGCCGCGGTCCATTTCGATGGAGCCGCCGACGATGTCCAGGCGCACCTGCTTGCCGGTGTCCTTCGAGGCCTGACGCACCACGCGGTAGAGGCGGTCGGAGATGCCTTCGAACTCCACCATGCGCGTGCGCAGCAGGCCGCGCTGCAGTTCGCGGGTCTGGCGTGCCTGCACGCTCAGGTCGTCTTCCGTGGCCTGCACGGTCTTTTGCAAGGTGCGCTGCACGGTGGCCACGTCGTTCACCGACTCGGCCATCATGCGCGTGAGTTCCTGCACGCGGGTGAAGCGGTCGAACTCGAGCGGGTCGAAGCTCTGCTGCGAATCCTTGGCTTGCGCCAGGCGCGACTGCATCTGGCTTTCGGCCTGCACCTCGATGTCGCGCAGCTGCTGGCGCAGGCGGTCGAGGTTGCCCGTGAGGTCGGCCAGCGAGCCGCGCAGCTGGCCCAGTTCGGCCTCCAGGCGCGAGCGCGTGATGATGACCTCGCCGGTCTGCGCGACCAGGCGGTCGAGCAGCTGGGTGCGGATGCGCACCGCCTGGCCCGAGGCCGCGCGCAGCGGCGCGAGCAGGGCCGGCGCGGGGCGCGGCAGCAAGGACGACGGAGCTTCCACGGCGGACTCGGCGGAAGCGGCTTCGGCCTGGTCGTCGTTCGCCGACTCGCGCACCTCGGGCGCCGCCTGCACGCGCTGGATGGCGGGTGCGGTCGGGCTGGCGGTGGCGATCAGCTGGGCCACCTCGACCTGGGCGGCGTCGTCGGCCGCGCGCAAGGCGTCGAAGGTGTGTTGCAGCGTGTCCAGGCGCGTGAGCAGCTTCTCGATGTCGGCCCGCTCCGCCCCCTGGGAGCCCAGCAGTTCGATCTCGGACTCCATGCGGTGCGCGCGCTCGCCCAGGCGCATGGCGCCGGCCAGCCGGGCACTGCCTTTGAGCGTGTGCAGCGTGCGCAGCACCGAGGCGCGCGGCGCGGCGTCGTCGGGGTGGTGCGACCACTGGCGCAGCGCCTCGCCCAGCTGGGGCATCAGTTCGGCAGCCTCTTCCTCGAAGATCGGGAACAGGTCGACGTCGACCGCATCGGCCAGGTCGATGGCGTCTTCGTTGTCGTCCAGTACCACGTCGGCAAAGGCGTCGTTGGCGACGACCTGCTTGGGCAGCAGCGTCTCGAAGCGGGCCGCGGCGATCTCCGGCGGCATCGGCGCGGCGGCAATCTCGCGCAGCGCCTGCAGCGTGGCTTCGGACGGGTCACGCAGGAAGCCGACGGCGAACTGGTGCAGCAGGCGACGCAGCTCGTCGGCCGCGGCGACCAGCACGACGCCCTGTTCGCGCGTGCCGCTGCCCTGCATCTGCAGGTGCTGCAGCGCCGATTCGAGCAGGCGGGCCATGCCCGAGAGGCTGTGGAAGCCGACGGTGGCCGAGCTGCCGGCCAGCGAATGCGCCAGCGCGATGGTCGAGTCGGGCAGGCGCTCGTGGGTTTCGAGCGCCCATTCGCCGACATCGGTCGCCAGCTGGCGGGACCATTCATCGGCTTCGTTGAGGTAGACGTTGTACAGCGCGATGCCGATGCGCAGCGGACCGATCACCTTGACCTGGTCTTCGGCGCTCGGCGCGATGGAAGACTCGGGTTCAGGAACCGCCTCGGCCAGCACGGGCTCAGGCTCCGACACGGGTTCCGGTTCGGTCACGACGGCGGCTGGCAGCTCTTCGACGACAACGGGGGCCTCGGGGGCGACTTCGACAGTCGCCGACACAGGCTCCGGTTCCGGCTGCAGTTCAGCCGGCACTTCCAATGCGGGCAGTTCTTCGGCGGCCTCGATGACCTCGACAGGTGCCACCGTCTCGGCGACAGGCTCTGCGGCAGCCAGCGGCAGCGGCTCGGGCGCCCATTCGAGATCGGGCAGGCCCGACGCGGTCGGCATCGTCGCTTCGATTTCCGGGGCGGGCTCGAGCTCGGCGTGCGACACGGCGGGCTCGGCCGGTGCATGCGTTTTCGGGGGCGCGAGGAAATCGAAATCCTCGCCGCTGGGCAGCACGTCGAGTGGCGCGGGCGCTGTGCTCTGCTTGCCCTCGAAGTCGAGGAAGTCGGTGGAGGCGAAATCGTCGTCGGGCTCGGGTGTGACAGGCTTGGTCGGTGCGTCTGGCGCTTCTTGCGCCTGCTGCCAATCGGAGAAGTCCAACGTGGCGTCAGGGGCTGCGACATCTTGCGGCGTCAGCGACAGGTCGGGGAGCTCAGGCAGCTCCGGCAGTGCGAGCGGCGCCGGCTCCGCGGCGATGTGGCGCGCGGCCACCGCGAGCGCTTCGGCGTCGGCCACGCGCACCGGTGCGGGCACGGGCTCGCCGGCCAGCAGCGCGTTGGCCACACGGCTGAACGGTGCCGAGTGCCAGGTGCCCGCATCGCCGGCGGCGATGGCTTCGACCCACTGGCTGAAATCGCGCAGCATGCGCTCGGTGCTCGACAGCAGCTCGGGCGTGGCGTCGCGCTGGTCGGCCAGCCAGGTGTTGAGCACCTGTTCGAGCGACCAGGCGGCGTCGCCGAAGTCGGTGAGGCCGACCATGCGCGAGCTGCCCTTGAGCGTGTGGAACGCGCGGCGCAGGATGGTGAGTTCTTCGGAGTCGCCGGGACGGTTGCCGAGCGCGGCGATGGCGGCCAGGCCGTTGCCCACCACTTCGCGGGCTTCGTCCAGGAAAATGTTCTGAAGGTCGTCTTCTTCGAGCTCGGTGACCTCGGTGTCGGGCAGCGCCGACGGGCCCGTGATCTTGGTGGTCCAGCTCTCGGCCTTGCGGCTGAATTCCTCCAGCGGCGACGGCTTGGTCTTGCGGTTGGGCGTGGCCAACGCGGCGAGCTTGGAAGCGATCTGCGCGTCGACTTCTTCGATGCTGAGCACGGGCTCGGCGGCCGGTGCGGCAGCGCCTTCGGCCGGGGCCGCGGCGTCGATGGCCTGTCGGCCCATCAGCGGCTTGAGTTCGCCGGCTTCGGCATCGAACACGAACAGGCGCTTGGCCAGTGCGGGCTGGTAGCCCAGCATGTCGATGAGGAAACCGAGCGCGCCCAGGTTGTTGCCGAGCGCGTCGAAGGTGGCCATTTCCTCGACGGGCGAGCGGTTGACCTGCAGCATCTGCTCGACATCGTCGCGCATGCGCTGCACGGTGTGCGCGGCCTGCTCGAGCCCCAGCACCGAGAACACGCCGCGCATCTGCATGAGCTGGGTGGGCACGGTGCGCAGCAGCGGCTTTTCGGCCGGGCGGCGGAAATACTGGTCGAGCGACTTCTCGAGTTCGCTCAGGTGGCTGCGCAGCTCGTCGACCACGGTGCCCATGGTCTGGCGGTCGCTGACGCGGCGGTACAGGTCCTCCATCCACGGCTCGAGCGGCTCGGAGCGGCCGCCGTCGCGCACGCGCTCGATGCGGCCGGCCAGCTGCAGCGTGCGGGCCGTGAGCTGCGGGTCGCTGGGGTCGAGGTCTTCGAGCGCGGCTTCGAGGTACAGCACCGAGGTGGCGACTTCCATCGCCAGTTCGGTGTCGGGCGGCTGGCCGGAACGCACCGAGGCGTCCACGGCGTGCGTCAGCGCCTGCACCATCGGCTGGCTCGGCGGGTGCAGCTTCAGCAGCGATTCGCCGAGCTGCGCGAAGGTGTCGGCCACCTGCCGCGTGCGCGTGATGTCGCCGCCCGAGAGCGCCGACCACATTTCCTTGGCGGTCTCGATGCGCTTGCGCGCCTGCGAGAGCACCAGCGGGTCGAAGCGGCCGAACTGCACCACGGTGTAGTCGACGCGCGGTTCCTGCGTCACGCCCCAGGCGCTGCGCACGGTGCGCAGCGTGGCGGCGTCGTCCTGCGCGCCGGGCACGGCCTGGGCGCAGAAGAACAGCAGGTCCTGGCCGAGGCGGTCGGACACGACGCTGTCGCCGCGCGCCAGCGTGGCGTACTGCAGCAGCACGCGCGAGGCGGCGCGCTTGACGTAGGTGTCGGCGGGAATCAGGCCCAGCGCGAGGGCTTCGAAGAAGCCCGCGGCCAGCGTCCAGAAGCTCGCGACGCGCGGCAGCAGCGCACCGCGCCCGAGCCCCAGGCACAGCGCATGCAGCCGTCGCGCGGCCTGCGCGTCGCCGCTCTTGACCAGTTGCAGCACTTCGCGGTCGAGCCGCGAACGCACGGCCGGGTCATAGGCGAGCGCCGCTTGCGTGAGGGCCGGCTTGACCTCGACCCAGCGCCAGGCGGTGCTCCACAGGTCCGCCGGATGGACGCGCTCATTGCCGCCCAGCTCCAGCACGTCGCGGTACTGCGGGAACAGCGCCACCGACGACACGGCCTTGCCGGCCAGCAGTGCGCTGAGGAAATCGGTGACGGCAAAGCCGGCACGCTCGATCTTGTGCACGGAACTCTCGGTGCAGCGCTGCGGTTCAGCGATGAAGCCCTGCACCGCGAACTCGATGGTGCCGAGCACCAGGGCGGGCGAGCTGTGGCCGACCATCTGCAGCGCGCCGACGGCCTGGTGCAGTTGCTGGCGGGCCATCTGCAGCGGACCGCTCTCGGGCTCCGTGGCACTGCCCACGTCGCGCACGAAACGCCGCAGCGACTTGCCGACACCGTCGAGGGACTTCTGGATTTCTCCCAGCACCCAGGCCAGCGGCCCGAGGTCTTCGGTGGCCGGCATGTTGCCGGCAAGGGGGGCCGTGGCAGGGGTTTGAATCGACACGTTGATTGCTCGCCGTTCTTTATCTGTCAGTTTTTCACTGGGCGCCACGCGCCCTCAATGCATCCAACCATCGCGGTCACTTCAAGGGACACCGCGGAACCGGCTTTGCCGGGCCGCTGGTGTCGCCCCCGGAAGGGGGTTGCCGAAGCGACACGAAGTGCGCGAAGGCTGGGGGAGAGCTTCATCACGCGATCTTGAAACGAGCCACCGAGCGACGCAGTTCTTCGGCCATCTGCGAGAGCTCGCGCACCTGCTGGGCCGTGGTCCGCGTGCCTTCTCCGGTCTGTTCCGTCACCGCAAAAATGTGCTGGATGTTGGCGGCCACCACGTTGGCCGAATCGGCCTCGCGGGAGGCGGACTGCGAAATCTGCTCGATGAGGTCAGCGAGTCGGCGCGACACGCGGTCGATCTCGGACAGCGCGGTACCCGCGTTGTCGGACAACTTCGCCCCTTCGACCACACCCTGCGTGGAACGCTCCATGGCGCCCACCGCATCCTGCGTGTCGGTCTGAATCGCCTTCACCAGCGCCGAGATCTGGCGCGTGGCGTCTGCGGAGCGTTCGGCCAGTCGCTGAACTTCTTCCGCCACCACCGAGAAGCCTCGGCCGGCTTCACCGGCGGATGCCGCTTGAATGGCGGCGTTCAGGGCCAGCACGTTGGTCTGTTCGGTAATGTCCGAGATCAGCTCGGTGATTTCGCCAATCTCCTGCGACGATTCGCCCAGGCGCTTGATCCGCTTGGAGGTTTCCTGGATCTGGTCGCGGATGGAGTTCATACCGCCGATGGCGTTCTGCACGGCCTGCAGGCCCGACGATGCGGCTTGCAGCGACTGGCGCGCCACCGTGGCGGACTCTTGCGCTTGCGAGGACACGCCGTTGATTCGCTCGGCCATGGTCAGCACCGACTGGCCGGTTTCGCGAATTTCGCGCAGCTGCTCGGTCGAGGCGGCGAGCAGTTCGGTCGAGGTGTTTTCCACCTGCGACGTCGTCTGCGCCACGCGGGTCGCCGTGTTCTGCACGTTGCCCACCAGCAAACGCAGTTCTTCCACCGTGTAGTTCACCGAGTCGGCGATGGCGCCGGTGATGTCCTCGGTCACGGTCGCTTCCTGCGTCAGGTCGCCTTCGGCCACTGTCTGCAGTTCGTTCATCAGGCGAAGAATGGCGGCCTGGTTGGCGTTGTTCACGCGGCCGGCTTCTTCGGACGCCTGCTCGGCAGCCAGACGCTCGCGTTCGGCGACGGCGGCACGTTCGCGGCCTTCGCGCACCTGCACGAAACCGATGGCGCCGGCGAGCGCCAGGGCGGCCAGCGACAGCACGAACAGCAGCACGATGGTGCCGGCGCCCAGGCCGGTGCGGGCCGAGAGCTTTTCTTGCAGTTCGCCCAGCGACTTACGCAGCGGCTCGCTGTCGGTCAGGATGGACGCCTGCGCTTCGCGCGCGGCCACCAGGCCCTGCAGGTTGCCCAGAATGGCGGAAGCCTGCGTGCGCATCTGCTCGTAGGTCTTCAGGATGGCTTCGAGCTGCTGGCGCGTCTGCGGGTCTTTCGAGCCGGGGAAGCGCTGCTGCGCGTTGCCGTCGAGCAGGCCGCGGGTGGTTTCCTGGAAGGTGTTCAGGTCCTTGCCCAGCAGGAACACGGCGTCGGGGTTCACACCCTCGACCGTGAAGAACTCGTTGGTCGACTTGCCGATGCGCTGCGTCAGCATCACGAGCTGGCCGGCGGCCGAGATTTCGGGCAGCGTGGCGTTCTGCTGCATCTTGAGCGACGCGACGGTTTCCGTCATTTCGAGCAGCGTGGACGACTGCTGGTTGATGTCGCGCAAGGCGGCGCCCACCTGCGTCAGGATCTGGCGCTGGGCCAGCACGGCCTTGGCGCTGGTGTCGGCGCGGGCGACCAGCGGGTTGATCTTGTTCATCTCCTCGTCGTACTGGTTGCCGACGGCTTCCAGGCGCAAGGCGTCGTCGCCGTTGGTCAGGCCCTGCACGCGGCGCGAGAGGTCGTCGGCGCTGTCCTTCACTTCGACGAACGCCGAGGCGCTGCCGACGAGGGCCTGCGAGATCGACTTGGCCAGGCGCTGCGACTGCATCAGCGACTGGCCGGTGGCCGCCACCTGCTGCGCCAGGCGTTCCGCGCGAAGGATGGCGGAGCCGGCCACCAGCAACAGCGCCAGCACCACGATGGCCAGCATGATGGCCAGCACGCGCTGCTGCTTGGCGGGGTTGGCGCCCATGCCGCCCGCGGCGGGGGCCAGCGGCACCGCTTCGAGCGTGGCCGCGTTGGCGGCTTCGACGGACGCCGGGTCGCCCAGCGCGTCGATGCCGCCGAAGCCGGTGTCGGCCGTGGCGGCGGATGCGCCCTCGCCCTTTTTGGCGAGGCGGATCGTTTTTTCGTCCGGAACCTGAACCGTGTCGACATCGTCGAGCGATATCGAACCGGAGCCGTCGACGCGGGCCTTGTCGTTCCCGTTGGTCGCGGGGAGTAATTTCTTGAACTTGTCGGCGATCGAGCTCACGGTCGGTCCTTCAGGTGGTTGCCAGTGCCATGTGCCGAAGCACTACGCACCAATACTCAAAAACTGGGGTTGCTGCGAAAGCGCCTGCAGGTTGACTTCCTGCCAGCGCTCTCCTGCTGCGTCGGTGTACAGATGCCCGTGCCAGGCCGGGGCCTCTGCGCCCGGAGCGTCGGCGGCCGTGAAGGCCTCCGCACCCCGCAACCCCGCCAGTCGATCGACCAGCAAAGCGCAGTTGACTTCGAGCAGCTCGTTGAATGCCACGAGCCGCGATTGGATGCGTGCCGCCTCGGTGGCGGCGGGGGCGCCCGGCGCACCGGACGCAAACGCCGACAGCTGCACGACGCCGTACAGGCCGCCGCGCAGGTTGGCGACGCCGAGGAACCAGGGCTCCGTGTAGGGCACGGGCTGGGGCGGCGTCCAGGGAAAGATTTCGCCGGCGTGCGCCAGCGGAAAGAGGTACTTGCCCTCACCCGCCTCGACCGCCAGCCAGCTCGCGGCCACGCCCGTGGTGCGCGCGGCCTGGAGGCGGCTCGCAAGCCGGGACTGGAAGGCGCGCAGCGCGTCGCGATTCGCCATGGAGTGCGCAGGTTCCCGCTCAGGCGAGCGCGCTGATCTTGGACATCAGATCGGCCGCGTTGACCGGCTTCACGATGTAGTCGCGTGCGCCCTGGCGCATGCCCCAGACACGATCGGTTTCCTGGTTCTTGCTGGTGCACAGGATGATCGGGATGGCGGCGTACTTCGGGTCGCGGGCGATGGCGCGCGTGAGCTGGAAGCCGTTCTGGCCGGGCATGACCACGTCCATGAGGATCAGGTCGGGGTGGTCTTCCTCGAGGCGGCGCATCGCGTCGTCGGCGTTTTCGGCCGTCTTCACGGAGAAACCGTTCTTCTGGAGGAGGTCGGTCAGGAACACCAGTTCCGTCTTGGAGTCGTCGACGACGAGGATTTTTCGAATGGGCATTACTGCACTTCCTGTTGAACAATGCCAAACTGCTGCACGGCCTGCAGCAGCTGGTCTTTGGTGAATGGCTTGGTGAGATAGTCCTGGGACCCGACCATGCGGCCGCGGGCCTTGTCGAATACGCCATCTTTCGAAGACAGCATGACGACCGGGACATTGGAGAAATGCGCGTTGCGCTTGATGATGGCGCAGGTCTGATAGCCGTCGAGGCGAGGCATCAGGATGTCGCAGAAAATCAGGTGAGGCTTGTGGTCGTTAACCTTGGAGAGCGCGTCGAAGCCGTCTTCCGCGAGAAGAACCTCGTGCCCACCCTGCTTCAGAAAAATCTCGGCACTGCGCCGGATGGTGTTGCTGTCATCGATGACCAGCACCTTGTAACCAGATCCATTCGGGCCCATTGCAAACGCTCCTGCTCATGAGACTTGGATGCCCGCCGCGCCGAACATCGACGCAGATCGCGTAGCCCTATGCCATGCTTGTCAGATCTCAACCATTTCGAAGTCTTCCTTGCGCGCACCGCACTCAGGACAGGTCCAGTTCATCGGCACATCGGCCCAGGCCGTGCCTGCCGCGATGCCGTCTTCCGGTACACCAACCGCTTCGTCATAGATCCACCCACAAATCAGGCACATCCAAGTTTTCGTGTTCATCGGAGCTTAAAGTCCTTGTTCATTAAATGCAACGAGTGTATCTATGCGTATCTCACTGGCAGACCGTAAACGTCGCGCCTATGCCACCATCCAGGGGATTTCGCTAGGCGTATGACCATCTACTTACATCCAGACGAGAACGCCCGCAAACCGGGCAATCTTAACGACCCCTCGCAGGACGATGAGGCGCTGAGCGAACGCGACCTGAATCCCCCCTGCGTGCTGGTGTTCAATGCCAGCGATCCGAGCGGCGCGGGCGGCCTGGGCGCCGACGCACTGGCCATGGGATCGGTGGGCGCTCACATCCTGCCGGTGGTGACGGGCGCCTACGCCCGCGACACGGCCGAGATCTTCGACCACTTCGCCTTCGAGGAAGAGGCCGTGGCCGAGCAGGCGCGCGCCATCCTCGAAGACGTCGAGGTCCAGCTGATCAAGGTGGGCTTTGCCGGCACGCCCGAGGCGCTGAGCACCATCGCCGAGACCGCCGCCGACTATCCCGACGTGCCCGTGGTGGCCTACATGCCCAACCTGTCGTGGTGGGACGAGAACCTCATCGAGGCCTATCTCGACGCTTTCCGCGACCTCGTGCTGCCCCAGACCACGGTGTTGGTTGGAAACCACAGCACCCTGTGGCGCTGGCTGCTGCCCGACTGGAGCGGCGAGCGCCCGCCCGGCGCGCGCGACATCGCCAAGGCCGCCGGCGAGTTCGGCGTGCCCTACACCCTGGTCACCGGCATGGTCTTGCCCGACCAGTTCATCGACAACGTGCTGGCCTCGCCGCAGTCGGTGCTGGCCAGCGAAAAGTACGAACGGCTCGAAGCCGTCTTCGCCGGCGCCGGCGACACGCTCTCGGCCGCGCTCGCCGCCCTGCTCGCCAGCGGCACCGACCTCGTGGCCGCCACGACCGAAGCGCTCGCTTACATGGACCGCTGCCTCGACGCGGGCTTTCGCCCCGGCATGGGCCACGTGCTGCCCGACCGCCTGTTCTGGGCCGAGCCCGAGGACGACGAAGACGATGACGACGCGCCCGACACCCCTCCCGATTTCGCTTTACCCCCGCACGACACGCGACACTGATGACTGACCAGAACGACATTCTTTTCGAGCGCGCCCGCGCCGTGATCCCCGGCGGCGTGAACTCGCCCGTGCGCGCCTTCAAGGCCGTCGGCGGCACGCCCCGTTTCATCCAGCGCGCGCAAGGCGCCTATTTCTGGGACGCCAACGACAAGCGCTACATCGACTACATCGGCTCCTGGGGCCCGATGATCCTGGGCCACGGCCACCCCGCCGTGGTCGAGGCGGTGCAGAAGGCCGTGCTCGAAGGCTTCTCGTACGGCGCGCCGACCGAGCGCGAGATCGAGCTGGCCGAAGCCATCCTGGCCCTGGTGCCGTCGATGGAGATGGTGCGCCTCGTGAGCTCGGGCACCGAAGCCGCCATGAGCGCGCTGCGCCTGGCGCGCGGCGCCACCGGCCGCAAGACCATCGTCAAGTTCGAAGGCTGCTACCACGGCCACGCCGACGCGCTGCTGGTGAAGGCCGGCTCGGGCCTGGCCACCTTCGGCAACCCGACCTCGGCCGGCGTGCCGCCCGAGGTGGTGCAGCACACGCTGGTGCTCGAGTACAACAACCTGCAGCAGCTCGAGGAAGCCTTCGCGCTGCACGGCCAGGACATCGCCTGCCTGATGATCGAGGCGATCGCCGGCAACATGAACTTCGTGCGCGCCACGCCCGCCTTCGCCAAGCGCTGCCGCGAGCTGTGCACGCAGCACGGCGCGCTGCTGATCTTCGACGAGGTGATGACCGGCTTCCGTGTCGGCCTGCACGGTGCGCAAGGCGTGCTGGGCATCACGCCCGACCTCACGGTGCTCGGCAAGGTGATCGGCGGCGGCATGCCGCTGGCGGCCTTCGGCGGCCCGCGCGCCATCATGGAACAGCTCGCGCCGCTGGGCCCGGTCTACCAGGCCGGCACGCTGTCGGGCAACCCGGTGGCCACCGCCTGCGGCCTGGCCACGCTGAAGGAAATCTCGAAGCCCGGCTTCTACGAAGCGCTGGCGAAGAAGACCCGCACGCTGGTCGACGGCCTGAAGGCCGCCGCGGCCGTCGAGGGCCAGCCCTTCAACGCCGACAGCGAAGGCGGCATGTTCGGCTTCTTCCTGATGAACGAGCTGCCGCAGAACTACGCAACGGTGATGACCACCGACAACGCGCAGTTCAATGCGCTGTTCCACGGCCTGCTCGACCGTGGCGTGTACATCGCGCCGGCACTCTATGAAGCAGGCTTCGTGAGCGCCGCGCACAGCGAGGACGACATCGCGGCCACCATCGCGGCGGCGCGCGACATCTTCCGCAAGCGCTGACGCTCACCCTCCCCGCTCAGGCGGGGTCGACCGCCGCCACCGGCCCGGCCTCGGCTTCGAGCACCTCGGCCGCGGCCAGGCAGAGGTCTTCACGGAAGCGGTCGCTCACGAGCTGCACGCCCGTGGGCAGCCCGTGACGCAGCCCCATCGGCACCGACAACCCCGGCAAGCCCAGGATCGCGGTGGACAGCAGCGGGCTCTGCGCATCCAGAATCTCCCGCATCGCAGAGCTGCCGCGCTGGTCGGCGTCGACCAGGAACGGATGGCGCCACGACACCGGCATCAGCAGCAGCGGATGGCGCTGCAGGAACAGCGCCCATTCGCGCATCAAGCCCGTGCGCGCGGCCACGGCACGCATGTAGCCCACCGTGTCGAACTGCGGCGCGTGCGCATCCATGGCGCGGTAGGCCTGGCGGATGGTGTCGTCGCCGTCGCGCATCAGTGCCTCTTCCACCAGCAGCCGGCTGTCGGCCATCGTCAGCGACAGCCAGAGGTCGGCCGTCTCGCGCAGGCGCGGCGGCTGCGCGGGCTCGACGCGGTAGCCGGCGCGCTCCAGGCGGCGCGCGGCGCGCTGCAAGGCGTCGGCCACCTCAGGGTCGCAGGCGTAGCCGGGCAGCTCGGTGCACAGCGCCACGCTGACGGGGCTGCCCGACGTGGCCGATTCCAGCGGCGCGGGCGCCCACCACGGGTCGCGCACATCGCGCTGCGCCATCGCGGCAAAGGCCAGCCGCAGGTCGCGCACGCTGCGCGCCAGCGGCCCCTGTACCGACGTGAGCTGGACCACCATCGGCCGCTCGCCCGCACCCGAAGGATTGAAGGCCGGCACGCGGCCGAAGCTCGGACGCAGGCCGTACACGCCGCAGGCATAGGCCGGGTAGCGGATCGATCCGCCCTGGTCGTTGCCGTGCGCGATGGCGCCGATGCCGACCGCCACCGCCGCTGCAGCACCGCCGCTCGAACCGCCCGGCGTGACGTCGGCGTTGTACGGATTCAGCGTGCGGCCGTGGGCCGCGTTGTCGGTGAACCAGCGCATCGAGAACGCGGGCGTGTTGGTGCGGCCGACCACGATCGCACCGGCGCGCTGCAGGTTCGCGACCACGGGGCTGTCGTCCTTCGCCACGACGCTGCGGTAGGCCTCCACGCCGTTGGTGGTGGCATGCCCGCGCTGGTCGACGTTGACCTTGATGGTGACCGGCACGCCGTGCAGCGGCCCGGTCGCCTCGCCCTTCGCGAGCACGGCATCGGCCTGCGCCGCCGCGCCGAGGGCCTCGTCGGCGCAGCCGTCGACCACGGCGTTCACCCGTGGGTTGACGGCCTCCAGCCGCGCCAGGCTGCTGCGCACCGCCTCGACGCACGAGACCTCGCGCGCCTTGATGCGCAGCGCCAGGTCGGCGGCTTCCAGTTGCCAGAGTTGCATGCGTTGTCTCCTTGAGAAAAATGAAATCGATCGATCGGACCTGCGTCAGTCGCCCTTGACGCCCGCGCGCCGCACGGCGTCGGCCCAGCGCGGCTTCTCGCGCTTCATCAGCGCGCTGAGTTCCTCGGGACTCGAAGGCAATGCCTCGATCGACAGCGCGGCGTTGGCGCGCACCACGGCCGGGTCGGCCAGCGCGGTGCGCAATGCGGTGTTGAGCCGGTCGACCGTCTTGCGCGGCGTGCCCGCCGGCGCCATCAGCGCGCCCCAGGCCACCACCTCGAAACCGGGCACGCCGCTCTCGGCCACCGTCGCCACCTCGGGCAGCACGCCGGCGCGCTTGGCGCTGGTCACGGCGATCGCCTTGACCCGGCCCTGCTGGATGAACGGCAGCACCGCCGAGATGTTCTCGATGGTCACGTCGAGCTGCCCGTTGACCATGTCGCCGACCGCCTGCGTGCCGGTCTTGTAGGGCACCTGCACCATCGTCAGGCCCGTCTCGGCCTTCAGCAGTTCGCCGGTCAGGTGGCCCGCACTGCCGATGCCGGGCGAGCCGACCGACAACTTGCCGGGATGCTCGCGCCCGTAGGCGATGAGCTCCTGCAGGTTGCGTACCGGCAGGTCCTTGCGCACGATCAGCACGTAGGCGTTGCTCGAGATCAGGCCGACCGGCACCAGGTCTTTCTCGGGCGCGTAGGGCAGCTTCGAGAAGAAGGCCGGGTTGATGCTCAGCGTGACGAGGTTGCCGTAGCCGACCGTGTAGCCGTCCGGCGCGGAGGTGGCCAGCGCCTGCGTGCCGACGATGCCGCCGGCGCTGGGGCGGTTGTCCACCGCCAGGGCCTGGCCCAACTCGCGCCCCATGGCGTCGGCCACCGGCCGCACCGCGACGTCCACGCCCGACCCGGCGGCGTAGGGCACGATGAATTTCAACGGGCGCTCGGGAAACTGGGCCGAGGCGCCCATCGAAGCGCTCAGAGCGACGGCGGCCAGCCCGGCCAGGACGGTGCGGCGGGTCCACGCGAATGACAGTGCAGGCACGAAGGTATCTCCTGTGAGAGTCCCGCCGCTCACCATGAGACGACCGGTGCGCAAAGTCTAGAAATCGGCCGCGCGCCGGAAAAGACAATCGCTTGTCGCGATGACAACCTGCGTTTGTCTGGGGATCACCCGGTGGCGCCGGGCGGCAGAATGCGCCGCATGAAGGACCACCAGCTCAAGGCCTGGCTGCGGCTGGCCGACACCGGCAGCATCCGCGCCGCCGCGCGCAGCCTGCACCTGAGCCAGGCGGCCGTGACCAAGGCGATCCGCGAACTCGAGGCCGAGGTCGACGCCCAGCTGGTGCTGCGCAGCTCGCGCGGCATCGAGTTCACCGAGTGCGGCCGCCAGCTCACCGTGCGCGCGCGGCTGGCGCACCAGCAGCTCGAACTCGCGCGCCAGGACATCCGCATCCTCCAGGGCAGCCAGCACGGGCGCGTGGCCGTCGCGGTGACGCCGATGGTGTTCCTGGGCGTGCTGCCCGAGGTGGTGCGCGCCTTCCGCAAGGCGATGCCGCATGCGCAGCTCAAGCTCTTCGACGGCCTGATTCCCCAGGTGCTGCCGCTGCTGCGCGAAGGCACGATCGACTTCGCGGTGGCGGGCCCGGTGGCCGCGGCGCTCGACGCCGACTTCGCGTTCGAACGGCTCGACATGATCGAGATGGCGGTGCTCTGCCGGCGCGGCCATCCGCTGAACCGCGCCACCCGATGGGAAGAAGTGGCGGGCGCCGAATGGCTGATGCACCTGGCGCCGGGCAGCCAGCACACCTTCCTGCTCGAACAGTACGCCGCGCAGGGCCTGCCGCTGCCCGAGCACCGCATCGAGGTGGCGTCGTTCGGCGTGAGCTGGGGCCTGCTGACCCGCAGCGACGCGCTGATGGTCGGGCCGGCCGGCATGCTCACGATGCCGCCGTATGCCGATCTGGTGGAGCGCGTGCCGCTCGCCATGCCGGTGCCGCCGCTGGAGCTGGGCATCGTCTCGCCGCGCGGCAAGCCGCTGTCGCTGGCGGCGCTGCGGCTGGCCGAGCTGTTTCGCAAGTACCTGGCGCGGCCCACCTGAGCGATGTCATCGTTTTCGCGATCGCCGCGTGTATATTGCGCCGGCGTTCGCGGGGCCGTTCCCGCGCGCGCAGACCCAAGGGAAGCCGTCATCGCAGCCACCATCGAAGCCGCGAGACAGACCAAATTTCAGGATGCCCCGCCCATGACTCCCTTGCGCATGCTGCCGCTGCTGAGTGCCCTTCTTTTGCCGGGCCTCGCGCTGGCGCAGTCTTTCGAGCCGAAGAACATCTGGGTCAACCCCGGCTTCTACTCGGCCCACTTCGACAGCGGCAAGGGCCTGGAAAACGCCAACCCGGGCCTGGGCTTCGAGTACCCGCTGAACGACACCTACCGCGTCACGGCCGGCACCTTCCACAACAGCAACCGGCGCCAGTCGCACTACGTCGGCCTGTACATCCTGCCCTTCGAGTTCTACGGCGTGAAGTTCGGCGCGGTGGTGGGCGGCTTCGACGGCTACCCCGACTACCGCAACGGCAACTGGTTTCCCGCCATCATTCCGACGGCCGCCATCGAGGGCAAGAACTGGGGCCTGAACATCGCCTACGTGCCGACGATCAAGAACCGGTTGTACGGCGCGATCAGCTTCCAGCTCAAGTACCGCTTCGGCACGCACGAGTAACAACGACGGCAACCACAAAAAAGGCCAGGGCCGCGTGAGCGACCCTGGCCTTGTTCTGTTCGGGCAGGCCCCGCAGGGCCGCAGACTCAGTGCCGGAAGTGGCGCACGCCCGAGAACACCATCACCACGCCGCGCTCGTCGGCCGCGTCGATCACTTCCTGGTCGCGCATCGAGCCGCCCGGCTGGATCACGCAGCCCGCGCCCGCGTCCACCACCACATCGAGGCCGTCGCGGAACGGGAAGAAGGCGTCGCTCGCCACCGCCGTGTCCTTGAGCGACAGGCCCGCGTGCTCGGCCTTGATGCTGGCGATGCGCGCCGAATCGAGGCGGCTCATCTGACCTGCGCCCACGCCCATGGTCATGCCGTCGGCGCAGAACACGATCGCGTTGCTCTTGACGTACTTCGCGACCTTCCAGGCGAACAGCAGATCTTGCAGCTGCTGCGGCGTGGGCTGCTTCTTGCTGACCACCTTGAGGTCGGCCAGCGCCAGCTCATGGTTGTCGGCGGTCTGGATCAGGAGGCCCGAGCCGACGCGCTTGACGTCCATCGCGTTGCGGCCGTTGTCCCAGTCGGTGGTGCCACCCTTCGGCAGCGCGATCTCGAGCACGCGCACGTTGAGCTTGGCCTTGGTGGCCTGAAACACTTCCAGCGCCTCGGGCGTGTAGCCCGGTGCCATCAGCACTTCGACGAACTGCTTGTTGACGGCCTGCGCGGTGGCCAGGTCGACCGGGCGGTTGAAGGCGATGATGCCGCCGAAGGCCGAGGTCGGGTCGGTCTTGAAGGCCTTGCTGTAGGCCTCGAGCGCATCGGCGCCCACGGCCACGCCGCAGGGGTTGGCGTGCTTCACGATCACGCAGGCCGGCACGTCGAAGCTCTTGACGCATTCCCACGCCGCATCGGCGTCGGCGATGTTGTTGTAGCTGAGTTCCTTGCCCTGCAATTGCTTGGCCGACACGAGCGAACCGGGCGCCGGGTACAGGTCGCGATAGAACGCGGCCTGCTGATGCGGGTTCTCGCCGTAGCGCAGGTCCTGCACCTTCACGAAACGGCCGTTGCTCTGCGCCGGGAACAGCGAACGCGTGGGGGCGGGCTGGCCGATGCTGGCGTCGAAGTCGATGGCCGAGAGGTAGTCGCTGATCGCGCCGTCGTAGTCGGCGATGCGGTTGAACGCGGCCACCGAGAACGCGAACTTGGTCTTGTCGCTGAGCTTGCCGTCGGCCTGGAGCTCGGCCAGCGCCACGGCGTACTGCGAGGCGTCGGTGAGCACGCCCACGTCCTTCCAGTTCTTGGCCGCGCTGCGCACCATGGCCGGGCCGCCGATGTCGATGTTCTCGATGGCGTCCTCGAGCGTGCAGCCGGGCTTGGCCACGGTGGCTTCGAACGGGTACAGGTTGACCACCAGCAGGTCGATGGTGTCGATGCCGTGTTCCTTGATGGCGGCGACGTGCGCGGGCAGGTCGCGGCGCGCCAGCAGGCCGCCGTGGATCTTCGGGTGCAGCGTCTTCACGCGGCCGTCGAGCATTTCGGGAAAGCCGGTGTGGTCGGCGACTTCGGTCACCGGCAGGCCGGCGTCGGCCAGCAGCTTGGCGGTGCCGCCGGTGGACAGCAGCTTGACGCCCAGGCCATGCAGGGCCTGCGCGAATTCAAGGATGCCGGTCTTGTCGGAAACGGAAAGGAGTGCGGTCTGAGCCATGGGATATGCCGTGGAGTTATTTCAAAAGTTTGTGCTCGACCAATTTCTTGCGGAGCGTGTTGCGGTTCAGGCCCAGCCATTGGGCGGCCCGGGACTGGTTGCCTTCGGCGCGCGTCATGACGACGTCGAGCAGGGGTTTCTCGACCACGCGCACGAGCATCTCGTACATGCCGTCGGGTTCGGTGCCCCGCAGATCGCGAAAGTAGCTGTCCAGACTGCTGCGAACGCAGTCCTCGATGTGTTTCTTGCTCATTGCTTCTTCTCTTTTTGTCTTCGCTCAATCGACGGCGCAGGCCGTCTCCTCTTCTCCCGCCGGCTCCTCGTCTGCCGTCGGGGCGGGCATGCGGTCCATGCGGTCCGCAAGCCCCTGGAAATAGTCGTCGACCGCGCGCAACTGGCCGGCGCAGTCTTCGATGGCGTTCATGCGTGCGCGGAACGCCTCGCCATCGGGCAGCGCGCGCACATACCAGCCGATGTGCTTGCGCGCCGTGCGCACGCCGCTGAACTCGCCGTACAGCGCGTAGTGCTCCACCAGGTGATCGAGCAGCAGCCGGCGCACCTCCGCCACCAGCGGCGGCGCCAGGTGGGTGCCGGTGTCCAGGAAATGCGCGATCTCCCGGAAGATCCACGGCCGGCCCTGCGCGGCGCGGCCGATCATCACGGCGTCGGCGCCCGTGGCCGCGAGCACATCGCGTGCCTTCTCGGGCGAACGGATGTCGCCGTTGGCCACCACCGGCACGCGCACCGCGGCCTTCACGGCGGCGATGGTGTCGTACTCGGCGTGGCCCTTGTAGCCCTGCTCGCGCGTGCGCCCGTGCACGGTGAGCATCTGCACGCCGGCCGATTCGAAGTCGCGCGCGAGCTTCACCGCGTTGCGGTGGTCTTCGCTCCAGCCGGTGCGCATCTTGAGCGTGACCGGCACGTTGAAGGGTTGCGCCGCATCGACCACGGCCTGCACGATTTCCAGCGCCAGCGGCTCGTCGCGCATGAGCGCCGAGCCGGCCCACTTGTTGCAGACCTTCTTGGCCGGGCAGCCCATGTTGATGTCGATGATCTGCGCGCCGCGCTCGATGTTGTAGACCGCGGCCTCGGCCATCATGGCTGCGTCGGTGCCGGCGATCTGCACCGCAATGGGGCCCGGCTCGCCGTCATGGTTGGCGCGCCGCGAGGTCTTCAGCGTGTTCCAGAGTTCCTTGCGCGAGGTGACCATCTCGCTGACCGCATAGCCCGCGCCGAGTTCGCGGCACAGCATGCGGAAGGGCCGGTCCGTCACGCCGGCCATGGGCGCGACGAACAGCCGGTTTTCCAGCGTGTGGGTGCCGATCTGCAAGGTCATGGGAAGGAGTGCTGTGCGGGTCGGCTGCTGAAAAATGAGGCACGATTGTAGCCACGTGGCATTTCAGCGACTGAAACGATTTACGCCTTTTTGCGCCTGAGACACAGGCGTAAACACCAGTATTTCGCGGGGCCTTCTCCCACGCGCTTGCGACGTGAGCGCTGCCTATACTTCGCCGACCCTATGCAAGCCTGGCTCGACGCACTCCTGGCGCTCCTCGCGCTCCCCCAGTACGGACTTTCGACGCTGTTCATCGCGGCCTTCGTATCGGCCACGCTGCTGCCGGTGGGCTCCGAACCGATCCTGTTCGGCCTGCTGAAACTCAACCCCGAGATGTTCTGGCAGGCCATCGCCGTGGCCACCGTGGGCAACACGCTGGGCGGTGCGGTCGACTGGTGGATGGGCTACGGCGCGCACAAGGTGGCCGACAAGTACTCGCACTCGAAACACCACCTGCGCGTGCTCGGCTGGCTCGAGCGGCTGGGCCCGAAGGCCTGCCTGCTGAGCTGGCTGCCGATCGTGGGCGACCCGCTGTGCGCGGTCGCCGGCTGGCTCAAGCTGCCGTTCTGGCCCTGCGTGGGCTACATGGCGATCGGCAAATTCCTGCGCTACGTCACCATGACTTACGCGCTTCTATACGTCTTCCCGTCATGAAGCGCGCGGTCGAAAAAACTCAGCTCAGCAGTTCGTAGGGGCCACCGCGCTCCAGCGCGCGCTGGTAGGCCGGGCGCGCATGGATGCGCTCCAGGTAGGCCATGAGCTTGGGCCGCCGCGCATCGAGCCCGCCGCGCGCCTGCGAGGCTTCGACCACGAAACTCATCTGGATGTCGGCGCCCGTGAATTCATTGCCCGCGAACCACTCGCTGCGGCCGAGTTCGGCCTCCATGAAATTCAGATGGCCCGTGATGTTCGGATGAATGAAGGCCGACTTCGCCTTCGCCGCGATGGCCTTGGCGATCGGCTTGGCGAAGAAGGGCATCTTGCTCGTCTCGATGCGGTCGAACACCAGCTTGAGCAGCAGCGGCGACATCGCCGTGCCTTCGGCGAAGTGCAGCCAGTAGCGGTAGCGCAAGGCTTCGGGCGAACCCGGCGCGGGCGCGAGCCGGCCCTGGCCGTAGCGCTCGATGAGCGACTCGATGATCGCGCCCGATTCCGCCAGCGTGGCGCCGTCGTCGGTCGTCACCACCGGCGACTTGCCCAGCGGATGCACGGCCTTCAGCGAAGCGGGCGCCAACATGGTCTTGGGGTCGCGCTGGTAATGGACGATCTCGTAGGGCAGCTCGAGTTCTTCGAGCAGCCAGAGCACACGTTGCGAGCGCGAGTTGTTCAGGTGATGGACAGTGAGCATGGCGAATGAAGGCCTTCCGGCAGAGGATGCAGCGGGCGCGCAGTCTAACCACAACACGCGCGGGTTCCGGGCGCCCGCTGCGACAGCGTGATCGCCTACGGCAAACCGTGGACCGGCTTCCTACACTGACCCGGATGGCTCCTCACTCCACGCGGCGCCGCCGCACCTCGCTCTTCATCACCGGACTCTGGCTCGGCCTTGCGGCCTGCCAGGCCTGGGCGCTCACACCCGAGGAGGTGTTCCGCAAGGTCGCGCCCGCCGTCTGGACCGTGAAGGGCGAGCGCGGCAACAACCAGACCGCCATCGGCAGCGCGGTGGCCGTGACCTCGGGCGCGCTGGCCACGGCCTGCCACGTGGTCGACGGCGCCGTCGCCGTCACCGCGGAGCAGGGCCCGACCACATTGCGCATCGCCCGCATCGTGCGCGACCCTGATCCGTCGCGCGACCTGTGCGTGCTCACGAGCGAAACGCCGCTGCAGCTGCCCGCCGTGCAGATCGTGCCCGCCGCCGAGTTGCGCGTCGGCCAGCGCGTGTTCGCCGTCGGCAGCCCGCACGGCCTCGAACGCACGCTGAGCGAAGGCCTGATCTCGGCGCTGCGTCCGCGCGCGCCCGGGCAACTGCCGATCGTGCAGACCTCGGCGCCCGTATCTTCAGGCTCCAGCGGCGGCGGGTTGTTCGACACCGAGGGCCGGCTGGTCGGCGTGACCGACAGCGTGGCGCCTGGTGGTGCGAACCTCGGCTTTGCCTATCCGGCGCAATGGGTGATGGAGCTGCCGCAGCGCGTGACCACGGAGCTGGCGACATGGCGCGATCTGCTGAAAAGCACCGGCGTGGTGTTCGGCCCCAACGGGGAACCCGCGCCTTCCGGCCACGCCGAGCTGTCGGACCTGCAGGCCCTGCCACCCATCGGCGCCGACCCGACCCCGGTGCGCAACGCCTACCGCCAGTTCCTGCTGCAGGCCCGGCCCCGGATCTTCCTGATCACCGGCGATCAGAAGTTCGGCACCGCCACCAGCTCGGCCGCGCTGACCGAGCATCTGAAAGGCTGCACCGAACGCAAGGCGACGTGTGCCGCCTATGCGGTGGACGACACGGTGGTGTGGGGCAAGCAGAAGACCAACTGATCGACGAGGCAAGCGACAGCGAAGCCCCTTCGTGAAACACCGAGGAACCGGCTTCGCCGGGCCTCAGGTGTTGCCCCCGGTAGGGGGTTGGCGTAGCGGACACGCAGTGCCGCGCAGCCTGGGGGCGAGCGAAATCAGGAGCTGAACAGGAAGTTCATCACGTCGCCATCCTTGACAACGTATTCCTTGCCTTCCGACCGCATCTTCCCCGCGTCCTTCGCACCTTGCTCGCCCTTGAAGGCGATGTAGTCGTCGAACGCGATGGTCTGGGCGCGGATGTAGCCCTTCTCGAAGTCGCCGTGGATCACGCCGGCAGCTTGGGGGCCGGTGTCGCCGATGTGGATGGTCCAGGCGCGCACTTCCTTCACGCCGGCGGTGAAGTAGGTCTGCAGGCCCAGCAGCTTGAAGGCGGCGCGGATCAGGCGGTTCAGGCCCGGCTCTTCCTGGCCGATCTCGGCGAGGAACATCTTCTTGTCTTCGTCGTCCATCTCGGCCAGGTCGGCTTCGATCTTGGCGCAGATGGCGACCACGGGCGCGCCCTGCTTGGCGGCGTACTCGCGCAGGCGGTCCAGGTAGGGGTTGTTCTCGAAGCCGTCTTCGGCCACATTGCCCACGAACATGGCGGGCTTGGCGGTGATGAGCGTGAAGCTCTTCACCAGCGGCAGCTCTTCCTTCGTGAACTCGAGCGCGCGCACGGGCGTGTTCTCGTTCAGCGCGGCCTGGCACCGTTCGAGCAGGCCGACGAGCTTCTGCGCGTCCTTGTCGCCCGAGCGGGCCACCTTGGTGTGGCGGTGCAGCGCCTTCTCGACCGTGGCCAGGTCGGCCAGGCACAGCTCGGTCTGGATCACCTCGATGTCGGAGATCGGGTCGACCTTGCCGGCCACGTGGATCACGTTCTCGTCGTCGAAGCAGCGCACCACGTTCACGGTGGCGTCGGTCTCGCGGATGTGCGCCAGGAACTTGTTGCCCAGGCCTTCGCCGGTGCTGGCGCCGGCCACCAGGCCGGCGATGTCGACGAACTCGACGATGGCGGGCACCACGCGCTCGGGCTTGACGATCTCGCTCAGCTGGTCGAGCCGCGGATCGGGCACTTCCACCACGCCCACGTTGGGCTCGATGGTGCAGAACGGATAGTTTTCCGCTGCGATGCCGGCCTTGGTCAACGCATTGAAAAGGGTGGATTTACCGACGTTGGGCAGGCCGACGATGCCGCATTGCAAACTCATGGGAGGTCCTCTTGGGTAACCCCCGATTTTAGGCTGACCGGGTTCTCCCCCGGGTCGGGCGCCCTTCCCGCCACGCCGGCGCGTCCTTTTCCAAGGCGCTCGACTCCGCACGAAAGCCCTCTGGCAGAGGCTTCGAGGGCTGAAAGGCTCAGGGTTTGACCCGACTGGCAAACGTTTGCGCAAACGTTTCCCTCGATTAACATCGGGGCCCCCGGCACAGACCGGCGTTCCGCTCTGACCCCTCATTTCAGGAGACATCCACCATGAAGTTCACCCGCCGTACCCTGCAAAGCGCTGCCGCATTGACCTTGCTGGGCGCCATCGCCGGAACGCCCGCCTTCGCGCAGGACAAGCCGAAGGTCGCGCTGGTCATGAAGTCGCTGGCCAACGAGTTCTTCCGCACCATGGAAGACGGCGCCAAGGCGCACCAGAAGGCCAACGCCGCGCAGTACACGCTGGTGGCCAACGGCATCAAGGACGAGACCGACACCGCCGCCCAGATCAAGATGGTCGAGCAGATGGTGGCGCAGAAGATCAACGCGCTGGTCATCGCACCCGCCGATTCGAAGGCGCTCGTGCCGGTGATCAAGGCGGCCATCGACAAGGGCATCCTGGTCGTGAACATCGACAACCGGCTGGACGCCGACGCCCTGAAGGAAAAGGGCATCCAGGTGCCCTTCGTCGGCCCCGACAACCGCGCCGGCGCCAAGCTGGTGGGCGATGCGCTGGCCAAGGAGCTGAAGTCGGGCGACAAGGTCGGCATCATCGAAGGCGTGTCGACCACCTTCAATGCGCAGCAGCGCACGCTGGGCTACCAGGACGCCATGAAGGCCGGCGGCATGACCGTGGTCGGCGTGCAGTCGGGCCAGTGGGAAATCGACAAGGGCAACACCGTGGCCGCCGGCATGATGCGCGAGCACCCCGACCTGAAGGCCCTGCTGGCCGGCAACGACAGCATGGCGCTGGGCGCCGTGGCGGCCGTCAAGGCCGCGGGCAAGACCGGCAAGGTGCTGGTGGTGGGCTACGACAACATCGGCGCCATCAAGCCGATGCTGAAGGACGGCCGCGTGCTCGCCACCGCCGACCAGTTCGCCGCCAAGCAGGCCGTGTTCGGCATCGAGACCGCGCTGAAGGCCATCGCCGACAAGAAGAAGCAATCGGAAATGCCGGCCGAAGTGAAGACCGACGTGGTGCTGGTCACCAAGTCGTCCAAGTAAGCCATTCCGCTCCCCCTAAAAAGAAGAAGACCTCGTTTTGACTGCCGCACCCGACGCCGCCATGAATCCGCCCTTACCCACCGCCGTGCTCGCCCTGAGCACGGTCGGCAAGGACTACGCGGCGCCGGTGCTCGACGGCGTTTCTCTCGAGCTGCGCGCCGGCGAGGTGCTGGCGCTCACGGGCGAGAACGGCGCGGGCAAGAGCACGCTGTCGAAGATCGTCTGCGGGCTGGTGCAGCCCACGCGCGGCGGCATGCTGCTCGATGGCCAGCCCTTCGCGCCGGCCTCGCGCCGCGATGCCGAGCGCCTGGGCGTGCGCATGGTCATGCAGGAACTCGGCCTCGTCACCACGCTGTCGGTGGCCGAGAACCTGCTGCTCGACCGCCTGCCGCACAAGAGCGGCTGGATCCGCCGCGCCACCCTGCACGAGCTGGCCGAGCGCCAGCTCGCCAAGATCGGCCTGGACGGCATCGACCCGGCCACGCCGGTGGCGCGGCTGGGCATCGGCCAGCAGCAGATGGTGGAGATTGCACGCAACCTGCAGGACGACACGCGCGTGCTGGTGCTCGACGAGCCCACCGCCATGCTCACGCCGCGCGAAACCGCGCACCTGTTCGAGCAGATCGAGCTGCTGAAGCTGCGCGGCGTCGCGATCGTCTACGTGTCGCACCGCCTCGAAGAGCTGCAGCGCATCGCCGACCGCGTGGCGGTGCTGCGCGACGGCAAGCTGGTCGACGTGCGCGCCATGGCCGGCGTGCGCGAATCCGAACTGGTGCAGCGCATGGTCGGGCGCGCGGTGCACGAGCACGAAGGCCGCGCGCGTCGCGTGGCGGGCCCGGTGCTGCTGAGCGCGCGCGGCATCGGCCGGGCGCAGGTGGTGCGCGACGTCGATCTCGAACTGCGCGCGGGCGAAGTCATGGGCCTGGCCGGGCTGGTCGGCTCGGGCCGCACCGAACTCGTGCGGCTGCTGTTCGGCGCCGACCGCGCCGACCGCGGCGAGGTCGTACTGCACGACGGCACGCCGGCCGCACAGCCCGTGCAGCATGCGCGCAAGGGCTGGCGCTCGCCAATGCAGGCCATTCGCGCGGGCATCGGCCTCGTGACCGAAGACCGCAAGTCGCAGGGCCTGCTGCTCACGCAGCCGATCCGCGTCAATGCCACGCTGAGCGACCTCGGCGCGATCTCGCATGCCGGCTGGCTGCGCCGCGCCAAGGAGCGCCAGATTGCGCGCCGGCTGGTGGAGCTGCTGCGCATCCGCTCGCGCAGCATCGAACAACCCGTGTCCACGCTCAGCGGCGGCAACCAGCAGAAGGTGGTCTTCGCGCGCTGGCTACACCGCGAATGCAAGGTGCTGCTGCTGGACGAACCCACGCGCGGCGTGGACGTGGGCGCGCGCGCCGACCTGTACGCCGAGCTCGACCGCATGACCGACGCCGGCAAGGCGCTCTTGATGGTGTCCAGCGACCTGCGCGAGCTGATGGCCATGTGCGACCGCATCGGCGTGATGAGCGCCGGCCGGCTGGTCGCGGTGTTCGAGCGCGGCGAGTGGAGCGAACAGTCGCTGCTCGCCGCCGCCTTCAGCGACGCCACGGGCCGCGTGCCCGGTTCCCCGGCGGATTCCGCCTCCTCCGCATCCGCCCCGACTTCCGCCGACGCCTGACGACCATGAACGCAGCCTCTCCCTCTTCTCCTGCTTCCGCCGCCGCCGGCAAGCCGCCGTCCGCGCTCAAGGGCCAGCTCGGCACCTACCTGGGCCTCACGGTCGTGCTGCTGGGCATGATTGCGCTCTTCGGCTCGATGAGCGAATACTTCCTCACGCGCGAGACCTTCATCTCCATCGCCAACGAGATCCCGGCGCTGGCCGTGATGGCGGTGGGCATGACCTTCGTGCTGATCATCGCGGGCATCGACCTGTCGGTGGGCTCGGTGCTCGCGCTGAGCGCGGCCGTCACGGCCGCCGCCATCCTCGAATGGAAGCTCTCGGTGCCGCTGGCCGCCCTGCTGGGCCTGGCCACCGGCCTCATCTGCGGCACGGTGACGGGCGCGGTGTCGGTCGCCTGGCGGCTGCCGAGTTTCATCGTCTCGCTGGGCATGCTCGAAGCCGTGCGCGGCGGCGCCTACCTGGTCACCGACTCGCGCACGCAGTACGTGGGCGACGCCATCTCGGGCCTGGCCGCGCCGTGGATCGGCGGCATCTCGGCCGCCTTCGTGCTCGCCGTGGTGCTGGTGGCCGTGGGGCAGCTGGTGCTCACGCGCTCCGTGTTCGGCCGCCATGTCGTGGGCATCGGCACCAACGAGGAAGCCATGCGCCTGGCAGGCATCGACCCGCGACCGATCCGCATCATCGTGTTCGCCGTCACGGGCCTGCTGGCCGGGCTCGCGGGCCTGATGCAGTCGGCCCGCCTCGAAGCGGCCGACCCGAACGCGGGCGTGGGCATCGAGCTGCAGGTGATCGCGGCCGTGGTCATCGGCGGCACCAGCCTCATGGGCGGGCGCGGCTCGGTGGTCAACACCTTCTTCGGCGTGCTGATCATCGCGGTGCTCGAGGCCGGCCTGGCGCAGGTGGGCGCGAGCGAACCAAGCAAGCGCATCATCACGGGCGCGGTGATCGTGGTGGCCGTCATCATCGACACCCTGCGCCAGCGCCGGGCCGATCGTCGATTGGCCTGAGCCTCAAGGAACCCACACAACCATGGCCACCATCAAGGACGTCGCACTCCAGGCGGGCGTTTCCGTCACCACCGTGTCGCACGTCGTCAACGACACGCGCCACGTGAGCGCCAAGGTGCGCGAGCGCGTCGAGCTGGCGATCCGCGAACTGGGCTACGTGCCCAACGCGATGGCGCGCAGCCTCAAGAGCAACACCACCTCGACGCTGGGCATGCTCATTCCCAACAGCTCGAACCCCTACTTCGCCGAGATCGTGCGCATCGTGGAAGACCGCTGCTTCGGCGCCGGCTACACGCTGGTGCTGTGCAACACCGACGACGAGCCCCGGCGCCAGAGCGTGTACCTGCAGGTGCTGGCCGAGCGCCGCATCGACGGGCTCATCGTGGTGTCGACCGGCGCCGACGAAGACGACTCGCTCGCCACCCAGCTGCGCGGCCTGCGCATTCCCACCGTGCTGGTCGACCGCGAGATCGCCGACCCCGCCTGCGACCTGGTGGAAACCGCCCACATGCAGGGCGGCCTGCTCGCGGTGCGGCACCTGCTGTCGCTGGGCCACAAGCGCATCGCCTGCATCGGCGGGCCGCTGGGCGTCACATCGAGCGAGCAGCGCATCGAAGGCTGGCGCATGGCGCTGGCAGAGACTGGCTCGACACCGAACGCCGACGCGCTGCTGTGGCGCGGCGGCTTCACCAGCCAAGGGGGCTACGAGGCGATGCACGCCATCCTGCGCACCGAGCAGAAGCCCTCGGCCGTGTTCGTGTGCAACGACCTGATGGCCATCGGCGCGCTGCGCGCCGCGCATGAAAGCGGCGTGCGCGTGCCCGACGAACTCTCCATCGTGGGCTTCGACGACATCGAACTGTCGGCCTACACCAGCCCGCCGCTCACCACCGTGGCCCAACCCAAGGAGCGCATCGGCGCGCTGGCGGTCGACATGCTGCTGGAGCGCATGGGCGGCAAGCGCCGCGACGCGCGCAAGGTCGTGCTGCAGCCCGAGCTGCGCGTGCGCGCCTCGACCGTGCGCCACGCGGGCTTTCGCGAAGCCGGCGTGACGCCCGCCCCTTCCACCACCGCCACACCTTCCAAGTCCCGCACCTCGTGAGCCTTCAGCCTCTTTCTTCCTCCAAGGCACCGCGCATCGTGGTGCTCGGCAGCCTGAACATGGACATCGTGCTGCGCGTGCCGCACGCGCCGGCCGCGGGCGAAACCCTGCTGGGCCGCTCGATCGACGCCATCCCCGGCGGCAAGGGCGCCAACCAGGCCGTGAGCTGCGCGCGCCAAGGCGCGCAGGTGCAGATGATCGGCTGCGTGGGCGACGACGCGCATGGCGCGGCCCTGCGCGATGCGCTCGCGCGCGACGGCATCGACACCGCGGCGCTGCGCACCGTGGCGGGCGAGCCGACCGGCACGGCGCTGATCCTCGTGGAAGACAGCGGCCAGAACCGCATCGTGATGATCCCCGGCGCCAACGCGCGCGTCGCCATCGACGAAGCCTCGCTGACGCAGCAGGTGCAGGGCGCGGCCTTCCTCGTCGCGCAGTTCGAGACCCCGATGGACCAGGTGACACGCGCCATCAACGCCGCGCACGACGCGGGCTGCGCGGTGATGCTCAACCCCTCGCCGGTGCAAGCCATCGCCGAGGCGCTCTGGCCCCGCATCGACACGCTGGTGGTCAACGAGATCGAGGCGCAGACCCTGTCGGGCCAGAACGCCGACAGCCCCGAAGAGGCCGCGCAGGCCGGCCAGGCGCTGCGCGCGCGCGGCATCGCCCGCGTGGTCGTGACGCTGGGTTCGCGCGGCGCCGTGGCGGTCGACGCCGACGGTGCGCGCCACCATCCCGCGCCGAAGGTGCAGGCGGTCGACACCACCGCCGCCGGCGACACCTTCCTGGGCGCGCTTGCCGTGGCGCTGGGCGAAGGCCAATCGTTCGACGAGGCCGTGCGCCTGGGCATCCGCGCCGCCGCGCTGTGCATCCAGCAGCCCGGCGCCCAACCCTCCATTCCGCTGCGCGACGCCGTGCTGCGCAGCCCCCTACCCCCCGACTGGATCACGCTGTGAAACGCTCTCCCCTGCTGCACGCCGAACTCTCCCACGTGATCGCCTCGCTGGGCCACGGCGACATGCTGGTGATCGGCGACGCCGGCCTGCCGATTCCCGACGGCCCGCGCCGCATCGACCTGGCGGTGGCGCGCGGTGTGCCGGGGATCACCGATGTGCTGAAGGCGGTGCTGTCCGAGATGCAGGTGGAAAGCGCGCTGATCGCGCGCGAGGCGCTGGAGCCCTTGCCTGCCGGCACGCTGCCCGCGTGGTGCGAAGGCCAACTGGGCGTGGTGCCGCAGGTCATCTCGCACGAAGAACTGAAACGCGTGAGCGCACGCGCCAAGGCCGTGGTGCGCACGGGCGAATGCACGCCCTACGCGAACATCATCCTGGTCGCGGGCGTGGCGTTCTGAATGGGCCTCGACGCCTCGGTCCGCTGCAACTGCTGGGAGCGCGGCCTGACCCGGCCGACGCCCCTGGCATCGCGCATCGCCATCGACGAAGAGGGCTACCCCGGGTTGAAGGACGAGGACGACCCCGACTTCGGCCCGTTCTGGGAGTGGCTGCAGACATGCTGCGTCCACCCGGGCATGAAACAGGCCCACGAACACCTCGCGAACTGGCACGGCTATCGGGAGTTTCAGCATGCATTGCACCAGGCAGGCGGTGCCGAGCGCTTTCCGACGCTGTTCGACAACCTGCCAGAGGCGAATGGAGGTCTGGCACCCGCCGCCGTGGCACCGCGCATGCTCGCGGAGCTGTCGGATTTCGAACAGTCCGCGCGCTTCGGCCAACGCTTCGTGCTGTTGGACTCGACCTCGGGCGATGAACTGCGCAGTGCCTCGGCGTCGCACGAGTTTGTGCTGACGTCCGAGTTGCGTCTGGGCGTCGATGCCGAGGGCTTCTTCGTCGTGTCGGGAGGCGCCGAGGTGCTGTTTCGCAGCAAGCGCTTCACGCAGGCCCTGCTGACGCCTGAAGGCTCAGACTCGTTCAAATCAGGCCCCGTGCTGCTGACGGACCTGGATTCAGGCCAAAGCTTCCGGTGCGCGCTTGCAATGCCCGGCCCCGCCATTGCCTGGCCCGACGGTCGCATGCAGAACGATGCGGGTCAGTGTCGCTCCAGCTACCCGACGGCGGTTCATTTCGAGATGCGCGACCGCACGAGTGCCGACTTCAACTACATCGTCGAGCCGCTTCGAATTTTGTGCAGCGCAGCCATCGAAACGGGAAATCCGATTCGCTGGTCGTAAAGACCACGGCGCTTACTCGAACCTGTAGTTCGCGCCCACCACCTGCCCCACCTTGAGCATGTGCTCCACGCCCTGCACCACGATGCAGTTCATGCCGAAGGTGATGCCGCCGTCCACGCGCGCGTCGGCGCGGTAGGTGCGCAACATGTCGCCGACCTCGGGGCTGCTGAGCGCGGTGGCCGGGTCGATGTCGGGAATGGGGCAGCGCGTGCAGGGCTTGACCGGGCGCAGCTCGGCCTCGCCTTCGCCGGTGGTGACGTGCAGCGCGTCGACCCGGTCTTCGTCGTGCGACTCGATGCCGGCCAGCACGATGTTCGGGCGGAAGCGCTCGATGCCGACCGGGCCGTGGCCCGCCGCCGCCAGGCGCTCGTTGAGCTCGGCGATCGAGCCCTCGCTGGCCACCAGCAGCGGAAAGCCGTCGGCGAACTGGTTCAGCGCCTCCACGCCGTCGGTCCACTTCAGGCTCGACAGGCGCTGGTGCTCGGGGTCGAAGCGCACCAGGCGCAGCGTCTGCGGCTTGCCGGGCTCCGAAAGAAAGTCGCTGAACCACTGGGCGGCGATGTCGCCCATGTCGTAGGCCGCCACCTCGTCCTTCCACACGCGCACGCGCACCGGCTGCTCGACGCGGTCGAAGGCCAGGTGCAGCGCCAGCATGCCGGGCGCGCGCAGCACGACCTCGGTGTGCTTCATCTGCGGCTGGATGAGCGCCATGCGCGGCAGCTGCCGCTGGGTGACGAACTCGCCCTGCGCGTCGACCACCATCCAGGCCCGGTCGAACTCCAGGCCGGTTTCGGTGAGCAGCATCTCGTCGAGCTCGACGCCGGCGCACGATTTGACGGGGTACACGAACAGGCGGGCGATGGTGGCCTGGAGATCGAAAGCGGGCGGCTGCGACACGGTGGGGGTTCCTTTGAAATCGCTGGCCATTCTCCCGCATGAACGGGTATCGGCGCCCGCGCGCGAGGCAACTCCTACAATCATCCGATGGCCCTCTCACCCGAAGTTTGTATCCGCGGCGCCGGCATCGTCGGCCGCACGCTGGCGCTGCTGCTGGCGCGCGAACGCGTGCGTGTCGCGCTGGTGGTGCCGCCGGCCCCTGCGGGCAAGGAAGACATCCGGGCGTACGCGCTCAACGCGGCGTCCCGCACCCTGCTCGAATCGCTGCGCGCCTGGCCCGACACGGCCCATGCCACGCCGGTGCACGAGATGCAGGTGCATGGCGACGACGGCGGCCGCGTGCAGTTCAGCGCCGCGCGCCAGAAGGTCGAGGCGCTGGCCTGGATCGTCGACGTGCCCGCGCTCGAGCAGCAACTGGCCGACGCGGTGCGCTTCCAGCCCCTGATCGACGTGGTGACCGAGCCCGTGGCCGCGCCGCTCACGGTGGTGTGCGAAGGCAAGGCCAGCGCCTCGCGCGCGGCGCTGGGCGTGAGCTACGAGGTCACGCGCTACCCGCAGCACGCCATTGCCGCGCGGCTCGAAGCCGCGCACACGCACGACGGCATCGCGCGCCAGTGGTTCAACGACCGCGGCGAGGTGTTCGCCCTGCTGCCGCTGGGCGGCGTGCACGGCAAGACGCTGGCGCTGGTGTGGTCGGTCGACCAGCTGCGCGTGCCCGAGCTGGTCGCGCAAAGCGCCGAAGAATTCAGCGCCGCGGTGAGCGAAGCCAGCCACGGCGAGCTGGGCTCGCTGCGGCTCACGAGCGAACGCGCCGTGTGGCCGCTGTCGCGCGCCATCGCCGACCGCTGGTCGGGTGCGATGCCCGGCCAGCCCACCCAGTCCTGGGTGCTCGCGGGCGACGCCGCGCACACGGTGCATCCGCTGGCGGGCCAGGGCCTGAACCTCGGCCTGGCCGACGCGGCCGCGCTGGCCGACGTGATCCGCACCCGCGACTACTGGCGCAGCGTGGGCGACGCCCGCCTGCTGCGCCGCTACGAACGCGCCCGCCGCGCCGACGTGCTGCAGATGAGCCTGGCCACCGACGGATTGCAGCAACTTTTCTCGCACAACCTGGGTCCACTGCCTGCGTTGCGCAACTGGGGCATGCGCGGTTTCGACCGCACGCGCTTCGTGAAGCACTGGATCACCGCACAAGCCATGGGCCTGAAGTCCTGACGCCCCGCGCCCTCCAGCCCTCCACCTTTTTCCCGAAACCTTCCCGATGACCTTCGTCCGCCACCTTCTCGTCGCCGCCTGCGCGCTGCTCACGCTCTCCACCGCCGGCGCGGGCGAGGCCGAGATCCGCAAGAACCTGCCGACGCACATCCCGCAACTGCCGCCCATCGAGGAAGTCACCAAGACGCCCGTGCCGGGCCTGTACGAAGTGCGCGTCGGCGGCAGCCAGCTGCTCTACACCGACGAGCAGGGCAACTACCTGCTGCAGGGCAGCCTGATCGACGCCAAGACCCGCCGCAACCTCACCGAGGAGCGCGTCGAGAAGCTCACCGCCGTCGCCTTCGACAAGCTGCCGCTGAAAGACGCGATCAAGATCGTGCGCGGCAACGGCAAGCGCAAGGTCGCGGTCTTCGAAGACCCGAACTGCGGCTACTGCAAGCGCTTCGAAAAAGACATGAAGAAGGTCGACAACGTGACCGTCTACATGTTCCTGTACCCCGTGCTCGGCCCGGATTCGACCGCCAAGTCGCGCGACATCTGGTGCAGCAAGGACCCGGGCAAGGCCTGGGCCGACTGGATGGAAGGCAACGTCAAGCCCGCCGCCGCAGCCACCAGCTGCAACGTGACGGCGCTGGAGCGCAACGTGGAGTTCGGCCGCAAGTACAACATCACCGGCACGCCCACGCTGATCTTCACCGACGGCAGCCGCGTCCCGGGCGCGATTCCCGCCGAACAGGTCGAGAAGCAGCTCGCCGCCGCCAACTGATCCGATGGCGACGACCTCCGCTTCCCGGCGCGCAGCCGCGGCTGCAACCGCCACGCCCGCTGTGCATTGCCGCGTCGAGTGCGCCGACCTGCATGCGCGCCTGTTCGCCGTCACGCTGACCATCGCCGCGCCCGCCGCGCAGCAGCGCGTGGCGCTGCCGGTGTGGATTCCGGGCAGCTACCTCGTGCGCGAGTTCGCCAAGAACCTGCAGGGCCTGCGCGCCACGCAGGGCCGCCGCAAGCCAGTGCTGACGCAGCTCGACAAGTGCAGCTGGCAGATCGATTGCGTGCCAGGCCAGCCGCTGGTGCTGCACTACCAGGTGTGCGCCTACGACAACTCGGTGCGCACCGCATGGCTCGACGCCACGCGCGGCTTCTTCAACGGCACCAGCGTGTGCCTGCGCGTCGAAGGCCAGATCGAGGCGCCGCACGCGCTGGAGATCGTGCCGCCCGCGCTGCCGGCCGACGCCGCGCGCTGGTCGTGCGCCACCGCGCTCGTGCCGACGAAGGCCGACAAGCACGGCTTCGGCAGCTACCGCGCCGCCGGCTACGACGAACTGGCCGACAGCCCGGTCGAGATGGGCGCCTTCTGGAGCGCCGAGTTTGAGGCCTGCGGCGTGCCGCACCGCTTCGTGATCGCGGGCGCCGCGGCCTCGTTCGACGGCGATCGCCTCATTGCCGACACCAAGGCCATCTGCGAAGCCGAGATCCGCTTCTGGCACGGCGACAAGGCCGGCAAGCGCGGCGGGCCGAAGCTGCCGATCGACCGCTACGTGTTCATGCTCAACGCGGTGGACGACGGCTACGGCGGGCTCGAGCACCGCCATTCCACCGCGCTCATCTGCAACCGCCGCGACCTGCCGCTGCGCGGCGAAAAGAAGAAGCAGCCCGAGGGCTACACCACGCTGCTGGGCCTCATCAGCCACGAGTACTTCCATACCTGGAACGTCAAGCGCATGCGCCCGGCGGAGTTCGCGAGCTACGACTACAGCCGCGAGAACTACACGCAGCTGCTGTGGTTCTTCGAAGGCTTCACGAGCTACTACGACGACCTGCTGCTGCGCCGCGCCGGCCGCATCGACGACGCCGCGTACCTGCGCCTGCTCAACAAGACCATCAACCAGGTGCTGCAGACACCCGGCCGGCTGGTGCAGCCGGTGGCCGACGCGAGCTTCGACGCCTGGGTCAAGTACTACCGCCAGGACGAGCAGACGCCCAACAGCACCGTCAGCTACTACACCAAGGGTGCGCTGGTGGCGCTGTGCTTCGACCTCACGCTGCGCCAGGAAGGCAAGGGCACGCTCGACGACGTGATGCGCCACCTCTGGACGCACGGCAACGGCGGCCCGATCAGCGAGGCCGACATCGCCGCCGCGCTCGAAGCCGTGGGCGGACGCTCGTACGCCCCCGAGCTTGCGCGCTGGGTGCATTCGACCGACGAACTCCCGCTGGCCGACCTGCTGCGCGCGCACGGCGTGGCCACGCTCGACGACCCCTCGCAACCCGCGCAGGCGCTCGGCCTGCGCGTGGCCGAAAGCGGCGGCAGCGTGCAGATCAAGGTGGTGCTGCGCGGCGGCGCCGCCGAAAAGGCCGGCTTCTCGGCCAACGACGAATGGCTCGGCATCGAGCTGCCGGCCGTCGGTGGTCGCAAGGGCGCGGCGCAACCCGCACAGGCCTGGCGCCTCACCAAGCTCGACGACCTGGCGCTGTACCTCGGTGATGCCACCAAGTGCACCGCCCTCGTCGCGCGCGACCGCCGGCTGCTGCGCCTGCCGCTCACGCTGCCGACGGGCTCGACCACGTGGCGGCTGTTCTCGCACGACGCGGCCAAGATCACGGCCTGGCTCGCAGCCAAGCCTTGATTTCTTCCGTTCAGGCCGGGTGATCGACGGCCGCCGCCAGCGGCGGCCGCACGAACAGCATCGGCTGCGGCTCGCCCACCAGCACGCAGGGCTTGCCGGTGCGGCGGCAGTGGTCCTGCACGCGCCAGTAGGCACCGTGGCTCACGCAGCCGGTCTGGCAGATCACGAGGTCGGCGGCGCGCAGGCCTGCTTCGAGCGCCGCAGGGTCGTCGGCCTCGTCGCCGCCGTCGTGGTGCAGGTAATGGCCGCCGGCAATCTCCACGAGCTGGCGCGCCAGCGAAGGCGCTTCTTGCGCCGCTTCCGAACGGCCCACGCACAGCACCGACTTGGCCCGCAGATCGGCCGGCACCTGCGGCCCCGGCGGCAGGGCGTGGTGGCGCCGGCCGCCCGGTGCCAGCAGCGCATGCAGGCGCTGGGGCAAGGCAGTGCCTCTGTCGGCGCGCGCCGCCAGTTCCTCGCGCACGATGGCAATCGCCGAGTCGCGCGCCACCAGTGCACCGCGCAGCCGCACGATCTGCGCCTCGAGCCGCTCGACCCGGGCGGCCTGCTCCACCAGCAGGCGCGAGCAACGCTCCTGCACCCGGGCATAGGCCCGCAGCAACACGGCATGTTCTTGCATCGGGAAGTCCATGGCGGCCATTCTAGATGAGAACAATTCTCAAATGAAACACCCGCGCGTCAGCGGGCCCGAAGCCTGGCTGGGTATAGTGGGACGCGTTTTTTTCCCCACCTCCCCCGGAGACAGCGACACCATGAGCTACGAAAACATCGACGTGCGGACCGAAGCAGGCAAGGTCGGCATCATCACCCTCAACCGTCCCAAGGCCCTCAATGCGCTGAACGACGCGCTGATGACCGAACTGGGCCAGGCGCTCAAGGCCTTCGACGCCGACGACGCCATCGGCTGCATCATCCTCACGGGCAGCGAGCGTGCCTTCGCGGCCGGCGCCGACATCGCGGCGATGGCCAAGTACAGCTTCATCGACACCTACAAGGGCGACTACATCACGCGCAACTGGGAAACCATCCGCTCGATCCGCAAGCCCGTGATCGCAGCCGTGAGCGGCTTCGCGCTGGGCGGCGGCTGCGAGCTGGCGATGATGTGCGACTTCATCATCGCGGCGGACAACGCCAAGTTCGGCCAGCCCGAAATCAAGATCGGCGTGATCCCCGGCGCCGGCGGCACGCAGCGCCTGCCGCGCGCGGTGGGCAAGAGCAAGGCCATGGACATGGCGCTCACCGCCCGCATGATGGACGCCGCCGAAGCCGAGCGCGCGGGCCTCGTGAGCCGCGTGGTGCCCTTCGAGAAACTGGCCGACGAGGCCCTGGGCGCCGCGCTGATCATCGCGGGCTTCTCGCAGATCGCCGTGATGGCGGCCAAGGAATCGGTCAACCGCGCCTTCGAGAGCGGCCTGAGCGACGGCGTGATGTTCGAACGCCGCCTGTTCCACGCGCTGTTCGCCACGCAGGACCAGAAGGAAGGCATGGACGCGTTCCTGGCCAAGCGCCAGCCGGATTTCAAGAACGCCTGATCGGCTGAATCGTCACGGGCCCGGCGACCGCCACGGTCGCCGTCAGCGGGTCCGTGACAGCGCCGTGCGCAGCGCCTCGAGCGCCTGCGCCGGCGGCGTGCCGAGGAAGGCGGGGCCGCCCGGCTGCGGCGTCCACCGCACCTGGTCGCCCGCGATCTCGAGCACGGCCAGCAACGCGCCGTCGCGCCGCAGTTCGATGCGCGCCTCGACCGGCGCACCCCATTCCCCGCCCGACATGGTGGCCGCGCGCGCCACGGTGTTCACCAGCGCCGCGAGGCCTTCGGTGTCGCCGCGCGCCTGGCGCGTGGTGGTGCCGGCGCGCGTGATGTCGAGGGCGGTCCAGCGGTCCAGTGCCGTGAAGCCGCCGGCCGCGACGGCCTTGGCGGCGGCCGATGCAGGGGCCGGCGCGGCGCGGCGCTGCATGCCGGCGACGTTCGCGCTGGCACCGCCTTGCGCAGCGAGCGACGACGCCGTGTCTGCGGACTCGCGCTGCATCGGCGCTGGCGCTGCAGGCGCCGCAGGTGCTACGGCCGGCGCCGGCGGTGCGGCTGCGTAGGGCATCGGACTCTGGCCGACATCGGCCATGGGCGGTGCAGCCGGCATGGGCGCAGATGCGATGGCCGGTGCGGCAGGCGCAGGCACGGGCGCCGGGGCTTGCACTACCGGGGCCGCGGGCGCCGCCTTTTCCATCGCCCGTGCTTCGTCCTTCTGGACCGACGCCGCCGCCGCAGGGGCTTCGCGCCGCCGCGACGCTTCACGCGTGTCCTGCGTCTCGCGCTGCTTGAGGGTTTCCTTCGCATCGCGTGCCGCTTCGCTGCGCTGCGCAGCGGGTGGCGTCGTGTCCGCCGTTGCGGCCGGCTCAGCGGCGGGCGCAGGTGGCACCGGTGCCGGTGCCGGTGCCGCTGCCACTGCCGGCGCTTCCGCCGATTGCGCAGGCGGTGCCGACGCCGGCGCGGGCGCCCCGGCCACTTGCGCTTCGCCATCGAGCCGCGCTTCGGGCACCGGCTCGCGATGCCACAGCACGGTGACGAAGGTCGCCACGAGCACGGTCGCGAAGGCCGCGTTCCACGGCATGCGCGAACGGGGACTGCCGCCGCCGAACAGGCGTCGCCACCACGGCGCGGCTTCCACCGCAGGGCCGGCCGCCGGCGCGGAGGCCGTGGCGAGGTTGTGCGCCATCTTCAGGATCGCCTCGCGCGTGTGGGCCGCGGGCATCGCATCGCGGTCAGGCGCATGGTCCAGCGCGCGACGCAGCCGGGCGTCGTGCAGGTCGTCGTTGTCCATGCCGGTGCTCATGCCCGCTGCTCCAGCACCGACAGGTAGCGTTCCATGCAGCCGCGCAGCTTCTGCAGCCCATAGCGCAGGCGGCTGCGCACGGTCTCGAAGCCGATCTCCAGCCGGGCCGCGAGCGCGTCGACGGTCAGGCCGTCTTCATGGTGCAGGAGAAAAGCCGCGCGCTGCTCGGCCGGCAGTTCGTCCAGGCAGACCAGCAGCCGGCGACCGGCAGCGCGCCAGAACGCCAGCTCTTCAGCCGACGGATGCGCCGACAAGTCGGTGGCACCGTGCACGCCGCGGTCGAGCGCGGGCACCGCGTCGCCGTCGTCGTCCGTTGCATGGCCATCGAGCGTCACTTCGCGCCCGCTCACGCGCAGGCGGTCCATCGCGAGGTTGTGCGCGATGGTGAAGGCCCAGGTGCGCCACGTGGCGCCCTGCGGCGAGAAGCTGTCGCGCGCCGAGATGATCCGCACCCAGGTGTCCTGGAACACCTCGTCGGCCTGCGCGGCCAGCCGCGCGCCGAGCAGGCGCTTGACGAAACGGAACAGGCCGCCTTCGTGGCGCGCATAGAGCACGTCGAAGGCAGCAGCATCGCCGTGGGCGTAGGCCAGCATCAACTGATCGTCGGGCATGGCGTCGCGCGCAGTGGCGGCTTGGGCGGAAGGGGCGCGGGGCAGCGCAGACATCGAAGGATTGTCACCCGAGCTTGTACGGGCCAGCGGCGCGATCGGGGTTAAGTCGGGATGCGATCCGATGCGTTCGGACGCAGAAAAATCGACCAGAAAACGCGGGGTGTTGAACTGAGCCCAAAGCCTGGGCTATAATTTTGGGCTTCGGTGCAGTTTTGTACTGAACGGCTCTTTAGCTCAGTCGGTTAGAGCGATGGAATCATAATCCACAGGTCCGCGGTTCGAATCCGTGAAGAGCCACCAACACCGCTTCCCCGCCTCGGCGGAGAAGTCAAAAAAGCCCTAAGTTTTCAACGACTTAGGGCTTTTTTCTTGCCCGGAACATCCTCAGGAGCCCACCGCCACCCGGTCCAGCCGGAACGCCTCGGGCTCGCAATGCACCAGGCGCCAGCCGTGGGCGCCGTGCAGCTGCAGCTCGTCCACCACGTCCGTCAGCGTGCCGATGAGTTCGTTGCCCCAGAACCTGCGCGCGCCGCGCACGGGGTTGAGCATCTGCCGCAGCCGCGGAATCGACAGCACGCGTTCGGCATTGAAGAAGAACTCCAGCGCGAGGTCGAAGGTGACCGGATCGACGCGCTGCGTGCGGCCCGGGAAGCTCACGCTGCGGTCCATCGGCTGGAAGCTGTAGGCGCCCCACACGAGCGGTGCCGGCATCGCGCACGCCAGGCCGCGCGTGCGCAGCGACAGCAGGATGGAGCGATAGAAGTCGTCGAACGCCGGTGCCGCCACGGGCGGGCGTCCCCGCAGGTGCCGCGTCGGCGCGGGCGCCCCGTGCGCCAGCGGGACGACCTTCGCGCCCATCAACGACAGCACATCCGGCGCCTCTTCGCGCGCCGCCTCGGGCACATCGGCCAGGAACAGCAGGTTCAGGCGGTCGCCCAGCGCCTCGAGTTCGTCGACGCTGGTGAACACCAGCGGCGCCACGCCCAGCGCGCGCAGCACGCGCCGCGCGTACTCGCGCTCGCGCAACGCATGGCCGAGCACGCCGATGCGGCGGGCGGGGCGCGCCAGGGGCTCCGAGGGGGCGGCGAAGAAGCGGCTCATGCGGGAGCCCCTTCACAGTCCACTGCGGCAACAACATGCCCGAGGCAATGCGTTCGGGGGCTCGGGCCGCGGTTCGCGACCCCGGTGATCAGGACCGGCATGGGTGCTCGAAATTCTCAAAAGAATGAAAGAAGCCGCGTCCGGTGCGCCCGCGCTTCATGCCGCATGCGAATGCGGGCACAAGGCAGCGGGCCCACTGAAGCAACCCGGCGCTCACCCATCCTAGGAAGGCCCGCGCGGCCCGTACATAGGACTGTTCTGAAAAGCCCCGCCTTTCGCGCCCCTCAGAGCACCTTTGCGCCGCGCAGCCAGTCCAGCAGCATGGCCGAGTCGGCGCGCATGCGCAGGTCGGCCGCCTCGGCGTCAAAGCGTGTCGACACCTGCGCCGACTGGTTGTTGTAGTGGTCGCTCTCGGCGGTGAGCACGTCCAGCAGCGTGCGCTTGCCCAGGTGGTACCACTGCTCGTAGAAGATCTTGCGCACGCGGTCGGTTTCCTGGATCAGCTCGGTGTACTCGCCGGTCCGGCTCGCCGCCGCGTCGCGCTGCTCGGCCGAGGTGCGCAGCCGGTAGGCCAGGTCGCGCGCCGAGGCCTCGGCCTTTTCCTCGCCGGCCGCCGCGCGCTCGAAGGCCGCGCGTTCCGACGCGCGCCCCGAGCCGCCCTGGAACGCGTTCCACTGCAGCGACAGGCCCGTGGACCACGGCTGCTTGTTGCCCGCCGAATCTTCCTGCGTGCTCTTGCCGACCACCCAGTTCAGCTGCGGCAGGCGCCCGGCCTTCACCGACGCCGCATACAGGCCCGCGGCCTTCGCCTCGGCCCGCGCCTGCTGCATGGCCGGATGCTCGGCGCCCGCGATCAGGGCGTCCTGCAGCGCGACCGGGCGGATCTCCCAGGCCAGGTCGGCCGGCCACTGCACCTCTTCGCCGACCAGCTTCACGAGGTTGACCTGCACCTCGCGCAGCTTGGCCACGATGGCGTCGCGGCCGGTCACGGCCTGCAGGCGGCGTGCGCGCGCCTGCGTGAGTTCGCTGGCGCGGCCGCGGTCGCTCTGCACGATCTGGCTCAGCATGTCGACCAGCTCTTCCATGCGCTTCACATAGCCCTGGCTGGCCTCGAGCGCCGCCTGGTGGCGCCGCTGTTCGAGCAGCGCCGACACGGTGTCGTACGCGATCTTCTGGCGCACCTGCTGCGCCGCCTGGTAGGCCGCCTTCGAGGTCTCGGTGCGGCTGTCGATGGTGGCGCTCAGGCGCCCCCAGTCGTACACCGGCGTGGTGATCGCGAGGTTGCCCGCCGCGCTGCGCGTGCCGCTGTTGGCGCCGCCGCCGAAGGTCGCGGAAGGCGACGACACGCCCACCTGCACCTGGGGCCAACGCTGGCCCCTGGCCTGGTCGATGTCGTACTCGGCCGCCTTCCAGTTGGCCTGCGCCTCGCGCGCTTCGGCGCTGAGCTCGAGCGCCTTGCGCACGTTCTCGTCGAGGTAGGCCCGCAGGCGCTCGCCCGCATCGGCGCTGAGGCCCATCGAGGAGGCGGATGCCACCACCTTGCGCATCTGGAACGGCGGCGGCGACGCCGCGACGAACGGCGCAGGCATGGCCACCGGCGCCACGGCAACAGCCACGGCCGGCGCTGCAGCCAACCGCCGCGCCACCTTCAGCGCGGGCGCCTCGTCCTGCGACGCCTGCGCCACCGACGCACCGGCACCGAACAGCATCGACACCGACAGCAGCGCGCACACGCCCGGCTGCATGGATTTGTTCTGCTTCGTTTTCATGATGACTTCGACTCCTGCTCAGCGTTCGCGAAACGCTTCGCGTGCCTTGAGCACCGGCTTCAGCAGGTAGCTCAGGACTGATTTCTCGCCCGTGCGGATCTCGACCGTGGCGGTCATGCCGGGAATGATGGGGAACTCCTTGTCGCCCGCGCTCAAGGAAGCTTTGTCCGTGCGCACCAGCAGCCGGTAGTACGACGTGTCGCCACGCGCGCCCTGGCGCGCCTTCTCGTCGTCCTTCAGCGTGTCGGGGCTCAGGTGCTCCACCGTGCCGGTGAGGCCACCGTAGATGCCGTAGTCGTAGGCCGAGATCTTCACGGTGGCCGGCAGCGTCGGGCGGATGAAGGCCACGTCCGAGGGCTTGATCTTGGCTTCCACCAGCAGCTGGTCTTCCAGCGGCACGATCTCCATGATGTCCGCGCCCTGCTGGATCACGCCGCCGATGGTGTTCACGCGGATGTTCTTCACGGTGCCCTTCACGGGCGCCTTGATGGTGGTGCGCTTCATCACGTCCTCGCGCGCGCCCATGTTCTCCTTGGCCTGCGCCAGCTCGCCCTCGAAGCGCGTGAGCTCGGCGTTGGCCTCGGCCCGGTACTTGTTCTGGCGCTCGGCGATCTGCAGGCGGAACTCGTTGGCCTGGCGCTTCATGCGCAAGACCTCCACCTCCGACATCAGGCCGCGCGCCGACAGCGGCTCCGACAGCGAGATCTCGCGCTCGGCCAGCTGCAGGCTGCGCTGCAGCGCGCCCACGCTCTCGTTGAGCGTCTGGCGGCGTGCGTTGTAGGCCTGCGTCTCGTCGCGCACGATCGAGTCCACGCCCTGCACGTCCGGCGGAAACGCGAGCGGCTGCGCATAGGCCTCGGCGCGCAGCCGGGCAATGGAGCCCTTCAGCGCCTGCACCTTCGACAGCCCTTCGCGGTACGACGCGCCCGCGCGCGTCGGGTCGATCTCGAGCAGGATCTGCCCGCGCTCGACCACGTCGCCTTCGTGCACGTTCATCTCTTCCAGGATGCCGCCTTCCAGGCTCTGGATGATCTGCTCGCGGCTGGCCGGAATCACGCGGCCTTCGCCCTGCGTGATCTCTTCCACCTTGGCAAAGTGCGCCCACACGCCGCCGACCACGAGGATCGTCGCGATCAGGTACAGCACCGCCAGGCTGCCCGGCGTCTTCTGCACCAGCATCGCCTCGCGCAGGTCCTTCACGAAGGGAGAGTCTTCGTGGCGTGCCTGGCCGCTCGGGCCCGGGCGCTTTGCGGGCAGCTTCGCCACGGGGGCCGACACCTTCGCCGGCAAGGCCGCGCCGGGCATGGGCCCCGCGGTGGTTTCATTCGTGTTCATGGCATCGTTTCCTTGCATCGGGTGCGCGCTCACGCGGGCACCGGTTGTTCGTTCGGTTCATTGCCGGCCGTGCCGCGCAGGCGCGCCAGCACGGCGTCTTTCGGTCCGTCGAGAAACACCTTGCCGTCGCCGTCCATCACGACGATGCGATCGACCAGGTCGAGCACCGACAGCCGGTGCGTGGCCACCACCAGGGTCTGGCCCTGCGTGACGTGCGCCATGCGGCGCAGGAATTCGTGCTCCGTCTGCAGGTCCATCGAGCTGGTGGGCTCGTCCATCAGCAGGATGCGCGGGCGCAGCAGCAGGCAGCGCGCCAGTGCCACCAGCTGGCGCTGCCCGCCCGAGAGGCCGTGGCCGCCCTCGCCGATGGGCATGTCGTAGCCGCGCGGATGGCGCGCCGCAATCGCGTCGATGCCGGTGATGCGCGCCACGTGCAGAAACTCTTCCGTGGTGGCCGACGGGTGGCCGATGGTCACGTTGTCGCGCAGCGTGCCGTGGAACAGGCGCGCGTCCTGGCTCAGCAGGCCCACGGCGGCGCGCACGTCGGCCGGGTCGATCTGGCCCACGTCGACGCCGTCGAGCAGCACCTGGCCGGCACCGGGCTGGTACATCGCGGCCATCACGCGCAGCAACGTCGACTTGCCGCAACCGATGTTGCCCAGGATGGCGATGCGTTCGCCCGCCTTGATCGTCAGACTCACGTCCTGCAGCACCGGCGGTGCCGGCTGCATGGGCGGTGCGGGGTAGGCGAAGTTGATCTTCTTGAGCGTGACGTGGCCGTTGAACACGGGCTTGGCCAGGTAGCGTCGCTCCGCCACGCGGTCGGCCGGCTTGGCCATCACCTGGTTGAGCGAGGTCAGCGCCGTCTTGGCCTGCTGGTAGCGCACCGCCAGGCCCACCACCGCCGCCAGCGGCGAGGTCGAGCGCCCGGCCAGGATGACCGTGCCGAACAGCGCGCCCATCGTGAACTCACCCGCATGGATGAGGTACACGCCCCACACCACCAGCACCACGGTCTGCACCTGCTGGATCAGCGTGACGAGGTTCACCGCCATGCTCGAGAGCTTGCGCGACTTCATGGAGCTGGTGGCCGCGAGCGCGCTGAAGTTCTCCCACTTCTGCTGCATCACGCCCTCGCCGCGCGCGGCCTTGAGCGACTCGATGCCTTCGATCGATTCGATGAGCAGGCCCTGCTTGAGCGAACCCTCGCGCAGGTTCTCCTGCATCACCTTGGCCAGCGGCCACTGGATGGCCACGCTGATGAGGATGATGAGCGGAATGGACAGCAGCGGCACCAGCGCCAGCGGCCCGCCGATCATGAAGATGATGCCCACGAACAGCAGGCAGAACGGCAGGTCCGACAGCGTCGAGATCGTGGCCGAGGTCACGAAGTCGCGCACCGACTCGAACTCGCGCAGCTGGTTGGCCGACGAGCCCGACGACTGCGGCTTGTGCTCCATGCGCGTGGACAGCAGCTTGCGAAACAGCATCGAGCCCAGGATCAGGTCGGCCTTCTTGCCGGCCATGTCGACCAGGTGCGAGCGCACGTGGCGCGCGCTGAACTCGAACACCATCGCGAACACCACGCCGATGGCCAGCGACCACAGCGTCACGTAGGCCTGGTTGGGCACCACGCGGTCGTACACGTTCATCGTGAAGAAGGTGCTCGCCAGCGTGAGGATGTTGATGAGCAGCGCCGCCAGCGCCGCGCTCGCGTAGTAGCGCCGGTAGCGCCACAGCGTGGAAAACAGCCAGTGCCCTTCCGATTCCTCGGCCTCGGGGCCGGCGCGGTCGTCCAGCTGCGCATGCGGCTTGGCGAGCAGCGCGTGGCCGCCGTACAGCGCGGCCATCTCCTGCACGGTGAGCGTCACCGTGCCCGTGCCGGCTTCCGGCAGGATCACGTCGTAGGTGGCCTTGTCGCCCTGGCCGTTGCGGCCGGTGATCACACACGCGCCGCCTTCCTTGCGCAGCGCCACCACGGGGAACAGGTACGAGAGCAGGTCGCCCACCTCGCGCTTGACCCAGCCCGCGCCGATGCCCGCCTGCTCCAGGATGCGCACCGCCAGCGTGGGCGACAGGCGCATCTCGCGCGGCAGGCCCGCCTGCAGCGCGGCCTCGCTCAACGTGCGGCCGTGGTGCGCGCACAGCCAGTGCACGGCGCGCAGCAGCGTGTCGCGCTCTTCCGCCACCATCGCCATCGGCGACGCCTCGTTGCCGGGGGCTCCCGGTACGCCGGGTACGGCGTCATGCGCGATCACTGCAGCCATGTGGTTCTCTTTTCTCTTCGCCCGTTGGCAGGCCTGTGGCAGCGCGGCGGGGCCGTGGATGCCGGTGGTGTGAAACATCGGGGCAACACCCGTCCCTGCCCCATGGCATCGGACTTTCATGGCATTGCACCGACAAGGAATTCGCAGGGGCCCCGCATGCGCCTCGGCAGCGGGGGAACTCGACGTGGGAACCGCGCGGCAGGCGCCTTTCCCATGCCAAGGACTTTACAAATGGGCCCGTGAACAATCCATCGGACTCGTCCGAAACTGCGGGCCGCATGCACGCCAAAAGGGGCGTTGTCCCTGCCGCTGCGGGCAAGGGGCAACGCCCCGCGGCGCATGCAGCGCCGGAATGCCCGCCGCGCGGTGCGACTTACGCGACTTACTTCACGCCCTGCACCACCACCTCGACGCGGCGGTTGGGGGCGTTGCACGCAATGCGGGCGTCGCGCGAGCGATTGGCCACGCACGACACCACGGTCTCGACGCTGCCCATGCCTTCGGCCGCGATGCGGTCCGCCGGCAGGCCTTCGTCGGCCAGCACGCGACGCACCGTCTGTGCGCGCTGCTCCGACAGGCGCAGGTTCTCGGGCGCCGAGCCGATCGGATCGGCATGGCCGCGCACTGCGATGCGCGTCACGCCTTCCAGCGAATTCGCGCGGATCTGCGCGGCCACGTCGGCCAGTGCCGTGCGGCCCTTCTGCGTCATCGCGGCGAGGTCGGAGCGGCCGAACGCGAACAGCGTGTCGGTGTTGAGCGTGTAGCGGGCCTTTTCCACCGGCTGCACCGCGGCCACCGGCTCCCGGCAGCGCTCCACCGCGCTTGCGCGGCTGATCACGTGGCGCAACTCGTGCGCGCCCGCCAGCATGCGTTCGGCGTCGGCGCGGCGGTAGGGCACCGGGGAGCCCGAGCCGTCCTGCTCCGACACGGCCACGAACACCGTCTTGCCGCCTTCGAGCTCGGCGCGCGTGCGGGGCTGCGACTTGCCTTCGTAGGTGGGCGCATCGCCGAGGTAGGCCTCGACCGAGTGGTTGCCCGGGGCCACGCACAGGCGCGTGAAGCTGTTGGGCAGCAGCGCGGCGTGGAACTCGCCGTTCACGTACACGTGCGCCGCACCGGGGCGCTGGCCGGCGGCCGAACTGCTGACGGGGCGAAAGAAGATCACCTGGGCCTGGTCGGCCGCTGCGGCGGGCACGGCGCGGTAGACCGGTCCCTGACGGACCGCAGCAGCGCCCTGCTTCTGCGGTTGCTGGGCCTGCGCCGCGGTCGCCGCCAGCACGCCCAGTGCCAGGAGTGCGGCGGCGCGGACGCAGCGGCCGGAGAAAAGAAAAGTCGAAGGAAACAACGAAGACATGAATGGCTCCTGGTGCCCCGCGCGGGGGCACGCATGAAAAATGAATGAAGAAGAAAGGGCAAGGCCTCGAAGCCGCGGCCGGCCGACAGCGCGCGGCAGCCATCGGCTGCCACGCGCATTCACCACCGGCCGGGCGACGGGCCCCGTCGGCTTACAGGATGGTCACGTGGACCTTGTCCTCGACCAGCAGCTCGGCCGTGCCGGCGAGGTTGGTGTAGACGCTGTACGTCACACCGCCCACCGTGGCATTGCTGCCCTGGGCCCAGCTGTCGTCGCCGCCGAGCAGGTTCACATCGCCGTTGGCGCCGTTGACCAGCATCTGCACCTTGCCGTCGGCCATGACCATGTCGCGCGCGCCACCGGCCAGCACGTCGTGCGTGCTCAGCGCCAGCGTGTTGCCGCCCGTGCCCAGGTCGAACTTCTCGACGCCCTGCACCTTCAGGCCGAGGGCCGACAGGTCGATGTGCATCGCCTTGCCGTCCATCACCAGGGTGTCGACACCCAGGCCGCCGTCGATGCGTTCGAAGTCGCCGCTGTTGACGTGAACCCTGTCATTGCCCGCGCCGCCGTGTACCACGTCACCCGTGCCCACCTTCAGGAAGGTGTCGTTGCCGGCGCCGCCTTCGAGGCGGTCGGCGAAGCCGAGCCTGGCGATGATCTGGTCGTCAGCTTCGGTGTAGCCCTGCGTCGGGTGATCGAGCACGTCGGTGCCGTGGGCTGCCGCATCGGCACCGGCACGGTCGCCCGTTTCATCCCCATCCAAAGCGAAGGTCCCGGACACACCCGGCATGGTCTGCGCCGACACATTGCCCACCGGGTCGATGATGACCGCCGAGGCATCGAGGTTGGCGGTGGGGCCGCCGCCGATCTGGAGGTTGTCCATGGCGGCGACGACATCCCGTCCATCCTTGGTCTCGAATGTCACACGGCCGATCTCCCGGCCCACGGGTGCCGCAAAGCTGTAGTCATTGGGAGTCGCCCCGCCCGGGATCGCGACAACGTCGATCACACCGCCCTTCATGTCATAGATCGTCATGGTCGTAGGGGATGATTGATCGGTGCCGCGCCAGCGGAAACCGATGAAGTCCGTTCCCTCCGCCACCGCGAACTGAAGGGTGGGTCCCGCTCCGGCGGGCATGCCGAATGCCAGGTAATTCCCCGACATGCCCCAGAAGATCTCCGATACGGAGGTCTTCGGGGAAACGTACATCTGGCTGCCGGTGATCGTCAGGCGACCGCTCTCCAATGAAGGCACGTAGGTGCCCTCCGGTGCGATCGGCATCCCCTCGAAGCCGACGGTGAACGGCGGCACCGGATTGGCCACGTACGCCTTGCCTGCGGCAATGTCGGCCGCCGTGAGCACATGCTCGACGGGCCCGTCGCCGAAGATCACGCGCACCTTGTCGCCCGCCTTCGCATCGGTGGTGTCGAAGTACACGTCCACGCCCGTCGCGGTGGCCACCAGCTTGGTCGGGGCCTTGGGCGGCGTCGTATCCACCGTGAACCCGAACGCTGCCGAAGGCACGCTGGAAACGCCCGCCTTGTTGATCACAATCGCGCTGATGCTGTGGCCGCCGTCGGCCAGCGGGGTCGCCGGCATGTAGGTCCAGTTGCCCGACGCATCGGACTGCACGCGCGTCACCTCCACCCCGTTGTTGAAGACGATGACGGTGCTGTTGGCCTCGGCCTTGCCCGTGACCAGGGGCTGGGCGTCGTCAGTCACGTCGCCGCTGTACAGGTCGTCCTGCACCGCGCCCACGTCGTCGTACACCGACACGATGGTCGGCTTGGGCGGCGGCGTGGTGGACACCGTGAAGCCGAAGGCATCCGACGGCGCGCTGAGGTTGCCCGCCTGGTCGACGGCCTTCACGGTGATGGTGTGCACGCCGTTGTTCAGCGCCGTCGTCGGCGTCCAGCTCCAGTTGCCCGACGCATCGACAGGCACGCGCTTGACCTCCACACCCTTGTCGTAGATGACCACGGTGCTGTTGGCTTCGGCCTTGCCCGTGAAGACGGGGCGCGGATCGTCGATGACGCCGTTCAGCGTCACTTCGCCCTGGATGCTGCCCACGTCGTCGACCACCGACACGATGGTCGGCTTGGCCGGCGGCGTCGCGTCGACGGTGAAGTCGAACGCAGCCGAGGGCACGCTCACGTTGCCTGCGGCGTCCGTAGCGGTCACGGTCACGTTGTGCGCACCGTTGCCCAGCGCCGCGGGCGGCGTGAAGCTCCAGTCGCCCGCGGCGTTGGCCGTGGTCTCGCCCAGCTCGGTGGCGCCGTCGTAGACCTTCACGGTCGCGTTGGCCTCGGCCTTGCCCATGAACTGCGGCCGGGTGTCGTCGGTGACGCCGCCCTGCACCACGTTGATCGTGAGGCTGCCCACGTCGTCGAGCACCGCCACGATGGTCGGCGCGCCCGGCGCGGTGAAGTCCACGGTGAAGTCGAACACCGCCGTCTTCGCGCTTTCGCCGTGCGCCGCCGTGGTCACGGTGGCGCTCAGTTCGTACGCGCCTTCGCGCAGCGCGGTGGCCGGCGTGAGGCTCCAGTCGCCGTTGGCGTCGGCCACGACCGAGCCCAGCACGGTGGTGCCGTCGTACACCTTCACGGTGCCGCCCGGGGTGGCCTTGCCGTGCAGGGTCGGGGTGGCGTCGTCGGTAACGCCGCCCTTGGCGATCTCGCCGAGGATGTCGCCGGCGTTGTCGGTCGCGCCGGCGATGCTCACGGTCGCGGGTTGCACATCGACGGTGAAGTCGATGGCCGCGCCCGGCTGGCCGACGTTGCCGGCCAGGTCGATCACGGCGTTGCTGAAGCTGTGCGCGCCCGGTGCCAGCGGCGTGAACGGCGTGAAGCTCCAATCGCCCGCGGCGTTGGCCTGCACCCTGTCGATTTCCTTGCCGTCGTCATAGATGACCACGGTGGCGTTCGGCTCGGTCTTGCCCGCGTAGGTCGGGGTGTCGTCGTCGGTCACGGTGCCGCTGGTGATCGGCCCCTTGATCTCGCCGGCATCGTCGCTCAGCGTCGCGGCCGAAGCCGCGGGCGCCGAGTAGTCGGTGGTCAGCACGAACTCGGCCGAAGGCGCGCTCGTGTTGCCCGCCTTGTCGGTGGCGGTGGCGGTGAACTTGTGCTCGCCTTCTGCCAGCGGCGAGGTCGGCGTGTACACCCAGTTGCCGCTGGCGTCGGCCACGACCTTGCCCAGCTCCACGGCGCCATCCTTGATGATCACGCTACTGCCGGCTTCGGCCTTGCCCGACAGCGTGGGCGACGGGTCGTCCGTCACGCCGCCGTTGACCAATGCACCTTGCTTGGCGCCCACGTCGTCTGCTGCCGCGTCGATGCTCGGCGCGGTCGGTGGCACGGTGTCCACGGTGAAGTTGAACGGCTGGGTCGGCTCGCTCACGTTGCCCGCCAGGTCGGTGGCGACGGCGGTGATGGCGTGCGCGCCTTCACCCAGGCCGGCCGTGGGCGTGACGCTCCACGTGCCGTCGGCCTTGACCACGGTCTCGCCCACCTGGGTCGCGCCGTCGTACACCTTGACGGTGCTGCCGGCCTTGCCCATGCCCTGGATTTCAGGGCGGGTGTCGTCCGTGGTTCCGTTGAGCGCAATGCTGCCCTTGTTGGTGCCCTGGTCGTCCAGCAGCGTGTCGATCGACACCGTCACGCCCGAGTTGTCGACCACGATGTTCAGGGGCGCGCCCTGTCCGCTGCTGTTGCCCGCCGGGTCCACCACCTCGGTGGTGAGCGCGTGCGGCCCGTTCGCCAGCGGCGCGTTCGGCGTGAAGGTCCAGTCGCCGTTGCCGTCGACCGGCGCGCTGCCCAGCAGCGCGCCGTTGTCGTAGACCTTCACGGTCGCGCCGGGCTCGGCCTTGCCGTTGAAGGTGGGCTTGGTGTCGTCGGTGGTGTCGCCGTTGGCGAGCGGACCCGTCTTGGCACCCACGTCGTCCAGCACTTCGAGACCCGTCACCTGGCCCGGAGGCGCGGTGTCGACCACGAAGTTCCAGATGCCGGTGGCATCGCTGGTCTGGCCCACGGAGTTCGTGGCCGTCGCGGTGATGTTGTGCGTGCCGTCGGCCAGGTCGACCGTCGGCGTGACGCTCCACTTGCCGTTGGCGTCGGCCACGACTTCACCGATCTGGGTGCCGTTGTCGTAGACCTTCACGGTGGTGCCGGCTTGCGCCGTGCCGATGATGGTCGGGCGCGCGTCGTCGGTGACTTCACCCTTTTGCAGCATGTGCACCACGCCCACGTCGTCCTGCACGTTCTGGATCACCGGCACGCTCGGCGGCACGCTGTCCAGGATCACGGTGTAGGGCGCGCTCGGCGCGGTCGCATTGCCCGCCGGATCGATTTCGATCGCGGTGAACTCGTTGCTGCCTTCCAGCAGCGGCGTGGTCGGCGACAGCGTCCACTTGCCGTCGGCGCCCACGGTCGTTTCGTTCAGCTTGTGGTTGCCCGTGCTGTCCTTGACCATCACGACGATGGTGTTGCCGGCCGTGCCGGTGCCGCTGATGACCGGACGGCTGTCGTCGGTGGTGGCACCCGAGGCCACGTTGCCTTGCACGCCGCCCACGTCGTCTTCCACGCCCGTGATGGCCAGCTTGCTGGCGTCCGGCGGCGTGTAGTCGGTGGTCACCACGAACTCGGCCGAAGGCGCGCTCGTGTTACCGGCCTTGTCGGTGGCGGTGACGGTGAACTTGTGTTCGCCTTCTGCCAGCGGTGTGGTCGGCGTGTAGCTCCAGTTGCCTTCGGCGTCGGCCACGACCTTGCCCAGGAAGGCGCCGTTGTCATTGATGGTCACGGTGCTGCCGGCTTCGGCCTTGCCCGACAGCGTGGGCGACGGGTCGTCCGTCACGCCGCCGTTGACCAATGCGCCCTGCTTGGCGCCCACGTCGTCCGTGACCGACTCGATGCTCGGTGCGGTCGGCGCAACGGTGTCCACGGTGAAGTTGAACGGCTTGGTCGGCTCGCTCGTGTTCCCGGCCTTGTCGGTGGCCGTGGCGGTGATGGCGTGTGCGCCCTGGCCCAGCTCGGCCGTGGGCGTGAAGGTCCACGAACCGTCGGCCTTGACCGTCGTCTCGCCCAGCAGCGTGGCGCCGTCGTACACCTTGACGGTGCTGCCGGCCTTGCCCGTGCCCTGGATCTCGGGACGCTTGTCGTCGGTGGTGCCGTTGGCGGCGATGGCGCCCTTCACGTCACCCTGGTCGTCCACCAGCGCGCTGATCCGCAGCTCGCCAGGGATGGTGTCCACGGTCAGGTTCAACGGAGCGCTTTGACCACTCGAGTTGCCCGCGGGGTCCACCACCTCGGTGGTGAGTGCGTGCGTCCCGTCCGCCAGCGGCGTGGGGGGCGTGAAGCTCCAGTCGCCGTTGGCGTCGACCGGCACGCTGCCCAGCAGCGTGCCGTTGTCGTAGACCTTCACGGTCGCGCCCGGCTCGGCCTTGCCCTTGAACTCGGGCTTGGTGTCGTCGGTGGTGTCGCCGTTGTTCAGCACCCCTTGCTTGCCGCCCACGTCGTCCAGCAGCTGGACGGTCGCCACGTCGGGGGCCTTCGTGTCCACCGAGAAATTCCAGATGCCGGTGGCGGGACTGACCGCGCCCACCTCATTGGTGGCCGTGGCGGTGATGTTGTGCGCGCCGTCGGCCAGGCTGGCTTCAGGCGTGAGGCTCCACTTGCCGTTGGCGTCGGCCACGACCTGGCCCAGCAGCTTGGCGCCGTCGTAGACCTTGACGGTGCTCCCCGCCTGCGCGGTGCCGATGATGGTCGGTTTGGCGTCGTCGGTGACCTGGCCCTTCTGCAGCATGCCCTGGTGCACGCCCACGTCGTCCTGCACGTTCTGGATCACCGGCATGAGCGACGGGCCGTTTTGCAGGATCACGGTGTAGGGCGCGCTCGGCGCGGTCGTATTGCCTGCCGGATCGACCTCGATCGCGGTGAACTCGTTGCTGCCTTGCAGCAGCGGCGTGGTCACTTGCAGCGTCCACTTGCCGTCGGCGCCCACGGGCGCACGGCCCAGCTCGTGGTTGCCCGTGCTGTCCTTGACCATCACGATGATGGTGTCGCCGGCCGTGCCGGTGCCGCTGATCGCGGGACGGCTGTCGTCGGTGGCGCTGCCCGAGGCCACGTTGCCCGTGATGCTGCCTTCGTCGTCTTCCACGCCCGTGATCACCAGCTTGCTGTAGTCAGCCGGCGTGTAGTCGGTGGTCAGCACGAAGCCTGCCGAAGGCGCGCTCGTGTTGCCCGCCTTGTCGGTGGCGGTGACGGTGAACGTGTGCTGCTCTTCCGTCAGCGGCGTGGTGGGCGTGTACACCCAGTTGCCTTCGGCGTCGGCCACGACCTTGCCCAGGAAAGCGCCGTTGTCATTGATGGTCACGGTGCTGCCGGCTTCGGCCTTGCCCGACAGCGTGGGCGACGGATCGTCCGTCACACCGCCGTTGACCAATGCACCTTGCTTGGACCCCACGTCGTCCGTGACCGATTCGATGCTCGGTGCGGTCGGCGCAACGGTGTCCACGGTGAAGTGGAACGCAGCCGTCGGCTCGCTCGTGTTGCCAGCCTTGTCGGTGGCCGTGGCGGTGATGGCGTGTGCGCCCTGGCCCAGCTCGGCCGTGGGCGTAAGAGTCCACGTGCCGTCGGCCTTGACCACGGTCTCGCCCACCTGGGTCGCGCCGTCGTACACCTTGATGGTGCTGCCGGCCTTGCCCGTGCCCTGGATCTCGGGACGCGTGTCGTCGGTGACGCCGTTGGCCGTGATCGGGCCCTTCACGGTGCCCTGGTCATCCACCAGCTTGCTGATCGAGACTTCCACCTTCGAGGTGTCCACGGTGATGTCCAGTGCCGGACCCTTGCCGCTGGAGTTGCCAGCGGGGTCCACCACTTCGGTCGTGAGCGAGTGCGCACCGTCGCCCAGCGGCGTGGTCGGTGTGATGCTCCAGTTGCCGTCCGGGTCTGCCACGGCCGTGCCGATCTTGGTGTCGCCGTCGTACAGGTTCACGGTTGCACCAGGCTCGGCCTTGCCCTTGAATTCAGGCTGGTTGTCGTCGGTGGTGTCGCCGCTGGTCAGGGTGCCTTGCTTGGCGCCCACGTCGTCCAGTGCTTCCTGGCCCGTGGCCAGGCCCGGAGGCGTAGTGTCGACCACGAAATTCCAGATGCCCGTGGCATCGCTGGTCTGGCCCACCGGGTTGGTGGCCGTCGCGGTGATGTTGTGCTGGCCGCCGGCCAGCGGCGTCTCGGGCGTGAAGCTCCACTTGCCCGAAGCGTCAGCCACGATCTCGCCGATCTGGGTGCCGTTGTCGTAGATCTTGACGGTGTTGCCGGCCTGCGCGGTGCCGATGATGGTCGGCTTGGCGTCGTCGGTCACGTCGCCCTTTTGCAGCATGCCCGTGTGGATGCCCACGTCGTCCTGCACGTTCTGGATCACCGGCACGCTCGGCGGCACGCTGTCCAGGATCACGGTGTAGGGCGCGCTCGGCGCAGTCGCATTGCCCGCCGGATCGATTTCGATCGCGGTGAACTCGTTGCGGCCTTCCAGCAGCGGCGTGGTCGGCGACAGCGTCCACTTGCCGTCGGCGCCCACGGTCGTTTCGTTCAGCTTGTGGTTGCCCGTGCTGTCCTTGACCATCACGATGATCGTGTTGCCGGCCGTGCCGGTACCGCTGATGACCGGACGGCTGTCGTCGGTGGTGGCACCCGAGGCCACGTTGCCTTGCACGCCACCCACGTCGTCTTCCACGCCCGTGATGGCCAGCTTGCTGGCATCCGGCGGCGTGTAGTCGGTCGTCACCACGAACTCGGCCGAAGGCGCGCTCGTGTTGCCGGCCTTGTCGGTGGCGCTGACAGTGAATTTGTGCTCGCCTTCGGTGAGCGGCGTGGTCGGCGTGTAGCTCCAGTTGCCTTCGGCGTCGGCCACGACCTTGCCCAGGAAGGCGCCGTTGTCGTTGATGGTCACGGTGCTGCCCGCTTCGGCCTTGCCCGACAGCGTGGGCGACGGGTCGTCCGTCATGCCGCCGTTGACCAGCGCGCCTTGCTTGGCGCCCACGTCGTCCAGCGCCGATTCGATGCTCGGCGTGGTCGGCGCGACGGTGTCCACGGTGAAGTTGAACGGCTGGGTCGGCTCGCTCACGTTGCCAGCCTTGTCGGTCGCGGTCACGGTGATGCTGTGCGCGCCGTCGGCCAATGCCGTGCCGGGCGTGACGCTCCACGTGCCGTCGGGCTTGACCGTCGTCTCGCCCAGCAGGGTCGCGCCGTCGTACACCTTGACGGTGCTGCCGGGCTTGCCCGTGCCCTGGATTTCAGGGCGCGCATCGTCGGTGTTGCCGTTGGGGGCGATGGCGCCCTGGATCGTGCCCTGGTCGTCCATCAGCTTGCCCAGCGTCACGACGCCAGGAATGGCATCCACCACCACGTTCAGCGCATCGCCCTGGCCGCTGCTGTTGCCGGCGGGGTCGACCACTTCGGTGGTGAAGGCGTGCTCGCCGCTGGTCAGCGGGGCGGTGGGCGTGAAGCGCCAGTCGCCGTTCTCGTCCACCGGCGCTTCGCCGATCTTGGTGCCGTTGTCGTACACGTTCACGGTGGTGCCCGGCTCGGCCTTGCCGCTGAAGGTGGGACGGTCGTCGTCGGTGGTTTCGCCGTCCTTCAGCGGACCCTGCTTGCCGCCCACGTCGTCGGTGATGACGAGGTCGGTGACCTTGCCCGGCGGCGTGGCGTCGACCACGAAGTTCCAGATGCCGGTGGCGTCGCTGGTCTGGCCCACGGGGTTGGTGGCCGTGGCGGTGATGTTGTGCGTGCCGTCGGCCAGGTCGGCTTCAGGCGTGACGCTCCACTTGCCATTGGCGTCGGCCACGGTCTGGCCCAGCAGCTTCGTGCCGTCGTAGACCTTGATGGTGTTGCCCGCTTGCGCGGTGCCGATGATGGTCGGCCGCGCGTCGTCGGTGACCTGGCCCTTCTGCAGCATGCCCTGGTGCGGGCCCGCGTCGTCCTGCACGTTCTGGATCACGGGCACGCTCGGCGGCACGCTGTCCAGGATCACGGTGTAGGGCGCGGTCGGCGCGGTGTGGTTGCCCGTGGGGTCCATCTCGATGGCGGTGAACTCGTTCTTGCCTTGCAGGAGCGGCGTGCTCACCTGCAGCGTCCACTTGCCGTCGGCCTCCACGATGGTGCGGCCGAGCTCGCGGCTGCCCGTGCTGTCCTTGACGGTCACGATGATGGTGTCGCCGGCCGTGCCGGTGCCGCTGAGCAGCGGACGGCTGTCGTCGGTCTTGCCGCCCGAGGCCACGTTGCCCTGGATGTCGCCCACGTCGTCGGCCACGCCCTTGATGGCCAGCTTGCTGGCGTCGGGCGGGGTCACGTCGATCTCGAAATCGAAGGGGTCGGAGGGCTTGCTCTCGTTGCCGGCCGGGTCGCGCGCGATGACGGTGATGGAGTGGTCGCCCTCCTTCAGGTCGGTCGAGGGCGTGAAGGTCCAGGCGCCGTTCTCGTCCACTTCGGTGGTACCGATCACGGTGTCACCGTCCTTGATGACGATGGTGTCGCCCGGCGTGCCTTCGCCATGGAACTCGGGCTGGCGGTCGTCGGTGACGCCGCCCGGGGTGATGGGGCCCTGGTACTCGCCCATGTTGTCGTTGGCGCCGCCCACCTGGGGCTGCTCGGGCGGGGTGATGTCGACGACGAAATCGAACGGGTCGGAGGGCTCGCTCTCGTTGCCCGCGGGGTCGCGCTCGACGATGGTGATGGAGTGCTCGCCCTCGCTCAGGTCGGTCGGCGGCGTGAAGGTCCACACGCCGTCCCCGTTCACTTCGACGCGGCCGATTTCCTTGCCGTGGTCCTGCACGATGATGGTGTCGCCCGGGGTGCCCTGGCCGTTGAACTCGGGACGCTGGTCGTCCGTCGCGCCGCCCGGGGGCACGCGGCCCTTGATGGGGCCCACGTCGTCGATGACGGCGCCAGGGCCTTCGCTGCTGCCGCCGTTCCACTCGGGCTTGGGCGGCGGGGTGGTGTCGACACCGAACTCGAACGGATCCGAAGGCTCGCCTTCACGGCCGGCCGGATCGCTCTCGGTGATGGTGATGGAGTGGTTGCCCTCGCTCAGGTCCTTCGGTGGCGTGAAGTGCCACGCGCCGTTGCCGTCCACGAGGGTCTTGCCGATTTCTTTGCCGTTGTCGTACATGGTGATGGTATTGCCGGGGGTGCCGGTTCCGAAAAAATCAGGTCGTGTGTCGTCGGTCTGGCCGCCGGGTTGGATCTGGCCCTTGATGGGGCCGACGTCGTCGTAGGCGCCGCCGATGCCGTCGAAGCCGGGCTTGCCGGGAGGGCGCACGTCGGGCGGGGGCATCACAGGCGGAAGGCTCGGCGCGGTATAGCCGTCGCTGCCGCTGGCCGCGGCGATCGCGCCGAGGCCGAGCGCGGCCAGGCCGCCGGTCATCAGCAGGGGCAGCATGCCGCCGAAGAGGTCATTGCCACCGGCTTCGGTGCCGGCCAGGTACGGCGCGCCGGACCCGTACGAATCGCCGCCCAGCGCCACGGGCGCCGACTGGCCTTCGGCCAGCGCGTAGATGTCGCCCGCGCCATCGGTGCGCGCGTAGGCGTACAGCTGGCCGTCCTCGGCCACGCCGTACAGGCCCACGGGTTCCGATTGCGCGTAGTAGCCCTCGAGCACCAGGCCCGGGCTCGTCTCGCCTTCGAGCGTGATCTGCAGGTCGTTGCCCACGCGCGTGAGCGTCACGTTCTCGGGCGCGAAACCGTCGTCGCCCTTGAGCAGGTACTTCGCGCCCTTCTGGACCTTGATGCGGACCGGCGCCTTGCCGTTCGTTGCCGCTTCCACCGTGTGATCGATGTTCCTGCCGTTGCTGTTGACGACGACCTTCGTCTTCTTCGTTGCCATGTGATTCCTAGTGCTTGCTGAATGAAAAACGGGACCGCAGCGGCACGCGCACGCGCGGCGCCAGCTCATACGGTTTGTTGACCGATGACTTTAGGAAGACGGTCCCGTTCCATCCATCGGACGAGTCCGAAAGCGGGTGCGACAAACATAGGCACAGGGCGAAACTGTGAACAAAGCCCCCAGGAGTTCGTACAAAGCACAAGGCCCTCGCGAGTCAGCGACTCGCAAGGGCCTTGAAGAAGACAGCGCCGCAGCGCGAAGCGGTCAGCGTCCGAGGTCTTTGGCGGACACGCCGCCGATGCCCCAGTTTTCCTTGGGCATGTCGTGCAGCCACACGCGCACGTTCTCCTTCGGCGCGTCGACGGCCTCGACGATGGCGCGGGTCACTTTCTCGATCAGCGCGCGCTTCTGTTCTTCGGTGCGGCCTTCGATGAGGTAGATCTGTGCAAAGGGCATTCGTGTACTCCTGTTCGGTTCTTCAGTGCTTGATGCAGGTCAGACGAAGCGCAGGCCCACGCTGCCCATGCCCTGCACCTTCAGCGTGACGGCATCACCCGCCTGCACGGCCACGGCCTCGGTGATGCCGCCCGACAGGATCAGCGTGCCCGCCGGAATCTCCTCGCCGCGCGCGCCCAGGTGGTTGGCCAGCATCGCGATCGCCGCGGCCGGGTGGCCGAGCACGGCGGCGCCCGCGCCGAAGGCCACGGGCTGGCCGTTCTTCTCGAGCACGATGCCCACGGTGCGCAGGTCGACCTCGCTCGCGGGCACGGCGCGCCCGCCCACCACGAAGCGCGAGGCGGAGGTGTTGTCGGCCACCACGCTCTTGAGGTCGAACTTGAAGTCGCGGTAGCGGCTGTCGATCACCTCGATGCCGGGCAGCACGAAGTCGGTGGCCGCGAGCACGGCGCCGATGTGGCAGCCCGGGCCGCTGAGCGCGCGCTTGGTGACGAACGCGATCTCGGGCTCGACCTTCGGGTGGATGAGCTCGCTCACCTTGCACTCGCCGCTCTCGGGCAGCGCGTAGTTGTCGGCCATGAAGCCGAAGACCGGCGTGGTCACGCCCATCTGCTTCATCTTGGCGTGCGAGGTGAGCCCGGCCTTCAGCCCGATGATGCGGTGGCCGCGCGCGAGCTTGCGGCGGCGGATCTCGTTCTGGATGGCGTAGGCGTCGTCCCAGTCCATCTCGGGATGTTCGTCGGTGATCTTGGGCGTGTCGCGTGCCTCGAGCTCGCAGGTCTCCAGGTGCTCGGCGAGCGCGGCGATGGTGTTCTTGCCGAGCTTCATGCCACGACTCCTTCCTGTTGCTGCTGCACGGCCTGGCGTGCGCGGGCCAGCGTGATGGCCGTGTCTTCGATCATGTCTTCCTGGCCGCCGACCATGCCGCGCCGGCCCAGCTCCACCAATATCTCGCGCGCGGGCACACCGTACTTTTTCTCGGCGCGCTTGGCGAACAGAAGGAAGCTCGAATACACGCCCGCGTAGCCCAGCGTGAGCGAGTCGCGGTCGACGCGGATCATGTGGTCCATGATCGGCACGACGCGGTCCTCGGCCACGTCCTGGATGCGGAACACATCGACGCCGGTCTCGATGCCCATGCGGTCGCACACCGCCACGAACACCTCCATCGGCGTGTTGCCCGCGCCCGCGCCCAGGCCTGCGGCGGCAGCGTCGATGCGGTTGGCGCCGGCCGCAACGGCCGCGACCGAATTGGCCACGCCCATCGCGAGGTTGTGGTGGCCGTGAAAGCCCAGCTCGGTGTCGGCCTGGAGCGCCGCGCGCACCGCGCCGATGCGCGCCGTGACGTCGTCCGGCAGCATGTAGCCGGCCGAATCGGTCACGTAGATGCAGTTGGCGCCATAGCCTTCCATGAGCAGTGCCTGGCGCACCAGCGTCTCGGGCGAGGCCATGTGGGCCATCATGAGAAAGCCCACCGTGTCCATGCCGAGCCGGCGCGCCATGGTGATGTGCTGCTCGGACACGTCGGCCTCGGTGCAGTGCGTGGCCACGCGCACGGTGTGCACGCCCAGGCCGTGCGCCATGCGCAGGTGGTCCACGGTGCCGATGCCGGGAATCAGCAGCGCCGACACCTTGGCCTGCTTCATGAGCGGGATCACGGCGCCCAGATACGCTTCGTCGGAATGCGCGGGAAAGCCGTAGTTGACCGAGCTGCCGCCCAGGCCGTCGCCGTGCGTCACTTCGATCAGCGGCACGCCCGCTTCGTCGAGCCCGCTGGCGATGTGCGTCATCTGTTCGAGCGTCATCAGGTGGCGCTTGGGGTGCATGCCGTCGCGCAGCGTCATGTCGTGCAGGGTGACACGGCGGCCCTGCAGGTGGGTGTTCGTGGGGGTGGTCATGGGGGTGCTCCTAGGCCACGGCGGGCTCGGGTTGCGGGAGGCTGGCGAGCATCGCTTCGGCGAACATTTCGGCCGTGCGCGCCGCGGCGGCGGTCATGATGTCGAGGTTGCCGGCGTACTTGGGCAGGTAGTCGCCCAGGCCTTCGACCTCCAGGTAGATCGACACGCGGTGGCCGTCGAACACCGGCCCGTTCACGAGCTTGTAGCCCGGCACGTACTTGCGCACCTCGGCGATCATTTCGTGCACCGAGGCCGTGATGCGCGCCTCGTCGGGCGGGCCTTCGGTGAGGCAGTGCACCGTGTCGCGCATGATCAGCGGCGGCTCGGCCGGGTTGACGATGATGATCGCCTTGCCCTTGGCCGCGCCGCCCACGCGCTCGACCGCACCGGCCGTGGTGCGCGTGAACTCGTCGATGTTCTTGCGCGTGCCCGGGCCGACCGAACGGCTCGACACGGTGGCCACGATCTCGCCGTAGGCCACGGGCTGCACGCGCGACACGGCCGCCACCATCGGGATGGTGGCCTGCCCGCCGCAGGTGACCATGTTGACGTTGGCCGGCCGCGCGCCGCCCGCCATGAGCAGACTCTTCAAGTTGACCGGCGGCACGCAGAACGGCCCGATGGCCGCGGGCGTGAGGTCGATCATGAGCACGCCCAGCGCGTTGAGCTTGGCGCTGTTCTCGGCGTGCACGTAGGCGCTGGTGGCGTCGAACGCGATCTGCACGCCGTCGGCCTGCACATGCGGCAAGAGGCCGTCCACGCCTTCTGCCGTGGTCTTCAGGCCCATCTCGCGGGCGCGCTTCAGGCCGTCGGATTCGGGGTCGATGCCCACCATCCACACGGGTTCGAGCACCGGGCTGCGCTGCAGCTTGGCGAGCAGGTCGGTGCCGATGTTGCCGGGGCCGATCAGCGCGCACTTGATCTTCGTTGGGGTCGTCATGGGGTTGTCTCCTTCAGTGGAAGCGCACCGAGCAGCCGCCGAGGCCGCCGATCGACACGCGGAAGTTGTCGCCGGCCTTGGCGGGGAACATCGCGGCGAGCGCGCCCGACAAAATCACCTCGCCCGCCTTGAGCCCGATGCCCAGCGCGCCGAGCGTGTTGGCCAGCCACGCGACCGCGTTCACCGGCGAGCCGAGCGCGGCGGCGCCCGCGCCGGTGGCGATGATTTCGCCGTTCTTCTCCAGCACCATGCCGCAGGTCACCAGGTCGATGCGGCGCGGATCGACCGCGTGGTCGCCCAGCACGAACACGCCGCACGAGGCGTTGTCGGCCACGGTGTCGGCGATCTGGATCTTCCAGTCGCGGATGCGCGAATCGACGATCTCGAAGCAGGGCATCACGCACTCGGTGGCGGCCAGCACGTCGGCGTTGCCGATGCCGGGGCCCATGAGGTCGCGCTTGAGCAGAAAGGCGATCTCGCCCTCGGCCTTGGGCTGGATGAGCGTGCGGCTGTCGATCGACTCGCCCTCGCCGACGACCATGCCGTCGAGCAGGTAGCCGAAGTCGGGCTGGAACACGCCCAGCATGTTCATCACGGCGCGCGAGGTGACGCCGATCTTCTTGCCGACGACGCGCTCTCCGGCGTCGAGGCGGCGCGCGATCATGCGCTGCTGCACGCCGTAGGCGTCGGCGATGGTGATGCCTTCGTGCCGGCTGGTGAGCGGCTCCACGACGCTGCGCTCGCGCAGCGCGTCGTAGAGCTCGTCGCCGAGCCGCTGGATGAGGGTGGGGTCCATGGTGGGTTCTGTCCTTTGCTCTGTCTCAGGTGAATCAATCGGTCAATCAGTCAATCGGCTTCGTTCAGGAAGTCGCCGACCAGGCGGGCGAAGCGTGCGCTGTGCTCGATCTGCGTCCAGTGGCCGCAGCGGCCGAACACATGCAGCTGGCTGCGGGGAATCCACTGGCTCAGCGTGAGCGAGGTGGCCAGCGGAATCACCTGGTCTTCGCGGCCGTGGATCAGCAGCGTCTCGTGCGGCAGGGCGCGGATGGCGGCCTCCGGGCTCGCCATGGCATCGACCCAGCGCTGGCGCGGCGCCGGGAACATCGCGCCGAAGGTCTCCTGGAAGCCGGGTCGCATGCTGGCCTCGTAGCGCAGCTGCGCGAGCTCGTCGGTGACGAGGGCGCGGTCGAACGCGAACACGTCCATGATCCGGCGCATGTTCGCGAACGAGGGCGTGTAGCCCCACACCGCGTCGAGCCCCGGCGTGATCGCGAAGGGCACGCCCACGCTGCCCATGAGCACCAGCCGGCGCACGCGGTGCGGCGCGCGGATGGCCAGGGCCAATGCCAGCGCACCGCCGAAGGAGTTGCCCACCACGTCGGCGCGCTCGATGTCGAGCGCGTCGAGCAGGTCGAGCGCCTGCTGCACCCAGGCATCCATGGTGTAGGCCGCGCCGGGCACGCGCTCGGTGAAGCCGAAGCCGGCCATGTCGGGCGCGATCACGCGGCGCGTCTGCGCGAGCACCGGCAGCACCAGCCGCCAGTTGGCCCACGCACTCACGCCCGGGCCCGAGCCGTGGATGAAGAGCACCGGCGCGCCCTCGCCCAGGTCGTGGACGTTGGTGTGGAACGCACCCGTGCGGATGCTGTTCGCGATTTCGGGGTTGCTCACCGCCGGGCCCTCATAACTTGATGCAGACGTTGCGCAGCTCGGTATAGAACTCGAGCGAATGCACGCCGCCTTCGCGGCCGATGCCCGACGACTTGGCACCGCCGAAGGCCGTGCGCAAATCGCGCAGGAACCAGCTGTTGACCCAGCAGATGCCGACCTGCACCTGCTTGGCCACGCGGTGCGCGCGGCCCAGGTTCTCGGTCCACACGGTGGTCGCCAGGCCGTAGTCGGTGGCGTTGGCCAGCGCGATGGCTTCTTCCTCGGTGTCGAAGGGCGCGATGTGGCAGCAGGGGCCGAAGATTTCCTCGCGGATCACCGAGGCCGTCTCGGGCAGACCGGTCCAGATGGTGGGCTGCACCCAGTGGCCCTCGGCCAGCGCGCCCGGCATCGACGGCACGCCGCCGCCGGTGACGACGGTGGCACCTTCCTTCACGGCCTTCGCGTAGTACGACAGCACCTTCTGCTGGTGCTCGCGCGAGATCAGCGGGCCGATGCCCACGCCGGCTTCCTCCGACGGGCCCGGCTTGAGCGCCTCGGCCTTGGCCTTGAGCGCCGCGACGAAGCGGTCGAAGATCGGCCGCTGCACGTAGACGCGCTCGGTGCCCAGACAGACCTGGCCGCAGTTCTCGAAGGCCGAGCGCGTGATGCCGGCCACGGCCTTGTCGAAATCGGCGTCGGCGAACACGATGCCGGCGTTCTTGCCGCCGAGTTCGAAGGACACGGGCCGCACGCCCTTGGCGGCCGCCCCCATGATGGCCTCGCCAGTGCGCGTCTCGCCCGTGAAGGTGATGCCGTCCACGCCCGGGTGCGTGGTGAGGAACTCGCCGGCCGAGTCGGGGCCGAAGCCGTGCACCACGTTGTAGACGCCCGGCGGAATGCCGACCGCGTTCATCACCTCGCCCAGCAGCGTGGCGGTGGCCGGCGTTTCTTCCGAAGGCTTGACCACCACCGTGTTGCCGCAGGCCAGCGCGGGCCCGACCTTCCAGGTCATGAGCAGCAGGGGCAGGTTCCACGGGCACACGACGCCGATCACGCCCAGCGGCGAGCGCACGGCGTAGTTCAGCGCCTGCCCGCCGTCGGGCGTCGTCATCTCGAAGCTCTCGGTGGGCACGTTCTTCACGATGTCGGCAAACACCTTGAAGTTGGCCGCGCCGCGCGGGATGTCGACGTGCGAGGCCAGCGCGTGCGGCTTGCCGGTGTCGGCCATCTCGGCGGCCAGGAAGTCGTCGAAGCGCCGGTTGATCTCGTCGGCCACGGCATGCAGCAGCTCGACGCGGCGCGCGACGCTCATGCGGCCCCACTCGCCATTGAGCGCCGCGCGTGCGGCGCGCACGGCCGCATCGACCTCGCTGCGGCCGGCCTCGTGCACCTTGCCGATGACGCGGTTGTCCACAGGCGCGCGGTTGTCGAAGGTCTTCGTCGTGGCGACGAACTCGCCGCCGATGAAGTTCATGAACTGTTTCATCGCACCGTCTCCTTCAGGTCACCACGCTCAGGAAGTTCTCGTTGAGCTTGCGGTCGTGATAGAAGATCGCGCGCCCGAGTTCGTCGTCGGTCCACACCAGCGGCGGCTTGTCGGGGTAGAAGATGTAGCCGCCCGAGAACACCTCGTTGCGATTGCCGCTCGGGTCGAAGAAGTAGATGGTTTCGCCGCGCGTGATGCCGTGGCGCGTGGGGCCGATGTCCAGCGACACGCGCTTCTTGGTGATGATGTCGGCCGCCTTGAGCACCTCGCCCCAGTTGTCGAGCAGGAACGACGCGTGGTGGAACTTGTTCTTCTCGGGATGGCGGATGAACGCGATGTCGTGCGGCTTGGTCGAGCAGGTGAGAAAGGCCGCGATGTACATGCGCTCGGGGCCCGCCACCACGCTCTCGGCCAGCTGGAAGCCCAGAACCTCGGTGAACAGCTTCATGGTGCCGTCGAGGTCGTCGCCGTACAGCAGGCAGTGGTCGAAACGCGAGGGCGCCATGCCCTTGAGGTCGTCGGGGTAGACCTCGGGGTTCTCGTAGGGCATGCCGTTGCCGACCTTCTCCTTCTCGGCGAAGAGCTCGATGGCATGGCCGGTGGGCACGGTGAAGCGAAAGCGTTGGCCGGTGCGCAGGTGCTCGCCGGCTTCGATCCACTGCATGTCGGTGGCCAGGCCGCTGGCCTTCAGGTCGGCGGCGAGCTGGTCGAGCGTGGCGGGCGAATCGACGCGAAAGCCCATGAAGTCCATGCCGGCCTCGTCGGCTTCGCGCAGCACGACACTGTGGTGGTCGTGCTCGTCCCAGGCCTTGAGGTAGATGCGGCCCTGCGCATCGCGCCCGGTTTCGATCAGGCCCAGCACGTCGCGGTAGTGCGTGAGGGCGGCCCCGAGGTCGAGCACGCGCAGTTGCACGTGTCCGGGGCGAATGACGCCAGTGAGTGCCATGGAAGTCTCCTTTGGTGGGTGAGGGAAAAGTTCAGGTGGGGGAACGGGGAACGGCGGGCTGCGACGCGGCCAGGCGCCGCTCGATGCAGCGCGCCAGCTTTTCGACGGCGCGCAGGGCCAGGTCGCTCTGCGGGTACGCGCGGCAGGCCAGCACGTAGCCCTGGGCTTCTTCTTCGGCGCTGACGTGGCAGCGGCTCATGCGCTCGCGGCGCACGGCGCCCGACTCGATGCGCACCTTGCACACGCCGCAGCCGCCACCGCGGCAGCCGACCGGGATGCCCTTGCGGCCGAGCTGCTCCATGCCGCCGAGCAGGGTCTGGTCGGCGCGGCACACGTAGTGCTCGTGGGTGTTGCCGATGGCGACGGAAAAGCGCATGACCGGCTCCACGTCACAACGCCTTGAACAGCGGGCTGCGCGGCGCTGCAGAGGCCGCATCGGCAGCGGTGAAGAATTTCTCGGTGTAGATGTCGCGCTCGAACAGCCGCCCCTGCATCAGCGTGGCGATGCAGGCCTCGGTCATCGGTGGCGGCCCGCACAGGTAGGCCTTGTGGCCGCGGAAGTCGTTCGCGAAGTGGGCCTTCAGCGCCTCGTGCGCGAAGCCGCGCGCGCCAGGCCAGTCGCTGTCGGCCGGCAGGTCGGACAGCACGGGCACGTAGGTGAAGTTGGGGTGCCGCTCGGCGAGCTGCTCGAAGAGCGCGCGGTAGTACAGCTCCTCGGTGTTGCGCGCGCCCTGCACCAGCGTGATCGGCAAGGTGCAGCCTTCGGCCAACAGGTCGAGCACCATCGACTTCGGGCTCGACAGGCCCGAGCCGCCGGCCACGAAGATCATCGGCAGGCCGGCCGACTTGCGCACGAAGAAGCGGCCGTTGGGTGCGGTGAAGCGCAGGCGCTGGCCCACCTGAAGGTCGTCGTGCAGCCAGCCGGTGGCGCGGCCGTTGGGCACGCGGCGGATGTGCAGTTCGACGAGGTGGTCGTCGGGTGCGTTGGCGATCGAGAAAGCGCGTGCGCCCTCCACGCCCGGCACGTGCAGCATCACGTACTGGCCGGCCTGGAACGGCGCCGGCCGGTCGGTGCGCAGCCACAGGCCGCGGATGGTGGGCGTGAGCATGCGGGCCTCGACCAGCTCGGCGTCAAAGTCTTCCAGCGGCAGGAACTGCGCGTCGGGGTCTTCGTCGATCTCGGCCTCGATGACCAGGTCGGCCTGCGCCATCGCGCAGCACGCGAGGATCTTGCCGTCGTCGCGCTCGAAGTCCATGAGCGCGAAGTTGGAGGCGTCGCCGTGCTCGCACTCGCCTTCGAGCACCTGCACCTTGCAGGTGCCGCACACGCCGTGGCCGCAGGCGTGGGGCAGCCACACGCCGGCGCGCAGGCAGGCGTCGAGCACGGTCTGTCCGTCGCGTGCCGCCACGGCCTGGCCGAGCGGCTCGATCATGATCTGGAAGCTCATGGCAAGGCCCTCCTTCCTGTGCTCAGCTGAACGAGCCGCCGATGCCCGTGAGCCCGGGCGTGCGAAAGCGCAGCGCCGACTTGTGGACCAGGCCGTTGTCGGCCAGCGACTTCGCCGCGTCGGGCGCGAAGGGCTTGCCGGAATCGAACCATTCGACCTTCGACCAGTCGACCTTTTCGAAGTCGGGGTGGCTGCCGTACACGCCGGGCAGCACGTCGCTGACGAGCGCGCCGAAGGGCATGGCCGCGGGCAGCGGCAGGCACACGGGGGCGCAGAAGAGCAGGTGGTCTTCCCAGCCGATGTAGAGCAGGCGGTTGCCGTGGAAGCGGTCTTCGCTGTCCATGACGGTGCCGGTGTAGCCGGGGGCGAGTGCAACAACAGACATGTCGGTCTCCTTGTTTCGGGGTGAGCGCCGCCCGCACCGTGCGTGGGGCACGGCGGGAGCGCGGGGGTCGATGAGGGGTGGTGGGCCGGGTGCTCAGGCCACCTTGGGCTCGGCCGCCGACAGGTCCTGCCCTGTCCAGCGTTCCCAGTTGGCCTTGTCGGGCGAGGTGTTGAACTCGCCGTTGTCGGCGCCGACGTTGATGTGGTAGTAGTCGAGCACGGCCGCCAGCGGGTTGAAGCCTTCCACCGTCGGGTCGGTGCCCTCGGGGAAGCAGTTGCCCTGGTAGATCTGGTGCACCGGCAGCCAGGCCTGCACGTACTTCTCGGGCTCGCCGTCGAACACGTCCTTGCAGCCGTCGGAGCAGAAGTGGTACTTCATGCCGTGGTAGCTGCTCTCGCGATAGCAGATCTTGGTCGGGTCGTCAGGCTCGGTGAAGGCCATCGGGATCTGGCAGGTCTGGCACAGCATGGGCAGCGTGTTGTTGAACCAGCGCTTGCCCTGCTTCTCCTGTTCGGCCAGCCACTCGAAGCGCGGGCGGTACAGGCTGTCGAAGGTCTCGGGGTACTTCTCGGCCAGCCAGGTCATCTCGTCTTGCTTGGGTGCCCAGACGTTGAAGTTGGCGGCGTGGCCGTAGTTGTTGAAGATGGCCCAGGCCTCGTGCGAGATGCGGCTCTTTTCCTTCGACGCGACCTCGTGGTACTTGGGCATGCGGATGCCGTAGCGCGCGAGGTCCTCGAACAGCGCGCCGCCGTTCTTCTCGAAGTACATCTCCCAGGCCTCGGACCAGCTCATGACGCGCTTGGGCAGCATGTAGTCCATCATCATCGCGACCAGCGTGAGCAGGCGGTAGCCGCGCCAGAACCACTTGTCGACCCACTTCTGCACGATGGGCACGTTGTCCGGGTCCTGCTCGAGGATGAACTTCACCACCTCCAGGCCCAGCGTCATGTGGCGCGACTCGTCGCTCTGCGCCGAGAAGCCGAAGGTGACGGTGGCCATGTCGCCGTTGTAGGCGGCGCCGCTCATGAAGGGCATGAACAGCAGGTTGGTCAGCACGTACTCGAAGGAGAACGAGATGGCGGTGATGAACTCGAAGGGCCCCGCGCTCATCGCATCTTCGAAGTAGCTCTTGGGCACCGACAGGTACCACACGCGGTCGTGCATGTGCTGCGGGTCGTGCAGGCCGTGGAAGTACTTGTTGAAGTGGCTGATGGTGTGGAACTGCGTCTGCGCATGGCGCAGCTCGTCGATCGACTGCATCTGGCAGGCCACGCGCGCGCCCACGCCGCGCAGCGAACGCCCGGCCATGGCATAGCCGCGGTGCGCCGCGTACTCCAGCGGCGAGACGCCGGTGAGGAACAGCTTGAGCGTGTTCAGGTAGCGCGGGTCGCTGATGTTGAACTGGCCGTTGTTCTGCTGGAACGCATCGATGATGGCGTAGAGCTTTTTCTCCTTCTCGCCCTGGAACTTCCAGTAGGCGTCCATCGTGAGGCGGAACGGGTCTTCCCACTTATCCCAGTCGTGGATCTTGATGCCCTCGAACTTGTCGAAGGGAAACACGTCGTCCATCGACTGGTAGGTGGTCTCCCAGCCGAGGCCGCGCGTCATCATGGCGTAGCGCTCCTTCAGGCCGAGGCGCGGGGTCGTGGGGGTCTTTGCTGCTGCTTGGGTGGTCATGGCGTTGTCCTTGGTCGTGGTCCGGTGGGGCCTGGGCTCAGGCGCCCCAATGGAGGGTGAATTCGTCATCCGTCTCTTCGATGCTTCCGGACAGCGAGATCAGGCTCAGGTGCAGTTCCTGCAGGTCCCAGCGGCGCCCGACCAGGGCTTCGACGCTCTCGCGGCGGATCACGAGGCGGCCGGGCGCGTCGATCTTCACCATCGCGGGGTACTCGGTGACGGTGGCCCCGGGGTTGTCGGCCACGATGGCCTCGACGATGGCGCGCGCGGCCTCGCCGGTCTGCAGCGCGATGAAGACGGGCGGTCGGGACACTTCGGCGGTGGCGGTGGTCATGGGGTGGTCTCCTTGGTTCGATCGATTCGGTCGTCAGGCGGCAGCGCCCGTGCGCACCAGCCGGGCCACGCGCGCATCGAGCGCGGCGTGCAGCGTCTTGAGCACCTCGGCGCCCTGCGCACCGAGCGCCAGCGCGGCCAGCGGCGCCAGCGCCTGCACGGCCTGGTCGCGCCAGCTCGCGTACCACTGCGCAAGCAGTTCGGCGTTGGCGGGCGACTCGTCGGCGGCGGTCTTCAGCGTGGCGTCGACCCAGCGCACGTTCTCGTCGAACCACTCGTTCATGAACTCGGTCAGCATCGCCAGCGCGTTGCCGGTGGCGGCGCTGTGCGCGTTCACGTAGTGGCGGTAGACCAGCGGGTACAGCAGGCCGTCGAGCACGAGGTTCTGGGCCACGAACACCTCGAACCAGTCTTTCGTGACGAACAGGTTTTCCATCAGGCGGCGCACGCCCTGCCAGGCTGGGTGCGCGAGCCAGGCCTGCTTGCCGGCGTCCAGCGCGCGGCCCGAGTTGGCGTCGATCTGCAGGCCGACGCGCGAGAGGTACTGCGCGATGCCCAGGCGGTCCATGGCCGCGTAGATGAAGGGCTGCGTGATGGCCGTGCCGTAGCCGTAGCCGCAGCAGTAGCTGTGGTTCATGTTGGCGCCCCACTCGTAGTGGCGCAGCGGCACCAGCACCTGCTGCAGCGACTCGCGCACGCCGGCATCGGCCAGGGCCAGCAGCTGGCGCTTCTCGGCGAACTCGAACTGGCGGTCGGCGCCATCCCCCTGGCGCGCACGGGTCATCGTGTACACGCCGTAGTAGTAGTGGCGCGGGTCCTTGAAGCTGTACCAGTCGGCCATCACGAGGGCCGTGCGGCGCTTGTCGTACAGCGCGTGCTGCGGGTCCCACAGCGGCCGGTAGTGGAAGTTGGCCGTGGGCTGCATGTCCAGCGTGGCCTCCTGGTAGCGCGAGGCCGGCTTGTCGCCGAGCCGCCGCGCCACATGCGAGAAGGTCTGGCGGATCGGCCGGATGTCCGAGGTCTTGATGTCGACTTGCACGGGGTGTCTCCTTGGTTGTCGCGGGAAAAAAATGGGGGCGTGTCAGTGGTCGATGCCGGGCGCGCCGAAGCGCCACTTCATGCGCTCGAAGTCCAGCCGTGCGCCCTCTTCGGTGCTCAGGTGGCGCACCGCGTGGCGCGCGCAGAACTCGCGGAACTGGTCGAACTGCAGCACCAGCTCCACGGCCAACTCGGGGTCGCCGATGGCGAACTCGAACTCCACGAAGCGCGTGCCGCGCGTGCCGGTGACGCGCACGAAGCACGGCTGGCCGGTCATCTGGGCGGCGCTGCCGCTGCGGGGGTCGGGCTGCATCGAGGGCATCACTTGTTCAATCCATCAACAGGTGGACGGCACCAGCGCCGCCCGGCCTGATAAGGGCAACGGGCGTGCCAGCGTGGCTAAGTGATTGATTTGCATGGGCCCGCTGCGCCTGCGGGCCCGAAGCACCGGGAAGTCCCGGATGCTGGTTTGATCATTTGCTGCGGTGCAGCTTGATCAAATGGTGAAAACCGGAAAACGCCGGCCTGCGTCCGCTCAGGACGTGGGAAGGCCTTCCTTCTTGAGCCGGTAAGCCAGCTGCGGGCGCGTGATGCCCAGCAACCGAGCGGCCTGCGACAGGTTGCCCTTGGCGCGCTGCATCGCGGTCTGCATGAGGCGCTGCTCGAGCGAGGCGATGTCGATGTTCTGCTCGAGCACGCGCTGGCACAGCGCGTCCAACTCGCTCGCGTCGGCGCCCGACGCCGAGGCGCCCGTGGCGACCTTGCCGCTGGCGTCGAGCTGGTTGTCGGGCGGCGCGCCCGGCGGCTGCATCCACAGGTGGCAGGCCTCGATGTCGCCGTGGTCGGGTGCCAGCAGCACGGCGCGCTCGATCACGTTCTCAAGCTCGCGGATGTTGCCGGGCCAGGCGTGCTTGTGCACGTCGAGCGCGGCCTTGTCGGTGAGGCCGCGCAGCTTCTTGCCGTACAGCGCGCTGTACTTCTCGACGAAGCGCGCCACCAGCGCCGGGATGTCGGCGGTGCGCTCGCGCAGCGGCGGAATCTGGATCGGGAAGGTGTTGAGCCGGTAGAACAGGTCGGTGCGGAACTTGCCCGCCTGCATGGCCTGCTGCAGGTTGACGTTGGTGGCGGCCACGATGCGCACGTCGACCTTGGTCGGCTGCTCGGCGCCCAGGCGCTCGACCTCGCCGGTCTGCAGCACGCGCAGCAACTTGACCTGCGCGGCCAGCGGCAGGTCGCCCACCTCGTCCAGGAACAGGGTGCCACCGTGGGCGCGCTCGAAGCGCCCGGCGCGCGCATGGTGGGCGCCGGTGTAGGCGCCCTTTTCCACGCCGAACAGCTCGGCCTCGATCAGGTCGGCCGGGATCGCCGCGCAGTTGACGGCAATGAAGGGCTGCTTGCCGCGCGGCCCGTTGTCGTGCAGCCAGCGAGCGAACACTTCCTTGCCGACGCCGGTCTCGCCGAGCAGCAGCACGGTGATGGCGCTGTCGACCGCGCTGCGCATGAGCTCGAAGGCGGCACGGAAACCCGGCGACACGCCGACCAGCTTCTGGTCGTACTCGCGGCGCGGCTGCAGGCGGCGCAGGTGCTGCAGGCCGAGGTTGAAGTCGATGAGCTTCTCGGCCACGTGGTGCTGGCGGAAGTACTCGAGGTAGTGCTCGTCGTTCCACGCCTCGGCGGCCTGGCCGACGATGCGGCAGCGGCTGTCGCCCATGCTGGTGCACTCGACTTCCTTGAACACCACGAGCCGCCCCATGAAGGCGGTGGTGTAGCCCGAGGCATAGCCGATCTGCGACCAGCACTGCGGGTCTTCCCCGTAGCCGAAGTCGGCCACGTGGGCTTCGCATTCCCAGGAGTTCTCCCAGAGGAATTCGCCGTAGAAATGCTTGGTGGCCACGTCGAGGTCGACCTGCACCTTCTGCACCGAGACGATGCCCTCGATGGAATGCAGGCGCGGGCCGAGCATGAAGGCGTCTTCGGCGCGCATGCCGGCAAGGCGCTCGCGCACGGCCACCTCGCCGTCGCGCAGGCCGGAAGCAAAACCCATGCGCACCAGCAGGCCGCGCGCGCGCTCGATGCCCAGCGAGTCGAGCAGTTCGCGGCGCAGTTCGGCGAAGGCCCGGGCATGCATGAGCAGCATGCGCTGCTCGTCCAGCCAGATGTGGCCCGAGCCGGCGCTGAAGCGCAGGAGAGAAAGAAGTTCTCCCACCATGTCCCCTTTACTTGTCTGGAATCCGTTCCTCCTACATTCTCCTGCAAGGACGGACGACAAGGCTGCTCAATCAACAGGCAACGTGGTGCGAAGCCGCGCCAATGCTCGTTCTGCTGGCTCGCCTCCTCAGGCAACCCACAGAGTTATGCACAGAAAGAACGAACAACTGTCATCAAGTTGACTTGGCTGCGACGTAGCCCTTGAACTGCTCGCGCAGCTTGGTCTTCAGCAGCTTGCCGGTGGCTGTATGCGGCAGGCTGTCGACGAAAGCCACGTCGTCGGGCAGCCACCACTTGGCCACGCGCTGCGAAAGAAAAGTGAGCAGTTCCTCGCCCGTGACCTCTGCGCCTGCACGCTTCACGACGATCAGCAGGGGCCGCTCCTGCCACTTCGGATGCGCGATGCCGATCACCGCGGCCTCGGCCACGGCCGGGTGCGCGCTGGCGGCGTTCTCCAGGTCGATCGACGAGATCCACTCGCCGCCCGACTTGATGACGTCCTTGGCGCGGTCGACCAGCTGCACATAACCGTCGGCGTCGATGTTGGCCACGTCGCCGGTCGGAAAGAAGCCCTCGGCGTCGAGCACGTCGCCGCCTTCGCTGCGGAAGTAACCGCTCGCAATCCATGGGCCGCGCACATGCAGGTGGCCGAAGGCCACGCCGTCGTGCGGCAGGCGCTGGCCGTTCTCGTCGACGATCTTGAGCTCCACGCCCCACACGCCGCGGCCCTGGCGCATCTTGACCGTCGTCTGCTCCTCTTTCGGGAGCGCGAGGTGCTTGGGCAGCAGGTTGCCGATCACGCCGATGGGGCTGGTCTCGGTCATGCCCCAGCCCTGCACGAAGTCGGCGCCGAAGTCGCGCTCGAAGCGTTCGATCATGGCGCGCGGCGTGGCGGCACCGCCGACGCCGATGCGCTTGAGGCCGATGGCGCGGGTGTCGATCTCGGGGTGGGCGTCGAAGTACTGGAACAGCATGAGCCACACGGTGGGCACCGCCTGCGAGAAGCTCACCTTCTCGTCGCGCATGAGTTCGTACAGGCTCTGGCCGTCCAGGTGCGGGCCGGGCATGACGAGCTTGGCGCCCACCATCGGCGCCGCATACGGCATGCCCCAGGCGTTGGCGTGGAACATGGGAACGGCCAGCAGCAGTGTCATCTGCGAGCACACGCCGAAGGTGTCAGGCGCGCATTCCATCAGCGAATGCAGCACGGTGGAGCGGTGCGAATACAGCACGCCCTTGGGGTTGCCCGTGGTGCCCGAGGTGTAGCAAAGCGACGACGCAGTGCGCTCGTCGAACTCGGGCCAGGTGTAGTCCTCGCTCTGCGCGCCGATGAGCTCGTCGTAGCACAGCAGGTTGGGCACGTCGATGGCCGGCATGTGCGCGCGGTCGGTCATGGCGACGAAGGCGCGCACGCTCTTCAGTTTGGGCGCGAGCTTCTCGACCAGCGGCGCGAAGCTGGTGTCGAAGAACAGCACCTTGTCTTCGGCGTGGTTGACGATGTAGTCGATCTGCTCCGGAAAGAGCCGCGGGTTCACCGTGTGCAGCACCGCGCCCGAGCCCGACACCCCGTAGTACAGCGCCAGGTGCCGGTACGTGTTCCACGCCAGCGTGCCCACGCGGTCGCCGGGCGCCACGCCCAGCGCCTTCATCGCATTGGCCACCTGCTTGGAACGCCGCTGCACCTCGCGGTAGTTGGTGCGGTGCACCGGGCCTTCGACGGTGCGCCCGACGATCTCGACGTGAGGGTGGAAGGTGGCCGCGTGGTCGATCAGCGACGAGATCAGCAGCGGGCGGTCCTGCATCAGTCCGAACATGGTGGTGTGTCTCCTGTGGTTCTTTTGAGCGTGCGTCTGCGAAGGCTACTTCACGGCGATCGAATCGCCCATGGGCTCGAACTCCTTGCCGTTGAACTGCACCAGCTGCAGCGTGTTGAACGGAAAGTAGTCGGTGCTCGAAGTGTTCAGCGCGATGCCCGGCAGCAGCATGCCGGTGCGCATGTTCTTCAGCGTGGTGGCCTGCTTGAGCACGTTCTCGCGCGTGAGGTTGTCGCCCGAGGCCTTGAGCACGGTCTCCATGGCCTGCGCCACGCCGTAGCCGTACACGCCGGCGGCGTTGTTCACGTCTTCGTTGGGTGCGTACTTCTTCATGAAGGCCAGGAACTCCTGCGTGGCCGGGTCGTTGGCCCAGCGCGGCTGCGCGGCGTCCTTGAAGAAGGCCATGGCCATGATGCCCTTCGACTTCTCCAGGCCCGCGGGCTCCAGCGTCATCTTCACGTAGGCCGACACGTAGGTGAGGTACTGCTGCTTCGGTTTCCAGCCGATGTCCCAGGCCTTGCGGATGGCCTGCGCGGCGAAGCGCGCGGTGGCGAAGTTGACGAACACGTCGGCGCCCGACGACTGCAGCTTGATGATCTGCGAATCGACCGTCGGGTCGGCCACTTCGAACGAGGCCTCGGCCACCACCATCGAGGCCTTGTCGCCCAGGCCCTTCTTCAGGCCCTTGAGCAGGTCCTTGCCGAAGTCGTCGTTCTGGTAGAGCACGGCGATCTTCGCGTTGGGCATCGTCTTCAGGATGTTCTTCGCGTAGAGGCTGCCCTCGCCCTCGTAGCTGGGCATGTAGGGCGTGGTCCAGGGGTAGGTCTTGGGGTCGTTGAAGCGGTCGGCGCCCACGCCCAGGAACAGGTGCGGCACCTTCTTGGCGTTCATGTAGCGCTGGATCGCGGCGTTGGACGCCGAGCCCAGGTTGCCGTACACGGCGAGCACTTCGTCCTGCTCGACCAGCTTGCGCACCACCTCGGTGGTGCGCGGCGGCGTGTACTGGTCGTCGTAGCTGATGAGCTTCACCTTGCGGCCGTTGATGCCGCCCTTGTCGTTCACCATCTTGAAGTAGGCCTCGTTGACCTTGCCGACGATGCCGTACGACGACACGGGGCCGCTGTAGGGCATGGCCATGCCGAGCTTGATCTCGGTGTCGGAGGCGCCGGTGTCGTACTTCTTCTGCGCGAAGGCCGCGCCAGCGGTGAACAGGAGGGCCGCGCCGCCCAGGGCGGCGGCCAGTCGAACGATGGAGGTCATGGAAGCTTCAATGAAAACGAAAAGGGGAAATGAATGGCGGGCCGACAGCGCGGCCCGCGTGACGTCGATCAATCGCCGAGCACCTTGCCGAACGGCTCGTAGCGCGTGCCATTGAAACGCACCAGCTGCATGCGCTCGATCGGGTAGAAGTCGCTCGGCGAGGTCTTCACCTCGATGCCCGGGTAGAGCATGGGCGGGCTGTACTGCAGGTTGGCCGCCACCTTCATGATGTTGGCGCGCGTGAGGTCGTCGCCCGCCTTGCGCAGCACCTGCTCCAGCGTCTGCGCCGACGAGTAGCCCAGCACGTTGAGCGAATCGCTCAGGTCGCCCGAGGGGTAGTACTTGCTGAACCAGGTCTTGTAGTCCTCGTACTCCTTGGCGCCCTTCCACATGTCGTCGGCCGGGTCGCGCAGGTAGGTGGCCGAGATCACGCCCACCGCGTTCTCGGGGCCCGCCGGCTTGATCACCGCCGACACCGACACCGAGACGCTCGACAAATACTGCGTGGGCTTCCAGCCGATGTCGGCCGCCTTGCGGATCGCCTGCGCCGCGAACTTGGGCGTGGTGATGCTGAAGAAGGTGTCGGCGCCCGAGGCCTTCAGGTTGACCATCTGGCTGTCGATGGTCGGGTCGGTCACCTCGTAGGTCGACTGCGCCACGATCATCGTCTTGGCCTTGTCGCCCAGCGCTTCGAGAAAGCCCTTCAGGAAGTCCTTGCCGAAGTCGTCGTTCTGCATGAGCACGGCGATCTTCGCGTTGGGCTTGGTGGAGAGGATGTGCTGCGCGTAGATCTTGCCTTCGGTCTGGTACGTGGGCTGCCAGCCCATGGTCCAGGGGAAGGCCTTCGGGTCGCCGAAGCGCGTGGCGCCCGTGGCCACGAACAGCTGCGGCACCTTCTTGGCGTTCATGTAGCGCTGGATGGCCAGGTTGTGCGCCGTGCCCAGCGGGCCGAAGAGCACCAGCACTTCATCTTGTTCGACCAGCTTGCGTGCCTGCTCCACGGTCTTGGAGGGGTTGTAGGCGTCGTCCAGCGAGATGAACGTGACCTTGCGGCCGTTGATGCCACCCTCGGCATTGAGCTTGGCGAAGTAGCCCGCCGCCGCCTTGCCGATGGTGCCGTAGGCCGACACCGGGCCCGAGTACGGGACGATGTGGCCGATCTTGATCTCGGTGTCGCTCGCGCCCGGGTCATAGCGCTTCTGGGCCTGCGCCGTGAAAGCGGTGGCGAGGCCGAGCGTGGCGGCAAGGCCGGCGCCCAGCAGGCGGCGGAGCGTGCCGGGGCGGGCGGAAAAGAGGGAACGTGTCATGGTGTTGTCTCCGTCGTTCTCGTGAAAAAGAAGCTGCGGCCGCGGGCCTCTCAACGGCCTTGAATCGATCTCTTTCGGACCTCGTGCGGCGTTCGGGCTGGATGGTAGGCAGCGCCTCCTGCGCGTCACATCGTCGGAACGGACGATTGAGAGCGGCTGAGGGTTGCCCCTAGCATGGGCCTCGACACGGAGACACACCCACCGCCGCGCAACGCGGCGCGCACCGAAGGCAAGCACCGCATGGACCTCACGCTCAATCCCCGCTACGAAGCCTTTCGCGACGAGCTGCGCGCGTTCCTCGCCACGCACGGCCACCGCTCGGCCTTCGCGCGCACCGCCGAACGCCCCGACGCCGACGCCCTCGCGTGGCAGCGCCTGCTGCTGGACCACGGCTACGCGGGCCGCACGGTGCCGCGTGAGTACGGGGGCCACGGCGCGGCGCCCGACGTGATGGCGTCGCACCTCATCACCGAAGAGTTCGCGCGCGCCGGCGTGGCGCCGCCGCTGGGCAACCAGGGCATCTCGATGCTGGTGCCCACCCTGCTCGAGCTGGGCAGCGAGGCGCAGCGGCGCGAGTGGATCGGCCCCACCCTGCGCGGCGAGGTGGTCTGGTGCCAGGGCTACTCCGAGCCCGGCGCGGGCTCCGACCTGGCCTCGCTGCAGACGCGCGCCACCGAAGACGGTGGCGACTTCGTCATCAACGGCCAGAAGATCTGGACCTCGACCGCGCACGTGGCCGACATGATCTTCTGCCTCGTGCGCACCGAGCCCGGCGCCGCGAAGCACGCCGGCATCAGCTACCTGCTGTTCTCCATGAAGACGCCCGGCATCGAGGTGCGCCCGCTGAAGACCATGACGGGCCACGCCGAGTTCAACGAGGTCTTCTTCACCGACGTGCGCGTGCCGCAGCACCAGATCGTGGGCCAGCGCGGCGAGGGCTGGAAGGTGGCCAACGCCACGCTCAAGCACGAGCGCGGCTCGCTCGGCAACCCCAACCTGACGACGCAGCGCTACCAGGAGCTCGCCACGCTGATGCAGGCCGAGACGGTGGACGGCACGCGCCTCATCGACCAGCCCGTGCTGCGCGACCGCCTGATGCGGCTGCAGGGCGAGGTGCTGGCGCAGAAGTGCCACGGCCTGCGGCTGCTCACGGCCGCGGCCAGGGGCGAAGACCCGGGCCTGGCCGCGCTGGTCGTGAAGCTGCAGGGCTGCGAGCTGCGCCACCAGCTGGCCGCGCTCGCCATCGACGCGCTGGGCGAACTGGGCCTCCTGATGCCCGGCAGCGCGCACCTGCGCGCGCAGGCGCTCTGGCAGGAGCGCTACATGTTCGACCTGGGTTTGATCATTGGCGGCGGCACCGCGCAGATCCAGAAAAACATCATCGCGGAGCGCGGGCTCGACATGCCGCGCGAACCCCGGCTGGCTTGAGACAAACGGAAAGAAGTACCCGATGGAATTCGCCCTCTCCGCCGACCAGAAGCTGCTGCAGGACAGCCTGCGCCGCGCGCTCGAACGCGCCTGTCCGCTCGATCGCGTGCGCCGCGTCGCGGCCGACGACCTGCCGCTGGACCGCGAGGTCTGGCGCACGCTGTGCGAGGTCGGCGTGCCGGCCCTGCTCGTGCCCGAAGCCTTCGGCGGGCTCGGCCTGTCGCTGCTCGACGCCGCGCTGGCCGCCGAGGAGCTGGGTCGCCATGTCGCGCCCACGCCGTTTCTCGGCACCGCCGTGCTCGCACCGCTGGCGCTGCGCGAAGCCGGCAGCGCCGCACAACAGGATGAATGGCTGCCGCGCCTGGCGGCAGGCGAATGCATTGCCGGCGTCGCCATCGCCGAGGCCGTGGCCGGCGCGCGCGATGGCGCGGGCGTGACGGCCAATGCCGACGGCACGCTCGACGGCAGCGCGCTCTTCGTGCTCGACGCGGGCGCGGCCGATGTGTTCATCGTCGCCGACCGCGCGGGCGGCCTGCACCTCGTGCGCGCCGATGCACAGGGCCTCACGCGCGGCGCGCTGCGCAGCATCGACGCCACGCGCCCGCTCGGCGAACTGCACTTCGCACAGGTGAAGGCCGAACGGCTTCCCAACGCCAGCCCCGCCACGCTCGCGCGCCTGCGCAGCGCGGGCTGGACCCTGCTCGCCGCCGACACGCTCGGTGCGGGCGAAGCCATGATCGGCCAGGCCGTGGCCTACGCCAAGGAGCGCCGCCAGTTCGGCCGCGTGATCGGTTCCTTCCAGGCCGTGAAGCACCTGTGCGCCGAGATGGCCGCCGCGCTGGAGCCCGGCCGCGCGCTCGTCTGGTACGCGGCCCACGCCTTCGACGCACTGCCCGAAGAAGCCGCGCTGCTCGCCGCGCACGCCAAGTCGCACCTGAGCGAAACCGGCACCTTCGTCGCCCGCACCGCCACCGAGGTGCACGGCGGCATGGGCATCACCGACCTGCTGGGCCTGCACTACTGGTTCAAGCGCATCGGCTTCAACCGCCAGCTGCTCGGCGGGCCGGAGCGCGTGCGCCACCTCGCCGCCGAGATGCAAGGCCTCGTCGCCGCATGACTGCCAAACCCATGACCACCCCATCCCCCGCCCCCCGCATGCTCGAAGGCCTGCGCATCGTCGACCTCACCACGGTGATCTTCGGCCCCTACTGCACGCAGATCCTCGCGGACCTCGGCGCCGAGGTGGTCAAGGTCGAGCCGCCCGAGGGCGACAGCATCCGCATCATCGGCACGCCGCCCGTCACGCCGCTGATGAGCCCCGTGCACCTGCGGCTGAACCGCGGCAAGCGCTCGGTCGACTGGGACCTGAAGAGCGAGGACGGCCGCACCGCGATGCGTCGCCTCATCGAGACCAGCGACATCTTCATCCACAACGTGCGCAGCAACGCCATCGCGCGCGCCGGCCTCTCGTACGACGACGTGCGCGCCATCCGTCCCGACATCGTCTACGTGCACTGCACCGGCTTCGACCAGCGCGGGCCGTACGCCGCGCTGCAGGCCTACGACGACATCATCCAGGCGGCTTCAGGCATCGCCTCGCTGCCACCCAAGGTCGACGGCAACCCGCAGCCGCGCTACGTGCCGATGACCATGGCCGACAAGGTCTCGGGCCTGCATGCGGCGTATGCCGTGCTCGCCGCCGTGGTGCACCGGCTGCGCACCGGCGAGGGCCAGCAGGTGGAGGTGCCGATGTTCGAGTCGCTCGCCAGCTTCAACCTCGTGGAGCACCTGTGCGACAAGACCTTCGTGCCGCCCACCGGCCCCGCGCTGTACCCGCGCCAGATCGACCCCATGCGCCAGCCCATGCGCACGCGCGACGGCTACATCGCCATTGCGCCCTACCTGGACGACCGCTGGCTGCGCTTCTTCGAGGCCGCCGGCCACCCCGAGGTGCTCGAGGCGCCCGAGCTGGCCGACAAGGCGCTGCGGCGCAAGCACATGAGCCGCATGTACGAGGCCGCCGCCGCGATCCTGCCCGAGCGCACCACGGCCGAATGGCTCGACATATTGAAGAAGGCCAACGTGCCCGCGATGCGCGTGAACGACATCGCCGACCTGCCCGACGACCCGCAGCTGCAGGCCGCCGGCCTTTTCCGACAGCGCACGCATCCGACCGAAGGCGCGTATCTTGAAGTGCGCCCGCCGGTGCGCTTCTCGGGCTATGCCTACGCCGACCTGTCGCACGCCGCGACGCCCGGCCAGCACAGCGCCGAAGTGGCACGCGAGCTGGGCGTGACCCTCATGAACGAACGAAAGAACGCCGCATGACCATGACTGTCTACGACGCCGTCGCGAGCCGCCGCTCGGTGCGCGAATTTCTCGACCGCCCCGTGCCGGCCGACACCCTCCGCCGCGTGCTGCAGGCCGCGCTGCGCGCGCCCTCGGGCGGCAACCTGCAACCGTGGCACCTGCACGTGGTGGGCGGCGAGCGCCTGGACGAACTCAAGGCCCTCATGCGCACCCGCGTGCAGGAAACGCCCGGCGGCGAAGGCAGCGAGTACGACATCTACCCGCGCGAGCTGGTGGCGCCGTACCGCGACCGCCGCTTCGCCGTCGGCGAGGCGATGTACGCGCGCCTGGGCATTCCGCGCGAGGACAAGGCCGCGCGTTTGAAATGGTTTGCGCGCAACTTCCAATTCTTCGGCGCGCCGCTCGCGCTCTTCTGCACGGTGGATCGCCGCATGGGCCCGCCGCAGTGGTCCGACCTCGGAATGATGTTGCAGAACGTGATGCTGCTGCTGCGCGCCGAGGGCCTGGACAGCTGCCCGCAGGAATGCTGGGCCATCTACCCGCAGACCATCGGCCGCTTCATCGACCTGCCGCCCGAACGCATGCTCTTCACCGGCATGGCCATCGGCTACGCCGACCGCGACAAGCCCCTCGACGCCCTGGAGACCGAGCGCGCGCCGCTGGACGACGTGGCCGAGTTCATCGGCATCTAGGAAGGCAATCACCGATGGACGATTGGGAAAGCGCCTGGGCGCCGATGGTGGCGCGCGTGGGCGAAGACTTCGCGAACGGCGTGATCCGCTGGGGCGTCGATGTGATCGAGGCCGGCGCCGTGCGCCGCTATGTCGAGGTGCTGGAGTTCGACTGCCCGCTGCACCACGGGCCCGACGCCGTCGCGCCATCGACCAGCCTCGCGAGCCTCACGCTGCCGCCGATGTGGGCCCCGGGCCAGCCGCCCGTGTTCACCAGCGACGCGCGCAACGCCGAACCCGAGCGCAGCCCGCTCAAGGGCACGCGCCCCGAAGGCATGCCGCCCACCACCGCCTACATGGCGACCGACTACGAGGTCGACTACCTGCAACCCGCGCGCCTGGGCGACCGCCTGGGCCGACGCGGCAACCGGCTCGTGCGTTGCGAACCCAAGGCGACCAAGGTGGGAAAGGGTGCCTTCACGACGTGGGAGTACGACATCGTGAACCAGCGCGAAGAGGTCGTGGCCCGCTGCCGCTTCGGCATGTACCACTACCTGCCGCACTAGCGAACAAGCATCCGATTCAGTGCGGCCTCTCGCACCGGCGCGCCGCGTCCCGTGCGCAGGGCATTGGGTGCTCCCCGCAGCGAAATCAAGGAGGAGGGGCGAAGCCCCGGGGGACATTCGCGGAGGGGAGTACCCGATGTCCTGTGCACGCGCCCCGAACAACGAAAGCAGAGCAACAAGATGAACTGGCAAGAACAACGCCACTGGAACGAAGTCAACGAGGGCGACACCCTGGCCCCCGTGCCCTTCCCCCTCACCGTCTACCGCCTCGTGATGGCCGCCGGCGCTAACCGCGACTTCAACGCCATCCACCACAACACCGAGCACGCCCAATCGACCGGCGCCCCGGAGATGTACGCCAACGTGATGCTGCTGCAGGGCATGTGGGAGCGCGCGATTCGCGAGTACATCGGCACGGCCGGCGTGCTGCATTCCATCCGCGGCTTTCGCATGAAGTCGTTCAACACGGCGGGCGACACCGTCACCGTGCGCGGCCAGGTCGAGCGCAAGTGGATCGACGACAGCGCCGACGCTGCGCACCGCCACCGCCTCGACCTGCGCCTGTGGAGCGAGAACCGGCACGGCGTGTCGGTCGGCCCCGGCATTGCCGTCGTGAGCCTGCCGCCCTGACATCGCACCCACACAGAAAAACCATCGGAGACAAGACAGACATGCACAGCAGCAGATTCACCCGCCGCCACGCCCTCGCGCTGGCAGCCGCCCTGGCCACCGGCAGCGCCTTCGCGCAACAACAAGCGACCACCTGGCCCGACAAGCCCATCCGCATGATCGTCCCCTACGCGGCCGGCGGCGGCACCGACGTGTTCGCGCGCATCGTTGCCGAAGGCCTGGGCAAGCGGCTCGGCCAGAGCGTCATCGTCGACAACCGCCCCGGCGGCAACGGGCAGATCGGCATCACCGCCGTGCAGCGCGCACCGGCCGACGGCTACACCGTGCTGTTCTCGCTCACCTCCATCATCCAGAACCCGCTGCTGTACCCCAACGCCGGCTTCGATCCGTTCAAGGACTTCGTGCCCGTGTCGGAAGCCGGGCGGTTGCCCATCGTCTTCACCGTGAGCAACAAGCTCGGCGTCGACACCCTCGACGGCTTCGTCAAGCTCGCGCGCGCCGCGCCCGGCAAGTACTCGTACGGCTCCTACGGCAACGGATCGAGCGCCCACCTGTACGCCGAGGTGCTGCAGGACGCCGCGGGCATCCAGTTGCTGCACGTGCCTTACAAGGGCGAAGCGCCGGCCATCACCGACCTGCTCGGCGGCACCGTCGATGCCGTGTTCGTCTCGGCCAAGGGCGTGGGCCCGCACGTCGCGGCCGGCAAGGCGAAGTCGATCGCCGTGGTCGGCACCGCACGCGCCCCGCTCGCGGCCGGCGTGCCCACCTTCAAGGAACAGGGCTTCGCGGGCATGGAGTCGGTCGGCTGGTTCGGTATCTACCTGCCCACGGGCACACCGCAACCCATCGCGCAGCGCCTCTCGACCGAGGTGGCCCAGGTGGTGCAAAGCCCCGAGCAGGCCGCGCGCATCGAAGGCCTGGGCGTGATCCCGGTCGGCAGCACGCCCGCGCAGCTCACCGCCACCATGCGCACGGACCATGCGCGGTGGAAGCAGGTGATTCAGGCCAAGAACATCAAGCTCGATTGAGACCGCACGCCATGACACGTCTTTCCTCCACGCTCGGCATCGCGCTCGCTGCCTTGTTCGCCCTGCCCGCCGCCGCGCAACAGCCACCGGCCGACTACCCCTCGCAACCCGTCACGCTCGTCGTGCCCTTCCCCGCAGGCGGCATCACCGACAACATCGCGCGGCTGGTCGCACAGGAACTCGGCACTGCCTGGGGCAAGCCCGTCGTCGTCGACAACCGCGTGGGCGCCAGCGGCACCATCGGCGCCGCCGCCGTCGCGCGCGCCCCGAAAGACGGCCACACCGCCCTCTTCACCATCACCACGCACGTGCAGATGCCCGCGCTGCAGCGCAAGCTCTCGTACGACGCGGTGAAAGACTTCGCGGCCGTGTCGCAGATCGGCATCTCGACCTCGGCCCTGGTCGTGACGCCCGACGTGCCCGCGAAAACGCTGGCCGAACTCGTCACGCTGCTCAAGGCCGAGCCCGGCAAGTATTCGTACGGCTCGACCGGCGTCGCGACCACCTCGCACATCTACGGCGAGCTGTTCAAGAAAGAGGCCGGCGTCGACATGCCGCACGTGCCCTACAAGGGCGCCGCGCCCATGGTGACCGACCTGCTGGGCGGCCACATCCGCGTGGCCGTGCTCGACACCGGCACCGCCCTGCCCTACCTGCAAAGCGGCAAGCTGCGCGCGCTGGCGGCGCTGGGCACGCAGCGCTCGGCCACGCTGCCGCAGGTGCCGACCTTCCAGCAGGCGGGTTACGCGGGCTTCGAGCCCTATGCGTGGATTGCGCTGTTCCTGCCGGCCGGCACGCCGAAGCCGCGCGTGGACAAGATGTCGAAGGCCGTCGCGGCCATCATCGCCAAACCCGAGGTGCAAAAGAAGATGCGCGACATGAACATCGAGCCCGTGGGCAGCACGGCCGCCGAGTTCGCCGTGGTGCTGCGCCAGGACGCCGACACCTGGAAGCGCGTGATCGACAAGACCGGCATCCGCCTGGAGGACTGATCGATGACGCCCCCTCCCCTTCTTCGCGGCGCCCTCGAAGGCGTCAAGGTGCTCGACCTGTCGTCCGTGGTGCTCGGCCCGCTGGCCAGCCAGATGCTGGCCGACATGGGCGCGGACGTCATCAAGGTCGAGGCGCCGCAAGGCGACCTGGCCCGCTCGGTCGGACCCGCGCGCCACAAGGGCATGTCGTCGCTGTACTTGTCGTGCAACCGGAACAAGCGCAGCCTCGTGCTCGACCTGAAGCAACCCGCCGCGCGCGAGGTGCTCGACACGCTGGTGCGCGGCAGCGACGTGCTCGTGCACTCCGTGCGCACCGATGCAGCGGCGCGCATCGGCATCGACGCGGCGCGGCTGCTGGAACTCAACCCGCGGCTGGTGAGCGCGCACGTCAAGGGCTTCTCAGACGAGGGGCCGTATGCGGGCCTGCCGGCCTTCGACGACATCATCCAGGCCGCCTCGGGCCTGGCGCAGCTGCAATCGATCTACACCGGCGAGCCGCGCTACATGCCCGCGCTCGTGGCCGACAAGACCACCGCGCTGTACGCCGCCTACGCCATCGTCACCGCGCTGTTCCACCGCGAGCGCAGCGGCCAGGGGCAGGCGGTCGACGTGCCGATGTTCGAGACCATGACCGCCTTCAACATGGTGGAGCACCTGTGGGGCCACACCTTCCAGCCGCCCATCGACGACATGGTCTACGGCTCGATCCGCTCCGGCGTGCGCAAGCCCTTTCGCACGGCCGACGGCTACATCGCGCTGGTGCCCTACACCGACGCGCAGTGGCTGCGCTTCTTCGAGGTGGTGGGCCGGCCCGAGCTGCGCGAGGACGAACGCTTTGCCACACTGGCCGCGCGCGTGCGCAACCACACCGTGGTGTTCGGCGAACTCGAACGCGCCACCGGCGCGCGCACCACGGCCGAATGGGTCGCGGCCTTCCGCCAGGCCGACATTCCGGCGATGCCGATCCAGACGCTGCAGCAGTTGCCCGACGATCCGCAGCTGAAAGCCAGCGGCCTGTGGCACGACGCCGAGCACCCGACCGAAGGCAGGCTGCGTTTTCCCGGCGTGCCGTTCACGCTGTCGGCCACGCCGGGCGGTGTGCAGCGGCTCGCGCCGTCGCTGGGAGAGCACACGGACGAGGTGCTGGGGGAGTTCGGGTTCGAACGCACGGCGGTCGATGCGCTGGTGACCGCCGGCGTGGTGGCGCGGGCCTGAGGTCTATTCGAGCTTCAGGTTCATGTCCTTGATGAGCCGCGACCACAGCAGGTTCTCGCGCCGCACCGCTGCCATCAACTCACCCGGCCCTTCACCCGAAGGCTCCAGCCCCAGCCCGATCATGCGTTCCTGCAGATCAGGCTGCGCCACGGCCCGGCGCACCGCGCCGGCCAGCTTGTCGATGGCCGGCTGCGGCGTGCCGGTGGGCGCGAAGAAGCCCCAGAAGCCGCCGTGCTCGTAGCCCTTGAAGCCCTGCTCGGTGAAGGTGGGAGTCTGCGGCGCGAGCGGCATGCGGCGCGTGCCGAACACGCCCAGCAATTTCGCGCGGCCCGACTTCGCGTGCGGGAGCGCCTCGCCCATGGTGACGAAGCCGCCCTGCACCTGGCCGCCGAGGATGTCGATCATCAGCGGCGCGCCGCCCTTGTAGGGCACGTGCGTCATCTGCAGGCCCTCGTCGCGCATGAGCTTCTCGCCATAGAGGTGGCCCGACGAGCCCTGCCCCGCCGAGCCGAAGCTCAACTTGCCGGGCTGCGCCTTGGCCATGGCGACGAACTCGCGCATGCTCTTCGCCGGCACGCCCTCGCCCACCGCGAACACGAGCAGGCCGTAGTTCGACAGCGACACGGGCGCGAAGTCCTTGAACACGTCGTAGCCGGGCTTGGCCATCAGCAGCGGCGCGAGCACGAAGGAGTTGACGGCGAACAGCAGCGTGTGGCCGTCGGCCGGCGCCTTGGCCACGAAGGACGCGGCAATGGCACCGTTGGCACCGGGCTTGGGATCGATCAGCACCGGCTGGCCCAGCGGCTTGGCGATGCGTTCGCCGATGGTGCGCGCGATGCCGTCGACCAGCCCGCCGGCCGCCGACGACACGATCACCTTGATCGGCTGGGTCGGGTAGGCGTCGGCCGCCTGCGCCTTCGGCAGGGCACCGAGCGCGGGGGCCAGCAGTCCGCTCGCGCCCCATTGCGCGAATCGACGTCGTTGCAGCATGAAGAGGTCTCCTGTTGGTTTTCTTGAGGATGAAAGTCGTTCAGCCGGCCGCGCCCCACACGGCCAGCGCATCGAGCGCCTCGACCGTGCCGCCGTCCACCCGCAGCGGGTTGACTTCGAGCGAGACCAGCTCGGGGCCGAGCGCAAGCGCCGCGTTGCCGATGGCGGCCACGGCTTCGGCGATGGCGTCGCGGTCGGCCGCGGGCGCGCCGCGCCAGCCGTCGAGCAGGCGCGCACCGCGAAGCTCGGCCAGCATGTCCTTCACCTCGGCGGGCGTCACGGGCAGCAGGCGCAGGCTGGTGTCGCGCAGCGCCTCGACCCAGATGCCGCCGAGCCCCACGGCCAGCGCCGGGCCCCACTGCGGATCGCGCACGGTGCCGACGAACAACTCGAGCCCACCTTGGCGCATCGGCGCGACCAGGATGCCGTCGATCTCGGCCTCGGGCCGCGCGGCACGCACGCGCGCATCCATCGCCTGCCAGGCGGCACGCACCGCGTCGGCACCCTGCAGGTTGAGCGCCACGCCGCCGACCTCGGTCTTGTGCGCGATCTGCGCCGAGGCGATCTTCAGCACGACCGGGCCGCCGAGTTCCTGTGCAATGCGCGCGGCCTCGTCGGCGCTGCGCGACAGCCGCACGGGCACCACCGGCACGCCGCGCTGCGAGAGCCAGTCGAGCGTCTCGCGCTCCGAACGCAAAGGCTGCGCGGGCGGCGTGGCCGGCACCGCGGCAGCGACACCTTGCGCGTCCTGACGCCGGCGCAGCGTTTCGGACCAGCGATGCACCGCACCCGCCGCGCTCATCGCGTGGTGGATGCCGCAGGCGATGTGGCGGATGCCGGTCTCGGCGATGAGCTCGCGCGACCGCTCGCTCACCTGCATCACGTAGTGGCTGCAGACGATGGCCGGCACCGGGCTGGCGGCCAGGCCGCGCGCCACTTGCGCCAACACGGCGCGGTTCTGCGGCGTGTCGTTGGCCGGTGCGTTGGGCACGTCGGCCACGACGATGGCGGCGCCCAGCGCGGGGTCGCGCACCAGCGCTTCGAGGGCGTTGCCGAACAGTTCGGGCTGCAGCATGGCGGCGCCGGTCACGTCCAGCGGGTTCTGCGGCGTGCCGTAGCCCGGCAGCACCTCGCGCAGCGCGGCCTCGGTGGTGGGCGCGAGCGGCGTGAGCGCCAGGCCTTCTTCTTCGGCGCGCTCGGCAAAGATCTCGCACATGCCGCCCGACATCGACACCGCCGCCAGCCCGCCGGCCGCGAAGGGCCCGGTCATGCTGGCGAAGGCGGCGGTGAACACCAGGTCTTCGATGGAACGCACGCGCATCAGGCCCAGGCGCTGGCACATGGCGTCGAACACGCGGTCGTCGCCCACCAGCGAGCCGGTGTGGGCCTGCGCGGCCTGCGCCGTGATCTCGCTGCTGCCCATCTTCAGCACGACGATGGGCTTGGCCACGGCCAGCGCGCGCTCGGCCGCGGCGGCAAAGCGCTGCGGGTCGCGCACGGTCTCGGCGAACACGGCGATGGAACGCGTGTGCTCGTCGTCCACCAGGTAGTCGATGACCTCGGCGATGTCGATGTCCGACTCGTTGCCGGTCGACACCATGCGGCTCAGGCCGATGCCGTGCACCTGCGCCATGAACGACAGCTGCCCCGCCAGCGCGCCGCTTTGCGACACGATGCCCAGCGTGCCCGCCGGCAGCGGCTCGCGCAGCGAAGCGGTCCACACGGCCGAGCGGTCGACGAAGTTGACGAAGCCCAGGCAGTTCGGCCCGAGGATGCGCAGGCCGCGCGATCGCGCCTTGGCCGTGAGCTGGCGCTGGCGCTCGCGACCTTCCTCGCCGGCTTCGGCGAAACCCGAGCTCAGCAGCACCGCGTTGCCGATGCCCGCACGCTGCAGGTCGGCCAGGGCGTCGTCGAGCGCATCGGCCGGCACCATGAGCAGCGCCGTGTCGACCGGCTCGCCGATGGCCTCGGCCGAGGTGGCCGCCGCCATGCCATGGAAGCTTCCGCCGCGCCGGTTGACCGGGTAGAGCTGGCCCGCGTAGCCCAGCGTGCGCAGGCTGGCGAGCGCCGCGTTGGACCACACCGAGCGCTCGGTGGCGCCGACGAAGGCGATGGCCTTGGGGTGGAGGAAGCAGTGAAGAGAAGAGGAAGAAGAAGTCATGGCAGCAGGAAGAAAGGTCGGGTTCAGTCGTCGAGCTTGATGCGCAGGTCGCTCACGAAGCGCTTCTCGTCGGCGTAGGTCTTGTGCGCCCAGGCCGTGTAGGCGGGGCTGTCCATGTAGAACCGGACGTAGTCGTTGAGGTCGAGCGTGCGCAGGAACTCGGGGTCGTCCACGGCCTTGCGGAAGGCCTCCTGCAGCGCCTGCACCACCTTCGGGTCCATGCCGCGCGGGCCGGCGATGCCCCACGAGCCGTTGGCCACCACGTCGTAGCCGAGTTCCTTCACGGTCGGCACGTTCAGCCGCGTGGGCGAGCGCGCCTCGTTGAAGGTGGCCAGCAGGCGCACGCGCCCGCCCGCCACGGCGGCGCCGAAACCGGCCTCGGAGACCGCGTCCACATGGCCGCCCATGAGCGCGTTGTACAGCTCGGCCGCGCCCTTGAAGGGAATGAAGTTGAACTTCACGCCGGCCAGCGCGGCCAGCCGCTCCATCGACACGTGCGAGGTGCCGCCGCGCCCGGTGGTGCCGTACGACACCTCGCCCGGTTTGGCCTTGGCCGCGGCCAGCAGCGCGTTCAGGTCTTTCCACGGCGCCTCCTGGCGCACCGTGATGCCCAGCGTGGCGGCCGTCACGTTGGCCACGTAGGTGAAGTCGGTGGCCGGGTCGTAGCTCACTTTCTGCAGGTGCGGCAGCCGGTACAGCGAACTCAGCATGAGCGAGAGCGTGTAGCCGTCGGGCGCGGCCTTGCGCGCCATGGTGGTCGGCGCCAGCGTGGCGGCCACGCCGGGCTGGTTGAGGATCACGATCTGCTGCTTCAGCTCGCGCGAGGCCGCCAGGGCCAGCGCGCGAGCCTGCACGTCGGTGGCGCCGCCCGCGGGGTACGGCACCAGCAGCGTGATCGGCTGCTTGCCGAACAGGCCCTGGGCGCGTGCCAGGAAGGGCAGCGCGGTGCCCGCGGCGGCGAGCGCGGCGCCGTGGATCAGGCGGCGGCGCGCCGGGTCGGTCGGGAAGGAATGCATGGCTTGTCTCCGGTCGGTCGAACAGTCGAATCGTTCGTTCTTCGGCGATGGTCGCGCGCAGCCCTTGGCCGGTCACCGTCGCTTCGGACGACTTTGGCCGCCAGGGCGCGTTCGATCCCGTCGCTTCCGACGATGCCGGCGCGGCGCGTCCCTTCCATACTCGGCGCACAACAACGAACCGACCGACGGAGACCGCAGTCCATGGACCTCACCCAGCCCCTGCACAAGGCCCTGCAGGAACGCCCCGGCGCCACCGCCCTCGTGTGCGGCGAGCGCCGCAGCACCTTCGCCCAGTTCGTCGACCGCGTGGCGCGGCTGGCGGCCGTGCTGCAGTCGCTGGGCCTGCAACCCGGCGACCGCGTGGGCCTGCTGGCGCTGAACTCCGACCGCTACGTGGAGTACCTCTACGCCACCTGGTGGGCGGGCGGCGTGATCAACCCGGTCAACATCCGCTGGAGCGCGCGCGAGGTCGCGTACTCGCTGGACGACTGCGACACGCGCATCCTGCTGTCCGACGCGCACTTCGGCGCCGTGGCGCAGCAGCAGCGCGAACTCTCGCGTTCGCTGAAGACGCTGGTGCACTTCGGCGACGGCCCCGCGCCCGACGGCATGGCCGACGCCGAAGCCCTCATGGCGCAGGCGCAACCCGTGCCCGACGCGCGGCGCGGCGGCGCCGATCTGGCCGCCGTGATGTACACCGGCGGCACCACCGGCCTGCCCAAGGGCGTGATGCTCACGCACGGCAACCTCTACACCGGCCAGCTCTCGGCCAACATGGCCGCCACGCGCCCGGCCGAGGCCGTGGGCCTGAACATGGCGCCCATGTTCCACGTGGGCGGCACCGGCCTCACGCTGCAGCTGATGATGCGGCTGTGCACGCAGGTCATCATCCCGGCCTTCGACGAAGCGAAGGTGCTCGAGGCGATCCAGAACGAGCGCGCCAGCGAGACCTTCATGGTGCCCACCATGCTCAAGCGGCTCATCGAGCACCCGCGCTTTGCCGAGTTCGACACCACGCCGCTGCAGCTGGTGCTGTACGGCGCCGCGCCCATCGACGACGCGCTGTTGCTGCAGGCCATCGACAAGCTGCCGCGCGCGGGCTTCTGCCAGCTCTACGGCATGACCGAGCTGTCGCCCGTGGTCACCGTGCTGCCCACGTGGTGCCACCAGCCCGACCAGCCGGCCGCGCGCCGCCGCTCGGCCGGGCGTCCCGTGCCCATCGCCGAAGTGCGCATCGTCGATGCCGACGGCCAGCCTGTGCCGAACGGCACCGTCGGCGAGATCGCCGCGCGCGGGCCGATGGTGATGGCCGGCTACTGGAACAAGCCCGAGCAGACCGCCGAGGTGCTGCGGGGTGGCTGGATGCACACCGGCGACGGCGGCGTGATGGACGCCGACGGCTTCGTCTACGTGGTCGACCGGCTCAAGGACATGATCGTGAGCGGCGGTGAGAACATCTACTCGGCCGAGGTCGAGAACGCCATCACCCAGCTGCCGCAGGTGTCGATGTGCGCCGTGGTCGGCGTGCCCGACGACCAGTGGGGCGAGCGCGTGCATGCCGTGGTCGTGCTGCGCGCCGGCGAGGCCCTGAGCGCCGAGGCGCTGGTGGCGCACTGCAAGACGCTGATCGCCGGCTACAAGTGCCCGCGCAGCGTGGAGTTTCGCGAAGAGATTCCGCTGTCGCCGGCAGGGAAGATGCTCAAGTACAAGCTGCGCGAGCCGCACTGGGAAGGGCGCGCGCGCAAGGTGGGGTGACGCGCCGGCGGGTGTGTCTGGGTGTGTACGGGTGTGTTTCACCTGCTTGGGGTATGGTGGCGGGCCGCCACCTGCACCCACTGCGACATGCACCGCCGCCTCCTCGCTCTCGCCCTGCCTTGCTTTCTGCTCTTTGGCCTGTCGCCCGCCTTTGCGAACGGCAGCCTGCAGTGCGACGGCCGGCCTTATGCGGTCGAGATCCAGTTCAGTCTCTCGACCGGCCAGCTGACCGAGCTGATCGTGGCGAACACCGCCTCCGGTGCCGACGAGACCGAGCGCTTCAGCCTGCAGCAGCGCTTCGTCGACCATCGCCGCCAGTTCATGCGCGCGCGCGGCACCGGCCTGGACCGTCCGCAAGTGGCCGTGGCGCTGCGCGTGGCCGGCGCGACGGGCACGCTCAGCTACCGCGGCGCGCAGTACGAGCTGCGCTGCAACTGGACCGCGCTGGGCTGACCCACCCCGTCGTGCGTTCACGCTTCGCATGCCGCAAGACCGCACCCTTCTCTATGCCGGACGCGGGTTCGAGGTGGCGCATGTGCGCCTGCACGCGCCGCAGGGGCCGGCGTGGAGCGACCTGTACACCGTGGCCTCGCCGCGCGTCGTCTTCCCCATCGGGCGCACGCGGCTCGACGTGCGCTCGGGCGAGCACACCTGGCTGACCGACGCGCTCACCGCCATCCGCTTCGGCGACGCCACCGCCTACCGGCTGCGGCCCGAGACCGCGACCGTGCGGCACAGCCTCGTGGTCAGCGGCCATGCGTCGGTGAACCCGGCCCACGGTGAAAGCGCTGCGGGCGTGAGCGTCTGCCTGCTGACCCCGCAGGCGCTGTACCGCATGCACGCGGCACGGCGCCAGCTGCCGGACACCGACAGCGCACAGGCCGCGGCCCTGGTGGCTGCGCTCGTCGCCGAGCTGGGCAGCGCGCCGCACCAGGCGCCCTGGCACGGCGCCGTCGCACGCGCACGGCAACTGCTGCTGTCCGAAGGCAGCAGCCCGGGCGCGCAGCCTCCGCTCTCGCTGGACGAACTGGCCGAGGCCGTGTCGCGCTCGCCCTTTCACCTGGCGCGGCGCTTTCGCCAGCAGACCGGCCTGAGCCTGCACCAGTACCGCCAGCACCTGCGGCTGGCGGCGGCGATGGAGCGGCTGGCCGACGGCGAGCGCGACCTGGCTGGGCTCGCGCACGACCTGGGCTACTGCAGCCAGAGCCACCTGGGCGCCGTGTTCCGGCGCGGCGTGGGCGTCACGCTCGGCGAGGCCCGCCGCGTGCTCGGACCGGCCGGCGCAGCAGGCGCACGAATCTGATAGCTTTCGCGCCGGCCGGACCACAGACTGGCCCGATGACGACATCGCCTCGCACCCTCTGGACCGGCGCGCTCGCCGCGCTGGCCGCCGCCCTCATCGGCAGCGCCTGGCAGCTGCTGTCGCGCCACGGCGTGACCGCCACCGCGCTCGGGCCGATGGACCTCGCGCTGCTGCGCTACGGCATTCCCGCGCTGCTGCTCAGCCCGCTGTGGCTGCGCGGCAGGCTCGTGCCGCCGGGTGCGTCGCGCGGCGCACTCGTGCTGCTCGTCGTCGGCAGCGGCCTGCCCTTCGGCCTGCTGGTGCTGGCCGGTGCGCAGTGGGCGCCCGCCAGCCACATGGGCATCTTCATGGCCGGCAGCCTGCCGCTCTTCACCGCGCTGGGCGCGTGGGTCTACCGGGGCGAGCGCGTGCACGGCCTGCGCCTGCTCGGGCTGGTTGGCATCGCCGTCGGCATGGCCGTGTTCGCGGCGGGTAGCTTCGGCGAGGGCTTGCGCCAGCAGCACTGGCGCGGCGACCTGCTCTTTCTGCTGGCGGCCCTGTTGTGGACCGTCTACTCCCTGGCCTTCGGCCGCTGCGGCATGAGCGCGTGGCAGGGCGCGGCCTTCGTCAACGGGGCGTCGACCCTGCTGCTGTTGCCGCTGCTCTGGCTCGCCGGCCCGCCGCGACTGTTCGCCGCGCCATGGACCGACATCGCGATGCAGGCCGCAGGCCAAGGCGTGGTCGCCGGCCTGCTGGGGCTGGTGGTCTACGGCGTGGCGATCACGCGGCTGGGCGCCGCACGCGCCGCGCTGTCGTCCGCGCTCGTGCCCGTGCTGACCACGCTCGGCGCGGCGTGGTGGATGAACGAGCCCGTCACGCGCCCCGCGCTGCTGGCGCTGTCGTTCGTGGTGCCCGGCGTCGTGCTCGCGAGCGGCGCGCTGCGGTGGCCGGTGCCGGCGCCGCGCGACAGCGAGCGCAAGACCCCGGGGGAGAATGCGACGACGCCGTGAGGTGGTGTGACGCCTCGGTGCGCTAACGGCGCAGATCGGCTGCTGCGGCGTTCAGTTGGGCGATGAAGTCAGGAAGGGGAATGCGTGAGCCCAGGCTTCCGTCTTTCGCGGGGAACGCAACGCAGAGCTGGTCCCGGCCTTCCTCGCGGTCGAGCAGCAACAAGAACTGACCGTCGAAACTCAGTTCCGCGACGAGGTGCTCGTACGTCGTGTCGCTCAGGATGGTGGTTTCCCATTTCTCGTTGTTCATGTCTGCTCTGCGGAAGAAAGATGACGATGCCGTGCGCTGTGGGTTGAGGCCCGACAGGGCCGGATGATAGGTCTGTAGGTCTGCAAATCCAGCCTCGCACGAGCAGCACTGGCCATGGCTATACTGCGCCGGTCACGTCAACACAGGGCGTGATCGGGCTTGGACTCCCGTTGAAATCACTGCGACGTAAAAGCCGCAGCCGCCCCGCAGGGTCTGCGGCTTTGTCGTTCGTGCTTCCTGTTTAGGCGGCTCGATGGGCGGGCGCGAGCCCGGCCGGTTTCACGCAAGTGGTTTCCCGGTAGTCCAACCCGTCGAGCCGCCGCCCCCGCTTGGACTCGGGCGCGTCGGTTTCAGCAAACCGAAACCCTTGGAGGCCATTCATGGCTGCATCTGCATCTCCCCGCGCGTGCGCGCACGCGTCTTCGCTTTCTGCATCTTCCGAAATCGCCAGTGCCGAGTCGCTCGCGCTGCAGGCGTGTGATGATGTCGACAGTCTTCACGCGGTGCAACGGGCCTACGCGTGCATCGAGAAGCTCATCGTTCCGCAGCGTGTGGGGGATACAGAGGAAGTCTTTCCGACGCGCACGGAGTTGGGGGCGTTGGTGCGGTTGGTGAATGAGGAACTGCAGCGGCGGATCGAAGCGGCCGATGCCACGACGCAGTCACTGCGTGCGGCGCTTGGTGAAGGCGGCGTGCAATGAGCGCCTCGCACGATTCACCCCTCTTCAAACCGGCTCGAAACGGAAGCTGAGAGAGCCAGCGGTGCGCCGACAGGCCGGGGATAGCCCACCTCGCTCAGGATTTCGTCGAAGTCCAGGTGCAGGAGTTCGACAAGCTTGTCGATATCCCGCAGTTTCATGGTCCCGTTCGCCATCAAGGTTTCGACACGCTGCTCTGACGTGGCGAGCGCACTCGCCACGTCGCCGAGGGTGAAACCGGCAGCAGCAAGCTCTCTTCGAAGAATGGCGAGTAAATGCGGCGTTCCGTGCATCGCTGAACTGGCAGTAGTGATGCCCGCGCTTGAATCGCGCGGAGCTGCTCAGCGCGATTGTTCCGAGCATGGCGCTGATCGCGACGTGTTATCCGGGAGGTAGCATCTCTTGGCACTCCGGGTATCCCGGTATCGCGAACCTTGCCCAAGGCTCAGACCATTGCAACCGGTCGTGGCTCAGACGCCGCTTCGGATGAGTGGTGGTGTCAGGCGCCTGACCTGAGGGAGGGTCTTTCGCCAATCAGCGCGACGAAACACCGTCAGGCCCGCCAGCACGACGCCGCCTCCAAATCACGGCGTCCGCCAAGTAGTGATGGAAGTTCAAGACGAAGTGCGCGATAAGAATGGTCGGAAGCCCCAGCCAAAGAAGACTTTCGCCAACACGATCGGCAGCCACGAACAAGACAGCGCCCACGATTGAACACGTCAGAAAAAAAGTCACGGGGGATTTCAGAACCGCAACCAACGGCTTGTGGCGTGCCGAAGCGTTGTCTGGTTTCTCGCCGCCTTTTTCCGTCGTGATTTCAGGACGCCGTTGGCGATACACGAATACCAGGTACTGAATGTTGTGCCAGACGTTGACCACCAACCAGCCCACCGTGATGTCGCTGATCCAGACATAGCCAACCAGCGAAATCACCAGGTGCGAGAGCACGAAGCTGTTGAAGGGCTCATTCGCCGGCTTCTCGCTCCTGGCATGCATCATCAGGCGAGCGAACCAGAACAATGCACCGGCGATGGCTGCGACGCCCACCGCAAAGGCCAACTCCTGCGGAATGGGAGGAAACCAGATGGGGTACCCCAGGAAGCTTTGGGGCGCCTGCGCGCTGCGATGCAGGTACCCCCACACGGGAAACAAATAGACCAGCAAGTAGGGCAGCTTCCGGAAAGGCACCTGAAGCCGATGGTCATTGCGTCTGGCGATTCCATAGCTCTGGCGAGCAACATGGAACGTCTGAAGCACGAAATACAGGGCGAGCAACCCAGCCGCTTCATAGGCCAGCGCAATGACCGTCAAAGCCGCCAATATCAAGAGAGGTGCGACAACGATCAGGACCCAGCGCAGGCGAAGGCGCGAATAGATAGCGCCAATGCGCGTGTAGGTCGCAACCAGATGAGGGTTCGCCAGCAGCCATACATTGATATAGAGAATGGCCAGCATCATCGGCGCGGACCACAATGCCAGCGCTCCGGCCGACAGCGCCACGAACAGGTTGCCAAAGATGAACCAATGCTCCTGGCGCATCGCGGCGTTGGTGCCGCTCCCAGCCGCAAGCTGCGCCTGGGCGGTCATGTCGCCGCAACCGGCATGGGCGGAGGACGTGGCGACCCGAGGGGCGCTGGTTTGGGCGGCACCGAGAACACGGAGCGAGGTCGCAGATAACGTTCGAGGTCAGTACGCATGCTTTCGTATGCCGCATTCCGCGCTGCCGTGAATCTCGACTCGAGGCTCGCACGGCTCACGACGCCAGACAGACCCGCCGGGGGAAGTTGCTGGTGCGGATCGAAGTATTCAATGACCTCGCAGGGGTAGCAATGGCCGTCCGCGTCGTACTGGCTGAGGACCTTCACCTTGTAGACCACCCCGCCCTCCTTGGCCGGATCCACGGGAAAACTGAAAGCCAGAGTGAGCTCGGGGGCCTTCGGAGGAGCCTCGCTTTCAATGGGCAGGAAGCCAGCGCTCTGATAAGCGCGAACAATGTTCTCCTTGAGACTGGGCAAACTGAGGCCAACGAAGGCGTTGCCGAACAAGGTCTTTTCTCCTTCCCATTGCCGCTTGTAGTCGAGCCGAAACGCAGGGTCGATATGTTCGCGCCCGACAGACTCGATCGTCGCGTACGCGTTGTCGATCGCCGGCAAGAGCCGCGCGCTCAGGTCGTACTGAGCCATCCACGGAAGCGCCTTGACCTCTGGCGCGTTTTTTATCTCGAAGAATCTCAAGTAGCATGGATTGCACTTCTTCTTTCCATCGAGCAACTCCTCGGCAGATACGAGAACTGTCGGCACGAACCGCCACTTCGGATCCGCATTGAATTTGAACTCGAAGATCGTCGACTTGTTCTTCTGCTGGCCCACAGCCACAAGAGAGAAGTCCGACTTCTGGAACGCCTTGCTCACCATCGACCTGAATTCCGCCCCGCTGATATTTCGGTAGGCGGCGACCGGAAGAGCGGGCCTTGCGCTCTGGTAGCTGAGATCCAGAACGCTTCGATACAGCTCCGGCTGGGCGAATGCGGTCAGCCCGGCCAGCAAGAAGCATCCGCCAAGCAAAGCTTTTCGAATACCGGAAGTAAATGCCATGTGTGCTCCCTGTAACAGCGCCCGTGTGTGCGTGGACTCGCCATTGGCGCAAATTGTTTTTTTGACGAATGTCCAATACCAGCCGATAACGCGGCCCCGAATCGTCGCATGGAACCTCTCTGCGAGATAGGCACGGCCTTGGTTAAACGCCTCAGACAAGCATCCATCGGCACGATGGAATTCGGCGTTTAGCGAAAAAGTTCCGAGACCAATTGGGGGGCTCAAACACCTGTTGCCCGCAAACGACGGCTTCCGCCTACAGAACGCCCCCTCCATTTGTGTCCCCAAATTGAGCACAATCCCCCCATGCCAAACATCGCCTCCATCCTCAAAGCCGAAATTTCCCGTGTCGCTCGCAAGGAAGTGCGAGCGGAAATCGAAACACTCAAGAAGGCCTCCGTCGCGCACCGGGCATCGATTGCCGACTTGCGCCGTCAAGTGAGCGCGCTTGAAAAGGAATTGCGCAAGGTTGCCAAGGGCTCCGCGCGTCAGACATCGGCCGCAGCCGGTGCTGCGGGTGACGACGCCGACGCGGGCAGCCCCAAGCGCCGCTTCAGCGCCAACCGGTTGGCCGCGCACCGCGCCAAGCTCGGGCTGTCCGCCGCGATCTACGGGCAGCTGGTCGGCGTGTCGGGCCAGACGATCTATCACTGGGAACAAGGCAAGGCGCGCCCGCGCGCGGCACAGCTGGAGCGGCTGGCCACGGTGCGAGAACTCGGGGCGCGCGAGATTGCAGAGCGGCTGGAAGCGCAGTAAGCAAGTCACCCGCCGCACACCATGAAACTCGGCTACACCATCGTCTACGTTCCCGACGTCGCCCAGTCGCTGAAGTTCTTCGGGCAAGCCTTCGGCCTGCCCACGCGCTTCCTGCATGAATCGGGCACTTATGGCGAACTCGAAACTGGCGAGACCACGCTGGCGTTCGCCGCGCATGCGCTCGGCGATTCCAACTTTCCGGGTGGACATGTCGCCGCCTCGGAATCCGCGCAACCGCTGGGCATGGAGCTGGGCCTCGTGACGCCCGACGTGCCTGCCGCGCACAGCCGCGCGCTCGCAGCCGGCGCCACGCAGCTGTCGGCGCCGGCGACCAAGCCCTGGGGGCAGGTGGTCTCGTACGTGCGCTGTCCCGACGGCACGCTGGTCGAGCTGTGCTCGCCCATCGGCGGCTGACGGGCGCCCTGCCCGCTCGCCAGTTCGCTGGCGGCTAGTCGATCAACGCCACCGCCCGCCGCGCAAACCCCGCGGCCTGCGCGCCCACCTGCACCGCATCGGCCGCCGCCGCGCTGCCGCTCTTGGCGCGCGCCGCGATGCCTTCGAGGATCACGGCGAAGCGGAACAGCGAGAACGCCAGGTGGAAGTTGGTCACTGGCTCGGCGCAGCCGCCGGCCTGCTGGTAGTGGGCGATGTACTCGGCCTGCGTGGGAACGCCTTCGGCCGCGAGGTCGATGCCCTGCATGCCCTCGAACTCGTCGGCGCCGGTGTGCCAGGCCATGCAGTTGTAGGCCACGTCGGCCAGCGGGTGGCCCAGGGTGGACAGCTCCCAGTCGAGCACGGCGATCACGCGCGGCTCGGTGGGGTGGAACATGAGGTTGCCGAAACGGAAGTCGCCGTGCGCGATGGTGGTCTGGTCGCCCGGTGGCAGGTTGGCGGGCAGCCAGGCGATGAGGCGGTCGATGTTGGCGTCCTCGCGGGTGCGCGAGGCTTCCCACTGCCGGGTCCAGCGGGCGATCTGGCGCTGGAAGAAGTTGCCGGGGCGGCCGTAGTCGGTGAGGCCGACGGCGGCAAGGTCGACCGCATGCAGGCGCGCCAGGGTCTCGGCCATGGCGAAGTAGTACGCGCGGCGCTGGGCGGGCGCGATACCGGGCAGCGCGTAGTTCGACAGCACGCGGCCTTCGAGCTTGTCCATCACATAGAAGGGCGTGCCCACCACGGCGCGGTCGTCGCAGTACAGCACGGTGCGCGGCACGGGCACGTCGGTGGCGGCCAGTGCGCGCAGCACGCGGTACTCGCGGTCGACCGCGTGGGCCGAAGGCAGCAGCTCGCCGGGCGGCTGCTTGCGCAGCACCAGCGCGCGGTTGTCGAAGTCGACGAAGAAGGTGGGGTTCGACTGCCCGCCGCCGATGCGCGCCAGGCGCATCGGGCCTTCAAGCGCGGGCAGCGCTTGCCGCAGGTGGCGCTGCAGGCGGTCGGCGTCGAACTCGATGCCTGCTGGGGTGGCGATGTCTGCAGCTGCGCTCATGGCCGGCGGAACACGGGCTCGCGTTTCTCCAGAAAGGCTTTCACGCCTTCGGCGAAGTCGGGCCGGTCGATCAGCTCGCGCTGGCGCTCGGCCTCGTGGCGCATCTGGCCGACAAGCGACTGGCTCGCGGCCGATTCGTACACGGCGCGGATCTCGTGCGCCGCGTGCGCGGGCAGGCGCGCGAGCCGCTGCGCGACGGCAACCGCCTGGGCGCGCAGCTCGGCGTCGTCCACGCAGGCCCACACGAGGCCCCATTGCGCAGCCTGTTCGCCCGACAGGCGCTCGCCGAGCAGCGACATGCCGACGGCGCGCGCGCGGCCCACGAGCCGCTCAAGGAACCAGGTGGTGCCCAGGTCGGGCACGATGCCCAGGCGCGGCATGAAGGGCAGGTAGAAGTAGGCCGATCGCGCCACCAGCACGACGTCGGCGGCCAGCGCCACGCCCACGCCGGCGCCCGCGGCGGGGCCGTTGATGGCGCTCACCACGGGGAAGGGCATGCTGCGCAGGTCTTCGATGAGGCGGTTCGACATCGCCTCCATCGCGTCGGCCGTGCGCTGGCCCAGGCTGCCGGGCGCGCTGGCGTCCATGCTGCCCAGGTCGGCGCCCACGCAGAACGATTTGCCGACGCCGGTGAGCACCACGGCGCGCACCTCGCCCTCGTCGCGCAGCTGCGCGAGCCGCTGGCGCAAGGCCTCCTGCAGCGGCACGGTGAGCGGGTTGAGCCGCTTGGGAATGTTGAAGCTGAGGATGGCGACGTCGCCGTCGCGTTCGTACAGAAGGGGGTCCTGGTCGTCAGGCTGGCTCATGGCGGGGCTCCGAAGGGTGTGAGTAGGCAAGAGGGTTTCACTTCATGTTCAGCGCGGGCCCGACCGGGTCGAGGTCCACGCCGTTGAAGCGCACGGGCTGCATCGACGCATAGGCGTGCAGGTCGGCGGCCGAATTGGCCATGGCCACGCCGGGCAGCAGCATCGAGATGCGCGGGCTCTTGAGGGTGCTGGCGGCCACGCGCACGCTCTCGCGCGTGGGGTTGGCGCCGGCCTCGCGCAGCACGTGGGCCATGAGCTGCGCGACGATGTAGCCCGACACGCCGCTGCCGTTGCTCGGGTCGACGCCGCTGGCGTGGGTCTTGAGCAGCTCGAGGTACTCGAGCACCTCGGGGTCGCGACTCCAGCGCGGGCTCATGGGTTCTTTGTAGACGGCGAGCGCGACCACGCCCTTGGCCTTGTCGGCACCCGCGGGCTCGAAGGCCATCTTCACGGAGGCGGCGGCAAAGTTGAGGTAGCGGTCGGGCGTCCAGCCCACGTCGGCGACCTTGCGGATGGCCTGCGCGGCGGTGCGCGCGGTGGCGGCCATCACGAGCACGTCGGCGCCCGACGACTTGAGCTGCACCACCTGCGAATCGACGGTGGGGTCGGTCACCTCGAAGGTGGCCTGCGCCACGATCTTGGCCTTGCCCTGCTTCGACAGGCCTTCCTGCAGGCCCTTGAGCACTTCGCGCCCGAGGTCGTCGTTCTGCATGAGCACGGCGATCTTGGCGTCGGGGCGGTTGTCGATGATGTGGCGCGCGAACACGCGGCCCTCGCCCTGGTAGCTGCCGAGAAAAGGCACGGTCCACGGGTACTTGGCCGCGTCGTCGAACTGCGAGGCGCCCGACTGCACGAACAGCTGCGGCACTTTCTTGGCGTTCATGTAGCGCTGGATCGCCATGTTGGGCGCGGTGCCCAGGTTGCCGAAGATGGCGAGCACCTGGTCTTCCTCGACGAGGCGGCGCGCCACCTCGACGGTCTTGGGCGGCGAGTACTGGTCGTCGTAGATCAACAGGCGCACCTTGCGCCCGTGGATGCCGCCCTGCTCGTTGAGCTTCTTGAAGTAGGCCTCGGCCACCTTGCCGACCACCGAGTAGCCCGACACGGGGCCCGACAGCGGCATGGGCATGCCCAGCACGATCTCGGCGTCGCTCACGCCGGCTTCGGGCTTCTTCTGGGCCAGGGCCGGCAGGCTGATGCAGAGCGTGGCAAGGCCCACAACTAGGCCGGAAGCCAAGGCGGTGCGGCTGGAAAGCAAATGAACCATGTCGCGTGTCTCCTTCTGTGTTGCTGAGTGGCCGGGTGGCCTGCGTCGTCAGTCGTCGTCGGAAAGCGGTTCAGGCGGAGGTGGCCCGGTTCGGCCCCATGTAGCCGAAGAGGTGGCCCGCCACCTTGCGCATCTGGATCTCTTCGGAGCCCTCGGTGATGCGGTAGCGGCGGTGGTGGCGGTAGATGTGCTCGAAGGGCTTGTGGCGCGAGTAGCCGATGCCGCCGTGCACCTGCATCGCGCGGTCGGCGGCCTCGCACACCAGGCGGTTGGCCCAGTAGTTGCACATCGAGACCTTGTCGGACAGCTGCTTCTCGACCTGCGGCTTGGGCATCTGGTCCATCTGCCACGCGGTCTTGCGGATCAACAGGCGCAGCATCTCGACCTGCGTGGCCAGTTCGACCAGCGGAAACTGGATGCCCTGGTTGCGCGCCAGTTCCTCGCCGAAGGGCTTGCGCTCGCGCGCGTACTTGACGCTCTCGCGCACGCAGTAGTCGGCGGCGCCCAGGCTCGACGCGGCCTGGCGGATGCGGTTCTCGTGCACGAAGTGCTGGGCAATGGCCAGGCCGCCGTCGAGCGGGCCGAGCACGGCGTCGTCGGGCACCCACACGTTCGTGAAGCTCACGCGCGGGTGGTCGGTGGGCATGTTGAAGGTCCAGAGGTACTCCTCGATCTTCACGCCCTCGGCCTTCGCGGGCACGAGCAAGGCGCTGATGCCGCGCGCGTCGCCGTCGCGCCCGCTGGTGCGCGCGAACAGCACGCAGTGCGTGGCGGTGTGCATGCCGGTGGTCCACATCTTTTCGCCGTCGATGCGAAAGCCGGCGCGGCCGTGGCGTGCTTCGGGCACGGCGCGGGTTTCCATGTGGGTGGCGTCGGAGCCGTGCTGCGGCTCGGTGAGGCCGAAGGTCAGGCGCACGCGCTCGTTGAGCATGCCCTGGATGAGTTCGTCGCACTGCGCGAGCGTGCCGAAGTCGCGGATGGCCAGCACGAAGGGGTTGTTGGCGACGATCGAATGTTCGTTCTGCAGGTCGTTGTGCAGACCCAGGCCGCGCGCGGCAAAGTGCTCGCGGATCACGGCCATCCAGAGGTTGCTGCCGTCGCGCCCGCCGAATTCGGCGGGCAGTGCAAAGCGCAGGTGGCCCGCGCGGTCGGCGCGGTGGCGCGCCTCGGCCAGCAGCGCCTCCCACTCGGGGCGCGGCAGGCCGCCGTTCTCGAAGTCGGTGCGGGCCCATTCGCGGCGGTGGTCGAAGAAGCGCTCGTTGTCGTCCTGCGCCTGCAGCGGCGCAATCTCGAGGTCGATGAAGGCGTCGAGTTCGGCGAGATAGTCGACAAGGTCGCGGGGCAGGTCGAAGTCCATGGCTCAGTCTTTCTTCTCCGTGCCGGCGGCATAGCCGGGCTGGTCGATGGCGAGCTTGTCGCGTGTGGTCTGGCGCAGGTGGTCGATCAGGCCGGGGGTGGCAGCGTCGAATTCGCCTGTGGCGATGCGGGTGCAGAGCAGGCGGTTGGCTTCGGCCAGGTCGGCAGGTGTGCCGGGGCCCAGCAGCGCGTGCAGCCGCATCAACTCACTGGCCTGCGCGACGGGGCCGAGAAGCACTTCGCGCCGCACGATGTCGAGCGTGTTCGCCGCCACGCGCGCGTGGAACGCGACCTGCCCTTCGGTAGCCGGCACCACCTGCTCGCGCAGGAAGGCGGCAACGGCCTCGAGCAGTTCGGCGATGTCGGGGCGGTCCTGCATCAGGTGGCCTCTTCCTCGGGGGCGAGCAGCGCCAGCAGGTCCGATTCGGCCTCCGATGCGCGGCGGCCGATGGCGGCCTTCTCGACATCGCGCTCGCGGCCGCTGAGCCAGGCATGCACCATGGCCTCGCAGACGATGCCCCACTTGAGCGTGCCCAGCACCTCCCACCAACGCACGCGCCCGGCATCGACCTGCCCGCCTTCGGCCGTGTAGCCCTCGAAGAGCTGCTCGCGCGTGCCGAAGCCGCCCACGGGCAGCGCACCGTGGCCGAAGCGCCAGGAGCGCACGCACATCCAGCCGAGGTCTTCCATGGGATCGCCGAGGTGCGCCAGCTCCCAGTCGAGCACGGCGCGCAGGCCCTCCTCGCCGACCATCAGGTTGCCGTTGCGAAAGTCGCCGTGCACGAGCACCGGCGCGGGCACGTCGGCCGGCGCGTTCGCGCGCAGCCAGCGGAACGCGAGTTCGAACACGGGGCGCGCGGTGCCGTGGCTGCGATGCAGGCCGATCTGGAAGTCGAGCTCCGCGCGTGCGGCGGCCGTGCGCAGCGGCGGCAGGTGGTGCGCGGGCAGGCGGTGGATGCGCGCCATGGCCGCGCCGCACTGGCGCGCGAGCACGCGGCGCGCGCCGGCCAGGCGTTCGTCGCGCACGATGCGGCGGCCCAGGGTCTCGCCCTCGATGCGGTCCATGACGAAGCCTTCGCCGAGCCCGTCGGCCGGCTGCAGCACATGGCGCACGCCGGGCACGGGCACGCCGCCTGCGCGTGCGGCCTCGATGAGTTGTGCTTCCGCCGCCAGGCCCGCGGTGCCCAGGGCGCGCGCGCCGCTGGCATCGGCCGCGCGGCGCAGCACCAGCGGCCGGGCCGGGCCCGCGCCGGTGGTCGTCACATCGAAAGCCCAGGTCTGCTGGCTGGCGCCGCCCGAAAGCCGGCGCACGGCCTGCACCGCATGGCCATCGGGCACGAGCCGCCCGGCCAGCCGCTGCAGTGCGTTCGCGATCAGCGTCGCGTCATCGTGCACGGGCGAAGCGTGCCTGGAGCTTGCGCAGCAACCCGACCACGCCGCCGGGCATCGCGAACATGAAGGCGATCAGCACCACGCCGTACACCGCCCAGGGCGCGGCCTTGGAGACCTTCTCGGCCAGCGAGGGCACGAACATGATGAAGATGGCGCCGAAGATCGCGCCGTACAGCGTGCCCACGCCGCCCACCACGATGCCCACCAGCAGCGAGATCGACAGGAAGAGCGTGAACGAATCGGGCGCCACGAACTGCACCGCGATGGCCGACAGCGCACCGCCCACGCCGGTGTACGCAGCCGACACGCCGAAGGTCATGGCCTTGTAGTGGCTGTTGTCCACGCCCATCGCCTCGGAGGCCATGGCGTGGTCGCGGATGGCGCGCATGGCCCGGCCGCTGCCGCTTTGCAGCAGGTTGTGGGCAATGAAGAACATCACGACCGCGACGAACAGCGAGAACAGGTAGAGCCACTGGTCTTCGTTGAGCGGCAGGCCGAAGGGCGCGGCGGGCTTCATGAGCACGATGCCCTGCACGCCGCCGGTCCAGGCCTCAAGGTGCTTGTACTTGAGCAGCTGCGGCATCGCCACGCCGAGCGCGAAGGTGGCCAGTGCCAGGTACAACCCTTCGAGCTTGAGCGCGGGCCGCCCGAACAGGTAGCCGACGATCAGGCACACCACGGCCGCCGCCGGCACCGTGAGCCAGTACGGCACGCCCGCGTGCTCCATGAGGATGCCGGTGGTGTAGGCCCCAATGGCATAGAAGGCGCCATGGCCCAGCGAGATCTGCCCGTTGTAGCCCGTGAGGATGTTCAGGCCCAAGAGCGCAATGGCATACGAGATCACCATCGTCGCCTGAAACAGCTGGTAGCCGCGCGCCACGAAGGTGATGCCGATGGCCAGCACGATCAGCAGGCCGACCCACACGAGCGGCGAGCGCGAGGGCTTGACGGTGGCGCGTGCATCGGCCGCCCTGGCGAGCGGTGCCATGGCGGTCGGCAAGGAGGAGGCTTGGGGAGAGTTCATGCGATCAGACCCGGGTGACCAGCTTGCGGCCCATGAGGCCGGAAGGCTTGACGATGAGCACGCCGACGATCAGCACCAGCGCCACCGACAGCTTGAGTTCGGTGCCCACCACGTAGGTGCCGATGAGGTTCTCGAGCACGCCGACGATGAAGCCGCCGAGCACCGCGCCCACGGGGCTGTCGATGCCGCCGATGAGCGCGCCGGCAAAGGCGTACAGCAGCACGCCGGTCATCATGTGCGGGTCGAGGAAGACCACGGGTGCGACCATCATCCCGGCCACCGCGCCGATGGCGCCGGCCAGGCCCCAGCCCAGCATCAGCATGCGCCCGACGTTGATGCCCACCAGCCGCGACGAGGCCGCGTTCTGCGCCGCGGCGCGCATCGCCAGGCCCAGCGGCGTGAAGCGGAAGAACGCGAACAGCAACAGCACCACCAGCAGCGTGACGCCGATGGCGCCCATCTCGTGCGCCGACATCATGGCGCTGCCGAACCACGCGTCCGACGGGAACGGGCTCGGGAACTGCTTGATGGTGTAGCCGAAGAGCCAGCCCGCCAGGCTGTGGAAGATCACCAGCAGGCCGATGAACACCACCACCACCGACAGCGCCGGCTTGTCGTGCATGGGCCGGATGACGGTGAACTCCACCACGGCCGCGAGCACGAAGGACAGCGCCACGGTCGCGACGAAGGCGGCCCAGTACGGCAGGCCGGCCTGCATGAGGCTCCAGGCGATGAAGGTCGAGAACATCGCCATCTCGCCCTGCGCGAAGTTGATGTGGTGCGTGGCCTGGTAGATCATCACCAGCGCCAGCGCAACGCTGGCGTAGATGCCGCCGGTGGCCAGGCCCGCCAGCAGTTGGTGCAGGAATGCGTTCATCGGTGTGTGGCCCTTATTCGCCCAGGTACGCTTTGCGCACGGCGTCGTTGCGGCGGATCTCGGCGGCCGTGCCCGAGAGCACGATGCGGCCGGTTTCCAGGAGGTAGGCCGAGTCGGCCAGGTCGAGTGCGAGCTTGGCGTTCTGCTCCACCAGCAGGATCGACACGCGCTCTTCCTTGTTGATGCGCCGCATGATCGAGAAGATGTCCTTCACGATGAGCGGCGCGAGCCCGAAGGAGGGCTCGTCGAGCAGCAGCAGGCGCGGCTTGCCCATGAGCGCGCGGCCGATGGCGAGCATCTGCTGCTCGCCGCCCGACAGCGTGCCGGCCTGCTGCGCGCGGCGCTCGCGCAGGCGCGGGAAGTAGTCGAACACGCGCTCCATGTCGGCGTCGATGCCGTCCCTGCTTGCGCGGGCGTAGGCGCCCAACCGCAGGTTCTCTTCTGTCGTAAGACCCAGGAAGGTGCCGCGTCCGTCGGGCACGTGGCCCACGCCGGCCTTGGCGATCTGCTCGGTCGAGCGGCCGTCGATGCGCTGGCCGGCCAGCATGATGCGGCCCTCGGTGCTCACCATCATCTGGCACAGCGCGCGCAGCGTGGTGGTCTTGCCGGCGCCGTTGGCGCCCAGCAGCGCCACGACCTGGCCGGTGGGAATGTCGAGGTCGATGCCCTGCAGCACGCGCGTCGGGCCGTAGGCCGCGTGCAAGCCGCGCACTTCGAGAATGTTGGTCGTCATGCCATCGCCTCCGCTTCTGCCTCTTCGCCCAGGTAGGCGCGGATCACCTCGGGGTGCGCGCGCACCTCGGCCGGCGTGCCCTCGGCGATCTTCTTGCCGAAGTTCAGCGCCACCACCTTGTCCGACACGCCCATCACGAGGCTCATGTGGTGTTCGACCAGCAGCACCGTCACGTTCAGGCGGTCGCGGATGTCGCGGATCAGCGTGCCCAGGCTTTCGAGTTCTTCGTGGTTCAGGCCGCAGGCCGGCTCGTCGAGCAGCAGCAGTTGCGGCTCGGCCGCCAGTGCGCGTGCCAGCTCGACGCGCTTTTGCGTGCCGAAGGGCAGGTCGGCCACTTCGCGCTCGGCCACGGCCTCGAGGTCGAGAAAGTGGATCAGCTGGTCGGCCCGCGCCCGCGCCTGTGACTCGATGGCCGCCACGCCGGGCAGCCGGAAGGCGTTGCGCAGGAAGCCCGCGTGGTGCTTGCTGTGGCAGCCCACCAGCACGTTGTCGCGCACGGTCATCGTGCGAAACAGCGCCAGGTTCTGGAAGGTGCGCCCGATGCCCAGGCCCGCCATGCGGTGGCGCGGCAGGCGCGTGAGCGGATGGCCGTCGAACTCGATGCGGCCGGCGCTGCACTCGTACAGGCGCGAGAGACAGTTGAACAGCGTGCTCTTGCCCGCCCCGTTCGGCCCGATGAGGCCGCAGATCTGGCCCCGCCGCACGTCGAACGAGACGCCGTCGAGCGCCACGATGCCGCCGAAGCGCACCGACACCGCGTCGATGCGCAACAGGGGGGTGTTCTCTTTGTCTCCGCGATCGGTGTCATGAATCATGCGTCGATCTCTTTTTTTGAGGGAACGGAAAAGGTCAGCGCCGCCCCGCGGGCGCTGCCAGGTGGCGGCGCAAGGGCCGCCCGGCTTCGTCAGAGCCGTTCGATGATGGTCACATTCGCCATGCCGCCGCCTTCGCACATCGTCTGCAGGCCGTAGCGCTTGCCGCGCTGGCCCAGGGCGTTCACCAGCGTGGTCATCAGCTTGGTGCCCGAGGCGCCCAGCGGGTGGCCCAGCGCAATGGCGCCGCCGTTCACGTTGATGCGGACCGGGTCGGCGCCCAGTGCCTTGAGCCAGGCGATGGGCACGGGCGCGAAGGCTTCGTTGACTTCGTACAGGTCGATGTCCTCGATCTTCATGCCGGCCTTCTGCAGCGCGCGCTGCGTGGCGGGCAGCGGGGCCTCGAGCATGATGACCGGGTCGTGGCCCAGCACGCTCATGTGGTGGATGCGCGCCAGCGGCTTCACGCCCAGCGTCTTCAGGCCGCGCTCGTTCACGACCATGAGGCCGCTGGCACCGTCGCAGATCTGGCTGGCGGTGGCCGCCGTGCAGCGCCCGCCTTCGGCGATGAGCTTGACGCCGGCGATGCTCTCCAGCGTGGCGTCGTAGCGGATGCCTTCGTCGGTGGTGTGCAGCTCGCCGGTCTCGGTGCCGTCGGCCATGCGCACGGCCACGGGCACGATCTCGCGCTCGAAGTGGCCGGCCTTGGTGGCGGCGATGGCGCGGTGGTGGCTTTCGAGCGCGTAGCGGTCGAGCGCGTCTTTCTCGATGCCGTAGTTGCGCGCGATCATCTCGGCGCCCGTGAACTGGCTGAACTGGATGCCGGGGTAGCGCTTTTCCATGCCGGGGCTCACGTAGAAGCCCAGGTTGTTCTTCAGCGGCAGCGTGGTGGGCAGGCCCATGGGCACGCGGCTCATGCTCTCGACGCCGGCGGCGATGACGATGTCCATCGTGCCCGACATCACGGCCTGCGCCGCGAAGTGCAGCGCCTGCTGCGACGAGCCGCACTGGCGGTCGACCGAGGTGGCGGGCACCGACTCGGGCAGGCGCGAGGCCAGCACCGCGTTGCGCGCCACGTTGGAGGCCTGCTCGCCGGCCTGGCCGACGCAACCCATGATGACGTCCTCGATCAGGGCGGGGTCGGCGTCGGTGCGCTCCACGAGGGCGTTGAGCACCTGGGCGGCCAGGTCGGCCGGGTGCCATCCGGCGAGGCGGCCGTTGCGGCGGCCGCCGGCGGTGCGCGCGGCGGCGACGATATAGGCTTCGGGCATGTGAAATCTCCGGTGATGGGTTCGGTTCGGCAGTCCAGCGCATTGTTGGCGCCGCGCCGCCGCACAGCGTCGTCGGAACCGACGATTTTGGGCGGCGGCGCCTTGCGCCCCTACGCTCTCAGGCCTTGGCGAGGCGCTTGGCCATGCTCCAGCGGTGCACCTCCGAGGGGCCGTCATAGATCCGGAAGGCCCGCATGTCGCGGAAGATGCGCGCGGCCACGGTCTCGTCCGAGACGCCGCTCGCGCCCAGGATCTGCACCGAGCGGTCGACCACGCGCCACTCGGCCTCCGAGCACAGCACCTTGGCCACGCTCGACTCGTGCCGGCCCTTGCCGCCCTGGTCGAGCACCCACGCGCAATGCCAGATGGTCAGGCGCGAGACGTGCAGGTCCATGTCGTTGTCGGCCAGCATGAAGCCCACGCCCTCGTGCTCCACCAGCGCATGGCCGAAGGCCTGGCGGCGGCGGGCGTAGTCGGCAGCGAGCTCGTGCACGCGGCGCGCGGCGCCGAGCCAGCGCATGCAGTGCGTGAGGCGCGCGGGCGCCAGCCGCACCTGCGCGTAGCGAAAACCTTCGCCGATGGCGCCCAGCACGTCGGTGGCCGGCACGCGCAGGCCGTCGAAGCGCACCACGCCGTGGCCACCGGTGAAGCAGCTGTCGAGTGCGTCGATCTGCCGCTCGATGACGATCTCGGGCTGGTTCATGTCGGCCAGGAACATGGTCGACGAGCCGTCTTCCATGCGCGCCATGATGATCGCGAAGCCCGCGCCGGTGGCGCCGGTGATGAACCACTTGCGCCCGGTGATCACGTAGTGGTCGCCGTCGCGCACGGCCACGGTCTGCATCATCGACGGGTCGGAGCCGGCGCCGGGCGGCGGCTCGGTCATGCAGAAGCACGAGCGCACATGGCCGTCGATGAGCGGCTGCAGCCAGCGCGCCTTCTGCGCGGGCGTGGCCACCACTTCCATCAGGTGCACGTTGCCTTCGTCGGGCGCGTGGATGTTGAGCGCCACCGGGCCGAGCGGCGAGTAGCCCGCCTCCTCGAACACGATGGCCTTGTCGACGTGCGACAGGCCCAACCCGCCGTGCTCCTTCGATGCATGCGGCGTGAGCAGGCCGGCGCGGCGTGCGCGCCCCACCAGCTCGTCGCGCAGCGCCTCGGCGGGGCCGTGCGAATCCTGCCGGGGGTCGGATTCGAGCGGAATCACCTCCTCGGCGATGAAGCGGCGCGTTCGTTCCTGCAGGTCGAGCTGGGCCGGGGTGAGGCTGAAGTCCATGGTGGGACGCTCCTTCTTTCTCTCAGTGGATTCAAGGACGGATTGAAGACAATGCGGCGCATGGTGCCGACGCGGGCGCGGGTTTCGAGTCGTGAGCGGGACAAGCCCGCCGGATTCGTCCGTTCCGACGATGCCGCGGCACGGCCTGCGCCCAACACTGACACGCCATGAATACATCTGCAACCAACAACGACGCCGACAACGTCCTCCTGCTCACCCGTCCGCAGGACGGCTGCGCCTGCCTCACGCTGAACCGCCCGCAGGCGATGAACGCCCTGTCGCTCGCGCTGCGGCGCGCGCTGGTGCGCACGCTCGACACGCTCGCGCAGGACGACAGCGTGCGCGTGCTCGTCCTCACCGGCGCAGGCCGCGCCTTCTGCGCCGGCCTGGACCTGCGCGAGATCGACCCCGGCGCCATCACCGGCGACGCCGGCACCGACGTGGCCACCGCGCTCGCGAACTTTCCGCGCCCGGTGATCGGCGCCGTGAACGGCGCGGCCATCACCGGCGGCCTCGAGGTGGCGCTGGCCTGCGACCTGCTGATCGCGTCGAGCGAGGCGCGCTTTGCCGACACCCACGCGCGCATCGGCGTGATCCCGGGCTGGGGACTGTCGCAGCGGCTGTCGCGGCTCATCGGCATCGCGCGTGCGAAGGAGATGGCCTTCAGCGGCAACTTCGTCGGCGCCGAGCAGGCCGAGCGCTGGGGGCTGGTCAACCACGTGACCACGCCCGAGCAGCTGATGCCCCAGGCGCTGGCGCTGGCCGCCGACATCGCGAGCGCGTTGCCCGAGATGCTGCCGGTCTACAAGCGCCTGATCGACGACGGCCATGCGCGCAGCTTCGCCGAAGGCATGGCGCTGGAGCAGGCCGCCACGCGCGACTGGGCCGCGTCGCTCACGCCCGAGGTGCTGCGCGCGCGGCGCGAGGCGGTGCAGGCGCGGGGGCGTGCGCAGAAGGGCTGACGACAGCCCTTCGCCCGGGCGTCAGCGCGGCGCCATCCGGATCGCGCCGTCCAGCCGCACGCTCTCGCCGTTGAAGTAGCCGTTGGTGATCATCAGCTCGGCCAGCGTCGCGTACTCGGCCGGGTTGCCCAGGCGCTTGGGGAACGGCACCGAGGCGGCCAGCGCGGCCTTCACGTTGTCGGGCGCGCCCTGCAGCAGCGGCGTGTTGAAGATGCCCGGCAGGATGGTGTTCACGCGGATGCCCTCGCCCATGAGGTCGCGTGCGATGGGCAGCGTCATGCCGACCACGCCGGCCTTCGAGGCGGTGTAGGCGGCCTGGCCCATCTGGCCGTCCTGCGCCGCGACCGAGGCGGTGTTGACGATGGCGCCGCGCTCGCCGTCTTCCAGCGCATCGAGCGTGAGCATGCCGGCCGCCGACTTGGCGATGCAGCGGAAGGTGCCCACGAGGTTGATCTGGATGATGCGGTCGAAGTTGGCGAGCGGAAAGTGCTTGATCTCGCCCGAGGCCTTGTCGCGGCTCGCGGTCTTCACCGCGTTGCCGGTGCCAGCGCAGTTGACCAGCACGCGCTCCTGGCCGTGCGCGGCACGCGCCTTGGCGAAGGCCGCGTCGACCTGCTCTTCCGACGTGACATCGACCTTGCAGAACACGCCGCCCAGCTCCTTGGCCAGGGCCTCGCCCTGCTCCACGTTGAGGTCGAACAGCGCGACCTTCACGCCGTGGCTGGCCAGGCGACGCGCGGTGGCGGCCCCGAGGCCCGAGGCGCCGCCCGTGACGACGGCGGCAATGCTGGAATCGAGTTGCATCTCTTGTTGTCCTTGGATAGAGAGAGAAAGGAAGAAAGAAAGAAAACCGAAAACGCCTGCCGTTCAGACCGGGTAGTAGCGCAACCTGCGCGCCGCCATCTCGCGCATGCGCGCCGTGGGCACATACGGCGCGCCGAGCGCCGCATGTTTGTCGCACAGCGCGACCACGCGGTCCAGCCCCAGCCAGTCGGCGTACTTGAGCGCGCCGCCCGCGTAGGCCGGAAAGCCCACGCCGAGCAGCAGCGCCATGTCGAGCTCGGCCGGCGTGGCGACCACGCCGTCTTCGAGCGCGTGCGCGGCCTCGACCACCATCGGCAGCATCATGCGTTCGACGATCTCCGCATCGGCAAAATCGCACCGCCCTTGCGGTTGCAGCGTGGCGACCAGCGCATGCGCCTCGGGCGCGGCCGACTTGCGCGGGCGGCCCGTGGGGTCGTTCTCGTAGCGGTAGAAACCCGCGCCGTTCTTCTGGCCGTAGCGCTTGTTCGCCACCATCAGCTTCACGGCGTTGCGTTCCAGGGCCGGCATGCGCTGCGGGTAGCCCGCGGCGATCACGTCGCCCACGTGCGCGCCCACGTCCATGCCCACCACGTCCTGCAGGTAGGCCGGTCCCATGGGCCAGCCGAAGGCTTCCATCGCGCGGTCGACCGCCTCGAAGTCGGCGCCATCGGCCACCAGCTGCACGAAGGCGTTGATGTACGGCGTGAGGATGCGGTTGACCAAAAAGCCCGGGCAGTCCTTCACCACGATGGGCGTCTTGCCCATCGCGACGGCATAGCCCACGGCGGTGGACACGGCGGCATTGCTGGTCTTCGCGCCCTGGATCACTTCCACCAGCTGCATCACCGGCACGGGGTTGAAGAAGTGCATGCCGACGAAGTCTTCAGGTCGCGCAAGCGGCTGGGCGATGTCGTCGATGCGCAGGCTCGAGGTGTTCGAGGCGATCACGGTGCCGGGCTTGACGCTGCCTTCCAGCGCGGCCAGCACCTTGCGCTTGACCTCGAGGTTCTCGACCACGGCCTCGACCACGCAGTCCACCGTGTCGAAGCCGGCCTCGTCGAGCTGCGGCACGATCGACGCTTGAATGGCATCGGCCTTGGCCTGCGCGAGCCGACCGTTCTTCACCTGCTTGGCGAGCTGCTTGCTGGCCTCGGCCATGCCCAGGTCAAGCTGCGGCTGCGCGATGTCCTTCATGCGCACCGGCGTGCCGCGCAATGCGCTGGTGTAGGCGATGCCACCACCCATGATGCCGGCGCCGAGCACGGCCGCCTGCTTCACCGGACGGCCTTCGCGGGCGTGGCGCTTGTAGAGCTTCTTGAGCGCCTGGTCGTTGAGAAAGGCCTGCACCAGCGAGGCGGCGGCCTGCGTCTTCGCGACGCGGCCGAAGGCGGCCGACTCGAGGTCGAGCGCGCCCGCGCGGTCGCGGCCGGCGGCCTCGGCCATCATTTCGAGCGCGATGACGGCGGCGGGCTGGTGCTTGCCGCTGCGCGCCACCACCTGCGTGCGCGCGGCCTCGACCAGCGCACCGGCCTCCTGCTTCGACAGCGTCAGCGGCGCGCGCTTGCGTTGCTGCGCGGCCTGCCAGTCGATCTCGCCGCGCGCCGCGCGCTGCAGCAGCGCGAGCGCACGGTCGCGCAGGGCCTCGGGCGCGGCGACCTCGTCGGTCACGCCCGCGGCCAGCGCGGCCGGCGCCTTGGACGGCTTGCCGCTCGCCACCCAGTCGATGGCCGTGGCCAGCCCCGCCAGGCGCGACAGCCGCACCGTGCCGCCGAAGCCCGGGAACAGGCCCAGCTTCACCTCGGGCACGCCGACCTGGGCCGTGTCGGCCATCACGCGCAGCGGCGCGAGCATCGCCAGCTCCAGCCCGCCGCCGAGCGCGAAGCCGTTGATGGCGACCACGCTGGGCACCTTCAGGTCTTCGAAGGCGTTGAACAGCTCGTTGCTGGCGCGCACGCCGCGCGCGATGTCGGCCTCGGCCTGCTGGAAGGTGGCGCCGAACTCGGTGATGTCGGCGCCGACGATGAACACGTCTTTCGCGCTCGTCACCAGCACGCCGCGCACATCGGGCGAGGCCGCGATGCGCTCGGTGGCCTGGCGGAACTCGTCGACGGTGCGCGCGTCGAGCTTGTTGATGGCCTCGCCGCGCCGGTCGAAGCGCAGCTCCACCAGCCCGTCCTGCAACGGCAGGACTTCGATACTTTCGCCTTGGAACAAAGGGGTCTCCTCGCGGCCGGCGACGCGCCAGCCTGTGGGAAAAAGTTTAGGGACGCGCCCTGCGCGCAGGCATCGTCCGAAGCGACGATTACAGGCGGCCGCGCGCCTGCAGGTAGTCGCGCACCGCCTCGGCGGCGGGGTCGCCGACCACGGCGAACTCGTCGGTGAAGAAGATCGGCGAGGCGGCCAGGTCGATGAAGCGGCGCTCGTCCGCGAGCAGCTCGGCGCTCGCGCGGCGGGCTTCCTCGCGCCGCGCACCGGTGCGCGCTTCGAGGCTGTCCCACCACAGCTCGGCCACGCCGTCGAAGGGCGCGGGGCTGCCGCGCGGCACGGCCAGCGGCTGCACGAGTGCGTCGTCGAGCGTGTGCGACTGCACGTAGCGCCGCAGGCCCAGCACCTCGGCGCGCTCGGCGATGAGCGGCGCGTGCACGTGTCGCCAGTGGTGCTGGAACTGCGCGCGGTCCAGGTGCGGCAAGCGCCGCAGGCAGAAGACGAGCTTGATCATCGGCGCACCCGGATCAGGCCTTCCTGCGCCACCGAGGCCACGAGCCGGCCGGCGCGGTCGAACAGCGCGCCACGACAGAAGCCGCGCGCATGCTCGGCCGAGGGCGAATCGGCGTCGTACAGCAGCCAGTCGTCGCAGCGGAAATCGCGGTGGAACCACATCGCGTGGTCCAGGCTCACGCCCTGCACGCCGGGTTGCTGAAAGGCCAGGCCGTGCGGCTGCATCGCCACACCCATGAAGCTGTAGTCGGAGGCATAGGCCAGCATCGCCTGGTGCAGCAGCGGGTCGTCGGGCAACGCGTCGGCGGTGCGCAGCCAGAGCTGGCTGTGCGGTGGGCGCGGGCCGGCCGTGACCGGATCGCGCGGGTCGACGTAGCGGAACTCGATGGGCCCTTCCACGCGCACGCGCGGGCCGGCGCGAGGCGTGAGCGTTTCGGGCGGCGGCGCCTCGGGCATCGCGCACTGGTGCGACACGCCCTCCTCGCGCCGGTGGAACGAGGCCGACATGTGGAAGATCGGCTCGCCATGCTGGATGGCGACCACGCGCCGCGTGGTGAAGCTCGCGCCGTCGCGGATGCGGTCGACGTCGTAGACGATGGGCGCGGCCTTGTCGCCCGCGCGCAGGAAGTAGCCGTGCAGCGAATGCGCCGCATGCCCGTCGACCGTGCGGGCCGCGGCCATCAGCGCCTGCCCGAGCACCTGGCCGCCGAAGACGGCGGGCGCGCCGATGTCGGTGCTGGTGCCGCGAAACAGGTTCTTCTCCAGTTGTTCGAGCTGCAGCTGGGCGACCAGCGACTGCAGCGCTTGCGCGCGGCCTGGGCTCACGCGGCGTGCTCCACGGGATAGAACGCCGTGTTCGATTGCGCGCGCTGGCGCAGCGCGGCCGTGGGCTTGAAGCGCTCGCCGTGGCGCTGTGCGAGTGCATCGCAGCGCGCGACGAAGGCCGCGAGGCCGACGGTCTCGATGTACGAGAGCGTGCCGCCGGTCCAGTCGGGATAGCCCAGCGCAAGCACGGCGCCGAGGTCGGCCTCGACCGGATGCTTCAGCACGCCTTCTTCGAGGCAGCGCACCGCTTCGAGCGCGAGCAGCGACAGCAGGCGCTCGCCGACAGCGCGCGCGTCGGGCTGCGCTGCAGCGGCTTGTCCCGTCGTTGCATCGGCAACCAGCGGACTCTCGCCCAGCCCGGCCTGCCGCGCGGCGTTCGCGATCAGCGCAGGCGACACGCCCTCGCTCAACAGCGCCGCACCCTCACTGCGGTACAGCTGCCGCAGCCGTTCGACATACGCAGCATTGACCGTACTCAAGTCACCCTTGCGCCGCAGCGCCGCGCCCCGGTTCACGAACAGCGTGCGCATCAGGTTGCGCGCCACCGGGCCGGCCAGCAAGGGACCGAAGCACTGCGCCTCGACCGCCAGCCCCGCGTCCATCGGCAGCTGCGTGCCTTCGTACACCGCCGACAGGATGGCCAGCGGCGCCGGCAGCTGGTCGTGCGTATCACGCCGCACCTGCGCCAGCGTGGCGCCGAAGCTCGCGCCCGCGTGCGGTGCGAGTGCGCCCGCGCCGCCAGGCACCTGGAAGCCCTTCACGTCCCACGGCTGCTGGCCGGCCTCGGGATGGTCGAGCACCCAGCGACGCGCGACCTGCACGAGCTGGTCGGCCGGTGCGAGCGCATCGACCATGCCCAGCGCCAGCGCCTCGGCCGGCGCCACATGCTGGCCCGACAGCAGCAGCGGCAGCGCGCGCGCAATGCCGATCAGGCGCGGCAGCCGCTGCGTGCCGCCGCCCACCGGCAGCAGGCCGACCGTGACTTCGGGCAGGCCGACCACCGCGCGCGCTTCGTCGAGCAGCACGCGGTGGTGGCAGGCCAGCGCCAGCTCGAAGCCGCCGCCCAGCGCCACGCCGTTGATGGCCACCGCCACGGGCTTGCCGCAGCGCTCCAGCTCGCGCAGCGCGCGCCCGCCGGGTGCGATCGCCTCGATGGCCTCGGCCGCGCCACCGCCCGTGGCATGGAAGCCCACGAGGTCCTTCAGGTCGGCCCCGGCCATGAAGCCGCTGGCCTTGCCCGAGGTGATGACGGCGCCGCGCACGTCGGCGCGCTGCGCGATCTGCACCACGGCCTCGCGCAGTTCGGCCGTGAAGCCGGGCGTGAACACGTTCATCGGCCGCTCGGGCACGTCGAGGGTGAGGAGCGCGACGCCGTCGGCATCGACCTCGAATCGGATGTGGGAAGGCATAGGAAAAAAGGAAAGAGAAGACGTGCTGCTCAGACGCGCTCGATCACCAGCGCGGTCGACTGCCCCGCCGCCGCGCACAGCGTGACCAGGCCCAGGCGCGCGTCGCGCCGCTCCAGCTCGTCGAGCAGCGTGCCCGTGAGGATCGCGCCGGTCGCGCCCAGCGGGTGGCCCAGTGCGATGGCGCCGCCGTTCACGTTGATGCGCGCGGGGTCGATGTCGAAATGGCGCGCATAGCGCATCGGCACCACCGAGAAGGCCTCGTTCACTTCGAACAGGTCGATGTCGCCGATGCTCAGGCCGCAGCGCGCCAGCAGGCGCTCGGTGGCGGGCATCGGGCCGCCCAGGCTCAGCAGCGGTTCGTCGGCGCACGAGGCGCTGCCGACGATGCGTGCGCGCGGCTTCAATCCGTTGCGCGTGCCGTAGTCGCGGTTGCCCATGAGCACCGCGCAGGCGCCGTCGACGATGCCGCTCGAATTGCCGCCTGTGTGGATCGGCGCGATGTGCGACAGCTGCGGGTAGCGCTGCAGCAGGATGGCTTCGTAGCCCTGCGCGGCCACGCCGGCGAAGGCGGGCTTGAGCTTGGCGAGGTCGGCCATCGTGGTGCCGGGGCGGTTGGCCTCGTCCTTCGCGAGCACGGTGCGCCCGAGCCGGTCGCGCACGGGCACGAGCGAGCGGTCGAAGCGGCCCTCGGCCTGCGCCACGGCGGCGCGGCGCTGGCTTTCCACCGCGTAGGCATCGACCGCCTCGCGGTCCACGCCGTCGAGCATGGCCGTCAGGTCGGCCGCCACGCCGTTGGGGATGTAGGGGTAGCGCTGGCCCACGGCGGGGTCGGTGTAGACCGCGCCGCCGTCGCTGCCGATGGTCACGCGCGACATCGACTCCACGCCGCCGCCGATCACCGCGTCGGCCTGGCCCGAGGCCACGAGGCCGAAGCCCATCTTGAGCGTGTCGAGCGCCGAGGTGCAGAAGCGGTTGAGCTGGAAGCCGACCACGCTGTCGCCGTAGCCCGCCGACAGCAGCGCGACGCGCGCGATATCGGCGCCCTGCTCGCCCACCGGCATCACCACGCCCAGGCCCACGTCCTCGATCTGCGCGGGGTCGAGTGCATGGCGTTCGCGCAGCGCCTGCAGCACCTGCGTGGCCAGCTGCACCGGCGTGATGGGGTGCAGCGCACCGTCGGCGCGCCCCTTGCCGCGCGGCGTGCGCACGTGGTCGTAGATGAAAACGTCGTCGGTCATGGGCAGGGCGCTGCCCGGGTGCGCAAGGCCACCGGATGCAGGGGAATTCAGTTTGTCTGCGGCCAGTTTAGGAAGCAGAATCGGTTGCCGGAATCGTCGGAAGCGACGGAATTTCCAGGCACTCACTCCCCCTTCGCGATGCCTGCTCCTGCCCCCGTTCCCCCTTCCTCGCTCCGGATTCTCGAGACCAAGCTCAACCCGCCGGCCTTCGTGGCCACGCAGGTGCCGCGCACCGCCATCAGCGAAGAAATCGCGGCCGCGACCGTCAAGCTCGTGCTGGTGCGCGCACCCGCCGGCTTCGGCAAGACCACCGCCATGGCGCAGATCCGCGAGCGCATGGACGCGCAGGGCATCGCCACCGCCTGGCTCACGCTCGACCGCGCCGACAACGACGTGTCGCGCTTTCTCAACTGCTTGGCCGAGGCCGTGCAGCGCATCGGCGTGGACGAGCCCGCAAGCCACGCGCCCTTCGACGCCGTGGCCGCGCTGGCCGCGCACGACTCGCCCTTCACGCTCTTTCTCGATGACTTCGAGGTGGTGCAGGAGCCCGCCGTGCTCGGCCTCGTGCGCGAGCTGGTGGAGCACCTGCCGCGGCGCGGGCAGATCGTGATCGGCTCGCGCAGCCTGCCCGACCTCGGGCTGGGCCGGCTGCGCGCGCGCGGCCAGCTCATCGAGATCGACACCGACCGGCTGCGCTTCTCGCTGGAAGAAACCAGCGCCTTCATCGGCCTGCGCCAGGCGCATGCGCCGCACGCCGCCGCGCAGCCGCCGCAGGCGCTGCCGGCCGACCTGCTCTCGCAGCTGCACCGCAAGACCGAAGGCTGGGTGGCGGCCATCTGGCTGGCGTCGATGGCGCTGGAGCGGCACGGCATCGAGACCGGCTTCATCGAGCGCTTCTCGGGCTCCGACCGCGCCGTGGCCGACTACCTGGCCGAAGACGTGCTCGCGCACCAGCCGCCCGAGATCCACGACTTTCTGCTGCGCACGAGCATCCTGCGCCAGCTCGACGCCTCGGTGTGCCAGGCGCTCAACCCGCGCGGCGACAGCGCCGTCATCCTGGAGCAGCTGGCCGCCGCCAACCTGTTCCTCACGCCCGTGAGCGGCGATGCTGGCGGCGAGGTGCGCGCGTGGCGCTACCACAGCCTCTTCGCCGATTTCCTGCGTGCGCAGCTGGCGCGCGAGCGGCCCGGCGAACTCGCGCGGCTGCACCTCGCAGCCTCGGGCTGGTACGAGTCGCACGGCCGGCCCGTGCCCGCCATCGACCACGCCATCGAAGGCGGCGACCATCCGCACGCGCTCACGCTGCTCGACAGCTACGCCGAGCAGTTCCTCGAGCAGGGCCGCATGCGCATGCTGGCGCGCTGGTTCTCGGCCATCCCTGAACATCAGCTGCGCGAGCACCCGTTTTTGCAGCTCATCGCGCTGTGGGCCACCTGCTTCACGCACGGCCCGTGGGACGCCATGCGCCTGCTCGAACAGTCGGGCTGCCTCGACAGCCCCATTCCCGAGGTGCGCGCCAACGCTCACACGCTCATTCCGCTGCTGCTGGCGATGGAAGACCAGCACGATGCTGCGTATGAAGCCGGCCGCGAAAGCCTTGCGCGCCTGCCCACCGGGCTGGCCTTTGCCGAGGGCGTGCTGCTCAACGCCATGGCCCACATCCTCGCCGTGCGCGGCGACCAGCGCGAGGCGCAGCGCCTGCTCGAGGCCGCGCGGCGCGAGCAGGGCAACAGCACCTTCAACCGCATGTACACCGAGTCGCTGGCGGGCCTGTTCGACCTCACCGAAGGTCGGCTGCGCCAGGCCACCGCGCGGCTGCGCATGGCGGTCGATTCGACGCATGCCGTGTCGTACAACCACAGCCACGGCAACGCCTGGGCCGGTGTGCTGTACGCGGGCGCCGTGTACGAGACCAACCAGCTGGTGCAGGCCGAGCACCTGCTGAACGTGTACCTGCCGCTGGCGCGCGACGTGGGCCTGCCCGACCACATGATCCTGAGCCACGTCATGCGCTCGCGCATCGCGTTCCACGCGGGCGACATCGACGCCGCGTTCCAGGCCCTGACCGAACTCGAATACCTCGGCCACCACCGCCAGCTGCCGCGCGTGGTCGCGGGCGCCAAGCTGGAGCGCGCCCACATGCTGCTGTTGCAGGGCAACGGCCCCGCCTCGCGCGACGAGCTGCAGCGCGCCGACGACCCCGAGCTGTGGGAGCGCGAGCGCCGTCAGCGCCTGCCCGCGCACGACCTCGACTACCTCGCGCTCGCGCGGGCGCGCTGGGACATCGCCTTCGGCGACGCGCGCGCGGCCCTCACCGTGCTCGACGCCGAGCTGCACGCCGCCGTGGCCGCCAACCGCAACCGCCGCGCGCTCAAGCTGCGCGTGCTGCGCGCGCTGGCGCTGCAGCGCGCGGGCGACCTCGCCACCGCCATCGAAGAGATCGGCGCCGTGCTGCAGGCCGCGAGCCAGGAAGGCTTCGTGCGGCTGATCCTCGACGAAGGCCCGGCCGTGGGCACGCTGGTGCACCGCTATGCCGCCGCCATGCAGCAGGAAGCGGGTGCCGTGGCGCCCGTGCTGCGCAGCGACCCGATCCTGGCCGACTACCTGCAGCGGCTGCTGCAGGTGCTGGGCCCGCCGCCCTCGCCGATCGACGCCGAGGCGCCCTCGGGCGACGCCACCAAGGAGCCGCTCACGCGCAAGGAGATCCGCGTGCTGCAGCTCCTGGCCGAGGGCTACTCGAACAACGCCATGGGCGAGAAGCTGTTCGTGTCGGAGAGCACGGTGCGCACGCACCTGCGCAACATCCACATGAAGCTGGGCGCGAAGCGGCGCACGGAGGCGGTGGCGATTGCGCGCAAGCTGGGCGTGATCCGCTAGCCCCAAAAAAAGGGCCCGCCCGCCGACACATGGCAGACGGGCCCAAACCCTCGCCTTTCGTCAGAACGACACGTTCAGATTCGCCTTCACCGACTGGTCGCGCGCCTTGCCGCCGAACTGGCCGCCGTAGGCCACGCCGAAGGTCGCGCGCGGCGAGAACGCGAAGTCCATGCCGAGTTGCAGCACCGCCGCGTTCTTCGCCACCGCGACGCCCGCGATGTCCGAGAAGCCCGTGGCGCCCGGCAATGCGACGCTGGTGAAGGGCGTCAGGTCGCCGTAGGCGCGGCGCCAGCCGACCATGCCCTTGAGCGTGGCGTCGACATTGCCCAGGCGCACCGCGGTCGATGCGCGCAGGCCCAGCGTCGACAGGCCGACGTTCGCGCTGCCGCTGCGCGCCTGCAGCGCCGCCCACGTGCCGCGCTCCGAGAACGCGTCGGTGTGCAGCGTGACGTGCGCCAGGTTCGCGAAGGGCTCCAGTGCCACGTCGCCGGCGGCCAGGCTGTAGCCCACTTCGCCGAAGACCTGCGTGGTCGATGCGTCGTGGTTGCTCTTGAGCGAATCCGACAGGCCCGCCACGCGCGCCTGGCGTGTGGTGTCCACGTCGTGCCGCGCATAGGCTGCGCCGGCGCGCAGGGCCCACGGGCCGAGCGTGGTGCCGCCGTACAGGCCCAGGTGGTAGCTGGTGGCATCGCCCGAAGATGAACGCGCGTCCACGTCGAACTTGCTGCGGCTGTAGCCGCCGGTCACGCCCAGGCGCGCGTTGTCGCCCACGCGGGTGTCGCCGCCCATCAGCAGGCCGTCGACCGAGCGATCGAGGCGCGCGGCATTGCCGTCGCCGCGCGCACGGCCGGTCGAGTGCAGGGCCTGGCTCCAGAAGACGGCCTCGCCCGTGGTCGGTGCGGCCATGTGCGACTGGCCGGCGCCGTCGTTGATCTTGACCGGCGCCGTGGACGCGCCCGCCGTGCCGGCCGAGGCGCGCAGGCGCTCCATCGCGGCCTCGCGCACGAAGCGGCTGTCCTCGATGAGCGCCGTCTTCGCGGAGGCATGCACTTCACCCGACAGGCTGTCGAAGGCCGCGCGCGCGGCCGGCACGCTCTCCAGCTGCAACGCGGCGGCCAGTGCCGGGCTCCAGGGGGCGGCGCCATCGAGGTTCACGCCCATTGCGCGCTGGTTGCCCGACTGCGCGACCGACGCGAACGACACGTTGTTGCGCAGGGCTTCCGTGTAGACCTGCGTCGCGGTGTAGCCCAGCATCGGCGAGAGGAAGAGGTAGTCCTTGGCCACGCTGAAGTCGGCGAAGGTGCCGCTCACGCCGCCCTCGGCGTTCAGCAGCGTGTAGCGCGCGCCCAGAACGTAGCCGCCGAGCACGCGCACCGTGCCGCCTTCGAGCGTGGCCTGCCCGCTGACGTCGAACCGGTCGGCCTGCGCGTCGGTGCCGCTCAGTTCGGCCTCGAAGGTCGAACCGGGCGCGAAGCGGGCGTTGCCGGCCACGTGCAGCGTGCCGATGGAGTTGCCTGGCGCCACAACACCGCCCGCGGCGATGGTGGTGCTGCCGACCGTGCCGGTGCCCTGCAGGCGCCCGCCCGACAGCACGGCCATCGTGCCGCCCAGCGTGCCGTTCACCGACAACATGCCCTGCGCCACCGAGGTCTTGCCCGTGAAGGCGCCGGAGTCGCCGGTGAGCTCGAACCGGCCCGCGCCCGCCTTGACGAGACCGCCGCTGCCGCTGAAGCGGCCCGCGAATTGCGTCGACCGGTCGTTGCCGCCGGTGGTCAGCGTGCCGGTGCCCACGGCGACGTCGCCCGCGCCGGCCAGCGAGCCGATGGTGGCGTCGAAGCCGTTGAGGTCGAGCCTGGCCTTGCCGGCCACCGTGAACGCGCTGGCGTTCGACAAACCGGTGGCCGAGCCTGCGCGCAGCGTGCCGCCCTGCACCCAGGTCGCGCCGGCGTAGCTGTTGGCGCCGCTCAGCGTGGTGACGCCTTCGCCGGTCGTGCCGCCCGTGGTGCGCAGGTCGCCCGCGCCGGTGATGTTGTAGGTGAAGTCGTAGGCATCGCCGCGGTCGATGGCGAAGCTGGCGCCCGCGTCGATGGCCACGTGGCTGGTGATGGAACCGGTGGTGCCGCCCTCGCCCAGCGCGAGCTCGCCGGCTTGGACGTGCGTGTCGCCCGAATAGGTGTTGGTGCCCGTGAGCACCAGCCGCCCGGCACCGGCCTTCACGAGGCTGCCGCGGTAGTCTTCGTCGGTCTTGCTGCGCAGGTGGGTCAGGCGGTCCCAGTCGACGTTGGCCGCCCTCGCCTTGTCCTCGGCAGCCGCCATGATGTCATCCGTCGAAATCGTCAAGCTCAATTGAAGCGAGCTCCAGAGGGGACTTCCCGGCCTAACAATCTTGCGCATTTGATCGAAGAACTCGGCGCGGGATTTCGCAATCGGATTGGCCTTCGCGGCGGCCAGCGCCTCGGCGTAGTCGTCGCCCGACAGTATGGCCGTGCGCAGTGCCTCGAGCAGCACGACAGCCTCCTGACCCAAGGGCTTGAAAGCGTCCAGGGCCACCGGCCCCTTCATGAGCGCACCCAGGCGCGCGATCTCGGCGGCTTCTTCCTGCTTGCGCTGCACCAGCCCCGTCTCCGAGATGTCATTGCGCCACGTATCGGCCGTCCCGCCAGGCATGTCGATGACCGTGCGCTTGAGCAGCTGGCCCGGCCCCTTCATGGCGTTCTCGAGGTTGACGAGGCCCCAGCCGATCACCTCGTCGGGCGCCGCCTGGCGCGAGCCGTCGAGCTTGGTGGCCGTGGTGAGCAGCACCTGCAGCGCCTGCTCGTTGGTCATGTACGGAAAGCGCTCCATGATGATGCCCAGGGCCCCCGTGGCATGCGGCGCCGCCATCGAGGTGCCGGAGTAGGTCCCGTAGGCCCCGTCGAACACCGTGCTCGTGATGTCGCTCCCCGGGGTTGCCACGCACCAGTACTTGGCGATGCCGCACTTGTTGAGGGAGCCGTTCTGCTGGTAGCCCTTCTTGTCCCACCTTTCCATGGCGCCCGTCACCGTCAGCCAGTGCCCCTCCACGTCGGGCCTGAAATACGGCAGCGCCCCGCGCGCCGCCGGGTTGGCCTGCCCCTGGTTGTCGGCAGCGAACACCTGGATGACCCCTTCCTTGCCATCGGCCTGGGGCTTCGTGGCGTCGATCGCGGCATCGACCCAGGACGGCCCGCGCAGGTACTGCAGGTAGTCGGCGGTGACCGCATTCAGTGTGCTGAAATTCCGATTGCTCGGATTGCCCCAGCTGTTGTTGATGACCCGCACGCCCGCGTCGCGCATGCCCTGGTAGAGGTTGCGGAAGTTCTCGGTCGTGGCGTAGCGGTAGCTGTCCGGACTCAGCCCGGCACTCGACTTCAGCGCGTCTGGCGCATTGGTGTTGCCCACGAACACGTTGGCATTGAACGCCACGCCGTGCATGTTGTTCTGGATGTCCTGCCCGTCCCGGCTGGCGCCCACGGTGCCGGACACGTGGGTGCCGTGGAAACCGTAGCCCACGTCTTTGCCGTTGAGCACGGACCCATCCGCCGCGAACTCGCTGTACGCCCCGTTGGACGTCGCCGTCACCAGCGCCGTGAAGCGCGTGAGCGGCAATTCGCGCGTGTGGCGCACGTCGAAGCCCGAGTCGATCACGCCCAGCTTCACGCCCTTGCCGGTGAAGCCCGCCGCATAGGCGTACTCGGTCTTCATCGCCCCGAGCCCCCAGTCGGCCAGGAACTCCTTCGTGCGCCAGCTGGCCGGGTCGCCGATCATGCCGGGGTCTCCCGGATAGGCCTGTGCGCCGGCCGCGGTGGCCAGCATCGAACCCCACACGCACACGGCGGCGCGGGCCACGGCCCTGCGCTTGAACTTCGGTGATCTCGTCATGACGGAACGAACCCTCTCTGTCTTGGAATGGAATGAAAAGACCGTCGCCCTGCCGGTGAAGCCACGTCGTGAAGACGTCGCGCACGGGCCGGTTAACGGTCGTTAAATTCTGGAAAGAGGGGTCGTTCTTTGTGATCTCGTCGGGGCTTGTTCCGATACTTTGAAATCCTGACGCTGGAGTTTTTCCCTAGGTTCCGGCGCTTTCAGGCCGCCAGCCGCTGCCGCTTGTCCTGCGCGTCGCGCCCCGCAATGTGCTCGCGCGCGCGCTTCCAGTCCTCGTCCTGCCACTGCGACATGCGCGAGAAATTCCCGCCCGTGGCCTGGAACTGCGCGCCGTCGATGGCGATGGTCTGGCCGTTGACGTACTCCGAGCCCGGGCCGAGCAGGTAGGCCGCGAGGTTGGCCAACTCGGGCATGCGCCCGTTGCGCTCCATGGGATTGCGCTCGGCCTTGTGCTCGCCGCCGCCGGGGTTCAGGCGCGCGCTCATGCCCTCGGTGGGGAACAGGCCCGGCGCGATGGCGTTGAAGCGGATGCCGCGCCCGGCCCACTCGACCGCGAGCGACTGCGTCATGGCGTGCAGGCCGGCCTTCGACATGGCCGAGGGCACCGTGAAGGGTGAGCCGTTCCACACCCAGGTGGTGAGGATCGACAGCACCGACGCGGCCTTGCCTTCGGCCAGCCAGCGCTTGCCGCATTCGAGCGTCATGCAGAAGCTGCCGCGAAAGACGATGCTCGAAATGGCGTCGAAGGCGCGCGGCGACAGGTCTTCGGTGCGGCTCACGAAGTTGCCCGCGGCGTTGTTGACGAGGCCGTCGAGCGCGCCGCCGTCGGCCCAGATTTCATCGAGCATCTCGGTGATCTGCGCGTCGTGGCGGATGTCGCAGGTCTTGGGCGTCACGCGCCCGCCGTGCAGGTGCATCAGCTCGGCGGCGGTTTCTTCGAGCACGGGGGCGCGGCGCCCGCAGATGTAGACGTGGGCGCCGAGCAGCAGCAGCGCCTCGCTCATCACGCGGCCCAGGCCGCTGCCGCCACCGGTCACGAGGTAGCGGCGGCCGGCCAGCAGGCCGGGCTTGAACATCAGGTCGTCGAGGGTCATGGAAATCCTTGTGTGCGGTCCGTTGAAATTCGGAATGAAGCTCAGCGCCCCGTGTAGACGGGCGCGCGCTTCTCGAGGAAGGCGCTCATGCCTTCGCGGAAATCGCGGGTCTGGGTGCACAGCACCTGGTTGCGGTCTTCCATGGCGACGACCGCTTCCATGCTGCCGGCATCCACGGCGATGCCCAGCGCCTCCTTGGTCAGGCGCAGCGCCACGGGCGTCGCGTTGAGCATGTCGTCGGCCAGCGCCTGCGCCTCGGCCTGCAGCGCGGGCAGCGTGTCGACGCGGCTCACGAGGCCCAGCGCGTAGGCGCGCTGCGCGTCCATGAAACGGCCGGTGAGCATGTACTCGGCCGCGACCGAGCTGCCGACCATGCGCGGCAGGAAGTAGCTCACGCCCACGTCGCAGGCCGACAGGCCGATGCGGATGAAGGCCGCGTTCATGCGCGCGTCGGGCGTGGCCAGGCGCACGTCCGACGCCAGCGCGAGCGCAAAGCCGCCGCCGCTGGCCGCGCCCTGCACCACGCTGACGATGGGCTGCGGGCAGCGCCGCATGGCCAGCATGATGTCGCGGATGCCCTTCTGCTGTTCGAGCATGTCGGCCACGCCGAGGTCTTCGCCGCCCACCTGCTCCTTCAGGTCGAGCCCGGCGCAGAAGGCGCGGCCCGCGCCCTGCAGCACGACCACGCGCTCGGGGCTGCGTGCGCTCAGGCCTTCGAAGTACTCGCGCAGCGCGCGCACCAGCACCGGGTCGAGCGCGTTCAGGCGCTCGGGGCGGTTCAGCGTGAGCCAGGCGACCTCGCCGCGCCGCTCGACCTGCAGCACCTCGTTCATCGCCGTCACAGCGCGCGCGAGATCACTTCTTTCATGATCTCGTTGGTGCCGCCGTAGATGCGCTGCACGCGCCCGTCGGCGTACATGCGCGCCACCATGTACTCGGTCATGAAGCCATAGCCGCCAAAGAGCTGCAGGCACTCGTCGACCACGCGGCCCTGCGTCTCGGAGGCCCAGAGCTTGGCCATGGAGGCGGTGGCGGTGTCGAGCCGGCCGGCCACGAGGTCTTCCACGCAGCGGTCGATGAAGGCGCGGCCCACCTTGATTTGCGTGGCGATCTCGGCCAGCTTGAACTTGGTGTTCTGGAACTCGGCGATCGGCTTGCCGAAGGCCTTGCGGTCGCGCACATAGTCGAGCGTGGCCTGGTAGGCGCCTTCCATGGTGGCCAGCGCGTTCACGCCGATGATGGTGCGCTCGTACGGCAGGTCGCTCATGAGCTGGAAGAAGCCCTGTCCTTCCTGGCCGCCGAGCAGCGCATCGGCCGGCACGTGCACGTCGTCGAAGAAGAGTTCGGAGGTGTCCTGCGCCTTCATGCCGATCTTGTCGAGCACGCGGCCCACGCGGTAGCCCTCGCAGCCCTCGGTCTCCACGATGAGGATCGAGGTGCCCTTGGCGCCCTGCGTCGGGTCGGTCTTGGCCACGACCAGCACCACGCCCGCAAGGAAGCCGTTGGTGATGAAGGTCTTGGAGCCGCGGATGCGGTAGCTGCCGTCGGGCTGCTTCTCGGCGCGCGTGCGCACGCCCTGCAGGTCGGAGCCGGCGCCGGGCTCGGTCATGGCGATGGCGCCGACCAGCTCGCCGCGCGCCATGCGCGGCAGGTAGCGTTGCTTCTGTTCCTCGGTGCCGTGGTTCAGGAAGTAGTGCGCCACGATGGTGTGCACCGAGCTGGCCATGCCGCTCAATGCGCGGCGCGCCTTCTCCTCATAGAACACGGCCTCGTGGCGGAAGTCGCCGCCCGCGCCGCCGTAGGCCTCGGGAATGTCGGAGCACAGCAGGCCGAGCGCGCCGGCCTTGCGCCACACCTCGTGGCCGACGTGGCCGCGCTTGCGCGCCTCTTCGTCGTGCGGCACGACTTCGGTCTCGACGAAACGCACCACGTTGTCGCGGTACAGCTCCAGTTCTTCGTCGCTCCACGAGCGGCGGAAATCGATGGGCATGGGGTGTCCTTCAGTGTCTTGGAATGAGGGGAATGGGGTCAGCCGACGCGGCGTTCCTTGCCGGCCCAGAAGGGTTCTCGCAGCTGGAACTTCTGCAGCTTGCCGGCAGCCGAGAGCGGCAGCGCATCGCGGAACTCCACGCTGCGCGGGCACTTGTAGTTGGCGATCTGGTCGCGGCAATGGGCGATGACGTCGTCGGCCGTGAGCGGCATGCCTTCGCGCAACACGATCACGGCATGCACGCGCTCGCCCCACTTGTCGTCGGGCACGCCGATGACCGCGGACATCAGCACCTGCGGCATCTGGGCGATGGCGTTCTCGACCTCGGCCGAGTACACGTTCTCGCCGCCGCTCACGATCATGTCCTTCATGCGGTCGACCACGAACAGCAGGCCGTGCTCGTCCATGTAGCCGCCATCGCCGGTGTGCATCCAGCCGCCGCGCAGCGCGGCCTCGGTCTCGGCGGGCTTGTTCCAGTAGCCCTTCATGACCATCGGGCCGCGCGCGACGATCTCGCCGACCTGGCCGGGGGGCAGCTCGTTGTCTTCGCCGTCGACGATGCGGATCTCGGCCACGGGCACCGGCGTGCCGGCCGCGCGCAGCAGGCGGTTGCGATCGGGGCCGGGCAGATGGAAGTGCGGCATCAGCACGGCCACGGTGGGCGACAGCTCGGTCATGCCGTAGGCCTGCGAGAAGCTGGTGGCGGGCAGCGCGGCCATGGCCTGCTCGAGCAGCGCGACGTCGATGGGCGCGGCGCCGTACAGCAGCATCTGCAGGCTCGACAGGTCGAACTCGGCAAAGCGCGGGTGCTCGATCACGCGCTTGATCATGGTGGGCACCAGGAACATCTCGGTGGCGCGCGCGGCCTGGATGGCCTGCAGGATCGCCACCTCGTCGAACATCGGCACCACGTGCTGCGGCACCAGCCGCAGGATGCTCTGCAGCGACAGCCCGCAGCCGGCCACGTGGAACATGGGCACGGCGATGACCACGGCGGCGTTGCGCGTCTCGCGCGGCACCGCGGCCACCGAGCTCAGCGCGTTGATGTAGAGGCTGCCGTGCGTGAGCATCACGCCCTTGGGCCGGCCGGTGGTGCCGCCGGTGTACATGATGGCGGCCAGCTCGTCGGCGCTGTGCGGGGCGTCGTCGATGGGCTGCGCATCGGCCAGCAGCGCCTCGTAGCCGACCATGCCCTCGGGCACGGGACCGTCGCCGCAGTACACCACGGTGCGCAGCGACGTCGAAAGCTTGCGCAGCTCGCCGGCCATGGGCGCGAACAGGTCATCGACCAGCAGGATGCGTGTGTCGCAGTCGTCCAGCGAGTAGGCGACCTCCTTCGGGTTCCAGCGGATGTTCACCGGGTTGATGATGCCGCCGCCCCACCAGGTGCCGAAGAAGAACTCGACGAAGCGGTGCGAGTTGAGGCTCATCATGCCGACGCGGTCGCCGCGCGCCATGCCGAGCTGCTGCAGCACGGCGCCCAGGCGCGCCACGCGGTCGGTGAGGGTCGCGAAGTCCAGGCGGTGGTTGCCGCAGACCACGGCGGTCTCGCGGGCCTTCTCGCGGCGGCCCTTGTGCAGGGGCTGGGTGAGGAACATGGTGTCGTCTCCTTGGTGGTTTTTTTCGTCAGGCAACCCGGCGTGCGTGGCCGGCCCAGTGCGGCTCGCGCAGGCGGTACTTCATGACCTTGCCGGCGCCCGAGATCGGCAGCGCGTCGACGAACGCGACGCTGCGCGGGCACTTGTAGCCGGCGATCAATTCACGGCAATGGGCGATGAGCGCGTCGGCATCCGCTTCGGTGCCAGGCTTGCGCACCACCACCGCATGCACGGCCTCGCCCCAGCGCTCGTCGGGCACGCCGATGACGGCGGCGGCGGCCACGGTGGGGTGGCGCGCGAGGGCGCCCTCGACCTCGGCGCAGTAGATGTTCTCGCCGCCGCTCACGATCATGTCCTTGTAGCGGTCGACGATGAAGACGAAGCCGTCGTCGTCCATGCGGGCGGCGTCGCCGGTGTGCATCCAGCCGCCCTGCAGCGCGGCGGCCGTCTGCTCGGGCAGGTTCCAGTAGCCCTGCATCACGCACGGGCTGCGCACCGTGAGTTCGCCCACGGTGCCGCGCGGCACCTCGCGGCCGTCGCCGTCGCACACGCGCAGGTCGATGCCCGAGAGCGCCTGCCCGGCCGAGGCCAGTTTGCCGAGCTTGCGGCCTTCGGGCGAGTGGTAGTGGCGCGTGAGGTAGCTCACGCCGGCCGACAGCTCGGTCATGCCGTAGCCCTGCGCGAACTCGGCCTGCGGGAAGGTGGCGAAGGCGCGCTCCAGCAGTGCCTCGGTGATCGGCGAGGCGCCGTAGCCCACGAAGCGCACGCTCGACAGGTCGGCCTGCGCGGTGCGCGGGTCGTCCACCAGCATCTGCAGCATGGCGGGCACGGCCATGAGGTTGGTGGCGCGGTCGCGCTCGATGGCGGCGAGCATGCCGTCCACCGAGAAGCCCGGCAGGATGATCTGCGCGCAGCCCATGAGCACGCCGCGCAGCAGGAACGACAGCCCCGCCAGATGAAAGAGCGGCGCCACCTGCAACAGCCGCGCGCTGTCGTCGAAGAAGGCGCCGAGCATCGACACCTGCGCATTGATCACCAGCGCCGCGTGGCTGAGCATCACGCCCTTGGGCCGGCCGGTGGTGCCGCCGGTGTAGAACACGCCGGCCAGGTCGTCGCCGCCGCGCAGCGCGTCGGGCACAGGCTCGCTCTCGCGGACCAGCGCTTCGCAGTCCGTCATGCCCGTGGGCGCCTGGCGCTCGCCCATGTAGACCCAGGTGGTGACGGCGCGCGCGGCGGCGCGCAGCGCGTCCGCCGTCGCCAGGAACTGGTCGTCCACGAACAGGATGTGCGTCGCGCAGTCGTCGAGGGAGTGCGCCATCTCGGCCACGCTCCAGCGCGTGTTGACCGGGTTGACCACGCCGCCGGCCCACCACACGGCCAGGTAGTACTCCAGCGTGCGGTCGGCGTTGAGCGCGAGCACGCCCACGCGGTCGCCGGGCTGCATGCCCAGGCGGCGCAGCCCGCCCGCCAGGCGCGCGACGCGCTCGCCGAGTTCGCCGTACGTGCGCGTGCGGCCCTGGAACACGGTGGCGACGGCGCGCGGGCTGCACTGCATGGCGCGGTGCAGGGCCTGCGTGAGGTACAGCGGCGGTGGCGTGGTGGGCATGGACAAGGCTCCTGTCGGTGCGGTGCGGAAATGCCATGCATGCGCGAACGCGCATGCCCGGAAAACAAGGACGTCAGCGGGCTTCGGCCACGGGCGCTGCCGCGCCCCAGCGCTTCAGCAGCGCGGGCCCGTCGTCGGGCGACACGGCCGGCGGCACGACCGGCGCGGTGCGGCTGAAGCGCGGCGCGGGCGCGGGCTGCACCACGCCGCCCACGGTGGCGAAGGTGCCGCGCGCCACGTTGTGCGGGTGCTGCGGGGCCTCGTCCCAGTCGAGCACGGGAGCGAAGCAGGCGTCGCTGCCTTCGAGCAGCACGCACCACTCGTCGCGCGTGCGGGTGCGGAACACGTCGGCCAGGCGCAGCTTGAGCAGCGGCCAGCGGTCGGCGTCCATCTGGGCGTCGAAGGCGGGGTCGTCGACCAGGCCGCAGCGCTCGCGCAGCAGGGCGTAGAACTGCGGCTCGATGGAACCGATGGCCACGTACTTGCCGTCGGCGCAGGCGTAGGTGTCGTAGAAGTGGGCGCCGCCGTCGAGCAGGTTCTCGCCGCGCTGGTTGCTCCACTGGCCGGCCGACTTGAAGCCGTACATCATGGCCGACAGCAGGGCGGCGCCGTCGGTCATGGCGGCGTCGACCACCTGGCCCTGGCCCGAGGCCTTGACCTCGTGCAGCGCGGCCAGCAGGCCGAAGGCCAGCAGCATGGCGCCGCCGCCGAAGTCGCCCACGTAGTTCAGCGGCGGCACGGGCGCCTCGCCCGAGCGGCCGATGGCGTGCAGCGCGCCGCTGATGGCGATGTAGTTGATGTCGTGGCCGGCCGCGTGCGCCAGCGGGCCGTGCTGGCCCCAGCCGGTCATGCGGCCGTAGACCAGGCGCGGGTTGCGCGCGTGGCATTCGGCCGGGCCCAGGCCCAGGCGTTCCATCACGCCGGGACGGAAGCCCTCGATGAGGATGTCGGCGCGCGCGATGGCGTCGAGCACCGGCGCGGCGGCGTCGGGGGCGCGCAGGTCGACCTCCCAGGTGCTGCGCCCGCGCGCCAGGATGTCGTGGGGGTCGCGCCGCGTGGCGGGGCGCGCGATGCGCAGCACCTCCGCGCCCATGTCGGCGAACAGCATCGCGCAAAAGGGGCCGGGGCCGATGCCGGCCATCTCGACGACCCGAAGTCCTTTCAGGGGTCCTGCCATGTGTGTCTCCTCTGGCGCGCACCCGGCGGCCTGTTGTGTGAAGGCATCTTGGCGCGCGGGCGCCGCCGTCGCATCGTCGGAAGCGACGAAAGCGCGGAAAGACGTTTCAACGCCCCGTGAAGACGGGCGCGCGCTTGGCCGCGAAGGCGGCGGCGGCCTCGCGGAAATCCTCGGTTTTCAGCGCCAGCACCTGGGCGCGGTTCTCCACCTCGAGTGCGGCATCGAGGCTCGGCGCCTCGAGGTTGGCCCACATGAGCTGCTTGGTGTGGCGCGTGGCGTAGGGGCTGTTGCGCAGCACGTCGGCGGCCAGGGCGAGCGCGCGCGGCAACAGCGCCTCGTCGTCCACCAGCGCGGCGACGAGGCCGATGCGCTCGGCCTCGTCGGCCGGCACGGGGCGGCCCGTGAGCATGAGCTCGAAGGCGCGCGAGGCACCCACCAGCCGCGGCAGGTGGTAGCTGATGCCGCACTCGCCGGCCGTGAGGCCGATGCGCACCGCGCCCACATGGAACGACGCCGAGCGCGCAGCCACGCGGATGTCGGCGCCCAGCGTGAGCGCAAAGCCCGCGCCCACGGCCACGCCGTTGACGGCGGCGATCACCACCTTGTCGAGCGCGCGCAGCCGCCGCACCATGCCGGCGAACAGCTCCTGCCCCGCCATCAGGTCGGCCACCGAGGGCTCGCCGTCGAGCGGCCGGTCGTCGCGGCGCGTGAGCGGCGTCGTGAGGTCCCAGCCGGCGCAGAAGCCGCGACCCGCGCCGGTGAGCACCAGCACGCGCACGCTGTCGTCCTGCGCCAATGCGTCGAGCGCGGCGCACAGGCGCCGCACGGTGGGCTGGCTCAGCGCGTTGAGGCGCGCCGGGCGGTTCAGCGTGAGCAGTGCGATGCCTGCGCGGTTGCGGTCGATGAGGATGTCGCCTGCTTCGCTGTCGGGCATGGCTGTCTCTTTCTGGTTCAGCGACCGCTCCAGCGCGGCGCGCGTTTTTCGATGAAGGCGCGCGGACCTTCCTTGAAGTCTTCGCTCGCGGCCACGCGCTCGAAGGCGTCGCGCGTGAGGGCGCGCAGCGCGGCTTCGTCGAGCCCGCTGTTCGCCTCGCGCGCCACGCGCAGGCTCTGACGCACCGCCACCGGGCCGTTGCGCGCGATCTCGGCGGCCAGCGCCAGCGCGGCCTCGCGCAGCCCATCGACGTCGGGCACGAGGCGGTTGACCAGGCCGAAGCCGTGCGCGCGCTCGGCATCGAGCTGGCCGGCCGTGAGGATCAGTTCGAGCGCGATGTTGGGCGGAATGGCGCGCGGCAGCCGGTACAACCCGCCCGCCGCGGCGATCAGCCCGCGCAGCACCTCGGGCAGGCCGAAGGCGGCCTGCCGCACGGCCACGACGAGGTCGCAGGCCAGCACGAGCTCGGTGCCGCCGGCCAGCGCCTTGCCGTTGACGGCGGCGATCCACGGCTTGCTGCGCTCGCGGTACACGAAGCCCGCGAAGCCGCCACGCTCGGTGCGCAGCGCGCTGCCGCGCCCGGCCGACACCTCCTTCAGATCGGCGCCCGCGCAGAAGGCCTCGCGGCCGGCGCCGGTGAGCACCACGGCGCGGATGTCGTCGTCGGCCTCGGTGGCATCGACGGCGGCTTCGAGCCCCGACGCCACGTCGCCGTTGACGGCGTTGCGCGCCTCGGGGCGGTCGATGGTGACGAGGGCGACGTGGCCCGGCAGGCGTTCGACGGTGACTGCGCTCATGACACGCTCCAGTTCAAGAGATCGTCCGCACCCGCCGTCACCGTGCCGACGCACCCGACGGGGCTGCGGTCGAGGTCGGTCAGCACCTTCAGCGAGGCCGTGTCCGTGGCCTCGACGCGCGCCATGAGCCGTTCGCCGGCCGGCGTGCGTGCAATCACGATGCCCTGCGAGGGCTGGCCGTCGCGGCCGTAGACCACGGTGAAGGTCTCCAGCGTGGCGGCGCCCGCGTACTGCAGCACCAGCGGCGGCACCGGCCCGCGCCGCGCATCGGCGGCGGCCTGCACGTCGTAGTCGGGCTTCGGAAGCCCCTGCGGCGGCGGGCTGGAGCCCAGCACCAGCGCGTGGTGCTTGGTGACGTACTCGCCCTGCCCGTAGAGCAGCGCCGCCTTGCCCTTCGGCGCGGCGCGCAGCGCGCGCACCAGGCCGGCGGCGGCGTGCGTCATGTAGTCGTTGAGCGGCGCACCGAAGAAGCTCAGGCCGCCGGTGGAGGTCATGCGCGCCTCGGGCGCCAGGCCCAGCGTGCGGCGCGCCATCTTGGGCACGATGGGGAAGCAGCTGTACAGCTCCAGCATCTCGAAGGCCGAAGCGTCGCCGCCGACCTGCGCGAGCACGGTTTCCATCACCAGGTCCTGCGCGTGCGAGCGGTGGTACTGGTCGCGCTGCAGGTAGTCGCGCGGCTCGCGCGCGGCAGCGCCGTCCCACACGTAGACCCAGCGGTCTTCGGGAATGCCGAGTTCGCGCGCATGGCCCACGCTGGTGAGCAGCACGGCCGCGCCCATGTTGACCAGCGGATTGGCCACCATGTGCTTGGTGTACGGCCAGGCGATGAGGCGGTTGGCCGCGTCGACGCGCGCGATGTCCTCGGGCGTGAAGGGCTTGCGCAGCCAGGCGTAGGGGTTGGCGGCGGCCACCTCGGAGTAGCGCGCCCACAGGCGCGACGACTCGTCCTGCGCCTGGCGCGGCGTCTGGCCCCAGTGGGCGAGCGCGGCGTTCTCGTAGAACGGGTAGATGGTGGTCGGCATGGCTGCGCCGAGCTTGATCGCCACGGGGTGGCAGATGTCGGTGCCGCGCACCAGCTTCACGCTGTCGTCGCGCGGGGTCCAGTCGAGCGGGATGCCGAGCTTGGCGGCAGCGTCCACCGTGTAGCGCGCCTCGGCGCCGGTGATGGCCGCCACCTGGCTCTCGCCGCGCGCGATGCGCAGCGCGGCCTCGTGGATGTAGCGCACCGGCGACTCGCCACCGGTGACGCCGTAGACACTGCGCGCCGGGCTGCAGCCCAGCCGTTCGTTGAGCAGCGCGGGCGCGTCGGTGTAGGGCCACGAGTACTCGCAGACGACGTCGAGCGAGTCGAGGCCGGCCAGCAGCGCGGCGGCGCCGCTGTCCTGTGCGGCAGCACGCATGGCGCGCGCCATCAGCTCGATGGGTTCGAGGCCTTCGGCGGCCTCCTTGGTGCGGTGCGTGATCTCGCCGACGCCGACGATGACCGGCGTGCGATCGTCCAGTGCTGTCATGAGGTTAGTGTTGTGAGAGGGGTTGTTGTTGCTGAAGCTGCGCCACGCGGCGCAGGTGCCACGCGGGCGGGCCGAACTGGCCTTCGATGAGGGTGGCGCGGCGCACGTAGTGGCCGACGGCGAGTTCTTCGGTCATGCCCATGCCGCCGTGCAGCTGCACCGCGCCCTGCCCCACGGCGCGGCAGGCCTTGGCGACCGCGACCTTGGCGGACGAGACGGCGCGAGCGCGCGAGGCCGCATCGGCGCCCGCGGCCAATGCCTCGCCCACGCTGGCGGTGAGCGCGTCGGCCTGTTCGAGCGCCATGTGCATGTCGGCGAGCCGGTGCTGCAGCACCTGGAAGCTGGAGATCGGCACGCCGAACTGCTTGCGCTGGCGCACGTAGTCGAGCGTGTCGCGCATCAGCCGGCGCAGGATGCCGATGGACTCGGCGCAGACGGCGAGCGTGGCCTCGTCGAGTGCCTGCTCGATCTGCGGCAGCGCTGCGCCTTCCTCGCCGAGCAGTGCGTCGGCGTTCAGGCGCACCGCGTCGAAGGCGATGTCGGCCGCGCGACCGCCGTCGCGCGTGCGGTAGGCGCGCAGTTGCACGCCGGGCGTGTCCTTGGGCACGACCAGCAACGACAAGCCCTTGTCGCTGCGCGCCGTGACGATGACATGGCTGGCCCACGGCGCGGCCTGCACCACGGCCTTTCGGCCGTCGAGCCGCAGCCGGCCGTCGGCCTCGCGCACGAGCGTCGTGCGCACGTCGTCGCGTGCATGGCGGCTGTGCGGCTCGTCGTGCGCGAAGGCCAGCACGGCCTGCCCGGCGACGACGCGCGCGAGCAGCGCATCGGCCATCGCGCCCGGATGGCGCTGCAGCAGGCCGGCGCCGATCACCAGCGTGGACAGATACGGCTCGGCCGCGAGCGCGCCGCCCAGCGTGGGCAGCAGCGCAAGGTGCGCGGCCAGGCCAAGGCCCAGTCCGCCCTGCGATTCGGGCAGGGCCGCGCCCAGCAGCCCGAGGTCACTTGCCAGGCCTTGCCAGAACGGTGGCGGTGCATCGTCGGCAGCGGCCAGCGCATGAAGCCGCTGCTCGAAACCGTGTTGGTCGTCGAGGTAGCGCGCGAGGCTGTCGCGCAGCATCGCGAGGGTATCGTCTTGGTCGGTGAGGGTGGTCATGGCAAGCGGGCCTCAGCGTGATTGCAGCAATTGCGCGGCGATGATGTTGCGCTGCACTTCGTTGGAGCCGGCGTAGATCGACGCGGCGCGGTCGTTGAGGTAGGCCGACATCGAGAACACCGCCTCCTCGGGCACGGCCAGCGCGCCTTGCAGGCTGTCGTCCAGCGGCAGGTCGGCCGCCGCGTAGTGCGCGGCGATCTCCACACCGAGTTCCGTCAGGCGCTGGCGCAGCTCGGAGCCCATCACCTTGCCCATCGAGGGCCGGATGCCGTGCGGCTCGCCGCGGGCCTGGGCGCGCAGCGACTGCAGCTCGGTGGCCTCGACGGCATCGATGGCGCAGTCCATCTCGGCCAGGCGCAGCGCCATCTCGCGCGCCTCGTCGGCGGCGGTGTCGCCCGCGGCAGCAAAGGCGCTGTCGGCCGCAGCGCGCAACCGGCGCAGGCGCGCGCGCAGCATCGGCGCCCAGGCCCCGCCGCGCTCGTGCTGCAGCAGGTATTTGGCCACCGTCCAGCCCTGGTTCTCCTCGCCGATGAGGCCGCTGGCGGGCACGCGCACGTCGTCGAAGAACACCTGGTTGAGCTCGTGGTCGCCCGAGATGCTGATGATCGGGCGGATGGTCAGGCCGGCCTGGGGGATGTCGAAGCACAGGAAGCTGATGCCCTGCTGCGCCTTGCCGCCCGAGGCGGTGCGCACGAGGCAGAACATGCGGTTGGCGTACTGCGCGTGGGTGGTCCAGATCTTGGTGCCGTTGATGACGTAGTCGTCGCCGTCGCGCACCGCCTTGCATTGCAGCGAGGCCAGGTCGGAGCCCGACTGCGGCTCGGAGTAGCCCTGGCACCAGTAGTCCTCGCCCGAACGGATGCCCGGCAGCCAGGCCTGCTTCTGCGCCTCGGTGCCGAAGGCGATGATCACCGGAGCCACCATGCCGGGGCCCATGGGCGCGCGCGGCGGCGCGTCGGCCGCGGCCAGCTCGCTGGCGAAGAGGTAGTGCTGCATCGGCGTCCAGCCGGTGCCGCCGTGCTCTATCGGCCAGTGCGGCACGCTCCAGCCGCGTTGGGCCAGCACGCGGTGCCAGCGGTTGCCGTCGGCGTAGTCGGTGAAGATGCCGGAGCAGCGACGCCCTGCGGCACGCAGCTCAGGCGTCAGCTCGCGCGCGAGAAAGTCGCGAACCTCGTCGCGAAACGCGGTCTCCGCCGCGCTGAGGGTCCAGGCCATGGTGTTGTCTCACAGGGTTCACACCCGGCAAGTGTGCGGCGCGCGCGCCGGCGCGGCATCGTCGGATCGGACGAACGTGGGCGCCCCACCGCGGCGGTGAGCGCTTTTTTCTTCAGTTCTTCGATCAAGGCCCGCGCGGGGCCGGACGTTCAGGCCGCGACCGCTTCGCGCGCCGGCACCGCTTGCGTCCCGACGGGCATGTGCTGCGCCCAGTCGATGATCTCGAGCGTGCCGTCGGCATGCTCGGCCAGCGCGGTGAGGCTTTCCACCCAGTCGCCGTCGTTGCAGTACAGGATGCCGTCGATGTCGCGCATCTCGGCGTGGTGGATGTGGCCGCACACCACGCCCTGCGCGCCGCGGTTGCGGGCCTCGCGGGCCACGGCGTTCTCGAAGTCGCCCACGTAGCTCACGGCGCGCTTGACCTTGCCCTTGAGGTACTTCGAGAGCGACCAGTACGGCAGCCCCATGCGCGCGCGCAGCGAGTTGAGATGCCGGTTGAGCTTGAGCGTGAACTCGTAGAGCGAGTCGCCCACGTAGGCGAGCCACTTGGCGCACTGGATCACGCCGTCGAACAAATCGCCGTGGATGATCCACAGCTTGCGGCCGTCGGCCGTTTCATGGATCCACTCGTCGGCCACGTCGATGCCGCCGAAGTTGTGGTTGAGGTACTTGCGGGCGAACTCGTCGTGGTTGCCCGGAATGAAGATCACGCGCGTGCCCTTGCGCGCCTTGCGCAGCAGCTTCTGGATCACGTCGTTGTGCGCCTGCGGCCAGTACCAGTGGCGCTTGAGCTGCCAGCCGTCGATGATGTCGCCGACCAGGAACAGGGTCTCGCACTCGGTGTGCTTGAGAAAGTCGAGCAGCGCCCGGGCCTGGCAGCCGGGCGTTCCCAGGTGCAGGTCGGAGATCCAGAGGGTGCGATAGCGCAGCGCCGGACGCGCCGCATCGTCGTCCTCCGGCTCGGGAGGCTGGATCGCGGTGTCGCGCCAGGCGCGAAGGAAAGCGTCGTCGCGTTGCATGGTCCGGCAGGTTCGCATCCGCGCATGACCGCGCGATGGCGACTCCGTGACATCCCGGTGACGCGTGGCACCGGGGCAACGCCACAATCGGACGATGCGCTCTGGCCAGATCATCGTTCTCGTGTCCCCCGTGTTCTTTTTGCTGATCGCGATCGAGTTCGCGGTCGGCCGCGCGCGCGCCCGCCGCGGCACCGGGCAGGACACCTACCGCCTGGCCGACGCCGTGAACAGCATCGGGCTGGGCATGCTGAGCCAGATCAGCGCGGTGCTCACGGGGCTGCTGCGCATCGGCATCTACACCGCCGTGTACTCGGCCGTGGCGCTCTTTCCGCAAGAGACGGCGCGCGAGTTCTGGACCACCTGGTACGGCTGGCTGCTGGCGCTGGTGTTCTACGACTTCTGCTACTACTGGCTGCACCGCATGGGCCACGAGTCGGCCGTGCTGTGGGCCGCGCACGTGGTGCATCACCAGAGCCAGCACTACAACCTGTCGACCGCGCTGCGCCAGACCTCCAGCGGCGCGCTGCTGGGCTGGGTCTTCTACCTGCCGATGGCCGTGGCCGGCGTGCCGCCGCTGGTGTTCGTCGTGGTGGCGCTCATCGACCTGCTCTACCAGTTCTGGGTCCACACCGAACAGGTCGGCAAGCTCGGCTGGTTCGACCGCTGGTTCTGCTCGCCCTCGAACCACCGCGTGCACCACGCGGTGAACGACACGTATCTGGACCGCAACTACGGCGGCGTGCTGATCGTGTGGGACCGCCTCTTCGGCACCTTCCGCGAGGAGGACGAGCGCTGCGTGTACGGCACGCGCGGCGAGCTGAAAAGCTGGGACCCGCTGTGGGCGAACGCCGAGGTCTACTGGGCGCTCGCCAGGGACTCATGGCATGCGCGCCGCTGGTCCGACAAGCTGCGCGTGTGGTTCAAGCCACCCGGCTGGCGACCGGCCGACGTGGCGGCGCGCTACCCCAAGCCCGCTTTCGACATCGCGAAGGTGACGCGCTACGAGCCCGTGGTGAGCCGCGGCGTGCAATGGTTCGCGGGCCTGCAGTTCCTCGCGCTGCTGGCCGGCGTGACGGTGTTCCTCTGGTACTCCGACGCCGTGCCGCTGCCGCAGGCCGCCGTCTGGCTGGCCGCGCTGACGGCCGGGCTGTGGGCCGTGGGCGCGGTGCTGCAGGGACGGCTCTCGGTCACCGAGGTGCTGCTGGTCGAGGCCGCCGCGCTGGCCACGGCGAGCGCGGCCTTGGGCATCGGCTGGCTGCACCTCCTCTTCAAGCCATTGGCCCTGGCGATCGCCATCGCCTTCGCGGCCCGCCGCGCGCAACGCCAGCCCGGCGGCATCGCGCGCTTCGATGCGCTGTTGCTGACCGGCCTGGTCTTCTCGCTCGCGGGCGACGTGCTGCTCATGGGGTCGGCGAACCTCTTCGTGCCCGGGCTCGTGTGCTTCCTGCTCGCGCACCTGGCGTACATCGCGCTGTTCCGCATCGGCGTCGGCTTGTTCCCGCGGCCCCGCGCGCTGGCAGCCACCTTGCTGATCGGCGCGGGCATGTACGCCTTCCTGTGGCAGGGCGGCCTGCCGGTGGCGCTGCGCATCCCGGTCGGGTTCTATGTGGTGGTGATCGCCTGCATGGCGGCGCAGGCCATCGGGCGTGCGGCGGTGCTGCGTTCAAGCGACCCGGCCGCGCTGTGGGTGGCGGTGGGCGCCTGCTTCTTCATGCTGAGCGATGCGCTGCTGGCGATCAACCGCTTCGTGTCGCCGCTGCCGCTGGCGTCGCTGTGGGTGCTGGCGACGTACTACACGGCGCAGATGCTGATCGTGCGGCATGCGAAATCTCCTCGAAGTGGGTAGATTTCGCTCGCCCTATCAGAAGCGACCATCTGTTGCATTGCGGCGCAAGGGAAGCCGATGTGCGTTTTTTCCGGCGTTCGGATCGCAGTCCAGAATCGACTCCACGGCGGCGACTGGCCCCGTCGTCGAGGTCTCGCGCAAGTCGAGTGGCCGCTCGAGCTGACGCTTGCGGCAAGCGTCCTCAGCCTCTTTCTCTCGGCGCCGCTTTTCCACCAGGCCCGCCACTTTTTCGTGGTGGATATCGACGACCCAGCGACCTTCCTTCGTGCGATTCCAGCTGGCAAAGGTGTTGAACCACGGCGTCCAGGCATCGTTGAGGGGGGACGCACGTTCGTAGAGCAGTGGATCCAATTTGGTGAACGGCATCGTTTCACCGTCTTTGTCGACGACGGTGAGAGCGCCTTTTTTCTCCCCTGATGAGTACAGATAGGAGAACCAGGCTGCCGTGCTGTTGTCAGGCGACACCGAAACGATTTCGTCCAGATCGAAATCCACCCCGGGAATCGATTGAAGCGGCAGCAACTGAATCTGGAGCGAGCGCTCGTCGAGAATTCGTCCGGTGTATTGCGGCGCTCTTCCATTCGTCAGCTCGTGCGTTCTGGCGTCGTGAACAAACCAACGGCCCGCATCGAGTCGGGTGGTGGCAATTCCGTTGGCGATCCATGCGTTCGGTATCGCCCTTGCCGTGGTCGGAAGCGGAGTGACCGCGACCGAACCGTCCGATGCTTCCTTGAGGAAATAGAAGTTGGAAGCACTGCTCACAAGCCATGTCGGATGGGGGCCCGCCAAACGTGCTTCGATCGCGATGAACCGACCTGTCTCATCAGGCGCCTTCAGCTCCTTCGGGAAAAGGCGGCCATGGCGGACGATGAGGTACGAGGGATCGGCCGGACGCAAGTAGCCCGTGAAATCCACGTACTGGAACTGGAAATTGCCGATGCGCTCTTCGGGCGAATCCTTGCGGACGCTGCAGCCCGAAAGGCTGAAAAGAAATATGGCGCCGAGAACGATGCAGGTGCTGTTTCGTGACTTGCGCGCTTTGCCGATGCCTGTCCAGACGCAAGAAGCATCAAGGAAGTTCATGCAGCGCTGCCGATTTGCGTTCGCTCACGGCAAACGAGTCCACGGGAATTTCTGAAGCAGGCCGGAGCCATCGTTCTCATGGATAGACAGGAGATGGCTGCAACAGCGAAACCCTTTCTCTACTCAGCGCAGCGCTGAATCTCCACCGTCGAGTGCCGGATCTCCTCGTGCATCGAGAAGCACGCCCGCACCTGGTCGGCGGTGAGCGTGGCCGAATGCGTCACCACCGTGAGCGCGCAGGCGTACGCATCGCGGCCGACACGCCAGACGTGCAGGTCGGCCACGCGGGTTTCGGAATCGGCCAGCATCGTCTCGACGCCTTCGCGAATTTCGGCGGTGACGGGGTGGTCCATCTCGCGGTCGAGCAGGACCTTGCCGGTTTCCTTCAGCAGGCCCTTGGCCCAGACGGCGACGAGCACGGCGCCGACGATGCCCATGGCCGGATCGAGCCAGGACCAGCCGTAGAACCAGCCACCCAGCAGCGCCGCGATGGCGAGCACCGAGGTGGCGGCGTCGGCCACCACGTGCAGGTAGGCGGAGCGCAGGTTGAGGTCGTGGCCGTGTGCGTGGTCGTGGCCGTGGTGATGGTCATGCCCGTGCCCGTGGTCATGGCCGTGATGGTCATGCGAATGCCCCAAGAGCCGCGCGCAGACCAGGTTCACCACCAGGCCCAGCACCGCGATCGAGATGGCTTCGGGGTAGTGGATGGCCACGGGCGACCACAGCCGCTCCAGCGAACCGACCACCATGAGCGCGGCGACGCCGAGCAGCAGCAGCGCGCTCGCGAAGCCGCCGAGCACCTCGATCTTCCAGGTGCCGAAGGCAAAGCGCGGGTCGCGGGCGTAGCGCCGCGCGGCGGCGTAGGCAAAGGCGCTCAGGCCGATGGCCAGCGCGTGCGAACTCATGTGCCAGCCGTCGGCCAAAAGCGCCATGGAGTTGAACCACCAGCCGGCGCCGATCTCGACCACCATCATGGCGGCGGTGATCCACATCACGAGGCGGGTGCTGCGTTCGGCGGCGGCATTGCCGGCGCCGAAATGGTGGTCGTGCTGCCAGGCGCTCAGGTCGTGGGTGTGCATGGAATTCTCAGGCTCCGAACAGGTCCGGGCCGTCGGCGCGGCCCGAGGGCGGCACCACGCCCAGGTGGCGGTAGGCCGCGAGCGTGGCGATGCGCCCGCGCGGTGTGCGTTGCAGGTAGCCCTGCTGGATGAGGTAGGGCTCGATCACGTCCTCGATGGTGTCGCGCTCCTCGCCGATGCTGGCGGCCACGTTGTCCAGGCCGACCGGGCCGCCGTCGAAGCGGTGGATGACGGCCTCGAGCAGCTTGCGGTCCATGAGGTCGAAGCCCTGCGGGTCGACGTCGAGCATGGCCAGTGCCTTGTGCGCGATGTCCTCGGTGATGCGGCCGTTGCCCTTGACCTCGGCGTAGTCGCGCACGCGGCGCAGCAGGCGGTTGGCGATGCGGGGCGTGCCGCGCGAGCGGCGCGCGATCTCGAAGCCGCCGGCGGCGTCGGTCTCGACCTTGAGCAGGCCGGCGCTGCGGCGCACGATGAGCGCCAGTTCTTCGGGCGTGTAGAACTCCAGCCGCGCCACGATGCCGAAGCGGTCGCGCAGCGGGTTGGTCAGCATGCCGGCGCGGGTGGTGGCGCCCACCAGTGTGAAGGGCTGCAGGTCGAGCTTGATGCTGCGCGCCGCGGGGCCCTCGCCGATCATGATGTCGATCTGGTAGTCCTCCAGCGCGGGGTACAGGATTTCCTCGACGACCGGGCTCAGGCGGTGGATCTCGTCGATGAAGAGCACGTCGTTGGGCTCGAGGTTGGTCAGCAGCGCCGCCAGGTCCTTGGGCTTTTCGAGCACGGGGCCCGAGGTCTGGCGCAGGTTGACGCCCAGTTCGGCCGCGATGATGTGCGACAGCGTGGTCTTGCCCAGGCCCGGCGGGCCGAACAGCAGCACGTGGTCGAGCGCCTCTTTGCGCTTGCGCGCCGCGCCGATGAAGATCTCGAGCTGCTCGCGCACCTTGGCCTGGCCGACGTACTCATCGAGCAGCTTGGGCCGCAGGGCCCGCTCGATCGCCTCCTCGTTGGGCGAGGCGGGGGCGGCGGACACCACGCGTTGCGGGGCGGGGGCGAAATCGTCGGTCTGGATGGTCATTGGAGGTGGGTCTTCGGCAATGAGTTTAGTCCTTGGCCACGCTGGCAGAATGATCGGCTAATACAACAAAACGAGGGGAAGGTCAGGCGTGTCCATCTACGAACTGAAACCGCGTTTCCAGGCCTTGCTGCGACCGCTCGTGGTCCGGCTGCATGCGATGGGCGTGACGGCCAACCAGGTGACGCTGGCGGCCTGCGCGGTGTCGGTCGTGCTCGGGCTCTGGCTGTTCTTCGCCGCGCCCTCGCTGGCGGCCTTCGGCCTGATCCCCGCCTGGATGTTCCTGCGCATGGCCTTCAACGCCATCGACGGCATGCTGGCGCGCGAGCACCACCAGCAAAGCCGGCTGGGCGCCTTCCTCAACGAACTCACCGACGTGGTCTCCGACGCCGCGCTCTACCTGCCTTTCGCGCTGGTGGCGCCGTTCGCGCCGTTCTGGGTCGGCACGGTCATCGTGCTGGCCGGGCTGAGCGAATTCGCCGGCGCGTTGGGCCCCACGGTGGGCGCCTCGCGCCGCTACGACGGGCCGATGGGCAAGAGCGACCGGGCCTTCGTGTTCGGCGCGCTCGGGTTGTACGTCGCCCTCGGCGGGCCGCTGCCGGGCTGGACCGCCCTGCTGATGCCGCTTGTGGCCGCGCTGGTGGCCTGGACGGTCGTCAACCGCATCCGCCGCGCCCTGGCCGAGGCCGAGGCGCCCGCCGCCTGAAACACCCCCATACAAATAAATAAAGAAGACCCTTCTTCATGACCCTTTCCACACCCCGCGTCGCCGCCGAGCACCACTTCCGCACGCACGACGGCGAATCGCTGTTCTACCGCCATTGGCCGGCCACCAGCGGCGCACGGCGCGGCGCCGTGCTGCTGTTCCACCGCGGCCATGAGCACGGCGCGCGCATGGCGCACCTGGTGGACGAGCTGGACCTGCCCGACTTCGACTTCTTCGCCTGGGACGCGCGCGGCCACGGCCTGTCGCCGGGCCAGCGCGGCTACAGCCCCAGCTTCGGCACCTCGGTGCGCGACGTGCAGACCTTCGTGCAGCACATCGCCGCCGCCCATGGCGTGCCCGAGCACGACATCCACGTGGTGGCGCAGAGCGTGGGCGCGGTGCTGATCGCCACCTGGGCGCACGACTACGCGCCCAAGGTGCGCGGCCTCACGCTGGCCTCGCCGGCCTTCAAGGTCAAGCTCTACGTGCCGTTCGCGCGGCCGGGGCTGGCGCTCATGCACAAGCTGCGCGGGCTGTTCTTCGTGAACAGCTACGTGAAGCCGAAGTTCCTCACGCACGACCCCGCGCGCATCGAGAGCTACAAGAACGACCCGCTGATCTCGCGCCCGATCGCCGTCAACATCCTGCTGGGCCTGTACGAGGCGGCCGACCGCGTGGTGGCCGACGCCAACGCGATCACGTTGCCGGTGCAGCTGCTCATCTCGGGCGCCGATTGGGTGGTGCACCACAAGCCGCAGCACCAGTTCTTCGAGCGGCTGGGCAGCGCCGTGAAGACGAAGACGGTGCTGCCGGGCTTCTTCCACGACACGCTGGGCGAAAAAGACCGGGCGCCCGCGGTGGCGTCGATCCGCGAATTCATCCTGCAGCGCTTCGACGAGCCGGCCGTGCCGGTCGACCTGCGCGAGGCGCACCTGAACGGCAACACCGCCGACGAGTCGCGCGCGCTGGCCGAACCGCTCTCGCCCCTGTCGCCGCGCGGCGCCTACTGGGCGATCACGCGCGGCGGGCTGCGCGTGGGCGGCGCGCTGTCCAGCGGCATCGCGCTGGGCCACGCCACCGGCTTCGACTCGGGCAGCACGCTCGACTACGTCTACCGCAACCAGCCGCAGGGCAAGGGCGCGCTGGGCCGCTCGGTCGACCGCACCTACCTCGACTCCATCGGCTGGCGCGGCATCCGCCAGCGCAAGATCCACGTCGAGGAGCTGCTGCGCATCGCGATGGAGCGGCTGGTCGAGATGCACCGCGAGGTGCGGCTCATGGACATCGCCGCCGGCCACGGCCGCTACGTGCTCGACGCGGTGCTGGCCAGCCCCGTCAAGGCCAGCTCGATCCTGCTGCGCGACTACAGCGACATCAACGTGCGCGACGGCACGACCCTGATCGCCGAGAAGGGCCTGGAAGACGTCGCCCAGTTCGTGCAGGCCGACGCCTTCGACCGCATCAGCCTGGCGAGCGTGACGCCGAGGCCCACGCTGGCCGTGGTGTCGGGCCTGTACGAGCTGTTCCCCGACAACGAGATGGTGCGCCGCTCGCTCGCGGGCGTGGGCGACGCGGTGGAAGACCGGGGCTACCTGGTCTACACCGGCCAGCCCTGGCACCCACAGCTCGAAATGATCGCCCGCGCGCTCACCAGCCACCGCCAGGGCGAAGCCTGGGTGATGCGCCGGCGCACGCAGGCCGAGATGGACCAACTGGTCGAGGAGGCGGGCTTCCGCAAGATCGACCAGCGGGTGGACGAGTGGGGCATCTTCACGGTGTCGCTGGCGGTGCGCGTCGCGCAATGACCGCCCGGCGCGCGCCCCGGCCGTGGAAACGCGCCGCCGCGTGGCTGGTGTTTCTGGGGCCGCTGTTCTACGCCACGTATGGCTTCGCCAACTGGTGGGCCACCACGCGCGCCAGCGTGCCCTCGATGGCCTTCGACTGGGAGCGGCAGGTGCCCTTCTGGGCCTGGACGATCTTTCCGTACTGGACCATCAACGTCTTCTACGCGCTGTCGCTGTTCCTGGCGCGCGACCGCCACACGCTCGACCGGCATGCGCTGCGGCTGGTGAGCGCCACGCTCATCGCCTGCACCTGCTTCATCCTCTGGCCGCTGCACTTCAGCTTCGGCCAGCCGCCGGTGGAGGGCGCGCCGGCCTTCCTGTTCAACGCGCTGCGCGGCTTCGACCAGCCCTACAACCAGGCGCCCTCGCTGCACATCGCGCTGGCCGTGATCCTGTGGGACTGGTACCGGCGCTTCATCCGGCCGCTGTGGGCGCGGCTCGTGCTGCATGTGTGGGCCTTCGCGATCTGCGCCTCGGTGCTCACGACCTGGCAGCACCACTTCATCGACATCCCGACCGGCGCGCTACTGGGCATCTTCTGCGTCTGGCTGTGGCCGATGGCGCGCCGGGTGTCGATGCTGCGCGCGTGGCGCCTGGCGCGCGATCCGCAGCGGCTGAAGCTCGCGGGCTTCTATGCCGTGGGCGCAGCGCTGTGCCTGTTCGCGGCGTTGGCAACGGGCGGCGTGGCGCTGTGGCTGGCCTGGCCGGCGGCGGCGCTCGCGCTGGTGGCGCTCAACTACCTCGGCTTCGGCGCGCGCGGCTTCCAGATGGACGGCCACGGCCGCATGGGCTGGGCGGCGCGCTGGCTGTTCGCGCCCTACCGCCTGGCCGCGGCCTTCAATGTGTGGCTCTGGACGCGCAAGCTGCCGGCCTCGGTCGAGGTGGTGCCCGGCCTGCGCCTGGGCCGCCGCCCCACGCAAGCCGAATGGCTCGCCGCCGGCCAACCCCGGCTCGTGAGCCTGTGCGCCGAGCTGCAACTGCCGGCCGGCGTGCCGCCCGCCCGTGCGCGCTGCGTGCCGCTGCTCGACCTCGTGGTGCCGCCGCCCGTGCGCCTGCGCCGCGCCGCGGCCGTCATCGAAGGCCAGCGCCGCGCGGCGGCGGCCGACGGCTCCACGGTCTGGGTCTGCTGTGCGCTGGGCTTCTCGCGCAGCGCCGCCGCCGTGATCGCCTGGCTGGGCCGCGACCACGGTCTGGCGCAAGCCGAAGACGCCGTGCGCCGCGCCCGCCCGCAGATCGTGCTGCACGCCGCCTGGCGTGCCGCGCTCGAACCCCTTGGAACACCTTCGCGCCATGACTGACAACGAACGCGCCACCTGCACCACCCTGGCCGGCCTGCTGCGCGCGGCGGCCATGCTCGCCCTCTGGGGCTTCGCGCTCACCTGCATCGCCGCCCTGGTGCTGGCGCTCACGCTGCGCGGGCTCTCGAACACCGCCATCCTGGCCTTTGCCGCGGTGATGGTGCTGGGCGTGCTCGAACGCTACTTCGCCTTCCGGCTGCGGCTGGACCAGGCGCTGTTCGAAGGCCTGGCCAACGGCCAGATCGCCTCGCTGGGCGCGATGGACAACGCCCTGTCGGTGCTCGGGCTGCGCGACCCGCCGCCGCAGCCCAACGCCCGCGCGCTCGCCGACCGCGTGCAGGGAACCCGCCAACTGATGCAGCGCCACGCCATCGTGATCGCCTGCCAGAACGCGCTCTTCCTGCTCGCCCTCATGACACAGGAACTCGCTTGAACAACGACAACGGCAACAACAAGAACGACAGCAGCAACGGCGACGGCAACGACAGCGCCCGCCCCGGCGCCATCGTGCGCCGCGGGCTCGCGGTGGTGGCGGGCCAGCTCATCATCGGCGCGGCCGGCCTCTTGACCGGCGTGCGCGCCATCTGGTCGGGCACCACGCCCAAGGCCGAGCAGACGCTGTACTTCGCCAACCACACCAGCCACGGTGACTTCGTGCTGCTGTGGGCCACGCTGCCCTCCGACCTGCGCGCGCTCACGCGGCCCGTGGCCGGCCAGGACTACTGGGAGGCCTCGAAGCTGCGCAACTTCATCGGCAAGGACGTGTTCAACGCGCTCATGATCCGCCGCGACGGCTCGGGCCAGGGCGGCAACCCGGTCGACCAGATGAAGGAGGCGCTGGAAGGCGGCGACTCGCTCATCATGTTCCCCGAGGGCACGCGCAACACGGGCGACGACATCCTGCTGCCGCTGAAAAGCGGCCTCTTCCACCTGGCGCGCGCCTGCCCCACCGTGCGGCTGGTGCCGGTGTGGATCGAGAACCTCAAGCGCGTGCTGCCCAAGGGCACGCTGGTGCCGATCCCGCTGGCCTGCACGGTGCGCTTCGGTGCGCCGATCCAGCTCGAGGAAGGCGAAGACAAGGTCGCCTTCCTCGCCCGCGCACGCACGGCCATGCTCGACCTGCGCCCCGAGTACGACCGCATCGAACAAAACGGAGGGACCGCCTCGTGATCGAAATGTCCCCCTTCGCCTGGACCACCTTCAGGCTCTTCGGCGGCGTCTTCGGCGTGCTCGTGCTGGCCTCGGCCATCGGCGCGCTGCTCAAGTGGCGCGTGGCGCACGGCCAGCCGCACTCGGTGATCGACAACCTGAACTCGCGCGTCAACGCGTGGTGGGTGATGGTGGCGGTGATCGGCCTGGCCTTTGCCTTCGGCAAGGGCGGCGTGATCGTGCTGTTCTACCTGATCTCGTTCTATGCGCTGCGCGAGTTCATCAGCCTGGCCTACACGCGGCGCGGCGACCACGGCGCGATCGCGCTGGCCTTCTTCGTGGCGCTGCCGGGCCAGTACTTCCTGATCTGGATCGACTGGTACGGGCTGTATTCGATCTACATCCCGGTCTACGCCTTCCTGCTGCTGCCCATCCTGGCGGCCGTGGGCGGCGACACGCAGCGCTTCCTGGAGCGCACCTCGAAGATCCAGTGGGGCCTGATGGTGTGCGTGTTCTGCATCAGCCACGTGCCGGCGCTGCTCACGCTGCAGATCCCGGGCTTCGAGGGCCGCAACCTGCTGCTGATCGCCTTCCTGGTCATCGTGGTGCAGGGCAGCGACGTGCTGCAGTACGTGTGGGGCAAGCTGTTCGGCCAACGCAAGGTGGCGCCCGAGCTCTCGCCGTCGAAGACCTGGGAAGGCCTGATCGGCGGCGTGGCCAGCGCCACCGCGATGGGCGCGGCGCTGTACTGGGCCACGCCCTTCAACCCGTGGCAGGCGGCGCTCATGGCCTTCATGATCTGCCTCTTGGGCTTCTTCGGCGGACTGGTGATGTCGGCCATCAAGCGTGACCGCGGCGTGAAGGACTGGGGCTCCATGATCGAAGGCCACGGCGGCATGCTCGATCGGCTCGACTCGGTGATCTTCGCGGCGCCGATCTACTTCCACGCATTGCGCTACTGGTGGGTGCCGTGAGCCCGGCGGCGAAGAAGACCGCGGTCAAGGTGGACCGCATCGTCGACGACACGCCGCTGGAATGCGCCGACGCCGCCGCGCTGCTGCGTTGGTACAAGAAACACCATGCGAGCCACGCCGGCGTCTGGCTGCGCATCGCGAAGAAGGCCAGCGGCATCACCTCCGTCGACCACCCCGAGGCGCTGGAGATCGCGCTGTGCTTCGGCTGGATCGACGGCCAGCGCAAGAGCCAGGACGCGCAGTTCTTTCTGCAGCGCTTCACGCCGCGCACCGCGCGCAGCATCTGGTCGAAGATCAACCGAGACAAGGCCCTGAAGCTCATCGACGAGGGCCGCATGCAGCCCGGCGGCCTGGCCGAGGTGGAGCGTGCCCGCGCCGACGGCCGCTGGGAGGCGGCCTACGACGCCCCGAGCGTGGCCACCGTGCCGCCCGACCTGCAGGCCGCGCTCGACGCCAACCGCACCGCCAAGGCCTTCTTCGCCACGCTCGACGCGCGCAACCGCTTTGCGGTGCTGTTCCGCACGCAGGGCGCGAAGAAGCCCGAGACGCGCGCCCGGCGCATCGCGCAGTTCGTCGAGATGCTCGCCAAGGGCGAGAAGATCCACCCCTGAGCTTTCGCCTTGCGGTGCGTGCCGCTCACTGCGGCCCGGTGCCCGTCGCGATGACCGCGAGCTGGTCGGGGTCCACGATGCGGATGCGCTTGTAGCTCATGTCGATCACGCCTTCCGCGACCAGGCGCCCCAGCTCCTTGTTGATGGTCTGGCGCGACAGCCCCAGCATCGCCGCCAGGTCGTTCTGCGACAGCCGCACCGGCAGGCTCGCGGCCGCCTCCACCTGCATGCCGTAGAAGTGGATCACGCTCATCAGCGTGGCGGCCACGCGCCCGCGCACCGAGTTCAGCATCTGGTTCTGCAGCAGCACCACGCTCAGCCGCTGGCGCTTCAGGCCCAGCCGGGCCACGCCGCGCCACAGCGCGGGCTCGGCGTCGAGCACCGCGATCACGGCGTCGCTGGGCAGGTGGACGATCACCGAGTCTTCGTGCGCGTGGTAGTCGTAGGGCAGCGGCACGTCCTCGAGCAGGCGCACCAGCGGCGCCACCTGGCCGGGCCCGAGCAGCGCGTTGACGTACTTGCGCCCCTGCGGGCTCATGCTGCTGATCTCCAGGCAGCCTGACACCACCGCCAGCAGCTCGCGCTTGTGGCGGTCGCGCGCCAGCACCTGCGTGCGGCGGCGGTAGCGCACCAGCCGCGCCGACTTCATGAGCTCGGCGCGGCGCGCGTCGGGCCATTGGGAGAACAGCTCGTTCCAGCGCAGCGCGCGGTCGAGCAGCTCGGCGCTGTCTTCGGCGTCGGGAGGGGTGGTTGCAGGTGGTCGGGTCAGCGGGTTCTCCCTGCCCTGGTGTTCACGAATCTGTCAAAGCGTTGACAGATTCGGGGGCCCTTCATTTCTATCGTAAGCCCCGGACATCGACAAGCACACAGGCGGCACCGCCTAGCGGCTCGCCACACCGGAGACAACCCAAATGAAGAAGACAGCCACCGCGGCCCTCGCGCTCGCGGCCTGCGCCCTTGCGTCCGCGCAAAGCACCGTGAGCGTCTACGGCACGCTCGACCTGTACGTGGCGCACGCCAGGTCGGGCCCCGCCTCCTCCATGCGGCTGGAGGACGGCGGCCAGACCGCCTCGCGCATCGGCTTTCGCGGCACCGAGGACCTGGGCGGCGGCCTGGGCGCGCACTTCACGCTGGAGAGCGGCTTTGCGCCCGACACCGGCAACGGCACGCTGCCGGGCCCCGCGATGTCGTTCAGCCGGCAGTCCTTCGTCGGGTTCTCGGCGCCGTGGGGGCAGATCGACGCAGGCCGCATGTACACGCCGATGTTCTATGCGCTGTTCAAGGCCGACCCCTACGGCCTGAACTCGGTGTTCTCGCCCATCAACCTGGTGGCGGCCACCGACGCGCAACCGGGCCTCACGCCCTTCGCGGCCCGCGCCAGCAACATGGTGCGCTACCGCACGCCGGCCAGCATGGAGTTCTTCGCCGACCTGGCCTACGCGCCCGGCGAATCGAGCGCGCCGAGCCACCAGAGCGGCAACGTCTACGGCGGCAACATCGGCTGGGCGCGCAAGCCGTACTACATCGCCTACGCCTTCCAGCGCGCGCGCTCGGGCACCGGCGCGGCGCCGGTGGCTTCGCCCAGCACCACGACCTACCAGGCGCTGACCGGCTCCTACGAGCTGCCCTCCATCGGCCTGCAGCTGTACGCCAGCTACGTGCGCAACGCCTCGAGCCTGCCCCACGTGCCGACCGCGAAGCTCGTGAACCTGGGCGCCACCTACAACGTGACGCCGGCCTCGAACCTGATCTTCGGCGCCACGCAGCGCAAGGTGGCCGAGAGCGAACGCTCGCAGCTGGCCTGGACGCTGGGCTACGACTACTACCTGAGCAAGCGCACCGTGGTCTATGCGCGCTGGCTGCGCCTGCTGAACCGGCACGGCGCCTCGGCCTCGCTCGCGACCATCCCGGTGATCGCCAACAGCGGCAACGACGTGCGCGTGCTGGCCACCGGCATCCGCCACAACTTCTGACTTCCGACACCTCCGCCATGCCCATGGACTTCTTCTCTTCGCAAGCCGAATCCCTCTCGGCGCTGTTCGCGCCGCGTGCCATCGCGGTGGTCGGCGCTTCGTCCAACGCGCAGAAGATCGGCGGCATCCCCGTCGACTACCAGCGCCGCTTCGGCTTCGAGGGCGCGCTGTACCCGGTCAACCCGAACGCCGACCGCATCCAGGAGCTGCCGGCCTTCCCCAGCCTGCGCGCCATCGGCCAGCCGGTGGACCTGGCCATCCTCGCCGTGCCGTCGGCGCTGGTCGACGGCGCGCTCGACGACGCCATCGCGGCGGGCGTGAAGGGCGTGGTGCTGTTCTCCTCGGGCTTTGCCGAAGTGGGCGCCGAGGGCGCAGCGGCGCAGGCGCGGCTGGGCGACAAGGCGCGTGCCGCGGGCGTACGGCTGGTCGGCCCCAACTGCCTGGGCTTCATGAACATCGCGCGCCACGTGTACGCCACCTTCTCGCCGGCGCCCGGCGTGGGCCGCGTGATGCCGGGGCGCATCGGGCTGGTGAGCCAGTCGGGCGCGTTCGGCGCCTATGCCTACGCGATGGCGCGGGCGCGCGGCGTCGGGCTGTCGCTGTGGGCCACCACCGGCAACGAGGCCGACGTGCAGGTCGCCGACTGCCTGGCCTGGCTCGCGCAGGACTCCGACACCGACGTGATCATGGCCTACATGGAAGGCTGCCGCGACGGCCCCCGCCTGCGTGCCGCGCTGGCCCTGGCGCAGGCCAACGGCAAGCCCGTGGTGATGGTCAAGGTCGGGCGCACTGCGCTGGGCGCCGAGGCCGCGGCCTCGCACACCGCCGCGCTGGCGGGCGACGACGCGGTGTACGACGCCGTGTTCCGCCAGTACGGCGTGCTGCGCGCGCGCAACCTCACGGAGTTCTTCGACCTGGCCCACAGCGCCGCCGTGGCAGGCCGCCCGCGCGACCGCTCGATCGGCCTGTTCACGCTCTCGGGCGGCGTCGGCGCGCTGATGGCCGACGAGGCCTCGGCCCAGGGCCTGGACGCCCGGCCGCTGAGCGAGGCCGCGCAGGACACGCTGCGCCGCTGGGTGCCCTTCGCGGCGCCGCGCAACCCGGTCGACATCACGGGCCAGGTCACCAACGACATGACGCTGATCGATCGCACGGCGCGCGTGATGCTGGACGACCAGGGCTTCGCCTCGTGGATGGGCTTCCTGGCCGCCGCGGGCGCGTCGGACGCGTTCTGGCCGGTGCTGCGCTCGCTCGTGGCGTCGCTGCGCGAGGCCTATCCCGACACGCTGCTGGCAGTGAGCACGCTGCTGACGCCCGAGCGCCGCGCCGAACTCGAGGCCATGCGCTGCCTGGTGTTCGCCGACCCGTCGGACGGCATCCGCACGATCGCCGCGCTGGCGGGGCTGAAGCCTGCGGCGGCAGCGGTTGCGGCACCCGCGTCGACCCAGGCGCCGTTGACGCTCGCGCCCGGCACGATGTCCGAGCCCGACGCGCTCGCGCTGCTGGCCGGCGCCGGCGTGCCCGTGGTCGCGCACCGCGTGGTGCGCAGCGCCGACGAGGCCGCGGCCGCCGCCGAGGCGCTCGGCGAGGCGGTGGTGGTGAAGATCGTCAGCGCCGACATCCCGCACAAGTCGGACGTGGGCGGCGTGGCGCTCGGGCTGCGCGGCGCGGCGCAGGCGCGCGCGGCCTTCGAGCGCACGCGCGACCTCGCACTCACGGCGCGGCCCGAGGCGCGGCTCGACGGTGCACTGGTGGCGCGCATGCTGACGGGCGGCGTCGAATGCATCGCGGGCGTGCACCGCGACCCGGTGTTCGGGCCGGTGCTGATGTTCGGCCTGGGCGGCATCCACGTCGAGACGCTGCGCGACGTGTCGCTGCGCGCGCTGCCGATCGCGCGCGACGACGCGCTGGCCATGGTGCGCGAGCTGCGCGCCTTCGCGATCCTGAACGGCGCACGCGGCCGCCCGCCGGTCGACCTCGGTTCGATCGCCGACGCGCTGTGCGCGCTGGCCGACTTCGCGCAGCGCGCGGGCGACTCGCTCGACAGCGCCGAGATCAACCCGCTGATCGCGCGCCCGCGGGCCGAGGGCGGCTGCGTGGCCGTCGACGCACTGGTCGTCGGCCGCGCACCCTGAAGCACAACAACAACCACCGGAGACATCGCATGACGACGACATCGAAGAACGGCCTTTCGCGCGCGCTCGGCCTGGGCGCGGCACTGGTGCTCGCGACCGGCGCGGCAGCAGCCACGGAAGCGCCCTTCCCCTCCAAGCCCGTGCGCATCATCGTGCAGTACCAGGCGGGCGGCTCGACCGACATCCTCGCGCGGCTCGTGGCCGAGGGCCTGTCGAAGCGGCTGGGCCAGCCGGTGGTGGTCGAGAACCGCAGCGGCGCGGGCGGCATCATCGGCACCGACTACGTCGCCAAGAGCCCGCCCGACGGCCACACGCTGTTGCTCACGGTGCCGGGCCCCGTCACGGCGAACCTGGTGCTCTACAGCAAGCTGCCCTACGACCCGCGCACCGACCTGCGCATGGTGTCGGACATCGCCACCACGCGCACCGTGCTGGCGGTGCACCCTTCGGTGCCGGCCACCGACTTCAAGAGCCTGATCGCCGCCGCCAAGGCCGCGCCCGGCAAGTACTCGATGGGCTCGTGGGGCCCGGGCACGCAGCCGCACCAGGTGCAGGTCTACATGGACAAGGCCTACGGCCTGCAGACGATGCACGTCCCCTACAAGGGCGAGAGCCCGATGGCGATCGACCTGATCGGCGGCGTGATCCAGATGACCGTGGGCTCGGTCACCACGCTGCAGCCGTACATCAAGGCCGGCAAGCTGCGCCCGCTGGCCGTGGCCGGCCCGCGGCGCGCTCGCGCGCTGCCCGACGTGCCCACCTTCGCCGAGCAGGGCTACGCCGACGAGGTCTACGCCATGACCGGACCGACCTCGCTGATGGCGCCGGCCAGGACGCCCGACGCCATCGTCGAGCGCCTGGGCCGCGAGGTCAGCGCGGTGGTGCGCCAGCCCGAGGTGAGCCGGCGCATCGAGGAGCTCGGCGCCGAGCCCGTGGGCAACCTGCCGCCCGAGGCCGCCGCGGCCTACAAGGCCTTCCTGCCCGTGACGCTGAAGCTCACGCAGGCCACGGGCGTGAAGCTCGACTGATCCGCCTTCCCCCTCCCCTTTTTTCGAACCCCGAGGTCTTTCCCATGAACGCTCCCGCTCCCGTGCCCGACATCGCCGCCGCCCGCAAGGCGCTCGCCCGTTCCATCGGCCTGGCCGCCTTCGTCTACGGCTATCCGCTCACCGAGACCTACCGCACCTGCGCCATGCAGACTGCGCCACGCGCCGAACGCCGCAGCGGCGCCTCGGCCGGCTCCGACGTGCGCGCGCCGCTGAACACGCTGCACCACGCGCCGCGCCCGTCCACCCACGAAGACCGCGACGTGGTCACGCCCGCCAACGACCTGCTCTACACCATGGCCTGGCTGCACCTGGCGCACGGGCCGATGCTGCTCACCGTGCCCGCGTCGGCGCGCCACCCGGGGCGCTACTTCGTGCTGCCGCTGTACGACGCCTACACCGAGAACTTCGAGAACCTGGGCCCGCGCAACTGCAACCCCGAGGGCGAGACCGTGGTGCTCGTGGGCCCCGGCGGCACGGTGCCGGAATCGCTCGCAGCCGCCCACCGCGTGGTGCGCTGCCCGACCGACCTGGTCTGGCTCATCGGCCGCATCCTGGTGGGCGACGAGAGCGACTGGCCGGCGGCGCGCGCGCTGCAGTCGGAGATCCAACTGAAGCCCGCGCCCGGCACCGTGCTGCAAGGCCGTCCATCCGCCATCGAACAGTGGGCCGGTCCGCACGAGGACGCCATGGCCGCCGCCTTCGAGCACGGCGAGCCGGCCGCGCAGGTGGCGCCGCGCTTCTTCACCAACGTGTGCCACGCGCTGGCCGAGGCGCCGGGCCGCGTGGAAGACCGCGGCCTCGTCGCGTGGTTCGGCCAGGGCGGGCTGCTGGCCAACGCCGCGTTCTCGTGGGACGCGCTGGAGGCACCGCTGCGCGAAGGCCTGATCGAAGGCTTCGCCGAGGGCGTGCAGCTGGTGGGGGCGGTGGGCCGCAACCGCCGGCCCAAGCCCTGGTCGATGACGCCGGCCACCGGCCGCTACGGCAACGAGTTCCTCGGCCGCGCGCGCACCGCCTACCTGGGCCTGGGCGCGCTGGCCACCAGCGAGGCGGTGTACGCCGCCGCGCACCACGACGCGACCCAGGAGCCGCTGGACGGCCAGCGCCGCTACACGATGCGCTTCGAGGCCGGCGATCTGCCGCCCGCCGACGCCTTCTGGTCGGTCACGCTGTACGACAGCGACCGCTTTCTCTACCCCAACGACATCCGCCGCCACGCCATCGGCGACCGCACGCCCGGGCTGAAGCGCAACGCCGACGGCAGCCTGGAGCTGGTGGTGAGCCACGCACGCCCCGCCGATGCCGCCAACTGGCTGCCCGCGCCGGCCGGGCGCTTCTACCTGATCCTGCGCATGTACTACCCGCGCGAAGGCGTGCAGGGCTGGCGCATCCCGGCGCTGCAGGCACAACAGGGCTGAGCACGATGCAGCCGCACACCGACTCCCTTCACGCCCTGGCCGAAGAGGCCGTGGTCTACGCCTACCCGCTGTACGAGATGTGCCGCATGCGCGCGGCCACCTCGCCGCAGCGCACCGACGCCGCCGGCGAGGCGCCCAAGCCGCTGCGCTGGTGCAACGTGTTCACGCACGCGCGCCAGCTGCTGGGCGCGGGCAAGAGCCGCGTCGTCACGCCGAACAACGACACGCTCTACACCAACGCCTGGCTCGACCTGGGCGAGGGCCCGCTCGTGATCGACGTGCCCGACACGGCCGGGCGCTACTACGTGCTGGGCCTGCTCGACTTCTTCACCAACCCCTTCGCCCACCTGGGCCAGCGCCTCACGGGCACGGCGGCGCGCGCCTTCGTGGTCACGCCGCCGGGATGGCGCGGCACGCTGCCCGCGGCCTTCGACGCGCCGGGCGCGCGCATCGAGGCGCCCACGCGCTGGCTGTGGATCATCGGGCGCCTGCTGGTCGACGGCCCGCAGGACGTGCCCGCCGTCAACGCGCTGCAGGACGGTTTTCTCGTGCGCACGCTGGCCGACTGGGAGGCCGGCCGCCGCTCGGCACCGCGCGCCTTCGACCCGGCCTGCGACCCGAAGGCGCCGCTCACGGCCGCGCACTTCGCCGCGCAGGTGAATGCGGCGCTGCGCGACAACGCACCGCCGGCTGGTGATGCCGCGCGGCTCGCGCGCTATGCATCGCTCGGCATCGGGCCCGATGCGGGCGCGCTCGACGACAGTCAGCGCGCCGCGCTGCAGGCAGCACTCGACACCGTGCTGCCACGGCTGCGCGAGGCGCAGTCGGGCCGCACCACGGCCTCGGGCTGGGTGCAGATGCCGCTGGTGGAAGGAAGCTTTGGTGACGACCACCTGGCGCGCGCGCTGATCGCGCTCAAGTACATCGGCATGCTCGAAAGCCGCGAGGCCACCTACCCGATGGCCTGGCACGACGCCGCAGGCGAACCGCTCACCGGCCAGCGCCGCTACACGCTGCGCTTCGCGCCCGACGCACTGCCGCCGGTCGACGCCTTCTGGTCGCTCACGATGTACGACACGCGCGACTACATGCTGGTCGACAACCCCATCGACCGCTACGCCATCGGCGACCGCACGCCGGGGCTGCAGCGCGATGCGGACGGCGGGCTCACGCTGCACATCCAGCACGCGCGCCCCGACAGCGAGGCCGCATTCGCCAACTGGCTGCCGGCGCCCGAGGGCAGCTTCTACCTGTGCCTGCGCGCCTACGTGCCGCGCGCCGAACTGCTCGACGGCCGCTACCCGCTGCCGCCCCTCACCGTCACCAAGGATTCCGCATGAGCGCCACCGCTGAAAAACCCAAAGCCACGGAAGAAGAAAAGCCCTTCCTCATCGTCGGCACCGGCACCGAGACCGTCGCGCCGGGCCTGCACATCCTGCGCGGGCAGGGCCAATCGTTCGTGGCCGAGACCAACGTGGGCCTGGTCGTGATCGACGCCGGCCCGGGCGGCTCGGTGACGCAGGGCATGATCGACGCGCTGCGCCAGCTCAGCGACGCGCCGGTGCATGCGCTGTGCTTCAGCCACGGCCACATCGGCTACAACGCCGGCGTGCCGATGTGGCTGGCCCATGCCGCCGCGCGCGGCGATGCGCCGCCGCGCATCATTGCGCACCGCAACGTGCCGCGCCGCCTGGCGCGCTACCGCGAGACGCTGGCCCTGCAGCACCGCATGGCCGAGATCCAGTTCAACCGCCCCGCCGGCTTCTTCGACCACCGGCTGGTGACGCACCCGCCCACCGAGACCTTCGACGACGTGCTGCAGATCGGCAGCGGCGAGCGCCGCATCGAGCTGCGCTGGGCGCCCTCGGAAACCGACGACGCGATCGCGCTGTGGAGCCCGGCGCAGCGCGTGCTGTACGGCGGCGCGGCGCTGATCGACTCCATTCCCAACATCGGCACGCCCTTTCGCACGATGCGCGACACGGTGCGCTGGGCCGACACACTGGAGGCGCTGGCGGCGTTGAAGCCGCGCAAGGCGGTGCGCGAATTCGGCGCCACGCTCGAGGGCGAAGACCAGGTGCAGCACGTGCTCCTGCACACGGCCCGTGCGCTGCGCTGGGTGCGCGCCGAGGTGGTGCGGCTCATGAACGAGGGGCTCAACGAGCGCGACATCCTGGCGCGCATCCGCTTTCCCGACGAGCTGTTCGCGGTCGAGTGGATGAAACCCACCTACGGCGACCCGGGCTACATCGTGCGCGACATCTACCGCTCGGAGAACGGCTGGTGGGACCGCAACCCGACCTCGCTGCACCCGGCCGCGCCCGAGGCCATCGGCCGCGCGGTGGCCGACGCCATCACCGACAAGCGCGGCGTGATCGACCAGGCACGTGCGCTGGCGGCGGGCAAGCAGTGGCAGCTCGCGCTGCACGTGATCGACCTGCTGGCCACCGCCGAGGGCGATGCGCTGGAGATCGCCGAGGCGCGCTCGCTCAAGGCCGAATGGCTGCGTGAGCGGGCACGCGAAGTGCCCAGTTACGTCTCGCGCAACCTGTATCGCGTGGGCGCGGACATGATCGAACAAGGCACGCAGGCGCGCTTCGGCATCCGCTGAGGCCTTTCCATCGGAGACACGGACCATGACAACGACAACACCATTCCGCTTCGGCCTGCGCATGCTCGCCGCCTGTTCCCTGGCCGCACTGGCAACGGCCAGCCACGCACAACAGGCCGACAGCTACCCCGACAAGCCCGTGACGCTGGTGGTGCCCACCGCGGCCGCAGGCGGCACCGACACCATCGCGCGGATCATCGGCGACGGCCTCGGCAAGATCCTGAAACAGCCCTTCGTGGTCGACAACCGCCCGGGCGCCAACGGCATCCTCGGCAGCGAGGTGGTGGCGCGTTCCACGCCCGACGGCTACCGGCTGCTGTTCACCTACGCCGCGACGATGGTGGTGAACCCCAGCCTCTACAAGAAGCTGCCCTACGACCCGCTGAAGGACTTCATGCCGATCGCGCAGGTCGGGCGCGGCGGCAACCTGCTGCTGGTGCGCAAGGACCTGCCGGTGAAGACGATCCAGGAGTTCGTCGCCTACGCCAAGGCGCGCCCCGACAAGCTCAGCTACTGCTCGTGGGGCAACGGCTCGGGCGGCCACCTGGCGATGGAAAGCCTGAAGAAGCAGGCCGGCCTCGTGATGACGCACGTGCCCTACAAGGGCAGCGGCCCCTGCGTGCAGGACCTCGTGGGCGGCCAGGTCGATGCGGCCTTCGCCGACATCTCCTCGACCGTGGAGATCGTGCGCGCCGGGCGCATCCGCGCGCTGGCCAACAGCGGCCCCTCGCGCATCCCGATGCTGCCCGACGTGCCGACCATGACCGAGAGCGGCTACCCCTTCACCACCTACGCCTGGTACGGCCTGCTGGCGCCGGCCAAGACGCCGCCCGCCGTCGTGAAGAAGCTCAACGAGGCCGTGAACCAGGTGCTGCGCGACCCCGCGGTGGTGCGCCGCATGTACGAGCTGAACTTCAACGACCTGCCGCAGAACACGCCCGAGCAGTTCACCGCCACCATCCGCAGCGACCTGCGGAACTGGGGCGCGCTGGTGAAGGACATCGGCCTGACGCTCGAATGAACGCCTGAGCGACCCCGACCAAGGGTAAGCAACATGGTCGGCCGGCGGCGCTTCCCACACACTGCGCCGTGACAGGCACGGTTTCTGCTCATCGGTGGGGCGATGGCAACTGCGCCAGCGCGCACCATGACCGAGCTTCTTCATTTCAGCCGACAACTCACCGCCGAAGCCCAGGCCCAAGCCTCGGGCGTGGGCACCTGGAAGCAGCACTACGAGCAGCTGTCGAACGGCCGCTTCGAGGGGCTGTCCGAAGACCTGCACCTGGATTTCGTGCAGGTGTTCCACGAACACGCCAACCAGACGGTGCTGCAGCACGGCCACGGCCGCCCGGGCGCCCTGTGCCTGGCCGTGATCGACGTGACGGCCCCGGGCAGCTGGTACTGCGGCCACGATCTCGACGGGCGGCGGCTCATCGCGCTGTCGCCGCAGCGCGAGTTCGAGCTGCTGGCCGGCGCCGGCATGGACCTGATGGCCGTGTGCGTCGACACCGAACCGCTGGCGAAGCTGGCCACCACCCTGTTCGGCCCCGACTTCGCGCTGCGCATGCCGGCGCCCGCGCCGGTGCAGCACCCCGGTTTCGACGAAACCGCCTTCACCCGCCTGCTGGGCGCCGCCCTGTCGCTGGCGCGCGACAACCTCGCGCAGCTGGAGCAGCCGGCCGCGCGCCACATGCTGTCGCTGTCGCTGGCCGACGCGGTGCTGCAGTGCATGGGCTCGAAGGCCTTCGAGGCCCGGCTGCCCGCCAGTTCGGCGGCGCGCCGCCACATCGTGGCCAAGGCGCGCGAGTACATGCAGGCGCACGCCGACGAGCCCATCAGCGTGCCCGACCTGTGCGCGGCCACGGGCGTGTCGCGCCGCTCGCTGCAGTACGCCTTCGAGGACGTGCTGCACCTGAGCCCCGTCACCTACCTGCGCGTGATGCGCCTGAACCGCGTGCGCTGCGAGATGCAGGCCTGCCGCGACGACACCATCGGCGACATCGCCGCGCGCTGGGGCTTCTGGCACCTGTCGCGCTTTGCCATCGACTACGCGCGCCTGTTCGGCGAGCTGCCGTCCGCCACGCGCGCGCGGTGGTTTGCCAAATCTTGATAACGCCCGCGCCGGCGGCGCTCTTACCTTCGCGGTTGTCCACCACAACACGCGAAGAAGGATGCAGCCATGCGCAGCAGCTACCACCGAACGCCCGGCCGCGGCGCCGCACGGCGTCTCCTGGGCACCGCCCTGGCCTCTGCCCTGGCGCTCGCCCTCGGCACCCTGAGCATTGAGCCGGCCCGGGCCCACGGCGGCGCGGCCCACATGGTGCCGCTGAAGAAAACGGTGGAAGACTTCGGCGGCACGCTGCGCTGGGACAGCTTTGCCAACGTGTTCACCGTGGCGCGCAATGGCACGCTGGTGCGCCTGAAGCCCGGCTCGAAGACGGCGCTGGTCAACGGCCAGCCGATGCAACTCGACGTGCCCGTGGTCATGCGCAAGGGCGCGGCCTACGTGCCGCACGACTTCGTGAACCAGGTGTTCCAGTCCAGCCTGGACAAGACCTTCGTGGTCGAGCGCGTGCCCAACCCGCTGAACCCGCTCACCGAGGCCGAGATCCAGGCCACGCTCGAGGTGCTGAAGGCCTCGGGGCGCCACAAGGCCGGCCTGCGCTTCACCGAGATCAGCGTGAAACGCCCGCCCAAGGACGAGGTCTGGAACTTCGCGCTCACCGGCCAGCCCGTGCGCGCGCCGCGCCAGGCGGCCTTCGTGGCGCTGGACGGCAAGAAGGTCATCGAGGGCACGGTCGACCTCGCGGCGCGCACGCTCACCGCGTGGAAGCCCATCGAGGGCGCGCACGGCATGGTGCTGCTGGACGACTTCGCCAGCGTGCAGAGCGCCATCGAGGCCAGCCCCGACTACGCCAAGGCCCTCGCCACGCGCGGCATCGCCGACGTGAAGAAGGTGGTCGCCACGCCGCTCACCGTGGGCTACTTCGACGGCAAGGATTCGCTGCGCCAGGAAGACCGCCTGCTGAAGGTGGTGAGCTACCTGGACGTGGGCGACGGCAACTACTGGGCCCACCCCATCGAGGGCCTGGTGGCGGTGGTCGACCTGGAGCAGAAGAAGGTCATCAAGATCGAGGACGGCGGCCTGGTGCCCGTGCCGCTCAAGCCCACGCCCTACGACGGGCGCGACCGCGCGGCCACGCCCGCGCCCAAGCCGCTGGAGATCACCGAGCCCGAGGGCAAGAACTACACGATCACCGGCCACACGATGCACTGGCGCAACTGGGACTTCCACGTGCGGCTCGACTCGCGCGTGGGCCTGGTGCTGTCCACCGTCACCTACAACGACAAGGGCACGAAGCGCAAGGTGATGTACGAAGGCTCGCTGGGCGGCATGATCGTGCCCTACGGCGACCCCGACACCGGCTGGTACTTCAAGGCATACCTCGACTCGGGCGAGTACGGCATGGGCACGCTCACCTCGCCCATCGAGCCCAACAAGGACGCGCCGCAGAACGCCGTGCTGCTGGACGCCACGCTGGCCGACTACACCGGCGCACCCACCAAGGTGCCGCGCGCCATCGCCGTCTTCGAGCGCTATGCCGACCCCGAGTTCAAGCACCAGGAAATGGGCAAGCCCAACATCAGCACCGAGCGGCGCGAGCTGGTGGTGCGCTGGATCAGCACGGTGGGCAACTACGACTACCTGTTCGACTGGGTGTTCGCCGAGAACGGCACCATCGGCATCCACGCCGGCGCCACCGGCATCGAGGCCGTGAAGGGCGTGAAGTCGCGCACCATGCAGGACCCCACGGCCGCCGAGGACACGCGCTACGGCACGCTGCTGGACCACCACATCGTCGGCACCACGCACCAGCACATCTACAACTTCCGCCTCGACCTCGATGTGGACGGCGAGCAGAACACGCTCACCGAAGTCGACCCGGTGGTGCTGCCCAACACGCGCGGCGGCCCGCGCACCAGCACCATGCAGACGGTGCAGCGCACGGTGCGCACCGAGCAGCAGGCGGCGCAGAAGTTCGACCCCTCGACCATCCGCCTGCTGAGCAACCCGGCGAAGAACAACAAGGTCGGCAACCCGGTGTCCTACCAGCTCGTGCCGTACGCGGGCGGCACGCACCCCATTGCCAAGGGCGCGAACTTCGCGAAGGACGAGTGGATCAACCACCGCCTGAGCTTCATGGACCGCCAGCTCTGGGTGACGCGCTACGACCCCGAAGAGCTGTTCCCCGAAGGCAAGTACCCGAACCGCTCCAACAAGGACACGGGCCTGGGCCAGTTCACGGCCGACAACCAGGAGATCGTGAACACCGACAACGTGGTGTGGCTCACCACCGGCACCACGCACGTCGCGCGCGCCGAGGAGTGGCCGATCATGCCCACCGAGTGGGTGCATGCGCTGCTCAAGCCCTGGAACTTCTTCGACGAGACGCCGACGCTGGGGCTGAACCGGCCCGCTGCGAAATGAGCACGTCCGACGAGGCCATCGGCCGCTACGAAGACCTGATGACGCTGGCGCCCGCGCTGCAGGCGCCGACCTACCGCCAGATGGACCGGCTCTATGCGACGCGCGCGATCCGGCGCGGCACGCAGGTGCATCCGCTGCCCCAGGGCACACCGGTCGATGCGCAGCGCTTCGGCATCGACGCGTTCATGGCGCGCAACCACACGGCCGGCCTGCTGGTGATCAAAGACGGGCACGTCGTGCTCGAGCGCTACGCCATGGGCAACGACGCGGCGACGAAGTGGCTGTCGTTCTCGGTCGCGAAATCGCTGACCTCCACGCTGGTCGGCGCGGCCGTGAAAGATGGCCACATCGCCAGCCTCGACGACCCGGTCGTGCGCTACCTGCCCGCATTGAGTGGCTCGGCCTACGACGACGTGACGGTGAAGCAGGTGCTGCAGATGAGCTCGGGCGTGGCCTGGAACGAGGACTACCTCGATGCCGACTCCGACAGGCGCCAGCTGATGCGCGTGCAGCTCACGCGCGAAAAGGGCGCGGTGCTGGCGTTCATGGCACAGCGCCCGCGCGTGGCGCCGGCGGGCACGCACTTCAACTACAGCACCGGCGAGACCTGCCTGGTCGGCGAGATCCTGGCCAGCGCGATCCGCCGGCCGATCAGCGACTACCTCTCGCAAAAGATCTGGGCGCCCTTCGGCATGGAGGCCGATGCCTACTGGCAGCTCGATGCGGTCGATGGCCAGGAGTTCACCGGCAGCGGCGTGAACGCCACGCTGCGCGACTTCGGGCGCTTCGGCCTGTTCGTGCTCGGCGGCGGCGTGGCCGGCGGCCACAAGGTGCTGCCCGACGGCTGGGTGGCCGACGCCACGCGCGTCGATGCAACCAGCCACCTCGCGCCCGGCACGCTCGCGGGCTTCGAACCGATGGGGTACGGCTACCAGTGGTGGACCTTCCCGACCGGCGCGAAGGCACTGCCCGAGCTCGACGGCGGCCTGTTCGCTGCGCTCGGCATCTTCGGCCAGCAGGTCTACATCCATCCGAAGGAACGGCTCGTGGTCGCGATCCACAGCACGTGGCCGGCGCCGATCCATCCACCGAGCCTGGTCGAGACCGATGCGCTGCTCGGCGCACTGACCGCCGCGCTGCGCACCTGAACAGAGCGTGGCGCGCGCCACGCTCTGCAACGCGTCAGGAGAAGATCACCTGCGCGTCGGTGTACTCCTTCAGCCCTTCTTCCGCGAACTCCACGCCGAGCCCCGAGCCCTTCACGCCGCCGAAGGGCGCGTTGGGCTGGATGGCGCCGTGCTTGTTGATCCACACCGAGCCGCACTCTAGGCGCGAGGCGATGCGCTTGGCGTGCTCGATGTCCTTGGACCACACGGAACCGCCGAGGCCGTTCTCGCTGTCGTTGGCGGCGCGGATGGCCTCTTCGACGTCGGTGTAGCGGATGATGGGCAGCGCGGGTCCGAACTGCTCTTCATCGACCAGCGCATCGCCGTTCTTCAGGCCCGCAACGATCGTCGCGGGGAAGAACAGGCCCTCGCCCGGTTCGCCGCCCGTGAGCACCTGGCCCTTCTTTTTCGCGTCGGCCACGAGCCGCGCGACCTTGTCGAACTGCATGCGGTTCTGCACCGGGCCGAGCACGTTCTTCTCGTCCATGCCGTCGCCCATCGGCACCTGCTTGGCAAAGGCCGCGAGGTGCTCGCACACCTCGTCGTGGATGCTGGCGTGCACGTACAGCCGCTTCATGGCCGCGCAGGTCTGGCCGTTGTTGAGGAACGCGCCCCAGAACAGGCCTTCGGCGATGGCCTTGGGGTCGGCGTCGGGCAGCACGATGCCGGCGTCGTTGCCGCCGAGCTCGAGCGTGAGCCGCTTCATGGTGCTGGCGGCCGACTGCATCACCTTCTTGCCGGTGGCGCAGGAGCCGGTGAACACGATCTTGCGGATGACCGGGTCGCTCGCCATGTCGGCACCGAGGTTCGACGTGCGGTCATCGCAGCTCACGCTGTTGACCACGCCTTCGGGCAGCACCTCATTGAGCAGCTCCACAAAGCGCAGCGTGGCCAGCGGCGTGTAGGGCGAAGGCTTGATGACGACCGTGTTGCCCGTGCGCAGCGCCGGCAGCACGTGCCACACGGCGATCAGCACGGGGAAGTTCCACGGCGTGATCGAGCCGACCACGCCCACGGGCTTGCGGAAGATCTCGACGTGGCCCTGCGCGTTGTCCTGCAGCACGCGCGGCGGCAGCGACAGCGCCGCGGTGGCGCCGGCCCAGGCCGCGGCGCCGCCCAGCTCCCAGCGCGAACCCAGGCCATTGAGCGGCTTGCCCTGCTCCAGCGTGAGCAGGCGCGCCAGCTCTTCGGCGTGCGCGCCGATCTTCTCGGTCACGGCGCGGCAGGCGGCGGCCAGTTCGTCGTCGGACTTGCGCGACCAGCTCGTGAAGGCTTTCTGCGCGGCGGCCACGGCGGCGGCGAGGTCGTCGCGCGAACCGTTCGGCGCGGTGCCGATCACCTGCCCGTTGGCGGGGTTGCGCACTTCGAAGGAAGCCGTGCCTGGCACCGCGCGACCGCCGATCGTCATTCTTGTCTCTTGCATTGCTTTGTCCTGGTTGGGTTGACGCTGGCGCGCGCCGCCGCAGGGCGGGCGCGCCGGGTCACTGTAGGAAAAGCAGGGGCCGGCGTCTTGGAGCCAGGCGTCAGCGAATGGACTCAGGCGTCAGTCAGTGCGTCAGGGGTCCAAGTGCCAGGCGCCCCGGCGGCACGCCGTAGCGCTTGCGGAACTCGCGGTAGAAGAACGACAGGTCGTTGAAGCCGCAGTCGTAGGCGACCACCGCGATGGCCGGCGCGGGGCCGCCCTGCCGGGCCGCCGCATCGAGCGCGGCGCGCGCCGCCGCCAGCCGGGTGTCGAGGATGTGGCGGCTCGGCGAAACGCCCAAGGCCTCGAAGGCGCGTTGCAGCAGCCGCGGCGACACCCCCAGGTGCCGCGCCAGTTCGCCCGCGTGGAAGGCCGGGTCGTGGAACTGCAGCGCCACGTGGTCCATCGCGCGGCGCAGCACGCCCTCGCCGGCGTTGCGCGACAGCAGCGCCGGCGCCTGCCGCGCGCGCTCGACCAGCACCGAGCCGAACACGCCGAGAAAGGCCTCGACCAGGTGCGCGTCGTCGGACTGCCCGCTGTCGAGCAGGCGCGCGAGGATGGCGCGCATCGCGAAGCCCAGCGCGTCGCCGCGCCGCACGCACACGCCGCCCTGCAGCGTGGGGCCGAAGCGCGCGAGCATGTCGGCGCGCGGCAGGTGCACCGACACCTGCTGCGAGCTGGCGCCGTCGTAGACGAACTCCGAGGGCCGCGCCGAATCGATCAGCACGATGTCGCCGGCCTGCACCGCGATCTGCTGCGCGCCCTGGCACATGAGCGCGCCGCCGTGGTCCTGGAACACGAGGAAGAAATGCTCGCGGTCGTCGCGCCGGATGGCCTGCGCGTCGCGGTGCACGCGCTGCAGGTTCTGGCCGATGAGCGCCACGTCGACACCGCCGGCGCGCCGCACCTCGATGCCGCCCGAGACGGTCTGCTGGCACGGCATGGGCACGGGGGTGAAGTTGCCGCACACAGCCTGCAGGCGCGGGCCGACGAGCTCGAACGGCATCTCGGCGCGCATCCGCGGCGTCAGCGGGCCGCCGCTCAGGTGCGCGGGCGAATCGAAGAAAGAAGCGCTCACAGAGGGTGTCTCCTTGCAGGGCGCCGGGCCAGCGCTCAGTCCTCGTCCATGACCCGTGAGCGGCCGAACCAGAAGCCGAGCACCAGGCCGACCGTGCCGGCACCGATGCCGCCCCACAGGCTCAGGAAAGTGTAGACGTTGTAGCGCCCCGGATGCTGCGCGAGCGCACTCGCCAGTGCGGGTTCGTTCAATCCGCCGAGCCCGCGCGCAGCGGCGTAGTCGAAGCCCGCGGCGCCCAGGAAATGCGGCGTCACGAGGATCGGCAGCGCCGTGAAGAACGGAAACCACGCGCCGCGCATCCGGCGCCAGCGCATGAAGATCGCCGCGACGAGCAGCACCGCGCCGACCGCGACGGTGCCGAGCGCGAAGGGCTGGCGCGCGAGCGGCAGCAGCCAGGGCCAGATCCACGGCAGCGGGTACAGCGGCCACTCGGCGCGCGGCGCCAACCCACCCGGCCGCGCGACGACCGACCAGCCCAGCGTGTCGAGGCCGCTGAACACCAGCGCCGACACGCAGGCCACGGCCGCGACAAGCAGGCACACGCTGCGAAACGGGGACGCGCTGCCCTGCAGGAAGCCGGGCAACGGCTCGGGCGGCAACGCCGGCGACCGGGGCCAGCCCGACTGCCAGTGCCGCACGACGATCGACGTCGGCACCGGCGGCGGTGCCAGGTCACCGCGCACCAGCCAGTCGATGAACAGGGCGCCGACCGCGAAGGCCATGACCGCCGTGAGCCATGCACAGACGCCCGGCATGTCGACGAAGCCGGCCGGCGTCAGCATCGGCAGCTGGCCGTAGGCCACGCCCGCAAAGCCGTAGAGCCAGATGATCGGCACCGACAAGGCCATGGCCGTGTGCATCAGCACCGCGTCGGTCTCGGTCGAATCGTGGCGCAGCGCCTGCGCGCGCGACCACGCCTCGCGCCAACTCACTTCGCCAGGGCTTTCAGCGCCATCTTGATGCCGTCGCTCACGCTCGCGTCCTTCGGCAGCGCCTTCAGCGCGAGCGCGGCTTCCTTGTCGCTGTAGCCCAGCGCCACCAGCGCCTGCAGGATGTCGGCCTGCGCGTCGGACGCGGCATGCGCCGGCAGGCCGATGTCGGCGCCCAGCTTGCCCTTGAGTTCCAGCAGCAGCCGCTCGGCGGTCTTCTTGCCGATGCCCGGGATCTTCACGAGCCGGCCCAGCTCCTGCGTGGTGATGGCCTGCGCCAGCTCGCCCACGCTCATGCCCGAGAGCAGGCCCAGCGCGGTGCGCGGGCCCACGCCGGTGATCTTGATGAGCTGGCGGAAGGCCGCCCGCTCCTCGGCGGTGCCGAAGCCGTAGAGAATCTGCGCGTCCTCGCGCACGACGAAGTGCGTGAGCAGCGACACCTTCGCGCCGACGTTGGGCAGGTTGTAGAACGTGCTCATCGGCACGTCGACCTCGTAGCCGACGCCGTTGCAGTCCACCACCACCTGCGGGGGGTTGCGCTCTGCGAGCGTGCCGGTCAGTTTGCCTATCATTGGCTCCCCCCCGTTGCTTGCTCACTTCGTGTAGCCGCTTCCCCCCTCAAGGGGGCAACACCGGCGGCCCGGCAAAGCCGGTTCCGCGGTGTTACCCGCCTTGGATTGCGTTTTTTCGAGCGTGGCTGGTCTTGCATGGGCTGCCAATTAGATGGAAATGGATACCGCGTGATTCTGCGACACACCTTTACCCCCCTGAACAATTCGCGCCTCGGCCACCTGTGCGGCCCGCTGGATGCGCACCTGCGCCGCATCGAGGACGCCCTGGGCGTGAAGATCGCGCACCGCCACGAGCAGTTCAAGGTCGACGGCCCCAAGGCCCCGGCGCAGCGCGCCATGGAGGTGCTGCAGGCGCTGTACGAGATCGCCCAGCGCGCCATCGACCCGGCCGTGGTGCAGCTCACGCTGGCCGGCGACGGCTCGATGAGTGACGAAGACGCGGCCATGCTCGTCACCCGCCGCGCCGACCTGCGCGCGCGCACGCCCACGCAGGCGCTGTACCTGGACAACATCGCCAAGCACGACATCACCTTCGGCATCGGCCCGGCCGGCACCGGCAAGACCTACCTGGCGGTGGCCTGCGCGGTCGATGCGCTGGAACGCGCGGCGGTGCAGCGCATCGTGCTCACGCGCCCGGCCGTGGAAGCCGGCGAGCGGCTGGGCTTCCTGCCGGGCGACCTGACGCAGAAGGTCGACCCCTACCTGCGCCCGCTGTACGACGCGCTGTACGACCTCATGGGCTACGAGAAGGTGCAGAAGGCCTTCGAACGCAACGTGCTCGAGATTGCGCCGCTGGCCTTCATGCGCGGACGCACGCTGAACAACGCCTTCGTGATCCTCGACGAAGCGCAGAACACCTCGGTGGAGCAGATGAAGATGTTCCTCACGCGCATCGGCTTCGGTGCCAAGGCGGTGGTGACGGGCGACGTGAGCCAGATCGACCTGCCCAAGCAGCAGCTCAGCGGACTGATCGACGCCGAGCGCGTGCTCAAGCGCGTGGCCGGCATCGCGACCACGCACTTCACGAGCGCCGACGTGGTGCGCCACCCGCTGGTGGCGAAGATCGTCGATGCCTACGACGGGCAGCGCAAGCGCTCGGGAGGCCACTGACATGGCGGCCTCCTTGCTTCCAGCCCTGTCGCTGTCGCTGCAGTTCGGGCGCTTCAAGGGCGTGGAGCGCCACCGCGCCGCGCTGCCGCGCCACAGCGTGACCCGCTGGATTCGCCATGCGCTGGACATCGACGGCGAGATCACCGTGCGCATCGTCGATGCCGAGGAGGGCCAGCGCCTGAACCGCGAGTTCCGCGGCAAGGACTACGCCACCAACGTGCTCACCTTCGACTATGCGCAGGGCCCGGTCGTGATGGCCGACCTGGTGCTGTGCGCGCCCGTGGTGGCGCGCGAGGCCAAGGAAAACCGCAAGACGCTCGCTGCGCACTACGCGCACCTGCTGGTGCACGGCACGCTGCACGCGCAGGGCTGGGACCACGAGACCAGCGAGGCCGACGCGGACGAGATGGAAGCGTACGAAATCGAGATCCTCGCGGGCCTGGGCATCCGCAGCCCGTATGGGCGCTGAGCGGAGGCCGCGTCAGTGTCGGACACCGATCCCTGGTTGCCGCGCTGGCTGCCGCTGCTGCGCGAATGTGCCGGCGACGAGCCGGTGCTCGAACTGGGCTGCGCGGCCGGTCGCGACACCGCCACGCTGGTCGAGGCCGGCTTGCGGGTGGTGGCGGTCGAGCTGTCGTCCGACGCGCTGGCGCAGGCGCGGCAACGCGTGCCCGCAGGCGCCGAGTTCCACTGCGGTGACTTCCGCGACGCGTGGCCGCTGGCGGAGGGCGCCACGGTCGGCGCCGTGCTCGCGAGCCTGTCGCTGCACTACTTCGCGTGGGACGAGACGCTGGCGCTGGTGCGGCGCATCCACCGCGTGCTGCGGCCCGGCGGCGTGCTGCTGTGCCGCCTCAACTCAGTCAACGATCTGCACCACGGCGCGCGCGGCCCGTCGGCCAGCGGGCGGGACGAGGATTTTTTCTACACGGTGGACGGCGTCCCCAAGCGCTTCTTCGACCGCGCCGCGGTCGAGCGGCTGTTTGCCGACGGCTGGCAGCTGCAGCACCTCGAGGAGGTGCGCGTGCTGCGCTACGACGAGCCGAAGGTGGCGTGGGAAGCGGTGATCCGGCCTACGCCGTCATCTGCAACGGGATCGTGACGGGCCCGTCGTTCAGCAGGTGCACCTGCATGTCGGCACCGAATTCGCCCGTCGCCACCACCGGGTGCGCGCCGCGCGCCTGCGCCACGAAGTACTCGTAGAGCCGGCGGCCCTCGTCGGGCGGCGCCGCGAGCGTGAAGCTGGGGCGGTTGCCGCCGCTCACGTCGGCGGCCAGCGTGAACTGGCTCACGACCAGCAGGCCGCCGCCGATGTCCTGCACGCTGCGGTTCATCTTGCCGGCCTCGTCCGAGAAGATGCGCAGCTTGAGGATCTTGGCGAGCAGGCGGTCGGCCACGTTGTCGGCGTCGCCGCGTTCGGCGCACAGCAGCACCAGCAGGCCGGCCTCGATGGCGCCGACGGTCTGGCCCGCGATGTCGACGCGGGCGTGGGCGACGCGCTGGAGCACGGCTTTCATGAATGGTGGTCCTCGAGTCGGGTGGCGCGCGCTTCCATGGTGAGCGGCAGCAGTTGAATGGTCACACGCAGGCCGGGCACGGCGTCCATGAGCGACTGCTCCAGTTCGTCGCGCAGGTTGGCGGCGCGCTGCAGGGTCCAGTCGCCGGGCACGTGCATGTGCAGGTCGGCAAAGCGGCGCTGGCCGGCACCGCGCGTCACCATGTCGTCGAAGCGCAGCCGGTCGCCCTCGGCATGGTTGGCGGCGAAGGCGTCGAGCGTGGCGCGCACGGTGGCGAGCGTCTCGGCATCGAGCGCCTCGTCCATCAGGCCCTGCGACGAGCGCCACACGAGCTTGAAGCCCTCGCGCACGATGTTGAGCGCCACGCCGATGGCGATCAGCGGGTCGAGCCAGAGCCAGCCGCTGAAATGCACGGCCACGATGCCGACCAGCACGCCGACCGAGGTCCAGACGTCGGTCATCAGGTGGCGCCCGTCGGCCTCCAGCGCGATGGAGCGGTGCGCGCGCGCCGCCCGGAACAGCACGAACGCCAGCGCCGCGTTGAAGCCCGAGCTGATCACCGACAGCGCCAGGCCCCAGCCCAGCTGCTCCAGCGGCTGCGGCGACAGCAGCCGCAGCACCGACACCCACAGGATGGCGACGGCGGCGGCCACGATCAGCAGGCCCTCGAAGCCGGACGAGAAGTACTCGGCCTTGTGGTGGCCATAGGGATGGTCCTCGTCGGCCGGGCGCTCGGCGATGGTCACCATGGCCAGCGCGAACATGGCGCTGGCGAGGTTGACGCACGACTCCATGGCGTCCGAAATCAGGCCCATCGAGTTCGTCAGGTAGCCGGCCCATCCCTTCAGGAGGATGGTGATCAGGGCCACCGCGACAGAGACGCGAAGCAGCGTTTTAGGGGTCAACGTCATGCAGAAAGAACAAGATCAGGTAAAAAGGGCCTGTGCGGGCGGGCATTACGTCGCAGGAATCGGCTGAATTATCAGCCGCGTGACCATATGTAATGCCTTCGCCTTAATATTTGCGCTCATTGCGAAGCAATCAGTCACAGAGAGGCAAATGATGAAGAAATTTTTGACCGCCGCCCTCGGGCTCGCCATCGTCGGCGCCGCCACCCTGGCCCAGGCCCAGGCACCCGCTGCGGCAGCCCCGGCAACGCCCCCGCAGGCCGGGTTCGTGAAATCGGTGCGCGGCAGCGTCCAGCTGCTCGACGCCACCGGCGCCACGCGCAACGCGGCCCCCGGCGACGCGCTGGGCGCGGTCGATCGCATCGTGACCGGCCCCGACTCTTCCGCCGCCGTCGTGCTGCGCGACAACACCACGCTGATGGTCGGCCCGTCCTCGCGCATGGACCTCAAGGAATTCCACTTCGACGGCACCACCCGCGACGGCGGCATGCTGGTGTCGCTGCTGCGCGGCTCGATGCGCATGATCACCGGCCTCATCGGCAAGACCAACCCCGACGCCGTGCGCGTCGAAACCCAGACCGCCACCATCGGCATTCGGGGCACGGACTTCATCGTGCAGACCGACGGCCAACCCTGAAAAGATGCAGACACTGTTACGCCGCTCCTCCCTTCTTCTCGCGACCACGGTCGCCCTGCTCCTGGCCGCCTGCTCCTCGCCGGGCACGCGCGTGGTGCTGTTGCCCCAGGCTGACGGCACGCCCTCCGCCGTGGTGGTGCGCGCCAAGGACGGTGAAGAAGTTCTTTCCAAGCCCTACCAGCGCGCCACGGCCGCGGTAGGCGCGAGCGGCGCACCAGTGGTCGACCAGGCCGACGCGGCCAAGGTCCAGGCCGAGAACAAGCCCCTGTTCGACATGCGCCCGCCGCTTCCGCAGCGCTACACGGTGTTCTTCGAAGTGGGCACCACCACGCTGACGGCGGCGTCGCAGCAGATCATGACCGAGGCATTGACCGCCGCGCTGGCCCGCAGCGGCGGCGACATCGTGGTGACCGGCCACACCGACACCAAGGGCGCCGGCGAGCAGAACGACCAGCTGTCGCGTCGCCGTGCACAGGAAGTGGCTCAGCTCTTCGTGGAGCGCCAGTTCCCGGCCGCCCGCATCGAGGCCGTGGGCCGCGGCGAACGCGACCTGGCCGTGCCGACCGCCGACGAGGTGGACGAGCCCCGCAACCGGCGCGTGACCATCGAGGTCCGCTGACCCCGCCGCGCTGCCCCCATTGAAAAAGGCCCCGAGGGGCCTTTTTTTCTTGCGATCAGCTCAGGGTCACCCGCGCGAACTTGCGCTTGCCGACCTGCACCACATAACTGCCCGCGGGCAGTTTCAGGCCCTTGTCGGACACCACGACCGAGTCGATGCGCACGCCGCCGCCGTCGATCAGGCGGTTGCCCTCGCCCGACGAAGACGCCAGGTTGGCCTGCTTGAGCAGCTGGCCGATGCCCAGCGGGGCGCCGCCGAGCGCCACCTCGGGAATCTCGTCGGGCACGCCGCCCTTGCTGCGGTTGATGAAGTCCTGCTCCGCCGCATCGGCCGCCGCCGCGCTGTGGAAGCGCGCGGTGATTTCCTTGGCCAGCGCGACCTTGGCGTCCTTCGGGTTGCGGCCACCGGCGATCTCGGCCTTCAGCGCCTCGATCTGCGCCACCGACTGGAAGCTCAGCAGCGTGTACCAGCGCCACATCAGCGTGTCGGAGATCGACAGCACCTTGGCGAACATGCTGTTGGCGTCCTCGCTGATGCCGATGTAGTTGCCCTTGCTCTTGGACATCTTCTCGACGCCGTCGAGCCCTTCGAGCAGCGGCATAGTAAGTATGCACTGCGGCTCCTGGCCGTATTCCTGCTGGAGGTGACGGCCGACGAGCAGGTTGAACTTCTGGTCCGTGCCGCCCAGTTCGAGGTCGCTCTGCAGCGCCACCGAGTCGTAGCCCTGCATCAGCGGGTACAGGAACTCGTGCACCGAGATCGACTGGCCGGCCTTGAAGCGCTTGTTGAAGTCGTCGCGCTCCATCATGCGCGCCACCGTGTACTTGGCCGCCAGCTGGATCATGCCGCGCGCGCCCAGCGGGTCGCTCCACTCGGAGTTGTAGCGAATCTCGGTCTTGGACTCGTCCAGCACCAGCTTGGCCTGGGCGAAGTAGGTCTCGGCGTTGGCGCGGATCTGTTCGGCCGTGAGCGGCGGGCGGGTGCTGTTGCGGCCGGAGGGGTCGCCGATCAGGGAAGTGAAGTCGCCGATCAGGAAGATCACGCGGTGCCCCAGGTCCTGGAGCTGGCGCATCTTGTTGAGCACCACCGTGTGTCCGATATGAATATCCGGTGCGGTCGGGTCCAGGCCCAGCTTGATGCGCAGCGGTTTGCCGCTGGTTTCCGCCTTCTGGAGCTTCTTGACCCACTCGTCCTGCGGCAGCAGTTCGTCAGCGCCGCGGAGGGAGATTTCGAGGGCTTGTCTTACACCATCGGAGAGGCTGGTGGATGTAACAGATTCGGCGTTCATGGGCTTTTTTGGCGGTTTTTCCGGTGGCCGAAGCTATACTCAGCCCGACTTTTCAAGCGCCGGATTCTAAGCGGCGCTTTTTTTCCGCACCGTCTCCTGCCGCCCTGAACGCACTGGGCCTTGCAGCACGGACCTGCAGAACCTGAGTTGGAATCCACAGTTTGATCAACGGCATTCTCGCCGCCGAGGAGCTTCTCGCTTCCCGCGTGGCCTACACATTCCGGACGTACCCCAAGCAGATCACCGCAGCGATCGCTGCGATGCTGCTCAGCGCCGGCACCCTCGCGGTCGCCTCGCTCGGTCCCGACGCGTCCGACCTCCCCATCCAGCAAGTGCTCGAAGCCACCGCGCCGGTGTCGTTCGCCGACCAGTCGGCGTCGCTCGAGAACTTCAGCTTCACGCTGTTCCGCACCGACGTCTCGCGTTCGAGCGACACGGCCGACACGCTGATGAAGCGCCTGGGCATTTCCGACCCCGCCGCCACCGCCTTCGTGCGCGGCAACGCCGAAGCGCGCATGGCGCTGTTCGCGCGCGTGGGCCGCACCGTGACGGCCGAAGCCACGCAGGAAAACCAGCTGCAAAAACTCAGCGCCCGCTGGATTCCCGACGCCGACGGCGGCTTCAAGCGTTTCGTCGTCGAGCGCACGCCCACCGGCTTCGTGGCTCGCACCGAGCGCGACATGCTGACGCCGGGCACGCGCCTGGCCAGCGGCACCATCCGCAGCTCGCTGTTCGCCGCCACCGACGACTCGCGCATTCCCGACGCCGTGGCGAGCCAGCTGGCCGACATCTTCGCGGGCGACGTCGACGTGCGCTCGCTGCGCAAGGGCGACCGCTTCGCCGTGGTCTACGAGACCTTCGAAGCCGACGGCCAGGCGCTGCGCAGCGGCCGCGTGCTCTCAGCCGAGTTCGAGAACAACGGCAAGGTCCACCAGGCCGTCTGGTTCCAGCCTCCGGGCGCGGGCCAGAAGGGCAGCTACTACCGTCCGAACGGCGACAGCCTGCGCAAGGCCTACCTGGCCTCGCCGGTCGAGTTCTCGCGCGTGTCCAGCGGTTTCGCGATGCGCATGCACCCGATTTTGAACAGCTGGCGCCAGCACAACGGCATCGACTACGCGGCGCCCACGGGCACCGCGGTGCGCACGGTCGGTGACGGCACGGTCGATTTCGCCGGCACGCAAAGCGGCTATGGCAACATCGTCATCATCAACCACCGCAACAACCAGCAGACGGCCTACGCCCACCTGAGCCGCATCAACGTGAAGGCCGGCGAGAGCGTGAGCCAGGGCCAGACCATCGGCGCCGTCGGCTCGACCGGCTGGGCCACGGGCCCGCACCTGCACTTCGAATACCGCGTCGGCGGGGCCTACCAGGACCCGACCACGATCGCGCAAGAAGGCGGCGCCCCGATCACCGCCGCCCTGCGCCCGGCCTTCGAACGCATCGCCGTGGGCGCCCGCACCGAGCTGGCCGCCGCCTTCTCGGTGATCCAGGCCAGCGCCGACTGAGCCTCGCGTCCCTGGGCATGGCCGCCGCACCGCAGCCGCCGCAGCAACGCTTCATCGGCCTGATGTCGGGCACCTCGCTCGACGGGGTCGACGGCGTCATCGCCGATTTTTCCGACGACGGCCACCTCGCGGTGATCGGCCACGCCAGCGCCGACTTTCCCGCCCCGCTGCGCGCCGAGCTGCTGGCGCTCAATACCCCCGGCGACAACGAACTGCACCGCGCGGCCCTGGCCGGCAACGGCCTGGCGCGGGCGTATGCCGACGTGGTCGCGCAGCTGCTGGCCGATACCGACACTGCCCCGACAAACGTCACCGCCATCGGCGCCCACGGCCAGACCGTGCGCCACCGGCCGCTCGAGTTCGACGGCACGGGCTACACGCTGCAGGTCAACAACCCCTCGCTGCTGGCCGAACTGAGCGGCATCGACGTGGTCGCCGACTTCCGCAGCCGCGACCTCGCAGCCGGCGGCCAGGGCGCACCTCTGGTGCCGGCCTTTCACCAGGCCCTGTTCGCCCGGCCCGATGCCCCCGTCGCCGTGCTCAACCTCGGCGGCATCTCCAACCTGAGCCTGCTGCCCGCCACGAACACGCCGGCGGGCACCGCGCCCCTGCTGGGCTTCGATTGCGGCCCCGCCAACGCACTGATGGACCATTGGTGCCAGCGCCACCTCGGCCAGCCCTTCGACCAAGGCGGCCAGTGGGCGGCCAGCGGGCGCGTGCTGCCCGAGCTGCTCGCCCGGCTACAGGCCGAGCCGTACTTCGCCAAAGCGCCGCCGAAGAGCACGGGGCGCGATTTATTCCATCCGGACTGGCTGGCAGGCCACCTGGGCACGGGCGCCTGGGCGCCTGTCGACGTACAGGCCACGCTGGCCGAACTGACCGCCAGCACCTGCGCGGCAGCGCTGCGAAGCTATCAAAAAGAGAGCGCCTTGCTGATCGTCTGCGGCGGCGGCGCGCTCAACGACCACCTCATGGCCCGCCTGCGCGCCCTGCTGCCTGGCGTGCAGGTGCAGGCGTCGTCGGAACACGGCCTGCCGCCCCAGCAGGTCGAAGCCGCCGCCTTCGCGTGGCTGGCCCGGCGCACCGTCCGGCGCGAACCCGGCAACCTCGCGAGCGTGACCGGCGCGCGCGGGGCGCGGGTGCTCGGCGCGATCTACCCCGCCTGATCTGCGTCAGCCCTGGCCGGAGACTTCCGGCTGCGCAGGCTGCGCCGCCCGCACTTCCGCGGGCAAATGCCAGAAGATCAGCGCAGAAGCCACCGTGATGAGCCCCATGGTCGCGAACGTGGCCTGGAACGCATCGAGCGTCTGCACCGCCGTGGCCGTGCCAAAGACGCCGTTGTAGCCCGCCAGCACCGCGCCGGCTGCGGCCACGCCCAGGCTCATCGCCAGCATCTGCACCATCGACAGCAGGCTGTTGCCGCTGCTGGCCATGCCGCCGTCGAGGTCCTTCAGGGTGATGGTGTTCATGGCCGTGAACTGCAGCGAATTGACCGCGCCGAACACCAACAGCTGCAGCAGGTGCTGCGCCACCGGCTGTCCCGGCGCCGTGAGGCCGAAGCTGGCCATGGTGCAGCCGACCAGCACCGTGTTGGCGACCAGCACGCGGCGGTAGCCGTGGCGCGTGATCAGCGGCGTGGCAAAGCGCTTCATGGCCATGCCGGCCAGCGCCACCGGCAGCATCATCAGCCCGGCGCGCACCGGCGAATAGCCCATCGACACCTGCAGCAGCAGCGGCACCAGGAAGGGCATGCAGCTGCTGCCCAGGCGCGAGAACAGGTTGCCCAGCAGGCCGATGCTCAGCGTCGGGATGCCGAACAGCGCGGGCGAGAACAGCGGCTCGGGCGTGCGCGCCGCGCGCAGCCAGTAGGCGACCACGGCGGCAAAGCCGAAGATCAGCACCGCCATCACCCCGCCCTGGCGCAGCCCGAGCCCCGACACGCCGTCGACCGCCAGCGAGATCGCCACCATGCCGAAGGCCAGCAGCGCGTAGCCCACGCCGTCGAAGCGCTTCTGGAGGGCGCCGCGCAGGTCCGGCATGTAGCGCAGCGTGGCGATGCAGCCGGCCAGCCCCACCGGCACGTTGATGAGGAAGATCCAGTGCCAGGAGGCGTACTGCACCAGCCAGCCGCCCAGCGTGGGCCCCAGCAGCGGCCCGATGAGCCCCGGAATGGCCACGAAGCTCATCGCCTGCAGGAACTCGCCGCGCGGCACCGTGCGCAGCAGCGCCAGGCGCCCCACAGGCAGCAGCAGCGCCCCGCCCAGGCCCTGCACCACCCGCGCCGCCACGAGCTGCCCCAGCCCCTGCGAGAGCGCGCACAGCACCGAGCCGGCGGCGAACAGCACGATGGCGCAGAAGAAGACGCGCCGCGTGCCGAAGCGGTCGGCGATCCAGCCCGAGGCCGGGATCAGCATCGCCATCGTGAGCGCGTAGGCCACCACCACCGACTGCATGCGCAGCGGGCTCTCGCCCAGGCTGGCGGCCATCGCGGGCAGCGCCGTGTTGATGATGGTGGCGTCCAGCGTCTGCATGAAGAAGCCCACGGCCACGAGCCACAGCAGGCTCTTGCGGGCGGGATCGACGGGGACGGCGGTGTCGGGGCTCATCGGGAAAGCGTGGACTCAGGAAAACGACGGGCAGCAAAAAGCCGCCCGGAGGCGGCTTTTTCGAGGGGGCTGGTCAGCAGCATCCAGGCATCAGGCCGAGAAGCTGGAACCGCAGCCGCAGGTGCTGGTGGCGTTCGGGTTCTTGATGACGAACTGGGCGCCCTGCAGGTCTTCCTTGTAGTCGATCTCGGCGCCGAGCAGGTACTGGTAGCTCATGGCGTCGATCAGCAGCGACACGCCGTTCTTGGTCATGGTGGTGTCGTCTTCGTTGGTGATCTCGTCGAAGGTGAAACCGTACTGGAAGCCCGAGCACCCGCCACCCTGCACGAACACGCGCAGCTTCAGGTCGGGATTGCCCTCTTCGGCGATCAGGTCGGCGACCTTGGCGGCCGCGCTGTCGGTGAAGACGATCGGCTCGGGCATCTGGGTCTGGATGTTTTCGGCAACAGCGCTCATGGGGTGAAACTCCTTGGGGGGCCGCTTGGGCGGCCAATGGGATGGATGCTACTGCAATGCCGCAATTTCGGCAGGCCGCATGCGGCGAGCACCCATCGCAAGTGGGGTCGGGCGCCGCATCCACCAGGGGCACCTGGGGGACGCGGCCACGAAAAAGCCGCCCGAGGGCGGCTTCTTGTCTCGCAACGAGCAGGGGATCAGCGCTTGCTGAACTGCTTGCGGCGACGGGCGGAGTGCAGACCGACCTTCTTACGCTCGACTTCACGTGCGTCACGCGTCACGAAGCCGGCTTGGCTCAGGACGGGCTTCAGCGAAGCGTCGTAGTCGATCAGGGCACGGGTGATGCCGTGGCGCGTAGCGCCGGCTTGACCCGATTCGCCGCCGCCGTTCACGTTGACCATCACGTCGAAAGCTTCGAGGTTGTTGGTCAGCGCCAGGGGCTGCTTGGCGATCATGATCGAGGTTTCACGGCCGAAGAACGCTTGGATGTCCTTGCCGTTGACCGTGATCTTGCCGGTGCCTTTTTTCAGAAACACGCGGGCGACGCTGGATTTGCGACGGCCGGTGCCATTGTTCCATTCACCAATCATTCTCAAGGCTCCTTACAGTTCCAGCACTTTGGGCTGTTGGGCGGTATGCGGGTGCTCAGCACCACCGTACACCTTGAGTTTCTTGATCATCGCGTAACCAAGCGGGCCCTTGGGCAGCATGCCCTTGACAGCCTTTTCCAGGGCGCGGCCCGGGTGCTTGTTCTGCATGTCGCGGAAGTTCGTCGCCGTGATACCGCCCGGGTAGCCCGAGTGACGGTAGTACACCTTGTCGATCGACTTGGCGCCGGTGACGCGCAGTTGCGCGGCGTTGATGATGACGATGTAGTCACCGGTATCGACGTGAGGCGTGTAAATGGCCTTGTGTTTGCCGCGCAAACGGAGAGCAACTTCGCTGGCTACTCGTCCGAGGACCTTGTCGGTCGCGTCAATCACAAACCACTCGTGCGTCACGTCAGCGGGCTTGGCGCTGAACGTTTTGGTCATGAGTTTTTCTCTTGAAAGAGGGTTTGGCGAGCCCTTTTCCACGGTCGGCGTTCCTCTGATGGGAATCTCTTAGGTGGGTTTTCACGCCTTCCGCCCAATGAAAGGGCAGCTGGCATGCCTTCGCCGCGGGGCTACAAAAACGCTGCGAAGCCCGCGATTATATGAAGAAATGGCCAAACGGCCAATTTCCGGGCTTCCGGGGGCCTCAGCGCTGGATGCGGACGAGTTCCAGGGTCTCGCTGGTCACCGCGGCATAGCCGCGTCGGTACATGGCCTCGAAGTTAACGATCCGCCTCAGCTCGGGGCTGTAAAGAACGGCCGCCTTGAAGGGCGTGCCAACGGGCGCAGCGCCGGTGCCATAGGAGACGTAGATCCAGCCGTCATAAGCGATGCGCACCACATTGAGCTCCACGCCGTCCACGCGTGCCGTGTGTTCAGCGCCCACCGAGGCGTTGAGTTCATGCCGCAGCCGGTCCTCGGTGGTCGCCACATAGTCGAGGTGCCAGCGCATGCCCGGCTGGACGTCGTCCTTCGGCGCCCAGCCGCCCGGCGGCGATGCGCTGTCGAACAGACCGCCAACCGACGAAGTGAGGGTCACCACCTGCCCGTTCGTCTTTTCGATCCGGCTGCCCGCGTTGAACGACACCTCGTCGCCGTTGACCCGGTCCACCCGATAGATCACCGGCGTGCGGTTGCCCGTCAGCCGGTCGGTCCGCACGTACTCGAGCGCGTCGCCGGCGCGCAGCGGCTCCGCCAGCGCCACGCCGGTGCTGCGCCGGGCGCCGCCTTCGGGCTCACGCGCCCGAGCCGCCAGCTGCGCCTGGGCGCGGGCCGGCAGTTCCGCCAGGAACTCGGCCGGCATCGCGAAATTCAGGTTGCCGCCGTCGCGGGCGGCGAAGGTGGTGATGCCCAGCAGGCGGCCGTCGCTGTCGAACAGCCCGCCGCCGCTCGATCCGGGCGCAATCGCCGCCGTGGTCTGCAGCAGCCGCGCCTCGCCGTCGCCGCCGCGCAGGCCCGACAGCAGGCCTTCGCTGAGCGTGTTTTCCAACCCGCGCGGGTTGCCGATGGCGTACACGCGCTGCCCCACCCGCGCGGTGCCAGCAGGCGCCAGCGCCACCGGCGGCGCCGTGAAGTTGGCGACCTTGATCTGGCACAGGTCACGCCCTGGGTCCGGGTATTCGAGCGTGGCGCCGTAGGTGACGTTGTCGCGCTTGACCACGAAATTGCTGGCCTTGGCGAGCACGTGGCAGTTGGTGACGAGGCGACCGGGCGCGATCACCACGGCGCTGCCGGCGCGCAGCGGGCGCTCCTGCGCATCGAAGGTGCGCACGGCCCAGACGCTGCCCGTCAGCTTGGCGAACAGGGCATCGGGCTCCAGCGCGGCGGCCTGGCCGGCGGCCAGCAAGGCGCCTGCGGCACACAGCCACGGCGCGGGGTTCGTCCAGACCGGCTTCACGGCTTGGCAGGCAGCAGGCCGCGCAGGTCGTCCATCGAGACGCGGGCGTCGGGCGCGGCGGGCGGCGCGGCTGGCGCGGGACGCACTGGAGCGGCCGGTGCGACCGCCACGGGAGGAGAAGGAGGAGGCGGAGACGCCACCACGGCCGGCGCGGGCGCAGGCACAGGCGCCGCAGCCGTCTTCGGCGCCGGCGCGGCCGCCATCTCGGTCGTGCCGATCTTCATGCCGACGGTCGCCTCGTCGCCGGTCTGCGCGCTGCGGTCGAAGCTGCGCACCTCGCCGAAGATCAGCCGGATCCAGCTCGGGTAGTTGAAGCCCGCCCCGGTGCCGGTGTCGATCGCCACGCCGACCAGGCCGCCGATCATCACGTTGCCGACCAGGCCCACGTTGACGCGCGAAATCGCCTGGCCGCGGGCCGGCGGCAGGCCGGACTGGGTGCATTCGATGTTCAGGTTCTCGCCCGAGCGCCGCACCGGCAGGGTCAGGCCGGAGCGCACCACCGCATCATTGCGGTCGTTCGAGACCCGGCAGCGGGCGCCGTCGACCACCTTGCCCTCGGGCGACAGGGTCTCGACCTTCACGTTCTGCGTGGTGCCATGGGTCACGGAGGCGCAGCCCGTCAAAATAGACAAAACACCCGCGCCGACGCACAGGCCCCAAAATCGCCATCCGGCTCCTCGCATTGCTGCCCCTCGTTGTGTTTTGTAAATCAATGTAGCGCCGCGCGAGTCTAGCGCTCCCCTTTCCACTTTTTCAGGCCTCATTCCATGTTCAGTTACCGCCACGCGTTCCATGCCGGCAACCACGCCGACGTGCTCAAGCACACGGTCCTGATTGCCACCCTCGATCACCTGCTTGAAAAAGACGCCGCGCTGACCGTCGTCGACACCCACGCCGGCGCCGGCCTGTACCGGCTCGACGGCGACTACGCCGGCACCAGCGGCGAGGCGGCCGACGGCGTGCTGCGCTTCTTCGCCGAACCGGAAAAAGCCCCCGCCACGCCCGCCCCGGCCGCCAAGTCGGCGGGCAAGAAGCCCGCAGCCCCCGCCGAAGACAAGCCGGTCGCCGAAGCCATCGCCCGCTACCTGAGCGTGATCCACGACTTCAACCCCAAGGGCGGCGCGCGCGTCTACCCCGGCTCGCCGTTCATCGTGCAGCACCTGCTGCGCGACCACGACAAGCTCAAGCTGTTCGAGCTGCACCCGACCGACGCCCGCACGCTGGACGCCAACATCGCCCAGCTCGAGGCCGGCCGCCGCATCGCCGTGCTGCGCGACGACGGCTTCGGCAGCGCCACCAAGTTCCTGCCGCCGCCCTCGCGCCGCGCGCTGGTGCTGATGGACCCGAGCTACGAAATGAAGACCGACTACGGCCGCGTGCTCGACTTCGCGGCCGAGGCGCTCAAGCGCTTCGCCACCGGCACGTATGCCGTCTGGTATCCGATCATTCCGCGCCCCGAGGCGCACGACCTGCCGCGCCGCCTGAAGACGATGGCGACCAAGGCCGGCAAGCCGTGGCTGCACGCCACGCTGACGGTCAAGTCGAGCAAGATCACGAAGGACGCCGCCTCGGGCGAAACGCAGCGCCCGGGCCTGCCGGCCAGCGGGATGTTCCTGATCAACCCGCCCTACACGCTGAAGGCGCAACTGGCCGAGGCACTGCCCCAGCTGGCCGAGCGCCTGGCCCAGGACCGCAACGCCGCCTACTCGCTCGAGAGCGGCGGCTGAGGCCGGCCGCTCAGCGGCGCTTGCGCGGCGGCACGATCACCCGCTTGCGCGCAGGGGCCGGCGCGCGAACGCGCGACGTCGGCGCCTCCGGCAACAGCGCGGGCTGCAGATCTTCCGCCGCCACGGCCTGGCCGCCGCAGCGCATGCCTTCGCGGTCGATGACCGACAGCGCCACCTGCTTGATGCCCATGCTCGTGAGACCGATGCGGTCGGCCGCGGCGCGGCTCAGGTCGATGATGCGGCCCGGCGTGAAGGGCCCGCGGTCGTTGACGCGCACCAGCACCTCGCTGCCGTTGACCAGGCTGCGCACGCACACGCGCGTGTTGAAGGGCAGCGTCTTGTGGGCCGCTGTCATGGCGCCCATGTCGAAGCGCTCGCCGTTGGCGGTCTTGCGCTGGTGGAACTGGATGCCGTACCACGACGCGCCACCACGCTCGAAGATCTCGCGCGGCTCATCGCCGGGCACGCCGTCGTCCAGCGATTCGCCGGTGCCCGACACCGCGAGGTCGTAGCGCACCGACGGCACGGCCGAGCGCGGCGCGGCACCGGGCGGCACGGCCAGGCCGCGTCCCAGCGGCTGCAGCCGCTTGCCGGACGCCGCCGGCGCGGCGGCGGTGTCCGCGTCTTTCTCCTGCGTGGCAGGCGGCATGGTGCACCCTGCGAGCACGCAGGAGACCGCGACGGCGACCGCGCGCAGCCCTCTCAATCCAGGCGCTCCAGAATCGCCAGCGTGGCCGCCGACTGGTTCATCGTGTAGAAGTGGATCGCGGGTGCGCCGCCCGCTTGCAGGCGCGCGCACAGGTCGGTCACCACGTCCAGGCCGAAGGCCTTGATGGAGGCCGTGTCGTCGCCGAAGCCCTGCAGCCGCAGGCGGATCCAGCGCGGGATCTCGGCGCCGCAGGCGTCCGAGAAACGCATGAGCTGCGTCGAGCTCGTGATGGGCATGATGCCCGGCACGATCGGCGTGTCGAGCCCCAGCTTGCGCGCGTCGTCGACGAAGCGAAAGTAGGCCTCGGGGCTGAAGAAATACTGCGTGATGGCCGAATCGGCCCCGGCCTTCATCTTGGTCGCGAAGGCCTGCAGGTCGGCTTCGGGCGAGCGCGCCTGCGGATGCACTTCGGGGTAGCAGGCCACCTCGATGTGGAAGTCGCGGCCGGTCTCCTCGCGGATGAAGGCGACCAGGTCGCTCGCGTACTGGAACTCGCCGCCGATGCCGTAGCCGCTGGGCAGGTCGCCGCGCAGCGCCACGAGGCGCTTCACGCCCATGGCCTTCAGCTCGGCCAGCTGCTCGCGCACGGTCGCGCGCGTGGCGCCGATGCACGAGAAGTGGCTCGCGGCGTCCACGCCCTCGGCCAGGATCTCCTGCACCGCACCGAAGGTGCCCTGGTGCGTGGAGCCGCCCGCGCCGTAGGTGACGGAGCAGAACTGCGGCTTGCGCGCATACAGCTGCTGGCGCACGGCGCGCAGCTTGACCGCGCCTTCGGGCGTCTTGGTCGGGAAGAATTCGAAACTCAGCGGAAGGCGCACCTGCGTCTCCTTAGGAACCGTCGCCCGCCTTGGCAGCAGCACGAACGGCGTGAATGAAAAACTCGCGGTTGCCGTCGCCCCCGGCGATCGGGCTGTCGAACCAGCGCAGCACCTTCAGCTCGAGCGCCGCGCAGGCGTCGTGCAGGCGCTTCTCGACCACAGCGTACATCGCCTCGTCGCGCACGATGCCGCCCTTGCCGACCTGGCCGGGCTGCAGCTCGAACTGCGGCTTGACCAGCATCAGCAACTGGCCGTCGTCGGCCAGGAACTGCACCACGGCCGGCAGCACCAGCGTGAGCGAGATGAAGGACAGGTCGCCGACGATGAGATCGAAGCGCGGCTCAGGCGGGGCTTCGACGACTTCGAGCGCCTCGCCAACCTCGTCGTCCTCGCCCTCGTCCACCTGCAGGTCGGCCGGCGACAGCGCCCGCGCATTGACGCCTTCGATGGCGACCACGCGCTCGTCCTCGCGCATGCGCGCATGCAGCTGCCCGTGACCGACGTCGACGCCCACCACCTTGGCGGCGCCGTGCTGCAGCAGGCAGTCGGTGAAGCCACCGGTCGACTGGCCGACGTCCAGGCAGAGCTTGCCGGTCGGGTCCACGCCGCTGGTCTTCAGCGCACCTTCGAGCTTGAGGCCGCCACGCGACACGTAGCGTGCCTCGGCGGCGTCGGCGAGCTCGAGCTCGGCCGACTCGGGCACTTCGTCCTTGTTCTTGGCGACGTTGCGCCACGCGTCGCCCGTGCCCGCGTCACGCCAGCGCATGCCACCGGCGATGAGCCGGACCGCTTGCGAACGCGACGCGGCCAGGCCGCGCTCTACCAACAGTTGATCGGCGCGCACGCGGATCAATAGCGGTAGGTGTCCGGCTTGTAAGGGCCGTTCTTGTCCACGCCGATGTAGGCGGCTTGCGAGTCGGTCAGCTCGGTGAGCATGGCGCCGACCTTCTTCAGGTGCAGGCGCGCGACCTTCTCGTCCAGGTGCTTGGGCAGCACGTAGACCTTGCCGGCCTGGTACGCGTCGGGCTTGGTGAACAGCTCGATCTGGGCGATGGTCTGGTTGGCGAACGACGACGACATCACGAAGCTCGGGTGGCCCGTGCCGCAGCCCAGGTTCACCAGGCGGCCCTTGGCCAGCAGGATGATCTTCTTGCCGTCCGGGAAGGTGATGTGGTCGACCTGCGGCTTGATCTCTTCCCACTCGTACTTCTCGATCGACGCGACGTCGATCTCGTTGTCGAAGTGGCCGATGTTGCAGACGATGGCCTGGTCCTTCATGGCGGCCATGTGCTCGTGGCGGATCACGTCGCGGTTGCCGGTGGTGGTCACGAAGATGTCGGCCTTGTCGGCGGCGTACTCCATGGTCACGACCTTGTAGCCTTCCATGGCGGCCTGCAGGGCGTTGATGGGGTCGATTTCGGTGACCCACACCTGCGCCGACAGTGCACGCAGCGCCTGGGCCGAGCCCTTGCCCACGTCGCCGTAGCCGGCCACGCAGGCCACCTTGCCGGCGATCATCACGTCGGTGGCGCGCTTGATGCCGTCCACCAGCGATTCGCGGCAGCCGTACAGGTTGTCGAACTTGCTCTTGGTGACCGAGTCGTTCACGTTGATGGCGCGGAACAGCAGCGTGCCCTTGGCGCTCATCTCGTTCAGGCGGTGCACGCCGGTGGTGGTCTCTTCGGTCACGCCGATGATCTCGGCCGACTTGCGGGTGTACCAGGTGTCGTCCACGGCCAGCTTGGCCTTGATGGCGGCGTACAGAATGCGTTCCTCTTCGCTGGTCGGGTTGGCGAGCACGCCCAGGTCTTTTTCAGCGCGCTGGCCCAGGTGCATGAGCAGCGTGGCGTCGCCGCCGTCGTCCAGGATCATGTTCGGGCCTTCGCCCTTCGAGCCCTTGGGACCGAAGTCGAAGATGGCGTGGGTGTAGTCCCAGTAGTCCTTCAGCGACTCGCCCTTGATGGCGAACACCGGCGTGCCGGCGGCGGCGATGGCGGCGGCGGCGTGGTCCTGCGTCGAGAAGATGTTGCACGAGGCCCAGCGCACTTCGGCGCCCAGGGCTTGCAGCGTCTCGATGAGCACGGCCGTCTGGATGGTCATGTGCAGCGAGCCCGTGATGCGCGCGCCCTTCAGGGCCTGGCCCTTCGAGAACTCTTCACGGATGGCCATGAGGCCGGGCATCTCGGTTTCGGCGATCTTGATTTCCTTGCGGCCCCAGGCGGCAAGGGACAGGTCGGCAATCGCCTGGTCGGCGGTCGAGACGGGGGTGGGCTTGAGTACAGCGCTCATGAGAACTCCAAAACTGGTTTGAAAGATGCCACTGCGTACGGGGAAGAAAAACTCACCGCGAGAACAGCGGGTGAGCGTGGTTGCGATGTGGTCCGAGCCTCACGCCTGACGGCGCTGCAACGCTCCTCGGAGCGCCGGATTGTAGTCGCGGCCGCCCGGCCCGCCAATCGACCGGGGCATCCCACATCACGGAAAGCGCGGGCGCCCGCCAGGCCGGGCCGTGCGGCGCGGGCCACCCCGGGAAACTCCGCAGGCAAATCCGCGCTTGGAGCGCCCTGAGCCGCGCCGGCCCGGCGTATCGTGGCGGCGGGCCCCGGCCGCCCGGCCGCTGCCTGCATCCACCCGTTCGATTGTTTTCATCACCCGACACAGGAGATTCCGCACCATGGCCACTGCCAAGAAAGCCGCCGCGAAAAAAACCACCGCCAGCAGCGCCGGCGCGAAGCAGGCGGCGCCGTCCGCCGCGGACATGCTCGATCCGATGAAGAACCTCAAGGGCATGGCCGAGCGCCTGCAGAACCTGAACCTGACCGGCGGCGCCGGCAAGCTGCTCGACAGCGGCCGCAAGGACCTGCAGGCGCTGATGCAGGCCAACGAGAAGTCCTACCAGGGCCTGCAGACCGTGGTGCAGCGACAGACCGAGATGATCAAGACGGCCATCGCCGAATGGCAGACCGCCGCCAAGGCGATGCCGGGCAAGGACCCGAAGGAAAACCTCGCCAAGCTCGACGAGCTGGGCCGCCAGTCGTTCCAGCGCGCCGTCGACGACATCAAGGAACTGGCCACCCTGGCCGCCAAGTCGCAGGCCGACGCCTTCGACGTGGTGCGCCAGCGCATCCAGGCCAACGTGGACGAGGTCACGAAGCTGCTGCAGCGCAAGTAACAAGAAGAAAAGAAAGGCCCGCATGACCGCCGTCGCGCCCCGCACCGAACGGCGCACCCGCGCCAACGGCATCGAACTGGCCTGGGACAGCTTCGGCGACCCCGAGGCGCCGCCGCTGTTGCTGGTCATGGGCCTCGGCGCCCAGATGGTCGCGTGGGACGACGCGTTCTGCGCCGCCCTGGCGCAGGCCGGCGGCCACCACGTGATCCGCTTCGACAACCGCGACATCGGCCACTCCACCCACCTGCCGCACGCCGGCGTGCCCGACATCCAGGCGCTGATGCTGCAGGCCATGGCCGGGCGGCCGCTGCAGGTGCCCTACACGCTGCGCGACATGGCCGACGACTGCGCCGGCCTGCTCGACGCGCTGGGCATCGCGCGCGCCCACGTCGTGGGGGCGTCGATGGGCGGCGCCATCGGGCAGGAGATGGCCATCCATCACCCGGGGCGGATGCGCTCGCTCACCAGCATCATGTCGAGCACCGGCGACCCGGCCCTGCCGCCGCCCACGCCCGAGGCGCTGGCGGTGCTGTTCGCGCCCGCGCCGACCCGCTTCGAGGCCTACCTGCCGCACCACGCCAAGCTGTGGCGCGTGCTGCGCGGGCCCGACGCCTTTCCGCTCGACGAGGCGCGCGACGCCGAGCGCGCGCAACTGGCCTTCCTGCGCGGCCTCAACCCGGGCGGCGTGGCGCGGCAGCTGGCGGCCGTGTTCGCGTCGGGCAACCGCAAGCCGGCGCTGCGCGCGGTGCAGGTGCCGACGCTGGTGATCCACGGCGATGTCGATCCGCTGGTGCCCGTGGCCTGCGGCATCGACGTGGCCGAGGCCATTCCCGGTGCGACGCTGCTGCGCATTCCGCGCATGGGCCATGCGCTGCCGATCGCGATGTGGCCGCAGATCATCGAGGCCATCGCCGCGCACACCGCACGGGCGGCGCGGCGCGACGATCACTGAAGAAAAAAGCAGACACAACAACAAACCCAGACGGAGGTGTTTTTCATGAGCCAGTTTCCGTCCCTCGATCCCATGGCCCTGTGGCGCGAGCTCACGGCCCAGTGGGAAAAAAGCACCAACGAATTCGCCAACGAAGCCATGGCCTCGGACCCGTTCCGCCAGGGCATGCACGGCGGCATGAACGCCTCGCTCACCGCGCAGAAGGCGGTGGGCGACCTGATGGCGCGCTACCTCACGCTGCTGAACCTGCCCACGCGCGCCGACCTGCAGGCGCTGGGCGAGCAGCTGCACCGCATCGACGACCACCTGGCGGGCATCCGCCGCGCGCTGGAAGGCGGGGGCGGACCAGCCACACGAACGGCGCGGACCGCCGATACGGCTGCAGCGCCGCCCCGACCACGCCGCACCAAGCAGCCGCCCACGGCGGCGGCAGCGCCTGCACCGGCCGCCAAGGCCGCCGCCCCCAGGAAACGCCCCACCGGAAAGCGCCGCCCATGAGCGCGCCGCCCGACACCTTCCATCTGCCCGACATCCGCGGCGAGATCGAGCGCACGATCCAGCGCAACATCAAGGGGCTGGACTTCCTGACCTCGACCGCGCCGGCCGTCGGCCTCACGCCCAAGGACGAGATCCACCGGCGCGGCACGCTGAGCCTGTACCACTACCGCCCGATGGTCGACGAGATCTACCGCGTGCCGGTGCTCATGGTGATGGCCACCACCAACCGCGCCTACATCTTCGACCTCGCGCCGGGCCAGAGCATGGTCGAGTACCTGCTGCTCAAGGGCTACGACGTCTACGTGATGGACTGGAACGCGCCGCGCCCCGACGAGAAGCGCCTGCGCATCGAGGACTACGTGCTCGACTTCATTCCCGACTCGATCCGCCGCGTGCAGGAAAACTCGGGCGAGGAAGACGTGACCATCGCCGGCTACTGCATGGGCGGCGTGCTCTCCACGCTGTACGCGGCGCTGCACCCCGGCGGGCCGATGAAGAACCTCGCGCTCTTCACCACACCGATCGACTTCAGCCGCATGAAGCTCTTTCATGCGTGGTCCGACCGGCGCTACTTCGACGTCGACCGCCTCATCGACACCGTGGGCAACGTACCGCCCGAGATGCTGTTCGCCTCCTTCGACATGCTGCGCCCCGCCGGGCGCGGCGCCGGGCTGGTGCAGCTGTGGGACAACATGGCCAACGACGAGTTCGTCAAGTCGTACCGCATGTTCGACCGCTGGGGCGCCGAGATGCTGCCGCTGGCCGGCGAGTACTTCCGCCAGACCGTGAAGGAGCTCATGTGGGACAACAAGCTGCACAAGGGCGAGCTGGTGCTCGGCGGGCGCCCCGTGCTGCTGAAGAACATCACCGTGCCTGTGCTGCATGCGCTGGCGCAGCACGACCACATCGTGCCCTACGAGGCGGGGCAGCCGCTGATCGCCGGCATCGGCTCCACCGACAAGGAAGAGGTGGTGCTCAAGGGCGGCCACGTGAGCCTGGCGGCCGGCACCAACGCCGTGCGGCGGCTGTGGCCCAAGCTCGACGAGTGGCTGGGCGTGCGCTCCACCTGACGAAGACAACCATCGAACACCTTCCCATGACCGCATCTTCTTCCCGCACCTACCCGCGCACCGTTCCCCACGCGGACGGCGACATCGCCCTGCGCCTGATGACCGGCGCCGACGCCCCCGCCGTGCTGGCCTTCGCGCAGGCGCTGCCCGCGCACGACCTGCTCTTTCTGCCGCGCGACATCACCGAGCCCAAGGTGATGGGCGCCTGGGTCCGCGCCATCGAGCGCGGCGACATCGACAGCGTGCTCGCCGTGCGCGACGGCGCCGTGCTGGGCTGCGCCGCCGTCATCCGCGACCCGCATTCGTGGTCGGGCCACGTGGCCGAGCTGCGCGTGCTGGTGTCGCCCGCGCTGCGCGGCGGCGGCCTGGGCCAGCAGCTGGCGCAGGAGGGCTGCGCGCTGGCCTTCGCCCACGGGCAGGAAAAGATCGTCGCCCAGATGACCGTCGACCAGCGCGGCGCCATCGCCGTCTTCCAGGCCCTGGGCTTCCGGCCCGAGGCCCTGCTCACGCGCCACGTGAAGGACCGCGAGGGCAAGGCGCACGACCTCGTGGTGCTGAGCCAGGACGCGGCGCAGGTCGAGGCGCAGATGCGGGCGTACGGGGTGACGGAGGCGTTTTAGGGCATAAAGCGGGGATGAACTCGCACGCGTCGAAGAAGCCGCTCTATCGCAAGGTCAACACCAAGGCCCGAAACGTACATCACGATTTCGGCGGCGACTACCGGCATGAGCGGAACACGAAAAACAACGAACGTTCCGAAGAGACGCGACGCGCCATGCACGGAAAGCACTTGCGCGGACTCGACTACACGCCCCTGTGCCGGTTTCTCTTGTCCAAGGTCGGTGCCGACTGGGACCAAGTCCACAGCGAAGCCGTGGCGCGGCTCGACCGTCCCGAACCGATCTTCTGGCTGGTAGCCCTGCGCGAAGACGAAAAAAAGGACGTCGTCAGGATTGGCGACTCCAGCTACTACAGCGGGTTGTTTGTCGACGCCGAAGGCAAGTTGCGCGTGGTGAATCCCGCACTGGGTCCCGAACACATGACACCGACCTGCCCTTGCTGCACCCACACCTTCAACGGCATCCGCTTCGCCGGACAAAGCAAGGAAACCAGCTCGAATCCGCCGGTCGGCCCGGGCGCGCCGTCCCGTTCCGGCACGGCCTCCTAAAATCGGGGGATTCCCCTGCAGATTGCCCACCTTGTCTTTTCTCGCCGAAACCCGCCGCCGTCGCACCTTCGCGATCATTTCCCACCCTGACGCCGGCAAGACCACGCTGACCGAAAAACTGCTGCTGTTCTCGGGCGCGATCCAGATCGCCGGCTCGGTGAAGGCCCGCAAGGCCTCGCGCCACGCCACCTCCGACTGGATGGAAATCGAGAAGCAGCGCGGCATCTCGGTGGCCTCGTCGGTGATGCAGATGGTGTACCGCGAGCACGTCATCAACCTGCTCGACACGCCCGGCCACAAGGACTTCTCGGAAGACACCTACCGCGTGCTCACCGCCGTCGACTCGGCGCTGATGGTGATCGACGCGGCCAACGGCGTGGAAGCGCAGACGCGCCGGCTGATCGAGGTCTGCCGCCAGCGCGACACGCCCATCATCACCTTCGTCAACAAGATGGACCGCGAAGTGCGCGAGCCGTTGGACATCCTGGACGAGGTGGAGCGCGAGCTCGGCATGCCCTGCGTGCCCATGACCTGGCCCGTGGGTCAGGGCAAGAGCTTCCGCGGCATCATGAACCTGCGCACGCAGGCGATGACGGTGTTCGAGTCGGGCAGCGAGCGGCTGCCGCACGACTTCGAGACCATTCCGCTGAGCGAGCGCGACACGCTGACGAAGCGCTTCGGCGCCGACTTCGAGCACGCCATGGAAAGCATGGAACTGGCCACCGGCGCCTCGCCCACCTGGGACCGCGAGGCCTTCCTGGCGGGCAAGCAGACGCCGGTGTTCTTCGGCTCCGGCGTGAACAACTTCGGCGTGATGGAAGTGCTCGACGCGCTGGTCGACCTGGCGCCCTCGCCGCAGTCGCGCACCAGCACCACGCTGGTCAACCGCCAGCCGGTGGTGAAAGAGATCCAGCCCGAGGACAAGGACTTCGCGGGCGTGGTCTTCAAGGTGCAGGCCAACATGGACGCCAACCACCGCGACCGCATCGCCTTCGTGCGCATGGCCTCGGGCAAGTACACGCCGGGCATGAAGCTGAAGGTGCAGCGCACCGCGAAGGAGCTGCGCCCCACCAGCGTCGTGACCTTCATGAGCCAGCGCCGCGAGGCGGTGGAAGAGGCCTACGCGGGCGACATCGTGGGCTTCACCACGCACGGCGGCGTGCAGCTGGGCGACACCATCACCGACGGCGCGAACCTGCAGTTCACCGGGCTGCCCTTCTTCGCACCCGAGCTGTTCATGACCGTGATCCTGAAGAACCCGCTGCGCACCAAGCAGCTGCAGCAGGGCCTGGCCCAGCTCGGCGAGGAAGGCGCGATCCAGGTGTTCCGCCCCGAGGTCGGCGGCCCGATGCTGCTGGGCGCGGTCGGCCAGCTGCAGTTCGAAGTGGTGCAGCACCGCCTGAAGGCCGAGTACGACGCCGACGTGCGGCTCGAAGGCTGCCAGTACACGGGCGCGCGCTGGATCACGGCCGACACCCCGGCCGAGCTGCGCGAGTTCGTCCACGCCTACCCGGTGCGCATGGCCAAGGACGCGGCCGACACGCTGGCCTTTTTGTGCACCTCGCCGTACGACGTGCGGCTGGCGCAGGAGCGCTTTCCGAAGATCCACTTCCATCCGCTGCGCGAGCACGCGGGCTTGGCGCTGCAGAGCGCCGGCTGATCAGCTGCCCGACGAGGTGTAGTGGCGCAGCCCGAGGCGCCACGCACCGAACGCCGCCGCGAGGAACACGAAGCCCGCGAGCGGCGACACCCACCCCACCCAGACCGGCGCGCCCAGCGGATCGGGCTTGCCCAAGATCGCCAGCACCGGGTAGTACGCCACGCAGGCCAGCGGCACGATGAAGGTCAGCACGCGGCGGAACCACTGCGCATAGAGCGCCAGCGGGTACTGCGCCGCCTGCACGCCGCCGTAGGTGAGCACGTTGGCGATCTCCAGGCTCTCGACGGTCCAGAACGACAGCGTGCCCTGCAGCACGAGGATGCCGAGGAACAGCGCGATGCCACCGGCCAGGGCGAACATGGCGATTGCCACGGCGCTGGGGGTCCATGCGATGTCGGCCTGCACGGTCGCAAAGGCCAGCACGAGCAGGCCCTGCAGCAGACGGCCGAGGCGGCTGATGCGCACGTCGTGGCCCATGAGCTGCAACGCGAGCGGGCGCGGGCGCAGCAGCAACCGGTCGAAGGTGCCGGTGCGCAGGAACTCGGTGCCCAGCACGTCGAAGCCGCGGCCCAGTGCGTCGGCGAGGGCGAACATGCAGTTCACGAGGCCGTAGAACAACGCGACTTCGCCGATGCCCCAGCCCTGTACCTCGCCGAAGCGATGGAACAGCGCCCAGACGGCGACGACCTCGATGCCTGTGCCCAGGAACTGGCCGAGGGTCAGCAGCAACGCGGACGCAGGGTACCTGGCCTGGCCGCTGATGGAGGCGGCCATGAGGCGGAAGAAGAGAGGGAGGGCGCCCATCCTCAATGGCCCCCACCGCTGTTCAGGGCGCGTGCACAGGCCACCGGGTACTTCCCTCCGCGAATGTCCCCCGGGCTTCGCCCTCCTCCTTGATTTCGCTGCGGGAAGCACCCAGTGTCCTGCGCACACCGAGCGCGGTCGTGGTGCCGGTCGGTCCACCGCTGTGCGGATTGCGTCATGCCACTCATTGCTCGTAGCAGATGTCGAGCCGGATCAATGCGCCGCGGGCATCGATGCGGTCGGCGCGGAAATAGAAGCGGCCGCGGTAGCTGTCGAGGTGAAGGGGCCCGGTGACCGGGTCGCCCCAGCTCGTCACCGAGAAGCCGTGCGCACGCAACCATCCCAGCAGGGCGTCCAGGCGCTGCGGGTCGGCGTCGACGTGGATGTCTGCGTCTGCGGGCGGCGTGCCCTGTGGGTCCTGCTGCCAGCGTGCAAAGCTGCCGAACAGCGTGAAGACGTGTCCTGCGGCGCGCATGGCATCGTGCAGCGCGGCAGTGGCTGCCAGGTCGATGCGCTCGCGCTGCTTGCGAAAGACCAGCGCGTGTTCGTGGCGCCGGTCGGTGCGGGCATCGGTGTCGCTGTCGCTGTCTGCCGCATCGTGCGGATAGACCAGCACGCGCTCCTCCTCCATCGTGAAGAGCGAACCCAGGATGCGCGCGAGATCGAAGGCCAGCGGCAGCACGCGATGGCCGATCCGGAGGTTCTCCGCCATCGCGATGCAGGCGCCGCCCTCGCGCAATCCGGCGCGGACGCGGTGGAAGACGTTGCGCAGGCCATCGAGGTGCTGCGCGTAGCTCGGGCTGTCGTAGAGCTGGGAGGTTGCCTGCGCACCGGTCCAGCGGCAACCGAAGTAGGGGACGTTCGTCAGGCACAGGTCGAAGGGCGGGAGCGCGGCGTCTTCGAGCGCATCGCACGAGGCGTGCAGGAGCGTCGTGCCGTGGGCGAGGCCGTGGCGTGCCAGCCGCTCGCGGATGAGGTCGATGCGGCCTGCATCGACTTCGCAGCCCAGGGCCTGGCGCTGCTCGAGGCGTGCCGCGAGCAGCGTCGTGCCGAAACCGGCGAACGGATCGAACACCGTGTCGCCCGGTTGCGAGAACCGGCGCACGAAGGGCAGCATCTGCTCGAGCCATCCGCAATCGCGCCCGCCCATCGGGTCCCGCGCGCGCAGGTCGTCCGGCAGCCGGTAGCGCGGCGATTCATGGTCGAGCATCAGCCAGCTGTGACTGCTCATGGACAGGCCTTCGCGGTGCGCGTGTCGAGCAGCACGTCGTGCCCCGGCTCCCAGCCGGCGCACAGCTGTCCGTCGGCAAAGTAGACGAGCTTGTAGACATCGCCGGTCGCGTGGCGCGCGTGCATGGCGCCGTAGTCGGCACTTTCGAAGACGACCGTCAGGCCGCTGTCGGTGCGCAGGCGCAGGTTCCAGAAGTAGTAGCCCTCGGTGAGGCTTTCGAGGGTCCACCCGCGCGAGATGTCGGGGTCGTCGAGGCAGGCCGTCAGCAGCGCGTCCATCGAGACCCGCTGCGTGCGCAGATAGCGCGCGGTGGCGTTGTCGCGATAGCCGTCGTCGAGCCGCGAGAACTCCCGGAAGACGACGGTCCCGGCGCCGCATTGCCGTGCCCAGCCGAGGTACGCGGCCACGTCGGTCGGCTGCGCGACACCGCCGCGCTGGAGGATGCACACGAGCCGCAGCGCCACTGCATCGGCGAGCTGGCGCGCGGTGCGTTCGAACACGGCGGCATCGCCGATGGCCACCTCGGGCCGGAACCGCATGATGGCCTGGTTGACCGCGCCGTCGTGGTGGTGGCGGGACAGCTCCAGCCAGCTCATTCCGAAGCGTTGCAGCGCGCGCCGCAGCACCTCGCCCTGCGGCCCGGCAAAGCCTGCGCCGTTGGTGTAGAGCACACGGTCCTCGACCACCGGGCCTTCGCTTTCGCCCGCGGCCAGCGTGTGCAGCAGCCGAAGCATCCAGTCGGCGTCGTCGCTCGTTTCCAGGCCCGAGAGCGACCACGACAGCGGCACGCCGCGCAAGGCGCGCAGCGCGCGGGACAGGCCGTCGAAGTAGTCGGGCGCCGGACGCAGCCGGGACGCCGAGGTTCCGCCGTCGGTCTTGCGCAGGTTTTCCGAGCAGAAGCCGCAACGTGCCGAACAAGGCTTCACGGAGGCGTACGGCGTGAACGTGAGGGGCTGCGCAAGGCGCCGGGCGACGCCGCCGATCGTGTGCGTGTGCCAGCGCGCGGCCTCGTTCGAAGGCGGCGTGCGAAGGGTCACCCCGCGCACGGAGCGGCGAAGGCGTTCGAAGAGTGGGGAGCTGGCGCTGCGCGGCAGATCGGCCACGGCGATCTGGTCGATCGCGCAGGTCACGGCCCGCACGGCGAGGGGCGTCGGCGCATCGGCTTCAACGGGAATGACGGGGCGCATGGCAGGGGCGGGGTTGTCGCACCCGCCACCATACGACAGTGCTGCCTCCGAGGGCGGGAGTGGCTCCCTGAGCGCGCCCGTCACTCTAGCCACCCTGCACCTGCAGACTGCGCATCGTGCGCCCCATCGCCATCCGCCCGAACGCGACCAGCGCGACGATCCAGAAGCACTGCAGCCCCAGCGCGCCCAGCGCATGCGCGCCGCTCAGTTGTCCGAAGTAGAGCCGCGCCGGAATGTCGAACAGCCCCGCCAGCGGCTGCACCAGCAGCGCGGTCTGCCAGGCGTCGGGCAGCAGCGCCAGCGGCAGCAGGTTGCCCGAGAACACGATGACCACGGGCGTCGCCACCGCCTGGATGCCGCGCTCGTTGAGCGCCGCCGTGGTCGCCACGTTGAGCAGCATCACCATCGCGGTCGAAAGCAACAGGCCCAGCAGCACCGACAGCAGGAACGCCGCGCCGGCCATCGCGTTGGCGGGCAATTGCCAGGCCCAGTCGCCCAGCCCCACCAGCGGCAATGCGACCGCGGCGAAGGCCGCCATCAGTGCCACGCGCGGCAGCAGGCGCGCCGCGATCCAGCCGGCCGTGCGCGCGAACCACAGCGCGTAGGCGTCCACCGGGCGCAGCCGGTCGTAGGCGACGGCACCGGTGCGCGCGGCCTGCGCCACTTCGGGGTCGCCGAGCCAGGGCATGAGCACCAGCAGGCCCTGCGCGAGCCAGGTGTAGGTGATGGCCTGGGCCAGCGACATCGACGAGGCAGCGCCCGCGATGGCGCTGCCGCTGTAGAACGCGGCGAACACCATCACCTTGATGCCGCCCCACCAGCACTGCGTGGCAAAGCCCGCGAGCGCCGCCGTGCGGTACTGCAGCATCTGCAGGAAGCGCGAGACGAACGCCGCGACATACGGCCGGGCGAGGTCGCGCGGGCCCAGGGCCGGCCTCACGCCTCGGCCGCTCCGTGCATGGCGTAGAAGCGCGCGATCACGGCTTCGATCGCGAGGCCTTCGAGGCGGATGTCTTCCACGGCGTGCGCGCCGGCAATGCGCGCGATGAGCGCGGGCGCGGGGGTCTGCTTGGGATCGAAGTCGAGCACGAGCGTCTGGCCGTCGCGCGAATGCACGGTGGCGCCGTCGACCTGCGCGGGCAGCGTGGCGTCCTGTGCAAAGTCGACCACCAGCCGGCGCTCGGCCATCACCTGCGCGCGCAGCGCCTCGACCGGGCTGTCGGCCAGCACGCGGCCGTGGCCGATGACGATCACGCGCTGGGCCAGGGCCTCGATGTCGTGCATGTCGTGCGTGGTCAGCAGCACGGTGGTGCCACGCTCGCGATTGGCGCGGCGCACGAAGTCGCGCACGGCGAGCTTCGAAGGCGCGTCGAGGCCGATGGTCGGCTCGTCGAGGAACAGGATGTCGGGCTCGTGCAGCAGCGCCGCCGCGATCTCCGCACGCATGCGCTGGCCCAGCGACAGCTGGCGCACCGGCTGGTCGAGCACGCGCTCCAGGTGCAGCAGCGCGACCAGCTCGTCGCGTGTGCGGCGGTAGCGCTGCGGGTCGACGCGGTAGATGTCACGCAGCAGGTCGAAGCCGTCGCCCACGGGCAGGTCCCACCACAGCTGCGTGCGCTGGCCGAAGACCACGCCGATGCGCGCCACGTGCCGTTCGCGGTCGGCAAAGGGGTCGCGGCCGTCGACTTCCACGCCCCCGCCGTCGGGCCGCAGGATGCCCGAGAGGATCTTGATGGTGGTCGACTTGCCCGCGCCGTTGGGCCCGATGAAGCCCAGCAGCTCGCCGCGCTCCAGCGCGAACGACACGCCCGACAGCGCCTCCACCGTGCGGTGGCGGCGCTGCAGCAGGCCGCGCAGCGCCCCGCGCAGACCGGGGTCGCGCTCGGACACGCGGTAGGTCTTGCGCAGGTGGTCGACGAGGATGTGAGGCATGGTGGACGGTGCCGCGCCGGCCCGAAAGCGCGGCGGGGGCGGGATGCTACACGAAAGCGCCGGTACGATCACGGGCCTCTTCGAGAATCCTGTCCATGTCTTCGCCTCCCCTGCCCGCCTCGCCCCACCACCTGCTGCCGCTCACGCGCTGGCCCGCCGACGCACGCGCGGCGCTGGTCGGCGAGTTCACTGACATCGACGACACGCTCACCACCGACGGCGCGATCACGCCCGACGCGCTGAAGGCGCTGGCCGACCTGAAGGCCGCCGGCCTGGCGGTGGTCGCCATCACCGGCCGACCCGTGGGCTGGAGCCTGCCTTTCGTGAACAGCTGGCCGGTCGATGCCATCGTGGCCGAGAACGGCGCGGTGGCGCTGCGGCCCGCGGCCGATGGCGGTGTCGAGAAGCGCTACCAGCAGGACGCCGCCACGCGCGCCGCCAACTTCGCGCGCATGCAGGCCGTGCTGGCGCGCATCGAGCGCGAGATTCCGGGCGCCGGCCGCGCCACCGATTCGCCGGGGCGCGAGACCGACATCGCCATCGACCACAGCGAGTTCGTGACGCTGAGCGACGACACCATCGCGCGCGTCGTCGCGCTGATGCGCGGCGAAGGCATGCACGCCACCGTGAGCAGCATCCACATCAATGGCTGGTACGGCGACAACGACAAGCTCGAAGGCGCGCGCTGGATCGTGCGCGAGCTCTGGGGCCGCACGCTCGACGACGAGATGGACCGCTGGGCCTACGTGGGCGATTCCACCAACGACCAGCTGATGTTCCGCAGCTTCGCGCACAGCATCGGCGTGGCGAACGTCGCGCGCTTCGTGCCGCAGCTGGAGCACCTGCCGCGCTATGTGACGCAGGGCGAGCGCGGCGCGGGGTTTGCGCAGGCCGCGCAGGCGGTGCTGTCGGCGCGCTGAGCCGCGCACGAAAAAAAGGCCCGCGCAGGGCGGGCCGAATGGACCGGTTGAACGACCCTTGGAGAAACTTGCAGGGGTGAGGGTCGCGCAATGCGCGACCCTTCAGGACATCAGAACGTGTGGCGGATGCCGAACTCGTAGCCCATCGAGCTCTTGGCCTGCAGCGCGGTGCGGTTGAACGTGGTGGCGTACGACGGGCCTGCACCCACCGTGAGCCCCGCGCCGTTCTTGTTGCTGACGCGCGCGACCGTGCCGTACAGCGCGGTGCGCTTGGACAGGTTGTGCACGTAACCCAGCGCGAGCTTGTTGGCCTTCGGATCGGCGTTGTTCACGCCGAACACGGGCACGCGGTTGAAGTCGTACTTGACCTGCGAATACGACGCGCGGATCACGCCCGGGCCGATCGGCACGGTCACGCCCAGCAGGTAGCCGGTGAGGTCCACGTCCTGGCCGGGCGTGAAGATGTTCAGCGCGTTGCGCTCGTCCTTCGAACGCGAGATTTCGCCGAACAGCTTGGCCACGCCGAAGTCGTAGGTCGCGCCGAGGTTGAAGGTCTTGACCTTGCCCGGGCGCGCCACGGCGGCGGCGCCGCTGCCGGTCGTGAAGCTGGTGTCGTTCTGCGCGTAGCTGGCGGCGATGTCGAACGGACCCGTCGTGTAGCCCAGGCGACCGCCGATGTGGCGGCCGGTGTTGGTGCTGGCGGCGGTGTCGGGCGACAGGCGCGTCTGCTCGGCCAGGCCGTAGGCCACGTTGCCGTAGAAGCCGCCCAGGCGCGGCAGGAAGTACTGCACCATGTTGCTGGCGCGCTTGTAGGTGCCGTTGCTGCCGTAGCCGCTGCCCGGCACGCTGGCTTCGTTGGCGTCGATGATCAGCGAGCCGCCGATGCCGGTGTCGCCGAACGGGTCGAACTGTTCTTCGTTCATCACCGTCGCGGTCTTGTCGCGGCCCAGGCGCAGTTCGCCGAAGCTGCCTGCCAGGCTCATGGTCGAGCGGCGGGTGAAGTTCGACACGCCGGTGGCGCCGTCGTCATTGGTGATCGGGGCTTCGAGCCAGAAGCTGGCCGACAGGCCGCCGCCCAGGTCTTCCACGCCGCGAAAGCCGAGGCGGCTCGAGCTCAGGCCCGAATTCGCCAGCTCGCTGCGGCTGGCCTTCACGCTGTAGGCGGGGCCGAAGGGGGTGGTCGAAACGCTCTTGTTCGCTACGTTGCGGTAGGCGGCATCGACCACGCCGAACAGGGTCACGGTCGATTGCGCCGACGCGGCGCCGCAGGCTGCGATGGCAGCCAGAACAAGCAGGGATTTTTTCATTGGTGTCACTCCAGGAGGGGGATGTCGCTGCGCCGAGACCGGGCGCGACTTTGGGACGTCCGGGCCTTGTTGCCGCGAGACTGGGTCCGAGTTTTCCTGCGCTGGAAGACAAAGGGATTACATAGGGTTAACGCCTAGATTACGGAGGGGCACAGGGGGTGAGTTCAGGACAACGGTCGCGGATCGGGGTAGGCGCCGCAACGCGGCACAGCGCTTGGCCAAGTCCTTGCGAGCGTCAGCTCGATGACCGAAGGGTTTCTGGCTCGCCTTGCAGGATCGCCGCCAGCGCCCGGTTGATGTAGTAGTTGCTGCGACCGACCTTCTGCTTCTGCACGAAGCCGCCGTCCACCAGCGCCTCGAGGTACTTGGTCGCCGTGAGGCGCGAGACCTGCAGGTCTTGCTGCACGAATTCGATCTTCGTGTAGGGGTGCGTGAACAGGTGGTTGATCAAGTCCTGGCTGTAGAACTTGTAGCCCTCGCGGATGCGGTGCTTGTAGTCGGCCAGTGCGGCCTTGATGGCGTAGATGGTCGCCATCGTCTGGCCGGCCGTTTCCTCCACGGCCTCCAGCAGGTAGAGCACCCACGCTTCCCATGCGTCGCTGTCACGCACGGCCTGCAGCAACCGGTAGTAGTCCGCCTTGTGGCGCACGATGTAGCTGCTCAGATAGAGCACGGGAATATCGAGCAGTCCCTCTTTCACCAGGTAGAGCACGTTGAGGATGCGCCCCGTGCGGCCATTGCCGTCGTAGAAAGGGTGGATGCTCTCGAACTGGTGATGGATCAGCGCCATCTTGATCAGCGGATCGACAGCGAACAGTTCGCGCTCGTTGATGAAGCGCTCCAGCCCGCGCATCAGGGCCACGATCTCGACCGGGTCCTGCGGCGGCAGGTAGACCGTGCGACCGGCACCGTCCTTCAGCGCCGTGCCAGGCAATTTGCGCAGGCCCGCATGGTTGCGCTCCAGTTCGGCCTGGATCTCGACGATGTGGTTGACCGTGATCAAGCCGCCATTGCCGACCCGCTCGAACCCGACACGCAGCGCCTGACGGTAGCGCAGCACCTCCTTGGCGGCGGGATTGTCGAAGGCTTCGGGCAGCACGTCGTCCTTGAACAGCTCATCGTGCGTGGTGATGATGTTCTCGATTTCGGAGCTGGCTTTCGCCTCCTGCAGACCCAGTGTGTTGATCAGGATGCCCTGATTCGGAATCACCGCCGCGATGCCCTTGAGCTCGGCCAGCCGCCGGCTGGCGCTGGCGAGCTTCTTCAGGATCGCCGGCGTGTCGAAGCGCGACGGATCGAGCGTTTCAAGGGGGTCGAGGGCGGACATGGGTCATGCAAATTTCTTTGCATGTTAGCCCGGACGTGTATAGAAAATCGTGATTTCTATGCACGTCATCTGCGACATGCATAGAAATTGGCGAAATCCGCGTTCAGGGGGAGCGACCGCCCCCCACGGCGCCGCGGTGTCCCGCCGCCTCACTTCTCCTTCGCCAGCCCCAGCTTGTCGATGATCACCTTCTCGCGCACCACCGTGTCCTGCGCGAACTTGGTGTACGTGGCCGAGCTCATGTAGTTGGGCAGCATGTCGTAGCGGCCGAGCGAGGCCACGTAGCTGGGTTCTTCCATCGCCTGCTTGAACGCGTCGTGCAGCTTCTTCACGACCTCGGGCGGGGTGCCCTTGGGCGCGCCGATGCCGAAGGGCGAGTTCTGCACCACGTCGTAGCCCAGCTCCTTCAGCGTGGGCGCGTCGGGGAACTTGGCCAGGCGCTTCTCGCCCCAGGTGTTGAGCACGCGCAGCTTGCCGGCCTCGACCTGCGGCGCGAAGCCGGTGCTGTCGGCCGCCGCCATGAGCTGGCCGCTGACCACGGCCAGCATCAGGTCGGCGCTGCCCTTGTAGGGCACGTGCTGCAGCGTGATGCCGGCCTTCTGCGCGACGATCTCGGTCGTGAGGTGCGGGCTGGTCAGGTTGCCGGTCGAGCCGTAGGTGAGCTTGCCGGGGTTGGCCTTGGCGTAGGCGACGAAGTCGGCCCAGGTCTTGAAGGGGCTGTCGGCCGGCACGACGATGCCGAAGGCATAGCCGGTGACGTTCAGCACGTAGGTGATGTCCTTGAGCGGGTCCCAGTTGATCTTGGTGGTGTAGCCCAGGCGGAACACGCCCAGCGGAATCTGCGCGACGGTGTAGCCGTCGGGCTGCGCGGTCTGCAGTGCCTGCGCGGGCAGCGTGCCGCCGGCGCCGGGCTTGTTGTCGATGATCACGGGCTGGCCCAGGATCTTGCTGGCGTTGTCGGCCAGCTGGCGCATGGTGATGTCGGTCGGGCCGCCGGCTGGAAAGGCGATGACCAGCTTGACGGGCTTGGAGGGAAAGGCCTGCTGCGCAAAGGCCGCCAGCGGGGAGACGAGACCACACGCGGCAAGCGTGGCGGCACAGAGGAGCGAAGAACGGCGGAGCATGGCTGGCGGATTCCTGAAACTTGGGAAAGCGCCGATTGGGCCCGGGCCGGTGGTCGAAGGCAATCGGGGCTCCCCTGATTTCCCGGGGAAACCAGGGCCTATTCAGGCAGCGCGGTCGCCTGTGCGTCAGCAGCGGAGCCTGCGTGAGCTCCCGCGGCTTCGCTTACTTCTGCGCGAAGCCTTCGAGAACGTTGACCGCGTTCACACCCACCTCGGCGACCGCATAGCCGCCCTCGAACACGAACACCGTCGGCAGGCCCACGCGCGCGAGGTCTTCGCCCATGCGCAGGTAGTCCTCGCTCTTCAGCTTGAAGCCCGAGATCGGGTCGCCCTCGAAGGTGTCGACACCGAGCGAAACCACGAGCGCGCCGGCCTTGACCTTCGCGATGCCGTCGAGCGCCGTGCCCAGCGCCACGCGCCAGGTCGTGAAGTCGGTGCCGCGCGGCAGCGGCAGGTTGTGGTTGAAGCCCTCGCCCTTGCCCGCGCCGCGCTCATCGGCGTGACCCAGGTAGTAGGGGTAGTCGGTCAGCGGGTCGCCGTGCAGGCTGGCGAAGTGCACGTCGCTGCGCTCGTAGAAGATGGCCTGCGTGCCGTTGCCGTGGTGGTAGTCGACGTCGAGCACGGCCACGCGTTCGACGCCGGCATCGCGCAGCGCCTGCGCGGCCACGGCGGCGTTGTTGATGAAGCAGTAGCCGCCGAAGAAGTCGGCGCCCGCGTGGTGGCCTGGCGGGCGCGTGAGCGCGAAGGCGCTGCGCTGGCCGCCGAGGACGCGCTGCGTCGCCGTCCACGCGCAGGCGGCGCCGTGGCGCGCGGCGGCCCAGCTGCCGGCCATCAGCGGCGTGCCGGCGTCGAACGCAAAGAGGCCCAGGCGCGCGGGAAAGCTCTTGGGCAGCACATCGGTGCGCATGCCGCGCGTGGGCCAGTACGAGGGCAGCGCGTCGCGCGTGGCGTTGGCGGCGTCGAGCGCCACCCATTCGTCCCAGGCATGGGCGATGAAGTCGAGGTAACGCGGCGCATGCACCTTCGCCAGCAGCGCGTCGTCGAACGCGTCGGGCGCCTGCAGCGGGCCGAGGCCGCGCCGCTCGAGTTCGTGCCTCACATGGTCGACGCGGGCGGGCACCTCGAAGCAGGGCACCAGCTCGCCCCGGAACATTTCGACTTGGCCTTGGTGCAGGGCGTGCTGGTCGTTGTAGATGGTGAGCATGAAGCGGCGAAGGGCGTGACGACAGGGCCTGCCATCATGCCGCACGCCGCAGCACCGCCCGGCGCCGCCCCGAGGCGGTGAGGCCGAACAGGTCCTTCGGGTCGTCGAGCTCGGGCACCAGCGCGATCTGCCGGCCCACGCCGCGCTCCAGCGCCAGCTGCTGGATGCAGCGCAGCGCCGTGTAGTCCTCCAGCGCGAAGCCGACCGAGTCGAACACCGTCACCTGCTCCGGCCGCTCGCGGCCCGGCACTTCGCCCAGCAGCACACGCCACAGCTCGTGCACCGGGAAGTCGGGCGCCAGCTGCTGGATCTCGCCCTCGATGCGGGTCTGCGGCTCGTACTCGACGAACACGCGCGCGCCGCGCAGCACGTCGGGGTGCAGCTCGGTCTTGCCGGGCGAATCGCCGCCCACGGCGTTGATGTGCATGCCGGGCTCGATCATGTCGGGCGTGAGCACGGTCGCATGGCCCTGGTAGGCGGTGATGGTGGTCACGATGTCGGCGCCGCGCACGGCCTCGGCGGTGGAGTCGGCGCGAACGATCTCCATCGGCGTGCAGGCCGCGAGGTGGCGCACCAGCTTGTCGGTGGCGCGCGGGTCGACGTCGAACACGCGCACCTGCTCGATGCCCAGCAGCGCGTGGAAGGCCAGCGCCTGGAACTCGCTTTGCGAGCCGTTGCCGATGAGCGCCAGGCTGCGCGCGTCGGGCCGTGCCAGCGCCTTGGCGGCCATGGCCGAGGTGGCGGCCGTGCGCAGCGCGGTGGTGAGCGTGAGCTCGGACAGCAGCACGGGGTAGCCCGTGTCGACCTCGGCCAGCACGCCGAAGGCCATGACCGTGGGCAGGCCGACCTGCGTGTTGTGCGGGTGGCCGTTGACGTACTTGAAGGCGTAGGCGCCGTCGTCGGCCACGGGCATGAGCTCGATCACGCCCAGATGCGAATGGCTGGCCACGCGCGCCTTCTTGTCGAACTCGCGCCATCGCAGGAAGTCGTCGCGCAGCGCGTCGGCCAGCGTGACGAGGAATTCCGGGACGCCGGTCTCATCCACCAGGCGAACCAGGCTGTGAACATCGATGAAGCGGGTCATGGCGCGGCTCCTTGCGTAGCCCCCGGCACGGCGCTTCATCCGTTCACACGGTCTCCACCATGGCTGATTCAGGATGCGCCTGCGCCAAGGGTTCAAGCCATTGTGCGCCTGTGCGCGTCAACGTGCCAACACGGCCTTAAGAGCTACGCCAGTGTGCGTACCCAATCGCACCACCTCCTCCGGCGGCGCCGCCGCCACGATGCGTCCGCCGGCGTTGCCGCCCTCGGGTCCGAGGTCGAGAATCCAGTCGGCTTCGGCGATCAGGTCGAGGTCGTGCTCGATCACCACCACGCTGTGGCCGCCGTTCACCAGCCGGTGCAGCACGTGGATCAGCTTCTCGACGTCGGCCATGTGCAGGCCCACGGTCGGTTCGTCGAGCACGTACAGCGTGTGCGGCGCCTTCTGGCCGCGGCGGGTGATGTCGTCGCGCACCTTGCTCAGTTCGGTCACCAGCTTGATGCGCTGCGCCTCGCCGCCCGACAGCGTGGGCGACGGCTGCCCCAGCGTGAGGTAGCCCAGGCCCACGTCCTTCAGCAGCTGCAGCGGATGCGCGATGTTGGGCATGCTGGCGAAGAACTCCACCGCCTCGTCGACCTCCATCTTCAGCACGTCGCCGATGCTCTTGCCGCGCCAGCTCACGGCCAGCGTCTCGGGGTTGAAGCGCGCGCCGTGGCACACCTCGCAGGGCACCTTCACGTCGGGCAGGAAGCTCATCTCGATGGTGCGCACGCCCGCGCCTTCGCAGCCCGGGCAGCGGCCTTCGCCGGTGTTGAAGCTGAAGCGCGCCGGGCCGTAGCCGCGCGCCTTCGCCTCGAGGGTGTCGGCGAAGAGCTTGCGGATGGTGTCCCAGAAACCGATGTAGGTGGCCGGGCAGCTGCGCGGCGTCTTGCCGATGGGCGTCTGGTCGACCTCGAGCACGCGGTCGATGACCTCGTAGCCGTCGACGCCGCGGCAGCCGGTCCAGGCCGGGCGCTTGCCCGCGGCATCGGCGTCGCGGCCGGCCTTGGTCATGCGCTGCACCACGATGCCCTGCACGCTGGCCAGCAGCACGTCGCGCGCGAGCGTCGACTTGCCCGATCCGCTCACGCCCGTGACCACCACGAGGCGGTGCAGCGGCAGCGTGGCGGTCACGTCCTGCAGGTTGTGCAGGTCGGCGCCGTGCACGGTGAGCCAGTTGCCGCTGTCTTCGGCCTTCGGATCGGGCGAGGGAATGAGGCGGCGCGCCTGCAGCGGGTGCTTGATGGCATCGCGCAGGTAGCGGCCGGTCTGCGAATCGCCGGCCTTCTGGATGTCGGCCACCGTGCCCTCGGCCACGAGACGGCCGCCGCGCTTGCCGGCGCTGGGGCCGATGTCGATGATGTGGTCGGCGCGGCGGATGGTGTCTTCGTCGTGCTCCACCACCACCAGCGTGTTGCCCTTTTCACCGAGCTTGTGCAGCGCGTTCAGCAAGATCTGGTTGTCGCGCGCATGCAGGCCGATGGTCGGCTCGTCGAGCACGTAGCACACGCCCTGCAGGTTGCTGCCCAGCTGCGCCGCCAGGCGGATGCGCTGCGCCTCGCCGCCCGAGAGCGTGGGCGCGCCACGGTCGAGCGTGAGGTAGCCCAGGCCCACCTCTTCGAGGAATTCGAGGCGGCTCTTGATCTCGGGCACGAGGTCGCGGGCGATCTCGGCTTCGCGGCCGTTGAGCACCAGCCCTTCGAACCACTGGCGCACCTCGGTCACGCTCATGCGCGCGAGCTGCGTGATGCCGATGCCGCCCGAACCGTCGGCCGCGGTGCCGAAGCCCACGGCGCGCGCGGTGGCGTTCAGGCGCGTGCCTTCGCAGGTCGGGCACGCCACGTCGGCGAGGTCTTCCACCTCGGGCTCGGCGAAAGTCTGCTCGCGGCCCTTGCTGTCGTCGTCGCGGATCGAATCGTCGAAGACCTTGCGCTGGTCCTTGCTGAGCTTGACGCCCGTGCCCACGCAGTCGGGACACCAGCCGTGCTTGCTGTTGTAGCTGAACAGGCGCGGGTCGAGCTCGGCGTAGCTGGTGCTGCACACCGGGCAGGCGCGCAGCGTGGAGAACACCTGCACGCGGCCGATGCCCACGGCGGACACGCCGGCCATCATGGCGGCGCGCAGGCCGTCGAGCTCGCTCAGCACATGCACGACGCCCTTGCCATGCTCGAGCGCCTTGGTGAGCGCGGCGCGCAGTTCGTTCTCCTGCGAGGGCAGCACGTCGAGGCTGGCCACGGGCAGCTCGATGCTGTGTTCCTTGAAGCGGTCGATGCGCGGAAAGCCCGTGGTCGGCAAAAAGTCGCCGTCCACGCGCAGGTGCGTAAAGCCGCGCGGGCGCGCCCAGTCGGCCAGCTCGGTGTACACGCCCTTGCGGTTGCTCACCAGCGGCGCGAGCAGGCCGATGTGCTGGCCCTTGAAGTTGCGCATGAGCTGCGCGGCGATGCTGTCGGGCGTCTGCGGCTGCACGGCCGCGCCGTCGTGCACGCAATGCTGGATGCCCAGCTTCACGTACAGCAGGCGCAGGAAGTGCCACACCTCGGTGGTGGTGCCCACCGTGCTCTTGCGGCCGCCGCGCGACAGGCGCTGCTCGATGGCCACGGTCGGCGGAATGCCGTACACCGCGTCCACCTCGGGCCGGCCCGCGGGCTGCACGATGCTGCGCGCATAGGCGTTGAGCGATTCGAGGTAGCGGCGCTGGCCTTCGTTGAACAGGATGTCGAACGCGAGCGTCGACTTGCCCGAGCCGCTCACGCCCGTCACCACGCTGAACTTGCCGCGCGGAATGTCCACGCTGAGGTTCTTCAGGTTGTGCTCGCGCGCATTGACGATCTCGATGGCGTTGCTGCCCGGCGCCGTCTTGGCGTTGGCGATGTAGCGGCGCGCGGCGCGCTCGGCCACCTTGTAGGCGCCGGGACCGATGGCGAGTTCGTAGTCGGCCAGCGCCGCGCCGGTGAGCGAGGCGCGGTTCTCGCGCAGCTGCTCGGGCGTGCCTTCGGCCACCACCTGGCCACCGCCCTCGCCGCCTTCGGGGCCGAGGTCGATGAGCCAGTCGCTGGCGCGGATCACGTCGAGGTTGTGCTCGATGACGATGAGCGAATGGCCCGCGTCGAGCAGCTTGCGCAGCGCGCGCATGAGCCGCGCGATGTCGTCGAAGTGCAGGCCGGTGGTCGGCTCGTCGAACAGGAACAGCGTGCCCTTGCGCGCCACCATCTGGCGGCTCGCGGTCGCGCTCTTGGCGGCCTCGGCCAGGAAGCCCGCGAGCTTCAGGCGCTGCGCCTCGCCGCCCGAGAGCGTGGGCACGGGCTGGCCGAGCTTCACGTAGTCCAGGCCCACGTCGACGATGGGCTGCAGCACGCGCAGCACGTCGCGGTCGGTGTCGAACAGCGCCGCGGCCTCGGCCACGGTGAGCTCCAGGATGTCGGCCACGTTGTAGCCCTTGGCCTTGCGCTCGATCTTCACTTCGAGGATCTCGGGCCGGTAGCGCTTGCCGTCGCAGTCGGGACAGCGCAGGTACACGTCCGACAGGAACTGCATCTCGACGTGCTCGAAGCCCGAGCCGCCGCAGGTGGGGCAGCGCCCATCGCCGGAGTTGAAGCTGAACTTGCTCGCGGTGTAGCCGCGCTGGCGCGACAGCGCCGCGGTGGCGAAGATTTCGCGGATGGCGTCCCACGCGCCCACGTAGCTCGCGGGGTTGGAACGCGCGGTCTTGCCGATGGGCGACTGGTCGACGAACACCACGTCGCCCAGGTGATCGGCGCCGAGCATGCGGTCGTGCGCGCCCGGCGTCTCGGTGGCCTTGCCGAAGTGGCGCATGAGCGCGGGTGCCAGCACGTCCTGGATCAGCGTCGACTTGCCCGAGCCGCTCACGCCGGTCACGCACACGAGGCGCGCGAGCGGAAAGTCGACCGTGATGTTCTTCAGGTTGTGCTCGCGCACGCCTTCGAGGATGAGCCGGTGCGTGTTCTCGCTCACGAGCCGCTTGAAGCCCATGCCGATCTTCTTGCGCCCGCCCAGGTACTGGCCGGTGAGCGTGTCGGCGTCGCGCAGCTGGTCGGTGCCGCCGTCGAACACGATCTGCCCGCCGCGCGCGCCGGGGCCGGGGCCCATGTCGATCACGCGGTCGGCCGCGAGCATCACGGCCGGGTCGTGCTCGACCACCACCAGCGTGTTGCCGGCATCGCGCAGGCGCAGCATGGCCTCGGTGATGCGGTTCATGTCGCGCGGATGCAGGCCGATGCTGGGCTCGTCGAGCACGAACAGCGTGTTCACCAGCGAGGTGCCCAGCGCCGTCGTGAGGTTGATGCGCTGCACCTCGCCGCCGCTGAGCGTGCGGCTCTGGCGGTCGAGCGTGAGGTAGCCGATGCCCACGTCGTGCAGGTAGCGCAGGCGCGTGGTGATTTCCTCGAACAGCAGCTTCAGCGCCTGCGCCTCGCCTTCGCTGGCAGGGCTGCCGTTGCCGTGGTGCTCCACGCGGTCGAAGAACTTGCGCAGCCGCTCGATGGGCAGCAGCATCAGGTCGTGCAGGCACAGGCCGGGCAACGCCTCGAGCTGCGCGCGACTCCACTTCGCGCCGGTGGGCAGGAAGCGCTTTTCAGGCGGAAGCACCGCGTCGGCGTCGTCCTTGCTGCCGATGCGCCACAGCAGCGGGTCGAGCTTCAGGCGCGCGCCGCTGCACACGGGGCACGGCGTGTAGCTGCGGTACTTCGACAAGAGCACGCGGATGTGCATCTTGTAGGCCTTGCTCTCCAGGTAGCCGAAGAAGCGGCGCACGCCGTACCACTGTTTGTTCCAGTTGCCGTCCTTGTAGTTGGGCGTGCCTTCGATCACCCAGTGCTTCTGCTCCTCCGTGAGCTTGTTCCACGGCGTGTCGCGCGGAATGCCGGCGGCCTCGGCGTGGCGCATGAGGTCGTCCTGCGCCTCTTTCCACGCGGGCGTCTGGATGGTCTTGATCGCGCCGGCGCGCAGCGTGAGCTTGTCGTTCGGGATCACGAGCCCCAGGTCGACGCCGATCACGCGGCCGAAGCCGCGGCAGGTGTCGCAGGCGCCCACCGCCGAGTTGAACGAGAACATCGACGGGATGGGGTCGGTGTAGCGGATATCGCTTTCCGGGCAATGCAGGCCGGTGGAGAACTTCCACACGTCCGTGGGGGCGTTTTCCTCGGCGCCGGTCGCATGCACGGTGACGCGCCCGCTGCCGCGCTTGAGCGCCACTTCGATCGCCTCGACGACGCGCGCGCGCTCCGCGCTCGAGATGCGGAAGCGGTCGGCCACCACGTCGAGCACCTTGCGCGGGCCGGTGGGCGTGGCCACCTCGCGCTCGGCCTGCACGCGCGTGAAGCCGCTGGCCGACAGCCACTGCGTCACTTCGTCCGCCGTGGTGCCGGCCGGCAGCTCGACCGGGAAGGTGATGACGATGCGCGGGTCGCCCGCGGCGGCCGCGCGCTCGGCGATCTGTGCGTAGATGCTGTCGGGCGAGTCGTGGCGCACCGGCAGTGCGGTCTCGCGGTCGAACAGCTGGGCCGCGCGCGCATAGAGCAGCTTCAGGTGGTCGTTCAGCTCGGTCATCGTGCCGACCGTGGAACGCGAGGAGCGCACCGGGTTGGTCTGGTCGATGGCGATGGCGGGCGGCACGCCCTCCACCTTGTCGACGGCGGGCTTGTCCATGCGGTCCAGGAACTGGCGCGCGTAGGCGGAAAAGGTCTCCACGTAGCGGCGCTGGCCTTCGGCGTAGAGGGTGTCGAACACGAGGCTCGACTTGCCCGAGCCGCTGGGCCCGGTGACCACGGTCATCTCGCCGGTGCGGATGTCGAGGTCGAGGTTCTGGAGGTTGTGCTGGCGCGCGCCGCGAATCCGGATGGAGCCCTGTGTCATGAGTGCCTTGGGGGGTGGGGCAAACATTCTAGGGAGTGCTTCGTGACGCTTCGGCCCACGCCGGCGCATGGGCGGCGCCCGCGCAGGGGTTTGTCTGGATGCGTCCAAAGACACTTTATGAAACAAATGCGACATTTGTTTTCACAATTGTTCAGCGAGTCTCCCGAAGGCTCCGAAAGGCTTTCATGACGAAGAAGAAAGTGGCAGGTTCACGGCACGCGCTCGGCGTGGCCGCCCTGCTGGCGCTGTGCGCGATGGGCGCCTCGGCCCAGATCGTGATCGGCCAGACCGCCGGCATGACCGGCTCGGTGGCCGCCAGCGTGAACGAGACCATTGGCGGTGCGCAGCTGGTGATCGACGCGGCCAACGCCCAGGGCGGCATCCACGGCGAGAAGATCGAGGTCATCCGCATGGACGACGCCTTCGACGTCAAGCGCGCCGGCGATAACGCGCGCGTGCTGATCGAGGACAAGAAGGTGCTCGCGCTCTTCATGAGCCGCGGCACGCCGCACTCGCAGGCCATCATCCCGTACCTGGACAAGAACGAGGTGGCGCTCATCGGCCCCTCGACCGGCGCGATGGTGCTGCACAAGCCGCTGCAAAAGCACGTGTTCAACGTGCGCGCCACCTACCAGCGCGAGGCCGAGAAGGCGGTGCAGCACCTGCTGACCATCGGCCTGACGCGCATCGCCGTGGTCCACGTGACCGACTCGTTCGGCGCCGACGCGCTGCAGGGCGCCATGAACGGCTTCACCAAGGGCAAGGCCCAGCCGATCGCGACCGTGCCGGCCGACCGCGAGAAGCCCGACTACAAGACCATCGTGCCCGCCATCATGAAGGCCGATGCGCAGGCGGTGGTGTGGATCGGCTCGGGCGTGGCGGTGGTCGACGGCATCAAGGCGCTGCGCGCCGCGGGCTCGGCGGCGCAGGTGGTCACGCTGTCGAACAACGCCTCGTCGGGCTTCATCAAGCAGCTGGGCGACGCCAGCCGCGGCGTGATCGTGACGCAGGTGTTCCCCAGCGAGCGCTCGATGGGCCAGCCGATGGTGAAGGAGGCGCTGACGCTGGCCCGCGCCAAGGGCCAGGGCGAGCTGTCACCGGCCGCGCTCGAAGGCTTCGCCTCGGCCAAGGTGCTGGTGGAGGCCTTGCGCCGCGCGGGCCCCAAGCCCACGCGCGCCAAGGTGCTGGCGGCGCTCGAAAGCCTCAAGGGCTACGACCTGGGCGGCGGGCTCGAGGTGAGCTACTCGCCGCAGGACCACAGCGGCATCGACTTCGCGGACCTCGCGATCATCAGCGAAGGCCGCTTCAAGCGCTGACGCGCGCCCCGTTGCGTTACTTCGCGGCGGAGGCCGCGGCAGCCGGTGCCGATGCGCCAGGCGCCGGCGTGGCCGCCGGTGCGGGGGCGTGCGTCGTGTCGCCGCCGTGCTTCTCGCCGGACATGTCGATCTTGTCGCCGCCCATCGAAATCACATACAGGGCAATGGCGGCGAAGATGACGAAGCCGACAACGATTTTCCACATGGGTACTGTCTCCTGAGAAGGTGAAACGGGGGATGAAGAGGGTTCAAGAAAAAGGCCTCATGCCGCGGGGCATGAAGCCTCTTTGTTGAACGGAGGGCGGCCGCCGCGCGGCCTCCTCCAGATGCCGCCGAGGATCAGTCGTTGGCGTAGATGTCCACGTCCTTGGTCTCGCGGATGAACAGCGTGCCGATCACCAGCGTGATGCCCGCGATGATGATCGGGTACCACAGGCCGTTGTACATGTTGCCGGTCGAGGCCACGATGGCGAAGGCGGTGGTCGGCAGCAGGCCGCCGAACCAGCCGTTGCCGATGTGGTACGGCAGGCTCATCGAGGTGTAGCGGATGCGCGTGGGGAACATCTCGACCAGCATCGCGGCGATCGGGCCATAGACCATGGTCACCAGCAGCACCAGCCAGAACAGCAGCACGATGGTCAGCACCTTGTTGATCTTGGCGGGATCGGCCTTGGACGGGTAGCCGGCGACCTTCAGGTCTTCGGCCACGCCCTTCTTGAAGGCGGCGATGGCCTTGACGCTGGTCTCGTCGAACTTGGAGTTCGCGACCACGCCGGTGGGCGCCTCGACGGTCTTGTCGCCGATCTTCACGACGGCCGCGGAGCCGGGCGCGCCGGCCACGTTCTCGTAGCTCACCGAGTTCTGCACGAGGTAGCGCTTGGCGATGTCGCACGAGCTCTTGAAGTCGATCTCGCGGGCCACCGGGTTGCCCTGGAACGAGCAGGTCTTCGGGTCGGCCGTCACGGTGACGCCGGCCGTGGCTTGTGCGCGGGCCAGGTCGGGGTTGGCGGCTTCGGTCAGCATCTTGAAGACCGGGAAGTAGGTGACCACGGCCAGCAGGCAGCCGGCCATGATGATCGGCTTGCGGCCGATCTTGTCGGACAGCGTGCCGAACACCACGAAGAAGGGCGTGCCCAGCAGCAGCGCGGCGGCGATCATCAGGTTGGCGGTGGTCGCATCGACCTTGAGCTGCTGCGTCAGGAAGAACAGCGCATAGAACTGGCCCGAGTACCAGACCACAGCCTGGCCGGCCGTGAGGCCGATCAGCGCCAGGATCACGATCTTCAGGTTCTTCCACTGGCCGAAGGATTCGGCCAGCGGTGCCTTCGAGGTCTTGCCCTCGGCCTTCATCTTCTGGAAGGCCGGCGACTCCGACAGCGTCAGGCGGATCCACACCGAGATGGCCAGTAGCAGGATGGAGACCAGGAACGGAATGCGCCAGCCCCACTCGCCGAACGCCTGCTCACCGAGCCAGGTGCGCACGCCCAGGATCACGATCAGGCTCAGGAACAGGCCGAGCGTGGCCGTGGTCTGGATCCACGAGGTGTAGGCACCGCGCTTGCCGTGCGGCGAGTGCTCGGCCACGTAGGTGGCGGCACCGCCGTACTCGCCGCCGAGCGCCAGGCCCTGCAGCATGCGCAGCGCGATCAGGATCACCGGCGCCGCGACGCCGATAGTCGCGTAGCTGGGCAAGAGGCCGACGATGAAGGTCGACAGGCCCATGATCAGGATCGTCACCAGGAAGGTGTACTTGCGACCGATCATGTCGCCCAGGCGGCCGAACACGATGGCGCCGAACGGACGCACCAGGAAGCCGGCGGCAAACGCCAGCAGCGCGAAGATGAAGGCCGCGCCCGCATCCAGGCCGCTGAAGAACTGCTTCGCGATGATCGCGGCGAGCGAACCGTACAGATAGAAGTCGTACCACTCGAACACGGTGCCGAGCGAGGAGGCGAAGATGACCTTCTTCTCCTCCGCGGACATGGGCCGGGGGGCCGGATGCGGCACTCCCCTTGAATCTAGCGTGGCTGCCATCGTCGTCTCCTGGTGTGTATGTATGCGTCCATCGGTTCCCGGCATTCGGGACCGTGGGGCATTCTTGGAGGCGCGACTGACCCGAGGCTTTCGCGAAACTGAACGGGCGCTTACGGTTTAGGGTGAAACCCGCGCTGCTCGTTTCAGCTTGTAAGAAACAAGGACCCTGCGCGGGTTTGTCCTCAGTCCTTGCTGCGAAGCAGCAAAAAAGCCTCAGCTCTTGCGCAGCAACGAGGGGCGCTGGTCGGCGCCGGTCCATTGCGGACCGTCGAACCAGGCATCGCCCTGCAGGTAGGCGCGCAGCATCGCGAGGCCGTCGAAGCCCCAGAACAGGCGCCCGTCGACCACGTAGCAGGGCACGCCGAACACGCCCTGCGCCACGGCCTCGTCGGTGTTGCGCTTGAGCAGGGCCTTGTTGTCGTCGCCGTTCACGTCGCGCTTCGGCTGCAGCTGCGCCGTGAGCGCGGCCAGCCGCGTGGCATCGCCCGCCTCTTCGCCGCCGCGCCACACATGGCGAAAGAGGGTTTCGGCCGCGAGGCGGCTGATGCTGCCGTCGTCGCCCGTGGCCACGGCCAGGCGCAGGTGCGGCAGCGGGTTGTAGGGGTGCGAGGCCGGCATCTCGATGGGGATGCCGTGGGCCTGGCCCAGCCACAGCACGTGGCGGTAGGTCCAGCTGCGCTTGGAGGGAATCTCGGCCGGCCCGAGCTGGCCGTGGTGCTTGAGCAGCGCGCCCAGCAGCACCGGCTTGTAGGCCACGCTCACGCTCAGGCCTTCGAGCGCCTCGGGCAGCTGCTCGAACGCCAGGTGCGCGTAGGGCGAGATGAAATCGAGATAGAAGTCGATGTGCTTCATGCGTCGTGGTCTCCTGTGGTGGGTTCGGGCACGCGCCAGATGCCGGCCTGGGCCCGCAGTTCGATCGCGCGCCACACCTGGCGGCGGCTGTCGTCTTCCATCTTGCTCCAGCCGGCGATCTCGGGAATGGTGCGCAGGCACCCTTCGCAGAAGCCGCTCAGGCGGTCCATGCGGCACACCGACGAGCACGGCGAGGGCACTTCGCCGTCCATGCGCTGCACGGTCCCGGCGCGCTCGGCGAGCGCATGCGCTTCGTCGAAGTTCACACCACGTCGGCCACCGGCGCGCCGGTGAGCTTCTCGAGATCGGTCGGGTGCAGCTGGAACACGGCGTGCGGATGGCCCGCGGCGGCCCAGATCTCCTCGAAGCGGAACAGCTCGCGGTCGATGAGCACCACGGGCTTCGTCACATGGCCCACCGGCGACACGCCGCCGATGGTGAAGCCGGTGCGCGCCTTCACGAAGTCGGCGTCGGCGCGGCCGGTCTTGCCGACGATGGCATCGACCTTCTTCTCGTCGACGCGCTTGTCGCCCGAGGTGATGACCAGCACCGCCGCCTCGTCGCTCTTGCGCCGAAAGATGATGCTCTTGGCGATCTGCCCGACCGAGATGCCGAGCGCGTCGGCGGCCTGCTGCGCGGTGCGGCAGGCGTCGTCGAGCATGCGGGGCGCATGGGGATGGCCGGCGTCCTGCAGCACGCGGGAGACGCGCTGGACACCTTCAGGGAGGGAATGGAGTTCGGAGCCGCACATGGCAAGTTCTTCGGGGTTCGTGGGGGGCGTTCGCCCTGCGTTGCAAGGCCCCGAGCATACGGAAAAGCCCCGCGCACCGACGCCACCGCCCGCATCCGCCCCTCCACCCCGGCGCACCAATGCGGAGAGCGCCGGCGCACGACGCCCGTGCGCGGCGTGCCGGCCCCGGTCCGTTTTCGGTGCGCCACCGGCCGATGAGCCCCGCCGCACGGGCTTTTGAGCGCGGCACGCTTATTGCTGAACACGGTGGCGACCCACCGGCCTCTGCGGCGGGTTCGCAATGCCTCCGCTAACGACGGCGGGGTTCAAGCGCACCGATGGCCGCCCGCCGCCGGTTCGTCTGCTCCAACCCATTTCGCATCCGTTCCGTCGCGGGGGCCCCAACGACGCTGTCTGTTCGACAGCGGCTGCGGGGGCGCCTTCCAGGGCCGGTTGCGTGCAGGACCCCCAATGAAGATCGCAGTCATCGGCCACGGCATGGTCGGCCACAAGTTCCTCGAGCAACTCCACACGCTCGGCATTTCCGACGCACAGGTCACCGTGCTGTGCGAAGAGCCGCGCCCGGCCTACGACCGGGTGCACCTGTCCGAATACTTCTCCGGCAAGACGGCCGACGACCTGTCGCTGGTCGAGCCCGGCTTCTTCGAGCGCAGCGGCTTCACGCTGCGCCTGGCCGCGCGGGCCGTGGCCGTCGAACGGCGCAACAACACCGTGACCACGGCCGACGGCGAGGTGATCGCCTACGACAAGCTGGTGCTGGCCACCGGCTCCAACCCCTTCGTGCCGGCCGTGCCGGGCCGCGACCGGCCGAACTGCTTTGTCTACCGCACCATCGAGGACCTGGACGCCATGAAGGCCTGCGGCGCCAAGTCGCGCAGCGGCGTGGTGGTGGGCGGCGGCCTGCTGGGCCTGGAATGCGCCAAGGCGCTGCGCGACATGGGCCTGGAAACGCACGTGGTCGAGTTCGCGCCGCGCCTGATGGCGGTGCAGGTCGACGAAGGCGGCGGCCGTGCATTGCGCGGCAGCATCGAGGCGCTGGGCCTGCACGTGCACACCGGCCGCAACACGGTGGAGATCGTCGACGGCGCGAGCGCGCGGCACCGCATGGTGTTCGCCGACGGCACGCACCTGGAGACCGACATGATCGTGTTCTCCGCCGGCATCCGCCCGCGCGACGAGCTCGCGCGCCAGAGCCTGCTGGCCGTCGGCCCGCGCGGCGGCGTGGCGATCGACAGCCACTGCCGCACCAGCGACCGCAACGTCTACGCCATCGGCGAATGCGCGTCGTGGAACGAACAGACCTTCGGCCTCGTCGCGCCGGGCTACGACATGGCCCGCGTGGCCGCGCGCCACATCGCCGGCCAGGACGACGCCGCCTTCACCGGCGCCGACCTGAGCACCAAGCTCAAGCTGATGGGCGTCGACGTGGCCAGCATCGGCGACGCGCACGGCAAGACGCCGAAGTCGCGCGCCTACCAGTACATCGACGAGCGCAAGCAGGTCTACAAGAAGATCGTCGTCAGCGAAGACGGCAAGCAGCTCTTGGGCGCGGTGCTGGTCGGCGACGCCAGCGAGTACGGCACGCTGCTGCAGCTGGCGCTCAACGGCATCGCGCTGCCCGACGAGCCCGAGTTCCTCATCCTGCCGTCCAGCGACGGCAAGGCCAAGCCGGGCCTGGGCGTCGATGCCCTGCCCGACACCGCACAGATCTGCTCGTGCAACAGCGTCACCAAGGGCCAGATCTGCGAGGCCGTGGGCCAGGGCGTGTGCACGCCCGCCGAGATGAAGGCCTGCACCCAGGCCGGCGCCACCTGCGGCGGCTGCGTGCCGCTGGTCACGCAGGTCATGAAGATGGAAATGGCCAAGCGCGGCATGGCCGTGAACAACCACCTGTGCGAGCACTTCCCGTACTCGCGCCAGGAGCTGTACCACCTCATCCGCGTGGGCGAGATTCGCAGCTTCGCCGACCTGCTCACGAAACACGGCAAGGGCCTGGGCTGCGACATCTGCAAGCCGACCGCCGCGAGCATCTTCGCCTCGTGCTGGAACGAGTTCGTGCTCAAGAAAGACCTGGCCGGCCTGCAGGACAGCAACGACTACTTCCTGGGCAACATCCAGAAGGACGGCACCTACTCCGTGGTGCCGCGCATGCCCGGCGGCGAGGTCACGCCCGAGGGGCTGATCGCCGTGGGCCAGGTCGCGAAGAAGTACGGCCTGTACACCAAGATCACCGGCGGTGCGCGCGTAGACATGTTCGGTGCGCGCGTCGAGCAGCTGCCGGCCATCTGGGAAGAACTCATCGCCGCCGGCTTCGAGTCGGGCCATGCCTACGGCAAGTCGCTGCGCACGGTGAAGAGCTGCGTGGGCTCCACCTGGTGCCGCTACGGCGTGGACGACAGCGTGGGCCTGGCCGTGGAACTGGAGAACCGCTACAAGGGCCTGCGCGCGCCGCACAAGATCAAGTTCGGCGTGTCGGGCTGCACCCGCGAATGCGCCGAGGCGCAGGGCAAGGACGTCGGCATCATCGCCACCGACAAGGGCTGGAACCTCTATGTGTGCGGCAACGGTGGCATGAAGCCGCGCCACGCCGAGCTGCTGGCGAGCGACCTGAGCAAGGCCGACCTCATCCGCATGATCGACCGCTTCCTGATGTTCTACGTGCGCACGGCCGACCGCCTGCAGCGCACCAGCACCTGGCGCGAGAACCTCGAGGGCGGCCTCGACTACCTCAAGGGCGTGCTGCTGCAGGACACGCTGGGCCTGGGCGCCGAGCTCGAGGCGCAGATGCAGCACGTGGTCGACACCTACCAGTGCGAATGGAAGACCGCGGTGAACGACCCCGCCACGCGCCAGCGCTTCCGCTCCTTCGTGAACAGCGAGAAGCCCGACGAGCACATCGTCTTCGTGCAGGAGCGCGGCCAGAACCGTCCCGCACGCCCCGAGGAACGCCGCGAAACCAGCGCCGCCTGAGCCAACGACAAGGAAGAAAACCCACCATGACCACCGACACCCAGACCTGGACCGCCGTGTGCGCCGCCGGCGACATCCTCCCCGACACCGGCGTGTGCGCGCTGGTCGACGGCGTGCATGTCGCGATCTTCCGCGTCGGCCAGGAGCCGTCGCTCTTCGCCATCGACAACGTCGACCCGAAGGCCGGCGCCAGCGTGCTCTCGCGCGGGCTGGTCGGCAGCCTGGGCGAGCGCATCGTCGTGGCCTCGCCGCTCTACAAGAACCACTTCGACCTGCGCAGCGGCGAATGCCTGGAGGCGCCCGAGCACTCGGTGCGCGCGCATGCGGTGCGCGTCGAGGACGGCCGCGTGCTCGTCGCGCTGGCCTGACGCCGCTTCGCCCTCCTCCCCTTTTTTCAGCTTCTCTCCAAGGACCCCGAATGGCCTACCTCGCCCCTGCCGAATTCGTGACCAAGATGGTCGATGCCGGTGAATCCAAGCTGCTGATGTCCACGCGCGACACGCTGATCCGCTCGTACATGGCCGGCGCCATCCTCGCGCTGGCCGCGGCCTTCGCCGTGAGCATCACCGTGAACACCGGCAATGCGCTGGTCGGCGCCATGCTGTTCCCGGTCGGCTTCATCATGCTGTACCTGCTGGGCTTCGACCTGCTCACGGGCGTGTTCACGCTGGCGCCGCTGGCCGTGCTCGACAAGCGCCCCGGCGCCACCTGGGGCGGCGTGATGCGCAACTGGAGCCTGGTCTTCGTGGGCAACTTCGCGGGCGCACTCACGGTCGCGGTGTTCATGGCGATCATCTTCACCTTCGGCTTCAGCGAGGCGCCCAACGCCATCGGCGAGAAGCTCGGCCACATCGGCGAAGGCCGCACCGTCGGCTATGCGGCGCACGGCGCGGCCGGCATGCTCACGCTGTTCATCCGCGGCGTGATGTGCAACTGGATGGTCTCGACCGGCGTGGTCGCGGCCATGATGTCGACCACCGTGTCGGGCAAGGCCATCGGCATGTGGATGCCCGTGATGGTCTTCTTCTACATGGGCTTCGAGCATTCCATCGTCAACATGTTCCTGTTCCCCGCCGGCCTGATGCTGGGCGGCAAGTTCACCTTCATGGACTACCTGATCTGGAACGAACTGCCCACCGTGATCGGCAACCTCGTCGGCGGCCTGACCTTCGTGGGCCTCACGCTGTACGCCACGCACTACAAGACGGCGGCCAAGCGCGTCGCCGGCTGAGCCACCGCATCGTTCGCATGCCCGCGCCGCCGCGCAAGCAGCTGCGCGTGACGCTCGGCCAGCATTCGCTGGCGGGGCTTCACGCGCCGGTCAACCAGGACTTCCACGGCGCCATGCTGCCCGAGGGCGCGCTGCGCGTGTCCAAGGGCATCGCCGTGGCGCTGGCCGACGGCATCGGCTCCAGCCGCGTGAGCCAGGTGGCGAGCGCGGCGGCCGTGCGCGGCTTTCTCGACGACTACTACGCCACCTCCGACACCTGGTCGGTGCAGCGCGCGGCGCAGCGCGTGCTGGGCGCCACCAACGCCTGGCTGCATGCGCAGACGATGCGCAGCGACGCGCGCTTCGACAAGGACAGCGGCTACGTCTGCACCTTCAGCGCGCTGATCCTCAAGGGCCGCGACGCGCACCTGCTGCACGTGGGCGACGCGCGCATCCACCGGCTGCATGCCGGCGCGCTCGAACAGCTCACCGAGGACCACCGCGTGCGCGTGTCGTCGGTGGAGTCGTACCTCGGGCGCGCGCTGGGCGCGGGCGCCCATGTCGAAATCGACCACCGCTGCTGGCAAGCCGAGGTGGGCGAGGTCTACCTGCTGGCCACCGACGGCGCCTACACGCACCTGGACGCCGCCGCCGTGCACGAGGCGCTGGCGCTGCATGCCGACGACTTCGACGAAGCAGCGCGTTGGCTCGCGGAAGCCGCGCGCACCCGGGGCAGCACCGACGACATCACGGTGCAGCTGCTGCGCATCGACGAGCTGCCCGACGCCGCCGCGCCGCCCGCGCAGCTGCAGCGCGAAGGCCTGGCGATGCCGCCGGCGCTGGCGCCGCGGGCCCGCTTCGAGGGCTTCAGCCTCGTGCGTGAGCTGCACATGAGCGCGCGCAGCCACGTCTACCTGGCCACCGACGACGCCACCGGCCAGCCCGCCGTGCTGAAGCTGCCGTCGGTCGACCTGCGCGACGACCCCGGCTACCTCGACCGCTTCGTGCTCGAGGAGTGGGTGGCGCGGCGCATCGACAGCCCGCACGTGCTCAAGGCCAGCGCCATCGAGCGCCCGCGCGCGCACCTGTACGTGGCCATGGAATACGTCGACGGCCACACGCTCGCGCAATGGATGGTCGACCACCCCCGGCCCGACCTGGACAGCGTGCGCGGCATCGTCGCGCAGCTGGTGCGCGGGCTGCAGGCGCTGCACGGCAAGGAGATGCTGCACCAGGACCTGCGGCCCGAGAACGTGATGATCGACCGCGCCGGCACCGTGAAGATCATCGACCTGGCCGCGACCCACGTGGCCGGCCTGGCCGACGGCAGCGGCGAAACCCGCGCGCTGGCCATCGAAGGCACGCTGCAGTACACCGCGCCCGAGTACTTCACCGGGCACGGCGGCAGCGCGCGCTCCGACCTGTTCTCGCTGGCCGCGATCGTCTACCAGATGCTGTGCGGCCAGCTGCCCTACGGCCTGCAGGTGTCGTGCATCCGCACGCAAGCCGACGTGGGGCGGCTGCGCTATGTGCCCGTGCGCCACCTGCGGCCCGAGCTGCCCGCCTGGATCGATGCCGTGCTGCAGAAGGCGCTGCACCCGCAGGCCGCGAAGCGGCAGCAGGCGGTGTCGGAGTTCGCGCACGACCTGCGCGCGCCGGGCCCGGAGTTCTGGAGTGCGCGGATGCCGCCGCTGATCGAGCGCCGCCCGGTGCTGTTCTGGCAGTGCACCAGCGTGCTGCTGGCCGCGGCGGTGGTGGTGCTGCTCGGGCTGCGCGCCTTCGGGCGCTGAGAAGAAAGAAGGAAGGCTCAGCCCGCGCGCTTGGTGCGGATGGCCTTCGAGGCGCGCGAGTTCGGTTCGCGGCCCAGCGCTTCGCTGATGTACACGCCCGCGTCGATGAGCTTGTCCAGGTCGATGCCGGTGGCGATGCCCATGCCGTGCAGCATGTAGACCACGTCCTCGGTCGCGACGTTGCCCGTCGCGCCCTTGGCGTAGGGGCAGCCGCCCAGGCCGGCCGAGGACGACTGGAAGTTCCACACACCCAGCTCGAGCGCCGCCAGCGTGTTGACCAGCGCCTGCCCGTAGGTGTCGTGGAAGTGGCCGGAGATGGCGTCGACATCGAAGTGCGCCAGCGTGGCCTCCATGGCCGCCTGCACCTTGCGCGGCGTGCCCACGCCGATGGTGTCGGCCACGTCCACGCGCTGCACGCCGATGCCCTTCATCAGCTGCGCAAGGTAGCCGACCTTGGCCGGCGCGATCTCGCCTTCGTAGGGGCAGCCCACGGTGCACGACATCGCGCCGCGCACGGCGATGCCCTTGGCGCGCGCCGCCTCGACCACGGGCGCGAAGCGCTCGATGCTCTCGGCGATCGAGCAGTTGATGTTCTTCTGGCTGAAGGCCTCGCTCGCGGCGCCGAACACCACGATCTCGTCGGGCCACTCTTCGCGCGGCGCGGCAATGGCGGCCTCGAAGCCCTTCATGTTGGGCGTGAGCACCGAGTAGAGAACGCCCGGCTTGCGCGTGATGCCGTGCATCACTTCGGCGTTGTCGGCCATCTGCGGCACCCACTTGGGCGAGACGAAGCTGGTGACCTCGATCTCTTTCAGGCCGGCGTCCTGCAGGCGGTGCACGAGGCCGATCTTGACCTCGGCGGAGACGGGTTGCTTTTCGTTCTGGAGGCCGTCGCGCGGACCGACGTCGACGAGCTTGACCTGGGTGGGGAGTTTCATGGGATGTCTCTGGTGTCGCTGTCGCGGGAGGGGGATGAAAAACCGGCTTCGATTGTCTGACACATGGGCTTGCGCTGCTTGGTACACAAGTCGCGGAAGGTAGCAATGCGCGCCTGTGGGGTTGCAAATGGTGCCAACCGGTCGGCCCCGCCGGAAAACAGCCGCTAGACGGTCTCGCGCTGCGCGAAGCCGTCGGGCAGATTGCTCGCGGCTTCGGCCTCGCTCACATCGACCGCCTCCACGCGCGCACCGGCCGGCCCCTGGCGCGCCCAGTGCACCAGCGCCTCGACCGCATCGGCCTTGCCGGCCACGAGCGCTTCGACCTTGCCGTCGCGCCGGTTGCGCACCCAGCCGCGCACGCCGAGCCGCTGCGCGGCCTGCACCATCGACCAGCGATAACCCACGCCCTGCACGAGGCCGTGGACGACGAGATGGCGGGTGATGGTGGCGTGTGGGTTCATGGGCAATGGTCAGTACGACTTCGGCAGCCCCAGTGCCTTCTCGGCGATGAAGTTCAGGATCATCTGCGGGCTGACCGGCGCGATGCGCGGGATGTAGCTCTCGCGCAGCAGGCGCTCGACATGGTATTCCTTCGCGTAACCCATGCCACCCAGCGTGAGCACGGCGTTCTGGCAGGCGTCGTGCGCCGCCTCGGCCGCGAGGTACTTGGCGGCGTTGGCCTCGATGCCGCAGGGCTCGCCCGCGTCGTACAGCGTGGCGGCCTTGAGCATCATCAGGTCGGCCGCCTCCAGGTTGGCCCAGGCGCGCGCGAGCGGATGCGCCACGCCCTGGTTCTGGCCGATGGGCCGGCCGAACACGACGCGCTCCTGCGCGTACTGCGAAGCGATGCGCAGCGCGGCGCGGCCGATGCCGATGGCTTCGGCGGCGATCAATATGCGCTCGGGGTTCAGGCCGTGCAGAATGTATTCGAAGCCCCGGCCTTCCTCGCCGATGCGGTTTTCCTCGGGCACCTCGAGGCCGTCGATGAAGAGCATGTTCGAGTCGACCGCCGCGCGGCCCAGCTTGTGGATCTCGCGCACCTCGACCTTGCTTCGGTCCAGCGCCGTGTAGAACAGCGTGAGGCCCTGCGTGGGCTTCTTCACCTGGTCCAGCGGCGTGGTGCGCGTGAGGATCAGCATGCGGTCGGCCACCTGCGCGGTCGAGATCCAGATCTTGCGGCCGTGCAGTACATAGCTGCCGTTCGGCTGGCGCACCGCCTGCGTCTTGAGGCTGGTGGTGTCGAGCCCCGCGTCGGGCTCGGTCACGGCGAAGCAGGCTTTCTCGGTGCCCGCGATGAGCGGCGGCAAAAAGCGCTGGCGCTGCGCCTCGGTGCCGAACACCACCACGGGGTTGAGGCCGAAGATGTTCATGTGCACCGACGACGCGCCCGACATGCCCGCGCCCGACGCGCTGATGGCGCGCATCATCAGCGCCGCCTCGGTGATGCCGAGCCCCGCGCCGCCCTGCGCCTCGGGCATGGCGATGCCGAGCCAGCCGCTGTCGGCGACGGCGCGGTGGAACTCGTGCGGGAACACGGCGCGGTCGTCGTGGTCGCGCCAGTAGTCGAGGGGGAAGTCTTCGCACAGGCGTTCGATGGCCGCGACGAGCGAGCGCTGGTCTTCGTTCAGGGAGAAATTCATTCGCTGTTGCCTTTCATGGGTTCCGGCTGCAGCGTGACGCCGCGCGCGAGCATGCGGTCGATGGCGTCGTCGTCATAGCCCGCTTCGCGCAGCAACTCCACGCTCTGCTCGCCGATGCGCGGCGCGGGCCGGCGGATGGCTGCGGGGGTCACGCTGTATCGACCGACGGGCGCGAGCGTGCGGATGCGGCCTTCGCTCGGGTGATCGAACTCGGGGAAGAAATCGACGGCGCGCAGGTGCGGGTCGTCGAGCAGGCTCTCGGTGGTGTGCAGGCGCGCGACCGGGATGTCGGCGGCTTCGAGCAGCGCCATCCATTCGTCGCTGCCGCGCGTGGCCATCACCTCGGCCACGAACGCGTAGACCGCGCCGATGTTCGCGGCGCGCGCCGTGTGCGTGCCGAACATCGGCGAGCTGCGCAGCTCCGGCCGGCCGATCACGTCGAAGAAGGCCTGCCAGTGCTTGTCGTTGTAGATGAGCACGCCGAGGTAACCGTCGGCCGTGGCGTAGGGCTTGCGGTGCTCCGCGAGCAGGCGCGCGTAGCCGGTGGGACCGAGCGGCGGCTCGAAGCTGTGGCCGCCGAGGTGGTCGCCCATGACGAACTGCGAGAGTGCCTCGAACATCGGCACTTCCACCGCCTGGCCTTTGCCGGTGCGCTGCGCGCTGAGCACGGCCGCGAGCAGCGCGATGGCGGCCTGCAGGCCCACGGCGCGGTCGGCCAGCGTGACGGGCGCGTAGCGCGGCGCACCGCCGCTTTGCTGCGCGAAGAGCGAGGCGACGCCGGCCGCGCCCTGGATCAGGTCGTCGTACGCGGGCTTGCCGGCATAGGGGCCTTCTTCGCCGTAGCCGAAGGCGCCGAGGTAGACGATCTTCGGATTGACCGCCGCCACGGCTTCGTAGCCGAGCCCCAGCCGCGCCATCGCCTGCGGGCGCGTGTTGTAGATGAGCGCATCGCAGCCCGCCGCGAGCCGCAGGCAGGCCTCGCGGCCTTCGGGCTGCTTGAGGTCGAGCACGATGGAGCGCTTGTTGCGGTTCAGGTGCATCGCCATCGCGCCCATGCCCGCATGGCGCATCGGGCCGACGGCGCGCAGGTTGTCACCCGACGGCGGCTCGACCTTGATGACGTCGACGCCGAGGTCGCCGAGGGTCTGCGTGGCGTACGGGCCCATCACCACGGCCGTGAGGTCGAGGATGCGGATGCCTTCGAGGGGGCCGAGAGAACCGGTCGCGCTCATTCGGGTTGGATGCCCGCGGCCTGGATCAGCTTCTTCCACTTCGCCAGCTCGGACACGGTGAAGGCCCCGAGTTCTTCCGGCGTGCTGCCGAACGCATCGAAGCCCAGCTTCGTCACGCGCTCGCGGAAGGCGGCACCGTTCGCCATCTCCGACAGTGCCTTGTTGAGTTTGAGCACGACATCGCGCGGCGTGCCGGCCGGCGCGAACACGCCGTTCCACGAGGTGATGTCGAAACCCTTGAGCTCGGGCGTGTCGGCCAGCGGCGGCAGTTCGGGAAAGAGCTTGGTGCGCTCCTGCGTGGTGACCGCAATCGCGCGCATCTTGCCGGCCTTGACCGTGGCGAGCCCCGCGGCGAGGTCGACCACCATCATCGACACCTGCCCGCCGATGAGGTCGGCGATGGCCGGCGGCGTGCTCTTGTAGGGTACGTGCAGCATCGGGATGCCGCTCATGCGCGACAGCGTGGCGCCGCTCACGATGCCGGTGCTGTTGCCGCTGGCGTAGGTGAGCTTGCCCGGATGCGCGCGGCCCCAGGCCAGAAGCTCGGCCACGCTCTTCACGGGCAGGTCGTTGTTCACCACCAGCATGAACGGCAGGTTGCCCATGCGGCTGACGGGCGCGAAGTCTTTCACCGGGTCGTAGGGCAGCGACTTCATCAGGCTCGGGTTGGCCGAGTGCGTGGTGTTGGTCGTCATGAAGAGCGTGTAGCCGTCGGGCGGCGCCTTGGCCACCAGCTCGGCCGCGATCACGCCGCTGGCGCCGGCCCGGTTGTCGACGATCACCGAGGCCTTGAGCGCCTCGCCCAGCATCTGCGCGGTGATGCGCGCCACCGCGTCGGTGCCGCTGCCGGCCGCGAAGGGCACGACGAGCTTGATCGGTTGCTTCGGATAGCCGCCGTCCTGCGCGAAGGCCCAGGGCGCGGCGCCCACGAGGCCTGCCGCAGCGCCGATGGAAATGAAACGGCGGCGGCTTTCCACCGCGACTGTTTCTGTCGCGTTCTTCGTCTGCATGGTTGTGTCTCCGGGGTTGTCGTTCAGGGCCGGATCACGCGCTCCGGCGATTCCTCGTACGGCGGGCTGTAGATCACCAGCACGCGCACCGGCTCGTCGCTCACCACCGTGAAGGTGTGCATCGCGTCGGCCGGAAAAAAGCAGCTGTCGCCGGGGTGCAGCTCCTGCCGCTGGCCGCCCACCTCAGCGACCGCGCGGCCTTCGAGCATGTAGCAGACCTGTTCGATGCCCGGGTGCGCATGCGGCAGCGCGCCCTTGCCCTTCTGGATGTGGCCCACCAGCACCTCGAGCTGCTTCGCACCCACCGTCTCGGGACCGATCAGGCGCTTGTTCAGCGTGCCCGTGTGGTTGGCGGGGTGGTAGCCGGTGATCTCGTCCTCGCGGACGAAGTAGCGCGCAGCGGTGGCAGTCATCGGGGGCTTTCTGTCTTCGGTTCGATCGCGAGGCAGGCCGAGCGCAGCATCGCGGCGATGTCGTCGATGCGCGCTTCCATGCGGTAGCGCGGGCCGGCCACCGAGATTGCGTAGGCCTCGCCGCCGATGCGCAGCGGCCATGCCAGGCCGATCAGGTCGGGAATGCTTTCGCCGAGGTTGCCGTACCAGCCGCGCGCGGCGCCGCGCTGCAGCTCGGCCTCGATGGCATCGGCGGTGGTGAGCGTGGCGTCGGTCAGCGGCGCGAGCGTCATGCCCTCGAGCAGCTTGCGGCGCGCTTCGGGTGCGAGCGTGGACAGCAGCGCGCGGCCCATCGAGTTGGCGTACGCGGGGCGCGTTTCGCCCGACTCGGCCGTGTAGCGGATGCGCTGCGGTGCGCTCAGCACGTCAAGATAGACGACGTTTTCCGCATCACGAAACTTGCCGAACACCACCGTTTCGCAGGCGGCGTCGCGCAGTTCCTCGAGCGTGGCCTTCACCCGGTCGAGCACCGGGTCGTGCGCGGCGATGACCTGCGCCATGGCCAGCAGCCGGCCCGTGGGGTAGTAGCCCTGGCGGCGGCCGGTCTCGTACATGTAGCCCTGCTCTTCGAGCGTGCGGATCAGGCCCAGGCAGCTGGACACCGGCATGTCGAGCAGCCGCGCCATCTCGGACAGGGCCAGCGGCTGCTTCTCCCGGGCGAAGAGCTCGACGATCTCGATCACGCGAAACGCTGTTTTCACAACCATGAAGAAATTTTCTCGTATGTGAAAAACAAAAGCGTCGGGGTTTTCCCCCGCCGGCCGCGTGTCAGCCGGTCGTCGTCGTCGGCGCAGGGCCGTCAGTAGCCGCGGACGGGATCGACGATGCCGGCGATCGGCAGGCCCTGCTCCATCGCGCGGATCTTCCCGGCGATCTGGGCGATGGACTCCTCGCGCAGCGTGCGCGCCGAGCCGTGCGGCGTCACGGTGATCTTCGGGTGGCGCCAGAAAGCGTGGTCGGCCGGCAGCGGCTCGACCTGGAACACGTCGAGCGTCGCGCCCGCGAGCTGGCCGGCGTCGAGCATCGGGATCAGGTCGTCTTCCACCAGGTGGCCGCCGCGCGCGATGCTGATGAGGTAGCCCTCGGGCTTGAGCTTGCCCAGCGTCGTGCGGTTCAGGATGCCGCGCGTGGACTCGGTCAGCGGCAGCAGGTTGACCAGCACGCGCGTGGAGGCCAGGAACTCGTCGAACTGCGCCTCGCCGCTGAACACCTGCACGCCGCCGAGCGCCTTGGGCGAACGGCTCCAGCCGAGCACCGGAAATTCGAACTGCGCCACCGCCTTGGCCACGCGCTCGCCGAGCACGCCCAGGCCCATGATGCCGACCGGAAAGTCGCGCCGCAGCTTCGGCTTGCGGTAGCTCCACTTGCCCTCGCGCGCATCGGCCTCGTACACGTCGAACTCGCGGAAGTGGCGGATGAGCGTGTGGCACACGTACTCGGCCATCTGCACCGACATGCCCGCGTCGTCCAGGCGCACGATGCGCGTGTGCGCCGGCACCTTGAGCTTGAGCAGCGCATCGACGCCCGCGCCGATGTTGAACAGGCCGCGCAGGTCGGGCTGCTCGTCGAGGAACTGCTGGGGCGGCGCCCACACCACGCCGTGGTCGGCCTGCGGCGCGCCGGGCGTCCAGGCTTCGATGGTGGCTTCGGGGAGTTCGGCCTTCAGGCCATCGATCCAGGGATCGGGACGGTTGTCGGTGAGGTAGACGGAGATTCGCATGGGCGCCATCTTAGAAGGCACCGGCTTGTTGCGCCGCGCGCCATCTCCTATGCTCGACCGCATTCAGCCACCCAGGAGACACCTTCCATGATCAAAGTCAGCGTGATGTACCCCCACACCCCCGGCGCGCGGTTCGACCACGACTACTACCGCGACCAGCACATGCCGATGCTCAAGGCCCGCATGGGCGACGCCTGCCTCTCGTACACCATCGACAAGGGCCTGGGCGGCGGCGCACCGGGCGCGCCGCCCACGTATGTCGGCATGTGCCACGTGTTCGCCGAATCGGTCGAGTCCTTCCAGAAGGCCTTCGGCCCGCACGTGAAGGAGATCATGGGCGACGTGAAGAACTACACCGACATCGCGCCGGTGATGCAGATCAGTGAAGTGGTGGTGGGCTGACGGGCGCTTGCCCCAGGTCCGTCGGAACGCGGGCCATCAACCCCACGCCCGGCACGTAACCCCGGTCCGCTTCGTCGAGCCGCGTCGGGTCGACACTCCACGCATCGGCAAGCGCCGTGACGTCCTCTTCGCCGGGCACGACGCTACGGCCAGTCGGACGGACCTGGCGGTCGGCGTCGCGCCGCGACATGCCTGAGGCGACCAGCGCTGCCTCCCGTGCGAATTCATCCTCGAGCAGGTCCGAGAGCCGATCGCGCGCATCGACCGGTGACAGTCCGCTGAGCACGGCAAAGCCCAGTGAGGCTTCCTCGGCGCTCTGTGCGCCCACGTTGGCATAGACCTCGCCGCTGCTGCCCGCATAGCTGAACTGCCGCCCGGGCTCGCCGCGGCGTGCGCGCGCCCAGGTGACGAAGTCGGCGACACGGTGGCTGCCAAAGAATTGCGCTTCGCCGAAGTGGTCCTTCAGGCGCGTGAAGATCACGTCGAAGGCCTGCCCGATGCCTTCGAGGCGGTCCTCCGGGTACACGGCGGGATACGGCAGGCCGTCCCCCACGAGAAGCACCCAGCCCTCGACGGGCGGTGATGCGAACACCCAGGGGGCCTGTCCGCCAGACGTCCGGCGGTAGGCCGCCGCGATGCCGGTGTGCCAGTTGGCCGGCCCTTCGGACGCCCACCCGAGGGCATCGAGCACTTGTGCGGGGTCCGAGGCTTGCACGGCAAACCAGCAGACCTTGTAGCCGAAGGGCTCCGGCAGGTCCGGGGTCGCGTCGAACTGCGGCGGAGGTGCCTCGACGGGTGGCGCGGGCGGGTTCCGTGGTGGGCGCTTCAAGGGCTTCGGCGGCGTCGGGGGCGCCGAGGCCCACGGGGCGGCAATCAACCGTTCCATGGGCTGGGCGGGTTTGACGTCGAAGGTGTAGCGCAGTGCAGGGGGCGCTGCGGGCGGTGGCGCCGGTTCAGGCGCAGCCGGCACAGAGGCAGGCACCGCCCCATCGTCCTGCGCCTTCCCCAGGCCCAGTCCCGCAAGAAACTTCCGAAATCGACCCACCATGCGGCCCCTCCTTCCTGTCGTGCGGCCACCCTGCGTCGGGTGCGGCCGGCGCGCAGTGTCTCACGCCGACTTGGCGCGGCGACGACGCCACAGCACCCGCACCAGCCACCCCACGGGCAGCACCACCAGCAGCAGCCACGGCAGCGCCGCGGCCACGAAGGTGATGAGCGCGCCCACGCTTTCGGCCAGCACGTCGCCGGCGTTGCGCAGCGCGTGCGCCATCGGGCTGTAGCCGTCGCTGCCGCTGACCAGCGCGCGCTTGGGCGTGAACTGGATCTGGATGTGCTGCTTGCTGGTCTGCTGCGCCAGCACCTTGCGCTGGGTGGCGATGGCGTCGAGCTCGGCCTGCGTGTCCGACAGCGTGCGCTGGATCGCCAGCAGGTCGGCCATGGTGCGCTTGGTGACGGTGTCGCGCAGCATGACGCGCAGGCTGTCGCGGAACTCGGTGCGGTTCTTGATGCGGGCCTGGACGTCGATCACCTCGGAGGTCTTGTCCTCGCTGGTGGTGGTGTGCGAGACCACGTTCGCCACGCCGGCCAGGCCGCCGAGCAGCTTGTCGACGTCGGCGGGTTCCACGCGCATCTCGAGCAGGGCGTTGCCCGGCTGCTGCGGCGTCTCGCGCAGCAGCGAAGACGACAGCAGCTCGCACTTCAGCGTGCCGCACAGGTCGCGCACCTTGCCCCAGGCGTCGGCGAGCTGTTCGGCCGGCACTTCGACGTTCAGGTCCTGGCGCACGGCCAGGAAGCGCTGCAGCGCGGTCTCGCCGCTGCCCTGCCGCGCCTCGTCGGACTGCGACGCGGCGATCTCGGCCTGCGGCGCACGCGCCCTCTGTTCCTTCATGGCCATGCCGCCGCCGTAGCCCATCGGCGGCGCCTGCATGGGCGCAGGCGCGGAGGCCGGTGCAGCCGACTCGGCACTGTGCTGGCGGTCGCAGCCAGCCAGCGACAGGGCAGCCGCCAGGGCCAGCAGGACAGCGCCCGCGCGGTGGCGCACAGCGGCGCGGGAGGTCGACACGGAAAGGGTGCGGCGGCTCATCAGGACTCCTTGAAAAGAATGACTACCACCGCTGATACGGGCGACGACCCGCAACGGGGTTAAGCCGCCGCAGCCATTCGCAACAATTCGTCGCCTTCCGCCACCTGCTCGCCCGGCGAGAACATCAGCTCCTCCACCGTGCCGTCGGCCGGCGCGGCGATGGTGTGCTCCATCTTCATGGCTTCCATCACGGCCAGCGGCTGGCCGCGGCTGACCTTGTCGCCGGCCTTGACCGCGAAGGACACGACCTTGCCGGGCATCGGCGCCGTGAGGCGGCCGCCTTCGGCGTGGGTGTCGCCCGCGTGGGCGAGGCGGTCGATGGCCGTGAGGCGCGTGGCGCCCTTCGCCGCGAACACGTGGGCGGTGGCGCCGTCCAGGTGCACATCGAGGGTCTGGCGCGTGCCGGCGAACTCGAGCTCGAACTCGCCCGTGGGAAAGCGCCCGATGGTGAGCGGGCCTTCGACACCGCCCACTTCGAGGTTCAGGCCGCCGTCGCGGCGGTAGGTCAACAGCGCGCTGTGCTCGGCACCGCGGAACTCGAAGTCGAAGCGGCGCTTGTACTCGCCATGTGCGCGCCAGCCGTCGCGGCGCTCGAAGGGGTCGGGCAGCTGCGTCGGCCACTCGGTGACCAGCGTGCGCGTGATGGCGGCGGCCGCGGCCAGCGGCAGGCCCAGTGGCTCGCGGTCGAACAGCACGGCGCGCTCGCGCTCGATGAGCGCGGTGTCGAGGTTGGCCTTCGAGAACGACTCGGTCGCCAGGATGCCGCGCAGGAACTGCACGTTGGTCGACACGCCCACGATCTGCACCTGGGCCAGCGCGGCATCGAGCCGGGCCAGCGCTTCGGCGCGCGTGCTGCCGTGCACGATGAGCTTGGCGATCATCGAATCGTAGAAGGGCGAGATCTCGCCGCCCTCGCGCACGCCGTCGTCGATGCGCACGCGGCTGCGCTGGAAGGCGGTGGCCTGCGGCTTGCGGTACACGCGCAGCGTGCCAGTGGCGGGCAGGAAGTTGTTGTCGGGGTTCTCGGCGCAGATGCGCGCCTCGATGGCGTGGCCGTGGATCTGCAGCTCCGACTGCTTGGCGGGCAGCGGCTCGCCCGAGGCCACGCGCAATTGCCATTCGACGAGGTCGAGGCCCGTGATGGCTTCCGTGACCGGATGCTCCACCTGCAGGCGCGTGTTCATCTCCATGAAGAAGAAGTTCATCTCGCCGCCTTCGCGCTGCTCGACGATGAACTCCACGGTGCCCGCGCCCACGTAGTTCACGGCGCGTGCCGCGGCCACGGCGGCATCGCCCATCTGCTTGCGCATCGCCTCGGTCATGCCAGGCGCGGGCGCTTCCTCGAGCACCTTCTGGTGGCGCCGCTGCACCGAGCAGTCGCGCTCGAACAGGTAGACGTAGTTGCCCTGCGTGTCGCCGAACACCTGGATCTCGATGTGGCGCGGGCGCTGCACGTACTTCTCGATCAGCACCGCGTCGTCGCCGAAGCTGTTGATGGCTTCGCGCTTGCACGAGGCCAGCGCGGCTTCGAAGTCGGCGGCCTTGTCGACCGCGCGCATGCCCTTGCCACCGCCGCCGGCGCTGGCCTTGATGAGCACCGGGTAGCCGATGCGGTCGGCCTCGCGCTGCAGCAGCGCCGGGTCCTGATCGGCACCGTGGTAGCCGGGCACGAGCGGCACGCCGGCCTTTTCCATCAGCTGCTTCGACTCGGCCTTCAGGCCCATGGCCTTGATCGCCGAGGGCGGCGGGCCGATGAAGGCCAGGCCGGCGTCGGCGCAGGCCTGTGCGAACTCTTCGTTCTCGCTGAGGAAGCCGTAGCCCGGGTGCACCGCTTCGGCGCCCGTGGCCTTGGCGGCTTCGAGGATCTTTTCCCAGCGCAGGTAGCTGTCCTTCGGGGCGCTGCCGCCGAGGTACACCGACTCGTCGCAGGCGCGCACATGGTTGGCGTGCGCGTCGGCGTCGGAGTACACCGCCACGGTGCGAACGGCCATGCGGCGAGCGGTTGCGGCCACGCGGCAGGCGATCTCGCCACGGTTGGCGATGAGGATCTTCTTAAACATTCGGAGTGTCTCCCGGAGGATTCTTTTTCAGTTGAAAGGCGGACGTGACGCCCGGATCGGGCCGGCCACTGAAGATGCGTGCCACGCGGCTGAACAGCGCGCGCAGAAAACGCCAGCTCTTGCGGATGAGCCACACGCTGAGCACGAGCACGAAGACGAACAGCACGAGAAAGACCAGCGGATGCGCCACCGCGAGCCACAGCCCGGCCGGCACCATCGAGTCTTCGACCAGCGAGGCGCCGACGTTCGAAAACGGCTCGGGCGAGGTGTTGATGGCCGCGCGCGTGGTGGCCTTGGCCGCATGCGCCGTGGCCGCGAAGCCGCCGCCCAGCAGCGCCGCGACGACGGCCATGGCGCCATGGTCGGCACCGAACACGCTGGCCGCGAGCGCCGCGCCGGCGGGGATGCGGATGGCGGTGTGCACCACGTCCCAGAGCGAATCGAGGCCCGGGATCTTGTCGGCGAAGAACTCGACGAACACCATGAAGCCGCTGACCGCGAGCACGATCGGATGCGCGAGCATCTGCAGCCCCGCAGGCAGTGGCACCCAGCCGAAGTAGCCGACCAGGCCGGTCAGCAGCACGACGAGGTACAGACGCACGCCGCTGGCCCAGCCGATGGCGGCGGCCAGTGCGAGCAACTGGGGCATGTCGAGTGCGTTCATGGCGGTCCTTGGTTGGCTATCAGCCGGCGAGCCAGGACGGCTTGCGCTTCTGCAGGAAAGCCTGCACGCCCTCGCGGCCTTCGTCGCTGGCGCGGATGTCGGCGATGCCTTCAACCGTCTTGGCGATGAGCGCGCTGTCGATCTCGCGGCCGGCCACGTCGGCGATCAGCTGCTTGCAGGCGCGCACGGCGGCGGGGCTGGCACCGGTGAGGGCCTTCAGCAGTTCGTCGACCTTGGCGTCGAGCGCGTCGGCGGCCACCACCTCATGCACGAAGCCGATGCGGTGCGCCTCGGCGGCGGTGAAGCGCTCGGCCGTGAGGAAGTAGCGCTGCGAGGCACGCGGGCCCATCGCACGCAGCACGTACGGGCTGATGGTCGCGGGCACGAGGCCGATCTTCACTTCGCTGAGGCAGTACCACGCGGTGTCCACGCTCACGGCCATGTCGCACGCGGCCACGAGCCCCATGCCGCCCGCGTACACGTCGCCCTGCACGCGCGCGATGGTGGGCTTGGGGCACTCGGCGATGGTGCGCAGCATGTCGGCCAGCTTGCCCGCGTCGGCGAGGTTCTCGCCCCGCGTGTAGTCGGCCATGCGGCGCATCCAGTTGAGGTTGGCGCCCGCGCAGAAGGCCGGGCCGTTCGCGCCGAGCACGACGGCCTTGACCTGCGGCGCGGCGCCGGCCTCGAGAAAGGCCTGCGTCAGCTCGGCGATCACGACGTCGTCGAAAGCGTTGCGCGCGTCGGGCTGGTCGAGCCAGATGCGTGCGACCGCGCCGTCGATGGCGAGGTTCAGCTTGGTGAAGGTGCTGCTCATGCGGTGCCCCTGGTCACATGCGGAAGATACCGAACTTCGGCTCGGGAATGGGCGCGTTGCGCGATGCGGCCAGGCCCAGGGCGAGCACGCGGCGCGTGTCGGCCGGGTCGATGATGCCGTCGTCCCACAGGCGCGCGGTGGCGTAGTAGGGGTGGCCCTGGTCTTCGTACTGCTGGCGGATCGGGGCCTTGAAGGCTTCTTCTTCGTCGGCGCTCCAGCTGCCGCCCTTCAGTTCGATGCCGTCGCGCTTCACGGTGGCCAGCACGCTCGCGGCCTGCTCGCCGCCCATCACGCTGATGCGCGCGTTGGGCCACATCCAGAGGAAGCGCGGGCTGTACGCGCGGCCGCACATGCCGTAGTTGCCGGCGCCGAAGCTGCCGCCGATGATGATCGTGAACTTGGGCACGTTGGCCGTGGCCACGGCCGTCACCATCTTGGCGCCGTGGCGTGCAATGCCTTCGTTCTCGTACTTGCGGCCCACCATGAAGCCGGTGATGTTCTGCAGGAACACCAGCGGGATCTTGCGCTGGCAGCACAGCTCGATGAAGTGCGCGCCCTTCTGCGCCGACTCGCTGAACAGGATGCCGTTGTTGGCGATGATGCCGACCGGCATGCCCTCGATCTCGGCGAAGCCGCAGACCAGCGTGGCGCCGAAGCGGGCCTTGAACTCGTGAAACTCGCTGCCGTCGACGATGCGCGCAATGATCTCGCGCACGTCGAAGGGCTTGCGCGTGTCGGTGGGGATCACGCCGTACAGCTCCTCGCGCGGGAAGTCGGGTGCGCGCACTGCGGCGCCTTCCGGCGTGTCGGCGGCCTTCGCGTTGAGGTTGGCCACCGCCGAGCGCGCCAGCGCCAGCGCGTGCAGGTCGTTCTGCGCCAGGTGGTCGACCACGCCCGACAGGCGCGTGTGCACGTCGCCGCCGCCCAGGTCTTCGGCCGACACGACCTCGCCGGTGGCCGCCTTCACGAGCGGCGGGCCGCCCAGGAAAATGGTGCCCTGGTTCTTCACGATGATCGATTCGTCGCTCATCGCCGGCACGTACGCGCCGCCGGCCGTGCACGAGCCCATGACCACCGCGATCTGCGGAATGCCCTGGGCGCTCATGTTGGCCTGGTTGTAGAAGATGCGGCCGAAGTGCTCGCGGTCGGGGAACACCTCGTCCTGGTTCGGCAGGTTGGCGCCGCCCGAGTCCACGAGGTAGATGCAGGGCAGGCGGTTCTGCTCGGCGATCTCCTGTGCGCGCAGGTGCTTCTTCACCGTCATCGGGTAGTAGGTGCCGCCCTTCACGGTCGCGTCGTTGCACACGATCATGCAGTCGACACCGTTCACCCGACCGATGCCCGCGATGATGCCGGCGCCGGGCGCCGACTCGGCGCCCTTGGCATCGAGGTACATCGCATGCGCGGCCAGCGGCGCGATCTCGAGGAAGGGCGTGCCCGGGTCGAGCAGCTCGGCCACGCGGTCGCGCGGCAGCAGCTTGCCGCGCGCCGTGTGCTTGGCGCGCGCGGCCTCGCCGCCGCCCTGCTCCACTTTCGCGAACTGCTGCTGCAGGTCGTCGACCAGCGCGCGCATGGCGGCAGCGTTCGCCTGGAAGTCTGCGGACCGTGCGTTGAGTTTGGTTTCGAGTTTGCTCATGCTGTCTTTTCTTGGCTGAGACCGAGCTGCTCGGTCATGGCGTCGCGGATCTTGAATTTCTGGATCTTGCCGGTCACCGTCATCGGGAACTCAGAGACGAACTGGATGTACTTGGGCACCTTGTAGTGCGCGATCTGCCCCTTGCAGAAATCGCGGATCTCGGCGTCGGTGGCGCTCTGGCCGGGCTTGACGATGATCCAGGCGCACAGCTCTTCGCCGTACTTCTTGTCGGGCAGGCCGACCACCTGCACGTCCTGCACCTTCGGGTGGCGGTACAGGAATTCTTCGATCTCGCGCGGGTAGATGTTCTCGCCGCCGCGGATCACCAGATCCTTGATGCGCCCGACGATGTTCACGTAGCCCTCGGCGTCCATGGTGGCGAGGTCGCCGGTGTGCATCCAGCGCTCGGCATCGATGGCCTCGCGCGTCTTGGGCTCGTCTTCCCAGTAGCCGTGCATCACCGAGTAGCCGCGCGTGCACAGCTCGCCCGACTGGCCCGGCGGCATGATCGCGCCGGTCTCGGGGTCGATGATCTTCACCTCGAGGTGCGGCTGCACGGTGCCTACCGTGGACACGCGGCGGTCCAGCGGCGTGTCGGTGCTGCTCTGGCAGCTGACGGGACTGGTTTCGGTCATGCCGTAGGCGATGGTGATCTCGCCCAGGTGCATCTCGTTGACCACGCGCTTCATCACTTCGATGGGGCACGGCGAGCCGGCCATGATGCCGGTGCGCAGGGTCGACAGATCGAACTCCTTGAAGCGCGGATGGTCCAGCTCGGCGATGAACATCGTGGGCACGCCGTGCAGGCCCGTGCACTTCTCGGCCTGCACCGTCTCGAGCACCGTGAGCGGGTCGAAGCCGTCGTTCGGGTACACGATGGCCGAGCCGTGCGTGAGGCAGGCCAGGTTGCCCAGCACCATGCCGAAGCAGTGGTACAGCGGCACCGGAATGCACAGGCGGTCGGCCGGCGTGAGCTTCATGCACTCGCCGATGAAGAAGCCGTTGTTCAGGATGTTGCGGTGCGTGAGCGTCGCGCCCTTGGGAAAGCCCGTGGTGCCGCTGGTGAACTGGATGTTGATCGGGTCGGTGGCCTTCAGCGTCTTCTGCGTGGCGGCCACGCGCGCATCGGCCGCATCGCCGCCGGCCAGCAGCTCGCTGAAGCGGCGCATGCCGGGCTGCTCGTCGCCCTGGCCGGGCTTGTCGATCCAGAAGGTGTGCTGCAGCAGCGGCAGCTTGGCCGGGCCCAGCTCGCGCAGCATGCCCAGGTAGTCGCTGGTCTTGAACTGCGCCATCGTCACCAGCGCCTTGCAGCCGACCTTGTTGAGCGCGTACTCGAGCTCCGAGGTGCGGTAGGCGGGGTTGATGTTCACGAGGATCAGGCCGACCTTGGCGGTGGCGATCTGCATCAGCACCCAGGGCACGTTGTTGTGCGACCAGATGCCCACGCGGTCGCCGGGCACGAGCCCCAGGTCCATCAGCGCGCTGGCGAGGCGGTTCGAGGCGGCCTGCAGCTCGCGGTAGGTGAAGCGCTGGCCTTCGTGGCGGCTGACGAGGGCTTCGCGGTCAGGCTGCTTCTCGACCATGTCGTCGAAGAAGTCGCCAATGGCTTGCTCGATGAGGGGGACGTCCGTGGCGCCTTGGGCCAGGCTCTGCGTCAGTGGCATCGTCTTGTCTCCTTGTCTGGCGCCCTCTCCCTGCGGGGAGAGGGTGGGGTGAGGGTGTGCGGCGACTTATGCCGTTTCTGAGAACAGCTCGCGGCCGATGAGCATGCGGCGCACTTCGCTCGTGCCCGCGCCGATCTCGTACAGCTTGGCGTCGCGCCACAGCCGCTCGACCGGGAAGTCCTTGGTGTAGCCCACGCCGCCCAGCGTCTGGATCGCCTCGCCGGCCATCCAGGTTGCCTTCTCGGCCGAGTACAGGATGGCGCCCGCCGCGTCCTTGCGGAAGGTGCGCGCATGGTCGTTGCGGTCGCAGGCCTTGCCCACGGCGTACACGTAGGCGCGGGTGGCCTGCCAGGTCGAGTACATGTCAGCGATCTTGCCCTGCATCAGCTGGAACTCGCCGATGCTCTGGCCGAACTGCTGGCGCTCGTGGATGTAGGGAATCACGGCGTCCATGCAGGCGGCCATGATGCCCAGCGGGCCGCCCGAGAGCACGGCGCGCTCGTAGTCCAGGCCGCTCATCAGCACCTTGGCGCCCATGCCTTCGCCGCCGAGCACGTTCTCTTCGGGCACTTCGCAGTTGTCGAAGAACAGCGGGAAGGTGTTGGAGCCGCGCATGCCGAGCTTGTCGAGCTTGGTGCCGGCCGAAAAACCTTTGAAATTCTTTTCGACGATGAAGGCCGTCATGCCGCGCGCGCCCATCTCGGGTTCGGTCTTGGCGTAGATGACCAGCGTGTCGGCGTCGCCGCCGTTGGTGATCCACATCTTGCCGCCGTTGAGCACGTAGTAGCCGTCCTTTTTGTCGGCCTTGAGCTTCATGCTCACCACGTCGGAGCCGGCGTTGGGCTCGCTCATGGCCAGCGCGCCGACGTGCTCGCCGCTCACCAGCTTGGGCAGGTATTTCTTCTTCTGCGCTTCGCTGCCGTTGCGGTGGATCTGGTTCACGCACAGGTTGGAGTGCGCACCGTACGACAGGCCCACCGAGGCCGAGGCGCGCGAGACTTCTTCCATGGCCACGATGTGGGCCAGGTAGCCCAGCTCGGTGCCGCCGAATTCTTCCTTCACCGTCATGCCGTGCAGGCCCAGCTCGCCGAGCTTTTGCCACAGGTCGTGCGGGAACAGGTTGTCGCGGTCGATCTCGGCGGCGCGGGGCGCGATTTCGTTGGCGGCGAAGTCCTGGATCGCGCTGCGCAGCGCGTCGATGTCGTCGCCCAGGTCGAAGTTGAGGCCGAAATCGTGCATGAGTCTTGTCTCCTCTGAAGGGGTCGGCGCGCAGGGCTGCCCGCGCGGATGGCGCTTGAAAAAACGCAGCTTACGCCTCGTGGCGCCGCAATTGGCGCCACAATGGTTGCAAATTGCGCCACGACCGATGCCCTCCACCACGTCGTCCCCCGCCTTCCTGCGACCCGCCCGCGCCGTCACGCCGATGGCCTTCGTGCGAGCCATCGTGCAAGGGTATGCCCGCTACGGCAAGGACCCGGCGCAGGCCCTGCAGGCGGCACAGATCGCGCCGCGCGAACTGGCCCGCCCGGGCGCGCGGGTGACGGCCGCGCAGTTCGAGGCGCTGTCGGGCCACGCGATGCAGGAGCTGGACGACGAGGCGCTGGGCTGGTTCTCGCGCCGCCTGCCCTGGGGCAGCTACGGCATGCTGTGCCGCGCCTCGCTCACCTCGCCCGACCTGGGCGTGGCCATGAAACGCTGGTGCCGCCACCACCGCCTGCTGACCGAGGACATCACGCTCGCGCTGGAGGTGGCCGGCGGCGTGGCCACGCTGCGCATCACCGAGAACCGCCCGCTCGACCCGGCATTCCGCGAGTTCTGCCTGGTGACCAGCCTGCGCTTCATGCACGGGTACGTGTGCTGGGCCATCGACTCGCGCATCTCGCTGCGCCAGGCCACCTTTCCGTTCGCGGCACCGCCGCACCGCGACGCCTACCCGCTGATGTTCACGCCCGACGTGCACTTCGACGCGCCGCAGGCCAGCATCAGCTTCGACGAGCGCTACCTCGCGCTGCCGCTGCTGCGCGACGAGCGCGCGCTGCGCACCATGCTCAAGCGCGCCCTGCCGCTCACGGTGCTGCAGTACCGCCGCGACCGCCTGCTGGGCCAGCGCGTGCGCGAACTGCTGCGCGCGCGCGCCGGCGAGGCCACCACGGCGGAGGCGCTGGCGGGGCTGCTGAACGTGTCGGGGCGCACCTTGCACCGGCAGCTGCACGAAGAAGGCACCTCGCTGCAGGTGCTGAAGAACGAGGTGCGGCACGAACTCGCGGTGGAGCAGCTGCGCCGGACCACGCGGCCGATCAAGCAGGTGGCGCTGGCAGTGGGCTTTCGCAACGAGAAGAGCTTTTCGCGCGCGTTCCTGCAGTGGACGGGGCACGCGCCCAGGGACTTTCGGCAGCTGGGGTTGTAGCGAGTTTGTTCAGGGCGCGTGCACAGGCCACCGGGTACTTCCCTCCGCGAATGTCCCCCGGGGCTTCGCCCCTCCTCCTTGATTTCGCTGCGGGAAGCACCCAGTGTCCTGCGCCCGCTGAGCGCTGTCGTTGTGCCGGTCGATCAACAACCGCACTGCCCAACGCTCACGTCGAAGGGGTGCCTTGCGCAGCGAAATTAAGGGGGAGCCCGAAGGGCGGAGGACATTCGCGGAGCAAGGCGCCCCGTCGGCGGGAGCGTCGCCCTGAACAACGAAACTCAGGCCGGCAAATCGATCAACGCCAGCGCATCGGCGATCGACTGGCTGTCTTCCGGCCGCACCAGCTTCGCGACCTGTTGCCCGTCGCGCATGAACACCAGCGTGGGCCACAGCCGCACGTTGAACGAACGCCCCAGCGGACGGCCGCTGCCGTCTTCCACCTTGATGCGGCGCACGTTCGGGTACTGGGCAAAGGCCTCGGCAATGTTCGGCTGCGCGGCCTTGCAGATGCCGCACCAGTTGGTGCCGAACTCCACCACGGCCGGGCCCTGAAGCGCGTCGATCTCGCTGCGGTCGGGTTGCTCGGTCTGGTACTCGGAGGTCATGGGCAGGGTCCTTGCGAATTCGTGGGAAGGAGCGCGTGAAGGCGACGGGCGCGCCACACGCTGACGGGCGTCATTGCACCAGAAACTCAGGCCGCCTGCAGGCCGTAGCCGGCCAGCAATGCGGGCAGCCCGGTCATGTCGCAGAACACGGCCACGGCGCCCGCGGCGCGCAGCGCGCCCGGGCCGCTGTGACCCGACTCGCCCGTGCTGTAGCCGAACACCGTGGCACCGGCAGCCACGCCGGCCATCGCGCCGGTGACCGTGTCTTCGACCACCGCGCAGCGCTTCGGATCGACACCGAGCGCTTCCGCCGCGGCCAGGTACACGTCGGGATGCGGCTTGGAGCGCGGCATCTCATGGCCGCTGAAGATGCGGCCCTCGAAGCAGTCGAGCAGGCCGACCTTGGCCAGCTGCAGCTCGACCTTGTGGCGGTCGGCCCCCGAAGCGCAGGCGATGCGGCCCTTGAGCCGCGCATGGATCTCGCGGATGGCGGCGGGTGCGTGGGGAATGGCGACGAGGTCGCGGTCCAGCGCCTCGTTGCGGCGGGCGCGGAAGCCGCGCAGCCAGTCGTCGGTGATCTTGAAGCCCGTCTTGGCCTCGATGAGCGCCGTTTCGTCCTTCACGGCCTTGCCGGTGAAGATGTTCATCGATTCCTCGGCCGTGAGCTGCCAGCCGAGCTCGCCGAGCATGTCGGCGAGCACGCGGTTGGTGATGGGTTCGGAATCGACGAGCACGCCGTCGCAATCGAAGAGAACGGCGGAAAAGGGGAAAGGGGTCATTGCGAGGCTGGAGTTCAGAGGTCTGGCCCCATGGTAGCAACGCCCCCTTTCCGCACGGGCAGACTCAGGCTATCGGGCCATCTCAGGCCACTGGCCGGATCGGGATGTAGATCTCGCCACCGCCGGCCATGAATTCTTTCGACTTCTCTTCCATGCCCTCGGCCATGGCAGCCGCCTCGGCCACGCCCTTCTTGGCCGCGTACTCGCGCACTTCCTGCGTGATCTTCATCGAGCAGAACTTGGGGCCGCACATCGAGCAGAAATGCGCCACCTTGCTCGAATCTTTCGGCAGCGTCTCGTCGTGGAATTCGCGCGCCGTGTCGGGGTCCAGGCCCAGGTTGAACTGGTCTTGCCAGCGGAACTCGAAGCGCGCCTTGCTCAGGGCGTCGTCGCGCGAGCGCGCACCCGGGTGACCCTTGGCCACGTCGGCCGCGTGCGCGGCGATCTTGTAGGCAATGATCCCCTGCTTCACGTCGTCGCGGTCGGGCAGGCCCAGGTGCTCCTTGGGCGTCACGTAGCAGAGCATCGCCGTGCCGGCCCAGCCGATCATCGCGGCGCCGATGGCGCTGGAGATGTGGTCGTAGCCCGGTGCGATGTCGATGGTCAGCGGGCCGAGCGTGTAGAACGGCGCCTCGTGGCAGTGCTTGATCTGCTCGTCCATGTTGGCCTGGATCATGTGCATCGGCACGTGGCCCGGGCCTTCGATCATGGTCTGCACGTCGTGCTTCCAGGCGATCTGCGTGAGCTCACCCAGCGTGCGCAGCTCGGCAAACTGGGCCTCGTCGTTCGCGTCGGCACCCGAGCCGGGGCGCAGGCCGTCGCCGAGCGAGAAGCTCACGTCGTAGGCCTTCATGATGTCGCAGATGTCTTCGAAGTGCGTGTAGAGGAAGCTCTCCTTGTGGTGCGCGATGCACCACTTGGCCATGATCGAGCCGCCGCGCGACACGATGCCCGTCATGCGGTCGGCCGTGAGGTGGATGAACGGCAGGCGCAGGCCCGCGTGGATGGTGAAGTAATCGACGCCCTGCTCCGCCTGTTCGATGAGCGTGTCGCGGTAGATTTCCCAGGTGAGGTCTTCGGCCACGCCGCCCACCTTTTCGAGCGCCTGGTAGATCGGCACCGTGCCGATGGGCACCGGCGAGTTGCGCACGATCCAGTCGCGCGTGGTGTGGATGTTCTTGCCGGTCGACAGGTCCATCACGTTGTCGGCGCCCCAGCGGATGGCCCACACCAGCTTCTCGACCTCTTCCTCGATGCTCGAGGTGACGGCCGAGTTGCCGATGTTGGCGTTGATCTTCACCTTGAAGTTGCGCCCGATGGCCATCGGCTCGACCTCGGGGTGGTTGATGTTCGCGGGAATGATCGCGCGGCCGCGGGCCACTTCGTCGCGCACGAACTCGGGCGTGATGATGCGCGGAATGCTCGCGCCCATCGGGTTGCCCGCCACGCGCTTGGCGCGCTCCTCGTTGGCCAGGTACTCGGCCATCCACTCGCGCTTGCCGTTCTCGCGCAGAGCCACGTACTCCATCTCGGGCGTGACGATGCCGCGGCGCGCGTAATGCATCTGGGTGACGTTGGCGCCCGACTTGGCGCGGCGCGGCGTGCGTTGCAGTGCCGAGGCACCGGCGCGCAGCTCGGCCAGGCGCTGCGCGTCGCGGTCTTCGTTCTTGGCGCCGTCGTCCAGCGCGTGGTGCGTGCGGCCTTCATAACTTTCGGTGTCGCCGCGCTCGATGACCCAGGCGCTGCGCACATCGGGCAGGCCGCGGCGCACGTCGATCTCGACCTTCGGGTCGGTGTAGGGGCCCGAGGTGTCGTACAGGGAGACGGTTTCGCCGTTGGTCAGCGCCACGTCGCGCACGGGCACGAACAGGTCGGGCCGGCTGCCCGGAATGACGCACTTGTGCGAGGCGGGAAAGGGTTCGCGCGTCAGCGACAGCAGCGAGGTGAATTTATCGGGGGCATTCATCGGAGGCACTCCTTGTTGAGGGAAAGGGTGCTCCGCAATCGCTCGTGGACCTCGGGAGGCCCGCCACCGAAAAAGGGAGTGACGGACCGAAGTCAGGGAGTGCAGCTCTTCTTACGCCGGTATGACCCGGATCAAGTTCGCGGGTCGGCAGCTTTGCCATCTCAGCACGCCACATGCGTGCACCCCGGAGCGGGGCCGATTGTGCGGGCCGAAGCCCGCCGCCGTCAACCCGGGGGCTGGTGCAGGTCGCCGTCGACGTAATACCAGCGCTCGTCCTCGCGCACGAAGCGGCTGCGCTCGTGCAGGCGGAACGCCACGCCCGTCGCGCCACGCTGGCGGGCGACGAACTCGACCTCGGCGTGGTCGGCGTCGAGCACCGAACGCGAGCGGATGTCCAGCCCCAGCCATTTGACGCCCGGCTCGAACTCGACCGAGGCCGGTCGCTTCGATGCGTGCCAGGTGGCGAGCAGGTAGTCGGCGCGGGCCAGCACGAAGGCCGAATAGCGCGAACGCATCAGCGATTCGGCGTCGGGCGCCGGCGTGTTCTCGAAATCGTCGAGGTAGCGCCCACAGCACAGGGCGTAGCCGATGGGCTTGTCGCGACGGTCGGTGCGGCCGCAGGGGCAGGGGCCGGGAGTGGGGTCGGTGGCGCTCATGAAGGGCTCTATTGGAACACTTGGCGCGGTGGGGGTTGAAGGTGGGCTTCCTGGCATGCCCGCTTTGCGAGGACCTGCCGGGGCCAAAGGCGCCGGGGCCTCTTGCGCCAATGGCTTGTGCCGCTACAGTCGTCCGGCGTTTCGTTCCTTCAAGCTGAACACCAAAGCATGCTTTTGCGATTCCTCAAGCTGTTCTTCCTGCTCGCTGCGACCCTCTCCTTGGGCGCCTTCGCCTTTCTGCACGGATTCAATGCATGGCGCGCCGGACAAATCGTGGTCACGCGAAGGGGACGCGAACCCTTTGTCGCAAGCGCCGATGGTGCATTTCCCCTCACGTTCAATATGGAAGTCTGGGGATTGATGATCATCGGGGGTGCCGTTGCGCTTTGCGGCATTGCAGGCGTCGTCAAGTTCCTCATCAACACGCCGGACCAGCGACGCACGATGCTGACCCGTATGGATGGCGTCTCGCGTCGCGAGCGCAGTGACATGGACATTCCGTGGCCGGTTGGGCTTGCCATCGTCGGGGCGGTTGTGGCGCTTTTTGTCTACCTGGGGTTTAGGGTCCACGCGCAATAGCTTTGTCTGCCTGCAATCGGCCAGAACCAGTCACTCCGATCAGAGAAGTCGCACGATGAGCCACGAAGCAGCGCCACACAACGAGGTCGAATGGTTCCATGATTTGGCAAAGCTGCCTGTCGAGGAACTTGTCCAGCAAGCGACTGACGTTAACCGCACGAGGTTCAGGAAGTTTGTGACTGCGAGCCTGCCGGGCCACGTGCCCCGGATAACCAACCACCCGCCGAATTTGCGACGACGGTCCTCGAGCTCAGGGCCAACCAACGTGGGTGGAATCGAGCCCTCGGTGAAGCGCTAATACACGCGGATGACCAACGGTCCGAAGGAAACTTGCAGGCTGCGATCTCGGCATTGCGATCTTTTGCCAGCTCATGCCCTTGGAAAGCCTTTGGGGATATCGCGCGTGTCCAGGCCGACAAACTCGAGAAAGACCGGCAGTAGAAAAAGGCTGCATCCAGCCACAAGCGGTCATCCGCATCTGCTTTCCGATGACGGCTTAGAAACATTCGCGTACTCTCGCCCCCAAATTTCCCTGAGGTTTTCATACAAATGCTGGAGTCTCTGGTGTCTGGAAGACACGCCTCGGCGCTCTTCAGGTCTTTGATGCAAGCCGATGGATCGCTCGACGCTAGGGCACTAGAAAGCCTCCTCGGGCTTGAGTACCCGAACACCAGTCCAGGTGCCTTCATCGCCATACGCCGATGGTTGAAACTGGGTAGTGTTGAGATTTCGGACGAGGACTTGAACGCCCTGATTTCGCACTATCTGAAAGAGGCCGCGTACATCGACTAGCTCGGCGTTCTAACCCTTCGATAGGAGCGGAACCTCTGTTGCAGGAAGCGGCCACAACCGTTCAATCGTGCCGTAGGAAAAATTCGAACAACAGCAGACCTTCAACCGTCCTGTTCAGTCGACAGACCAGATTCGAACGCACCACCATTGTGATAGTGCTCAACGATCCGCATTGCCATGAAGCCATATGCTTTTTCGGGAGGCGTATCGTTCTCGACGTATCGAATGTGTGAGACCACGTAGGCGGAGCCCAGATGCTGGTTCGCTTCCGCCACCCCGCGTAGCACGTGTTGGACGAGCTGATCTTCGTTCAAAGGCTTGTGCCGGCACTCGCCTGTGCCGGCGAGTCGCTCACAGATGGGAAAGCCATCGAGTGGGCCACCGAGTCGAATCTGAAGCAAGTTGTGCGTTGGTCCGGTAATACGGGCAGCAGCGAAAAATTCCCCCAAGCGTACGAACTGCATTTTCGATGTCCAGTTTCTGTGCGAATAGCTGAATCATGCCTCAGCGACTACTGCAGAATTCGGCCACAACCGGTCGATTGCACGGCCTGTCAAAATTCGATCGGCAGACGTTCAGGTGTTAAACCGCAGGGGGAGCAGGATCAGTGTCGAATCGCAAATCTAGGCATCTCGCACGCGAGCGACTTGAGCACCAAGTGGAGAGGGCCGTTGAAGACCTTGTGAAGCAGAACGGGACGGTCTACGTGGAGCGTTCTGGAGAGGGGGCGCTGGACTCAATACTGGTTCAGGTTGTTCTACGAGACGCTCTCCCGGCCCATGCCACGACTGCACTTCAGCGCAAGCTCCGGGAACTGTTGCTGGATCTCTTCCCACCGGTCTCTACGCCTGAATGCTGTGCAGTGGTTGAACAATTTGGAGAGAAGTTCTATCCGTTGCATGGCTAGGACGGCAGTAGTCGGCCAAGACCAGTCTTTCGATCATGCTTCCTAAGAACAAAGTCTTCGCAAACGTCAAGCGCGTCCTGGCGCTGAGCGCGCTCGTCATCAGCGGCAGCGGATATTCGGCAACTACGCAGTTCGCTGACGGCGGAGTGTTTCTTGACTATCTTGTAATGAGGGAAGCTTCGGCGGTCTGTTCGGATCGGTTTCCGGGATTCGCGCAAAGGTTTGCGCCCGCTTTTGCGAAATGGCAAACACGTCGGGCAGCACAACTTGAGCGAGGCCCTACGGCACTAGAAGCTGTGGGCAAGAGCCAAGGTGTCGACTACGACAGCGTTGTCCGACTGACGATCGACAAGCTCAATCGCTCGCCTGCGGTCGTGGTTCAGAAGGAGTGCGGGCAGGTGCTCGAGTCGCTCGGCGTCGAGTGAAAACCGTTTAAGCAGCAGACGGCCACACCCGGACTTTCACTTCCGCTGCCCACTTCGCGAATTCGATGATAAATACGTTGAAACTCTCCTCAATCGAGAACTACCTCGCCTGCAAGGATGATTCGCCCGAGGAACGAGATGCCGCGATTCGGGAGCGAGAAGATCTCTTGCAGAAGTTTCCTCACTCCGTGATGCTTGAAATGGCCTATCCGGAACTTGACTACGCGCATCGCTGGTGTTGGCAACGCTTTGGTCCAAGGGATGGCTCGTGCACGCAAAAGTATTCTGAGTACAAGGCTTGCTCCGACGAGACTGAACACCGTCACATCGGGAAGTGGACCTCACATTGGTTCGTGAAGACAGACTACGACTTCGGCTACAACGAGTTCTACTTTGTCGAGCTGGCAGACCGCGACCTGCTCCTCGCACATCTCTCAGACATTCACTGGGGAGAGCACTATCCGAAATAGCAGCATAAGAAAGCCAGGTAAGCCGGAGCGAGAGCGGCCTAACCCTGTCATCGAGGGGGGCGCCCTCGGCCAGTCGGTCAGCGCCTCTCACATCAAGCGTTGAGCGGAGCGATAAGAGCGCAACGTGACTTCGATTTACCCATGTATTGGGCGGCTGCTATCGGGCAAAGGCAAGGACCGCAGTGGGCCCACTGCGGTCTTCCGACATTGTCCGAAGCTGCCGGTCGTCGCGCCAAGGCTAAGAGACATCTCCTTCCACGCAATGTCTAGCCAGGCACGCTGAATAAAATCCAGCCATGTCCGCCGCTTTAGTCCCGCGCCCCCGGTGCACCGCTTGCCTGCGCCCGCTCAGCGCCTGCATCTGCCGCTGGGTCGCGCCCACTGCCCACGCAGTGGAGGTACTAGTGCTGCAGCACCCGCTCGAGGTACACCAAACCAAAGGCAGTGCTCGCCTGCTGCACCTCAGCTTGGCGCACTGCCGCTTAGTGGTGGGTGAGGCATTTGCCGTGCCCGTCTGGCCGGTGGACGGCAAGCACACGCTGCTGCTGTACCCGGACAGTCTGCAAGATAGCGCCCCGGACCTGCGGGTCCCCCCCCCGCTACCGACCGAGTGGCCGGAAGCCCAGTCGCGCCTGCGCCTGGTCGTGCTGGACGGCACCTGGCGCAAAAGCCGAAAGATGCTCTACCAAAGCCCACCACTGCAACAGTTGCCCCGCTTGGCCCTGCACAACCTGCCGCCTTCGCACTACCGTATCCGCAAAGCCCATGGGCCCGACCAACTGTCCACGCTGGAGGCGACCTGCTACGCCTTGTGTCAACTGGAAGGCGGTGCGGCGCGGTTCCAGCCCTTATTGAATGCCTTCGACGGGTTTGTAGAGTACTTGGAGCAGGCTGGTGGGCAGCGAAACGCGCAAACCGACAAGTCCTGCCCTCGACCAAGGGCTACGGGGTTCATTTAAGTGACCGGCTAAATGGCTGGTTTTGGCCGGATGCCGTCAACGTATCTGAGGCTCCATCGTTACAAAGCCGAAGTTCAATACCCCGCAAAGTCGTCGTCGGTCAGATGATCCGAGAGGCGTTCATAAGCTACCCCATAGATACAGCGACTTCTGTTCAGCAATCGCCTGTTTAGCGAGTCTTTGAAGATCCAGCACCACAGGTCGCAGTTCCGCCACATCCACTTGAAGCTCCTCGGTGTCGGCCCATCGGGGGAGTGCAGCATCAAGCGCCGAGTGTTCGACGTGAGCAAGAAGTTGGACTAGCCGATCTGGGAACCGGAAGAGCCAGGAGTCCCCTTCATCGCCGCCCTCGTCACTTTCCAACTCGTGCAGGTCAGCATCCCATTCCTTCCCTTCTAGGATTGCCCACAAAGTGCCTACTTCAAGGTCGGTGAAGCCTTTGTACTCAGCCGGGCGCAATTGCAATGCAATGGCCTTGCCCTGGTCATCTTCGCTCATCCGGTCCGCGTAGCGCGCGGCTTCTCCTTCATTCGCGACGAAGAAGTCGGAAAGTAATCCCATTGCATTCCTCCTATGTTTCTATGCTGCCACTGAGCTGCGTAACGCGGATTTAGATGACTAGACCGCTTCCGAGGGTGTCTGGCTCCGACGCCAAGTGACCGGTCCTGGCCGAAAGTCGTCTTCCTAGAGCACTAGTCATCAAGCGGCGAGCACTTTGTGCGAATCCAGGGAGTGTGAACGTCGGCCCGCTCTGCCTCCCACTCGGGAGCCAAATCAAGCAACGCATTGAGGCTAGGGTCACGGTCGAGCAAGCGCCCCATCCCGACAACGCTGTATTCAGACGCATTGTCAGCGTGCTCGCCGCCGCAAACAAAGCACCAACTCCCGCCGTACCTGGCTACAAGGAGGACAGGCTTCACGTTGTCGAAAACGTGGATGCAGACATAGGATTTTTGACCGCGTTGCATTTTCTTAGCGCCGGTACTGAGGGCGTTGTACCTCTGGGTTCTGTCTTCCCGTGTTTCTGCCGCCCGCGTCGAACGACCGGTTGAATCCGCCGCCGAAAGCGGGCAACTGAAGAATGCCACAGGCTCATGTCTTCCGAAACGAGAAGAGCGCCCCTGCGCCGTACCCCTACTCGGTCAACACCTCGCACTGCGCTTCAATCCGCGCATGCAAAAGCCCCAACGACACCGCAAGAAACCGCTGCAGCGAACTGCGCTGACATGCATCGAAAAGCGGCGCGGCGTCTGCATCTGAAGTAGCGGCGTCGCGCCGATCCTCATCCCAGTCGAGCAACTGCACCAACGTCTGAGCGCCCTGCACTACATCACGCGCATCGTTGAGGAAGGCAGCGTGACTTTGCTGTGAAGGAGAGAGCCGTTCGCCTTCAACCCATTCGAAGGGTTTGAACAAGGCAGTGGGTCGTTGAGACGCACAAGAACAACCAGCGTCGGTACCCGCATTTGAAGCAGTGGCCATAGGCCTCCAAGGATGTCGATTTGCAACAACCGACGCACCCGACGCCAATCGGGGGCGGCAGCTCGAACGGGTTGGCGTACCGGGACATCCTTGCGGAAACCGGCAGGGCGCGAGCCCTCCCATTCGAGCCGCCTAAAAAAGCTGCGCGAATGAAAAAGCCGCAGACCTTGTGCGGTAACTGCGGCTTTCGTCGCAGGATGTCAGCGGGACGCCAATCCCGGCCTCGCTCATCACGAGGCAAAAGCAATGTACGCGGTCGCTCGGACGCCTGTCAAGCGTCAGCGACTGGAACGCACCGCCCCACCCGAAACATCACCCACTCAGGTCGCGGCGTTGGTTCACGTGATCAGACGATCTCAGGCGAGCGCGCGTTGAATCAGCAGCTTCTGGATGTCCGACGTGCCTTCGTAGATCTGGCACACGCGCACGTCGCGGTAGATGCGTTCCAGCGGAAAGTCGTTCACGTAGCCGTAGCCGCCCAGGGTCTGGATGGCGGCGCTGCACACGCGCTCGGCCATCTCGCTGGCGAAGAGCTTGGCCATGGCGGCTTCTTTCAGGCAGGGTCGGCCGGCATCGCGCAGGCTCGCGGCGTGCCATATGAGCTGGCGCGCGGCTTCGATCTGCGTGGCACAGTCGGCCAGGCGAAAGCCCACGGCCTGCTGGTCGAAGATGGCGCCGCCGAAGGCCTGGCGCTCCTTGGCATAGGCCACGGCCACGTCGAAGGCGCTGCGGGCCATGCCCACGCTCTGCGCGGCGATGCCGATGCGCCCACCCTCGAGTGCGCCGAGCGCGATCTTGTAGCCCTCGCCTTCGGCGCCGATGAGGTTCTCGGCCGGGATGCGGCAGCTGTCGAAGTTGATCTGCGCGGTGTCGCTGCTGTGCTGGCCGAGCTTGTCTTCCAGGCGCGCGACGTTGTAGCCGGGCGCGTCGGTGGGCACGATGAACGCGCTCATGCCGCGCTTGCCGGCGCCCTTGTCGGTCACGGCGATGACGATGGCAACCTGGCCGTTCTTGCCGCTGGTGATGAACTGCTTGACGCCGTCGATCACGTAGCCGTCGCCGTCCTTGCGCGCGGTGGTGCGCAGGCTCGATGCATCGCTGCCGGCCTGCGGCTCGGTCAGGCAGAAGGCGCCGAGCATCTGGCCCTGGGCCAACGGCTCGAGCCACTTCTTCTTCTGCTGCGCGTTGCCGTAGCGCATGAGGATGGCGTTGACGGGGCAGTTGGTCACGCTGATGGCGGTGCTGGTGCCGCCGTCGCCGGCTGCGATTTCTTCAAGCACGAGTGCGAGCGTGAGGTAGTCGAGGCCCGCACCGCCATGCTCCTCGGGCACGCAGATGCCGTAGGCGCCCAGCGCGGCCAGGCCCTGGTGCACTTCCTTCGGGAAGCTGTGGTCGCGGTCCCACTTGGGGGCGTTGGGCCAGAGCTCGGCCTGCGAGAAATCGCGCACGGCGTCGCGGATGGCTTCCTGGTCTGCGCTGAGCAGCATGGCGTTGTCTCCAGTTCTTTCTTGTCGGTGGGTGCGCGGCTTACTTGCCGGCGCCCAGGTCCATGATGAGACGCGCGGCCATGTACAGGCGGCGCGGAATCGCGCTGATGTCGACGTACTCGGCCTTGTCGCTGTGGTAGCCGAAGCCGGGCAGGCCCAGGCTTTCGATCACGGGCTTGCCCGCGAGCGCCGCGTAGGCTGCGTCGGTGCCGCCGCCGGTGCGCTCTTCGACGCCCACGCTGCCGCCGGCTTCCTTGTAGAAGACCACGGCCTTGTCGACCAGCTTCTTGCCGCCCTCGCCCGCGTTGAAGGCCGGACGGCCGCGCGTGACGAGCACCTTGACGTCGGCCTCGGGTAGTTTTTTCTGCTGTGCCTTCTCTTCGAGGGTCTTCATGGCGGCGTCGAAGTCTTCGTTGCGTGCGTAGCGCACGTCGGCGTTCAGCGTGGCGCTGGCCGGGATGATGTTCGACACGTTGCCGGCCTTGGCAATGGTCCAGTTGAAGCGCAGGTTCTTCGACTTGTCGTCGATGCTCATGGTGCGCAGCACGAGGTCGGAGGCCTCGACCAATGCGTTCACGCCCAGCTCGGGCGCGGCGCCCGCGTGCGAGGCCTTGCCGGTGATGTTGACCTGCACGTAGGCGATGCCCGAGGTGCCGAGCGACATCTTTTCGTCGCCGGCGCTGGTGGGCTCGAACGAGAGCACGTAGTCGGCCAGCTTGGCTTCTTCCTGGATCAGGTCGCGCGAGCCGAAGGAGCCTTTTTCTTCGTCGGTGTTGAACAGCACGGTGATGGTGCCGTAGTCGCGCACGCCATAGTCTTTCAGCAGCTTGAGCGTGTGCAGGATGACGGCGTTGCCGCCCTTGTCGTCGGCGATGCCGGGGCCGTAGGCCTTGTCGCCTTCGATGCGGAACGGCGCCTTGGCGAGCGTGCCCTTGGTGTACACGGTGTCCATGTGCGACATGAGCAGCAGGTTCTTGCCGCCGCGGCCCTTGAGCTTGCCGACGATGTTGTCGCCGACCACGAGGCCGGCCGACTTGCTGCGCGTGACGGTGAAGCCGAGGTTTTTCAGTTCGCCTTCGAGGTACGCGCCGGCGGCGGCCATGCCTTCGGCGTCACCGGTGCCGGTCTCGATGTTGACGAGCTTCTCGAGCGTCTTGATCACCGCCGGCTGCTCGTCGGTGGCGGCCTGGAACAGCACGTTGTCGCGCTTCTGGGCCCAGGCGCCGCCTGCCACGAAGGCGGTAGCGAGCACGGCGGCAACGGCGGTACGGTGAATGGATGGGCGCATGAAATCTCCTGCTCTACGCATGGTTTTGTTTGAACTGTCCGGGGTGGAAACCGGCCGGCGCCCTCTCCCGGGCGCCGGCGGCTCCTGGCGTTATAGCAATTCGAGCGCGACGGCGGTGCCTTCGCCGCCGCCGATGCACAGCGTGGCCACGCCGCGCTTCTTGCCGCGCGCCTTCAGCGCGTGCAGCAGCGTGACCATGATGCGCGCGCCGCTGGCGCCGATGGGGTGGCCCAGCGCGCAGGCGCCGCCGTTCACGTTGACGATGTCGTGCGACACGTCGAGCTCGTGCATGAGGGCCATGGGCACGACGGCGAAGGCCTCGTTCACTTCCCACAGATCGACGTCCTTCACGGTCCAACCGGTCTTGGCGAACAGCTTCTGCACGGCGCCGACCGGCGCGGTGGAGAACCACTCGGGCTGCTGTGCGTGCGTGGCGTGGCCGACGATGCGCGCCAGCGGCTTGGCGCCGATCTTCTTCGCATGCGACTCGGTCATCATGACCAGCGCGGCGGCGCCGTCGTTGATCGACGAACTCGAGGCGGCCGTGATGGTGCCGTTTTCTTTCTTGAACGCGGGCTTGAGCGTGGGGATCTTGTCGAGCTTGACCTTGCCCGGGCCTTCGTCGATGGAGATGACGGTGTCGCCGCCGCGGCCCTTCACGGTGACGGGCGTGATCTCGTCCTTGAAGGCGCCCGACTCGGTGGCGGCCTTGGCGCGCTGCACGCTGGCGATGGCGAAGGCGTCTTGCTGCTCGCGCGTGAAGTTGTACTTGGCGGCGCAGTCTTCGCCGAAGGTGCCCATGGAGCGGCCGGGCTGGTAGGCGTCTTCGAGGCCGTCGAGCATCATGTGGTCATAGATCTTGTCGTGGCCCATGCGGTAGCCGCCGCGGCCCTTGAGCATGAGGTAGGGCGCGTTGGTCATGCTTTCCATGCCGCCCGCCACGATGACGTCGTGCGTGCCGGCCAGCAGCAGGTCGTGCGCGAGCATCGCGGCCTTCATGGCCGAGCCGCACATCTTGCTGAGCGTGACGGCGCCCGCGCTGTCGGGCAGGCCGCCCTTGTAGGCCGCCTGGCGCGCCGGGGCCTGGCCCTGGCCGGCCATGAGGCAGTTGCCGAACAGCACTTCACCCACGCTCTCGGGCGCGATGCCGGCGCGCTCGACGGCCGCCTTGATGGCCGCGCCGCCCAGGTCGTGCGCGGAGAGGGACGAAAAGTCGCCCTGGAAGCCGCCCATGGGGGTGCGGGCGGCGCCGACGATGACGATGGATTCGGACATGGAGGTCTCCTTCAGAAATGTGAAAGTGAAATCAAAGACAAAACGAAAACGGGAATCGGAAACGGGCGGTCAGAAATGCGTCGCGTGGCCTTCGTGCTGGAAGCGTTGCGACTCTTCGTACGGGAACACATCAAGCATCTGGCCGGCCTGGATGCGTTCCTTGTGGTGCTGCCAGAAGGCGGCGTCGAGTAGGTCGGCGTGGTGCGCCATGAAGGCGGCGCGCACGTCCTTGTTGCCGAGCAGAAAGGGCTCGAAGGTCTCGGGGAACACGTCCTTCGGGCCGACCGAATACCAGACCTCGCCGCTCATCTCGTCTTCCTCGTTGCGCGGCGTGGGCACCTTGCGGAACTTGCAGTCGGTGACGTATTCGATTTCGTCGTAGTCGTAGAACACGACCTTGCCGCCGCGCGTGACGCCGAAGTTCTTCCACAGCATGTCGCCGGGGAAGATGTTGGCGGCCACCATGTCCTTGATGGCGTTGCCGTACTCGATGACCGCATGCTCCAGCTGGTCCTTGGCGCGTCGGGCCTGGGCCGGGCTCTCGGGGTGGGCCAGCGTGTCGAAGGCTTCCTGCAGGTAGATGTTCAGCGGGATCATGCGGCGCTCGATGTAGACGTGCTTGAGCACGACCTCCATCTCCCCGTTGCCGTCGCGGTCGCCGATCTCGAGCTGGCTGGGTGCGAACTTGCGGATCTCCTCGATGAGCTCGGGCTCGAAACGGTCGAGCGGAAAGCCCACGTTGCTGTACTCGAGCGTGTCGGCCATGCGGCCCACGCGGTCGTGCTGCTTCACGAGCATGTACTTGCCCTTGATCTGCTCGCGCGTGGTGTCCTTCTGCGGCGGGTAGAAGTCCTTGATGACCTTGAACACGAAGGGGAACGAGGGCAGGTCGAACACCAGCATGACCATGCCCTTGATGCCGGGCGCGATGCGAAAGCGGTCGCTCGAGTAGTTCAGGTGCGAGAGGAAGTCGCGGTAGAACAGCGTCTTGCCCTGCTTGGCCAGGCCGAGCGCGTTGTAGATCTCGGCGCGCGGCTTGCGCGGCATGAGCGAGCGCAGGAACTGCACCCAGGCCGAGGGCACTTCCATGTCGACCATGAAGTAGGCGCGTGCAAAGCTGAACAGCATCTGCAGGTCGTCCTCGCCGAACAGCGCCGCGTCGATGTAGAACTTGCCGTGGGTGTCGTGCAGGATGGGCAGCGAGAACGGGATCTCGGTGAAGCCGTTCATGATCTTGCCGACCACGTAGGCGCCCTTGTTCCGGTAGAACAGGCCCGACAGCACCTGCAGCTGGAAGTTGGCGCGCAGCTTGACCTGGTGGAAGCGGTTCAGGATGACGTGCGCCACGCGCTCGGCGTCGCGCCGCTTGTTGGCGTAGCTGCCCTGCAGCGCGAAGTCGTCGAGCATCTGCTCGATGATGTCGGGCAGCGTGGCCTGCGAGGGGTAGTACGGCCGGTAGGTGGGTGCGCCGCGCGGCTCGATGTACTCGGTGCTGATGGCCGGGCGCACGAAGATGAAGTCGTTCTGGAAGTAGGCCCGGTGCAGGATCTTCGTGGTGACCGAGTTGAAGAAACTCTCGGCCAGCTCGGGCTGGTGGTGGTTCACCAAAAGCCCGATGAAGTGCAGCTTGACCTGGTGCCAGACTTCCATGGGCTGGTCGCCGGCCTTGAACTCTTTTTCGAGCCGGGCCACGGCCTCGTTCACGCGCAGGTCGTAGAACTCGATGCGTTCGCGCTGCGCCCGCTGCTGGCCGTGCCAGTCGGCGGTCTCGAAGCGGTGCTTGGCGCGCGCCGATTCGGCCCGGAACAGCCGGTAATGCCGGTTGAACCCGTCGATCATCGCCTTCGCGATGTCGTAGGCCAGCGGCGAATCGAGGCGCTGCGGGAACATGGCGGCAATACCGACGGGGGCGGCGATGGCAGCGGCAGCGAACTCAGGCGGCTGGCGGCGTCTCGGTGCCTTCGGTGCCGTCGGCACCCGCCTGCGCCGACGGCGAGGCGCCGGCCGGCTTGCTCCACTTGTAGCGGATGCGCTGCACGGCGGCCTTGTAGATGGCGTCGAGCGGCTTGTCGCCCTCGACACTCAGGCCGAGGTCTTGCAGCAGGCCGTCGTGCACGCCGAAGGTCCAGCCGTGGATGCGCACCTTCTGGCCGCGCGCCCAGGCATCGACCATGACGGTGCTGACGGCCACGTTGACCACCTGCTCGGCCACGTTGAGTTCGCACAGCGCGTCGACGCGCACGTCTTCGGGCAGGCTGTCGAGCATCACGCTGTGGCGGTCGCGCACGTCCTGGATGTGGCGGATCCAGTTGTCGGCCAGGCCGATGCGCTTGCCGCTGAGCGCAGCCTTGACGCCGGCGCAGCCGTAGTGGCCGACCACCATGATGTGCTCGACCTTCAGGTGCTCGACCGCGAACTGGATCGCCGAGAGCGCGTTGAGGTCGGAGTGCACCACGATGTTGGCGACGTTGCGGTGCACGAACACCTCACCTGGCTCCAGGCCGGTGATCTGGTTGGCGGGCACGCGGCTGTCGGAACAGCCGATCCACATGTAGCGCGGCGTCTGCTGCTTGACAAGGCCGGTGAAGAAGCCGGGCCGGTCACGCTCCATCTGGGCGGACCAGGCACGGTTGTGGGCAAAGAGGTCGTCGAGGTTGTCGGAGGGCATGGTGGTCTATTGTCAGTGAGTCGTCGTGTCGGGCGTGTTTTCGCCGCCTCGGGCGTCCTGGACGGCCTTGGCGGCCTTCTGCGCCCTGGTCAGGGTGGCGCGGCCTTTCTTCTCGTGTTCTCGCACTTCGGCCAGGTTGGCCTGCAGCTCGGCCAGCTGCGCCTCGAGCTGCGCGCGGTGGGCGCCGAGCACGCCCAGGAATTTTTCCAGCTGCGGCACGGTGTCGCGCGGGCTGTCGTACATGTCGAGGATGTCTTTCGCCTCGACCAGCGTCAGGCCCAGGCGCTTGGCGCGCAGCGTGAGGGTGAGTCGCGCCCGGTCGCGCGCGCTGTACACGCGCTGCAGGCCGGCCCGCTCCGGCGACAGCAGGCCCATGTCTTCATAGAAGCGGATGGCGCGCGTCGTGAGGTCGAACTCCTTGGCGAGCTGGCTGATGGTGAAGGTCTGCGCGGGCATGGGCGGCAAGGGTTGCGGGGGCGACAGCAGGTTGGCGGCGCATTCTCTACAATGTTGCCTCAACCCATGACGTTTACGTAAACGTCAATCATACATGAACCTCCTCGAACGCGAACTCCACTACCCCCTGGGCGACACCCTGCCCGCCGCCGGCGAAGCACTGGAAGTCGCGCCCGGCGTGCGCTGGATCCGCATGCGGCTGCCCTTTGCGCTGGACCACATCAACCTCTGGCTGCTGCGCGACACGATCGACGGCGTCGAGGGCTGGACGGTGGTCGACTGCTGCATTGCGCACGACGAGGCCCGCGCGCAGTGGGAGCAGATCTTCGAGACCCAGCTGCAGGGCCTGCCGATCCTGCGCGTGATCGTGACCCACATGCACCCCGACCACATCGGCCTGGCCGACTGGCTGTGCCAGCGCTGGAACGCGCCGCTGTGGATCAGCGCCACCGACTACCACGTGGCACGCGTGCTGTGCAGCGCCGGCGACACGCTCGCGGGCGGCGACGCGGCGGCCGACTTCTTCGCCTCGCACGGCCTCACCAACCCCGAGTCGATCGCCAAGATCCGCGCGCGCACCAGCTACTACACCAACATGGTGCCCAGCGTGCCCGCCCGCTACGTGCGCATGATGGACGGCGACATCGTCACCATCGGCGGGCGCGACTGGCGCTGCATCAGCGGCTACGGCCACGCGCCCGAGCACATCGCGCTGTACTGCGCCGAGCCGAAGCTGCTGCTGGGCGGCGACATGATGCTGCCGCGCATCTCGACCAATGTGAGCGTGCACGCGGGCGAGCCCGAGGCCAACTCGCTGCGCCTGTTCCTGGACAGCATCGACAAGTTCAAGGCCCTGCCGGCCGACACGCTGGGCCTGCCCTCGCACGGCAAGCCCTTCACCGGCATCCATCGCCGCGTCGACCAGCTGCAAGAGCACCACCGCGACCGCCTGGCCGAGCTGCTCGAAGCCTGCCTCGCGCGGCCGATCACGGCGTCGGAGGGCCTGCCGATCCTGTTCAAGCGCGAGCTCGACCTGCACCAGATCACCTTCGCCATGGGCGAGACCGTGGCCCACCTGCACCTGCTGTGGTTCTCGGGGCAGGTGAAGCGCACCCTGGATGCCGACGGCATCTACCGCTTCGGCGCAGCCTGAGGCCCCCCGGCTTTTCACTTCGCTTCGCTGCGTGTAACTCCACCCCCCGAGGGGGAGGCGCGGCTCGCCTTGGGGCGGCCCGGCGGCGGCCGCATAGACTCTGGGAATGACAATGTCGAACACGCTGGCTGAGCTGCGCGCCGGCCGGCTGGCTGGCGCACGACGACTGGACCTCTCGTGCGGACTCACCGAGTTCCCGCGCGAGATTTTTGCGCTCGCCGACACCCTCGAAACGCTGAACCTCACGGGCAATGCGCTCAGCGCACTGCCCGACGACCTCGGCCGGCTGCACAAGCTGCGCGTGCTGTTCTGCTCGGACAACCGCTTCACGGAACTGCCGGCGTCCCTGGGCCAGTGCCGCCAGCTGGACATCGTGGGCTTCAAGGCCAACCGCATCGCCCACGTGCCTGCCGAGGCACTGCCTCCCTCGCTGCGCTGGCTGATCCTGACCGACAACGCGATCGAAGCATTGCCCGACACGCTCGGCGACTGCACCCGCATGCAGAAGCTGATGCTGGCCGGCAACCGCCTGCGTGCGCTGCCGGCGTCGGTGGCCCGCTGCCGGCAGCTCGAGCTGCTGCGCCTGTCGGCCAACCGCTTCGAGGCGCTGCCCGAGTGGCTGCACACGCTGCCGCGCCTGGCGTGGCTGGCCTGTGCGGGCAACCCGTTCGACGCGCCGACCGAAGACGCGGCCATCGACGCGCCCACCGTGCCGCACGTCGACTGGCACGACCTCACGCTCGGCCCGAAGCTCGGTGAAGGCGCCTCGGGCGTGATCCACCGCGCCACGCTGGCCAGACCCGATGGTGCTGCGCAGCCCGTGGCGGTGAAGCTGTTCAAGGGCGCCGTCACCAGCGACGGCTGGCCGCACAGCGAGATGGCGGCCTGCATCGCAGCCGGCGCGCACCCGACGCTGATCGCCGCGCAAGGCCGCATCGACGGCCATCCCGACGGCACCGAGGGCCTGGTGATGGCGCTGGTGCCGCCCTCGTTCCGCACCCTGGCCGGCCCGCCGAGCCTGGCCTCGTGCACCCGCGACGTCTACGCCGACGATGCGCGCTGGACCACCCGCACCGCCCTGCGCATCGCGCGCGACATCGCGGCGGCCATGGCGCACCTGCATGCGCGCGGCCTGCTGCATGGCGACCTGTACGCCCACAACATCCTGTGGCACGCGCAGGACGGCGGGCGGCTCGGCGACTTCGGCGCGGGCTGGATGACCGGCGCGCTCGACCCGGCACTGGCGAAGGCCCTGCAGAGCGTGGAAATACGCGCCTTCGGCTGCCTGCTCGAAGAGCTGGCCGAGCGCTGCGACGATGCGGCTTCTTCTCCCTTGACGCTGCTCGCGGCGCGCTGCCTGCAGCCCGAAGTGGCGGCGCGGCCGTCGTTCGCCGAGGTGCTGTCGGTGCTGGACACCGCCGCGCCATGACGCGCCCCCGCTTCGTCGTCCCCATGCCCACGCGCGACGGCGTGAGCCCGAGCTGCGTTTCGCTGCCTTACGGCCCCTGGTCCACCATCGCCGAGTTTCTGGTCGAGCGTTTTCCCGCCATCTCGCGCGAGGCCTGGTTGTCGCGCATCGAAGCGAACGACGTGTGCGACGAGCACGGCGTGCGCATCACCGCCACGCGGCGCTACGAGTCACCGCTGCGCGTGTACTACTACCGCGCGCTCGACGCCGAGACGCCCATCCCTTTCGAAGAGCTGGTGCTGCACCAGGACGACGACCTCGTGGTGGTCGACAAGCCGCCCTTCGTGCCTGTCACGCCCACCGGCAAGTACGTGCAGCAGAGTCTGCTGGTGCGCCTGAAGCGCAAGCTCGGCCTGGACGACCTCGTGCCGCTGCACCGCATCGACCGCAACACTTCGGGGCTGGTGCTGTTCTCGGTGCGCCGCGAGACGCGCGGCGCCTACCAGGCGATGTTTCCCGAGCGGCGCATCGACAAGCATTACGAGGCCGTCGTGCCGTGGCACGAGGGCGTGTCGTCGGTGCCCGCCGTGTACCGCAGCCGGCTGGTGGACGACGACCATTTCATGCGCATGCGCGAAGCGCCCGGGGAGCCGAATTCCGAAACCCGCATCGTGCTGCGCGAGGCGCGCGACGGCCATGCGCTGCTGGAGCTTTCACCCGTCACCGGCCGCAAGCACCAGCTGCGCGTGCATTGCCAGGCGCTGGGTCTGCCGATCGTGAACGACCCGTTCTATCCCACGCTGCAGCCTGCGGGGAATGACGACTTCGACAGGCCGCTGCAGCTGCTGGCGCGGTCGCTGGCTTTTGTCGACCCGCTGAGCGGCGCCTTGCGCACCTTCGAGAGTCCGCGCCGGCTGGCGCTGCCTTCTGCAGCTGCTGCCGCCTAGGTGACGCGGCGCGGGCGCGTCGCGGACTAAGCTTTCTCCTGACGGGAATTGAACTTCCTCTCTTCCACCACTCAGGAGACAAACGCACATGGACACCACCCAACTCTTCTCGCTGAAGGGCCGCAGCGCCTTGATCACCGGCGGCTCGCGCGGCATCGGCCGCATGATTGCCGAGGGCTTCCTGGCGCAGGGCGCGCGCGTGTACATCTCGGCGCGCAAGGCGGCGGCTTGCGATCAGACGGCGAAGGAGCTGTCGGCTTTTGGGCATTGCGTGTCGCTGCCGGCTGATGTTTCCACTGTGGAAGGGGCTCAGGCGCTGGTCGATGCTTATGCGAAGCATGAAGGGTCGCTGGACATCCTGGTCAACAACGCGGGGGCTGCCTGGGGGGCGCCTTATGAAGAGTTTCCGGAGAGTGGCTGGGACAAGGTCGTCGACTTGAACCTGAAGACGCCCTTCTTTTTGACCAAGGCGTTGACGCCGATGCTCAAGAAGGCGGCTACGGATCATCTGTCGAAGGTGATCAACATTGCTTCTATTGACGGGATTTCTGTGAATCCGCAGGAGACTTATTCGTATGCGGCGAGCAAGGCTGGGTTGATTCAGTTGACGCGGCGGATGGCGCTACGGTTGGCGCAGGATCGGATCGTGGTCAGTGCGATTGCTCCCGGAGCGTTCGCTTCGGATATGAATAAGGATGCGCGGGATCACGGGGATGAGGTCAGGGGACGGATTCCTGCTGGGCGCATTGGTACGCCTGAGGACATGGCTGGTGCCGCCATTTACCTGGCTTCGCGGGCTGGGGACTATGTGATGGGGTCTACGTTGGTGGTGGACGGCGGGGTTACGCACGCTCGCTAGGTTTTTGGACTGCGTTGTGAAGTTGCTTCCCGGGGCCGGGTCTCGCCCCGGCAGGCGACCTACTTTTCTTTGCTTCGCCAAAGAAACGTAGGCAAAAGAAAGGCGACCCTACTGTCTGCGTCCCTCCGCTTCGCTACGGGCAACCTGCGGTGCTCACGTTTCGCGGGGTCTCGCCCAAACTCGCTTCGCTCAAACAAGGGCGAGCCCTGATCCGCGAAACGCTCCGCTCCTCGGCGCATACAGAAGGGGTTGGGATACCAACGGGCCATCGCTTCGCTCGGCCAGTGGGCCGCAGCAGGCGCTTTGCGCCTGCTGCGGCTGGGATTGGTCGCGACGTTGGTTGGAACATGAGTGCAAGCGCAAGCGCACGCGCGGGTGCAGATGTGCTTACGAGCACGAACACGGGATTCGGCTGTTGGCAACTGCCGGGCCGAGCGAAGCGACGGCCCGCCCGGTATCAAAGCCCCTCTGGCTGCGCCGAGGAGCGCAGCGTTTCGCGGATCAGGGCTCGCAGCTGTTTGAGCGAAGCGAGTTCTGCGAGACCCCGCGAAACGCGAGCACCGCAGGTTGCCCGTAGCGAAGCGAAGGGTCGCAGACAGTGGGGTCGCCTTTTCTTTGCTTACTTTCTTTTGGCGAAGCAAAAGAAAGTGAGTCGCCCGCCGGGGCGAGACCCGGCCCCGGGAAGCAAAGGAACACAGTCAGCCCCACCGAGGCACAGCCTCATCCTTCAACTGCTGCCTAAGCACCCCATAGTCAGGCACCACGCTTTCAACGGTCTCCCAAAACCGATGCGAGTGATCCATCACCCGCAGATGCGCCAACTCATGCGCAACGACATAGTCGATCACCGGCAAGCGAAAGTGAATCAACCGCCAGTTCAGCCGAATCGACCCATCCGCACTCGCACTCCCCCACCGCGTAGCAGCGTTGGAAAGCGACAGCTTCTGCCATGACACCCCCAGCAGCGGCGCAAAGTGATCCAGCCGCTCGATGAACAGCTTGCGAGCCTGCCGCATCAACCAGGCCTGCGCCGCATCCCGAATCTGCGAGGGCGCCGCGTTCTGCGCCACAGCCAACCGCAGCGTCCGCGGGCCACCGCCTTCGACAGCGGGGTCGAGCGTGCCGCCGACGCTGGCGAAACCGTGCTTCGGATCGAGCCGGATCACCACCAGTTCGCCAAGAAAAGGAAACTCCGCCCCATCTTCCCAAGCAATCCGCGTCGCCTCGACCCGTGCATTGCGTTGCTGCGTCTCCGCCAGCTTGCGCAGAATCCAGTCGGCCTTCTCCCGCACCGCCGCATCGACATCGCGCAGCGTGACCCACCGCGGCGCCCGCACCGACAAACCTTCGGCACCCACAAGAAAACCGATGGTCTTGCGCTGCCCGCGCTTGAATTCGTAGGCCACCCGCGCCGACCCCAGAACCACTTCACGCGTGGCCTGCGGATGTGTGAAATTCGCGAGCGTCAGTGTGTCAGCCAACGGCACCGCAGGACGCGGATCAACGGGTCCGACAGGTGAAGGCGCGGGAGCAGCAGGTGGCACAGGCGCTGGCGCCTTCTTCCGCGGCCGCCGCGGCGGCGCAGCAGCAGGCGCCGGCGTGCTCCCCAGCCCCTCGAAGAGGTCCATCGTGAACTGCAGCATTCCCCGCATGTCGGGCCCGGGTCTGAGGGTGGCGCGTCAGCCCGCTTCGCGCGGCAACGTCTGCTGCGGCTGCGCCGGGCTGTCGCTGTAAGCCTCGGGGTCGAGGCGGCGCATCTCGGCCTCGATCCAGGCTTCGACTTCGCGCATCAGCTCATCGGGCTTGCGGCCCACGCTCGAGATCGCCGGGCCGATCGACACGTCGACCACGCCAGGGCGCTTGATGAAGGCCTTGCGCGGCCAGACCTTGGCCGAGGTGACGGCAATCGGGATCACGGGCACGCCGGTTTCGCAGGCCAGGCGCGTGCCGCCGCTCTTGTAGGTGCCCTTCTGGCCGCGCGGAATGCGCGTGCCCTCGGGGAACATGATGATCCAGATGCCCTGCGCGAGCAGCTTGCGGCCCTGGTTCACCACCTTGTTGAACGCCTGCGCGCGCTGGCTCCGATCGATGTGGATCATGTCCAACCGCGCCATCGCCCAGCCGAAGAACGGCACGTAGATCAGTTCCTTCTTGAAGACGAAGGCCAGCGGATGCGGCATCAGCGTGGGCATGAGGAAAGTCTCGAGCGTGGACTGGTGCTTCACCAGCAGCACCGCGCCGGCGAGTTGGTCGGTCGGCAGGTTTTCCATGCCGGTCACGCGGGTCTTGATGCCCAGCAGCACTCGCGCGCCACCGATGGCCCAGCTGAGCCATTGCTCGGCCATCCAGTACAGCGGAATGCCGCGCTTCCAGAGCGAGCTGACGCACATGATGATGCCCCAGGGCACCACGGTGACAAGCATCCACAGGGCGTGGAGAACGGAACGGAGAAACGCCATCAGACAGCCACCTGCAGTGCGGCCCGCGCTTCGCGCGCGAGCAGAAAGTCGACGAAGGCGGCGAGGTCTTCATGCACCCTCGTGTCCGCCGGATATTCGGGAGGCAGCGGGTGAACCCCGCGGCACGCCGCGCCCATGCCCGTGAGCAGGAGGTGCGGTTCGCAGCCGGCCGCAGCGCCGGCCTGCAGGTCGCGCAGGCTGTCGCCCGCGGTGGGCACGCCCTTCAGGTCGATGCCGAAGCGGTCGCCGATCTGAAGGAACAGCCCTTCCTTGGGCTTGCGGCAGTCGCAGCCTTCGTCGGGACTGTGCGGGCAATAGAACACCGCATCCACCTTGCCGCCCACGGCCGCGAGCATCTTGTGCATCTTGGCGTGCATGGCGTTGAGCGAGGCCATGTCGAACAGCCCGCGGCCCAGGCCCGACTGGTTCGACGCCACCACCACGTGCCAGCCCGCATGGTTCAGGCGCGCCACGGCCTCGAGCGCACCGGGCAGCGGCGTCCACTCGATGTCGCTCTTGACGAAATCTTCGCGGTGCACGTTGATCGTGCCGTTGCGGTCGAGGATGACGAGCTTCATGGCGGAACCGCTCCTGGTGGAGGGATGGGGCACGGGGTCAGACAGCCAGCCGCTCGAGCTGCGCCACGCGGTTCATCGCGCTGTGCAGCGACATCAGCAGGCCCAGGCGGTTCAGCCGCAGGTCGGCCTGTTCGGCGTTGACCATCACGTCCGTGAAGAACGCATCGACCGGTTCGCGCAGCGCGGCCAGCGTCTGCAGCGAGCCGGTGTAGTCGCCCGCGTCGAACTGGGCGTCGGCGGCGGGCACGACCTGCGCCATGGCGGCGTGCAGCGCCTTCTCGGCGGGCTCCTGCAGCAGCAGTTCGCTCACGTGCGCATCGGCCTCGGGCGCCTTCTTCAGGATGTTGCCGATGCGCTTGTTGGCGGCGGCCAGCGCGGCGGCGGCGGGCAGTGCGGCAAAGGCGCGCACGGCGGCCAACAGCTTGGGCACTTCGCCCAGGCGCTGCGGCAGCGGGGCCAGCACGGCGTCGACTTCCTGGGCGCTGGCGCCCTGCTCGCGCAGGCTGCCGGCGAGGCGGTCGAGGATGAAGTCGCGCAGCTCGACCGTGGCCTTGCTGCTGTCGAAACCGTCGATGGCGCTGAACTGGGCGGCGGCGTCCTGCAGCAGGGCGTCAAGCCCCAGCGCGAGGTCTTTCTCGATCAGCATGCGGATCACGCCCAGCGCGTGGCGGCGCAGCGCGAACGGGTCGCGGTCGCCGGTGGGCAGGTTGCCGATGCCGAACATGCCGACCAGCGTTTCGAGCTTGTCGGCCAGCGCGACCACGAGGCCCACGCTGTTGCGCGGCAGCTCGTCGCCGGCAAAGCGCGGCTTGTAGTGGTCTTCGATGGCGTCAGCCACCGCGGCGTCAAGGCCGTCGTGCAGCGCGTAGTAGCGGCCCATGGTGCCCTGCAGCTCGGGGAACTCGCCGACCATGTCGGTCACGAGGTCGGCCTTGGCCAGTTGGGCGGCCTGGGTGGCTTGCGCGGCCAGCGTCGCGTCGCCGAGTTTTTCGGCAATGCCGCGCGCGATGTGCATCACGCGCTGCACGCGTTCGCCCTGCGTGCCGAGCTTGTTGTGATAGACCACCTTGCCCAGCGATTCGACGCGCGAGGCCAGCGATTTCTTGCGGTCCTGGTCGAAGAAGAACTTGGCGTCGGCCAGGCGCGGGCGCACGACGCGCTCGTTGCCGCCGGTCACGGCGCTTGCGTCCTCGGGACTGATGTTGCTGACGACGAGGAACTTGTTGGTGAGCTTGGCTTGCGCGTCGAGCAGCGGGAAGTACTTCTGGTTGGCCTTCATCGTGAGGATGAGGCACTCCTGCGGCACTTCGAGAAACTCGCGCTCGAAGCTGCAGACCAGCACGTTGGGGCGCTCGACCAGCGCCGTGACTTCGTCGAGCAGCGCGTCGTCGTGGATCGGCACGGAGCCGCCGCCCACCGTCACAGCGGCGGCCGCGAGCTGGCGTGCGATTTCGGCGCGGCGCGCTTCAAAGCTGGCGATGACGGCGCCGTCGTCCTGCAGCTGCAGGGCGTAGCTGTTGGCATCGCGCAGCACCACGGGGTCGACCGCCGCCTCGAAGCGGTGGCCGTGCGTCTCGCGGCCGGCCTTCAGGCCCAGCGCCTCGATGGGCACCACGGTGTCGGCATGCAGCGCCACCAGGCCGTGCGCGGGGCGCACGAAGCTCACGCTGCTCCAACCGGGCAGCTCGCAGCCGCTTTCGAGCTGGTAGCTCATCACCTTCGGGATCGGCAGCTTGGCGATGGCTTCGGCCAGCGCCTTCTGCAGGCCTTCGGCCAGCGTCGCGCCCTTGGCGGTGCTTTCGTAGAACAGGGCTTCGGCCTTGCCGTCCATGGCGCGCTTGAGGCCCGGCACGGCCGAGGCGTCGGCGCCGAGCGCGGCCAGGCGCTTGAGCAGCGCGGGCGTGGGCTGGCCCGAGACATCGAGCCCCACGGCCACGGGCATGAGCTTTTGCGACACGGCCTTGTCGGCGGCGCGCTCGGCCACGTGCGTGAGGTGCGCGGCCAGGCGGCGCGGCGAAGCGTAGGGCGTGAGCACCGAGCCGGCTTCGGCCAGGCCTTGGGCCACGAGCTGGTCGCGCAGCACGCCGGCGAACGCCTCGCCGAGCTTCTTCAGCGCCTTGGGCGGCAGCTCTTCGACAAACAGTTCAACCAGCAGGGAGTTCTTGTTGTTCATGGGGGTCGTCATCGCTCAGGCGGCTTTCTTCGGGGGCATCTGCGCAACCCATTCGCGCGGCGCCATCGGGAAACCCAGGCGCTCGCGGCTGTCGTAGTAGCTCTGCGCCACGCTGCGCGCGAGGTTGCGGATGCGGCCGATGTAGGCCGCGCGCTCGGTCACGCTGATCGCGCCGCGCGCGTCGAGCAGGTTGAAGCTGTGCGCGGCCTTGAGCACCTGCTCGTAGGCCGGCAGCGCGAGCTGCTCGGTCATGAGGTGCTTGGCCTGCTTTTCGTGCGCGGCGAAGGCGGTGAAGAGGAACTCGGCGTCGCTGTGCTCGAAGTTGTAGGTCGACTGCTCGACCTCGTTCTGCTTGTAGACGTCGCCGTAGCTCAGGCCGTCGGTCCACGTGAGGTTGTAGACGTTGTCCACGCCCTGCAGGTACATGGCCAGGCGCTCCAGGCCGTAGGTGATCTCGCCGGTGATGGGCTTGCAGTCGATGCCGCCGACCTGCTGGAAGTAGGTGAACTGCGTCACCTCCATGCCGTTGAGCCAGACCTCCCAGCCCAGGCCCCAGGCGCCGAGCGTGGGGTTCTCCCAGTCGTCTTCGACGAAGCGGATGTCGTTCTTCTTCAGGTCGAAGCCCAGGGCTTCCAGGCTGCCGAGGTAGAGCTCAAGGATGTTGCTGGGCGCGGGCTTGAGCACGACCTGGTACTGGTAGTAGTGCTGCAGGCGGTTGGGGTTCTCGCCGTAGCGGCCGTCCTTGGGGCGGCGGCTGGGCTGCACGTAGGCGGCCTTCCAGGGCTCGGGGCCGAGCGCGCGCAGGAAGGTGGCGGTGTGCGAGGTGCCCGCGCCCACTTCCATGTCGTACGGTTGCAGCAGCGCACAGCCCTTGTCGGCCCAGTACGACTGCAGTTTGAGAATGATTTGCTGGAAGGTCAACATGAAGCTGGCCGGCGTCGGGGGCCGGACATTGGACGGGACGGTGGCGCGGCACAGGCCGCGAAAGCGGACGATTTTACGTTCGCGGGAGGGCATCTCTCCCACAGCCGCTCGGGATGCCGGCTGCCGCGACAGCCCGCGCGGCTGTGGGACAAAGCCCGGCCCCGCACGCTTTTTGGCGTTTCCCGCCGCTTTCGGCACTTTCCTGCGCTTTCCCCCTCTCTCACTGCATGGCACCGCCCCACATCGGCCCCGACACTCCTTTCTTCATCGTGCTCAACGCCGGCTCCGGCAGCGAAGACGCCGCGCAGGCCCGCCATGTCATCGACGACGCCTTTGCCGCGGACGGCCGCCGGCACCGCGTGTTCCTCGTGGACGGCCCCGGCCGCGTGCAGGCGCTGGCGCGCGAAGCGGTCGAGCGCGCCCGGGCCGTGGGCGGCGTGGTGGTGGCCGCGGGCGGCGACGGCACCATCAACGCCGTGGCCCAGGCCACGCTGGGCAGCGGCTGCCCCTTCGGCGTGCTGCCGCAGGGCACCTTCAACTATTTCAGCCGCACCCACGGCATCCCGCGCGACACGGCGCAGGCGCTGCAGGTGCTGCTCACGCAGCAGCCCCGGGCGGTGCAGGTGGGGCTGGTGAACGACCGCGTGTTCCTGGTCAATGCCAGCATGGGCCTGTATGCCGACCTGCTGGAAGAACGCGAAAGCCACAAGGCACGCTTCGGCCGCCACCGCTGGATCGCCTTCTACTCGGGCCTGCTGACGGTGCTGCGCGGGCGCCATCGCCATTGGCAACTGCGCATCGCCTCGCATGGCCACGAGCGCGACATCCGCACGCCCACGCTGTTCGTGGGCAACAACCCGTTGCAGCTGATGCAGGCGGGCGTCGACCACGCCGAGGCGCCCGAGCAGGGCCGGCTGACCGCCGTGGCGCTCAAGCCGGTCGGCCTGCTGGCGATGCCAGGGCTGCTGGTGCGCGGCGCGCTCGGGCGGCTGGGCGATGCCGACGAGGTGCTGAGCTTTCCCTTCGAGTCGATGACGGTGAAGGCCGGCCGGCTGCGCACGCCGCGCCGCGTGAAGATCGCCACCGACGGCGAGATCGACTGGGTCGACATGCCCTTGCTGTTCCGCGTGGCGCCCGACCCGCTGTGGCTGGTGCGGCCCGACAGCGCGCCCGAGCTGGAGGCGGCACGGCCATGAGCTGCCTGCTGCAAGTGTCCGACCCGCACTTCGGCACCGAGCAGCCCGAGGTGCTGCATGCGCTCGAACGCCTGGCGCACGCGCTGGCGCCGCAGGCGGTGCTGCTGTCGGGCGACATCACGCAGCGCGCCACGCGCCGCCAGTTCGCGGCGGCGCGCGCCTTCGCCGACCGGCTGGCGGCGCCGGTGGTGGCGATTCCGGGCAACCACGACATCCCGCTGTTCCAGCTGGCGGCGCGCGTCTTCTCGCCCTACGGCCGCTACACCGAGGCCTTCGGCCCCGACCTGGAGCCGGTGTTCGTCTGCGACGACTGGCTGGTGGTCACGGTCAACACGACGCGCTGGTACCGGCACGAGGACGGAGAGGTGTCGCCCGCGCAGGTCGAGCGCGTGGCGGCGCGACTGGCACAGGCTTCGCCCCGGCAGGTGCGCGTGGTCGTGACGCACCAGCCGGTGCTGGTGACGCGGCCCGAAGACCGGCAGAACCGCCTGCACGGGCGCGCGGCGGCGGTGGCGCGCTGGACGGCGGCGGGCGCCGACCTGATCGTCGGCGGCCACATCCACCTGCCTTTCGTGCGCCCGCTGGACGAGCGCTTTCCGGGCTGCCCGCCCACGGCCTGGGCGGTGCAGGCCGGCACCGCGGTGTCGACGCGCGTGCGCTGGGATGCGCCGAACTCGGTGAACGTGCTGCGCGCGGAGGCGTCCGGCGACGGCGCGCAGCGCGTGTGCGTGGTCGAGCGCTGGGACCATTCGGCGGCAGACAAAGCCTTCACGCGCGTCGACCTATTGCGGCTTCCGCTTGCCAGCCGCGCGACGGCCCCTTAGGGTTGCGCCGCATGCCTCCTGCGGACACCCTTCTTCTTTCTTCTTCAGCCCCCTTGGTTCTTCTCGCACAACAGCTGGGCGAACACGCCCTGGCCTGGTTCGCGCTCGCGCTGACCGTGTCGGTGCTCGGCGCCGGCCTCGCCTGCCGGATGCTGCAACGGCGCCATCCGCTGCCCGACACCGGCGAGCCTGACGAATCGCGCCTGGCGCTCGGCTTGGGCCTGGGCTTCGTGCTGATCCTTGCAGCGGCGGTGCTGGTCGCGTGGATCGCCTCGCACCTGGGCGACGGCCGCACCATGGGCCGCGCCGACCAGGCGCTGGCCGACGCCATCGCCGCCCACGTGCCGTGGGGCGCGCTGGTGAGCTTCAGCTGGCTCACGCACCTGGGCGACGCGCAGCTGCTCGCGCCCGTGTGCGGACTGGTCGCACTGCTGCTGTGGCGCAACGCGCACCGCGGGCTGGCGCTGGGCTGGGTGACCGCGCTCGGCGGCATCGTGGTGCTGAACCCCGCGCTCAAGCACATCTTTGCGCGGGCCCGGCCGGTGCATGACCACGGGCTGGCGCTGGAAACGAGCTTCAGCTTTCCCAGCGGCCACAGCGCGGGCGCGATCGTGAGCTACGGGATGCTGCTGTACCTGGCGCTGCGGCTGCTGCCGGCGCGCTGGCATGTGCCGGCCGCCATGGCCGCGGTGGCGGCCATCGTCACCATCGCCTGCAGCCGGATCTTCCTGCAGGTGCACTTCGCGAGCGATGTCGCGGCCGGCCTGCTGACCGGCCTGGGCTGGCTGCTCGTGTGCGTGAGCAGCCTGGAATACGCGCGGCATCGCAAGCGCCGCACCGCGCGCTGACCGTCGATCAGTATTCCCAGAAGATGCGCTGAAGCTCTTTGGTGTTGTTGGTCTTCGTGAGGGCCACCATCGCCAGGATGCGCGCCTTCTGCGGGCGCAGGTCGTGCGCCACCACCCAGTCGTACTTGTCGTCGGGCTGCTCGGCGTTGCGGATCACGAAGCCGTCGGGCACGCGCGAGCTGCGAATGACGATCACGCCGTCGGTGCGAGCCTTCTGCAGGTTCGGCACGATGCGGTCGGCCACCGAACCATTGCCCGTGCCGCCGTGGATCAGCGCCTTGGCGCCGCTCTTGGCGATCGCGTCGATGGCCACCGACGACACGCCTTCGTAGCCCATCGCGATCTCGACCGGCGGCAGCGCGGTGATGGTGTCGATGTTGAACTCCGAGTTCGTGGTGTGGCGCTTGACCGGCGCGCGGAACCAGTAGTTCTTGCCCTCGACGATCATGCCCAGCGGACCCCACTGGCTGGAGAACGCGCTGGTCTTGATGTTGACGTTCTTGCTCACGTCGCGGCCGGTGTCGATGTTGTCGCCCATCGTCACCAGCACGCCCTTGCCCATCGCGTCCTTGCTGCCCGCCACGTTCACGGCGTCGTACAGGTTGAGCGCGCCGTCGGCCGACAGGGCCGTGCCCGGGCGCATCGAGCCGACCACGACGATCGGCTTGTTGGTGTGCACGGTGAGCGTCAGGAAGTAGGCGGTTTCTTCCAGCGTGTCGGTGCCGTGGGTGATGACGATGCCATCGACGTCCGACTGCTTGGACAGCGCCGAGACGCGCTTGGCCAGCGTCATCAGGTTGTCGTTGGTGAGGCTTTCCGATGCGACCTGGAACACCTGCTCGCCGCGCACGTTGGCGACCTTGGCCAGCTCGGGCAGGCCGGCGATCAGCTTCTCGACACCGACCTTGGCGGCCGCGTAGGTCGCGCTGTTGACGGCCGACGCGCCGGCACCGGCGATGGTGCCGCCGGTTGCCAGGATCACCACGTTGGGCAGCGCCTGCTGGGCCTGCGCGAGCGCGCTGGCCGCGAGCAGTGCGGCACCGGCCGCAAAGGCACGGAAATGGGTAGAAAAGTACATACGGGCTCCTTGGTTTGAGGATGATTTCTCGAGGCGGCGAGGAAGATACATGAACCATGCCCGCATGCCATGCCGCTGCATGCCGGCATGGCATGCGGTCATGCGCCGGCCTTAGAGGGCCAGCAGCCAGCCCGCCACCGCCGCCAGCCCGACGACCCACACCGGCGACAGGCGCGCGTAGACCAGCAAGCCGAACGCCGCCAGCGCCAGCCCGAAATCGGCCTTCGAGTGGATGGCGCTCGTCCACACCGGGTCGTAGAGCGCGGCGAGCAGCACGCCGACGACCGCCGCGTTGACGCCCGCCATCGCGCGCTGGACGCCGTCGCGCTGGCGCAGCGTCTCCCAGAACGGCAGCGCACCCGCCACGAGCAGGAAGGCCGGCAGGAAGATGGCCAGCAGCAGCGCCAAGCCACCCACCCATCCGCCGAACGGCCCCGGCATCGCGGCGCCGAGGAAGGCCGCGAAGGTGAACAGGGGCCCCGGCACGGCCTGCGCTGCGCCGTAGCCCGCCAGGAACACGTCGTTCGAGACCAGGCCTGTCGGCACCACGCCCGCCTGCAGCAAGGGCAGCACGACGTGGCCGCCGCCGAACACCAGCGCACCCGACCGGTAGAAGGACGCGATGACGGACAGCGGTGGCCACTGCGTCGCCGCGGCCAGCATCGGCAGTGCGACGAGCAGCGCGGCGAACAGGCCCAGCAGCGCAGCGCCGGTCGCCTTGCTCACGCCGTGGTCGCGGTGCTGCGCGGCGGGCAGGTGGCCGGGCGCCAGCGCCCATCGGCCGACAACGCCCCCGGCGACGATGGCGGCGATCTGCCCCATGGCCGAAGGCACCGCGAGCACCAACAGCGCCGCGACGATGGCGACGCCTGCGCGCAACCGGTCGGGGCACAGCGACTTCGCCATGCCCCACACCGCCTGCGCCACGACGGCCACCGCGACGACCTTCAGCCCGTGCACCGCGCCCGATTGCGCCAGGCCCGCCCAGTGCGTGACGCCGGCCGCAAAGAGGATGAGCGCCACGGCGGACGGCAGCGTGAACCCGAGCCACGCCGCCAGCGCCCCGCCCCAGCCCGCGCGGCCGAGCCCCAGCGCGATGCCGACCTGGCTGCTCGCGGGACCGGGCAGGAACTGGCACAGCGCCACGAGGTCGGAATAGCGCTTGTCGTCGAGCCACTTGCGGCGCTCCACGAACTCCGTGCGAAAGTAGCCCAGGTGCGCCACCGGACCGCCGAAGGAGGTCAGGCCCAGCTTCAGGAAAGCGAGAAAGACTTCGAGCACCGAGCCCCTGGCGCGAAGGTCGCCTGTGCCATCGACCACGGATGGCGCGGCGGGCTTGGGGCGGTGGTGGTGCTTCATGAACGACGACGTCGAATGCGCATCCGCCGGTGCGCCTCAGCCTTGGGTGCGCCCGGGCCGGAAGAAGACCGCGCCCAGTGCGACGATCGCCAGCGCCGCGATCCACAGCGGCCACAGGCCGAAGGGCGCGACCCAGCGCGCGAAGGGCGTGAGCCCGCGCCGGCCCTCGACCGGCGCTTCGAGCACGCCGCGCGTGAGGCGCGGCAGCTGGTGCGTGACGCGGCCCGCGGCGTCGATCACCACGGTGGCGCCGGTGTTGGTGGACCGCACCATCGGCCGCGCGAACTCGAGCGCGCGCATGCGCGAGATGGCCAGGTGCTGGTCGATGGCGACCGAGTCGCCGAACCAGGCGATGTTGCTGACGTTGAGCAGGACGGTCGGCGCCGTGGCCTCGTCGCGGAAGTTCGCACCGATCTCGTCGCCGAACAGGTCTTCGTAGCAGATGTTGGGCGCGATGCGCTGCCCCTGCCAGACGAAGGGCGCCTGCGCGAGGCCGCCGCGCTCGAAGTCGCCCAGCGGGATGCTCATCATGCGGATGAACCAGCGAAAGCCCGGCGGAATGAATTCGCCGAAGGGCACGAGGTGGTGCTTGCTGTAGGCGTAGGGCTGCGCCGCGCCACCGGGCATGAAGCCGAGCACGGCGTTGCGGTAGGTGCCCGGCCCGTCGCCGAGCGGCAGGCCGACGATGGCCGCCTGCTGCGTGCCCGGCTGGCCGTAGCGCTCCTGGATCGCGTCGAGGTAGCTGGCGGGCAGCTGGCGCGGCAGCAGCGGCAGCGCCGTTTCGGGTGTGACCACGAGCTCGGCCTTGGCGTCGCGCAGCTGTTCGGCGTACCAGCGCAGCGCGGTTTCGATGCCGCCACCCGGAATGAATTTCTCGTCCTGCGGGATGTTGCCCTGCAGCAGCGCGACCTGCAGCGTGCCCGCAGTGCCCTGCGCGCCGCGCGCATCGGCAGGCAGCGGCGAGACAACGTTCGGCAGCACGAAGACCGCGGCGAGCAGCACCGCGGCCAGCGCCGTCGGCATCACGCCACGCAGCGACAGCCGCCGCGCGACCAGCGCCACAGCCAGGGCCGCCGCGGCGCCGATGCCGTACACGCCGCCCCACGGCGCCAGCGCGGCCAGCGGACCGTCGACATGGGCGTAGCCGCCGGCGCCCCAGGGAAAGCCGGTGAACCAGCTGCCGCGCACGAGCTCGGCCAGCGTCCACAGCGCCGCGAACACGAAGGCGCCGGCGACGCGCCCCGTCGGCCCGCGCACCACGAACCAGGCACAGGCCACGGCGTAGTAGAGCCCGAGCGCCGCGGCCAGCGCGAGCACGGCGATCACCGCCAGCGGCGCCGGCAGCCCGCCGTAGGTGTGCATCGAGATGAAGAGCCACCAGAAGCTGCCGGTGAGCCAGGCGGTCGCGAACACCCAGCCGTGCAGGCCGGCGCGGCGCCAGCCCGCGCCTTGGGCACGCAGGCCGTCGAGCAGCCAGACCAGCCCCGCCAGCGACAGCAGCTGCAGCCACCACAGCGGACGACCGTCGCCCGGCCAGGCGATGGACAGGGCCTGCGCCACACCCGCCAGGCCGAAGCCGAGCAGGCGCAGGAAACCGCTTGCGGCGGAGGAAGGGGGAGAGGTGGGCGAGACGCGGGCCGGGGCCGCTGCTGCGGGCGCCGGCATCAGTCGGCCGCGTCGCCGCCGCGCGCCGGCGACACCCGGAACCAGCGCACCGCGCCGCCCTTGGTGTGCAGCACGACGAAGTCGAAGCCGCCGATGGCGTGGTGCTCGCCGCGCTTGGGCACGTGGCCCATCTCGTGCGCGATGAGTCCGCCGATGGTGTCGAAGTCTTCGCTCAGCTGTTCTTCGTTGAAGACGATGCCGAAGGCCTCGGCCACGCGCTCGATGGGCGTGTCGCCCGAGACGCGGTAGGTGTGGTCGGCCAGGCCGAAGATGTCGCCCTCGTCTTCGGCGATGTCGAACTCGTCTTCGATCTCGCCGACGATCTGCTCGAGCACGTCCTCGATGGTGATGAGACCGGCCACGCGGCCGAACTCGTCGATGACGATGGCCAGGTGGTTGCGGTTGCCGCGGAACTCGCGCAGCAGGTCGTTCAGGCCCTTGCTCTCGGGCACGAAGGTGGCCGGGCGCAGCAAGGCGCGGATGTTCAGGCCCGGCGCGCGCTGCAGCTTGAGCAGGTCTTTCGCGAGCAGGATGCCGATGATGTTTTCTTTTTCGCCCTCGTAGACCGGAAAGCGCGAGTGCGCGGTCTGGATCACGGCGTGCAACAGCGCGTCGAAGGGCGCGTCGATGTTCACGAGGTCCATGCGCGGCGCCGCGACCATCACGTCACCGGCCGTCATGTCGGCCATGCGCAGCACGCCTTCGAGCATCACGCGCGATTCGGCGCCGATCACCTCGTTGTCCTCGGCATCGGCGAGGGTTTCGATCAGCTCGTCGCGCGAATCGGGGCCGGGGTGGATGAATTCGGCGAGCTTCTGGAGAAAGCCACGCTTGTCTTCCCGTTCAACGGGAGCGCGTTCAGGGTGAGGGTCGGCCACTGCGGGAGGGCGGAGTTGAAGAGAGACAAGGATAACGGATTGCGCATGACAGGCTCTACCGTCCGGCCGGCATAGGCCGGCCCTGCCCGCTCAAGGTGCAGATTTGCTGCGCGCGTCGCGCATGCCGCTGCGCACTTCCTGCAGGCTCGCGAGGAAGGCCCAGAACTGCTTGGCGCGGCTCTTGAGCGCGAAATCGACCGCGGCGTAATGCTCCAGCGCGATCTCGCTCATGCGGCTGTCGAAGGTGGCGGTGGGCAGCTGCAGGTGCGCTTCCGACTCCGAGCCGCTGCGCACCACGGTGGCGCCGGCGTTGCGGGCGATCTTGAGCATGGCGGCGTTTTCGCTCAGCGCATGGATGAAGAGCATGCCCACGCCTTCGTTGCGCGCGGCGACCACGGCGCGTTCGAACAGGCGCGCGCCATAACCGCGGCCGCGGGCGTGCGACGACACGGACACGCCGAATTCGGCGCAGTCGCTGTGCTGGTCGCCGGGTGCGTAGGCCACATGCGCCATCGCGATCAGATCGAGGCGGCGGTTGTAGATGCCGAACAGTTCGTCGCGGTCGAAGTCCAGGCCTTCGACATAGCGCAGGACCTGCTCGTCGGCCGCGGCATAGCCGAAGCGCAGGTAGCGGTCGTGCGGCGTCAGGTCCAGCAGGTGGCGCGCGATGCGTTCGCGTTCGCGCGGGCCGATCGAGCGGATCGGCACCATGACGGGTGGGGGCGCGCTGACGGCGCGCGGTTGCGCCTCAACCATCGGCGCCTTCAGGAAAGAGCCGAGGCCGAGAGACGCTTTGAGGAGGGTCTTGGCGGTAAGCATGTCTCCAATGTAAGGGTTTTCCCTTAATCACTAAGCCCGCAAGGACACTTTCTGGACGCATTCGTGACTCGATACCAGAGTCCGTGGTGTTTCCGCAACCAATTTGTGGTTAAACGGGCACAGATGTTGTGGCTTTGACACGATCGAGCACAAAGCTGGTCTTGCAGTCTTCGACGCTGGGGTGCTTCAGCAGGGTGTCCATGATGAAGCGGCTGTAGTGCGCCATGTCGGCCACCACCACGCGCAGCAGGTAGTCCATGTCGCCGGTGAGGGCCGCGCACTCGACCACCTCGGGCCAGGTCTGCACGCTGGCGCGGAACAGGTCCATGGGGTTGCGCTTGTGAGTTTCGGTGTGCTTTTCGAGCCGCACGTTCAGGTAGGCCGTGAGGCCCAGGCCGACCGCCTCGGGTTGGACCAAGGCCACGTAGCGGTCGATGACCTTGTGCTCTTCCAGCCGCTTGACCCGCCGCAGCACGGCGCTGGGCGACAGGCTGACCTGCTCCGCGATCTGGTCGTAGGTGGCGCGGCCGTCTGCTTGCAGCATGCGCAAAATGAGCCGATCTATCTTGTCGAGTGCTTCCATTTCGTCATTTTTGCAGCTTTACTGCGTCATGGCCACCCAGGGCGCCCAGAAACGCAGAAAACCTGAACGCCTTCCGTCCTACAGTGCAGCACGGCCCGGATCCGGGCCTTTGTTTTCCTTTCTGCACAACTTCCCCACTTTCCGGAGACAGCACCCATGAGCCACGCCGACGCCCCCGCCTTCACGCCCTGGGAGAACCCGATGGGCACCGACGGCTTCGAATTCATCGAGTACGCGGCACCCGATCCGGTCGCGATGGGCAAGGTGTTCGAGCGCATGGGCTTCGTGGCCATCGCCAAGCACCGTCACAAGAACGTGCTGCTGTACCGCCAGGGCACGATCAACTTCATCCTGAACGCCGAGCCCGATTCGTTCGCACAGCGCTTTGCGCGCGAGCACGGCCCGAGCGTGTGCGCCATCGCCTTCCGCGTGCAGGACGCCAAGCAGGCCTACGAGCGCGCCACCGCGCTGGGCGCCTGGGGCTTCGCCGACAAGGCCGGCCCGGGCGAGCTGAACATCCCCGCCATCAAGGGCATCGGCGACAGCCTGATCTACCTGGTGGACCGCTGGCCCGGCAAGAACGGCGCGCAGCCGGGCGACATCGGCAACATCGGCTTCTACGACGTGGACTTCGAGGCGCTGCCGGGCGTGTCGTCGCAGGACGCGCTGGCGCGCAAGGGCAATGGCCTGACCTACATCGACCACCTGACGCACAACGTGTACCGCGGCCGCATGGACGTGTGGGCCAACTTCTACGAGAAGCTCTTCAACTTCCGCGAAGTGAAGTACTTCGACATCGAAGGCCAGGTGACGGGCGTGAAGAGCAAGGCCATGACCAGCCCCTGCGGCAAGATCCGCATCCCGATCAATGAAGAAGGCAAGGAACAGGCCGGCCAGATCCAGGAGTACCTGGACATGTACAAGGGCGAGGGCATCCAGCACATCGCCATGGGCTCGGACAACCTGTACGAGAGCGTCGACGCGCTGCGCGCCAACGGCGTGACGCTGCTGGACACCATCGACACCTACTACGAGCTGATCGACAAGCGCATTCCCGGCCACGGCGAAAGCGTGGCCGAGCTGAAGAGCCGCAAGATCCTGATCGACGGCAAGAAGGACGCGCTGCTGCTGCAGATCTTCAGCGAGAACCAGCTGGGCCCGATCTTCTTCGAGTTCATCCAGCGCAAGGGCGACGACGGCTTCGGCAACGGCAACTTCAAGGCGCTGTTCGAGAGCATCGAGCTCGACCAGATGCGCCGGGGCGTGCTGAGCGCCGCAAAATAAGGCGCTTCACCACTGCCCTGGAGCCCGGCATGCGCCACGCGTCTTCTTCGACTGTCGTCACTTCCTTTGTCGCGGCAGCCGCCGCTGCTGTCGTGCTCTCGGGCTGTGCTTCGGCGCCGCCCGCGGCCGGCCCGGGTGCCTCGCACCTGGACACGGTGCAGAAGGCGGCCGTGCTGCGCATCTGCACGCCGGGCGACTACCGGCCCTTCAGCTTCCAGAAGGCCGACGCCTCGTTCGAAGGCATCGACGTCGACCTGATGGCCGGCTTCAGCGCCAGCCTCGGCGCGAAGCCCGAATGGGTCAAGACGACGTGGGCCAACCTGCTGCCCGACCTGGCCGCAGGCAAGTGCGACATCGCCGTGGGCGGCGTGTCGGTGACCACCGACCGCCAGAAGCGCGCCTTCTTCAGCGCGCCCTACATGGTCAACGGCAAGACGCCCATCGCGCGCTGCGCCGACGTGGCCAAGTACCAGAGCGTGGCGGCCATCGACCAGCCGTCGACCCGCGTGATCTTCAACCCGGGCGGTAGCAACGAGCGCTTCGCCCGCACCAACTTCAAGCAGGCCAGGCTCACGCTGCACGGCGAGAACGTCACGATCTTCGACGAGATCCTGGCCAATCGCGCCGACGTGTTCGTCACCGAATCGGCCGAGGCCATCACGCAGCAAAAGCTCAAGCCCGGGCTGTGCGCGGTGAACCCCGACAAGCCGCTGCAGTACGGCGAGATGGCCTGGATGCTGCCGCGCGACGACGTGGCTTTCAAATCGTATGTCGACCAATGGCTGCACCTGCAGCAAGCCGGCGGCGACTTCCAGCGCGTGATGGACCGCTGGCTCAAGTAACCCGAGAAACCGAACGCCCCATGGATACCCCCGCCGCCGTTGTCACTCCCGCCGTCTATGGCGCCTCCGATCGCCCGCCGCGCGGCGACTACTCGCGCGGCGGTTCGGTGCAAGCCGACTACACCTGCCCGCAGGACTGGGCCAGCTACACGGCGGCCGACCACGATACCTACAAGCGGCTGTACGAACGCCAGGCCGCGCAGCTGACGGGCCTGGCCTGCGACGCCTTCATCAAGTCGCTGCCGCTGCTCGGCGTGAAGGACCGCATCCCGCGCTTCGAGGAACTCAACGAGCGCCTGCACCGCGCCACCGGCTGGGAGATCGTCGCGGTGCCGGGGCTGATTCCCGAGCTGCCCTTCTTCACGCTGCTGGCGAACCGCAAGTTCCCGGTGACCGACTGGATCCGCAAGCCCGAAGAGTTCGACTACATCGTCGAGCCCGACGTGTTCCACGACCTGTTCGGCCACGTGCCGATGCTGTTCGACCCGACCTTCGCCGACTACGTGCAGCGCTACGGCCAGGGCGGCATCAAGGCGCACGAGCTGGGCGCCGGCGAGAAGCTGGCGCGGCTGTACTGGTACACGGTCGAGTTCGGCCTGATCCGCCAGCCCGAGGGCCTGCGTGCCTACGGCGCCGGCATCCTGAGCTCGGTCGGTGAGCTGCAGCACGCGGTGCGCAGCCCCGAGCCGCACCGCCTGCCGCTCGACCTGCTGCGCACCATGCGCACGCAATACAAGATCGACACCTACCAGGCCAACTACTTCGTGATCGAGAACTTCGCGCAGCTCTTCGATCTCACGGCACCCGACTTCACGCCGCTGTACCGCGCGCTCGAGGTCGAGCCCGACATCCCGGCCGGCGTGCTGCTGCCGGGCGAATCCGGCAACGCCTGATCGGCATCCGAGTGACCCGGGCACGCATGGCGGCTGCTATCGCCTGCGCGACACCGGGCGCGCGCCCCTAGGACAAGCCCGCTGGCGGGTGGGAGGCATTGGCTCCCACAATCCGCGCCAAAGGAGCTTGCATGCAGACATCCGCGCGACAGAACTACCCGGCCGGCGTGCCGCACGAGATTCATCCGGAGCAGTACCGCTCCCTGCCTCACATGTTCGACGAGGCCTTCGGCCGCTACAAGGACCGGCCGTTCTCGGTCTGCATGGAGCGCTGGATGTCGTACGGCGAGCTCGACACACTCTCCAAGGCGATGGGTGCATGGCTGCAATCGCAAGGCCTCGCGCCCGGTGCGCGGGTGGCGATCATGCTGCCCAACGTGCCGCAGTTCGCGGTCACGATGTGCGCCGTTCTGCGCGCGGGCTACACCTGCGTCAACGTCAATCCGCTGTACACGGCGCGCGAGCTGGAGCACCAGCTCAAGGACTCCGGCGCCACTGCCATCGTCATCCTCGAGAACTTTGCCGCCACGCTCGAACAGGTGATCGAGCGCACGCCCGTCAAGCACGTGGTGATGACCGCGATGGGCGACCTGCTCGGCGGGCTGTACGGCACGTGGATCACGGTGGCCGTGCGCCACCTGGCCAAGATGGTGCCGCCCTACAAGCTGCCGCTGAGCGACGGCCGCACGGTCACGCCGTTCAAGCAGGCGATTGCCGAAGGCCGCGGACGCACGCTCGGGCCCGACCAGAGCACGCTCGATTCGATCGCCTTCCTGCAGTACACGGGCGGCACCACCGGCCTGTCGAAGGGTGCGGTGCTGACCCACCGCAACATCGTGGCCGCCACGCTGCAGGCCGAAGCCTGGTTCACGCCCGCGCTGGCGCGGGCCGGCGACCTGGCGAAGGTCAACAGCATTGCCGCGCTGCCGCTGTATCACATCTTCGCGCTGACGCTGTGCCTGCTGGTGATCCGCCAGGGCTCGCACATGACGCTGATCCCGAACCCGCGCGACTTCAACAAGTTCGTTGCGGTGCTGAAGAAGCGGCCCTTCCACATGCTGCCGGCGGTGAACACCTTGTTCAATGCGCTGCTGATGCACCCGGAGTTCAAGACGGTCGACTTCTCGACGCTGTTCGTGTCGCAGGCCGGCGGCATGGCCGCCTCCGAAGGCACGGCGCGCAAGTGGTTCGAGGCCACCGGCTGCCCGATGATCGAAGGCTGGGGCATGAGCGAGACCTGCGCGATCGGCACCAACAACCCGGTGTCGAACACGAAGTTCACGGGCACCATCGGCCTGCCGTTGCCGAGCATTGAGATCGCGATCAAGGACGATGAAGGCCAATCGCTGCCAATCGGCCAGGCGGGCGAGCTCTGCATCAAGGGGCCGAACGTGATGACCGGCTACTACAACCAGCCCGCCGAGACGGCGGCTGCCTTCACGGCCGACGGCTTCATGCGCACCGGCGACATCGCCGTCATGCAGGAAGACGGCTACAGCCGGATCGTCGACCGCAAGAAGGACATGATCCTCGTCAGCGGTTTCAACGTGTTCCCCAACGAGCTGGAGAACGTGATCTCGCTGTGCCCGGGCGTCGTCGAATGCGCGGCCGTGGGCGTGCCGGACGAGAAGCAAGGCGAAGCCATCAAGGTCTTCGTGGTCCGCAAGGACCCGACGCTGACGGAAGACGCTGTGCTCCAATACTGCAACGGACAGCTCACCGGCTACAAGCGGCCGAAGCACATCGAGTTCCGCGAGTCGCTGCCCAAGACCAACGTGGGGAAGATCCTGCGGCGCGAGTTGCGCACCAGCGCCGGTGCCTGAGCGCGTGGGGCGCCACGGGGAAGCCAGCGCCGGGCTGCCGGCGAATGTCATCGTGTTCGAGCGGGGCTGGCTGTCTTCGAACAACATCCTCTTCGTCGGAGCCGAGGAAACGGCGCTGGTCGACACCGGCTATGCCACGCATGCCGATCAGACGCTGGCGCTGGTCGAGTCGGTGTTGGGCGAACGTCCGCTTGATCGGGTGCTGAACACACATCTTCACAGCGATCACTGCGGGGGGAACGCGGCGTTGCAGCAGCGTTATCCATTGTTGCGGACAGACATTCCGCCTGGAGAGGCGGCGCTGGTTGAGCGATGGGATGCGCAAGGTCTGAGTTTTCTTGCGACGGGGCAGAGTTGCCCGCGTTTTGGCTTCACCGGACTGCTCGAGCCGGGCACCGAACGCCTCTTGGGAGATAGCGCGTGGCAAGTGCATGGCGCTCCAGGTCACGATCCGCACTCGGTGATCCTGTTCGACCCGGTGTCGCGGACGCTCATTTCAGCGGATGCGCTCTGGGAGAACGGGTTTGGCATCGCTTTTCCGGAGCTGATGGGCGAGCCCTCGTTCGGAGACATTGCGGCGACGCTTGATCTGATCGAGAAATTGTCGCCGCGGCAGGTGATCCCGGGGCATGGAGGAGTCTTTGGCGATGTCGAGCGAGCTTTGCAGACGGCGCGCAAGCGTTTAGCTGGCTTGCAGCGAGACCCTGTGAAGCACGCGCGCCATGCGATGAAGGTGTTGATGAAGTTCAAGCTTCTGGAGCTGCACGCGGTGTCGCATGCGGAGTGGGATGCGTGGCTGGCTGGGACGCCGTATTTCGAGCTGATCCGGGCTCGATTCTTTGCCGATGAGTCGCTGGTCGATCTGACGTCGGACCTGCTTGCAGAGCTGATTACGGCCGGCGCAGCACAATCCGATGCTTCGGGAGTTCACAACGCCTGATTGGCGGTTGTCTGCTGCAATAAAAAAGCGCTGATTCTTTCGAGTCAGCGCTTTTT
>NZ_BKDH01000006.1:0-221532 GCF_009811375.1 Variovorax boronicumulans
CCGAACTTGGCCGACAGCACGGTGGCGATCGCAGCCGTCAGCGTGGTCTTGCCGTGGTCAACGTGACCGATCGTGCCCACGTTCACGTGCGGCTTGGTGCGGGTGAATTTACCTTTTGCCATTTTTCAATCCTTGAAAGAGCATGTCCCGTGTGTTGGTTTTATGTCTGCATCCGATTGCTGGTTCGCCCCGCACGGGAACAGGGCGGCACCGGATCGCAGACAAGAAGGGCCGCGCACTGCGCGGCCCCACATTCTTGAAACTTACTTCGAGCGAGCGGCCACGATGGCTTCAGCGACGTTACGGGGAGCTTCAGCGTAGTGCTTGAACTCCATCGTGTACGTGGCGCGGCCTTGCGTGGCCGAGCGCAGCGTCGTCGAGTAGCCGAACATTTCCGACAGCGGGACTTCAGCCTTGATGAGCTTGCCGCCACCGATCATGTCGTCCATGCCCTGCACCATGCCGCGACGGCTGGACAGGTCGCCCATCACGTTGCCGGCGTAGTCTTCAGGCGTTTCGACTTCCACGGCCATCATCGGCTCGAGGATGACCGGGCTGGCCTTGCGGGCGCCTTCCTTGAAGCCGAAGATCGCGGCCATCTTGAACGCCATTTCGTTCGAGTCCACGTCGTGGTACGAACCGAAGTGCAGCGTGACCTTGACGTCGACGACGGGGTAGCCCGCCAGCACGCCTTGCGTCAGTGCTTCCACAACGCCCTTTTCCACTGCGGGGATGTATTCGCGAGGAACCACACCGCCCTTGATGGCGTCGACGAACTCGAAGCCCTTGCCGGCTTCCTGCGGCTCGATCTTCAGGATGACGTGACCGTACTGGCCCTTACCACCCGACTGGCGAACGAACTTGCCTTCGGCTTCTTCGACGGTCTTGCGGATCGTTTCGCGGTAAGCCACTTGCGGCTTGCCCACGTTGGCTTCCACGCCGAATTCGCGCTTCATGCGGTCCACGATGATTTCGAGGTGCAGTTCGCCCATGCCGGAGATGATGGTCTGGCCGGATTCTTCGTCGGTGCGCACGCGGAACGACGGATCTTCCGAAGCCAGGCGCTGCAGGGCGATGCCCATCTTTTCCTGGTCGGCCTTGGTCTTGGGCTCGACGGCCTGCGAGATCACGGGCTCGGGGAATTCCATGCGCTCCAGCGTGATCATGGCGTTCGGGTCGCACAGGGTTTCGCCCGTGGTGACGTCCTTCAGGCCCACGCAGGCGGCGATGTCGCCGGCACGGATTTCTTCGATTTCGAGACGTTCGTTGGCGTGCATCTGCACGATACGGCCGATACGTTCTTTCTTGCCCTTGACCGGGTTGTAGACGGTGTCGCCCTTGCTCAGAACGCCCGAGTACACGCGCACGAAGGTCAGCTGACCGACGTACGGGTCGGTCATGAGCTTGAATGCCAGCGCCGAGAACTTCTCGCCGTCGTCGGCCTTGCGGGTCACGTCTTGCTCGTCGTCGTCCGTGCCGTGCACCGGAGGAATGTCCAGCGGCGAAGGCATCAGTTCGATCACGGCGTCGAGCATGCGCTGCACGCCCTTGTTCTTGAACGCGCTGCCGCACAGCATCGGCTGGATTTCGCCGGCAATCGTGCGCGTGCGCAGACCGTGGGTGATTTCTTCGAGCGTCAGGTCACCTTCTTCAAGGTACTTGTTCATCAGCTCTTCCGAAGCTTCGGCCGCGCTTTCGACCATCTTCTCGCGCCATTCCTTGGCCAGCTCGACCAGCTCGGCGGGGATCTCGCGCGTTTCGAACTTCATGCCTTGCGAGGCCTCGTCCCAGAAGATCGCCTTCATCAGACGCAGGTCGACCACGCCCTGGAACTTGTCTTCGGCACCGATCGGGATCACGATCGGCACGGGGTTGGCCTTCAGGCGGTCGACCATCATCTGGCGAACGCGGAAGAAGTTGGCGCCGATGCGGTCCATCTTGTTGACGAACGCCAGACGCGGCACCTTGTACTTGTTGGCCTGGCGCCAGACGGTTTCCGATTGGGGCTGCACGCCGCCGACCGAGTCGTACACCATGACGGCGCCGTCCAGCACGCGCATCGAGCGCTCGACTTCAATGGTGAAGTCCACGTGGCCGGGGGTGTCGATGATGTTGATGCGGTGCTCGGGCAGCGAGTGGTCCATGCCCTTCCAGAAGCAGGTCACGGCAGCCGAGGTGATCGTGATGCCACGCTCTTGCTCTTGCTCCATCCAGTCGGTCGTTGCCGCGCCATCGTGCACTTCGCCGAGCTTGTGGGTCACGCCCGTGTAGAACAGGATACGTTCGGTGGTGGTGGTCTTGCCGGCGTCGATGTGCGCGGAGATACCGATGTTGCGGTAGCGCTCGATGGGGGTCTTGCGGGACATGGTGTACTTTCGGGTTTAAATGCGTTGAGCGCTGGGCGTCGAGCACGGGCGATTTCGCCCGGTACTCAACCCCCAACGCTCAAGAGACGTGTGATTTTTAGAAGCGGAAGTGGCTGAAGGCGCGGTTGGCTTCTGCCATGCGGTGCACTTCGTCGCGCTTCTTCATGGCACCGCCACGGCCTTCCGTGGCTTCCATCAGTTCGTTGGCCAGACGCAGGGCCATCGACTTCTCACCGCGCTTGCGGGCAGCTTCCTTGATCCAGCGCATCGACAGGGCGAGGCGACGGACAGGACGGACTTCGACCGGCACCTGGTAGTTCGCACCACCGACGCGGCGCGACTTCACTTCGACCATCGGCTTCACGTTGTTGATGGCAACGGTGAACGCTTCGAGGGGGTCCTTGTCCGGGTTCTTCTTCTCGATGAAGTCGAGGGCACCGTAAATGATGCGCTCGGCAACAGCCTTCTTGCCGCCTTCCATGATCACGTTCATGAATTTGGACAGCTCGACATTGCCGTACTTGGGATCCGGCAGGATTTCACGTTTGGGGACTTCGCGACGACGTGGCATTTTTCTAACCTCTTTGCTTCAGTTGGCATCGTTTCCGATACCGCGAGAGTCAGTCAGGACTCTCACTTACTCGACCCGACAGTGGGTCACTTCGTTCGACAAGCCCGCCAAGGCCATCGAACACCGCTTTGTTTTTGACGACAGGAAGGCTTAAGCCTTCTTGGGACGCTTCGCGCCGTACTTGGAACGCGACTGCTTGCGGTCTTTCACACCTTGCAGGTCGAGCGAACCGCGCACGATGTGGTAACGCACACCGGGCAAGTCCTTGACACGACCGCCGCGAACCAGCACGACGCTGTGTTCTTGCAGGTTGTGGCCTTCGCCGCCGATGTAGGAAATGACTTCGAAGCCATTGGTCAGACGGACCTTGGCAACTTTACGAAGCGCCGAGTTGGGCTTCTTGGGCGTCGTGGTGTAGACGCGGGTGCAGACACCGCGACGTTGCGGCGAGTTCTGCATGGCAGGGCTCTTCGAATTGATCTTTTCGACCGTTCGACCCTGACGCACCAGTTGATTGATGGTTGGCATGAATGAATTAGTCCCAAAACAACCCGACTTTGGTAGTGAAACCGCCCTTGGTCGTGACTCAAGGAAGCCGGGAATAACGAAAACGTGAAACCCTTCGGAAAATTCCGAAAAGCCCACGAGTATAGCAGGCAGGTCTGAAATGGCAATGTCAGGCGCCTGAAGCGCCCGCCACCACCCGTTTCAAGGCCTCTTTTCCCTGTCTCTTATTTGATCCAGAGACGCACGGCGCCCCAGGCGCGGCCGAAGACGCCGGCCTGCTCGACCGGTTCCAGGGCGACCAGCGGCACGTCCGCCAGGGGCTGGTCGTCCAGCGTGACCTTGAGCGAGCCGACGGCCTGGTACTTGGTGAACGGCGCGACCAGCGGGTCGGGGCGCGACACCTGCGTCTTGATCTTGCTGGCGGAACCGGTCGGCACCGCGACCACGATGGCCTCGGGGCGGCCCAGCTTCAGCACGTTGGCCTTGCCCTTCCAGACGGCGGGCGTGGCGGCGGGCTGGCCGGCGTCGAACAGGCGCACGGCGTCGTAGGCCGTGTAACCCCAGTTCAGCAGCTTCTGCGACTCGTTGGCGCGCACGGCTTCGCTGCTGGCGCCCAGCACGATCGACAGCAGGCGGCGGCCGCCGGTCAGGTTCGGGAAGTCGCGCTTGGCGGTGGCGATCATGCAGTAGCCGGCGGCGTCGGTGTGGCCGGTCTTCAGGCCGTCGACGGTCGGGTCGCGGAACAGCAGCAGGTTGCGGTTGGTGTCGTTGGTCGATGGGGTGCCCGGGTAGCGGTACTTCTTGATGGCGTAGTACTTGGCTTCCTCGGGGAAGTCGCGCACCAGGCGCGTGGCCAGGATGCTCAGGTCGCGCGCCGTGGTCGTGTGGCCGGGCGCCGTGAGGCCTTCGGGGTTCTTGTAGGTGGTGTTCTTCATGCCCAGCACCTTGGCCTGGGCGTTCATCATCTCGACGAAGTGCTCCACCGTGCCGCCCACGCCTTCGGCCAACGCGACCGTGGCGTCGTTGCCCGACTGCACGATCACGCCCTTGATCAGGTCTTCCACCGGCACCTGCATCTTGGGGTCGATGAACATGCGCGAACCGGGCATCTTCCAGGCGCGCGGGCTCACCGGCAGGGTCTGGGTCAGCGTGATCTTCTTGGCGCGCAGCGCGTCGAACGCGACGTACGCGGTCATCAGCTTGGTGAGCGAGGCCGGCTCGACCGGGCTGTCGATGTCCTTCTGCGCCAGGATCTGGTTCGCGGTCACGTCCAGCAGCAGGTAGCTGCGCGCGGCGATTTCAGGCGGGGCCGGCATCTGGGCGGCGGCGATCACGCCAACCGAGGCAGCAGCGGTCAGCACCAGTGCGCGAAGCGCAGTGAAAAAACGATTCATGGAGAGTGTGGGAAGAGGCGAAAACAAGCCTGAAAGGCTTTCATTCGGTGCCCGCGCGCAGATGGCGGGCGACCAGGCTTTTGAGCAGCGGCAATTGTCCGTGAAAGAAATGGCCGCCCCCGGGAATAACCGTGACAGGGAGTGACTGGGGACGCGCCCAGTCCATCACGGCGGCGAGAGGCACGGTGTCATCGGCTTCGCCATGGACCACCAGCGCGCGCTCGTGCGCTTCGGCCGGCAGCGTGGCCACCGAGAAACGCGAGGCGGCCGTGCCCACCAGCACCAACTGCCGCACGTCGCGTGCGGCCCAGAGCTTCTCGGCCGCGCAGCTGGCCACGAAGGCACCGAAGGAAAAACCGGCGATGGCCAACTGGCCCTCGGGTGCGAGCTGGCCGACGACATGCAGCATGTCCTCGAGCTCGCCGCGCCCTTCGTCGTGGACGCCTTCGCTGGCGCCGACGCCGCGGAAGTTGAAGCGCACGGCCGTCCAGCCGCAGGACACGAAGGCGCGGGCCAGGGTCTGCACGACCTTGTTGTCCATCGTGCCGCCGAACAGCGGGTGCGGATGGGCGATCACCGCGATGCCGCGCGCGCTGCCGGACGGCAGGTCGCGCTGCACCTCGATCACGCCCGCGGCGCCCTGGAGGCTGATTTTTTCGGTCTGGGAGTTCATGGCGCTGGGGTTGGCTGGGCCGGCGATGCCGGCAACGTGCACGGTACGAGCACGGGGTCCGCGGGAAAGTTCAGCGGCCGACGTCGGGCGGCAGCAGCAGCCGCTCGACGACCTGGCCGTTCTTCAGGTGCGACTCGACGATCTCGTCGATGTCCTCGGCGTCCACGAAGGTGTACCAGACAGCCTCCGGGTAGACCACGGCCACGGGCCCGCCCGCACAGCGGTCAAGGCAGCCGGCCTTGTTGACGCGCACCTTGCCGGGCCCGGCGAGCCCCTGCTCCTTCACCTTGGCCTTGCAGCGGTCGAAGCCTTCCTGCGCGTTGTGCAGGGCACAGGAGTCTTCGCCGTTCTTGCGTTCGTTCAGGCAGAAGAAGATGTGGCGGCCGTAGTAGCCGGACGGCGCGGCGGGAGTGGTGCTGGGCATCGACCGATTTTATGAGCGCGCTCAGGGCGGCGCCGGACGACGGCGCCGCGACAGCGCGGCCACCACGTAGACCAGCACCGCGAAGGGCCAGCCCCAGCCCAGCCACTGGGCCAGGCCATGGAAGCGGATGAAGCGGCCCTGCTCCCAGGTGGCCAGGGTCTGTGCGAAGTAGGCGCTCTCGGGTGCCTGGTTCAGCAGGCTCAGCTGCAGCACGAGCCCCATGAGCAGCAGCGCCCCGCACAGCCGACGCGGCGCAAAGAGCAGCAGCACGCCCGCGAACACCGCCGCGGCCAGCCCGACCTGCACCGGCAGATCGAGCCAGGCCCACGCATGCTCGGGGCCGTAGCTCATGGCCGCCGACAGTGCCGAGGCCGCGACGCCCGCGAGCAGGATGAGCGGCAGCAGCACCGCGCGCTGCACAACGTTGCGTGCCACCAGGTAGCCCAGCAGGCACGGCACCAGCGCCCCGAGCATCACGCACAGCAGCTCCACGGCCGGCACCAGCGGTTCCAGCTCGAACTGGCGCACCGGCAGCCAGTCGATGAAGGGCGTGTCGAGCAGCCACTCGGAAATCGTCGTCTCCAGCCGTTCGAACACCTGGCCGAGGCCGAAGGTGACGGCGGCGGGGAACAGCAGCGCAAAGGGCCAGAGCGCGAGCAGCACGAGACCGCCGCGCGCGTCCTCGACGAACCATTGCGAGCGCACGCGGCTCCAGTGGGCGATCGCACCGAGCCGCTCCAGCGCCGCGGCCAGCACCGCGCCGAGCACCGTGCCGGCGGTGTTCAACCCCAGGTCGACATTGGAAGGAATGCGCGCCGGCAGATAGCTTTGCAGCGTCTCCATGGCAAAGGCGATCGCCGCGCCCGCCACCGTGGCGCGCAACAGCGCACGCCACACACTGTGACTGCTGCCCGTGCGCAGCACGCTCAGCGCACACAGAAAACCGAAGGGCACGTAGCCCGCCACATTCACCCCGAAGTCGAAACCCGTCCAGTACTTGGGCCAGGGCGCCGACAGGTAGGCCCAGGGCGCGATCCCCTGGTCACGCCAGTCGGCGAAGGGGTACAGGCTGGCATAGACGATCAGCGCCGCATAGGCCAGCGCCAGGGGGAGCGCGGCAGACTTGTGCGGCATGTCTACCGTCGACACGGGCTCAGAAGGGCTTCACCACCACCAGGATCACGATGCCCAGCAGCAGCAGCACGGGCAGCTCGTTGAACCAGCGGTACCAGCGGTCGCTGCGACGGTTGCCGCCCGCCGCGAAACGGCGCAGCAGCACGCCGCAGCCATGGTGGTAGCCGATGGCCACCAGCACCAGGGCCAGCTTGGCGTGCATCCAGCCGTTGCCCGGGCCGCGCCCGATGCCGTAGCCCAGCCAGAGCCAGGCGCCGAACACCAGTGCCGGCACGGCCAGGAAGGTGGTGAAGCGCAGCAGCTTGCGCGCCATCAGCAGCAGGCGCTCACGCTCCGCGACCGACTCGGGCGGCACCATCGCCAGGTTGACGAAGATCCGCGGCAGATAGAACAGCCCGGCAAACCAGCTGGCAATGAAAACAATGTGAAGAGATTTGACCCAGAGCATGGCGGCAGTTTAGTGGTGGCTGCACACTGACCCCTCTTCGGGGCCCTTTGCCAAGGTTTCGGGCAAAAAAAAGCCCGACGTCTTCACGTCGGGCTGGGAAGCCCTTTTGCTGTCACACATCAAGGCACCCGCTCAGGGAGGAAAAGCGGGGAGCGGCAAGCCGCCCGCTTCAGAATTTAACAAAGACGAAACAAGGTTTCAAGCGATTGAGGCAGTTTCTTTGACTTTTACAACAAAAATCTAGAACTTAAGTTCTATTAATTTCCGTAGTTGTCAGACAACTTGCCTCCAGCAGCGCTGGGCTGCGATTTCACGCTTCAGGCACAATTTTAGATATATGACGTCACCATTTTCCCCGCTCGCGATGTTCCCCGCCGGCCGCCCGCGACGGCTGCGCCGCGATGCCTTCACCCGCAACCTCGTGCGCGAGCATGCGCTGACGACGAACGACCTGATCTACCCGGTGTTCGTGCAGGAAGGCGAGAAGCGCCGCGACGCCGTGCCCTCGATGCCCGGCGTGGACCGCCTGAGCCTGGACCTGCTGCTGCCCGTGGCCGAGCAGTGCGTGCAGGCCGGCATCCCGGTGATGGCGCTGTTCCCGGTGATCGACGCCAGCCTCAAGACGCCCGCGGGCGACGAGGCCTTCAACCCCGACGGGCTGATTCCCCGCGTGGTGGCCGCGCTCAAGGCGCGCTTCCCCGAGCTGGGCGTGATGACCGACGTGGCACTCGACCCCTACACCAGCCACGGCCAGGACGGCCTGCTCGACGAGACGGGCTACATCCTCAACGACGCCACCGTTGAAGTGCTGGTGAAGCAGGCACTCACACAATCGCAAGCAGGCGTCGATATTGTGGCGCCGAGCGACATGATGGACGGCCGCATCGGCGCGATCCGCACCGCGCTCGAAGCCCGCGGCGACATCCACACGCGCATCATGGCCTACAGCGCCAAGTACGCCAGCGCCTTCTACGGCCCCTTCCGCGACGCCGTCGGCTCGGCCGCGACGCTCGGCAAGAGCAACAAGAAGGTCTACCAGATGGACCCGGGCAACAGCGACGAGGCCCTGCGTGAGGTCGCCATCGACATCGCCGAAGGCGCCGACATGGTCATGGTGAAGCCCGGCATGCCCTACCTGGACATCGTGCGCCGCGTGAAGGACGAGTTCCGAGTGCCGACCTTCGCCTACCAGGTGAGCGGCGAGTACGCCATGCTGAAGGCCGCAGCCCAGAACGGCTGGCTCGACCACGACGCCGTGGTGCTCGAAAGCCTGCTGGCCTTCAAGCGCGCCGGCGCCGACGGCGTGCTGACCTACTTCGCGCTTGACGCCGCTCGGTTGCTACAAAAATAATAGCTACTGCGGCATGCCTGCCGCACCTCCACGGCACTTCTGGCGTGGAAGAAGAACCACCGGGGGCGAGTGTCCATGCGCATCTTCGAAATCAGCCGCTCGCAGGTCAGCGAGCACGCCTCGCTGGCGCCGCTGGCCGTGCCGGGCGCCTGCGCCCCCGCCAGCTACCTCTGGATTTCGCTGACGCGCGACGAATTCCGCGCCGCCCAGCCCGAGGTGCAGCAGATCCTGCAGACGCTGTGCCAGACCCAGCTGGTCGACCTGCACGTGGCCGACCTGCTCAACGACCAGCTGCCCTCGCACTACGACTACACCTCGCTGTACGACGTGCTGGTGTTCCGCCGCCTGGCCACGGGCAACGGCGCTGAAACCGGCAACAGCGGGGAGCCTTCGCTGCCGCAACGCCCCTCGCGCGGCGGCCCGCCGGTGCTGCGCCGCATCGACACCCGCCCCGTCGGCTTCGCGGTGTTCGACCGCGTGCTGCTGTCGGTGCACCCCGAGGACGGCACGGTGCGCGACGCCTTCGCCGCCCGGCTGCTGGCGGCCGCCTCGTCCGACGACCGCGGCACGCCCGCGCTCGACGTGCGCGCCACCTCGGCCCGCCTGCCGGCGAGCCCCGCCGACCTGATGCTGCGCATCGTCAACCTGATCGTCGACGGCTACCTCGACATGCGGCGCGAGCTCACGAAGCAGCTCGACCACTGGCAGACCGAGCTCATCGACCCGCGCAGCCGCTTCACCAACTGGAGCGCGCTGATGGAGGCGCGCCAGTCGCTGCACCGGCTGGACGAGATCTGCGAAGACCAGCGCGCCGCCATGCAGGACTGGATCGATTCGCTCGAAACCCTGCCCGTGCCGCAGGGCGAGACCGCGCAGCGCGAGCGCGACCTGATCATGGTGCGCAGCCGCGACGTGCTGGAGCACATCCAGCGCGTGGTGCACCACGTGCACCGGCTCGAGCAGAACGCCGAGACGGCCGTGCAGATGCACTTCAGCGTCCAGGGCCACCGGGCCAACGACATCATGCGGGTGCTGACCGTGCTCACGGCCATCTTCCTGCCACTCAACCTCATCGCCGGCATCTTCGGCATGAACTTCGAGTTCATTCCGCTGGTGCACAAGGCGGACGGCTTCTGGATCGCGATGTCGGCCATGCTGGTCATCGCGGTGCTGCTGGTCCTGATCTTCTGGCGCAAGCGCTACCTCGCCCGCACGCGCTGAGCGCCCATGAAAAAAGCCACGCAGATGCGTGGCTTTTCTTGTCAGCTCGGGCCGCCCCGGAAGGCGGCTGGCTTCGCGGCCAATTACTTGGCGACGGCGCCCGAACCTTGCTGGGCTTGAACGCGTGCGTCCATCGGGTTCACCATGGTCGAGATGACCTTGCTGTTGACGCGCGAACCCGAGGTCACGTTCTGGTCGGGAGCGTAGGCGGTGCGGATGGCTTCGGCTTCGACGATCGAACGGTCCTTCGACACGGCCACGGTTTCCGCGCCGCGCGAACCGCGCACGACGTTCTGGTTCGGGGCTGCGGCGGTGCGCTGGGCTTCGGCGTTGACTTCGTCGCGGCTCTTGGACGAGATCACTTGGGTCACGCCTTGGTACGTCTCGGCTTGGGCGCCGGTGGCGGCCAGGAGGGTCAGGGCGGCGGCTGCGAAAATGTGCGAGGTCTTCATGTCTGTTCCTTGTGTTCGGCTAGATGGGATGTCCACCAGGCTTGCACGTTGGCTCGCCTGTGCGGCGAGTGTCAGCCGGAATTCCTTCGGGAAAACACTCGGTTCAGAGACACGGTGTTTCCTGTAGCGAAACAATCAGTCAACAAAGTCGTGCACGCAAAAAACCGGGCACAAGGCGCCTGACTGCTTCCGGCTTACACCAGAACCCCGCGCCAGTCCTATCCGGCAAAACCCCCGAGAATCGGCACACCGCGCTCCCTCGCGAAAAACAACGGGTTTCACTGACATGGACAGTCTCGATCTGATCAAAACCTTCCGGGAAGTCGCCTCGCACGGCAGCTTCTCCCTGGCCGCCAAGCGGCTCGACATGTCGAAGGCCACGGTCAGCAAGTACGTCGCCGAACTCGAGACCCGCTTCGGCGTGCGCCTGCTCAACCGCTCCACGCGTTCCGTCAGCCTCACCGACGCCGGCCAGCTGCTGCTCGAGCGCAGCACGCCGATGCTCGAAATGGTCGAGCTCACCCAGGCCGAGTTGCAGGAGCGCGCCAGCCAGCCCGGCGGCCGGCTGCGCATCTCGGCGCCGCACGGCATGGGCAACGGCGAATTCCCCGACCTGCTGGCCGACTTCATGCGCCACTACCCCGACGTGAGCATCAGCCTGCAACTGACCAACCGCACCGTCGACCTCGCCGAGGAAGGCATCGACGTCGACATCCGCAGCGGCCCGGTGGAAGACGCCAACCTCATCGTGCGCAAGCTGCGGCTCATCCACATGGTGGTCTGCGCCTCGCCGGTCTACTGGAAGAAGCACGGCAAGCCCGCGCACCCGCAGGAGCTCGCCCAGCACGAGGCGCTGACCCATTCGCTGCTGGGCACGCAGCCCGCGTGGCGCTTCGATGACAACGGCCAGCCGCTGGACGTGCAGGTCAAGAGCCGCATGGACTGCACCGAGGGCGCGCCGCTGATCCGCGTCGCGATGCGCGGCTTCGGCGTGATCTACCTGCCCTCGCTGCTCGTGCAGTCGCACATCGACAGCGGCGAGCTGGTGCCGGTGCTCGAAGGCTATGCGCGCAAGGACATGTGGCTGTCGGCCGCCTACCTGCAGCGGCGCCACAACAGCGCGGCGCTGCGCGCGCTGCTCGACTTCCTGCAGACCCGGGTCGGCGCCAAGAAATAGAAATGAAAAAAGCCCGGCACTGCCGGGCTTTTGCTTGAAGCGTGCCGGATCAGCCGACGTGCTTGGCAAAGAAGGCCAGCACGCGTTCACGCGCCGGCTTCGCCGCCTCGGCGTTGTACGAGCCGCGCTGGTCGCAGTTGAAGCCGTGGTCGGCTTCGTAGACATGCACTTCCACCTCGGGGTGCGCCTTCTTGAAGGCCTCGATGGTGTCCAGCGGAATCCAGTGGTCGCGGTTGCCGAACTGCGCGAGCACCGGCACCTTCGGCTGGCGCGCGCTTTCTTCCGGCGTCGTCATGCCGCCACCGTAGTACGGTGCGGCAGCGGCCAGGCCCGGCAGCAGGGCCGCGGCGCGCCAGACCAGCAGGCCGCCCCAGCAGTAGCCGACGATGCCGACCTTGCCCGCCTTCGAGGCGTAGGCGATCGCGGCTTCCAGGTCCTGCAGCACGCCGGGCGCGGGCAGCGCCTCGACCGCGGTCTTGTAGCCGAAGCCGGTCTTCATGTCGTCGTCGCTGTAGCCCAGCTCGACGCCGGGCTTGACGCGGTGGAAGGTCGACGGCGCCACGGCCAGGTAGCCGTCGGCCGCGTAGCCGTCGGCCACCGAGCGGATGTGCGAGTTCACGCCGAAGATTTCCGGCACCACCACCACGGCGCCGCGCGGCGTGCCCGCGGGCTCGGCCACGTAGGCGGGAAAAGTGAAGCCATCCTTGGCGGTGAGGTCGATGAATTGGCCCATGGGGTTCTCCTGAAACGAGGGAATGAAAAAGAAAAAGCGGGTCGGCTTGCGCCGTTACGCGCGCAGCGCCCGCTCGACGAAATCGAGCCGGTCCTGGCCCCAGAAGATCTCGCCGTCGATCACGTAGCTCGGCGCGCCGAACACCTGGATGTCGATCGCTTCCTGCGTGTAAGCCTCGTAACGCTCCTGCACCGCCTGGCTTTGCGATTGCTCGGCGCGCTTGGCCGGCAGGCCGCATTCCGCGACCAGGGCTTCGAGCAGGTTCGGGTCGCCGATGTTCCGCTCCTGCACCCACACGGCCGCGAACACCGCGGCGCTGATGCGCATCGCGGCTTGAGTGCCGTCGTGCAGGTCGACCGCGATGATCAGCCGCGCCGCATCGTCGCCGGCCACCGGAAAGAACTTCGGCTTCGGGTTCAGCGGCAGGCCCAGGTGCTTCGAGAAGCGCGCCAACTCGAGCAGCCGGTAGGCCTGGCGCTGCGGTGCGCGCTTGCCCAGCGGCAGCCCGCCCGACACGGGGAACACGCTGCCCATGTCGATGGGCCGCACGCGCACGGTGGCGCCGGCGGCCGCGGCGATGGCGGCAAAGCGGGTATGCCCCAGATAGGTCCACGGGCTCTGTGGCGCAAAGTAATAGTCGATGGTCTTGTGCATTCAGTAACCTCCGTGCTGCGCACTGCGGTGCGAGCTGGCTTGGGGCGGCGCGGCGCTCGTGCTCATGCGCCAGCCCTCGGTGATGTAATCCAGGCCGTCGGTTTTAACTGACGCACAGTTTCTCTGCAGGAGGTGGGATTTGGACCAGGTGCTCTTGATCACCGGCGGTGGGCGCGGCATCGGTGCCGCCACGGCCTTGCTCGCCGCGAAGCGCGGCTATGCCGTGGCCGTGAACTACGCCAGCAACTCGCTGGCCGCCGACGAGGTGGTGCGCACCATCCGCGCGGGCGGCGGCACCGCCATGGCGGTGCAGGCCGACGTGGGCGACGAAGCCCAGGTGCTCGCGATGTTCGCGAAGGTCGACGCCAAGCTCGGGCGCCTCACGGCGCTCGTGAACAACGCCGGCGTGGTCGACGTGCAGGCGCGCGTCGACGAAATGAGCGTGGCGCGCCTGGAGCGCATGTTCCGCATCAACGTGATCGGCAGCTTCGTCTGCGCGCGCGAGGCGGTGAAGCGCATGAGCACGAAGCACGGCGGCGAAGGCGGCGCCATCGTCAACATCTCCAGCGGCGCCGCGCGCATCGGCTCGCCCGGCCAGTACGTCGACTACGCGGCCAGCAAGGCAGCCATCGACACCCTGACCATCGGCCTGGCCAAGGAAGTGGCCGACGAAGGCATCCGCGTGAACGCGGTGCGCCCTGGCGTGATCGACACCGACATCCACGCCTCCGGCGGCCAGCCTGGCCGCGCCGCCGAGATGGGCCCAGGCGTGCCGATGAAGCGCAGCGGCACCGCCGAAGAAATTGCCGGCGCCGTCCTGTGGCTGCTCTCGCCCGAGGCCAGCTACACCACCATGGCCCTGCTCGACGTGACCGGAGGACGATAACGATGAGCACCTCCATGGACCTCATCAAGCCGCTGGTCACGCTGGTGGCCATCGTCAACCCGCTGGCCATCGTGCCCTTCTTCATCCACTACACGCAGGACTACTCCGACGCCCAGCGCAAGCGCACGGTGCGCATGTCGGCCTTCAGCGCCTTCGTGGTCATTGCCGTGAGCGCGCTCATCGGGCTGCAGCTGCTGTCCTTCTTCGGCATCTCGATCGCGAGCTTCCAGGTCGGCGGCGGGCTGCTGCTGCTCATGAGCTCGATCTCGATGCTCAACGCGCAACCGGCCGAGAGCAAGACCAACGTCGACGAGCTGCGCGCGGTGGAAGTGAAGGCGTCGATGGGCGCCTCCATCGCGGTGGTGCCGCTCACCATTCCGCTGCTCACCGGCCCGGCCGCGATCTCCACCGTGGTGATCTACGCCGACAAGACACAGCACCTGTGGGAGCTGGGGCTGCTGGTCGGCTATGGCGTGGTCGTAGCGCTGGCGACCGCACTGGCCTTTTCGCTCGCGCAGCCGATCGCGCGGGTGCTCGGCAAGACCGGCATCAACATCATGACGCGGCTGATGGGCCTGATCCTCGCGGCGCTCGCGGTCGAGGTGATGGCCGACGGACTCGGCAAGCTGTTCCCGATCCTGTCGAAAGTCGCCTGAACAGGTTCAGGCCAGCATCTTCTCGATGACCTTCCAGTGCGCCGGCTCCACCGGCGTGATCGACAGCCGGTTGCCCTTGCGCAGGATGACCAGATCGGCCAGCTCGGGCTTGGCGCGCAGCTCGGGCAACGCCAGCAGCCGGGTCTTGCGCACCGCCTGCACATCGACCAGCAGCCAGCGCGGGTCTTCCTTCTTCGCGCCGGCGTCGTAGTACGGCGACTTCGGGTCGAACTGCGTCGGGTCGGGCTTGATGGCCGAGGCCACGCGCGCGATGCCGGCGATGCCGGGCTCGGGGCAGCTCGAGTGATAGAACAGCACGCCGTCGCCGACCTTCATGCCGTCGCGCATGAAGTTGCGTGCCTGGTAGTTGCGCACGCCGGTCCACGCCACGGTGGCGTCGGGCGCGGCGAGGGCATCGTCGATCGAGACCTCGTCGGGCTCGGATTTCATCAACCAGTACTGGGGCATGGCGGCGGTCTCGCGAAGGGGATTTCGCGGAATATAGCCGCTCGCCCCGGCACGGTACCGGGGCGGCGCTGGCTTACGGTGTCACGTAGTCAGACACCACCACCCACTTGCCGTCCTTGATCTGCGACAGCCGCGACTGGTCGTTGCCCAGGCGCTTGGTGGCGGTGTAGGTGCTCTTCGGGCTGCCGAACATGTCGGGCTCGAAGGTGATGCTGTCCATCGCCTTGATGAAGCTGTCGGTCGTCAGGTTCGGGCCGGCCTTGGTCGCGGCCTTGATGAACGAGTCGATGATCACGTAGCCGTACACCGAGAACACGGTCGGGTCTTCGTTGAACTTGGTCTTGTACTTGTTGGCCCAGAAGCGCAGCGGCTGCGACTGCTCGTCGGTGTAGGGGTTCTGCACCGTCATGGTGGCGTACACGCCGTCCATGGCCTTGCCGCCGAGCTTGTGGATCAGGTCGGTGTAGGCCGCGCTCGAGCCCAGGAAGGTCGGGTTGAAGCCGGTCTTGCGCGACTCGCCCACCGTGCCGATGGTCTCGCGGATGATGGTGCCGAGCACCACGAGGTCGCAGTTGGCGGCCTTCATCTTGGCGACCTGCGAGCTGAAGTCGGTGGCGCCGCGCTTGAACGAGGTCTTCTCGGCCAGCTCCATGCCCGCGGCCTTCAGGCCGGCCTCGGCGCCGCGCTGCACTTCGAGACCGAACTCGTCGTCCTGGTAGATCGTGCAGACCTTCTTGGCGCCCTTGTCCTTGATCATCTTGGGCAGCGCCAGGCGGATCTGGTCGTAGTAGGTGGCCGCGAACGAATACTTCAGCCGGTTCAGCGGCTCATACATTTCGCGCGCCGCGGTGATCGGCATGTAGTTGACGACGTTCTTGTCGAACTGCACCGGCATCGCCGCCATGTTCTGCGCCGTGCCGATGTGGCCGGCCATGATGAAGATCTTTTCCTGGTTGACCAGCTTCTGCGCCGCCAGCACCGCCTTCTTCGGGTCGTAGCCCGAGTCTTCGACGAAGAGCTTGAGCTTGCGCCCGTTGAGCGTGCCCTGCTCGTTGAGTTCGTCCACGCGCAGCTGCATGCCGTTGCGCGCCTGCTTGCCGAAGCCCGCCAGCGGACCCGACAGGTCCTGGATCGTGCCGATGCGGATCTCGTCCTTGCTCACGCCCTGCTGCTGCGCGGACGCGAGCGTCGCGATCAAGCCCAGCACGGCCAGCGTCGTCAATGTCTTGAGCTTCGTCATAGCGTTGTCTCCTCGGGTTGGCAAAAAAGAGGTCAGCGGTACATGGCGTCGATGCGCTGCGCGTACTTGGTCTGCACCAGCTTGCGCTTGAGCTTCATCGTGGGCGTGAGCTCCTCGTCCTCGGCGCTGAGCTGCGTCTCGAGCAGGAAGAACTTCTTGATCTGCTCGACGCGCGCGAACTTGGCGTTGACGCGATCGATCTCGCCCTGGATCAGGTCCTGCACTTCCTGCGTGCGTGTCAGGCTCTCGTAGTTGCTGAACGGCACGTCGTGGTCCTGCGCGAATTTTTCGACGTTCTCCTGGTCGATCATGACGATCACCGTGAGGTAGGGCCTCTTGTCGCCGATCACCACGGCATCGGTGATGTAGAGGCTGAACTTGAGCTCGTTCTCCAGCTCGCTCGGGGTCACGTTCTTGCCGCCTGCCGTGATGATGATGTCTTTCATCCGGTCGGTGATGCGGAAATACCCGTCCTCGTCCATCACGCCCACGTCGCCCGTGTGCAGCCAGCCGTCGGCGTCGATGGTCTCGGCCGTCTTCTCGGGCAGATTGAGGTAACCCATGAAGACGTTGGGGCCGCGCACCAGGATCTCGTTGGTGGCCGGATCGATGCGCACCTCGTTGTAGCCCGTGGCCGGGCCGATGGAGCCGGGCTTGATGCGGGTGACGGGCACGGCCGTGGAGGCGCCGCACGACTCCGTCATGCCCCACACCTCAAGCATGGGCACGCCCAGCGCGAGGTACCACTTGACCAGCTCGGGCGAAATGGGCGCCGCGCCGGTCACGAGAAAGCGCGCGCGGTGGATGCCGATGAGCTTGCGCGCGTTGTCCAGCGCCAGCAGCCGCGCGAGCCGGAACTTCAGGCGCAACCCCGTGCCGATCTCCTGGCCCGCGAGCACCTTGTTGGCGATGGTCTCACCCACGCCGATGCTCCAGTGGTAGGCGGCCTGCTGCAGCGGGCTGGCCTCCTTCAGCGCGATCATCACGCCCGAATAGAACTTCTCCCACACGCGCGGCACGCCGGTGAACACCGTGGGCGCGATCTCGCGCACGTTCTCGGGCACCGTCTCGGGGTTCTCGACGAAGTTGAGGATCGAGCCCGTGTACATCGCGAAGTACTCGCCGCCCATGCGCTCGGCGATGTGGCACAGCGGCAGGAAGCACATGCGCTCGTCCTTCTCGTCCTGCGCGATGAGCGTGTTGTAGCCGCGCGCGGTGTACACCAGCCCCGCATGGCTGTGCATGGCGCCCTTGGGCTTGCCGGTGGTGCCCGAGGTGTAGACCAAAATCGCCAGGTCTTCGGGCCGGCAGGCCGCCACGCTGCGCTCCACCGCCTGCGGGTCGCCCGCCAGGTGCGTGCGGCCGAGGGCGCGCAGCGCGTCCAAGCTCATCACGCCCGGGTCGTCGAGTTCGCGCAGGCCTTCCATGTCGAACACGACCACGCGGCGCAGGCCGGGCAGGCGGGCGCGCACTTCGAGCGCCTTGTCGAGCTGCTCGTCGTCTTCCACGAAGAGCACCGTGGTGCGCGAGTCTTCGCACAGGTACTGCACCTGCGAAGCAGCGTCGGTCGGGTAGATGCCGTTGGAGACACCCCCGCAGCTGAGCACGGCCAGGTCGGCCAGCACCCATTCGATGACGGTGTTCGAAAGAATGGACGCGCACTCGCCGCGCGTGAAGCCGATGGCCTGCAGGCCGGCCGCGATTTCGCGCACGGCCTCGGCCGTCTGGCGCCAGCTCCAGCTGCGCCAGATGCCCAGCTCCTTCTGCCGCATCCAGATGTTGTCGCCGCGCTGGCGCACGGCGTTCCAGAACATGGCCGAGAGCGTGTCGCCGGGCACGAGGATGTCGTGGCCGGGTTCGATGGTTCGCAGATCCCAGAGTCCTTGCATGGCGACGGCTACCTCCAGGTCTTCTTCTTTTTCCAGCGCCGCTCGCCGCGCACGCCGTCGTCCTTGACACCCAGGTAGAACTCCTTGATGTCGTCCTTCTCGCGCAGGCGTTCGCACGAGTCTTCCATCACGATGCGGCCGTTCTCCAGCACATAGCCGTGGTCGGCGGCGTTGAGCGCCATGTTCGCGTTCTGTTCCACCAGCAGGATGGTGGTGCCGCGCTCGCGGTTGATGCGCACCACGATCTCGAAGATCTCCTTGGTGAGCTTGGGGCTCAGGCCCAGGCTGGGTTCGTCCAGAAGAATGAGGTGCGGCGCCGCCATGATGGCGCGCGAGATGGCCAGCATCTGCTGCTGCCCGCCCGAGAGCAGGCCGGCGTCCTGCGTGGCGCGCTCGCGCAGGATCGGGAAGTAGGTGAAAACGGTCTCGATGTCCCGCGCCACGCCGTCGCGGTCTTTTCGCGTGTAGGCGCCCATCAGCAGGTTGTCCTTCACCGAGAGCAGCGGGAACACCTCGCGCCCTTCGGGCACGTGGCTCAGGCCCTGCTGCACGATGAAGGCCGGGTCTTTGGCCGTGATGTCCAGGCCCTGGAACTCGATGCTGCCCTTGCGCGGATCGATGATGCCGGAGATGGTCTTGAGGATCGTCGTCTTGCCCGCGCCATTGGAGCCGAGCACCGTCGCGATCTCCCCCTTGCGCACCTTCAGGCTCACGCCGCGGATGGCCTTGATCGGGCCGTAGGCGCTTTCGACGTTGAGCAGTTGGAGTACGACGTCGCTCATGCGTGTGCTCCCGAGGTCAAGGCGGAACGCGCAGAGCCATCACGCCACGACGAAGCCCGGTGTGCGGTGCGGCGTGGGCGCCCCCTCTGTGCCGCCGAGGAGCGCAGCGTTTCGCGGATCAGGGCTCGCAGCTGTTTGAGCGCAGCGAGTTCTGCGAGACCCCGCGAAACGCGAGCACCGCAGGGGAGCCGCGAAGCGGCCGGCGCAGTGGGGGCGACCGCGCCGTGCCGTGCACCGGGCGTCTCCAAAGAGGTAACGAAGAAGCAAGTCACGCCACCACCCTCCGCAAACTGCTCACGTCATCCACAGTCCCGAGGTAAGCCTCGATCACCCGCGAATCCGCCTGCACCTCACGCGGAGACCCCGTAGCCAGCACCTCGCCTTGATTCATGGCGAGCACGCGATCCGACACCTTGGAAACAAGCGACATGTCGTGCTCGACCATCAACACCGACACCCCCAGCTCATGCTGGATGTCCTGAATCCAGAACGCCATGTCCGCCGTCTCCTCGACATTGAGCCCCGAAGAAGGCTCGTCGAGCAGCAGCAGCTTCGGTTCGGTGCACAGCGCGCGCGCCAGCTCCACCACCTTGCGCACGCCGTAGGGCAGCCCCGCCACCATCGAGTCGCGGTAGTGCTGCAGGTCGAGCAGGTCGATCACCTGCTCCGCCTTCTCGCGCGCCGCGATCTCGGCGCGGCGCGTGGCCGGCGTGAAGAACACTTCGCTCCAGAAGCCTGTCTGCCGGTGCGTGTGGCGTCCGATCAGCAGGTTGTGCAGCACCGTCGCATGCTCGAACAGCTCGATATTCTGGAAGGTGCGCGCAATGCCGAGCGCGGCAATCGCGTGCGGCGCCTGCTGCGTGAGCGCGATCGCCCCGCCCGCCTCGCCATGCCAGGTGATCTCGCCCGTGGTCGGCGTGTAGATGCGGCTGATCAGGTTGAACACCGTCGTCTTGCCCGCGCCATTCGGGCCGATCAGCGTGAACACCTCGCCGCGCCGCACATCGAAGCTCACCTTGTTGACCGCCAGCACGCCGCCGAAGCGCACGCTCAGGTCTTTCGCGGAAAGAAGGACGTCGTTGCTCATCTCAGCCGGTCCGATTTGGTGAACGACTTCTGCCGCTTGAACAACCCCTTGCGGTAGAACGGAAAGAGCTGCAGCCAGGTGCGGATCTTGAGCCAGCGCCCGTACAGCCCCAACGGCTCGAACAGCACGAAGGCGATCAGCACCAGCCCGTACACCAGCCCCTGCAGGCCGGGCGCCTGGCCGACCACCGCCGGCAGCCAGTCCTTGCCCATCGAGATCAGCTGCGGCATCGCGATGAGAAAAATCGCGCCGAGGAACGCGCCGTGCACCGAGCCCAGCCCGCCGATCACCACCATCAGCAGCAGGTCGATCGACTGCAGGATGTTGAACTGGTCCGGCGAGATGAAGCTCAGCTTGTGCGCGTACAGCGCACCGCCCAAGCCCGCGAGCGCGGCCGAGATCGCGAACGACATCGTCTTGTAGCGCGCCAGGTGGATGCCCATGCTCTGCGCCGAAATCTCCGAATCGCGGATGGCGACGAAGGCGCGCCCCGTCGGCGAGCGCAGCAGGTTCAGGATGCCCAGCGTGGACACCACCGCAACCACCAGGCACAGAAAGTAGAAGCCCTCGCCCGAGCCCAGCGACCAGCCGAACAGCTGCGGCGACTTCACATGCAGGCCCGCGTTGCCGCCCGTCACGCTTTCCCAGCGCGCGAACACCTCCTCGACGATGAAGCCGAAGGACAGCGTCGCGATGCCCAGGTAGATGCCCTTCACGCGCAGCGCCGGCATCGCCACCACCACGCCCACCGCCGCCGACAGCGCCGCCGACGCGAGCAGCGCGAGCGGGAACGGCACGCCCATGTTCGTCAGCACGCCCTGCGTGTACGCACCCGTTCCCAGGAACGCCGCGTGCCCGATGGAGAACTGCCCCGTGAAGCCTGCCAGCAGCATCAGCCCCAGGCCGACGATGCCGTAGATCAGCACGAAGGTCAGCTGCGCGAGCCAGTACTCGTCGATGACCCACGGCGCGACAAGCAGGAAGGCCACGAGCAGGCTGTACCAGAGCACGTGGCCGCCGTGCCGCGCAAGGCGGATGTCCTGGTCGTAGCTGGTCTTGAAGATGAAGCGCATATGAGACTTACACCTTCTTGCGCAGCTTCTCGCCGAACAATCCGTTCGGCTTGATCATGAGCATCAGCAGCACCACGATGTACGGCGCCGTGTCCTTGAAACCGTCGGGCAGATAGAAGCCCGCGAACGACTCGACGATGCCGATCACCAGCCCGCCGACGATCGCGCCCGGCAGGCTGCCGAAGCCACCGACCACCGCGGCAGGAAAGGCCTTGAGCCCGATGAAGCCCATGTTGGCGTGCACGAAGGTGATGGGCGCCAGCAGCATGCCCGCGATGGCGGCCACCGCTGCGGCGAGCCCCCACACCAGCCCGTTGAGCCGCTTCACCGGAATGCCCATGTAGTAGGCCGCGAGCTGGTTCTGCGACGAGGCCTGCATCGCGATGCCCAGCTTGCTGTAGCGGAACATGGCGTACAGCAGGCCGCACAGGATCGCGGTGGCCACGATGATCACGAACTGCTCGAGGTTCACCACCAGTTCGCCGAGCTTCCAGATCTGGTCCTTGTAGGGCACCGCCAGCGTGTGGGTGTCGGTGCCGATGCCCGGCACCATGGTGATGATGCCGCGCGCCACGTAGGCGATGCCGATGGTCAGCATCACGATCGAGAACTGCGGCTGCCCGAGGATCGGGCGGATCACCACCAGCTCGAGCAGCACGCCGAAGGCCGCCATGGCCACCACGGCCAGCAGCGCCGCGAGCCAAAACGGCATGCCGAACAGCGACATGCCCGCGAAGGCACCGAACGCGCCGAGCATCATCAGGTCGCCCTGCGCGAAGCTCACCGTTTCGGTGGCCTTGTAGATCAGCACGAAGCCCAGCGCGATGAGGCCGTAGATGCACCCTTGCGCGATGCCCGAGAGCAGGAGTTGGAGGATCTGCATGCGATGCCGTCCCGCCTGCGCCTACTGCCGGAACCCGCCGGCCGCGTCGTGCAGCGCGAGGCGGCGCGAGCCCGCCACGATGTCGCTGGGCTTGAGCCCGTAGACCTGGCGGATCGAATGGCTGAAGTGCGTGGAGTCGGGGTAGCCGGTGTCCAGCGCGATGTCGGTGAGCGTGCCGCTCTGGTGCACGTAGCGCAGCAGGCTGCGCGCGCGCTTCCAGGCCCGGAAGCCGCGAAAGGCCATGCCCGTCTCCTGCTTGAACAGGTGCAGGAAGCGCGAGAACGACAGGTGCACCGAGGCCGCGCAGTCTTCCGCCGAGGCGGGCGCGGCCGGGTCGGCCACGAGCATGTCGACCACCTTGCGGATGCGCGCGTCGAGCGGACGCGGCGTGAGCGGGCCGTCGAAGAACAGCGCGTCGAAATCGAAGCCGTCGAAGTCGATGCCGCGCGCCGAGGCCGCCAGCAGGTGGGCATGGACCTCGCGCATGCGCTGCACGAAGGCCGGCGCATCGACCGGGCCGCAGTGCTGCAAAAAGGCCGGCATGCGCGCGGGATCGACCGACTCCGATTCGATCAGCAGGTTGAAGATCAGCGGGCAGGCGCTCTCGACCTGGTGCGGCACGTGCGGCGGCACCACGATGAACTCGCCGCTCTGCCAGGCCCCGCCGCCGATGCGGATACGGTTGGGCGGCGCACCGGCGGGCGACACGTACACGCCGTGCCCGCCCATGGCGCGCTCGGCCGCGGCGCCGAGCAGCCCGGCGTAGAAGACGCGCTGCGGCGTGAGCCACATGAGGCGTTCGCCCTGCCGTGCATCGCCGCCCGAAGGCGTCGACGTCCTGGTTCGCTGCATGGTGTCTGTCTCCTGCATCGGTCGACGACGTCCGACCGGGGGGTGGCGTCGTGTTCGCTGGATCGTAGCGGCGGGGGCCTTGGGCGCGGCATCCATTTGCGCGGGGACTTTCCCTAGGCCGGCGCGAACGCGCGGCGCAGTTCCGCCGCGCACAACGCGACGGCGGTGTGGGCCTCGTCGAGCACCTTGCCCATGGTGATGAAGCCATGGATCTGGCGCTCGAAGCACACGTAGTTCGCGCGGTTGCCAGCGGCCGTGAGCGCCTCGGCATACGCCGCGCCTTCGTCGCGCAGCGGGTCGTAGCCGGCCGTGAGCACGAGCGCTGGCGGCAGGCCCGCCAGGTCGGTGTGCAGCAGCGGCGAGGCGCGCCAGTCGAGGTCGTGCTTCGCGTCGGTGATGTAGTGGTCGTGGAAGTAGGTCATGGTGTCGCGCGTGAGCAGGTAGCCCTGCCCGTTCGCCTGGTGCGACGGATGGCCGCGGCGCATGTCGGTGGCCGGGTAGATCAGGAGCTGGAACACGATCGGCAGGTCGCCCGCATCGCGCGCGGCGATCGACGCCACGGCCGCGAGGTTGCCGCCCGCGCTGTCGCCGCCCACCGCAAGGCGGCTGGCATCGAGCCCCAGCGCGGCGGCTTCGCGGCGCACCCAGCGGGTGGCGGCGAGCACGTCGTCCACGGCGGTGGGAAAGCGGTGCTCGGGGCCCATGCGGTAGTCGACCGCGACCACCGCGCAGCCCGCGCCGTTGGCCAGCTCGCGGCACAGCACGTCGTGCGTGTCGAGGTCGCCGATGACCCAGCCACCGCCGTGGTAGTACACCAGCACGGGCAGCGGGCCCGGGCCCGCGCCGAGCGGCTTGTACAGCCGCCCCGCAATGGTGCCGTGCGGCCCGTCGGCGGCGAGGTCGCGCACCTCGGCGACCTCGGCCGGCAGCGGCTGCGTGGCGGTGCGGCGCTCGCGGTAGTAGGCCCGCGCGTCGGCGGGCGACAGGGTGTGGGTCGGCGGAATGCCGCGCGCTTCGATGAAATCCAGCAAGGCGCGCGCCTGGGGATGCAGCATGGTGTCTCCGGTGAATCGAACGGAGCGCTCAGTGTGGAGGGCGGGGCGCCTGCGGGCTATCCGCATGCACCCGCACCCGACCGGCGTCCTGGCGACAAGACCCGCACCATGCCCGCACCGCTGCGGGGTCGCTTGCGAAAACTGGCTACCGGGGCCCGGCTCGCGGGTTCACCCGGAGGGTTCGGCCGTTCAGGCCGTGCGCGGCTTCACGCGCGAAGCGGCTTCCTTGGCGAGCTTGCGGGCCGTGTCGGTGTCGGCCGCATGCACCAGCGCCACGCCCATGCGGCGCTTGACGAAGCTCTCGGGCTTGCCGAACAGGCGGATGTCGCTGCCGGGCACCTGCAGCGCCTCGGCCACCCCGTCGAAGGCGATGCCGGTGGCGTCCACGCCGCCGTAGATCACGGCGCTGGCGCCCGGGCTCTTGAGCGAGGTGTCGACCGGCAGGCCGAGGATGGCGCGCGCGTGCAGCTCGAACTCGTTCTGCCACTGCGTGGCCATGGTGACCATGCCGGTGTCGTGCGGGCGCGGGCTGACCTCGCTGAACCAGACCTCGTCGCCCTTCACGAACAACTCGACGCCGAACAGGCCCTGCCCGCCGAGGTCGGCCGTGACGGCCTGCGCGATCTGCTGCGCCTTCTGCAACGCGGCCGGCGCCATGGGGTGCGGCTGCCAGCTTTCCACGTAGTCGCCGCTGACCTGCACGTGGCCGATGGGGTCGCAGAACTTGGTTTCGACAGCGCCCGCCGAGTCTTTCGCGCGCACGGTCAGCAGCGTGATCTCGTAGTCGAAGTCGATGAAGCCCTCGACGATCACGCGGCCATGGCTCACGCGGCCGCCGGCCATGGCGTAGTCCCAGGCCTTCTGCACGTCGGCGGGGCCGTCGATCTTGCTCTGGCCCTTGCCGGAGCTGCTCATCACGGGCTTGACGATGCAGGGATAGCCGATGCCGGCGTCAATGGCGGCCTGCAGCTCGGCCAGCGAGTCGCAGAACTTGTAGGGACTGGTGGGCACGCCCAGCGTCTCGGCGGCCAGGCGGCGGATGCCTTCGCGGTCCATCGTGAGGCGGGCGGCACGGGCCGTGGGAATCACGCGCACCACGCCCGCGTCTTCCAGCTGCTGCAGCATGGGCGTGGCGATGGCCTCGATCTCGGGCACCACCAGCGCGGGCTTCTCGGCCTCGATCAGCGCCTTGAGCTGGTCGGGGTCGCTCATGGTGATGGTGCGCGCGTGGTGCGCCACCTGCTGGCCGGGGGCGTTCTCGTAGCGGTCGACGGCGATGGTCTCGACGCCCAGGCGCTGCAGGGCGATCAGCACCTCCTTGCCGAGCTCGCCGGAGCCGAGCAGCATCACGCGGGTGGCGGAAGGGGACAGGGGAGTGCCGAGGGTGGTCATGCGAGGGCTCGAAAAAATGGGGTTGAAAACAATCGCAGCACTGTAAGCCACCCCGGGCCGGTGTCGCCCACGGGAACGGCGGCCACTTCGGGCTGATTCACAATGACCGCCATTGCGCGATGGCGGCCTTGCGCCCGCCCTCGCCTCCGATTTTCTTTTTTTGTTTCAAGGAGCATTTTTCATGACGATTCAGACTGTGGGCATCATCGGCGCCGGCACCATGGGCAACGGCATCGCCCAGGCCTGCGCGGTGTCGGGTGTCAACGTGGTGATGATCGACGTGGCCCAGGCGGCCGTCGACAAGGGCATCGCCACCATCTCGGGCAGCCTCGACCGCCTCATCAAGAAGGAAAAACTCACGGCCGAGCAGAAGGCCGCCGCGCTGGCGCTGATCAAGGGCTCGACCGACTACAACGACCTCAAGGGCGCGCAGCTGGTCATCGAGGCCGCCACCGAGAACCACGCGCTCAAGCTCAAGATCCTCAAGCAGGTCGACGAGCTGGTGGGCCCCGAGGTGATCATCGCGTCGAACACCTCGTCGATCTCGATCACGCAGCTGGCCGCCGCCACCTCGCGCGCCGACCGTTTCATCGGCATGCACTTCTTCAACCCGGTGCCGATGATGGCGCTCGTGGAGCTGATCCGCGGCTACCTCACGAGTGACGCCACGCACGACGCGGTGAAGGCGCTGGCCGAGAAGCTGGGCAAGTCGCCCATCACGGTGAAGAACGCGCCGGGCTTCGTGGTCAACCGCATCCTGGTGCCGATGATCAACGAGGCCTTCTTCGTGCTGGCCGAGGGCCTGGCCACGGCCGAGGACATCGACGCCGGCATGAAGCTGGGCTGCAACCAGCCCATCGGCCCGCTGGCGCTGGCCGACATGATCGGCCTCGATGTGTGCCTGGCCGTGATGGAGGTGTACCTGGAGCAGTTCGGCGACTCCAAGTACCGCCCCTGCCCGCTGCTGAAGGAAATGGTCGCCGCCGGCCAGCTGGGTCGCAAGACCGGCCGCGGCGTCTACACGTACTGATCCGCAACGCCACGACGACAACAACAAGGAGACAAAGACCGATGACTGCGACCCCCACCACCCCGCCCGCCGAAGGCTGCATCGACACGCAGGTGCTCGACCACGTGCTGCTGATCGGCATCAACCGGCCCGCCAAGCGCAACGGCTGGACGCCGCCGATGTTCAAGCAGCTGGCCGAGGCCTACACGCGCCTGGACGACGACCCCAGCCTGCGCGTGGGCGTGCTGCATGCGTTCGGCGACCACTTCACGGCGGGCCTGGACCTGCCGGCGGTCACCGAATACATGAAGCGCGGCGAGAAGGCGATTCCGGCCGGGCTGGTGGAGCCGCACGACTTCGGCCTGGAGGGCTACCGCCGCCGCACCAAGCCGATGGTGGCGGCCGTCAAGGGCATCTGCTTCACGGTGGGCATCGAGCTCATGCTGGGCGCCGACATCGTGGTGGCGGCCGACAACTGCCGCTTCTCGCAGATGGAAGTGCAACGCGGCATCATGGCCACGGGCGGCGCCACGCTGCGCATGGCCGAGCGCGCGGGGCTGGGCAACGCGATGCTGCACCTGCTCACGGCCGACGAATTCGACAGCGCCGAGGCCTATCGCCTGAACTTCGTGCAGAAGGTGGTGCCGGCCGGGCAGGAGCTCGACGCGGCGCTGCAGATCGCGCAGCGCATCGCGGCCCAGGCGCCGCTGGCCGTGCAGGCCACGCGGCTCAACGTGCTCAAGGCGATCGAACACGGGCCGCTGGCGGCCGTGGCGGAATTCATCGAGACGCAGAAACGCCTGTCGAACAGCGAGGACGCGGCCGAGGGCGTGCGCTCCTTCATCGAGCGCCGGCCTGCGCGGTTCAGCGGCCGCTGAAGCTGTTGATTTCCGTTCCCTTTCTGTCGTCCACTGGAGCCCGTTGCATGCCCTCTTCTTCTGTGTCGTCGTTTCTCTTCTTTCAACGCACGGCGCTGGCCGCCGCCTTCACCCTTCTTGCCGTGAACACCAGCCTCGCCCAGACCCCGCCGGCGCCCGCGCTGCCCGATCCCGCCGCCACCTCGGTCGAGGCGCTGGGCTGGATGCAGGGCTTTCCGCCGCCGCCCGACAAGCAGATCACCTTCGACAACCCGGTCGGCGGCGTGTACCCGCGCATCCGCTGGAGCTTCTCGCACGTGCGCGAGACGGTGCCCACGGCCAACGTGTGGCGCGGCCCCGGCGCCGCCAGCCCGCTGCCGGCGGCCAAGCCCCGCATCGACATCGAGGCCGTGCGCTTCCAGCCCATGGGCGGTGGCGAGGCGCAGACCTTCGGCCAGATGATCGCGCGCACCTACACCGACGGCATCCTGGTGCTGCACCGCGGCCAGGTGGTCTACGAGAAGTACTTCGGCGCGCTCACGCCCGAGCGGCCGCACCTGGCGATGTCGGTCACCAAGTCCTTCGTGGGCACGCTGGCGGCCATCCTCGCGCAGGAAGGCACGCTCGACCCGTCGGCGCCGGTCACCAAGTACCTGCCCGAGCTCAAGGACACGGCCTACGGCGACGCCACGGTGCGCCAGGTGATGGACATGACCATCGGCGTGCGCTACTCCGAGAACTACGCCGACCCGAAGGCCGAGGTCTGGGACTATGCGCGCGCCGGCGGCATGCTCACGCAGGGCGCCAACTACGCGGGCCCGAAGTCGTTCTACGAATTCCTGGCCACGCTCAAGAAGGAAGGCACGCACGGCGACGCCTTTGCCTACAAGACGGTCAACGCCGAGGTGCTGGCCTGGATCGTGCGCCGCGCGTCCAACCGCTCGCTGGCCGACCTGCTAAGCGAGAAGATCTGGCGCCGCATCGGCGCCGAGCAGGACGCGTATTTCATGGTCGACCGCATCGGCACCGAGTCGGGCGGCGGCGGCCTGAACACCGTGCTGCGCGACATCGCGCGCTTCGGCGAGACGCTGCGCAACGGCGGTCGCGCGCCCAACGGGCAGCAGGCGATCGCCAAGGCGGTGGTCGACGACATCCAGCGCGGCGCCGATCCGGCGAAGTTCGCGAAGGCGGGCTACGCGCTGCTGCCGGGCTGGAGCTACCGGAACATGTGGTGGGTCTCGCACAACCCGCACGGCGCGTACATGGCGCGCGGCATTCACGGCCAGAGCATCTACGTCGATCCGAAGGCCGAGATGGTGATCGTGCGCTACGCCGCGCACCCGATCGCCGCCAACGCGGGCAACGACCCGCTCACCCTGCCCGCCTTCCAGGCCATGGGCGAGGCGCTGATGAAGCCCGAGCCCTGACGAGGCGGTGAGGACGGGTCAGCCGGCCGCCGCCGGGGCCCGTGCCTTCGCGATGACGAGCAGGCCGTCCATGATCAGGCTCTCGACCAGTTCGAAATCTCCGTTCATGGCGGGCGCCATCTTCCAGCCCGCGCCGCCGGTCATGAAGCAGGCCGGCTCGGCGCCGCAGTGCGAGCGCACGTGCTGCACCATGCGCTCGACCGCACCCGCGATGGCGTAGGTGCCGCCGCTGGTCAGCGCGTCGCTGGTGTTGGTGGGGAATTCGCGCACCTCGCCGGTGGGCACGTGCAGGCCCGCCGTGCCCGACTCGAGCGCGCGCAGCATGATGCCGTGGCCCGGCAAGATGAGGCCGCCCAGGAACTTGCCGCTGGCATCGATCGCCTCCACGGTGACGGCCGTGCCGATCAGCACCACCACCATCGGCCGCTCGGGCCCCTGCGACAGCATGCGGTGGCGCGCGCCGATCATCGCCACGAAGCGGTCGGCGCCCAGCCGCGTCGGATGGTCGTAGCCGTTGACGATGCCGGCCTCGCCCGCGCTCGACACCACCCAGCGCGGGGCGCAGTCGAAGCGTTCGGTGATCTGCTCTTCGGCGCGCCGCCGCAAGGTGTCGCCGGCCACGACGCAGCCCAGCATGGAACCGGGCGCCGGCAGCTCGGCCCAGGGGCCATCGGCCAGGCGTTCGATGTGGTCGAGAAACTCGGCACCATGGGCCTGCAGTGCTGCACCGGGGAAGGCCCCCTCGTAAAGCGCCCACTTGAGCCGGGTGTTGCCGATGTCGATGGCGAGGAAGGGGGAAGACATGCGCGCGATTATTGCGACTTTGTTGTTATTCCTGCTGGCGCCTCTTTGACAGTCGCGGCGCGGGCCTACGCGGAGGGTCCCGGTTCCACCGCTACATTCGCCTTTTCCATCCACCACGGCACAAGGAGAAAACCATGGGATTGCTCAGCTTCATCAAGGAAGCCGGTGAAAAACTGTTCGGCGGTTCGTCGGCCCAGGCGGCCACGCCCGATGCGAACACGGCAGCCGCCGCGGCCATCAAGACCTACATCGAGACCCAGAACCTCGGCCTCACCGGACTGGAAGTGACCTACACCGCCAGTAGCGGCGTCGTCACCCTCGCGGGCCAGGCGCCTTCGCAGGAAGCCAGCGAGAAAGCCGCGCTCGCTGCGGGCAACGTGGCCAACGTGACGAGCGTGGACAACAACCTCGTCGCCCCGGCCGCGCCGCCCGCCCAGTACCACGACGTGGTGCGCGGCGACACGCTCTCGGCCATCTCGAAGAAGTACTACGGCGACGCCAACAAGTACAACGCGATCTTCGAGGCGAACAAGCCGATGCTGTCGCACCCCGACAAGATCTATCCGGGACAGAAGCTGCGCATTCCGGCGCTCTGACCCCACAACGGCGCCTCGCTAGGCGCCGTTGTGCCGCCAGGCCCCTGGCGACACGCCGTACTCGCGCTTGAACGCGCGGTTGAAAGCGGCTTCCGATTCGTAGCCCACGCCTTCAGCGATGCGCGCCAGGTTGCCCTGGTCCTTGCGCAGCATGCCGGCGGCCAGGACCATGCGCCAGCGCGCCAGGTAGTGCATGGGCGGCGCGCCCACCAGTTCGGTGAAGCGGTCCGCCAGCACGCTGCGCGAGACGTGGATTTCCTGCGCCAGTGCGTCGACCGTCCAGTTGCGCGCGGGCTCGGCGTGCATCAGCGCCAGGCAGCGGCTCACGTGGGGGTCGCGCAGGCCGGCCAGCCAGCCCGGGTTGTTGGCGGGCATGGATTCGATGTAGCCGCGCAGCACTTCCGTAAACAGCACTTCCGCCACCTTGGCGGCAACCATCTCCGAGCCGGGCGTGTGCAACGGCGCATCACCCAACACGAAGTGGACCGACTGCTCGATCCACGGGCCCGCCGGCCTGCTGCGCAGCGGCGTGGTGAACAGACGCGGAATGTTCGCCATGACGGGATGGGGCGCGTCGCCTTCGTACGCGAACCAGCTGCATACCAGCAAGGTGCGGTCGCCCTGGCCGCCGTAGCGGATGCGCTCCAACTCGGGCGCCCGCGGACTCACCACATGCGACATGTCGATGGCCGCATGGTGCAGGCCACTGCCCAGCGCATGCGAGTCGCCATGCGGCACGGCGATCACGTCGCCGGCGCACGCACGAACCGGTGCCTCTCCGTCGACCTGGGCCCAGCATTCGCCTTGCAGCACGAGGTGGCAGATGGCCAGCCGTTGCGCGCCGGGCCTGAGCAGCTGCGCGATGTCCGTTCCCTTGGGTACCTTGAAACACCAGGGTGCATACATGTCCCCGTTCAGGAACAGCGCGCCCTCCAGGCGGATGGTCCGCAGCACGTCCGACAAGACATCCATGGTCACCTCCCGGCAAGCGAGGGCGGGGTTTCGGTCAACAAGTCCGGCGAGACGGGCAATGCGGGGCGGCTGCGCGTCGGCACCATAGGCACTGGTCGCCTTCGACCGATTCTAGACAGGAGTACCGCCATGCCCAAGTTCGTTATCGAGCGAGACATCCCCGGCGCCGGCCAGTTCACCGCGGCGGACCTGAAAGCCATCTCGCAAAAATCCTGCGGCGTGCTCAACAGCATGGGCACCGACATCCAGTGGATCCACAGCTACGTGACCGGCGACCGGATCTACTGCGTCTACCAGGCCACCGACGAGGCCCTGGTGCGCCGGCACGCGGAGCTCGGTGGCTTCCCGGCCAACCGTGTGGACCGGGTGTACAGCGTGATCGACCCGGCCACGGCCGAGTGAGGCGCGCAGCTCTGGCTAGTTCTGGCGCCAGGGCAGCCCGCGCCGGCGCCAGCCACCGGTCAGGCCGCGGTGCCCGTTCTCGTCCGGGTTGCCCTCGAAGCCTTCGAGGATGTTGTAGGCCTGCGCGCCCAGCTCGGTCGCGCGCTTGGCCGCCGCGATCGAGCGCACGCCGCTGCGGCACAGCAGCACCAGCTTCTTGCCGCCCTCCGCGGCGGCGCGCACGCCGTCGTCGAACGCCGGGTTGATCGCCATGCCCGGCCACTGCTTCCAGGCCAGCGGCACGGCGCCGGGCACGTAGCCGACCCACTCGCGCTCGGCATCGGTGCGCACGTCCACCAGCACGGCCTCGCCGCTCGCCATCCACTGCGCCGCCTGCTCGGGCGTCACGTCGCCGGCGTAGCCTTTTTCTCCAACGGGTTCACTCATGGTTGCTTTCTCTCTCGAATCTCTAGGGTAAGCCCGGAGCCTTTGGCGGCTGCGGGCGATCGATCTGCACGCCGGATGATGGAATTTTTCACCGGTTCGTGAAAACCCTGTTTGTCACAAGGTGTGGCGCGCCAAAGATGGCGGTCGCGGCCAGTCGAAACCATAACGTGAAGACGACGGCCTGGGTGTTCCGGTCAGAGAACTATATGGAGAGACACATGACAGACAGCAAATCGCCCCGCCGTCGCAGCCTCCTCAAAGGCGCGGCAGTGGCCGCAGGCGCGATGTCCGCGCCGATGGTCAGCATGGCCCAAACCACGTCGCTGCGTTTCCAGAGCACCTGGCCGGCGAAGGACATCTTCCACGAGTACGCCAACGACTTCGCCAAGAAGGTGAACGACATGGCGGGCGGGCGCCTGAAGATCGAGGTGCTGCCCTCGGGCGCCGTCGTGCCCGCCTTCCAGCTGCTCGAAGCGGTGAACAAGGGCACGCTGGACGGCGGCCACGGCGTGGTGGCCTACCACTACGGCAAGAACTCGGCGCTGGCGCTGTGGGGTTCGGGCCCCGGCTTCGGCATGGACGCCAACACCGTGCTGGCCTGGCACAACTACGGCGGCGGCAAGGCGCTGCTCGACGAGATCTACAAGAGCCTGAACATGGAGGTGGTGTCGTACCTGTACGGCCCCATGCCCACGCAGCCGCTGGGCTGGTTCAAGAAGCCGGTGGCCAAGGTCGAGGACATGAAGGGCCTGAAGTTCCGCACCGTGGGCCTGGCCGTGGACATGTTCACCGAGATGGGCACCGCGGTGAACCCGCTGCCCGGCGGCGAGATCGTGCCCGCGCTGGACCGCGGCCTGATCGACGCGGCCGAGTTCAACAACGCCTCGAGCGACCGCGTGCTGGGCTTCCCCGACGTGGTGAAGAACTGCATGCTGCAGAGCTTTCACCAGTCGGGCGAGCAGTTCGAGGTGCTGTTCAACAAGGGCAAGTACGCCGCCATGCCGCAGGAGCTGCGTTCCATCATCGACTACGCCGTGCAGGCGGCCAGCGCCGACATGAGCTGGAAGGCGGTGCAGCGCAATTCGCAAGACTATGCCGACATGAAGAAGGCCGGCATCAAGTTCTACAAGACACCCGACGCCGTGCTGCGCGCGCAGCTCGCGGCCTGGGACAAGACGGTGGAAAAGAAGTCCGGCGAGAACCCGCTCTTCAAGAAGGTACTGGAGTCGCAGCGCGTGTTCGCCGAGCGTGCGCTGCAGTGGCAGAACGACTATGGCGTCGACTTCAAGATGGCCTACAACCACTACTTCGGCAAGAAGAAAAGCTAACCCCCAGTCTTCGCGCACTTCGTGTCGCTTCGCCAACCCCCTTTCAGGGGGCAACACCTGTGGCCCGGCAAAGCCGGTTCCACGGTGTTTCTGGAATGGGCCCTGCCCATCACAACATGACCATCCAACGCCTCCTCCACGCCGTCGACCGGTTCAGCATGCTGGTGGGCAAGACCTTCTCGTGGCTCATCGTCGCGCTGATGCTGCTGGTGTGCGGCGAGGTGTTCAAGCGCTATGCGCTGAACGCGCCCACGGCCTGGATCTTCGATGCCAACAACATGCTGTACGGCACGCTCTTCATGATGGGTGGCGCCTACACGCTCTCGCAGGCCGGCCATGTGCGCGGCGATTTCTTCTACGGCAGCATGAAGCCGCGCACGCAGGCCGCGCTCGACCTCGTGCTGTTCGCGGTTTTCTTCCTGCCCGGCGTGGTGGCGCTCACCTGGTCGGGCTGGACCTACTTCGGTGAATCGCTCGCGATGCGCGAACAGACCTTCAACGCCGACCCGATTCCGGTGTACCCCTTCAAGTTCGTGATTCCCGTGGCCGGCGCGGTGCTGCTGGTGCAGGGCCTCGCCGAGATGGTGCGCTGCGTGCTGTGCCTGAAGACCGGCGTGTGGACGCCGCGACTGAAGGACGCCGAAGAAATGGACGTGGTCGGCGACCAGCTCGCCAGCAGCAGCTACGTGAACGAGGCCGACAAGCGCGAGGTGATCGAAAAGGCCCACGCCATCGAACAGGCCGCGCAGCAACGCAAGAGCGACACGGGCAACGGGGGTGCGGCATGAGCGAACCCGCACTCGGCCTGCTGATGCTGGGCCTGATCGTCTTCGTGATCATGCTCGGCTTTCCCACGGCGTTCACGCTGATGGGACTGGGCATGTTCTTCGGCTTCATCGCCTTCTACGACCCCGCCTCGCCCTGGCTCGACAACAAGGTCTTCGACCTGATGGTGCAGCGCGCCTTCGGGGCCATGACCAACGAGACACTGCTGTCCATTCCGCTCTTCGTGCTCATGGGCTACGTGATGGAGCGCGGCGCGCTGGTCGACAAGATGTTCCACAGCGTGCAGCTCGCGTTCCGCCGCGTGCCGGGCTCGCTGGCGGTGACCACGCTCATCGTGTGCACCTTCTGGGGCATTGCGAGCGGTCTGGTGGGCGCGGTGGTGGTGCTGATGGGCGTGATCGCGATGCGCCCCATGCTCAACGCGGGCTACGACACGCGCCTGGCAGCCGGCGTGATCACGGCCGGCGGCACGCTGGGCATCCTCATTCCGCCCTCGGTGATGATCATCGTGTACGCGGCCGTGGCCGGGCAGTCGGTGGTCAAGCTCTATGCGGCGGCGATGTTCCCGGGCTTCTTCCTCGCCCTGCTGTACCTGATCTACGTGATCGGCTGGGCCGTGCTGCAACCGAAGGTGGCGCCCAAGATGCCGATCGACCAGCAGCGTGCCCCCATCACGCCATGGGTGGCCCACCTCGCGGCCAGCTACTCCCCGCGCATGCTGCCCGCGCTCGCCGCGGCCGTGGTGGCGCCGGGTCGCGCCTTGCGCGGCGCGGTCGAGGGCGTGCGCCTGAGCTGGTGGATGCTGCTGCGAGGCCTGCTGAGCGCGCTGGTGCCGCTGGCGCTGGCCGCGGTCACGCTGGGCTCGGTGTGGTGGTACGTGACCATCTACTCGCAGAAGGACAACAACGCGGCCGCCCCGGTGGCCACGCAGCAGGCGACGCAGAAGACCGGCGATCCGGCAGCCGCCGCGCCGGCTGTAGCCGAACCGTCCGGCACCGGTCTGGCCGAGCCGCCGAGCACCGACGAACCCGCGAACACCACCGAAGGCAGCGGCCTGCAGGAACCCCCCGGCGGCGTCGAGGAACCTCCCGGCAGCGAGCCCGCCGCCGCCCCTGCCAGTGAGGGTGGCCTGCAGCAGTTGGGCGACGCGGTCGAGGCGCCCAAGACCGCCGCGGTGCCCGAGGCCTTCTACACCGGCTTCTGGGTGGCCTGTCTCTTCACGCTCGCGCTGCTGGGCTGGTACTACTGGCGCATGGACGCGGAGCAGTTCGAAATTTTGCGCATGCTGGTGTCGTCGGTGATGCCGCTGGCCACGCTCACGCTGGTGGTGCTGGGCGTGATCCTGTTCGGCATCACCACCGCCACCGAGTCGGCGGCGGTGGGTGCGGCCGGCGCCTTCCTGATGGCATGGCAGGCCGGCACGCTGAACTTCAAGAAGATCAAGGAGGCGGTGTTCCTCACGCTCAAGACCACCTCGATGGTCTGCTGGCTCTTCGTGGGTTCGGCGCTGTTCTCGGCGGTGTTCGCGCTGCTGGGCGGCCAGCGCATCGTCGAGGAATGGGTGCTGAGCATGAACCTGTCGCCGCTGCAGTTTTTGCTGCTGTCGCAGGCGATCATCTTCGTGCTGGGCTGGCCGCTGGAGTGGACCGAGATCATCGTGATCTTCGTGCCCATCTTCCTGCCGCTGCTGGCGCACTTCCAGATCGATCCGCTGCTGTTCGGCGTGCTGGTGTTCGTGAACCTGCAGGCGGCGTTCCTGTCGCCGCCGGTGGCGATGTCGGCCTTCTACCTGAAGGGGGTGTCACCGCCGCACGTGACGATCAACCAGATCTTCGCGGGGATGATGCCGTACATGCTGATCGTCATCCTGTGCATGGTGTTCATGTACATCTGGCCGGGGCTGACGCTGTGGCTGCCGCAGTACCTGTACGGCTGAACGCGCGCGCCTTCTCAGGCTGAGGCCGGGCGCCGTGCGAAGCGGCGGCGCTCGAGCAGCTCGAACAGGCCCATGCCCAGCAGCATGGCGCCCACGAAGACCAGCGCCTTGACCTCGCCCGTGCCCAGCGAGACCAGCGCGGGGCCGGGGCAGAAGCCCGCGATGCCCCAGCCGACGCCGAACAGCAGGCTGCCGCCGACCAGGCGGCGGTCGATGTGGCGCAGGCTGGGCAGCGTGAGCGGCCCGCCGAGCAGCGACTCCTTGCGACGGCCGGCCAGCAGGAAGCCGACGGTGCTCACCGCCACCGCGCCGGCCATCACGAAGGCGAGCGACGGGTCCCAGGCCCCGCCCACGTCAAGAAAGCCCAGGATCTTGGCCGGATTGGCCATGCCGGAGACGATGAGGCCCAGCCCGAAGACAAGGCCGGCGAGCAAGGAAGCAATGGCGGTCCACATGGCAGGTCTCCCGATTCAGAGGTTCAACAGGTGGCGCACCACGAAGACCGTGGCGAACCCCGCGGCCATGAAAGCCACCGTGGCGACCAGCGAACGCGGCGACCGCCGCGCCAGCCCGCACACGCCGTGGCCGCTGGTGCAGCCCGCGCCGTAGCGCGTGCCCACGCCCACCAGCAGGCCGGCCAGCGCGAGCGTGCCGTAGCCCGCGTCGATCTGCGCCGCGGGCAGCACGGCGAACAGCCCATACACGAGCGGCGCGCCGACCAGCCCGAGCACGAAGGCCGCGCGCCAGGCCATGTCGCCCTTCATGGGGCGCAGCAGGCCGCCCAGCACGCCGCTGACGCCGGCGATGCGGCCGTTGAGCAGCACGAACATCGCGGCGGAAAGACCGATGAGCACGCCGCCGGCCAGTGCGGCCCAGGGCGTGAAATGAGGCCAGTCGATGGTGGGCATCTTCAGTTCTCCTTCGGGCAGTAGAGGCGGTACAGCACCGCCAGGATCTCGAGCAGGGCCGGGTCGGCCACGCGGTAGTAGATGTTCTTGCCCTCGCGGCGGGTGTCCACCACGCCTTCGGTGCGCAGCACCGACAGCTGCTGCGACAGGGTGGGCTGGCGGATGCCCAGCGTGCTTTCGAGGTCGCTCACGCACATCTCGCCCTGCGAGAGCTGGCACAGCAGCAGCAGCCGGGCCTCGTGGGCCAGCAGCTTGAGCACGGCGACGGCCTGGCCGGCGGCGCTGCGCAGCAGTTGGGGGTCGATGGCGTGGGTCGGGGTCTTCATGGGGGGATGACAGTTCGCGAAATAACATTATATGAATTCATATAATATTTGTCGCTTGATTGAATGAATGAATGCCTGGCTTCCAGGCACCGCAGAAGGAGCGCCGATGACCCCGACCCCCATGCCCCCACGCGCCACCACCCAGGCCTTCTTCGATCCCGCGACGGGCACGGTGTCCTACGTGGTCTGGGACCGTGCGACGAAGCGCGCCGCCGTCATCGACCCGGTGCTCGACTACGACTTCCGCTCCGGCCACACCGACACCGCGTCGGCCGACCGCCTGCTGGCGTACGTTCACGCGCAGGCGCTGCAGGTCGACTGGGTCCTGGAGACCCACGCGCACGCCGACCACCTCTCGGGCGCGCGCCATGTGCAGTCGCAGGCCGGCGGGCGCATCGCCATCGGCGAACACATCCGCACGGTGCAGGCCACCTTCCGCAGCCTCTACAACCTGGAGCGCGACTTCCTGCCCGACGGCAGCCAGTTCGACCACCTCTTCAAGGACGGCGAGCGCTTTCACATCGGCGAGATCGAGGCGCAGGCCCTGCGCGTGCCCGGCCACACGCCGGCCGACATGGCCTACCTCGTGGACGACGCGGTCTTCGTCGGCGACACGCTCTTCATGCCCGACCTGGGCGGCGCGCGCGCCGACTTCCCGGGTGGCGACGCGCGCGAGCTCTACCGCTCGATGCGCCGACTGCTCGCGCTGCCGCCCGAGACCACGCTGTACGTCTGCCACGACTACCCGCCCGCCACGCGCGAGCCGCGCTGGCAGAGCACGGTGGCGCAGCAGCGCACCCACAACATCCACGTGCGCGACGGCATCGGCGAAGACGAGTTCGTGCGCATGCGCACCGCGCGCGACGCCACGCTCGAAGTGCCGACGCTGATCCTGCCGTCGATGCAGGTCAACGTGCGCGGCGGCCGCCTGCCGCCGCCCGACGACAACGGCGTGGCCTACCTGCGCATTCCGCTGAACACGCTGCCGGGCCACCGCCCGCGCACCACGGCGGGCTGAGGGCGCGGCGACCTAGCGCCGCCGCTCCACATACGGCCGCGCCTGCAGCAGCACGATCTTGTCGCCCACGGTCGCCCACTCGATGTCCTGGTCGACCGCATTGAAGGTGCGCTTCACCGCCGCGCCCACAGCGGCGAGCCGCACCACCAGTTCGTCGGTCAGCACGTGGCGGCCGACTTCCACGGGCACTTCCTTCACGCCGCCGTCCTTGTCCAGCTGCAGCGCCGTCTCCTCGGCCGAACGGCTGAGCACCTGGATGGCCTTGGACCAGCTCGAGTACATCACCTGCTCCGCCACGCGCTTGCCCTCGACCACGCGGATGCCGATGCCGCGCTTGGCCGAGATGTAGGTGACGTGCGGGTGACCCGCGTCGAAGGGGTCGCGCGTGATCATCACGCCGGCGTTGGTCGAGTCGATGGCGGTCTGCACGAACACGCCCATCAGCACCGACTCGGCGCCGAAGCCCGCGGCGCTGCGCGCCTCCCAGGCCTCGGGGTTGAACACCGAGGCCCACACTTTCTTCACCGCGAGCTCGAGCGCGTCGCCGGTCTTCACGTTGGGCACCGTGGTGTAGAGCCCCGCGCCGCTGAAGCCCGGCAGGTCTTCCGAGTTGGACGAGCTGCGCACGAACACGCCGCCCCCGCCCAGCTGCGCCTGCCACGCCGCGCGCCAGGCCGCCGCGGTGGCGGGCTCGACCGGCCATTGCACGATCTCGTCGCGCAGCTGCGCCAACGCCTTCTGCCGCACCTGCGGGTCGCCCGCGAAGCCGGGCTGCTGCTGCATGCGCGCGATGCGCTCGGCCAGCCCGTTCGACCGCATGAAGCGGTCGTAGTGCGCGAACGGAATGCAGAAGCCGTCGGGCACGGTGGTCGAGGGAATGCGCGCGGCCAACACCGCGCCGAGGTTGGCCGCCTTCGAGCCGCATTGCACGCTGTGGCGCGCGCGCAGCGAGGCCAGCGGCAGCAGGCGCGTCTCGCGCAGGTCCGGCTTCGCGGCCTTGCTGCCGGGCAGCGCGCCGGTGGCAGCCGCACGCACGGCGCGCGGCGGCAGCGCGGCGATTTCTTCCGGCGTGAGGCGGCGCAGCTGGTAACCCGAGGCCGCCACCTTCAGCGCCACCCACTGGCCCGCATGCGCCTTCAGCACCGTGGCGGCATCGCGCACGTACGCGTTCGGAATGCCCCAGCCCTTGGCCAGCAGGTTGACGTGCGACAGCGCCGTGGACGGCCGCTCGGTGAGCACGCCGGCCACCGGCGCCAGGTTGATCGGCACCTCGCGCAGCACGGCGATGTCGTCGGGCAACAGCGCGTTCAGGCCCGAGGCGTCGTTCACGATGCGCACGCGGCCGGTGGCGGTGCCCAGGTTCATCGGCAGGAAGGGCTGCTCGCGGATCAGCGCTTCCTGGCTCACGAAGTCGATGCCGGCCTCCTTCGCGATGCGCTCGTGCAGCGTGGAGTTGGTCTTGAACTTCACCGGCGCGAAGAAGCTGGCCTTCACCTGCGCTTCGGCCTCGCGCAGCAAGGGCACCGTGAGCCGGTCGCCTTCCCAGAACTCGTAGGTGAAGGTGCCGATGTTCTGCTGCCAGCTCAACGTGCCAAACAGGAAGCGCCGGTCGGGCACGAGGTAGTTGCGGTCGATCTCGCGCTTGACCGTGTTCGGCGTGAGCCGCGTGTCGCGCAGGAAGCGCACATGCAGCTGGAAGCGCGGCGTGTCGATGTAGTGCATGCGCGCCGGCTTCGCCTGGCGGTCGATCGCGAACAGCACATGGGCCAGCTGCATCGGCGTGCCGGCGTCGTAGACGCGCGCCAGCGTGTCGAAATCGCCCTGGCTGCGCAGTGCCGGCAGCGAGGCGGGCACTGCGGGGCGCGGCACGAGTTGTGCGGCCGGCCCTTCGGGCTGTGGCTGGTTCTGCTGCTGGTAGTACGACGGCTTGCGCGCGAGCTGCGCGCCGGCCGGTGCGACGGCCATCGCGCACAACGCAAGGACCGGCAGCCACGCCAGTGCCGCGCCGTCCTTTTTCTTCTGCCTGTTGGATTCGTTCTTCATGGGGCCCCTCCTTCATTGCCGACAAGCGCGGATTCTCGCTGGCGGCCCGCCCCGTTTTTCGCGCGTCAGCCGCGCTACGCCGCCTGCGTCGACTGGCCGCATTGCGCGCAGAACTTCGCGCCGGGCGCCATCGCCGTGCCGCACTGCCGACAGGCCGCGGGCAGCATCGACGTGCCGCATTGCTGGCAGAAGCGTGCACCGGCCGTGTTCACCGCGCGGCAAGCGGGGCAGGCGCTGCCGCCGGGCGGCGGTGGCGGTGCGTCGCGGCCATACCCATGGCCGCCTTGCGAGCCATGGTGCCCACCACCACCGCCGTGGCGCGCGCCGCCATGTCCACCGAAGAGTCGTTCCAGCATGCCCATGTGTTTCTCCCTTGCGTCGTGCAACAGGCCGATGGCAACGTCGCCGGTGGCGATGAATTCCCGCGGGCCTGACTGCAGTGGATTCCCTGAAGCAGCTTCAGGGTCAAGCGCCCCCCGCCAAAGACCCTCGCAGGCCGCGGTGCTTCACGGCCATGCCCCCGGCCGAAGCGCCGCCGCCGCCCCGCCGCTACAGTCGGCCGCAAGGAGCGTCTTTCTCATGCAACCATTCGATTTCGACCTCTTCGTCATTGGCGGCGGCAGCGGCGGCGTGCGCGCCGCGCGCATGGCGGCGCAGACCGGCGCACGCGTCGCGCTGGCCGAGGCCGCCGAGCTCGGCGGCACCTGCGTCAACGTGGGCTGCATCCCGAAGAAGCTCTACAGCTATGCGGCCGGCTATGCCGAGTCTTTCGAGGAAGCCGAAGGCTACGGCTGGAAGCTGCCGTCGGCGCCGCAGTTCGACTGGGCGCACCTCAAGGCCCAGCGCGCCAAGGAGATCAGTCGGCTCAATGGCATCTACGGCTCGCTGCTGAAGAACTCGGGCGTCACGCTCGTCACCGGCTGGGCCCAGCTGGTCGATGCGCACACGGTGGAAATAGAGGGCAAGCGCCACACCGCGCGCCATCTGCTGGTGGCCACCGGCGGCACGCCCTTCGTGCCCGAAATTCCAGGCCGCGAACACATCGTGACCTCCGACGCGATGTTCGACCTCGACCCGTTCCCCAAGCGCCTGCTGGTGGTGGGCGGCGGCTACATCGCCTGCGAGTTCGCGTCGATCTTCAACGGCCTGGGGTCCAAGGTGACGCAGCTGCACCGCCGCGCCCACCTGCTCACCGGCTTCGACGACGACGTGCGCCAGTTTCTGGCCAACGAGATGGGCAAGGCCGGCGTCGACGTGCGCCTGAACTGCGAGGCCTCGTCGATCGCGCGCGGCCCCGACGGCCTCGTGGTCACGCTCGCGCGCGGCCAGCAGATCGAGGCCGACACCGTGCTCTTCGCCACCGGCCGCGTGCCCAACACGCAGGGCCTCGGCCTCGAAGCCGCGGGCGTGAAGCTCGACGACAAGGGCGCGATCGCGGTCGATGCGCACTACCGCACCTCGGTGCCGTCGATCTACGCGGTGGGCGACGTGTCGACCCGCGTGCAGCTCACGCCCGTGGCGCTGGCCGAGGCGATGGTGGTGGTCGATGCGCTGTTCGGCAAGGGCAAGCGCGGCATGGACTACGAGTTCATTCCCACCGCCGTGTTCACCCATCCCAACATCGGCACCTGCGGCTACAGCGAGATCGACGCGCGCGCGAGGTTCGGCGAGGTCACCGTGTTCTCCAGCGAGTTCAAGTCGCTGCGCCACACCCTCTCGGGCCGCAGCGAGCGCACTTTCATGAAGCTCGTGGTCGACAAGAAGAGCGATCGCGTGGTGGGCCTGCACATGGTGGGCGCGGACGCGGGCGAGGTGGTGCAGGGCTTTGCGGTGGCGATGCGCGCGGGTGCGACGAAGGCGCTGTTCGACAGCACCATCGGCATCCATCCCACCGCCGCCGAAGAGTTCGTGACGATGCGCGAACCCATGCCCGGCTAGGCGCCGGCCTGGGGCTGCTTGCTTTCGAGCAGCTTCACCATCACGAACAACACCCGGTTCGCCGGCGTCGGCACGCCCAGCGCCTCGCCGCGCCGCACGACCAGCCCGTTGAGGTGGTCGATCTCGCTGCGCTTGCCGCGTGCGAGGTCCTGCGCGGTCGACGAATACTGCGAGGGCATCGACTGTGCGATGCCGCGCACCGCGGCGTCGACGTCACCCGGGATCACCACGCCCTCGGCCTTCGCCACCGCGAGGCATTCGGCAACCACGTCGCGGATCACATCGGTCACGCCCGTGCCCTGCACGAGCTCGCCGTAGGGCAGCTGCGACACGGCCGACAGCGCGTTGTAGGCGCAGTTGAGCACCAGCTTGGCCCACAGCGCGCCGCGCACGTTGCCGGAAATCTGCGTGGGCACGCCGGCGGAGATCAGTGCCTGCGCGACCTCCTCGCTGCGGCGCGAGGGCGCGATCACCAGCTCGCCGCGGCCGTGGTGCTTCACATGGCCCGGCCCCGCCATCTCGGTCGCCACGTAGACCACGGCGGCGGCCACGTCGTGCGACGGCAGCGCCGCGCGCACGCGCGCGTCGTTGTCGACGCCGTTCTGCAGCGTGAGCACCAGCGCGCCGGGCGCGAGGTGCGGCTGGATCTGCGCGGCGGCCGATTCGGTGTCGGTGGACTTCACGCAGAACAGCACCAGGTCGGCGCCCTGCACGGCGCCCGCTTCGGTGCTGGCCTCGAGGCGCACCTGTTCATCGAAGGCCTTGGTCTCCAGCCGCAGCCCGTTCGCGCGCACCGCCTCCACATGCGAAGGCCGGCCGATCAGCACGACTTCGTGGCCCGCGCGCGCCAGCATGGCGCCGTAGTAACAGCCGACCGCGCCGGCACCCATGACTGCGACTTTCATTCCTTCACCTTCCTGCATTCGTTCAGCGGAAACCATCGAGGTTAATCACTTCGCGCCCGGTGCGCCGGAGCGCACGCCGATGCACGACACCGCCGCGCGGCGACCGCCCACGCGTCACGCCCGCATTGCACAATGACGGCATGCCCTACATGCCCACCTTTGTCGCTCCCGCCCGCTTCACCGACGCCGCCGAGGCGCTCGACCAGGTCAAAGCCATCTACCAGGGCGGCCTCGCCCACCTGCGCGAATCGATGCTGCGTTTCGTCGCCGGCGAGGCGCTGCCGGGCCGGGTGCGGGCCTGCTACCCGTTCGTGCGGGTGCACACGCACACCGTCTCGCGCCACACGCCGCCGGCCAACGCCGGCCTGAGCTACGGCTTCGTGGCCGGCCCCGGCCGCTACGAGACCACGCTGACGCGGCCCGACCTGTTCTCGCGCTACTACCTCGACCAGTTCCGCCTGCTGCTGGAAAACCACCAGGTCGAGATCGAGGTGGGCACCAGCACGCAGCCCATTCCGATCCACTTCTCCTTCGCCGAGAACGACCACATCGAAGGCACCATGAGCGCCGAGCGCCGCGCCCTCATGCGCGACGTGTTCGACCTGCCCGACCTGGGCGCCATGGACGACGGCATTGCCAACGGCACCTTCGAGGCGCTGCCCGGCGAGCCGCAGCCGCTGTCGCTGTTCACGGCGGCGCGCGTCGACTACTCGCTGCACCGCCTGCGCCACTACACGGGCACGGCGCCCGAGTGGTTCCAGAACTTCGTGCTGTTCACCAACTACCAGTTCTACATCGACGAGTTCGTGCGCCTGGGCCACGAGGCCATGGCCGACGAGAACAGCGAGTACATCGCCTTCATCGAGCCCGGCAACGTGATCACGCGCCGGCGCGGGCTGGCCGCGGGCCACAGCGACACCTTCGCCCACCTGCTGGACGGCAGCCAGGGCACCGCGCCGCCGCGCCTGCCGCAGATGCCGGCCTACCACCTGGTGCGCGAGGACTACAGCGGCATCACCATGACCAACATCGGCGTCGGCCCGGCCAACGCCAAGACCATCACCGACCACATCGCCGTGCTGCGCCCGCACGCCTGGATGATGCTGGGCCACTGCGCCGGCCTGCGCAACACGCAGCAGCTGGGCGACTACGTGCTGGCCCACGCCTATGTGCGCGAGGACCACGTGCTCGACGAGGAGCTGCCGCTGTGGGTGCCGATCCCGGCGCTGTCGGAGATCCAGCTGGCACTCGAGCAGGCGGTGGCCGACGTCACGAAGTGCGAGGGCCCCGACCTGAAGACGATCATGCGCACCGGCACCGTGGCCAGCACCGACAACCGCAACTGGGAGCTGCTGCCCGGCAACCAGCCGCAGCGCCGCTTCAGCCAGAGCCGCGCCGTGGCGCTGGACATGGAAAGCGCGACCATCGCGGCCAACGGCTTCCGCTTCCGGGTGCCCTACGGCACGCTGCTGTGCGTGAGCGACAAGCCGCTGCACGGCGAGATCAAGCTGCCCGGCATGGCCAACCACTTCTACCGCGAGCGCGTGGAGCAGCACCTGCGCATCGGCATGCGCGCCATCGAGATCCTGCGCCAGGAAGGCACCACCCGGCTGCACAGCCGCAAGCTGCGAAGCTTCGCGGAAGTGGCTTTCCAGTAGGCTCCGACGCCTTTCGCCCCTTTGTCCCCTCAGGGTTTCTCCCTGTGCGGGCGAGGGCGTGTTTGCCTTGTTTCGCGGACATCATTGGCTGTCACGTACACAACTGGAAACACGATGCGCCCGTCTTCGCCGCCTGCCGCCGCCCTTCCCCTGTCCCGCCGCCGCTTCGGCACCTGGCTGGCAGCCTCGGCCGCTGCCGCCGGTGCGGGCCAGGCCGCGCTGTGGGCCGGCAACGCCCGCGCGGCCGACGCGCCGCTGAGCAGCAAGCTGCGCATCGTCATTCCCGCCAACGAAGGCGGCGGCTGGGACCAGACCGGCCGCGCCCTCGGCGCCGCCCTGCTGGCCTCGGGCGCCGTGGGCACCGTCACCTACGAGAACATCGGCGGCAAGGGTGGCACCATCGGGCTGGCCAAGTACGTCGAGAAGTACGACGCCGACCCCGAGGCGCTGCTGGTCAGCGGCATGGTGATGGTCGGCGCGGTGGCGCTGCAAAAGCCCGCCGTCACGCTGGCGCATGTGTCGCCCGTGGCGCGCCTCACCAGCGACTACGAGGTGGTCGCCGTCAAGGCCGACTCGCCCATCAAGACCCCCAAGGACCTCGTCGCCCAGCTGCGCGCCGATGCCGCCAACACGGTCATCGCGGGCGGCTCGGCCGGCGGCGTGGACCACATGTTCGCCGGCATGCTGGCGCGCGTGGCCGGCGCCTCGGCGTCGCTGAACTACCAGCCGCACCCGGGTGGCGCGCAGGTGGTCGAGGCGCTCGAGACGGGCAAGGCGGCGGTCGGCATCTCGGGCTACAGCGAGTTCGCCGAGAACATCGCCAACGGCAAGCTGCGCGCCATCGGCGTGTCGTCCAAGCACCCGTTCCAGGGGATCGCCTCGGTGCGCCAGCAGGGCGTGGACGCCGACCTGGCCAACTGGCGCGGCGTGATGACCGGCAAGAAGGTGCCGCCCTACCGCCGCGGCCAGCTGCTCGAGGCGGTGCAACGCGCCACCACGCACGACCTCTGGCAGAAGACCATCAAGCGCAACAACTGGGACCCGTACTGGATGGCGGGCAAGGACTTCGAGAGCTTTCTCGAACTCGACACGGCGATGGCCGGCCCGCTGATCTATCTGCTCAAGCTCAAGGCCTGAGCGCCTTCGCCCTCAGGCGAACAACTCCGGCATTTCGCGCTGCGCCTTCGGCGTGAGCGTGAGCGCACGCCCGTCGAATTCCTGCCGCACCCAACCGCGCCGCAGCGACAGCTGCAGCCACGCGGCGCCGAGCGCGCCGCCCAGGTGCGGGCGGCGTTCGCTCCAGTCGAGGCAGGCGCAGGCGAAGCGGCGGCGCGAGCGGCGCACGGCATCGACCTCGACGCCCAGGCTCTCCAGCGCGATGGCGCCGTCGGGCGTGAGTTCGTACGAGCCGCTCGCAAGGCCGCTGAGCCAGCCCTGCGCATGCAGCCGGTCGTGCAGCGCGACGCCCGCGGTGCCGGCCATGTGGTCGTAGCAGGTGCGGGCGCTGCGCAGGCGGCTCGGCGTGTTGGGTTGGAAGACGGTGGCCGCAGGGCGCGGCGCGCCGGCCACGACCATGAGGCTTTCGAGCGCGGCGGCCACGTCGTCGCTGGCCAGGCGGAAGTAGCGATGCTTGCCTTGCACGAGCACCTCGACCAGCCGCTCTTCCTTCAGGCGCGCCAGGTGCGCGCTCGCGGTCGAGGCCGCCACCTCGGCCACCGTGGCCAGCTCGGTCGCGGTGCGGGCGTGGCCGTCCATCAGGCAGTTCAGCATGCGGGCGCGCGCCGGCTCGGCGATGGCGCCGGCGAGGCGGGCGAGCTGGAAGTCGGAAGCGGTGGTGTCGTCCATGCGGCCATCCTAAAGCGACGCCGCATCCCACACTTCGTTCGCGACCGAAGTGTGTCGGCGGCGGCGAACGCACACTGCGCGCCATGACTACCGCCACGCTCACTCATCCCGCCGACCCGGTCGCCGCCGCCACGCATGCCGACCCTTATCCGTACTACGCCACCCTGCGCGACGGCCCGCCGCTCGCGTGGCACGCCGGCTTGCGCGTGTGGGTCGCGAGCCGCGCCGATGTCGTCATGCAGGTGCTGCAGGCCCACGGGGCGTTGCGCGTGCGCCCCGCGGTCGAGCCCGTCCCGCGCGCGATCGTGGGCAGCCCGGCGGGCGAGGTGTTCGGCCACCTCGTGCGCATGAACGACGGCCCGGCGCACCAGGCGCACCGGCCGGCCTTGCAGCGTGCGCTGGCCGGTCTCGACCTGCATGCGGCGCACGCCGCCGCGCTCGACGTGGCGCGGCTGGTGCCCGCGCAGGCGCCGCTGTCCGATGCGTTGTTTTCGCTGCCCGTGCGGGCGATGGCGCACCTGCTTGGCTTCGACGACGCAACACTGCCGCAGGTGGACCGCTGGATGCGCGACTTCGTCGCCTGCCTTTCGCCACTGTCGAATGCCGACCAGCTGCAGGCGGCGAGCGTGGCGGCCGGCGCGCTGATGAACCGCTTCGAAGCCCTGAGCGCGAACGCCTCGCCGCGCGACGGCACGCTGCTGGCGACGGTGCTGGCCGAAAGCGCGGCAAGCGCCCCGCTCGCGCGCGCGCTGCTGGCGAACCTCGTGGGCCTGCTCTCGCAGACCTGCGACGCCACGGCGGGCCTGCTGGGCAACAGCCTCGTTGCGCTGGCGCGCGAGCCCGCGCTGCGCCCGCTGGCGCGCACGCGCGACGGGCTGCTCGCCATCGTCGAAGAGACGTCGCGCCACGATCCGTCGGTGCAGAACACGCGCCGTTTCGCGATCGAGCCCATCGAGATCGCCGGCACCTCGCTGGCGGCGGGCGATGCGGTGCTGGTGCTGCTGGCCTCGGCGCAGCGCGATCCGGCGTTCAACCCCGAGCCCGACCGCTTCATGCCCGTGCGCGCGCGGCGCCGCGTGCTTGGCTTCGGTCATGGCCTGCATGCGTGTCCGGGGCAGGCGCTGGCCTGCACACTGGCTGCGGCGGGCCTCGAAGCGCTGCTGCGCCAACGAAGCGCACCCGATCTCGATGCGCTCAGTTGGCACTACCGCCCGTCAGTCAACGGGCGCATTCCCGTCTTCGACTGAGTCAGTGCGCGGCCCAGCGGCCGGTGCCTGCCAGGTGCGGCGACAACGCAGCCTCGCCCCAGCGCAGCGGCAGTGCGGCCGGACGGCGCAGCGCGCGCGTGACGTGAAAGCGCATCAGCCGCTCCGCGCCTTCGAACGCCGCCACTTCAGGCCCGTCCGTGACGATCTCCGCCGTGGCGCTCAGGTGCAGCAACTCGCCGGTGTCGAAGTCGACGAACAGCAGGCCCGCGCGCGGATGCGCCTGCAGGTTGCCCAGCGTGTTGAAGAAGCGGTTGCCGTTGAAGTCGGGCACCGTGAGCACGCCGCCCGCATCGACGCGCACGAAGCCCGGCCGACCGCCGCGGTGCGACACGTCGACGCCGTGCGAGCGCGCATCGGCCACGTCGCCCATCGCCACCGCGTCGGGATACGCCGTGGCGATGAACAGCGTGTCGGACGCGCCGATGAGCCGTTCGGCTGCGAGATCGAGCGTGTCGAGCCACTGCACGGCAGGCTCGTTGGCCGGCGGCGCGGCGAACACCGGCTCGCGCGCCTGGATGTAGCGCGGGCAGTTGCCGAAGCTCTGCTGCACCTCGACCATGAAGCCCGCCGCGTCGAGCGCCTCGACCGTGCCGTTCATGCGGTTGCGCCGCCGCGTGTGCGGCTGGATGCCCAGCAGCCCCAGCGTCGCACCGGGCGCGAGCTGGCCGGTGAGCGGGTCGCCGGCGCCCGGCAGCGCGTCGATGCGCAGGTGGGTCGCGTCGGGCGAGTGCGCAAAGCCGGCCGGCGCGGCGAGCATGCTGGCCCACGGCTGCAGGTCGGCGTCGAGGCTGCCGACCACGAGAAACGGCAGCAGCGCGAAGAACTCGCGGTGCTGGTCGGGCATGTAGTCGCGGATCACGCGCGGGCCCATCGCCTCCATCTGCTCGCGCGAGCCCACGAGCGACTGCAGCGCGCGCTCGCCGGCGTGGAAGGGTGCGGCGATCATGACGCCACCGCCAGGCCCACCGGCGAACGCACCATCGGCACGAACCCGGGCAAGGCTTCCACGCGCGCCAGCCAGGCGCGCAGCTGCGGATAGGCGTCGAGCGACACGCTGCCCTCGGGCGCATGGGCCACATAGGCGTAGTTCGCGATGTCGGCCAGCGTGGCCGACGGCCCCGCGAGGAAGGGCTGCTCGGACAGACATGTCTCCATCACCGCGAGCAGCGCGTGCGAGCGCTTGACGGTCTCGGTGCGGTCGGCGTCCACGCCGAACAGCACCATGATGCGCGCCGCCGCCGGGCCGTAGGCCAGCGGGCCGGCCGCCACCGAGAACCAGCGCTGCACGCGCGCCGCGCCCACCGGGTCGCGCGGCATCCAGCGCGCCGGGTCGGGGGCGTAGCGTTCGTTGAGGTACACGAGGATGGCGTTGGAGTCGGCCAGCGTGACCTCGCCGTCCTCGATCACCGGCACCTGGCCGAAGGGGTTGCGCGCCAGGAACTCCGGCGTGCGGTGCTCGCGCTGGCGCAGGTTGAGCTCGACGATCTCGAAGGGCAGGCCCAGCACCGAGAGGAAGAAGCGCACGCGGTGCACGTGGCCCGAGATGGCGCTGCCGAAGAGCTGGATGGGCCGGGCGGGCTGGCGGGCGGTGGTGGTGTTCTCGGTCATGAAAAGTCCTTCGGGTGGGAATGGCCTCGATTCTTCTCTCTTCCACCAAATGAATGAATAGCCTTTTCCGGATTTGACTGCTGCGTTTTTCGGTTTAATCGCGCCATGGATCGCTTCAAAGCCATGCAGACCTTCGTGCAGATTGCCGACCAGGGCAGCCTGACCCGCGCCGCCGAGGCGCTCGGCAGTTCGCTGCCCGCCGTGGTGCGCGCGCTCGCCGCGCTCGAGGCGCACCTGGGCGTGCGCCTGTTCCATCGCACCACGCGGCGCCTGTCGCTCACCGAAGAAGGCCGCCACTACCTGCCGAGCGCGCGCGAAGTGCTGCTCGCGGCCGACGCCGCCGACCAGGCGCTGAAGGCCGAGGCGCGCGAGCCCGCGGGGCAGCTGGTCATCACCGCGCCGGTGTTGTTCGGCCACATGTACGTGGCGCCCGCCATCGTGCGCTTCATGCAGCGCCACGAGAAGGTGCGCTGCAGCGTGCGGCTGCACGACCGCACCGTGAACCTGCTCGAAGAGGGCATCGACGTCGGCATTCGCATCAGCCCGCTCGAAGACTCGTCGCTGGTGGCGCAGACCCTGGGCACCATCCGCCGCGTGGTGGCGGCCAGCCCCGCTTTCCTCGCGCAGCACGGCGTGCCGCGCCATCCGCGCGACCTGGCGGGTGCGCCCTGCGTGCGCGGGCGCATCGATGCACCGTCGCAATGGGCGTTCCGCGACGGCGGCAAGACCGTGCACGTGACGCCTGACAACCGCCTGGAGTTCAACCACCTCGCGCCCGCCATCGAGGCCTGCGCCGCGGGCATGGGCTTCGGCACCTTCTTCTCCTACCAGGTGCTGCCGCACGTGGCGCAGGGCCGGCTGCAGTTGGTGCTCGAAGACTACGAGCCCGCACCCCGCCCCGTGAGCGTGATCTACCCGAATGCGCGGCTGCTGCCGGCGCGCACGCGGGCCTTCATCGACTGGATGAAAAGCGAGTTCAGCGGCTTGCGCATGTAGCTGCTGCGCCAATCGGCCGGCTGCGTCAGAATGGCCGCGTGCCATCCCACACCACCCCCTCCTCGCCTTCCTCTTCGTCTTCTTCCCCGTTGTTCCAGGTCCGTGGGCTGCGCAAGCGCTACGGCGAGACCACGGTCGTCGACGACCTCTCGTTCGAGATCGCGCCCGGCGAGTGCCTGGGCGTGATCGGGCCGAACGGCGCGGGCAAGACCACCACCATCCGCATGTGCCTGGGCCTCACCGCGCCCGACGGCGGCAGCATCGACGCGCTGGGCCTGCAGATGCCGCGCGACGCGCTGGCCATCAAGGCGCAGCTGGGCGTGGTGTCGCAGTTCGACACCCTCGACCCCGACTTCAGCTGTGCCGAGAACCTCGTGGTGTACGGCCGCTACTTCGGCTTCAGCAAGGCGCATGTGCGTGCGCGCGTGCCGCAGCTGCTGGAGTTCGCAGCGCTCTCGCACAAGGCCGACGCCAAGCCCGGCGAGCTGTCGGGCGGCATGCGCCGGCGCCTGTCGCTGGCGCGTGCGCTGGTGAACGACCCCAAGTTGCTGTTGCTCGACGAGCCCACCACCGGGCTTGATCCACAGGCGCGGCACCTGATGTGGGAGCGGTTGCAGGTGCTGTTGCAGCAGGGCAAGTCGATCCTGTTGACCACGCACTTCATGGACGAGGCCGAGCGCCTGTGTTCGCGGCTGCTGGTGCTCGACCATGGCCGCAAGATCGCCGAAGGTCGTCCGCGTGACCTGATCGCCGAGCACCTGGAGCCCGATGTGGTCGAGGTGTATGGCAATGGGGCGCTGTCGCTGGCCGGGTCGGCCGAGCTGCAGGCGCTGGCTGCGCGTGTGGAGGTGAGTGGCGAGACCGTGTTCTTCTATACGCAGGATGCGCGGCGTCTGCTTGACGCGCTGACGCAGCACGGCGGGCTGCGCACCTTTCATCGGCCGGCCAATCTGGAAGATCTTTTCCTCAAGCTCACCGGTCGGCAGATTCGCCAGGATGGCTAGGCCTTCTTTATGAACACAACCACTGCTTCTTCTGCTGCTGTTTCTCCCGAGACACCTGTACCGCCTTCACCCTCCGTGTGGCGCGCGCCCGAGCTGTCGATGCGATGGTGGCCGGTGTTTTTGCGCAACCTGCTGGTGTGGCGCAAGCTTGCCTTGCCGAGCCTGATCGGGAACATCGCGGAGCCGCTGATCTGGCTTGTGGCGTTTGGCTACGGGATGGGCGCTCTCGTCGGGCAGGTGACGGTGGATGGCACGCAGGTGCCGTACATCCTGTTCCTGGCGAGTGGGTCGATCTGCATGAGTGCGATGAATGCGGCGAGCTTCGAGGCGCTGTATTCGGCGTTTTCTCGGATGCATGTGCAGAAGACGTGGGACGGGATCATGAATGCGCCGGTGGGGCTGGATGACATCGTGCTTGCCGAGATGTTGTGGGCGGCGTTCAAGTCGATTTTTACTGTGACTGCGATCTTGTTTGTGATGCTTGGGCTCGGGATCAGTCACAGCCCTAAGTTGATCGTGGCCTGGATGGTGTTGATCGGGTGTGGGATCACGTTTTCTTCTGTGGCGTTGATCTTCAATGCGTTGGCTAAGGGGTATGACTTTTTTACGTACTACTTCACGTTGTTCATGACGCCGATGATGTTTTTGAGTGGGGTGTTTTTTCCGCTGGAGCAGTTGCCTTCTGTGGTGCGTTCTGTGGCTGCCTGGTTGCCTTTGACGAATGCTGTGGCTTTGGTGCGGCCGCTGTTTATGGATCGGTGGCCTGAGGGGTGGTGGGTGCATGCGGGTGTGTTGGCTTTGTATGCGGTCGTTGCTTTTTGGATTGCGTTGGCTTTGACTCGGAAACGGTTTCGGGGGTAGTTCGTTGAGGTGTTGGCTTGGTTTGCTTCCCGGGGCCGGGTCTCGGCCCGGCGGCCGACCTACTTTTCTTTGCTTCGCCAAAGAAACGTAGGCAAAAGAAAGGCGACCCTGCTGTCTGCGTCCCTCCGCTTCGCTACGGGCAACCTGCGGTGCTCACGTTCCGCGGGGTCTCGCCCAAACTCGCTTCGCTCAAACAAGGGCGAGCCCTGATCCGCGAAACGCTGCGCTCCTCGGCGCATACAGAAGGGATTTGGATACCAGCGGGCCATCGCTTCGCTCGGCCAGTGGGCCGCAGCAGGCGCTTCGCGCCTGCTGCGGCGGGGATTGGTCGTAGCGTTGGTCGTTGCGTGAGCCGCTGGCGTGTGTGCTCATGCAGATGCAGATGTGCCTGCGAGCACCAGCGCCAGCATGAGTGCGAGCACAGTCGTTGCATCCGGCTGTTGGAGGTTCCCGGGCCGAGCGAAGCGACGGCCCGAGATTTCCCCTCCCCTCTGGCTGCGCCGAGGAGCGCAGCGTTTCGCGGATCAGGGCTCGCAGCTGTTTGAGCGAAGCGAGTTCTGCGAGACCCCGCGAAACGCGAGCACCGCAGGTTGCCCCGTAGCGAAGCGAAGGGGTCGCAGACAGTGGGGTCGCCTTTCTTTTGCCTACTTTTCTTTGGCGAAGCAAAGAAAAGTAGGTCGCCTGCCGGGGCGAGTCCCGGCCCCGGAAAGCAACCCCCAAAACCAATCCAAAACAACTACATTGCACACAATTCAATTGCGAACTACAATTCAACCCATGCCAACGAAACCCAACACAGACGACCTGCTCAAGCTAGACAACCAGCTCTGCTTCGCCGTCTACTCCGCCTCCTTGGCAATGACCCGCCTCTACAAGCCGCTGCTAGAAAAGCTCCAGCTCACCTACCCTCAATACTTGGTGATGCTCGCCCTCTGGGAGCAAGACGGCCCCACCGTCTCCGCCCTCGGCGAGCGCCTCTCACTAGATTCCGGCACCCTCACCCCGCTCCTCAAGCGCCTCGAAGCCAACGGCTACGTAGCCCGAGTCCGCGACGTCGCAGACGAGCGCCGCGTCCACATCACGCTCACCGCCGCGGGCCGCAAGCTCAAGTCCCGTGCCGCCAACGTCCCCGAGTGCCTCATGGCCGCCGCCGAATGCTCCGTCCCCGAGCTGATCGCCCTCACGCAGCAGATCCAGACCCTGCGCGACCGCATCCGCAAAGCCGCCTGACACACAAATCAGCCAGAGTTAGTTCCCCCGGCCTCCCCAGGAAGCCCTTTCACCACCCCCAAGCCCAAAGGAAATCACCATGACCACCAAGCTCGACAAAGTTCTCTACACCGCAGAAGCCCACACCGTCGGCGGCCGTGACGGCGCCGGCAAGTCCAGCGACGGCGCCATCGACGTCAAGCTGAGCTCGCCCGGCTCGGGCAAGCCCGGCACCAACCCCGAACAGCTGTTCGCGGTCGGCTACGCCGCCTGCTTCATCGGCGCCATGAAGGCCGTCGGCCCGAAGATCAGCGTCAAGGTGCCGGAAGAAGTCGCCATCGACTCGAAGGTCTCCCTCGGCCCGACGAACGGCGGCGCGGCCTACGGCATCTCGGTGCAACTGGCGATCTCGCTGCCCGGCCTGGACGACGCACAGAAGAAGCTGCTGGTCGACACCGCCCACCAGGTCTGCCCGTACTCGAACGCCACCCGCGGCAACATCGACGTGGAACTGACCATCGTCTGATTCCGCTCTGACGGTTTCGTGAAACAAAGCGCCCCGGCCCCAAGCCCGGGCGCTTTTTTTATGTCTGTCTCACGGGTGACGCCGAAACGCACGCCGAGATAGCGCCTTTCACCAAGCTTGGCTAATGTGGCCGCACGTCTCGCCCGTCCCGCCCACCCGTCTTCAACACACACCCGTGGAGATCGACCCCATGAGCACCACCCACCTCCTGATCCGCAAAGACCAGCTGGCCACCGCGCGCCTGCACACCGACACCACCGAACGGCCACTGGCCGACGGCCAGGTGCGCGTGCGCATCGACAGCTTTGCGCTCACCTCCAACAACATCACCTACGCCGCCTTCGGCGATGCGATGAGCTACTGGCAGTTCTTTCCCTCCGAGGAAGAAGGCTGGGGCAGCATCCCGGTGTGGGGCTTTGCCAGCGTGGTGCAGTCGCAGCACCCGGGCGTGGCCGTGGGCGAACGGATCTACGGCTACTGGCCGATGTCCACGAGCGCAGTGCTCAGCCCCGACCGGCTCTCGCCCTCGCGCTTCACCGACGCGGCGGCGCACCGCGCCGAGCTGCCCGCGGTCTACAACCAGTACTTCCGCTGCAACGCCGATCCGCTGTACACCACCGACACCGAAGACCTGCAGGCGCTGCTGCGCCCGCTGTTCATCACCTCGTGGCTCATCGACGACTTCATGGCCGACAACGACTTCTTCGGCGCCACCACCATGCTGCTGTCGAGCGCCTCGAGCAAGACGGCCTACGGCACGGCCTTCCAGCTGCACCAGCGCGACGGCATCGAGGTGGTCGGCCTCACCTCGCCCGCCAACGTGGCCTTCTGCCAGAGCCTGGGCTGCTACGACCGCGTGGTGACCTACGACGCGCTCGACACCATCGCCGCCGACACGCCGTGCGTGTACATCGACTTCGCCGGCAACGGCGAGCTGCGCACCGCGATCCACGAGCGCTTCACCAACCTCAAGTACAGCAGCTCGATCGGCGGCACGCACGTGGAGCAGCTCGCCGCCAAGGGCGCGGGCAAGAGCCTGACCGGCCCGCGCGCCACGCTGTTCTTCGCGCCGGCGCAGATCAAGAAGCGCACCACCGAATGGGGCGCCGACGAGTTCGGCCGGCGCATGGTGGCCGCCTGGCACCGCTTCCTGGCCACGGTGACCGACGCCAGCAACCCCTGGCTGCACACCGAGCACCACCACGGCGGCGAGGCGGTGCAGGCCGCCTACGCGCAGGTGCTGGCGGGCAAGGGCGACCCGCGCACCGGCCATATCCTTTCGCTTTACAAACAAGCGGGCGCTCGCTGACCCGCACGGGGCCCATGTGGCGACAATCGCCGCATGACCCCTTCTTCTGTCGCGCCCGCGAACACCCATCCTTACGAGAGCCTCACGCCTGACGTGGTGCTCGACGCGCTCGCGACACTCGGCCTGCACGGCGACGGCCGCCTCACCGGCCTGAACTCCTATGAAAACCGGGTCTACCAGGTCTACCTGGAAGACCCGAATCCCCATCCCGCGGTGGTGCTCAAGTTCTACCGCCCCGGCCGCTGGAGCGAGGCCGAGATCCTCGAAGAGCACGCCTTCTCGCTCGAACTGGCCGCCGGCGAGGTGCCAGCCGTGCCGCCGCTGGCCTTCGACGGCAAGACGCTGCACCACCACGCGGGCTTTGCCTTCAGCGTGAGCCCCTACCGCGGCGGCCGTGCGCCCGAGCTGGACAACTTCGAGGTGCTTGAATGGGTGGGCCGCTTCCTGGCGCGCATCCACACGGTGGGCAGCGCCAAGCCCTTCGAAGCCCGCCCCGCGCTCGACCTGCAGACCTTCGGGCTGGACTCGCGCGACTGGCTGCTGGAGAACGACAAGATCCCGCTCGACATGCAGCGCGACTGGGAAAAGATCTGCAACGAGGCGCTGGACATGGTCCGCGCCACCGCCCTGGCGCTGCAGCCGCCGGCCTCCGACTTCAAGCCCCGCAAGCTGCGCCTGCACGGCGACGTGCACCCCGGCAACATCCTGTGGACGCCCACCGACCGCCCCGGCGGCGGCCCGCACTTCGTCGACCTGGACGACGCGCGCACGGGCTTCGCGGTGCAAGACCTGTGGATGCTGCTGTCGGGCGACCGCGCGCAGCGCACGGCGCAGCTGTCGGGCCTGCTCGACGGCTACGAGCAGTTCCGCGAATTCGACCGCCGCGAGCTGGCGCTCATCGAGCCGCTGCGCACGCTGCGGCTCATCCACTACAGCGCCTGGCTGGCGCGCCGCTGGGAAGACCCGATCTTCCCGATCAACTTCCCGTGGTTCGGCTCCAGCGACTACTGGAAGGGCCAGATCCTCGTGCTGGAAGACCAGTGCGAGCAGATGGCCGAAGAGCCGCTCTACGCGTGATCACTGAGCGGCGTTCGCGGCCAGACTCTGCGCCACGCCTTCGAGCAGCCGCTCGACCAGCACATTGACCGGCCCGGTGCGCCACACGCCGTAGGCCTCCGACTGCGCCACTGCGCGGTCGAGCGGGCGGAACACCGCGCCGCGCAGCGCCGAGTGCCGCATCGCCTGCGGCACCAGCGCCACGCCCATGCCCTGCGACACCAGCGACACCACGGCCAGCCAGTGCCGCACCTCGTGGCGCACCTCGGGCAGGAAGCCCGCGTCGGCGCAGATCGACAGGATGCGCTCGTGGTAGTCGGGTGAGGCTTCGCGCGAGAACAGCACGAAGGGCTGATCGCGCAGGTCGGCCGGCGCCAGCACGCGCTTGCGCGCCAGCGCATGGCCCGCGGGCAGGCAGGCCACGAAGGGCTCCGACAGCAGCAGCCGGTGCCGCAGCTCGGCCGGCATGCGGCTGGTGTGGACAAAGCCCAGGTCGAGCCGGTCGTGCAGCAGCTCGGCGATCTGCACGCCGGAGTTGAGTTCGCTGAGCGTGATGCGCACCGCCGGATGCCGCGCCTGGAACGCGCGCAGCGCGGGCGGCAGGCCGCGGTAGAGCATGGCGCCCACGAAGCCGATGCGCAGCCGGCCCGCCGAGCCGGTGGCCACGTCGCGCGCCTCCAGCGCGGCCTCCTCGGCCTGCAGCAGCACGCGCCGCGCCGACACGCGCAGCGCCTCGCCCGCGGGCGTGAGCCGCACTTCCTTGCTGTTGCGCTCGAACAGGCGCGCGCCCACCGAGTCTTCGAGCTGGCGGATCGCCACCGACAGCGGCGGCTGCGAAATCGCCAGCCGCCGCGCGGCACGCCCGAAGTGCAGCTCTTCGGCGAGCACGGAGAAGTAGCGCAGGTGCCGCAGTTCCATGAATAGTCAAATCAAATCGTACAAGACCAAATCAATATTAGACACGGATCATTGCCAACTCAACAATGCGGCGAACCAGGAGACGCCCGCATGCCCACACCCGCTGCTTCCGCTGCCACAGCCGCCGCGCACCCGATCCCCGATCGCCACGGCCAGAACCTCTTCACCACCGACACCGAGCTGCACATGCTGCTCGCGCTGTACCTGCCCGAGGCCCTGCGCACGCACATGCGCCCGCACTTCGAGCGCCTGGGCGGCCTGGCGGGCGGCTTGCTGGACGACCTGGCCGGCACCGCCGACCGCAACCCGCCCACGCTGAAGCAGCGCACGCGCACCGGCATCGACGAGCAGAAGGTCATCAAGCACCCGGCCTATGTCGAGATGGAGCGCCTGGCGCTCAGCGAGTTCGGCCTGGCCGCCATCTCGCACCGCGACGAGACGTTGGGCTGGGCCGGCAAGATGCCGCCGCTGGTCAAGTACGTGCTGACCTACCTGTTCGTGCAGGCCGAGTTCGGCCTGTGCTGCCCGGTCTCGATGACCGACTCGCTCACGCGCACGCTGAAGAAGTTCGGCGCGCCCGAGCTGGTCGCCAAGTACCTGCCGCGCCTGACCTCGCTGGACTTCGACGAGCTCGCGCAGGGCGCGATGTTCATGACCGAGCAGGCCGCCGGCTCCGACATCGCCGCCACCGCCACCACCGCGCAGCGCCAGGCCGACGGCAGCTGGCGCCTGGCCGGCGACAAGTGGTTCTGCTCCAACCCCGACGCCGGCTTTGCGATGGTGCTGGCGCGCGCCGACGACGCGCCCGCGGGCATGAAGGGCGTGTCGCTGTTCCTGCTGCCGCGCGAGCTCGACGACGGCAGCCTCAACCACTACCGCATCATCCGCCTCAAGGACAAGCTGGGCACGCGCTCGATGGCCAGCGGCGAGATCCGCCTCGAAGGCGCCGTGGCCTACCTCGTGGGCGAGGAAGGCCGCGGCTTCCAGCAGATGGCCGACATGGTCAACAACTCGCGCCTGTCCAACGGCGTGCGTTCCGCCGGCCTGATGCGCCGCGCGGTGGCCGAGGCCGAGTACATCGCCTCCGAGCGCCGCGCCTTCGGCCGCGCGCTCGAGCAGATGCCGCTGATGCAGCGCCAGCTCGACAAGCTGCGCGTGCCGTCCGAACAGGCCCGCACCATGGTCTGCCAGACCGCGCAGGCACTCGCGCGCTCCGACGCCGGCGAGCCCGATGCGTATGCGCTGTTGCGCATCCTCACGCCGCTCATCAAGTTCCGCGCCTGCCGCGACGCGCGCCAGGTCACGGGCGACGCGATGGAAGTGCGCGGCGGCTGCGGCTACATCGAAGAATGGAGCGATCCGCGCCTCGTGCGCGATGCGCACCTGGGTTCGATCTGGGAAGGCACCAGCAACATCGTGGCACTCGACGTGATCCGCGCCGTGAAGCGCGAAGGCTCGCTGCCCGTGCTGCGCGCGCACGTCGACAAACTGATCGGCGACGCCACCACGCTCACGCCGGCCTTCGCCGCCGCGCTGCGCGACACCATGGCGCGCGCCTGCGCCCTGGCCGAGACCGCCGCCCGCGAAGGCGGCGACGTGCTCGCGCGCCAGGCCGCCTCGGCGCTGTACCACTGCACCAGCGCCGCCGCGATGGCCTGGGAGGCCTCGGCCGGCGGCTCCGCCGCGCGCCTGCGCTGGGCCCAGCTGGTGCTGCTGCACCGCGTGCTGCCGCGCGACCCGCTGGCACCCGATGCGCTGCCCGCCGACTGGCACGCCGCGCTCGTGCGCACGGCCGCCTGAGCCCCCTTTTCGAGAACAACGGAGACAAGACCCCATGCGACAACGACTCAGCCTCATCCTCGGCACCGCCTGCGCCGCACTGCTGCTGGCGGCCACGCCCACCGCGCAGGCCCAGCCCGGCGCCTTCCCGACCAAGCCCATGACGCTGGTCGTGCCCTTCCCGCCCGGCGGCCCGACCGACGCGATGGCACGCACGCTGGCCGCCGAGCTGCGCGACAAGCTCGGCCAGCCCATGATCGTGGAGAACCGCGCGGGCGCGGGCGGCAACATCGGTGCCGACTACGTGGCACGCGCCGAGGCCGACGGCCACACGCTGCTGTTCGGCACCTCGGGCCCGCTGGCCATCAACGTGAGCCTGTACCGCAAGATCAGCTACGACCCGACGAAGAGCTTCGCGCCCGTGATCCAGGTCGGCTACCTGCCGAACATCCTGGTGGTGAATCCGGCGCTGCCGGTGAAGAACGTGGCCGAGCTGGTCGCCTACGCCAAGGCCAACCCGGGCAAGCTCAGCTACGCCTCGTCGGGCAACGGCGCGTCGTCGCACCTGGCGGGCGTGCTGTTCAACTCGGTGGCCGGCACCGACCTGCTGCACGTGCCCTACAAGGGCACGGGTCCGGCGCTCAACGACCTGCTGGGCAACCAGGTCAGCATGACCTTCACCGACATCCTCACCGCGCTGCCCTACGTCAAGGCCGGCAAGCTGCGCGCACTCGGCGTGGCCACCTCGGCCCGTTCGCAGGCGCTGCCCGAGGTGCCCACCCTCACCGAGCAGCTGCACAAGCCCTACGACGTGAGCGTGTTCTTCGGCATCGTCGCGCCGGCCGGCACGCCGGCCGACCGCGTGACCAAACTCAATCACGCGTTCGCCGAGGTGCTCAACTCGCCGAAGGTCAAGCAGATGTTCGCCGCGCAGGGCCTGGAAGCCACGGCGGACACCTCGCCGCAGAAGCTCGCGCAGTTCATCGGCAGCGAAACGGCCAAGTGGAAGGACGTGGTGAAGAAGTCCGGCGCGCAGCTCGACTGACCGCCACGACGCACAAGAAAAACAAGGAGACAAGAAGATGAAAACGCAACGGCTGTCACGCCTGATCGCCGTGGCCGCGCTGTTCGCCGCAGCCGGCACCGCCACCGCAGAGACCTACCCGCAACGCCCCGTCACGCTGATCGTTCCGTACGCCGCGGGCGGACCCACCGACCAGCACCTGCGCGCCGTGGCAGAAGAGGCCGGCAAGGCCCTCGGCCAGCCCGTGGTGCTGGACAACCGCCCCGGCGCGAGCGGCACCAACGGCGCCGCCGCGCTGGTGCGCGCCGCGCCCGACGGCTACACGCTGGCCGTGCTGCCGGCCTCGGTGTACCGCGAGCCCTTCATCAACAAGGTGGCCTTCGACCCCGCGCGCAGCTTCTCGTACGTGGTGATGCTGTCCGACTACACCTTCGGCCTCGCGGTGAAGGCCGACGCACCGTGGAAGACCTGGCAGGACTTCGCGGCCGATGCCGCGCGCCGCCCCGGCAAGCTCAACGTGGGCGCCACCGGTGCAGTCGGCACGCCGCGCATCGTGATGGACGAGGCCGCCGAGATGGCGAAGGTCCAGCTCAACATGGTGCCCTTCAAGGGCGACGCCGAAGTGACCAACGCCATCCTCGGCGGCCACATCGACGCCGCGCCGCTCTCGGGCGTGGCCGTGCCGCACATCGATGCCGGCAAGATGCGCTACCTCGTGATGCTCACGCCGCAGCGCGTCAAGCGCTACCCGCAGGTGTCCACGCTGCGCGAGCAGGGCGTGGACGCGGTCATCGATTCGCCCTACGGCATTGCCGGCCCCGCCGGCATGGACCCGGCGCGCGTGAAGACCGTGCACGACGCCTTCCGCAAGGCGCTGGCATCGCCCGCCGGCCTGCGTGTGCTGGAGCAGCTGAACCAGCAGGCCAACGCGATGGACCCCGAGCAGTACCGCCGCTACGCGCTGGCCACCACCGCGCGCGAGAAGGAGCGCGTGGCGCGCCTGCGCCAGCGCGGCCTGCTTGACTGACCACAAGGTGCGCCGCATGCAGGACCCCGCTTTCATCGACGAGCCGGCCGGCGTGCTGTTCGGCCTGCCCATGCCGATGGCACGCGCCTTCGCGCTGCGCGGCGAGGCCATTGGCGACGAGCGCGCGCGCGTGCGCATGCCCTACAGCGCCGACCACACCAACAGCCGCGGCGACGTGCACGGCGGCGCGATCGCCGTGCTGTTCGATTGCGCGCTCTCCAGCGCCGTGCGCTCGCATGCGCCCACGGCCTTCGGCGTGGTCACCGTCGACATCACGGTGCACTACACCGCGCCCTGCGCCGGCGACGTGATCGCCACCGCCGTGTGCGAGCGGCGCGGCCGTGCGATGTGCTTCGCGCGCGGCGAGGCGCGCAACGCCGACGGCGAGCTGCTCGCGCTGGCCACCGGCACCTTCAAGCTGGTGCCGCGCACCGCTCCCTCTTCTTCCGAGTCCATCCCATGACCACCGCCCCTTCTTCGACCGGCGCCCTCGCGGGCATCCGCGTGCTCGACATCTCGCGCATCCTCGGCGGCCCCTACTGCGGCCAGATCCTCGGCGACCACGGCGCCGACGTGCTCAAGGTGGAGCCGCCGCAGGGCGACGACACGCGCACCTGGGGCCCGCCCTTCAAGGAAGGCGTGGCCTCGTACTACCACGGCCTGAACCGCAACAAGCGCGTGCAGCACCTGGACTTCTCGACCGAGGAAGGCCGCGAGGCGCTGCTGGCGCTCGTGGCCGAGGCCGACGTGCTGATCGAGAACTTCAAGACCGGCACGATGGAGCGCTGGGGCATCGGCTACGAGACGCTGTCGCAGCGCTTTCCGCGCCTCGTGTGGTGCCGCGTGTCGGGCTTCGGCGCCGACGGCCCGCTGGGCGCGCTGCCGGGCTACGACGCCGCCGTGCAGGCCATGACCGGCATCATGAGCATCAACGGCGAGGCCGACGGCGGCCCGCTGCGCGTGGGCCTGCCGGTGGTCGACATGGTGACGGGGCTCAATGCGGTGATCGGCGTGCTGCTCGCGCTGCAAGAGCGCCACCGCAGCGGACGCGGCCAGTTCGTGGAGGCGGCGCTGTACGACAGCGGCCTGTCGCTGCTGCACCCGCACGCGGCCAACTGGTTCATGGACGGCACGGCGCCGCGCCGCACGGGCAACGCGCACCCCAACATCTACCCCTACGACGCACTGGCCACGGGCACCGACCCGATCTTCGTGGCCGTGGGCAACGACCGCCAGTTCGCGAGCTTCTGCCGCTGCATCGGCCTGCCCGCGCTGGCCGACGACCCGCTGTACCGCACCGCCGGCGCGCGCTCGGTGAACCGCGACGGTCTCAAGCAGCAGCTCGAAGCCGCGCTCGCCGCCTTCGACGGCCGCACGCTGGTCGACCAGCTGATGGCCGCCGGCGTGCCCGCCGCGCCGGTGCTGCCGGTGGCGGCCGCGCTGCAGCACCCGCACACGCTGCACCGCGAGATGGTGGTGGAGATGGAAGGCGGCTACCGCGGCATCGGCGCGCCCGTGAAGCTCAGCCGCACGCCGGCCAGCTACCGCCATGCGCCGCTGACGCCGGGCGATTCCTTCCTGCCGAGCGACGACAGCGCAGCGCGCTGACCTGTTCAATCCAGCGAGAGTTTGAGCGCGCGGATCAGCGGATGCCAGCGCGCCGACTCGCGCGCCAGCAGCGTCTCGAACTCGGCCGGCGTGCCGCCCACCGGCTCGACGCCGGCCTCGGCCAGGCGGCGCTGCACCACCGGGTTGTGCAAAGCGCTGGCCACCGCGCGCTGCAGCCGCGCCACCACCTCGGGCGGCGTGCCGGCCGGTGCCACGAGGCCGTGGAAGATCGCGGCCTCGACCTTCGGCAGGCCCAGTTCCGCGAAGGTCGGCACGCCCGGCCATTGCGCCAGGCGCGCGGGGTTCGCCACCGCAAGCACGCGCAGCCGGCCGCCCTGGATGAAGCGGCGCGCCGTGGCGAGCTCGCCCATCGCGAACGGCAACTGGCCGCCCGCCACCTCGACCAGCGCCGGCCCGGCGCTGCGGTACGGCACGTGCACCATCTCCAGCCCGGCCTCGCGCGCGAGCAATTCCATCGCGAGGTGCTGCGCGCTGCCGTTGCCGGCCGACGCAAAACTGAAGCAGCCCGGAAAGGCGCGCGCGTCCTCGATGAAGGCACGCGCATCGCGCACGCCGCTGGCCGGGCCCACCAGCAGCACCATCGGCAGCCGCACCAGCTGCGTGACGGGCGTGAAATCGCGCGACGGGCTGTAGCTCAGATTGCGGTACAGCGCCGGGTTGAACACCCACATGCCGTTGTCGGCCGACAGCACGGTGTGGCCGTCGGCCGGCGCGCGGGCCGCCTCGAGGGCGGCGAGCGCGGTGTTGCCGCCGGGGCGGTTCTCGATCTGCACCGGCTGGCCGGTGTCGATGGTGAGCTGGGCGCCGATGGCGCGCGCGACGACGTCGGCGATCGCGCCCGTCGGGAACGGCACGATCCAGCGGATCGGGCGCGCGGTGTCGTCGGGCTGCTGCGCCCAGGCCGTGCCCGCCACCAGACCCAGCAGCGCGGCCAGCCGCCGTCGCTTCAGGTCGGGCAGGCGGCGCGGCGTCACGGGGCGGCCCGGCTGGTCTTCAGGCCCTGCCCCGCGGCCCAGGTCGACACGTCCTCGCGCTTGATGGCCGCGGCCATGAGGCCCGGGAACGCATCGGGCGTGCAGGCGAACGAGGGCACGCCCAGCGCCGCGAGCTTGGCGGCCAGGTCGCGGTCGTACGAGGGCGCGCCCTCGTCGCTGAGCGCCAGCAGCGCGATGAACTGCACGCCGGCCTCCACCAGCTGGTGGGCGCGGCGCAGCAGGCCGTCTTCCACGCCGCCTTCGTACAGGTCGGAGATCAGGATCAGGATGGTGTTGCGCGGCTCGCGCACCAGCGTCTGGCAGTAGCCCACGGCGCCGTTGATGTCGGTGCCGCCGCCCAGCTGCACGCCGAACAGCAGGTCGACCGGGTCCTGCAGCTGCTCGGTCATGTCGACCACGGCGGTGTCGAACACCACGAGCTTGGTCGACACCGCCGGCAGGCTCGCCATCACCGCGCCGAAGATGCTCGAGTAGACGACCGACGCGGCCATCGATCCGCTCTGGTCGATGCACAGGATCACTTCGCGCTGCGGCTGGCGCGCCTTGCGCCCGTAGCCCACCAGCGTCTGCGGCACCACGGTGCGGTACTCGGGCTGCCAGTGGCGCAGGTTGGCGCGGATGGTGCGGTGCCAGTCGATCTCCGAATGGCGCGGACGGCGGTTGCGCTGGCTGCGGTTGAGCGCGCCGCTCACGGCGCTGCGCATCGGCTCCTCGAGCTTCTTCATGAGCTCGTCGACCACCTTGCGCACCACGGCGCGCGCCGTGTCCTTGGTGCCGGCCGGGATCACGCTCGCGAGCGCCACGAGGTTGGCCACCAGGTGCACGTCGGGCTGCGCGTTCTCCAACATCTCGGGCTGCAGCAGCATCTGGCGCAGGTTCAGGCGCTCCATCGCGTCGCGCTGCATGACCTGCACCACCTGGCTCGGAAAGTACTTGCGGATGTCGCCGAGCCAGCGCGCCACGCTGGGCGCCGAATCGCCCCGGCCGCCGCGCTGCCCGCCCTGGCCCAGGCCGCGCCGGCCGTCAGCCTCGTAGAGCGCGGCCAGCGCCTGGTCGATCTCGCGCACGCGGCCTTCGATGGCGCCGCAGCTCGCATTGGCTTCGCTGCCGAGCACGAGGCGCCAGCGCTGCAGGCGGTCGGTGGGCGGCAGGGTTTCTTCTTCGTCGATGGGTGTTGGATTCGCGCTCATGCCTTCACTCCCAGCAGTTCCCGCAGCAGCGGCAGCGCGAGCACCGCGCGTGATTCGTCCCAGTCGGTGGCGGCCACGGCAGACGGCAAGGTGCCGCCGACGTCGCCGCGCTTGGCGCGCTCGCCGAGCGCGCGCCGGTCGGCGCCCGAGAAGTCCGCGAAGCTGCGCCGCACCAGCGGCAGCACCTGCACGAAGTGCTCTTCGCCGAGCCCCGCGAGCCAGCCGTCGACCAGCGACCACACGGCATCGTCGTGCAGCAGCACCATCGCGTTGCGGTTGAGAAAGCCTTCGAGCCAGGCCGCCGCATCGGTGGGCGGCGCGCCGGCCGAGAGGTTGCGCGCCAGTTGCTGCGAGGCGCCGTCGCTGTCGATCTGCGCATCGTCGAGCAGCAGCCGGCAGCTCACGCCGCGCAGCAGCGGCGCGCCGGTTTCGCCGAAGGCGATGGCGCGCAGCGCGTTGCGCCAGGCGGTGGTCGTTTCTTCGCCGTCGCGCAGGCGCACCGCGTCGTGCGCGCCGATGAGACGGGTGCGCAGCGACTCGGCGGCTTCGGCGTCGAGCGCGCCGCAGGCGATCGGCAGGCCGATGGCGCCGCGCACGATGAGGCTGTCGAGCACGTGCGAGAGCAGCGCGCTGTCGGTCTGGCGCACGCTGCCGTAGCGGAACACGTTGGCCAGCGGCGGCACGGCGCCGATGAGCTGCACGGCGTCGCCGGTGAGCGCGGCGCGGTCTTCGAGCGCGCGGGTCACGGCCTGCACGGCCACGGGCAGGTCGGCCAGCAGCACGGTGTCGACCTGCTCGGCCAGTGCGGTGAGCGAGGTCTCGGCCGCGAGCCCTTCCATCACGCGCGCGCTGGCGGCATGCGCCACCGTGGAACCGAAGCGGCTGGCCTCGATGACGCGCAGCGCGAACTCGGGCTGCCACTGCAGCTGCCACACCTCGTGGAAGGTGCCGCGGCTCGCGCGCTGGCCGGCGGTGACCTCGCCCCACGGCAGGTCGAGCAGGCGCAGGCGGTGCAGCAGGTGGCTGCGCGCCAGGTCGTTGGGCTGGCGCAGGTCGAGGTCGAGCGTCTTCGCGGTGGCCTCGGGCTTGAGGCGCAGGCTCTTCTGCGCCTGTTCGAGGTCGCGCTGCAGCGGCACGGTGGGCACGTCGGCCGGCACCTGGCCCATGCGGTCGCCGACCGTGAGGCGCTCGCGGATGAGCGTGAGCGGCGCCTGCTCGCCCATGCAGATCACGCTGCGCACGGCCTCGTCGAGTTCGGGCAGGCCGGGCGCGGGGCGCTCGCGCAGCGCGGCCAGCGTGTCGGCCAGGCGCGTGGCTTCGATGAGGTGGGCGGAGGAGCAGTCGAGGTCGTGCTCGCGCAGCAGCCGCGCGACGCGGGCGAGCCAGCCGGTGCTGCGCCCCGCCACCTCGTGCCCCTGCTGCCACAGGTGCTCGTACCAGCCCGGCGAATCGATGCCGGCGCCGTAGCCGCTGGCGCTCGTGAGGTGCCGGTACGTCCACGGCACCCAGGTCGCGAGCACCTTGAGCTTGGGCAGGCCCTTGAGCAGCGCCGCATCGGCCTTGGCGGTGGCCGCGCCCTGCAGCGCGGGCACGTGCCACGCACCGCACACGACGGCGATGCGCTGGTGACCGGCCTTGACGGCCTCGCGGATCGATTGCCGCATGAAGGCTTCGCGCCGCTGCTCGCGTTCCATCGCGCGCACGCCGCGCCGGTCTTCGGGCGTTTCGGCGCGCACGGCCGTCATGGCCTCGGCGATGGCGCCGAACAGGTCTTCGCCGTCGCCGCGTTCCTCGACCATGTGGTTCCACCAGCTCTCGCCGTCGGCATAGCCGGCGGCATGGGCGAGCCAGTCGAAGGGGTCGTCGGGCAGCGTGTTGGCGGCCTGTTCTTCCTCGGGCGCATCAACGGTTTCGGCGACGGGCACCGTGTCGGTCTCGTCATCGTCGAGTGGCGTTTCTTCAGGCGCTTGCGCCTTGGCCTCGTCGGCCACACGCGCGGCCTGCTCGATGGCCATGCGGTGCGCCTGCGGCAGGTCGATGAAGCGCGTGGGCACGCCGCGCGCAGCACCCCACTGCAGCGCCTGCCATTCGGGCGAGAAGGTGGCGAAGGGATAGAAAGCGGCCAGGCCGGTGTCCTCGCTCGCGTGGATCAGCACCGCCACCGGCGGTTGCAGATCGGCATGTGCGAGAAAGGACAGCAGCGGCTCGGCCTCGGGCGGGCCCTCGACGAGGATGCAGTCGGGCTGCAGCGACTCGAAGGCGCGCAGCAGGCTGCGCGCACAGCCGGGGCCGTGGTGGCGGATGCCGAAGTAGTGCAGCGGCGAAGGCGCCGCGCTCGTGCTCATGCGCCGGCTCGCGTCAGAGTTGTTCTCGGCAGGCGCGGTACAGGTCCTTCCAGTCGGCCCGTTCCTTCACCACGGTCTCCAGGTATTCCTTCCACACCACCTGGTCCTGCACCGGGTCCTTGATGACCGCGCCGATCAGGCCCGAGGCCACGTCGGCCGAGCGCAGCACGCCATCGCCGAAATGGCCGGCCAGCGCCATGCCGCTGTTGATGACCGAGATGGCCTCGGCGGTCGAGAGCGTGGAGGTGGGTGACTTGATGCGCGTCTTGCCGTCTTCGGTCTGGCCGTTGCGCAGCTCGCGGAAGATCTGCACCACGCGGCGCACTTCCTGCAGCGCGGGCGGCTCGGCCGGCAGCGCGAGCGCGCGGCCCAGCTCGCCGACGCGCTTGACGACGATCTGCACTTCCTCGGCCTCGCTCGACGGCACCGGCAGCACCACGGTGTTGAAGCGGCGCTTGAGTGCGCTCGACAGTTCGTTCACGCCCTTGTCGCGGTTGTTGGCGGTGGCAATCACCGAGAAGCCGCGCGTGGCCTGCACCTCGGTGCCGAGCTCGGGCACGGGCAGCGTCTTTTCCGACAGCACGGTGATCAGCGAATCTTGCACGTCGGCCGGGATGCGCGTGAGTTCTTCGACGCGCGCGATCTTGCCCAGGCGCATGGCGTGCACCAGCGGGCTCGGCACCAGCGCCTTTTCCGACGGGCCATGGGCCAGCAGCTCGGCGTAGTTCCAGCCGTAGCGCAGCTGCTCTTCGCTGGTGCCGGCGGTGCCCTGGATCAGCATGGTCGAGTCGCCGCTCACGGCGGCGGCCAGATGCTCCGACACCCATGACTTGGCGGTGCCCGGCACGCCGTACAGCAGCAGCGCGCGGTCGGTGGCAAGCGTGGACACGGCGATTTCCATCAGGCGCGAATTGCCGATGTACTTGGGACTGATCTCGAAGCCGTTGGCCAGCTTGCCGCCCATCAGGTAGGTGAGCACGGCCCAGGGCGAGAGCTTCCAGTTGGCCGGGCGCTGGCGGTCGTCGACCTTCTGGAGCGCTTCGAGTTCTTCGGCGAATTGCTGTTCGGCATGCTGGCGCAGGACATTGCTCATGGACGGCCTTGGGAAGAGGTTGAAAGTGAGGAAGAAGAGGAAGAAGGAAGCGTGGCGACCAGCCGGCGCGCGCGCACGATGCGCGCGGTGTCGGCCAGTGCGTTGGCGAGGCCGGGGCTTTCCTCGGCCGCGCGCGGCAGGTCGGCCAGCAGCGCCAGTGCATCGAGGTGCAGCAGCGCGGCGGCGGTGCCGAGCACCTGGCGCAGCACGTAGTCGTTGACGAGGTCGCCGCGCTCGACGCGCATGCGCAGCGCCTGGGCGATGCGCAGCGACAGCGCGGCCGACGGCGTGTCGCCGGGTGCGCAGGCCTGGTCGGCAAACGCGACGACGTCCTGCACGCCCTGCCCGGCATCGCCGAGTTGCGTCGCCCAGTGGCGCTCGCGGCGCTCGCGCGGCAGCAGCGCCAGCAGCGGGCCCACGCCGCCGCGGTGGGCGCGCGGGCGATCGAGCAGCGCGTCGCACCAGTCGAAATCGGGCGCGGCCAGCACGGCCTCATTCCAGCCGCGCAGCAGCGCGTCGTGCCAGTCGCCCTTGGCGGCCCAGTCGAGCAACGCTGCGGGCGTCAGGCCGGTGCGCGCGGTCCACCACGCGAGCGGCATCTGGCGCACGAGCTGGTAGAGCCACCAGGCGCGCTCGCCGAGGCTGTCGTGCGTGGGGCGCGCGGCGTCGATGGCGTCGTCCTTCCAGCGCGGGTCGGCGGCCTCGGGGGCGTTCATTTGCCACGTCGCGCCTTGCGACGACAGCAGCGGTGCGAGGAAGGCTTCGACGCGCCGCACGTGCGCGCTGGCCGGCAGGCGCTGCAGCAGCTCGACCACGGTCTGGCGCACGTCGCGCGCGCGGTCCTTCAGCTGGGCTTCGAGCAGCGCTTCGTCGTCGGGGCCGAGGTTCTCGGCCAGTGCGCCGAGCAGCTCGGCGCGCTCCTTGGCGGGCAGTTGCGGCAGCTCGGCGGCGAGGCGGTCGCGCGCACCGGACGGGTCGTCGCGGCGTTGCTCGGCCAGCACGGCGCGGCGCTGGTCGATGCTGCCTTCGTCCCAGCGGGTCTGTGCATCGGCCTGCGCGCTGGCGCCGACGGCGTAGCGCCAGTCGTCGTTGCGCGCGGCCAGCCAGCGCCCACGCTCGCCGAGTGCGAGCACGACGGCGGGCCGCAATGCGGTGTCGCGGCGGCCGGCATCGAGTGCGGCGGGCAGCAGGCTGGGCGGCAGGCGCCAGCCGGCAGCAGCGAGCACGGCCAGCACTTCGTGCTGCAGACGCTGCGGGCCGCTGGCGAGCGCGTCGGCGATCACGGCGAGCAAGGCGGGGTCGCCGAGCGCGGGGCTGGTGTCGTTGGCGGCGGGCGGTGCGTCGTCGGCCGGCAGGCCCGGCGCGACGAAGCCCGCGCGGCGACCCACGGCCACGGCGCCCGCGACGCGCAGCAGCACGCCCTGCGCGCTATCGGTGGGTTGTTGCAGTGCTTGAAGCAGCGCGCCGAAATCGCCGGCCATGCCGTCGGCGGCCGGCACGGGTTGGCGTGCGGTGCCGACGAGGGCCGTCTGCAGCAAGGTATTCCAATGGCTCATGCGCGTGCTCCGCTCAAGGTCCAGACGGGTGTTCCACCCTCAGCCGCCCACGCCGTGAGCGGCGCGAACTGCTCGCCGTCCCATTCGCCGAAGACGCGCAGCGGCGCGCCGCCCGAATGCGCCAGCAGCTGCCAGGCTTCGGCCGCGGCCAGCTGCATCGGCAGGGCCTGCGACGCGGTGCCCAGGCGCAGCCACCACTGGTCGCCATGCCGCGCGGGCACGGCATCGGCCCACACCAGGGGCAGCAGCGGCTGCCACGGGTTGGCCGCGATCTGCTGCGCCATGCGTTGCCATTCGCCGGCTTCGTCGTCAGTGGCGACCGGCGCGGCGGTCGACGCGGCCTCGGCCGGCAGTTCGGCCACCACCGCGCGCTGCGAGGCGTGGCCGGGATAGAAGCACAGCACGGCCGCGCGTTCGCTGCCGCTGACCCAGCCGGTCTCGAAGCCGCGTCCGCCGTGCGAGTAGTCGAGCAGCAGCGCGCGGCGTCCGCTCGCGCGGCCCTGCAGCCACACATGGCGTTCGACCAGCTTGGTGTCGCGCTCGTCCAGGCACTGGCCCAGCACGAGCCAGTGGTCGCTCACGCGTTCGCCGTCGGCCAGCAGCGCCTCGCGGTCCTGCGGCCAGCCGAGGGCGGCGCGCAGGTCGGCGCGCGTGGCGGGCGAGAGGCTGTCGCGGCGCGGCACCGCATCGACGATCAGTTGCAGCCGGCCCAGCCGGTCGAGCAGGCGCGCGGGCCAGCCTTCGCCGGCGCCGATCAGCTCGGCCGCCTGCGTGATGCGCTGGCCGAGCCCCGGTGCCTGCGCGTCGACCATGCGCGCGGCCATGGCGGCCCAGCCCTCGGCCTGCTCGCTGCCGAGCGCGGCCAGGCCACGCTGGGTCTGGTCGTCGAGCCAGCGCGCGAGCTCCTGCACGCCGGCCTCGATGCGCTTCCAGCGCTGCGCGTCGCGCTTGGCGGCCGCGGCGGGATCGGGTGCGGCGGCCGGTTCGGCGGCGCGGGCTTCTTTCTTCTCGGCCTTCTCGCGGCGCGAGGCGAGCCAGTCGGCCACCCAGGGCGGCGGCGCGGCGGCGGTGAAGCTGGCTTCGCTCTGCGCGCGCAGCAGCATCAGCGCCAGGCCGTGCTTGCAGGGGAACTTGCGGCTCGGGCAGGAGCAGCGGAACACGGGCCCAGACAGGTCGACCTGCGTCTGGTACGGCTTGCTGCCGCTGCCCTGGCATTCACCCCAGACGGCGTCGTCGGAATGCCCGAGCGTGGGCCACTTGGCGGGCGCGAGCAGGCCTTTGGCGGCCTTCGCGGAGGCGTCGTCCGGCGCGAGCGCGAGGACGGCTTCGGTACTGAGACTCATGGAAAGGGCAGCCTCGCGCCGGGCCGCGGCGCGGTCAGGGGTGGGAGGGGCGCGACCATCAGGGCGCGATGGGGTTGCCGGGCGTGCCTGCTTCGCCGGCCACGACCGCTGTTTTCGCAGCAGGGGCGCGGTAGGACACGCGGGCCGCCGGCACGGGTGCGGCGGCGATCGGTGGCGATGGCTGCGGCGACGGCGACGAAGCCATGGGCCGCGTGACGCCGGCCTTGGTGACGGTGACGGGCGTGGCGGCCGGTGTGCCGGCAGGCACCACCACGGCCGGCGTCGCCTGCCCGGGCGCTGGCGCCGCCGTCTCGTACGGGTTGTGCAGCACCACGCTCTTGCCGACACCTACGCCGGTGCCGATCGGGCCGACACCCACGCCCACACCGACGCTGGCCGAGCCGGTGACGGCGCCGTTGTCGTGCAGCGCCACGCCCGCGCCGAGCGGGCCCCAGCCGGTGTTCAGGCCGACGGAGAAATTGCCGTCCTTCGTGGCACCGAGCCCGAGCGAGAGCCCGGGCACCAGCGGAATGCCGATGTGATAGTGCGAACAGCCGCCCACCAGAAGCAACAGCAGCAGCGCCGAGGTGGCAGCCGCTGCGCGACGAACGATGCGCGGCCGGGCGTTCACACCAGCAGCGCGTTGACGCGCCTCACGTAGGCCGCCGGGTCGGCCGGCAGACCGCCTTCGGCCAGCAGGGCCTGGTCGAACAGGATGTTCGCGAGGTCGTCGAAGTGCGCGGAGCCTTCGAGCTTCTTCACCAGCGGGTGCTCGGCGTTGACTTCGAGCACGGGCTTGAGGTCGGGCGCGGGCTGGCCGGCCTGCTTGAGCATGCGCGCGAGCTGCGTGCTCATGCCGCCGTCTTCCACCACGAGGCAGGCGGGCGAATCGACCAGGCGCGTGGTCACGCGCACGTCTTCGGCCTTGTCCTTGAGCGCCTCTTTCAGCTTCTCGAGCAGCGGCTTGAACGACTCGGCGGCTTCCTCGGCGGCCTTCTTCTCGGCCTCGTCCTGCAGCTTGCCCAGGTCGACCGCGCCCTTGGCCACGCTCTGCAGCGGCGTGCCGTCGAACTCGTTCAGGTAGTTCAGCGCCCACTCGTCGACACGGTCGGTCATGAGCAGCACCTCGATGCCCTTCTTCTTGAAGACTTCGAGCTGCGGGCTGTTCTTGGCGGCGGCGAGGTTGTCGGCCGTGATGTAGTAGATGGCGTCCTGGCCCTCCTTCATGCGCGCCTTGTAGTCGGCGAAGCTCACGCTCGCGACGTCGCTCGTGGTGGAGGCAAAGCGCAGCAGCTTGGCGATGCGGTCGCGGTTGCCCATGTCCTCGCCCAGGCCTTCCTTCAGCACCGCGCCGAACTCGGCGTAGAACCTGGCGAACTTGCCCGATTCGTCGGCGTACTCGGCGGCGGCTTCGGCGGCGGGGGTGGTGTTCTTGTCGACCACATCGGTCACGCCTTCGGTCGGCTCGGGGGCCGGCACCGATTCGCCCGAGCCCACGTCGACCTTGCCTTCACCGCTCTCGGGCGCGGTCTTCTGCTTCTTGGCCAGGTCTTCGAGCATCGACAGCACGCGCTTGGTGCTGCCTTCGCGGATGGCCTTCACGTCGCGGCTTTCCTGCAGCAGCTCGCGGCTCACGTTCAGCGGCAGGTCGGCCGAGTCGATCACGCCCTTCACGAAACGCAGGTAGTTGGGCAGCAGCGCCTCGGCGTCGTCCATGATGAAGACGCGCTTGACGTACAGCTTGACGCCCGCGCTCTTGTCGCGGTTCCACAGGTCGAACGGAGCCTTGGACGGGATGTACAGCAGCTGCGTGTACTCGGTGCTGCCTTCGACGCGGTTGTGGCTCCAGGCCAGCGGCGCCTCGAAGTCGTGGCTGATGCTCTTGTAGAACTCTTCGTACTGCTCGGCGGTGATGTCCTTCTTGGGGCGGCTCCACAGGGCGTTGGCCTTGTTCACCGTTTCCCACTCGCCCGTTTTCACCATGTCGCCGGGCTGGTCGTTCTCGCCGTCTTTCCACTCTTCCTTTTCCATCAGGATGGGCAGGGAGATGTGGTCGGAGTACTTGCCGACGATCTGCTTGAGCTTCCAGGCGTTGAGGTATTCGTCGGCGTCGTCGCGCAGGTGCAGCGTGATGCTGGTGCCGCGCGCGGCGCGCGTGATGTCGGCCACTTCGAAGTCGCCGGCGCCGCCGCTCACCCAGCGCACGCCCTGGTCGGCGGGCAGGCCCGCGCGGCGCGACTCGACCGTGATCTTGTCGGCCACGATGAAGCCCGAGTAAAAGCCCACGCCGAACTGGCCGATGAGCTGTGCGTCGGCCTTCTGGTCGCCGCTCAGGCGGCTCATGAAGTCTTTGGTACCACTCTTGGCGATGGTGCCCAGGTTGTCGATGGCTTCCTGGCGCGACAGGCCGATGCCCTTGTCGGTGATGGTGAGGGTGCGCGCGGCCTTGTCGAAGGTCAGGCGCACGTCCAGGTCGGGCTGGTCTTCGTACAGCGCGGGGTGGTCGAGCGCCTCGAAGCGCAGCTTGTCGCACGCGTCGGACGCGTTCGAGATCAGCTCGCGCAGGAAGATTTCCTTGTTGGAGTACAGCGCATGCGTGACGAGGTGCAGCAGTTGCGCGACTTCAGCCTGGAACGGGAGTTTGGTATTGGAGGAATCAGCCATGGGAAAGAAAGGGATCGAAGCCAAAAAATTCTAAGGCGAGCCGCCCGTGGCGGGCGGCGGCCTTGCCAACTTTATGAACTGGGGTTGTCGCGCCAAAAAACAACGAGCGCAAGGCCGCGCGAACTTTGTCACACGGGTGTCGGCTCGGCGCCGCGCTTTCAGCGCGGTTGGGATTCCACCTCGCGCGTCCAGCGGTCGATGAGCCGCTTGCGCTCGGCCGCCTTGCCGTACTTCTCGAAGTCGTACTTGATGAGCTTCACGCTCTCCATCGACGGAATGCGCGGATCGGGCTTGAAGGTCTTGTTGGCCGGCGACTGCAGGCTGCCGGCCTTGGCGCCGATGGACTGGCCCGCGGGGCTCATGAGCCAGTCGTAGTAGCGCTTGGCGTTCTCCTTGTTGCGCGCGCCCTTCACGAGCGCGATGCCGCCGATCTCGAAGCCCGTGCCTTCGCAGGGCGCGGCGGTCTTCACCGGAAATTTGTCGTGGCGCCAGCGCTCGAAGCCGAAGATGAAGCTCACGCCGATCGCCACCTCGCCCTTGGCCACGTTGGGCGCCTGGGCCTGGCCGCTGCGCGTGTAGCTGGTGACGTTCCTGTGCAGCTTCTTCAGGTAGTCGAACGCGGGCTCCTCGCCCATCTGCTGCACCAGGCCCGCGATGACGGTGTAGGCCGTGCCGCTGGTGGCGGGGTGCGAGATTTCGATCTCGCCCTTGTACTCGGGCTTGATGAGGTCGGCCCAGCACTTCGGTTCGGCGAGCTTCTTTTTCTTCAGCAGTTCGGTGTTGAAGCCGAAGCCCATGGCGCTCGTGTAGAAGCCGCCCACCATGTTCTGCGACATGGCGTACTGGCGCACCGACCAGTCGTGCAGGTCGTTGATGTAGGCCGGCCGGTAGGGCTCGAGCAGGCCCTGCTCAGCGGCCTGCAGGAACGGGTCGCCAGTGCCGCCCCACCAGAGGTCGGTCTTGGGGTTGGCGGCTTCGGCGCGCAGCTGCGCACCGATTTCGCCGGTGCCCTTGTGGGCCTGCTGCACCTTGATGCCGGTCTCGCGCGTGAAGGCCGTGGCGGCCGCTTCGCACCAGCCCGCGTCGGTGCTGCACAGCGCGTTGACGGTGCCCTGCGCGGCGGCCTGCGACGCCCCGAGCAGGAGAGTCGTGCCCAGGCAGGCGGTGGCCAGGGCACGCACGGTGTGCCGGGGGGCGTATGAAGGCATGGGCGGGTCTCCTCGTTGTTCGACGTTGTATGAAGGCGCAGGATAGCGCCGGCTTGGGTGCTTGAGGTCAGCGCGCCGCCAGCAACGGCGGCAGATGCGCCACCAGCCAGTCGATCACCACGCGCGTCTTCAGCGGCAGGTAGCGGCTCGGCGTGCGGATCACGTGCAGCGGAAAACCGAAAGGCTCGGGCTCGTCGAACACGCGCACCAGCGTGCCGGCAGCGAGCGCGTCGGCCGCCAGCCAGGCCGGCAACCGCGCCAGGCCCATGCCGCCGATGGCGGCTTCCAGCAGCACCTCGGCGCTGTCGCAGCGCAGCCGCGACGGCAGCGCGGCCTCCACCTCCGCGTCGCCCTCGCGAAAGCGCCAGGGCGAGACCTGCCCGTCGCGGGCGTAGTACACGGCCTCGTGCGGCGCGACCAGTGCGCGCAGGTCGCGCGGATGGCCTCGTTCGGCCAGGTACGCAGGCGCGGCGCACAGCAGCATCCACTGCACGCCGACGGGCCGCGCCACGAGGCCGGCGCTGTCGTCGAGCTCGCCGCTGCGGATGGCCAGGTCGAGCCCTTCTTCCACGAGGTCGACACGCCGGTCGTTGAAGGCCAGCTCCAGCGACAGCTGCGGATGCTGGCGCGCCAATGCCAGCAGCAGCGGCCCGACCTTGAGCCGCCCGAGCATCGCCGGCATGCTCAGGCGCACGAGGCCGGTGGCCGTGTGGCGCGCGGCGTCGGTGAGCGCCTCGGCCGCCTCCAGCTCGGCCAGCGCGCGGCGGCAGCGCTCGTAGTAGCCGTGCCCTTCCTCGGTGAGGCTCTGGCTGCGCGTGGTGCGCAAGAACAGGCGCGTGTCCAGCCGCGCCTCAAGCCGCGCGATGCTCTTGGCGACGGCCGAACGGGTGACGTGCAGGCGCTGCGCGGCGAGCGCGAAGCTGCCCGCCTCCACCGCCGCGACGAACTCCTCGATGCCTTGCAGGCGTTGGCTCATTGGATACTTTCAAGCACCATTCTTCGGAAAATTATCCACCACCGGATCGTTTTCATCGTCAATAGCATCGAGGCCGATCTTTTCCGATGGAGCCTTTCCGATGCAAGAACCCGACGTGCTGCGCCGCTGGCAGCTTCCCCGACTGGGCCGCGCCCACCTCGCACAGGCCGAAGCGCCGATGCCCTCGCCGGGCGCAGGCCAGATCCTCGTGCGCGTGGGCGCGGTGGCGCTCAACTACCGCGACCTGCTCATGGTGCGCGACGGCATGGGCATGGCGCTCGAGTTGCCCTTCACGCCCGGCTCGGACATGGCGGGCACCGTGGTGGCCGTGGGCCCGGGCGTGCGCCGCTTCGCCGTGGGCGACCGCGTGATCAACACCTTCTGGGGCGGCTGGATCGACAGCCACTGGCACGCCGACACCACGCTGCTCGGCGGCCCCGGGCCGGGCATGCTGGCCTCGCACGTGTGCATCGATGCGAACTGGGCCGTGGCCGCGCCCGCCACGCTGAGCCTCGAGGAAGCCAGCACGTTGCCCTGCGCCGGCCTCACGGCGTGGTTCGCGCTGGTGGAAACCGGCGCCCTGCGCGCGGGCGAGACGGTGCTGGTCCACGGCACCGGCGGTGTCGCGCTGTTCGGCCTGCAGCTCGCGCGGCTGCACGGCGCGCAGGCCATCGTGGTGACGGGCAGCGCCGACAAGCAGGCCGCGGCGCGCGCGCTCGGCGCCACGCACGTGCTCGCGCGCGACAGCGACTGGCCCGCCGAAGTGCGCCGTCTCACGCACGGGCGCGGCGCCGACCACGTGCTCGAACTCTCCAGCGGCCCCGACCTCGACCGCTCGCTGCAGGCCGTGAAGCAGGGCGGGCGCGTGTCGATCATCGGCATGCTCGGCGGCGACACGCTGAGCGCGTCGTTCTACGCGATGGTGCTCGGCCGCGTGACGGTGCAAGGCATCGGCGTCGGCCACCGGCGTGCGCTCGAAGAGCTGGTGCGCGCGGTCGATGCGAACGCGCTCAAGCCGGTGATCGCCGCGCGCTACGGCTTCGACGCACTGCCCGCCGCGCTCGACCACCTGGAACGCGGCGCGTTCGGCAAGGTCGTCGTGACGATGGCATGACGGCGATGTGACGCGGCCCCGCCCTCGCCCGACCATTTGCAAATGACGCACTGCACAAATCCACAGCATTCGTGAACAGTTGCCGCTAAGCGCGCCGGTTTGCTCGACGCCTCCATTTCCCGTTCCTAGAATGCGGCCCGCGTTCGGCTCCCGCCGTGCGTGCTTTCTCAACTTCAGGATGGAGCGTTATGGAACACAGTACCTACAAAAAGTGGTCTGCAGAATTCATTGGTACTTTCTGGCTCACGCTCGGAGGCTGCGGAAGCGCAGTTCTGGCCGCGGCCTTTCCGGGCGTCGGCATCGGCCTGCTCGGCGTCTCGCTGGCCTTCGGTTTGACCGTGGTCACGGGCGCCTATGCGCTCGGTCCGATCTCGGGCGGCCACTTCAACCCGGCCGTGTCGATCGGCCTCGCCGCCGCGGGCCGCTTCAAGGCCGGGCAGCTGCCGGGCTACATCGTGTCGCAGGTGCTGGGCGCCATCGCGGCGGCCGGCGTGCTGTACCTGATCGCCACCGGCAAGCCGGGCGCGGACATCGGCGGCTTTGCCACCAACGGCTACGGCGAGCATTCGCCCGGCAAGTACAGCATGACGGCCGCGCTCATCAGCGAAGTGGTGATGACCGCCGTGTTCCTGATCGTGATCCTGGGTGCCACCGCCAAGCGCGCGGCCGCAGGCTTCGCGGGCATGGCCATCGGCCTGTGCCTGACGCTGATCCACCTGGTGTCGATCCCCGTGACCAACACCTCGGTGAACCCGGCGCGCAGCACCGGCCCGGCCCTGTTCGGCCCGTCGTATGCGGTGTCGGAGCTGTGGCTGTTCTGGGTCGCCCCGATCGTGGGCGCGATCATCGGCGCGGTGATCTACCGCGCACTGCTCAGCAGCAACGACGACTGAGCTGGTAGGTCCTCGGCAGCGGAATCAGCTTCCGCTGCCCGACTTCACCATCGGCAGTGAAGTCGATTGCCCGATGGGCTCGGTGCCCGTCGGATGCGAGGCCGCATAGGCGCCGGCCTGGATGTCGGACACCGGGGTCATCGCATTGACTGCCGGCGCCGACGTCGACTGCCCGATGGGCTCCGTGCCGGTCGGACGTGCCGCCGCCATCGCGCCGGCCTGCACGTCCGGGTTCTCCGGCGAATTCAACTGCAGCGGATGGAAGTCCGAACCGTCGGTGGTTTCGGCGGAGGCATTGACCGTGCCCAGGGCCGCGAACGCGGCGAAGGAAGCAACGGCAAGAAGCTGGAACGAAGTGCGCATGGTGTGTTCTCCTGAGGGCAGGTTGTCTCCGGTCCGGTGCCGTCGCGCGGACCGCGCGCAGCAGGACCTGCAGCCACTCTAGGCAGCCTGACTGAGGCCAGCGTGAGCGAAGAATGAGCCCGGAGTGAGCACCACGCGATGACTACGTCGGCAGCAGCACCCGCGCCCTCAGCCCCGGCCCGTCGTCCCTGTTGCGCAGCTCGATGCGCAGGCCATGCCGCTCGGCCGCCGTGCGCGCGATCGCCAGACCCAGACCGCTGCCGCCCGCCGCCGCGCCGGGCACGCGGAAGAAGCGGTCGAACACGCGCTCCAGTTCGGCCGGCGGAATGCCCGGCCCGTTGTCGAGCACGTCGACCACCGCCTGCCCGTCGACCCGATGCAACCGCACATCGACCACGCCGCCTTCGGGCGCGTAGCGCAGTGCGTTGTCGATGAGGTTGTCGAACACGCTGCGCAGCTCGATCGCAGGCGCGGTCACCACCGCACCGGTCAAACCTTCGAAGCCCACGTCGATGCGCCGCGCGTCGGCCAGCACCATGCGCTGGCCCAGGCTTTCGCGCAGCAGCGCCTCGATGTCGACCCGCTCGCCCGGCGCATCCGAGGGCGGCGCGTCCTGCCGCGACAGCTGCAGCAGCTGCTCGATCAGGTGCTGCGCGCGCGTCACGCCGGCCTCCAGCTGGTTGAAGCGCTCGGTGGCTTCGCCGGCCGGCACGTGCGCGCGCAGGTTCTCGATCTGCAGGCCGATGGCGGCCATCGGCGTGCGCAGCTCGTGCGCCGCGTCCTGCACGAAGCGCCGCTGCGTGGCGAAGGCGCTGCGCACGCGCGACAGCAGATGGTTGAAGGCGCCCACCAGCGGCGTGATCTCGTCGGGCACGCGCGCCAGCGACAGCTCGGTGGGGCGGCGCTCGTCCTGCGAGGCCACGTCGCGCGCCACGCCGCGCAGCGAGCGCGAGGCTGCCGACACGATGAGCCACAGCACCAGCAGCGCCGCCGGCAGCAGCAGCGCGATCGGCAGGCCTTCGAGCAGGGCGCGGCGCAGCGCGCGGCGATGGCGGTAGTCCTCGTTCTGCAGCACCTGCACGCGTGGCGCGTCGGCGTGCAGCGCGGGCTCGGCCGTGAACACGCGCCAGCGCGAATGCGCGGGCCCCTCGGCGCGCACGTCACTGAAGCCGCTGCCGGGCTGCAGCGGCACCGACAGCGCGGGCCACGAGCTCGCGCGCAAGGCAGCGCCGTCGGCGCTCCAGATCTGCACCACGAAGGCACCGCGCGAGAAGGCTGCCTCGCCGTCCATCGCGCGCGGGGTCTTGGGCGGGTCGTTGCCCGCGTACGACTCGGCCACCAGCCGCATCTGGTCGTCCAGCGCGTTGTGCACGAGATTGCCGTAGGCCAGAAAAGAGAACCACGCCGTGAGCACCGCCGCCACCACATGGAGCGTGACCAGCCACAGCAACAGCTGGGTGCGCAGCGAACGCGGGCGCCACCAGCGGCGGGCCGCATCGGTCATGCCGCCACTCGCCAGCCCAGCCCGCGCACGTTGCGGATCGCGTCGGCGCCGAGCTTGCGGCGCATGCCGTGGATCAGCACGTCGATGGCGTTGCTGGTCACTTCGTCGCCCCAGCCGTAGATGCGGTTCTCGAGCTGCTCGCGCGAGAGGATGGCGCCGGGCCGCTCCAGCAGCGCATGCAGCAATGCGAACTCGCGCGCGGTGAGCGCCTCGCGCACGCCGTTGACCGCCACCTCCCGCGTCGTGAGGTCCAGCTGCAGCGCGGCGGTGCCGATCAGCGAATGCGCGGCACCGTCGCGGCGGCGCACCACGGCGCGCATGCGCGCGAGCAGCTCGCGGAACTCGAAGGGCTTGAGCAGGTAGTCGTCGGCGCCCAGGTCGAGGCTGTGGATGCGGTCGTCCAGGCCGTCGCGCGCGGTGAGCACCAGCACGGGCGTGGCGTCGCCGCGTTCGCGCGCGCGGCGCAGCACCTCGGTGCCGTCCTGGCGGGGCAGGCCCAGGTCGAGCAGCACGCAGGTGTAGCCGCCGTCGCCGAGCGCGCTGTGCGCCAGCTCGCCGTCGCGCACCCAGTCGGCCGACCAGCCCGCGCCCTCGAGCGCCTGCTTCAGGCTGCGCCCGATCATTTCGTCGTCTTCCACCAGCAGCACGCGCATCGCGGCGACTCCTTTGCGCGCAAGGTAGCACGCGACCGGGATGATCGTCAGGGGCCCTGCGCCTCGGCGCAGCGTAGGCGCGAAGACTTAGGCGGGGCTTAGGGCCGCAGGACGCGGACGGCGTGCCGCTCGGCGTCGTAGTCCGCGGCGAAGGCCAGCAGGCGCAGCGCTTCTTCCTCCACGCCGCGCCGGTCGGCCACGGACCAGCGCGTGAAGGGTTCCAGCACCACGGTGGCCGCCTGCGCCGCGCGCTCGATCTTCCAGGTGCCCGCCACAAAGCCGTCGAGCAGCACCGTGCCGCGCACGATGCCGTTGATGGTGAAGACGCGGGCGCGGTGCGCCTCGTCGAGCACGCGGCGGCGGTCGGCGTGCGAGAGCAGCAGGTTGTCCCATTCGGCGACCAGGCGCGGCGGCGCGGGGGTGTCGGGGTCGGGGCGCGGCGCGCGCGGCAGGTCGAAAAGCTCCTGGCCCTCGTCGCCGGTGAACACGCGCAGCTGCGGCCTCAATCGATCGGCCACGGCCTTCCAGCCGGTGAGGCCCGACCACGCGCCGGCATCGGCCAGCGTCGCGGGGCCGAAGGCGGCGAGGTAGCGCAGCAGCAGATCGTCTTGCGTGGCGGTGGCGATGCGGGTGGCGGGCTCACCGAGCCATTCGCCGAGCGGCTGCAGCAGCGCGTTCTGGTGCGAGTTCCAGCTGCCCGCGGGCGGCAGGTGGACCAGCGGCACGTTGTTGCGGATGAGCGCGGCGAGCGAGGCCGGCGCGTGGTCTTTCCAGCGCGCCGCGAGCGCCTGGCCGAGGGCGGTGCCGGTGAGCGGCCCGTCGCCGAGCAGTGCACGGCCCGCCTTCACCACGGCCGCGCGGTCGACGCCTTCGAGGGCCCGCGCATGCAGGCCCGACAGGCCGCGCTGGTGCACGGGTTCGAGCAACGGCCGCCAGGCCCACGCGTCCGCAGCGGTCATCAGGTGCAGGGTGGCGCGCAGCGTCGACATGCGCACGATGCGGCGGTTCCTCAGCGCGTCGGTCAGCTGCGCGCGATGAAAGCCTTCGAGCCGGCTCCACAGGCCGATGTAGGGCGGGTTGGGGGCCTGCGCCTGCAGCCCGGCCAGCTTCTCGATGGCCTGCACGACGCTCGCCTTGCGCCGCGCCAGCAGCATCTGCCGCGCGAGCGTGGCCCGGTTCAGCGCGCGACGGCTCAGCACCGCGGCCATGGGCAGGTCGTCAGAATTTCTCGTGCGGCGCCAGGTAGCGCCACTGGCCCACCGGCAGGTTGCCGAGCATCACCTTGCCGATGCGCACACGCTTCAGGCCCACCACCTTGAGGCCGACCAGCTCGCACATGCGGCGGATCTGGCGCTTCTTGCCTTCGGTGAGCACGAAGCGCAGCTGCTCGGGGTTCTGCCACTCCACGCGCGCCGGCTTGAGCGCCTGGCCGTCCAGGCTCAGGCCGTGCCGCAGCCGGGCCAGCATGGCGGGCGGAAACACCGCCTGCACGTTGGTGGTGACCGGGTCGTCGTCGTCCAGGCGCACCAGCTGGCCGGTGGGCGCGGGCTGGTCCAGGCCGTGGTAGGCCACGCGCACCAGGTATTCCTTGTCCATCGTCGAGTCTTCGCCGATGAGCTGGCGCGCGATGCGGCCGTCCTGCGTCATCACGAGCAGGCCGGTGGAATCGATGTCCAGCCGCCCGCACGGCGCCAGGCCGCGCAGCTGCTGCGGGCCGAAGAAGAAACGCGCGTTGTCTTCCACCCAGCGGTTCTGCGGCGTGAACAGCATGACCGCCGGCTCGTGGCCGTCTTCGGCCTGCCCGCTCACGTAGCCGATGGGCTTGTTGATGAGGATGGTGACCTGGTTCGCCTGCTGTCCCCTGGCGGCCTTGTCGACCTCGATGCGGTCATTGGGCGTGACCTTCACACCCATCTCGGCGGGCTTGCCGTTGACGCGCACCCAGCCCTGCGCGATCCAGTCGTCCGCCTCGCGGCGCGAGCACAGGCCGAGTTCGGCCATGCGTTTGTTGAGGCGGATCGGGGCGGGAGCGGTGTCGGTCATGGGAGCAATGGTTGCGGCTGGCGGGTGGCGATGCACAGCCCGCGGGACGGGGCGTCCCGTGACATTTTCGCCGATGGCGGGCGCCGCGCCATGCCCGGGGCCGATGTGTCGCAATGCGTGGCGATAATGCGCGCCAATCGGCACGCCGCCGGCACCCCTACTGCATGACCCACCTCCTGATCCTCAGTGTGAGCGCCGGCAACGGCCATGTGCGCGCCGCCCAGGCGCTTGAAGCCACCCTCGCCCAGTCGTTCGCGCCGCATACCGCGGTGCATGTCGACGCCATGGCCCATGTGCCGGCGGGCTTTCGCAAGGTGTACACCGACTGGTACCTGCAGCTGGTGAACCGCGCGCCCGAGCTGTGGTCGTACCTGCACCAGCGCACCGACGTCACACCGCACCACGCGCCCTCGCAGCGGCTGCGCCGCGGCATCGAGCGCCTGAGCACCGGCGCGCTGGTGCGCGAGATCCGCCGCGCCAAGCCCGACGCCGTGATCTGCACCCACTTCCTGCCGGCCGAGCTGCTGATGCGCGAGCGCAACCGGGGCCGCATCGAGTGCCCCGTGTGGCTGCAGATCACCGACTACGACCTGCACAACATGTGGCTGGTGCCGGGCATGACGGGCTACCTCGCGGCGACGGAAGAAGTCGCCTTCCGGCTGCGCGCGCGCGGCATTCCGTCCGAGCGCGTGCATGTCACGGGCATTCCGGTGATGCCGGCCTTTTCGGAGCCCGATGCGCCCGAACTCGCGCACGCGGCCTGCGCGAGCGCGCTGGGCCTGGACCCCGCACGGCCGGTGCTGCTGATGGCCTCGGGCGGCGCCGGTGTGGGCGATCTGCCCAGCATGGTCGAGCGCGTGCTGGCGCTCGGCGGCGATACGCCGTTCCAGGTGATCGCCGTGGCCGGCCGTAACGCCGAGGCCCATGCACGTCTCGAGGCGCTGTCGCAGCGCCATCCGGGCCGCGTGGTGGCCGTCGGCTTCACGAACGAGATGCACAAGATGATGGCCGCGGCCGATCTGGTCGTGACCAAGCCTGGCGGCCTCACGGTGTCGGAGTGCCTGGCGCTGGGCAAGCCGATGCTGCTGATCTCGCCGATTCCGGGACAGGAAGAACACAACGCCGGCTTCCTCATGGAAGAAAGCGCCGCCTGGCTGGCCTACGACGCCATCGGCCTGGACTACAAGGTGGCGCGCCTCATGGCCGACCCCGCCAAGCTCGCGGCCATGGCCGCGCGCAGCCGCGCCCTGGGCAAGTCGCAGGCCGCGCGTGCGGTGCTGCAGCGCGTGCTCGGCCTCACCGAATGAGCACCGCCGTCGCAGAGCCGCGGCCCGGCATCGGCCGCACGCTGGTCTACCTCGCGTGGGTCGTGACGATGGCGTTCTTCTTCGCCAACGCCGAGATCCAGATCGAAGGCGGCGCCGGCTGGGCCACCTCGCTGCCCACCTGGCGCATCGAGAACAACATCTGGCTCGACCTGTTCTGGGGCGGGCGCGCGATGACGGGGTACCACGCCTGGGTGTTCACCTTCATGATGCTCGTGTTCTTCTCGCCGCTGGCCTTCCAGGGACGCTGGACGCTGCGCGACTGGGGGCTGGCGCTCGCGGGGCTGATCGTGTTCTGGGTCTGCGAAGACTTCCTGTGGTTTCTCATCAACCCGGCCTTCGGCTTCGAGAACTTCAATCCCGTGAAGGCCTTCTGGCACAAGCACTGGCTGTGGGGCGCGCCGGTCGACTACTGGGGCGGGCTCGCGGTGGCGCTGCTGATCCTGGTGCGTCGCCACTGGCCGCGCCGCGCACGATGAAGCAAGACACCGCCGACCTGCGCCCCGACCACTGGGCCGATCCGCTCGACGCCCTGCAGGTCGAGAACCTGCACCGCATCACGCCCACGCTGTACCGCAGCGCGCAGCCGCGCCGCGCCAACGTGGCGGCGCTGCAGTCGCTGGGCATCCGCACCGTCGTGAGCCTGCGTTCCTTCAACGACGACCGGAAGGTGTTTGCGGGCAGCGGCATCCGGCTGGTGCGCGTGCCGATCAACACCTGGTCGATCGACGATGCCAAGGTGCTGCGCGCGCTGGTCGCCATGCGCGAGGCCGAAAAGCAGGGGCCGGTGCTCATCCACTGCATGCACGGCGCCGACCGCACGGGCGTGGTGGCGGCCGTCTACCGCATGGCCGTGCAGGACTGGGACAAGGACAGCGCGCGCCAGGAGATGCTGCGCGGCGGCTATGGGTACCACACGCTGTGGCGCAACATCCCGCGCTACATCGAGCGGCTCGATCCGCTGCGGATGCGCCATGCGCTGGCCCATGCCCCGGTGATCCCCATGGTGTCTTGAAGGCGCCAGCAGGCGCGCGCACCCGCTCCTATACTGGCCGCCCCGTGGCCGATGGCCATCTCTGAACGACCTTTCACAGGGGCTTTCCCATGGCACTCCAACTGCGCTCCCTCGTCCGTTCCAACGGCGAACTCGAACTCTCCCTGCACGACGACCCGATGCCCGAACCGCAGGCCCACGAGGTGGTGATCCGCGTCGAGGCCTCGCCGATGAACCCGTCGGACCTGGGCCTGCTCTTCGGCGCCGCCGACATGAGCACGGCCGTGGCCTCCGGCACCGCCGACCGCCCCGTCGTCACGGCCACGGTGCCCGAACGCGCGCGCGCCTCGATGGCGGCGCGGCTCGACCAGTCGATGCCGGTGGGCAACGAAGGCGCGGGCGTGGTGGTCAAGGCCGGTTCGTCGCCGGCTGCACAGGCGCTGCTGGGCAAGACCGTGGCGGCCATCGGCGGCGCGATGTACTCGCAGTACCGCGCGGTGCCCGTGGCGATGTGCCTCGAGCTGCCGGCGGGCACCACGCCGGCCGAGGGCGCGTCGTGCTTCGTGAACCCGCTGACCTCGCTGGGCATGGTCGAGACCATGAAGCGCGAAGGCCACAAGGCGCTGGTGCACACGGCGGCCGCGTCCAACCTGGGCCAGATGCTCAACAAGATCTGCCAGAAGGACGGCATCGACCTCGTCAACATCGTGCGCAAGCCCGAGCAGGAAGCGCTGCTGCGCGGCATCGGCGCGAAGTACGTGTGCAACGCCAGCTCGCCCGACTTCCTCGAACAACTGACCGACGCCCTGGTCGCCACCGGCGCCACGCTGGCCTTCGACGCCACCGGCGGCGGCAAGCTGGCCGGCCAGATCCTCGGCTGCATGGAAGCGGCGCTGAACCGCACCGCCAAGGAATACAGCCGCTACGGCTCGACCACGCACAAGCAGGTCTACATCTACGGCGGCCTGGACCGCAGCCCGACCGAGTTCGTGCGCAACTTCGGCATGGCCTGGGGCATGGGCGGCTGGCTGCTGTTCCCGTTCCTGCAGAAGCTGGGCGATGAAGGCACGCAGCGGCTGCGTTCGCGCGTGATCGCGGAGTTGAAGACGACGTTTGCGAGCCACTACACGCGGGAGGTGTCGCTGGTCGAGGCGCTGCAGCTGGATGCGATCGGGGTGTATGGGAAGCAGGCGACGGGGGAGAAATTCCTGCTGAATCCGAACAAGGGGCTGGCGGGCTGACACCTGCCCTGGCGCAAGGCCAGCGGCCCGGCCCGCAACCCGGCGTTCGACTCGACTCAGCCGGCGTGGCCCCTCACCTCGGCCGCGAATTGCGGCTGCGGGCCCCCTGCCATGCGTCGGGGTCTTGCGCGAAGCTTTGAACAATCATCGTCGACAGCTCTTTTTGCACCGCGCGCAAGTCGACCGTCGATTCTTTCAGCAGCGCCTGCAGCATCACTCCACGCAGCGCCCCCAGCACGATGACGGCAGCTGTGGCGGGATCGACGCCCTTTCGCATTTCGCCTGCAGCGATGGCGGCCCGGAAGTGCAACGCCAGGAAGTCGATCACGCTCTGGTTGTAGCGCCCCAGGCTTTCGCCGGTTTCGGAATCGTCGGTGGTGGCCTCGGCCATCAGCACCAGCAAGGCGCGGGTGTTGGTCCATCCGCCATCGGCGCGTCCCAGGTACACGTCCACGAAGGAAAGCAACGATGCCATGCCCTCGTCGGCCGGTGGGCTGCGCTCGAGCTCGTGCATGAAGTTCTGGTTGATGTAGGCAGCCAGCGCACGCAGCAGCGCAGGCTTGCTTCCGAAATGATGCGCCGCCAGGCCCCGGCTGTAGCCGGCCGCCTCGCCCACTTCGGCCAGCGTCATCCCGACCCACCCCTTGCGCGACACGATCTCGCGGGCCGCTTCCAGCAGGCGTGCTTCAGCAGCTGCGCGGCGCTCCATCTGCGTTCGGCGAGGGAGCGTGGTGTTCGGCGATTTGGCGGCGGTCCTCATGGGCCCGAAGTCTAACGACGCGATGCGGCATCCTTGACCACGCCGGCGCTGAGCAGCCGGTCGATCCGGTCGCCGGCATAGCCCAGTTCCCCGAGGATCTCGTTCGAGTGCTGCCCGAGCAGCGGCGCACCGCTGCGGATCTGCGCCGGCGTGGCGCCGAACAGCGTGGCCGGCCGCGTGGTCTGCAGGGCGCCTTCCGAGGGATGGTCCATCGGCTGAAACATGCCGACCGCTTTCAGGTGCGGGTGCTCGGGCAGGTCGTCGATGCGCCAGATCTGCGTGGCGGGAATGTCGAGCTCTTCGCAGATCGCGACCCACTGGGCGGTGCTGCGCGTCGGTGTCAGGCTGTGGAGCTCGCGATAGAGCTCGCGGACGCTCGCGTTGAGCTTGTGCCGGTCCGACAGGTCGTAGGCACCCGCCAGGTCTTCCCGTCCCACGCGGCGGAACAGCGCGAGCCACTGCGACGGGCTGTACGGCAGCATGGCGATGTAGCCGTCCGACGTCGGCGCCGGCTTGCGCCCGCCGCTCACCACGCGCCCATAGCCCGCGGGGGCGGTCGGCGGATCGAAGGCGAGCCCGCCCATGTGCTCCACCATGGTGAACTCGACCATCGTCTCGAGCATGGGCACTTCGACGTACTGGCCGTTTCCGGTGCGCTCGCGATGGAACAGCGCCGCAAGCACCGCATTGACGACCACGATGCCGGTGGTCTTGTCGGCCATCAGCGTGGGCACGTAGTCGGCCGTTCCCGTGGACTGCCACATCAGCCCCGCGACACCGCTGGCGGCCTGAATGATGTCGTCGAACGCCGGCTTGGCACGGTCCGGGCCGTCCTGGCCGAAGCCGGTGGCCGCGCAGTAGACGATGTCCGGGCGTACCGCACGCAGCGCGTCGTAGCCCAGGCCCAGGCGTTCAATGGCGGGAACACGCATGTTGTGCACGAAGACATCGGCGTCCGCCGCGAGTTCGAGCAGGATCTGCCGGCCTTCGGCGCTCTTGAGGTCGACCGCCAGGGAGCGCTTGTTGCGATTGATGGCCAGGAAGATCGAACTCATGCCGGCGTGGCGCGACACACCGTTGGCGCGCATCAGATCGCCTTCGATCGGCTCGACCTTGATGACGTCGGCGCCATAGTCGCCCAGGATCTGCGTGGCAACGGGTCCGAGCACGACCGAGGTCAGGTCGAGCACGCGAACGCCCTTGAGCGGTCCGCTCGCCGCTGGTGTCGTGGGGGGCCGTTTTTCCATGAAGGTTCTCTGCTGATGTGGTGAAGGTCATCTTATCAACTTGCTTGTCGATCAACAAGTAACTTCATAGAATCCGGCCTCCACCACAGGAGACACGTTCATGAACCCTTTGTCGAAGATGCTGCGCGCCGTGGCATGCACGGCCGCGCTGGCATCCGCCGCGGCACCGTTCGCGCAGGCCCAGCCACAACAGGCCGCCGCGACCTATCCGTCCAAGCCGATCCATTTCGTCGTGCCTTTTCCGCCCGGCTCCGGCACCGACGTCGGCGCACGCTTCTTCGCGCGAAAGCTGGGCGAGCTGGCAGGACAGCCGGTGATCGTCGAGAACCGCGCGGGCGCCAACGGTTTCATCGCCGTGAAGGCCGTGACCTCCGCGCCTGCCGACGGCTACACCCTGCTGATGGGCAGCAACTCGACGCTGGCCACCAACGTGGCGCTGTTCAAGCAACTGCCGTACGACCCGGTGAAGGACCTGGCCCCGGTCTCGACGCTCATGCGCTCCCCCATCGTGCTCATCGTGCCGGCCAACTCGCCCTACAAGACACTCAAGGACCTGATCGATGCGGCGCGCGCCAAGCCCGGGCAGCGCACCTATGCATCGGGGTCGGCCGCCTACCAGCTCATGGGCGAACTGTTCGCCGACAAGGCCGGCATCCAGCTGCTCAACGTGCCCTACAAGGGCGCGCCCGATGCAGTCAACGCCACGCTCTCCGGGCAGACCGACCTGGGCCTCTCCGACATCACCGCCACCATGGAGTTGCTGCGCGGCGGCAAGATCCGCGCACTCGCCATTGCGGCCGACCAGCGCCTTGCCGGCCTGCCCGATGTGCCCACCGCGCAGGAACAGGGCATCGGCGGCTTCAGCGCCGACACGTGGACGGGCGTCGCCGTGGCGGCCAACACGCCGAAGCCGGTGGTCGACAAGCTGTCGGACATGTTCGTGAAGATCCTCGCCATGCCCGAGACGCGAGAGTTCTACGCCAAGCAGAACGTGATCACGATGAAAGGCGGCCAGGACGAGCTGCGCGACTTCCAGCGCGAACAGATCGCCGTCTGGAAGCGCATCGCGGCGGCCGCAAGGATCGAACTCCAATGACCGATTCGCCCTCCATTTCCCAAAGCCGCGACGCCCATGTCGTCACGCTGACCCTGCGGCGCGCGCCTCACAACTTCGTCGACGCCACCACGATGCGCGACCTGGCCGATCGCCTGGCCGCGCTCGACGACGATGCGGACTGCCGCGCCGTCGTGCTCGCGGCCGAAGGCAAGTCGTTCTGTGCCGGCGCCGACTTCTCGGGCGTTCCCTCGGGCGGCCAGGCCGTCGACCCCGCCGACTTCTACACCCATGCCATGCGGCTCTTCGACGCTCGAAAGCCGTTGGTCGCGGCGGTGCAGGGCGCGGCGGTGGGCGCGGGCGTCGGGCTCGCGCTGGTGGCCGACTTTCGCGTGGCCTGCGCCGAGGCGCGGTTCAGCGTCAACTTCAACCGGCTCGGCTTTCACCCCGGCTTCGGTCTGAGCCACACATTGCCTCGCCTGATCGGCATGCAGCAGGCCTCGATGCTGTTCTACACGGGCCGCCGCATCGACGGCACCGAAGCGCTGGCCATCGGCCTGGTCGACGAACTGGTGACGGCCGACGAGGTGCTGGCCCGCGCGCAGGCGCTCGCCCAGGAGATCGCCGGGTCGGCGCCGCTCGCGGTACAGAGCACGCGCGCCACCTTGCGCGCCGGCTGCGCGCAGGACGTGCGCGCGGTCAACCAACGGGAGCTGGTCGAGCAACAGGTGCAATTCCTGAGCGAAGACTTCCGTGAAGGCGTCCAGGCCATGGCCGAGCGCCGCACACCGCGCTTCACCGGTCGCTGAGCGACCACTCGATCAGCTTTGCACAGACAACGACGGAGTACCTGAATGAATTTCGAACTCGACCCCGAACACCAGACGCTCAAGGAGCTTGTCGCCAGCTTCGTGCGCGAAGACCTGCTGCCGCTGGAACCGGCCCTGCTGAAGCGGGAGGCCGCCGGTGAGCCCTGGGAGCTGTCGGCCGATGAGCACGCGCGGCTGGACACCGTGTCGAAGGCCCGGGGCCTGTGGGGCCTCGATGCACCCGCCGAAATGGAGGGCCTCGACCTGCCGGTGGTGGCGATGGTCGGGGTGAACGAAGAATTCGGCAAGACCATCACGCCCTACGAGCTGCCCCCCGACTCGCCCAACCTGCGGATGCTGCTGACCGCCGCCAACGACGCGCAGCGCGCCGCCTACCTGGCCCCTTACGCACGCGGAGAGACGGTTTCGGCCATCGCCATTTCGGAGCCCGGCGCAGGCGCCGACCCTTCGGCCATGTCGACGCGCGCCGTGCGCGACGGCGACGACTGGGTTCTCAATGGCCGCAAGATCTGGATCAGCCGCGCCGCACGCGCGGACTGGACCATCGTCATGGCCGTCACGGACAAGACCAAGGTGGGGCGCCCAGCCATCTCGGCGTTCATCGTCGACCGCAACACCCCGGGCTTTCGCGTCGAGCGTCGCATCCCCATGATCGGCGGCGTCTCGACCTACGAGGTGCTGCTCGAAGACTGTCGCGTGCCGCATGCACGCCTGCTCGGCCAGGAAGGCCAGGGGTTCGCGCCGATGCAGGCGCGCCTGTCGAGCCGGCGCCTGCAGATGGCCGCGTGGTGCGTGGGCCGCGCCCAGCGCGCGCTCGACATGATGTGCGAGTACGCACCGCAGCGCAGCACCTTCGGCGCCTCGCTCGCCGAACGCCAGACGGTGCAATGGTGGATTGCCGACGCGGCCACGCGCATTCACGCCTGTCGACTCATGACCTACGAAGCAGCCGCACGCATCGATCGTGGCGACGAGGCGCGCAGCCAGGTCTCCATGGTCAAGGTGTTCGCCACGGAGATGGCGGGGAAAGTGATCGACCACGCGATGCAGATGTTCGGCGCCATGGGCATGACCAAGGAAATGCCACTGCATCAGATGGCCAACGAAGCGCGCCTGATGCGGATCTACGAAGGTCCGAGCGAAGTGCACCGCTGGGTCGTGGCGCGCGAACTGCTCGGCTTGAAACGCTGACTAGACGACCAGCCGGTACCCCACCGCCGTCTCCGTCAGCAGATGCTTCGGTTGCGCCGGATCGGCTTCCAGCTTCTGTCGCAGATGCCCCATGTAGATGCGCAGGTAGTGGCTCTGGTCCGTGTGCGACGGGCCCCACACCTCGCGCAGCAGTTGCCGCTGCGTCAGCACGCGGCCGGCGTTGGCCACCAGCACCGACAGCAGCCGGTACTCGGTCGGCGTGAGGTGCACCTCGGCGCCGGCGCGGCGCACGATGCGTGCGGCGCGGTCCAGTTCGATCTCGCCGAAGCGGAACACGGCCTCGGCGGCAGGTTCGTCGCCGTTGCCGCTCGCGGCGCGTGGACGGCGCAGGTTGGCGCGCACGCGAGCGAGCAGTTCGCCGGTGCCGAAGGGCTTGGTGAGGTAGTCGTCGGCACCGGCGTCGAGCGCGGCGATCTTGTCGGCTTCGTCGGTGCGGGCCGAGAGCACGATGATCGGCACCTGCGACCAGCCGCGCACATCGCGGATCAGCGACACGCCGTCGCCGTCGGGCAGGCCCAGGTCGAGCACCAGCAGGTCGGGTTGGCGCGTGCCGGCGGCCGCCAGGCCGTCGCGCAGGGTGCCGGCCTCGTGCACCTGCCAGCCTTCGGCCTCGAGCGCGCCGCGCACGAAGCGGCGGATCTGCGGCTCGTCTTCGATCACGATGGCGGTGGGGGATGGCATGGCGGGTTTCAGAGCTGGGCTTCAGCGGGTTCGGGTGGCTCGCGGCGCGGCAAGGTGACGGTGAATTCTGCACCGCCATCGCGCGCATTCGCCGCGCTGATCTCGCCGCCGTGCGCGCTCACCACGGCGCGGCAGATGGCCAGGCCGAGGCCGACGCCGGGCGTGGCGGATTCGGCCTCGCCGCGCGTGAACTTGTCGAACAGCGTCTGCTCGCGGCCCTGCAGCGCGGCGGGCAGGCCGGGGCCGTGGTCGCGCACCGTGAGTACCAGCGTGCCGGCCTCCGCGCGCGCCCCCACCTCGATGGGTGCGGCGCCGTACTTGGCGGCGTTCTCCAGCAGGTTGACGAGCACGCGCTCGATGAGCACGGCGTCGAACTCGACCAGCGGCAGCTCAGGGTCCCACGCGGTCTGCACGGTCATGCCGCGCAGCGCGGGGCGCGCGGCGCGGATGGCGGCGCCCACCACCTCTTCGACCGACTGCCAGTCGCGCCGCAGGTTGACCGCGCCGCCGGCCACGCCGCTTTCGAGGCGCGCCATGTCGAGCAGGTTGCTGACGAGCGCATGCAGCGCGTGGGCCTGCGCGACGATGGCGCGCGCGGCCTCGCCGTGTTCTTCGGCCGGCAGGGTCTGCAGCGATTCGGCCAGCGCGATGAGCGCGGTGAGCGGCGTGCGCACGTCGTGCGAGATGGCACCGAGCAGCGCGTTGCGCAGGCGCTCCGATTCCATCTCGACCACAGCGCGCTGCGCGACCTCGACGTAGTGCACGCGCTCCAGCGCGATGGCGATCTGGCGCGCCAACGTGTCCAGCTGCTGCGCCTGTTCGGGAATCAGCAGCCAGCGCGGGCGGGCCGGGCACAGCGCGAGGACGCCGCGCACGCGCATGGGCGCGCGCAGCGGCACGTAGTGCCAGGGCTGCGCGGCGAGCGTGGCGGTGGCCAGGCCGGCGGGCTGGCTGTGGCGGAAGGCCCAGTCGGCCACCTGCGCATCGAAACCGGGCGGCGGGTCGGCGGGGGGCACGAGCTGGTCGGCCGCGTCGGTGACCAGCACGCGCGCATGGCCGCCGAAATGGGCCTGCACGGCGGCGGCGCCGAGCGCGACGACCTGGGTGCTTTCGAGCGCGGCCGAGAGTTCGCGCGTGAGCTCGAACAGCGAGCGCGCGCGGCGCTCGCGGCTGGTCGACACGCCGGCCGCGAAGCGCAGCCCGGCCGTGAGCTGGCCCACCAGCAGGCCCACACCGAGCATCACCGCGAAGGTCAGCAGGTACTGCACGTCGCTGACCGCGAAGGACAGGCGCGGCGCGACAAAGAAGTAGTCGAAGGCCGCCACGTTGAGCATGGCCGCGAGCGCCGAAGGCCCGCGCCCGAAACGCATCGCCACACCCACCACGCCGAGCAAAAACAGCATGACGATGTTGGACAGCTCCAGCACGCCCGTGAGCGGCGTGCACAGCAGCGTGAGCGCGATGCTGGTGGCCGCGGCCCAGGCGTAGCCGGGCCAGCGCGACTGCGCGCGCTCGTCGTCGTCGCCGGCCTGCGTGGCGACCAGCGTCGCCTGCGACAGGCGGCGCGCGCTGTCGGCGCGGCCCACTTCGAGGATGTCGAGCGCCGGCGCCCGCTGCGCCAGCGCGCGCGCCAGCGGCACGGCCGACGCGCCCCACCAACGCCGCCAGCCGCGCACGGGCTCCGCGCGCCCGATGACCAGCGTCGCGCAGTTGAGGCGCCGCGCCTGCTCGGACAGTTGCTCCGCCACATCGGCGCCGGTGAGCACGGCCGTGGCCGCGCCCAGTTCTTCGGCCAGCTTGAGCACGGCGAGGATGCGGTCGCGCTGCGCGGCATCGAGGCGCTGCAGCCGTGGCGTCTCGACGTACGCGGCATGCCAGCGCACGTTGAGCTGGCCCGCGAGCCGCGCGGCGGTGCGCACGGTCTGCGCCGCGCCCTCGTGCGGGCCGACGCAGGCGAGGATCGCGCCCGAGGTGTTCCAGGCCTGCAGCGCGGCGCCGCCGTGCCCGTTGCCGCCAGGGCCCGACTGCTCGACGCGCCAACCGCGCACGTCGTCCTCGACATGCTCGGCGGTGCGGCGCAGGGCGATCTCGCGCAGCGCGATCAGGTTGCCCTTGCGGAAGAAGTTCTGCGCGGCGCGCTCGGCCTGCTGCGGCAGGTAGACCTTGCCGGCCGCGAGCCGCGCCGTGAGTTCGTCGGGCGTGACGTCGACCAGCACCACCTCGTCGGCCTCGTCGAGCACGGTGTCGGGCACGGTCTCGTGCACGCGCACGCCGGTGATGGCGCCGACGGTGCCGTTGAGGCTTTCGAGGTGCTGCACGTTGAGCGCCGACCACACCTCGATGCCCGCGGCCAGCAGCTCCTGCACGTCCTGCCAGCGCTTGGCGTGGCGCGATCCCGGCGCGTTGGTGTGGGCCAGTTCGTCGACCAGCAGCACGGCGGGCCTGCGCGCCAGGGCGGCGTCGAGGTCGAACTCGGCGAGCGTGCGGCCGCGGTAGGGCACCTCGCGCAGCGGCAGCGTGTCGAGTCCCGCGAGCAGCGCGGCGGTCTCGCTGCGGCCGTGCGTTTCGACCACGCCGATGAGCACGTCGCGCCCCGCCTCGCGCTCGCGCCGGGCGGCGCTGAGCATGGCCCAGGTCTTGCCCACGCCGGCGCTGGCACCGAAGTAGATGCGCAGCTTGCCGCGCAGCGCGCGCGCCTCGTCGCTGCGCAGTTGCGCGAGCAGGGCGTCGGGGTCGGGGCGGGTCTCGGGCATGAGGGGGTGCAGATTAGCGCATCGGCCCGTTCTTGCGCCGCCGTTCATGCCGGCGCGCGGTGCGCGACAGCACCCACCAGGCGAAGCCCAGCGGCACGAACAGCGCGGCCATGGCCAGCAGCGCGTGCAACAGGTCAGTGACCATGGCGCAGGCCGCAGCGCGCGAGGTGATCGCGCCAGCTCATGAGCCGGCCGATCTCGCCCGAAGGCACGCATTCGATGAGGCGGTGCAGCACTTCGGCATAGCGCGCGGTCGGAAAACGGATCATCAGGCGCACGCAGGGCGCGTCGCTTTCCTGCGAGCTGCAGGCATGCAGCAGCGGCTCGCAGCGCACCACGCCGGCCTCGGCGCAGGCAGCGATGCTGCGGCGCACGCGCAGCGCGTCGGCGCAGCAGACGGTGACGTCGAGCACATGGAACTGCGTCGTGCGCGGCGCGATCGGACTTCGCACGACGGCGACAGGATGTTCACGGTAGGCGGCATAGGCCATGGTTGTTTTCTCCTCAACGCACCGTCGAAGAAGCATCGAGCGCCAGGTTCAGCGCCAGCACGTTGACGCGCGATTCACCCAGCACGCCCCACAGCGGCGACTGGGTGTTCTTCGCGATCAACGCGTTCACCTGATCGATCGGCACGCCGCGTTCGCGCGCCACGCGGGCGGCCTGGTAGTGGGCGGCGGCGGGGCTGATGTCGGGGTCGAGCCCGCTGGCCGAGGCCGTGACGAGGTCCACCGGCACCGGCGCGGTGTTGCCCGGATCGGCCGCGCGCAGCGCCTCGACGCGCGCCTTCACCGCATCGGCCAGCGCGGGGTTCAGCGGGCCCTGGTTGGAGCCGCCCGAAGCACTGGCGTTGTAGGGCTGCGGCGCGGTGGCCGACGGGCGGCCCCAGAAGTGCTTCGGGTCGCTGAAGTTCTGGCCGATGAGCGCGGAGCCGACGGGCTTGCCGTCGCGCATCACCAGGCTGCCCGCCGCCTGCGCGGGGAACAGCGCCTGCGCGGCGCCGGTGACGGCCGCCGGGTAGAGCAGGCCGGTGAATGCGCTCAGCAGTGCGAAGAGCACGAGCGCGGGGCGGACGATGCTGCCGTTGTTGTTTTTCATGATGAAGAACTCCTCAGACCAGATGGACTGCGACCAGCAGCCAGTCGATCAACTTGATGCCGATGAAGGGAACGAGCAACCCGCCCAGGCCGTAGATGGCGAGGTTGCGACGCAGCAGCGCGGCGGCGCCCACCGGCCGGTAGCGCACGCCCTTGAGCGCCAGCGGAATCAGGAACACGATGACGAGCGCGTTGAAGATCACCGCCGACAAGATGGCCGACGACGGGCTGGCCAGGCGCATCACGTTGAGCGCGCCGAGCTGCGGGTAGGTCGACACGAAGATCGCCGGAATGATCGCGAAGTACTTCGCCACGTCGTTCGCGATCGAGAAGGTGGTGAGCGAGCCGCGCGTCATGAGCAGCGCCTTGCCGGTCTCCACCACCTCGAGCAGCTTGGTCGGGTTGGAGTCGAGGTCGACCATGTTGCCGGCCTCCTTCGCGGCCTGCGTGCCGCTGCCCATGGCCACGGCCACGTCGGCCTGCGCGAGCGCGGGGGCGTCGTTGGTGCCGTCGCCGGTCATCGCGACCAGCCGGCCTTCGGCCTGGTACTTGCGGATGAGCGCGAGCTTGTCCTCGGGCGTGGCCTCGGCCAGGAAGTCGTCCACGCCGGCCTCGGCCGCGATGGCAGCGGCCGTGAGCTTGTTGTCGCCCGTGATCATCACGGTCTTGATGCCCATGCGGCGCAGCTCGGCAAAACGGTCGCGGATGCCGGTCTTGACGATGTCCTTGAGTTCGACCACGCCGAGCACGCGGTTGCCTTCGGCCACGGCCAGCGGCGTGCTGCCGCGGCGTGCCGTTTCTTCGGCGGCGCGCAGCATCTCGGCCGGCACGCTGCCGCCCAGCGATTCGACATGGCGGCGCACCGCATCGACTGCGCCTTTGCGCAGCACGATGGCGTCGACGTCCAGGCTGTTCGGAGCAGCCGGCAGGTCGACGCCGCTCATGCGGGTCTGCGCGGTGAAGGGCACGAAGCGCGCGCCTTCGACCGACGCCGCTTCGAGGCCGTCGCGGCGCGCCAGCTCGACGATGCTGCGGCCCTCGGGCGTCTCGTCGGCCAGCGAAGCCAGCATGGCGGCGCGTGCAAGGCGGCCCTTCGGCACGCCGGGCGCAGGCAGGAAGGCGCTGGCCTGGCGGTTGCCGTGCGTGATGGTGCCGGTCTTGTCCAGCAGCAGCACGTCGACGTCGCCCGCGGCTTCGACCGCGCGGCCCGAGGTGGCGATCACGTTGGCCTGCATCATGCGGCTCATGCCGGCCACGCCCACGGCCGAGAGCAGGCCGCCGATGGTGGTCGGGATCAGGCACACGAGCAGCGCGACCAGTGCGGTGAGCGACACCACGGTGCCCGCGCCCGCGGCTTCCACGCTGAACACCGAGAACGGCAGCAGCGTGACGGTGACCATGAGGAACACGATCGTCAGCGCCACCAGCAGGATGGTCAGCGCGATCTCGTTCGGCGTCTTGTGGCGCTTGGCCGCCTCGACCATGCCGATCATGCGGTCCAGGAAGGACTCGCCCGGGTTCACCGAGATGCGCACCACCAGCCAGTCGGACAGCACGCGCGTGCCGCCGGTGACGGCCGAGAAGTCGCCGCCCGATTCGCGCACCACAGGTGCCGATTCGCCAGTGATGGCGCTTTCGTCGACCGAGGCCACGCCTTCGATGACTTCGCCGTCGAGCGGGATCACGTCGCCGGCCTCGACCAGCACGACGTCGCCCTTGCGCAGGTTGGGCGCTTGCTCCGGCAGCCACGCCGCGCCATGGTGCGGCTGCTGCTGGTCCTTCAGCTTCTTGGCCCAGGTGTCCTTGCGCAGGCCGCGCAACGAGGCCGCCTGTGCCTTGCTGCGGCCTTCGGCCAATGCTTCAGCGAAGTTGGCGAACAACACGGTGAACCACAGCCAGATGGTCACGGCCAGCACGAAGGCGGGTTGCATGCCGGTGTCGCCCGGAAAGCTCAGCGCATGCACCCACAGCAGCGTCGTGAGGATGCTCCCGATGTAGACGATGAACATCACCGGGTTGCGCCACTGGGTGCGCGGGTTCAGCTTGGCGAAGGCGCCCCAGAGCGCGGGCTTGACCAGTGCTGCGTCGAACAGCGAGAGGGAGGTTTTGGTTTTGACAGTCATGGTGCGCTCCTTCTTATTTCCAGAGCACGAGGTGTTCGACGATCGGGCCCAAGGCCAGCGCCGGCACGTAGTTGAGCAGGCCGACCAGCAGCACGGTGCCGATCAACAGGAAGACGAACAGCGGGCCGTGCGTGGGCAGCGTGCCGCTGGTGACGGGCAGGCGCTTCTTGGCGGCCAGCGCGCCGGCAATGGCGAGCACCGGCACGATCATCGCGAAGCGCCCGAGCCACATCGCCAGGCCGAGCAGGCCGTTGTAGAACGGTGTGTTGGCCGACAGGCCCGCGAAGGCGCTGCCGTTGTTGTTGGCGGCCGATGTCAGCGCGTACAGCACCTCCGAGAAGCCATGCGCGCCGGGGTTGGCAATGCCGACCTTGCCCGCGCCCGCGCTCACCGCCAGCGCCGTGCCCGCCAGTACCAGCACCGGCGTGACCAGGATGGCGATGGAGATCAGCTTCATCTCGCGCACCTCGATCTTCTTGCCGAGGTACTCGGGCGTGCGACCGATCATCAGGCCCGCGATGAACACCGCGAGCATGGCGAACACCAGCATGCCGTACAGGCCGCTGCCGACGCCGCCGAAGACGACCTCGCCCAGCTGCATCAGCACCATGGGGACCATGCCGCCGATGGGCGTGAGCGAGTCGTGCATGGCGTTCACCGCGCCGCACGAGGCGGCGGTGGTCACGGCGGCGAAGAGGGCCGAGGCGTCGATGCCGAAGCGCACTTCCTTGCCTTCCATGTTGCCGCCGCTTTGCAGCGCGCTGGCCATCTGGTCCACGCCCAGCGGGCCCAGCAGCGGGTTGCCGGCTTGCTCGGCGGGCGTGACGGCCAGCACCGCCACCACGAACAGCACCGTCATCGCCGCGAGCACGGCCCAGCCCTGGCGCAGGTCGCCGACCACGCGGCCGAAGGCGAAGCACAGCGCCGCCGGGATCAGGAAGATCGCCAGCATCTCCAGCAGGTTGCTGAACGCCGTCGGGTTCTCGTAGGGATGCGCCGAGTTGGCGTTGAAGAAGCCGCCGCCGTTGGTGCCGAGCATCTTGATCGCTTCCTGCGAAGCGACCGGGCCCATGGCCAGCGTCTGCGTTTGGGTGGTGGCGTCTTCCATCACGGGGGCGCCCTTGTCGTCCTTCAGCGGCTGGCCGTCGGGGCCGTTCTTCGGTTGCTGGAAGGCCGTGGCCTCCACCGTGTGCACGCTCTTGTAGGCGTCGAAGTTCTGGATCACGCCCTGCCCTGCGAGGCACAGCGCGAGCACGAACGAGATCGGCAGCAGCACCCACAGCGTGACGCGCGTCACGTCGGCCCAGAAGTTGCCGACCAGGCCCTTGCCGTCACCGCGGCGCGCAAAGCCGCGCACCAGTGCGAAGGCGACCGCGATGCCGGTGGCGGCGGACAGGAAGTTCTGCACCGCCAGGCCGAGCATCTGCGTGAGGTAGCTCATGGTCGACTCGCCGGCATAGCCCTGCCAGTTGGTGTTGGCGACGAAGCTCACCGCCGTGTTGAAGGCCGAGTCGGGCGACACCGCGCCCATGCCGGCCGGGTTGAACGGCAGCCCGCCCTGCAGGCGTTGCAGGGCATAGAGAAAGATCGCGCCGATGGCGTTGAACGCCAGCAACGCCAGCGCGTAGCGCAGCCAGTGCATCGACTGCTCGGGCTGCGTGCCCGCGAGGCGGTACAGCGGCGCTTCGACGCGCTGCATCCAGCGCGGCACGCGCTCGGCGCACAGCGCGGCCAGCAGCTTGCCCAGCGGCCAGGCCAGCACGAGCAGCGCGCCGAGAAAAAGGGCCAGCAAGACCCAGGCCGAGGTTTCCATGTCAGAACTCCTCGGCGCAGATCAGCGCGAACACCAGGTACGCGAACAGGACCACGGCGACCAGCGCGCCGAAGCCGTACAGCACTTCGAGGCCGATCACGATGCATCCCCCGGCGTGCGTGTCGTATCAACGCCCGCGTGCGGCTTTTGCGGCCCTTCGAGCCGGTTCAGCCCGACGACCATGGCCGCCACCACGACCCACAGCGCCAGCAAGGCGCCCATCCAGACGATGTCCATTCATCACTCCTGCAAACAAGATGAAAGGAGTCTCGGCAGGCGTGCGTAAAACCGGGGGAAAGAGTGAGTGGGGGGGCGTAAAGAAAGCGTAAAAACGCGGGCAACGCAGAGGATGAGGCCCGCCTGGTGCGTCGCGTCGAATGTCTCGGCGAGCTCCAGCAAGGGAGCCGGGGCCGTTCAAACAGCCAAGGCTGTTGCCGATGGCGCGGCCCTGTCAGTCCACCTGCCGGGGATACCCGATCTCGGCGATGTCATTTCCGAGCAACGCCATGTCGAGGTCGGGATTGAATCGCCGGACGAGCGCATCGCTGAGCGGTTGGTGCCGATAGATCGCCTCGACATCGCCCAGGTCGAGGTCGCGTTCGTAGTAGTCAGCCGCGAATTCGACGTACTGCTCGGGCCGGCCGGCGAGGATGCCAAGCAACTCGGCGGAGCCATCCGGATCCTCACCCGGCGGAAGCTCGACCGGTCCGCAAGTCCAGCGTTCTTCATTGCTCAGGCGCCAGAGACAGAAGGTGCTGTCGCTGGTCGTGAACGCCGGCTCTTCCAGCAGGTTGGTGCGGAACTCCGCCGGCAGCCGTTCGAAGATTCCGGGCCATGGCGTCCCCGGCCGGAATGCCGGAGCCTCGTGCGCAAGCCCGTGGAGCGCGACGCCGGCCTGGCAGAAGATGGCAAACCAATGATCGCCCGAACCATTGCGCATCGATGCCATCGCCGCCTCATCCGACCACGCGGCGTTGAACGAGTAGTACCGGTACTCCCACTCCGGTGAGAGCATGGCGTCGAGCATTGCAAGAGACTGGGTCAGTCGCTTCAACGTCGGAATGTCTGGAAGCGCCTTCAGGTTCCTTGTCGAGAGGGTCATGTGAGGGGCGAAGTTGGTGGGGAATGAACGCGCATGCTATCTGCCGATCGGGTCGGGCGCATGTCTGCCAAGACAGAGCGATCGGTGATGCCTGTCAGGTTGTTTGCCGCCGCCAGGTGGAATCGACAACAATCTCTCAAAACAAGCGCGCAGGAAGCCAGCGCAAACCAAAGAGGGTGCGGACCGAAAGAGCGATCGATCGGGCCCGCAAAAAAGTGCAATCCACTGAGAGGAAGAGATGAAACTGAAGCGTGTCTTTCAGGCGGCTGCGGCCGGCCTTGCGTCCCTGGTGATCGCCGCTTGTGGCGGCGGCGGTGGTGGGGGAGGAGGCGGTGGTGGCGGTTTTCCGATCGGCATCGCGCCCGTCGCCCCCCCTGTGAACTATGTCAACGGCCTGTCCATCCGCATCAACCAGCCGGCCAGCATCGACAAGACGGTCTACGAAGGGCAGATGATCCCGAGCGTCCTGGTGTCGGGCACGCTGTCGGGCGACGTGAATCTGCTCAGCGGCAAGGTGCTGGTGCTCCTTGTCGTGATGCCCGATCCGCTGTTCGAAGAGAAGCCCGCCATCGCCATCAATGCCGCGGCACAGTCGGCTTCGCTGAACATGACCGGCAAGATCGCACCCGACGGCCCCAAGACCTACAAGGGCAACATGACGATCAAGGCCTGCCTGGACACGGCATGCCAGTCGGAGATCCGGGTCGAGAATCCGCAGATTCCGTATGCGATCACCGTCAAGACCGGACTGGTCCTGGGCAGCAAGAACGTCGACTTCGTCACCCCCTTCGGCGCCGCCGTGGCGCCTGTGACGGTTCCGGTCACGCTGCCCGAGGGCGCCGCCTCCTGGGCCGTCGCGCCGGCGATCGGGTCGACCGATACCTTCAAGGTCGAGAAGGCAGGCGACGGCTCGCCGAACCTCGTGGTCTCACTGCCGGCGCTGCTGCCGAGCGCCACGTCGTACAAGGCCAGCTTCAGCGTGAGCGCCGTCACCTCGGAGGGGCAGAAACTGTCCAGGCTGCTGGAGGTGAGCGTGCTGACCAACCCCTCCAGCGCGCCCTACGTCCTGGCCAAACCGGAGGCGCACTTCGTGGTCAAGCAAGGGACGCCCACCTTGGCGCCCGCACAGGACAACGCGGTCTTCTTCCCGGGCAACACCAGCGACAAGATGCGCTACATGGGCATGGTGATGAACACACCGCCCGGCGTGGACACCAGCATGTACCCAGGGCCGAACCTGTGGCTCTATGACTACTTCTACAACGAAGCGGGCTTGCCCAGGTACGCGACGAAGAGCTACAGCTGGAGTACGCAGGTGCAGGCCTGCTACAACGACCGATGCCTGCCGCCCGGACACTACAGCGCACAGGTTCAGTTCCGCTACACCCCGGACGGAGGCCCTGTCTATGACATCTACTACCCGGTGGTCATGGACGTGGTGCCCTGATTCGGGCGAGTGACAGGCTCAGTGCGCCATCCACCGCCCGTCGTCACGCCGGCTGAGGAAGTAGCCGGCGCGGCCGACGCCCGGGTCGTCAATTGATTTCTCGTTGACGATGTCCATCTCGGCGCGCGCGATCAGCCAGGTGCCGCCCTGCTTGCCGTTGGACCATTGGAAGCGGTGGAAGCGCGCGTCGGAGCCGATGTAGAAGGTGTGCTGCAGCGGCGACGCGCCGTAGTTGCGGAACGCGGTGACGGGAATCTGCTGCGTCTCGCGGGCGCTGCCGCATCCCGCCAACCCCGTCGCAACGAGAAGCGCCGCGACCGCCAGGGCCGCGACGCGGGCGCGCGAAAGAACCCGCGCGGTGCCCATGGCCCAGGTCAGCGGCCGAAGCCGCGGTTGTACGAACCCACGGCGGAGTTGTAGTAGCTCACGATGTTCTTGTACGTCGACGGGAACTTGCTGTCCTTGAACGTGCGCCATTGGCCGATCATGTTCAGCAGGCTGCCGTGCAGCGACTCGTAGTTGTAGTTGGGCGCCTTGCCTGCTTCCCCCTTGGCCTTGGCTGCGGCCTTGGCTTCTTCCAGCGCTTTGGAGAGTTCTTCCAGCGAGGCCTGCAACTCGCTGGCCGCCGCATCGACCTTGGCGACGGCGTCCTTGTTCTTCAGGCCGTCGATCTGGTCGAGGCCGTTGACGAACTTCTTGGCCACCGCCATCGAGGCCAGCGTGTGGTAGTTGAGCATGTCGCCCTCGGCCTTGAGCTTGGCCATGCGTTCGGTGCGCGACGCCTCCTGCACGCGGTCCAGCTCGCCGCCCAGCGTGTCGATGCTGGCCAGCAGGCCCTTGAAGGCGGCGTTCATGTCGGCGTCGGCCGCGCGGCCCTTGACCCACTTGTCTTCGAGAAAGCTCTTGGACCGGTAGTACGGGTCCATCGGCGTCCAGACGGCGACGAGCTTCTCGCCCGTGGCCACCACGCCGTCGACGGCCGCGTCGAGCGCCGCGTCGCCCGAGCCGTCGGCGCGGGCCTTCTTCAGGTCGTCCACGATGGACTGCACATCGGAAGGGCTGCCATAGAACGAGTTCCCGCTCGGCGACTTGCCGTTCACGTTCATCTGCACGTAGCTCTTGTACTTGGCACCCACGCTGCGGTTGTCGTCGATGAGCCGGTTGTAGCCCTGGCTGTAGGTGGTGCGGGCCGCGGCCTGCACGCGGGCCGGGTCCTTGGCGGGCTGGGTCTTGCCCGATGCGGACGGCGATGGCGAGGCTGCCGCCGGTGTCGGCTTGTTGTCTTCCTTGCAGGCCGCGAGCACGGCGCAGACACAAAGGCTCAAGGCAAACAGGCGCGTGCGCGCCGATCGGTTGTTGTGCGCAGTCATGGCACTCTCCCTCGGTTGTGGTTGTTCGGTGCCGCGCCCGTCGATGAAGGCCATCGTTCGCAGCGGCAACAGGTGCGAAAAATGATAGCCAGCGCCACCGCGTCCGATCGTCGCGAACGCGCGAAAAACGCCCCGCGCACCGAACTAAATTGTGAGGATTCGCTTCAAGGCGTGCCCTGGAAAGTCAGAGCGTGCGTTCGAGCTGCCAGGCTTGGTACTTCAGGCTTACCACCGCACCGATGACGATGCCCGCGATGGCCGGCAGGCTCGCGATGCTCAGCGTCGACAGCGCGCTCAGGCCCTGCCCGATGGTGCAGCCCATGGCCGTGACGCCGCCGATGCCCATGAGCACGGCGCCCGTCGCGTGGTGCGCGAGGTCGCCGGTGCCGGCGAAGCCTTCCCAGCGGAATTCGCGCGACCACAGTGCATGCAGCGCGGCGCCCGCCACCACACCGGCCACCGACACGATGCCCAGCGTGAGCCGCTTGTTGGCGTCGCTGTAGAACATGAGCCAGTCGAGCGCGTAGGCCACCGGCGTGACGAAGCTCAGCGCTTCGGCGCGGCCGGAGTTGGTGGCTAGGAACACGTGCTCGAGCGTGAGCGGATGCTCTTCGACCACCGCCCAGTGGCCGCTGAGCCACCACGCACCGACGACCAGCGCGCCGATCAGCATGCCGCCGACGAGGCTGCGCACGTCGCGCGTCTCGCGGCCCCATGCGGCCCACACGAGCAACGCGCCGCCCAGCACGAGGCCGAGCGCGAGGCGCAGCGAAGACGCCTTCAGTTGGAAAGACGCGGCCAGCACATCGGGCAACGACGCATTCATCGCCAGGTCGATGTGCACCGCATCGACGGTCGCGACGCGCAGCACCGCGGTGATGCCCTTCAGCGTGGCGAAGGCCGACACGCCCATGAGCACCAGCACCACCAGCGCCTTGAGGTTGCCGCCGCCCAGGCGCACCAGCGTCTTGTTGCCGCAGCCCGAGGACAGCACCATGCCCACGCCGAACAGCAGGCCGCCGACCAGCGCGGCGAGCCAGAGGATCTGGTGCGAGGCGTAGAGCGTGCGGTCGGCATCGACGAGCCCCGTGAACACGAGCGCCGAGAAGCCGATGAGCGCGACGCCGCCGGCCGCGGCCCACTGCTTCACGCGGGTCCAGTCGCCCAGCGCCACCACGTCGCTGATCGCGCCCATGGTGCAAAAGCGCGTGGCGCGCGCGACGGCGCCGAACACCGCCGACAGCACGAAGGCCGCCACGAGCGCGAGCGTGGTGAGAAGGGAAAGCTGCGCGATGGACATGCCCCGATTCTAGGGAGCGACCCCGCGCGTGCGGGGGCCCATTCAGCCCAGGCCGGGGTTCGGCGCGATGTTCTTCAGCACGGGTTCGTCGAGCCGGCGCGTGGTCACCACCTTGCGCGACTTCAGCCACGGCTCGATGACCTCCCACACCGGCTTGCTGCCGGCGGTGCGCGCCTCTTCGCTCACGGGCGCCCAGCCCGCGACCTTGTAGCTGCGATTGGCGTCGATGGGCTTGCCACCCAGGCGCATGTCCTGAATGCGCTGGCCCATCGCGGCCGTCGGGTCGCAGGTGTACTGCAGCCCGCCCACGCGCACCATGTCGCCGCCCTGCTGGTAGTAGGGGTCGGGATTGAAGAGGTTGTCGCACACGTCTTCGAGCACGGTCTTGAGCGTCTCGCCGGTCATCTGCGTCACCGTCGCGTACGAGTACGTGGTGGCCGTCATGTCCATCAGCCACTCGCGCGTGATCGCCTGGCCGGGCAGCAGCGAGGTGCCCCAGCGGAAGCCGGGCGAGAAGGCGATGGGCGCGTCCTGCACTTCCATGAGCGCATCGAGCAGCAGCTGGTCGCCGGTGCCGTTGAAGTTGCCGCGCCGGTACAGCGCGCCGTCGGTGTGAGCCAGGGTTTCGGCCAGCTTGGCTTCGTAGGGCGCGCGCACGCGGGTGATGAGCGCGTCCATCTCCTTGTCGGCCGGAATGAGGTCGGAGAACACGGGCAGCAGGCGGTAGCGGAAGTCGCTCACCTTCTTGCCCTTGACGTCGAAGTCGATCACGCCGAGGAACTTGCCGTTGGAGCCGCCGTTGACCACGATGGTCTTGCCGCCCGCGTTGCTCACCAGCGTGGGCATGGGCGTGCCGTCGTGCGTGTGGCCGCCCAGGATGGCGTCGACGCCGGTGACGCGGCTGGCCATCTTGAGGTCGACGTCCATGCCATTGTGCGACAGCACCACCACCACCTGCGCGCCCTTGCCGCGCGCCTCGTTCACCACGCGCTGCAGGTTGTCGTCCTGGATGCCGAAGGTCCAGTCGGCCACCATGTAGCGTGGGTTGGCGATGGGCGTGTACGGAAAGGCCTGGCCGATGATGGCGCAGGGCACGCCGTTGATCTCGCGCATCACGTAGGGCTTGAACACCGGGTCGCCGAAGTCGGCGGTCTTGACGTTCTGCGCCACGAACTCGACCTTGCCCGCAAAGTCTTTTTCGATGATCTGCTGCACCCGCGCCATGCCGTAGGTGAACTCCCAGTGCCCGGTCATCACGTCGACGCCGAGCAGCTTGCAGGCGTCGACCATGTCCTGTGCGTCGGTCCACAGCGACGTGGCCGAGCCCTGCCAGGTGTCGCCGCCGTCGAGCAGCAGCGCGCCGGGGCGGCTGGCCTTGAGCTGTTTCACCAGCGTGGCCAGGTGCGCGAAGCCGCCGACCTTGCCGTAGCGCTGCGCGGCCTTGTCGAAGTCAAGGTAGGTGAGCGCATGCGCCATGCGCGTGCCGGGCTTCACGCCGGCGGCCTTGAGCAAATGCTCGCCCACGAGGTGCGGCACCTTGCCGCGCATGTGGCCCACGCCGATGTTGACGCCCGGTTCGCGGAAGTACAGCGGCTTGAGCTGCGCGTGGCAGTCGGTCATGTGCAGCATCGACACGTTGCCGAAGGCCGGCACGGTGTACATGCCGTCGAGGCCGGCGGCCATGCTGCTGCCGTGGCGGCCCAGGCCCAGGCCGGCGACAGCGCCGGCACCGAGCATCTGGACGAACTCGCGCTTGGAAAGGTTCATGAAGAGAGAAGCCGGGCGTTCAGCGGTTGACGGGGGACTGGGGGTCGAGCAGCAAGCCCATCACGTCGCGGATCTGCTTCTCGTTGAGGATGCCGGAATGGCCGACGCGCGGCATGTTCGAGCAGGCGTTGTAGGCGCGCGCGTTCCACAGCTTGCCCCAGGTGTATTCGACGATGGGCTTGGACGCAGCGCTGGCCGGGTCGCTCACGCCGCGCAACTTTCCGTAGTGGTACAGGCTCGGGCCGAGCGTGCCGAAGGAGATTTCTTCCTTCGACATCTGGTGGCAGTTGTAGCAATTGCCGCCGTTGGCGGCATTGGCCGCGTCGGTCCAGGTGAGGCCACGGCCGTTCTGCGCGATCTTCTCGCCCTCGCGCCAGTCGCCGACGAACTTGCCATCGGAAGGCCAGCGCACGGTCTTCATGTTCGCGGCCTCGATCTCCTTGGTGCGCTGCTCGTCCAGCGGCTTGCCGCTGGCCTCGGCTTCGCTGCACGCGAGGTTGGCCGGGTCTTGCACGAGGCGGTCGACCTTGGCGATGCCCTGGTCGCGGAAGGAGCGCTGCAGCGCGTCGGCGGTGAGCTTGTCGAGCTCGGCGGCGCTGTCGACGGACGCGCAACCGAACACGGTGAGCGCGCAGGCCACGGCGGCCAGGCCGAGGAAATGATCAGACTTCATGGGCGTGGCTCCTTCAGCGCTTGATGGCCGGTGCGGTGGTCTTGCCGCCCTTGCCGTTGACGCCCATGTACACGGCCAGCGCCACGGTCACGTCGCTGGCATAGCCCGGGTACGGAAAGCGCTGCTGGCGGAAGCAGTCGTTGAGACGGCGCTGCATGCCCCACAGCTCGCCCGACGACACGCGGTACGCCGGCCAGGCACCGAAGCCTTCACCGGCGCCGGGGTTCTTCGTGAGGTTGGGCAGGTCTTGCAGGCGGATGCGCTTGCCGTCGGCGCCGTGGCAGGTGGCGCAGGCAAAGTCGTGCGGGCCGGCGCGCAGGAAGAACAGGCGCTTGCCCACTTCGTACGCACGGCGCTCGCTCGCATGCGACTGCGGCAGGTTCAGCGGCAGGCCTTTCGATTCGGCCGAGATCCACGCCACCAGCCCCTCGAGGTTCTTCTGCTCGCCCTGGCCGAACGGCGTCTTGGCGATGACGGCGGCGTCGAAGCCCTGCAAGGTTTCCATGCAGGTGAGCAGGCGCGACTCCATGTCCTGCACGCGGCCGGTGTCGGGAAAGTAGCGCGGCAGTTCGGCGAACGCGCCCTTCACCACGCCCGGGCCCTTGCCGAGGTCGCACTTCTCCATCGACGCGACCTTGGGCCCGCGCTTCTGTTTCCAGAGGTCTTCGCCCTTGGCCTCGAACAGTTCGGCGGGGTTGCCGTCCTGCAGCAGCGCGCGGTACTCGGCGATGCCTTCGGCCGTGGTCTTCTGCGCCGCGGCGGGCAGTGCGATGCTGCCGGCCAGCACCAGCAGGCTCAGGCATGTGGTTGTCCTCATGGGGCCGCCTTTTTTTCTCGTGGGGAACACAACACGCGAGCGAGCGCCCGCGTGGGCGAAGAAAGCGTCAGCTGACGGTGGCTTCGTCGGTGCGGGTGTCGCCGCGGTTGTCCTTCCAGGTCACGGCGATCTTGTCGCCGGCCTTCGCGCCCTTCAGCGTGAACTGCATGAAAGGGTTCTTCGACACCGCCGGGCCCCAGTCGGCCGTGAGCACGGTCTTGCCGTTGAGCGAGGCCGTGACCTCCTGGATGAACCAGGCGGGGATGGTCTTGCCGGCGGCGTCCTTGCGCTGGCCGGTTTCCATTTCGTGCGCCATGAGGATGCGCACGGTCGTCTTGTCGCCCGCGGCCTGGGCGCGGATGCGCATGGGATCTGCCATGGTGGTCTCCTTCTTCTCGTCGTGTTCTGTGTGTGAAGCCCGTCGCTCAGCCGCCGCAGCCGCCGAGCGTGACCTTGACTTCCTTCTTGGCGAAGAGCGCCTTGCCGTCGTTCATGACCGCGATCGCGTACACGTCGGACGACTGGCCCAGCTTGGCGCGCGTGGTGAAGTTCGACTCGACGAACTCCGAGGTGTTGAAGATCGCGACCACGGCGTTGGGGTTCTTCTCGACCAGCAGCATGAGCTGCTTCACGCCGGGCAGGGCGGTGGCCACGCTGAGCGGCACCACGGCGCCGTTCTCGGCGATGTCGGGGCCGGTGATGGTGACGTCCTTGCTCTCGGTGGGCGCGCCGGTGACGCCGACGGCCTTGAGCGCGTCGGCCACGCTCTTGGCGTCGAAGGCGTCTTTCGAATACGCGAGGGCGGTGGCGGGGAGCCAGCCGGCGGTGGCCGCCAGGCCTGCGAGGGCGGCGGACTGCGTGAGCATCTGTCTGCGGTTTTTCATGGGGTTGTCTCCTGTCGAATCATGGTCCGGCGCTGTCGGCGAGCCAGCGGGCGATGGCCTTGGCATCATCGTCGCCGAGGGTCTGCGGCGGCATCGGGATCGCCCCCCAGACGCCGGTGCTGCCCGCCTTGATCTTCTGCAGCAGATGGTCAGCCTGGCCGGGGTACTTTTTCGCGATGTCCGAGAAGGCGGGGCCGACGAGCTTCTGCGTCATGCCGTGGCAGGCGGTGCAGCTGTTCTTCTCGAGCAGCGCCACGGGCACCTTCGGGGCCGCGGCTGGTGCGCTGGTCTTCACGGCAGCAGCCACAGGCGCCGCGGTGGCGATGCCGCGCTGTGCACCCACCAGCCGGTTCTGGTCGGCGAGGTTGCCGTGGCTGCCGCGCGCATGCGGCGGCAGTTGCGCGACGGACGACGCCGCCGGCACGCAGTCGCGCATGCAGGCCACGGCCGACACGTCGGGCTTCGTCGCGCGGCCGAACTCGCTGCCGGGCCACATCGCGTGCGCGGTGGTGCCGCCGTTGCGGTTGGGCATGCGGGCCTGCACCTCGCGGATGTTCTTGTCGGACAGCGTGAAGTCGTCGGGCACGATGCCGCCGAGGTTCAGCATGTAGGCGGTGACGGCGTACACGTCGTCGGGTGTCAGCGACTTGGGCTGGTTCCACGGCATGGCGCGGTACACGTAGTCCCACACGGTCGACAGGCTCGTGACCTTCATCAGCGTGGTGCGGCCCGGGAAGGCCGGGTCTTTCAGGCGCGCGACGTGGCCGCTCTTGATGTCCTCGGCCGTGGTGCCGCCGACGATCGGGCTGAACACCTGGTTCGACTCGCCGAACACGCCGTGGCACGAGGCGCACTTGCCTTCCCACAGGTCCTGCCCGCGCGTGACCGAGCCCGAGCCGGGCGGCAGGCCCTTGAAGTCGGGGCGCACGTCGATGTCCCACGCGGCCACTTCCTTGGGCGTGGCGTCGCGGCCGATGCCGGCGTAGCCTGCCGTCTTCGGTTGCGCCCATGCCGCAGCGCCGCATGCGAGAACCAGCAACAGCAGTGCGCGCTTAGGAAAGCTGGACATTCGCCACCTCCCCGTTCGCCTGCACCTGCCACGACTGGATGGCGTTGTTGTGATAGATCGAGCGCGTGCCGCGCACCGCGCGCAGCTGCTTGTAGCTGGGCTGCACGTAGCCGGTGTCGTCGATCGCGCGGCTCTGGATGATGGCGGGCGTGCCGTCCCACACCCAGTCGATGTTGAAGCGCGTGAGGCACTTCGAGAGCACGGGCGATTCGAGCCGCGCGGTGCGCCAGTTGCGCCCGCCGTCCACGCTCACGTCCACGCGCTTCACCTTGCCGCGGCCCGACCATGCGAGGCCGGTGATGTTGTAGAAGCCCTTGTCGAGCAGCATCTGCCCGCCCGAGGGCGTGGTCACGACGCTCTTGCATTCCTGGATGCTGGTGTACTGGCGGTGCTGGCCGTCGGGCATCAGGTCGACGTAGTGCACGGTCTCGTCCTTGGCGCCGTAGGGCTGGTCGCCGAGTTCGATGCGGCGCAGGTACTTGACCCAGCTCACGCCCTGCACGCCGGGCACCACGAGCCGCAGCGGGTAGCCCTGCTCGGGCCGCAGCATCTCGCCGTTCTGGCCGTAGGCCACGAGCACCTCGCCGGAGCGGATGAGGCTCATGGGAATGGTGCGCGTCATCGACGAGCCGTCGGCGCCTTCGGCGAGCACGAAGCGCTCGCCCTTGAGGTCGGCGCCCGCCATCTCGAGCAGCGTGATCAGCGGCACGCCGGTGAACTCGCTGCACGACAGCATGCCGTGCGTGTACTGGGCCGTGGGCACGGCAACGTTGCCCCACTCCATGCCGGTGTTGGCGCCGCACTCGATGAAGTGAAAGCGCGACACCGAAGGCAGGCGCATCAGCTCGTCGAGCGTGAAGACCTTCGGCGTCTTCACCATGCCGTTGACCATCAGCCGGTGCTTGGACGGATCGATGTCCCACCAGCCCTGGTGGTGCCGCTCGAAGTGCAGGCCGCTGGGCGTGACGATGCCGAACAGCGACTGCAGCGGCGCGAACGACACCGAGGCCTGCGCGGTCGGCGTGAGCCCCGGGCTCTGGCGGCGCTGCACGTTGGCTTCGTACTTGGAAGGCTTGCCGTAGCCGTCGGTGACCACCGGCTGGCCGAGGCCCGTGCTGTGCGCGGGCAGGTTCAGGATGGCGGGGTCGCCGTCGCCCGCTGCGGTGCGCGTTTGCGCGAGCGCGGACGACGTGGCCGCCGTGCCTGCGACGGCCGCGGCGAAGGCGTTGCGGATGAAGTCGCGTCGCCCCTTGCCGGCTTCGGCGAAGACGGCGCGCACGCCTTGCGCGTCGAGAAAGTTCTCGGGTGCCTTGCGCACCTGCCCGGTCTGCTGGATGCTGCCGCTCATCGCGTCGCGTCCGTGGGCCTTACTTGGCGCCGCCCAACACCCAGGCGGCCAGCGCCTTGGCATCGGCCTCGCTCATCGCGGGCTGCGCGGGCATGGGCACGGCGCCCCACTTGCCGGTGCTGCCCTTCTGGATGCTCGCGGTGAGCGCGGCCAGCGCGTCGGCCTGGCCGGTGTACTTCTTCGCGACGTCGAGGTAGGCGGGGCCGACCAGCTTCTTGTCGACCGCGTGGCAGGCGAGGCAGGCGTTCTTCTGGGCCAGTTCCTTGTTGGCAAGGGCCGGTGTCGACAGCAGCAAGGCGGTGACAGCGACGGCGAGCGACGGCAGCAGCAACTTCAATTCGGTCTCCTCGAAACGCGCCCCGAAGCGGCCGGTTTCATCGTTAAATAAGTAAATCGTTATGTATTGATTTTAGGGACGATCGTGAACAAGGGAAGGGCTTTGCTCTTGGGGGAAACCCGTTCGGTTTCGCCATGCATAACGTCAGCTTCGGACGGCGGTGCGCGCTTGCTGCAGGCGTGCTTCGAGGTAGGCGCCGTAGAAGTCCGAGTCGCCGCCGGTCAGGCGCTCGGCGACCTCGCGGCCGTTGCGGCCGAAGAAGAGCACGGTCGGCGCGACGCTGACGTGCCACGCCTTGATGAGCGCGTCGTGCGTGCGCGTGGCGCCGTCGAAGTCGCGCACGGTGCGTTGATCACGAAAGTCGATCTGCACCACGGGCAAGCCCGCGGCGAGTTCGGGCATGAGGTAGTGCTCGCGCGCGATCTTGCAGAAGGGGCAGCCCTGCAGGCTGGCCATGACGACCAGCGGTTGCGCGCGGGCCAGCGCCGCCGCGAGCGCACCGGCCAGCGAGGCAGGCGCGGGCAATTGCACATCGGCCGCATGCACGGCCATCGGCGCCACGCACCACGCGGCGAGGCCCGCAACGAGCTGCCGGCGCGTGCGGTCGCCGCTCATCGCGCCTCCTGCTCCAGCAGCAGGTAGGTGTTGTAGGCGTTCATCCGGTTGGCCACCTTGAACAGCGGCCAGGCCTCGAAGCGCGACCAGTCGGTGGCGGCGTAGGCCTCGTCGAAGGGTGTCATCTCGGTGGCGGCCTTCTGCATCGCGCCGCGCAGGAAGACGAGGTAGTCGCGCGTCTGCCGCAGGTCTTGCGCCGGGTCGTCCGACACGGGGCCGTGGCCCGGCACGATGGTGCGTGCGTCGAGTGCGAGCAGCGCGTCGAGCGACGCGATCCAGTGCCGGCTGTCGGCCGAGCCCACGTAGGGCGTGCGGTTGCGGAACACGATGTCGCCGGTGAACAGCACCTTCTGCTGCGGCAGGAAGATGGCGAGGTCTTCGGGCGTGTGCGCGGGGCCGGCGGGCTGGATCACGAAGCGCGTGCCGCCAATCGTCAGTTCGGTGCGCCCGTCGATCCACACATCGGCCGGCACCAGGCGCGTGCGCTCGTCGATCCACGGCGCGAGCTCCTGGCGCGAGGCCTCGAGCCGCAGCCGCGCGGTGTCGGACGTGAGGTAGGTCTTACCCCGCGCGTGCGCCACGATCTGCGCGCCCAGCGCCTTGAACACCTGCAGGCCGTAGATGTGGTCGGCGTGGTAGTGCGTGAGGATGACGTGGCTGATCGGCTTGGGCGTGAGCTTGCGGATCTCTTCCACCATGCGCTCGGCAACGGCGGGCGAGCCGAGCGCGTCGATCATCACGACGCTGTCGCGCGTGACGACGAAGCCGGCGTTGGAGATGAAGTTCTGGTTCTCCTTCGAGCCCAGCGCGGGGATGCCCTGCACGTAGTAGATGTCGGGCGCCACCGGCAGCGGGCGGATCTCGGGCGCGGCGAACGCGGCACTGGCGCTCAGCCAGAGCGCAGCGCACATCAGCAGCGCCTTCGCGCGAACGGCGGTGGGCCGGCACGGGAACATCGTGGGTCGTCTCCTGCGGGCTGGGCGGCGAGGGCCGCGGGCTTGCCCGGCTGTAAATATAAGCAGAAGATGATATTTTGCGGGCAACGACAACAGCCAGAGGGTTTCCCCATGAGACACGCATTCATCGCTTTCCTGCTCGCCATGGTCGCCACGTTCGCGGGCGCGCAGGAGACCAAGGTGGTCTACCACGTCAACACCGGCGTGGAGAGCAGCGCCGCCATCCTGGCGAACATCACGAACCACCTGAACGCGGACCCGAAGGCGAAGATCGTCGTGGTCACGCACGGCCCCGGCATCGACTTCCTGCTGAGCGACGCCAAGGACAGCCGGGGCCGCGAGTTCAGCGGCCCGGTGAGCGCGCTGGCGGGGCGCGGCGTGGAGTTCAAGGTGTGCAACAACACGCTGACCACGCGCAACATCGACGCGGGCAAGCTGCTGATGGAAACCAAGGTGGTGCCCTCGGGCGTGGCCGAGGTGGCGCGGCTGCAGGCGAAGGAAGGCTACGTCTACCTGAAGCCCTGAAGTTCAGAAGCCGGCTGATGCCGGCCTTCTTCTCTTCTTCTTATTCCTGCTCGATGGCGATCTGCACGCAGATGCTGCGGCACAGCGCCACCACGGTTTCGTTCGCGATGCTGTAGTAGATGCTCACGCCGTCGCGGCGTCGCGCGAGCACGCCCGCCTGGTAGAGCGTGTTCAGGTGCTGCGACATGTTGGGCTGCGTGGTGTCGATCTGCGCGAGCAGCTCGCTCACGTTCTTCTCGCCATTGCACAGCAGGCTCACGATCTTCAGCCGCATGGGCGCGGCCATGGCCCGGAACAGGTCGGCGGCCATGTCGAAGACCTCGTCCTCGGTGACAGCCGCGGACTTCTTACGGGGTTTGGTGGCCATGCTGAATAGGTTCATGCGCAGGTCGCAATGTACATCGGCGTCTGGCGGCGCGAGCGATGTCCCGGCGGCCGTACGGCGATTGCGCGCGGCCGCCGCGTCACAAAAGCGACGCGCCGCCCGTCTTCGGGGTGCGGGGATGTCCCCGCGCAACCACCCGGAGCACCCCGCATGCACGCCACGCCAAAGATAGCCCTGCCCTATTGGGGCCATTGCCACGTCTTTCTCGACAGCGTTCGGACACGATCTAATAATCAAAGCACTTTCTTTGATAAAAAAGCAGGTTGCGTATGAACAAACAATCCAGGACCTGGCTCGGCGCCAGTCTCACGGTCGCGGTGCTGGGCGCGGCGGGCTACGGGCTCGTGGCGAAATTCCAGCCGGCCCATGCACAGGGCGGCGCCATGCCGCCGGCCAAGGTGGCGGTGGCCCCCGCGCGGCAGACCGAGATGGCGCGCTTTCTCGGCGGCATCGGCACGCTGGAGGCCAACCGGCAGGTCGAGGTGCCGGCCGAGGTGGAGGGCCGGGTCGCGAAGATCCTCTTCACGCCGGGCGCGCAGGTGCGTGCCGGCCAGCTGCTGGTGCAGCTGAACGACGCGCCCGAGCAGGGCGACCTCGAACGGCTGCGCGCCCAGCAGGCCAATGCCAGGGCCCTGCTCGAACGCACGCGCCGCCTGCTGCCGCAGCAGGCCGCCACGCAGGAGCAAATGGAGCAGGCGCAAGCCGCCTTCGACCAGGCCAGCGGCGAGCTGCGGCGCGTGCAGGCGCTCATCGAGCAGAAGCACATCCGGGCGCCGTTCGACGGCGTGCTGGGCATCCGCAAGGTCAACCTCGGCCAGTTCGTGCGCGCCGGCGATGCGCTGGTGTCGCTCACCGATGCGCGCACGCTGTTCGCCAACCTCACGCTGCCCGAGAACGCGCTGCCAGCGCTGCGGCGCAACCAGGCGGTGGCGCTCGCGGTCGATGCCTACCCGGGCCGCGTCTTCCCCGCCAAGCTCAGCGCCATCGAACCCATGATCGGCAGCGACACGCGCACCGTGCGGCTGCAGGCCACGGTCGACAACGCCGACGGCGCGCTCACGCCCGGCATGTACGTCAACGCCAAGGTCGCACTGCCCACGCGCGCCGACGCCATCGCGGTGCCTGAAACCGCCATCACCTACAGCACGCACGGCGACTCGGTGTTCGTGGTGCGCGCCGGCGACAAGGGCGACGGCTTCTCGGTGCAGCAGGTGTTCGTGAAGACCGGCGAACGACAAGACGGCCTGGTCGTCGTCGAGCAGGGCCTGAAGGCCGGCGAGCAGGTCGTCACCTCGGGCCAGCTGCGTCTGTACAACGGCGCCGCCGTGGCCCCGGCCGCGAAGGACACGCTGGCCCTGCAGGACGCGAAGTCATGAAGTTCACCGACCTCTTCGTGCGCCGGCCCGTGCTGGCGCTGGTGGTGAGCACGCTCATCCTGTTGCTCGGCGCGCGTGCGCTGGTCGACCTGCCGGTGCGCCAGTACCCGCTCACCGAGAGCACCACGCTCACCATCACCACGCAGTACCCCGGCGCCTCGCCGGAGCTGATGCAGGGCTTCGTCACGCAGCCCATCGCGCAGGCGGTGGCGACGATCGAGAACGTCGACTACCTCTCGTCGTCGTCCACGCTGGGCCGCAGCGTGATCAGCGTGCGCATGAAGCTCAACGCCGACGCCAACCAGGCGCTCACGCAGGCCATGGCGCAGGTCAGTCAGGTGAAGTACCGGCTGCCGGCCGAGGCCTTCGACCCGGTGATCCTCAAGTCGTCGGGCGAGGCCACGGCCGTCGCCTACGTGGGCTTCTCGAGCAAGACGATGCCCGTGCCGCAGCTCACCGACTACCTCTCGCGCGTGGTGCAGCCGCAGTTCGCGTCGATCGAGGGCGTCTCGGGCGTCGAGGTGTCGGGCGGGCAGACGCTGGCGATGCGCGTGTGGCTGGACGCCAACCGCATGGCCGCGCGCGGCATCTCGGCCGGCGAGCTGGCCGACGCGCTGCGCCAGAACAACGTGCAGGCCGCCCCCGGGCAGGTGAAGGGCCTGTACGTGGTGTCGAACATCCGCGTGAACACCGACCTGGTGAACGTGGCGGAGTTCCGCGACATGGTCATCAAGCGCCAGACCGACGGTGGAAGCGACGCCATCGTGCGCCTGGGCGACGTGGCCACGGTGGAGCTCGGCGCGGCGAGCGCCGACAGCAGCGCGACGATGGACGGCGACAAGGCCATCTACCTCGGCCTGCAGGCCGCGCCCAACGGCAACCCGCTGGTGATCGTGAAGCGCATCCGCGACCTGCTGCCCGGCATCAAGCAGAACCTGCCGCCGGGCGTGGAGGTGCAACTGCCCTTCGAGCTCGCGCGCTTCATCGAGGCCTCGATCGACGAGGTGCAGAAGACACTGCTCGAAGCCATCGCCATCGTGGTGCTGGTGATCTTCCTGTGCCTGGGCTCGCTGCGCGCGGTGCTCATTCCGGTGGTGACCATTCCGCTGTCGATGCTGGGCGCGGCGGCGCTGATGCTGCTGTTCGGCTTCAGCATCAACCTGCTCACGCTGCTGGCGATGGTGCTGGCCATCGGCCTGGTGGTGGACGACGCCATCGTGGTGGTGGAGAACGTGCACCGCCACATCGAGGAAGGCAAGTCGCGCGTGCAGGCCGCATTGATTGGCGCACGCGAAGTGGCCGGCCCGGTGATCGCGATGACGCTCACGCTGGCCGCGGTGTACGCGCCCATCGGCCTCATGGGCGGGCTCACGGGCTCGCTGTTCAAGGAGTTCGCCTTCACGCTGGCCGGCGCGGTGGTGGTGTCGGGCGTGATCGCGCTCACGCTGTCGCCGGTGATGAGCTCGTTCCTGTTGCCGCAAGATGCCACGGCGGGCCGCATGGCGCGTTATGCCGAGGCCTTCTTCCACAAGCTGGCCACGGCCTACGGGCGGCTGCTCGACGTGTCGCTGCACCATCGCTGGGTCACGGGCCTGCTGGCCGCGGCCGTGCTCGTGAGTCTGCCTTTTCTGTACAACGCGGCGCAGCGCGAGCTGGCGCCCGGCGAAGACCAGGCGATGGTGATGACCGTCATCAAGTCGCCGCAGCACGCCAACATCGACTACGTCGAAAAGTTCGGCCAGAAGTGGGACGAGGTGCTGGCCAAGTTGCCCGAAAACACCGGTCGCTGGCTCATCAACGGCTCGGACGGCGTCTCCAACAGCATCGGCGGCGTGCAGCTGTCCGACTGGAAGGATCGCCAGCGCAACGCCGACCAGATCCAGGGCGACGTGCAGGGCGGCATGAACGAGGTCGAGGGCAGCAGCGTGTTCGCCTTTCAGCTGCCGTCGCTTCCCGGTTCGACCGGTGGGCTTCCGGTGCAGATGGTGATCCGCAGTGCGGGCGACCACCGCAGCGTGTTCGAGGCGATGGAAACACTGAAGAAGGCGGCGCGCGAGAGCGGCAAGTTCGCCGTGGTCGACAGCGACCTGGAGTTCAACAACCCCGTGACCGAGGTGCGCGTGGACCGCGCCAAGGCCAACAGCATGGGCGTGACCATGAAGGCCATCGGCGACACGCTGGCGGTGCTGGTAGGCGAGAACTACGTCAACCGCTTCGGCATGGACGGGCGCTCGTACGACGTGATTCCGCAGTCGCCGCGCGACCAGCGGCTCACGGCCGAGGCGCTCGCTCGCTACTTCGTGAAGAGCGCGAGCGGCCAGCCCGTGCCGCTGGCCAACCTGGTGCAGCTGTCGACCAGCGTGGGCCCCAACAAGCTCACGCAGTTCAACCAGCTCAACGCCGCGACCTTCCAGGCCATTCCGATGCCGGGCGTGACCATGGGCGACGCCGTGGCGTTCCTGAGCGAAGAGGCGAAGAAGCTGCCGGCCGGCTTCAGCTACGACTGGCAGTCGGACGCGCGCCAGTTCACGCAGGAAGGCTCGGCGCTGGTGATGGCCTTCGTGTTCGCGATCGTGGTGATCTACCTGGTGCTGGCCGCGCAGTACGAGAGCCTGCGCGACCCGCTGATCATCCTGGTCAGCGTGCCGATGTCGATCTGCGGCGCGCTGGTGCCACTGGCGCTGGGCTTTGCCACCATCAACATCTACACGCAGATCGGGCTGGTGACGCTCATCGGGCTCATCAGCAAGCACGGCATCCTGATGGTGGAGTTCGCCAACGAGATCCAGGAGCGCCTGAACCTGGAGCGCCGCGCCGCCATCGAGCAGGCCGCGCGCATCCGGCTGCGCCCGATTTTGATGACCACGGCCGCGATGGTGGTGGGCCTGGTGCCGCTGCTGTTCGCGAGCGGCGCAGGTGCCAACAGCCGCTTCAGCATCGGCCTGGTGATCGTGGTCGGCATGCTGGTGGGCACGCTGTTCACGCTGTTCGTGCTGCCCACCATGTACACGCTGCTGGCACGCGACCACCGCACGGTGGGCCGCTCGCAGCGTGCCGCCGAACTCGAGGCGCTCGTGGCGCGCGAGCCTGCCGGCGACACCGTCTGAGACACCGGGAACATGACCATGACGACAAGAAGACCCTTCTCCTACGCCGCACCCTTCGCCCTCAGCCTGCTGGTGCTGGCCGGCTGTGCGGTCGGGCCGAAGTACGCCGCGCCGAACGATGCGCCGGTGGCCATCGCCGCCCCCGAGCGCGCGCTGTTCGCGCCCGACGCGGTGCAGCGCGACTGGTGGCGCCAGCTCGACGACCCGCAGCTCGACGCGCTCATCGAACGCGCACTGGCCGGCAACCACGACATCCGCATCGCCCACGCGCGGCTGCTGGAAGCGCGTGCGATGCAGACCGAGGCCGAGCTCGACCGCCTGCCCGTGGTGACGCTGGGCGCCAGCAAGACGCGCAGCATCGCGCAAGGCAACGGCGTGCCGGCCGACGCGCGCACGCTGGCGCAAAGCAGCCGCGCCGGCTTCGACGCCGGCTGGGAGATCGACCTCTTCGGCCGGCTGCAGCGCCTGGACGAAGCCGCCACCGCGCGCGCCCAGGCCAGCGCGGCCGACCTCGAGCAGGTGCGCATCGTGGCCGTGGCCGAACTGGCGCGCAACTACTACGAGATGCGCGGCGCCGAGCAGCGCCTGGCCGTGACGCAGCGCACCCTCGACAGCCTGCGCCAGAGCCTGCGCGTGACCGAGGCGCAGGTGCGCACCGGGCGCGGCCTCGAAGGCGACCTGGCGAGCGCGCAGGCCAACCTGGCCAGCACCGAGAGCCAGCTGCCCGCGCTCGAGACCACGCGCCGCCAGGCCGCGCACCGCGTCGCCGTGCTGGCGGGCCTGCGCCCGGCCGAGCTGACGCCGATGCTGCAGCCGCACCCGCTGCGCGTGCTCGACAAGCGCCTGCCCATCGGCGACCTGGGCGATCTGCTGCGCCGCCGGCCCGACGTGCTGCGCGCCGAGCGCGGCCTGGCCGCCAGCACCGCCGACGTGGGCGCGGCCACGGCCGAGCTGTACCCGCGCGTCGACATCGGCGGCTTCCTGGGCTTCATCGCGCTGCGCGGTGCCGACCTGGGCAGTTCGTCGAGCCGCGCCTTCAGCGTCACGCCCGGCGTGAGCTGGCCTGCGCTGCGGCTGGGCTCGGTCAAGGCCCGCCTGCGCGGCGCCGAGGCCCGCGCCGAGGGCGAGCGCGCCGTCTACGAACAGACCGTGCTGCGCGCCATCGAGGACGTCGAAAGCGCCCTCACCGGATACGGCCAGAACCAGCTGCGCCTGCAGCGGCTGCTGGAGGCCTCGACCCGCAGCGGCCGCGCCGCCGAGCTGGCCGAAGTGCGCTACCGCGAAGGCGCCGCGCCCTACCTGAGCGTGCTCGACGCGCAGCGCACCCTGCTGCGCGCGCAGGATGCCGTGGCCGAGGCCGAAACGGCCTCGTTCACCAGCCTCGTCGCGCTTTACAAAGCACTGGGCGGAGGGTGGCAAGCGCCCACGGATGCGAAGGGAGGGCCAACCACCTGACAATGACGCTGTTTTCCCCCACGACCGAAGCTGCCATGTCCGCCCCCGATGCCACCAAGCCCACCTGGATGCCGCACCAGCCGGCAGACCGCATCCTCTCTACGCTGAAGACCCGTGGCGCGCTCGGCATCCCCGACATCGCCAAGGTGCTGCACGTGACGGTCGAGGCGGTGCGCCAGCAGATGTCCAAGCTCGAGACCGAAGGGCTGGTGGACGCCGAGAGCCGCTCCAGCGGCCGCGGCCGCCCCACCCAGATCTGGCGGCTCACCGGCGAGGGCCACAAGCGCTTTCCCGACACGCACGCCGAGATGACGGTGCAGATGATCAGCGCCGTGATCAGCGTGTTCGGCGAAAAGGGCATGGACCAGCTCATCGGCGCGCGCGAAGCCACCATGCGCGCCACCTACACCGAGGCCATGCGCGGCGCGCGCAACCTCGAGGCGCGGCTCGAACGGCTCGCGGACATCCGCAGCCGCGAGGGCTACATGGCCGAGTACCGGGCCGAGGGCGACGGCTTTCTCTTCATCGAGAACCACTGCCCCATCTGCACCGCGGCGCAGGCCTGCACCGGCTTTTGCCGAAGCGAGCTGCAGCTCTTCGACGAGGTGCTGGGGCCCGAGGCCGACGTGAGCCGTGTCGAGCACGTGCTCGCGGGCGCGCGGCGCTGTGCCTACCGCATCGTGCCCAAGGCGCGCGCCTGAGGCACCGAACCGTTTTTTGTTTTCCCCTTCCACCAACTAGAAAGAAAGACTCCACCATGGAACACACCCTTCCCCCGCTGCCGTACGCCATCGACGCACTGGCCCCCGAGTATTCGAAGGAAACGCTCGAGTACCACCACGGCAAGCACCACAACGCCTATGTGGTGAACCTGAACAACCTGCAAAAGGGCACCGAGTTCGAAGCGATGACGCTCGAAGAGATCGTCAAGAAGTCCAGCGGCGGCATCTACAACAACGCCGCCCAGATCTGGAACCACACCTTCTTCTGGAACTGCATGAAGCCCCAAGGCGGCGGCGCACCCACCGGCGCGCTGGCCAAGGCCATCGACGCCAAGTGGGGCAGCTACGACGCCTTCAAGGAAGCCTTCGTGAAGTCGGCCGTGGGCAACTTCGGCTCGGGCTGGACGTGGCTCGTGAAGAAGGCCGACGGTTCGGTGGACATCGTGAACACCGGCGCCGCCGGCACGCCGCTGACCACCGCCGACACCGCGCTGCTGACGGTGGACGTGTGGGAACACGCGTACTACATCGACTACCGCAACCTGCGCCCGAAGTTCGTCGAGACCTTCCTGGCCAAGCTGGTGAACTGGGACTTCGCAGCGAAGAACTTCGGCTGAAACCCGCGCTGTCGGCATGATGAAAAAGCCGGCCTGCGGGCCGGCTTTTTCATGGGCGCGCCGTCACCATCCAGTCGATCCAGCGCGCCACGTGCGCCTGGTCGAGGTCGAAGTAATGGGTGTGGGCGCCCAGGCCGAGGCAGGCCTCGTGCTCGGCCGCGACGCACCAGGCCGGCGGCGTCGTCACCTGCTCGTAGGGCTTGTCGTCCTCGCCCCAGAGCCAGCGCCCGACGTAGTCACCCGCCGTGTAGAGGTTGACCCAGCGGGCCACGCCGACCTGGGCCGCGCTCGGCCCGCCGCCGTTCGCGTCTTCCGCCGTCACCCAGCCGTAGAGGTGCGGAAAGCGCGCCGCATACAGCTGGCGCAGCGGGCAGCCAGCAGTGAGCAGCAGGAGGCGGCTCTTGTTGAGCGCCGCCCAGAGGTCGGTCACCCGCGCATCGACCTGCTGCGCGGCGCGGAACTGCAGGTAGCGCAGCAGCTCGGTCGAGATCACCGTGCCCTGGCTGTGCGCCACGATCACGATGCGGTCGTAGCCCTGCGCCGCCACGTGCTCCAGCAGCGACACGTAGCGCGAGAAGATGCGCGCGCGCGGAATGGCGCGACGCGGAAACTCGCGGAAGTGGCCGTCGACGTCCAGCGCCACGTCGAGCGGCATGCGCAGGCCCGGCACGGTGCGCGTGAGAAAACCGCCGAGCAGCGAGACGGAGGCGGCCAGCGTGGCGGCGGTGAAGATCAGCGGCTTGAGGCCGCTTTGCGACAGCGCCGACACCCAGATCACCGCATCGTCGATCCATCCGCCGACCGAGACATTGCACTGCTTGAGCACCAGCAACAGGGCCACCGCGAAGGCGACCACCACGCTGGCGCTGGTCAGCACGGCGACGAATCGGTCCAGCCGCCGGTAGCCCGCGCCGAGCCAGCGGCCCAGGCCCTGCGACGTGCCGAAGGCCACCTTGAGCTCGGCGAACAGGCTGGGCACCAGCACCGCCACCAGGTAGGCCAGCAGCGACAGCGTGAGGCCGGCCGTCAAGGCGAAGGCCTGCGTGCTCCGTTCATAGCGGTCGTGCAGAAAGTTCGCACCGTCGCCCCAGCACATATCCTTGGAAAACCAGAACGGCGCATAAGAAACGCCCCGTGCACCCAACTCCACCAGATTGGTCAGCACGGCCCAGGCCACCATCGTCAGTGCCACGAACGCCGCCAGCGACACGAACAGCCCGAGCCGCCCCGTGGCGATGCTGGCGCGCGCGGCCGCGTCGCGGTCGGGCACCGTCTCCCCGGCGAGCAGCCAGGCGATGAGCAGCACGCCGGCCACGCCCCACCAGGCCACGACGCCCAGCAGCAGGTACTCGACCACCCGCATGCCGGCGCGCACCCAGTGGCGCAGGTCGTCCGTGGCGCCGGCGGCCGAGGCGTTGATCGCCACGTGCACCAGCAGCGCCGCCGCGGTCAGCGCCATCAGCCCCAGCCCCCAGGTGCGCGCCGCCGGAAAGCGGTCGCGCGCGATGCGCAGGGCGCGGTCGGCCAACGCGGCGAGCAGCGCCAGCCAGGCCACCCCGACCACCCAGTGCGCGGGCACCAGCGCCCACAGGAACCAGCCCGCCAGCAGCGCGGGCCCACCACGATCCGCGAGGAGGCCTTTGTGCGCGCCTGGTAGCAGTACCACCAGATCGCCAGCACCGGCACCGCGACGGCCAGCACTCGGCGCAGCAGTTCGGTGAGCGACAACGCATGGGGCGCGGGCTCGACCCGCGCCAGTCCGCCGAGCCCCGCGATCACCAGCCCGACCAGCAGCAGCTGCAGGAAGAGGTTGGCCAGCAGGTTGGCAAAGGCCCAGTCGAGCGCGGTCTGCAGCGAGGCCAGGCAGGCCCAGCGCCGCGCGCCCGGCGGCCGGGGCTTCTTGTTCACACCAGCCGCCTCGGCGGCGCGGTCCACCGCATCGCGGCCCAGCTGCGAGAGGCGGAACACGATGGTGAAGAGCTCGGCGACGATGCGCGCCACCGAGCCCGGCAGGCGCGACAGGTCGGCCCAGTACATCTCGTGCACATCGATGCGCTGCTGCACCGGCTGCCCGTGGGCATCGGTGGCGTCGCGCGTCATGCGCACGCGCGTGGCCTCGTAGGCCTCGTGGTCGGGCTCGGCGCGCTGCGACTTGAACAGCAGGTAGTCGCTGAAGGCGATGTCGGGGTTGCTCCGCTTCAGCTCGCGCGGCGTGAGCGGCCCGCGCCCCTTGGCGGCGCGCACCACGCCCGCGTCGTCGGCCTCGGCGGTCGAGATCCAGTCGTCGGCGCTGAAGTCCGAGGTCTTCGACTGCCGCATCGCCTTGCGCACGGGCGGCACGTAGGCCTTCTGCGCGGCGGCGCCTTCGGTGGCGGCCTTCTCGTTCTTGTCCTGATGCCCCGTGCGCTGCTGCACCATCGACGTCAGCGGCGGCACCGGCAGGAGGTGGCTGTCGCAGTCGGCCCGGCGGTAGGTGGCGCCCTCGCCGGGGTGGTTGAGCATCAGCGAAGCGATGGCGCGGGCCGTGTCGCCCGCCTTCTGGTCGGCCACGCCATGGATGGCGATGACCGCGACGCGCTCGGGGCGCGCGGATGGCTCAAACGTTGACTGCTCGGGCGACGGTGCGCTCATGTGGGAACTCCTCCATGCCAGGCCGGTGCATGGCAGGAGGAATTGTCCGCAGCGCGTCGCCCTTGGCTTCCCCCAAACGGGGGATGCCGGATGGACAGGGGCTGCTCAGACGTTGATGAGGTTCAGGATGTTCCCGTCCGGGTCCTTGAACCACGCGACCTTCATGTCGCCCATGACGTGGATGTCGCCCGCGAGCGTGGTGTCGGGCATGTCGTAGTGCTCGAAGCGCACGCCCTTGGCCTTGAGCGCGGCCACGAGGCGCTCGATGTCGCCGTCGACCGACCAGGTCACGGCCGTGGCCTGGTTGGTGCCCGCGAAGGCCGAGCGGTAGACGTTGAGCCGCGTGTTGCCGCTGCGGTAGACGATGACCTCGTCGCCTTCGGCATCGACCTGCGCGAGGCCGAGCGTGTCTTCGTAGAAGCGTCGGGCCACGGCGAGGTCTTTCACCGCCAGGTTGGCCACTGCATTGATGTGTCCGAGCATGGGAGCCTCCCGCAAAGAGGAAGGGCGCCCGGAAGCCGCCGAGCGCCGGGCGAGCCAGAAATACTCAACCATTTGGTGGAGTATTCGACGCACGATGGGCGGTGTCAAGGCGTCCGAAAGTACGCACCGCCCCGTGTTCTGCCCCCGCCAGCCGAGACGAGGGGCATCGCGAACCGCGAAAACCCCGCGCCGGCACTTCCGGCAGACTGCATCCCCCCTGCCCCCAGAACGAGACAATGCCCCCATGACCCCATCGAACTTCCTCCGTCCGCTGGCCTTCGCGCTGGCCTTCACCGCCATGGCGGCCACCGCCCCGGCCCACGCCCAGACCGCCGCCTACCCCGCCAAGCCCATCCGCATGGTCGTGCCCTTCCCGCCCGGCGGCGGCACCGACATCCTGGCGCGCCTGGTCGCGCAGAAGCTCACCGAGGCCAACCACTGGACCGTGGTGCCCGACAACCGCGCGGGCGCCGGCGGCACCATCGGCATCGCCGAGGCCGCGCGCGCCACGCCCACGGGCTACGACATCGTGATGGGCCAGAAGGACAACATGGTCGTCGCGCCCTGGCTCTACAAGAGCCTGAGCTACAACCCGGTGAAGGACCTCACGGCCGTGGCCCACGTGGCCTACACGCCCGTGGTGATCGTCACGCAGGCCAATTCCAAGTTCAAGACGCTGGACGACGTGGTGAAGGCCGCGCGCGCCGCGCCCGACACCATCACCTACGGCTCGCCGGGCAACGGCACCACCATCCACCTGGCCGGCGAGATCTTCAACGGCGCCGCCAAGATCAAGATGCGCCACGTGCCCTACAAGGGCTCCAACGCGGCCATGATGGACGTGCTCGCGGGCAACGTCGACCTGATGGTGTCGTCGGTGCCCTCGGCCATGGCGCAGATCAAGGCCGGCAAGCTGCGCCCGCTGGCGGTCACCTCCGCCAAGCGCAGCACCTCGCTGCCCGACACGCCCACCGTGGCCGAGCTGGGCTACAAGGACTTCGACGTGAGCACCTGGTACGGCGTGTTCGTGCCGGCCGGCACGCCCAAGGACGTCGTCGCCACGCTGAACGCGGCGATCAACAAGCTGCTGGCCACGCCCGAGATGAAGGCGGCCATCATTGCCCAGGGCGCCGAGCCGCAGAGCATGACGCCGGAGCAGTTCGGCGCGCTGCTGAAGACCGACTACGAGAAGTGGAAGGGGATCGTGCAGGCCTCGGGCGCGACGATCGAGTAAGAGGGGTTTTCATACCAGGAACACCGCGGAACCGGCTTTGCCGGGCCGCTGGTGTTGCCCCCGGTAGGGGGTTGGCGAAGCGACACGAAGTGCGCGAAGCCTGGGGGCGAGCTCAATCAGGCACGAACTTGGCGTTGAAGATCTCGACGTCCGCCGCATCCTCGAACGTCGCCACCTGCCCCATCTTCCCGTCGCTCATGCGGCAGGCCGAGAACAGGCTGTAGCGGCCCTTGAAATAGAACTCGTCCATCACGATCAGCGCGTACGGGTAGGGCACGAACACCTGGTGCTCGAAGACGATGCGGTGCACGTTCCTCGGCGACGGGAAGAGCTTGTATTCGACGGTGTCGATGGACTTTGCGGTGGCCATGATGTGGTCGCCGTGCTCAGGCCGGGTCGCGCACGTCGGCCACGGGGTTGCTGCCGAAGTCCGCGCGCGCCAGGTAGGCGAGCACCTTGGCCGCGGCGCTCTGGGGGCTGTCGAGCCGGCCTTCTTCCTTCATGCTCACGAAACGCGTGCGGTCTGGGAACTGTTCGGCCGAAGCGCCGCGCAGCTGCACCTGCATGTCGGTGTCGATGATGCCGGGCGCCAGCGACACGATGCGCGCGCCGTTCGGCGCATGCACCTCTTCGAGCGCCACGGCGCGCGAGAAATGGTCCATGCCGGCCTTGGCCGCGCAGTACGGCGCCTGGCTGCCCAGGGCGTTGCGGCCCAGGCCCGACGAGATGTTCAGCACCTTGCGCGCGCCGCGCCATTCGCGCGTGCCGCCGAGGAAGGCGGCCGTGAGCAGCATCGGCGCCTCGAGCCCGATGCGCAGCGCCTGGGCCAGTTCGGCCGACACGGCGCGCGACAGCGGCGCAGGGTTGCCGACGGTGCCGGCGTTGTTGATGAGCGTGACGCTGTCGAAGCGCTGGCCGTCCAGCGTGCGCAGCCAGTCCGACAGGCGCGCCGCGGCGGCCACCGGGTCGGACAGGTCCTGCTCCCATTGCGTCAGTTCGGCGCCGGTCGCCTTGGGGGCTTCGGCCAGTTCGGGCGAGGACTTGCGCGCGATGCCGAGCACCGTGTGGCCGGCCTGCAGCAGCTGTTCGGCCATGGCACGGCCCAGGCCGCGCGAGGCGCCGGTGATGACGGTGAGGTGGGAAGAGGCGGAGGTGGTCATGGTGGTGTGGAGGCAGGAGAAGGCCGCAAGGCTAAGGGATATCGAAAAGCCGCGCGCGTCAGCCGGTACGGAACTGGGCGCGCAGGAAGTTGCGGTGGCGGGCGATGTGCTGCAGCTGCGCGGGCGCGATGGAGCCGCCGAGATCGACTTCGTCCGCACCGTTGAGCACCGCATTGGCGTTCGCCATGGCGCGCGCCACGACCTCTTCCTCGCTCACGCCGAGCTGCGCCGCCAGGTCGAGCGCGACACGGCGCATGGCGCGCTGCGACAGCATCCACATCGCGCCGAAACGGTCCCAGGCCAGCGCGGCTTCTTCCGACTTTTCTCGGTCGGCGAGGATGTCTTTCAGCGGGCGCGCCAGGATCTCGTTGAGCGCGTCGATCTGTTCGCCCAAGGCCTCGGCGCGGTCGATCGCTTCTTCCAGCGTCGGGCCGTCGTCTTCCTCGTTGCGGGCCTGCGTGGCCTGTTGCTGCTGCGGCGGCAGAAAGCTCGCCTGTGCGTCGGCGGGCACGATCTGCAGGTGGTCGGAGAGGGCCATGTTTTTTTCTTTCAGTTCGAAGTGCTGTTGTTCTTGCGGCTGGACATCGCGGTGGCGCGCAGGCCGGGCAGGTCGAGCACGCGCAGGCCACCGTACTCCACGCGGATCAACCCCTGCGCCGACAGCGCATTGAGCGCCTCGTTCACGCGCTGGCGCGACAGGCCGACAAGGTACGCCAGTTCCTGCTGCGTGATGCGCAAGACCTCGCCCACGCCGGGGTACAGCACCGGGTTGAACAGCGACACCAGGTTGCGCGCCACGCGCGCGTCGGGGTTGTTCAGGCGGTCGATCTCCAGCGCCGCGATGAACTGGCCCAGCCGCTCGTTGAGCTGGTTCATCACGAAGCGGTTGAAGCCGATGGAGTGGTCCAGCAGCCAGTGGAAGCTCTCGATCGGCAGCCCCGCCACGAGGCTGCGGCGCAGCGCCTGGATGTTGTAGCGGTAGGGCTCGCGCTTCATCACCGTGCCCTCGCCGAACCAGCCGCCGGGCGGCACGCCGGTGTAGGTGACCGAGCCGCCGTCGGCGTTGTCGTTGCTCATCTTCAGCAAGCCCTCGACCACGCCGAACCAGTAGGTGGGCGAACGCCCGACGCGGCACACCAGGTCGCCGGGCTCGGCCTCGCCCACCACGAGCGTGGCCTCGGCACGGCGGCGCTCGGCGGGCGTGAGCGTGGGCAGCCACGGAATGCCGTCGAGTTCAGCGGCATTGGCAGGGCGCACGCGGTCCTTGATGGAACCGCCGAGCACGTTCTGTGGGTTGAGGTTGCCAGGAGGCATCGGGAAACTCCGGGGAGTAGTGTCCCTAGGATTGTCGTTGGAACGACAACCGGGCGTCAAAGTGGGACCTACGATCCGGCCACTGTGCAAACCACCGCCCCCACCTTCCCCCGTCTGCTGCTCGCGCATGCCGAGGCCCGTCCCGAGGCTCCCGCCGTGCGCGAAAAAGACCTTGGCATCTGGCAAACCTGGACCTGGAACGCCGTGGCGCAGGAAGTGCGCGAGATGGCCTGCGGTCTGGCAAGCCTTGGCTTCAAGGCCTTCGACAACCTCGCGATCGTCGGCGCCAACCGGCCGCACCTGTACATGGCGGTGCTCGCCGCGCAAAGCCTGCGCGGCGTGCCCGTGCCGCTGTACCAGGACGCGGTCGCCAGCGAGATGGTCTTCATGCTGAACGACGCGAGCATCGAGTTCGTCATCGTCGAAGACCAGGAGCAGGTCGACAAGCTGCTCGAATGCCGCGAGCTGCAGCAAGGCCAGGAGGGCCAGCAGCAGGGCATCCGCCACATCATCTACGACGACCCCAAGGGCCTGCGCCACTACGAGCAGCCGGGGCTCATGAGCTACGAGCAGCTGCGCGAGCTGGGCCGGGCCTTCGACAAGGCCAACGCCGGCTACTACGACCGCGCCGTGGCCAGCGGCGAGGCCAGCGACGTCGGCGTGATCCTCTACACCTCGGGCACCACCGGCCGCCCCAAGGGCGTGTGCCAGACGCACGCCAGCTTCATCGCGGCAGGGCGCGGCGGCGTGGAGACCGACAAGCTCGGCCCCGGCGACAACATCATGAGCTACCTGCCGATGGCGTGGGTGGGCGACCACCTGTTCTCGGTGGCGCAGTGGCTGGTGGGCGGCTTCACGCTCAACTGTCCCGAGTCGGCCGAGACGGTGATGAACGACATGCGCGAGATCGGCCCGAGCTACTACTTCGGCCCGCCGCGCACCTTCGAAGGCCTGCTCACGGCCGTGTCGATCCGCATGGAAGACGCGGCCGCGCCCAAGCGCTGGCTGTATGCGAAGTTCATGGCGCTGGCGCAGCGCGTGGGCGCCGACATCCTGAACGGCGCACCGGTGAGCACCGGCGACCGCTTCATGTACAGCCTGGGCAACCTGCTCATCTACGGCCCGCTGCGCAACGTGCTGGGCATGAGCCGCATCCGCGTGGCCTACACGGCCGGCGCGGCCATCGGGCCCGACCTGTTCCGCTTCTACCGCTCCATCGGTGTGAACCTCAAGCAGTTCTACGGCCAGACCGAGACGTGCGCCTACGTGTGCCTGCAGCAGGACGGCAAGGTCAAGCTGCAGACCGTGGGCACGGCGGCGCCGGGCATCGAACTGAAGATCGCCGACGACGGCGAGGTGCTGGTGCGCGGCGTGTCGGTGCTCAAGGAGTACTACAAGCGCCCCGACGCCACGGCCGAGGTGCTCGACGCCAACGGCTACTTCCACACCGGCGACGCCGGCGTGCTCGACAGCGAAGGCCATCTGCGCATCATCGACCGCGCCAAGGACGTGGGCCGGCTCGTGGGCGGCGCGATCTTTGCGCCCAACTACATCGAGAACAAGCTCAAGTTCTTCCCGCAGATCAAGGAGGCCGTGTGCTTCGGCAACGGCCGCGACGAGGTCTGCGCCTTCGTCAACATCGACTTCGAGGCGGTCGGCAACTGGGCCGAGCGCCGCGGCCTGGCCTACGGCGGCTATGTGGACCTGGCCGGCAAGCCCGAGGTGCTGACGCTGGTGGCCGAGTGCATCGCCAAAGTCAACGCCGACCTCGCGGCCGAGGACGGTATGGGCGAGACGCAGATCGCGCGCTTCCTCGTGCTGCACAAGGAGCTCGACCCCGACGACGACGAGCTGACCCGCACGCGCAAGGTGCGCCGCGGCTTCATCGCCGAGAAATACGCCGTGCTGGTCGATGCGCTGTACGGCGGCAAGACCGCGCAGTACATCGAGACCCAGGTCAAGTTCGAGGACGGACGCACGGGGGTTGTCAGCGCCACGCTGAAGATCAACGACGCCAAGACCTTCCCCATCGTGAAGGCCGCCGCATGAGCAATCGGAAAATTGGCGACGTCATCCTCGACGTCCAGAACATCTCGCTGAGCTTCGGCGGCGTGAAAGCGCTGACCGACATCAGCTTCAACGTGCGCGAGCACGAGGTGCGGGCCATCATCGGCCCCAACGGCGCGGGCAAGAGCTCGATGCTGAACTGCATCAACGGCGTGTACTGGCCGCAGCAGGGCTCCATCACCTTCCGCGGCCAGACCTTCAAGCACATGAACTCGCGCCAGGTGGCCGAGATGGGCGTGGCGCGCACCTTCCAGAACCTGGCGCTGTTCAAGGGCATGAGCGTGCTCGACAACATCATGACCGGGCGCAACCTCAAGATGAAGAGCGGCCTGTTCGCACAGGCGCTGCGCTGGGGCCCGGCCGAACGCGAAGAGCTGCAGCACCGCGAGTTCGTCGAGCACATCATCGACTTCCTGGAAATCCAGGCGCACCGCAAGACGCCGGTGGGCCGCCTGCCCTACGGCCTGCAAAAGCGCGTCGACCTCGGCCGCGCGCTGGCGATGGAGCCGCAGGTGCTGCTGCTGGACGAGCCCATGGCCGGCATGAACGTCGAAGAGAAGCAGGACATGAGCCGCTTCATCCTCGACGTGAACGACGAGTTCGGCGCGACCATCGTGCTCATCGAGCACGACATGGGCGTGGTGATGGACATCTCCGACCGCGTGGTGGTGCTGGACTACGGCAAGAAGATCGGCGACGGCACGCCGGATGAAGTTCGGAACAACGAAGACGTGATCCGGGCGTACCTCGGCGTGGAGCATTGACCATGGGATTTTTCCTCGAAACCCTTTTCGGCGGCCTCATGGTCGGCATGCTGTATTCGCTGATCGCGATCGGCTTCGTGCTGATCTACAAGGCCTCGGGCGTCTTCAACTTCGCGCAGGGCGCGATGGTGCTGTTCGCGGCGCTGGCCATGGCGCGCTTCGCCGAGTGGTTCCCGCAGTGGTTCGGCTTCCAGAGCCAGATCCTCGCGAACATCCTGGCCTTCATCGCGGCCATGGCCGTGATGATCGTGGTGGCCTGGCTCATCGAACGGCTGGCGCTGAGCAAGCTGGTGAACCAGGAAGGCATCACGCTGCTGATGGCCACGCTGGGCATCGCCTACTTTCTCGACGGCGTGGGCCAGACGATCTTCGGCAACGACATCTACAAGATCGACGTGGGCATGCCCAAGGAACCGCTGATGGTGCTCGAAGGCACCTTCCAGGGCGGCCTGCTGCTGAGCCAGGAAGACCTGATCGCCGCACTGGTGTCCGCCGCGCTGGTGGTGGTGCTGGCCATCTTCTTCCAGAAGACGGCCACGGGCCGGGCGCTGCGCGCGGTGGCCGACGACCACCAGGCCGCGCAATCGATCGGCATTCCGCTGTCGCGCATCTGGGTGATCGTGTGGTCGGTGGCCGGTTTCTCGGCACTGGTGGCCGGGATCATCTGGGGCTCCAAGCTCGGCGTGCAGTTCTCGCTCTCGCTGGTGGCACTCAAAGCTCTGCCGGTGGTGATCCTCGGCGGGCTGACCTCGATCCCCGGCGCCATCATCGGCGGCCTGTTGATCGGTGTCGGCGAGAAGCTGTCTGAAATCTATCTCGGCCCCATGCTCGGTGGCGGTATCGAGATCTGGTTTGCCTACGTGCTGGCATTGGTCTTCTTGCTGGTTCGCCCGCAAGGCCTGTTCGGCGAAAAAATCATCGATCGGGTCTGAGCACATGTTCTACAGAGAAAACGGCCAGTTCAAGTCGAGCTACCGCGCCGACCAACAGATCTTTCCGATCGCGCAGGACCGCCTGGCGATCCTGGTGCTGCTGCTCGTGGCGTTCGTCGTGGTGCCGATGGGCGTGTCCGACTACTGGATGCGCGCCATCCTCACGCCCTTCCTGATCCTGTCGCTGGCGGCGCTGGGCCTGAACATCCTGGTCGGCTACTGCGGCCAGATCTCGCTGGGCACCGGCGCCTTCATGGCGGTGGGCGCGTATGCGGCCTACAACTTCCAGGTGCGCATCGACGGCATGCCGCTCATCGCCTCGCTGCTGCTGGGCGGGCTGTGCGCCACGGTGATCGGCGTGCTGTTCGGCATTCCGAGCCTGCGCATCAAGGGCCTGTACCTGGCGGTGGCCACGCTGGCCGCGCAGTTCTTCACCGACTGGGCGTTCCTGCGCATCCAGTGGTTCACCAACAACTCGTCGTCGGGCTCGGTGAGCGTGGCAGGGCTGAACGTGTTCGGCGTGCCGATCGAGTCGCCGGTGCAGAAGTACCTGTTCTGCCTGATCTTCGTGGTGGTGTTCGCACTGCTCGCCAAGAACCTCGTGCGCAGCGCCATCGGCCGCGAGTGGATGGCGATGCGCGACATGGACGTGGCCGCCGCGGTGATCGGCATCCGCCCGGTGTACGCCAAGCTCACGGCCTTCGCGGTGAGCAGCTTCATCGTCGGCGTGGCCGGTGCGCTGTGGGGCTTCATTCACCTGGGGGCGTGGGAGCCGGCGGCGTTCAGCATCGACCGCTCGTTCCAGCTGCTGTTCATGGTGATCATCGGCGGGCTGGGCTCGATCATGGGCAGCTTCTTCGGCGCCGCCTTCATCGTGCTGCTGCCGCTCTTTCTGAACCAGTTGCCGGGGTGGCTGGGCTTCTCGATCTCGACCGCATTGGCCTCGCACCTGGAGACCATGATCTTCGGCGCGCTGATCGTGTTCTTCCTGATCGTGGAGCCCCACGGCCTGGCGCGGCTGTGGTCCACGGCCAAGGAAAAGCTGCGGCTGTGGCCGTTCCCGCACTGACAGGTTCTTGTTTGTTGTTGTTCGTTCGTAAAAACCCGGCACCGAGGTGCCCACAAAAGGAGACAGGCATGACACTGAAATCGCTCGCTCTGACCGCCGCCCTGGTGGCCAGCACCCTCGGCGCGGCCTTCGCGCCTTCGCTCGCGCAGGCCCAGGCCAAGGAACAGTTCTTCCCGCTGCTGGTGTACCGCACCGGTCCCTACGCGCCCAACGGCACACCCTGGGCCAACGGCAAGCAGGACTACATCAAGTACATCAACGCCACCGGCGGCATCAACGGCGTGAAGATCACGTACGAGGAATGCGAAACCGGCTACGCCACCGACAAGGGCGTGGAATGCTACGAGCGCCTGAAGGGCCGCCCGGGCGTGACGCTGTTCGACCCGCAGGCCACCGGCATCACCTTCGCGCTGACCGACAAGGTGCCCACCGACAAGATCCCGCTCATCACGCTGGGCTACGGCCTGTCGGCCTCGCAGGACGGCGGCGTGTTCAAGTGGAACTTCCCGCTCATGGGCTCCTACTGGACCGCGGCCGACATCCTGATCCAGCACATCGGCAAAAAAGAAGGCGGCATGGACAAGCTCAAGGGCAAGAAGATCGCCCTCGTGTACCACGACTCGCCGTTCGGCAAGGAGCCGATCCCGCTGCTGCAGGAGCGCGCCAAGCAGAACGGCTTCGAGCTGTCGCTCATTCCCGTGACCGCACCGGGCGTGGAACAGAAGTCGGCCTGGCTGCAGGTGCGCCAGTCGCGTCCGGACTTCGTGCTGCTGTGGGGCTGGGGCGTGATGAACTCCACCGCCCTGAAGGAAGCCGTGGCCACGGGCTACCCGCGCGAGAAGATGTACGGCGTGTGGTGGGCCGGCGCCGAACCCGACGTGAAGGACGTGGGCGCCAACGCCAAGGGCTACAACGCGCTGGCGCTGAACACCTCGGGCACGCAGCCCAAGGTGATCCAGGACATCCTCAAGCAGGTGCACGACAAGGGCCAGGGCACGGGTCCGAAGGACGAAGTGGGCTCGGTGCTCTACACGCGCGGCGTGATCATCCAGATGCTGACCATCGAGGCCGTGCGTCGTGCGCAGGAGCGCTTCGGCAAGGGCAAGGTCATGACCGGCGAGCAGGTGCGCTGGGGCATGGAGAACCTCGCACTCGACCAGAAGAAGCTGGACGCACTGGGCTTCTCGGGCGTGATGCGCCCGGTGAGCACCTCGTGCCAGGACCACATGGGTTCGACCTGGGCGCGCGTGCACACCTGGGACGGTGCGAAGTGGGGCGGCATGTCCGACTGGTACGAGGCCGACAGCCAGATCATCAAGCCGATGGTGAAGGCAGCCGCCGACAAGTACGCGGGCGAAAAGAAGCTCACCCGCCGCGAAGCGGCCGACTGCCAATCCTGATGCACTGAGTGCCGTGGCGGCTCGCAAGAGCCGCCATTCGCAAGGACGGCGATGTGCCGTTCTTGCGAATGCTTCGGACCACACCATGAGCGAACCCAAGATCCTTCTCAACGTCAACGGCATCGAGGTCATCTACAACCACGTGATCCTCGTGCTCAAGGGCGTGTCGCTGACCGTGCCCGAAAGCGGCATCGTCGCGCTGCTCGGCGGCAACGGCGCCGGCAAGACGACCACGCTGCGCGCCGTGAGCAACCTGCTCGCGGGCGAACGCGGCGCCGTGACCAAGGGCACCATCGAGCTGCGCGGCGAGCGCATCGAGGCGCTGTCGCCGGCCGAGCTGGTCAAGCGCGGGCTGATCCAGGTGATGGAAGGCCGCCACTGCTTCGCCCACCTGACGATCGAAGAGAACCTGATGACCGGCGCCTACACGCGCACCGACGGCAAGGCCTCGGTGCAGGAGACGCTGGAGAAGGTCTACGCGTATTTCCCGCGCCTGAAGACGCGCCGCACCTCGCAGGCGGCCTACACCTCGGGCGGCGAGCAGCAGATGTGCGCCATCGGCCGCGCGCTGATGGCCAACCCGACCATGGTGCTGCTCGACGAGCCCTCGATGGGCCTGGCGCCGCAGATCGTGGAAGAGGTGTTCGAGATCGTGAAAGACCTGAACACCAAGGAAAAAGTGACCTTCCTGCTGGCCGAGCAGAACACCAACATGGCGCTGCGCTACGCCGACTACGGCTACATCCTGGAGAACGGCCGCATCGTGATGGACGGCGAGGCCAAGAGCCTGCGCGAGAACGAGGACGTGAAGGAGTTCTACCTCGGCGTAGGCGGCGCGGACCGCAAGAGCTTCCGTGACGTCAAGAGCTACAAGCGCCGCAAGCGTTGGCTGGCCTGAAGTACCCACCCCAGAGCGACCGAATCGATAGACGAAGGGTACGGACATGAACGACCACTACGACCAACTGGAAATCCGCGACCCTGCCGAACGCGAACGTGACCTGCTGGCCGCGCTGCCCCGGCAGATCGCGCAGGCACAGACTGCAACGTCCGCCTTCACGAAGATCCTCGACGGCGTGAAGCCCGGCGACGTCACCTCGCGCGAAGCCCTCGCGAAGCTGCCCGTCACCCGCAAGTCGGAACTGCTCGAGCTGCAAAAGGCGCGCCGCGCCGACGACCCCTTCGGCGGCTTTGCGTCGATCGTGCGCGGGCCGCGCATGCCGCGCATCTTCGCGAGCCCCGGCACCATCTACGAACCCGAGGGCGAGGCGCGCGACTACTGGCGCACCGCGCGGGCACTGCATGCGGCGGGCTTTCGCAGCGGCGAGCTGATCCACAACAGCTTCAGCTACCACATGACGCCGGCCGGCTCGATCATGGAAAGCGGCGCGCATGCCATGGGCTGCACCATCTTCGCGGGCGGCACGGGCCAGACCGAGCAGCAGCTCGAAGCCATCGTCGACCTCAAGCCCGACGGCTATGCGGGCACGCCGAGCTTCCTGAAGATCCTGCTGGAGAAGGCCGAAGAAAAAGGCCAGAAGCTGCCGTGGTTCACCAAGGCGCTGGTGTCCGGCGAGGCCTTTCCGCCCAGCCTGCACGACTGGATCGCCGCGCACGGCGTGCAGGGCATCCAGTGCTATGCGACCGCCGACCTGGGCCTCATCGCGTATGAAACCAGCGCGCGCCAGGGCCTGGTGATCGACGAGGGCGTGCTGGTCGAGATCGTGCGCCCCGGCACCGGCGACCCCGTGCCCGACGGCGAGGTGGGCGAGATCGTCGTCACCACCTTCAACCCCGACTACCCGCTGGTGCGCTTCGGCACCGGCGATCTCTCGGCCGTGCTCGCGGGCACCTGCCCCACGGGCCGCACCAACAAGCGCATCAAGGGCTGGCTCGGCCGCGCCGACCAGACCACCAAGGTGCGCGGCATGTTCGTGCACCCCTCGCAGGTCGCCGAGGTCGTGCGGCGCTTTCCCGAGATCGTGCGCGCGCGGCTCGTGGTGTCGGGCGAGATGGGCGACGACCAGATGACCTTCAAGCTCGAATGCGCCGGCGCCCCGGCCGGGCTCGACGCACGCATTGCCGACGCGGTGCGCGAAGTGACCAAGCTGCGCGGCACCATCGAGCTGGTGGCGCCGGGCACCCTGCCGAACGACGGCAAGGTGATCGAGGACGCGCGCAGCTACAAGTAGGGGCGGTACAGGCGGCGCGTGACGGTGCGTGTGAGCAGCACGGTCAGTGCGAAGTAGGTCGGCACGAGCGCGGCGGCCAGCACGATCAGGGCGCCGAGGCCGGCCATGCTGCTCGACGACGGCACGAGCACCAGCGCCAGCCCCACCAGGAAGATGGCCGCGCAGTTCGCCACCACCAGCACCAGGGCGAGCACCGACGCCGCCACGGCCCGGAAGGGCCGGATGCGTGCGGGAACGGGTCCGGGGCCGAGGCCCAGCCACCCGCCCCAGAACGCCAGCGCAAAGAGCACCAGCGGCGGCGCGATCCAGCCCAGGAAGGGCAGCACGCGATTCAAGATCCTTTCGACCTCGTTCCACGGGTCCACGGCCATCACGCACCACACCTGGATCGACGCAGACACGGTAGCGATCAACAGCGCCACCGTGGCCCGGCCCGGCGATGCGCCCGGGGGCGCCTCGGCGTCGGCATCGAACGACGACGCGGCCGGTGCCCGGGCGCCCTGCCTCAGCGCGAACCAGGTCGCCAGCCACACACCCAGCACCAGCATCGCCAGTTGCACCAGCCGGCCGCCGGGCATGTAGAGCAGCTCCAGCCCGTAGAGCCACGGGCTCAGCACGAAGTAGTCCAGCACCCGCACGATGAGATAAGCGCCGGCGTGGCGCACACGCGGGCCGCGCAACTGCGCCAGGCGCGCGGCGCCGCGCACTTCCAGTGCCTGGCGGGCATGACTCCAGGCCAGCGACGCTGCCAGCACCCAGGCCATCGCGAGGTTGGCCGCCATGCCTGCCCACACGTCCAGGTCATAGCCTTCGTGCCCCGAGCCAGGCCACAGCAGCCTGCCGAAGTGGACCCACACAATGGCCGCTTCGACCGCCACGGTGATGAGCGCGAAGTCGCGCGGCAGGCGCCACGCGTGTGCGATGGAAGCGGGGGACGTCATCAGGGCCAATGCCCGGCTACTTCTTGCAGCTCGCCGGCAACGCCTTGTCCTTCAACCCCTCCCCCGCGCTGCAATGCCACGCGATGCCCCGGTCGGTCGACGACGGCTCCATGCGCAGCGTGCCCTTGGGCGTGGCCACTTCCACCACCATGCTGTCCGGGTCGAGCGTGAGGGTCGCGCCGTTGGGCAGGTTTTCCGGCAGGCCGACGGCGGCCAGGGTGTCGGGGATCTCGGCCTTTTCTTCGTAGTGGCGCGTGAGCGCTGCGCGCACCGGCGCGCCCTCGGACCAGGCCTGCGCGACGACGGCACGGGTCTGGTACTCCTGGTAGGCGGGGATGGCTGCAGCCGCCATGACGCCGATGACAGCCACCACGATCAGCACACCCGCCGCGCCGCCACCCGCGCGCCCGGCGTAGGGCACGAAGAGCGCGAGCAGGTACGCCACCGGGTTGCGTTCGGGCAGCTTGGCGCCCGGGTCGATGGCTCGGGCGACGCGCTTGGTGAGCCAGGGGTAGCCGCCGATGAGTTCGTGGAACGAGCCCCAGAAGCCGCGGTTGCCGGCCGACTGGGCGGCGTAGCGCTGCAGGTTCACGTTGCGCCACTGCTGCGCGCCGGCGGCCAGCGCGACCAGCGCGCGCGGTGCGGAGTCGACCTCGCGGCAGCAGGCGGCGCCGTGCAGGTCGCAGGTGTATTCCTTGGCGCGCGCATAGGCCGCGCCCAGGAGCGGCAGCCAGAGCACCGGCGCGCGCCAGATGTGGCCCGTGAGGTGGCCGCGGCGGATGTGGCCCAGCTCGTGGCCCATGTAGAAGTGGATGCCGTCGGGCTGCGCCTCCATGGCGTCGACCACGTCGGACAGCAGCACCACGAAGTTGCGGCCGAAGAAGCGCGTGGCAAAGGCGTTGAACATGCCGTCGCCGTGCAGCAGGTAGGCCTCGGGCGGCTGCGCGATGCCCAGGCGGGTACAGCAGTCGACAAAGCGCGCGTGCAGCTCGGGCAGCTGCTGGGGCGACAGCTTCACGCCCGTGCCCTTGATCCAGGCGATGACCGCCGACTGCGCGAACACGTAGCCGATGAAGCCCAGCAGCACGTACAGCAGCGCAATGCCCAGCGTGCCGACGACGATCAGCGTCCAGGCCAGCAGGCCCAGCACGAGCGTGAGTTTGCCGAGCCAGCGCTCGCGCGGATAGACCCAGGGATCCATTGGTTTCTTCTCCTCGATGCCGCCCGTCGGGCTGGCCTGTTTGTGGTTGTGGTCACCCCGGCGCGGGTGCGCGGGACGGGCGTGATCATGCCCCAGCATGGGGCGAAAACGGTGACATTCCTAAGGGCTATTCGGTATGGGTCAGCCCCCGGTCAGCCGATAAGATCGCGACCCTTTCCATTTAAAAACTCCGTCGGAGACATCATGAAGAAACTGTTTGCCCTCGCGGCGATTGCCGCGGCCGCCGTCGGCGCACACGCCCAGGATTTCCCCGCAGGCAAGCCCGTGACGCTGGTGGTGCCTTTCTCGGCCGGCGGCCCGACCGACCGCGTGGCCCGCGACCTGGCCGAATCGCTGCAGAAGACGCTGGGCACGACGATCATCGTGGACAACACCGCCGGCGCCGGCAGCTCGATCGGCACCGCCAAGGTGGCCCGTGCCAACCCCGACGGCTACACGCTGCTGCTGAACCACATCGGCATGTCGACGATGCCGGCGCTGTACCGCAAGCTGCCGTTCAACGTCGAGAACGACTTCGAATACCTCGGCATGGTCAATGAAGTGCCGATGACGCTCATCGGCAAGCCCGGCCTGCCCGCCAACAACTACAAGGAACTGACGACCTGGATCAATGCCAACAAGGGCAAGATCAACCTGGGCAACGCCGGCCTGGGCGCCGCCTCGCACCTGTGCGGCCTGCTGTTCCAGAGCGCACTGAAGATCGAGATGACGCCCGTGCCGTACAAGGGCACCGCGCCGGCCATCGCCGACCTGCTGGGCGGCCAGATCGACCTGCTGTGCGACCAGACCACCAACACCACGTCGCAGATCGAGGCCAAGAAGGTCAAGGCCTACGCCGTGACCACCAGCAAGCGCCTGAGCACGCCCGCGCTGAAAGACCTGCCCACGCTCGACGAGTCGGGCCTGAAGGGCTTCGAAGTGTCGATCTGGCACGGCGTGTACGCCCCCAAGGGCACGCCCGCACCGGTGCTGAAGAAGGTCAACGAGGCCATCAAGGCCGCCATGAAGGACCCGGCCTTCATCAAGCGCCAGGAAGGCCTGGGCGCCGTGATCACCACCGACAAGCGCGTCGAGCCGGCCGAGCACAAGAAGTTCGTCTCGGCTGAAATCGCCAAGTGGGGTCCGATCATCAAGGCCGCCGGCGTGTACGCGGACTGATCCTTTCGATCTCCCATCGAAAAAGCCGCCGACCCGAAAGGGCCGGCGGCTTTTTTCATGCGGTGACAGCAGGAAAAGAATCAGGGAGGCGAGTAGGTCCACGCCTCGAAGTTCTTGCGCACATCGACCTGGCGCGCGGTGCGTGCCGTGAAGATGAAGCTGCTGACCGACGAGCCCTGCGCGTATTGGTAAGCGTTGTTGCCGACGCTCACGCAGTGGTTGTCGCTCGGCGAGTTCACCGGCTGGCAGTAGATGACGGCCTTGCGCGCCGAGGTGCGCACGGTGATCGAGTCGGTGAAGCGGTTGTTGTTCGGGCCACGGCCGGCCACCAGGAAGGTGGTCGGGGCGTAGGCGCCGCTGGGCACGGCCCAGCCGTCGAGGTTGCCCTCGGCGCTGAAGTCGATGTTGTTGGCGGTGGGGTCGGACGGCACCGGCGCGCCGAACACGATGCCGCGCGGGACACCGTCGATTTCCTGCATCAGCTCGGCGCGCAGGGCCGGCGTCATTTCCACGGTCGGCAGTTGCACGGCCTCGGCGAGGGTCGGCGCGCGCGAGAAGGTGCGCACGTACTGCACCGGGTTGGTCCCGCCGGCCGCCAGGAAGAACTCAAGCTTCCAGACCGCCTGATCGGGAATGGCGCTCAGCTGCGTGTCGTCGAACTGCGGCGCTGCGAAGAGATTGCCGGGCTCGACGCTGCTCGGGTTGCCGCCTTGCGCCGGGTCCACGTAGCGCGCGGCCATGCGCCACAGCGAGGAGTTCAGCGCGCCGTTGGCGGTGCCGTCGGTGGTGAGCACCAGGGTGGTCAGCCCGGGCCGGGGCACGAGGACCAGCTCGCGGCCCGGCAGCGCGGACGAGGTGGCCACCACCTTCGTGAAGATCGAGTCGCCATTGCCGTCGAGCACGTTGTCCACCGACACGTTGTAGCCCGCGGCGTGGTACTTCAGGTTCGCGTGCTTGAGGAAGTCCTTCAGCTCCTGCTGCGGGCGCACGGCGGCGCGGTAGGCGTTGCTGTTGCCGGTGAGCTTGAGCGCGCCATTCACGATCCTGGCGTTGAACACGTCGTTGTCGGTGTTGCCCACGCTGTCGGTCCAGCGGTAGGTGAGCGCGATGTCGCCGCCCGGGTGGAAGTATTCGAAGTTGCCGCGGTCGTGCTTCAGGTTGGTGGGGCCGAAGCGGAACAGGCTTTCGAAAGGCCGGCGCGGGCCGCTCGACGCGCGGCCGATGTGCAGGCCGGCCGCGACGAAGCTGGCCGGGTCGTCGCCCACGAACAGCGTGCGGCAGGCCGGCGCGACCACGTTGGCGGCCTCGCCGAAGGCGTTGCCATCGGAGCCGATGGTGCTGTCCACGCGCTCGTTCAGCGGCAGCGCGTAGCAGGCGTTGAGGCGGTCCAGCAGGTCCTTGACCATCGCCGGCGTGGGCGGCTGCACGAGGGCCGCGGCATCGACCGCGGGCAGCGGCGCGATGCTGCTCTCGCCGGTGCGAAACACGATGGACACCGGCGCGCTCTCTTCGCTCGCGGGCTGCGCCTTGACGGTGATCTCGATGTTGGCGGCCGTGCCGTCGGGGCGCACCGACACGTTCAGCGTGTCGAGCACGCGGTCCTGTCCCGTGCCGTTGGCCTGGAAGGTGCCGCTCATCGGGTCGATGCTGGTGTTGAGCGCGTCCAGCAGCGGCTTGAGCGCGGCCACGAGCTTGGCCACCTGGTCACTGATGGCGCCCGGTGTGACGGCGCCGGCGTCGGCCTGCACCGCGGCGGCGAGTTTCGACGGATCGCCGTTGGGCGACAGCTGCGCCACCACCACGGTGGTCAGCGGCGTGACGTTGGTGGTGCCGCTGGCGGTGCTGGCGGTGGTGCTGTAGAGCGTGAGGTCGTCGCGCACGGCCTGGATCACCAGCGGCGCCTTGGTGCCCGCGGGCAGCACGCAGCTGTAGGTGCCTTCGGCCGGCACGGTCACTTCGCAGACCTTGGCGCCGGTCTGGTCGAACACGGTGAGCGCGGCGCCGGCAAAGGCCGCGCCGGTGGCCACGGTGCCGCTCAACGTGCCGGGCGACTCGGCGGCGGGCGGCGTGCCGCCGTTGCCCGTGCCGACGGGGAATGCAAAGCCACCGCCGCCTCCGCCACCCCCACCGCCGCCGCAGGCGCCGAGGATCAACAGGGTGGCAAGGGACAGGGCGTGGGGGATTCTGGAGGTGGGGTGGGGCATCGTGGGTCTCTCGAAAAGGGAAAGGGCCTGGGCAGCAACCGAGGGCGCTGCAAACAATAGCTTTCGCTTTTGGAAATCAAATGATGCAAATGCACCATTCTTGAAACCGCACGGCCGAGCCCCGCGCGCGTCACCGGAACATGGGATGGGCATGCAGCGGCGGGACTGGAAGACTCCCCGCATGACCTTCACGGCCGGTGTCCCGCGCGACTTCAGCGACCTCCTGTTGCGGCTGTACCGCCTCTCGCACGAGCTACCCATCGACGCCTTCCAGGACGCCGCGCTCGACCTCCTCAAGCCCGTGCTGCCCTTCGACTCGTCGATGTGGGGTACCGCCACCCGCACCGACCACGGCATCGACATCCACACGATCCACCTGCACAACCAGCCGCTCGAGATGGTCACGGCCTACGAGCAGGTCAAGCACATGGACACGGCCGCCGGCGAGGTGGCCAAGCAGTCGAACGCCACGCTCGCCTTCAATGCGCAGGCGTGGTTCTGCCGCGACGACCAGGCCGAGCTGCGCGACTACGGCCGCCGCTTCGAGCAGGCCAACTTCTTCATCACCTCGGATTCGAACCCGCAGACGAGCTTCGTCCACTGGCTCAGTCTGTTCCGCGCCGACCCGGAAGCCCACGGCACGGAGGAAGAGCGGCAACTGCTCGCCAGCCTCGCGCCGCACGTGATGCAGGCGCTGGCGCTGAACCGCGTGATGCACCTGGACCGCCTCGAGGCGGGCAGCGCGTCGCCCGGCGGCTCGGCCATCGGCGACCTGCGCGGCGTGCTGTACCACGCCGACCGGCTGTTCGAGGCCATGCTGAAGGCCGAGTGGCCGGCCTGGCACGGCCGCACGCTGCCCGATGCGCTGCTGCAGCACTTCCTGCAGGGCCACGCGCGATTCAACGGGCGCGAGATCGTGGTCACGCACCGCGTCGAGCAGCGCCTGCTGTTCCTCAAATGCCGCCATCGCTGCCGCGCCGACAGCCTCACGCCGCGCGAGCACACCATCGCCGAACTGCTGGCGCGCGGCGACACCCACAAGGAAGTGGCCGCCATCCTGAACCGCTCGCCGGCCACGGTGCGCAACCACATCCAGTCGATCTACGACAAGCTGCAGGTGGGCAACGTGGCGGGGCTGATCCACGAGCTGCGGCTGGCGGGCTGACGAGCGCCCGCCCCCAAAAGAAAAGGCGCCGATGGCGCCTTTTCTGTTTGAGTCCGCGATACCTCTACTTCGGCCGGATCGCGTCCGCCGTGCCCTGGATGAAGGCCTTGATGCTCTCGATGTCGTCGCCCGAGAGCTTGCCCGTGAAGTCGGGCATGCCGCGCGACATGGCCGGGCCCTTGAGCACGAACTTGTCGAGGTTCTCGATGTAGGCCGGGTCGAGGTAGCCCAGGTTCGGGATGTTGCCGCCGCGGTCCACGCCCGGCACGCCGTGGCAGAACACGCAGTTGCTCACGTACAGCATGGTGCCGGCCTGGACCTTGGCGGGGTCGTACTTCACGCCCTGCACCAGCTTGGCCATGCGGTACTCGACGAACGCGGGCATCTTGGCCGTGCCGCCGACCGCGAAGGTGTAGACCGTGCCCGGGCCCTGGCGCTCCGTGGCGCGCTGCGCCAGGCCGTACACGCCGCCCCAGCCCACGGCCACCGACACGTACTGCTTGCCGTCCACCATGTAGGTCGCGGGCGCCGCCACCACGCCGGTGCCGGTGGGTGTTTCCCAGAGCTTCTCGCCGGTCTTGGCGTGGTAGGCCACGAGGCGCCCGTCGGCCGTGCCCTGGAACACGAGGTCGCCGGCGGTGGTCAGCGTGCCGCCGTTCCACGGCGAGGCGTAGTCCACGCCCCAGGCTTCCTTCTGCTTGATGGGGTCCCAGGCCACGAGGCGGCCGAAGGGCTTGCTCGTGGGCGGCTCGACGTTGGCGAACTTGCCCAGGTTCCAGCCCAGCGCCGCGTGCGGCCGGCCGGGCGCGTTCTCGTCGAACTTCCAGGCCTTGTCGTCCATCAGGTTGATCGGCACGTGCTGGGCCGGCAGGTAGGCCAGGCCGGTCTGCGGGTTGTAGGACATCGGGTGCCAGTTGTGCGCGCCGAACGGGCCCGGGATGCTGTCGCCCGGCTTCTCGTTCTGCCGCGCGGCGGGGACCTCGATCGGCCGGCCGTTCTTGTCGTAGCCCGTGGCCCAGTTGACCGCGACGAAGTTCTTCGCCGAGATGAACTTGCCGTTGGTGCGGTCGATGACGAAGAAGAAGCCGTTCTTGGGCGCGTGCAGCAGCACCTTGCGCGCCTTGCCGTTCAGCTTGACGTCGGCCAGGATCATCGACTGCGTGGAGGTGTAGTCCCAGTTGTCGCCGGGCGTCTCCTGGTAGTGCCACTTGTACTTGCCGGTGTCGGGGTCGAGCGCGACCACCGAGCCCAGGTACAGGTTGTCGCCGCCCTTGGGGCTGCGCGCCTTGGCCGCCCAGGGCGAGCCGTTGCCGGTGCCCACGTACATCAGGTTGAGCTCGGGGTCGAAGGCGAAGCTGTCCCAGGCCGTGCCGCCGCCGCCGGCTTCCCAGTACTTGCCGCTCGGGTCCCAGGTCTTGGCGGCGCGCGCCATCGACTCGTCCTCGAAGGGCTTGCTCGGGTCGCCGGGCACCACGAACCAGCGCCACTTCTGATCGCCGGTCTTCGCGTCGTAAGCGGTGACGTAGCCGCGCACGCCGTACTCGGCGCCGCCGTTGCCGATGATGACCTTGCCCTTGAACACGCGGGGCGCGCCGGTGATGGTGTAGCTGCCCTTCTGGCCCTCGATGGTGTTCTTCTCCCACACCTTCTGGCCGGTGGCGGCGTCGAGCGCGATCAGGCGGCCGTCGTAGGCGGCCACGTAGACGCGGCCTTCGTACAGCGCCACGCCGCGGTTGACCACGTCGCAGCAGCCCCTGAAGCCTTTCGTGCGGTCGACCTGCGGATCGAAGGTCCAGATCTTCTGCCCGGTGCGCGTGTCGATCGCATGCACGATGCTCCACGAGGCCGTGACGTACATGATGCCGTCGACCACCAGCGGCGTGGCTTCCACCCCGCGCGTCGATTCGAGGTTGTACGACCAGACCAGCCCGAGCTGCTTCACGTTGCCGGTGTTGACCTGGTCGAGTTTGCTGAAGCGCGACTCGGCGTAGTCCAGCCCGTAGCTGGGCCAGTCGGGCGTCTTCTTCGCCGCGTTGGCGCGCACGAAGTTGCCGTCGACGCGCTTGGCGGCCGCGCCGGCGCGGTCCTGCGGGCTGGCGGCCGTCTGGGCCAGCGCCGGGGCCGCCAGGCCCAGGCACAGCAAGGCGCCCGCAAGCAGGCGCCGCCCGGAAAGAGGCTGTGTTGTCGTCTTCATCGGGGTCTGTCTCCTTCTTCGTTCCGCCCCAAGGATCGTTCGCACGGCGCCAGCCTTCACCCCCGGGATTTCCCCAGTCCAGCCTTGTTCCATTGCGGAACACATTCGAGACGGTCCCTGAATCCAGAAGAGGCAGCGAACCCATGGCGCTCGACAGGCTCGGCACGGCGGATGCGCCGCGCCAACTCTTTGCCAGCACGCCGGCGCAGCGCGTGGCGCTGGCGCGGCAGCAGTTCTTCGAAGAAGGCGTGCGCCCCTCGGGGCTGGTCGGCGAGGCGGTCATCCAGTCGTGGATGCGCTGCAGCCGCACCCACGCCGACCGGCAGCGCGTGGTGTCGTTCGACGCGGTCACGCCCAGCCGGCTGCACACCACGCTCGCGCGCAACCGCGAGCTGCTGGACGTGGCGCGGCACGAACTCGCGCAGATGGAGCACATGCTCGCGGGCACCGACTGCCGGGTGATCCTGACCGACCGCGACGGCGTGGTGGTGCATGTCACGAGCCAGCCCGCCGGCACGCACCAGCCCGTGCTGCGCCAGACCGCGCGCCTGGGCGTGAACATCTCCGAGCGCGTCGTGGGCACCACGGCACCGGGCATCGTGGCCAGCACCGGGCAGGCCTGCACCGTGGACGGCGCCGAGCACTACTACGACGTGCTGTGCCACATGCAATGCGCCGCGGCGCCGATCCGCGACGTGAGCGGCCGGCTCGCGGGTGTGCTCGACCTCACGGTGGAGGCGCGGCGCTTCGGCTTCGACGCGGCCTCGATGGTGGCGCTGCACGCCACCATCATCGAGAACCGGCTGCTGCAGGCGCAGTCGCGCGACCACCTCATCCTGCGCTTCCAGGCCAGCCCCACGCTGCTGGGCACGCCGCTCGAGGCGCTCGCGGGCATCGCGCCCGACGGCACCATCGCGTGGCTCAACAACGCCGGCGCGCGGCTGCTGGGGCGACTGCCCGAGGCACCCGACGACCGCGACGTGGAATGCCTGCTGGGCCACGACCTTGCGAGCCTGCTGCGGCTGGGCCGGCGCGAGGCCGCGCAGCCGCTGCGGCTGGCCAGCGGGCTCGGCGTGTGGATGCAGGCGCAACTCAAGGGCGCGGACGGCGCGGACTTCCGCCACGCGGTGGCGATGCCGGAGATGGCGAGCGCACAGGTCGATGCGCCCGTGGCGATCGACGTGCAGGCGCAGCCGCCCGTGGCGCTTGCTCCCACTAGTGAGACGCCGCCCACCGAAACCCTGCGCGAGCACAGCCGCAAGCTGATCGAGGACACGCTCGCGGCGCACGGCGGCAACGTGTCGCAGGCGGCGCGGCAGCTGCGCGTGTCGCGCGGCACGCTGTACCGGCGGCTGCGCGGCTGGCGCGACGACGACAGCAGCGCGGCAGTGGACTGACGGCTCAGGCGCCGGCGCGCGCCAGTGCCCGCGCGCGGCGCGCCTTCGCATCGGGCTGCAGCGGCCGCAGGTAGTCGTGCAGCGCGAGCGCCGCTGCTCCCACCGCGGGCGCGAGTTCTTCGTAGCGCGCGGTGCGCAGTTCCGGTGCGGGCATGCCGGCGCGCTCCGCATGGCCCTTCACGCCTTCGAACGCGGCTTGCGCGAATTCCGGATGCTCCGCGCAGACCTTGCCCCCGAGCACGATCGCGCGCGGGTTGAAGGTGACCCACAGGTTCTGCAGCAGCACGCCGAAGAACGCGGCGGCGCGCGCCATGTCCGCGCCCTCGCGCGCCAGCACGCGCGAACCGAAGAAGGCCTCGGCGCAGCCGCGCCGGCCGCACGAGCACAGTGGCCCGTCCAGCTGCAGGATGGTGTGGCCGATCTCGCCGGCCATGCCTTGCGCGCCGGTGAAGAGGCGGTCGTTCAGCACCACGCCCGCGCCCACGCCGACGTCGCTGTTGACGAAGATCAGCGGGTCTTCGCCCTCGCCCGCGGCGAACTCGTACTCGCCGAGCGCGGCGGCATCGGCGTCGTTCTGCAGCTGCACGGTGACGCCCGGCAGGCCGGCCGCGGCCAGCGCCTTTTCGAGCGCAGGCAGCAGGTTCACGTTGCGCCAGCCGAGGTTGGGCGCGAAGCGCACGACGCCCGTGCAGTCGTCCACCGCGCCGGGCACGCACACGCCGATGCTCGACAGGCGCAGGCCGCGCTGGTCGAGGTGCGCGTGCGCGGCCGCGGCCATGCGCGCGAGCTGTGCGCACACGCGGCCGGGCTCGCCGTCGTCCAGCGGCTGGGCTTCCGCATGCAGCACCTCGCCCTGCAGCGAGACGCACACGAGGCGCAGCGTTTCGACGGCGATCTCCACGCCCATCAGCGCGCGCACGCCGACGTTGATCCGCAGCGGCGTGGACGGCCGCCCGAGCCCGTCGGCCACGGCGGCGCCCGATTCGCTGAGCCAGCCTTCGTCGAGCAGCTCGCGCACCAGCAGGCTCACGGTCGACTTGGTGAGCCCGCTTTCGCTCGCGAGCCGCGCACGCGACAAGCCCGGCTGCGCGCGCAGCAACCGCAGCAGCACGCTGCGGTTCAGGCGCTTGAGCAGCTGCTGGTCGCCGATGGTCTTCATGTCATGCCGCTGCGGTGGCCGCGGTTGCTGCGTGGTGCGCCTGTTCGCGTCCCTCGGGCCGCTTGCCGGCAATGATCATCCCGAGCACCTCGTCCTCGGTGACATCGGCCGTGCGGTAGGTGCCCACGAGCTTGCCGTTCTTCATCACCGCGAGCCGGTCGCTCAGTGAGAACACATCGGGCATGTCGTGCGTGATCAGGAAGATGCCAACGCCGTCGTCCTTCAGCTGCTTGACCAGGCGCCCGACCATCGCCGTCTCTTCGGGGCCGAGCGCGGCGCAGGGCTCGTCCATGATGAGGATGCGCGCGTTGAAGTACAGCGCGCGCGAGATCGCCACCACCTGCCGCTGCCCGCCCGACAGGCGCCGCACCGGGATGCGGATGTTGGTGAAGTTCTTGTTCAGGCGCTGGAACACCTTGCGCGCCTGCACTTCCATGAAGTGGTCGTCCAGCGTGTTCCACGCCGTCATCTTCTCGCGGCCCAGAAAGAGGTTGGCCACCGAGTCGAGGTTGTCGGCCAGCGCGAGCGTCTGGTAGATGGTCTCGATGCCCTGGGCCTGCGCCTCGGCGGGCGTGCGGATGTGGACCTTCTCGCCCGCAATGAGCGTGTCGCCCGAATCGATCGGGTAGGCGCCCGCGAGCATCTTCATCAGCGTGGACTTGCCCGCGCCGTTGTGGCCCAGGAGCGCGACCACTTCGCCGGGGTAGAGGTTGATGCTCACGCCGTCCACGGCCTTCACGCCGCCGAAGGCCTTGCGGATCTCGCGCAGCTCGACGAGTGGCTTCGTCATATCCGGGAGCGTGCTCATTGCGACTCCTTCCTGCGGTTGGCCCGCGCAGCGAGGCCTGTTCGGGGGCACCCGCGGAACCGGCTTTGCCGGGCCGCCGGGTGCGCCCCCTTGAGGGGGGATGCGGCTACACGAAGTGAGCAAGAAACGGGGGTGGGCTTCACTTCAGTTCTCCCCGAACTTGCGGCGGTAGAGCACGTCGAACACCACGGCCACGATCAGCACCTGGCCGATGATCACCATGCGCTTGCCGATGGGCACGTCGAGCAGCAGCATGCCGCTGTCCAGCGATTGCATGATCAGCGCGCCCAGCACCGAGCCGAAGATCGAGCCGCTGCCGCCCGCCAGCGCCGTGCCGCCGATGACGGCCGCCGCGATCACGTACAGCTCCATGCCCGTGCCCAGCGAGTTGGTGCCCGCGTTGAGCCGCGCGATCGACACGATGGCCGCCACCGTCACCAGCACCGCCAGCAGCGCGAACAGCATCAGCGTGACGCGCTGCACCGGAATGCCCACCAGCGCCGCCGCGTCGGGGTTGCCGCCCATCGCGAACACATAGCGCCCGAAGCGCGTGCGGTGCACGATGAACGACAGCACGATCGCCACCGCCGCCCAGATCAGCACCGGAATCGGAATGCCCTGCGGCTCGCTCTTGGACGAGATCTGGTAGCTGTTCATCACCCAGGCGAAGCCGACCACCACCGCCACCGGCACCGCCGTGAGCAGCACGTCGAGCCACAGCGCCTCGGTCGGCATGTCGTAGCGCTGGCGCGCGCGGCGCTTTTGCACCATGCGCCCGAACAGCACCAGCGCCACCAGCCCCGCGAGCACCCAGCTGGCCGTGACGCCGATGCCACCGTCGTAGCCGCCACCCAGGCGCTGGAAGAACTCGTCGTTCACCGGCTGCGTCTTGCCGTCCGCCACCAGGAAGGCCGCGCCGCGAAACGACATCAGCCCGCCCAGCGTGACCACGAACGAGGGCACGCCCAGCACCGCCGTGAGCCAGCCCTGGTAGATCGACACCAGCAGCGCCACCGCGAGCCCCGCGAGGCAGGCCGTGGGCCACGACCAGCCCGAGGTGTACTGCAGGTAGGCGATGAGCACGCCGACGAAGCCCATCACCGAGCCCACCGACAGGTCGATGTGGCGCGCCACGATGATCAGCACCATCACCGTGGAGACGATGCCGACCACCGCCGTCTGCTGCGCGACGTTGTAGAGGTTCTCGGGCGAGAGGAACACGCCGCCCGACATGATGCTGAACGCCACCGCCATCACGGCCAGCAGCACGCACATCAGGATCAGGCGCAGGTCGATGCCGGTGCGGCGCCACCAGCCGGGTGTTGGATCGCTCATTTTTTTCAAGCCCCCTCAGGACGGACTACAGGTGCGCAACCGTCCCGCCGGCAGGCCCTTGCGGGTCGGCCGGAAGCCATGTTGCGAAGAGATGGAGAGCGCGTTCAGCGAGAAGCTGAACGCGCCGGTGGTTGCTGCGTTACTTGCAGGCCGCGGGCGCGTTCGCGCCCGAGACGCCCTTGCACAGCTCGTCCTTCTTGATCCAGCCGGCCTTGACGATCACGTCGAGGTTGTCGCGCGTGATCGGCACCGGCGTCAGCAGGCGCGAGGACAGCGAGAGCTTCTTGGCGCCGCCGGCCCAGGGCGCGGCCTTGTCGACCGGCTTGCCGGCCGCCAGCGAGACCGCCGCCGTGGCGGCTTCGCGGCCGAGCTCGCGCGAGTCCTTCCAGATGGTCGCGGTCTGCGTGCCCAGCGCCACGCGGTTCAGCGCGGCGAAGTCGGCGTCCTGGCCCGACACCGGAATGCCGCGCAGGCCCTTGGCCGTGAGCGCTGCCACCGCACCGCCGGCGGTACCGTCGTTGGCCGCCACCACCGCGTCGACCTTGTTGCCGTTCTTGGTGAGGATCTGCTCCATGTTCTTCTGCGCCACCTCGGGCTTCCAGCCTTCGGTGTACTCGTCGCCGACGATCTTGATGTCGCCCTTCTTGATAGAGGCGTCGAGCACTTCCTGCTGGCCGGCGCGCAGGAAGTCGGCGTTCGGGTCGCTCGGCGAGCCCTTGATGATCACGTAGTTGCCCTTGGGCTTGACCTTGAGCACCTCGCGCGCCTCCATGCGCCCGACCTCGACGTTGTCGAAGGTGATGTAGAACACGCCCGGCGCCTCGATCAGCCGGTCGTACGCCACCACCGGCACCTTCTGCCGCGTGGCCTTGGTGACGGCGGGCAGGATCGCGTCCTTGTCCATCGCCAGCACGATGAGCGCCTTCGCGCCCTTGGACATCAGCCCCTCGATGTCGCCCAGCTGCTTCTCGGGCGAGCCGCCCGCGTCGGCACTGATGTACTTCGCACCGAGTTTTTCCAGCTGCGCCTTGATCGCGGCCTCGTCGGTCTTCCAGCGTTCTTCCTGGAAGTTGGACCAGCTCACGCCGACCACGGTCTGCGCCATCGCGCCCACGGCCGTGAGACCGAACGCCAGGGCGGCCAGGGTGTGTTTCGTTGTCAGTTGCATCGGTGTCTCTCCTCAGAACGGTGTGCCGGGGTAGTTAGTTTGAGTGACGAACTAACTATCCCATCGGCGGGGAGTTCCGGGCACCCGGGAATTCCCGGACGGCGACGGCCGCTCCAGATACAAATGGAAAACTCTGGGGACAGTTTCCGGACAAGCCCCCTGTTATCCACAGCGGTAGCGACCCCGCCCAAGTTGTTCCTGTTTTGATAGCACCGCGAAAGCACAGGAGCACACAGTGTCCGGGGTGTGACAAGTTGTTGTCAGGCAAGGGAAAAAGCGCCCTGTCCACAGGGCGGGTTTACCCTTATCTACTACTACTAACTTAAATAAGAAGAATAAATAGAGAAGAGAGCAGGAAGCCCGCGCCCGAAAAAGAGGCCGGGCAAGGGGTCGAAGGGTTAGCCCGGTAGGTCGAATCCGTCTCGGTTGATACGATTTTTCTCAAAGCGCCGATCCCCAGGGCGTTGGAGACAAGATGGACCCGAGCAACCCCTCAGGCGCCGGCGAGGCGCTGTACCGCGTCATGGTGCGCATCCGCGCCTTCGAGAACGCCGCCGAAACCGCCAGCCAAGGCGGGGTCAGCGCCTACGGCCAGCAGGCGGGCGGCGCCGCCAAGGTGCGCGGGCCGCTGCACCTGTCGACCGGGCAGGAAGCGGTGCCGGCGGGCGTGTGCGCCCACCTGCGCGCGAGCGACTACCTCACCTCCACGCACCGCGGCCACGGCCACACGCTGGCCAAGGGCGCGGACCTCACGCGGATGATGTGCGAGCTGTTCGGCAAGGCCACGGGCTTCAACGGCGGCAAGGGCGGCTCGATGCACATCGCGGATTTCTCGGTGGGCATGCTGGGCGCCAACGGCGTGGTCGCGGCGGGCTTGCCGATCGCGGTCGGCGCGGCGCATGCGCAAAAACTCTTGAAGCACGGCGACGACATCACGGTCTGCTTCTTCGGCGACGGCGCGATCAACCGCGGCCCGTTCCTCGAAGCGCTGAACTGGGCCCGCGTGTACGACCTGCCCGTGCTCTTCGTCTGCGAGGACAACCGCTGGAGCGCCACGACCGCAAGCGGCCCGATGACGGCCGGCGACGGCGCCTCGGCGCGCGCCGCGTCGATGGACATCGCGGCCACGCAGGTCGACGGCAACGACGTGTTCGCGGTGCATGCCGCCGCCGCGCGTCTGGTGGCCGAGGTGCGCAGCGGCGCGGGGCCGCGCCTGCTGCACGCGCTCACCTACCGCGTGAAGGGCCATGTGTCGGTCGACCTCGCGGCCTACCGCGATCCGGCCGAGCTGGCCGCCGCGCTGGAGACCGACCCGATCGCGCGCGCCCGCGGCCACCTGCTGGACACCGGCGTGGCCGCCGCAACGCTGGACGCCATCGAGAACGCCGCGCGCGACGAGGTGGACACGGCCCTCGCCGTGGCCGACGCGGCGCCCTGGCCCGAAGCCGGCGCCGCCTTCACCGACGTGCAGACCACGGGAGCAGGCCAATGGCTCTGACGACACTGAGCTATTCCGAAGCCGCCGTGCGCGCGCTGCAGCAGGAGATGGACGCCGACCCGCGCGTGGTCGTGCTCGGCGAGGACGTGGGCCGCGGCGGCATCTTCGGCCAGTACAAGGGGCTGCAGCAGCAGTACGGCGCCGAGCGCGTGATCGACACGCCGATCAGCGAGGCCGCGATCATGGGCGCCGGCGTGGGCATGGCGCTCGCGGGGCTGCGCCCCGTGGTCGAGATGCGCGTGGTCGACTTCGCGCTGTGCGGCATGGACGAGCTGGTGAACCAGGCCGCCAAGAACCGCTTCATGTTCGGCGGCCAGGGTCGCGTGCCGCTGGTGGCGCGCATGCCGGGCGGCATCTGGGACGCGTCGGCAGCGCAGCATTCGCAGTCGCTCGAAGCCTGGTTCGCGCACCTGCCGGGCGTGGTGGTGGTGAGCCCGTCGACACCGCAGGACAACCACGGCCTGCTGCGCGCAGCGCTGCAGTGCGGCGACCCGGTGGTCTACATCGAGCACAAGACGCTGTGGGGCCTGCGCGGCGAGGTGGACGACACGCTGGCCGTGCCGCTGGGCCAGGCGGCGCGCGTGCGCGAGGGCAACGCGCTCACGCTCGTGAGCTGGAGCAAGCAGATGCAGCCTTGCGCCGCGGCCTGCGACGCGCTGGCGGCCGAGGGCATCGCGGTCGACCTGATCGACCTGCGCACGCTGTGGCCCTGGGACCGCGAGACGGTGCTGTCGTCGTGCGCGCGCACGGGGCGGCTGCTGGTGGTGCACGAGGCGGTGCAGGCCGCGGGCTTCGGCGCCGAGATCGCCGCGAGCGCGGCCGAGGCCACGGGCTGCCGCGTCGCGCGGCTGGGCGCGCCGCGCATCCCGGTCGGCTACGCGCCGGTGCTGGAGGCGCAGTCGCGCGTCGGCGTGGACGCGATCGTGGCGGCGGCGAAGAAGCTGGCCGGCTGAACCACAAGAGCACGAACGGCCATGGACCCGCTCTTCTTCAAGCTGGTGCGGGTCGTCAACCTCACGGCGCGGCCGTTCCATGAGCGCGTGGGGCGCGAGCACCAGCTCACGCTGAACGAGTGGCGCGCAATGGCCGTGCTGGCCGCGCAGCCGGGGCTGAGCGCCACGCAGGTCGCCGACCTCACCGGCCTGGACAAGATGGCCGTGAGCCGCGCGCTGGCGGGCCTGAAGCGCCACCAGCGCGTGCAGCGCCGCAGCGACCCGACCGACCAGCGCTGCAGCCGCCTGTACCTCACGGCCGCCGGCAAGGCGCTGCACGCCACCGTCGGCGCGCTGGGCCGGCAGCGCGAGGCCGAGCTGTTCGCGGGCGTCGATGCGAGCGAGCTGGCCCGCCTGAGCGACACGCTCGACACGCTGATCCGCGCGGTGGAGCGCGCGCCCGACTCAGGCACTGCCGGTCAGACCGTGTAGCCGCCGTCCACGCTCAGGTTGGCGCCGGTGACGAAGCCGCCGTCCGGGCCCACGAGGTAGGCGACCATGCCGGCGATCTCTTCGGCGCGGCCGTGGCGCGGCAGCACCATCACGTCGTGCATCGAGGCGGCGCGCGGGCCGGTGGCGGGGTTCATGGCGGTGTCGATCGGGCCGGGCTGCACGTTGTTGACCGTGATGCCGCGCGCGCCGAGGTCGCGCGCCAGGCCGCGCGTGAGGCCGACGATGGCGGCCTTGCTCATCGCGTAGACGCTGGCGCCCGCGTCCAGCACGCGCTCGGCGTTGATGCTGCCGATGTTGACGATGCGGCCCGTGCCGTCGCCCATGTGGCGTGCAGCGGCCTGGACGGCCACGAAGGTGGCGCGCACGTTGACGTCGATGGTGCGGTCGAAGTCTTCGAGCGAGAAGGTGTCGAGCTCGCCGCCGAGGTACACGCCGGCGTTGTTCACCAGGATGTCGAGGCGCTCGAAGGCGCGTGCGCCCTGGGCAATGGCGGCAGTGAGCGCGGCGGCGTCGCCGGCGTCGGCACGGATGGCCAGCGCGCGGCCGCCGGCGGCCTGGATCTCGCCGGCGAGCTTGTCGGCCTCGGCCTGCGCGCTGACGTAGGTGAAGGCCACGGCCGCGCCGTCGCGGGCCAGCCGGCGCACGATGGCGGCGCCGATGCCGCGCGAGCCGCCGGTGACGAAGGCGACCTTGCCGGCCAGGACGAGGGAAGAAGACACAGAGATGGAAGCCATGATTTTTCCGATCAGTTGGAGGAGGAAGGCCTTCAGTGTCGGAATTCCATTCCCTTTGCGGTAGCCATCAATCGGCCCGATCAGATTCAACCCAAAGTTGAAGATGAACGCCAGAATGGCGGCATGGAACCGCTCAATCACCTCGAATCCTTCGTGCAGAGCGCCGAGGGCGGCAGCTTCTCGGCGGCCGCGCGGCGCCTGGGGCTCACGCCCGCGGCGGTCAGCAAGAACGTGGCGCGGCTCGAGGCGCGGCTGGGCGTGCGGCTGTTCCAGCGCAGCACGCGGCGGCTCACGCTGACCGAGGCCGGCGAGCGCTTCCTGGCGCAGGTCGGCGGCGCGCTGGCCACGCTGCAGGACGCGGTGGCCAGCCTCGCGCAGGACGACGGCCAACCCTCGGGCACGCTGAAGGTAAGCATGGGCCAGGCCTTCGGGCGCGAGCACGTGCTGCCGTTCATGGGCGACTTCCTGGCGCGCTACCCGGGCATCGTGCCCGACTGGCATTTCGACAACCAGCAGGTCGACCTGGTCGGCGAGGGCTTCGACGCGGCCATCGGCGGCGGCATCGCGCTGTCGCCCGGCGTGGTGGCGCGCGAGCTGGCGCGCATCCACGTGGTCGCGGTGGCGGCGCCGGCCTACCTGGCGGGGCGTGCGCTGCCCGCGCACCCGTCCGAGCTGGCGCGCTTCGACGTGCTGCTGCGCCGCTCCTCGCCCACGGGCCGGCTGCGGCCCTGGACGCTGCGGCATGCGAGCGGCGAGGAAACCATGGTCGAGTTGCCGCAGCGTCCGCGCGCGATCTTCAACGACCCCGAGGCGATCGCGCAGGCGGCGCTGCTGGGGCTCGGCGTGGCGATGCTGCCGATGCCCTTCGTGGAACGCGGCCTGCGCAGCGGGGCGCTGGTGCGGCTGCTGCCCGGGTGGTACCAGGATTCGGGCGCCGTGTGGATCTACTACCCGAGCAAGAAGCTGCTGCCGCCCAAGACGCGGGTGTTCGTCGACTTCGTGCTGGCGCGCTTTCGCGAGGCGAAGTTCGCGCAGCGGATGCAGGTGGGCTGAGCGGCGATGGCCCCAAGAGGCCGGGGTTTTTACTCGCGACGCTTGCGGCGCCCCCCTGTACAAAGGCGCGCATGACTTCCATCTCCCGCTCTTCTTCTTCCGTCACTTCCTCCACCCGCCGCTTCGCGCTCGTCGCCACGGCGGCGGCCACCCTTGCGCTGCTGGGCGGCGCTGCGCACGCGCAGGCCACCTGGCCGACCAAGCCGGTGCGCATCGTCGTGCCCTTCGCAGCCGGCGGCACCACCGACATCCTGGCGCGCGCCGTGGCGCCTGAGCTCTCGAAGGCCTTCGGCCAGCAGTTCATCGTGGACAACCGCGCGGGCGCCGGCGGCAACGTGGGTGCCGAGATCGTCGCGCGCTCGCCCAACGACGGCTACACGCTGCTGATGGGCACGGTGGGCACGCACGGCATCAACCGCGCGCTGTACCCCAAGCTGCCCTTCGACCCGATCAAGGACTTCGCGCCGATCACCCTGGTGGCCGCGGTGCCGAACGTGATGGAGATGAACGCCGAAAAGGCCAAGTCGCTGAACATCCGCAACGTGCAGGACTTCATCAAGTACGCGAAGGCGAATCCCGGCAAGCTGAACATGGCATCGAGCGGCAGCGGCACCTCGATCCACCTGGCGGGCGAACTCTTCAAGAGCATGACGGGCACCTTCATGGCCCACATTCCGTACAAGGGCTCGGGCCCGGCATTGCTGGACATGGTGGGCGGCAATGCCGATGTGATGTTCGACAACCTGCCCTCGTCGATGGCGCAGATCAAGGGCGGCAAGCTCACGGCGCTGGCCGTGACCAGCTCGCAGCGCTCGCCCGCACTGCCCGACGTGCCGACGGTGGAAGAAGCCGGCGGCCCCGCGCTCAAGGGCTACGAGGCGAGCTCATGGTTCGGGCTGCTGGCGCCGGCCGGCACGTCGCCGGAGATCGTGAACCGCATCCAGCAGGAAGTGGCCAAGTCGCTGGGCACGCCGGCGATCAAGGAAAAGATGCTGGCCCAGGGCGCGATCCCGAGCGGCAATTCGCCGGCGGACTTCACGAAGCTCATTGCGAGTGAGCACGTGAAGTGGGCGAAGGTCGTGAAAGACTCCGGCGCAAAGGTGGACTAACCCCCAGTCTTCGCGCACTTCGTGTCGCTACGCCAACCCCCTTGCAGGGGGCAACACCAGCGGCCCGGCAAAGCCGGTTCCGCGGTGTTCCTCGAAAAGACAGGGTGACTTGCTGAGGTCGGGGCTCAGGTTCCCCAGGTCACGTCCTTGCTCTCGGCCTGCGAGTCCTTGAGCATGTGCAGCAGCGGCGCGGCGCGCTGGTGCAGCCCGACATGCTGCTTCTCGGCATCGGCGTCGTGGCCTTCGACGACGTGTTCGTCGTGGTTGTGCGGCGCGGGCTTGCTGCTTTCGTGCGCCAGTGCGGCTTCGAGGGCGGCGATGGCGCCGGGGATCTGCTCGACCGTGATGATGCCCTGCGGCGCGGCCGGCTTGCCGACGATGTCGAGCAGCTGGCGCGCATGCACCTCGAGCATCACGAAATCAGGGGCGGCCCGGGATTTGAAGCGGTAGAGCATGGTGGTGGTGTCCTCACTTATTTGTAGATGTAGTCACGGGCAAAAGGGTACACCGATTGCGCACCGCGCAAGGCACCTTGTTCGACCTTGCCGTCGGGCTTGGTCGACAGCATCTGGTGCAGCGAGATCCAGCCCTGCTCGAAGCTCATCGCCGAGCCCGCGAGGTACAGGCGGTAGGCGCGAAGGATGCGCTCGGCGTTCTCGCCCTGGCGCCCGCCGCTGCGGCCCAGCACTTCGCGCGCGGCATCGAGCTGCGCCTCGAGCGCGTCCGACCAGGCCCACAGCGTGCGCGCGTAGTGCGGGCGCAGGCTCTCGGTGTCGACCATCTCCAGCCCGGCCGCCGCGGTCTCGCGCAGCACGTGCGTCACATGCAGCAGCTCGCCGCCGGGGAAGATGTATTTCTCGATGAAGTCGCCCATGCCCGCGCCGAGCTGGCGGTAGTTCAGCTCGCCCGAGGTGATGCCGTGGTTGAGCACCAGCCCGCCCGGCTTGAGCAGCGTGTGGATCTTGTGGAAGTAGGTCGGCATGTTGGCCGCGCCCACGTGCTCGAACATGCCCACCGACGAGATCTTGTCGAAGGGCTGGTCGTCGGGCAGCTCGCGGTAGTCGCGCAGCTCCACGCGCACGCGGCCCTGCAGCCCTTTTTCTTCGATGAGCCGCTGCACATGCGCATGCTGGTTCTTCGACAGCGTGATGCCCGTGGCGTCCACGCCGTAGTGCTCGGCGGCCCACAGCAGCAGCGCGCCCCAGCCGGAACCGATGTCCAGGTAACGCTCGCCGGGCTGCAGCATGAGCTTGCGGCAGATGTGGTCGAGCTTGGCCTCCTGCGCCTGCGCCAGCGTGAGCTCAGGGGTGCGGAAGTAGGCGCATGAATAGACGCGGCGCGGGTCCAGCCACAGCGCGTAGAAATCGTCGGAGACGTCGTAGTGGAACTCGATCTGCGCGGCGTCCTTGCGCAGCGAGTGCGAGCCGCGCGACTTGGCGCGGCGCTGCAGGCGGCTCCACCAGGTGGTGTCGGTCTCGGCCGGGTTGCCGGGCAACAGGCCGACGGTGGCGTCGATCAGGTCGCGCATGGCGCCCTCGATCTGCACCTTGCCCTCGACGTAGGCCTCGCCGATGGCCCCGACCTGCCGGCCGGCCAGCTTGGCCAGCACCGACCACTCCTTGAAAGCCAGCGTCACGCGTGAACCCGCCTGGGCGACCCGGCGCCCGTCGGGCAACTCCAGTGCGATGGGCACGGGCAGCGAGGCCAGCTGCGACTCGATCTTGGGTATCAAGTGTTGCATGCGTCCATGGTATTGATTTTTCCAAGGATTTGCATGACATCGCGCAGCCGCGCGGGCCGGGAGCCTCTGCAGAGAAGCCCTCGTTGACAACAGATTGTTTATGCCTAAACTATTCAACCATGAACAGCTTGACCTCCCCCCGCCTCGCGCCCGCCTCGGACCTCCAGCGCATCCTGTGCATCGGTGGGGGTCCAGCCGGCCTGTATTTCGCCCTGCTGATGAAGGCCCGCAACCCGGCGCTGCAGATCACGGTGGTCGAACGCAACCGCCCCTTCGACACCTTCGGCTGGGGCGTGGTGCTCAGCGACCAGACGCTGGGCAACCTGCGCGCGGCCGACGGCCCCACGGCCGCGCTCATCGGCAACGAGTTCCACCACTGGGACGACATCCAGGTCTTCTTCAAGGACCGCCAGGTGCGCTCGGGCGGCCACGGCTTCTGCGGCATCGGCCGCAAGCGCCTCTTGAACATCCTGCAGGAACGCTGCCTCGAACTCGGCGTGGAGCTGGTGTTCGAAACCGACGCCACGGACGACCAGGCCATTGCCGCGCAGTACAAGGCCGACCTGGTCATTGCCAGCGACGGCCTCAACAGCCGCATCCGCCAGCGCTACGCCGACGTGTTCAAGCCCGACATCGACCTGCGCAACTGCCGCTTCGTGTGGCTGGGCACGCACCAGACCTTCGACGCCTTCACCTTCGCCTTCGAACAGACCGAGCACGGCTGGTTCCAGGCGCATGCCTATCAGTTCGACGACAAGACCTCGACTTTCATCGTCGAGACGCCCGAAGCCGTGTGGAAGGCCCACGGCCTGGACCAGATGGAGCAGCCCGAGGCCATCGCCTTCTGCGAGAAGCTGTTCGCCAAGTACCTGGGCGGCCATTCGCTCATCAGCAACGCCACACACCTGCGCGGCTCGGCCAACTGGATCCGCTTTCCACGCGTGGTGTGCGAGCGCTGGACGCACCGCATCGACGTCGAAGGCCGCTCGGTGCCCGTTGTGCTCATGGGCGACGCCGCGCACACGGCGCACTTCTCGATCGGCTCGGGCACCAAGCTCGCGCTCGAAGACGCGATCGACCTGGCCAACGAATTCGCGCAGGGCGGCACCGTCGACCATGTGCTCGAAGGCTATGAAGCGCGTCGCAGCGTCGAGGTGCTGAAGATCCAGAACGCCGCGCGCAACTCCACCGAATGGTTCGAGAACGTGCCGCGCTACACGGGCATGGAGATCGAGCAGTTCGCCTACTCGCTGCTCACGCGCTCGCAGCGCATCAGCCACGAGAACCTGCGCGTGCGCGACACGCAATGGCTCGGCGGCTACGAGCAGTGGCTGGCGGGCGGCAAGGCCGTGGCGCCGATGCTGATGCCGCTGAAGGTGCGCGGCCTCGAGCTCAAGAACCGCATCGTGGTCTCGCCGATGGCGACCTACAGCGCGGTCGACGGCGTGCCGCAAGATTTCCTGCTGGTGCACCTGGGCGCACGCGCGCTCGGCGGCGCCGCGATGGTGTGCGTCGAGATGACGAGCCCGACGCCCGAAGGCCGCATCACGCCGGCCTGCACGGGTCTGTACAACGACACGCAGCAGGCCGCGTTCAAGCGCATCGTCGACTTCGTGCACACACAGTCGAGCGCGAAGATCGCGATCCAGCTCGGCCACAGCGGCCCCAAGGGCTCGACGCGCGTGGGCTGGGAAGGCACCGACGAGCCGCTCGAAAGCGGCAACTGGCCCGTGCTCGGCGCGAGCGCCCTGCCCTACGGTGAACAGAACCAGCTGCCGGCCGCGATCACGCGCGCCGAGATGGACACGCTGCGCGACCAATTCGTCGATTCCACGCGCCGCGCGGTCGAGTGCGGCTTCGACTGGCTCGAGCTGCACTGCGCGCACGGCTACCTGCTGTCGGCCTTCATCAGCCCGCTCACCAACCTGCGCACCGACGAGTACGGCGGCGACATCGAAGCGCGCTGCCGCTACCCGCTCGAAGTGTTCCGCGCGATGCGCGCCGTGTGGCCGGCCGACAAGCCGATGAGCGTGCGCATCTCGGCGCACGACTGGGCGCCCGGCGGCAACACCGACGCCGACGCCGTGGTGGTCGCGCGCCTCTTCAAGGAGGCCGGCGCCGACTTCATCGACGTGTCCTCGGGCCAGACCACGCGCGCCGCCAAGCCCGTGTACGGCCGCATGTACCAGACGCCGTTCGCCGACCGCATCCGCAACGAGGTCGGCATCTCGACCATCGCGGTGGGCGCCATCACCGACGCCGACCAGGCCAACAGCATCATCGCGGCCGGCCGCGCCGACCTGTGCGCCGTGGCGCGCCCGCATCTGGCCGACCCGGCCTGGACGCTGCACGAAGCGGCCAAGCTGCAAAGCCGCGACGTCGACTGGCCCAAGCAGTACCTGAGCGGCCGCGACCAGATGTACCGCGAGATCGCCAAGCAGCAGCAGATCGCCGCGGCCACCGCTGCCGCGGGCCGCGCGGCCGACGCCGAAGAGACGCACTGACATGGACCTCGAAGCACGCGCCCACAGCGAGCACCCCGAGGCGCTGCGCCTGTGGCTGCGCCTGCTCACCTGCACGCAGCTGGTGGAAAAGCAGGTGCGCAACGGGCTGCGTGCGCAGTTCGCCACCACGCTGCCGCGCTTCGATCTCATGTCGCAGCTCGAGCGCTCGCCCGATGGCCTGAAGATGAACGAGCTCTCGCGCCGCATGATGGTCACGGGCGGCAACGTCACCGGCATCACCGACCAGCTCGTGACCGAAGGGCTGGTGGAGCGCATCAACGTCGAGGGCGACCGCCGTGCCTGGCGCGTGCGCCTCACGCCGCGCGGACGCAAGCTCTTCAACGAGATGGCGCAACAACACGAAGACTGGATCGTCGAGGCTTTCTCGAGCCTCAACCCCAAGGAGATCGCGCAGCTTCACAAGCTGCTCGGCAAGGTCAAGCAACATTCCCACAGCAGCCAATTGGCGGAGACCGCATGAAGCACTACATCGGCGCAAGCAATCCCATGCGCACGCAATTCGAACCCAAGGCCGACTACAAGGCCGAGCACTTTGCCTGGCGCTATGAGGCCGGCGTCGGCACCATCACGCTGAACCGCCCCGAGCGCAAGAACCCGCTGACCTTCGACTCGTACGCCGAGCTGCGCGACCTGTTCCGCGCGCTGACCTACGCAACCGACGTGAAGGTGATCGTCGTCACCGGCGCCGGCGGCAACTTCTGCTCGGGCGGCGACGTGCATGAAATCATCGGCCCGCTGACCGGCATGCGCATGCCCGAGCTGCTCGAGTTCACGCGCATGACGGGCGACCTCGTGAAGGCCATCCGCAACTGCCCGCAGCCGATCATCGGCGCAATCGACGGCGTGTGCGCCGGCGCCGGCGCGATGATCGCGCTGGCCTGCGACCTGCGCTACGGCACGCCCGCCACGCGCACCGCCTTCCTCTTCACCCGCGTGGGTCTGGCGGGCGCCGACATGGGCGCCTGCGCACTGCTGCCGCGCGTGATCGGCCAGGGCCGCGCCTCGGAGCTGCTGTTCACTGGTCGCGCCATGACCGCCGACGAAGGCCAGGCCTGGGGCTTCTTCAACGCACTGCACGACAGCGCCTCGCTGCTCGACGCCGCCACCAAGGTCGCGCGCGACCTGGCCGAGGGCCCGAGCTTCGCGCACGGCATGACCAAGACGATGCTCGCGCAAGAGTGGTCGATGACCATCGACCAGGCCATCGAGGCCGAAGCGCAGGCGCAGGCGATCTGCATGCAGACCGAAGACTTCAAGCGCGCCTACGAGGCCTTCGCGGCCAAGCGCAAGCCGGTGTTCGGCGGAGACTGACGCGCATCATGATGACCAAGATCCCCGCCCCACCGTCGACCGCGCACCTCGCGCTGCCGTTCTTCGACGACGCGCACCGCGCGCTCGCCAACGACCTGCTGCCCTGGTGCGCCGCCCAGGAGATCGATGAGCGCGACGACCGCGCCGCCTGCCGCGAATGGGTGCGCCGCCTCGGTGACGCCGGCTGGCTGCGCTACGCGGTGCCCGGCAGTGCTGGCGGCGCGCTCGAGCGCCTCGACTCGCGCGCGCTCGTGCTGCTGCGCGAAACGCTGGGCTACCACTCGCCACTGGCCGACTTCGCGTTCGCGATGCAGGGCCTGGGCAGCGGCGCGATCACGCTGGACGGCACGCCCGAGCAGCAGTCGCAGTACCTGACGGCCGTGGGCCAGGGCAAGAAGATCGCGGCCTTCGCGCTCAGCGAACCCGAAGCCGGCTCCGACGTCGCAGCGATGGCGATGCGCGCCGAGCCCACCGCCGACGGCTGGCGCCTGAACGGCGAGAAGACCTGGATCAGCAACGGCGGCATCGCCGACTTCTACTGCGTGTTCGCCAAGACCGACCCGACGGCCGGCACGCGCGGCATCACGGTGTTCATCGTCGACGCGACGACGCCGGGGCTCGACACCTCGGCCCACATCGACGTGATGGCGCCGCACCCGCTGGCCACCCTGCGCTTCGACAACTGCGTCGTGCCGCGCACGGCGCAGCTGGGCACGCTGAACGGCGGCTTCAAGCTCGCGATGCGCACGCTGGACATCTTCCGCGCCTCGGTGGCCGCGGCCGCGCTCGGCATGGGGCGCCGCGCGCTCGCCGAAGCCATCGCGCACGCCAAGGGCCGCCGCATGTTCGGCCAGACGCTGGCCGACTTCCAGCTCACGCAGGCCAAGCTCGGCGAGATGGCCGCGCTGATCGACAGCGCCGCGCTGCTCACCTACCGCGCCGCCTGGATGCGCGACGACGCGGAGCGCCGCGGCGCGCCGGCAGTCGGCGACGTGTCGGCCGCAGCCGCCATGGCCAAGATGTGCGCCACCGAGAACGCGAGCCGCGTGATCGACATGGCGCTGCAGATGCATGGGGGACTCGGCGTGAAGGTCGGCACCAAGATCGAAAGCCTGTACCGGGACATCCGTTCGCTGCGCATTTACGAAGGCGCGACGGAAGTCCAGCAACTGATCATCGGCAAATCCGTTTTGCGGGGGTGAAACCGTGTCTGCCCAAGTCGATCGCTTCGTTCATGACCGCCTGCCGCCTGCCGCGCAGTTGCCGGTCTTTCGCTACGACCTGCCCGAGCTGCAGTTCCCCGACCAGTTGAACCTGGTCGAGGAGCTGCTGGACAAGGCGGTCGCCAAGGGCTTCGGCGACAAGCCGATGCTGCGCTCGCCCGCCGGCGTGCTCACCTACGCCCAGGCGGGCGTCGAGGTGAACCGCATCGCCCAGGTGCTGGTCGAGGATCTCGGACTCGTGCCCGGCAACCGCGTGCTGCTGCGCGGCGGCAACTCGGTGTGGATGGCGCTGTCGTGGCTGGCCGTGGTCAAGGCCGGGCTGATCGCGGTGGCGACGATGCCGCTGCTGCGCGCCAAGGAGCTCGGCGAGATCATCGAGAAATCGCAGCCCGTGGCCGCGCTGTGCGAAGGCCGCCTGCTCGAGGAACTGGTGGCCGCGCAGCAGGCGCACCCGGTGCTCGCGACGGTGATTGCCTTCAACCAGCCGGACGCGCCCGATTCGCTGTCGGCCCGCGCAGCGAGCAAGAGCGGCGTATTCCAGGCCTGCCCCACGGCGGCCGACGACATCGCGCTGCTGGCCTTCACCTCGGGCACCACGGGCAAGCCCAAGGCGCCCGTCACCACGCACCGCGACGTGGTCGCCATGTGCCAGACCTGGCCGCGCCACGTGCTGCGTGCGCGCAGCGACGACATCGTGGTCGGCACGCCGCCACTGGCCTTCACCTTCGGTCTCGGTGGGCTGCTGATCTTCCCGATGTGGGCCGGTGCGTCGGTGTACTTTCCCGAGGGCGCCTTCTCGCCCGAAGCGCTCGTGAAGCTCATCAACGAGGTCGGCGCGACCATCTGCTACACCGCGCCCACCTTCTATCGCCAGATGGCGCCCTTCGTCCGGCAGCACGGGGCGCCGAGCCTGCGCATCTGCGTGAGCGCAGGCGAGGCGCTTCCCGACGCCACGCGCCAACTCTGGAAGGAGACCACCGGCATCGAGATGCTCGACGGCATCGGCGGCACCGAGGTGTTCCACATCTACATCTCGGCCGCCGGCGACGAAGTGCGCCGCGGCGCCGTCGGCAAGGCGGTGCCGGGTTTCACGGCCAAGGTCGTCGACGACCAGGGCAACGAAGTGCCGCGCGGCACGGTCGGCAAGCTGGCGCTGCAAGGCCCGGTCGGCTGCCGCTACCTCGACGATCCGCGCCAGGGCGACTATGTGAAGAACGGCTGGAACTACCCTGGCGACTCGTTCGTGCAGGATGACGACGGCTACTTCTTCTATCAGGCGCGTGCGGACGACATGATCATCACGGCCGGCTACAACGTCGGCGGCCCGGAGGTGGAGGATGCGCTGCTCAAGCACCCGGCCGTGGCCGAGTGCGGCGTGATCGGCAAGCCCGACACCGACCGCGGCATGATCGTGAAGGCCTTCTGCGTGCTCAAGCCCGGCAGCACCGGCGACGCAGCGATGGTGAAGGCCCTCCAGGACCACGTGAAAGCCACCATCGCCCCCTTCAAGTACCCGCGGGAGATCGAGTTCGTGACGGCGCTGCCGCGCACCGAAACCGGCAAACTCCAGCGCTTCAAATTGAGACAACTCAACAGCAACACACCATCATGACGAACAAACTCATTCAGCCTCCGGGCTGGCTGCCCCCGAAGGGCTATGCAAACGGCATCGCGGCGCGCGGCACCCAGGTGTTCGTCGGCGGCCAGATCGGCTGGAATGCCCAGCAGCAGTTCGAATCCGACGACTTCATCGACCAGTGCGGCCAGGCGCTGCGCAACATCGCCGAGGTGCTGCGCGAAGCCGGTGCCGGCCCCGAGCACATGGTGCGCATGACCTGGTACGTGACGGACCGCGACGAGTACAGCCGCCGCCTGTCCGAGCTCGGCCCGGTCTACCGCGACGCGCTGGGCCGCAACTTCCCGGCCATGACCTGCGTGCAGGTGGCGGCGCTGGTGGAGCACCGCGCGAAGGTGGAGATCGAGGTGACGGCGGTCATTCCGGACTGATCCTGCGCTTGGGCTGCGCGTCAGCGCAATCGTCAGGCGCCGCTGCGGCGCGTTCTCAAGACCGGCCTCTTCGCGGGGCTGGCCCGGAAACAGAAAAGCCCTCTTCGCGAGGGCTTTTTTTGTGTCGAATTTCGACCAGGAATTTCCAAAAGAATTCGGCCAAAGAAAAAGGCCCTTTGATTTCTCAAAGAGCCTTTTAAATTGGTTGCGCGAGCAAGATTTGAACTTGCGACCTTTGGGTTATGAGCCCAACGAGCTACCAGGCTGCTCCATCGCGCGGCAAGTATAAATTATAGCTTATTCAGCGGCGTTTTGCTCAGCGCCAGCATCTTTAATTTCAGCACGGTCGACCAGTTCGACGAGCGCCATCGGCGCGTTGTCGCCCACGCGGAAACCCATCTTCAGGATGCGGGTGTAGCCGCCCGGACGCGCGGCGAAACGCGGGCCGAGTTCGCCGAAGAGCTTGACGACGCTGTCGCGGCTGCGCAGGCGGTCGAAGGCCAGGCGCTTGTTGGCGAGCGTGGGCTTCTTGGCCAGGGTGATCATCGGCTCGATGACGCGGCGCAGTTCCTTGGCCTTGGGGACCGTGGTCTTGATGACTTCGTGCTCGATGAGCGAATTCATCATGTTCTGCAGCATCGCGAGGCGGTGCGAGCTGGTGCGGTTGAGTTTGCGGAGTCCGTGTCCGTGACGCATGGTGCTTTCCTTTGCTTTATAAAAACAGACAGCCGTGTCAGGTACTGTCCGGTGCACTGGCCCTTTTCAGGGGGCCGATTTCTCAAAAATTCAAATCAACGCTTGTCGAGACCAGCCGGCGGCCAGCTTTCGAGCTTCATGCCAAGGGTGAGACCGCGCGAGGCGAGCACTTCCTTGATTTCGTTGAGCGACTTGCGACCCAGATTCGGGGTCTTGAGCAGCTCGTTCTCGGTGCGCTGGATCAGGTCACCGATGTAGTAGATGTTTTCGGCCTTCAGGCAGTTGGCCGAACGCACCGTCAGTTCGAGTTCGTCGACAGGGCGCAGCAGGATCGGATCGAACTGCTGGGCGCTGCGCGGTGCGGGTGCATCGAATGCAGCGAGTTCGCCGCCTTCGAGCTGCGCGAACACGGCGAGCTGCTCGACCAGGATTTTAGCCGATGCGCGAACGGCATCTTCGGCGCTGATCGCACCGTTGGTCTCGATCTCGACCAGCAGCTTGTCCAGGTCGGTACGCTGTTCGACGCGGGCGCTTTCGACGGTGTAGCTCACGCGCTTGACGGGCGAGAACGACGCGTCGAGAACGATGCGGCCGATCGACTTGGTCGGCTCGTCCGCGTAGCGGCGCATCGTGCCGGGCACGTAGCCGCGACCCTTTTCGACCTTGATCTGCATGTCGAGCTTGCCGCCTTGCGACAGGTGCGCGATCACGTGGTCGGGGTTGATGATCTCGACGTCGTGCGGGGTTTGGATGTCCGATGCGAGGACCGGGCCTTCGCCGTCCTTGCGCAGGCTCAGCGTGACTTCGTCGCGGTTGTGGAGCTTGAACACCACGCCCTTGAGATTCAGCAGGATGTTGACGACATCTTCCTGCACGCCGTCGATCGACGAGTACTCATGCAGAACGCCAGCGATCGTGACTTCGGTGGCCGAGTAGCCGACCATGGACGACAGCAGAACGCGACGCAGCGCGTTGCCGAGCGTGTGGCCGTAGCCGCGCTCGAAAGGTTCGAGCGTGACCTTGGCCTTGTTGGCGGCAAGTTGCTCGACCTGGATGGTCTTGGGTTTCAGCAGGGTGGTTTGCATGCAGACTTCCTCTCAATACCCCCGGCTCGTTACACCGGTAAGGCTGGTGAAGCGCCTGATCCGCAACAGAGTGCGGAGCAGGAACGTGAACAACAATATCAATCTCCCGCCGGCGCAAAGACGCGCAGGCGGGTAGAGAAAATCAACGCGAATACAGTTCGACGATCAGCGATTCGTTGATGTCGGCTGCGAATTCGTCGCGATCCGGGACCTTCTTGAAGGTGCCTTCGGCCTTGTCGGCGTTCACATCGACCCAAGCCGGCATGCCGACTTGTTGGGCGAGTTGCAGCGCTTCGACAATGCGGTTCTGCTTCTTCGACTTTTCGCGCACGGCGATCACGTCACCGGTCTTGACCAGGTACGACGGGATGTTGACCGACTGGCCGTTCACGGTGATCGCCTTGTGCGACACGAGCTGGCGTGCTTCGGCGCGCGTCGAGCCGAAGCCCATGCGGTAGACCACGTTGTCCAGGCGCGACTCGAGGATGAACAGCAGGTTGGCGCCGGTGTTGCCACGGCGGCGATCGGCTTCTTCGAAGTAGCGGCGGAACTGCTTCTCGAGCACGCCGTACATGCGCTTGACCTTCTGCTTCTCACGCAGCTGCAGACCGTAGTCGGAGGTGCGCTGACCCGAGGTGCGGCCGTGCTGGCCGGGCTTGGAGTCGAACTTGGCCTTGTCCTGGATCGAACGGCGGGCGCTCTTCAGGAACAGGTCGGTGCCTTCACGGCGGGAAAGTTTGGCCTTGGGGCCGAGGTAACGTGCCACGGTATTTCCTTGGTGTCATCTGCCGCAGTTGCCTGCGGGAGCCGTCGGCGGATGTGCCGATGGCGGTGGGCTTAGTGAAAAAACAAATGCGCAGCCGCTCGAAAGCTGGCTGCGCCTTGCGGACTGACGATCAGATGCGGCGACGCTTCTGGGGACGGCAGCCGTTGTGCGGAACGGGCGTCACGTCGGCAATGGAATTGATCCGGATGCCGAGCGCAGCCAGGGCGCGCACCGACGACTCGCGACCAGGACCGGGGCCCTTGATCTCGACGTCGAGGTTCTTGATACCTTGTTCGACAGCAGCACGGCCGGCCACTTCGGAAGCGACCTGCGCAGCGAACGGGGTCGACTTGCGCGAGCCCTTGAAGCCCTGGCCACCCGACGAAGCCCACGACAAGGCGTTGCCCTGGCGATCGGTGATCGTGATGATGGTGTTGTTGAACGAGGCATGCACGTGGGCGATACCGTCCGCAACGTTCTTGCGAACCTTCTTGCGAACGCGCTGTGCGGCGTTGTTTGCAGGTGCTTTAGCCATGCTTGTCTATCCTTATTTCTTCAGGGACTGCGCAGCCTTGCGCGGACCCTTGCGGGTGCGGGCGTTGGTGCGCGTGCGCTGGCCGCGCATCGGCAGGCCGCGACGGTGACGGAAGCCGCGATAGCAGCCGATGTCCATCAAACGCTTGATGTTCATCGTCGTCTCGCGACGCAGATCGCCTTCGATCGTGAACAGAGCGATCTGGTCGCGAATCTTTTCGAGATCGGCGTCGGTCAGATCCTTGATCTTCTTCGAATATTCGATGCCGCTCGCTTCGCAGATTTGACGGGCGCGGGTGCGACCGATACCGAAAATGGCGGTCAGGCCGATTTCAGCGTGCTTGTGCGGCGGGATGTTGATGCCAGCAATACGTGCCATGTGCGTCCTCTAATACTCTTCAATCAACCCTGGCGCTGCTTGTGGCGCGGGTCGGTGCAAATCACACGCACCACACCTTTACGGCGGATGACCTTGCAATTACGGCAGATGGTTTTGACCGAAGCCGAAACTCTCATTTCATTCTCCTAAAACTGTTTAACGTGGCGGTCTACCGCCCGGACTCAATACTGAAACTCACAGCCCTACGATGTCTTGAAGTTCGCCTTCTTCAGCAGCGATTCGTACTGCTGGGACATCATGTAGTTTTGCACCTGGGCCATGAAGTCCATCGTGACGACCACGATGATCAGCAGGGAGGTACCACCGAAGTAGAACGGCACGTTGTACTTCAGGATCAGGAACTCGGGCAGCAGGCAGACGAAGGTGATGTACACCGCGCCAGCCAACGTCAGGCGAACCAGAATCTTGTCGATATAGCGAGCGGTCTGGTCACCCGGGCGAATGCCAGGAATGAACGCACCACTCTTCTTCAGGTTGTCGGCCGTTTCCTTGCTGTTGAACACGAGTGCCGTGTAGAAGAAGCAGAAGAAAACGATCGCAGCGGCATACAGCAGCACGTAGATCGGCTCGCCCGGACGCAGTGCGCTGGCGATGTCCTTGATCCAGCGGAAGCCACCGTCACCGGCGCTGAACCAGCCCACCACCGTTGCCGGCAGCAGAATGATCGACGACGCGAAGATCGGAGGAATCACACCGGCCATGTTCAGCTTCAGGGGCAGGTGTGACGACTGACCGCCGTAGACCTTGTTGCCAACCTGGCGCCGCGCATAGTTCACGAGGATCTTGCGCTGACCACGTTCCACGAACACCACGAAGTAGGTGACCAGCACCACGACCGCGATGATGAAGAGCGCAACGATGGGGTTCATCGCACCGGTCGTCACCAGCGAAGCCAGGCCGCCGATCGCACCGGGCAGACCGGCCGCGATACCTGCAAAGATCAGGATCGAGATGCCGTTGCCCAGGCCGCGTTCGGTGATCTGCTCGCCGAGCCACATCAGGAACATCGAACCTGCCGTCAGGCTCACCATGGCGGTCAGGCGGAAGCCGAAACCGGGGGCGATCACCAGACCGGCCGACGATTCGAGGGCCACTGCGATGCTGAACGACTGGAACAGGGCCAGGCCGAGCGCGCCATAGCGCGTGTACTGCGTGATCTTGCGGCGACCGGCCTCGCCTTCCTTCTTCAATTGCTCGAAGGTCGGAAGCACGTAGGTCATCAACTGCATGATGATCGACGCCGAGATGTACGGCATGATCCCCAACGCGAACACGGTGAAACGCGACAGCGCCCCGCCCGAGAACATGTTGAACAGGCTCAGAATGCCGCCCTGCTGGCCCTGGAACAACGCTGCCAGCTGGTCCGGGTTGATACCCGGCACAGGAATGTGCGCGCCAATCCGGTAGACCACGAGCGCGAGCAGCAAAAAGACGAGCCGACGACGGAGGTCGCCGAACTTGCCTGTTTTTGCGATCGTTGCCGCGTTAGTTGCCACGAAGAACTTCTTTCAGTCCGATGGTGATCAGGCGAGGCTGCCGCCGGCTGCTTCGATCGCAGCCTTGGCACCAGCGGTCGCACCCACGCCCGTCAGCTTGACGGCCTTGGTGAGTTCGCCGGTCTTGATGATCTTGACGACCTTGGCGAGCTGGCCCACGAGGCCGGCTTGCTTCAGTGCCAGGACATCGACTTCGGCCAGGCCGAGCTGCTCGAGAGCAGTCAGCGTGACTTCGGCGTTGTACTTCAGCAGGTGCGACTTGAAGCCGCGCTTGGGCAGGCGACGCTGCAGCGGCATTTGACCGCCTTCGAAGCCGACCTTGTGGAAACCGCCTGCGCGCGACTTCTGGCCCTTGTGACCGCGACCTGCGGTCTTGCCGATGCCGGAGCCGATACCGCGGCCAACGCGACGCTTGGCGTGCTTGGCGCCAGCTGCCGGCTTGATGCCATTGAGTTCCATATCAGTCTCTCTTACAGAACTTTGACCAGATAACTGATCTTGTTGATCATGCCGCGCACTGCGGGCGTGTCTTGCAGCTCGCTCACGCTGTTGAGCTTGCGCAGGCCGAGGCCACGCACGGTCGCGCGATGCGATTCCTTGGTGCCGATCGGGCTCTTCACCAGCTGCACCTTGAGGGTTTGTTGTTGCGTCATTTGAATGCTTCCTTCAGCCTTGCGAGAGCTTGCGCTCAGGCGAAGATTTCTTCGACGGTGAGACCGCGCTTGGCAGCCACTTGGCCGGCCGTCGTCGAGTTCTTCAACCCGTCGAGCGTGGCGCGAACCATGTTGTAGGGGTTCGACGAACCATGGCTCTTGGCCACGATGTCGGTGATGCCCATGACTTCGAACACGGCGCGCATCGGGCCGCCGGCGATGATGCCGGTACCCTTGGGAGCCGGGTACATCACGACGGTGGCAGCACCGTGGTGACCTTGCACCTGGTGGTGCAGCGTACCGTTCTTGATCGGAGCCTTGAACAGGTTGCGGCGGGCTTCTTCCATTGCCTTCTGCACGGCAGCAGGCACTTCCTTGGACTTGCCCTTGCCCATGCCGACGCGGCCATCGCCGTCACCGACCACGGTCAGCGCTGCGAAACCGAGGATACGACCACCCTTCACCACCTTGGTGACGCGGTTGATCGCGATCATCTTCTCGCGCAGACCGTCCTCAGGACCTTCGTTCTGCGTTCTTGCTTGAATCTTTGCCATTTTGAATCTCGTGTCCGATTAGAACTGCAGACCGGCTTCGCGGGCTGCCTCGGCCAGCGCCTTGACGCGGCCGTGGTAGGCGAAACCTGCGCGATCGAAAGCGACCTTCTCGACGCCGGCAGCCTTCGCCTTTTCAGCGATGCGCTTGCCGATGGCGGTGGCAGCGGCGGCATTGCCACCCTTGCCCGAGGCGCCGAGTGCTGCGCGCACTTCGGCTTCGGCGGTCGATGCGGTTGCGATCACCTTGGTGCCGTCGTCGGAGATGACGGTGGCATAGATGTGCAGGTTGGTGCGGTTCACCGTGAGGCGAGCCACGCCCTGCGTCGCAATGCGGATGCGGGTCTGGCGCGAGCGGCGAAGACGCTGTGCTTTTTTGGTCAACATCATTTTGCTGCCCCTTACTTCTTCTTGGTCTCTTTGATCACGATCTTCTCGTCCGCATAGCGGATGCCCTTGCCCTTGTAGGGCTCTGGCGGACGAACAGCGCGGATCTCAGCGGCGATCTGGCCGACGCGTTGACGGTCAGCGCCCTTGATCACCACTTCGGTCGGGGTCGCGGTGGTCACCGTGATGCCTTGCGGCATGTCGATGTTGACCGGGTGCGAGTAACCGACTTGCAGGTTCAGCTTGGCGCCGGACGCCGCAGCCTTGTAGCCGACGCCGACCAGGTTGAGCTTCTTCTCGAAGCCCTTGGTCACGCCAACCACCATGTTGTTCACCAGCTGGCGAATCGTGCCGCTCATCGCATTCGCTTCACGCGAATCGTTGGCGGGCTCGAAGCTCAGCTTGCCGTCCTTGTTGACGACATTCACCAGCGCGTTGCGAGCCAGGCTGAGCGTGCCGCCCGTGCCCTTGACGCTGATCTGGTCTTCCTTGATCGACACATCCACGCCTGCGGGGATGGCGACCGGCATTTTTCCTACTCGGGACATTTCAGTAACTCCTCGATGTCTCGGTTAGGCGACGTAGCACAGAACTTCGCCGCCGACACCGGTGGCGCGCGCCTTGCGGTCGGTCATCACGCCCTTGGGGGTCGTGACGATCGCAACGCCGAGGCCGTTCTGGACTTGCGGAATGGAAGTGCTGGCCTTGTAGACGCGCAGGCCGGGGCGGCTCACGCGCTCAATGCGCTCGATGACCGGACGGCCAGCGTAGTACTTCAGCGAGATTTCAAGTTCGCTCTTGCCGGCTTCGGTCTTGACCTGGAAGCCGTCGATGTAGCCCTCGTCCTTCAGGACTTGTGCGATCGCGATCTTCACCTTGGAAGACGGGACCGACACGGTGGGCTTCGCCACCATCTGCGCGTTACGGATACGCGTCAGCAGGTCGGCAATGGGATCACTCATGCTCATGTTGTTTGCTCCTGCCTGGCTTACCAGCTGGCCTTGGTGACACCGGGGATGTCGCCGTTGAAAGCCAGTTCGCGGATCTTGGCGCGGGCCAGACCGAATTGACGGAAGGTGCCACGGGGGCGACCGGTGATTTCGCAACGGTTGCGCTGGCGCGTGGGGTTCGCGTTGCGCGGGAGCTTCTGCAGGGCCAGGCGGGCCGCTGCGCGCTCTTCGTCGCTCTTCTTCGCGTCGTTGGAAGTTGCCTTCAGTTCTGCGTGCTTCGCAGCGAACTTGGCAACCAGCTTGTCGCGCTTGAGTTCGCGCTGGATCAAAGATGCTTTAGCCACAGATCACCTCAGTTCTTGAACGGGAAACGGAAGCCAGCGAGAAGCGCCTTGGCTTCTTCGTCGGTCTTGGCCGTCGTCGTGATGCTGATATTGAGACCGCGCAGGGCGTCGACCTTGTCGTACTCGATCTCAGGGAAAATGATCTGCTCTTTGACGCCGATGTTGTAGTTGCCACGGCCGTCGAATGCGCGACCCGAGATACCACGGAAGTCACGCACGCGGGGCAGGGCCACGGTGACGAAACGGTCCAGGAACTCGTACATGTGCACGCCACGCAGCGTGACCATGCAGCCGATCGGCTGGTTTTCGCGGATCTTGAAGCCGGCGATGGCCTTCTTCGACTTGGTGACCACGGGCTTCTGGCCGGCGATCTTGGTCAGGTCGGCGACGGCGTTGTCGAGGACCTTCTTGTCGGCGACTGCTTCACCCACACCCATGTTCAGGGTGATCTTGGTGAGACGCGGAACTTGCATCGGCGACTTGTAGCCGAACTTTTCCGTCAGGTCTTTCGCGATCTTTTCGCGATAGTGTTGTTGGAGACGTGCCATGTGAGTACCTCTTAGGCGAACTTGATTTCGTCGCCGCTCGACTTGAAGACGCGAACAGCCACGCGCTTGCCGTCGGCACCTTGGGTGACCTTGATGCCCACGCGATCGGCCTTGCCGGTCGCGGCATTGAAGATCGCCACGTTGGATTGGTGAATCGGCATGGTCTTCTCGACGATGCCACCGGTCGTACCCTTGAGGGGGTTCGGCTTGGTGTGCTTCTTGACGAGGTTGATGCCGTCGACGATCACATGCGAATCGTCTGCGCGCAGCGACACGACGCCGCGCTTACCCTTGTCACGACCGGCCAACACGATGACCTGGTCGCCTTTGCGAATCTTGTTCATGGCGTTGTGTCCTTAGAGAACTTCGGGTGCCAGCGACACGATCTTCATGAACTTCTCGGTGCGCAGTTCGCGCGTGACCGGTCCGAAGATGCGGGTGCCGATGGGCTCCAGCTTGGCGTTGAGCAGCACGGCGGCATTGCCGTCGAACTTGACGAGCGAACCGTCAGCACGACGGATGCCCTTGGCGGTGCGGACCACCACCGCGCTGTAGATCTCGCCCTTCTTGACGCGACCACGCGGAGCGGCTTCCTTGATGCTGACCTTGATGACGTCGCCCACGCTGGCGTAACGCCGCTTGGAGCCACCGAGCACCTTGATACACAGGACGGATTTCGCGCCCGTGTTGTCGGCCACTTCGAGCCGGGATTCAGTTTGGATCATTTCTTGATATTCCCAACTTGTACCGATGAGCCTCCAGGAGGGAGACACCGCGGTCAGTCTTGGGCCCGTCGTCCACGCCCCGAACCACTCGAGACGCTTCCGCTTTGGGCTGAAAGCTTCGCCTTTTGAAAGCGAAGCCCGCGATTGTGGCACCCATGCCGGGCGATGTCAACTGCCTCATCACGCGAACTTCGACAGCCGCTAGACTTTGTGGCGTGCGCGCCCCCATCCCCCCCCTCGTTTCGTCGCCTTCCGTGCTGCGCCGACGCCTGCTGGCAGGCGGCGCGGGCCTGCTCGGGCTGGGATCGCTGGGGCTTGCGGGTTGCCGCAGCGCAACACCGGCGCCGGACACCGGCCGGCTGCAGCGCCTGGGGGAAGCCCGCTGGGCGCACCGACGCTCTATAGAGAACACCACGGCGGGCGGCCTGTCGGGCATCGACTACGACCCCGCCAAAGGTGAGTACCTGCTTCTCAGCGATGACCGGTCAGACCTGGCCCCTGTGCGCTGCTACACCGCACGCTGGCCCCAGCCGGCCGACGCCGCGCCCGAGCCCACCGGCGTTGTCCAACTGCAACGCCCCGGGGGCGGCCCGTGGCCCGGGCGGCGCCAGGCCATCGACGGTCTGCCCGTTCCCGATCCCGAGGCCCTGCGCCTGCGCCCCTCGGCCGGCACCCTGCTCTGGACCAGCGAAGGCGACCTGGCCCGCGGCTTCGGCCCCGCCCTGTATGAATCGGCGCGCGACGGACGCTTCCTTCGCGAATTCGCCCTGCCGGCGATGTTCGCCCCCGACCCGACCCAGCGCCGCGGCCCGCGCGACAACCAGACACTCGAGGGCCTGGCCCTCACGCCCGACGACCGGTCGGCCTGGCTCGCGATGGAAAACGCCCTGGTCCAGGACGGCCCCGTCCCGACCACCACCGCCCCCGGCGGCCCCTGCCGCTTCACCCTGGTCGACCTCGCGACCGGCCGCGCCGTGCGACAGATCGCCTATGTGCCCGACGCCATCCCGCTGCGCCCGCTGGTGCCGGGCACCTACGCCGACAACGGCGTGAGCGAGGTGCTGATGCTCGACGCCCACCGGATGCTGGTGCTGGAGCGGGCCTACGCCACCGGCGCCGGCAATTCGCTGCGCCTGTATGAAATAGACACCCGGGCCGCCGACGACGTGCTCGCCATCGACGCCCTCGCCCCCGGCAATCATCGCCCGGCCGCCAAGACGCTCGTGGCCGACTTCGCCACCCTGGGCCTCTCGCGCCTCGACAACAGCGAGGGCATGTGCTGGGGCCCACCTTTGCCCGACGGCCGCCGCCTGCTGGTGGTCGTGAGCGACGACAATTTCAACCCGCTGCAAGTGACGCAGTTCGCCGCCTTCGCCTACACCGACCGACCATGACCATCGCCGTGACCTTCCTGCCCCGCACCGCGCCGGGCCCCCTGCCCCCCATCGCCTTCATAGGCGGCGGCAACATGGCCAGCGCCATCATCGGCGGCCTGATCCAGCAAGGCGTCGCGGCCGACAACTTCGAAGTGGTCGAGCCTTTCGAGGAGGCCCGCACCAAGCTGGCCCAGTCCTACGGCATCGTCGCCAGGGCCGAGGCCAGCGAGGCCCTCGCGCGCTGCGCCGTGGTGGTGTGGGCGGTCAAGCCCCAGACTTTTGCGGAAGCCGCACGCCCTGTGCGCGCCTTTGCTGGCGGCGCCCTGCACCTGAGCGTGGCGGCGGGTATCCCGTCCGACAGCATCGCCCGCTGGCTCGGCACCGAGCGCGTGGTGCGCGCCATGCCCAACACGCCCGCCCTGGTCGGCAAGGGCATGACCGGCCTCTTCGCGCGGGCGGGTGTCGAAAGCGCCGACCGCGCACGCGTCGGCCAGCTGCTGGCACCGACCGGCGAGCTGATCTGGGTCGACGCCGAGCCCGCGCTCGACGCAGTGACCGCCATGTCGGGCTCCGGCCCGGCCTACGTGTTCTATTTCATCGAGGCGATGACCGAGGCCGGCGTCGAGATGGGCCTCACGCCCGACCAGGCCCAGCGGCTGGCCATCGGCACCTTCACCGGCGCCTCGGCGCTGGCGCACAGCGCCACCGAGCCGCCTTCGGTGCTGCGCGAGCGCGTGACCTCCAAGGGCGGCACGACCTACGCGGCCCTGAGCGCGCTCGAAGCCTCTGATGTGAAGGGCCAGTTCAAGACCGCCATCCGCGCCGCACAGAAGCGCGCGGCCGAGCTGGGCGAGGAATTCGGGCGCGGCTGAAACCAGCAGGTGGGCTACCGGACGGTGTAGCCCGCCACGATGCCGACAAACACCGCGAAACCCAGCCAGTGGTTTTCGCGGAAGGCCTTGAAGCAGCCCTCGCGCGTGCGGTCATGGATCAGGCGCCAGTGCCAGAGTGCCTGGGCCACCGCCGCGGCAATGCCTACATAGAAGAGAACCCCCAGCGACCGGCTGGCACCCGCCCAGATCCAGACCGCCAGGAAGATCGCGTAGCTGGCCATCACCGCCGCCACGTCGAAGCGACCAAAGGTGATCGCCGAGGTCTTCATGCCGATCTTCAGGTCGTCGTCGCGGTCCACCATGGCGTACTCGGTGTCGTAGGCCAGCACCCAGAACAGGTTGCCCGCCAGCAGCCACCAGGCAAAGGCCGGCACCGTCGACTGCACCGCGGCAAAGGCCATCGGGATGCCGAAGCTGAAGGCGATGCCCAGCACCGCCTGCGGGATCGACACGAAGCGCTTGGCGAACGGGTAGATCAGCGTGATCGCCAGCGCCGCGAACGACCACAGCACCGTTGTGCGGTTGGTGGTGAGCACCAGCCCGAAGGACAGCAGCGCCAGCACCGCGCCCAGCCCCAACGCCTCCTTGACCGACATCGCGCCGCTCGTCACCGGCCGCTGGGCCGTGCGCTTCACATGCCGGTCGAAGTCGCGGTCGGCCACGTCGTTGACGCAGCAGCCCGCGCTGCGCATCAGGAAGGTGCCGAGCGTGAACACCACGAGCAGGTGCAAGCCGGGCCAGCCGTCGGCCGCGAACCAGAGCGCGCCCAGCGTGGGCCACAGCAGCAAGAGCCAGCCGGCCGGCCGGTTCCAGCGGATCAGATCGAGGTAGAGCGCAAAACGGCGGGCGAGAGGCATGCGGCGGACGGGCAGGCGAAAAAAGAGCGGCCATTGTGCCGCTCTTGAAGGGACTCCCGGCGCACCGGGAGAGCATCAGGACGACGTCATCAGTCCTCGAGCAGCGATCGCAGCATCCAGGCCGTCTGGTCGTGCACCGTGCAGCGCGCGGTCAGCATGTCGGCGGTCGGGTCGTCGCCGGCCTCTTCGGCCACCGGGATGAACTCGCGCGCGATGCGCGACACCGTTTCGTGGCCCTTCACGAGGATGCGCACCATCTCCATCGCCTTGGGCGGGGTCTGCGGCACGTCGGGCACGGTGGCGATCTTGCTGAACTCGGCGTACGAGCCCGGCGCGTAGTGGCCCAGCGCGCGGATGCGTTCGGCGATCACGTCCGTCGAGCCCCACAGCTCGGTGTACTGCGTCATGAACATCGCATGCAGCGAGTTGAAGTGCGGCCCCGTCACGTTCCAGTGGAAGTTGTGCGTCGTGAGGTACAGCGTGTAGGTGTCGGCCAGCACGCGGCTCAGGCCTTCGGCGATGGCCGCGCGGTCCTGGCGTTCGATGCCGATGTTGATGATCGGCGCGTTGCGGCTGCCCGACTCCTGCGCGACGACGGCGCCGCCCTTCTTGGGCACCTTGCCGGCGGAAGCTGCGGGCGACGGGGACTTGGTTTTCTTCGAGGGTTTGGCCATGGCGGAGGGGTCTTTCTTGAAGTTGGGTGACAACACCGAAATTCTGAAAGCCGGCAGGCGGCTTCGCAACAGCTTCACTCTATCCCAGCGATCAGCGATCCCAAACAGCCCGCGCGTAGGCGAAGGCCCCGAATCGCTAGGAGAGGCGTTTGACACCCGGTAGCTCGCACGCGTAGATCGCGTTGCGCAGCGCCGCAATGGCCTCGTAGCGCGTGAAGGTGCGGCGCCAGGCCAGCACCACGCGGCGCATCGGCGGGTCGCGGTCCTGCGCGTCGCGCACGGGCAGGTAGCGCACCATCTGCTCGGGCTCCTTGCGCCCCTTGACCTTCGGCTTGAGCGCCTCGGCCGGCACCGACAGGCGCGGCACCAGTGTCACGCCCATGCCCGAGGCCACCATGTGCTTGATGGTCTCCAGCGACGAGCCCTCGAAGCTCTTGCGGATGCCCTCGGCGTTGCTCGAGAAGCGCGCGAACTCGGGACACACTTCGAGCACGTGGTCGCGAAAGCAGTGGCCTGTGCCCAGCAGCAGCATCGTCTCGCTCTGCAGCTCTTCCGACGTGATCGACTCGCGGTCGGCCAGCTTGTGCTTCACGGGCAGCGCCGCCATGAAGGGCTCGTCGTACAGCGGCGCCATCGCCAGGCCCGTGTCGGGAAAGGGCTCGGCCATGATCGCGCAGTCGATCTCGCCGGCGCGCAGCATCTCGAGCAGCTTGACCGTGAAGTTCTCCTGCAGCACCAGCGGCATCTGCGGTGTGCGCGCGATCACCTGGCGCACCAGGTCGGGCAGCAGGTACGGGCCGATCGTGTAGATCACGCCCAGGTTCAGCGGGCCGGCCAGCGGGTCTTTTCCGCGCTTGGCGATCTCCTTGATGCTGGCGGCCTGGTCGAGCACGCTTTGGGCCTGCTGGACGATCTGCTCGCCGAGCGGCGTCACGGTCACTTCACCGGCGCTGCGCTCGAAGAGCTTGACCTCGAGTTCGTCCTCGAGTTTCTTGATGGCCACCGAAAGCGTCGGCTGGGACACATAACAGGCCTCGGCCGCCTTGCCGAAGTGCCGCTCGCGGGCGACTGCGACGATGTATTTGAGTTCGGTGAGAGTCATAGCTTGCGTCAATTATGCGCAAGGGTCTGTGACCCGGCTGGGGCGGGGTTAAAAGCCGCGGCTGCGCTCAGTCGGCGCGGCTCCAGACCCATTGCACCGGCTGCCCGCCGTTCGAGGGCATCGGCTCGCCCTGTGTGACCGCCACGCTCACGCGCAGGTCGATCAGGCAGGCCCAGATGCCCGAGCGGGGGCAGGTTTGGCCCGTGTCCGCAAACAGCAGCTCATCGCGGCGCATGCGATGCCCCTGGATCTGCGCCGAGCCATCGACCTCCGCGGTGAACGCGACGCGGCCGGACGCGGCACGCTCTTCGAAGATCTCGATGGCGCCTTGCAAGGCGATGAAGAAATCCCAGTCGGACAGATCCTGCTCCGCCGCCGCGGCGGTGAAGTCGGCCTGGTACAGGCGTTGATAGCGCTCGGCGTTGTAGTCCAGCTCGAAGACGACCTGGCCTGTTGCAGCATCCATCAGCCGGAACTGGCTGAAGCCCTGCCGCAAACGCCCATCGCCATACCGCGAAGGCGCGATCTCGCTGCGCAGGACGGGCAAGAATATCACCACGGAGCCGTCGCCGCGCTTCTGGCAGATCTCGAACACGGCACCGTCGTCGGCGCGAAAGACGAACTTCTCGTCGGACGTCCAGTAGCTGTAGTAACGCTTGTCGTTCTCGATCGTGTAGCCGCCTGTGACCGGGAGGTCGGCGAGTACCGAGGCGCCTGGCGGTTTCTCGGCGTCGTCGACGGGGCGCCAATGGCCGGTTGTGGGGTCCAGGTCGATGAGGTCGGAGGCGGTGTGATGCAGGTAGAGCCACATGGGACAGGTTGAACCAGCAGCTTTATTTCGGGCAAACCCCGGCATCAGGACGATCGAGCCTCGTCGAGGCTGTGGCTGACATTTCCAGTGGCGCGTCTTTCGTTGTCGTCCAACGACCGTCGGCCTGCAGCTTGCGGGCGTAGGCCGCCAGGTCCTTCGGATACACCATGTGGTCGATCGTGCTGTCGTCGAGGCCGAGCAGGAAGCACGTCGCGCCAGCCTCGAAGGCCCAGTAGCCGTAGTAGAACGACAGATCGTCTTCGATCTTGAGGTGGGCGTTGTACCAACGCGCACCGTCCTGGTGCTTGTACCAATTCTTCAGGTAGTCCTTCACCAGCGTGACGGCCTTGGCGTCATCGTCCTCGAAGTAAGCTTCGACCAGCGTGCTGTAGGGCGCATCGTGCAGTACCGCCTGCATGTCTTCCTGCGGGTCGCTCACAAAATCCGCAATCAGTTGTTCGTACAGTGCATCGGCGTAGCGATTGAAGACCATCGCCTTGACGATGCGTTTGACCGAGCGCGCATCGCGCAACAGGATGGCGACGCTGAGCAGTTGCAACGCGTTCTCGTACTCGATCTGGTTTTCGAAATCGACGGCGCAAACGTCCAGATGGGTCGTGCCTCCGTACTCCTTGTGGTGCTCTGCGAACTCCTCCTTCAAGGCGATTCGGAACGGCACGTTCGCATCATTCCAGCGGACAAACGCATCCACGATGCCGGCGAGTTGCGGCGCAAGTACATCCAATTCGACACCTGCGGTGTAGTCGAGCATCCAGAGACGAAACTTCTCGTTGTAATGAGCTCGATGGGCCAACACGTTGTCATCGGTGCCAGGGCGTCTTTTTGAGACTTGAGATCTTGTAATTTCGATGGCTTCAAGCTGAACAGTCCGCACGTTCTCGTACAGCGCCGTATAGAGAAACTGCTGACGCCGGCACAGGCGCATGTCGTCGGGCTCTGGCGACAGGGCTGGTTTCTCGGGTTTGTTCATAGACGATTCCTGCCAGTTCGCCGGCCCGGCGGTGGATCAGGGGTTGGGCCCGGTCTGATCGGTATCCCACTGCCAGAAGGTGGCGCCGTAGTCGCTTCCTTCGATGACGGGCATGGTCTCCCCAGCTTCGAAATAGCGACGACTTCCGACTTTCGCAGGTGTGAACCACCAGCCTGATTTCGGGCAGGCCTCACCACCAGGGCAATTGAGCATGGTCGACGCCGCAGCTTCCGTTTCCAGTGGCGCGTCCTTCGTTGTCGTCCAACGACCGTCGGCCTGCAGCTTGCGGGCGTAGGCCACCAGGTCCTTCGGATACACCATGTGGTCGATCGTGCTGTCGTCGAGGTCCAGCAGGAAGCACGTCGCGCCAGCCTCGAAGGCCCAGTAGCCGTAGTAGAACGACAGATCGTCTTCGATCTTGAGGTGGGCGTTGTACCAACGCGCACCGTCCTGATGCTTGTACCAATTCTTCAGGTAGTCCTTCACCAGTGCGACGGCCTTGGCGTCATCGTCCTCGAAGTAGGCCTCGACCAGCGTGCTGTAGGGCGCATCATGCAGCACCGCCTGCATGTCTTCCTGCGGGTCATCCACAAAATCTGCAATCAGTTGTTCGTACAGTGCATCGGCGTAGCGGTTGAAGACCATCGCCTTGACGATGCGCTTGACCGAGCGCGCATCACGCAACAGGATGGCGACGCTGACGAGTTGCAGGGCGTCTTCGAACCAAATCTGATTGTCAAAATCGACAGCAGACACATCTAGACGCGTGGTGATGCCCTGCTGCTTGTCCTCTTCCGCGTATTTTTCTTTGAGATATTTTCGATAGGGAACGTTGGCATCATTCCAGCGCACGAATTCGTCCACGATGCCAGCAAGTTGCGGGGCCAGCGTGTCCAGATCAACACCCGCTGTGTAGTCGAGCATCCAGAGCCAGAATTTTTCATGGTAGACAAATGCCTGTGCGACGACGTACGTTTGCGTGCCAGGTTGCTTTCGTTCAACCCCAGCAACTGATACATCAATGGACTCCAGTTGTAGAGTTCGCACGTTCTCATACAGCGCCTTGTAAAGGAACTGTTGGCGACGACGCAGATGCATGTCGTCAGGCTCTGACATCAAGGTAGGTTTCTTTGGTTTGCTCATTGACGATTTCTGCCAGTACGCCGACCCGGTGATGGGAGTGGCTGCTGTGTTGGAGGTGCCGATGGCGATTGCTTGGTTGCAGCCGCAGTCTTGACTCGGTCATAGCGCTCTGAGACTGCGTCAATCTCTCCTGCGGTGAAGATATCTGACGGGGTGTGATCGGCTTTGTGCTGATCGTGAAGCGCCAGATCGTAGAGGTCGCCCCCGGCCACCGCGCGCCTCGCCACCTCGGCGCTGACAGCGACGTGCTCCGGCATGCCCGGGGCCATTTCTTTCTTCAGCGGCCCGCCCGCTGCTGGCGTGTAGTCCTTGGGCGGGCTAGTACCAGGAATTGCAAAGTACCCGTAAACCCAACGGTTAGCTTCATTGCGATCCCAGATCAACGACGAGACCGTGGCCTTCGCCCACTCCTCCGACATCTGCAGCCCCTTCTTTGGCTGCGACAGCATGCACCACAGGGCCACCTCTCGTTCTGTCATGCCGGGCGGGGGCCGCAGCTTTTTTGGCGCGCGTGGAGCGGTGCTCTTTCTTTTGGTGCCCTTGCCTTTTGGCTTCGCCTCGGTGCTGGCAGGCGGTTCTTCCTTGGCAAGTTCCTTCCAATCCGAGGCCCCTTGGCCGAACATCGCTCCAGCCGATTCGTTCGCCTTGGCTTCCACGAAATGATAGGTCTTGTTGCCCAGTGCCCATACGCCGTCCACACCGCTCTGGTTGATGCGGACCAGATGTTCGGGCACCAGTTCGGTCGGCGTGGCCTCTTTGCCCAGCTCCGTCACCAGCTTTTTTTCGCCCGTCCACCGGGCATTGGGATGTCGGTCCTTCACCGTGCCGTGCGGCCAGCTCCCGGGCGCGTGCAGCTTCATGTGGTGGTAGTGAGCCATGTGTTCACCGAGCAGGCCCTTGTAGCGGCTGCCGATTTCCGCCCATGCGGCCCGGGTGATGCGCCTTGCGATGGTCTTGGGACCGCCTCCTGCCTCTGCGTTCTGGCGCCGGGTTGTAGCAGCAGGGTCGTGCTGCTTGTTTTGCTCTTCGGCAGGTTTTGCCGACTTCTTCGCGTGAGGAGTGGCGGGCGCGGCGCGTGCATGGCTCGTGGGGGTGGCACCGCCGCGCGCGCCCCTCGACGACGTCGATGCTGCGGCAGCGGCCGCCTGCGCCACGGCGTAACCGTCTTCGCCCAACAGCGTGACGAGGAATTCGCGCAGTGCCTCGGTGCCCTCCCGCAGGCCGGTGTGCAGGGGGCCACTGAGACCCTTGAGCTGCGGTCGCATGTCATGTGCCAGACCTTGCAGCGCGGCAGGCTCCCACCAATGCTCTTGCTCGAGGTAGGCCAGGAACTGGTCGCACAGCGTCAACCCCTGGTCGACCTGCTGGATCGCCGCCTGCGTGTGTCCGGCCCAGTTGAAGGTTTTGATGAAGGTGATGGCGGCGCCCTTGGACTTGCCCAGCATCGCGCTGATGAAGGCCTGCCCGCGCACCGAGCCCTTGAGGGCCGCGCTGCCTCGCCACAGCGGCTTGACGATGCTCTTGAACAGTGCGCCGACCTCCGGGATGCAGCCAAAGGCGGCAATCGCCAGTTCCATCCACTCGTTCTTGCCACATTTGGCCGGTCCGATGCGCGAAATCCGGAAGATCATTCCGCAGACGTCGCGCGCCGCCAGCACCTGTCCGGCAATGGGAATCAGCTGGATCAGCCCGTTGACCACCATCGCGGCGTTGCTGGGGTTTTCCTCGAAATCACCGAGGATCAAATCCATGCAGAACTTGCCGATCGTGTCGAGCAGGCCGCCTTCACTTTTTTGAACAAGCACTTCGCTCATGCGGTGACTCCCTCGCTGCCGCCGTCGGCCCCCACGGACGGATCCAGGCTCTGACGCGCGGCATCGAGCTGACGCCGGACCTCGTCCTCTACTTCCTTGTGCGGATCAAAAGGCTCCAGCGGCGGTGGTTTCCATGCCCGCTGGTCTTCGCCAAGTTCGACGTGATACGGCAGAGGGGGCGTGCCTTCGAGGCGCGCGAAGCCCTGCTTGTCGAGCAGGCCCTCACGCGTACTGCCGTCGCTGAAGATGACCTTGTACGGTGCGCCTTCGACCGGCTCCAGATCGTCGTATTGGTAGCTGAGTTCGATGGCTTGCTTGAACTCCGAGAGTCCTACCGGCAACGCCGGCAACTCCGCCGGATTCCCCTTCGGCCCCACAAAGCTCTTGCTCGTCCCTTTCACATCCAACAGCCCCGGCATCTTCAAGGTGATGTTCGCCCCATCCAGTTCGATGCTCGTCTGCCCGCCCTTGAGCGTGATCTTCTGCTTCGCCAGCACGTGGATCTCGTCATTGCTGCTGGTGACCGTGAAGCCTTCCTTGGCCAGCCATTCGAGTTCGTCGGTGTGCGCCTGCACGCTCACCGGCCCGTCCTGCGCGATGACCTGGATGCCGCCCTTGTGACTGTACAGCCCCACGGATTTAGCGGCCGCAAAGCTCACGGTCTTGCCCGCTGCGATGTGGGCCTGCGCCTGCGCAGTCCAATGGATCGCCTCGCCTGCGTACACAGTCGCGCTGGCGGGCGTGGCCATGTTCAGGCTCATGGCCGCATCGAGCACCATGAGCGGGCGGGCAAAGGCGGGCACGGGGTCTTGTCCTTCGCGCGAACCTGCACCTTCTCCTCCCTTCGGCTCGCGCGCATCCTGTCCGTTGACGCTGCCGGGATAGTGCCCGTTCTTCTGCGGATCGATGTCGTCGATGAGCGGCTGCAGCAGCGCCGTGGCGCTCAGCGCCAGCGCCTTCGCGCCGCCGGCCGCATCGGACAGCTTCTGCGCCTCGCGCAGCGCACCCGCGAGCTGGCCGCGCAAGCTGGTGGTGTCCTGCACGCTGCCCGTCGCGCGCTCCTGGGCGAGCGTGGAGATCAGCAGGCCCTCGCCGGCGCGCGTCGCGACCCAGGCGTCGGAGCGCAGCTCGGCGCCGCAGCCGCGCCAGGCGCCGCGGCTGCTCTCGTCGGGCGACTGGGCGTTGAGGTGGCCCAGATTGAGCTGGCTGGCCGCGTGCGAGCTGGCCAGGCGGGTGCGCACCTGTCCGGGCGCGTCGTCGGCGATCCACTGGTTGTAGCCACTGCCGTCGAGCGCGCGGCTGTGCCAGCCCGAGAGCACACCCGCATGGTTGGCCGATGAATCGGTGCCAGCCGACCAAGGCGGAAGATCCTGTCCGTTGTACAGCTGCTGGGCGACCACCGGTCGGTCGATGTCGCCTTCGATGAAGGACACGAGCACTTCGGAGCCCACGCGCGGCAGGTGATGTGCGCCCCAGTTCGGGCCGGCAACAGGGGCAGCCACGCGCAGCCAGACCGACTGGCGGTTGCTGGCGTGGCGACCGGCAGCGACGAGGCTGCCTTGTCCGCTGCTCGTCGATTGCTGCTGGCCCGCACGCTGGGCCTGCCAATGGAAGCGCACCTGCACACGATGGTCGCGTTGCGTGTGGACAGCGGTCGGTGCCTCGTCGTCATCGCCGCCGACCACGAGCGCGACCATGGCCTCGGGGGCCGTGGGCTTGGGGCGCCACAACGGCACGACCTGCGCCTCGGCCGGCTGGGCCTCGAAGCCGTTGCGGTAGCTGCCCTTCTCGAGCTCGCCAGCCTCGAGCACCTGCGCGGCCTGTGCGCCGAGGTTGTTGGCCGCTTCGTGGCGCACGCGCAGTGCGAGGAATTTGCGGCCTTCGTAGCGGTCGTGCTGCGTGAGCGTGAAGCGCTCGCCGGCACCGAGCTGTCGCACACTGCTTGCGGCGCCGTAGCGCTTGATGCGCGACTCGAAGGCCACCAGCTGTTGCTCGGCGCGGCGGGCGGCGGTGGCGCTGTCGGCATAGCGCTGCGCGCCGGCGCCGTCGTAGTGCTCCAGCACGGGCACGTCGCCCATGGCCAGCGCGCTCTGCACCGCGCCGATGGGGGCCTGAAGCACGCTGGCATCCCAGGCGTTGCGCATGACGGCGTTGGTAGTGACCTGGCGCCGGCTGCTCCAAGCGGTGATGGCGTCGGTCGCTTCGGTGGCGTCGACGCGGTGGAAGCGGATCTGCGACAAGGCGCAGTCGGGCGGGGTTGCCGCGCGGTCGAAGATCACCAGGCGGTGGTGCGAGGGCGTGGTGTTGTTCCCAGCGCCGCCCCCGCCACCCGCCGGCTGTTGCTGCTCGTGCTCGAAGCGAAAGCTCAGGCCTTCTTCCGCCAGCAGGCGCAGCACGAAGGCCAGGTCCGACTCGCGGTACTGCACGCAGGTGGGCCGCACGGTCATCTCCTGCGTGACTTCGAAGCTGAAGCTTGCGGTCGTGTGGTCGGCGAACACTTCACTGACAATGTCCTGCACGTGCTTGGCGGCGTACACGAAGCTGTCGCGACGCAAGCCCAGCGCGGCGAGCCAGGGCTGCAGATGCAGCCGGTAGCGCGCCAGACCGCCGTCACCGCCCAGCGCATCGACGGCCGTGAGGTAACCGTGCCAGGTGCGAAAGCTGCCGTTGGCCAACAGCAGGCGCAGGCTCAGCTCTTCGCCGATCAGCGCGAACGGGTCGAACTCGCTCGAGGTGGCGAGGGTGTCGATGGTGAAGTCGAAGAGTTCATTGAGCCCCTCGGTGCCGGTGAAGCGCTCGACGACGACGGCGTTCTGCGGCGCCGACGCGGGCAGCTGCAGCTTGATGAGCCGCGCCTGCTCCGAAAGCCGCGCGACGTTCAGGCCTTCGAGCTTCCATGGCGTCGGCATGAAGCTGCTTGATGTGTCTGATGACATGGATATCCACCTCCCTGGTGTCAGTGCCGGTCGTGCCGGTCTTCGTTCGATGCATGGCCGCGCGCGATCTTCCCGCCCTGTCGGTTCAGGGGCTGGCCGATCGACATCGCATGGACCGGAAAAATCCTAGTTCGCCAACGTTGCATGTGCGTTTGCTGTGCCACAGCTGAATGTCATGACCGCAGGCGGCGGAAACACGGTGTTCGATCCGAACAGCCGGTAGCGCTTTGCATTGATCGTGACGGTCTGGGTGAACGAGCCGGTCAGTCCCAGGCTGGACGCGGTCGGGTTCGTCTCATCGAAGCTCAAGATCTGCGCAGGCAGGAACGGATCTTTGGGCATGTCGAGGACCACATGAATGGCGGCGGTGGGAATGGTTTCATTTCCAAGACGGATGCCGAACCAGCTGCGCGTCACGAACGTGGAGGACTTTTCCAGCCACGCGTCATGGACCGAGCAATCGCCAAAAGACGATGCATCGAAACGCAGCGTGGCCAACAGCCTTCCCTGGGCCCGGCTCTCGTCGCTCGATACCGCGGTCGACACATCGGAGGTGCTTGCGTTGACCCGATAGCCCCGGTAAGCCACCAGTGCCAGCACAACGACCACAACCACCAACGCCAAGAATAAAAACAGTCGCTTCATGAGTAAAAAATGAGGGCGCGTCGTCGCACAAGAAATAGTCAGCGGGCCGCTGTGAGTGCCCCACGCGATTCAACATCCAGCTCCACCGGCCATGTCGCCCTGGGCGCCAGCTTCAAGGCGACATAGCGCATCAGGCCCAGAGGCAACAGCAGCCAGCACACGGGCATCATCAGAAAGATGCTGGCGATCCATTCGACGATATGCATCTGCTGGCGATAGGCGCGGCCTTCTGTCGTCGGGTCCAGGAATGGCATGAAGAAGAAGAAGCAGCGCCGAAAACTCACGTCGTCAAGCCGTGGCGTCTGCGTCGGCAAGGCATCGGGGCCTTGCAGCATGTAGAGACGGCAGTAGTCCCACAGGCGCCGCATGTCGGCTTCATCCAGCGTGTTGCCGCCCAGCTGGATGCGGTCCAGCACTTCCAGCGTGCCCGGCTTGCAATGACTGAGAAACAACGCGTAGCGCACCGCGTAGGTGGTGCCGCTGTTGCCGGCCTGCCGGGTGATTTCGGCATGCACGTGGGCCCAATCGAAGACCTTGATGCTCTGGGGCCAACGGACCAGCGGGTTGGGTTTCCACTTGAATTCGTAGGCGTAGATTTTCCCTAGGGCGCGATTGAAGCGAACGGGCGTGTCGGAAGGAACCCTCGTGTCCAGACGAAAGAAGAACAAGGCAAACACGACGAGGATGTGGGCGATGGCCAGCAGCACCAGGCTCCAGAAATCGAACGGCGTGGACAACAGGAAATACAAATAGGCCGCCAGCGAAAAACATCCGGCCCAGATCCCCACGCCCCGCATCAGCGTCTCGGTGCGCGAGATCTCCAGGTAGTTCGCATCGACATGCCTGAGATTGCCGCACGTCGATGGCACGCCGCGCGCCGGCGCATCGCCGTCGGGCTGGTCTTCGAACCAGTGCGTCACCGGTGGCAGCAGGCGACCCTGCTTTTGCATCATGGCCGGTCAGTCCTCATCGGCCAGTTCGAACAGGGCATAGGCATCCGGGGACGCCACGTAGTCCTGCCAGTAGTCGATGCGCAGGTGCACTTTCTGGAAGTACTTGGTGCTGGCTTCCACCTCGCCGGTCAGCGTCTTCCTGGCCATATTCCAATCGGCCACGGGCTGATGCATCCAGTCGTCCGACTCCCGGCCATAGTCCTTCTTCCAGTCTTGCGACGGCAGGTGGGCAAGGTTCGGCGAGCGCAACTGAATCGCTTGGATCCAGCCCCGCTTTTTATGAAGCAGCGAGAGCGTGACCGCAAAGGCCGAGGTCTCCTGCTCGAATGCAGGCACGCGCACCATCATCTTGACCGTGTCATAGCCACGCACGGCGCCCACGCCCAGCCAGTCGTCGTTGTAGCCCACGCTGCCATCCAGGCCCAGTGCAATGGCGTTGAGGCCGGCCAGTTCGTCGGCGTGTTGCGCGTCGGTCCAGGCGCCTTCCGTGCGCTCGTGCTTGCCGAAGTAGCAGCGGTCCAGCCAGACCTCGGCCACGCTGCGCTCGGCATTGGCGGCGGCCATGGCGAACAGCACGCCGATGGCGACCAGCGCAATGGCCCAGCCGAAGGGCCCAAGCAGCGTGCCTGTCGCGAAGATGGCCGTCGATCCACTCAGGACAGCCGCCGTGCCCGTCACCGCTGCGGCAGTGAAGGCGAGTGCCGCGGCCGTGTGCAGTACTCTGGCCGTGTGGTCACCCTTGGCGCCGCTGCGCTGTGCCGCGTTGGCCTCGATCATGGCATCGAACATCGCTGCTCCCGCCGCGACCACGCTGCCGCGCAAGGCCCATTTCGCGCCCGAGAGCGCCAACGCGGTCCCTGCCTCCTGGCTCGATACCTTGGCTATCAGTTTCATGCCCTGCCCGAAGGCCTCGATGGTCGCGCCCGTGGTTCCCGTGACGGCCGAGGCCATCGCCATCTGGGCATCGGGCAGCCGCTCGCCGAACGCCTTGCGGTAGTCGTTCAACGACTGGCGAAGCACCCACCACTGGAAAAATGCCGTGCCGGCCGACCAGCCGATTTCGGTGCTGCCGGCCAGCAGGGTGCGGCTGCGGGTGAGCATGCCGCCGATCATTTCGTTGACCTCGTGGCCGCTGAAGCTGAGCCCTTGCGACAGCTCCGTCAGCAGTTGCTCGGCACGCACGCCCAGCGTCATCGTGCTGAGCCTGAGCTTGCCGACTTCCGCGGAGGCCATCCGGGCGGCCGTTTTTGCCTTCTCGGAGATCGTCTTGAGGCCGGATTTTTCACGCAGCCAGTTCTTGAGTTCCTCGCCCTTGAGAGAGGCGATCCGGGCCAGTTGCTCGCTTTCGATCACCAGGCAGAAGGTGACGGTCATGACGGTGTTGCGCGCCAGCGGGTTGCGGATGCGAAGCACCCCCATGCCGCCGACCAGGATCGAGCGCACCGCTTGCTTGCCCTGGAGATTCAGTGCCTTCGTGACCGCCTGCGCCTTGTTGAAGGCCTGCGTCGACAGCAGGTCGACGTATTCCTGCACGGTGATGTTGGCGGTGAAGATCAGGACGTCGACCTTGTCGTAGAGCTTGAAGGCCGCCGCCTGCGCACGCATGATGCCCTGATGGGCCGCTTCCTGGAGCTGGTCGCCGAGCCGGTTCATCGCCGTGGTGATCGCCAGCTTGGTCAGGCCCGCCGCCTGCTTGACCGGCGCGAGCAGGAACCGCTCGAACTCGTCGGAGCCGACCAGCCCCTTGACGGTGTCGTAGATCTTGTCGCCCTTCTTGACGTCGCCGCCGTCGGGCAATAGGTTGTCAAGGATTGCCTGGCGATTGCCGAACAGCGCGCGGTACACGGGGTTGTCGGGCGCTGCCGGCTGCTTTGCCAGCCATTCCTTCCACAAGATATAGCCGGCTGTGTTTTGCGCGGCGGCCGCGTTCTTGGTGGCTGTCGTCGCCGCCTTGCCGGCCGCCGAGGCAGTCCCCTTGCCCGTGACCGCGGCGGGGCCGGAGGCCTTCGGCGCGAGCAGCGACTCGACGATGCCGCCGGCCAGGCAGGGCGCAAAGGCCTTGACCAGTTCGGCCTGCTGTTCCGCGCTCTCGGGGTCGAAGTCGTCGAACCAGGTTTTCCACTGCGGGTCTCTCGCCCATGCGACCCAGTCGGTGTCGCAATTCTCGACCAGCGTCCAGAGCACGCGCAGCCCCTCATCGAACTTGTCCTGGAAGCTCTTGCGCTTGGCTTCGTCGTAGTTGCTTGCGAGCCGGCCCCACATCTGGCGGGCGTCGTCCGCCGCGCGCTGGGCGCGGGTGGTGGTGACCGTGGCGGTCTGCCCCCCCAGGTCGTCCGGGAAATGGTAGGTCTCGGTCTGTACGTCGGGCTTCTTGCTCGCCGCCTCCTGCACCTCGCGGGACTGCAAGGCGTTCTGTTCCGTCAAGGCCTTCAGACCCAGGATGGAACGCGAGATGGTGAGGGGCCGCTCCCAGATCGCGCAGTAGCTGCTGCGGCCTTCGACGAAATACAACCGGCTGGCATTGAGCTCCTGCACGATGCCGACGGCGTCGATCAGGGCCACGCCGGAGATCTTCTTGCCGCCGCTGGCTGCCTCGTACGCGGTGACGTAGTTGCCGGTCTCCGGCGCCTTGCCGATGCGCGCCGCGGTCAGCGGGGTGGCGTCTTCCCAGGTCAGGTTCAGCTTCTTCGCGGTGTAGACCTCGATGGCCTGGTAGGTCCGACGGCTGGTGAGTTCCGTCTGGTCGGCTGCGTATTCTTCGACGTGATCGTGCAGCATCTGCGCCGTGGGTGCGAAGGTGTGCGCCTGCCCGCCGGGTGTGCTGGCAAGCTTGGCCACGTCGAACACCTGCATCCGCTTTCCGGGATCTTTTTCGTAGCGGGTGCGCACGGCCTTCGTCCACGCGGCGGTGCTGAAGGCGATCCATATGTTGCCGCCCTTCTCGACCACCTTGGTCGGCAGGTGGATGAAGCTGGCAGGGATGCCGTCCCCTTTGCGTTCGCACTGCACGGACAGGTCGCGGTGCGTCTTGCAGTCGATGTCGTCGGGATCGGGCAGCAGTCGCAGGTAGCCGTTGGGCGTGACCGCATAGACGTGCCAATGCCCGGCCTTGCCGAAGTAGACGTAGACGAAGCCCTGGCGCAGCGTGCGCAGGGCGTAGCTGTGGTGGTTCAGCTTCTTGTCGTCGACCTTCTCCCCCAACTGCCCCGGATACTTCGCATAGCCGCGACCGCCACTGACATAGTTGTGCACCACCGCGTGCCGCAGAAGCAGCACAGGCAGCCCCAGGCGTTGGCAGAGCGGGCAATTGCCGCCGCCCGTGCAGCTGGCGACCTGCCGCGATGCGGCGTTGGCCTGGCGGACGCCGTGAGCGCCGCCTCTGGCCTTGACTCCCCTTGCTGTTGCATTCATGCCATGAACTCCTTGCTTGTCTTCGTGCCGACGTGTTCGCCGGCAGTGATGGCGATCCGGTGCAGCGTTTCGTCGTCCAGCGCGTCGAGCGCATCCGCCAGCGTGGACTCGCCGTTCGTTGCGCACTCGATGCATGCGGTGGCTGCCGGATGCCGATGCCACTGCGGGCCGATCCCGATGCTGTGCAGCGCAAAGCACAGCCGGTCTTCCAGCAGGATCAACCCCAGCACGTCCGCTTGCAGCAGGGCCTGATCGATGTGGCGCTCGGCATCGGCGGGAAGATCGATGTCGGCCTTGGTCAGGGCGAGCACCACCTGCCGCGCCTGCGGCACCCTTTGCTGCCGGGCCCAGTCCGCACCGGTCAATGCCCCGGCGACGGGCGCTTCGTTGTGTCCGGTGAACAAGGTTTCGTTCAGATGCCCGGCCAGGTCGATCCAGCTCCAGCTGTGCACGCCGGCCATCGCCGTACGTAGCCACGCGCGGGCATCTTCCGAAGCCATGAGCAACGCCCAGCGGTGCGGCTCGAACCAGGCGAGTGCACGCTGCTGCAGGAACGACATGCGTTGCTGCAAGGCGCGCTTCATTTGCCTGGCGATGTCCGCCGGGTCTCGGTCCGTCACCAGCCATCCGCAGACGTAAGCGCCGTTGATGCTGGTGCGACGTTCCAGCGCGTGGGCCACCGTCAGGTCGAGCAGGGGCCCGTCGATCCAGCCACTGCGATCGGGCGCGCGCAGCACCAGCAGTTGGGGCCACAGCTCGGGTGACGAAAGAAAGTCTTCGCGACGTACCGGCAGCCATTCGACGGGCGGTTGGCGCTGGGCGAGACGCGTCACATGCAGTGGGTCGTGAACCGCCACCGGATGGTTGGGATCGAGCAGCGCCAGCACCCACCGCGGCGCATCGGTATCAAGGTGAGGCCACAGCTGCTCCCGCAGTGCCTGCGCCACGGCGAGGTGCTCGCCCATCTCCGCCGCTTCGCTCATGTCTTCCATTCGCAGGGGTCCAGCGTGCCCGATGGCACCGCCGCTTGCGCCGCCGAGCCGGCCGGTCCGACAAAGTTATGCATCCCCCTGAACGTCACCTTCCCCGGCGCATGGATCTTGATGCTCGATCCTTCCAGCTTGATGTACGCCCCCGCGCTCGTCAGCAGCACGTGCTTGGGCGCTTCCACGGCCACGTCCTTCGCCGTGCTGGCGATCGTCACCTTCTTGTCCGCCGCGATCTTCGTGGCGCCAGCCTGGCTCTGCAGGCTCACCTTGCCGCTGGCCGCGTGCAGTGTGATGCCGCGCTCCTGGTTCGGCTCGCCGCCTTCACCGGCCTTCGCCCCGACTGTGTACAGGCTCGCCCCCTTGGCCACGCTCACCGCGATCTGCCCTTGCGCGGGCATGTCGACATCCTGGCTCGCGACGATCGCGGTGTGCTGCCCGCTCACGGCGATCACTTCCTTCGGCGTGACGAAGCCGATGCCCATCGGCGCGCTGAACTGCAGGTGCGGCTCGCTGTACGCGGTGACGCTGCCGTGGCCGCCTTCGGTGGCCTTGATGTCGCCGCCGCCTGAACCAGCGTTGCTGCCCGATGCCGCAGCACCACCTTCCTGCTTCGCCTCCAGCACTTCGGCCACATGCTTCAGCGCAGCAATCGCCGGCAGTTCGCCAGGAGCGCCTTCACCCTTGATCTGCGCCTTCTGCGTCTGCGCACTCTGGGCGAGTGAGGTGGCGAGTTCTTCCGCCTGTTTCGTCTGCTGCTGCGCTTCGCGGCTCGCCATGAACGCGCCCTTGGCGTTCGGCTGGGCATAGGCGCTCACGAGCAGGCCCGCGCCGGCGCGGATGGCGCCTTGCGCGGTGGTGGCCAGTTCGGCGCCGTGGCCGCGGCCCTTGCCGCGGGCGTTGTCGTCCTGCTGCTTGTGGTGGCCAAGGTGCAGGCGGCTGCTGGCCTGGGTGGTGGCCAGGCTGGTGCTGCCCTGGCCGGGGGTGTCGTCGAAGACGAGCTGGTTATAGCCCCCGTCGCCGCTCTGGCTGGCGCTCAGTTCCTGGGTCTTGATGCCGCTGAAGACGGCGTTGTGCGCGTGCTCCTTGGCGCCCTTGCCTTCGCCGGCGAACCACGCGGGCGCGTTGCCGGTGGACTGGGCGGCGCCCGCGGGTTTCTGGTTGTGCTGGGCGTCGACCTGGCCGGCGCCGTTGTACAGCGCGGCGACGACCACGGGGCGGTCGATGTCGCCGTGGTGGAATTCCACGAGCACTTCCTGGCCTACGCGCGGCAAGCTCATCTGGCCCCAGTTGTCGCCGGCGGCGCTGGCGGCCACGCGCACCCACGCGCCCAGGCGGTCGGCGGCGGGCGCGTTGTCCTGGCCGTCGGTGCGCGACTGGCGCGCGCTCGACGCACTGCCGCGCTGCCAGTGGAACTGCACCTTGATGCGGTGGTCGCGGTCGGTGTGCACCGGCGCGTCAGCACCGCCCACGCCGATGACGATGGCGCTCTGGCTGCCGTGCACGCTGGGCTTGGGATGGATGCGCTGGCCGTGGCCGTCCAGGCTCAGCGGCCGGTAGGGGATGGCCGCGCGCACGGTGGTGAATTCGTTGCGGTAGTGGGTGACGGCGTCTGCCTTTGCGTCGGCATTGCCGCTGTCGAGCTCGGTGGCGATGTCGGGCAAACCCAGTCGCTCGCCGATGCCGGTCTTCAGGTCTTCGTCGAAGTTGTTGCGTGCGATGTGGCGCACGGCCAGCACGGCGAAGCGGCGGTCCTGCTCGCTGTCCTTGTCGTGCTGCTCGTGTCCGCTCAGCGTGAACGTCGTGGCGGGCGCCAGGGTACGCACGGCGCTGCGGCCTTCGAAGCGCTTGTTGCGCAGCTCCAGCGCCTGCAGGGCGTTGGCGAGCAGGCGCTCGCCCTGCGCGGAGGTCTCCCAGCCGTAGGCGCCGGGGTCGTCGCTCCAGTGCAGGGTGCGCTGGCCCGCGGCGCGACTTTGCTGTTGCACGGGGCGTGCGTTCACGCTCTTGTAGTCCCAGCTTTGCTGCGCGAGGCTGTTGGTCTGCAGCTGGCGATGGCCGCGCCACTGCTGGATGGTGTCTTCGCGCTCGCTGGCATCGGCGCGGTGGAAACGAATGGTGGGCTGGGCATTGGCGCGAAAGGCGCCGTTGTGGTCGGCGATGACGAGGGTGTGGCTGCCCAGCGCACCGTCCTTGCCCGTGGCGTGTTCGAACCAGTAGCACAGGCCCTCTTCCGCCAGCAGCCGCGCGACGAAGTCGAAGTCGCTTTCCTGGTACTGGGTGGTGATGCCGCGCACGGGGTAGATGTCGCGCTGGGCGATCTCCCAGCGCCATTGGGGCACGAGCTGGCCCTGGCTCTGGCAGCGACTGAACACGGCATCGACGATGTCGAACACGTTCTGGTGCTGGAACAGGCAGCTGTCCTGGCGATAGCGCAGGAAGGCCATCCATGGCTCGATGACGAGCCGGTAGCGCGCCATGCCGCCGTTGCTCGACACGCACTCGGCCTCGCTCACATGGCCGTGGAAGGGGCGCAGCTCGGTGCGGCTTTGCGCGGTCTGCAGATCGAGCCGCACACCCTGACCGATGAGGGTCTTGAGTTCGATGTGCGCGTCGTCGCTCAGCGCGGTGAGCTCGAAGCGAAAGCCGCCGCCGTCAATGCACTCCACGCCGTCCAGGCGCTCGGCCAGCAGCTTGTTCTCGCCCAGCGGCGTGTGCAGCACCAGCAGGCGATCGCGCTGCGTGGTGCCCGCGCGCATGAGCCCGCCGAGCGAGGCCGATGTGAAGGTCGTCGTCATTGTTTTTGTTCTCCCGTGGGCACGCGCGGCGGCTGCGCCTAGGTGATCCGGTAGCGGAACTCGCCGCCCTTGCCGCAGCTGGCCTTGATCTTGGCCAGCGGCGTCTCGTCGGCCATGCGCGTGAGCACGGCCTCGGCGATCTCGGGCAGCAAGGTGCCGTTGAGGATGTGGTCGACGTTGCGCGCGCCCGAGTCGACCTCGGTGCAGCGTGCGAGCACGGCCTCCACCAGCGCGTCGTCCCACTCGAACACCGCCTTGTGGTTGGTCGCGATGCGGTCGCGGATGCGGCCCAGCTTGAGCGCGATGATCTGCTCGAGCACCGCATCAGTGATCGGATAGAACGGCGCCACCTTCATGCGGCCGAGAAAGGCCGGCTTGAAGGCCTTCATGAGCACGGGGCGCAGCGCGTCGGCCAGCGCGTCGGGCGCGGGGCGCTCGTCGTCGGCCTTGTTCAGGCACGCCTGCATGATCTGCGACGAACCGATGTTCGAGGTGAGGATGATCAACGTGTTGCGGAAGTCGATCTCTCGGCCTTCGGCGTCGTCCATCATGCCTTTGTCGAACACCTGGAAGAACATCTCGAGCACGTCGGGGTGGGCCTTCTCGACCTCGTCGAGCAGCACCACGCTGTAGGGCTGGCGGCGCACGGCCTCGGTGAGCACACCGCCTTCGCCATACCCCACATAACCGGGCGGCGAGCCCTTCAGGCCCGAGACGCTGTGCGCCTCCTGGTACTCGCTCATGTTGATGGTGATGAGCTTCTTCTCGCCGCCATACAGGATGTCGGCCAGCGCGAGCGCGGTCTCGGTCTTGCCGACGCCCGAGGGGCCGACGAACATGAACACGCCGCGCGGCTTGTTGGGGTCTTCCAGGCGCGCGCTGGCGGTGCGCACGCGCTGGGCCACGGCGGCGAGCGCGTGGTCCTGGCCGATCACGCGCTCGGCCAGCAGGGTGTCGAGGGCGCGCACGGTCTTGATCTCGTCCTTGACCATGCGACCGAGCGGCACGCCGGTCCATGCGGAGACGATCTCGGCGACGACGTGGCCGTCGACCTGCAGCGGCACCATCGGCGTCGTGCCTTGCAGTGCGCGCAGTTCGGTGAGCAGGGCATCGAGTTCGTCGCGTGCGGGGTCGGCGGCGGCAGCGGTTTTCTTGCGGCTGGCGGCGCGGGCCGGCGCTTTCTCCGCCACGGCGGGTGCGGCCTCGGACTGCTGCGCGGCCGACTCGTCGCGTTGTGCACGCAGCGCGCGGATGCGTTCGACCAGCGCGTTCTCTTCGGCCAGGCGTTGCTGGCTCGCGGCCAGCTCGGCCTGCAGTGCGCTCTTCTGTTCCGCCAGTTCGGCCAGGCGCGCTTCATGGCGCCCGCCGGCCGCGGTGTCGCGCACCAGCGCAGCGCTCTCGGCCTCGATGCGTTCAAGGCCGCGGTTCGCTTCCTCGATCAACGCCGGCGTCGCGCTCTGGCCGAGCGCGACCTTCGCGCACGCGGTGTCGAGCACACTCACCGCCTTGTCGGGCAGTTGCCGCCCGCTGATGTAGCGGTGCGACAGGCGAACGGCCTCGGTGATGGCTTCGTCGAGCACGCGGATGTTGAAGTGCTTCTCCATCAGCGGCACCATGCCGCGCAGCATCGCGGCGGCCAGCGTCTCGCTGGGCTCCTCGACCTTCACGACCTGGAAGCGCCGCGCAAGCGCCGCGTCCTTCTCGAAGTATTTCTTGTACTCGCCCCAGGTGGTGGCGGCGATGGTGCGCAGCTCGCCGCGCGCGAGCGCGGGCTTGAGCAGGTTGGCCGCATCGCTCTGCCCGGCCTGGCCGCCCGCGCCGATCATGGTGTGGGCCTCGTCGATGAAGAGCACGATGGGGTGCGGGCTCTTCTTCACTTCGGCGATCACGTTCTTCAGGCGGTTCTCGAACTCGCCCTTCACGCTGGCACCGGCCTGCAGCAGGCCCATGTCCAGCGTGTGCAGCGCCACGGCGCGCAGCGACTCGGGCACGTCCTGCGCGGCGATGCGCAGTGCCAGCCCTTCGACCACGGCCGTCTTGCCGACGCCGGCTTCGCCCGTGAGGATGGGGTTGTTCTGGCGCCGGCGCATCAGGATGTCGATGACCTGGCGGATCTCGGTGTCACGGCCGATGACCGGGTCGAGCGCGCCGTCTTTCGCGCGCTGCGTGAGGTTGGTGGTGAACTGGTCGAGCGCGGGCGTCTTGCCGGGCACGCCCGCGGCCAGCGGGTCGGCCGCCGGTTGCTGCGCATCGCCTTCGGCGGCCTCGCCCGAGGCGCCGGCTTCCGCCGCTTCGCTCGACCCGTCGGTGAGCTTGTCGAAGTCGTGCTTCAGGTCTTCGAGGCGGATCTTCGCGAACAACGGCGAGCCGCGCTGCGCCAGCTGCGCGAGGTCGGGCTGCGTGAGCAGTGCGAGCAGCAGGTGGCCCGAGCGGATCTGCGCCGCATGCGCGTCGAGCGAGGCCAAGAGCCACGCCTGCTGGAACAGCTGCTGCAGGTGCTGCGAGAACACCGGCGTGCGCGTGTTGCCGTTCTTGAAGGTCTGGATCTCGCGCTCCAGGTCCGACTGGATCGCGGTGGCGCTGATGCGGTTGGCACGCAGCACGCGCGCGAGGTCGTTGTCGGTCTGCTCCAGCAGCGCCAGGAACAGGTGCTCCAGGTCGACCTCGTAGTGGCCGTGGGCCAGGCACAGGTTGGCAGCGCGCTGCGTGGCCATGCGTGCGCTGGCGTTGAGCTTGGTGATCAGTGTCTTCAGCGAGGTGCTCATGAGCGGTGGTGTTGTTCTGTCGGTCGTGTTCGTTGAAAGGGTCACTGCAGGGGCTGAAGCTCGTACTGCGTGTCGCTGCGGTCGCCCTCGGCCTCGCGGGTGGTGATGAAGCTGTCCCAGCCGAGGTGGCTGCCACCGCTGTCGCTGAGCTGCACGGCGGCCACTTCTTCGCGCGCCAGGATCAGGCGCACTTCGTATTCGCAGGTCACGCCGGCCAGCAACGCCAGCATTTTTTCGAGCGCCTTCGCATGCGCGCGGCCCGGAAAGAACTCGCGCAGCGCGCTGCGCTTGAGCGGGCCGATCCACAGGCGGATGCGCAGGTCGCGCTGCCAGATGCGCTCGCCGGCCATCGCGTTCTGGCCCAGGCTCACGTTGCCTTCGCCGAGCCTGGAGCGCTGCTGCACGGGCATGTCGTACCACTTGCCCAGGAACTGCTCGATGCGGATGTGGCTGCGGAAGTAATCGGACAGCACGCGCTGCAGGTACGCCGCCGACATCGGCCGGTGACGCACCGCGGCGGCGTAGCCGGCCACGGTCTCGTCGAACACGGTGCCCGTGCCGTCGGTCAGCGGGTCGCGCTGGGCCGTGTGCTCCAGCCCGGCCATCGACAGCAGCACCGGCAGGTAGGCGCGGCTGCGCTCGTGCTCGTAGTGCAGCGGCAGGCGGTACTTGCGCCAGGCCGCATAGAAGAGCGCGGCGGCGCGGTTGCTGAACACGTCCAGAAAGGCGCGCGCCGAACTGTCGCGCAGATGCTGCTCGCGGCGCATCAGCATCTCGGTGTAGACGATGGGCAAGGCGCCCGACACGCCCAGCATGCCGAAAGACGCGGGCGTGAGTTCGATGCGGCTCAGGCCGTGCTCGTCCTCATGCGGCAGCGGCGGCTCGCACAGCTGCGCGCCCGACATCAGCTCGCCCACGGCGTCGCGCACCGCCAGCGCCTCGATCTCGCTGGGCGGGAAGTTCAGGCTCGTGGAGCTGCGAAAGCGCACCCAGCGCGGCACCATGCGCTCGCCGGGCACCAGGCGCTGGTGCACGTCGCGCTCCTGCCGCTTGAGCAGCATGAGCTCGATCAGCCGCACCGCCTGGAAAAACTCGAAGCGGTAGGGTTCGCGCAGCAGCCTTTCGGCTACAGGAGGATCGATTCGCCGCTGCGGGGCTTGCATCGCACCAGCTCCTCCTTGTCGCGCGCCGAAACGATCACCAACTGGGTGAAGCTGTTCAGGTGCACATAGAGACCGAAGAAATGGTCCATCACGCGGGCAAAGGCCTGCAGGCTGCTGCCCACGAAGCCGGTCTCATCGACCGTGAGCTTGAGCTCGATGCCCCGCACGAAGGTCGCGAAGGGCTTGCCCGGCAACCACTGGGTGGTGGCCTGCTGCTCGATCGCGGTGATGGCCTCGATCTGCCGCGCCGACACGGCCGAGCGGCCCAGGTCGTACAGCCGCAGCATTTCCTTCAACGCCGGCAGCCCGCTGTTGGCCAGCGACAGGTGGTTGAGCGACAGGTGCGACACCAGCCGCCACTGCACGCCCTTGCCGCGCGGCATGCGCAGCGTCTGCGTCGGGCGGCGCAGCATGCGGATCGAGCGCGCCACCGAGTTGCCCTCGATGAACAGGTCGCCGCCGGGCAGGCCAAAGGCCAGCGAATGCGGCAGGTCGCGGTTGGTGCAGGTGAGGTCGATGCTCAGCGTCTCGGTTTGCGGCAGCGAGGGCTGGAAGTCGATGTCGACGATCGAGAGCTCGGTCTCGTAGCCCGGGCTGCGCTGCGCCACGAGTTCGTTGCGCCGCGCAAACCAGTAGTGCTCGGCCTCCTTCGGATGCTCGCCGTGGTGCAGCGAGTAGAAGGGCCGGAACTCGATGTAGGCGTCGCCCTCGGCGGTCTGCTTCACGAGCTTGACCGAGTCGATGCTGTAGACCTCGAAGCCGAAGGCGCGGCGCGCATCGGCCACCACGGGGTACGCGGCGGCGGCGTGCGTGACGCGGATCGGGTCGCTGCGCTGCTTGAAGAGGTTGATGACGGGCGTGCAGCCCAGGCGCAGGTTGCGGCTGGACACGCCCTCGAGCAGCCGCGCCGTGGGCGAATCGGCACGCACGCCGGTCATCACGAGGTGCAGCGTGATCGAGCGGCACGAGCCGATGTGGCGCAGCGCGTTCGCCAGGTCGATGTCGACGAAGTTGAACTTCTCGGGGAACGCGAAGTACTCGCTGAGCAGGCGGTACGCGGGGTGCGAGCGCGCCGGCAGTTCGATGAGCGCATCGGCCTCCTCGAAGCCGACGGGGTGCAGCGCCTCGCCCTGCACGAGCGTCCACTTGCCGCTGCGCTCGGGCTCCACGAAGACGGCGGCCGTCTTCAAAAAGATGGCGTCGGCCAGCGCCGTGGCCAGCGAGGGCTCGGCGTCGATGAAGGTGCGCAGGCGCGCCAGCGTGAGCGCCAGGGTGCCGAGCGACTTCTGCTCGCCGGTGGCCTCGAGCGTGACCGACAGGCAGCCCGTGGCGTTGCGCGGCAGCGAAGCCTGCGCGGGCGCATTCACCACCGAGTGATAGACCACGTTCGACACCTGCACCGCCGCCAGCGTGACGTCGTACACGCTGCGAAAGCGGCAGGCGCCGCCGCGCACCGGCTGCGAGGTGAGCTCGGTGCCGCGCGCGATGGTGACGGGCTTGCTGAGCTTGGCGAGCGCCGCGCCGCCGGCGTCGAACTGCGCGATGGAGCACGACGGAAAGGGCCGCAGGTAGTGCGGGTACATCACCTCGAGCAGCGCTTCGGTGAGCTCGGGGTAGTCGTCGTCGAGCTTCTTGCTGATGCGGGCCGTGAGCAACGCGAACGACTGGATCATGCGTTCGACGTGCGGGTCTTCGCTGGCGTCGGCCGAGATGGCCAGGCGCGCGGCGATCTTCGGGTAGCCCTTGGCGAACTCCTGCGAGTAGCCGCGCAGGAAGGCCAGCTCGCGTTCGTAGAAGGGCAGCAACTCGTCCATGGTGGGCGTCGGGGTCCGGCGTGGCGCTAGGCGTACCGGCTCTTGCCGGTGCCGCGGGTGATGGAGTACTGCAGCGTCGTGGGCTGCAGCATGGCGTCGAAGTTCACCGGCTCGGCCAGCTCGGGCAGCACGAGCAGGGCGGTGATTCCGAAATAGAGCATGTGGGTGCTGGCCTGGCCGTCGACCTCGAGCGACACCGAGACATCGCGCAGGCGCGACTCGTGGCGGGCGATGGCCTGCTCCAGCGAGCGGCAGATGAACGAACGGTCGTAGTGGCTGGCCAGGCTCAGGCCCGAGAAATCGCTCAGGCCGTAGGTCATGACGGAACGCCGGCACTCGGGGTAGGCCTGGAGCTTGGCGTCGTCGAAGACCATGCGCGTGTTGAGCAGGGATTCGAGGTCGCGTGCGACCACGTTCTTGACCTCGTCAAGCGACAAGTGCCGCAGCACCGGCGAGGCCGGCCCGCGCCAGTCGTCATCGAACAGCTTGTCGAGCAGGCCCGGTTCGAATCCTGTCATGGGTCACTCCCTGTCTCTCGCGTCGGACAACGGGCACGGCGCCGCGCGAGGGGCGCGGCGCCAAAAAGAAACCGCGGCCTGCGCCGCGGTCGTCATTGCCCGACTGGCGTCAGACCGAGTAGGTCTTGTCGTTCTTCGTGAGGCTCCAGGCGCCTTGCGAGTTGCCGCCCTGGTTGCCGCCGATCTTCTGCTGCGTGTACTTCCACTGCACGGCGGCGTACTTCAGCGAGAAGGTCTCGCTCGGCACGCTGGCCACGTCGGTGCTCACGACCTTCGGGTTCACGCTGGCGATCAGCACGTACTTGAGCTTGATCTCCATGTACTGCACACGCTTGCCTTCGCCGTCGGCACGGTAGAACTGCACCGTGACTTCGTCGAAGGTGGTGCCGCCCGACGCGTGCTGGTACAGCAGCGGGCTGACGACGTCCATGTCCTTCGTGAAGATCATCTCGCCGTGCTCGCAGCGCTCGGCGGTGTGGCCGCCGGCGGTCGACGCGGTGGCCGAGCGCGGTTGCACGATGCTGTGCTGCCACGAGCTGACTTCGATCCAGTCCTTGTGGTCCTTGTCCTGCGACTCGCCGTTGATGGCCGGGCTGCCGAACTTGACGTAGATATCTTTCATGTTTCTTCCCCTTCTTGATTGATTGATTACTGACAGTTAACGTGTTGCAGCACGGCCCCTCGGCCGCGCACCCGATCTGCCTCCTTACTTATTCACTGACTTCGGCAGATCGGCGACCAAGCGCAGTGAAATAGACAGTTCATCCAGCTGGAAGTGCGGGCGCAGGAACGCGACCGCGCGGTACACGCCGGGCCGCCCGGGCACTTCGCCGACCTGGATGGCGGCTTCGCGCAGCGGGAACTGGGCCTTCTGTTCCTGCGTCGCGTTGTCGTCGAGCAGCACGTACTGCGCGATCCAGCGGTTCAGGAACTGTTCGACGTTGTGCGCCGAGGCAAAGCTGCCGATCTTGTCGCGCATCATGGCCTTGAGGTAGTGCGCGATGCGCGACACCGAGAAGATGTACTGCAGCTGCGCCGACAGCACCGCGTTGGCGTTGGCGCTGTCGGTGTTGTACTTCTTGGCCTTCTGCAGCGACTGCGCGCCGAAGAACGCCGCGTAGTCGGAGTTCTTGCAGTGCACGAGCGGAATGAAGCCCAGGTCGCTGAGCTCCTTTTCGCGCCGGTCGGTGATGGCAATCTCGGTCGGGCACTTCAGGGCGATCTCGCCTTCGTCGGTCTTGAAGGTGTGCGTGGGCAGGTCTTCGACCAGGCCGCCACCTTCCACGCCGCGGATGGCCGCGCACCAGCCGAAGTCGTCGAATGCGGCCGTCAGGCGCGTGGCGAAGGCCCAGGCGGCGTTGCACCAGAGGTACTTGGCGTGGTCGGTGCCGTCGACGTCCTCGACGAAGTTGAAGCTGTCGACCACCGTGCCTTCGCGCGGGTGGTAGGGCAGGCGCCCGAGGAAGCGCGGCAGCGTGAGGCCGACGTAGCGCGAGTCTTCCGAATCGCGGAACGACTTCCACTTGGCGTACTCGACGGTGTCGAACACCTTGGCCATGTCGCGCGGCTTGCCCAGGTCGGCAAAGCTCTCCAGGCCCAGCAGCTCGGGCGAGGCCGCGCCGATGAAGGGCGCGTGGGCGGCGGCCGCCACGTGCGCCATCTGGTCCAGGAAGTACATGTCTTCGGGCTGGCGCGTGACGTCGAAGTCGCCCACCAGCGCGCCGAACGGCGCACCGCCGAAGGTGCCGAACTCTTCTTCGTAGACCTTCTTGAACATCGCGCTCTGGTCGAACTCGACGGCGGCCTTGAAGTCGCGGATCAGGTCACGCTTGGTGGCGTTGATGACCTTGATCTTCAGCATCGTGCCGGTCGGCGTTTCCTTGACCAGGTACTCCAGGCCGCGCCAGGTGCTCTCCAGCTTCTGGAACTCGGGCGCGTGCATCACGGCGCTGAGCTGGGCGGAGATGAGCGCGTCCAGGTCGGCCACGCGCGCGTCGATCATGGCCGACACGTTGTCGGAGACGATCACCGAGCCTTCGAGGACCTGGCTGACGAGTTCGCCGATGAGGTCCTTGGTGCGCGTGTGCTCCACGTCGGACTTGGCGACCTTGCTCTTCTCGACGATCTGGTCGAGCAGGTCGACCGAGGCCTCGGACGAAGCGGCACCGCTCGATGCCGAAAGTGCTTGCGCGGTCATGTTCAGCTTTCGTCCTTCTTGCCGGCGCTCTGTCCCAGGCGCTGGAGTTGCTCGGTGTTGTTCAGCACGTCGGCCAGCAGGTCTTCGAGCTTGCTGTTGCCGGCCATCTTGTTGCGCAGGTCGGCCAGCTTGGTGCGCGCGTCGAGCAGGCGCTTGAGCGGCTCGATCTGCTCGACGACGGCTTCGGGCGAGAAGGCGTCCATCGAGTTGAAGGTGAGGTCGACACCGAAGCTGCCGCCGCGTCCGTCCAGCTTGTTCGGCACCTGGAAGGCGGCACGCGGGGCCACGCCCTTCATGACGTCGTCCATGTTGTCGCGGTCGATGTTGACGAACTTGCGGTCCTTGAGCTTGGGCTGCTCGACCTCGGACTGGCCCGCCAGGTCGGCGATCACGCCGACGACGAAAGGCAATTCCTTTTTCTCGATGGCGTCACCGAGTTCCACGTCGTACGTGAGTTGCACGCGCGGCGGGCGCACTTTTTGGAGACGCTTCTGCACGCTCTGTCTTTTGGTCGCCATAAGCTTCAATACCTTCGCAATAGGACTGAGAAACGAATTAAAAAGTTGTACGACCCATTTCCGGATCGCACGCCCATTCGTTAATACATTGGTTTAAAACCAATTCAAAAACCGGACAATTACTTGAGCGCGTCAAATGGATTGCCGCCACCCGCGCGCGGGGCGGGCGCGGCAGGTGCCGGGCGCGGCGCGGCGACCGGGGCGGGCCGTGCGGCGGCGACCGGGGTCGGCGCGGCGGACGATGACGACGAGGGCGCGGGTGCCGGGCTGGGGGCCGCGGCGCGGCGCGTGGGCGCCGGCCGGGCTTCGGGGCCGGCGGGCACCAGGACCGACAGGCCCAGGGTTTCGCGCAGCAGGGCGGCCAGGCGGTAGGCGTCGGCGTTGGCGTCGCCGCTCAGGCTGCTGTCCTTGCCCAGGTCCTCGATGGAGCGGGCCGCCAGGCGCAGGCCGCCCACGGCGGTGATGCTCTTGGCCTGCCGGCTGGAGGGGTCGCGGCGCAGCGACTCCTCGGCGGCCGAGATGGCCAGGCTGTAGCGGCCTTCGTTGAAGTAGATCTGCGCGATGCGCGACCACGGCTCACCGCGGGTCGGGTTGTCGGTGGCGAGCTGCTGGTACTGGCGGATGACGGGCGCCTTGTCGCCGGTGGCGGCTGCCGCGGCGGCATCGACCTCGGCCAGGCTCTTGTTGTAGGCCGCGGTGGCCTGGGCAACGGCCGCGTCCGGCGTGGTGGTACAGGCCGACAAAAAGACGGTGCTCGCAATGGCACCGGCAATCATCGTGCGCGACATGATTTTTCGAATCGACACATTCCCCCCTGATCTGACTTTTTAGCAGGCCGCAATCATTCATTAAATTGCGACCGTTGACAATAACAATACACGATACTACAGCCGCGTGGATGGCAAATGACGGGGGCGGATTAATGCTAATTTCCTAATCGAAAGTCATTTTCGAAATCGGTTAATCCTATTTGGTCCATCGAAATATTGTTACGACTCGCTTTTAATGAAAATATTAATTACATCTGGCGCGCTGCTGGCCGCGTTGATGCTCGGCGGGTGCAGCTCGCCGGCGCTCACGATCGCCAACATCGCGCTCGAGGCGAGCGGACTGAAGAAGCCCGAGCTGCCCGAGTCGCAAAAGCCCCCGCGCAAGGTGACGATGTCGATCGCCGCGGGCAAGAACCTCAACGCCGACGGCCGCAACCGCCCGCTGTCCGTGGTGATGCGCATCTACAAGCTGAAGGAAACGACGGGCTTCTACCAGTCGTCCTTCGACGCCTTCGTCACGCCGGGACGCGACAAGGCGCAGCTGGGCGACGACCTCGTCGAGAGCCGCGAGATCACGCTCATTCCCGACCAGCAATACACCTGGACCGAGATGGTTCCGCGCAGCGCCAACGCGGTGGCCGTGGTGGTGCTGTTCCACTCGCCCGATGCACAGCGCTGGCGCTTCGCCTTCAACGCCGCGGACGCCGAAAAAACCGGCATCGTGATGGGCGCGCATGCCTGCGCGCTCACCGTCACGACAGGCGCGGTGGTGGGCCAGCAGAACGCACAAGGCGCCGCCCCCACGGGCGCGCTCAACCTGTTGGGGCCGGTGACTTGCCGGCCCTCGCCCGCCTGAACTGCAGCGACGGCGGGCCTGTCCGAGTCGACACGACGATGCGATACATTCAAAAAAAATTGTGGGGAGTTGATCCGACGTGAGCTATGCAGCCAAGGTCCTCTGGGGAGAGGGCTTGTTTCTACGCCCCCAGCATTTCCAGCGCCAAGACGCGTACCACGAGGCGCGCCTGCGCGCCACGGCGCAGACGCTGCATCCGTACTTCTGGGGCGTGCGCTCCATCAGCTTCGACCTCGATGCGCTGGCCAGCGGCATGCTGCGCGCCTCGCAGCTGTCGCTGGTGTTCCCCGACGGCGAACCGTACGCGGCGCCGCAGGCCGATGCGCTGCCGCCGCCCATCTCGCTCGACACGCTGAGCCCGGGCCAGAACGAGATCACCTTCTACCTGGTGCTGCACCCGGTGAAGGAGCTCGGCAAGAACTACACCGACCCCAACGAAGAAGGCTTTGCCGCGCGCTACACCAGCGACGCGACGCAGTCGCTCGACCTGTACACCAACGCCGTGAGCGCCGAGGTGGTGTTCCTGCGCAAGAGCGTGAAGCTCCTGGCCGACACCGAGCCGCGCGAGCAGTTCGTGTCGATCCCCGTGATCCGCATCCGCCGCACCGCCGCGGGCGGCTTCGAGATCGACCGCAGCTTCGTGCCGCCGTGCACCAGCATCGACGCCTCGCCCACCGTGTTCCAGCAGCTGCGCCGGCTGCTCGACGTGCTGCAGGCCAAGGTCAATTCGCTGTACGGCATCCACCGCGAACCGAGCAAGAACATCATCGAGTTCCGCTCGGGCGACATCGCCTCGTTCTGGCTGCTGCACACGGCCAACTCGGCGTTCGCGTCGCTCTCGCACCTGTTCCATCACCCATCGCTGCACCCGGAGCGGCTGTTCCAGGAACTGCTGAGCCTGGCCGGCGCGCTGATGACGTTCGCCAAGACCTACTCGCTGAACGACCTGCCGGTGTACGACCACGAGAAGCCCGGCCCGGCCTTCGCCGAGCTCGACCGCATCGTGCGCGACCTGCTCGACACCGTCATCTCCACGCGCTACTTCGCCATTGCGCTCACCGAGACGCGCAACGCCTTCTACCTGGGGCGCCTCGATTCCGGAAAGATCGACGAGAAGACCGTGTTCTACATGTCGGTCACCGCCAGCATGCCGGCCGCCGAGCTGGCCGAGGTGGTGCCGCAGCGCTTCAAGATCGGCGCGCCCGAAGACGTCGACAAGCTGGTGCTCTCGGCCATGCCGGGCGTGCGCATCGTCTACGCGCCGCAGGTGCCGCCGGCCATCCCGATCCGCGCGGGCGCGTGCTACTTCTCCATCGACAGCAAGAGCCAGCTGTACGACCGCATGCTGCAGGCGCAAAGCGTCACCATCTATGCGCCGGCCGGCATCCCCGACATGCAACTCGAACTGATCGCCGTGACCGGCTGATCACCCGCCCGATCGTATGAACACCACCACCCTCAACAAGGCCCCTTCCCTGCTGGGTGCCGACGCGCCGCCCGCCTCGTTCACGCCGGCCGGCGTGGCGCCCGACGCCGATTCGAGCCTGCTCGACCTGCTGTACGACGGCTTCGTGATGCTGTTCCTTCTGAAGAAGAAGCAGCAGCCGGCCACCACCGAGCAGTTCCTCACGGGCATCCGCAACTACCTGGGCGAGTTCGAGCGCAACGCGCGCAAGCTCGACGCCACGGCCGAGCAAATCCACGCAGCCAAGTACGCGTTCTGCGCCACGGTCGACGAGTTCGTGCTCTCGGCGCCCGAGTTCGCCATCCGCTCCGAGTGGGAGCGCCGGCCGCTGCAGCTCACGCTGTTCGGCGACCAGCTGGCGGGCGAGAACTTCTTCAACATGCTCGAGGTCGAGCGGGCGCACGGCGCCGCGCGCATCCAGACGCTCGAGGTTTTCTACATGTGCCTGCTGCTGGGCTTCCAGGGCAAGTACGCCATCGACGGCACCGAGAAGCTGGCCTACCTCACGGCGCGCGTGGGCGACGAGATCGCCAACGCGCGCGGCAAGCGCACGCCCTTCGCGCCGCACTGGCCGCTGCCCGACCTCATCTCGCATTCGCTCAAGCGCGAGGCGCCGCAGTGGGTGGTGGCCGCGCTGTTCGCGCTCATCGGGCTGCTGGGCTTCATCGGCCTGTCGGCACACCTGGGCAGCACCACGCAGGGCGCGCTCGCGAGCTACCAGGACATCGTGAAGCTCGGCCCGCGCCAGGCCAACCTGACGATCTCGCTGCCATGACCACGGCCGCGACGAACCGCCTCGACCTCGCGGCCCTGCTGGCCCCGATCTCGGAGGCCAAGCCCTGCGGCGAGGACATGCTGTTCTCGCGCGAGTTCGACGCCATCCAGGAAGCGCGCAAGCACGACGACCCCTCGCTCGAACAGGGCGAATGGGTCATCGAGCTGAAGGAGGCCAACTGGCCCTTCGTGATTGCCGAGTGCGACAAGCTGCTGCGCGCGTCCACCAAGGATTTGCGACTGGGCGTGTGGCTCACCGACGCGCTGGCCAGCCAGCGCGGCTTCGAGGGACTGGCCGACGGCTACCGCCTGCTCAGCGGCCTGTGCCGCCAGTACTGGGACGAACTGCATCCGCAGCCCGAGGGCGGCGACATCGAGATGCGGATCGGCACCGTCACCTGGCTGATCTCGCGCTCGGTCGAGCTGCTGCAGCGCGCGCCCATCGTGAGCGACGGCCACACCGGCCACAGCGCGCTGGTCTGGGAGACCGCACTGGCGCTCGACCAGGCCATCCGCCGCACGCCGGCGCAGGCCGACGAGCTGCAGCGCAACAAGGTGACGCTCGAGCAGTTCGACCGCCTGCGCCGCGCCACGCCCGCGAAGTTCCTGCAGAAGACGCACCGTGACGTGCAGGCCTGCGAGCAGGCGCTGGCCGAGTTCGAGGCCGTGTTCGACGAACGCACCGCCTCCAACGGCCCGAGCTTTCGCGCCGCGAAGGACGCCGCCGCGGCCATCCGCCAGGCTGTCGAGCGCTTCGCGCGCGAGGCCGGCGTGCCGATCGACAACGGCGCGGCGCCGCAAGCCACCGCCGCTGCACCGGCCGCCAGCGCACCGGCTGCCCCGACCCGCATCGAACCCGTCTTCGACGCCGCCATGCCCCATTCATCTCCCAACTACCACGCGGCGGTGCATGTGCCCGCCGCGCTGCCACCCGGCATCCACAGCCGCGCGCAGGCCATCGCGCAGCTCAAGGAAGTGGCGGCGTATTTCGAGCAGACCGAGCCCTCGAGCCCGGCCGCCTACATGGCGAACAAGGCCGCGCGCTGGGCCGACATGCCGCTGCATGCGTGGCTGCGCAACGTGATCAAGAACGAGCAGGAGCTGGCCCAGCTGGTGGACCTGCTCGATCTGCCCAAGGGCGACGACGAGTCGCGTTGACTGCGCGCTGAGCGAAAGAAAAAAGGCCCGCGTTGCGGGCCTTTTTCTTTAGCGTCCGACCCGGAACTCGATGCGCCGGTTGCGCGAACGCCCCTCGTCCGTCGCATTGCTCGCCACCGGCTGGTCCGGGCCCACGCCCGAGGTCGTGAGCGTCATCGGGTCGATGCCCTTGCCCACCAGGTAGCCCTTGACCGATTCGGCACGCGACTGGCTCAGCGCCAGGTTCGACGTGCGGTTGCCGGCGTTGTCGGTGTGGCCCACCACCGCCACCGACTTGTTGGTGAGCTTCTGCAGGATCGGCGCCATCTCGTCGAGGATGGCGCGGCCCTTGCCCGTGAGCGTGGCGCTGCCCAGTTCGAACTCGATGGTGCGGTTGGCCAGCGCCTGGTCGACCGCGATCTGCTCCGACGCGGGCACGCGCAGGCTGTTCTTGATGGTGTAGGTCGGGTTGAGCGAATTCGCCATGTCGCTCACGATCTTCTGGCGCAGCGCCTCGTTGCCGACCTCGCCGCTGAGCGCCATCTGCGTGCCCTCGATCTGAAGCTGGCCGCGGTGGATGTCCTTGAGCGAGGGCGTGATCAGCCGCTGCACGTTGGCGCTCCAGTTGGCCGGCATGCTGACGGTGTTCACCACCTCGATCTTGTCGATCACGCCGCTGGGGCCGTACACGCGGCGCAGCGCCTCGATGACGGCGATGCGCGTGGCTTCATCGGGCACCTGCCCGCCGGCCACGACCGGCTCGCCCTTGCCGACGGCCGCGGGCGTGGTCTCGACGCGGGCGGCGGTGGCGCCCGCCGCGGGTGGTTGTTGGGGTTGCTGGGCCTGCACGGCCGGCACGAGCGCGAGCCCGCAGGCCATGGACAGCACGAGAACGCGCAAAGAACAATTCATGACCGTGTCATTCCCCGATGAAGACTTCGCGAAAGGCGGTGAGCACGATGTCCAGCGGCAGCTGCGGCTGGTCGAGGTAGCTCACCAGCTTGAACATCGCGTAGTTGCTGTGGATGGTGTCCTCGACCCACTCCGGGTTGTCGATGTCGATGTTGTGCTCGGTGTAGACCTGCGGATGCAGCACGCTTTGCAGGCTGCGCGGCGACAGGCCGTTGAAGCCGATCACCAGCCGAGAGCGGCCGTCGATCTCGGTGACCAGCAGCACCAGCTCGAAGTCGGCCTTGGCCAGGAACTGCGACACCATCTCGAGCCAGAAGGTGGCGATCAGCGAGCGGTCGACCGGGTCGCGCGGCAGCGGCAGCGTGAGCCCCTTTTCCAGGTGCGACACCGCGCTGGCCATCACCGGCTGCAGCAGCAAACCCAGCGCCAGGATGGCACGGCGCAGCGACACCTTGTGGCCGTCGAAGTTGAGCATCTGCTCGATGCGCAGCAGGCTGGTGTCGCGCGTGAACGCCGCATAGGTGGCGCGCGAGGCCGACTTCTTGAAGCCGGTCTCGATGGCCGGATCGATGGCCTCGAACTTCTTCAGCTCGTTGTCCAGGTCGGTGCCGGCCGCCAGCGACTGCACCTGCACCGCCATGCGGTCCCAGTAGGGGCCGATGAGCATCGGCGCGCCGCGCATGAAGTCGAGCGCCTCGTCCACGTCCACCGAAGTGGCCGCCAGGAACGGGTAGCGGCGCGACGACTCGTCGCGGCTGGGGCGCACGTGCCCCGCAATGGCGACGCGGCTGCGCGAGCCCAGGCACACGAAGTGCATCGGCGCGGCGTTGTCGTAGATCAGCTTCCAGCGCGGGTCTTCCGACAGCATCTCCATGGTCTGCGACAGCCAGTGGTCGAACACCTTGATGAGCTGCGGGTTGTACAGGCCCTTCACGAAGTCGCCGCGACCGGGCAACTTGCCGAAGTAGCACAGCTGTTGTGGCGCGCTCATTTGCCTGCTCCCCCTGCCTGCACCGGCGCCTGGGCCGGTGCCTGAACCGCTGCGGGTGCTGCTGCGCGCGGCACACCGATCTCCGCGACCGTCGACGGCAGCACCGTGCCGCGCAGGCCCTTGCCCTGCGGCGAATCGCCGCCCGAACCGGCCGACTGCGTGTTCTGGATCACGCGCAGCTTGACGGTCACGCTCGCGTTGTCGCGCGCCCAGGTGAGCTCGAAGCTGCCGTCGGGCAACTTGGTGCGCTGCGCCGTGCTGAGCAGGCGCTCCAGGCCGAAGTTGCCCGGCTCGTTGATCAGCTCGACCGTGCGCCCGTCGAAGGTGACGGCGGTGATCTTCGCGCCCGGCGTGCCCTGTGCGTTGGGCCAGACGAAGTTGGACCACTGCGGCGGCGTGTTGCGGTAGCGCAGCTGCTGGCCATCGATTTCCACCATGTACTCCGTCAGGCCCGACACGGGCTGCGGCAGGATCTGGAACAGCGTCTGCGGCTGCGCGCTGCCGCCGGCACCGGCTGCGGCACCGCCCGACAGCGGCGCCACCCACTGCGCGAAGCCGTTCACGAAGTCGGGGCTCAGCGTGAGGCCCTGGTCGCCCCAGGCGCGCGGCGACAGCAGGTCGCCGCGGCGGATCACCAGCGAGCCCAGCGTGGTCGTCACGAACTTGCCGATGGCGCCTTCAGGCCCGAAAAACTGCGCGATCTCCGCCGGCGAGGCCTCGATCTTCGCGCTCGCCGAGAACGGGTACTTGGTGGCCAGCGACTGCTGGAAGGGCTGGTGCACCTGCGCGCTCCAGATCTTGTTGACCTCCACCGCCGTCGGCTGCACCGTCACCGCGTAGGCCTGCAGCAGCGGCCGCACCAGCAGCGGGCGCAGCGCCTGGCGCTGTGCGGCGTCCATGCCGGTGAGCATCTGCTCGTCGACGTACTTGAGCGCGTCGGCCAGCTCGGAGCCGTTGCCTTCCAGCGTCTGCTGCATGAGCTGGCGCGCGCCCGGTCCGGGGTCGCCCTGGTTCTTGATCTGGTTGAAGCGCCCGCGCAACTTGGACAGCGTGCCCAGGTAGCCGCGCAGCAGCGAGGTGTTGTCGCGCTCGACCACCAGGCGCGCCACGCCCGCGAACTCGCGCCCGATCGGGCCCATCGGGATTTCGGTGGCGCCGCCGTTGAGGTCGACGTTCACGTTCACCTGCGACGGCGTGGCACGGCTGAAGAGGCGCTTGAACCAGTTGAAGGCCCCGGTGCGCGCCTGCTGCAGGCCGGCGTTGACCAGCGAGGGGTTGTCCCACGAGGTCTGGTCGTACACGGTGTCGAAGACCTTGCGGATCGGCGAGTTCTGCGGATCGCCCAGCTGGTTCATCGCCACCACGGCCTGTTCGAAGCTGCCCATGTCCTTCACCGCGATGCCCTGCAGGAAGCGCTGCCACTCCTTGGCGTACTCCAGCTTGTACATGGTGGCCAGCGTCTTGCGGATCTGCTCCGGGCTGCCTTCGAGCGTCAGGTCGTCGTTGCCGGCGACGTTGAGCACCCAGTCCTTGCTCGAGGTTTCCTTGTTCGCAGCGTCGCGGATCGCGTCGTCCACGTACTGCTGCCAGGCCTCGCGCGTGAACGCGCCCGAGATGGCGACGCTGCCGGCGAGGGTGCCTTCGGCTTCGGCGCCGCCGGCCGTGGCCCCGAGGATGCGCGCCACGGTCATCGGCGCGAAGCGCGTGGAGGCGCGCGCCTTGATCTCGGCGTACACGCGTTCGCGCGCCGGCATGCCGCGCACCACGCGGCGCAGGTTGTCGCGCGTCTGCTCGACCAGCGCCAGGTTGGTGTCGGCCAGTGCGGGCCAGTTGTCGTCGCCCACGCGGCGCAGGTAGAAGGTGATCATGCGCTCGGCATCGCGGATGACCGCCGCGCGCGGCATGTCGCCGCGGTTGCTCTCGAGCCAGCCGCGCCAGAAGCGCGAGATCTGGTCGGTGAGGTGCGCTGTTTCCACCTGCCGCTTGTCGGACAGCATGAGGTAGGTCTTGAGCGCGTTGTAGGCGTCCTGCACGTCGGCCGGCGAGGAGCCGGCATACAGGCCGCCGCCTTCCGGCGCTGCGGCGGGTGCCGTGGTGGTCGCGGCACCGGCGACCGGCAGCGGCGCGGGCGCCGTGCCGCCCGTCAGCGCGGCCACCGCGTCGGCGCGCTTCAGGCGGTCGGGGTGCGCGTTCACCTCGCGCAGGAAGGCCTGCAGGTTGTCCGACACCGGCGCGAGCATCAGTTGCTTCACGCCGCCGTAGTACTCGGCCACCAGCTTGTCTTCGAGCTGGTTGCCCTGGTACAGGCCCAGCGACAGCGACAGCGGCCGGTCGTTGCGGAATTTCTCGAGCTGCTCGATGCGGTCCTGCAGGATGCCCAGCGCCTCGAAGCGCGTGCGCAGGCCGTTGTCGCTGGCCTGCAGCTTGACCACCTTGTCCAGGTCGGCCTGCACGTTCTCCACCAGCTGGCGGTTGCCCAGGTACGACCAGGTCCAGCCGCCCAGCAGCAGGCCCAGCACCGCGACGAAGGCGAAGAAGCTCACGTAGCGCACGCGCGCCTTCACGGGGCTGGAGAACTGCCGCACCGTCTTCTTGTCGGCAAAGATCACCTTGGAGAACAGGTCGCGCAGGAAGAACCCGTTCTGCGAATAGATTTCCTTGGACTTGGTGGCCGCGTTGCTCAGCGTGAGACCGAAGCGCTTGGCGATGCGCTCGGTCGACAGGCTGCGCATCGTGCCTTCCTGCAAGGCGCTGGTGAAGTAGAAACCGCGGAACACCGGCTTGTGCTGGAACGGGTTGCTCTCGAACAGCGTGGCCAGGAAGGCGCGCAGCGCGGGCTTGATGGCCGCGAACTCGAGCGGGAAGATCAAGAGCTCAGGCGACGGGTCGCTGCTGCGGTGGTTCGCGAAGTGCGAGACGCTGATTTCCTTCAGGCCCATGTAGAGCTCGTCGAAGCGCTTGTCGAACAGCGCCACCGCGTCCTGCTTCTCGTCGCCGTCGTAGGGCAGCGAGGCGCCCCACACGCGGTCGCGCTCCATCTTGTCGCTGTCGCCGAAGAATTCCGCAAAGCCGGTGATCAGGTCGGCCTTGGTGAACATCACGTAGACCGGCGCGAACACCTCGAGCCGCTCGGTGAGTTCCTGCATGCGCTGGCGCAGGTTCTTCGCGAGTTGAATGGCGAAGTCGGGCCGGCTGCCGATCAGCTCGGGAATGCTGGCCGTGATGATGATGCCGTTGATGGGCGCCTTCGGCCGGTACTTCTTGAGCAGGTCGAGGAAGCCGAACCACTCCTTGCGGTCTTCCTGGTGAATCGAATAGCGCCCCGCCGTGTCGAGCACGATGCCTTCGGTGGTGAAGAACCAGTCGCAGTTGCGCGTGCCGCCGATGCCCTGGATCACCGCGTTGCCCTTGTCGGCGAACGGGAACTGCAGGCCCGAGTTCAGGATGGCGCTGCTCTTGCCCGCGGCCGGGTTGCCGATGACCATGTACCAGGGCAGCTCGTACAGCGCCTCGCTGCCCGACATCTGCCCGATCTTCGAGGTCTTGATGGTCTTGACCGCCTCGACCATGCGCCCGCGCAGCTCGTCGATCTCGGCCTTGCGCTCGGGGTCGCTGTCGCGCACGGCGGCATCGGCCTGGTCCTCGAGCATGTCGCCGAGCTTGCGGTTGGCCGCGCGCGTGCGCATGCGCCGCACGAACCACACCAGCAGCCACAACAGCAGCAGCACCACGAAGATGCCGACGGCCCAGATCGCGCCGACTTCGAGCGTCTGCGCCCCGAGCAGCAGGAACGCGCCGAGCGCGATGGCGCCGATCACCGACAAGGTGCGCGGATCGGCCAGGAAACTGAAGAATCGCCGCATAGAAGTTTCTGGAATCGGTCCTGTTTAAGTAGCGGGTGACGCGGGGCTCGCCGGGCCGGCCAGCAAGGCCGTCCGCGCGAGCGCGTCCTGCACGGAAATGGCGAGCACATGCCGTGCATCGCGCGCGGCCAGGTGGCACGCGAGCACGACGGCGCTCATGTCGGCCGCGGCCCCCAGGTGACCCAGGGTGGCGCAGACGGAGAGGTTGTTTTCGAAGGGCACGTGCGGCAGCCGCTCCTGCACAAGCTTGGCCACTTCGGTGACGCGGCTGGTGCGGTGGTCGGCGTCGCTCACGACCCAGTCGACCTGGGCGGTCTCGAGAGCCGACGTAGCCATCAGATGTTGGGCGAAGCGATCGAGCAGGCTGGCATCGGGCGTGCGTGCCGTGTCGGCCGAGGCCTCGCGCTGGCCGCTTGCGCTGCGCGACAGGCGCACGGCCTCGGCCGGTGCCAGCAGTGCATCGCCGGCGCGCACGAGCAGCAGGCCCGCGGCGGCTTCGCCGGGCACGCGGCCCTTGCGGCGCGTGGCGGTGTACAGCAGGCCGTCGGCCTCCCAGCGCGCGATGCTGGCTTCGGACACCGAGGAGTCGGCCGCCAGCGCGATCCACAGCGCGGGCCTTTGCTCGCGATGCAGCGACAGGCTGATGCGGTCGAGCAGCGCCATGCCGGACACGCCGTCTTCGCTCTTGAAGCAGTCGACGAGCCAACGCTGCGACGCATCGCCCTCGCGCACGCGCTGCTGCACCCACTGCGTGGCGATCGCGCGTTCGCTCTCGCTCCATGCGCCCGGCAACAGCAGCGAGAGGTTCAGCTGCGGCGCCGCCGCCGGCCCCGGGATGACGCCGCCGCTGGACACGAAGCGCCCGGGCGCACGCACCGCGAGCGCATCGCCCGCGTTGGCGATGGCTTCGGCCGCGGACGCCAGCAGCTCCTGCAGCACGTCGGACATCAGGTGGATGGCGCGCAGCCGGTCGTCGGGCAGCGCATCGACATCGAAAGATTCGCCGGCCGGTTGCAGGCTTTCACGCAAGTGCTCGCGCAGCTCGTTCTCGTCGATGCCATCGACGCGGCCCGCGATGACGGGGAAGCCTTCGCCATCACGCAGCTCCGGGACCAGCTCGGGCGTCTGCGCCTGGCCGATCGCGGTGGCCACCGTGTCGGCATCGCTGCCGCGCGGCGTGCGAAGGGCGAAGGCCAGCACGGCCATCTGCTGGCGCTCTTGCGAGGCTTCGGGTGCCGCGGCATTCGATGAGGCGGCGGCGCCTGCGACCACTGTCGCCCCGGCTGCGGGCAACGCAGCAGCGGGTGCGGCCGTGAAGATGCGACGCAGCACCACATAGAAGAGCATCAATGCCAGCGGCAGCACGACAAGGTAGAGCACGATGTCGCTCGTGCTCGGCATGCGCGCCGTGTACTGCCAGTAGACGATCACGAGCACCCACACCGTGATGAACACGGCGCAGGCCAAAAGAACGGGCTTGATCAGTCGCGACAGCATCCGGAGTTTTCGAACGCCTGGGTCACGCGAGGGCGATAGCGATGGCAGCGGCCCACGCGCTCGCGTGACCGCATGCCATGCCTGCAGCCGGAGAAGGGTGCACCGCCGTCATTCGGACGCGGAAGCGATCTGGCTCGACAACAGCCTGCAACCGCAGGCCGCCCGGTCGCCGTGGCGCGCCACGCGACGGCCATCGATCGACACGCAGTCGCTGCCCGTCACGATGGGGTTGATGCCATGGCCGGGCCGCGGGCACGACACCATGTCGCCGATGCGCGCCACACGCCGTTCATCGATGTGCGTGTTTTCGGACGCGGTGATCACGAAGCCACCGTGGTCGGTCTTGTCATGCAGAACGATCCACGGGCGGTCGTTGTCCGCCTCGGGTTGATCCTCACCCATTTGAACTCTCCCCCTTGATTGCCTCGTGGTGTGCCGGTGCGACAGATGTCGTCTCGGCATTCAGTTGCGTGACAATTTAAATCCCGGCTTGCGGTACTCCACGTGACCGTAATCCCTGAAGGACCATCGACCACCCCACACCAAGCCCACGGACTCGGCCGCTTCGCCATAGAGGCGATAGCCTTCCATGGCCCATGGATCTTTTTCAGAGATCACCAGCTTGCCATTGCGATAGAACGCGTTGTCTGCCGCAAGTCCATACTGATGATAGCTTTGATTGGCCTTCGCCATGGTCACTGTATTGCCCAATGCAGCGAGTTTGGCTTGTCGTTCGGGGCTGCGATAACCCTCGAGCAATGCGAGGTCGTAGCCGTGCTTTTCTTTCATGATCTTGTAGACGAGCAGCAAACGATTACGAAAGTCCACATCGAGAACAGCCCAGTCCCGACTGCCTTCTTTCGTGAGCGGACGAATCTGCTCGACCTCTGCAGTGGCAAACACCTCGGGCGGCAACGGCTGTGGCGGCACCAGCTGCTCGCCCTTGAGCAAGGCCTCGATCTTCGGATCGCTTGTGGCGGCCCAGTCGTCGAAGAACAGAACCCGGCCACTTCCGAAAGTCACACTTAACAACACCGGAACGATAAGCAGGCCCATGCCCGACAGCAACAAATAGCGATGCCTTACGGCAAAAGTACGCACCCCTGAGCCGCTGTCTCGCATCAACTGAAAACTTGCTTCGGACACAAAGCCGAGGCGGCGTCCTATTCCAATAAAAAAGAATGCAATAGCAGTAGAAATGGAGACCGTCGCTCGCAACACACGGTCACGAAAAGAAGGGAACAAGAAGATGGCAAGTGCTGCCACCATCAAGGCAAAATAACAAAAGAGAGTGAAGAAGATCAACGGTGTTCAATGAGAGCCACTCAATTGTATGAGTCGCATAAAAATTTGAACCCCATCGCACGCAGCACCTTGTTGCATCCCAATTGCGATATCGCGTTGATCACGCCACATAAAGCCGAGGGGAGAAATCACATGCCCGCAGCCAGCCGGACCACCCATCCATGATGGGCGCGTCAGACGCCCACAAGGATCGCCCGAGCCTGCTTGGTTCGAGCGCACCCACCGCAGCCACATCTACCGCCGCACCCGGAGGCGAATCCACGCGGGTGCTCGCACAGTTCGGTGGCCGCGAGAGCGGCGCGCGCTCCTTCTTCGCACGGCCCGGCGTGTGGGCTTCGCTCGCAGTGCTGCTCGGTGTGGCGGGTGCCACGACCTACCACCTTCAATCGAAGCGCGCGGATGCGGCAGCCACGACCGTGGCGGCAGCAACGCCTGCGCCGGTTGCAGCGCCTGTCGCCAAGGAACCACCGAAGCCCGACGCGCCCGTTGCAGCCGCGGCACCGGAGCCCACGCCCGCGCGCATCATCGAAGGCGACAGCACGCCGCCGCCGGCACCACAGCAGCAACAGCAACAACAACAGGCCTCCACGCCGTTCGCAGCCATCGGTGCGCAGCCCATGGCCGTACCGCCGGCCGCGAAGCCTGCGCGCGTTGCAGCGGCAACATCCCCCGCGAAGAAGACAGGCGCCGACAGCAAGGCCAGCGCCGTTGCTGCAAAGAAACCGGAGCGCATCGCGTCGGGCTCGAAGAAGCCCGTGCGCACGGCCGCGAACGGCAAGCCGGTCAAGACCGCTGCCAACACCAGCAAGGCAGCAAAGCCCGCCGCGCGTTCCGACCTCACGCAAACGGCGGCACGGCCGAAGGGACCCGATCCCGACACCGACCTGCTGACCGCGCTGCTCAAGCGCAGCAAGACCTCCGACCCCGCACCGTCGGCGCAGGCCCCTGCCGCAACGGCGGACTGCAAGCCGGGCGCACCTTGCAAGCCTTGAGCATCCGAACCTGAGCGAATTCCCGATGCCTTCCGCTGACCGCAGCGCCCTGTGGGCCGAGCTGAGCCAGACGGCGCGGCTGTATCGCCTTGAAGCGCCGAGTGCTGCTTCATCGTCTTCGTCCGCTGCGCGCGAAAGCATCGACGCCCTGCGCGTGGAGGGCTGGGTGCAGCGCGAAGCGGTGTCACAGCTGTTCGAGTTGCGCATCGTGTGCCTGAGCTTGCGCGCGGACCTGGCGCTGTCTTCGCTGATCGACCAGCCGCTGACGTTGGTCACTGTGCTGGCCGATGGCTCTGTGGGCCATCGCACCGGCCTGATCCGCGCCGTCGAGTCGCTCGGCTCCGATGGCGGCTTGGCCCGCTACCGCCTGACCTTGGTGCCCTGGCTCTGGCTGGCCACCCAGCAAGGGCGCAGCCAGGTCTTCCAGCAGCGCAGCGTGGCAGACATCATCGAGCGCGTGCTCGCGCCGTATGCGGATGCGGGCAGCTGGGCCTTCTCCTCCGAAGTGAACAGCTTCCTGGCCGACGCCCCCGTTCGCACCTACTGCACCCAGTACCGCGAGAGCGACTACGACTTCTTCTCACGCCTGCTGGCCGAAGAAGGCCTGGCCTGGCGCATCGAGGAAGACGCCCAGGCCCCGACCGGCCACAAGCTCGTCATCTTCTCGTCGAACGACGCCCAGCCCGCCGATGCAGGCTCGCCTGTTCGCTTTCACCGCAAAAGCTCGCAGGAGCGCAGCGACGCCGTGCAGGCGCTGGTGCGCCGCATGCGCCAGTCGGTGGCCCAGGTGCACCTGAGCGCCTGGAACGTCGACGGCAAACGCCAGCTCACAGGCAGCGCCCCCGCGCGCTTTCCGGTCGGCGGCAAGAACGCCCCGCGCCTGGAATACGACGACGTGCTCGGCCTGAACGACCGCAGCCGCGGCTGGGACACCAACCGCACCGTCGAGCGCTATGCCGCCTTGATGATGGAAGCGGCCGAATGCCGCGCCGACGTGATGCTGGGCCACAGCACCGTGCGCACCTTGCGCGCGGGCACGCGCCTCGAGATCGACGACGCGCCTGCACTCGGGCTGCAGGCCAAGCCGGCACTGCTGCTGGACACCGTCGAACACGTGGGCAT
>NZ_BKDH01000007.1:0-152558 GCF_009811375.1 Variovorax boronicumulans
AACGTCAGCATCACCGTGAAGCTGATCAACCCGATCGCGATGGAAGAAGGCCTGCGCTTCGCCATCCGTGAAGGCGGCCGTACCGTGGGTTCGGGCGTCGTGGCCAAGATCCTCGACATCTAAGCCGGACGCAAAGGAATCACCATGGCTACCAAGCAAAAGATCCGCATCCGCCTGAAGGCATTCGACTACAAGCTGATCGACCAGTCGGCCGCTGAAATCGTGGACACCGCCAAGCGCACCGGCGCGATCGTCAAGGGCCCGGTGCCCCTGCCGACCCGCATGAAGCGTTTCGACATCCTGCGTTCGCCGCACGTCAACAAGACGTCGCGCGACCAGCTGGAAATCCGTACGCACCAGCGCCTGATGGACATCGTCGACCCCACCGACAAGACCGTGGACGCGCTGATGAAGCTCGACCTGCCGGCCGGCGTCGACGTCGAGATCAAGCTGCAGTAATTCGACCTCGCGTCGCATTCCGAGCACAGCCCGCCTGCAGAAATGCAGGCGGGCTTTTTTGTGCTTCACGTTTGTTTCTCAAGTGTGGCATCCTCGCGCACCGGCCTGCGGGACGCAGTGCGCCGGGGCTGAAACGAGGGCAGCACACGTGATGAGCCAGAAGTTCTCTTTTGCATTCGGTGCGGCGTGCATCGCGGCGGCATTGCTGGCAGGTTGCGGTGGGGGAGGTGGTGGTGGCGGAGGCGGCGGTGGGTTTCCCATCGGCCTGCCGATCGTGCTGAACCCGGTCACCCTGAGCGGGAAAGCCACTTACGACTCGGTGCCGAACAACAGCGGGCCCCTCCTGTACGCGAACACCACAGCCAAGCCCGTGCGCGGCGCCACGGTAGAGGTGCTCGATGCCACCACATCGGCGCAGCTCGCGTTGACCACCACGGATGACGGTGGCAATTACGCGGTCTCGGTGCCGGCGAACACGAACATCACCGTGCGCGTCCGGGCCCAGCTGACCCGGACTGGCCCGGGGGCGACCTGGGATGTCACGGTGCGCGACAACACGCGCAGCGATGCGCTGTACTCGATGCAGTCGGCGAGCTTTTCTTCGGGAAGCGTGGCATTGACGCGCGACCTGCGTGCGGACAGCGGCTGGGATGGTTCGCGCTACAGCGGGACGCGGGTCGCGGCGCCGTTCGCCGTGCTCGATACGGTCTACACCTCCATGCAGAAGGTGCTGTCGGTGGCGCCGGCTTCGGCGTTTCCTTCGTTGAAGGTTTTCTGGAGCGTCAACAACGCGCCGTCGGACGGAATCAATCTTTCGGCGGGGCAGATTGGCACGACCTTCTTCTTCAACAGCGGAAGCAACGGTCGGCAGATCTACGTGCTGGGCAAGGAGGATGTGGACACCGACGAGTTCGATGCGCCGGTGATCGCGCACGAATGGGGGCACTACTACCAATCGGCCTTCAGTCGAGATGACTCGATCGGAGGCGGGCATTCGATGGACGATCGTCTCGATCGGCGACTTGCTTTCTCCGAGGGTTGGGGTAATGCGTGGTCAGGCATTGCCCTGGAGCGAAGCAACTATGTCGACTCAAAGCTGCCGCAGCAAAGGGGGGGCAGCCCGTTGGATCTCTCGCGTGGTCCTACAAGCAATCCCGGCTGGTCCCGCGAGTCATCTGTCCAGGCCATCCTGTGGAACCTCAACCGGCAGGCCGGCTTCAAGCCCATCCACGACACCTTGACCGGCTTCCAGTTCCGAAGCGGCGCGCCGGTCACGTCGATTCACGCTTTCGCCGCCGCGTTCAATGCGACGTCGCCTGGCAACGCCTCGGCGCTGAACAGCCTGCTGACCGCGCAGAACATCACCTCCAGCGATGCATTCGGTGCGGGCGAATCGAACGACGGCGGGTTGCCCAGCGTGCCCGGCGTGCTGCCGATGTACCGGGCCTTGGCTGTTGGTGCGGTGGTCAACAACGTCTGTGTCTCCAGCGTGGCGGGCACGGGCAACAAGCTCGGCAACATTGCCTACCTGCGTTTCACCGCGCCGGCGAACCGGGACTACCAGGTCACGGTCGGGAACGCCGCGGTGCCGGACTTCGACGTCTTCCGGGGTGGAGAGATCGCCCGATCGGGCAGCCGGGTCAGCCTGAGCGCGGGTGAGTACGTTCTGGCGGTGCGGGATGCCGCAATGACGAGCTCCTCTGCTACGCCGGTGTGCCTCACCGTGCTCGTTCAATAAGGAAGGGAAGGCTCGCGATGATCCTGAACACTCGCCTCTCTCTGGCTGCCGCACTGACGGCGGGACTTGCACTGTCCGCGCTCTCGGCCTGCGCCCTGGCTGACGGGATGCCGCCGACGCGCACCACCGCGAAGTTGTCGCCTGCAGGCCTGAAGGGCTCCGCCACCCCCTGGGTGACCGCATCGAGAAAACCCAATGACTCCGGCGTCAAGCTGCAGTACCGGCTGGACGGCGCGCCTCAGGCCGGCAAGCCGACGGTCGTCGTTCTTCAGTTCGACGGCGTCAGCGACCCCGCGGGCGCCAGCGTGACGCTGACGGTCGATGCGGGCTTGACGCTGTCCGGCAGCGCGTCGCTGAGCCTGCCGCCGGGACAGCGCTCCGACACTTCCGTCACGGTGATCAGCCAGGGTGACGGTCTGGCCTACCTGAATGTGTTCATCAAGCAGGCTGGTCGGACCAGTGCCATTTCCATCCCGATCCAGACCGGCGCGGCGGCGCCCGCCATGAAGGCCAACGGCGAGATCAAGTCGCTGCCAGGCGGCGACAACATCATCTCGCTGCCCGCGAAATAGGCCCGAAAGCCACCCGAAACGGGGCCGGAAGCCCCTGAATCCGGACCGGAAAGGGCCACTTGCGCCCCGGTTCGACTGCGGGCTATAATCTCTGGCTCTGCCCTTGTTGCGTCCGTTCGGTCGCCGTTCTGGCAGAGATTTATCAACCTTCTCTCGCAGGCCGGGAAACCAGCCAAACGCTGTCGCCAATTGAAGTGGCAGCGGCGAAGGAAGTCTTCCATTTTTGGAGAAAACAAATGAGTCTGAGCAACTCCCTCGGGTTGCTGGGCCGCAAGGTGGGGATGATGCGTCTCTTCACCGATGACGGGGACGCAGTTCCTGTCACGGTGGTGGATGTGTCCAACAACCGTGTGACCCAGATCAAGTCCCAAGAGACCGATGGCTACGTCGCCCTGCAGGTGACGTTCGGTTCGCGCAAAGCATCGCGCGTGACCAAGCCCCAAGCCGGCCACCTTGCCAAGGCAGGTGTCGAAGCTGGTGAAATCATCCAGGAATTCCGCGTCACCGCCGATACCGCAGGTCAGCACAAGGCTGGCGGCGTGATCGCGGCAAGCAGCGTGTTCTCCGTGGGCCAGAAGGTGGACGTGCAAGGCACGACCATCGGCAAGGGCTACGCCGGCACGATCAAGCGTCACAACATGAGCTCGCAGCGCGCGTCGCACGGTAACAGCCGTTCGCACAACGTGCCCGGCTCGATCGGCATGGCACAAGACCCCGGTCGCGTGTTCCCCGGCAAGCGCATGACGGGCCACCTCGGCGACGTCACCCGCACGACGCAAAACCTCGACGTGTTCCGCATCGACGAAGCACGTCAGCTGCTGCTCATCAAGGGCGCGATCCCGGGTTCGAAGGGTGGCTTCGTCACCGTGCGTCCCGCCATCAAGGCCAAGCCGCAAGCGGCTGAAGGAGCGAAGTAATGCAACTCGAACTCCTGAACGAACAAGGCCAGGCCGCGTCGAAGTACGACGCCCCCGAGACCGTGTTCGGCCGTGACTACAACGAAGACCTGGTCCACCAGATCGTCGTTGCATTCCAGGCCAACGCCCGTCAAGGCACGCGCGCCCAGAAGGACCGCGAACAGGTCAAGCACTCGACCAAGAAGCCTTTCAAGCAAAAGGGAACGGGCCGCGCCCGCGCCGGTATGACGTCCTCGCCCCTGTGGCGCGGAGGCGGCCGGATCTTCCCGAACATGCCTGACGAAAACTTCTCGCAGAAGATCAACAAGAAGATGTACCGCGCCGGCATGGCCTCCATCTTCTCGCAGCTCGCTCGCGAAGGCCGTCTGGCCGTGGTCGATTCGCTGACCGTGGATTCGCCCAAGACGAAGCCGCTGGCAGCCCGTTTCAAGGCAATGAATCTCGAGTCCGTGCTCGTGATCGCCGAAGAAGTCGACGAAAACCTGTACCTTGCCTCGCGCAATCTGGTCAACATCCTCGTGGTCGAACCCCGTTACGCCGATCCGGTGTCGCTGGTTCACTACAAGAAGGTGCTGGTCACCAAGGGTGCCGTCGACAAGCTCAAGGAGATGTTCGCATGAGCCGCGTGAACCCCACCCCTGCACAACGTAAGTTCGACGAAGGCCGTCTCATGAACGTGCTGGTCGCACCGATCGTGTCCGAAAAGGCCACGATGGTCGGCGAGAAGTCGAACGCTGTCACTTTCAAGGTGCTGCAAGACGCCACCAAGCCCGAGATCAAGGCCGCTGTTGAACTGATGTTCAAGGTCGAAGTCCAGGGTGTGTCGGTGCTCAACACCAAGGGCAAGACCAAGCGCTTTGGCAAGTCCATCGGCCGCCGCGACAACGTGCGCAAGGCTTATGTGACGCTGAAGGCCGGTCAAGAGCTCAACCTCGTCGGGGAAGGCGCTTAATCATGGCCGTCATCAAGATGAAACCCACTTCGCCGGGCCAACGCGGCGCGGTGAAGATTTCGCGTGACCACCTGCACAAGGGTGCGCCTCACGCAGCCCTGCTGGAACCCCAGTTCCAGAAGGCCGGCCGTAACAACAACGGTCACATCACGATCCGCCATCGTGGCGGTGGTGCCAAGCACCACTACCGCATTGTCGACTTCGTGCGCAACAAGGACGGCATCCCGGCCAAGGTCGAACGCATCGAGTACGACCCGAACCGCACCGCCCACATCGCTCTGGTCTGCTACGCCGACGGCGAGCGCCGCTACATCATCGCCCCGCGCGGTCTGGAAGCCGGTGCAACCCTGATGTCGGGCGCCGAAGCCCCGATCCGCGCCGGCAACACCCTGCCGATCCGCAACATCCCCGTGGGTTCGACGATCCACTGCATCGAACTGCAACCCGGCAAGGGCGCGCAGATCGCACGTTCGGCCGGTACCTCGGCCACGCTGCTGGCCCGTGAAGGCGTCTACGCCCAGGTCCGCATGCGTTCGGGCGAAGTCCGTCGCATTCACATCGAATGCCGCGCGACCATCGGTGAAGTGGCCAACGAAGAACACAGCCTGCGCCAGCTCGGCAAGGCCGGTGTGAAGCGTCACATGGGTATTCGCCCGACCGTTCGCGGCGTGGTGATGAACCCGGTCGACCACCCGCACGGTGGTGGCGAAGGCAAGACTGGCGAAGGCCGCCATCCTGTCGACCCGTGGGGCAATCTGACCAAGGGCTATCGCACCCGTAACAACAAGCGCACGCAGGTCTTCATCGTGTCGCGTCGCAAGAAGTAAGGGATAGCCAATGACTCGCTCTCTCAAAAAGGGTCCTTTCGTCGACCACCACCTCGTGGCCAAGGCCGACAAGGCCGTGACGAACAAGGACAAGAAGCCGATCAAGACCTGGTCGCGCCGCTCGATGGTTCTGCCCGAGTTCATCGGTCTGACCATCGCTGTGCACAACGGCAAGCAACACGTGCCCGTGTACATCACCGACCAGATGGTCGGCCACAAGCTCGGCGAATTTGCGCTCACGCGCACGTTCAAGGGGCACCCCGCGGACAAAAAAGTCCAGAAGAAGTAAGGAACGACCATGTCTGAAACACGTGCAGTCCTCCGCGGTGTCCGCCTGTCGGTCGACAAGGGCCGTCTGGTCGCGGACCTGATCCGCGGCAAGAAGGTCGATCAAGCGCTCAACGTTCTGCAATTCACGCAGAAGAAGGCCGCTGTGATCATCAAGAAGGTGCTCGAGTCGGCGATTGCCAACGCCGAGCACAACGACGGTGCCGACATCGACGAGCTGAAGGTCAAGACCATCTACGTCGAGCAAGGTGCAACGCTCAAGCGCTTCACGGCGCGCGCCAAGGGTCGCGGCAATCGCATCAGCAAGCCCACGTGCCATGTGTACGTGACGGTTGGCAACTAAGAAGGCCTGGAAGAAATATGGGACAGAAAATCCACCCAACCGGGTTCCGCCTTGCGGTCACCCGTAACTGGTCCAGCCGTTGGTACGCAAGCGACCGCGATTTCGCGGGCATGCTGGCCGAAGACATCAAGGTTCGCGAATACCTGAAGAAGAAGCTGAAGAACGCTTCGGTGTCGCGCGTCATGATCGAGCGTCCCGCCAAGAACGCACGCATCACGATCTACTCGGCTCGTCCGGGCGTCGTGATCGGCAAGAAGGGCGAAGACATCGAGAACCTCAAGCGCGAACTGGGCAAGCAGCTCGGCGTGCCGGTTGCGGTCAACATCGAAGAAGTGCGCAAGCCCGAAATCGATGCGCAGCTGATCGCCGACAGCATCACGCAGCAGCTCGAAAAGCGGATCATGTTCCGCCGCGCCATGAAGCGCGCCATGCAGAACGCCATGCGTCTGGGTGCCCTGGGCATCAAGATCATGTCGGCTGGCCGCCTAAACGGCATCGAAATCGCACGTACCGAGTGGTACCGCGAAGGCCGCGTGCCGCTTCACACCCTGCGCGCCGACATCGACTACGGCACCTCGGAAGCCAAGACCACCTACGGCGTCATCGGCGTCAAGGTCTGGGTCTACAAGGGCGACACGCTGGGTCGCAACGACCTGCCGGCCGTCGAAACGCCGCGTCCGGACGAAGAGCGCCGCCCGCGTGGTCCCCGCCGTGATGGTCGCCCTGGCGACCGTCCGGGTGGCGACCGTCGTGGTCCCGGCCCCCGTGCCGGTGCCCGTGGTCCGATCGGTGGCAACACCGCTCCGGCCGATGGCAGCGACAAGCCCGCAGAAGCAACCGGCGGTGCCGGTGCAGACTCGAAACCCGCCGTTAAGCGCGTCCGCAAAGCCGCGCCCGCTGCAGCAGCGGACGGTGCCAAGACCGAGTAATCGGTCGCTCCCGGGCACGCAAGTGCCTGGGGCCCTCACGGAGTAACAAAACATGCTGCAACCTGCACGCAGAAAGTTCCGCAAGGAACAAAAGGGCCGCAACACCGGCATCGCAACCACGGGTAACTCGGTTGCGTTCGGTGACTTCGGTCTCAAATGCACCGACCGCGGTCGCCTCACGGCGCGCCAGATCGAAGCCGCTCGTCGCGCGATTTCGCGTCACGTGAAGCGCGGTGGCCGTATCTGGATCCGCGTGTTCCCGGACAAGCCGATCTCTACCAAGCCCGCTGAAGTGCGGATGGGTAACGGTAAGGGCAACCCCGAGTACTACGTCGCTGAAATCCAGCCTGGCAAGATCGTGTTCGAGATCGTCGGCGTGCCCGAAGAACTCGCCCGCGAAGCGTTCCGCCTGGCCGCCGCCAAGCTTCCGCTGCGCACGACGTTCGTCGCTCGCCAGCTCGGCGCCTGAGAGGAGAACATCCATGGCAACACGTAAGAAGAAAGAAACCGCGGCTTCGGCCAAGGTGACGAAGGCCGCAACCCTGCGCACGAAGGACGTCGCAGGCCTGCAAGCCGAAATCAAGGATCTGCAGAAGGCCCACTTCGGCCTGCGCATGCAGAAGGCCACGCAACAGCTGTCGAACACCACGACGCTGCGCGTGACGCGTCGCGACATCGCTCGCGCCAAGACCATTCTTGCTCAGAAAGAGCAAGAGACCCAAGCCGCCAAGTAAGGAGTGAACATGACGGAAGCTAAAAAATCCCTCAAGCGCACCTTGATCGGCAAGGTGGTCAGCGACAAGCGTGCCAAGACCGTGACCGTGCTGGTCGAGCGCCGTGTGAAGCACGAGCTCTACGGCAAGATCGTGGCCAAGACGAGCAAGTACCACGCCCATGACGAAAAGGGCGAGTACCACCTCGGCGACACCATCGAGATCACGGAAAGCCGCCCGATCTCGAAGACCAAGAACTGGGTCGTGACCCGTCTGGTCGAGAAGGCCGTCCTGGTCTGATCAGGCACTCGGTCGCCCTCGAGGCAACCCATCCGGAAACGGCCCACAATGTGGGCCGTTTTCTTTTTCAGGAGCAATTCACATGATCAAAGTCGGCGACACCCTTCCTTCGGCCACCCTGCAGGAATATTCCGAAGTGGAGGGCGAGGGCTGCAGCATCGGCCCGAACCCGGTCGACGTGACCAAGGCCACCGCGGGCAAGACCATCGCGCTGTTCGCATTGCCGGGCGCCTTCACGCCCACCTGCTCGGCCAAGCATGTGCCGGGCTACGTGCAGCACTTCGACGACTTCAAGGCCGCCGGTGTGGACGAGATCTGGTGCGTGAGCGTGAACGACGCGTTCGTGATGGGCGCCTGGGCGCGCGACCAGAAGACCGGCGCCAAGGTGCGCATGCTGGCCGACGGCAGCGCGGACTTCGCGAAGGCCACCGGCCTCACGCTCGACCTGACCGGCCGCGGCATGGGCCTGCGCAGCAACCGCTACTCGATGCTCGTGAAGGACGGCAAGGTCGCGACGCTGAACGTCGAAGGCCCGGGCAAGTTCGAAGTGAGCGACGCCGACACGCTTCTCGCACAAGCCCGCGGCTGAACCCGGATCTTTCGTGGGGGCCGCCGCGCACGGCCGCCCGAAGCGGCCGGCCCGCCCCCGGTAGGGGGTTGGAGAAGCGACACGAAGTGCGCGCAGCCTGGGGGCGAGCCTAGAGCTCTACTTTGAGGTAGTGAGCCCCGGCGACGGGGTTGTGATAGTAGGGCGGCACCTCCGCGAAGCCCAGGTCTTCGTAGAGGGCGCGCGCCGACTCCATGTCGTCGAGGGTGTCGAGCAGCACGCAGGCATAGCCTGCGCTGCGGGCCGCATCGAGGATGGCCTCGGCCAGCTGCCGGCCGAGCCCGAGCCCCCGGAACCCGGGGCGCACATACAGCCGTTTCATTTCCGCCGCGTTCGCGTAGTCCGTGCTGTCGATCGGGCGCAGCGCGCAGCAGCCCGCCACGTGGGCGATCGTGCCGTCGGCGCGCTTCAGCGTGGGCGCGGCGCGGCCGGCGTCTTCGTTCACGTGGGCGGGATCGACCAGCGCCAGCAGCAAGGTGCCGCGCGGCTCGGCGTACTCGCCGGGCAGTCCGGCCAGCTCGCCGTCGAAGTCCTGGAAGTCGAGGTCGATGGCCAGCGAGCCCGCGTAGTCGCGGAAGATGGCGCGCACGGCGTCGACTTCGTGCGGTTCGTCGGGCGTGAGCAGCACCACAGCCGGTGTGTCCGACAGCGGCAGCGGGCGGGAGACGGAAAAGCCGCTCATACGCGCAACGAAGCCACCCAGAACGCCACGCCCGCGCACAGCGCGAACAGCACCAGCGCCAGCGTACGCGACACCGCATCGTCGCGGCTCGGTGCCACGCCGTTGCCATTGCCGTTCCCGTTGGAGGCCGCGCCCGCGACCACCAGCTTGTCGCCCGACAGCATCGGCCCGACCAGCCGGTGCCGCTTGACCAGCACATAGAACAGCACCGCCAGCACATGCAGGCTCACCAGGGCGATCACGATCCACTTGCCCTGCGCCTTGTGCCAGCCCGTCGCCAGGCTCACCATCGCGCCCGACACGAAGCGGGTCAGCGGCCCGGAGGCGGAAATCTCGTCGTCGGCCATCAGCCCGGTGGCGACCTGCAGGATCAACAGCGCCAGCACCGCGAACACCGACAGCGCGCCCAGCGGCGTGTGGCCGATCAGGTGGTCGGGGTGCGACTTGCCGCGCAGGTAGGCAATGACCGAACCCGGCGCATAGATGAAGGCCGCGAAGCGCGACCAGCGCCCCCCCACGACCCCCCAGATCAGCCGGAACAGCAGCAGCGCCAGCACGGTGTAGCCGAGGCGGAAATGCCATTCCATGATGCCGTTCAGGCCCGTCACGATCAGGCCGATCACGGCGAAGGCGAGCGCCCAGTGAAAGAGGCGGGTCGGCAGGTCCCAGACGCGTGTGCGGGCCACCGAAAGGGTGTCGGTCATCGAAAAAGGCGCCGGGGCGCGAGGCTGCGGAAGGCGCAGATTAGCAAAGTCCGGCCCGGTCCTTCCACCGGGTTGTTGCTATGCGCCCGACACGGGCAGCCCCTACACTGCCTGCAGCACCGCGTTCGACGGTGCCCAAACCCCCACACAAGGACCCACGATGACCCGTTTTGCTTCGTTCGCCCTTGCAGCCGCCTGCGCTGCGATGTCCCTGCCCGCCGCGGCACAGTTTGCCAAGCCCGAAGATGCCATCAAGTACCGCCAGAGCGCGCTGTTCGTGATGGCCCAGCACTTCGGCCGCCTCGGCGCCATGGCCAACGGCCGGGCGCCCTACGACGCTGCCGCCGCTGCCGCCAACGCCGAGATCGTCGCCGACATGGCCAAGCTGCCCTGGGCCGGCTTCGGCGCCGGTACCGAAGGCGGCAAGGCCAAGCCCGAAGTCTGGAAGGAAGCCGCGAAGTTCAAGGAACACCAGGACAAGGTGATCGCCGAGACCGGCAAGCTGGTGGTTGCCGCCAAGGCCGGCAACATCGACGCCCTCAAGGCCCAGTTCGGCCCGACCGGCGCGAGCTGCAAGGCCTGCCACGACAGCTTCCGCAACCAGTAAGCCGCGGGCTTTCGCAATGAAAAAGGCGCTCCGCAAGGAGCGCCTTTTTCGTTCCAGGGATACCGCGGAACCGGCTTTGCCGGGCCGCTGGTATCGCCCCCGGTAGGGGGTTCGAAGTGCGCGCAGCCTGGGGGCGAGTCAAGCTTCCGCCAGGAGCTTTTCGATCAGCTTGTGCAGCTCGGCAAAGTCGGGCTCGCCCACGTAGCGCTTCACGATCTCGCCCTTCTTGTTGACGATGAAGGTGGTCGGCGTGAGCTTCACGTCGCCCCAGGCCTGCGCCACGCTGCCGGTGTTGTCGATCGCCACCTTGAACGGCAGCTTGCGGGTTTCGGCGAAGTTGACGACGTAGCTCGGCGGGTCGTAGCTCATGGCCACCGCCAGCGTGTCGTAGCCCTTGGCCTTGTACTTGTCGTAGGTCGAGATCACCTTGGGCATCTCGGCCACGCAGGTCACGCAGCTCGTGGCCCAGAAGTTGACCAGCGTGACCTTGCCCTTCAGGTCGGCCGTGCTCTTGGTGGTGCCGTCGAGCAGCACGAAGGTCGAGGCCGGAGCGGCCGTGCTGCCCGAACCGAGATACACGCCCACGCCGGCGGCCAGGGCGATCACGACGGCGGCGGCAGCGATGTATTTTTTCATGGGCACCTGAATGAGAGAGGCGGCGCGATTTTAGTTCCGCGTGCCGGAACGCGCCGGCGCACGCGCTTCATTCCCCGAAGGCCGCTCGATAATCGTCCTCCGATGCCCTCGCTTCCTTCCCCCTCCTGGCCCGTGCTGGCCCTGGCCGCCGCGCTGGGCGCCTGCAGCCCCACCTTCAACTGGCGCGAAGTGCCGATCGCCGACGCCGGCCTGGTCGCGCTGCTGCCCTGCAAGGCCGACCGCGCCCAGCGCGCGGTGCCGCTGGGTGCCGAGTCGGTGCAGGTCGACATGACCGGCTGCGAAGCCGGCGGCGCGACCTTCGCCGTGGCCCATGCCGCCGCGACCAGCCCGGCGCAGGCCGAGGCCTGGCTCACGGCCTGGCGCACGGCCACGCACGGCCAGCTGGGCGTCGCGCAGGTGATCCAGGGGCCGGCCACCTTGCCGCGCGCCACGGCCGTTCCCGCACCGTGGCGGCTCGACGGGCAATCGGCGCAGCAGGGCGTGGCGCCGGTCCAGGTGCTCTGGTTCGCGCAGTCGCAGAAAGACGGCAGCGTGTCGCTCTACCAGGCCACCGTGCTCGGCCGCCCGTCCTCGCCCGAGGCGACCAAGACCTTCTTCGAGGGCCTGCGCCTGCCATGAGCGAGGGCCGGCCGGCGGGCCGCGATGCGCGGGCCAGCTATCGTTTTCATAGCTGTTGCCGCCGCGCGAATCGACCCCCCGGTCACGCGCCCGCCATGGCCGCCTTCCCCGGCTGCCGCGTTGTGTCCTCGATGTCTCTACTTCCTTTGGGCGCCCCCGCATAATCGACGCGTCGTCCTCCGAGCCGCATGAACAGCATCCTCATCATTGCCCACTCCCCGTTCGCACAGGCGCTGCGGCAGTGCGCGCTGCATGTGTTCCCCGACTGCGAACAGGCGGTCGTGGCCCTCGACGTGCTGCCCAACGTGTCGCCCGAGGAAACGCTGGCCGCCGCGCGCATCACGCTCGCGCAGCAGTTGCATGCCCCGCGCTCGCAGGTGCTGGTGCTGGCCGACGTGTTCGGCGCCACGCCCTGCAACGTCGCGCAGAAGCTGGTGGACGGCGTGCGCTCGCGGCTCGTGGCCGGTGTCAACCTGCCGATGCTGCTGCGCGCCGTCACCTACCGCCACGAACCGCTCGACACCCTGGTGCAGCGGGCCCTCGCGGGCGGCACCGCCGGCGTGATGCAGGTGGCGGTGGCGGCTCCCCAGAACCAGGCGAAAAGAAAGCACAGTGATCAAGAAATCCGTGACCATCAGCAATAAGCTGGGCCTGCACGCACGCGCGTCGGCCAAGCTGACCAAGCTCGCCGGCAGCTTCCCCTGCGAGGTGTGGCTGTCGCGCGGCGACCGCCGCATCAACGCCAAGAGCATCATGGGCGTCATGATGCTGGCCGCCGGCCTCGGCGTGACCGTCGAGCTCGAAACCAACGGCCCGCAGGAAGATGAAGCCATGAACGCCATCGTCCAACTGATGGACGACAAGTTCGGCGAAGGCGAATAAGGACCCGCGCATGACCTTCGCAGTCCACGGTCTCCCGGTCGCCCGTGGCATTGCCATCGGCCGCGCGGTGCTGGTGGTGTCCAGCCGCATCGACGTGGCGCACTACTTCATCAAGCCCGAGGAGATCGAGACCGAGATCGACCGCGTGCGCACCGCGCGCAACGCGGTGGCCGACGAGCTCACCAAGCTGCAGGCCAGCGTGGCGCAGATGGGCCCCAACGACGCGCCGCACGAGCTCGCGGCGCTGCTCGAGGTGCACCAGATGCTGCTGCAGGACGACGTGCTCAGCGGCGGCGTGAAGCACTGGATCAGCGAGCGGCTGTACAACGCCGAATGGGCGCTGACCACGCAGCTCGAGATCATCGCGCGCCAGTTCGACGAGATGGAGGACCCGTACCTGCGCGAGCGCAAGGCCGACCTCGAGCAGGTGGTCGAGCGCATGCTGCATCGCATGAAGGGCACGGCTGCCGTGCTCGCTCCGAGCCCGCCGCGGCGCAAGCGCGCCGCCGCCGCGCACGACGACGAAGACGACGACCCCACCGCGGGCGACGGCTTCGACGTGCCGCTGGTGCTCATCGCGCACGACCTCTCGCCGGCCGACATGCTGCAGTTCAAGAAGAGCGTGTTCGCGGGCTTCGTGACCGACGTGGGCGGGCGCACCTCGCACACCGCCATCGTCGCGCGCAGCATGGACATCCCGGCCATCGTCGGCGCGCGTTCCGCGAGCCAGCTGGTGCGCCAGGACGACTGGGTGATCATCGACGGCGAGGCTGGCGTGATGATCGTCGACCCGTCGCCGATCATCCTGGCCGAGTACGGTTTCAAGCAGCGCCAGGGCGACCTCGAGCGCGGGCGGCTCGCGCGGCTGCGCCACAAGCCCGCCGTCACGCTCGACGGCCAGCGCGTCGACCTGCTGGCCAACATCGAGATGCCCGAGGACACGGCCGGCGCCGTCAAGGCCGGCGCCGTGGGCGTGGGCCTCTTTCGCAGCGAATTTCTCTTCATGGGCCGCGAGAACTCGGCGCGCCAGACGCGCCTGCCCGACGAAGAAGAGCAGTACCAGGCCTACAAGCGCGCGGTTGAGGGCATGCAGGGCATGCCCGTCACCATCCGCACCATCGACGTGGGCGCCGACAAGCCGCTGGACGGCAAGTCGGGCAGCAAGCAGGAACACCTGAACCCCGCGCTCGGCCTGCGCGCCATCCGCTGGAGCCTGGCCGATCCGGCGATGTTCCTCACGCAGCTGCGCGCCATCCTGCGCGCGGCGGCGCACGGCGAGATCCACCTGCTCATTCCGATGCTCGCGCACGCCAGCGAGATCCGCCAGACGCTGTCGCTCATCGACTTCGCGCGCGCCGAACTCGACAACCGCGGCGCGGTGTACGGCCCGGTCAAGCTCGGCGCCATGATCGAGATCCCGGCCGCCGCGCTCACGCTCAAGACCTTCCTGAAGCACTTCGACTTCCTGTCGATCGGCACCAACGACCTGATCCAGTACACGCTGGCCATCGACCGTGCCGACGAGGCCGTCGCCCACCTCTACGACCCCGCGCACCCCGCGGTGCTCAAGCTCGTGGCCGACACCATCACCGAGTGCCGCCGCCAGGGCAAGGGCGTGTCGGTGTGCGGCGAGATGGCGGGCGATGTCGCGTTCACGCGCCTGCTGCTGGGCCTGGGCCTGCGCAGCTTCTCCATGCACCCCTCGCGCATCCTGGCCGTGAAGCAGGAAGTGCTGCGCGCCGACACCGGCAAGCTCGAACCCTGGGCGCAGGGCGTGCTCGACGCGGACGATCCCGCCGCAGCACTCGCGGGCTGAGCCCGCGCTTTCGCATACCTTTGTCTTCGTGATGCACCGTGAAAACGGTGGGTTGCGGGCCGGACGAAACAAACCGAAATATGGCGATACGGCGGTGAAAGGACTCGCCGCGCCTTGACGCGCACCATCAGGTCTCCTCTTCCAACCCCTGAAAGAAAGGCCTGCATCATGATCGTCAAGTCGTCCTTCTCCCTCGCGCAGCTCGTCGCTGTCGGTTCCTTCGCCATGCTCGCCGCCGCCGGCGCCAAGGCTGAAAGCTACGAGGGCGTCCACGCGCCCGTGTCGGCCATGAGCCGCGCCGATGTCAACGCTGAAGCCGTGCGCGCCGCCGCCGCCCCCGACCAGAACGTCGTGCGCGGTTCGCGTGGCCCCGAGACCGTGGCCGTGTCGACCGACCGCGCCCGCGTCATCGCCGAAGCCGTGCGCACCGCCGCCGCACCCGACCAGAACGTGACCTCCGGCTCGCGCGTGAACAGCAAGGTCATCTCGACGATGCAGAACCCCGTCGACGCGCGTGCCGCCGCCGCGCGCGACAGCGGCAATCGCCTCTGAGCCACTACGGCGCATGCGTCGCCGCCGTCGCCACGTTCATCACTGAAGCAGCCCCGCGCAGGGGCGCATGAAGGAGCACCCCATGAAGCACTGGATCAAACGAACCCTGTTCGGATTCGCCGGCCTGGCCGTCGTCGCCGGCAGCATCGCCGGCTGTGCCGGCCATCGCCACGGCTGGGGCGGCGACAGCGCCGAGTTCCGCGCCAAGATGGTCGAGCGCGTCGGCAGCAAGCTCGAGCTCGACGCCGCGCAGAAGCAGAAGCTCACCGTGCTGGCCGAGAAGCTGCAGGCGCAGCGCCAGGCGATGCGCGGTGCGGGCGGCTCGGGCGATCCGCGCTCGCAGTTCAAGGCCCTGTTCGCGGGCAACACGCTCGACCAGGCCGGCGCCGCGCGCCTGATCGAAGAGAAGACCGCCGTGGTGCGCACCGGCAGCCCCGAGGTCATCGCCGCCGCGGCCGATTTCTTCGACCACCTGAACCCCGCCCAGCAACAGAAGGTGCGTGACTTCATGGACCGCGGTGGCCGCCGCTGGAACCGTCATGGCTGAAATGGGCTCGCCCCCGGGCTGGGGGCGCTTCGTGTCGCTGCATCGACCCGCTCTGCGGGCGCCGCAGCAGCACGTGGGTTCCGCGGCGTCTCGCGAACTGGCGGTAGTGCCGGCCGTGGACGGCGTGCGCACCGTGCTGCGCTTCGAAGGCGCGGTGGTGCTCGCGGTGGCGCTGGTCGGCTATGCCCAGTTCGGCATGGGCTGGGGCGTGTTCGCGCTCTGGCTGTTCGCGCCCGACCTTTCGCTGCTCGGCTACCTCGCGGGGCCGCGCGTCGGCGCGGCGCTGTACAACGCGGCGCACGCGCTGATCGGGCCGGTGCTGCTGCTGGCGCTCGGCGTGTTCGCGGCGCAGCCGTGGGCGGTGGCCGGCGGCCTGATCTGGCTGGCCCGCGTCGGGCTCGACCATGCGCTGGGCTTCGGCCTGAAGTACGCGACCGGTTTTGCGTCCACCCACCTCGGCCGCATCGGCCGCGCCGATCCGTGGTGAGTGCCGTGGCCCGTTCGCGTCCCTCGATACGCCCCGCGCTCGCGCGCACCGTGATGCTGGGCGAGGCGTTCACGCTCGCCGCCGCGTCGGCGGTGCACGGCGGCTGGCTCGGGGCCGGCCACGCGCATCCGCAGGCGCGCACCGCCGAGGCCGTGATCGCCACCGTGCTGGTGCTCGCGGCGCTCGAAACCTGGCGCCGCCCCGCGCATGCCCGCACGGCGGCGATCGCCGGACAGGGCTTTGCCCTGCTGGGCACGCTGGTCGGCCTGGGCACCATCGTCGCGGGCATCGGCCCGCGCACGGTGCCCGACGTGGTCTACCACGTGCTCTTGCTCGCCGGCCTCAGCGCCGGCTTGGTCTGGACGGTGCGATGCCGGCCGGATTGATTGCAAGCCTTGCCATTCGCGCTCTCTTTGCCAGGAGGCACAATCCCGCCATGCCGCGCATCCTGCTGATCGACGACGACGAACACCTCGCCGCGCCGCTGACCACCTACTTCGCACGTTTCGGCTGCACGCTCGACAGCGCCAAGCGCCCGAGCGAGGGCATTGCCAAGCTGCGCGCCGGGCACTACGACGCGGCCATCCTCGACGTCATGCTGCCCGAGATGGACGGCTTCGAACTGTGCCGCGAGATCCGCAAGGAAAGCGACATCCCCATCGTGATGCTCACCGCGCGCGGCGAGGTGATGGACCGCGTGGTCGGCCTCGAACTCGGCGCCGACGACTACGTGCCCAAGCCCTTCGAGCCGCGCGAACTGGTGGCGCGCGTGCAGACCATCCTGCGCCGCCAGCGCAGCGCGCCGGCTGCTGTTGCCGCCAATGCGCAACTGCGCGTGTTCGACGGCCTGTCGATCGACCTCGACCGGCGCCAGGTGTTGCGCCACGGCGAGCGCGTGGAACTCACCGGCACCGAGTTCGACCTGCTCGCGCTGCTGGCCGGCGAGCCGGGCAAGGTGTTCAGCCGCGACGACATCCTCAACCGACTGCGCGGCCACGAGGCCGAGCTCTTCACGCGCGCGGTCGACATCGTGGTGAGCCGGCTGCGCAAGAAGCTCGAGCCGCTCGACTGCATCAAGACGCTGCGCAACGCCGGCTACGCGCTGGCCGTGGCGCCGGGCGAGCCTTCTTCATGAGATTTCCCCGCAGGCGTGCAGGCGCCGTGCCCGCCGACAACGAAGGCCTGTGCCCCGGCAAGGAGCGCCGCCGGCACTGGCACGCGCGCATGCACGCGCACATGCAGCAGCGCTGGCGCAGCTCGGTGCGCGTGCGCATCGTGATGATGTTCGTGGTGCTCGCGCTCGTGATGGCGGCGGTGTTCGTGGGCGGCATGAAGCGGTCGTTCTCCAGCACCTGGGCCGAGGCTGCGCAGCCGATGCTGATGGACTACGCCGACCGCCTCGTCGCAGAACTCGGCACGCCGCCCGACACGGTGCGCGCGCAGGCGCTGGTCGACCGGCTCCCGATCACGATCCGCATCACCGGGCCCAGCGTGAATTGGGAGTCGAACCCCGGCAACGACATGCACGCGCGCGGCGGCTGGTTCTACGACCGCGACCGCGAGGAGTCGATGTTCTCCACCGAGCGCTGGTTCGTGCGCCCCACGGCCGACGGGCACAAGGTCATCTTCGGCTGGGCGCCCCGGCTGTGGCAGCTCGCGCCGCGCGCGGCGGGCTGGACCACGCTGTGCGTGCTGCTGCTGCTCGTGGTTGTGGCCTACGCGCTGGTGAGCCGGCTGCTGCGTCCGCTGATCGACATCCGCGAGGGCGCGCAGCGCTTCGGCCGCGGCGAGTTCACGCAGCCCATTCCGATCCGCCGCAACGACGACCTGGGCGACCTCGCGCAGCGCGTCAACACCATGGCCAGCGACATCCAGGCCATGCTCGATGCCAAGCGCGGCCTGCTGCTGGCGCTGAGCCACGAGCTGCGCTCGCCGCTCACGCGGGCCCGGCTCAACGCCGAGCTGCTGCCCGCCACGCCCGAAGGCGAGGCCGAGCGCGAGGCGTTGCTGCGCGACCTCAACGAGATGCGCGACCTGATCAGCGACCTGCTCGAGAGCGAACGCCTCGCGAGTCCGCATGCCGCGCTGCAGCGCGAGCCGGTCGACCTGGCCGCGCTGGTGCGCGAGATCGTGGCCGAGATGCCCGGCGCGCAGGCGGTGCAGCTCGACCTCGCGGACGGCTTGGCGCCGCAGCCCGTCGACCGCATGCGCGTGCGCCTGATGGTGCGTAACCTGCTGGACAACGCGCTGCGCTACAGCGCCGGCGCGCCGCAGCCGCCGACCGTGAGCTTGCGCGCACCGGCCGACGGCGGTGCCGAGCTGGAAGTGCGCGACTTCGGTCCCGGCGTGGACGACGCGCAGCTCGAACGCCTGACCGAGCCCTTCTATCGCACCGACGGCGCGCGGGCGCGCGCCACCGGTGGTGTCGGCCTCGGCATGTACCTGTGCCGGCTCATCGCCGAAGCCCACGGCGGCCGGCTCACGGTGCGCAACGCGCACCCCGGCCTGCAGATCAGCGTGCGGTTCGGCTGAGGCGTGTGGTGGCCGATGCGTCGGCGGACCATCCCCCGCCGAGCGCGTGGTACAGCGCCACGCTCGCCTGCAACCGCGCCTGCAGCAACTGCGCGCGTGCGTCCTGCGCGGCGAACAGCGTGCGTTGCGCATCGAGCAGCGTGAGCAAGGTCTCGGCGCCCGCGCGGTAGCGCGACTCGGCGAGCGTGCGCGCGCGTTCGGCCTGTGTCAGTTCCTCGTCCTGCGCGGCGCGCTGCGTGTCGAACGCGGCCACGGCCTCGAGCGCGGTCAGCGCGTCGGTGAAGGCGGCCACGGTGGCGGCGCGGTAGTTCGCGAGCAACTCTTCGCGCCGTGCGGCCGACAGGTCGCGCGCCGCGGCGCGCCGGCCGCCGTCGAAGACCGGCGCCGCGAGCGCCGCGGCCAGGCTGTACACCGGGTGGTCGAACAGCGTGCCGAAACGCGGGCCCGCAGCCGCGAGGCCGGCGCTCAGCGTGAGCGTGGGGAACATCGCCGCGCGCGCCGCCGCCACGTCGGCATCGGCCGCGGCCAGTGCGGCCTCGGCGCGTGCGATGTCGGGCCGGCGCGCGAGCAGGTCGGCCGGCAGGCTGGCGTCGACCGCGGGCAGCGTGAGCTGCTGCAGGCTGGTGGCCGTGATCCGCACCTCGCTGCCGGCTTGGCCGAGCCAGCGCGCCATGCGGATGTCCGCCGCGCGCGACTGCTGGTGCAGCGTGGCGGCCGTGCGCCGCTGCGACGCGACGATGCCGCGCTGCTGTGCAAGCTCGAGCGGCGAGGCCGCGCCCGCGCGCGCACGGGCCTCGACCAGCTGCAGCAGCCGTTCGGCATCGTCCAGGCTGCGGCGTGCGATGGCCGTGCGCTCACGCAGGCCCAGCGCTTCGAGCCAGGCCGCGCCCGCGCCCGCGCGCAGCGCGAGCCGCACCGCGTCGCGGTCGAAGGCACTGGCGCGTCGCGAGGCGCCGGTGCTGTCGCGCTGTGCGCGCAGGCGGCCCCACAGGTCGACCTCGTAACGCGCATCGAGCCCGAGCGCGCGCCGGTTGCCGCTCACGTTCGCATCGCCGCCGAGCCGGCCCTGCCGTTGCACGTCGGCGGTGGCCGACAACTCGGGCCAGGCCGAGGCGCCGGTGATGCGCTCCTGCGCCTCGGCCTGGCGCAGACGCGCTTCGGCGGCATCGCCGTCGGGGTTGCCGGCATCGACCGCGGCGACGAAGGCCGGCAGCTCGGTGCTGCCGAAGCCGCCCCACCACGGGTCTGCGACGGGGGCTGCAGTGGCGGGCGCATCGGCCGATGGCGTCGCGCAGCCCGCGAGCAGCAACAGCGCCGCCAGGGCCAGCGCGGCGGGAGAGAAGAAAAGGCGCGTCATGGCAGTCGTCATTCGGAAGACAGGGCCGCGACCGGGTCGAGCGCGGCGGCCTTGCGGGCCGGCATGAAGCCGAACACCAGGCCGGTGAGCACGGCGCAGCCGAAGGCGCCCGCGATGGCCGTGAGGGAGAAGATCACCGGCACGTCCGCCACCATGAGCGCGGTGCCGAACAGCAGACCGCCCGCCACGCCCGCGACGCCGCCGGTCACCGTGACCAGCACCGCCTCGACGAGGAACTGCCGCAGGATGTCGCGCTGGCGTGCGCCCGTGGCCATGCGGATGCCGATCTCGCGCGTGCGCTCGCGCACGGTCATGAGCATCACGTTCATCACGCCGATGCCGCCGACCACGAGCGACACCGCCGCGATCAGCCCGAGCATCACGGTCATGGTGCGCTGGGTCTGCGCGCGCGCCTTGATCGACTCGGTCTGGTTGAACACCTGCACGTCGCGCACGTGGCGCTGCGCGGCCAGCACCTCGACGATCTCGGCCGCCGTCTCGGAGGCCTTGTCGACGTCGTGCACGGCCACCGCCACCCAGGTCGGATGGTTGCTGCCGTACAGCCGCGCGGCGGCGGTGGAGAAGGGCACGATCACGCGCTCGTCCTCGCTGGCCTGGCCGCCGCCCGCGCCCTTGGCGGCGAGCACGCCCAGCACGTCGAAGGGCACGTTGTCCAGCAGGATGCGCTGGCCCACCGGGTCGGTGCCGTCGGCGAACAGCGCGGCCTGCACGCGCTCGCCGATCACCGCGACCTTGGCCAGGCTTTGCTCGTCGCTCTCGTCGAAGAAGATGCCGCGCGCGGTCGGCCACTTCAGCGCCTGCTCGAAGTCGGTGGTGGCGCCGCCGCCCTCGGTGCGGTGGTCCACGTTGCCGCGCCGCGCCACCACGAAGCCCTCGATGTAGGGCATGGCCACGCGCACGTTGGGCAGCCGGCGGATGGTGTCGACGTCGGCCAGCGTGAGCTTGCCGCCGCGCCCGCGCGCGCTGTCGGGAATGGCGGCCACGTACATCTTGTCGGCGCCGAACAGCGAGATCTGCTTCATCACCGCCTCCTGCGAGCCGGTGCCGACCGCGAGCATCACGATGACCGAGGCCACGCCGATCACGATGCCCAGCAGCGTGAGGCCGGTGCGAAAGCGGTGGATCCACATCACGCGCCAGGCCGCGCGCAGCGCCTCGTGCAGTTCGGAGAGCAGGGCGCGCGGCGTGTCGGCGGCGTCGGCCGTGTGCGTGGCCGAGAGCAGCGGAAGTGGCTCTGGCGGCGCTGCGACGGGCGCGCGCCCGCTGTCCGACACGATGCAGCCGTCGCGGATCTCGATCACGCGGCGCGCGCGCTGCGCCACCTCGCGGTCGTGCGTGATGAGGATCACGGTGTGGCCGGCGGCGGCCATCTCGTCGAGCAGCGCCATCACCTCTTCGCCGCTGCGCGAGTCGAGCGCGCCGGTGGGCTCGTCGGCCAGCACGATGCGCCCGCCGTTCATGAGCGCACGCGCGATCGACACGCGCTGCTGCTGGCCGCCCGACAACTGGTGCGGCCGGTGGCCCAGCCGATCGCCCAGGCCCAGGCGCGTGAGCAGCCCGCGTGCGCGCGACGCGCGCTCGGCGGGCGCCGCGCCGGCGTAGATGGCGGGCATCTCGACGTTCTCCTGCGCCGACTCGGTGGAGATCAGGTGGTAGCCCTGGAACACGAAGCCGAAGGCCTCGCGCCGCAGCCGCGCGAGCGCGTCGGCGTCCATGCCGGCCACGTCCTGGCCGGCGAACAGGTAGCGCCCGCCGGTCGGGCGGTCGAGGCAGCCCAGCAGATTCATCAGCGTCGACTTGCCCGAGCCCGAACTGCCGACGATGGCGACGAACTCGCCCGCGTGCAACTCGAGCGTGATGCCGCGCAGCACCTCGACGGCCGGCGCGCCGTCGTGGCCGCCGTAGGACTTGCGCAGGTCGTGCAGCGCGATCAGCGGGGGCGTGTCCGTCTCGGTCGCACTCACAGCTGGAACTTCCGCGTGCCGCCACCGGCCGCGCGCTCGCCGGTGATCAGGCGCTCGCCCTCGGCCAGGCCTTCGAGCACCTCGCCCGAGAGCCGGTCGCGCACGCCGATGCGCACCTCGCGCGGCACGGGCTGGCCGTCGGGGCCGAGCACGCGCGCGGTGAAGCGCCCGGCCTGGCCCTTCACGGCCGTGAGCGCGGGCAGCGGCGCCACCACCACGTTGCGCGCCGACGCGGCGACGAAGCTCACCTGCGCGGTCATCTGCGGCATGAGCTCGCCGTCGGCGTTGTCGACGTCGAACAGCACGGTGTAGAGCACGACCTTGCTGGCGGCGGGCGCCTGCGGCGCGTCGCCGCCGCTCTTGCCCGCGGGCACGGGCGGCGAGGGCAGCACCTGGCGCACCGTGCCTTCCCAGCGGCGGCGGTCGGCGCCGAGCGTGGTGAAGTACACGGCCATGCCGCGCTTCACGCGGCGCACGTCGGCTTCCGAGACCTCGGTCCACACCGTCATGCTCGACAGGTCGGCCACGCGCAGGATGTCGGGCGTCTGGTAGGTGGCGTTGAGCGTCTGGCCCTCGCGCGCCTGCACCGAGACCACGCTGCCGGCCATCGGCGCGTAGATGCGCGTGTAGCCCAGGCGGGCCTCGTCGGCCTTGAGCGTGGCCTGGGTCTGGGCGATCTGGGCTTCGAGGTGCGCGATCTTCGCGGCGGCCGAGGCCAGCGTGGCTTCGGCGGTCTGCACGTCTTCGGCGCGCGTGGCGCCTTCGGCGGCCATCTGCTGCTGGCGTGCGAACTGCTGGCGCGCCAGCCGGTGCTGCGCGTGCTGGTCGGCCAGCTGCGCGCGCAGGCCAGCGAGCGAGGCGCGGCCGGCGTCCACCGTGGCCTGCTGCACGCTGGGGTCGATCTCCACCATCAGCTGGCCCTTCTTCACCGGGTCGCCGGGCTGCACGTGCAGCCGCAGGATCTGGCCCGACACCTGCGCGCCCACGTCCACATAACGGCGCGGCTGCAGCGTGCCGATGGCGGTCACGCTGCTTTCGATGTCGCCGCGGCGCAGCACGGCGGTGTCCCAGCCGGGGTCGCGCGGACTCGCCCAAACGTAGGCCACCGCGGCGGCGGCCAGGGCCAGCGCCGCGAAGGCGGCGATGCGCAGGCGTGTGCCGGCGCGCGAACGGGAAGCGGGCGCCGTCACCGGGCGTCCCTGCAGAAGAAAGCGAGGGTCATGCAGCTAAGACGTGCGAGGCGCGGAAACGGGTAGCCCGCGCGGTGCCTCATGCGGAATGAGACGTTTCGGGGGACAGGACAAACTTTACAAATCTATAATGAGAATAACTCTCAATTGCGTCGCTGCCCGCGATGCCCCTTCACACCATGTCCCATCCGGAAGTCCGGCAGCTGTACGTCGACCACCAGGGCTGGCTGCGCAGCTGGTTGCTGGGCCGCCTGCGCTGCGGCTTCACCGCGGCCGATCTCACGCACGACACCTTCCTCAACCTCATCGAGCTGCCCCAGCAGCCGGTGCTGCGCCAGCCGCGCGCCTTCCTGCAGGTGGTGGCGAGTCGTTTGATGATCAACCGCTTTCGCCGCATGCAGGTCGAGGCCGAGGTGCTGCGCACCGTGGCGCTGATGGCCGAGGACGCCTGCGCGCCGAGCGCCGAGGACAAGGCCTGCGCACGCGAGCTGCTGGGCCAGGTGCTCGCGCTGCTGGCGACCGAGCTCGACGTGAAGAGCCGCACCGCCTTCCTGATGGCGCGCGTCGAAGGCCGCTCGTACCGTGAGATCGCGGCCGAACTGGGCGTGTCCGAGACGCGCGTGAAGCAGTACCTCGCGAAGGTGCTGGCGCATTGCCACGGCCGCATGGCCGCGGCCGTGCCCGAAGCGGAAAGCGCCGACGCCCCGGCCCATGCCTGACGCGGCCGCCGAGCGCCTGCGCGAGGAGGCGGCGCTGTGGGCCGTGACCCTCGCCGACGACAGCGTGGACGACGCCACGCGCGCCGCCTGCGCGGCGTGGTGCGCGCTCGACGAGCGCCATGCGCGGCTGCTGGCCGAGATGCGCCGCATGTGGGAGTCGGTCACGCCCGACACCCCCGCGCCGCAACCCGCGCGCCGCGGCCTGTCGCGCCAGGCGCTGGGCGCGCTCGTGCTGCTGCCCTGCCTGCTCGTGGCGGGCGCCGCGATGCCGTGGCAGGCCTGGCTGGCGGATGAACGCACCGGCGTCGGCGAGATCCGCCACCTCACGCTCGAGGACGGCAGCCGCGTGGCGCTGAACAGCGATTCGGCCATCGACATCGATTTCTCGGGCAGCGTGCGCCGCGTGCAGCTGCTGCGCGGCGAGGTCTTCGTCGAGGTCGCGCACGGCGACAAGCCTTTTGCCGTGGTCGACCGCGACGGCAGCGCGCAGGCGCTGGGCACGCGCTATGCCGTGCGGCGCGAGGCGAGCGACACGCTCGTCACCGTCACCGAATCGCGCGTGCGCGTGCAGCCGCTCGAGGGCGGCGACGACCGCTGGGTCGACGTGCAGGCGGGGCAGCAGGTGCGCTTCGACCGCCGCGGCGTCACCACCGACACCGTGCCCGCCGCGCCCGGCGGCCTGGCCTGGCCGCAGGGCCGGCTGGTGTTCGACGACGCGCCGGTGGCCGAGGTGCTGCGCCAGCTCGGCCAGCACCGGCCCGGCCTGCTGCTGGCCGACGACGAGGCCCTGGGCGCGCTGCGCTTCACCGGCGTGCTGCCGATCCAGCAGAGCGACGCCGCGCTCGCGCTGCTCGCCAGCGCACTGCCGAGCTTGCGCGTGTCGACGCTGTCGCCGTGGCTCGTACGCGTGACCACCACGGCGCCGCCGTGACCGGGCGGTCGAACTTTTTCGCGCACACCGCTACCCGTTTCCCGTGCCCGCTTGTCATAGGTGGTGAAAAGAGATTCACCACACCATGACAGGACCCGCAGACCCGACCGAGACCGCGCAGCGCTGGCATCGCCTGCGCCGTGCCTTCGCGCTCGCGAGCCTGGTGCTGCTCGCCGTGCCGGCCGCCGCGCAAACGCCGCCTGCCGATGCGGCCTTCGAGTGGCACCAGCCCGCGCAGCCGCTGAGCAGCGCGCTGACCGCGCTCGCCGTGCGCACGGGGCTGCTGCTCGGCGTCGATGCCGAGGTGGTGCGCGGCAAGCGCGCGCCCGCGCTGCAGGGCCGCTACACGGCGCGCGAGGCGCTGTTGCAGCTGCTCGAAGGCAGCGGCCTCGAAGCGGTGCGCGGCGCTTCGGGCGGCTACGCGCTGCGCGTCGCGGCGCAGCGCCCGCCGGGGCCGAAGCCACAGGCCGAAGCGCCCGCGGCAGGCGGTGCGCTCAGCGAGGTCACGGTCACCGGCGGGCGCGACACCGGCACCGTCACCGAAGGCACCGGCTCCTACACCACCGACGGCGCGATCGGCACCGCGACGCGGCTCGAACTCAGCCTGCGCGAGACGCCGCAGTCGGTCAGCGTGCTCACGCGCGACCGCATCGACGACCAGGGCCTGGGCCAGATCAGCGACGTGCTGCGCCAGGCGCCCGGCCTGAGCTTCGTGCAGAGCGGCAACGCCGGCACCGACGCCAACGCCGTCTATGCGCGCGGCTTCGAGGTCGAGAACTACCAGGTCGACGGCATCCCGCAGGCCGGCACCTGGCTGCTGCAGACGGGTGACCTGGCTTTCTACGACCGCGTCGAGGTGGTGCGCGGCGCCACCGGTCTGCTCAACGGCGTGGGCACGCCGGCGGCCACCGTCAACCTCGTGCGCAAGCGCCCCGGCAACGCGCTGCAGGCCAGCGCCTCGTTCAGCGCGGGCACCTGGAATCGGCAGCGCGCCGAACTCGACATCGGCGGGCCCGTCACCGCCGACGGCCGCGTGCGCGCGCGCGTGGTCGCGGCCGTGCAGGACGGCGACTCGTGGATCGAGCGCCATCACGAAAAGAAGCGTCTGTTCTACGGCATCGTCGAAGCCGACCTCGCGCGCAGCACGCGCCTGAGCGCCGGCTTCGAGCTGCAGCGGCACGACAACGACGGTGTGGCGCGCGCCGGCCTGCCGCTGCATTTCAGCGACGGCAGCGAGGCCACCTACGGCCGCTCGCGCAGCGCTGCCGCGCGCTGGGCCCGTTCGTACCAGGACCAGCGCCAGTACTTCGCCGCGCTCGACCACCGCTTCGACAACGGCTGGGCCGTGCACGCCGCCTTCAACCGCTCGCGCCGCGCCTACGACGACGTCATCGGCTACGCGCTGCGCGGCTACATGAACCGCGCCACGGGTGCGGGGCTCGGCCTGTGGACGAACCGCTGGAACGCGGTGCCGGTGCAGAACGCATTCGACCTGTACGCCAGCGGCCCCTTCGAACTCTTCGGCCGGCGCCACGAACTGGTGCTGGGCTACAACGCCTCGCGCACGCACAGCGACGCGCCGCTGTACGCGGGCTGGAACGTGGCGGGCTTCGATCCGTGGATCGCGAACTTCAACAGCTGGACCGGCGACCTGCCCGCCCAGCCGCAGCAGCCCGTGACCGGCCGCCAGGAAACCGCCACGCGCCAGTCGGGCGCCTATGCCACGGTGCGGCTGCGGCCGACCGATGCGCTCTCGGTGATCGTCGGCGCACGCGCGAGCGACTGGAAGGACGTGACGCGCACCGTCCCCTTGCAGCGCGCCGCCACCCTCACCACGCGCAGCGAGAAGGGCGTCGTCACGCCGTACGCGGGCGTGGTGGTCGACCTCGACAGGCACTGGTCGGCCTACGCCAGCTACACCAGCATCTTCAAGCCGCAGGCCAGCAAGGACCGCAGCGGCACCTACCTCGACCCGCTCGAAGGGCACGCCTACGAAGCGGGCGTGAAGGGCGCCTTCCACAACGACCGGCTCAACCTCAGCGCCGCCGTGTTCCAGGTGAAGCAGGACAACCTCGCCGTGCGCCTGGACAACGAATTCGCGCCCGACGGCTCGGCCGCCTACCGCGCCGCCAAGGGCACGACCACGCGCGGCTACGAATTCGAAGTGGCCGGCGAGCTGCTGCCCGGCTGGCAGGTCGGCGGCGGCTTTGCGCACAGCGTGGCACGCGACGCGGCCGGCCAGCGCCTGAACACGCAGGTGCCGAAAAACCTGCTGAAGCTCTTCACCAGCTACCGCATCGCCGGCATCGGCAACGGCCTCACGGTGGGCGGTGGCCTGAACTGGCAGAGCGACACCTACAGCACCGGCCTCGGTCCCTCGGGCCACGCGCGCTTCACGCAGCGGGCCTACACCACGCTCGACCTCATGGCGCGCTACCCCATCAACAAGCACCTCGCCGTGTCGGTGGCGCTGAACAACGTCTTCGACACGCGCTACCGCACCAGCACCAGCAGCAGCTTCTACGGCGCCCCGCGCCACCTGCTCGTGACCTTGCGCGGCACCTACTGACGCACCGCGTTTTTTCTCCGCAGCCAGGTCGCTGCCGGTCCCTTCGCGGCCGGGTGCGTCGCTAGCCATCTTCTGCCAACGGGCGTTGCCGATCTCACGGGTCGGGCCGCCCCCTTTCTTCATGCCATGAACCAGCATTCGTTTTCACGCGCCCGCTTCCGGCGGTCTCCCGTGGCCCTCGTCGCCCTGCTCCTGTGCGGCGCAGCCGGCGCGCAACAACAGCCCGCCGCCAGCGGCGCGGCGCTGTCCGAGGTCACCGTCTCGGGCGACCGCAGCGGCCGCACCGAGGGCAGCCGCTCCTACACCGCCGAGCAGGCCTCCACCGCGACCCGCATGGACCTGTCGATCCGCGAGACGCCGCAGTCGGTGACCGTGATCACGCGCGAGCGCATGGACGACCTGGGCAGCGCCCGCATCGACGACGTGCTGGGCCAGACCACCGGCATCATGGTCGGGCAGGCCGACAGCGAGCGCGTGAACTACTCGGCGCGCGGTTTCTCGATCAACAACTTCCAGATCGACGGCATGCCGCGCGGCCCGAATGCGCCGCTGTCCGACACCGTGCTGTACGACCGCATCGAGGTCATCCGCGGCGCCACCGGCCTCATGGGCGGCACGGGCGATCCGTCGGCCACCATCAACTCGGTGCGCAAGCGCCCCACGCGCGAGTTCCAGGGCAGCGCCTCGCTCAGCTACGGGCGCTGGAACCACAAGCGCGCCGAGGTCGACCTGTCGGTGCCGCTCACCGCCGACGGCCGCATCCGCGCGCGCACCGCGCTGGCCTGGCAGGACCGCGACTCGCACATGGACATGTACCACGAGCGAAAAACCGTGGGCATGGTGATCGTCGAGGCCGACCTCACGCGCTCCACCTTGCTCACCGCCGGCATCGACTTCCAGGACAACAAGCCCACGGGCGCGACCTGGGGCGCCATTCCGTACTGGAACCACGACGGTTCGCTCGCCAACCTGCCGCGCAACACCAGCCTGAGCACGCCCTGGAGCACCTGGGCCAACAAGCAGCACACGACCTTCGTCTCGCTGCAGCACCGCTTCGACAACGACTGGAAGGTGCACCTGGGCTATGCGCGCACCACCAGCGCCAACAACACCACCGTGGCCTACGGCGGCGCCGGCTACCCCAACCGCTTCACGGGCCAGGGCATGTCGCTGTGGACCGGCAACTACGGCGAAGGCAAGTACGTCAACGACAACTTCGACCTCTATGCCACCGGCCCCTTCAACCTGTTCGGGCGGCGTCACACCTTCATCGCCGGATGGAACGGCGGCAACCAGACCTACACGTCGCCGGGTGGCCGCTCGATCGTGCCGTATTCGGCGTCGATTCCCGACTACCGCACGTGGACCGGCAACATCCCGCGCCCGATCTTCCTGGCCGACGGCTCCAAGACCGTGGGCTTCACGCAGCTCAACGGCGGCTACGTGGCGGGCCGCTTCAGCATCACCGACCCGCTGAGCGTGATCGTCGGCGCGCGCGTGAGCAACTACCGCAGATACACGCACGCCTACAACACGGCGTTGCAGTACACGCGCACCACGGGCAAGTCGGAAGCGAAGGACGAGGTCACGCCGTATGTCGGCCTGGTCTACGACCTGGACAAGCGCCACTCGCTGTATGCCAGCTACACCACGCTGTTCAACCCGCAAAGCTCGAAGGATCGCAACGACCAGTACCTTGCACCCGAGACCGGCACCAGCGCCGAGCTGGGGGTGAAGGGCGAGTACTTCGGCGGTGCGCTCAATGCGTCGGCGGCCGTGTTCCAGGTCAAGAAGAAGAACCTGGCCGAGCTCGACCGCAGCGTGCCCGCGGGCTTCCGGCTGCCCGACGGCGGCCAGGCCTACGTGGCCAGCGGCGACGGCGTGACCGCGCGCGGCCTCGAGTTCGACGTGTCGGGCCAGATCACGCCCGACTGGAACGTGGCCGCCGGCTACACGTATCTCGATGCCAAGACCGCCAAGGGCGCGCGTGCCGTGCCCAACCAGCCCAAGCACCTGCTGCGCCTGTCGACCGCCTACCGCTTCAGTGGCGCCTGGCGCGGCCTGAAGGTCGGCGGCGACATGACGGCGCAAAGCGGCATCTACGGCGAGTCGTGGTATGGCCAGCCGCCGCTGTTCAGCATGAAGGACCCGCTGCCGCGCATCTCGCAGAAGGCGTACGCGGTGTTCAGCCTCATGGCCAGCTACGAGATCAACAAGAACGTCACGGCGCAGCTGAACATCCGCAACGTCTTCGACAAGAAGTACTACCGCAACGTGGGCTTCTACGACAGCGTGTTCTGGGGCGAGCCGCGCAACGTGAGCCTGACCCTGCGCGCCAAGTTCTGAACAAGCCGCCTTCCATTCCGTCTCAACCATGCCATCACTACCTGGAGCATCGACCATGAAGAAACCCCTGTTCTCCCTTGCCACCCTCGCGGCGGCCGCGTTCGTTTTCTCGGGCGCCGCGCACGCCCACTTCGTCTGGCTCGAACCCGCCGCGGGCGGCGAGGCCAAGGCCTACTTCGGCGAATGGGCCGACGACCTGCGCGAGACCGAGGCCGGTCACCTGAAGCTGGTCAGCGCGCCGCGCGGCATCGCCGCCGACGGCAAGCAGACGCCGGCCACGCGCCATGCCGACCATTTCGTGGTCAAGGCCGACGCCAGCGGCGACGCGCGGCTCGTGGGTGCCTACGTCAGCGACAAGGGCGTGGCGAGCCTGTACCAGGCACGCACCGGCCGCACCGAAACCGTCGCGCGCCACACGCTCGAGCTCGTGCCGCAGGCCGCCAACAGCAACAGCTTCACGCTGCTGCTCGCGGGCAAGCCGCTGCCCAAGGCCGAGGTGGTCGTGTTCGGCCCGCCCAAGTGGGAGAAGAAGTTCACCACCGACGACGCCGGCCAGGTCACGCTGCAGACGCCCTGGCCCGGCCAGTACGTGGTCGAGGTGAACCACACCGACAAGGGCGGCAAGGGCAGCTGGGACGGCAAGCCCTACACGCAGACGCGCCACGTCGCCACGCTGAGCTTCGTCGTCCGGTGAGGGCGGGGCTTCCGGCGCGGGGGTGCTGCCCATGAGCACCTTCGCGCTGGTGTGCGCCCTGTTCGCGTCGGCGCTCGGCGGCTTCGTCACGCTGAGCCTGGCGATGGACCGGCATTACGAAGACGCCCACGGGCGCGGCCGCACGCCGGGGCCGTCGCGGCCCTGGCAGCAGCTGGGTGGTGCGGCGCTGCTTCTCCTCTCGCTGGTCGCAGCACTCCGGCTGCGCGGGCCCGCCATGGGCTGGGTGCTGTGGCTGGGCGCGCTCACGGCCGCCGCGCTCGTGGTGGTCGGCCTCGTGAGCTACCGGCCCGGCTGGGCGCGGCGCGTCGGCGCCGTGGCCTCCGTGCTGGGCGTCGCCACGGCGGCGGCGTACGGGCTGCTCCTGCTTCCATAGCAGGGTGCCCGGAGGGCGCGCGCGGGCTGTCGCCTGCGCTACGCGCGGGGTCTTGGCCCGCGACTACGATGCGGCTGCGTCGCCGATGCCCGGCACATTCACCCATCAAGGAGACACCATGAGCAGCGCCCTCACCAACCACCAGGTCCGTCTTGCCAAGCGCCCCGAGGGCACGGCCACGCGCGAGCACTGGCGCTTCAGCACCGAGCCCGTGGCCCAGCCCGACGAGGGCGGCGTGCTGGTCAAGACGCTGTCGCTGTCGCTCGACCCCGCCATGCGCGGCTGGCTCAACGACGCCAAGAGCTACATCCCGCCCGTGGCCATCGACGAGGTGATGCGCGCCGGCGGCATCGGCCGCGTGGTGGCCTCGAAGAACCCGCAGTTCGCCGTGGGCGACACCGTGTACGGCACGCTCGGCGTGCAGGAATACATGCTGATCCCGCAAGACCAGATCAAGCGCAACGGCCTCGTGAAGGTCGACCTGCGCGTGGGCACCATCACCCAGTGGCTCAACGTGCTGGGCATGCCCGGCATGACCGGCTACTTCGGCCTGATGGACGTGGGCATGCCCCAGGCAGGCGAAACGGTGGTCGTTTCCGGCGCGGCCGGCGCCGTGGGCCAGACCGTGGGCCAGCTGGCCAAGATCAAGGGCTGCCGCGTGGTCGGCATCGCCGGCGGCGCCGCCAAGTGCGAGTGGGTGGTGAAAGAGCTGGGCTTCGACGCCTGCATCGACTACAAGGCCGGCGCGGGCGCGGTGCGCGAAGGCCTGAAAACCCACTGCCCGAAGGGCGTGGACATCTACTTCGACAACGTCGGCGGCGAGATTCTGGATGCGGTGCTGGCACGCCTGGCGCGCAAGGCCCGCGTGATCATCTGCGGCGCCATCAGCCAGTACAACAACGCCAACAGCATGCCGGCCGCCGGCCCGAAGAACTACCTGAGCCTGCTCGTGAACCGCGCGCGCATGGAAGGCATCGTGGTGTTCGACTACGCCGACCGTTACCCGATCGCGATCGCCGAGATGGCCGGCTACCTGAAGGACGGCCGCATGAAGAGCAAGGAAGACGTCGTGAAGGGCCTCGACACCTTCCCCGAGTCGCTGAACAAGCTGTTCGCTGGGGAGAACTTCGGCAAGCTGGTGTTGCAGGTCGCCGAGGAATAACCAAAGGGGCGCCGCGGCGCCCCGAACCTCAATCGTCGGTGGGCCGCATCGGAATGTCGCCCATCGCATCGTCCTCGCGCAGCCCGCGCGCGGCCTTCAGCAGTTCGATCGAGAGGCCGTCGCCGTGGCCGGCGAAGCCCTGGGCGATGCCTTCGAGCACGGTCGACAGGTTGGTGTCGCCGTCGGTGCGGGCGTCCATGCTGATGTTCAGGACCCGCGCCGCCATCTGCCGGTAGGTGACGGCGCCCGCGCCCTCCAGCGCGGCCACCAGGTCGAGGTACAGCGCCAGGTTCATGTCGAACACCAGCTTGGGCGTGATCTCGAAATCCTCGGTCTTGTTGTTCTTCTGATCCATGGGGGTGACTCCTTTTTCCTGAGCCTCCACTCTAGCCACAAAAAACGACAAGCTCTGTCGGGCATCGCCCTGATTTGTCTCATTTCGCACGCGTGCCCATCACGGCGGCCGAGATGATCAGCGCCGCCGCCAGCGCGATGCTGGCCGTGAGCGCCCGGCCGGTCACGGCCAGCAGCAGCGCGGTGGAGGCCAGCGGCGTGAGGTAGCTCAGGATGCCGATCTGCCGCGCGTCGCCGCGCTTGAGCGCCATGTCCCACACGAAGAAAGCTGCGCCCAGCGGGCCCAGGCCGCACAGCGCGACCAGCAGGCCGTCCTTGGCCGACAGCGCCACCGCCGGCTCCAGCAGCGCATGGCAGGCCAGCGAGAGCGCGCCCGACACCAGCCCGAACAGGCCGATGGCCGAGGTCGGGAAGGGCGTGACACGCTGCGTCCACAGCGAATAGCTGGCCCAGATGAAGGCCGAGCCGGCCGCCGGCAGGAAGCCCAAGTACGTGGCGGGCGCGCCGGAAAGCGCCGCACTGCCGCCGCGCGCGCCGAGGATCGCGATGGCCGCGCCCGCAAAGCCCAGCAGCGCCGCCACCACGTGCAGCGGGCGCAGCGACACGCCCGGCAGCAGCACCGGCGCCAGCACCACCATCAGCAGCGGCCAGAGGTAGTTCACGAGGTTGGCCTCGACCGGCGGCGCATGTCGCAGCGCGATGAACAGCAGAAAGTGAAAGCCGAAGAGCCCGTACACCCCGAGCGCCAGCGTGCGCGGCGGCACGCGCCAGGCGCGGCGGTCGCGCAGCACCAGCGGCCAGCTCGGCACGCTGCCGACGATCAGCGCCAGCCCAGTCAGCAGGAAGGGCGGCAGGTGCGACAGCGCGGTGCCGAAGGTGGCGAGCGTGGCCCACAGCGCGATGGCGAGCAGGGCGTAGAAGGTGGCGGGCATGGACGCCGAGGCTACGCGCGGCGCTCGTCGCGGCCCGACGGTGCGTCGTCGCGCAACGACGGTGTCAGCGGCGCAGCGCGGCCGTGAGCGCCGACGGCGACCGGTAGCCCGTGCGGCGCGCCGTCTCGGCCACGCTCAGGCCTTCGAGCCGCAGTTCGCGCGCATGGGCCAGCCGCAGCGTGCGCAGCCAGAGCATCGCGCTCTGGCCCTGCTCTTCACGGCAGCGCTGCGCGAACTGGCTGGGGCTCAGGCAGGCGACCTCGGCCAGGTCGGCGACGCCCAGCGGCCGGTGCCAGTTCGCCTGCGCCCAGGCCGCGAGGGCCGGCCAGTCGATGCGGCGGCGGCGCGTGTCGGCGACCGAAGGCGCGGCGCCCCAGGCCTCGAGCAGCAGGGCCGGGCCGTGCTGCAGGGCGAGCGCCGCGTGCTGCGGTTGCTGCAGGCAGTGCGCAAGGTAGCGGGCCAGCGCGTGCAGCCGGGGCGCATCGGCCGGCGGCTGTTCGACGCAACGCGCCCACGGGGCGTGCGGGGTGTCGAGCACGAGGCAGACGCTGCCGCCGCGCCGGGCCTCGAAGTCGTGTCGGTCGCCGGGCGCGACCACCTGGGCCTGGCCCGTGCCGATGCCCGAGCCGCGGCCTTCGACTTCGATCTCGAGCACGCCGTCGAGCCCGAGCAGCACCTGGAAGTGGTCGTGCGCATGGCTGCCGCGCGATGGGGTGTAGTCGCGCAGCGAGAGGACGGGGGCGGGCGTGTGCATGGCGGGAGCGATTGTCCGCGCCGCCCTGCCGCCTGTCATCACCCCAGCCGCAGCAGCAGCGCCGAGGCCGCGCACACCAGCAAGAACGGAATGCTGATGCGGTGGAACTCGCGCAGCCCGTGCGGCAGCTTGGCCAGCCGCAGCGCGATCAGGTTGGCCAGCGAGCCCAGCACGCAGCCGAAGCCGCCCACGCTCACGCCGGCCGCCAGCGCGGGCAGGTCGTGCACGTAGCGGTCGAGCAGGATCGCCGCCGGCACGTTGCTGATGACCTGCGAGGCCGCAATGGCCGCCAGGTAGGCGCGCCAGCCCTCGCCGATGGGCCAGTGGCCCAGCAGCGCCGCCACGGCGGGCAGCTCGGCGGCCTGGCGCAGGTCGACGAACATCAGCGCAATGATCGCCAGCAAGGCCCAGTCGATGCCGCGCAGCACGCGCGGGTAGGTGAGCAGCAGCACGCCGAACACCGCGCCCAGGCCGGGCAGCAGCCAGTGGCGGTCGAGCGCGACCACGAAGCCGACGAACAGCACGCCGGCGAGCGCCAGCAGGCGCGGCTGCACGGGCGCGGTCTCGGTCTCCTCGCGCAGCGCGATCGGCGTGCGCGGCACCAGCCACCACACGGCCACGAAGAGCCAGAACAGCATGATCGCCACGGTCGGGCCCATCATGGCCATGAAGCCGAAGAAGCTCTCGCCCGAGCGGTGCCACAGGTACAGGTTCTGCGGGTTGCCGATGGGCGTGAGCGCCGAGCCGGCGTTCACGGCCAGCGCCTGCAGCACCACCAGCCGCGCCAGCGGCAGGTGCGCCTGCACGGCCAGCACGCGCGTGAGCGGCACCAGCAGGAACAGGCTCACGTCGTTGGTCACCAGCGCCGACAGCAGCGCGGCCGTGGCCGTGAGCGCCATCGCCAGGCCGCGCTGGCTGTGCGTGTGCGCCAGCAGGCGCCGCGCGGCGGCCTGCAGCATGCCGCTCTTCTCCACGCCCTGCGTGATGGCCAGCAGGCCCGCCAGCGCGCCCACGGTCTGCCAGTCGACCAGCCGCAGCCAGTCCATCGGCGCGCGCGGGCGCACGAAGGCGAACACGACCGCGACGGCCACGAGCACCCACAGCAGGCCGTTGCCTCCGCCGTGTTCGGGCGGGGCGGCGGTGTCAGCAGTCGGGGAGGCGCTCACTCGATCAGGCGCTCAGGTCGCGCAGCTCGCGCTTGAGCACCTTGCCGATCGCGCTGCGCGGCAACTCGTCGATGAAGCGCAGGCGCGCCAGCCGCTGGGTCTTGCCGACCTGCGCGTTGGCCCACTGCAGCAGCGCCTCTTCGGTGGTGGCGTCGCCCTCGCGGCGCACCACGAAGGCCGCGGGCGTCTCGCCCCACTGCTCGGACGGAATGCCGACCACCGCCACGTCGGCCACCGCCGCATGGCCGCGCAGCACGCCTTCGAGGTCGCTGGGGTAGATGTTGAAGCCGCCGCTGATGATCATGTCCTTCTTGCGGTCGAACAGCGTGAGGAAGCCGTCGGCGTCGAAGCGGCCCACGTCGCCGGTGCGGATGAAGCGCTTGCCGGTGGCGTCGAACCACTCGGCCTCGCGCGTCTTCGCGGGCTGGCGGTGGTAGCCGGTCATCATGCCGGCCGAATGGCCCACCACCTCGCCGGCCACCTCGGTGTCGCCGCGCGGCAGCTCGTTGCCTTCCTCGTCGATCAGTCGGATGTCGCTGCCCGGCGCGGGCTGGCCCACGGTGTGCAGCTTGGTCGGATTCAGGTGCGCCTCCAGGATGCAGGTGCCGCCGCCCTCGGTCATGCCGTAGAACTCGACCAGCCCGCCCGGCCAGCGCTTGAGCACGTCGGCCTTGAGCGCCGCGTTGAAGGGCGCGCTGGTGCTGAACTTGTGGCGGAAGGTCGAGAGGTCGTGCGCGTCGAAGCGCGGGTGCGCCATCAGGCGCTGGTACTGCACCGGCACGAGCATGGTGTGCGTCACGCGGTGCTGCACGGCCAGCTGCAGGTAGCCCAGCGCGTCGAACTTGGGCATCAGCACCACGCAGCCGCCAAAGGCGAGGGTGGGGAAGAACACCACCAGCGTGGTGTTGGAGTACAGCGGCGTCGACAGCAGCGTGACCGTCTCGGGCCCGTACTCGTACTTGGCGCCGCGCTGGATGTGCGACCAGCGCATGCCGTGGCCCTGCACGATGCCCTTGGGCTCGCCGGTGGTGCCCGACGAATAGATGATGTTGAAGGCCCAGTCGGGTTGCACCTCGACGGGTTCCGGCTTCGCGCCGGGCGCCGCGAGCCAGTCGTCGAGCGCGCGGCCGACGTTGGAGCCGTCGAGCGCGATGTGCGGCAGGCCCGTGGCCTGCGCGGCGCCCACCACCTCGGCGGCCGAGGCGTCGGTGAACAGCAGGCGCGCGTCGGCGTCGGTGATCATGCGCGCCAGGCTGGCGGGCGCCGAGCCGGGGGCCAGCGGGGCCACCGCGACGCCCGCGCGCAGCGCGCCCAGGAACACGGCGGCGTAGGGCACCGACGAGGCGGCGCAGACGGCGATGGCGTCGCCGGCGCGCAGGCCGTCGCGCTGCAGGGCGGCGGCGATGCGGTCCATGAGCGCGTCGAGCGCGCGGTAGTCCAGCGTCTGCTGGGCGTCGGCCAGCGCGGGGCGCTCGGGGGTGTGCTGGGCGTGGAGGCGGACCAGGTCGGCAAGGGTGCCGAAGTCGCGCGCGGCGGCGTCCTGGAGGGCGGGGTGCAAGTTCAAGGTCGATCCTTCGTCTGGGGCCAGACGGCAGGATAGCGAAGAAGCCCGCCGCGGGGTGTGCCGCCCGCGACGAAACCCTGCTCAGTCCGCCGTGTCGTCGCCCTGCTGCGCCACCTCGAACAGCGCGCGGATCAGCGGCCGGTCCTTGCGCACCGCCAGACAGCACAGCGAGTAGCTGATCGAGAGCTCGGCGTCGTCGATCTCCACCATCTTCAGGCCGGGCAGCGGAATGCACTCGATCTGCGTCACGAAGCCCACGCCCATGCCGTTGGCCACGGCGTGCAGGATGGCCTCGCGGCTGTTGATCTCCATCACGCAATTCATCTGTACGCCCTGCTGCGCGCAGGCGCGCTCCACGCGGTGGCGCGTCTTGGAGCCGGGCTCGCGCAGGATCACCGGCTCGCCCGCGATGTCCCGCGTGGCGATGGTGCGCTTCTTGGCCCACGGGTGCTTCGCGGGCACCACGGCCACGATGCGCTCCACGCGGTAAGGCACCTGGTGCAGGCCTTCGATCTCGGGCGGCTCCACGAGGATGCCCACGTCGATGTCGAAGTCCTGCAGCCCGCCGAGCGTCGAGGCTTCGGAGCCGATCGACACCGTCAGGTCGAGCCCGGCGTGGCTGCGCTTGAAGCTGCGCGCCAGCTCCAGCGCGATGGGCGGCGACACCGCGCCCACGCGCACCAGCCCCGTGCGCAGCTTGTGAGCGCGCTGCAGGAACTGCATCGCCTCTTCCTCCTGCCCGAACAGGCCCTGCGTGATCGCATACAGCTGCTCGCCCGCGGCCGTGAGCCGCACGGCGCGCCCGCTGCGCAGGAACAGCTCGACGTTGAAGCGCTCTTCCAGCGCCTTGACCTGGTCGGTCACGGTGGGCTGGCCGATGTGCAGGTAGCGCGCGGCCGTGGTGAAGCCGCCGGTCTTGGCGACGGCGTGGAAGCAGCGGATCCACTTGTAGTACTGGTGAAACATGAGGCGATCGTGAGGGGCGTGCGCCGAGCCTCCCTCAGATGCGGCGCCGGCGCCTATGCAGGCTTTCCCGAAGGCATCCATCGGTTTTGGACCGAGTGCACGCGCGAAATGCGATTGGACGCCCCGGTGCGCCGCTTCGACACTGCGGCCCAGACAGAAACCGGAGACAAAAAACATGCCCCACGCCTACCGCAACCCCGTGTCCATTCATTCCGGGCGAGGCAGCCTCGCTCGGCTGCCCGCGCTCCTGGCGGGGCGCCGCGTCGCGCTCGTCACCTTCCCCGAGGCCCGCGGTCTCGGCCTGGTCGATCGCCTGCAGGCGCTGCTGGGCGACGCGCTCGTCACCGTGATCGACGACGTGCGTCCCAACCCCGACGTCGCCCACCTGCGCGACCTGTACAACACCTTCTGGCAATCGGACGCGCCCTGCGACGCCATCGTGGCGGTGGGCGGCGGCAGCGCCATCGACACGGCCAAGGCCCTGATGGTGGGCACGGCCAACGGGCAGTTCGACGAACTCGTTGCGCTGCTGGCTACCGGCAAGCCCTTCGTGCCTGCCAGCGTCAAGCCGCTGATCGCCGTGCCGACCACCGCCGGCACCGGCAGCGAGGTGACTCCCTGGGCCACCATCTGGGACGCCGGCAACCAGAAGAAATACTCGCTGCACCTGGACGCCACCTGGCCCGAGGCCGCCATCGTCGACCCCGAGCTCATGCTCTCGGTGCCGGCGGGCACCACCGTCTCGACGGGGCTCGATGCGCTGTCGCATGCACTCGAAGCCATCTGGAACGTCAACGCCAACCCGGTCTCCGACACCTTCGCCGTCTCGGCCGTGCGCGACATCTTCGACTGCCTGCCGGCGCTGCTCAAAGACCTGGGCAACCTCGACCTGCGCGAGCGCATGGCGCTGGCCGCGCTGAAGGCCGGCATGGCGTTTTCCAACACCAAGACGGCGCTGGCGCATTCCATCTCCTACGAGATGACGCTGCGCCACGGCCTGGCCCACGGCATCGCGTGCTCGTTCACGCTGCCCCTCGTGCTGGAGAAAGCCTGGGCCCGCTCGCCCGACCGCGACCGGACGCTGCAGCTGCTGTTCGGCGCCGACCTGGCGACCGCCACGCAGCGACTGCGGGCTTTCCTGCAGGGGCTTGGCGTGAAGACCGAGTTTGCCGACTATGGCGTGGCGGACAGCGAAGCGGCGGCCATGATCGCGCGCGCCATGGACGGGGCGCGCGGCAAGAACTTCATCGGCGCGGCGGCGTTGGCCTGACAGGCAGGGACTGCGCAGCGAGACAAGACAGAGACAGCCAGACGAGACAGACAGCATGCCGGCCATCGAGCCGGCCCCACGGGCCCCACGCCCGTCAAGACAAGGAGACATACCATGCAAGCGGCCAATCCCATCCTGCAGGCGGGCACCTACGCCCGCCCCCTCGACAATTCGTTCCGCAAGGCGCAGTGGCGGATGCTGCTGGCGGCCATGTTCTGCTACTTCTTCTTCTACACGGGGCGCCAGACCTTCGGCTTCGCCATCCCCGGCATCCAGAAGGAGTTCGGCCTCTCCAAGGAAATGCTCGGCTGGGCCTCGACCTCGCTGCTGTGGTGCTATGCCGTCGGGCAGGCCATCAACGGCAACCTGGGCGACAAGTTCGGCGGACGCCGCGTGATGACCGCCGGCGCCATCCTCTCGTGCGCCGCCAACTGGGTCGTGAGCTTCGCGGTCGGCTTCAAGAGCCTGGCCATTCCGTGGGGCATCAACGGCTACTTCCAGGCCCTGGGCTGGGCGCCTGGCAGCCGGCTGCTGTCGAACTGGTGGGGCGCGGGCGAGCGCGGCAAGGTCTACGGCTTCTATGTGTTCGCCGCCGGCTGCGCCTCGGTGCTGTCGTTCGTGACCTCGATCATCGTCGTCAACGTGCTGCACCTGGATTGGCGCTGGATCTTCCGGCTCCCCGTGCTGCTGATGCTGGTGGGCGGCATTGCCTTCTATCTGATCGCCCGTGAGCGGCCGGAAGACCTGGGCTTCAAGTCGCCCGACACCGGCGTGGCCAACAACAACCCGCAGGAAGCCGAGAAGGCCGGCGTGGCCGACGGCGAGCCGCAGGAAAGCTCCTGGTCGCGCTACAAGGCCGTGCTCAGCAACCCCAAGCTGATGATCGCCGCGCTGGCCATCGGCTTCCAGAATGCCGCACGCTACGGCCTCATCGTCTGGGTGCCCGTGCACTTCCTGGGCAAGGACTGGGCCAAGGCCGCCGACGGCATGATCGACCCGGCCTGGATCTCGGTGGCGCTGCCCGTGGGCATGGCCTTCGGCGCGCTCACCAACGGCTGGATCTCCGACAAGGTGTTCGGCTCCAAGCGCTACAAGGCCATCGTGCTGTACATGCTGCTGGGCGCCATCGCCTCGATGGGCATGTACCTGCTGCCCACCAGCATCCTCGGCCTGGGGCTGCTGTTCCTGGCGGGCTTCTTCGTCTACGGCCCGGCCTCGTCGTTCTGGGCCCTGTGCCCCGACCTCGTGGGCGCCAAGCGCGCCGGCACCGCCACCGGTGTCATGAACTTCTTCTCGTACCTGCTGGCCGGCCTGGGCGAACCGCTGATCGGCCGGATGCTGGACCACTCGGGCAGCACCTCGGTGGTGTTCCCCATCGTCGCGGCCAGCTGCCTCATCAGTGCCTTCATCGCGCTGTTCATCCGCCGCTGAAGCCCGCGCACCGACACACCCAACTTGCCAAGGAGCATCTCTTCATGAAATCCGATCGACTCGAAGTGAACGGCCGCAGCTACCGCTGGATGGTCCGCCCGGTGGTCGTCGTCTGCGTCGACGGCTGCGAGCCCGCGTACCTCGACGCGGCCATTGCCGCCGGCGTGGCCCCGTACCTCGAGGCCATGCGCAAAGGCGGCGCCGACCTGCTGGCCGATTGCGTCGTGCCCTCGTTCACCAACCCCAACAACCTGTCGATCGTGACCGGCGCGCCGCCGGCCGTGCACGGCATCTGCGGCAACTACTTCTTCGACCGCGAGCTGGGCCAGGAAGTGATGATGAACGACCCCAAGTACCTGCGCGCCGGCACCGTGCTGGCCGCGTTTGCCGATGCCGGCGCCAAGCTCGCGGTGGTCACGGCGAAAGACAAGCTGCGCAAGCTGCTGGGGCACAAGATGAAGGGCATCTGCTTCTCGTCCGAGAAGTCGGACCAGGTGACGATGGAAGAGAACGGCATCGACAACGTGCTCGACATGGTCGGCATGCCGGTGCCCTCGGTGTACAGCGCGGAGCTGTCGGAGTTCGTGTTCGCCGCCGGCGTGAAGCTCATGGAATCGCGCCGCCCCGACCTGATGTACCTGTCGACCACCGACTACGTGCAGCACAAGGCCGCGCCGGGAAGCCCCGCCGCGAATGCCTTCTACAAGATGATGGACGGCTACCTCGCGCAGCTCGATGCATTGGGCGCCACCATCGTGCTCACGGCCGACCACGGCATGAACGACAAGCATGGTGCCGACGGTTCGCCGAACGTCATCTACCTGCAGGACGTGCTCGACGGCTGGTACGGCCCGGACCGCGCGCGCGTGATCCTGCCGATCACCGATCCGTACGTGGTGCACCACGGCGCGCTCGGCTCGTTCGCCACCGTGTATGTGCCGAACGAGAACGAGGTGCCCGGCTGGATCGACCGCATCCAGCGCATCCCCGGCATGCAACTCGTGCTCTCTCGCAAGGAGGCCGCGCAGCGCTTCGAGCTGCCACCCGACCGCATCGGCGACATCGTGGTGGTGAGCGAGCAGAGCACCGTCATCGGCACCTCGGCCACGCGCCACGACCTCACGGCGCTCGAAGTGCCGCTGCGTTCGCACGGGGGTGTGTCGGAGCAGAAGGTGCCCTTGATCTGCAACCGCCCCGTCGCGGGCGTGGCGAGCACGCGCCGGCTGCGCAACTTCGACGCACTCGACCTCGCACTGAACCACGCCCAAGGCCCGCTGGTGGCCGTCGCCTGAACTTATTTGACGGAGCATTCCATGAGCAAGTCTGACCACGCCGCTTTGAAGCCCGGCACCGTGTACCGCGAGGCCCTGCGCATCGCCGGCGAGAAAGTCCACCGCGACCGCACCATCGAGGTCACCTACCCGTACACCGGCGAGGTGATCGCCACCGTGCCCAAGGCCACGCTGGACGACGTGCGCAACGCCCTGCGCATCGCCCGCGACTACAAGCCCACGCTCACGCGCTACGAGCGCTACAAGATCCTCATGCGCGCCGGCGAGATCATCGCCTCTCGCCTGGACGAGATGTCGCGCACCATCACGCTCGAATCGGGCCTGTCGCGCAAGGACTCGCTGTACGAAGTGGGCCGCGCCTCCGACGTGCTGCTGTTCGCCGCCAACCAGGCGCTGGTGGACGACGGCCAGGTCTTCTCCTGCGACCTCACGCACCACGGCAAGAGTCGCAAGGTCTACACGATGCGCGAGCCGCTCTTGGGCGCCATCACCGCCATCACGCCGTTCAACCATCCGCTGAACCAGGTGATCCACAAGGTGGCGCCGGCCATTGCGACCAACAACCGCATCGTGTTGAAACCCAGCGAGAAGACACCGCTCACGGCCTTCCTGCTGGCCGACATCCTGTACGAAGCCGGCCTGCCGCCGCAGATGCTGTCGGTGCTCACGGGCGATCCGAAAGAGATCGCCGACGAACTGCTGACCAACGCCGACGTCGACCTCGTCACCTTCACCGGCGGCGTGCCCATCGGCAAGTACATCGCGGGCAAGGCCACCTACAAGCGCCAGATTCTGGAGCTGGGCGGCAATGACCCGATCATCGTGATGGAAGACGCGGACATCGAGGAGGCGGCGACGCTGGCCGCCAACGGGTCTTACAAGAACTCGGGCCAGCGCTGCACGGCGGTGAAGCGCATGCTGGTGCACGAGTCGGTCGCAGATCGTTTCGTCGAACTGCTGTTCGAGAAGACCCGCGCGCTGAAGTACGGCGACCCGATGGACCCGGACACCGACATGGGCACCGTGATCGACGAGGCGGCTGCCAAGCAGTTCGAGGCTGTCGTGAACGAAGCCATCGCCGCCGGTGCCAAGCTGCTGTACGGCAACGAACGCCGCGGCGCGCTGTACTCGCCGACGGTGCTCGACCACGTCGACCCCGAGATGACCGTCGCCAAGCACGAGACCTTCGGCCCCGTGTCGCCCGTCATCCGCTTCAGGAACATCGACGAGGCGATCCGCATCTCCAACGGCACGGCCTACGGCTTGTCGTCCTCGATCTGCACCAACCGCCTGGACTACATCACGCGCTTCATCCGCGAGCTGAACGTGGGCAGCGTCAATGTGCGCGAGGTGCCGGGTTACCGCCTGGAGCTCACGCCCTTCGGCGGCATCAAGGACTCGGGCCTGGGCTACAAGGAAGGCGTGCTCGAGGCCATGAAGAGCTTCACCAACACCAAGACCTACTCGCTGCCATGGTGAGCGGCGCGGCGCACGAGGCGCATGGCGCGTCGCGCGCCGTGCGTGAAACCCCGCCGCCGATGGCGTTGGCCGTGGCGGCCAAATGGCTGTCGCGCTACAGCCGCGCGCCCGTGCCTTCGTCCAAGGTGACCGACGCGGACAGCGCGACCGCAGGCGATGCAGACCGCAACGCCGCACGCTGGATCGCCTGACCCGCCAGCACGCGCGCATGCGCATCGGCCGCGAGGATGTCGTCCAGGCTCTCGTGCGCGGACGAGGGTGAGTGCTGCAGGCAGTCTTCCACCACGTGCGCGATGTCGGTGTAGCGCAGGCGCCCGTTCAGGAAGGCATCGACCGCCACTTCGTTCGCCGCATTGAGCGTCACGCTGGCCGCGCACCCCTCGCGCAGCACCTCCAGCGCCAGGCGCAGGCAGGGAAAGCGCTTCAGCTCGGGCGCGGCGAAGCTCAGGTGGGCGAGCTGCAGGAAGTCCAGCGGCGCCACGCCCGAGTCGATGCGCTCGGGCCAGGCCAGCGCGTGCGCGATCGGCGTGCGCATGTCGGGGCGGCCCAGCTGCGCCAGCACCGACTGGTCGGCATAGGCCACCATCGAATGGATCACGCTCTGCGGGTGGATCACCACCTCGATGCGCTCGGGCGGCATCGCGAACAGCCAGCGCGCCTCGATGGTCTCGAGGCCCTTGTTCATCATCGTCGCGGAGTCGACCGAGATCTTGCGGCCCATGCGCCAGGTGGGATGCGCGCAGGCCTCGTCGGGCGTCACCCGGTCCAGCGCCTCGAGCGGCCGATGCAGAAATGGCCCGCCCGACGCGGTCAGCACCAGCCGCTGCACGCCCGCGCCGCCGGCCGGTGCGCCCGCCAGGCACTGGAAGATCGCGTTGTGCTCGCTGTCCAGCGGCAGCAGTGTGGCGCCGTGCGCGGCCACCGCGCGCATGAACAGCGCGCCGGACATCACGAGCGCCTCCTTGTTCGCCAGCAGGATCTTCTTGCCCGCGCGCGCCGCCGCCAATGACGACAGCAACCCCGCCGCGCCGACGATGGCCGCCACCACCGTGTCGCAGCCCGCCGACTGCGCGACCTCGCACAGCGCCTGCGGGCCGTGCATGACCTCGGTGCGCAGGCCGGCCGCGCGCAGACGGTTCTGCAACTGCATGGCGTCTTGCGCATCGCCGACGACCGCGACCTCGGGGCGGAAGGCGACGCAATGCGTGAACAGCTTGTCGAGGTTGCGGTGCGCCGTCAGCGCATGCACCGTGAAGCGGTCGGGGTGGCGCGCGACGAGGTCGAGCGTGCTGTCGCCGATCGACCCGGTGGCACCGAGCAGCGTGAGGCGTTGCGTGGCCATGGCGATGCCTTCAGACGGCAGCGATCGGCACGACGCGCTCGCGCGAAGACGGCTTCATCCACGCACCGAGCCGCTCGCGCGCTTCGGCATCGGCGCCGTAGCGCGCGGCCACGTAGGTCTCGACCAGTCGCGTGAAGTCGTCGGCGATGTGCTCGCCCTTGAGCGTCAGCGCGCGTTCGCCGTCGATGTACACCGGCGCCACCGGCTGCTCGCCCGAGCCCGGCAGCGAGATGCCCAGGTGCGCGAGGCGGCTCTCGCCGGGGCCGTTGACCACGCAGCCCATCACGGCCACGTGCATGTCTTCCACGCCCGGAAAGCGCACGCGCCAGGCCGGCGCCTGCGCGTGCAGCCAGCCTTCGATCTGGCTGGCCAGCGACTGGAAGAAGGTGCTCGTGGTGCGCCCGCAGCCGGGGCAGGCGGTCACGCTGGGCGTGAAGGCGCGCAGGCCCATCGACTGCAGGATCTGCTGCGCCACCAGCACCTCGCGCGTGCGGTCACCGTTCGGCTCGGGCGTGAGCGACACGCGGATGGTGTCGCCGATGCCCTGTTGCAGCAGCACGCCCATCGCGGTGGCCGAGGCCACGATGCCCTTGGAGCCCATGCCCGCTTCGGTCAGGCCCAGGTGCAGCGGATAGTCGCAGCGCGCGGCGAGCTCGCGGTACACGGCGATCAGGTCCTGCCCCTGGCTCACCTTGGCCGACAGCACGATGCGATCGGGCGGCAGGCCGACGTCTTCGGCGCGCGCGGCGTTCTCCAGCGCCGAGACGATGAGCGCCTGGCGCATCACCTCGTCGGCCGGCTGCGGCTGCGCCGCCTGCGCATTCGCGTCCATCAGGCGCGCCAGCAGCGCGGGGTCGAGGCTGCCCCAGTTCACGCCGATGCGCACCGGCTTGCCGTGGCGGCAGGCGATCTCGATGAGCTGGCAGAACTGCGCGTCGCGCTTGTCGCCCCGCCCGACGTTGCCGGGGTTGATGCGGTACTTGGCCAGCGCCTGCGCGCAGTCGGGGTACTGCGCGAGCAGGCGGTGGCCGTTGAAATGGAAGTCGCCCACCAGCGGCACGTGCACCTGCTGGCGCGCGAGCGCGTCGCGGATCGGCGCCACCTGCGCGGCGGCCTCTTCGTTGTTGACCGTGAGGCGCACCAGCTCGGCCCCCGCGCGCGCGAGCGCGGCGACCTGTGCCACGGTGGCGGCCGCGTCGGCGGTGTCGGTGTTGGTCATGGCCTGCACGGCCACGGGCGCGTCGCCGCCGATGCGCACGGTGCCGACGCGCACCTGCCGCGAGCGGCGGCGTGCGACGGGCGGTTTCATGGCGTGGCCTTGCCGACGCGCGTTGATGATCCGAGCATGGTCGAGGCTCCTTGGTCCATCGTGGCGGCACCCTGGCGCTACGGGCGGTCGAGCACGACGTGGCGCGAGCGCGTCCAGTCCCAGCCGTTGCCGCGGCTGTCCACGTAGCGGTCGTTCTCCAGGATCCAGCGCAGGTTGCCGGCGCACATCAGGCCGAAGCTGTCCAGGTACAGGCCGAAGCGATCGGCGTCGGGGCGATGGGCGTAGCGGCGGCGCAGCAGCTCGCAGGCGTCGACGCGCGTGCGGTCGGCCTCGCGGATGCGCTGGCAGAGGATGTCCGCGGCCTCCTGCGGGCTGTGGCCGTGCGCCATGCGCAGGCTTTCCATCGCGTTGAGGGTCACGCCCACGGCATGCTCCTTGTGATGGGAGAGCAGGTCGTTGACCAGCGCGACGTGCTCGTTGGTGGCCAGGATGGCGCGCTGCAGGTCGGCGTCCTGCGCCAGCAGCTCGGTCAGGTCCAGGTCGTAGATGAACTCGGAGACCGGGAAGTAGGGCAGCAGCCCCGTGTTGGGATGGCGCAGCGCAAGAAACTCGTCGTACGGCAGCACCTTGCCTTCGGCCACCAGCCCGGCCTCCACTTCCACGCTGTCGAACCAGGCCTTCCACTCCAGGCAATAGCGGCGGTAGACCTGCGGCGACATGGACTGCCTGAGCCGGCCGAAGATGTCCGCGGCCGCGCGTGCCAGCGGGTGGCCTTCCAGCAGCGCGACGTCGCCGTCGCCGCACACCGCGTGCCGGCCCAGCGGCATGTCGTCGATGGCCAGGATGAGGCCCGTCACGCACGAGGTCAGGAAGATGCGGTCGGCCGAGCCGATCGGAAACAGCAGGCAATCCCACATCGGAAGGTGCAGGCGCAGGAATTTCAGCCGCGTCGCTTCGTCCGGAAACGGCAGGAACTCGCGGCCCCAGGCGGCATTGCGCTCGTCGATCACCGGGTAGTCGGTGTGGATCTTCGGGGGCACGCTGCAGAACATCTCCGGGATATGGAAGCTCACTTCGGGAAAGACGATGCGGTCGGGGTAGTTCATGGTGGGGTTCCGGTGGTCTTGGGGTGGGCCGTGGGTCAGGAAACAGGCGCGAGGGGCTCTGCCGATGCACCGGCTGCGCCCGCACCCGAGGCCGCCGACGAGACCGGCGGCACCGGGCGGATGGGAAAGACGCGCTTGTCGGTGGACGACGGCGGATAGAACCGGGCAGACCAGCGCCGGAACTCCGCAATCCCGCGGTCGCCCCGGAGCAACTTGGGACGGCCGAGGAAGGCGCGGGCGTTCCAGATCGGAAAGTCGATCTGGGCAAAGCTGGCCAGCCAGCGCTTGGCCACCGGACCCAGCAGCGCATAGGCGGCCCGTCGCAGCGGCCGGGGCAGGCGTTCGAAGAGCGCGAGCTCAAAGGTGTCGATCCAGCTCATGGTCCATTCCATGGGCGCGGTGGGCGTGGAGTACAGCATCGTGATCACGCGAAAACCGATGCGGGACATCTCGCTTTCCGCCTGCACATGGCCCATGCCGAACTGCCGCATGCGCATGCGCATCGGCTGCCCGTGCCAGCGCGCGGTCAGCAGCGTTTCCATCCAGCAGTCGCCCACCTCGTAGGTCGCGGCGGTGTCCGTCAGTCCGTGGAGCCAGCCGAAATGCACCTGGTCGACGCTGTTCTCGCCAGTGTCCTGGGGATAGCCGCGCATCTCGTGGCTGCTGTGCTGCGGCGGCGATGCGAACGCGCTCAGGTCGCGCTCGGGCACCTCCCAGTTCGGCGGCCGGTTCTCGTGGTCCGCCCACACCATCACCGCGCCGTTGACTTCCTTCGTGTAGCGCAGCGTGAGCGATGCATCGGGAGGCGTGGTGCCCTGCCCGGTGCGCACGCAGCCGCCCTCGGGGCTGAACGCCAGGCCATGGAACGGGCAGACCAGTTCCTCGCCCTGCACCTTGCCTCCCACGCCGAGGTGGGCCCCCAGGTGCGGACAGTAGGGGTCGATGGCGCAGGCGCGCCCCGCGGCCGTCCGGTACAGCACCAGGTCCTGGCCCATGAAGGGCACGGTGCGCACGGTGCCCGGTGGGAGGTCCCGGCTGAAGCAGACCGAGAACCAGCCGTCGGGGTAGGGCAGCGGTGCGCGTGTTTCACCCACGGTGCTGCGCCTGTTCGATGGCATGCCGCCGGATGCGGGCGGGGCGACGTCGCTGGCCGTGGCCTGGGGGAGGGCTGCAGTTCTCGTCATCATCTTCTCCGTTGACGGTGGGCGTGCGCGGGCGCGGCGATGCGCGCACCCGGCGTCATGGCGTGGCCACCTCGGCGGCGGCGGCCTCCGCGGCGAGTTCGGCCGGCAGCCGGAACACCACGTGCTCCTCGCGCCCGGGCAGCGTCAGCAGTTCCACCTCGGCCAGCCGGCGCAGCGCGGCGACCACGTCCTGCACCATGGTCTCGGGCGCCGAGGCGCCCGCGGTGACGCCCACCGCGCCGGCGTCGCGCACCCAGTCGGGCTTGAGCTCGCTGCCCTGTGCGATGAGGTAGCTGCGCACGCCGGCCTGCGCCGCGATCTCGCGCAGGCGCTGCGAGTTGGAGCTGTTCTGCGCGCCGACCACCAGCACCACGTCGACCTGCTGGCTCAGTTCGCGCACGGCCGTCTGCCGGTTCTGCGTGGCGTAGCAGATGTCGCGCGTGTCGGGCCCGACGATCTGCGGAAAGCGCCGCTGCAGCGCGTCGATGATGCCGCGCGTGTCGTCCACCGACAGCGTGGTCTGCGTGATGTAGGCCAGCGGCGTGTCGGCATCGAGCACCAGTGTGTCCACGTCGGCCTCGGTCTGCACCAGCGTGACCGGCGCGGGAATCTGCCCCAGCGTGCCGGTCACCTCGGGGTGCCCGGCGTGGCCGATGAGGATCAGCGCATAGCCCTTGGCGGCATAGCGGCGCCCCTGCTCGTGCACCTTGGTGACCAGCGGGCAGGTGGCATCGATCGCGCGCAGGCCGCGCGCGCGGGCTTCTGTTTCCACCGCGCGGCTCACGCCGTGCGCGCTGAAGATCGCGACCGCGTCGGTGGGCACCTCGGCGAGTTCTTCGACGAACACCGCGCCCTGCGCCTTCAGGCCGTCGACGACGTGCTTGTTGTGGACGATCTCGTGGCGCACGTACACCGGTGTGCCGTGGCGCCGCAGCGCGTGCTCCACCGTGTCGATGGCCCGCACGACGCCGGCGCAGAAGCCTCGGGGCTGGGCAAGGATGACGCGCATGGTGGGAGCTCCTGGTGGGGGTGGTTCATCGTTCCGCCGACGCTCTCAGGACCGGCTCGGTGTCCGCGTCGCCGGGCGGGGTGGCGGGATAGAACTGCGCGGACCAGCGGCGGAAGGCGGCGATGGAGCGGTCGCCCGCCATGAGGGCGGGGCGCTTGAGGAAGGCGCGGGTGCGCCAGAACGGCATGTCCTCGCTGGAGAACGAGATCAGCCAGCGATGCGCCATGGGGTTGAGCACGCGGTAGGCGAGCTTTCTGGCGGGCGAGGGCCAACCGTCGAACCGCGCGACGCTGGGGATGTCGATCCAGCGGAAGGTCCAGCGCAGCGGTGCGATGGGCGTGGCATAGACCAGCGTCGTGACCCGCAGGCCGAACTCCGGCATCTCGTTTTCCGCCCGGGTGTGCCCGAGGCCGAAGTTGGTCAGGCGCATGTTCAGCCGCTTGCCCTTCCAGCGCGCGCTGATCGAGACGGTGAGCGTGTGCTGCTCCATCTCGTGCGTCATCGCGGCCTCGGTGAGGCCGTGAAGCGATCCGAAATGGATCATGTCCACGCTGTTCTCTCCCACGGCGTCGCCGTAGCCGTCGAGTTCCCGCTGTCCGTACTGCGGGTAGATGCGGTCGTCGAGGTCGAGGCTCGGAAAGTCCCATTCGGGCGGGATGTCCTCGCTGTGGCGCCACACCATGACCACGCCGTTCGCTTCCTTGGCGTAGCGGCTCGTCAGCGCTGTGCGCGGCGGGGTCTGGCCCGGGCAGGCGCGCACGCACGCGCCATCGGGACCGAACACCAGGCCGTGGAACGCGCAGGTCAGGTGCTCGCCGTCGATCGTGCCGCCGTGCCCGAGGTGGGCGCCCAGGTGCGGGCAGTACGGCTCGATGACGCGAAGCAGGCCCGACGCCGTGCGGTAGACGACCAGGTCCTGTCCCATGAACGGGACGGTGATCAATGCGCCCGGCCTGACTTCGTGGCTGAAGCACACGGCGAACCATCCGTTGGTGTAGGGCAGCGGCATGCGCGTGTCGCCCGAGGCGCTGCGCGTGTGCAGCAGCGGCTTGCGGGCACTCACGAGCCGCGGGGCGTGCTCGCCGGCGTGGGGGCCGGTCATGAGGCGGGTCGAGGGTTCAGTCATGGCCGAGGCTCCTTGTTCGAAGGCGGGGGGACGCACCTGTGCGCGGGCGGCTCAGTGCGCGCGCTGGATGACCAGGTCGGCCAGCTGGCCGAGACGCCGGGCCCCGGGCCCGAGCGGTGCAAGCGCGGCGTGGGCGCGTTCGCGCAGTTCGCCGGCCAGCGCGCGCGAGGCCGCCAGGCCGAGCATCGACACGCAGGTCGGCTTGTCGTCGTCGGCGTCCTTGCCGGCGGTCTTGCCCAGCGTGGCCGTGTCGGCGGTCGCGTCGAGGATGTCGTCGACCACCTGGAAGGCCAGGCCGATGGCGCTGCTGTAGTCGTCGAGTGCGCGGTACAGCGCGGCGTTGGCCGGCACGTCGGCCAGGCCGCACAGCGCGCCCATGCGCACGGCGGCGCGGATCAGCGCGCCGGTCTTCATGCGGTGCATCTGTTCGAGCGCCGGCTGGCTCAGCGACCGGCCCGCGCTTTGCAGGTCGATGGCCTGGCCGCCCACGAGGTGGCGAGAGCCGGCGGCCTGCGCCAGCTCGCGCACCAGCGCGATGCGACGCTCGGCCGGCAGCGGCAGTTCGCTCAGCGTGAAGAAGGCCTGCGCCTGCAGCGCGTCGCCCACGAGGATCGCGGTGGCTTCGTCGTAGGCCACATGCACGGTGGGCTTGCCGCGGCGCAGGTCGTCGTCGTCCATCGCGGGCAGGTCGTCGTGCACGAGCGAGTAGACGTGGACCATCTCGATGGCGGCGCCCGTGGCGTCGAGCGCATCGGGCGGCGCTTCGGCGAGGGCGCCCGCCGCCTGGCACAACAAGGGGCGGATGCGCTTGCCGCCGCCGAGCGCGGCATAGCGCAATGCCTCGTGCAGGCGCGTGGGCCGGGTGTCGGGCGGCGGCAGGTGCAGGCCGAGGGCAGTTTCGATGCGGCGGGTGGTGCCCTGCATCCACGCGTCGAAGGCACCGGCGGGTTCGATGCCGGTGCGCGGGACCGCGCGTGCCTCGTCCTGCCACGGAGCTTCTTGGTTCACTCAGGTCTTCCCGGGGTGGGGTCGGGTCGGTGCGCGGGACTCAGGTCCGCCGCGCAATGAAGCTGAACGACGAGGCCTTGTCCTTGAACAGCGCGTCCGAGAAGCTCACCGCAATGTCGCGCAGCTCGGTGAACGTGGCGGTCTTGCTGGTCGGGTGGTGCGCGTCCAGGTTGTCCTTGACCAGCCCGTACCAGCGGATCACCTCCGCGTTCGACGGCAGCACGCGCTGGTCGAGCACCGCGAAGCCGTGGCGCTCGAGCACCTGCTTCACGCCGTCGGGCGTCTTGCGGTAGCCCGACGCGGCGCGGTCGACCTTGTCCGGGATGTGTGACTTGTAGGTCGCCAGGTCCACCTTGTAGAGGCTCTCCGAAATGATGACCGTGCCGCCCGTGCGCATGCGCGCCGACAGCGAAGCCATGGCCTGCTCCAGCACCTCGGGCGTGAAGTGGATCAGGCTGCCGCGCAGGATGGCCAGGTCGTAGGGCACCTGCGCGTCGGGCAGCTCGCCGATGTCCTTGGCGTTGCACTGGTACAGCCGCACGCGGTCGGCCAGGCCCTCGTGCGCGATGAGCTCGCGCGCGCACTCCAGCTGCGGGCGGCTCACGTTCACGCCGTCGATGCACGCGCACTGCGGGTAGCGCTGCGCGATGAACTTCAGCACCGGGCCCCAGCCGCAGCCGATGTCGATCGCGCGGCGCACGGTGGCCGGCGAGAGGTCGGCGCCGGCCTGCTCGGCGAGCTCGAACTGGTGCTCCATGTGGCGCCGGCCGGAGGCGTCGAGCGGGAGGTCGTGCGGGTCCATCTTGTCGTCGAACACGCCGTACTGGTACCAGAGCTCGTTGCCGATCGCTTTGCGCCACTGGTCGGGCGTGTCGGCATAGACCTGCTCGATCTTGTCCTGGTAGTGGTCGAGGCTGCGGCTGTGGATGACGTCGATGCCGACGGCTTGCGCGGATGCTTGCATGGTGTGGGCGCTCCTGGTGGGGGGAATTCAGAGGCGTCGCGCGATGACGCTGTAGGTCGAGAACTTGTCCTTGATCAGCGCGACCGAGAGGCTGACCGCCATCACGCGCAGTTCTTCCAGCGGCGGCGGGATGGTGTCCGGCGTGAAGTTCTTCTCGATGTTTTCCTTCACGTCGGTGAACCAGCGCGCCACGTCGATGTTGCGCGGGAGCACGCGCATGTCTTCCACCACGAAGCCGCTCTCCTCGAGCACGCGGCGGAAGTAGGCCGGCGTCTTGCGGTGCTTGCAGGCGAGGCGGTCGACCTCGTCCTCGATGTCGGAGCGGTAGTTGTCCAGCGGGATGTTGTAGAGGTTGTCGGAGATGACGACCTTGGCCCCCGGGCGCATGCGCGCGGCCACCTGCTTCATCGAGCGTTCGTACAGGTCGTTGGGAAAGTGCGAGATGACGCCGCGGATCGTCACCAGGTCGTAGGGCGTGTCGGGGTTGGGCAGCAGGGCGACGTCCTGCGCATCGCACAGGTACAGGTTCACGCGGTCGCTCAGGTGCTGCTGGGCGTGGTAGCGGGCGCAGTGCGCGAGCTGCGTCTCGCTGATGTTGATGCCGTCGAGCTGGCGGCATTGCGGAAAGTGCTCCGCGAGGTAGCGCAGGCCGAAGCCCCAACCGCAGCCCACGTCGAGGATGCGCCGGATGGGGAAGGGCGGCGGCTGGTCCAGGCCCGCGATCTCCATCTGCTGGTCGAAGTAGCGCAGGCCGGACTCGTTGAGCGAGATCGGCGGCACCGAGCGCGGATCGTCGTAGACGCCGAACTGGAACATCAGGTCCTCGCCGATGGCCTTGCGCCAGTCCTCGGGGTCGTCCTGGTAGGTGTACTCGACCTTGGCGTGGTACGGGTTGGCCTCGGCACCCCGGATCACTTGAAGCGAAGGCGGGGCGGGCGCGTCGATGCGGCGTGCGGTGGCTGTGCTCATCGGGTTCTCCTGTGGCTGGCGGTCACGGTGGGTTTCAGGAAACGAGGCTCATGCGAGCCGTGCGGAACGCGGGGGCGTTGGCATCGAAGAACGCCTGGATCGACTGCACCAGCCCGTCGGCATCCAGGCCGTGGGCCGCAAGCAATCGGGCGCAATCGCCGTGCTCGACGAACTCGTCGGGCAGGCCCAGGTGCAGCGACGGAATCAACACGCCCTGCGCGGCCAGCGATTCGAGGCAGGCCGCGCCGGCGCCGCCCATCACGCAGCCTTCTTCGACGGTCACGAGCACGTCGTGCGTCTCGGCGAGCGACAGCACCAGGTCGGCATCGAGTGGCTTGACGAAGCGCATGTTGGCGACCGTCGCGTCGAGCCGTTCGGCGGCGGCCAGGCTGGGTGCGACCATGGTGCCGAAGGCCAGGATGGCGATGCGCGCGCCCATGGGCTGCGTCGATTCGCGCCGCACCTGGCCGCGGCCGATGTGCAGCGGCTGCAGCGCGCGCACGGGCAGCGCGCCGGGCCCGCCGCCGCGCGGGTAGCGCACGGCGGCCGGGCCGTCGTGGCGCAGGGCGGTGTGCAGCATCTGGCGGCACTCGTCTTCGTCGGACGCGGCCATCACGACCATGTTCGGAATGCAGCGCAGGTAGGCGACGTCGAAGGCGCCCATGTGCGTCGCGCCGTCGGCGCCGACGATGCCGGCGCGGTCGACCGCGAACACGACCGGCAGGTTCTGCAAGGCCACGTCGTGGATCAGCTGGTCGTAGGCGCGCTGCAGGAAGGTCGAGTAGATGGCGACCACGGGCCGCATCCCCGCCGCCGCGAGGCCTGCGGCGAAGGTCACGGCGTGCTGCTCGGCGATGCCGACGTCGAAGTAGCGCTCGGGAAAGCGGCGCTCGAAGTCCATCAGGGCCGAGCCCTCGCGCATGGCCGGCGTGATGGCGACCACGCGCGCATCGGCCTCGGCCTCGTCGCAGAGCCAGTCGCCGAAGACCTGGGCGTAGGTCGGCTTGGCGGGGGCTGACGCGGGGGCGGTCTTGATGCCTGCGGCGGGGTCGAACTTGCCGGGGCCGTGGTACAGGACCGGGTCCTGCTCGGCCGGGCGGTAGCCGTGGCCCTTCTGGGTGACGATGTGCAGCAGCTGCGGGCCTGGCTGCGCCTGCAGCTTCTGCAGGGCCGGAATCAATGCGCCCAGGTCGTGGCCGTCGATGGGGCCGGTGTAGTGGAAGCCGAACTGCTCGAACAGGGTGGCGGGCGACAGGCCGAGCTCCGAGGGCTCGCAGGGGGCCAGCGTCGGGCGCATGGCGCGCAATCTTTGCCGGCTGGCTTCATTGGCGCTGGCATAGGCGCGTTCTGAAATCAATCCGCCCAGATAAAGGCGAAGCATGCCGACGGGTGGCGAAATCGACATGTCGTTGTCGTTCAATATCACCAATAGGCGGCCGCAGGCCTGCGTATTGTTCATGGCCTCGAAGGCCATGCCGGCGCTCAAGGCACCGTCGCCGATCACCGCAATGGCGTGGTCGGTTGAATTGGAAATGCGGGCGGCCTGCGCAAATCCAAGGGCGGCGGAAATGGAGGTGCTGGAATGCGCGGTGCCGAAATGATCGTGTTCGGATTCGGCGCGCCTCGGAAATCCGGAAATTCCACCGAATTGGCGCAAGGTGGGCATGGCCTGGCGCCGGCCGGTCAGGATCTTGTGGGCGTAGCTCTGGTGGCCGACATCCCAGACGATGCGGTCGCGCGGGGTGTCGAACACGTAGTGCAGGGCGACCGTCAGCTCGATCGTGCCGAGGTTGGAGGCGAAGTGGCCGCCCGTGCGGGACACGCTGTCGACGATGAAGGATCGCAATTCATCCGCAAGGCCCGGCAATTGCGCAATGCCGAGCTGGCGCAGCGAATGGGGTGAATCGATGGCTTCGAGCAGGGCATGCATTCCGGTTTCTCCGTGAGATGGAAACGCGCGGGCCGTGGCGACTGAATTCTTTATGCGATGCGGTACTGGCTAATTTCGGACAAAACAATGCCTTGGAAATTGATGGTTCAATTTCCTTGTCAAAGCCTCCGAGGGAACCTGAAAGCGCGTCGGCTCCGGGTTTTTAGTTCCGGGTCGGGCGAAATCAGGAGGTCAGCGTAGGGGATGGATTTGGCGCACGCAAGCGAATGCGGCTGCAAATTTTTTGATACCCAAGGTTATTTACCCCCGAGGTTTTAATCAGTTTTTTGGATGGCGCGGCGCGCGCGCACGACCGCCGCGGCCGTTCGAAAACGGCCGTGGTGCGAGGTCAGGGGGGAGAGGAGGGAGGGCGCCGACGCCCGCGCAGGGCGGGCGGCCGGGCGGTGCCGTCAGACGCCGGCGGCGTGCGCCTGCTGGTCGGCGTGGTAGCTGGAGCGCACCATCGCGCCCACGGCCGCGTGGCTGAAGCCCATCTTGTAGGCCTCTTCCTCGAACATCTTGAAGGTGTCGGGGTGCACGTAGCGGCGCACCGGCAGGTGCGAGCCCGACGGCGACAGGTACTGGCCGATGGTCAGCATGTCGATGTCGTGGGCGCGCATGTCGCGCATCACCTGCAGGATCTCTTCATCGGTCTCACCCAGGCCGACCATGATGCCGCTCTTGGTCGGCACGTTGGGGTGCAACGCCTTGAACTTCTTCAGCAGGTTCAGGCTGAACTGGTAGTCGCTGCCCGGGCGCGCTTCCTTGTACAGGCGCGGCGCGGTTTCCAGGTTGTGGTTCATCACGTCGGGCGGCGCGGCCTTGAGGATTTCCAGTGCGCGGTCGTCGCGGCCGCGGAAGTCGGGCACCAGGATTTCGATCTGCGTCATCGGCGAGAGCTCGCGGATGTTGCTGATGCAGTCGACGAAGTGCTGGCTGCCGCCGTCGCGCAGGTCGTCGCGGTCGACGCTGGTGATCACCACGTACTTCAGGCGCAGCTTGGCGATGGTCTTGGCCAGGTTGAGCGGCTCGTCCTTGTCCAGCGGGTCGGGGCGGCCGTGGCCCACGTCGCAGAACGGGCAGCGGCGCGTGCACTTGTCGCCCATGATCATGAAGGTGGCCGTGCCGTTGCCGAAGCATTCGCCGATGTTCGGGCACGAGGCTTCTTCGCAGACCGTGTGCAGGTTGCTTTCGCGCAGGATCTGCTTGATCTCGTAGAAGCGCGTGGTGGGGCTGCCGGCCTTCACGCGGATCCATTCCGGCTTCTTGAGCACTTCGCCGGTCTGCACCACCTTGACGGGGATGCGCGAGAGCTTGGCCGCGGCCTTCTGCTTGGCCAGCGGGTTGTAGGTTTCGGCGCTCTGGGCGTCGCGGACGACTTCGGTGGTGCTCATTGGTGTGTCAAGGAGCCAGGAAAGCGCCGAGCTTTTGGCTCAGCACTTTGGCGGCTTCTTCCCATGTGGTTTGGACGCCGATTGTAGAAAGGTCGACCGTTTGCAGCCCCGCGTAGCCGCAAGGGTTGATGCGCGAGAAGGGTTCGAGGTCCATCGCGACATTGAGCGACACACCGTGGTAAGTGGCGTGGCGGCTCACCTTGATGCCCAGCGCGGCGATCTTGCCCAGGCCCCGGAACGGGTCGGCGCCGGGCATCGGGCCGGTGAGGGCGGCGTGCGAGAACGGGTCGTCCAGGCGCACGTAGATGCCCGGCGCGCCCGCCACGCGGTGGCCCGTCACGCCGAAGTGGGCGAGCGTGCGCAGCACCGATTCCTCGATGCGGTAGACGTATTCCTTGACGTAGTAGCCCGCGCGCCGTAGGTCGATGAGCGGGTAGGCCACCACCTGGCCCGGGCCGTGGAAGGTGACCTGCCCGCCCCGGTCGGTCTGCACGACCGGGATCGGGCCGGGGGCCAGGATGTGGTCGGTCTTGCCCGCCAGCCCCTGCGTGAACACGGGGTCGTGCTCGCAGATCCATAGCGCGTCGGGCGTCTCGGGCGTGCGCTCCTGCGTGAAGCGCTGCATCGCCGCGTACGTGGCGAGGTAGTCGGCCCGGCCGAGCCACTGCGCTTCGAGGGGCGTCAAAGAACGACTTTCACCATCGGGTGCGCGGACAGCGCGCGGTAGAGGTCGTCGAGCTGCTCGCGGCTGGTGGCGGTGACGGTGATGGTCACGCCCAGGTAGTTGCCGGCCTTGCTGTCGCGCAGCTCGACCGTGGTGGCGTCGAAGGCCGGGTCGAAGCGCTCGGCGATCTGCGTGATCGCGTGCACGAAGCCGTCGACCTTCGCGCCCATCACCTTGATGGGGAACTGCGAGGGGTACTCGATCAGCGATTCCTTGCGCGGATCGGGGATCGATGCGGTGTCGGTAGGGGTCGGGGTGTCGGTCATGCGGTGGCTCCTGGCGCGTCGGCGTTGCGTTGCTTGGCCTGTTGGTAGGCGGCATACAAGCTCTGGTAGATGGGGCCGGGACGGCCATTGCCAATGGCCTGGCCATCGAGTGTGACAACGGGCAACACTTCCTTGGTGGCCGAGGACAGCAGCAGCTCGTCGGCGCCGAACACCTCGTCGCGCGACACGCGCCGCAGCGCGAAGGGAATGCCGCTGTCCTGGCACAGGCGCTCGAGCAGGCCGTAGCGGATGCCGGTCAGCACGAGGTTGTCTTTCGGTGGGCCGATGAGCGTGCCGTCCTTCACGATCCACACGTTGCTCGACGAGGCCTCGCTGAGCGAGTCGCCGCGGAACATCACGGTTTCGGTGGCGCCGGCCTCGACGCTGATCTGCCGCGCGAGCACCGCGCCCAGCAGGCTGGTGCTCTTGATGTGGGCCTTCTGCCAGCGGAAGTCGTCGGCGGTAACGCAGGCCACGCCCTTGGCGCGCACCGCATCCGCCACCGGCGGCAGGGGGTTCACCATCGCGAACACGGTGGGGCGCAGGCCGCGCACCATCACGTGGTCGCGCGGCGCCACGCCGCGCGAGACCTGGAAGTAGATCGCCTGCGGTGCCTTGCCCTGCGGTGCGGCCAGCTGCGTCGCGATGGCGCGCCACTCGTCGCGCGAGTAGGGGTTGTCGATCTGCAGCTCGGCCAGCGAACGCTCGAGGCGCGCGATGTGCTCGTCGAAGCAGAAGGGCACGCCGAAGTAGACGGGGATCACTTCGTAGATGCCGTCGCCGAAGATGAAGCCGCGGTCGAGGACGCTGATCTTCGCGTCGCGCAGGGGGGTGAATTCGCCGTTGAGAAAGCACGGCGTGTCGGGCAGTGCCGAGGTGATGTCTTGCATCCGCAAATTATGGGCGGACGCCACACTCGGTGCAGAACTGTCGACGAAGTGTCACGTTATGGCGGGACCCCGCTAGGTTTTACTTATAATCAATGGCTTTGTAAAATTCTCCGGGGACAAACACGGGGTGCATTCGAATGACAACCAACGCCCCTGTCCCTGAGGTTGACGCCGAAGAATCCGATTTCAAGCCACTCACGGCCGAAGAGGCCCAGAAGTTGCGCGAGCAAAACCCCGAGCTGTCACCCTGGTGGGTGATCGCAGCCCAAGTGGCTGCAGGCGTGGTGGTAGCTTGCCTGGCGTGGATCTGGACGGCGCGATCCGAGGCTGCAATCTCGGCGTTTTACGGAGCCATGACAGTAGCGATCCCCGCGGCCTTGTTTGTCCGCGGTGTCCGGCGCAAACCGGGCATGCCGTCGCAGGCTGTCATGTTGAGGTTTTTTGTGTGGGAGATGATCAAGATCGCGCTGACCGTTGCCTTGCTGGCCGCGGCGCCGTGGCTGATCGGGGGGCTCGTCTGGCTGGCCATGGTGGCTGGCGTGGTGGTCGCCATGAAGATGTACTGGGTGGCACTGTTGGTGCGGCCCAAATTTTTGAACCGGATTTGACTGTTTTGGAAGAGAGACGCTGAAAGATGGCCGCCGAAGGACACGCCCCGACCGCGAGTGAATACATCGTTCACCACCTCCAGCACTGGCAAGTCGACTGGAGCCTCAAGCCCGTCGTTCAATCCGCCATTGTTGACTTCAACGTCATCAACCTCGACTCGGTGCTCTACGCGCTGATCATCGGCGCATTGGGCTGCTTCGTGCTGTGGCTGGCTGCCCGCAAGGCAACGCCCGGCGTGCCCGGCCGTTTCCAGGCGGCGGTCGAGATCCTGGTCGAGATGGTCGACAACCAGGCCAAGGCCAACGTGCACAACGCTGCGAGCCGCAAGTTCATCGCCCCGCTGGCGCTCACCGTGTTCGTCTGGATCTTCCTGCTGAACGCGATGGACATGCTGCCGGTCGACCTGCTGCCGGCCATCTGGACCCAGGTCTACTCGGCACTGGGCCACGATCCGCACCACGCCTACATGCGCGCCGTGCCGACCGCCGACCTCTCGACCACGCTCGGTCTTTCGACTTCCGTGCTGCTCCTGTGCCTCTTCTACAGCGTCAAGGTCAAGGGCCTGGGCGGCTGGGGCCACGAGCTGATCACCGCGCCCTTCGGTGCCCACCCTCTGCTGTGGCCCGTCAACCTGCTGATGCAGGTCATCGAGTACCTGGCCAAGACGGTCTCGCACGGCATGCGGTTGTTCGGCAACATGTATGCGGGCGAGCTCGTCTTCATGCTCATCGCCCTCATGGGCGGTGCCATGGCGGCCTCGTTCTCCGGTGTGATGCTGCCCATCGGGCACATCATTGCCGGCACCGTCTGGGCGATCTTCCACATCCTGGTGATCACGCTGCAGGCTTTCATCTTCATGATGCTGACCCTGATCTATCTGGGCCAGGCGCATGAGGCGCATTGAGTTTCCCTTTTTCTTTTCGTTTGCTTTAAATCTGTTCTAAGGAGTCATCATGGAAAACATTCTCGGTCTCGTCGCTCTCGCTTGTGGTCTGATCGTCGGTCTCGGCGCCATCGGTGCTTCCATCGGCATCGCGCTGATGGGTGGCAAGTTCCTGGAATCGTCGGCCCGTCAACCTGAGCTCATGAACGACCTGCAGACCAAGATGTTCATCTTGGCTGGTCTGATCGACGCGGCCTTCCTGATCGGCGTGGCCATCGCCCTGCTGTTCGCCTTCGCCAACCCGTTCGCCGCGACCCTGCTGGCCAACCTGCCCAAGTAAGCCGGTTCAACGCCACTCCAGAAAGGTGTTGCCGTGAGTATCAACGCGACCCTGTTCGTTCAGGCCATCGTCTTCCTGCTGCTGGTGCTGTTCACGATGAAATTCGTGTGGCCGCCCATCGCGAAGGCTTTGGATGAACGCGCACAAAAGATCGCTGCGGGCCTGGCGGCCGCCGAGAAGGCCAAGGCTGAACTCGCTTCCGCCAACCAGCGCGTCGAGCAGGAACTGGTTCAGTCTCGCAACGAGACCACCAGCCGCCTGGCCGATGCCGAGCGCCGCGCCCAGCAGATCATCGAAGAGGCCAAGGGCCGTGCAACGGTGGAGGCCAACAAGATCGTGGCCGACGCGCACGCCGAAGCCGAACAGCAGTCCGTGCGTGCCCGTGAAGCCCTGCGTGAGCAGGTTGCTGCACTGGCCGTCAAGGGTGCCGAGCAGATTCTCCGCAAGGAAGTCAACGCCGGTGTCCACGCCGACCTGCTCCAGCGCCTGAAGACCGAGCTCTGAGGACGATATGGCCGAACTTGCGACCATTGCCCGCCCCTACGCGGACGCGCTCTTCGGGGCTACTTCGAGCGACCTCGAAGGCACGGCCGGATGGATCGGCCAGCTGGCCGCCATCACTGCCGATCCGCAGCTCCTGCAGTTCGCTGCCGACCCGAAGGTGTCGCCGGAACAGATCTTCGATCTGATCTCCGGTCTGCTGCCGCAAGCCTTGCCGGACACCGGCAAGAACTTCCTGCGCACGGTGATCGACAACGGCCGGCTTGCTGCATTGCCTGAAGTCGCGGCCCAGTACCGCGAGCTCAAGAACGCCAAGGGCGGCACGGCCGACGCGGTGATCTACAGCGCCTTCCCGATCGACGCGGCGAGCCTCGCCGAGGTCGCCGTGGCACTGCAGCGCCGTTTCGGTCGCCCGCTGAACACGCGTGTGGAATCCGATCCTTCGCTGATCGGCGGCATCCGTGTGGTGGTGGGGGACGAAGTCCTCGACACCTCCGTCAAGGCGCGTCTCGAACAAATGAAAGCAGCGCTCACCGCCTGAGGCGGCGAGCCGCGGTTGGCCCTATTTATTGAAAGAAGGAAAGAGTCATGCAACTCAATCCCGCAGAAATTTCCGAACTGATCAAGAGCCGCATCGAAGGCCTTGGCGTCAGCGCCGACATCCGCAACCAGGGCACCGTGGTCTCGGTGACCGACGGCATCGTGCGCGTGCACGGCCTGTCGGACGCGATGCAAGGCGAAATGCTGGAATTCCCGCCCACGGCTGACGGCACGCCGTCGTTCGGCCTGGCGCTGAACCTCGAGCGCGACTCGGTCGGCGCCGTGATTCTGGGCGAGTACGAGCACATCTCCGAAGGCGACACCGTCAAGTGCACGGGCCGCATCCTGGAAGTGCCCGTGGGCCCCGAGCTCATCGGCCGCGTGGTGAACGCACTGGGCCAGCCGATCGACGGCAAGGGTCCGATCAACGCCAAGATGACCGACGTGATCGAAAAGGTTGCACCTGGCGTGATCGCACGGAAGTCCGTCGACCAGCCGATGCAGACCGGCCTGAAGTCGATCGACTCCATGGTGCCCGTCGGCCGCGGCCAGCGCGAGCTGATCATCGGCGACCGCCAGACCGGCAAGACCGCCGTGGCGATCGACGCGATCATCAACCAGAAGGGTCAGAACATGACCTGCGTCTACGTTGCGATCGGCCAGAAGGCTTCGTCGATCAAGAACGTGGTGCGCTCGCTGGAACAAGCCGGCGCGATGGACTACACCATCGTCGTGGCTGCTTCGGCCTCCGAATCGGCTGCCATGCAGTACGTGTCGGCCTACTCGGGCTGCACGATGGGCGAGTACTTCCGCGACCGCGGCCAGGACGCCCTGATCGTCTATGACGACCTGTCCAAGCAAGCCGTGGCTTATCGCCAGGTGTCGCTGCTGCTGCGCCGCCCGCCAGGCCGCGAAGCCTACCCCGGCGACGTGTTCTATCTCCACAGCCGTCTGCTCGAGCGCGCAGCCCGCGTGAACGCCGACTACGTCGAAGCCTTCACCAAGGGTGAGGTCAAGGGCAAGACCGGTTCGCTGACGGCACTGCCGATCATCGAAACGCAAGCCGGCGACGTGTCCGCCTTCGTTCCGACCAACGTGATCTCGATCACCGACGGCCAGATCTTCCTGGAAACCAGCCTGTTCAACGCCGGCATCCGTCCCGCCATCAACGCCGGTATCTCGGTGTCGCGCGTGGGTTCGTCGGCGCAGACCAACCTGATCAAGAACCAGTCGGGCGGTATCCGTACCGACCTGGCCCAGTACCGTGAACTGGCCGCGTTCGCGCAGTTCGCTTCCGACCTCGACGAAGCGACCCGCAAGCAACTCGACCGCGGTGCGCGCGTGACGGAACTGCTCAAGCAGACCCAGTACAGCCCGCTGCCGATCTCGCTGATGAATGCCACGCTGTTCGCAGTGAACAAGGGCTTCATGGACGACATCGACGTCAAGAAGGTGCTCCCGTTCGAACACGGCTTCCACCAGCTGCTGAAGACGAGCCACGCCGCCCTGCTCGAAACCATGGAAAAGCATGGTGCCAAGTGGGACGTCAAGCCGGCCAAGCCGGACGACAGCGCGGAAAAGCAGGCCTTCAAGAAGGTGTGCCAGGACGCCGAAGCCGAACTGCTGGCAGCAGCCACCTCGTTCAAGAAGTCGTTCGCCTGAGCGACCTTTTGACCGACGCAAGAAGGAGCTCATATGGCAGCTGGTAAGGAAATCCGCGGCAAGATCAAATCGGTGGAGAACACCAAGAAGATCACCAAGGCCATGGAAATGGTCTCGGTTTCCAAGATGCGCAAGGCGCAAGAGCGCATGCGTGCCGCACGCCCCTACAGCGAGAAGATCCGCAACATCGCGGCGAACCTTGGCAAGGCGAATCCCGAGTACACGCACGCCTTCATGAAGAAGAACGACGCCAAGGCGATCGGCTTCATCATCGTGACGAGCGACAAGGGCCTGTGCGGTGGCTTGAACACCAACCTGCTGCGCGCCGTGACGGCCAAGCTGCGCGAAGCGCAGTCGGCCGGCGTGGCCATCGAGTCGGTCGCCATCGGCAGCAAGGGCCTGGGCTTCCTGAACCGCATCGGTGCCCGCGTGGTGGCGCACGTCACCCACCTGGGTGACACGCCGCATCTGGACAAGCTCATCGGCCCGGTCAAGACGCTGCTGGACGCTTACGCGGAAGGCAAGCTCTCGGCCGTGTACCTGTGCTACACGAAGTTCATCAACACGATCAAGCAGGAGCCGCTCGTCGAGCAGCTGCTGCCGCTGGCCGCGGACTCGCTGCAAGTCGAGGAAGGCCAGCACTCGTGGGACTACATCTACGAGCCCGATGCGCAAAGCGTGATCGACGAGCTGCTGGTCCGCTATGTCGAGTCGCTGGTCTACCAGGGCGTGGCAGAAAACATGGCGTCCGAGCATTCGGCGCGGATGGTGGCCATGAAGGCTGCCACCGACAACGCAGGCAATGTGATCAGCGAGCTGAAGCTGGTCTACAACAAGACCCGCCAGGCCGGCATCACCAAGGAGCTCTCGGAAATCGTTTCGGGCGCTGCGGCGGCCGCCGGTGTCTGAGCCCTTCGGACCTCAACAGATTTAAATTTTTATCGGAGCAGACATGGCTCAAGCAGAAGCAGTTCAAGGCAAGATCGTTCAGTGTATTGGCGCTGTGGTCGACGTGGAATTCCCGCGCGACAAGATGCCCAAGATCTACGACGCCCTCAAGTTCGAAGGCAGCGCACTGACGCTCGAAGTCCAGCAGCAGCTCGGCGACGGCGTGGTCCGCACGATTGCGCTGGGTTCTTCCGACGGCCTGCGCCGCGGCCTGATCGTGACCAACACGCAAGCCCCCATCACCGTGCCCGTGGGCAAGGCGACGCTGGGCCGCATCATGGACGTGCTGGGCGCGCCCATCGACGAGCGTGGTCCGGTCGACCAGACGCTGACCGCCTCCATCCACCGCAAGGCTCCCGCGTACGACGAACTGTCGCCGTCGCAAGACCTGCTGGAAACCGGCATCAAGGTGATCGACTTGGTGTGCCCGTTCGCCAAGGGCGGCAAGGTGGGCCTGTTCGGTGGTGCCGGCGTGGGCAAGACCGTGAACATGATGGAACTCATCAACAACATCGCCAAGGCTCACTCGGGTCTGTCGGTGTTCGCTGGTGTGGGCGAACGTACCCGTGAAGGCAACGACTTCTATCACGAGATGGCCGACTCCGGCGTCGTGAACCTCGAGAAGCTCGAAGACTCCAAGGTCGCCATGGTCTACGGCCAGATGAACGAGCCCCCGGGCAACCGTCTGCGCGTGGCCCTGACCGGCCTGACCATCGCCGAGTCGTTCCGCGACGAAGGCCGTGACGTGCTGTTCTTCGTGGACAACATCTACCGCTACACGCTGGCCGGTACCGAAGTGTCGGCTCTGCTGGGCCGCATGCCTTCCGCCGTGGGCTACCAGCCGACGCTGGCCGAAGAAATGGGCCGCCTGCAAGAGCGGATCACCTCGACCAAGGTCGGCTCGATCACCTCGATCCAGGCCGTGTACGTCCCTGCGGACGACTTGACCGACCCGTCGCCTGCCACGACCTTCGCCCACTTGGACTCGACCGTGGTGCTGTCGCGTGACATCGCTTCGCTGGGTATCTACCCCGCCGTGGACCCGCTGGACTCGACCTCGCGCCAGCTCGACCCGAACGTGGTCGGCGAAGAGCACTACAACGTGGCCCGCGCCGTGCAAGGCACGCTGCAGCGCTACAAGGAACTGCGCGACATCATCGCGATTCTGGGCATGGACGAACTGGCTCCCGACGACAAGCTCGCCGTGGCCCGCGCTCGCAAGATCCAGCGTTTCCTGTCGCAGCCGTTCCACGTGGCCGAAGTGTTCACGGGTTCGCCGGGCAAGTACGTGCCGCTGTCGGAAACTATCCGCGGCTTCAAGATGATCGTGAACGGCGAAGCCGACCACCTGCCGGAACAAGCGTTCTACATGGTCGGCACCATCGACGAAGCGTTCGAAAAAGCCAAGAAGGTCGCCTAAGGCGGCATGGGAACTCAGATGGCAAACACCATTCACGTCGACGTGGTCAGCGCGGAAGAGTCGATCTTCTCGGGCGAAGCCAAGTTCGTCGCGCTGCCCGGTGAAGCCGGTGAGCTCGGCATCTATCCGCGTCACACGCCGCTGATCACGCGCATCCGTCCCGGCGCCGTGCGCATCGAGACGGCCGACGGCGGCGAAGAGTTCGTCTTCGTGGCCGGTGGCATCCTCGAAGTGCAGCCCGACGCCGTCACCGTGCTGTCCGACACCGCGATCCGCGGCAAGGACCTCGACGACGAGAAGGCCAACAAGGCCAAGGCGGCCGCCGAGGAAGCGCTGAAGAACGCGAAGAGCGACATCGACATCGCGATGGCGCAGTCGGAACTGGCCGTGATGGCTGCGCAGATCGCTGCGCTGCGCAAGTACCGCCAAAAGAAGTAATCGATGCCGCTGCCTTCGGGCAGAAGCAAAGAAAAAAGCCGCCTCCGGGCGGCTTTTTTTCGTCCCTCCTCGCCAGGACGAAGGTGTGTTCGATCTGAAATAGGTCGAAGTTAAGCCTTGCCCGGCTGAAGATGCCCTCCTAGTATTCGCCTTCGCCCGGCGACCGGTGCTTTCTTGACCGGCGCCTTTCCCACAAGAAGAGCGGAGACAAACGCGTGGCACCCTGGAGCGGCATCACGACCGACGAAATGCGGTTGCTGGAATCGACCTTCTGGTCGGCCGGCGGCTCGCGCCATGCCATGGCCGAACAGCTCGGCTTCTCCAAGAGCAAGGCCAACGGCCTGATCGCCGGCCTCGTCGACCAGGGCCTGCTCGCCGAGGCCGGCCTGCAGCGCTCCTCGGGCGGACGCCGCGCCGAAAACCTCCAGCTCAATGCCGAACTCGGCGTGCTCGTCGGCATCGACATCGGCGCCACCAGCCTCGATGTCGCGGTGCTGCGTCCCGACCTCACGGTGCTGGCCCAGCACGAGGAAGCCGCCGACGTGCGCGAAGGCCCGGCCGTGGTGCTGGCGCGCGTGCGCGTGCTGATGCGCGAGCTGCTGGCCCGCTGCGGGCAGGGCCCACGGAACGTCCTGGGCATCGGCATCGGCGTGCCCGGCCCCGTCAACTTCGAGATCGGCCAGCTCGTGAACCCGCCGCTCATGCCGGCCTGGGACAGCTTCTCGATCCGCGACTACCTGCGCGAGGACTACGCGGCGCCCGTGTTCGTCGACAACGACGTCAACCTGATGGCGCTCGGCGAGCTGTGGCGGCTGCGGCGCTCGCTCTCCAATTTCCTCGTGATCAAGATCGGCACCGGCATCGGCTGCGGCATCGTCTGCCACGGCGAGGTGTACCGCGGCGCGGCCGGCTCGGCCGGCGACGTGGGTCACATCTGCGTCGACCAGGAAGGCCCGCGCTGCCATTGCGGCAACCTGGGTTGCGTCGAGGCGATGGCGGCCGGCCCCGCGATCACGCGCATGGCGATGCAGGCGGCCGAAGCCGGCGAAAGCGCGACGCTCGCCGAATGCCTGCGCACACGCGGGCGCATCGATGCCTTCGACGTGGGGCAGGCCAGCCGCGGCGGCGACCCGGCGGCCAACGCCATCATCCAGCGCGCGGGCAGCCTGATCGGGCAGATGCTCGCGTCGGTCGTCAACTTCTTCAATCCCTCGCACGTGTTCATCGGCGGCGGCATCACGCGCATCGGGCCGCTGTTTCTTGCTGCGGTGCGCCAGAGCGTGTACCAGCGCTCGCTCGCGCTGTCGACGCGACACCTGGAAATCCAGTACACGCCGCTGGGCACGCAGGGCGGCCTCGTCGGCGCGGGCGTGCTGGCGATGCAGGAAACGCTCAAGGCCCGAGGGGTAGCGCCATGACGAATACCGTGGCAACCAAGGGCAGCGTGGCCGTCGAGTTCGACGGCGTGGTGAAGGCCTTCGGTCCCGTGCAGGTGCTGCATGGCGTGAGCTTTGCGCTCGCGCCGGGGCGCGTGTACGGCCTGCTGGGCGAGAACGGCGCGGGCAAGTCCACGCTGATGAAGATCCTGTCGGGCTACGAGTCGTTGACCAGCGGCACCTTGCGCGTCAACGGCCAGCCGCAAAGCTTCACGAGCTCGCGCGATGCCGAGGCGCTGGGCATCGTGCTGATCCACCAGGAGTTCAACCTCGCCGAAGACCTCAGCGTGGCGCAGAACATTTTCCTGGGCCACGAAAAGAAGAAGGGCTGGCTGCTCGACGACGCCGCGATGGAGCGCGATGCCGCCGCCGCGCTCGCCGCCGTGGGCCTGGCCATCGACCCGCGCACCAAGGTGCGTCGCCTCATCGTCGCCGAGAAGCAGCTCGTCGAGATCGCGAAGGCCATCGCCCGTCGCGCGCGCCTGCTCGTCATGGACGAGCCCACCGCCACGCTCACGCCCGGCGAGACCGAGCGCCTGTTCAAGCTCATCGCCCAACTGCGCGCCGACGGCGTGACCATCGTCTACATCTCGCACAAGCTCGACGAGGTGGAGCAGGTCACCGACGAGGTGATCGTGATGCGCGACGGCCGCTTCGTGGCGCGCGCACCCACGCCCGAGGTCTCGCGCCAGCAGATGGCCAACCTCATGGTGGGCCGCGAACTCGCCGACCTGTACCCGCCGCGCGACCTCGTCGTGTCCGCCGACAAGCCGGCCCTGCGCGTGCGCAACTTCAGCGTGCCCGGCTGGGCGCAGGACGCGAGCTTCGAGGTGCGCCCCGGCGAGATCCTCGGCTTCGCGGGCCTCGTCGGCGCCGGCCGCACCGAGCTGTTCGAAGGCCTGCTCGGGCTGCGCCCGGCCAGCGGCACCGTCGAGATGCGTGGCGAGCCCGTGCCGCACGGCAAGGGCTGGCGCAACCCGCGCGACGCGGCGAAACACGGCCTCACCTACCTCAGCGAAGACCGCAAGGGCAAGGGCCTGCACGTGCACTTCGGCCTGCGCCAGAACCTCACGCTGATGGCGCTCGAGCGCTACGCGCAGCCCTGGCTGAAGCCCGACGCGGAGCGCGCGGCGCTCGGCGAGGCGGTGAAGGACTACGGCATCCGCACCGGCTCGCTCGACGTGCGGGCCTCGTCGCTGTCGGGCGGCAACCAGCAGAAGCTCGCGCTCGCCAAGGTGCTGCAGCCACAGCCCAAGGTGGTGGTGCTGGACGAGCCCACGCGCGGCGTGGACATCGGCGCCAAGCGCGACATCTATTTCCTGATCCAGCGACTCGCCCGCGAAGGCCTCGCGGTGATCGTCGTCTCGTCCGAACTGATGGAGCTGATCGGCCTGTGCCACCGCGTCGCGGTGATGCGTGCGGGCCGGCTCGTTGCCACGCTCGACGCGACCCACCTGACTGAAGAGGAGCTCATCGCTCATGCCACCGGAACCGCAGACACCCACGCAGCCTGACGCCGCTCAGCAGCCACACCGCAGCGAAGGCAAGCCGCGCTGGACCGAGCGCCTGCACGGCCTCGGCCCGGTCATCGGCCTCGTGCTGCTGTGCATCGCGGGCACGCTGCTCAACGGCGACTTCGCCACCGTCGACAACGCGATGAACGTGCTCACGCGCACCGCCTTCATCGGCATCATCGCGGTGGGCATGTGCTTCGTGATCATCTCGGGCGGCATCGACCTGTCGGTGGGCTCGATGGCCGCGCTCATCGCGGGCAGCGTGATCATGTTCATCAACTGGGCCGGCCCCGCCTCGGGCTCGCCGCTGATGGCGGTGATGATGGGCGCGGTGCTCGCCGTGGTGCTGGGCGCGCTGTTCGGCCTGGCGCACGGCCTGCTCATCACCAAGGGACGCATCGAGCCCTTCATCGTGACGCTGGGCACGCTGGGCATCTTCCGCGCGTACCTCACGTACTTTGCCGACGGCGGCGCGCTCACGCTCGACAACGAGCTGTCCGATCTCTATGCGCCCGTGTACTACGCGAGCCTCGCAGGCATCCCGGTGCCGGTGTGGGTGTTCGTGATCGTCGCGGTCATCGGCGGCGTCATCCTCAACCGCACCGCCTACGGGCGCTACGTGCAGGCCATCGGTTCCAACGAGCAGGTGGCGCGCTATGCGGCCGTGGACGTCGACCGCGTGAAGATCCTCACCTACGTGCTGCTCGGCGTGTGCGTCGGCATTGCCACGCTGCTGTACGTGCCGCGCCTGGGCTCGGCCTCGCCGACCACGGGCCTGCTGTGGGAGCTCGAAGCCATTGCCGCGGTGATCGTCGGCGGCACCGCGTTGAAGGGCGGCGCGGGCAGCATCACCGGCACGGTGGTGGGCGCGATCCTGCTCTCGGTCATCAGCAACATCCTGAACCTCACCAGCATCATCAGCGTGTACCTCAACGCAGCCGTCCAGGGCTTCGTGATCATCGTCGTCGCGTTCCTCCAAAGAGGCCGGCGCTAGTTTTCCGTTCGTTCCGTTCCACCACCAAAGAGGAGACATCCAGCATGACGACTTTCACCCGACGCCTCGCGCTCACGGCGGTTGCCACCGCAGCGTTCGCCGCCAGCCTGCCCGCGCTTGCCGCGGACAAGGTCAACCTCGGCGTGTCGATTCCCGCGGCCACGCACAGCTTCATGGGCGGCATCAACTACTGGGCCAACCAGGCGAAGAAGGACCTCGAGAAGCAGCACAAGGACCTGAAGATCACGATCAAGACCGCAGCCAACGCGCCCGAGCAGGCCAACCAGCTGCAGGACCTGTCGACGGTCACCAGGATCAACGCGCTCGTCGTGTTCCCGTTCGAATCGGCCGCGCTCACCAAGCCGGTCGCGCAGGTCAAGGCCAAGGGCGCGTACGTCACCGTGGTCGACCGCGGCCTGACCGACACCAGCGCGCAAGATGCGTATGTGGCCGGCGACAACACGGCCTTCGGCAAGATCCCGGCCGAGTACATCGTCAAGCAGCTCGGCGGCAAGGGCAACGTGGTCGCCCTGCGCGGCATCGCGACCACGCTCGACAACGAGCGCATGGACGCCTTCAACGCGGTGCTCAAGGGCAGCCCCGACATCAAGCTGCTCGACGCCAAGTACGCCAACTGGAACCGCGACGACGCCTTCAAGGTCACGCAGGACTACCTGACGCGCTTCAAGCAGATCGACGCCATCTGGGCCGCCGACGACGACATGGCCGTGGGCGTGCTCAAGGCCATCTCGCAGGCCAAGCGCGACGACATCAAGATCGTGTTCGGCGGCGCGGGCGCCAAGGACATGGTCAAGACCATCATGGACGGCAAGGACAAGCGCATCACGGCCGACGTGAGCTACTCGCCCAAGTTCATCTACGACGCAATCAAGCTCACGGCCGAGGCACGCCTGAAGGGCGAGAAGCTGCCGGCGACCACGATCATTCCGTCGGTGCTGATCACCAAAGAAAACGCCAAGGATTTCTACCATCCCAATTCGCCGTTCTAAGGTGACCGAGATCGCTTCACGTCCCCTGCGCTGCGCCATGGTCGGCGGCGGTCGCGACGCCTTCATCGGCGCCGTGCACCGCAAGGCCATGGCGCTCGACGGCCAGATCGCGCTGGTCGCCGGCGCGCTGTCGTCGAGCCCGGACAAGGCGCGCGCCTCGGGCCGCGACCTCGGCCTGGCCGACGACCGCAACCACGGCGACTGGCAGGCGCTGCTGGCCGACGAACTGAAGCGCCCGGCCGATGAGCGCATCGACTTCGTCTCGATCGTCACGCCCAACCATGTGCACTACCCGGTGGCACAGGCCTTCGCCGAGGCGGGCTTTCATGTGGTGTGCGACAAGCCGCTGGTGCACACGCGCGCGCAGGCCGATGCGCTGGTCGCCACCGTGGCGAAGCAGGGCACGGTGTTCGGCGTGACCTACAACTACACCGGCTACCCGATGGTGCGGCAGGCGCGCGAGATGGTGCGCACGGGCCAGATCGGCGAGGTCCGCAAGGTCGTCGTCGAATACAACCAGGGCTGGCTCGCCAGCCACGTGGAAGCCGCGGGCGGCAACAAGCAGGCCGACTGGCGCACCGACCCCGCGCGCAGCGGCGCGGCCGGCGCCATCGGCGACATCGGCTCGCATGCCGAGAACCTCGTGGCCACCGTCACCGGCCTGGAGATCGAGAGCCTGTGCGCCGACCTCGGCGCGCTGGTGCCGGGCCGCCTGCTCGACGACGACGGCAGCCTGCTGCTGCGCTTCCAGGGCGGCGCGCGCGGCGTGCTGGTGGCCTCGCAGATCAACACCGGGCTGGAGAACGACCTGCGCCTGCGCGTCTCCGGCACGCTGGGCACGCTCGAATGGCGCCAGGAGCAGCCGAGCCAGCTGGTGCACCTGCCGCACGACGGGCCCCGGCGCGTGCTCACGCGCGGCGCGCCCTGGCTGTGCGAGTCGGCGCGGCGCGCGAGCCGCCTGCCGGCCGGTCATCCCGAAGGCTTCATCGAGGCGTTTGCGAACGTTTATGCGGGCGTGGCGGCGGACATCCGCGCGCGGCTGGCGGGGCAGGTGGCCGATCCGCTGGCGGCGGACTATCCGCGCGTGGAAGACGGGGCGCGCGGCGTGCGCTTCATCGAGCGCACGGTGGCGTCGGCTGGAAGCGAATTAAAGTGGACGCCCTGGTAGCCGCGCACGGGCCTCGTTGAAACGAGGCGAGGCCGCGGCACCAGCGGCCGCCATGACGCACTCCTCCTCATCTTCTTTCGACGCCCCTTCGCCTCAGCCTTCATGGCCGCGCGCCCTCTGGCAGCGCTGCCGCACGCTGTGGCTGCTCAAGCTGGCCGGCAACACCGTCGCCACGCTGGGTTTCTTCCCGCTGTACTTCTGGGTCATGCACCACGCCGGGCCGGCGTGGGTGCTGCCGCTCACGGCCGTCGACCGGCTGATCGCGTTCTGGCCGGCGATGCTGCCGGTGTACCTCACGCTGTGGGCCTACATCGCACTGCCGGTGCTGCTGGCCAGGGACCGGCGCGAGCTGAACACCATCGCCATCGGCTGCGCGGTGATGACGGCGATCGCATTGGCCGTGTTCTGGTGGATGCCGACGGCGATCCCGAACTTCGCGATCGAGGCCGCGCCGGGTTCGTCGTTGCACTTCCTCAAGACCTTCGACGCGGCGGGCAACGCCTTTCCGTCGCTGCATGTGTCGTTCTCGGTGTTCGCCTGCATGGTGCTGGCGCGGCAGCTGCGCGAGGCCAGCGCGCCGGGCTGGCTGCGGCTGCTCAACCTCGCGTGGGCGGTGGCCATCGTGTACTCGACGATGGCGGTGCGCCAGCATGTGCTGATCGACGTGCTGGGCGGCCTCGGGCTGGGCCTGGCGATGGGCTTCGCGTTGCGCGAGCGCCCATCGGCGGCTTTGGCCCCGGTCGCGGCGCGCGCGGCGTAGACCGATCGCGGTATTCCGCCGCGCGGGCGCCGACGGTACAAAGCGGCATCGCCGTCCACCGAGCCCGCCATGACCTGTCGCCTGTTCTCCCTCGCTGCCGTCGCCTGTCTTCTCGCCGGCCCCGCGTTGGCCATCGACTACCCGGCGCGCAAGCCGGGGCTGTGGGAAATCCAGACCGGCGAGGGCGGCGCGGCCACGGCCAAGGCGCCGGGCCAGACGATCCAGCAATGCATCGACGCGGCCACCGACAAGGCGATGCGCGAGATGGGCCAGGGCATGGGCAAGGACATGTGCTCGAAGCAGGACCTGCGCCTCGAAGGCGTGAAGCTGGTCATCGACTCGGTCTGCAAGATCGGCCCCACCACCGCGACCTCGCGTGCCGTGATGACCGGCGACTTCAGCAGCGCCTACCGTGTCGAAAGCAAGTCGACCTACAGCCCGCCGCTGATGGGCCGGACCGAGGGCACGAGCGTCGTCGACGCCAGGTGGGTCGGCCCCTGCAAGCCGGGCCAGAAGCCGGGCGACATGGTCATGGGCAACGGCATGAAGATGAACATGCTCGACGCGATGGCGAAGATGCCGCCGCGGAAGTGATCGCGGCCGGTGGTCGGATCAGCCCGCGCCGTTGGCCTTGACCCAGCGCACGATGTCGGCCGCGCCCATCGCACCGGCCTGCCGCGCGACCTCGCGACCACCCTTGAACAGGGCCAGCGTCGGGATGCTGCGGATGTTGAAGCGCGCGCCCAGCGCCTGCACCGCCTCGGTGTCGACCTTGGCCAGCCGCACCTGCGGTTCGAGCTGGGCCGCCGCCTGTTCGTAGGCCGGCGCCATCTGGCGGCAGGGGCCGCACCAGGGCGCCCAGAAATCGACCAGCACCGGGATCTCGTTGCGCGCGATGTGGCGATCGAAGGTGGCCGCGTCGGGCAGTGCGGTGGAGTGGCCGGTGAACAGCGGGCGGTGGCAGCTGCCGCAGTCGGGCGCGCTGCCCAGTTGCGCCGTGCGCACGCGGTTGGTCGTGTGGCAGTGCGGGCAGACGATGTGCAGCGATTCGGATTCGGTCATGCCCGAAAAATAGGGGCCGTGTGCGCGGATTGCAAGGCGCGCGCGCCGAGGGCGCCGCGCCTCAGAGCACCACGGGCGCGTCGGGCAGCTCGTTGGTGTCGGGCTGGTCGTCGGCCAGTGGGAAGTGGGCCATCAGCAGCGCCGACACCTCTTCCAGCGCCAGCGTGATGCCGTCTTCGAAGCGGCCTTCGCGGAAGGCCACGGCCATGCGCTGCGTCATGGCGGCCCATTCGGCGGAGCCCACGTGGGCGTCGATGCCGCGGTCGGCCACGATCTCGATGGCGTGCTCGGCCAGCAGCAGGTAGATCAGCACGCCGTTGTTGTGCGCGGTGTCCCACACGCGCAGCTTGCCGAACAGCGTCACGGCGCGTTCCCGGGGCGGCGCGTGGCGCCACAGGTAGGACATCGGCAGGCCGGCCTCGACGCAGATGCGGATCTCGCCGCTGTGGCGGCGTTCGCTCGCGGCCACGCGGCCGGCCAGGCGCTGCATCGCGTCGGCCGGCAGCACGCGGCGCACGGCGGCTTCGTCGGTCCAGCGATGCCGCCAGATGCGGCCCAGCTTCGAGAAGAGCGTGGGGTCTGCAGTTGCCATGAGGTTCACCAGTCTCCCGAAGCGCCGCCGCCGCCGAAATTGCCACCGCCGCCGGAGCTGAATCCGCCGCCGCCACCTCCGCCGCCGCTGCTCCAGCCGCCGCCACCGCCACCACTGCTCCAGCCACCCCCGCCGCCACCGCCTCGGCCGCCGCGACCGGGGCCGAACCCGGCAAGGCCCGAGAACAGCGAGACCATGAGCGCGATCAGCCCGGCGATCACCGCGATGACCGTGCTGGTCGTGAGGAAGAACGCGACCACGCCGATGCCGCCGCCCATGGCGACCGAGCCCATCGTCTTGCCCAGGATGGCGCGCGCGATCGGGGCGCCGACGAAGACGCCGACGAACAGGAAGATCGCGAGGTTCTCCCAGTCGAAGCCGTCATTGCCGCCTGAGCTGCCGCTGTTGCCGCGCGAAGGCTCGGGCAGCGGCTCGCCGTCGACCAGGCCGATGAGCCGGTCCACCGCCGCGTTCAGGCCGCCCGCGAAATCGTTGTTGCGAAAGCGCGGCTTCATCTCCTCGTCGATGATGCGCACCGCCGCGAGGTCGGGCACCGCGCCTTCGAGCGTCTTGGCGGTGGCGATGCGCATCTTGCGATCGTCCTTGGCGACGATGACCAGGAGGCCGTCGCCCACGCCCTTGCGGCCGATCTTCCAGGCGTCGCCCACGCGCTGCGCGTAGCTCGCGATGTCTTCGGGCGCCGTGGTCGGCACCATCAGCACCACGATCTGCGAGCCCTTGCGCTGCTCGAAGGCCGCGAGCTTGGTTTCGAGGCCCGAGCGCTGCGCGGCGTCGAGCGTGCCGGTCTGGTCGATCACGCGCGCCGTGAGCGTGGGGATCGGCAGCAGGCCCTGCGCCAGCGCGGGCAGGCCGGCCCATGCGAGGGCCGCGATGAAGATCGCTGCCAGTGCGCGGCGGATCAGGGCTGCGGCCATCGGCGCCGCTTCTTACTTCTTGGGAGTGCTGAAGTCGACGGTCGGCGGCGTCGAGATCTGGGCTTCGTTCTGCACCGAGAAATTCGCCTTCGGCTTGTAGCTGAAGACCATGGCCGTGAGGTTGGTCGGGAAGCTGCGCGCGAGCACGTTGTACTCCTGCACGCTCTCGATGTAGCGGTTGCGCGCCACGGTGATGCGGTTCTCGGTGCCCTCGAGCGTCACGCGCAGGTCGCGGAAGGCCTGGTTGGCCTTGAGGTCGGGGTAGCGCTCGGCCACCACCATGAGCCGCGACAGCGCCGACGACAGCTCGCCCTGTGCCTGCTGGAACTTGTTGAAGGCCTCGGGGTTGTTGAGCGTCTCGGGCGTCACCTGGATCGAGGTGGCCTTGGCGCGCGCCTCGATCACCTTGGTGAGCGTGTCCTGCTCGAAGCTGGCCTCGCCCTTCACGGTGGCGACGATGTTCGGCACGAGGTCGGCACGCCGCTGGTACTGGTTGAGGACCTCGCTCCAGGCCGACTTGCTGGCCTCGTCGAGGGACTGGAACTGGTTGTAGCCGCATCCGCTGAGGGACAGGACGGCCGCGAGAATCAGGAACCAGCGCTTCATCATCATTTGCATTACCTCCGCAGAAGGAGGCCGAAGTTAGCATAGATGGGGTCATGGCCCTCGATCCCCTCCACGCCCTGCAGGCCGCGAACCGCGCGGCGGCGCCCACTGCCGCGCCGCCTGCCGGCACGCTGCTGATCGCGGGCGCGACCGGCGCGCTCGGCCAGGAGCTGCTGCACCGGCTCGCGGGCCGCCACCGCTTCCAGCACACGCGCGTGCTGGCGCGCGAGCCCATGCACGACGGGTTGCCGGGCGTCGAGACCGTGCAGTGCCCGGCGCTGCCGATCGCGCAGTGGCCGCTGGTGGCGGCCGACGTGGCGGTGGTCGCCTTCGATCCGCCGCGCCTGTACCACGGCCGCGAGCGCGCGCTGTGGCACCCCGAGCCCGCCGACCTGCCCGAACTGGCGCGCTGGCTGCGCGCCAGCGGCGTGCGCACGCTGGCCATCGTGCAGCCGCACGACCGCGGCCGGCTGCCCGAGGCGCTCAAGCGCGGGCTGGCCAGCCTGGACGAGCAGGCCGTGGTCGCCTGCGACTTCGAGCGCCTGATCCTGCTGCGCTCGGCGCGCAAGCCGGCCGACGTGCGCCTGGCCAACCTCGGCGAGCGGCTCGCGGCCTGGATGCTGTCGATCATGCGGTTCATGGTGCCGGCCAACGAGCAGCCGGTGCGCGCGCCCAAGATGGCCGAGCTGGTCGACTTGGCGCTGCGCGTGGCGCCGCCCGGCGTGCACGTGGCCGCGCCCGAGATGGTGTGGCAAGCCGCGCAGGGCGCCACCGAGGCGGCGGCGCGCGCGTGGCTGATTCCCGCGTCCGCGCCCGAAGCACCCACGGCCGGGTCGCCTGCTGCCACATGGCCGTGACATGGGCAGGGCAAAATCCGGCCTACCCCCTTCGCTCTCGCCCTTCACCGCCATGCCCAAGACCCCTTTCCGCGCCGCCGCGGCCATCGGCGGCACTGCCGACGATGTCGAGGCCGCCTTCTACGAAGCGCTGCAACGCGGCGATGTCGATGCGCTGATGGCCTGCTGGGCCGACGAGGACGAGGTGTTCTGCGTCCACCCGGGCGGCCCGCGGCTGGTGGGCGCGGTGGCGATCCGCGCGGCCTTCGAGCAGATGTTCGCCAACGGCGCCATCCATGCGACGCCGGCGCGCGTGCGCAAGATCGAGTCGCTGGCGAGCGCCGTGCACAACGTGCTGGAGCGCATCGAGGTGCTCACGGCCGAGGGGCCGCGCCATGCCTTCGTGCTGGCCACCAACGTGTATCACAAGACCGCGCAGGGCTGGCGCATGGTGGCGCACCACGCGAGCCCGGGCAGCGCGCGCGAGCCGGACGACGCGAACGATCCACCGCAGGTCCTGCACTGAGTCCTGCTTCGAGCGATGGCCTCTCCCTTTCCTTCTTCCTCTTTCTCACCGGATTCCGCGTCGCCCGTTGCATACGACGCAATGGGCTACGACGCCCCGCGCTGGCTGCCCGGCGGCAACCTGCAGACCATCTGGGCCGCGCTGTGCGCGCGCCGCTTCGACGGGCCCGCGCCGGTGTACCGCCGCGAGCGCTGGACCGCGCCGGACGGCGACTTCATCGACGTCGACTTCGCCGATGCGCCGCAGCCCGGCCCCCGGCCGCTGCTGGTGCTGTTCCACGGGCTCGAGGGCTCGTCGCGCAGCCACTACGCCGAGGCCTTCGCGGCCTTTGCCGCCGCGCGCGGCATGGCCTTCGCGGTGCCGCACTTTCGCGGTTGCAGCGGCGAGCTGAACCTCGCGCCGCGCGCCTACCACTCGGGCGACCACGAGGAGATCGACTGGATCCTGCGGCGCATGCACGCGCAGCACGTGGTGCAGGGCGGCGGCGGGCCGGTGCTGGCGGCCGGCGTCTCGCTGGGCGGCAATGCGCTGCTGCGCTGGGCCTGCGAGGCGGGCGAGAGCGCGCGGGCCTCGGTCGATGCGGTGGCGTCGGTGTGCGCGCCGCTCGACCTGGCGGCGGGCGGCGAGGCGATCGGGCGCGGCTTCAACCGGCTGGTCTACACGCGCATGTTCCTCGCGACCATGAAGCCCAAGGCGCTGGCCAAGCTGGCGCAGTTCCCGGGCCTGTTCGACCGCGACCGGCTGATGGCCGCGCGCGACCTGTATGACTTCGACGACGTGTTCACCGCGCCGCTGCACGGCTTTCGCAACACCGACGACTACTGGGCGCGCGGCTCGTCCAAGCCGCTGCTGGGCGCGATCCGCGTGCCCGCGCTGGTGGTGAACGCCCGCAACGATCCCTTCATTCCGGCCCGCAGCCTGCCGGCGCCCAGCGAGGTCGGGTCGCACGTCACGCTGTGGCAGCCCGCGGGTGGCGGCCACGTGGGCTTTCCGCTCGGCCTGCCGCCGGGGCATGTGGGCGGAATGCCCGAGCGCGTAGGAGGGTGGCTGGCCCACCACCTCTCGTCGACGCGGGCGCAAAATACGGCCCATGGATGACATCGTCAAACAGGCATTGGCCAAGTGGCCGAACGTGCCGCACTGCTACGGCTGGCTCGGCCTGGACGCGCGCGGCAACTGGTACATGCGCGACGACCGCACGCAGGCGCAGGGCCCGTTTCGCAGCGCCAAGGGCTCGATGCTGCGGCACGACAAGCTGATCGACTTCATCCACCGCAACTACGAGCACGACGCCGACGGCCAGTGGTTCTTCCAGAACGGGCCGCAGCGCGTGTATGTCGAGCTGGAGGCGGCGCCGCTGGTGTGGCGCGTGGCGCAGCAGGGCGTGGGCACGTTCCCGGTCACGGCCCACACGGGCGTGCCGGCCGAGGTGTCGGGCTGCCTGCTTGACGAAGAGGGCCGGCTCTATCTGGTCGCGCCGGCGGGGCTCGGGCTGGTGCACACGCAGGACGTGGGCATCGCCGCCGAGGCCGTGGAGCAGGGCGTCTGGACGCCGGAGCCGGTGCGCGCGGCCGACCTGCCGGGGCGCTTCGGCCATGTGCTGAGCCCGGTAGAACGCCATGCAGGCGTGGCTATATAGCTACTGAAAAGATAGCAATTCGGATCGTCCGGGCGTAAAAAAACCGGCCTGAGAGCCGGTTTTTTCATGGGCGCGAGGCGCCGTCGATCGCTTACTTGGCAGGCGCGCTGGCCGCAGCCGATGCACCTTCGGCCGGCGCGGCGGCCGCTGCCGGACGGTCCGGCACCGGGAACTTGGCGCCGCCGGCGTTGGCCAGGTACACCACGGCACGGCCGATTTCGATGTCTTCGAAGTCGCCACCGCCCTGGGCGGGCATGGCGCCCTTGCCCTTGAGCGCGTGCTCGAGCAGCGTCGCGTAGCCTTGGCCGATGCGCGGGCCCCAGGCTGCGGCGTCGTTCAGGTGCGGGGCGCCGGGGATGCCGGGTGCGCCGTGGCAGGCCACGCACTGGGCCTTGAACACGGCGTCGCCAGCGGCCAGCGGCCGGTTGGCGTCACGGATCTCGATGGAGCCGACCTTCTTGAGGCGCTCGGCCACTTCACGGTCGCGCGATTCCTTGGTCACGCCGTAGAGCGCCATGTTGTCGCCCTCCGCGGTACCGGCGGGCTTGGTGCCCGAGACCACATAGGACACGAGGCCCACGATGATCAGGATCGGAATGATGAAAGAGAAAAATACCGCGAGCAGCAGTTGCTTCGGGTTCTTGATCGGGCCGGTATGGGCTTCTTCTGTGGCCTGGTTGTGCGGGTCTGCGCTCATGGCGTCCTCAATAACGGGGGGCTCGTCGGGGGCTTTTTCTAACCAACCGGCGATTATAGAGAGGCCCTTTGCCCGCGCGGGCAATTGACCTCTCCATATCGGACGCGCAGGTGTCTCAACCGTTGTTGCGTGTGGCCCAGCCGCCACCCAGCGTCTTGTACAGCGTGACCTGGTTCTGCAGCTGCAGCAGGCGCGTGGCCACCGCCGATTGCTGCGCCGTGAACAGCGAACGCTGTGCGTCGAGCAGGTCGAGCGCGCTGGCGATGCCGTTGCGATAGCGCAGGTCGGACAGCTTGTAGCGCACCGCCTCGGCGTCGGCCTGCGCGGTCTGCGCGCGCGCCTGCTCGCCCAGCGTGGCGCGGCCCGCGAGCGCGTCGGCCACTTCGCGGAACGCCGTCTGCACCGACTTCTCGTACTGCGCCACCGCGATCTCGCGCCCGGCCTTGGCCGAGTTGAGCCCCGCGATGTTGCGGCCCGCATCGAAGATCGGCAGCGTGACCGTGGGCGCGAAGCTCCAGGCCTTGGTGCCGCGGTCGAACAGGTTCGAGAACTCGCTGCTCGCGGTGCCGATCGAGCTCGTGAGCGACACGCGCGGGAAGAAGTTCGCGCGCGCCGCACCGATGTTGGCGTTGGCCGCGATCAGCTGCTGCTCGGCCGCGCGGATGTCAGGCCGCTCGGTCAGCAGGTCAGAGGGCAGGCCGGCCGGCACGTCGGGCATCGGGCGGATGCCCGCGAGTCCCTTGGTGCCACCGGCGGTGGCCTCGGCCGGCACCGGCGCGCCCAGCAGCAGGGCGAGCGCGTTCTCGTCCTGCAGGCGGGCACGCTGCTGCTGCGCATAGGCGGCGCGCGCGGTCTCGGCCTGCGAGTTCGCGGCCTGGAAGTCGATCTCGGACGACACGCCGTTGTCGAAGCGCAGCTTGGTCAGGCGCACCGATTCGTCGCGCGTGACCATGGTCTGGCGCGTGATCTCGAGCAGCTCGTCGTCGGCCAGCAGCGTGAGCCAGCCGCTGGCCACGGCCGCGATCAGGCTGATCTGCGCGGCCTTGCGCGACTCTTCGGTGGCCAGGTACTGCGACAGCGCCTGGTCCTTCAGCGCGCGGATGCGGCCGAAGAAGTCGAGCTCCCACGCGGTGAAGCCGAAGTTGACGGCGTACTGCGAGGCCACGCTGCCCTGGCTGGGATCGATCGCCTGGTAGGCGTTGGGGCTCGAGCGCGAGCCCGTGCCCGTGAGGCCGAGCGCCGGGAACAGCGCCGAGCGTTCGATCTGGAACTGCGCACGCGCCTGCTCGATGTTGAGCACCGACACGCGCAGGTCGCGGTTGTTCGCCAGCGCCGTCTGGATCAGGCCCGCCAGGCGCGGGTCGGTGAAGAAGTCCTGCCAGGGCAGGGCGGCCGCGGCGGGGCCCGACGGCTGCGCCGGGTCGCCCGGGTAGGTCGTCGGCACCGGCGCCGCGGGGCGCTCGTAGGTCGGAATCAGCGAGCAGCCTGCCAGCAGCATCGCGGCGGCCAGCACGGTGGGGATCAGAGGTTTCTTAGTCATGGTGTGTGGTATCTCCCGTGATGCCGGCAGCTGCCGCATGCCGCTTGTCGGCCTCGTGCTGGCGCGCGCTGCCCTTGAACAGCGTGCGCACCACCACGAAGAACACCGGCACGAAGATCACGGCCAGGACCGTGCCGGTCACCATGCCGCCGAGCACGCCGGTGCCGATGGCACGCTGGCTCGCCGAGCCTGCGCCCGAAGCCAGGACCAGCGGCAGCACGCCCAGGCCGAAGGCCAGCGAGGTCATGATGATGGGGCGGAACCGCAGGTGCGCGGCCTCGAGCGCGGCCTCGACCACGCCGCGGCCCTGCGCCTGCAGGTCTTTCGCGAACTCGATGATCAGGATCGCGTTCTTCGCGGACAAGCCGATGATCGTGATCAGGCCCACCTGGAAGTACACGTCGTTGGAATAGGCGCGCAGCATCGTCGCCACCAGCACACCCAGCACGCCCAGCGGCACCACCAGGATCACCGACAGCGGGATCGACCAGCTCTCGTACAGCGCGGCCAGGCACAGGAACACCGCCAGGATCGCGAAGCCGTACAGGATCATGGCCTGCGAGCCGGCGAGCTTTTCTTCACGCGACTGGCCGGTCCACTCGAAGCCGAAGCCTTGCGGCAGCTGGCCGGCGAGCTTTTCCATCTCGGCCATGGCCGCGCCCGTGCTCTGGCCCGGCGCCGCGTCACCGCTGATGCGGATGGCAGGGTAGCCGTTGTAGCGCACGGTCTGCGTGGCGCCCGAGACCCACTTGGTGGTCGCGAAAGCCGACAGCGGCACCGGTTGGCCCTTGGTGTTGACGGCGTTCAGGCGCAGCAGGTCGTCCGGCTGCATCCGTGCCGGCGCATCGGCCTGCACCACCACGCGCTGCAGGCGGCCGCGGTTCGGGAAGTCGTTGATGTAGCTCGAACCCAGAGAGGTCGACAGCGCACTGTTGATCGCGTCGAAGCTCACGCCCAGGGCGTTGGCCTTGTCGCGGTCGATGTCGATCTCCAGCTGCGGCGCGTCTTCCAGGCCGTCAGGGCGCACCTGCGCGAGGATCTTGCTCTGCGAGGCCATGCCCAGCAGCTGGTTGCGCGCGTTGATCAGTGCCTCGTGGCCCGCGCCCGCGCGGTCTTGCAAGCGGAAGCTGAAGCCGCTGGCGTTGCCCAGCTCGGGAATCGGCGGCGGGCTCAGCGGGTAGATGAAGGCGTCGCGGATGCCCGACAGCGCACCGAAGGCACGGCCGGCCAGCGCGCTGGCCGAGTTGGCCGGGTCCTTGCGTTCTTCCCAGTCCTTCAGCGTCACGAAGGCAAGGCCCGCGTTCTGGCCCTGGCCGGAGAAGCTGAAGCCCATCACGCTCACGATGCTCTGCACTTCAGGCTGCTTCAGGATGAAGCCTTCGACCTGTTGCATCACCGACAGCGAACGCTCCTGCGTCGCGCCCGGGGGCAGCTGCACGTTCACGATGATGTTGCCCTGGTCTTCCTCGGGCAGGAACGAGCTCGGCAGGTGCGTATAAAAGTACGCGACGGCGCCGATGATCGCGGCGTAGATCACGAGGTAGCGTGCGGCGCGGCGCAGGATGCGCGCGACCACGCCTTCGTAACCCTTGGCCGTGCGCGAGAAGCCGCGGTTGAACCAGCCGAAGAAGCCGCGCTTCTCATGGTGGTGGCCGGCTTCCACCGGCTTGAGCAGCGTGGCGCACAGCGCCGGCGTGAGCGACAGCGCCATGAAGGCCGAGAAGCCGATCGAGGCCACCATCACCGCCGAGAACTGGCGGTAGATGTTGCCGGTCGAACCCGCGAAGAAGGCCAGCGGCACGAACACCGAGATCAGCACCACGGTCACGCCGATGATGGCGCCCGAGATCTGCTGCATCGCCTTGCGCGTGGCGTCGAGCGGCGACAGCCCCTCTTCGCTCATGATGCGCTCGACGTTCTCCACCACCACGATGGCGTCGTCCACCACGATACCGATCACCAGCACCATGCCGAACATGGTGAGCACGTTGATCGAGAAGCCCAATGCGAGCAGCGTGGCGAAGGTGCCCAGCAGTGCAATGGGCACCACGATCGTCGGGATGATCGTGTAGCGCCAGTTCTGCAGGAACAGGAACATCACCAGGAACACCAGCGCGATGGCCTCGAACAGCGTCTTCACCACTTCGGAGATCGAGATCTGCACGAAGCGCGAGCTGTCATAAGGAATGTCCCACTTCACGCCCTTGGGGAAGTAGCGCTCCAGCTCGGCCATCTTGGCGCGCACGGCCTTGGCCGACTTCAGCGCGTTGCCGGTGGGCGTGGGCTGCACGCCGATACCGACCGCGGGCACGCCGTTCAGGCGCGCGGAGGTGGCGTAGTTCTGGCCACCGAGTTCGACGCGCGCCACGTCCTTCAGGCGCACGGTCGAGCCGTCGGTGTTGGCGCGCAGCACGATGTTCTGGAACTGCTCGACGCTGTTGAGCTGGCCGTTCACCGTGACCGTGGCGGAGATCGCCTGGCCGGGGATGTTCGGCAGGTCGCCGAGCGTGCCCGACGCCACCTGGGCGTTCTGCGCGCGGATCGCGGCATTGACGTCGTTGGCCGACAGGTTGAAGCCTTGCAGCTTCGCCGGGTCGATCCAGATGCGCATCGCGTTCTCGGAGCCGAACAGCTGGGCCTGGCCCACGCCGTCGATCCGCTGCAGTTCCGGCACGATGTTGCGCGCGGCGTAGTCACCGAGCGCCACCGGGTCGAAGTCGGGGTTGTCCGAGGACAGCATCGCGAACAGCAGGAAGTTGTTGCGCGACTTGTCCACGCGCACGCCCTGCTGCGTCACGGCCGAGGGCAGCCGCGGCGTGGCGCGCGAGAGCCGGTTCTGCACGTCCACCTGCGCAAGGTCTTCGTTGGTGCCGGCCTCGAAGCTGATGGTGATGGCGCCGGTGCCGTCGGCCTGGGCCACCGATTCCATGTAGATCAGGCCGGGCGAGCCGTTCATCTCGCGCTCGATCACGGACAGCACGCTGTCCTCGAGGGTCTGCGCGGAGGCACCGGGGTACGCGACGTTGATCACGATGGCCGGCGGGGCCACCGGCGGGTACTGCGAGATCGGCAACTGCGTGATGGCGACGCCGCCCACCACGATGATGAACAGTGCGATCACCCACGCGAAGATAGGTCGGTCGATAAAGAATTTGGCCATGCGAGGCGCTCCTGATTACTTCTTGTCAGCCGGGGCCGAAGCCGGGCTGGCGGCGGGTGCCGCTGCGGCAGCAGACGCTGCCGGTGCCGCGGGTGCAGCCGCGCCGTTCGGCGTCGGCTTCTGCCACGGCACCGCCTTCACGGGCGTGCCGGGCGGCATCATCTGCAGGCGTTGGAAGCCGTCGACCATCACCTGTTCGCCGGCCTTCAGGCCGTCGAGCACCACCCACTGGTTGTCCTTGGCGGCGCTGATCTTCACGGTGCGCTGGCTCAGCTTGCCGTCGGCGCTGACCACCGTCACGTGGTCGCCCTGCTGGGTGCGCGTGACGGCCTGTTGCGGCACCGTGATCGCGTTCGTCACCTGGGCCTGCTCGAGCTTCACGCGCACGTACAGGCCGGGCAGCAGCTCGCCCTTGGGGTTCGGGATCTCGGCGCGCAGCGTGACCTGGCCCGTGGTCGGGTCGACCGTGAGGTCGGAGAACAGCAGCTTGCCGTCCTGCCCGTAGTCGGTGCCGTCTTCGAGCACCACGCGGATGCTCGCGGCTTCTTCGCCGCTGGCACGCTTGTACTGGCCGGCGGCCACGGCGCGGCGCAGCTTGAGCACGTCGGAGGCCGACTGCGTGAAGTTCACGTACAGCGGGTTGATCTGCTGCACCACGGCCAGCTCGGTGGCGTCGCCCTGGCCGACCAGTGCGCCTTCGGTGACCAGCGCGCGGCCGATGCGGCCCGCGATGGGCGAGGTGACATCGGCGTAGCCCTGGTTGATCTTGGCGGTCTGCAGCAGCGCGCGGTTGGCGGCCACGTCGGCGTCGGCCGTCTTGGCGGAGGCCACGGCCGTCGCGTATTCCTGCTTGCTCACGGCGTTGGCTTCGACCAGCGGCTTGTAGCGGTCGGCCAGCGCCTTGGCCTGCACGGCGTTGGCTTCGGCGCGCGCCAGTGCGGCCTGGGCGTTCTGCGTGGCGGCCACCAGCGGTGCGGGGTCGATGCGGAACAGCAGCTGGCCGGCCTTCACGTCGCTGCCTTCGCGGAACTCGCGCTTGAGCAGGATGCCCGGCGTGCGGGCGCGCACCTGGGCGATGCGCGAGGCTTCCAGGCGGCCGGGCAGCTCGGTCACGAGGCCCACGTCGGTGGGCTTGACCGTCACCACGCCGACTTCAGGCGCCGGACGGGCGCCACCGCCACCGCCGCCCGGACCGGCCGGGGCCTCGCCCTTGCCGCAGGCGGCCAGGAACAGGAGGGAGACGAGGGCCACGGTCGCGAGACGCGGCGAAAACGACAAGGACGGTTGACGCGAGACATGCAGAAGAGGCATGTGATTCCTTTGATGCGAAGACGGGAGATGGCGCGTTTGCGGGAGAGATCCGTAAACCAGCACGGGCAGGTGGGCCATCCGAGAAGCGCGCTAGTTTACATACATTCATGGATGTATAGTGACAGCCATGCAATGGCCCCACGATACGCAAAGGGCGTTCGCTTTACAAATCAGGAGACTTGGTGGCACGTCGTACGAAGGAAGAAGCACTGGCGACGCGGAATCGATTGCTCGATGCCGCGGAGTTGCTGTTTCAGGCGCAAGGTGTTTCGCAGACCACGCTGCAGCAGATCGCGCAGCAGGCCGGCGCGACCCGGGGCGCCATCTACTGGCACTTCAAGGACAAGGCCGATCTGTTCAACGCCATGATGGAGCGCGTGATCCTGCCGCTGGAGACGCCGCCCAAGAGCGACATCCCCGGCGATGACCCGCTGGTCGAGATCGAGGAAGGCCTGATCCACGCGCTGACGCTCATGGTCGCCGACCCGCAGGTGCGGCGCGTGTTCGACATCGCGACCCACAAGGTCGAGTACACGCACGACATGGCTTCGGTGCAGCAGCGCCACCTGGACGCGCGCAACGCCTGCGTGGTCGATTTCGAAAAGGCCCTGCGGCTGGCCGCGCGGCGCGCCCGCATCCGGCTGCCGTTGCCGGGCGCGGTCGCGGCGCAGGGCATGCACGCCCTGATGGGCGGGCTGATCCAGAACTGGCTGCTCGATCCCGCGGCCTTCGACCTCGTGTCGACCGGTCGGCGCACCTTCCGCGTCTACCTGGCCGGGCTCGGTTTCCCGCGCACGCCGGCCGGTGGCGTCCCGACGGCGCACGACGCGGAAACCGCCGCGGCCTGATAGGCCATAATGTGTGGCTCCGGTGCTTTGCGGAGCACCTCTCTCGCTGTATTTCAACGGATAGAATTCGGCCCTCCGAAGGCTGAGATCCAGGTTCGATTCCTGGCGGCGGGACCACCTTCAAGACCGGAAATTCCGCAAGGGCTTCCGGTTTTTTCACTTCTTCCCCGACCCGGCGCGGCCTTGCAAGACAAGGCCGATCCGGAGATCCGCGCGACCGGGCCGTGACACGCCGTTGCACCCCGTCACCCGGACGCACGCATGTAAAAATTCCCCGCATGATGGAGCTCTCCGAACTGGACGAAACCAGCCTCGCAGCACACGCCGCCGAATGGCGTCGGCGCGCGCTGCGCGGCGAGAAACAGGCCCGCGGCATCGCACATGCCCTGGAGGCCGAGATGCGCCGCCGCTTCGGCGATTCGATTCCGCCGAGCCAGAGCGCCGACCTGGACACCCGCCCCTTGGCCCTGCGCCAGCCGCCGCGCCCGTGGTGGAAGTTCTGGTGAGCCGGCCGCGCGCCTTCGCCGCCTGATCTGAGCTTTCTCGCCGCCGGCCGCCGGTTGCAGCGCCCCGCCGGCCCTGCCACCATGGCCGCATGGCATACCAACTGCATTACTGGCCCACGATCCAGGGCCGCGGCGAATTCGTGCGGCTCGCACTCGAGGCCGCGGGCGCCGACTACGTCGATGTCGCGCGGCTGCCCGCCTCGCAAGGCGGTGGTGAGTCCGCGTTGGGCCGACGGCTCGGCGATCCCGACAACCCGCGCGCCGCGTTCGCACCGCCGTTCCTCGTCGACGGGGACATCGTGGTCGGCCAGACCGCCGCGATCCTGCTGTACCTCGGCCCCAAGCTCGGGCTGGCCGGCATCGGCGAATCCGACGGGCTGTGGACCCACCAGCTGCAGCTCACCATCGCCGACGCGGTGGCCGAGGCGCACGACACCCATCACCCGATCTCGACCGGCGACTACTACGAAGACCAGCGCGACGCAGCCCTGCAGCGTGCGCGTGCCTTTCGCGAGGCGCGCATTCCGAAATTCCTGAACTGGTTCGAGCAGGTGCTGCAGCGCAACCCTTCGGGCGACCTGCACCTGGTCGGCGACGTGCTGACCTATGCCGACCTGTCGCTGTTCCAGCTGGTGGAGGGCCTGCAGTACGCCTTTCCCAAGGCCGCTGCGCGAGCGCTCGCCGCCACGCCCGCGGTCGTGAAGTTGCACGCGAACATCCGGCGACGCCAGCGCGTGCACGACTACCTGCGCAGTCCGCGCCGCATCGCGTTCAACGAGGATGGGATCTTTCGGCGCTATGCCGAGCTGGATGGCTGAGGGCTATTCGTCGTCGCCGGCTTCGTTGCGGATGCGCAGCGCCAGCTCGTACAGCGTGTTGCGCGGCGCGCCGCTGATCTCGGCGGCCAGCTTCACGGCGGTCTTCACCGGCAGTTCCGCCAGCAGCAGGCGCAGCACGCGCTCGCCTTCCGCGCCGCCGTCGCCGCTCACCGCCACGGGGTGCAGCACCAATGCGAACTCGCCGCGCGTGCGGTCGCGGTCGGCGCCGAACCAGTCGGGCAGCGCGCTGGCGGCCACGGTGGCGATCTCTTCGAACTGCTTGGTGAGCTCGCGGCCCACGGTGATGCGGCGCTCGCCCAGCACGGCGAGTGCGCGGGCCAGGGTTTCGATGCGGTGCGGCGCTTCCAGCAGCACCACGGCGCGCGGCTCCTGCGCGAGGGCCTGGACGGCGGTGTCGCGCTCGCCGGCCTTGCTCGGCAGGAAGCCCGCGAACACGAAGGCGCTGCTGTTGTGCGCATTGCTCTCGCCGCCGTCGGCCACCAGCCCCGCCGCGCTCACGAGCGTGACGACGCTGCTGGCGCCCGGCAGCGGCAGCACGCGCTGGCCGGCGGCGCGCACGGCGGCGGCCAGGCGCGCGCCGGGGTCGCTCACGCCGGGCGTGCCGGCGTCGCTCACGTAGGCGATGCGCTCGCCCTGCGCGAGCCGCGCGACCACGGCCTGTGCGGCCTCGGCCTCGTTGTGCTGGTGCACCGCGAGCAGCCGTGCGCCGGGGCGGTCGATGCCGTAGGCGCGCAGCAGCGTCTGTGTGTGGCGCGTGTCCTCGCAGGCGATCACGTCCACCAGTTGCAGCACATGCAGCGCGCGCAGCGTGATGTCGGCCAGGTTGCCGATCGGCGTGGCGACGACATACAGCGTGCCCTGCGGATAATGCTGCGCGCCCGCGGCGTCGAGCGCGGCCGGCAGGGCCGCGCCGAAGGAAGCAGGGGCGAGTGAAGCCAAGGGGTTTCTCCGTAGGGCAGCGAAAACAAAAAACAGGGCAGGGAGCCATGACGACAAGCACCACGACGACGAAGCATCGCGGCGATGCGGCGGAAGACGCCGCGCTCGACCACCTGCGCCAGGCCGGCCTCGTGCCGGTCGCGCGCAATTATCGGACGCCGGGGCGCGGCGGCGGCGAGGTCGACCTGATCATGCGCGATCCGCGCGACGGCACGCTGGTGTTCGTCGAGGTGCGACAGCGCAGCGCGGGCTCGCATGGCGGCGCGGGCGGCAGCATCACGGCGGGCAAGCAGCAGCGCATCGTGCTGGCCGCGCGGCATTATCTGGGCCGGTTGCGGTCGCTGCCGCCGTGCCGTTTCGATGTGGTGCTGATCGAGGAGAAAATCACCTGGCTGAAAGCCGCCTTCGACGCCGGCTGACGCACCCGCCAGGGAACTGAAGCCTTGCTGAAGGCTCCACCACTCAAACGTCTTGTTTCACGACCCCCAGTTATCATCGCGCCCCATGCTCGAGCAACGGATTCAGCAGCACTTCATCGACAGTGCCGACCTCAAATACCAGACCGGCCCGGTCCTCAGCAAACCCATCTCTCAAGCGATGCAGGCCCTGCTGGCCTGCGTGACCAGCGGCGGCAAGGTGCTGGCCTGCGGGGCCGGCGTGTCGGGCCTGCTGGCCGCGCAGTTCGCGTCGAACTTCGTGGGCCGCTTCGAACGCGAGCGGCCCGAGCTGGGCGCGATCGCGCTGCCCGGCGACACCACCGACCCGGCGGCCGACAGCCCGCAGGCCGCCGATGCCGACCGCTTCGCGCGCCAGGTGCGCGCGCTCGGCCAGGCCGGCGACGTGCTGCTGGTGCTCAGCGCCAGCGGGCAGTCATCCGCGGTGCTGGCTGCCGTGCTTTCCGCGCATGAGCGCGACATGACGGTGGTGGCGCTGCTCGGCAACGCCGCCACGGGGCTGGCCACCGCGGCGCCCGGCGTCGGCGGCACCGGCGGCGCCATCGGCCGCGCGCTGCGCGAAACCGATGTACAGATCAGCGTGCCGCACGAGCGTGCGGCGCGCATTCACGAAATCCACCTGCTCGCGCTGCATTGCCTGTGCGACGGCGTGGATGCCCAGTTACTCGGAGAACAGGAAGTTTCCTCATGACCATGACGACCCTGACCAAGGCCTCGACCCAACGTTTCGCCCTGGCGCTCACCCTGGGCGCGGCCCTGGTGGCCGGACTGTCCGCCTGCGTGCCGCTCGTCGTGGGCGGCGCCGCGGTGGTGGGCGTGGGCATGGTGGCGACCGACCGCCGCAGCTCGGGCGCCCAGCTCGACGACCAGGGCATCGAGCTGCGCGCCGCGGCCCGCGTGCGCGACATCGCCAACGACAACATGTACGTGAGCGTCACCAGCTTCAACCGCCAGGTGCTGCTGACCGGCGCCGTCGGCAACGACGCCGACCGCCGCCGCGTCGAGGACGAGGTGAGCCGCGTGGTCAACGTGCGCTCGGTGGTGAACGAACTCACCATCGGCGCCCCGAGCACCTTCCAGGACCGCTCGAACGACCTGTACATCACCGGCAAGGTGAAGGCCTCGCTGCTCGACGCCAAGGACATCTTCGCCAACTCCTTCAAGGTCGTGACCGAGCGCAGCACGGTCTACCTGATGGGCATCGCCACGCGTCGCGAGACCGACCGCGCCACCGAGATCACGCGCGGCGTGACGGGCGTGGCGAAGGTCGTGCGCGTGGTCGAGGTGGTGAGCGAAGCCGACCTGGCCGCGAGCCAGGCGGCCAACCAGTCGGCCGCGCAGCGCGGCGGCACGGGCCCCGCACCGGTGAGCAATGCGACGCCATCGACGCCGGGTGCTTCCTCCTCGGGTTCGCGCGTGCCGCTGCCGCCGATGGAGCCGCTGCCCGCGCCGGCCGGCGGTGCAACGACCTCGCCGGTCCGCTGAAACCAAAAAGCCCGCTTCCGCGGGCTTTTTTCATTTGAGCCTGATGATCAGGCTCGAGGTGTCCCATCGCCTGCCGCCGGCCTGCTGCACGTCGGCATAGAACTGGTCGACCAGCGCCGTCACCGGCACCCGCGCCCCGTTGCGCTTGGCCTCGTCAAGCACCAGGCCCAGGTCCTTGCGCATCCAGTCGACGGCGAAGCCGTAGTCGAACTTGCCCTCGATCATGGTCTTGCCGCGGTTGTCCATCTGCCAGCTCTGGGCCGCGCCCTTGCCGATGACGCCGAGCACGGCTTCCATGTCCAGGCCCGCGCGCTGGCCGAAGGCGATGGCCTCCGAAAGGCCTTGCACCAGGCCTGCGATGGCGATCTGGTTGACCATCTTTGCGAGCTGGCCGGCACCGCTTTCGCCCAGCAGCGTGACCGCGCGTGAGAACGCCGCGGCCACCGGCTTGATGCGTTCGAAGACAGTTGCGTCGCCGCCGCACATCACGGTGAGTGCGCCGTTCTGCGCGCCGGCCTGGCCGCCGGACACCGGCGCATCGATGAAGTGCAGGCCCAGCGCCTGGGCCGCCTTGGACAGCTCGCGCGCCACGTCGGCAGAGGCGGTCGTGTGGTCGACGAGCACCGCGCCCTTCTTCATGCCGGCAAAGGCGCCGTCGTCGCCCAGCACCACCGAGCGCAGGTCCTCGTCGTTGCCGACGCAGCAGAAAACGATGTCGGCACCCGCCGCCGCTTCGCGTGGGGTGGCGGCATGGCGGCCCGGCGGGCCGAATTCGGCGGCCCAGGCCTCTGCCTTGACGGCTGTGCGGTTGTAGACCGTGACCCTGTGGCCGGCCTTGGCCAGGTGGCCGGCCATCGGCCCGCCCATGACGCCGAGGCCGAGAAAGGCCACCGTCTGGGCGGGGATGGATTCGTAGGTGCGGGTGTTGATGCTGCTCATGGGGCGAGAGCTTAAAGCCATTGGCCCAGGACTCGCGACGAGCCCCCGGAACCACCCCGCAGCCCGCTCAGACGATCGCGAAGTGCTCCGTGCCCGCTGCGAGGTCGGTGCTGCGCGCGCGCTGGCTGTTGAGCTTGATCTGCAGACGCAGATCGTTGGCCGAGTCGGCGTTGCGGATGGCGTCCTCGAAGGTGATCGAATGGCTTTCGAACAGGTCGAAGAGGGCCTGGTCGAAGGTCTGCATGCCCAGGTTGCGGCTCTTCTTCATGATTTCCTTGATCTCGCCCACTTCGCCCTTGAAGATGAGGTCGGAGATCAGCGGCGTGTTCAGCAGCACCTCGACCGCCGCCACGCGGCCCTGGCCGTCTTCGGTGGGCACCAGGCGCTGCGAGACCAGCGAGCGCAGGTTCAGCGACAGGTCCATCAGGAGCTGCGCGCGGCGCTCTTCGGGGAAGAAGTTGATGATGCGGTCCAGCGCCTGGTTGGCGCTGTTGGCGTGCAGCGTGGCCATGCACAGGTGGCCGGTTTCGGCGAAGGCCACGGCGTGCTCCATGGTTTCGCGGTCGCGGATTTCACCCATCAGGATCACGTCGGGCGCCTGGCGCAGCGTGTTCTTCAGCGCCGCCTCCCAGCTGTCGGTGTCGATGCCCACTTCGCGCTGCGTCACCACGCAGTTCTTGTGCGGGTGCACGAACTCGACCGGGTCTTCCACCGTGACGATGTGGCCGTAGGAGTTCTCGTTGCGCCAGTCGATCATCGCGGCCAGCGTGGTCGACTTGCCCGAGCCCGTGGCGCCCACCAGGATGGTCAGGCCGCGCTTGGTCATCGCCACGTCTTTCAGCACCTGCGGCATGCCCAGGCCGTCGATGGTCGGCACCTTGGCGGGAATGGTCCGCAGCACCATGCCGACCTTGCCCTGCTGCACGAACGCGTTGACGCGAAAGCGCCCGATGCCCGTCGGCGAGATCGCGAAGTTGCACTCCTTGGTGCGCTCGAACTCGGCCGTCTGGCGGTCGTTCATGATCGAGCGCGTGAGCGCCAGCGTGTGCTGCGCACCCAGTGCCTGCTGCGACACCTTGGTGACCTTGCCGTCGACCTTGATGGCCGGCGGGAAGTCGGCGGTGATGAACAGGTCGCTGCCGTTGCGGCTCACCATGAGCTTGAGCAGGTCGTTGATGAACTGGCTGGCTTGATCGCGTTCCATGATGTCTGTGCTCCGGGTGGCTGTTCGAATCAGCCGGGGAAGTTTTCTGGGATCTTGGCCTTGCCGCGCGCTTCGGCGGCAGAGATCGTATTGCGGCGCACCAGCTCTGTCAGGTTCTGGTCGAGCGTCTGCATGCCCGAGCCCTGGCCGGTCTGGATGGTGGAGTACATCTGCGCGACCTTGGCCTCGCGGATCAGGTTGCGGATGGCCGGCGTGCCCAGCATGATCTCGTGCGCCGCCACGCGGCCCTGGCCGTCCTTGGTCTTGCACAGCGTCTGCGAGATCACGGCCTGCAAAGACTCCGACAGCATCGCGCGGATCATTTCTTTCTCTTCGCCCGGGAACACGTCGATGATCCGGTCGATGGTCTTGGCGGCCGACGAGGTGTGCAGCGTGCCGAACACCAGGTGGCCCGTTTCGGCCGCGGTCATCGCGAGGCGGATCGTTTCGAGGTCGCGCAACTCGCCCACCAGAATCGCGTCCGGGTCTTCGCGCAGGGCGGAGCGCAGCGCGTTCGCGAACGACAGCGTCATGGGCCCCACTTCGCGCTGGTTGATCAGGCACTTCTTGGATTCGTGCACGAACTCGATCGGGTCTTCCACCGTGAGGATGTGGCCGTACTCGTTCTCGTTGAGGTAGTTCACCATCGCGGCCAGCGTGGTCGACTTGCCCGAGCCCGTGGGGCCGGTCACCAGCACGAGGCCGCGCGGCTTGAGCGCGAGTTCGCCGAAAATCTTCGGGGCGTTGAGCTGCTCGAGCGTGAGGATCTTCGAGGGAATGGTCCGGAACACCGCGGCCGCGCCGCGCGCCTGGTTGAAGGCGTTCACGCGAAAGCGCGCGAGGCCGTCGATCTCGAACGAGAAGTCGACCTCCAGGAACTCTTCGTAGTGCTTGCGGTGCGTGTCGCTCATGATGTCGTACACCATGGCATGCACGGCCTTGTGGTCCAGCGCATCGACGTTGATGCGGCGCACGTCGCCGTTCACGCGGATCATCGGCGGCAGGCCGGCCGACAGGTGCAGGTCGGAGGCTTTGTTCTTGACGCTGAACGCCAGCAGTTGGGTGATGTCCACGGGGCTCCTCGGGCAGGCTTTAGTGACGTTTTGATACGAATTCGGAAGATTATGACGATGATTGGCGACGACCTCCAGCAAGTAAGGGCCCGGATCGACCAGGCCTGTGCAGACGCCGGGCGCGACCCGTCGGCGGTGCGCCTGCTGGCGGTGTCCAAGACCTTCGGGCCGGAGGCCGTGCGCGAGGCGCACGCGGCCGGCCAGGCGGCCTTCGGCGAGAACTACGTGCAGGAGGGCCTGGACAAGATCGCCGCGCTGGCCGATCTGCGCGCGGGGCTCGAATGGCACTGCATCGGCCCTCTGCAGAGCAACAAGACGCGGCCCGTGGCCGAGCAGTTCGACTGGGTCCACAGCATCGACCGCCTGAAGATCGCCGAGCGCCTGTCGGCCCAGCGGCCGGCCCATCTGCCGCCGCTGCAGGTGTGCCTGCAGGTCAACGTGGACGGCGGTGCAAACAAGTCTGGCGTGCCGCCGGAAGAGGCCTTGGTGCTCGCGCGCGCTGTGGCGGTCTTGCCACAGCTGACGCTGCGCGGGCTCATGGCGATCCCCGAACCGGCGGCGGATTTCGCGGCGCAGCGCGAACTGTGCCTGCGCGCGCACGCGCTGTTCGAATCGATCCGCGCGGCGGGCATCGCGCTGGACACGCTGTCGTTGGGCATGAGTGGCGACCTCGAAGCGGCGGTCAGCGCCGGCAGCACGATGGTGCGGGTCGGTACGGCGATCTTCGGCGGGCGGGCGCGCAAGCCCGCCTGAAGTCATAGGCCCCTAGCGCAGGAAGAACAGCAAGCTCATCGTCAGCCCCGTGGCAACGATGCCCGCGCGCAGCCAGGCCGGCGGCAGGCGCCGCGCGCCCCGGGCGCCGAGGTAGCCGCCGAGCAGCGCGGCGCCCGCCATGATCGCGGCCTCGCGCCAGGCGATCAGGCCGCCCCAGGCATAGAGGGCGACCGCGATCAGCGTGAGCAGCGCCGACACCTGGTTCTTGAGCCCGTTGGCCGCCAGCAGGCGGGTCTGGCCGAGCAAGCCGAACAGTGCCAGCAGCAGGATGCCCAGCCCGCCGTTGAAGTAGCCGCCGTAGACCGTGACGGCGAGCACCGAGACCATCGCGACCGCCGGCCGGTGCGCGCCCGACTGTCGAGACGCCGTGAGGCGCGGTGCCAGCACGAACAGCAAGGTGGCGAGCAGCAGCAGCCAGGGCACGACGCGGCGGAAGGTGGCATCGGGCGTCAGCAGGAGCAGCAGCGCGCCGGTACTGCCGCCGATCAGCGAAAGCACCACGAGCGTCCGCATGGACAGCCCGGGCGGCGGTTGGGTGTCGCCGCGCAAGCCCCAGGCCGCCGACAGGTAGCCGGGCAGAAGCGCGAGCGTGCCCGTGGCGTTGGCGCTGACGGCTGGCACGCCGGCGAACACCAGTGCCGGCAGCGTCAGGAAGCTGCCGCCCCCGGCCACTGCGTTCAGGGCGCCCGCCACGAAGGCTGCGGCGATCAACGTCGCATCGACAAGCATTGCGCGACCCTCAGGCGAAGCGGCAGGCTTCTTCGAACGCGAGTCTCGGATGGCGCTCGAACAGCTTGGCGGGGTCGCCGTGGCCGAGGTTGCACAGGAAGTTGGTGCGCACCGAGGTGCCGTGCCAGAAGGCGGCGTCCATGCCGTCCGCGTCGAAGCCCGACATCGGCCCGCAGTCCAGCCCGATGGCGCGGGCTGCGAGCATGAAGTAGGCCGCCTGCAGGCTCGCGTTGCGGAAGGCCGTGCGCATCGCGTGCGCCTCCTTGTCGGGCCCCGTGAAGTCGTCCTGCATCGACGGCCGGTGCGGAAAGAGCCGTGGCAGCTCGCGGTAGAAGGCCGTGTCGAAACCGAGGATCGCGGTGACGGGCGCCGTCATCGTCTTGTTGACGTTGCCGGGCGAGAGCAGGGGCCGCAGGCGTTCGCGGCCTTCGTCGGTGCGCACGAAGACCACGCGCATCGGCGAGCAGTTGGCCGAGGTCGGCCCCCATTTCACGAGCTCGTGGATCTGGCGCAGTTGCGCTTCGCTGACCGGTCGGGGCAGCCAGCCGTTGTGGGAGCGGGCCTGGCGGAAAAGGGTGTCGAGGGCGCTGTCTGGAATCATGGGGAAGGTGTGTCGTCGAAGGACCGCATCAGGCGAAGCGCCGCGATGGCGATGGCGCCGTCGGCCTGCGTCAATGCGTCGAGGATCGAGAAGTGATCGTGGCCGGGGCAGTCGATGTGGCCAGCGTGCACGTCGTGCCACTGGCGCTGGATGATCCCGCATTGTTCGTGAAAGCCGGCGTTCTCCTCGCTGCCCAGCGCGGTGAGCAGGGGTGCGGCAGAGACCGGTCGCAACAGGGCTGGGCTCAGGACTGCTGCGCTGTGCGGCGTGAAGCGCGTGGCCTCCATCACCGACGGCACGTCGAGCAGCGGGCGCAGGTCGTACAACGCGCTGATGCAGACGGCGGCTTTCACTTCGGGTTCGGTGGCCAGCAGCATCGCTGCCAGGTGCCCGCCGGCCGAATGGCCGCAGGCGAACAGGCGTCCGGGCGGTGCGTCCCACTGCGCGTGGTGCGCGGCGAGCCAGGCTGCCGCGCTGCGCATCTGCGCGACGATGGTCTCCACGCTCACTGCGGGGCACAGCGCGTAGTTGACCACCGCCACCGCGTAGCCCGCGGCGGTGAAGGGCGGTGCAACCAGCGAGGCGTCGCTCTTGTCGAGCGAGCGCCAGTAGCCGCCATGGATGTACATCAGCGTGCCGCGCGGGCGGCCCTCGGGCAGGAACAGGTCGAGGCGCTCGGCCGCGTGCGGCCCGCAGGCGATGTCGAGCCGCGCGCGGGCGCGCTCGCGCACCGCGGCGGACGCGCGTGCCCAGCCGTCGAAGATGTCCTGGTAGTGCGGGACGGCCAGGCGCGCGTTGTAGCGGCGCTCGCCGTCGCCGGCCGTGGGGTTCGGCGGCATGGCGGGTTACGCGCTGGCGCCGATGCGCTCGACCACGGCCCGCAGGTCGGCGCGCACCTTCTCCGGCAGCGCCGCGACCGGTGGGCGCGTCGGCCCGGCGCTGCGGCCCGCGAGCGTCATCGCTTCCTTGATGACGACCGGGAACGAGCCCCAGGCCCAAGCCGCGCGCAGCGGCGCGAAGATGTTCGACACGCGCAGCGCCTCGTCGTGGCGGCCGGCGCGCAGCGCGTCGTACATGCGCACCATGAGCTCGGGGAACACGTTGGCGGCGGGCGAGATGGTGCCTTGCGCGCCGTGGAACATCATCGACAGCGCTATGGTGTCGCGGCCCGAGAACAGCAGCGCGGGGCGCGGCGCGGTCAGCAGGTACTCGATGGACTGCGTGAGGTCGCCGCCCGAGTCCTTCATGCCCACGATGTTGTCGGCCGCCTGCATGCAGCGCGCGAGCGTGGCGGGCAGCACATTGACGGCGGTGCGCGGCGGGTTGTTGTAGAGCATCACCGGCAGCTTCGTCGCGCGCGCCACGGCGGTGTAGTGGGCCACCAGCTCGTCCTGCGTGGGCTGCACGAAGTACGGCGTGATCACCAGCGCCAGATCGGCGCCCAGGGCTTCGGCGGCCTGCGTGAGCGCGATGGCGTCGCGCGTGGTGGCGCCGCCGGTGCCGGCATACAACGGTACGCGGCCGTCGATGGCGCGCATCGACAGCTCCAGCAGGCGGATGTGCTCGTCGCGCTCCAGGGCGAAGAACTCGCCCTGGCTGCCGGCGACGGAAATGCCGTGCACGCCGGCGTGGATGTAGCTGTCGATCAGCTCGCCGACGCGGGCTTCGTCGAGCCGGTGGTCGGCGGTGAAAGGCGTGGCCATGGCGGGCACCACGCCGTGGAATTTCGAGAGGTTCAAAGAGAGCTCCGGAAGAAGAACGAAGAGGGGGCGACGGGCGGCGTCAGTCGACGCCCATCAGGTGGCCCAGCTGCACCACGTAGTGGCCGAAGGCGGCCGCTTCCTTGGTGGTGCGCGGGTCGCGCGGGCGCGGCAGGTCGATGCGGATGTCCTCGACGATGCGCCCCGGCCGCTCGGACATCACGAGCACGCGGTCCGAAAGAAAGACGGCTTCCGAGATGCTGTGGGTGATGAGGATCACCGTCTGGCGCATCTCCTGCCACAGGCGCAACAGCTCGACGTTGAGCTGGTCGCGCGTGAGCGCGTCGAGCGCGCCGAAGGGCTCGTCCAGCAGCAGCACCTGGGGCCGCATCACGAGGATCTGCCCGAGCGCCGCGCGCTGGCGCATGCCGCCCGAGAGCTCGTGCGGGTAGTTGCGGCGGAACTTCTCCAGCTTGAGGATCGGCAGCAGCGCTTCCACGCGTTCGTCGATGTCCTTCTTCGGCAGCTTGCGCACCTCGGCCGCGAGGCGGATGTTGGCTTCCACGGTTTCCCACGGCAGCATGTTGTGGGTCTGGAACACCACGCCCACGTCGTCGGACATCCGCGTCTGCAGGTGGTCGAGCACGCGCACCTCGCCGCCCGCGTCGGGCTGGATCAGCCCGGCCACGATGCGCAGCAGGGTGCTCTTGCCGCAGCCGCTCGGTCCGAGGATCGAGACGAACTCGCCGCGCTGCACCGTGAAGTCGACCTGCTCCAGCGCGCGCACGCTGTGGCGCGCGTCGAAGGTCTTGGCGACGCGGCTGACGCCGATCGCTGTGTCGATGGCTCCGGGGGCGCGCACCGTCGCCTCGCCGGTGGCCACAGTCCCAGGCTTCACTTGCGGGCCCCCACCCAGCCGCCTTCGGAGATGTCGAAGACCACGCCGTCGAGGTCGCGGAATTTCATCTCGTAGTACAGGCTCTTCTTGTCGTGCGGCAGGTCCATGAAGAAGGTGCCGCCGTTGTCCTCGATGGCCTTGCGCTGCGCGTCCAGGTCGTCGACCCAGAAGCCGAAGTGATGCGTGCCGATCCAGTCCTTGCCCTTTTCAATGCCTGCCGCCTCGTCGGTCTTGTAGTTCAGCAGCGCCAGGCAGATGGTGCCGTCCGTGAGGTACACGCCGTCGGCGATGGGCGAGTGCGTGGGCTCGACGATGGTGAGGTCGAAGACCTCGCTGTAGAACTTGGCCGCCTTCTGGGGATCGGGAACGGCAAGGGCGATGTGACGCAGTTTGGCCATGGGGATGTCTCCTGAGTTGAAATCTTTGAAAGGACGAAAGAGAAAGAGGGGTGAAGGCTCAGAGCCCGCGCCACCAGATGCGCTTGGCGGCCAGCTCGACCAGCAGGTACAGCAGGCCGGCGACCACCGAGATCACCACCAGCGCGGCGAACAGGTAGTCGGTGCGCGCGTTGGCATTGGCCTCGAGGATGAGGTGGCCGAGCCCGCGCTCGGAGCCGACGAACTCGCCCACGATCGCGCCGATCACGGCCAGCGGCATCGCCGAGCGCAGGCCGTCCATGATCGACGGCAAGGCCGAGGGCACGTAGAGGCGGCGGAACGTGGTCCACGACGAGGCGCGGATGGCGCGGAAGTGTTCGACCAGGTGCGCCGGCGTTCCCGCCAGTCCGCCCATGGTGGCGATCACCACCGGGAAGAAGGCGAAGAGAAAAGCCATCAGCACCTTGGAGGTGTCGCCGTAGCCGAACCAGATCACCATGAGCGGCGCCAGTGCGATCTTGGGCAGGCCCTGGAACACCACGATGAGCGGGTACAGCGACCGCCGCACCACCGGGACGGCGTGGATCGCGAGCCCGAGCAGCACGCCGCCGATGGCCGCCAGCGCGAAGCCGGCCAGCACCTCCTGCGTCGTGACCCACGACTGCACGAGCAGCGCCATGCGGTTCGTCCACAGGCTGTCGAGCACCTGCGACAGCGGCGGCAGCAGGTAGCGCTTGATGCCGAACACGTCGACCGATTTTTCCCACAGCAGGCCCAGTGCGAGGAACAGCAGGGCGGGGTCGGTGAAGCGGCGCCACGATTCGGCGCGCGAGGAAGGGGCGGGGTGCATGTGTCTTGTCTCCGGATCTTTTTTTGTGTCGTGTCTTGTCTTGTCGCGTGGTGGGCGTTCAGCGCTTCGGGTCGTCGCTGTCTTCGCCTTTGGTGTCCTGTGCCCTGCGCGGCCCCCACTCGGGCGGCGGCACCACGAACCGGTCGAAATGCCACTGGTCGAAGGCCGCGAGGTCGTTCTTCCAGACGCGGGGCGTGTAGGGCTGCGCGGGCGTGATCTGCACCATCTCCGCGTAGAACTCGCAGTAGTTGCCGTCGGGGTCCTTGAACACGAGGAACAGGTTCTCGCCGGGCCCGTGCTTGCCGATGCCGCGCACGATGTCGATGCCCTGCGCCTGCAGGTAGCGCGCGGCGTCCTCGATCTCGGCCAGCGAGCCGAGCTGGTAGGCGAAGTGCTCCAGCCCGGGCCGTCCCGGCACGTAGGTGGCAGCATGCTGCGGGTCGCCGGGCGCAATCTGCGCCAGCGCCAGGTCGTGGTGGTCGTTCCCGCAGCGCAGGAAAGCCATCTGGTCCTCGATGTGGTCGGACACCTCGAGGCCGACGATCTCGGTGTAGAAGCGCACGGAGGCCTTGAGGTCGCGCACGTTGAGCACGACGTGCCCGAGGCGCTGGGGACGGGGGCGTTGAACCATCGGTGTTGCTCCCGCGCTCATGGTGCGAGCAGGTCGTTGCTGTACGCGTCCTGCGGCTTCACCTTGCCGCCGAGGCCGAAGGCCTTGTCGACGAACTGCACGGTGGCGCGCATGCGGTCATCGCGCAGATGGCCCAGCCCCTTGGCCTTGGCCGCCGGGTCGACCAGCAGGTCGTTCACGTCCTTGATCTGCGCCAGCGCCACGGCGCGGTCGGTGGTGGGAAACATCTTCACCATGAGGTCGGCCGCCTGCTCGGGGTTGGCCATGGCGAACTCGTAGCCGCGGTACGAGGCGCGCAGGAACTTCTTCACCACCTCGGGGCGCTTCCTGATCAGGTCTTCGCTGGCCGCGAAGCCGCTGCCGTAGGCGTCCAGGCCGAAGTCGCTGTACTCGATCCAGCCGAGCGTCACGCCCGCGGCCTGGGCCTGCTTCTGCGTGACGGCGCGGTTGCTCCCACGCCAGCATTCGGCCAGGTCGACCTTGCCTTCGATCAGCGAGGCGTCGACCACGGCGGGGTCCATGCGCAGGAGGCGGATGCTGTCCTTGGGCTGGCGGTTCAGCTCCAGCCAGGCGGGCACGACGTTGTGCACCGGCGAGGCCGAGCCGCCGCCCAGGCGCAGGCCTTTCATGTCGGCCGGCGTCTTCGGCTGGTGGCGCTTGGTGTCGAAGCAGATGCCCGCGGGCCAGCGCGTGTTGATGGCGCCGATCATGCGGATCTTGCCGCCGTTGGCGCGGTTGAGCACGAGGCTGATCGGGTCGACGTAGCCGAACTCGAACTGGCCCTGGTCCAGCTCGTTGGCGGTGCGGTTGCCGCCGTAGCCGCGCACGATGGCGGTGTCCAGGCCCAGCTCGCGGAAGAAGCCCTGCGCCTGCGCGACGATCACGCCCACCGAGCTGCCCTGCGGCAGCCAGGCCATGTTGTAGGTGACCTTCTGCTGGGCGAGCGCGGGCGCCGCGGGCAGCAGCAGCGCGCTGCAACAGGCGATGCCGGTCAGCGCGCGCGCGAGTGCGGCCAATCCTCTGCGGGTGGGTTGCATGTCTTTGTCTCCATACCTTGTTGTTCGTGATTCGAAAGAACGGGGCCGTGGCCCCGCCGTGCGGACGCTCAGAGGCGCTCTGCCTGCACCTGGTTGGACAGCCGTCCGATGCCTTCGATGCTCGCCACCAGCCGGTCGCCTGCGTTCAGGTAGATACCCCGACCCATGCCCACGCCGGTGGGCGTGCCGGTGGCGATCACGTCGCCGGGTTCGAGCGTGACGATGGTCGACAGGTAGGCGATCTGCTCGCGCACCGTCCAGATCATGTTGGCCGTGCTGTCCTGCTGCATGGGCTCGTCGTTCACGTCCAGGCGCATCTGCACGGCCTGCGGGTCGGGGATCTGCCAGGCGGGCACCAGCCACGGGCCGATGGGCGCGAAGGTGTCGTGGCACTTGCCCTGGAACCAGTCGTGCTTGAACGGGTAGTCGCCGCGGATGTTGAGGTCGCGCGCGGAGATGTCGTTGACGATCGTGTAGCAGGCCACGGCGTCCAGCGCGTCTTCGACCGAGATGCGGCGGCAGCGCTTGCCGATCACGGCGGCGAGTTCGACCTCCCAGTCGAGCTTGCTGGTCTCGGGCGGCATCTGGATCGTCTCGCCGTTGCCGATCACCGTGTTCGAGAGCTTCAGGAACATGTACGGCTTGCTCTGCGACTTGGCCGCCAGCACCGTGCCCATCTCGTTGGCGTGCGAGGCGTAGTTCGAGGCGGCGCAGAAGATGCGGCTGGGCACGAAGGGCGCAGCCACGGCCGCGGCGCCGTCGGCCACCGGCCGGATCGCGCCCGAGGCGGCCAGCGCGGCGGCGATGGGCGTGGCGTCGCGCAGCCAGGTCTGCGCGTTCGCCCAGTCGCGCAGCATGGCTTCGACGCCTTGCGTGACCCAGGTTTCGGGCAGCGGTGGCAGGCCGGCCGCGCGGGCCGCCTCCAGGTCGTACAGCTGGCTGTCGATCACCAGGGCGGGGGCAAGCCCGCCGGCGCGGCGGTAAGTGGCGAGCGCGATCCAAGACATTCGATTGACTCCTCTTTTGTAGGTGGGTTGGAATCCGCGACGGGTGTTTTGCATTCAGTGTCTGCGAATTGTGTGCAATTTTATGTTTTGGTGTTCACGAACGTCAAGGGTTTGTCGCGGCATGCCTGAAACGGGCGTGCGGACGCATGCCGCGGCCGGCCTGCGCCGGGAGCGGCGGGCCGGGGCGGGCAGCGGAAACGGGAGGGAGGGAGAGGGCGCGGCAGCCGCGTCAGGCGGCGGCGCTGGAAGACGGGGTGCGGGAGGCGCTGCCGTCGAAGTGCTGCAGCACGTTCATCGCCGAGTTGGCCGCATGGCTGTGCATGGCGGCGGCGGCGGCGTCACCGTCGTGCGCCAGCAGGGCGGCAACGAGGGCCTCGTGCTCGACATGGGAATGCTGCAGGCGGTTTTCCGTCGTGAAGAAGCCTTGCGAGCGGAAGGGGGCGAGGCGCTGCCGCAGGCTCAGTGCGAGGTCCTGCAGCGTCTTGTTGCGGGCGCCGGCGTAGATCAGCGCGTGGAATTCCTCGTTCAGCGCGGCGTACGCTTTCGCGTCGCCCTCTGCCGCGGCGCGTCCGGCTTGCTGATGAACGAACTCGATGCGCTTGCGCTCCGACGGCGCGGCGCGCAGCGCACACAGCTTGGCGCACAGGGCTTCCAGTTCGCCGGAGGCTTCGAACAGGCCGTCGAGGTCGGCGGGCGCCATCGTCGCCACCGAGAAGCCGCGGCGCGGCAGGTGCTCGATCAGCCGGGTCGAGGCCAGCTGGCGCAGTGCATCGCGCACCGGGCTGCGCGAGACGCCGAAGCGTGTCGCGATCGTCTGTTCGTCCAGGCGCTCGCCCGGTTGGAAACGGCGCAGCACGATTTCCTCGGCCAGGCGGTCCGAGATGGTCTGGGACAGCGTTTTTCCAGGCTCGTTTTCCATGGTTTGCTTCTTCGGGGGCGTGCCGCCCACGTGGCGTGGGACGACATATTGTCGACAAAATTTAATTGTCGCATGCAATACCGCCGACCCAAACGCCCCAGGCGGGCGTGCGCCTCAGACCCCCAGCGGCAAGCGCGCGCTGCTCTTGACCTCTTCCATCACCGCATACGTGCGCGTCTCGCGCACCCCGGGCAGCTGCCACAGCACCGTGCCCGCGAACTCGCGGTAGGCGGCCATGTCGGCCATGCGGGTCTTGAGGAGGTAGTCGAAGCCGCCGGCGACCATGTGGCATTCCATGATCTCGTCGCGCACCTGCACGGCGGCCTTGAACTGGTCGAAGACGTTGGCGGTGGTGCGGTCGAGCAGGACCTCGACGAACACGGTGAAGCCGCGACCCAGCTTGTAGGGGTCGAGGCGGGCCTCGTAGCCCAGGATGAAGCCGTCGCGCGTGAGGCGCTGCACGCGCGCCAGCACGGCGGTGGGGGACAGCGCGACCGCCTCCGCCAGCTTGAGGTTGGTGATGCGGCCGTCTTCCTGAAGGATCTTCAGCAGGCGCAGATCGATGCGGTCCAGATCAAGCATTCGAGAATTATCCGGCGCACACATCGATCGGCTGCAAGAAATGCGGCCTATTTGCCACGGCCATAGGAGATAGAACCAAGGAAATGCCGTTGGACTACCCTTTCGCAGTCGTTTGAACTACCGAAAGCCGTGGGTCACCGCATTCAACGCAACGTGGTCGAGCCCGGTGCGGCAGCCTGGCGGCCCGAGAGCTGGTCGACCAGCGCGCCGTAGGCCGGGCCTTCGCGCAGCTTGGTGTACGCAGCCTGGGCTTCGCGGTAGCCGGGGCGCGACGTGTCGGCGCCGGCTTCGCCCGACTGCTGGGCGGCCAGGCCCGAGCGGATCCACAGCTGCGTGTCGGCGGCCACGGCGGCGCGGCTGTTGGCCGACACCACGACCGGCTCCTGGCCCATGTTCTCGTTGTAGCCCTGGGTGGGCGCGGTCTTCAGCCACTGCTGGGCGTCGGCCGTCACGGCGGCGCGCGTCGTCGACGACGCGAAGGGCGCGGGACGCGGGTCGCCTTCGGCGTAGTTGCCGGCAAAGCTCGGCGCGGCGGCCAGGCCCAGCAGGGCGGCGACGGCGGCGGTGTTCAGCAGGCGGGTGGTGGCAGACAGCTTCATGTTCGTTCACTCCTTGAGGTGGTTGCTTGGTTGGTGAGAACGACTGTACGAAGCGCATCCACGCGACCGATAACGTCTGGATGACGGTTTTGTCATGTGCGTATCCACCTGCATCGGGCCGCGCCGAGAGGGACCGCAAGGGGCCTTCCAACTTCTCTTGCATAACCGCCATCGCGGCATGCATAAGCCATGGCGCGCGGCCCTCAGTCGGAATATCGTTGCGCCCATCCATTCCAACCAAGGGAATCTTCCATGAACGAGAAACTCTCCTTCGTCAATCCGACGGCCAACAGCCCCTGGGGCACCTACCTGTCGCAGGTCGATCGCGTCGTGCCGTACCTCGGCCCGCTGGCGCGCTGGGTCGAAACCCTCAAGCGCCCCAAGCGTGCGCTGATCGTCGACGTGCCGATCGAGATGGACAACGGCACCATCGCCCACTTCGAGGGCTACCGCGTGCAGCACAACATGAGCCGCGGCCCGGGCAAGGGCGGCGTGCGCTTCCACCCCGACGTCACGCTGGAAGAAGTGATGGCGCTGTCGGCCTGGATGACCATCAAGACCGCCGCCGTCAACCTGCCGTACGGCGGTGCCAAGGGCGGCATCCGCGTCGACCCGAAGAAGCTGTCGCTGCAAGAGCTGGAGAAGGTCACGCGCCGCTACACCAGCGAGATCGGCATCATCATCGGCCCGCACACCGACATCCCCGCGCCCGACGTGAACACCAACGCGCAGATCATGGCGTGGATGATGGACACCTACTCGATGAACGTCGGCGGCACCGCCACCGGCGTGGTCACCGGCAAGCCGTTGCACCTGGGCGGATCGCTGGGCCGCGTGAAGGCCACCGGCCGCGGCGTGTTCGTCACCGGCCGTGAAGCGGCCCGCCGCCTGGGCATGGACCTGCGCGGCGCGCGCATCGCGGTGCAGGGCTTCGGCAACGTGGGCTCGGTCGCGGCCGAACTCTTCGTCGAAGCAGGCGCCAAGATCGTCGCGGTGCAGGACCACACCGGCACCATCGTGAACACCAACGGCCTCGATCTGACCCAGCTGGTGCCCATCTCGCGCACCGACGGCGTGGTCGGCTTCAAGGCCGGCGGCGACATCGTGCCGAACGAAGACTTCTGGGACGTGGCCTGCGACATCCTGATCCCGGCCGCCCTCGAAGGCCAGCTCACGGCCGAACGCGCCAAGAAGACCACCGCCAAGCTGGTGCTCGAAGGCGCCAACGGTCCGACGGTGCCCGAGGCCGACGACATCCTGGCCGAGCGCGGCGTGCTGGTCGTGCCCGACGTGATCTGCAACGCCGGCGGCGTGACGGTCTCGTACTTCGAATGGGTGCAGGACTTCTCGTCTTTCTTCTGGGACGAGGACGAGATCAACGTGCGCCTCGATCGCATCATGATGAACGCGCTCAACCAGATCTGGGACACGGCCGACAAGCACAAGATCCCGCTGCGCACCGCCACCTACGCGGTCGCCTGCGAGCGCATCCTGATGGCGCGCCAGGAACGCGGTCTGTACCCCTGACGCGATCTCCGGGGCTTGCAGGGCCTTTCGGGAACCCCCGGCCTGCCGGGGGCTCGAAGCGAGGCCGCCGGTTGGTTAGCATCCGGTGTCCTTCCCGCCCTGCCATGCCCCTCACCTCTTCTGCTGCCTTCTTCTCTTCGCCGGCCCGCGTGCCGGCGTTTCTGTTCCCGAGCCTGCTGTCGGTGCTCGTGCTGGCCGGCTGCGGCACCTTGGGCACGCGCCAGACCTACGAGCCCGAAGACTTCGACTCGACCACCACCCACACGCGCAACTACGCCGCCAGCGAGGCCCAGACCTGCGAGGCGGCGCGCCGCGCGCTGCTGAGCCAGGGCTACATGGTCACGGCCGCCAACGCCGACCTGGTGACCGCGCGCAAGAGCTTCCAGCCCGCGGCCGAGACGCACGTCGAGGTCGAGTTCCGCGTGGTCTGCGCGAGAGAAATGGGTACTGGCAGCGCCTCGGCCGGACGCAGCACCGTGGCCTTCGCGACCGCGCTGCAGGACCGCTACGGCCTGAAGAAGGGCAGCAACTCGGCCAGCCTGGGCGTGGGCGCCATCGGCTCGCTCTCGCTGCCCTTCGGCGGCAGCAACGAGGCGATGGTCAAGGTGGCGAGCGAGACGCTCAGCGACGAACGTTTCTACGACCGCTTCTTCACACTGGTCGAGCGCTTCCTGCAGGGCGGCGGCCCCGACATGCCGGCCGATGCTGAGGACGCACCGAAGCCCGCCACGCGCCCCGCGGCCACCACCTTCCCGGTGGCGCCGTCGCCCAACCGCGGCTGAACAGGCTTCGCGCTCAGCGCACCAGCGTCGACTTGCCGAACAGGCTCTCGATCAGCTCCACCGCCACCTCGGCCGTCTGGTTGCGCACGTCGAGCGCGGGGTTGAGTTCCACCACGTCGACCGAGCCGAGCCGGCCCGTGTCGGCGATCATTTCCATGCACAGCTGCATCTCGCGGTAGGTCGGCCCGCCGCGCACGCCCGTGCCCACGCCGGGCGCGTCGGCCGGGTCGAGGCAATCGAGGTCGAAGCTCACGTGCAGGTGGGTGTCTTCGTCCACGTCCTGCAGCGCCTCGGTCATGGTGGTGCGCATGCCGTTCTCGTCGATGTGACGCATGTCGAACACGTGCAGACCGAGTGTGCGGATCGCTTCCTTCTCGTCGGCGTCGACGCTGCGGATGCCGATGAAGCGGATGGCGTCGTGCGCCAGTGCCGCGGGCTCGCCGCTCCAGCCCGTGAGGTCCGCCGGCCCGTGGCCCAGCAGGCACGACACCGGCATGCCGTGCAGGTTGCCGCTGGGGCTCGTGGTCTCGGTGTTGACGTCGGAATGCGCGTCGAGCCACAGCACGCGCAGCTTCTTGCCGCGTTGGCGCGCATGCCAGGCCACGGCGCTGATCGAGCCGATCGCCAGGCAATGGTCGCCGCCCAGCATCACCGGCACGTGGCCGGCGCCCAGCGCGGTGTCGACGGCGGCGTAGACCGAGCGGTTCCACGCGATTACCTCGGTGAGGTGGCGCAGCCCGTTGGCCGGTGGTGCCCACGGCGTGGCCGGGCCCGCGAGGTTGCCGCGGTCGAGCACCGTGAAGCCCTGGCCCGCCAGCGCCTCGGCCAGGCCGGCCACGCGCAGCGCGTCGGGGCCCATGCCCGCGCCGCGCACGCTGGCGCCGATGTCGGTCGGCGCGCCGATCAGTTCGAGGGTGGTTGTCCCGGTGCTGCTGCTGTTCATGTCGGTCTCCCGATGTGGTGCCAGAGGTAGGCGTAGCCGAGCGCATCCATGAAGGCGGACGCCTTGTTGTCCGCGGCGGCGCTGTGGCCGCCTTCCATGTTTTCGTAGAAGCTGCTGTCGTGCCCTTGTGCGAGCAGCTTCGCGTGCATCTTGCGCGCATGCACGGGCCCCACGCGGTCGTCGCGCGTGGAGGTGGTGAAAAGGGCGGGCGGGTAGGGCGTGCCGGCCCGGGCGTTCTCGTAGGGCGAGAAGGTCCGGATGAATTCCCACTCGTCGGGCAGTTCCGGGTCGCCGTACTCCGCGATCCATGAGGCGCCGGCCGACAGCTGCGTGTAGCGCTTCATGTCGAGCAGCGCCACCTCGCTCACGATGGCGCCGTACAGCTGCGGGTACAGCGTGAGCATGTTGCCCATGAGCAGGCCGCCGTTGCTGCCACCCATGGCGCCCAGGTGCGCCGGCGAGGTGATGCCGCGCGCGAACAGGTCCTGCGACACGGCCGCGAAGTCTTCGCAGGTGCGCAGGCGGTTCTCCTGCAGCGCGGCCTGGTGCCAGCGCGGGCCGTACTCGCCGCCGCCGCGGATGTTCGCCACCACGTACACGCCGCCGCGTTCGAGCCAGGCGCGGCCGATGCCGCCGCTGTAGCTCGGCTCCAGCGAGATCTCGAAGCCGCCGTAGGCGTACTGCAGCGTGGGGTTCGTGCCGTCGGCCACGAGGTCTTTCGCGGCGATCTCGAAGTAGGGCACGCGCGTGCCGTCCGCCGAGGTCGCGAAATGCTGGCTCACGCGAAAGCGCGAGGCGTCGAAGAAGCCGGGGCTGTGCTTCAGCGGCTGCGGCTCGCCCTGGCCGAGGGTGCCGATGTACAGCGTGGTCGGCTGCAGGAAGCCGCTCACGGTCAGGAAGTAGTCGTCGCTCTCGGTCTCGTCGATGCCGCCGGCCGCCACGCACGAGAGCGCGGGCGCGCCGCCCAGGCTGTCGCGCGCCCAGTCGCCCAGGCCGTCCGCCGGCGGCGTGAGCACCTCGAGGCGGTTCACCACGTCGTGCATCACGTTGAGGATGAGGTGGTGGCGCGTCCACGAGTAGTCGTCCAGCGCGGTGGTGTCGTCGGGCTCGAACAGCAGCGTGAGTTCGCGCGCGCCGGCCATGTAGTCGTCGAAGCGCGCGGCCAGCAGCGAGCCGGCGATGTAGGTGCGGCCGGCCACGGTCCAATCTTCGCGCGGCTCGATCAGCAGCCACTCGCGCGTGACGCCAGTGTTGGCGTCGTCGGGCACGTCGATCTTGGCGAGCGTGCCGTCGGACGCGCGCAGCCAGGTCTCGCTGTCGTAGAAGTCGATCTGGCGCGAGACGAAGTCGCGCTCGAAGCCGGGCGTGTGGTCGCTCCAGGCGCTCACCGACATGTCTTCGTGCGCGCCTTCGTACACGGTGACGGCTTCGGCCAGCGGCGTGCCGCGTTGCCACTCCTTCACCAGGCGCGGGTAGCTCGAGCTGGTCATGGAGCCGGGGCCGAAATCGGTGCCCACGTACAGGTGGTCGATGTCTTTCCAGGTGACGTGGTTCTTCGCCTCGGGCAGCGCGAAGCCGCCTTCGACGAACGACATGCTCACGAGGTCGAACTCGCGCACCACGTCGGCGTCGGCGCCGCCGCGCGACAGCGAGATGAGGCAGCGCTCGTACGCGGGCTCGAGGCAGTCGGCGCCGTGCCAGACCCAGTTCTCGCCGTCCTGCGCGGCCAGAGCGTCGAGGTCGAGCACGGTCTCCCACGCGGGCTCGGGCGTGCGGTATTCATCGAGCGTGGTGCGGCGCCACAGGCCCTTGGGGTGCGCCTTGTCGCGCCAGAAGTTGTAGTACAGCGCACCGATCTTGCTGACCATCGGAATGCGCGCGTCCGAGTCGAGCACCTCGAGCAGGCCCTGCTCGATCGCCTGGAAGGCCGGCGACTGCGCATAGGTGTGAACGGCGCTTGCATTCTGCTGGCGAGCCCAGTCCAGAGCGGCTTCGCCGTCGATGTCTTCGAGCCAGAGATGGGGGTCGTCGTTGTGCGCAGAGGTCATGCGGCACAGTGTACGAAGCCCCCGTGAATGCGGCGGCCTGTGAGCAGTTGTTGCTGCATTCGAGGCGCGTCGATTTTTTCATTACATGTGGATGCGCGCCCCGGCCATCCTTGGGGCAAACCCCTGTCCCGGGCGTGCCTTCCCCCGGTGGAAACACTGAAGAAGCGAAGGCCCACGAACGCGATGCCCACGGTATCCTGCCGGACGGCGCATGCCCCAACGAGGAGAACCACACATGAAACACCTGAGCGGTCTTGATGCCACCTTCCTGCACCTGGAAACCCCCGAGATGCCGATGCACGTGGGCTCCCTCAACGTGCTGGACCTGCCCAAGGGCTACAAGGGCGACTTCTACGAAGACGCCAAGGCCTTCATGGCCAGCCGCATCCACCTGGCCGACGTGTTCACGCGCAAGCTCGCGCTGATGCCCTTCGACATGACCAATCCGGTGTGGGTCGAGGACGACGACATCGACCTCGACTACCACGTGCGCCACATCACGCTGCCCAAGCCCGGCACCAACCGCCAGCTGCAGCAGTACGTGGCGCGGCTGCATTCCACGCTGATGGACCGCAGCCGGCCGATGTGGGAGTTCTTCATCATCGACGGCCTCAAGAGCGGCCAGGTGGCGCTGTACACCAAGGTGCACCACGCGGGCATCGACGGGCAGGCCGGCGTCGAGCTGGGCAAGGCCATCTTCGACCTCGAGGCCACGGGCCGCGTGATCAAGCCGCCGCGTGCGCGCCCGCGCAGCAACGGCTACCAGCTGGGCATGGCCGAGCTCGCCACGGCGGCGCTGCGCAACACGGCGCAGCAGTACGTCAAGCTCTTCAAGATGGCTCCGGCCATCGCGCGCGCCATCGGCGGCCTGGCCCAGCCCGACGAGAAGGCGGCCGACAAGGCGGCCGCCACCGCGCCGAAGAAGTTCAACCTCTTCGCGCCGCGCACCTCGCTGAACGTGTCGATCACCAACCAGCGCACCTTCGCCGGGCGCACCATCTCGCTGGCCGAGACCAAGTACATCGCCAAGCACTTCGGCGTGTCGCTCAACGACGTGGTGTTGGCCACCGTGGCCGGCGCGTTGCGCCACTACCTGGCCGACAACAACGAGCTGCCGGCCAAGCCGCTGGTGGCCGGCGTGCCCGTGAGCCTGCGCGAGGCGGGCGACCAGACGGCCAACAACCAGGCCAGCATGATCCTCGTGAGCCTGGCCACCGACATCACCGATCCGCTGCAGCGGCTGAAGGCGATCAACGCCTCGTCGAACTCGTCCAAGTCGACGATGAACCGCTTCAAGGCCGTGATCCTGGACGACTTCCCGACCTTCGCCGCGCCCTGGCTGGTGTCGGGCATCGCCTCGATGGTGGGACGCTCGGGCATCGTCAACCTGCTGCCGCCGGCGGCCAACGTGGCCGTCTCGAACGTGGCGGGCGCGCCGTTCCCGATGTACTTCGCGGGGGCGCTGGTCACCTGCTACTACCCGGTGTCGATCGCCAGCCACGGCACCGCGCTCAACGTCACCGTGCAAAGCTACAACGGCCGCATGGACTACGGCCTGATCGCCTGCCGCCGCGCCGTGCCCGACATCACCGAGATCGGCGACTACCTGCTGGCCGAGCACAAGCTGCTGATGGAGCTGACGCAGAAGCACCCGGCCGTCTCCGGCGCGCCGGCCACACCGCCCAAGCCCGTGGCCGCCCCCGCCCCGGAAGCCGACGAAGAGGCCCAGGCCGCTGCGCCGGCCCGCAAGCCGGCGGCGCGCAAGAAGGCACCGGTGAAGGCCGTCGCCGCCAAGAAGACGGCGCAGAAGGCCCCTGCCAAGGCCGCACCGGTCAAGGCGGCAGCGAAGAAAGCCCCTGCGAAGAAGGCTGCGGCAAAGAAGGCCGCACCCCGGCCCGCGGCCCGCAAGGCCGCCGCATCGCCGCGCGCCGCTGCGGCATGATCGACAGGGCCGGCCCGGCCTGGACAAAAAATTGGGGCAGTTGGACTAGTTTTCCGACCGTTCTAGTTTTCCAGGCCTAGGCCCTGCGGAAGATGATTGGCCCATCGCGATTCCCCGCGAGCCCATCAACTTCAAGGAAATCTCACATGTCCACGCAAACCAACATCGCTTCCGCCGCCATCCACGTCGTCGGCCAGTACAACGACGCCGGCAAGACCCTGGTCGGTGCCTACCGCACCGGCGTGCAACGCCTGCTGGGCGGTGCCGCTTCGCGCTACAGCGAGTTCCTGGGCAACCGCCAGATCCCGCTGGTGAGCGAGCAGATCAAGGCCAACCTGATCGGCGCGCAAGAGAAGGTGCATGGTTTCCTGGCCAACCGCCTGGACATCGACACCAGCCGCATCGTGAACGCGATGGACCGCGTCGCTGCCGGCACCACCAGCGGCATCGAAACCGTCGCCAACCGCGTCGCCCAGATCGAATCGCCCGCTGCCACCACCGTGCTGAACGCCCTGTCGGCCGTGAACCAGCCCTTCGCCACCGTGTCGGTGCAAATCGCTGACCGCATCGTCGCCGGCACCAAGCAGATCGAAGCCCGTGTGAGCGGCACCGAAGAAGCCGCTCCCGTGCGCACCGTGAAGGCCAAGGTCGCTGCGGCCAAGAAGCCGGTTCGCCGCGCTGCCCGCAAGGCGGCCTGATCCCGGGGCGCTGACCGCGCCCTTTTCATTTCTACCGCCCCTGGAGCACCCACCGCATGGCGACCCGTCCCGATGACACTGCAAAGTTGAAGAAGAGGGCGGCGCCTGCCAAGAAGGCTCCGGCGGCGAAGAAGAAAGCCGCGCCCCGCAAGACGGCACCGGCTGCGAAAACACCGCCCGCAGACACTGCTGCTGCGGGCACCAACAAGGCCGAAGCCCTGCTGCGCGCAGGCCTCAAGGCGCTGGACAACGTGCGCAACGATGTCGCCAAGCGCCAGGCCAACGTGATCGAAGGCCTGCTGGGCATCGGGCACGGCAAGGCCGACGCGGCCGGTGCCAAGGCGGCGCTGACGCGCGGCTTCCCCAGCCTGGACACCTTCGGCATCCGCAAGTTCGAGGACGTGTTCGACCAGCGTGTCGCCACGGCCCTGCAACGCCTGGGCATGCCCAGCGCCGACGAGGTGCAGGCCCTGCGCGACGAGGTGGCGCAGTTGCGCGAACGCCTCGCGACACTCGAGAAACCGTCCGGCCCCCGCGTCAGTTCAGGCGGCTCCGGCGGCAAGCGCTGAGCGGCGCGCAACGCACGCAACACGCCGCTTGTGGCCAGCTCCAACACCACGCGCGATCGCATCCTGCAGGCCAGCCTTGCGCTGTTCAACGCGGAAGGCCTTCCGGCCGTGTCCACGCACAAGATCGCGGCCGAGCTCGGCATGAGCCCGGGCAACCTGCATTACCACTTCAAGGCCAAGCAGCTGATCGTCGAATGGCTGTTCCGGCGCTTCGAGCAGCGGCTCGAGGTGCTCAACGGCTCGTCGGCGTCCATTGCCGCCATCGACGACCTGTGGCTCGCACTGCACCTGCGCTTCGAGGCCATCGACGAATACCGCTTCATCTACCGCGACATGGCCTTCCTGGCCAGCGAGTACCCGGCCCTGGGACAGCGCGCCCAGGCCATGACCGCGCAGAACCTGCTCGCCGCCCAGACGCTGTGCGAAGGGCTGGTGGCCTCGGGCGTGATCGAGACCAGCGCCGAGCAGGCGCGCATCCTCGCGCTGCAGATGGTCTTCACCACCACCTGCTGGCTCTCGTTCGAACGGCTGGTGCCGGGGCGCGACGCGCTGGCGCAGGCCGACCCCGGTTTGGCGGCTTTCTACACACTCACGCTGGTTTCTCCGTATGTTTCCAGCGAATCGAGGGCTTATCTTGATTACCTGAGGGGCAAATACCTCGGATAAATGAAGTCGTCGTCCGACGGGGCATGCAACTTCGCACCCCCATCGTCGTCCTACAGAAGAAAGAAACAGAAAGGAAGCCGCCATCATGACCACCGCCACCCACGAACCCATCGCCCCGCCGTCGCGCCTGCTCTTGCTGGCCGAAGCGCGCGCCCTCTGGGAAACCGGCGCCGGCCTCGCCATGTGGCCGCTGCTGCAGCTCGCGCCGCGCGGCGACGGGCACCCCGTGCTCGTGCTGCCGGGCCTGGTGGCCAGCGACGTGTCCACGCTGCTGCTGCGCCGCTACCTGTGCAGCCGCGGCTACGACGCCCACGGCTGGGGCCAGGGCCGCAACCTGGGCCCGCGCGCCGGCGTCGAAGACGGCATGGTCGACCTGCTCAAGACCCTGGCCGACAAGAGCGGCCAGAAGGTCAGCGTGATCGGCTGGAGCCTGGGCGGCGTCTATGCGCGGCTGTTGGCCTCGGCGCAGAAGGACCTCATCCGTAACGTCATCACGCTGGGCAGCCCGTTCTCGGGCAGTCCGCGCGCCACCAACGCCTGGCGCGTGTACGAAGGCGTGAGCGGCCAGAGCTCGCACGACCCGCGCCGCATGAAGTTCGTCGAACCCACGCCGCCCGTGCCCACGACCTCGATCTTCAGCCGCACCGACGGCGTCGTCGCATGGCGCTGCAGCCTCGAGAAGACCGGCCCGCAGTCCGAGAACATCGAGGTGGTCGCGAGCCACCTGGGGCTCGGCGCGCACCCGGCCGTGCTCTATGCGGTGGCCGACCGGCTGGCGCAGCCCGAGGGCGAATGGAAGCCGTTCAACCGCGGCATGCTCGGGCCGCTGGTGTACCCGGACCCGGACCGCAACGTCTGACCCGGGGCGAAAGCTCCCAATGAAAAAAGACCGGCGAATGCCGGTCTTCTTCTTTGGGGCTCCAGAGTGGGCTCTTCAGGCCCCGGCCCACACGTCGAGCACGTAGCGCTGCTCGGCAATCATCCTGTCCATCCACGCCGCGCTGTCCTGCCCGTGCTCGCGCGCGAGGTCGCTGAGCGTGCGCCGCACGTCGGGCTCCATGCGCGAGCCGTCGCCGCACACGTACACGACGGCGCCGGCTTCGAGCAGCTTCCACACGGCAGCGCCCTGTTCGCGGATCAGGTCCTGCACGTAGACCTTGCGGTCGCCGGCGCGCGAGAAGGCCGTGTGCAGTTTCATCAGGCCGCGGTGCGACCAGGCCTGCAGCTCTTCGGCGTAGATGAAGTCCTGCTCGGGATGGCGGCAGCCGAAGAACAGCATCGCCTCGCCCAGCGCGTCGCCGCGTTCGACCTGCGACGCGCGCGCCTGCAGGAAGCCGCGGAACGGCGCCAGGCCGGTGCCCGGGCCGATCATGATGAGCGGCCGGTTGGCATCCTCCGGCAGGCGGAAGCCCTCGGCCGTGGTCTCGCGGATCACGCCGTGCACCGTGTCGCCGGCCTCGGCGCGCGCCAGGAAGTTGGAGCACACGCCCTCGAAGGTGCCGTTGCCCGACATCGCGGGCGCGCTCACCACGCCCACCGTCACGCTGCAACGCCCCGGCGTCATCGTCGGCGACGAGGAGATCGAGTAGTAGCGCGGCGACAGCGGCGACAGCATTTCCAGGAACACCGCGAACGGCACCTGGCAGGCACGGTGCTCCTCGAGCAGCTCCAGCAGCGACTTGCGCTTGTGCAGCACCTCGGCCTTGTACGCGGTCTGCGAGGCCTCGTCGCTGCCCGACAGCGCCTGCAGCTTCGGCTTGGTGAACGGGCACTCGGTGTGCGCCGCCAGCGTGGCGATCTGCTTGCGCGTGGCCACGTCCTGCAGCTCGACGTAGTCGCCCAGCAGGCGATCGACCGCGATCACTTGGTCCACCGGCAGCGCCGCCTTGCGCCCCGGCACCGCCGACAGGCGCACGTGCGCCGAGCGGTCGAAGCCGAAGCGCGCCATCGCGCGCTCGACCTGCGCCGGGCTGTTGCGCGGCACCACGCTCAGGTGGTCGCCGGGCACGTAGTTCACGCCTTCGGGCAGCATCAACTCGACGTGGCGCGTGGAGCGTCCGGCTTCACCGTTGGCGCCGGCGCTTTGCAGTTCGCGGTTCTCGATCACGCGCAGCGGCACGGCGCCCAGCGCATCGACCAGCGCGTTCTTCTGCGGCGGCGGCAGCTCTTCGAGCGTGTACAGCGGCTCGGCCTCGGCCGGCGTGTCGGCGCCGTTCTTGATGTCGAAGGTCTTCACCAGCGCGGGCCACAGCGCGTCGCTCCAGTCCTGGAAGGCGCCGTCCATGTCTTCGCGCGCATCGCCTTCGCCGCGCGCGTGCACGCGCGCGGCGCCCAAGGCTTCCAACCGTTCGTCGATGCGGCGCGGCACCGCCTGGTAGGTGGCGGCCCAGTCGGTGTTGCCGCAGCCGAAGACGCTGAAGCGCACGCCGTTGAGCGAGTCGTCGGCCTTGTCGAGCCAGCGGTGGAACTCGGCCGCGTTGTCGGGTGCCACGCCGTTGTACGAGGCGCAGACGATCGCCACCGCGCCGTTGGCCGGCAGCCGCTCGGCGTAGTCGTCGAGCGAGGCCAGCTGGGTCGAGAAGCCGCGCAGCTCGCCGGCCTCGGCCAGCTGGCGCGCCAGGTCTTCGGCGGTGCCGAGGTTGGAGCCCTGCAGCACCAGCAGCGAGGTGCCGTGGCGCGCCGCCTGCGGCTTGCGCGCGGCGGGTTTGGCCGGCGCGTCGGGCGCGGCCGTTGTCTCCACGGTGCCGCGCGGGCGCGAGGCCGGGTCGCGCAGCAGCGCCTTGATCTTGAAGTTCTCGGGCTTGATCGTCAGCGCTTCCTTGATCTTGAGCTTGTAGCCCGTGTGATCGACGAGGTTGAAGCGCTGCAGGATCATGCCCAGCGTGAGCACCGCCTCCTGCAGGGCGAACTGCCGTCCGATGCAGGCGCGCTGGCCGTTGCCGAAGGGCTTGAAGGCGTTCACGGGCCGCTCGCGCTCGGCTTCGCGGCTGAAGTGGTCGGGGTTGAACTGGTCGGCGTCCTCGCCCCAGATGCCCTTGTCACGGTGCAGCGCCAGCGCATGCATGATGACCATGTTGTTCTTCTTGATCGTGTACTGGCCGCCGATCTTGGTGTCTTCCTTCGCGCGCATCGAGATCGCCGGCGCGGTCGGGTACAGGCGCAGCGATTCCTTCAGCACCTGCATCACGTACTGCAGCCGGTTGACCTGCGCGTAGGTGGGCTTTTGCGTGGTGTCGCCGCCGAACACGCTGTCGACCTCGGCCTGCGCCTTGGCCATCGCCTCGGGGTTGTTCAGCAGGAAGTAGATGGCGAACGACAGCAGGCCGCTGGTGGTCTCGTGGCCCGCGATGAGGAATTCGATGCACTCGTCGCGGATCATCTTGTCGGTGAGCTTCTCGCCGCTCTTCTTGTCCACGCCCGCGATCATGTAGCTCAGCAGGTCGGGCTTGGTGGCGATGTCGGCGCCGCTGGCGCGCCGCTCCTCGATGATGTCTTCCACCATCTTGTGCATGTAGCGGATGTCCTTGCGCTGCTGCGCCAGCTCCTTCTTGAGCATCAGCTCCTCGAGCGGAATGCCGCGCCGGTTCTGCACCGTCTCCAGCGTGCGCACCATCGCATCGACGAAAGGATGGAAGCCCTCGCGGTAGAACGAGTTGAAGCGGTAGCCGAAGCCGCACAGGCCGATGGTGTCGAGCGTGAGCGCGGTCATGTCGCGCACCACGTCCACCTCTTCATCGAAATTGAGGCGCTCCCACTTGGTGACCAGCTGGCCCGCGATGTCCAGCATCATCGGGTGGTAGGCCTGCATCGCGCGCTGGCTGAAGTTGGCCAAGAGGATGTTGTGCGGCTTGGACCACGTCTCCTCGTGCGTGTCGGAGGTGAAGAGGCCGTGCGACGCGGCACGCAGCCGGCGCAGCGCGCCGCGTGTGCTCTTGTCGAAGCGCGGCTCTTCGCACAGCTCGTCGACCAGCGCGGGCGACGACACCACGATCACCGGCATGCCCGGCATGTCGAGCCAGTAGATGCCGCCGAGGTCCTGCGCGATCTTCCACATGTCGAGCACCGGCGAGTCGGAGCCGATGGACAGCAGATTGCCGACGAAGGGTTTCTTCGCCGGATGGGGGATCGGATGGAGCGAGTTCTTTCCTGCCATGGTGTACCTTGTTGTGCCTTCGGTATGGACCCGCTTCGGATGTCCGGGATGCGAATCCGGAGTATCCCGATGGCACAGGGGGTGGGCAGGACGGGGTTTCCCTAGGAAACAATGACGCGGCGCAGGGGGCGATCACGCCGTCAGCGTGATCGCTATTCACAGTGGCCCGGGCACGTCCCCGGAAAGAACTCAGTCAGGGTCGGACCATCTTGCAGTCGGTGCCTTGCGCCAGCTCGTTCCCGGTATAGACCGCATCGGTGCGGAAGCCGTAGTTGGTGCCTTCCCAGCCCGTCTTCACCGCCTTGCCGTCCACCGGCGCGATGGTGTTCACCACCTGCGGCAGCAGCAGCTGGTGGTCTTCGCCGCGCATGCGCACCGGGCCCACCACCGAGTCGAAGCTCAGGTCTTCGAGGGCGCGCGCCACCTTCACCGTGTCGGCGCTGCCGGCCTTGGCGATGGCGGCGGCCAGCAGGCGCGGCGTCAGGTCGATGCGCGGTGCGAGGAAGTCCTTGCCGGTCTTGGCCTTGTAGGCCTTGGCGAGTGCATCGACCTTCGGTGTGTCGGCCTGGCCCGGGTGCCATTCGGCCACCCAGGTGAGCTGCCCCGTCTTGGCCTGCGACACGGCGGTGACGGTGCCCGGCACCGAGCCCGCGCTGTGGTTGAAGTAGCGCAGGTTGTAGCCCGCGTCGCCCGCGGCCTTCTGCAGCAGCGTCATGTCCTGGCCCCAGTTGCCGGTGATGACCGAGTCGGCGCCGCTTTGCTTGATGTTGGCGATGTAGGGTGCAAAGTCTTTCACGCGGCCGATGGGGTGCAGCGTCTCGCCGACGAACTGGATGTCGGGGCGCGCCAGGCCCACCAGCTGGCGGCCGTAGCTGGCCCACTGCTTGCCGTGGGCATAGTCCTGGTTCAGCAGGTAGACCTTCTTCACGTCCGGCGTCTTCTTGATGTAGTTGGCCAGCGCCTTCATCTTCATCGCCGTGTTGGCCTCGGTCTGGAAGTGCCAGAAGCTGCAGCCCTTGCCGGTCATCTCGGGGTCGATCGAGGAGTGGTTCAGCACGATCAGTTCCTTGCCCGGGTTGCGCTGGTTCCAGCGCGCCACGGCCAGCACCAGCGCTGTCACCACCGACGAGCCCGAGCCGCCCGTGACGATCGCCTTGGCGCCCTGGTCGATCGCCGCCTGCAGCGCGCTCTGGCTTTCCTGCGCCGAGAGTTTGCTGTCGAACTGCAGCAGCTGCAGCTTCATGCCGCCGAGCACGCCGCCCTTGGCGTTGATGTCCTCGATGGCGTACTGCGTGTGCATGAGCATCAGCTCGCCCACGTTGGCGAACGGCCCCGACAGCGGATCGATGTAGGCGATCTTGTAGGTCGGCTGCTGGGCCTGCGCTGCCGTGCCGGCGATGGCAAACAGAGAGGCAAGGGCGATCCGCGCCAAAGGCGCATGCGTGAGCTTCATGAAGTGTCTCCGGAGGGTGTGTGAAAGACGGGATCAGTTCTTCGCGCGCAGCCCGATCACGCGGCTGGCCAGCTTCGTGAGCTGTGCCACCACCTCGTCGGGCGAGAGGCGCCCGCCGGGGCGGTACCAGCTGTAGAGAAAGCCCGGCAGGCTGCAGGCCGCGAGCGCGGTGATCTTGGTCTCGTCGAAGTCGAGGTCGCCGTCGCGTCGGGCTTCTTCGAGCAGCGGGCACAGCAGGTCGTAGAAGTGGTGCGCGAGCTTCTTCTGCGCTTCGAGGTATTCGGGGCGGTACACCTGCGGCTCGCGGTACGCGAAGAAGGCCACCGGGTGGTGCGCGATGGTGGCGCGGATCAGCCGCTCGATGCCTTCCATCACCTTCTCGCTCGCGCGGCGCGGGTCGGCGGCGGCGAAGTCGAGCGCGGTGAAGCAGTCGACCGCGGGGCGCCACGACAGCGTCTCGAAGATCTCCTGCTTGTCGCGGAAGTAGTAGTACACGAAGGGCTTGGTCACGCCCAGCTCGCGCACGATCTGCGCCATGGTCGTGTTGGCGTAGCCCTGCGCGGCAAACAGCTGCGCCGCCGCCTGCAGGATGCGCTCGCGCTGCAGGTCGGTGCCCTGCGTGGCCGCGCGCTGGCGGCCCGTGCCCTGCGGCAGGTGCGGCTGCGCCGTGTGCGTGGCAGAGGGTTTGTTCGGTGTCGCGGAAGTTATACCCATGGGTAGGATTGTTCGTGCACCATGCCGCATTGGCAAGCGCCGGCCATGCGCAGGCGGCTATCGATAACCCTGAGAAAGTGACGCCATGGAGACAACGCCCGCCACCCCCGTACGTCTGAAAGAGCTGCCGCCGCGCGTGCAGCAGCCCCTGCACGCCTACCTGCGCGACCACGCACGCGCGCGCGGCGACGCCACCGCCTGCCTCTGGTACGGCCAGGCCCTGAGCTGGGCCGAGCTCGACCGCGCGAGCGACGCCTTCGCCGCACGCCTGCAGGCCCTGGGCGTGGCCAAGGGCGAACCCGTGGTGCTGTTCCTCAACAACTGTCCGCAGTACCTGGTGGCGCACTTCGGCATCCAGAAGATCGGCGCCATCGTCTGCCCGAGCGGCCCGCTCAACAAGGAGCACGAGCTGGCCTACCAGGTCAACGACCTGAAGGCGCGCGTGATCGTCGCGGCCGCGCCGCTGGTGCCGGTGGTGCGCAAGGTGCAGGCCGAGAGCGCACTGGCCCACGTGTTCGTGGTGCACTACGCCGACCTGCTGCCCGCCGAGCCCACGCTCGACCTGCCGGCCGAACTGGCCGCCGAGCGCACGGCCGAACGCACCGTGCCCGAAGGCTGCGAAGACTTCCTCGCCGTGATGCGCAGCGGCGCCACGCCGCAGCCCGTCGCCATCGACATGGACGACATCGCGCTCATGACCTACACCTCGGGCACCACCGGGCTGCCCAAGGGCGCGATGCTCAGCTACGGCAACGCGCTCTTCAAGACGCGCGCCGCGGCCGACTGCAACGGCGTGGGGCCAGACGACGTGCTGCTGTCGATCGCGCCGCTGTACCACATCGCCGGCATGCTCATGGGCGTCAACGTGCCCGTGCTCAGCGGCGCCGCCTCGGTGCTGATGCACCGCTTCGATCCGCGCGCCGTGCTGCAGGCCATTGCCGCTTACAAAGTGAGCTGGTGGTACAGCATCGCGCCGATGAACGTGGCCTGCATGCAGGTGCCCGACATCGCCGGCTTCGACCTGTCGAGCCTGAAGATGAACCCGGTGACCAGCTTCGGCATCGCCTTCACCGAACCGCTGGCCGCGCAGTGGCGTTCGCACGCCAACCACTGCAGCTCGTTCGAGGCCGCCTACGGCCTGAGCGAAACCCACACCTGCGACACCTACACGCCGCACGTGGCGCCGCGTTGGGGCACGCAGGGCGTGCCGGTGCCGGGCGTGACCATCCGCATCATCGACACCGAGACCCAGGCCGACATGCCCACGGGCGAGGTCGGCGAGATCGTGCTCACCAGCGCCGGCTCGTTCAAGGGCTACTGGAACAAGCCCGAGGCCACGGCCGCCACCCTGCGCAACGGCTGGGTGCACACGGGCGACATGGGCAAGCTCGACGCCGACGGCTACCTCACCTTCATCGGCCGCTTCAAGGAAATGATCAAGGTCTCGGGCTACAGCGTGTTCCCCGAAGAGGTCGAGACCATCCTCATCAAGCACCCGGCGGTGGCGCAGGCAGCGGTCATCGCGCAGCCCGACCCCGAGAAGGGCGAGGTCGTGAAGGCCTTCATCGTGCGCAAGCCCGGCGCCGCGCTCGAGGCCGACGCGCTCGTGGCCTGGGCGCGCGAGAACATGGCGAGCTACAAGGCGCCGCGCGCCGTCAGCTTCATCGATGCATTGCCCACCACGGGCGCAGGCAAGGTGCTGCGCCGCCTGCTCAAAGACAAGACCTGAAAGGCTTCCTCGCGTGTTTTCCAAAGTTCTGATTGCCAACCGCGGCGAGATCGCCGTGCGCCTGGTGCGCGCGTTGCGCGACCTGGGCATCGCCAGCGTGGCGGTGCATGCGCGCGACGATGCCGCCGCGCTGCATGTGCAGCTGGCCGACGTGGCGGTGGCGCTCGACGCGACCGGCCCTTCGGCCTACCTCGACGTGGCCGCGTTGATCGCGGTGGCGAAGGCGCAAGGCTGCGATGCGGTGCATCCCGGCTACGGCTTCCTCAGCGAGCGTGCCGACTTCGCACAGGCCTGCGCAGACGCGGGCCTGGTCTTCATCGGCCCCACGCCCGAGCAGCTGGGCCTGTTCGGCGACAAGGCCCGTGCCCGCGAACTGGCTGCGCAGTGCGACGTGCCCGTGATGCCCGGCAGCGCCGGCGCGGTGACGCTTGCGCAGGCCCAGGCCTTCTTCGCCGAGCAGCATGCGCAGGGCGCGGGCGTGATGGTCAAGGCCATCGGCGGCGGCGGCGGGCGTGGCATGCGTGCGGTGCTGAACGCCGACGAGTTGCCCGAGGCGCATGCGCGCTGCATGTCCGAGGCCAAGGCGGCGTTCGGCATCGAGGGCGTGTACGTCGAGCGCCTGATGCGCAACGCGCGGCACATCGAGGTGCAGGTGCTCGGCGATGGCCACGCCGTAGCCAGCCTCGGCGAGCGCGAGTGCACGCTGCAGCGCCGCTTCCAGAAGCTGGTCGAAATCGCGCCCAGCCCCTCGCTGCCCGAGCCGCTGCGCGCGCAGGTCACGCAGGCCGCGCTGCGCATGGCCAAGGCCGTGGGCTATCGCGGCCTCGGCACCTTTGAATTCCTGGTCGATGCGGCGTCGACCACCCTGCCTTTCGTCTTCATCGAGGCGAACCCGCGCCTGCAGGTCGAGCACACGGTGACCGAGGCCGTGACGGGGCTGGACCTCGTGCAGCTGCAGATCGCTGTGGCCTCGGGCGACACGCTGGGCGCGCTCGGCGTGGAAGCCGACCGCACGGCGCCGCAGCGCGGCTTCGCGGTGCAGTGGCGCATCAACGCCGAGACGCTCGATGCGCAAGGCAACGCGCGCCCCGCGGGCGGCACGCTCGCGCGCTTCGACCTGCCGGCCGGCCCCGGCGTGCGCGTCGACACGCACGGCTACGCAGGCCTGGCGCCTTCGCCGCACTACGACACGCTGCTGGCCAAGCTCATCGTGCATTCGCCGTCGCCGCGTTTCGCGGACGCGCTGCGCCGCTCGCTGCGCGCGCTCGACGAATGCCACATCGACGGCATCGCCACCAACCTGCCGCTGCTGTGCGCCATTGCCGCTCGGCCCGAGTTCGCGACGCAGGCGGTGCACACGCGCTTCGTGGAAGCGCACCTGGGTGATCTGCTTGCCGACGCGAAGGCGTTCGAGAAGCACACGAAGAAGGTGACCGCGCCCGTCGCCGCGAGTGCACCGGTGCCGGACGACGCAGAGGACGACGGCCTCACCGTCAAGGCGCCGATGCCCGCGAAGCTGGTGCAGTTCGAGGTCGCGGTGGGCGACGTGCTGCCCGCCGGCGCACAGCTCGGTGTGCTCGAGGCCATGAAGATGGAGCACCTGCTGCACGCGCCCGTGGCCGGCCGTGTGCTGGCGCTGCTGGCCGCGCCCGGCGACTACCTCGTCGAAGGCCAGTCGCTGGTGCGGCTGGAGGCCGTCGATGCGCAGGGCGTCGAAGCGCAGGCGCGCGTCGCGCACGACCTCGACACGATTCGCCCCGATCTGCAGAAGGTCATCGACCGCCATGCGCCCACGCTCGATGCGAACCGTAAGGCGGCCGTCGACAAGCGCCATGCGCAGGGCGGGCGCACCGCGCGCGAGAACATCGCCGACCTGTGCGACATGGCCGGCGACCCGGGCAACTTCATCGAGTACGGCGCGCTCGCCATCGCCGCGCAGACGCGCCGCCGCACGCTCGAAGACCTCATCGCCAACACGCCGGCCGACGGCATGGTGACGGGCCTGGGCAGCATCAACGCGAAGCAGTTCGGCCCCGAGAAATCGCGCTGCGCCGTGCTGGCCTACGACTACACCGTGCTGGCCGGCACGCAGGGCATGCGCAACCACCACAAGACCGACCGGCTGCTCGCGGTGGCGCACCAGCTCAAGCTGCCGGTCGTGCTGTTCGCGGAGGGCGGGGGCGGGCGGCCGGGCGACACCGACATGCCGATCGTCGCGGGCCTGAACAACCACACCTTCAGCCAGTTCGCGGCGCTGTCGGGCAAGGTGCCGGTGGTCGGCATCGTGCATGGGCGCTGCTTCGCGGGCAACGCGGCGCTGCTGGGCTGCGCCGACGTGATCATTGCCACCAAGGGCAGCAACATCGGCATGAGCGGCCCCGCGATGATCGAAGGCGGCGGCCTGGGCACCTTCGCGCCCGAGCAGATCGGGCCGAGCAGCGTGCAGTCGCGCAACGGCGTGATCGACATCCTGGTGGAAGACGAAGCGGCTGCAGTCGCTGCGGCCAAGCAGTACCTGTCGTACTTCCAGGGGCCAACCACCGACTGGCAGTGCGCCGATCCGCGCACGCTGCGCCACGTCGTGCCCGAGAACCGGCTGCGCGTGTACGACGTGCGCGCCGCCATGCGCGGCGTGGCCGACACCGGCTCGTTGCTCGAACTGCGCGCGGGTTTCGGCGCGGGCATCGTCACCGCGCTCGCACGCATCGAGGGCAAGCCGGTCGGCCTGATGGCGAACAACCCGCACCACCTGGGCGGCGCGATCGACGTGGAGGCGGCCGACAAATCCGCACGCTTCATGCAACTGTGCAATGCCCACGGGTTACCGATCGTGTCGTTGTGCGACACGCCCGGCTTCATGGTCGGGCCCGAGGTCGAGGCGCAGGCGCAGGTGCGCCACGTGTGCCGCATGTTCATGGTGGCCTCGCACCTGCGCGTGCCTTTCTTCGCGGTGGTGCTGCGCAAGGGCTACGGCCTGGGCGCGCAGGCCATGACCGCCGGCGGCTTCGATGCGCCCGTGTTCACCGTGGCCTGGCCCACCGGCGAGTTCGGCGCGATGGGCCTCGAAGGCGCGGTGCGGCTGGGCTTTCGCAAGGAACTCGCGGCCGTGCCCGAGGGCGCCGAGCGCGACGCGCTGTTCAAGCAATTGGTGGCGCAGCAGTACGCGAACGGCGAAGCGATCCACATGGCGCAGACGCTGGAGATCGACGCGGTGATCGACCCGGCCGACACGCGCACCTGGCTGGTGCGCGGCCTGGCGTCGGCCACGCGGCCGGCCGAGGCGGTCTCGGCGTACGTCGACACTTGGTAACTTTAGGTTAGACCTCGTCACTGGCGCGGGCAAGGCGGCTCCGTACACTGGGCCGCTTTTGCACGCATGAAGCTTCCTGCCCGCTGGCGCGTCCGTCTGCGCGACGCCGCCTTTTCCCCTGCACACTGGATGGCCGTTCTCGGCCTTGCGGTGTTGCTCGTGGGTGTGCAGGCGGTGTGGGCGGAGAAGGTCGAGCAGGCGGCACGCCAGCCGGCCGAAGCGCGCTGGGTGGCGAGCTGGGCCGTGGCGGTGCTCGACTTCGCCGAGCTGGACGCGAACCCCGCCACGGCCGCCATCGGCGGACCGGGCGACCATGTGTTCCGCGGCCAGACCTTGCGCCAGATGATGCGCCCGACGATCGACGGCGAGCGCATCCGCGTGCGGGTGTCGAACCGCTTCGGCAAGACGCCGCTGCGCATCGCCGCGGCCACCGTGGCACTGGGCACGGGCGGCGACGCCATCTCGCCGGCCTCGTTGCGCACGCTGCGTTTCGGCGGCCGCGCCACCGTCACCGTGGCGCCGGGCGCGGAAGCATGGAGTGACGGCGTGGCGCTGAACGTTGCGGCGGGCCAGGCCGTGGCCGTGAGTCTTTTTCTCGACCGCGCGACACCGTTCGCCACGATGTACCTGCTGTCCACTGACACGGGCTGGCTGGCCAACGGCAACGTCGTGGCGTCGCCCCGGCTGCCGAAGCCGGCGGCGCTGCCGATGAGCCACATCGTGACCGGGCTCGATGTGCTCACCACCCGACCCGTGCGCACCGTCGTCGCGTTCGGCGATTCGATCACCGCGGGCGGTGGCGAGTCGGGCGACGGTTCGTACCCCGACATGCTCGCCACGCGGTTGCGTGACAGTCCGCAGGCCGCGCACGCGGTGTCGGTGATCAACGCCGGCATCGGCGGCAACCGGCTGCTGGTGAACGGCATCGGTCCCGACGGCCTGTCGCGCTTTGCGCGCGACGCGCTGGGCCAGAGCGGCGTGACGCACGTCATCGTGCTGCTGGGCACCAACGACATCGGCCGCGCCATCTTCGCGGGCATCCCCGGCCTGAAGGTGCCGCCGCACGACGTGCCCACGGCCGAGCGTGTCACCGAGGGCCTGGGGCAGCTCGTCAAGCAGGCGCGCGCCAAGGGCGTGAAGGTGCTGCTTGGCACCGTGCCGCCCTTCGGCAACACGATCTACGGCACCGACGCCAACGAGGCCATGCGCGAGGCCGTGAACCGCTGGGTGCGCAGCCGCCAGGACGTCGATGGCGTGGTCGACTTCGATGCCGTGCTGCGCGACCCAGCCGCGCCGCGTCAGCTGAATCCGACATTCGACAGCGGCGATCACCTGCATCCCAACCGCGCCGGCCACGCGGCCATGGCCGCGGCCATCGACCTGCGCGAATTGCAGGAATAAAGCGCGTCTGCGGCAGCGAAACAGCTCTACACAAGATTTCGCGCAGCGCTTACAGGCGCTTCACACGGTCCCGGCAGCATGAAGGCTCCTCCAACAACCATGGGGCTTTCTCATGAAAACACTCGCAGTCGCTCTTTCCATCGGTGCCGCTTCGCTGCTGTCGGTGGGCGCCCTGGCCGTTCCCACGGCCGCGCAGGCGCAGGCGGTGATCACCATCCAGGGGCCGCCGCCCCCGCCGCGCTACGAGCGCATGCCGCCGCCGCGTCGTGGCTATGTGTGGTCGCCGGGCCACTATGAGTGGCGTGGCGGTCGCCATGTGTGGGTGCGCGGGATGTACGTGCGCGCACGCCCGGGCTATGCCTACCGCGCGCCGGAATGGCGCGAGAACAATGGCCGCTGGGAATACAACCGCGGCCGCTGGGACCGCGACGGCGACGGCGTGCCGAACCGCCAGGACCGGCGTCCGGACAACCCGTACCGCAATTGATCGATAGAGAGCGCGCGGCGCGCGCCCGGGGCTAGCGGATGCTCACCAGCTCGAGCACTTCGCTGACCTGGAACGCGCCGCCGCTCGCACCGCCGCGCGTCTGCACTTCGAAGCGGACGACGCGGCCCAGCTCCGGCGAGAACCACACGCTGGCGCGGTAGGTCCCGTACTGGTTGCCACTCCAGGCGCCCGCGTTCGCGAAGCGCTGGGTGTGGCCGCGGTAGTCGATCTTCACCACCTTCATCTCGCGGCCGTTGACCGGCAGCATGGCGGCGTCGTCCACCACGTGGGCGCGCAGGTCCATCTTGATGCGCGTGCCGCCCATGGTGGCGTCGTATTCCGTGGCCCAGGCGGCGTCCTGTTCCAGGGTCGGCCGGGCCCAGCCGCGCGGCGGCATGACGCTGTCGAACTCACCGGCCACGGCCGTCGTGACGCCGATCACCTCGCCGCCCGGCTTCTCGATCCAGCCGCCGTTGTTGAAGCTGAGCCGGTCGTCCGAGGTGGTGGCCGTGTCCGCGCGGTAGATCACCTTGCGGTACGTGTTGGTGAGGCGGTCGTGCAGCTGGTACTCCACGAGGCTCGGGCGCTGCAGCGACACGCTGGCCGGCGCGGGCTGCGAGGCCAGGCGCTCGATGGCCCGCTGGCCGCGTGTCGGCAGTTCCGCGATCCATGCGGCCGGCATGGCGAGGGTCGCCGGGGCCGATCCTGCGACCAGTCCCACGAGGCGGCCCTGCGCATCGAACAGGCCGGCACCGGCCAGGCCCGCCTCGGTCGGCGTGGCCAGTTGCAGCGACTCGAGCGCGCCCGCGGCGTTGCGGCGCACGCCGCCGAGCATGGAAATACCGAGCGTGAGTTCGCGCCCGCGCGGCGATCCGATGACGTACAGCGGCATCCCGACCTGCAGCGCCCCCGCGGGCACGACGCCCAGGGTCGGCGACACGAGGTTCGCGATGCGCAGCTGGCACAGGTCGCGCTCGACGTCCGGGAGCTCCAGCACGGCGCCGTAGCTCACGTTGTCGCGGCGCAGCGCCACGGCGCTGGCCTTGGCCAGCAGCTTGCAGCTGGTGACGGCCGTGCCCGGGCCGGTGGCGACCGCGCTGCCGGTGGCCAGGACCTTGCCCTGGGCGTCGCTGGCCTGCACCACCCAGACGCTGGGCGAGACGCGCGCGAACAGCGCGTCGGGCGCCAGCGGGGCGCCGCCGGCGCGGGCGTCCTGGGCGAAGGTGGCGGGCGCTGCCAGAGCGGCAGCAAGGGCGAAAAGCGGAAGCTGCAGGCGCATCTGGGAGCGGCGATGGAGTGGGTTAGCGGAACACGACCGTGCGGTGGCCGTTCAGCAGCACGCGGTGCTCGCTGTGCCACTTCACGGCGCGGGCCAGCACCTGGCTTTCGGTGTCGCGGCCACGGGCCGTGAGGTCTTCGACCGTGTCGGTGTGGTCGGCGCGGGCCACGTCCTGCTCGATGATCGGGCCCTCGTCGAGGTCGGCCGTCACGTAGTGGGCGGTGGCGCCGATCAGCTTCACGCCGCGGTCGTGCGCCTGGTAGTAGGGCTTGGCACCCTTGAAGCTGGGCAGGAACGAGTGGTGGATGTTGATCGCGCGGCCGGCCAGGCTCTTGCACAGGTCGTTGCTCAGGATCTGCATGTAGCGCGCGAGCACCACGAGTTCGGCGCCCTCGGCCTCGATGATCTCCAGCTGCTTCGCCTCGGCCTGTGCCTTGGTCGCGGCCGTCACCGGGATGTGGTGGAAGGGCACGTTGTAGCTGGCGGCCAGCTGGTAGAAGTCGCGGTGGTTCGAGATGATGGCGCGCACGTCGATCGACAGCAGGCCGCTCTTCCAGCGGAACAGCAGGTCGTTCAGGCAGTGGCCTTCCTTGCTGACCAGGATCACGGTCTTCATCGGGTCGGCGGCGGCATGCAGCTGCAGGCTCATGCCGAAACCGGTGGCGAAGGCCTTCAGCTCCTCGCGCAGCACGGCTTCGCTGTGGTCGCCGCAGGCGAAGCGCACGCGCATGAAGAACAGGCCGGTGCCGTGGTCGTTGTATTGGGCGGCCTCTTCGATGTTGGCGCCGCGCTCGAGCAGGAAGCCCGACACGGCGTGCACGATGCCCGTCCGGTCGGGACAGGAGAGGTTCAGGATGTAGGCAGGCGTAGTGGTCGTCATCAGGGGCAGGATTGTGGCAGGGGTGCCAGAATCGCGATTTTCCCTCCCCACATAACCGCAGGAGCGAGACATGGCCTTCCAGGACTTCAACATGGACAACCAGTGGTTGCCCTTCACGCCCAACCGCCATTTCAAGAAGGACCCGCGGGTTTTCGTGGCGGCCGACGGCATGACGTTCACCACGCACGACGGCAAGAAGGTGGTCGACGGCATCTCCTCGCTGTGGTGCGTGGGCGCGGGCCACAACCGCAAGCCGATCAACGAGGCGATCAAGAAGCAGCTGGACACGCTGGACTACGCCACCGCCTTCCAGGTCAGCAACGACAAGGCCTTCAAGGCGGCCGAGATGATCGCCGCGCTGGCCCCGGGCGACCTGAACAAGGTGCTGTTCTGCAACTCGGGCTCCGAGGCGGCCGACACCTCGATGAAGGTGGCGCTGGCCTACCACCGCGCGCGCGGCGAGGGCCACCGCAACGTGTTCATCGGCCGCGAGAAGGGCTACCACGGCGTGGGCTTCGGCGGCATGTCGGTGGGCGGCATTCCGGGCAACCGCAAGGTGTTCGGCTCGGCCTTTTTGCCGCGCGTGGACCACATGCGCTTCATCCACGACCCGGTGAACCACGCCTACATCCACAACGCGGAGCCGGTGTGGACCGAAGACCCGCTGGTCGAACTCGAAACCCGCATCCTGCCGCTGCACGACCCGAGCAATGTGGCCGCGATCATCGTGGAGCCGGTGGCCGGTTCGGCCGGCTGGTACCTGCCGCCGCAGGGCTACCTGAAGCGCCTGCGCGAGATCTGCGACAAGCACGGCATCCTGCTGATCTTCGACGAGGTCATCACCGGCTTCGGGCGCATGGGCACCAACTTCGCGTCGGACTATTTCGGCGTGGTGCCCGACATGCTGAACTTCGCCAAGTGCGTGACCAACGGCGTGATTCCGCTGGGCGGCGTGATCTGCCGCGACAAGCTCTACGACGCGATGATGAAGACGGATGCGCCCGAGCACGTGGTCGAGTTCTTCCACGGCTACACCTACTCGGGCCATCCGGTGGCCTGCGCCGCCGCCATTGCCACGCTCGACCTGTTCAAGGAAGAGAACCTGTTCGCGCGCGCCGGCGAGATGGGCAAGGTGCTCGGCGATGCCTTCCACAGCACCTTCAAGGGCCTGCCGAACGTGGTGGGCATCCGCAGCCTGGGCCTGGCGGCGGCCGTGGAGCTCGCGCCCATCGCCGGGTCGCCGGGCAAGCGCGCCTACGAGGTGTTTCTCGACTGCTTCCACAAGGGCGCGCTGGTGCGGCCCGCGGGCGACGTGCTGGTGATCGCGCCGCCCTACATCGTCGAGAAGCAGCACATCGACACGCTGGTCAACACGCTGGCGGATTCGATCAGGAAGTTCGCCTGAGCACGCCCGCGCAGTAGTCCACCGGCGGCAGCGCCGGCGTGCGCCAGGTGGCGTCGTAGGCGTCGGTGTCGTCCTCGGCCGGGCCGCCGGCCTGCAGGTGGACCGTCTTCACCGACACGTCGGTCGGCAGGTGCTGCGGCACGCCCAGCACCTTGGTGACGTGGCCCGCGCCGGCGATCAGCACCACCGTCTTGCCTGGTTGGCGGGCCTTTACCAGCGCCTGCGCCATGGCGCGGTCGCGCCCGACCTGGATGCGCGTCATGGGGCCGATCTGCGATTCGGGCAGCAGCTTGCAGTGGCCCTCGCGCACGGCCTCCTGCTGCGCGGCGTAGGCCTCGCCGTTGAGCTGCACGTCGAGCGAGACGTCGGCCATCGCGTCCTTCATGCGCGCACGCGGCAGGTTGGCGCCGACCACCGGCACGCCGGCACGCACGGCCGTCATCACCGTGGGGCCGTAGCGCGTCCAGGGCCAGGCCTTGTCGTTCCAGCCGAGGGCGGTCTGCACTTGCGCATCGGTCGCGGTGGTGGGCAGGCGGGCGCTGCTGCGGCCTTCCTCGGCCATCTCGAGCGCCAGCGCGGCGAGCTGGCCGCGCTCGGCCAGGGCCTGCACGGTCTCGCGTTCGAGGGCCTGGTGTTCGGGGGCGTCGTGCTGTTCGCCGAGCAGCAGCGCATCGGCCGGCAGCAGGGCCGCCACGCGGCGCGCGACGGGCGCCTCGGCGGACAGCGCGGCGCAGCCGGCGAGCAGGGCGGCTGCGACCAGGGGCGCGAGGAACCGGGAAGCACGGGAAGGGCGAGGAGGCATCCCGCCATACTATGCCCGGCGCCCCGCACCGGGCTGTCGTCCTTTTCCGCTGCTTTCTCTGCCCGTGTCCTTTCGTTTTCCCCTTCGCGTGCTGGCCACGCTGCTGCTGGCGCTGGCCGCCGCACTCGCCTGTGTCGCCCTGCACACCCCGTTGCCCTGGATGATCGGCCCGCTGTTCGCGGTGTCGCTGGCCTCGATCGCGGGCCAGCCGACCGCGAGTCACACGCCGCTGCGCAACCTGGGGCAGTGGGTCATCGGCACCGCGCTGGGTCTGTATTTCACGCCGCAGGTGGTGACGCTGGTGGCCGGCGTGTGGTGGGCGATCCTGCTGGCCATCGGCTGGGCGCTGCTGCTGGGCTGGGGGTTCGGCCGCTGGCTGCATCGCGTGCACGCGGCACGCATGCCGCATGTGCCGGCGAAATCCATGAGAGCCACGACTTACTTCGCAGGCGCCATCGGCGGCGCTTCGGAGATGACGCTGCTGGCCGAATCGGCCGGTGCGCGCACCGACCTGGTGGCCGCCGCGCACAGCCTGCGACTGATGGTGGTGACGGTGACGATCCCGTTCGCGATGCAGTGGAGCGGGCTGCACGGCCTGGAGATCAACCCGCCCGGCGTGCGCGAGGTGAACCCGGCCGGGCTGGCCCTGCTGGCGCTGGCCACCGGCGCGGGCGGGCTCGTGATGCGGGCGTTGGGCCGCACCAACCCGTGGTTCATGGGGCCGCTGCTGGTGGCGATGGGCTTCACGGTCGCGGGGCAGTCGCTGTCGGCGGTGCCGACCTGGCTGTCGAACACCGCGCAGCTGGTGATTGCCGTGAGCCTGGGCGTGCGCTTCAGCCGCGAGTTCCTGCACACGGCGCCGCGCTGGCTCGGCTCGGTGGCGCTGGGCACGGTCGGCATGCTGGTGCTGTGCGCCGGCGCGGCCTGGCTGCTGGCCGGGGCGACCGGGCTGCACCCGGCCACGATGATCCTGGGCACCTCGCCCGGCGGCATCGCCGAGATGTCGATCACGGCCAAGGTGCTGCAGCTGGGCGTGCCGGTGGTCACGGCTTTCCAGGTGTGCCGGCTGGTGGCGGTGCTGCTGATCGTGGGGCCGATGTACCGCTGGACCGAGCGCTGACGGCGCAGTACACCGCCAAAGAAAAAGCGCCCTGCGGGGCGCTTGTTTCGTTCGGGCGAGGCAGGCCGCTCAGTGCACCAGCACCGGCGTGTGCGCCAGCTCGGCATAGCCTTCGAGCGTGTCCTCGACCTCTTCCTGCGTGGGCGTGTTGAGCTGCCAGGCGGCGATCTGCTGCTGGAACAGTTCCGCCCAGGAGCCGTCGAGGTACACCTCTTTGCCAGAGCGCTTGTCCACGATCTCGAAGCCGTGGCGTTCCAGCACGGGGCCGTTGGGCGTCGTGCTGGGCTCGTCGCCGTCGTTCGGCTGCACGTGCACGACGACGAAGGACTCGGAGTCGTAAAGCATGTTCATGGCGGGCCCTGTGAGGATGTCGATGGCGTTCATGGGGGTTAGATAGCAATCAACGCGCCAGTTTCAAGAACAGTTGTCCTCGCGCCGTTGATATGTGAGCCTTTTTGCCTCAATTGGCGGGCGCTTCGGGTAGGGGTTTGCGCAATTGGGCGTCAGCAAAGTCGCCGTTTGCCTCGGTCTGGCGGATGCGCACGGGCAGGTAGCCGTAGCGCGGCGCCAGCCAGAGCTCCAGTTTCCGGTCGAAATCCTTGCGGGGCGTGCGGGTGAGCTTGCGCGTGGTGAATTCCCCGGCCGGCAGGCTCAGCTGTTCCTCGCCGCCGACCTCGAAGACCCACACGTCGCCGTCGCGCACGCCCACGGTCTGCACCGAGATCCGGGTGCCGGGCGGGTACCGCCCCGGGCTGGCCGCCAGCAGGCCGCCCAGCTGCATCATGACGCTCATGCGGTCCTGCGCACCCGGCTGCAGGGGCACGGGGGGCGCGTTGTTGCTGAAGATGATCTGCCCCTGGTCGCGCGCGAAATGCGAGGCGACCTCGGCCTTGCGGCTTTCCGAATAGCGCTCGGGTTCCAGGCCCGAGGGGCCGATCTTGCCGGTGCTGTGCCAGTTCAGCAGGGTGAAGAACACCGCCTTGAGCGTGAGGCGCCCGTCGTAGCGGGTGCCGTCCTGCAGCCAGACCAGTTCGCCGAACACGCCGCGCTGCGGCGAGGCGCCTTTCTGGCCCGTGGCTTCGAAATCGAGCGTGACCGAGCCCGGGATCCGCAGCGCCTGGGTGCCGGCGATGGTGCCCGAGGCGCCGCTGCCGGCCGTGGTCGTGCCGCCCTGCGTGCCACCGGCCGTGGTGCCGGTGGCGGCGGCCGGGGCGCTGGCCGGTGCCTCGGGGGCGGTCGCTCCTGAATCTGTAGCGGCTTGCGCGGTCTGGTCGGGCGTTTCCGGGGGCGGCGTCTGTGCCGGCGCATCCGGCACGGGGGCCGGGGCCGGCTTGGGGCGGGGCACCGACGCCTCGCGCGGACGCCGGGGCTTGGCCGGTGGCGGCGGCTTGGCCGCGACCGGCGCGGCGGCCGGTGCCGCGGGGGCCTCCGCCGCGGGCGGCGCGATCACGATCGTGCGCGTGATGAACTTGCTGGCCAGCGGCGAGGGCTCCGGCCCGATGGCCATCGGCGCCAGCCCGAGCAGCAGCAGGTGCACCAGCGCCACCGCCAGCGTCAGCCCCGCGAGCGCGCGCCAGGACGGGCGCCCGGGCAGGCCCAGGGACAGCGGTGGGGGCGCGACGTGCGTCGACATGGGTGTGTGGAGTGGGTTGCGGCGCCGAGGTTCACGAAGTCCACTCGGTACACTGCCGCCCGTTCAACCAGTTTAGTGGGCGCGGCGCCGCGCCCTTTTTCTTGCTCACGCCCGCACCATGAAACTCGCCACCCTGAAGGACGGCTCGCGCGACGGCCAGTTGGTCGTCGTCTCGCGCGACCTCACGCTCGCCCACTACGCCACCGGCATCGCGAGCCGGCTGCAGCAGGTGCTGGACGACTGGGGCTTCATGAGCCCGCAGCTGCAGGACCTGTACGACGCCCTCAACCACGGCCGCGCGCGCCACGCCTTTCCCTTCGACCCCGCCCAGTGCATGGCGCCGCTGCCGCGCGCCTACCAGTGGGCCGACGGCTCGGCCTACCTGAACCACGTCGAGCTGGTGCGCCAGGCGCGCAACGCCGAAGTGCCCGAGAGCTTCTACACCGACCCCCTCATGTACCAGGGCGGCAGCGACGACTTCCTGGGCCCGGTCGACGACGTGATCGTGCCCAGCGAGGCCATGGGCATCGACTTCGAGGCCGAGATCGCCGTCGTCACCGGCGACGTGAAGATGGGGTCCACCCCCGAGCAGGCGTTGGACGGCATCCGCCTCGTGATGCTGGCCAACGACGTGAGCCTGCGCAACCTCATCCCGGCCGAGCTGGCCAAGGGCTTCGGCTTCTTCCAGAGCAAGCCCGCCACCGCCTTCAGCCCCGTGGCCGTCACGCTGGACGAGCTCGGCGAGGCCTGGCAGGACGGCCGTGTGCACCTGGCGCTGCAAAGCAGCTGGAACGGCCGCAAGGTCGGCCTGTGCGACGCCGGCCCCGAGATGACCTTCCACTTCGGCCAGCTCATCGCCCACATCGCCAAGACCCGCAACGTGCGCGCCGGCAGCATCGTCGGCAGCGGCACCGTGAGCAACAAGGGCGTCGAGAAGAACGGCCGCATGGAATGGCCCAAGGGCTACTCGTGCATCGCCGAGAAGCGCTGCATCGAAACCATCCAGGACGGCGCGCCCGCCACCGACTTCATGAAGTTCGGCGACACCATCCGCATCGAGATGAAGGGCCTGGACGGGCGCTCGCTGTTCGGCGCGATCGACCAGGAGATCGTGTCGACGGCGGGGCGGCCGGTGGAGGCGCCGGTGTCGCTCACCAAGCCGCAGGCCGGAACCGACACCGGCACCGCGCCCGAACCCGCCGCCGAAGGCTGACGCAGGCCCTGTCGGGGTTTCTCCCCGTTCGGCTGGCCGGAAGCCCCCGTTCCGCAAAGCCCAACCCTGCGCGGCGGGCGCTGCCTAGGATGCAGCGATCCGTTCACTGCAAGGAGACAGGTCCATGGGCATGCCGAAGCTGGCGGGGCGCGCGCTGTGCGCATGGGGGGTGATGGGCATGGCGCTGGCCGGGCAGGCCGCCGCCCAGAAGCTCAGCGACGACAAGGTGCGCGTGGGCGTGCTGTCGGACATGTCGGGCCTGTACGCCGACACCGCGGGGCGCGGCTCGGTCGAGGCCGCGCGCATGGCCATCGAGGACTTCGGCGGCAAGGTGCTCGGGCGGCCCATCGAGCTGGTCTCGGGCGACCACCAGAACAAGGCCGACATCGGCGCCTCGCTGGCGCGCACCTGGTACGACCGCGACGGCGTCGACGCCATCTTCGACATGAACAACTCGGCCGTCGCGCTGTCGGTGGTCAACCTGGCGCGCGAGCGGCAGAAGCTGTCGATCAACACTGGCGGCGCCTCGGTGGCGCTCACCAACGAAGCCTGCGCGCCGACCTCGGTCCACTACACCTACGACACCTACGCGCTGGCCAACGGCGCCGCGCAGGGCGTGAGCCGCCAGGGCGGCAAGACCTGGTACCTGATCGGCGTGGACTACGCCTTCGGCAAGGCCATGGCCGCCAACATGACCGAGTTCGTCGGCGAGCTGCAGGGCAAGGTGATCGGCAGCGTGTTCCACCCGCTCAACGCCAGCGACTTCTCGTCGTACGTGCTGCAGGCGCAGGCCTCGGGGGCAGACACCATCGCGCTGGCCAACGCCACCAGCGACACGGTCAATGCCGTCAAGGCCGCGCGGCAGTTCGGCGTGTCGCCCAAGCAGCGCGTGGTGCCGATGCTGATGTTCATCAACGATGTGCATGCACTGGGCCTGGCGCAGGCGCAGGGCATGACCTTCGCCACTGGCTTCTACTGGGACCGCACGCCCGAGTCGCGGGCCTGGGCGCGGCGCTACTTCGAGCGCATGAAGAAGATGCCTTCGATGATCCAGGCCGGCGCCTACTCGGCGGTCACGCACTACCTGAAGGCGGTGCAGGCCGCGGGCACCGACGACGGCGCCACCGTGGCCGCGAAGATGAAGGCGATGCCGGTGAACGACTTCTTCGCGCAGGGCGGCACGATCCGCGCCGACGGCCGCATGGTGCACGACATGTACCTGGTGAGCGTGAAGAAGCCCGCCGAGTCGAAGTACCCGTGGGACTACTACACGGTGCTGTCCACGATCCCCGGCGACAAGGCCTTCCAGCCCTTGTCCAAGAGCAAGTGCCCGCTGGTTGCCGCAGCGAAGTCCTGATGAGCTGACCGCCTGACCGAACCCAAGGAGACCTCATGAAAGTCCGTGCCGCCGTCCTGCAGCGCCTCGGCGCTCCCGCGCCCTATGCCCAGAGCCGACCGCTCGAGATCGAGGAGGTCGAGCTGGCGCCGCCCGGCCCCGGCGAGGTGCTGGTGCGCATCGCGGCCGCGGGGCTGTGCCATTCGGACCTGTCGATCCTCAACGGCGACCGGCCGCGCCGCACGCCGATCGTGCTGGGCCACGAGGCGGCCGGCGTGGTCGAGGCACTGGGCGAGGGCGTGACCGACCTGGCGCCGGGCGACCACGTGATCCTGGTGTTCGTGCCGAGCTGCGGCCATTGCGCGCCCTGCGCCGAGGGGCGCCCCGCGCTATGCGAGCCCGGCGGCGCGGCCAACGTGGCGGGCACGCTGCTGGGCGGCGCGCGGCGGTTGTCGTACCGCGGCGAGCCGATGGACCACTTCGTGGGCGTGTCGGCCTTTGCCGAGTACGCGACGGTGTCGCGCCGCTCGCTGCACAAGATCGACCGCGAGCTGCCGCTGGAAATTGCGGCCATGTTCGGCTGCGCCGTGGTGACGGGCGTCGGCGCCGTGGTCAACACCTCGCAGGTGCGGCCGGGCCAGACCGTGGCCGTGGTGGGGCTCGGCGGCGTGGGGCTGGCCGCGCTCATGGGCGCGCTGGCGGCGGGCGCCGCGCGCGTGATCGCGGTCGACCTGGCGCAGGACAAGCTCGATTTCGCCCTCGCGCTGGGCGCCACCGACAGCGTCAACGCCAGCGACCCCGACGCGGCCAAGCGGCTGCGCGACATGACCGAGGGCGGCGTCGACCATGCGCTCGAGATGGTGGGCTCGGCCAAGGCGCTGGAGTTCGCCTACAAGGTCACGCGCCGCGGCGGCACCACCGTGACCGTGGGCCTGCCCGCCGCCATCCAGACGCTGAACACGCCGGTCTGGCACCTCGTGGCCGAGGAGCGCACGCTCAAGGGCAGCTACCTCGGCAGCTGCGTGCCGCGGCGCGACCTGGGGCGCTTCATCGCGCTGTACCGCCAGGGCAAGCTGCCCGTGGACCGGCTGCTCACCGGGCGCCTGAAGCTCGAGGAGATCAACGAGGGCTTCGACCGCCTGCAGCGCGGCGAGGCCATCCGGCAGATCGTCACGATGCCGTGACGGCCGCGGGCATCGCGCCCCGCAGCAACTCCTTCTGCGTCCGAATCCCCAACCGCCGGAACGCCCGGTACTGATGCGTGCGCACCGTGCTGAGCTCCACGCCCAGCACGCGCGCCGTCTCCTTCGCCGTGCGGCCCGCCATCAGGTGGCCGATCACCTCGCGTTCGCGCAGGCTCAGCGTCAACAGCCGCGAGGCGAGGGTGGGCGCGGCCGCCTCGTGCACCGCCGCCGCGCTGCGGCTGTGGGCGCTGGCGGCGTCGGCCAGCAGGGTGGCGTGGGCGGCGATGACGCCGAAGTCGGTTTCGCCGAACTCGGGCTGCGCCAGGCTGCGGTAGAAGCTCACGGCCACGCGCTGGCCGCTCGGGCGCAGCAGCAGCACCGAGCTGCGCTCGCGGATGCCCACGTCGCCGTAGCAGGCGGCGCGGTAGGCGGGGTCGGCCACCTCGTCGCCGTGCTGGTGGCCCATCCACAGCTGCGCGCGCTTGGGCAGCTTGCGCGCGGCCAGCCAGGCCATGTGGGGGTCGAGCCGGTCGAAGCGCTGTGCCACGTAGCGCTCGGCAGTGCGCTCGGCCGTGTGGCCGTAGCTGCTGGCGGCCGACACGGTCTCGATGCGGCCGGTGGCATCGACGCCGAACACGGTGCAGAAGGTGACGGGCATCACGCGGTGCATCGCCGCCAGGCAACTGGCCGCCAGGTGTGGCGTGCCGATGCCCGCCAGCACGTCGCCGACGACGGCCGCCGACAGTTGCGCGTCGGCGGCGGGGTGGAGGCGCCAGCGTTTCATGGGGTTTCGAAGGAGGACTAGGGTAAATACCTCCTACGAAGTTATGACATTGGCGCGGGTGCTGCATCGGGACAATCCCGTTCCATGACCACCACCCGTACCGCCGACGCCGCCACCGGCCCCGTGCCGCCGCCAGCCTGCGCGACCGCGCTGCCGCCTTCGGTCGGCGCCTTTCACTACACGCGCTTCGCGCCCCGGCTGCCGACGCTCGACGCCGACGGCATGGAGCCCGGCCGCCACCCCGTCGTGATCGCGGGCGGCGGCCCGGTGGGCATGGCGCTCGCGCTGGGGCTCGCCAACCACGGCGTGCGCTGCGTGGTGCTCGAAGCCGACGACACGGTCTGCGTGGGCAGCCGCGCGGCCTGCATCTCGCGCCGCAGCCTGGAGATCGTCGAGCGCCTGGGTGCGCTGCCGGCGTTCATGGGCAAGGGGCTGCCGTGGAGCGTGGGGCGCAGCTTCTACAAGACGGCCGAGGTGTTCCGCTTCGAGATGCCGCAGGCCGCGCAGCAGAAGCTGCCGCCGATGATCAACCTGGAGCAGTACTACATCGAGCAGTACCTGCTGGACGAGATCGAGCGCCGCAACGCCGCGACGCCGGGGCTCGTGGACATCCGCTGGGGCACCGAGCTCACCGCGCTCGCGCAGGACGAGGACGGCGAGGGCGTGACGCTCGACGTGCGCAACGCCGAGGGCGCCTACCGCCTGCGCGGCCAGTGGCTCGCGGCCTGCGACGGCGGCCAGAGCTTCGTGCGCAAGTCGCTCGGGCTGGCGCTGGAGGGCACGGGCTACGAAGGCCGCTACGTGATCATCGACATCGAGCTGCACAGCGACCATCCGACCGAGCGCCGCGCCTGGTTCGACCCGCCGTGGAACCCCGGCTCGACCGTGCTGATGCACCGCCAGCCCGACGACATCTGGCGCATCGACTACCAGCTGCGCGCCGGCCAGAGCACCGAAGACGCGCTGCAGCCCGCGGCGGTGGCCGAGTTCGTGCAGCGCCACCTCGACGCCATCGGCGAAGGCCACCTGCCGTGGAAGACGGTGTGGACCTCGGTCTACCGCGCCGGCGCGATGACGCTCGACAGTTATCGCCACGGCCGCGTCGTGTTCGCGGGCAACGCGGCGCATGCGATGCCGATCTTCGGCGTGCGCGGGCTCAACTCGGGCTTCGACGACGCCGACAACCTGGCCTGGAAACTGGCCTTCGTGGCCCAGGGCCTGTCGGGCCCGGCGCTTCTGGATTCGTACTCGCAGGAGCGCATCGCGGCCTTCCACATCAACGCCGAGGCCGCGATGCGCAGCACCGAGTTCATGTCGCCGCCCTCGCGCGGCTTCGACCTGCTGCGCGAGGCGGCGCTGTCGCTGTCGGAGGCGCACCGTGGCATCGCGCAGCTCATCAACCCGCGCCAGACGCAGGCCGTGCGTTACGACGGCTCGGCGCTGTCGAGCACGGGCGATGCGCTGCCGGCCGGTCCGTTGCCGGGCGAGGCGATGCCCGAGCAGCCGCTCGCGCAAGGCCATCTCACCGACTGGATCGGCCCGGTGTTCACGCTGCTGGTGCTGCAGCCGGGCCTGGCGCCGCTGCCCGACGCCGACATCGCGCAGGCCCGGCAAGGCGCCTTGCCTTTCGAGGTGCGCACCATCGGCAGCCTGGGGAGCAACGACCGCACCGATGCGCAGGCATCCCCCGCCGTCTTCGCCGCGCTCGGCGCCGGCGATGGCGCCGTCTACCTGCTGCGCCCCGACGGCCACGTGGCCGCGCGCTGGCACCGGCTGCCGGCCGGTGCGCTGCCCGCCGCGCTGGCGCGCGCGGCCGTCGCCACTTCACAGGACATTCCCGCATGACGACCTCCGCCCCCTCGCTCCACCCCGACGCCCGCGACCGCCTGTACGCCGAGTGCGCGCGCGCCATCACCGAGGCCGGCGCCGAGCGCGAATCGCTGTTCCTCGCGCGGCTCGCGCTGCTGCTGTTCGAGCAGGTCGGCGACGAGGCGCGCTGCCGCGCCGCGCTGGCCGACGCGTTGCGCGCGCTGCCCGTACCATCGCTGTCCGCTTCCGAACAAAAAACAGGAGATTGATCTCATGGATCGCCGCACCCTTCTCGCCACGCTCGCCTCCGGCGCCGCCGTGGCCGCAGCCCCCTTCGCCCACGCACAGGACTACCCCGCGCAACTCATCAAGTGGGTCGTGCCGTACCCTGCGGGCGGCGGCACCGACGTGATCGCACGCGTGCTGGCCGAGGCCATGCGCCAGACGCTGGGCCAGCAGATCGTGGTCGACAACCGCCCCGGCGCGTCGACCAACATCGGCGCCGACCTGGTCGCCAAGAGCAAGCCCGACGGCTACACGGTGCTGTCGGCCGACAACGCCGTGCTGGCCTTCAACGAGCACCTGTTCAGCAAGCTGCCGTTCAACCCCGAGAAAGACTTCACCTACATCGGCGCCATCGGCAAGTTCCCGCTCGCGCTGGTCGTGCACCCGGACTTCCCGGCCAAGACCTTCAAGGAGTTCCTGGCCTACGTGAAGGCCAACCCCGGCAAGGTCAACTACGCGTCGCCCGGCAACGGCTCGCCGCACCACCTGGCGATGGAAATGTTCAAGGCGCGCACCGGCACCTTCATCACCCACATCCCGTACCGCGGCGCGGCGCCGGCCATGGCCGACGTGATGGGCGGCCAGGTGCCGTGCATGTTCCTGGACCTGGCCTCGGGCCTGCCGATCATGCAGGGCAACAAGGTGCGCGTGCTGGCCATCGGCTCGGGCGCGCGCAGCAAGCGCCTGCCCGACGTGCCGACGCTGGCCGAAGTGGGCGTGCCCAACACCGAGGTGTTCGCGTTCCAGGGCATCCTGGGCCCGGCCGGCCTGCCGGCTGCCGTGGTGAACAAGCTCAACAGCGACCTGAACAAGGCCTTCAGCACGCCGGCCGTGCAAAAGCGCTTCGACGACTTTGGCATGGAAGCGATGCCCGGCACGCCGGCGCAGTTCGCGGCGTTGTCGCGCGCCGAGTCGAAGCGCTGGGGCCCGATCATCAAGCAGGCCGGCATCAAGCTGGACTGATGCCGCCCAGGGGCGTTCGTCCTAGCGGGCGAACGCTTTTCGCGAGCCGTCTTCGAAGACTTCGTCGTCGCGCTGCAGCTCGCCGTTCTCGTCCCAGCTGCGTTCGCGCGTCACGCGGCCCTTGTCGTCGAAGCTCGACTCGGCCAGCAGCTCGCCTTTTTCATTGAAGCGCTGGTGCGTGCCCACGGGCACCTGCCGGCCGCGCCCCGGCGCGAGGTAGCGGCCCTGCGCGGCGCGCTGGCCGCTGTCGTAGAACTCGGTCACGTCGACCATGCGTTCGCTGCCGGCGCCGCTGTAGACGGCCTTGCTGCGCGGCTGGCCGTTGAGGTGGTAGCTGTCGTCGCTCAGGGGCTCGCCCGCGGCGTTCCAGCGCTGGTCGCGCACCAGCGAGCCGCGGTCGGAAAACTCCTGCTCGCGCTGGCGGATCGACGAGCGACCGACCAGCAGCCACACGGTTTCGCGCCGCTTCACGCCCTCGGACGAAAAACTGCGCTCCACGCGCCGGTTGCCGGTGGTCTCGTCGACCACCGACGGCTTGCCGTTGTCGTAGAACTCCTGCGTGCGCACGCGCTTGCCCGCCTGGTATGACAGCCGCGAGCGCAGGGTGCCGCGCGCGTCGAACAGATCGACGTTCGACGGCCCGCCCGTGAAGCCGCACAGCCTGGCATCGTCGGCCACCGGCGCCAGCACCGGCGCTTCGGCGCAGCGCAGCATCGACATCTGGCCGCGCTCGGTGAACTCGACCATGGCGCGCTCGGTGCCGCGGTCGGGGTAGAAGGTGGCGCGCCGCAGCTGGCCGCCGGGGTAGAAGCTGCGCACCAGCCCGCGCTCCTGGCCGTCGTCGTACATGGCGTCGCGCAGCACCTGGCCGCCGGGCGCGAACTCGCGCGCGCGGCCGTGCATGTTGCCCTTGGCGTTGATGGTGTGCTCGCGCGCGAGCTTGCCCTTTTCATAGAAGCGCACCAGGCCCATGAAGACGCCGTTCTGCACCTGCTGCTCGCGCTGGAGCTCGCCGGTGCCGCGGTCCTTGCAGCGCATCAGGCCGGTCTTGCCGGCGGTGCTGTTGCCGTCGGCGGGGCTCACGCGCTGGCCGTTGAGCTCGCACTCCTGCTGCGCATGGGCCGTCGGGGTACCCAGCAGCGCGGCCAATGCGATCGCGGCCGGGCCGAGGAGGGACGCGGCCGCCCGGGGCGCCCGAAGATCGGAAGCGGGCGGGCGCAGGGTCACTTGTCGTAGAGCGTGTCGAGCGAACGGAAACCCTTGACCTCGATCGGGTTGCCGAAGGGGTCGCAGAAGAACATCGTCCACTGCTCGCCCGGCTGGCCTTCGAAGCGCACCTGCGGCTTCAGCACGAACTCGGTGCCGGCGGCTTCGAGGCGCCCGGCCAGCGCCTGCCAGTCGGGCAGCGCGAGCACGATGCCGAAGTGCGGCATGGGCACCATCGCGTCGCCGACGCGGCCGGTGCGGGTGGTGGCGAAGGGCTCGCCCAGGTGCAGCGAGATCTGGTGGCCGAAGAAGTCGAAGTCGACCCAGGTGTCGGTGCTGCGGCCTTCGGCGCAGCCCAGCACGTCGCCGTAGAAGCGGCGGGCACCGTCCAGGTCGCGCACGTGGAAGGCAAGGTGAAAGATGCTTTGCATGGTTTTGGATTATGGGCAGCGGTGCTGTGAGAATGCCGGACTTTCTTTCAATCATGGAGCTCGCCTTGCGGATACTCCGAGCCCTCGTCGCACCGCTGCGCCTGCTGTCGCGCGGCACCGACCGGCCGGCGCCCCAGCGCCTTCTTGCACGTCTGACCCGCCAGGCCTTCGCGGCTGTCGGTGGTTGTTTCATCGCGGTGGCCGCACATGCCGCCGCCTGCCCGCCCTCGGCCATCGCCAGCCTCGAGAAGCCCGGCATCGGCCTGCGCAACGGCATCGACCGCGGCCTGCTGTGGCGCATCGAGCGCGACGGCCGCACCTCGTGGCTCTACGGCACCCTGCACCTGGGGCGCGGCGAATGGGTGCGCCCCGGCCCCACCGTGCAGAAGGCGATGGCGCAGAGCGACACGCTCGCGCTGGAACTCGACTCGCGCGACGACGCCACGGTGCGCGCCCTGAGCCAGCCGGCCGACCCGGCCGCGGTGGCGCGCGTGCTCACCGGCGAACGCGCCCGCCGGCTCGAGCGCCAGAACGCCGAGGCCTGCGTGTCGCCGGGCTCGACCGCCCGGCTGCCGCCCATCCTGCAGGTGACGGCGCTGACCGCGCTGGCGGCGCGCGCCGACGGCCTGTATGCGGAGTTCGGCGTCGACGAGACGCTGGCCGTCTCGGCGCGCAACAGCAACAAGCCGATCGTCGCGCTCGAGAACGCGGCCGACCAACTGCGCTGGCTCACCGGCGGCTCCGAAGCCGAGGAGGCCGAGCAGATCGACGCCATGCTCGACGAGCTCGAATCGGGCCGGCTGCGCGGCCAGCTCAAGACGCTGGCCGATGTCTGGGCGCGCAGCGACGCGGCCCGGCTGGCGCGCTACGCCGAGTGGTGCGAGTGCCTGAACACGCCGGCCGAGCAGCGTCTCATGAAGCGCCTGCTCGACGACCGCAACCCCGGGCTGGCCGACGGCATCGAGCGCCTGCATGCGGGCGGGCGCAGCGCGTTCGCCGCGGTCGGCGCGCTGCACATGGTCGGCGCGCAGGGCCTGCCCACGCTGATGGCGGCGCGCGGCTTTCGCGTCACGCCGGTGCTCACCGAGGCGCAGGCGCAGCAGGCGCTGCCGATGCCGGCGCTCGCCGCGCCCGAGCCGCCGGCCCGCAAGGCGGTGCGCGGTGGCAAGAACGTCAAGGGACAGAAGGCGGCCAAGGGCACGGGCCAGAAGGCCGCCGCGAAGGGCGGGGCCAAGCCGGCCGCCAAAGCCGCTGCCGCGCCGAAAGGCAAGGCCGCACCCCGTGCCGCCCCCAAGGCCACCAACAGCAAAGTGCGCCGATAATCGCGACCGCCATGCACACGTTGCGCCCCCACCCCCGCCTGATCGGCCGCCTCGGCCGGTGGGTGCTGCTGTGGTTCGTGCTGTCGCTGGGCGTGGCGGTGGCGTCGCCGGTGGTGCATCCGCAGGCGATGGAACTGGTGTGTTCCGGCGCCGGCACCATCAAGGTGGTGGTGCACACCGAAGACGGCGTGCAGGACATGGGCGCCACGCACATGGACTGCCCGCTGTGCGTGCTGACCGGCGCGCCGCCCCCGCCGCTCGTGGCGGCCGCGTTCGATGCGCCCCTGCCGCTGGGGCGCGTGCTTCAACCCATTCCCGCCGCGCGCCATGCCGCGGCCACGACCGCGCCGCTGCCGGCCCGTGGGCCTCCGCGTTCCGCCTGAGCGATCAGCAACAGCGCTGTCTGTCGGTGCACCCCGGGTGCGCGCAGGCAGTCCCTTTGGCTTGAAGTTCGTGGAGCCGGTTCCCCATGAAGCAGCACTCCCGCGCCCTGGCGATCGCCATGGCATTTCCCCTCAGCGCGCCGGTGTGGGCGCAGCAGCAAACGCCGCCGGACGTTGATCCGCCGGAGGCCGGCGCCGCGGCCGCCCCGGGGCGCACGCTGGGTACCGTCACCATCAGCGGCGGCCGGCCGACCTCGCTGCCGACGCAGATCCCCACCACCATCGAAGGCGTGACCGCCGAGCAGATCGCCGAGACGGTCAACGCGACCGACGCCGAAGACGCGCTCAAGTACCTGCCGAGCCTGCTGGTGCGCAAGCGCTACATCGGCGACTTCAACCACGCGGTGCTGGCCACGCGCGCCTCGGGCACGGGCAACAGCGCCCGCGCGATGGTCTACGCCGACGGCATCATGCTGTCGAACCCGCTGGGCAACGGCGCCACCTTCGCGCCGCGCTGGGGCATGGTGTCGCCCGACGAGATCGAGCGCGTCGACGTGCTCTACGGCCCGTTCTCGGCCGCCTACCCGGGCAACTCGGTGGGCGCCGTGGTCGACTACGTGACGCGCATGCCCACGCAGCTCGAGGCGCACGTCAAGCTCAGCGGCTTCACCTCGAACTTCGACCTGTACAACAGCCATTCATCGCCGGGCGGCCAGCAGCTCGACCTCTCGCTGGGCAGCCGCAGCGGCGACTGGTCGTGGTGGCTCGGCGCCTCGCGCACCCACAGCAAGGGGCAGTCGCTGTCGTTCGCCAACCGGCTCGTGAGCGCGGGCGCGGTGGGCAGCGCGGGCACGCCCGTCACCGGCGCGGTGCTCGGGCTGAACCCGTCGAACCAGCCGTGGTGGCTGCTGGGCGGCATCACCGCCTACGACACGACCCAGGAGCAGGCCAAGCTCAAGCTGGCCTACGACTTCTCGCCCACGGTGCGCGCCACCTACACGCTGGGCGCCTGGCACAACACCACGCACGGCAGCACCGACACCTACCTGCGCGATGCGCTCGGCCAGCCGGTGTACGGCGGGCGCGTGAACCTCGGCGGACGCACCTACAACCTGGACGCACCGGCGGCGGCCTTCGCGCCGACCGAGACGGCGCTCACGCACTACATGCACGGCCTCTCGGTGAAGAGCCACACGGGCGGCGTGTTCGACTGGGAGGTGGCGGCGAGCCTGTTCGACTACGCCAGGGACACCTCGCGCACGCCGACCACGGCGCTGCCGGGCGCCTTCTACGGCGGCCCCGGCCGCACCACCGACATGGGCGGCACCGGCTGGCACACCTTCAAGGCCGCGGGCACCTGGCGGCCCACAGGCTCGGCCGAAGGCGTGGGCGCGCACGTGGTCGACTTTGGCGTCCAGCAGGACACCGCACGGCTGCGCAGCGCCATCGGCAACACGCGCGACTGGATCGGCGGGCCGGCCGTGTCGCCGTTCTCTGCCTTCAACGGCAACACGCGGCTGCGTTCGCTCTACGTGCAGGACACCTGGCGCTTCGCCAAAGACTGGAAGACCACGCTGGGCCTGCGCCACGAGCGCTGGGAGGCCTACGGCGGCCAACTCGGCAACGCGGCGCGGCTGCTCGACTTCGCGCCGCGCAAGAACAGCTTCGTCTCGCCCAAGGCCGCGCTCGCCTGGCAGGCCACGCCCGACTGGCACTTCAAGGCCTCGGTCGGCCGCGCCGTGCGCATGCCCACCGTGAGCGAGCTCTACCAGGGCTCGATCGAGGGCAACCGCATCGTCAACACCAACCCCGAGCTGCGCCCCGAGCGCTCGTGGACCGCCGAGCTGAGCGCCGAGCGCGACCTCAAGCGCTGGGGCGTCGACGGTGTGCTGCGCACCACGCTGTTCTTCGAGCACACGAAGGACGCGCTCTACACCCAGGCGCTCACCAACCTCGTGAGCACCGTGCAGAACGTCGACGCCATCCGCACGCGCGGGCTGGAGGTGGCGATCAACACGGTCGACGCGGGCATCCAGGGGCTGGACCTGGGCGGCAGCCTCACGCTGACCGATTCGAAGATCACCGCCAACCGCGGCTTCCCGGCCAGCGTCGGGCGCGACCAGCCGCGCGTGCCCAAAGTGCGCGCCTCGCTGCTCGCCACCTACCGGCCCGACGCGAAGTGGAGCTACACCGTCGGCGCGCGCTACAGCGGCCGGCAGTACGGCACGCTCGACAACAGCGACCCGAACGGCATGGCCTTCATGGGCTTCTCGAAGTTCTTCGTGGTCGATGCGCGCATCCGCTACCGCATCGACCGCCAGTGGAGCGCCGCCGTCGGCATCGACAACCTGAACAACCGGACCTACTGGGCCTTCCACCCGTACCCGCAACGCACCTTCGTGGCCGAACTCAAGTTCGACCTTTGATCCTCACTTTTTCCTCTCCAAGGACACCCGCCATGACGAAGCTTTCGACCCCTACGTTCCACACCCTCGCCGCCTGCGCCCTGCTGGCCGGTGCCGGCGCCGCCGGCGCCCACGTGAGCCTGCCCCCGGGCGGCGCCACCGTCGGCAGCGAGTACAACGCCGCCTTCCGCGTCGGCCACGCCTGCGAAGGCGCCAAGGCCACCACCGGCCTCGCGGTGCGCCTGCCCAAGGGCTTCGTGCTCACCGACGCCCAGGCGCGCAAGGGCTGGAAGCTCGACGCGCCCAAGGCCGGCAGCGCCGAAGGCGAAGTGCGCTGGACGGCAGAGACGCCGCAGAACGCGTTGCCCGGCAGCGAGCGCGGCGAGTTCGTGCTGCGCGGCAAGGTGCCCGCCACGCCGGGCCCGCTGTGGTTCAAGGTGCGCCAGGACTGCGACGTCGGCAGCGTCGACTGGGCCGAAGTGCCCGCGTCGGGCAGCGCCACGGCCGGCCTGAAGGCGCCCGCGGCCAAGCTCGACGTGGTGGCGCAGGGCGTGGCCACGGTCGACGTGCGCGACGCCTGGGTGCGCCAGTCGGTGCCGGGCCAGAGCGGCACGGGCGCCTTCATGAAGCTCACCGCGCCCACGGGCACGAAGCTGGTCGGCATCTCGACGCCTGCCGCCGGCGTGGCCGAGGTGCACGAGATGAAGATGGAAGGCGACACCATGCGCATGCGCGAACTCGCGGGCGGCCTTGAGCTGCCGGCCGGCAAGACTGTCGAGCTCAAGCCCGGTGGCTACCACGTGATGCTGATGGACCTGAAGGGCGCGATGACCAAGGGCGCGACCGTGCCCATGACCCTGAAGTTCGAGGACGCCAAGGGCGCGAAGACGACGCTGGAGCTGAAGCTGCCGGTCGGCGCGCCCGAAGGCGCCGCTGCTGCCGCTGCGCCAGCGGCGGGCGGTGCGCACCAGCACAAGCACTGACCCCCACGGGGTCTCGCCGAACCGTCAGAGCAACTGGTCCGGCGCCAGCGGCCCGAACAGCCGCAGCAGGAAGCGCAGCGTGGCGCTCGCGTCGGGCTCGGTGTCCGTGTCCTGCAGGCCGCTGCCCTCGGGCGCGTGCCACACCAGCGTGCCCTGCGCGAGTTCGACATGCCAGGCGCGCTCGCGCATGCCGCGCTCGATCTGCTCGGCCGCCATGCGCGAGAGTTCGCCGCTGCGGATCAGCAGCGCGATCTCGGTGTTCTGCAGCTGCGAGCGCAGGTCCAGGTTCATCGAGCCGACCACCAGCAGCCGGCCGTCCATCACCAGCACCTTGGAGTGCAGCATCGCGCGCGATTCGCCGCTGACGCTGCCCGCGCCGCTGCCGCCCGAGGAGCCGAACACATTGCCGAAGTCGGCCTGCTCGCTGCGCAGCTCGTACAGCTCCACGCCCGCGGCCAGGAGCGCCTTGCGGTGGCGCGCATAGCCGACGTGGGCGATGGGCGCGTCGTTCGAGGCCAGTGAATTCGTCAGCACCCGGATGCGCACGCCCCGCGCGCGCGCCGCGGCAAAGGCCTGCTGCATGTCGGGGCCGGGCACGAAGTAGGGCGAGATGATCAGCAGGTCGGTGCGCGCCTGGCCGATCAGGTGCAGCAGGCCTTCGACCACCGTGTCGCCGCTGGAGGCCAGGTCGGCCAGCGCGGTGGCGCTGCGCGAGGGCAGCTCGGGCCGGCTCACCACGAGGTCGGGGTTGCGCACCGCGCCGGGGCCGCTGTCGGCCGGGATCTTGCCGGGCGCGTCGGCCAGCATCAGGGCCGGGGCCCAGACGAAGGCGGCGCTGCGCAGATCGAGCGGCTTCTCGTCCCAGGCGCGGGCCCGTTGCTCGGGCGTGGGGCCGGCGCCGGGGCGCGGCTCGCCGTCCGGGGGCTTGGGCTGGTTGCGTGCTTCGGCCGCTTCGTCGCTGAGTTCCTGGTCGATGCGGCGCGCGCGGTCGCGGATGCGCTGGAACTCCTCGCGCGAGACCAGCGACTGCACGGGGTAGGCGCGCTCGTTGTTCCAGTAGCTGTCGAAGCTGCGCGAGAGGTCCTGCACGATCGGACCGGCCGCCAGCACGTCGACGTCGACGAAGTTGCCGGTGGTGGCATTGCCGAAGTAGGCGTCGCCCAGGTTGCGCCCGCCGGTCACGCCCATCACGTTGTCGGCCAGGAACAGCTTGTTGTGCATGCGCTGCTGGATGCGCGAGACGTCACCGATGGCGTTGAGCATGCGGTTGAAGCCGGTGCCGCGCGAACCCGCCAGCGGGTTGAACAGCCGCATCTCGATGTTCGGGATGAAGGCCAGGCCGAGCACCAGCGCGTCGCGGCCGATGGTGTGGAAGTCGTCCAGCAGGATGCGCACCCGCACGCCGCGCTCGGCCGCCGCCTGCAGCCCGCGCACCAGCCGGCCGGTGCTGGCGTCGGCGTGGATGGCGTAGTACTGCAGGTCCAGCGTCTTCTGTGCGTTCTCGATCAGCGCCAGCCGGCTGCCGTAGGCGGCCTGGGGGCCGCCCAACAGCAGGAAACCGGAGTCGAAGCGCGCCTTGTCGGCGTTGCGGCGCTCCCGCAGCAGCGTGGCCAGCGCCGTGCCGTCGGGCGAGGCGAGCGCGGTCGAGACGGGGCGGTCCACCTCCTTCGGCAGCTGCGCGCAGGCGCCGAGCACCAGGAGGGCCAGCAGCGTGACGCTGCGGCGGACCAACGCGTGGAAGGAAGAAGAAGGCATGCGGCGGGGTCTTTCCGGGGGCTTGGGAAGGCGGTGCCGCATGTATAGCCGAGTTGGCGCCCGCCGTGGGTGGGACGGGCGGCCAACCGGTGAGGGAAGACGGCGCTCAGCGCCCGGCGCCGAGCTCTTCCTGGCGCTCCAGCGCGGCGAGCAGTTCGTCGTCGATCTTGGCGTGGCGCTCGCTCAGCTCGACCGCGCGCGAGGCGTCGCTTGCATAGATGGCGCCGCCGTCGAGTTCGAGCATTTCGCTGATGCGCTTCTGCTCGGTTTCGAGGGATTCGATCTGCGCGGGCAGGGCTTCGAGTTCGCGCTGCTCCTTGTAAGAGAGCTTCTTGCGGGGTCCGCCCGTGGCGGCGGCGGCGGGTGCAGCCGCGGGGGCCGGGACCGGTGCGGCGGCTGGAGGCGGCGGTGGTGCCGACGCGAGGCGCTGCTCGGCGATCTCGCGCGCGCGCTTGGACTGGATCAGCCAGTCTTCCACGCTGCCCTCGTACTCGCGCCAGCGGCCGTCGCCCTCGAAGGCGATCGTGCTGGTCACCACGTTGTCGAGGAAGGTGCGGTCGTGGCTCACGAGGAACACGGTGCCGTCGTAGTCCTGCAGCAGGCCTTCGAGCAGCTCGAGCGTGTCGATGTCCAGGTCGTTGGTCGGCTCGTCGAGCACCAGCACGTTGGCCGGGCGCGCGAACAGGCGCGCCAGCAGCAGGCGGTTGCGTTCGCCGCCGCTGAGCGAGCGCACGGGGGAGTTGGCGCGCGCGGGGGAGAACAGGAAGTCCGACAGGTAGCTCTTGACGTGCTTCTTCTGGCTGCCGATTTCGATCCACTCGCTGCCGGGGCTGATGAAGTCCTCCAGCGTGGCGTCGAGGTCGAGCTTGTCGCGCATCTGGTCGAAGTACGCCACCTGCTGGTTGGTGCCGCGGCGGATCTTGCCGCTGTCGGGCTCGAGTTCGCCGAGGATCAGCTTGAGCAGCGTCGTCTTGCCGGCGCCGTTCGGGCCCAGCAGGCCGATCTTGTCGCCGCGCAGGATGGTGCCGCTGAAACCGCGGATCACGGTCTTCTCGCCGAAGGACTTGGTGGCGTCGGTGAGTTCGGCCACGATCTTGCCGCTGGACTGGCCCGAGGCGACATCCATGTTGACGCTGCCCTGCACCTCGCGGCGCGCGGCGCGGCTGGCGCGCAGTTCCTGCAGCCGCGTGATGCGGCTCTGGCTGCGCGTGCGGCGCGCTTCGACGCCCTTGCGGATCCAGATCTCTTCCTGCGCCAGCAGCTTGTCGGCCTTGGCGCTGATGATCGCTTCCTGGGCGAGCTGCTCTTCCTTCTGGACGAGGTACTGCTCGAAGTTGCCCGGGTAGGAACCCAGCTTGCCCCGGTCGAGCTCCACGATGCGGGTGGCGACGCGGTTCAGGAAGCTGCGGTCGTGGGTGATGGTGACGACGCTGCCCTTGAAGTCGATCAGCAACTGCTCCAGCCACTCGATGGAGTCGAGGTCCAGGTGGTTGGTGGGTTCGTCTAATAGAAGCACGTCCGGCGCGGCCACCAGGGCCTGGGCCAGCGCGACCCGTTTGCGCGTGCCGCCCGAGAGGGAGCCGACGCGCGCGGTGGGGTCGAGGTGGAGGCGGTGCAGCGTCTCTTCGACGCGCTGCTCCCAGTTCCAGGCGTCGTAGGCTTCGATCTTGGACTGCAGGGCGTCCAGGTCGAGTCCATCCGCGCCAGAGAGATACAGGTCACGGATGGCGATGACTTCGCCCAGGCCCTGGCTGGCGGCGGTGAACACGTCCGCATCCATGTCCAGCGCGGGTTCCTGCGCCACGTAGGCCACGCGCAAGTTCTGCTGCAGCTGCAGCGTGCCGTCGTCTGGCTTTTCCAGCCCGCCCAGTATCTTGAGCATCGACGACTTGCCGGCGCCATTGCGGCCGATCAGGCCGATGCGTTCCGATTCGAGAAGAGAGAAGTCCGCATGATCCAGCAGCGGGACGTGACCGAACGCGAGCTGCGCGTCGAGGAGTGTGATGAGTGCCATGTGGCACGGATTATCGGAGGGGCGGGTGACGACGCCTGGCGGCCGGGGGAGAAGGCTTCTTTATGGCTCTCTATATAGAAGGGGCTGGAGTCCCTGGGAGAGACGCTGGCAGGCAGGTAAGAGGCGTGAAGCTGTCGGTGAGCGGGGCGGCCAAGGTCTTCTGCAAGTTTCTTTCAGTTTGGCTTGCACGAGCCGAAATCTGTCATATACTCGTGGGCTTCGCTGCTGAATGCCTCTGGTGTTTCGAAGCGACTGGTGCTCTCAGGAGCGTTGGTTGTGAGTGGTGAAGAAAGTCTTCGAAAGTTGACGCGGTTTGAAAAAACAGTGCATAATCGAAGGCTTCGCTGAAACAACTTCAG
>NZ_BKDH01000008.1:0-12041 GCF_009811375.1 Variovorax boronicumulans
CCTCGCACCCCTACACCCAGGCGCTGCTGGCTGCGAGCCCGAAGCCCGACCCCGAGATGGCGACCGAGCGCATCGCCTTGAAGGGCGACATTCCCAGCCCGATCTCGCCGCCCTCGGGCTGCGTGTTCCGCACGCGCTGCCCGCATGCCATCGAGGCCTGTGCGCAGACGGTGCCGCCGCTCGAGGAGATTTCCGCAGGACACTACAGCGCCTGCATCCGCAAAGAACTGCTCTCCAACACCGCCGTTGCACGACCATGACCGACATTTCCTCCTCGACACACGACTTCATCGACCCGCTGCTGAGCGACCGTTTCAAGGGCTACCCGCGCACCCAGCCGCCGCGCCTGCGCAGCGAAGTCGGCGCCGCCGGCTGGAACGTGCTGGCCGGCGACCTGCCGCTGCCGCTGGCCGTACTCAAGCGCGAGGCGCTGGAGCACAACCTGGCGTGGATGCAGGCACGCGTGCGTGAGTGGGGCATCGACCTGGCACCGCACGGCAAGACCACCATGTCGCCGCAGCTGTTCCAGCGCCAGTTGGATGCGGGTGCGTGGGGCCTGACCTTTGCCACCGTCACGCAGCTGGCCGTGGGCGTAGCCGCCGGCGCGCGCCGCACGCTGATCGCCAACCAGGTCGTGAGCGACGAAGACCTCGCGGGCATCCAGCTGCTGCTGGCCGACCATGCGGACCTGCGTGTGGTGTTCCTGGTCGATTCGATCGCGCAGCTGGCGCTGATCGAAGACTGGTCGAAACGCCATCCTGCCAGCGTGCCTTTCGAGGTCATGCTCGAGATCGGCGTGCAGGGCGCACGCACCGGCTGCCGCACGCACGACGAAGCCGTTGCGCTCGCCACCCGGGTGCGCGCCAGCGACGCGGCCAAGCTCGTGGGCATCGAGACCTATGAAGGGCAGGGCGCCACCGGCGAAAGCGGGCCCGACACGGCCTACGCCACCACGCTGATGGACCGCGTGGAGGCCGTGGCGCGCCACTGCGACACGCACCAGCTCTTCGAGACCGACGAGGTGCTGGTTTCGGCCGGTGGCTCGGCCATCTTCGACCTCGTGGCGGGGCGCCTGAAGCCCGCACTGGGTGCGCCGGTGCGTGGCCTGCTGCGCTCGGGTTGCTACGTCACGCACGACCATGGCTTCTACAAGCGCATGGTGAGCGTGGTCGACGAACGCCTGGGCTGCGAATGCGGCGAGGGCCTGACGCCGGCGATGGAAGTCTGGGCCAATGTGCAGTCGCGGCCCGAGCCCGGCCTGGCGATCCTGTCGGTCGGCAAGCGCGACATCTCCTTCGATCTGTCGATGCCCGTGCCGATCGCGCGCGCGGCGCGCGGCGCGTTGCAGCCGCAGGGCGTGCCCGCGGGCTGGAAGATCACCGCGCTGAACGACCAGCACGCCTATCTGCGCTGGGATGAGAGCGAAGAGGCCGATGCACCCAAGGTCGGCGACCGCGTGGGCCTGGGTATCTCGCACCCCTGCACCACCTTCGACAAATGGCACTGGATGCCCGTGGTCGAGAACGACTACCGCGTGAGCGACGCCGTCGCCATGCACTTCTGAACAACGCACCGATGACGCCCTCATTGCTCCAGAGGATCGCCGAGGCGCGCAGCGACGCGCCGGCCACGCGGCGCGCGATCCTCGACCTGATCCTCGAAGACCCCGACCGCGCGCTCGAAGAGAGCTTCGAGCAGCTGGCCGAGCGCTCGCGCAGCTCGGTGCCCACCATCATGCGCACCTGCCGCGACCTCGGCTTTGCCGGGCTGCGCGAGTTCAAGCTCGCACTCGCGCAGGAGCTGGCGCTCGGCGGCTCGCCGCTGCACCGCCGCGTCAACATCGAAGACGCCGCCGACGAAGTGGTCGGCAAGATCGCGCGCAGCGCCGCCGCCTCGGTCTCGGGCGTGCGCGGCCAGCTCGACATGCAGGTGCTCGACGGCGCGGTGCGCGCCATCGCGGCCGCACCGCACGTCGACCTGTACGGCGCGGGCGCCACCTCGTGGTTCATGGCCAACGACCTGCAGGCGCGGCTGTTCCGCCTCGGCCTGTCGGCCAACGCCTGGGCCGACTACCACCTGCAGCAGGTGGCCGGCGCGGCGCAGCGTCCGGGTGGCGTGGTCATCGCCATCTCGCACGTGGGCGGCATGCCCTCGCTGCTCGACGCGGTCGACATCGCACGCGGGCAGGGCGCCCAGGTGGTCGCGATCACGCGGCCGGGCACGGCGCTCGCGGCCAAGGCCGACTTCCTCATCGGCCTGTCGGTGCCCGACGACGCGGTGATGCATGTGGGCATCGACGCCTACCTCACGCACCTCACGGTCATCGAGATCCTCACCGTGCTGGTGGCGCAGCGCCGCGGCGAGCCCGCCGTGCAGCGCCTGCAGCGCGCGCGCGAGGCCTTCCAGCGCCACGGCATCGACGCCACCACGCACCCGCTGCAAAGCTGGGACGGCGGCGGCATCAACACGAAAAAGGGAGACAGCGAACCATGAGCGACACCCCAGCCGTGCTGCTCGAAGCCGGCCTCGTGGTCGACGGCTCGGGCGGCCCTTCGTGGCCCGGCGACGTGCTGCTGCAGGGCGACCGCATCCTGGCGCTGGGCGACGGCCTGCGCACGCGGCTGCCTGCAGGGTTGAACATCGCCGACGTCGACGTGGTCGACTGCCGCGGCAAGGTGATCGCGCCCGGCTTCATCGACGCCCACACGCACGACGACGCCATCGTGCTGCGCGACCCGCTGTGCCTGCCCAAGGTGTCGCAAGGCATCACCACCGTGGTCACGGGCAACTGCGGCATCTCGCTGGCGCCGTACCGCACGCCGCAATCGAAGCCGCCGCTCACGCTGCTGGGTGCGGATTCGTTCAAGCACGCAACCATGGCCGAGTACCGCGCAGCCGTCGATGCGACGCAGCCCGCGCTCAACGTGGCAGCCCTCGTGGGCCACACCACGCTGCGCTTCGCTGCCATGCAGGCGCTCGATCGCCCGGCGAACGGCGACGAACTGGCTCACATGGCCGCGCTGCTCGACGACTGCATGGCTTCGGGTGCGCATGGCATGTCGTCGGGCCTGTTCTACGAAGAAGCCTTTGCCGCGCCGGCCGAGGAAGTCACCGCGCTCGCGCGCGTCGTGGCGCGGCACGGCGGCGTGTACGCCACGCACCTGCGCAGCGAGATGCAGCAGATCATCGAGGCGCTGCACGAGGCCGGCGACACGGCCTTCAGCGCGGGCGTGCCGTTGGTCATCTCGCACCACAAGTGCGCCGGTCCCGCGAACTGGGGCCGCACCAAGGAGACGCTGCCGCTGATCGAGGCGCTGTCGCAGCGCCAGGAGATCGCGATGGACGTCTACCCGTACGTGGCCGGCTCCACCGTGCTGCGCGAAGACCTGGTCGACGGCGTGATCGACGTGCTGCTGACCTGGTCCGACCCGCACCCCGAGATGACCGGCCGCCTGATCTCCGACATCGCGCGCGAGTGGGGCACCACCGAGCAGGAAGCCTGCCTGCGCCTGAAGCCCGGCGGCGCCTGCTACTTCCAGATGCAGGAAGAAGACGTGGAGCGCGTCATTGCGCACCCGCTCACCATGATCGGCAGCGATGGCCTGCCGCACGACCGCCATCCGCACCCGCGGCTGTGGGGCGCGTTCCCGCGCGTGTTCGCGCGCTACTGGCGCCAGCGCAAGCTCTTCACGCTGGAGCAGGCGGTGCACAAGATGACGGGCATGACGGCGCGCAACCTGCGCATCGCGGATCGCGGCCTGCTGCGTGTCGGCACGATGGCCGACGTGGTGGTGTTCGACCCCGAGACCATCACCGACACCGCCACCTACGACAAGCCGCATGGCGTGAGCGTCGGTGTCGAGCGCGTGTTCGTGAACGGGGTGCTGGCGTACCGCGGCGGCGAGGGCGAAGCGAAGGTGCTGGCGCGCGCGGGACGGATGTTGACGCGCGGGGGCTGACAAGACGCGGGTGCATTCGGGGCGCGGGCCCAGGCCACCGGGTACTTCCCTCCGCGAATGTCCCCCGGCCTGCGGCCTCCTCCTTGATTTCGCTGCGGGAAGCACCCAGTGTCCTGGGCCCGCCGGGCGCCGTCGCTGGGTTGGCCGATCAACCAACGCCTTCAAACAGACGGGGCGCAGCGCGCGAACCCTACGAGGCTTCTTCTTCCGGCTGCGCCTGGAACATGCGCGTGAAGTCGCAGCACGCCTGCGCCAGCATCACGATCGACGATGTGAGCGCGCTGCGGTGCTCGCCCTTGTGCATGGCCACGTAGCGCACCACGGGCAGCGCGGGCGTCACGTCGAGCACCTCGAGCATGCCGGCGTCGACCAGCGGCGCGAGGCATTCGCGCGGCAGGTAGCTCACGCCCAGGCCCGACACGGTGAGGCCCGTGAGTGCGACGAGGTTGCTCACCACGATCGCGTTGGCGGGCTGCACGCCCTGGTCCTTCATCCAGGCGTCGTAGGCGCGGCCGGTGCCCGAGTTGTTGCCCTGCACCAGCATGCGGTGGCGCGCCAGGTCGTGCAGGCGCACGGTGCCGGTGGCCGCGGTCGAGGGAATCACGCCGGGCTTGCACATCCACGCGCTCTTCACGCGGCCGATGACCTTGCTCTGCATGCGCGAGTCGGCGAAGGTGTGGGGCACGATGACCACGTCGAGCTCGTCGGCCAGGAGCTTGTCGCGCAGCTGCAGGCTGTCGTCCACGTCGGGTTCTAGGATCACCTTGGGGTAGTGCTGCTGGATCAGGCCGACCAGGCGCGGCAGCCACGTCATGGCGGTGAGCTCGGTCACGCCCAGGCGGATGCGCCGCTCCACCACGCCGGGCTTGCCGAACTGCTCCACCGCTGCGTCGCGCTGGTCGAGCAGCTTCCTGGCGAGCACGAACATCTCCTCGCCTTTTTCGGTGAGGCGCGCCGTGCGCTGGCTGCGGTCGAACAGCTCGGTGTCGAACAGCTGCTCCAGCTCGTGCACGCGCTTGGAGATGGCCGACTGCGAGGTGTGCAGCTGGTTGGCCGCCTGCGCGAAGCCGCCCAGCCGGGCGATCCAGTACAGGGCTTCGAGTTGCTTGAAGGTCATCACGGCGGGCGGCTCCTGAAAGAAAGAACGCTTTTCTTCATGCGATTCGATCACAAAAAATCGCTTTTAGAAATTCATCGGGACGCAGAAGATGCGCGCCAGGCCACCGTCATTGCAACCCAAGGAACACACCATGGACTTCAAACTGCCTCTCGCACCTTTCGCATTGGCACTCGCCCTCGTCTTCGCCTGCGGCGCCGCCAGCGCGCAGGACACCGGCACGCTGCGCAAGATCAAGGACAGCGGCACGATCCAGATCGGCGCGCGCGACAGCCAGATCCCGTTCTCGTACAAGCTCAGCGCCGACAGCGCGCCCATCGGCTTCACCAACGACATCTGCCTGAAGATCGTCGACGCCGTGAAGGCCAAGCTGGGCCTGCCGAAGATCGAGGTGCGCTACACCATGCTCAACTCGACCAACCGCATCCCGCTGCTGCAGAACGGCACCGTGGACCTGGACTGCGCGACCACCACCAACACCACGCAGCGCCAGGCACAGGTCGACTTCGCACCGAGCCACTTCGTCACCAACATCACGGCCGCCGTGAAGAAGAGCTCGGGCATCAACGCACTGCCCGACCTCAACGGAAAGAACGTGGCCACCGTCTCGGGCAGCACCTCGATCCAGCTGCTGCGCGGCGCGCGCAAGAGCGGCACCATCGAGGTGAACGAGATCGCGGGCAAGGACACCTCCGACGGCTTCCTGCTGCTGTCCACGGGCCGCGCCGATGCCTACGTGCTCGACGACGTGCAGCTGGCCGGCATGATCGCCAGCGCCACCAATCCGGGCGACTACAAGATCCTCAAGGAGTCGCTGCGCCAGGAGCCCTACGGCATCATGCTGCGCAAGGACGACCCCGAGTTCAAGGCGCTGGTCGACGAGACCGTCAACGGTCTCATGAAGTCGGGCGCCATCGAGCAGCTGTACACCAAGTGGTTCCTCTCGCCGATCCCGCCGCGCAACGCGAACCTCAACTTCCCGATGACGGACGCGGTGCGCGAGATCTACAAGAACCCCAACAACAAGGGCGTCTGACACCATGGCAGCCACACGCGCGGACCTGCCGAAAGGCGAGCTCCTTTCCGATGCGCTGATGCGCCAGGTGCGCGAGCGCTTCCTGGGCATCGAACGCGACCACCACGGCCGCGAGCGCCTGTACTTCGACAACGCCGGCGGCTCGTTCCGGCTGAAGGCGGCGGTCGAGCGCTTCGCGCTGGTCGACGCCATTCCCGACAACGCCGAGCGCATCCACGCCACCGCCGTCGAGCTGCAGGCCATGCAAGCGCGCGGCGCCGACGACCTGCGCACCATCCTCAACGCCACCGGCGGCAGCGTGTACCCCTCGCTCACCGCCTCGGGCGCGATGTTCGACATGGTGCGCGCGGTGGCCGAGAACGTGCCGGGCACGAACATGGTCACGACCGCGCTCGAGCACCCCTCGGCCTTCGACGCCATGCGTCTGTATGCGGAGCGCCTCGGGCGCGAGTTGCGCGTGGCGAAGAGCAATCCCGTCACCGGCGGTGTCGACGTGGACGCCATCGTGGGGCTGGTCGACGAAAACACCTGCGTGCTCAACGTGATCCATGCGTCGAACATCTCGGGCGCCAAGCTCGACATGGCGGCCATCGTGCGGCGCGCGCGCGAGATCAAGCCCGACCTGTACATCCTCGTCGATGCCGTGCAGCACGCGCCGCACGGCGTCATCGACCTGCAGCAGACGCCGGTGGACGGCATCAACCTCGCGCCCTACAAGTTCTTCGGCTGCCGCGGCTCGGGCTTCTCGTGGATGTCGGAGCGCGCGGCTGCATTGCCGCACCACAAGCTGGCCGGCAAGAAGCCCGGCCACTGGGAGCTGGGCAGCTCGGCGCCGTGGCAGTTCGCGGTGCTCACCGAGATCGTCGACTACGTGGGCTGGCTCGGCGGCCACTTCACCGATGCGACCGACCGCCGCGCCCGCTTCGTGGCGGGCATCGAGCGCATCGAGCTGCACGAGCGCGCGCTGCTGGCGACGCTGCTCGACGGCACCGCGCAGACGCCGGGCCTGCGCGCGCTCGACGGCGTGCAGGTGTTCCTCGACCATGAAGACTTGACGCAGCGCGACCTGATTCTGGGCATCGGCTTCGACGGGCTCGACTGCACGCAGGCCGTGGTGGAGTACGGCCAGCGCGGCGTGACGGTGTACGAGCGCGTGGCCAGCAGCATCTACTCGAAGCGGATGCTCGAATCCTTCGGGCTCGAAGGCACCGTGCGCGTGTCGCCGCTGCACTGCCACACGGTGGGCGAGATGGAAGCCTTCCTGCGCGTGACGCGCGAGATCGCGGGCGCTTTCGCCTCCGCCTCGCCCGCGGTCAACGCGGCGTAGGGCGCGCCAGCGCCGCGCAGGCCGGCGTGTCGTTCGCCTGCCGCAGGTAGGCGAGCAGGTCGGCGCGGTCGCGCGGGTCGGGCACGCCGTCGTAGGTCATGCTGCTGCCCGGCACCATCGCGAGCGGGGCGCTGAGGAAGCGGTCGAGCGTCTTGTCGTTCCACACGATGCGCGGCTTCTTCATCGCCTCCGAGTACGCGAAGCCCGGCACGCTGCCGGCGAGCCGCCCGAACAGGCCGCAGTGGCGCGGCCCGACCCGGTCGGTGGCCAGCGCGTGGCAGGCCTGGCAGCGCGCGTAGACCTGTTCGCCGCGCACCGCGTCGGGCGTTGCGGCATTCGCACAGGCCCAAGCTGCCAGCAGGCCCGCTGCGAGCCCGCGCGCCGCACGGCTCACGACACGAACGCCGAAGGCACTGGCGCCTCGCCGAGCGCCTGGCGCAGCACGGCCCAGTGCATCGCCTCGTCGCCGAGGATGCTGGCTGCGGCCTTCGACAGCTCGCGGTGGCCGAACAGCGGCACCGCGCCCAGGTAGGCGCTCACGGCGCCTTGTTCAAGCTTCGCCGCGAAGCGCAACACATCGGCCTGTGACTTGAGCTGCTCCCCCGGGAAGTCGTAGCGCGCCTTGGCCGCGACGGCCTTGCCGCCGAGCTTGGCGATGGTCTTGGCCAGCAGGTCCGCATGTTCCTTGTGGTGGCCCTGGAAGGTCACGGCGAGGTCGAGCACGGGCTTCTCGAGCAGCTTGCTTTCCGCGCCGAGCTGGTAGGCCGCGATGGCCTCGAGCTCGGCGCCGAGCGCGGTGTTGAGGATCTGCACGTCGTTGCCGGTGGCACCGCCGCTCTTGGCGGCGAGCGCGTCGCGTCCCGCCAGCAGCGCGACGGCGGCGCCCGACAGCATCAGGCCGGAGTGGCCGAGAAAGGCGCGCCGCGCGGCGGCCGGGGTGGGCATCAGGAAAAAGGACATGGTGGGGTCTCCTCGGGGGTGGTGGTTGTGGGAAGCCATCAGGGCAGCGCCGCCAGCACGCGCGCCACGATGCGGTCGCAGCGCGCGCCGTCGAACGCGAAGGCGTCGCCTGTCGCCAGGTCGATGTCGCGCGACAGGCTTTCGCGCAGCAGGCTGCGGGCGCGGAAGAAACGCAGCCGCACCGTGGCCTCGGGCAGCTGCAGCGCCTCGGCGGTTTCGCCGACGCTGAGTTCCTGCACCGCGCGCAGCACGAACACGGTGCGGTAGGTGTCGGGCAGCCGGTCGATGCGGCGCTCCATGAGTCGGCGAAGGTCTTCCCGCATGGCGAGGCGCTCCGGTTGGCGGTCGGGGTCGCCGGCGAGCTGCGTGTCGGGGGCGTCGTCGTCATCCTCAGTAGCCACGCCGCCGTTGAGCGGGATCACCTGCGCGCCGCGGCGGCGCAGGCGGCCCAGCGCCTCGTTGATGACGATGCGCACCAGCCAGGTCGAGAGCTTCGCCTCGTCACGGAAGCCGCCGATGGCGCGCCAGGCGCGCAGGTAGCCGTCCTGCAGCGCGTCTTCGGTGTCGGCGTCGCTGTGCAGGATGCTGCGCGCGGTGCGAAACAGCAGCTGGTTGTGGCGCCGCATGATGCGCGCGAAGGCCTGCGTGTCGCCCTGCGCGGCGCGTGCGGCCAGTTCGGCGTCGGACGCGTTCGCGTCGGCATCGGCAGTCAGGGGCAAGGCGGTGGGCGGCATGCGGTGAGTTCCTTCTGCCCATTGGATGGCGCATCCCCGCGCTGTGTTGCAACTTTCTCAGGCGCCTTCCTGCGGCCCGTGCGGGGCCTGTTGCGCGCTCACGCGCGCGATGTTCTGCTGGTGCGACACCAGCATGGCCGTCAGCTCGCCGTGGATGCGCGTGTCGCCGATGCGCGGCAGCAGCGCCTGCAGCTTGCGCACCACCCAGTCCTGGCCGCGGTTGAGCAGCGCCAGGCGCGCGTCCAGTTCCGGCACGGCCATCGCGCGCTCGTAGAAGGCGCCGGTGCGCGTGCTGGGCGTGGCGGCCAGCGACTGGATCGCGTCGATCAGCACGCCGCACCAGCGCACTTCGTCGCGGTGGATGTCGGTCACCAGGCGCTGCAGCGCGGGGTCGTCGGTCTCGGCGGCGCTGCGCAGCGTGATGCGCGCGCCGGCGCGCTCGGCTTCGAGCAGCTCGTTCAGCGCGGCCAGCAGTGCGTCGCGGTCGCCGGCTTCGCGGTAGGCCGCGTCCAGCTCGTCGGCGTAGCAGACCGGCGAGGACACCTCCACCCGCTCGGGAAAACGCAGCCCCTGCGCGCACAGCGCGGCGGGCGTGTCGGCGAAGGGCTTAGCGGCATCGTCGGGCGGGGCGGCGTGGGGCATGGGCGGCAGAGGACGCATGGGGCGGGGCTCCTGGAAACGTGTGCATGCCCATGGTGAACCGATGCTTCTCCCCAAGCCAATGAATGTTCATTGCAAATGAGTGCAAAAAAACTAATATGAATCCGATGGACATCGGCCTCGCCCGCACCTTTCTCGAAGTCGCGGCCACCGGCAGCTTCGTGGCCGCTGCCGAGCGGCTGCACCTGACGCAGACCGCCGTCAGCGCGCGCATCCGCCTGCTCGAAGACCAGCTCGGGCGACGCCTGTTCGTGCGCAACAAGGCCGGCGCGCGGCTCACCGCGTCGGGCGAGCGCTTCGTGGCGCACGCGACCACGCTGGTGCAGGTGTGGGAGCGCGCGCGCCAGCATGTGGCGCTGCCGCCGGGGATCGAGGAGGGCGTGAGCGTGGGCAGCGAGCCCAGCCTGTGGCATCCGCTGCTGGCCGACTGGCTGATCTGGATGCACCGCGTCTGCCCCGAGATCGCGCTGCGCGCCGAGGTCGACAGCGCGCAGCGCCTGCTCGACGCCGTGCAGGGCGGCGCGCTCGACCTGGCCGTGCTCTACAACCCGCCGCAGCGCCCCGGCCTCGTGGCCGAGCTGCTGGCCGAGGAGCGGCTGGTGATGGTCACCACCGACCCCGAAGGCCGGCTCGACCGCACGCGCTATGTGTCGGTCGACTGGGGCCCGGCCTTCGCGGCCAACCACGAGGCGGCGTTTCCGGAGCTGGCCCATGCGCCGGTGTCGATCTCGCTCGGGCCGCTGGCGCTCACTTACCTGCTTGCGGTGGGCGGCGCGGGCTACTTCCGCATCGGCGTCGCGCGGCCCTTCCTGGCCGACGGCCGGCTGCGGCTGGTGGAGGGCGCGCCGGAGTTCTCGCATTCGGCCCACGCCGTGTATGCGCCGCAGCGCGAGAACGAGACGCTGGCGCGCGTGCGCGCCGGGCTGCGGCTGGTGGCGGCAGCGGAAGAAGGGCGCCAGGGCAGCGGCATGCATTCGCCGGCTTGAGGCGCCGTCCTGCATCGCCAGGTGCTACTTTCAGGTACTTACGCTCGGGCCACCGGGACTCCGACAATCGGACGCATGCCACCCCGCGCAACGCGGGGAAGAAAAATAAGTTCGGGGAGTTTCATGTCCAACCACGGCAGCGTGCCCTTGCGCATGCGTTCGTCGTCACCATCCGTTGACCGCAGCGCCCTGTGGGCCGAGCTGAGCCAGACGGCGCGGCTGTATCGACTCGAAGCGCCCAGCGCCGCTTCATCGTCTTCGTCCGCCGCCCGCGAGAGCATCGACGCCTTGCGCGTGGAAGGCTGGGTGCAGCGCGAGGCGGTGTCGCAGCTGTTCGAGCTGCGCATCGTGTGTCTGAGCCTGCGCGCGGACCTGGCGCTGTCATCGCTGATCGATCAACCGCTGACACTGGTCACTGTGCTGGCCGACGGCTCCGTGGGTCGACGCACCGGCCTGATCCGCGCCGTCGAATCGCTGGGCGCCGACGGCGGCCTGGCGCGCTACCGCCTCACGCTTGTGCCCTGGCTCTGGCTGGCCACCCAGCAGGGGCGCAGCCAGGTCTTCCAGCAGCGCAGCGTGGCAGACATCATCGAACGCGTGCTGGCGCCGTACGCCGAAGCGGGCAGCTGGGCCTTCTCCTCCGAAGTGAACAGCTTCCTCGCCGACGCCCCCGTTCGCACCTACTGCACCCAGTACCGAGAGAGCGACTACGACTTCTTCTCGCGCCTGCTGGCCGAAGAAGGCCTGGCCTGGCGCACCGAGGAAGACGCCCAGGCCCCGACGGGCCACAAGCTCGTGATCTTCTCGTCCAACGACACCCAGCCCGCCGATGCGGGCTCGCCCGTTCGCTTTCACCGCAAGAACTCGCAGGAGCGCAGCGACGCCGTGCAGGCGCTGGTGCGGCGCATGCGCCAGTCGGTGGCCCAGGTGCACCTGAGCGCATGGAACGTCGACGGCAAGCGCCAGCTCACAGGCAGCGCCCCGGCGCGCTTTCCGGTCGGTGGCAAGAACGCCCCACGCCTGGAGTACGACGACGTGCTCGGCCTGAACGACCGCAGCCGCGGCTGGGACACCAACCGCACCGTCGAGCGCTACGCCGCATTGATGATGGAAGCGGCCGAATGCCGCGCCGACCTGATGCTGGGCCACAGCACCGTGCGCACCTTGCGCGCGGGCACGCGCCTCGAGATCGACGACGCGCCTGCACTCGGGCTGCAGGCCAAGCCGGCACTGCTGCTGGACACCGTCGAACACGTGGGCAT
>NZ_BKDH01000009.1:0-2500 GCF_009811375.1 Variovorax boronicumulans
CGGACCTGCTTGCAGAGCTGATTACGGCCGGCGCAGCACAATCCGATGCTTCGGGAGTTCACAACGCCTGATTGGCGGTTGTCTGCTGCAATAAAAAAGCGCTGATTCTTTCGAGTCAGCGCTTTTTATGCGTTTGGTCTTTGCGCCGCGCAAAGCAAAAAACCCCAGTCATTGCTGACTGGGGTTTTCTGGGCTGTAAGAGCCTGACGATGACCTACTTTCACACGGGAACCCGCACTATCATCGGCGCTGAGTCGTTTCACTGTCCTGTTCGGGATGGGAAGGAGTGGTACCAACTCGCTATGGTCATCAGGCATAAAGGGTTGTCTGACTGATCACACGATCAATCAAACGAATTCATAGAGTTTGGAATCAGCTTTTGGCGAATTATTTTGAATGCGTCAACTTGGCATAACACCTTGATCAGATTGATCAAAGTTATAGGGTCAAGCCGCACGAGCAATTAGTATCAGTTAGCTTAACGCATTACTGCGCTTCCACACCTGACCTATCAACGTCCTGGTCTTGAACGACTCTTTAGGGGGCTCAAGGCCCCGGCAGATCTCATCTTGAAACGAGTTTCCCGCTTAGATGCTTTCAGCGGTTATCTCTTCCACACTTAGCTACTCGGCAATGCCACTGGCGTGACAACCGATACACCAGAGGTGTGTCCACTCCGGTCCTCTCGTACTAGGAGCAGGCTTCCTCAAATCTGCAGCGCCCACGGAAGATAGGGACCAAACTGTCTCACGACGTTTTAAACCCAGCTCACGTACCTCTTTAAATGGCGAACAGCCATACCCTTGGGACCGGCTACAGCCCCAGGATGAGATGAGCCGACATCGAGGTGCCAAACACCGCCGTCGATATGAACTCTTGGGCGGTATCAGCCTGTTATCCCCAGAGTACCTTTTATCCGTTGAGCGATGGCCCTTCCATACAGAACCACCGGATCACTATGTCCTGCTTTCGCATCTGCTCGACTTGTCAGTCTCGCAGTTAAGCACGCTTATGCCATTGCACTATCGTCACGATGTCCGACCGTAACTAGCGTACCTTCGAACTCCTCCGTTACGCTTTGGGAGGAGACCGCCCCAGTCAAACTGCCTACCATGCACTGTCCCCGATCCAGATAATGGACCTAGGTTAGAACCTCAAACACACCAGGGTGGTATTTCAACGTTGGCTCCACAAGATCTAGCGACCCTGCTTCAAAGCCTCCCACCTATCCTACACAGATCTGTTCAAAGTCCAATACAAAGCTACAGTAAAGGTTCATGGGGTCTTTCCGTCTTTCCGCGGGGAGATTGCATCATCACAAACATTTCAACTTCGCTGAGTCTCAGGAGGAGACAGTGTGGCCATCGTTACGCCATTCGTGCAGGTCGGAACTTACCCGACAAGGAATTTCGCTACCTTAGGACCGTTATAGTTACGGCCGCCGTTTACTGGGACTTCAATCAAGAGCTTGCACCCCATCATTTAATCTTCCAGCACCGGGCAGGCGTCACACCCTATACGTCCACTTTCGTGTTTGCAGAGTGCTGTGTTTTTAATAAACAGTCGCAGCCACCGATTTTTTGCAACCCATTCATGCTTCGTTGTTCACTACACACTAATAGGGCACACCTTCTTCCGAAGTTACGGTGTCAATTTGCCGAGTTCCTTCTCCTGAGTTCTCTCAAGCGCCTTAGAATACTCATCTCGCGCACCAGTGTCGGTTTGCGGTACGGTCGTTGTTAGCTGAAGCTTAGTGGCTTTTCCTGGAACCTCGTTCAGTCACTTCACGGACAAGTCCGCTCGATCGTTGGCCTCGGTATATGTGCACCGGATTTGCCTAATGCACGCCTACATCCAACTAAACCAGAATAATCCAATAACTGGATGACCTATTAAGATCCGTCCCCACATCGCACTAACAATCGGTACAGGAATATTGACCTGTTTCCCATCAGCTACGCATCTCTGCCTCGCCTTAGGGGCCGACTCACTCTACGCCGATGAACGTTGCGTAGAAAACCTTGCGCTTACGGCGAGGGGGCTTTTCACCCCCTTTAACGCTACTCATGTCAGCATTCGCACTTCTGATACCTCCAGCACGCTTTACAACGCACCTTCACAGGCTTACAGAACGCTCTCCTACCACTTGCAATAAATTGCAAATCCGCAGCTTCGGTAACTGGCTTAGCCCCGTTACATCTTCCGCGCAGGACGACTCGATCAGTGAGCTATTACGCTTTCTTTAAATGATGGCTGCTTCTAAGCCAACATCCTGACTGTTTTAGCCTTCCCACTTCGTTTCCCACTTAGCCAATTTTAGGGACCTTAGCTGGCGGTCTGGGTTGTTTCCCTCTTGAGTCCGGACGTTAGCACCCGGTGCTCTGTCTCCCAAGCTGTACTCATCGGTATTCGGAGTTTGCCTTGGTTTGGTAAGTCGCCATGACCCCCTAGCCAAAACAGTGCTCTACCCCCGATGGTAATACTTGAGGCACTACCTAAA
>NZ_BKDH01000010.1:0-1651 GCF_009811375.1 Variovorax boronicumulans
CCGCTGTGCACGCGCAGCACGTCGGCCAGCGCCATGTTGATGTCGCCGCCGCTGGCCAGCGTGGCAGTCTCGCCGCTGACGACCTGCAGCTGCTGGCCCGCCACCATCGCCAGGCCGCCGCGTGCGGCCAGTGCGATCACGGCGTCGCTCGTGTGCGGCACCTTGCCTTCGCCGGTGGCGATGGCCTTGTCTGCTGCATCCGCATAGGCGGTCTCGAGCGCATCGGCGGCGACCATGCCGCTGGCGGTGCGCTCCATCGCGGCGTACGGGGCGCGCTCCTTGTCGAGTTGCGATTCGTCGGCCTTGGTTGCCCCGATGTGCCCGGCCAGCTGCACGGTCTCGTGGGTCCTGGCCGCATCGCTCAGGGCCTGGCCCAGCTGCTGCACCTGCTTGAGCAGCGCCATGCCGGCGGCGAAGTCGCCCACGGGCTCCAGCTTCTGGCCGCCTGCGCCGTGGTAGGTGCTCAGCAGCACGCCCTTGCCGCCGCGCAGGGCGGCATAGCCGTCGGTGCGCAGCTCCAGGCCCTGGCCGCGGAAGCTGCCGCGGAAGTTGTCGGCCTGGTGGATCAGGTGGCCCAGGTTCAGCTGGCTGTGGGCGGTGCTGGCATGCAGCTGCACGCGCAGCTGCTGGCTCGAATCGTCGAACACCAGCTGGCTGAAGCCCTCGCCGCCGAACTCCTTGGTCTTGAAGCCGGTCAGGGCCGCGGCGTTGCGGTGGCCCTTGTCGTCGGCGCTGGCGCCGTGCCAGGGCGGGGCATGGCCGGCTGCGAGGTTGGCCTGGGCGCTGGGCGAGGCGTTGCTCGCCTGGGCGAAGACGTCGTTGTTGTCGTTGCTGTCGCTGCCCTGTTCGCTGTTCTCACCGGTGCGCGATGCGCCGCCGGGCGTGGGGGCGATGCCGCCGTCGCCGCGGCCGTTGTACAGCGCCCCGACGATGACGGGCTGGTCCACATCGAGGTCGACGAACTTGACCAGCACTTCCTGCCCGATGCGCGGCAGCCACTGCCAGCCCATGCCGGGGCCCGCCTGGCGTTGGGCCACGCGGATCCAGCGGGTGCTGCGGTTGTCCTGGGCGTTGTCGCCGTTGCTGCTGTTGCCGTTGTCGTTCGATCCGTTCTGCCAGTGGAAGCGCACGCGCACGTCGCCGCGGTCGTTGCAGTACAGCTCGTCGGCGCCATTGGGCGAGGTCTCGCCCGAAGGTCCGACCACGATGGCGCTGTGCACGCCGCTGGCCGTGGGCCTGGCGTGCAGGCGGGCACCGTCGGCCGCGGCCAAGGCGGGGCGCCAGGGGCGTGGGGCGTGCACACCCGAGAAGCTGTTGGCGTAGCCCTGGGCCTGGGCGGTTGCGAGGCTCTGGGGCTGCGGATAGATGTGGTTGTCGTTGCTCGTTGCCACTGCTGCAGACACCAGCCCGAACACATCGGCCTCGGCCGTCACGGGAGCACACGGTTGGTCGAACACCAGGTGTTCCGTCAGCGCGCCCAGCTGCGCCGCAATCGACGCCGCCGTGTCCTTGGGCAGATTGTTGATGCCCACGTGTTCGACGGTGTCCAGCAGCAGTGCCGGCTTGGCCTGCAGCCCGAGTGCAGGCGCGTCGTCGATCTCGAGGCGCGTGCCCGCGCGCAAGGTGCGCACGGTGCTGTGGCCCAGCATCA
>NZ_BKDH01000011.1:0-1215 GCF_009811375.1 Variovorax boronicumulans
ACCACGCCCAGGTTGTGCGTGATGAACAGGATGCTCATGCCCGTCTCGGCCTGCAGCCGGCGCATGAGTTCGAGGATCTGCGCCTGGATGGTCACGTCCAGCGCCGTGGTGGGCTCGTCGGCGATCAGCAGCGTCGGGTCGCAGGCCATGGCCAGCGCGATCATCACGCGCTGGCGCATGCCGCCCGACAGCTGGTGCGGGTACTCGTGGATGCGCTGGGCGGCAGCCGGAATCTCCACCAGCTCCAGCATGCGCAGCGCATGGGCCAAGGCCGCCTTGCGGTCCAGGCCCTTGTGCAGGCGCACGCTCTCGGCAATCTGCTCGCCGATGGTGAACACCGGGTTCAGGCTGGTCATCGGCTCCTGGAAGATCATCGACAGCTGGTTGCCGCGCAGCGAGCGCATCTCGCGCTCGCCGATCTGCAGCAGGTCGAGCGTCTTGCCTTCACGCGTGACGAACGAGGCGCTGCCGCTGACCTGTGCGTTGGCGGTCTTGGGCAAGAGGCGCATCAGCGTGAGGCTGGTGACCGACTTGCCCGAGCCCGACTCGCCCACCAGCGCAGTGGTCTTGCCCGGTTGAATCGAGAAGCTCACGTCGGCCACCGAGCGGATCAATCCGTCTTCGGTGGGGAAGCTGGTGCTCAGGTTGGTGACCGTGAGGCGTGGGGAACTGGAAGCCATGTTCATATCAGGTAGGCCTTTCACGTGGGATACCGCAGAACCGGCTTCGCCGGGCTGCTGGTATCGCCCCCGGCGAGGGGGTAGGAGGCCACACGAAGTGGGCAAGCCTGGGGGAGTGCTTTCATGCCGTCTTCTTGAGCTTCGGGTCGAGCAGGTCGCGCACGCCATCGCCCAGCAGCTGCAGCGACAGCGCCGTGAAGATGATCGCCAGGCCCGGGAACAGCACGACCCAGAAGGCCTGGTGCGCGTACTGCTGGCTGCCCGCGACCATGGTGCCCCAGGTGGGGATCTCGGGCGGTACGCCCACGCCCAGGAACGACAGGCCGGCCTCGGCCAGGATGGCGTAGGCGAAGATGAACGACACCTGCACGAGGATCGGTGACATCAGGTTCGGCAGGATGTGACGCCACAGGATGCGAGAGGTGCGCACGCCCAGGGCCCGTACGGCTTCGACGAACAGCAGTTCGCGCACGACCAGCGTCGAGGCCCGCACCACCCGTGCGACACGCGGCGTATAGACCAGCACCAGCGCGAG
>NZ_BKDH01000012.1:0-1203 GCF_009811375.1 Variovorax boronicumulans
CGGCTTAGATGTCGAGGATCTTGGCCACGACGCCCGAACCCACGGTACGGCCGCCTTCACGGATGGCGAAGCGCAGGCCTTCTTCCATCGCGATCGGGTTGATCAGCTTCACGGTGATGCTGACGTTGTCGCCAGGCATGACCATTTCCTTGTCCGCGGGCAGCTCGATCGCGCCGGTCACGTCCGTCGTGCGGAAGTAGAACTGCGGACGGTAGTTGTTGAAGAACGGCGTGTGACGGCCGCCTTCGTCCTTGGACAGGACATACACCTCGGCGGTGAAGTGCACGTGCGGCTTGATCGAGCCGGGCTTGCACAGCACTTGGCCGCGTTCGACTTCTTCGCGCTTCGTGCCGCGCAGCAGCACGCCGACGTTGTCGCCAGCTTGACCTTGGTCCAGCAGCTTGCGGAACATTTCCACGCCGGTGCAGGTGGTCTTGACGGTGGGGCGGATACCGACGATTTCGATTTCTTCGCCGACCTTGATCACGCCGCGCTCGACAGCGCCGGTCACCACGGTGCCGCGACCCGAGATCGAGAACACGTCTTCCACGGGCATCAGGAACGTGCCGTCCACAGCGCGCTCAGGCGTGGGGATGTACGTGTCCAGGGCTTCTGCCAGCTTCATGATGGCGCCTTCGCCCAGGTCGCCCTTGTCGCCTTCCAGGGCGAGCTTGGCCGAGCCGTGGATGATGGGGGTGTCGTCGCCGGGGAATTCGTACTTGTCGAGGAGTTCGCGAACTTCCATTTCGACCAGCTCGAGCAGTTCCTTGTCGTCGACCATGTCGCACTTGTTCAGGAACACGATGATGTAGCCCACGCCCACCTGGCGAGCCAGCAGGATGTGTTCACGGGTCTGGGGCATCGGGCCGTCAGCGGCCGAGCACACCAGGATGGCGCCGTCCATCTGGGCGGCGCCGGTGATCATGTTCTTCACATAGTCGGCGTGACCGGGGCAGTCGACGTGTGCGTAGTGGCGGTTGGCCGTTTCGTACTCGACGTGCGCGGTGTTGATCGTGATGCCGCGGGCCTTTTCTTCAGGCGCTGCATCGATCTGGTCGTAAGCCTTGGCTTCGCCGCCGAACTTGGCCGACAGCACGGTGGCGATCGCAGCCGTCAGCGTGGTCTTGCCGTGGTCAACGTGACCGATCGTGCCCACGTTCACGTGCGGCTTGGTGCGGGTGAATTTACCTTTTGCCATTTTTC
>NZ_BKDH01000013.1:0-779 GCF_009811375.1 Variovorax boronicumulans
GGTCCTGGAAGATGATCTGCAGCTTGCTGCGCAGCTTGCGCATGCGCTCGCCGGAAAGATCTCCGATGTCGTCGCCCCGGTACAGCACCTGGCCCTCGGTGCGCTCGACCAGGCGCAGCACGGTGCGTCCGATGGTGCTCTTGCCCGAGCCCGATTCGCCGACCAGGCCCAGCGTCTCGCCGGGATGGATGGCGAAGGACACGTCGTCGACCGCGCGCACGGGGCGCTCGCTGCTGCCGAAGTACTTCTTGAGGCCGCGGACTTCGATGAGGGGAGAGGAAGAAGAAACAGCGGTGGTCATCATGCAGCCCTCGCGAGCGGTTGGTCGGGCTGCACGCGCACGCAGCGCGCCTGGCGGTCTTGCCGAATGTCGATCAGGGGCGGCATCGCGTCCTTGCAGCTCGCCAGCGCTTGGTCGCAGCGCGGCTCGAAGGCGCAACCGGGCGGCGGGGCCAATGGGCTCGACACCTGCCCGCGAATCGCGAACAGCCGCTTGGGCTTCGGTTGCCCAGGAACCCGCGCCTTGCCCGGCAGGCAGGCCAACAAGCCCTGTGTGTACGGGTGCTCGGGCTGCGCGAACAGTGGCCGCACCGGCGCACGCTCGACCACGCGACCCGAGTACATGACCACCACGTCGTCGGCATGGTGGGCCACCACGCCCAGGTTGTGCGTGATGAACAGGATGCTCATGCCCGTCTCGGCCTGCAGCCGGCGCATGAGTTCGAGGATCTGCGCCTGGATGGTCACGTCCAGCGCCGTGGTGGGCTCGTCGGCGATCA